>CANNBJ010000001.1 GCA_947502835.1 Bdellovibrionales bacterium
ATCCGAAAAAAGGTCCCCGAAGAAGGTTTGGGGGTGTCTTTAGCGGCGGGGTCCCACCTGATTCCATTCCGAACTCAGAAGTTAAGCCCGCCTGCGGCGACGATAGTGCCGAGGTAGCTCGGTGTCAAAATAGCACGACGCCCCCATTTATATTACAAAACCCCCTGGTTGCTTCTTCACGGCAGCCAGGGGGTTTTTGCGTTTTAGGGCTATTGATTCAGGCTGAAAGAAGCTTCGGCCGTGAGTTCGTTTCCAAGGCTGTCATGATAGGAAACTTCGACTTGGTGTTTGCCGGGAAAAATGATGGTTCCCATGTAGCAAGAGGTGATTGGCATGTCTTTTTCGACATAAAGGATTCGTCCTGCAGCCAGTTTTGAAGAGATGACCTGTCCATCCAGTTTAATGGTGTAGTCCTTCAGTTGATCAGAGTCCTCGATTGAGAAAATGAGTTTGAACTTTGCATAAGGAAGTTCCTCAGACTCCTTCGGAGCGATGATCCGGACCGTGCCCGAAGGGTCGGAGGGATTCTCAGGGTTTGCGCTCGCAACCGAGCTGACCCGTTCCACCGGGCGTGCCGGATCAGAGACTTGAATCAAGGCATCCTGTGAGCCACAAGCGGTTACTGCGATCGAAAGAGCCATTCGTAGAGCAATTTTTTTCAACATATTTATCCCCCTAGAAGAATCTTCGCCGACACGCGTCATTTTTGACAATGTGTCATCGGTGACACATACCAAATACAGCGGTTTTCATCGAGAATTCCAGGGCAGGGCGGCTCCAGATCAAATTTATCTGGGTTTCAGATCTCGCCGAGTTGCTCCGCAATTTGCAGAATCACCACGCCGTAGTCCCTGCTACGGTTGTAGGCGTAGAGTGCTTGGGCCTGGGAGTCGGTCGAATCCGGCTTCCATCCATTCTGTTTCAGGAAGTTTCCAACACTCAGGATTGCATCCGAGATGAGAAACAGATTCGGTTTTTTTCGGTACTCCGAGATCGCATACTTTGCGTAACTTGAGGGTAGAAACTGAGGAATTCCGAAGGCTCCGGCGAAGGAACCCCGAAGTTTGAAGGCATCAAGCTTGCCTGATTCATGAAGCCTCGAGAGCTCCTTCAGTTCCGAGATGGCCCACTCGGATTTTTGTTTGCATCGCTCTTCCAGCTTTCTCGCGGCTGTCGCAGGGTCGGGTTTCTCTGCGGTTTTTGCTCCGTCGAGCTTAACCGGCAGGAGCTTTTCCATTTCCCTGCAAACCGATGGTTGTGAGGCAAGAGCGATGGAATAGAACACAAAGGGCACCGCATGTTGGCCCATGTCGTTCCCGAGCTTGGTTTCAACCCAGAGGAGTGCCGCAATCGACTCGGCCGAAACACGATATCGTTTTTCGGCTGCAAGAAAACTGTGATGATGGGCCATCAAGTAGCGTGAGGTTTTTTTTCTGGCCCGCTTCGAGTCGTGCTTCAGGTAATCCCCCTGGTAGAGGAATCCATAAACATTCGGCTCAATGAGTTTGAGCGAGGATTGGATCCAGTTCTTTTTCCTGGTGTATTTGAGCTCGATTTCCCCGAGGAAGTCGGGGGAGATCCCCTTTTGGAAGAGCTCCTTCCGCGCCGTTTCCGTGATCTGTTCCGGGATCAACGGGACATCGGGTACGGGTGCCTGGTCCTTGGCAACTCCGGGTTGGGCGCACGCAAGGCCGAAGGCGAAGGTGATCAGGATTCCCAGGGAGTGCTTCAGCATGTGATTGAGTGTACCGGAAACGGAATGCAGATTTGGAATGAAATCATTGCCGGGTTATGGAGAGGGTGCTCGTCAAGTAGCGTGAAAGCTTGCTCTCCGGGAACCACAGATAGCCCGCCTCGCATTTGATCTTGGGATCGTATTGAGAGCAGTCTTCGCCATAGGAGTTTTTCATCAGGTAAACGCATTCTTTTTGAGTGGGATCGTATTTTCGACCATAGAGGAGCACTGTATGGAGATCATCAATCTTCCGTTTTGCGCTGTCATAGTTTCCGAAAACCCCGCTGAAGAAGTCCACTGATACCGGCATTTTCGAGGAGAGTTGGGAATTGATCCGCTGAAAGACCCGTCGCCCCGTAAGCTTGAAGCAGCTCTTGACCGGACCCAGGGGATAGGGACGTCGTTCGCGATCGCATGCCGCCGTGCGGAGTGAGGCAAGAAGCGTGTTCTTCTTTGATCGTGCAAGGATTGAGTGGAATGAGCTGCGATTGATGTGTTCGAATTCATAATGCCAGGGAAGGGAGGAAGGTGTTGGATATTTTCCGCTTTGCACCTCTTTTTGCAGAGAGTACATTTCAAGGGTCGCTTTCAGGATTTCCACTTGATCTTTCTTTCCCGATGCATCAATCCGGGTCCACTCTTCGGATGGAAAGGCCCATTCGGGACAGTATCCGGACTGAATCGCGCGTTTTACCGCCTTCACGATGAATCCGGTCTGGGGTGGTTCGCTCCTCGCTTCCTTCGACAGCAGTCTTTTGAAGAAGGTCATGGTTTTTGCCATGTCACTGCCCGAGTACAGGATCGCGATGTCTGCGGCCGACACCGGCTCCGGAAGGCGGTATGTGTATTGGAGATGGTCGGCTGCCGCATGAGCATAACACCAGGAGATGCCGCGTTGATTCCGCATCTTGAGGAGGAACTCGGAACGGAGATCAACGGGTGTGCAGGCTGATTCGGGAGTGCTCAGGTATGCGAATGCGGGTTCGGACATGGACACCAGAAACAAAAGAGCAAGAGTGTGAAGTTTCAAAGGGACCCCCAGACTCTTGATTTTACACATGCCTAATTTAAAAACTGAACAGGACAAAAACCTGACACCCCGGAATTACGCGTGCGGCAGGATTCGCCCTGCATTATCCTGATGGAATGAAGCGCGTTCTTCTCATCCAGCATGAATCCTTCGAGGCGCTGGGGACCCTTGACCCTTTGCTTAAAAAAGAGGGAATCCGGATTCGCTATGTGAATTTTGAGCGTGCTCCTGACGCTGTTCCCGAAATTGACCGCTATGATGGTTTGATCCTGATGGGTGGCTATATGGGGGTGTATGAGTCCCATGTCTACCAGCACCTCAAAGTGGAAATGCGATTGATCGAGGCTGCGCTGAAACGGAACATGCCGATTCTGGGCATTTGTCTCGGATCGCAGATTCTTGCCCATGTTCTTGGGGCGGAAGTGAGAAAACACACGGAGCGGGAAATGGGTTGGGTTCCGGTGCATCTCACGGAGAAGGGCCGGAGTGACCCCATTTTTTCCGGATTCAAGGAAAGCGAGATGTTGTTTCAGTCCCACGGGGATACCTTCGAGATTCCCGCCTCTGCAGATCATCTCGCATTCTCGGAGGTCTGTCATGGACAGGCATTTCGATATGGAGACCGAGTGTACGGGTTTCAATTTCACATCGAGATTGACCGGCCCACCATCGGACATTGGATCGAGATGCCCGAGAACCGGGAGATTTTCCGGAATTCAGAGGGGCGCTTTGTGCCGGAAACGATTCTTGAAGAGACCGAAACGCACTTGCCTCGTTCCATCGAGCTCAGCCAAGGTGTCTTTCGGAATTTCTTGAAACGGTCGGGGGCAAGGACGCCGAAAGTCCGTCTCGGCTCGGGAAGATAGGAGCACTGTTTCGGATTCGTGCTGTGGGACCGGGTTTCCACACCGCCTGAGCGGTATCCTCTTAGAGTGTTTTTCCCATGAAAAGAAAGTTCCCGTTGGTTGTGGTTCTTTCAAATCCGTTTCTCAGGTAGAATCTGACATTCTCCGAGTCGGGTGAGGTGACGATGTGGACTCCGCAAGGAAATGGGTCCATCGTGCGGACTTCCGAGAGAAACCTTGAAATCAGTTTTGTTCCAAGGCCCATTCCGCGAGCCCCCTCGGTCAGGTTCAGATGGAGGTGTGCCGGGAACTCCCGCTCGATTTCGCTTCGAAATCTTTCAAGATAGGGGTTGAGTGAGAAATGGACGGGAAGGGTGAGAGGGGCTCCCGCAAGATACCCGAGGATCTGTCCAGAATCGATGGCGAGAAACATCCACTCGGGATTCTCAAGGTAGATGCCAAAATACTTTCTTTCGAATCGCAGTTGATCCTCAGCGGGAAGAGTGCGAAGCGAGGGAGCCGTCTCCTCGAAAATCCTCCGGGCTCCCGCCGAGCGTGCCGGCTGTTCCGAGGGGGGAGTGGAGCTGAGTTTCAGGATTTCCAGAGGCATGGGAATGGGGCCGGGATTCCCGCCTCCCCCGTCATTCAAGAGAGGGGAGGCGAAGAATCAAAATTCATCAACCCGCGAGGAACGCCATCGCAAGATAGAGGAGAATCGTAACCAGAAGTCCGAAATGGATCACATGAGCCATTTTTTGGAGAAGGCCCATCTTGCCCTTGATCGCATTGAACTCAATGGCACCAATCAGGATCGTGAACACGCTCCAGTAGGGAACCAGCGATGCCTGATCCGACAGGGTGACACTCAGGTGGGATGCTGCAGTCATGAAGAACAGCATCGGAACGGAAAACAGGGTGTTCGTCCTTGATGCGATCGCCGCGCGCGAAGCGAGATCGGCGATTCCAGGAAGGGCGGATTCCCCTTTGGAGGTGCGAACGGCGTTCTCAATGATGAGTTTGTTTGCGGGCCAGATGATGAGCCATACGTTCAGGAACATGAGAGTTCCGATCAGACCGCCCGTCAGGATCACGGTTCCCCAAGCGGAAGTCGCCGGGATGCCCATAGCGCCCATCTTGTGGCCGATCATTCCCCAACCTGTGAGGAAGGTGAAAAGGGCACCATAACGGAAGTACTTCATGGTCCGGGGAGTCAGCTTCTGGAAAACCACCGACTTCGTGGCGGCATCCGCCTCCGACATGAATCCCATTTGGGAAAAGTTGAAATAGTACAAGTGACCGATCCAGAGGATTCCGAAAAAGGTATGGAACCAGCGGAGCCAAAATTCAGCTGAAGCTCCTGAAAAAAGAGGTAAGTTCGACATGTCATGCTCCTTTGTTGAGAGACCGCACGATAGCACACTGTCGCGTCAAGAGGGTGGAATTTTGGGTAAACTCACAATCGAATCACTTGATTTTGAGGGTCGCGTTTCTCTGGAGCAGGCGATCCAGCTTGATCAGGCTCACAGTGGTCATGCGCTCGGCATCCTTGGGAAGGGGATTTGCAGCACTGATCGAGAAGGCCTGTTTGGAGGGGGAGAGCGATTTCTTTGCGAAGATCCCCACACCGTTTCGGCCCCGAAGCGGACTGGAATACAGTCCCGCAACTCCGGAAACTTCGGGAGAAAAGGGGTAGGAGAAGAAAAGATTCAAGGGGAACGGAATGGACTGTGTCACCGAATCGAGCGCGGGAATTCCGAGTGCGGCACCCACAATCAGGTCGGATTTGAGACTGCCACCGAGGTAGATCCGGGACGCCTCGAGGATGGGGATTCCGATCATGCGGGTTGATCCCGCGTCCAGTGCGCGTGGCAGTTCCCTGCCGTTAGGGAGAGAAAGTCCGAGAGCCGGATCAATCGAACTTGCCGCCTCGAAATCGACAGAAAGGAAAAAGCGATTGGATCCGTCGTCAAGGGGTTGCAAAAGCAGGCTCCCCAGAGTCTGCAGGGAGCCCGGATGGCGGATCGGCACCTCGAGATTTGGAAAGTGGAGGCGTCCCATCAGGACGATCGCTTCGAAATCGACATAGGTGCGCCCCTGGGCCTCGTGGGTTCCCAAATCAACACCCTTGAGTTTCACGGTGTCTTTCGGGCTACAGGCGGTGGTGCAGAGGGCCAGGATCATGGACAAAAAAAGTACTGACTGCTTCATGGTTTGAACTCCTAGAAACCTCTTCGGAGTTGGTGCAATGCGCATTGAGGAGAGGGGTGAAAATATTTCCCGGCGAAACCTTTGACGGAGCAGGGTTGTCAGGTTTTTTTCAGGCGTTTTTGGATCTCGTCAAAGAAGTTCTTCACCTCTTCTTCGTGTTTTTTGGCTGCTTCCTCGGATTTGAACACGGGCGTGGAGGATTCGTCGCGCTCGAGAATCAGCTCCGCGGGGATGTCTTCAAGAAAACGGCATGGATTTCTCGGAATCAACTTTCCGTAGCGCACCCGATTCTTCGCTCGTGTGAGGTAGAGCTCTTCCCGTGCCCGGGTGATGCCGACGTAGAACAAGCGCCGCTCCTCGGAGAGGTCTGTGCCTTCATCAATCGTGCGCTGATGGGGAAGAGTTCCATCTTCCATGCCCACCAGGAATACGATGGGAAACTCGAGCCCCTTTGCTCCATGCAAGGTCATCAAGGTCAGGGCATTCTGGGGCACATCCTCTTCGTCCTTCTTTTCTTCTTTGGCATTCAGAACCAGTTGCGAGAGGAACTCCTGCATCACCGGAATCGCATTTTCAGGCGCTGTTTCCTGGGAGATTCCGGCGAGGTCCATCATGCCGATCGAGCTTGCAAGCTCATCGACATTTTCAAACCGCTTTTGCGCCTTGGCCACATCCTCTTCCTCGGCCTGAAGGGCCGCCTTGGCACCGATCCGCTCAAGGGACTTGCGGGCCCATTCGGAGATCGCCGTGAGAAACGCGCTGTCCTGTCCGCCGAAGTCCTCGCGTTTGATCTTTGCAAGATCCGAGTTCATCTCCGAGAGGAGTTCGAGGAAGGTTTGGATTCCCCGTTTCGTTTTCTCGTTGAATCCGGAACACACGACCGGATCCTGCATCGATTCGAAAAAGGAGCAACCATTCTTCACGGAATGTTCGTGGATCACCTGGATCGAGTTTTTCCCGATCCCCCGGGCGGGCCAGTTGATCACGCGACGGATGGCCGAGTCGTCCTTAGGATTCAACGCAAGCTTCCAGAAGCAAAGAACGTCCTTTACTTCCTTGCGGTCAAGAAAGGAGAGGGCTCCGACGAGTTTGTAGGGGATTTGATGAAGCCTGAGCGCCTCCTCGAAGATTCGGGATTGCGAGTTCGAACGGTAGAGAATGGCGAACTCATTCCAAAGTGGAAAGGATGGATCATTGCGATGAACGGCGCGCTCGGCGGCCTTCTTTTGGATTTCCTCCGCCACCATTTTCGATTCTGCGCGATCCTCCTCCACGGCAACCATGTGGATGGGCGACCCGGCACCCTTTCCGGACCACAACGATTTCGGAAATCGTTTCGGATTTTTCGAGATCACCGTGTTTGCGGCATTCAAGATGTTTTCGGTGCTTCGATAGTTGCGATTCAGGATGATTTTTTTGGTTCCCCGGAAGTGCTTTTCAAATCCCAGGATGTGCGAGGGGTCCGCTCCGCGCCACGCATAGATGGATTGATCGTCATCTCCCACCACGCAAAGATTCGAGTGGGTTGAGGTGAGTGCTTCCAGGAGGCGGAATTGGGATGCATTCGTATCCTGGTACTCGTCGACCATGATGTATTGGAAGCGCCGGGAGAGAGCCTCCCTCACATCTGCATGGGCTTCAAGCAAGGTGACGGCATTGAAAAGAAGATCATCAAAGTCCATCGAGTTCAGGAGGCGGAGGCGGTCTTGATAGCGGGGAAAAACGGATTGGAGAGCGATGGAGTAATCGTCATAGGAGACCTTCGGGCCCTTCAGGGTATCGAAAAAACGGGTGGCATCCTCGCCCGAGAGAAACTTGTTCTTTGCCTGTCCGATCTGAAAGAGAATCCAGGAGGGATCAAACTTTTTGGCGTCAATATTGATCGATTTCAGAATCTCGCGGACGATGGATTCCTGATCGCTTGGATCCAGAATGGAGAATTCGGAGGTGTATCCAATGCGAGGTGCGAACTCACGGAGGATCCGAACGCAAAGACTGTGAAAGGTCGAAACGATGAGTCCCTTGGCCGCCTTGTCGCCCGCGGATTTCCGGATCATGGCCCGAACCCGGTCCTTCAGCTCATGGGCGGCTTTGTTGGTGAAGGAGAGACCCAGGATCCGGTTCGCAGGGATGTGCTTTTCAGCGATCAGGTAGGCGATCCTGTGGGTCATGGTATTGGTCTTGCCGCTCCCCGCGCCCGCAAGAATGAGCAAAGGACCCTCGGTATGGAGAACCGCCTCTTTTTGCTCAGGATTGAGTTTCCCGAGATCCAGTTTTTTCGTGACGGTTTGGGAAATGCTCTTGGGTTTTGGATGAACTTCCATGTCCGACGGGGAAACTAGCAAAGGAGTTTTGATTTTGCAATTCGGGGATCAAAGTGCAGAATGGGGTCGGTTTGAAAGGTTCAAGGAGACACCATGAGATCATACCTCGATTTGATGCAAAAGATTCTGGACGAAGGCACCCCGAAACAGGATAGGACGGGCACCGGGACTTTGAGCTTGTTCGGGGCTCAGCTTCGCTTTGATCTTGAAGAGGGGTTTCCCCTGGTCACGACCAAAAAGGTGCACCTCAGGTCCATCATTCATGAGCTTCTTTGGTTTCTGAAGGGAGACACCAATACCCGCTACCTCAAGGAGAACGGAGTCACCATCTGGGATGAGTGGGCGGACGAACACGGAAATCTCGGGCCTGTGTACGGGGCGCAGTGGCGCTCGTGGCGAACTCCGGACGGAAAAACAGTGGACCAGATTTCCGAGGTTCTCGAGCAAATTCGTAAGAATCCGGATTCGCGGAGACTCATTGTGAGCGCCTGGAATCCTGGCGAAATCCCTCAAATGGCACTTGCTCCCTGCCATGCATTCTTCCAGTTTTATGTGTCCAACGGCCGACTCTCCTGTCAGCTCTATCAGAGATCGGCGGATTTTTTCCTCGGAGTGCCCTTCAATATCGCAAGCTATGCACTGCTTACCCTGATGATGGCGCAGGTCTGTGATTTGAAGCCCGGCGAGTTTGTCCATACGTTCGGCGATCTTCACCTCTACTCGAACCACCTGGAACAGGCCAAGCTTCAGCTTTCCCGCGAGGTGCGGCCGTTGCCCCGGATGCGACTGAATCCGGAGGTGCGGAATCTCTTTGAGTTCACATTTCAGGATTTCACGCTCGAGGGCTACGATCCACATCCGGCCATCAAGGCGCCGGTGGCCATATAGGGAATGTTCAAGGAATGAAACTCATCGCGATCGCCGCAGTCGGTAAGAATGGAGCTCTCGGATGGAAGGGAAAACTTCCCTGGAATTTACCCGAGGACCTTCGCTACTTCAGGGATTCCACCCGTGGTCAGATTGTCCTGATGGGGCGCAAAACCTATGATTCGCTCGGGAAACCCCTGCCCAAGCGTGAAAATGCCGTCTTGACCCGGGACCGCTCATTTCAGGCTGCGGGGGTTCGGGTATTCCATGATCTTGAGTCTGCGGTTCACTTCTACGGGAGCGCACCTGAGTTTCGTGAGCTGGATTTGTTTGTCATCGGAGGAGCGGAGATTTATTCGCTTTCGCTCCCGTTTCTCCATGAAATCCTGCTGACCGAGATTGAGGGGGAGTTCGAGGCGGACGCGTTCTTTCCGGGATATTCCGGCGGGGAATTTTCGATTCCGGGGTTTGAAAGAGTGGAAACACGACCCGGTCTGGAGTGTGATTCGGCATCCCACCGGTATCGTTTTTCGAGGTTTCGGCGCGCAAAATCCTGATCAAACCGCCTTGCTCGGGAAATGCGGAACCTTCTTTCTTCAAAAAAACCCATGAAAATCATGCACCTTTTCCGCGCAACAGGAAAAAGGCGAATTAAAATATTATCGTTGAATAATTAAATTAAACGTGATTAGTTGAATCCACTTCGAAAGGTGCGGTTCCTGCGTGGTTTCACGCCGAGCCGGACCTCCGGAGTAAACGAAAAAGATTGATTTAAACCCTGCGCAGGAGTGCGCAAAAGGAGAAAACAAAGATGAGAAGAGGTCGGCCAAAAGGCAAATCCACCGATAAACGTTCCTTCGGTCCCCTCGGGGATTTGATCCGGAAAAAGCGCCTGGAGCGCAATCTGGGGTTGCTCGATGTTGCGAAAGCCGTGAAATGCTCGGTTCAATTCATTTCGAACATCGAGCATGGTCGTGCCCCGCTTCCGTGGGACAAGGCGGAGAGGCTTTCCACGTATCTTGAGATTCCGATGGAGGATCTGCAGGCTGCGAATCTGTCAATTCGTGCCGATTACAAGAGTTTCATGGCGACGTCGAGAGGAAAGCGGGTGGCGAAGGCCAATACCGTCCTCGGCTCCGTCCGTGAAGTGACCGGAGCGCTTGCCGCCCAATCCGGTACCGACGCGCAGCTGAGTGATTTCATCAAGTCGGTGCAAGCCCTGCCCATGGCAAACCGGAAAAGATTCTACGCGGAGGCCAGAAAGCTTCTCGAAACTTTGTAGCCGAGGGGTGATTTCATTGGGGAAGAGGGCCCGGGGTTGTGATACCCTGAGGCCCTCTTTTTTTATGGGTTCTGACGACGAATTTTATTTTTTGAACAAGGACGATACCGATCCCAAGAGGCTCAAGGCCGAGCGGGAGAAGGCCCGTGAGCTTCGAAAAACCCCTTGGTGGAGGGAAAAGCTGAAGACCGGCCTTTGTCATTATTGCAACCATAAGTTTCGGGCCAGCGAACTCACTATGGATCACCTTGTGCCCCTTGCGCGGGGAGGCAGGTCGGTGAAGAACAACCTCGTACCGGCATGCAAAGCATGCAATGCCGGAAAGCGCCTTTCCACCCCTGTGGACCTGCTTTTGAAGCAAATCGAGTCCGGGAAAAAGGGCGACCCCGAATCCTGAGTGGCAATCTCTCTCATTGATGCGCGCCGCGTCCTGATTTTGGAATTTGTGAATTGTCACACCAAAGTCATTGCCAACTTTTCGAGTTTTCAATACCGTGTGGGAATTCCAGCAGTACGTTTAAATAGGTGAAAGCTCAAGGGATGCTTGAGCTTTCCGCGATCAACAAAGGAATTGGAGCAACCCAGCATGAACTCTGGTCTGCGCAAATTTGCGTTATTTGGAGCGGTGGTAAGCATTGGCCTGCTTTTGGCGGCCTGGACGGTTCTTCCACGAACGTCGAATCAAGGCTACGAGCCGGATCAGCCGATCCCCTTCAGTCATAAGCTTCACGCGGGCACTTTCAAGATGGATTGCCGTTATTGTCACGGGGGCGCCTACAAGGGAGCTCATGCAACCGTGCCTTCCGTATCCACCTGCATGAACTGTCACTCCCTTGTGTATCCGGAAAGTCCTTGGATGCAGAAAATCAAGAAAACGTACGCGGAAGGAAAGCCGATTGAATGGGTGCGGATCCATGAGGTTCCGGACCATGTGCACTTCAATCACAAGCGGCACGTTTCAAAGGGGGTTTCCTGTGAGACCTGTCATGGAAATGTGAAGGAAATGGACAAGGTCTATCAGGCGCAACCGCTGACGATGGGGTGGTGCTTGAATTGCCATCGCGGATTCGAAACCCCGCAGTATCTGAGAAAGAAGATCCATCCCGAGAATCCGGAGGGAACGGATCCTGTTGCACCGTTCACCTGTAACACCTGTCACTATTAATTTTGGAGCGGATGAAAATGGAACCCACGCAAAAGCCAGTATCAGAAATGAAGTTCGAGAAACCCCGCCATTGGGTGAGTGTCGAGGAATTGAAGCCCGAGTATTGGGCGGACGGAGAAGCGCAAGCCCGCCATTCCCAGGAGTTCTTCGACAAACCGATCGAAACCCTTGAGAAGATCGAGGCGATGGATCGGGCCGGAGTATCGCGCCGGGACTTCCTGACCGTGATGGGAGCCAGCATGGCGATGGCGAGTTTTGCCTGTGCTCGCAGGCCCGTGAACAAGATCATTCCCTATGTGGTTCAGCCGCAGGAGATGACTCCCGGTAATCCGCTTTATTTCTCCTCCACATGCCGCGAATGCGCCAACGCGTGCGGCCTCATTGTGAAGACCCGCGAGGGGCGCCCCATCAAGCTCGAAGGAAATGATTCCCATCCGGTGAACGGAGGCTCGCTCTGCGCGCAGGGGCAGGCTTCGGTTCTGAACCTTTATGATCCTGACCGGCTCAAGAAGCCAATGAAGGGGGCGAAGGGTGGTTCAAAATCCGCCCTCAATTGGGCGGAGGCGGATGCCTTGGTTGTGGACGCACTGAAGGCATCGAAGAGGGTAAGGATCCTCTCCCTTCAGGAGTCGAGTGAAAGCTCGCGTCGAGCGATTCGTGAATTCATGTCGGCCTTTGCGGATGCAAAATGGATCGAGGCGGATCCCGTGGGGCTGGACGAAGTTGCCGAAGGTCAGAGTGAGAGTTATGGCACCCGGGTGGTGCCGGAGTATGCATTCGATCGTGCCGAGATGGTTCTATCCATCGGTGCGGACTTCCTCGGAACCTGGGGAAATCCCGTCGGAAACGCCCAAAAATGGTCGAAGATGCGCAAGCTTTCCCAGGCAAAGGATTCACTCTCCAAGCTTGTGGTGTTTGAGAGCAACATGAGCAATACAGGCGCGAGTGCGGATGAGCGGTTTCCCATCCTCCCCGGTTCCGAAGTTGCGGTGGGGCTTGCAATCGCTCACGAGATGATTGTGGTTCAAAAGAAGGGAAAATTTGCAGGAAATGCGGATGTTTCCGCGTATCTGGCGGGTTCTCTCGAAGAGTGGTCCTCCAAGGCAGGTTCGCTTGATGCCGGGAAACTGAAAAAAGTCGTATCTGATCTTTGGGAGTCAAGAGGCAAGGGAATTGTCCTCGCGGGCGGAAGTCGCGGGCTCCAGGTTGTGGTGAACCTTCTCAACAGCAACCTCGAAAATGAGGGAAAGACAATCGACGGAACCGCAAACGTGGTTCCACATACCGGATCCATCCATTCCTTGACCGCGCTTCAATCGGAGCTCGAGGCGGGTCTTGTGGATGTCCTGATCGTTCATGGAGCCAATCCCGTGTACACCATGCCGAAAGGGCAGGCGTTCGGCGAGGCCATGAAGAAAGCGAAACTTGTGGTGGCGGTCGGGGATCGCATCGACGAGACTGGTGCTTTTGCCGATGTTGTTCTTGCCGAGAACCACTATTTGGAAAGTTGGGGAGATGCCCGTCCGAATGCATCGACCTATTCCGTACAGCAACCGACCATTGCGCCATTGTTTGATACACGATGCTTTGAAGACATGATGGTGGGCTGGGTGCGCGGTGGAATCAAAGCCACAGGGCTTCTGGCCCAAGTGGCGCAGAACCCAAAAGGAAGCTATTACGAGTACGTAAAAGAAAACTGGAAGCAGACGCTTTATCCATCCCATGGAAAAGGACAAAGCTTCAATGACTTCTGGGAAACGACCCTGCAGCAAGGGGTTTTGGCTGGCAAGCCCGGCCCTGCGAGAGAGCGCTCCTTCAAAGCCTCGTCGCTCAAGCTTGCGAAGGACGAATCCGCAAAAATCAAGACCCTCTCCCTTGGAAAAAAGAGCACCGGAGCTGTGATGGAGGCGTCCGGCCTGATGCTCGGGCTTTATTTCAAAGGATCCATGGGTGACGGAAGATCCGCGAACAATGCCTGGCTTCAGGAGATGCCGGATCCGATTACCACCGTGACTTGGGACAACCACCTCAACATCGGGCCCGCCCATGCATCCGAGCTTGGTCTCCAGACAAACGACGTGGTGATCCTGAAGGGTGCTCAAGGTTCCTTTGAGATTCCCGTGAAGGTTCAGCCAGGAATTGCCAAGGGAGCCGCAACCCTCGCACTGGGATACGGCCGTACGGCTGCGGGAGCGGTCGGAAACGGAGTGGGGCAGAATGCCTTCATCTTCAGCGAACTCGCTGGCCAGGCGGGAATGACCTATTCCGGAACCGAGGTTTCCATCACGAAAACCGGAAAGAAATACCAACTGGCCGAGACCCAACTTCACCACAAGATCATGGGGCGTCCGATCTTGAACGAGATCAGCTATGACGAGTTCAAGAAAGACCCGAACGCGTCCATGGAAACCGAGCCCCATCTCAAGATGGACAAGGTTCCGACCCTTTGGTCCGAGCCCTTCGATTATTCGAAGAGTCCTCATCGCTGGATGCTCGCAGTGGATCTCCACTCGTGCACCGGATGTGGAGCATGTGTGATCGCGTGCCAGGCCGAAAACAACACTCCTGTCGTGGGACGTGACCGTGTTCGCCAGAGCCGTGAAATGCACTGGATGCGGATCGACCGCTATTACATGGGCGACGAGAACAACCCCACAGTGGCATTCCAGCCGATGATGTGTCAGCACTGCGAAAATGCCCCTTGTGAAACAGTGTGCCCGGTGGTTGCGACCTCCCACAGCGAAGATGGTCTCAATCAGATGACCTACAGTCGTTGTGTCGGAACCCGCTACTGCCAGAACAACTGTCCTTACAAAACCCGGCGCTTCAACTTCTTTGATCACTGGAAGGATGTGAAGGACACGGCAAACATGGTCTGGAACCCGGATGTCACTGTTCGGTCACGCGGAATCATGGAAAAGTGCACCTTCTGCGTTCAGCGGATCAATGAAGCGAAGGGCAAGGCCAAGGACAAGAAAGCCGACATCAAGGACGGGGATCTCAAGACCGCGTGTCAGCAGACCTGTCCGACCGATGCGATCATTTTTGGAAATGTGAACGACAAGGAGAGTGCGATCAACGCGTGGATCAAGAATCCGAGAGCGTTCCGTTCCATGGAAATTCTCAACACCAGACCTGCGGTTCACTATCTCACCAAGGTGAGAAACGCAGAAGGATCAGTAGCAGAGGGAGGCAAAGGACATGGCCACAGCTAATCACGAAACGCTCAAGCCGATTCAGGATGTACTCGTTACAGGGGACAGAACGTTTGCGGAAGTGAACGAGGATGTGGCGCGCCCGCTGGAGAACTTTCCAACAGGGAAGTGGTGGGTGTGTTTCATCGCCGCCATGGCAGCCTTTTTCATGGGTGCCGTACTTCTTCTTGAGACCTTCAAGAACGGGGTGGGGCTCTGGGGGCTCAACCAGCCCGTGGGCTGGGGTAACGATGTGACCACCTTCGTGTTCTGGGTGGGGATTGGTCACGCAGGGACCTTGATTTCTGCGATTCTCTTCTTGTTCCGGCAGAAGTGGCGGACGGGGATCAACCGCTCGGCCGAGGCCATGACGATTTTCGCGGTCATGACTGCGGGGATGGTGATCTTGACGCATACGGGACGCGCATGGCTTGCTGCTTTCTGGCTCCTTCCGTATCCGAATCAGCGCCAGCTTTGGCCGAACTTCCGTTCGCCTCTGGAGTGGGACGTGTTCGCGGTTTCGACCTATTTCACGATCTCCCTGATCTTCTGGTACACGGGTCTTGTGCCGGATCTTGCTTCCATCCGGGATCGCGCGAAAAACAAGGTGCGCAAGTTTTTGCTGACCATTGCATCCCTCGGTTGGCGCGGATCGAACAAGCAGTGGGTGCATTACGAGCAGGCGTATTTGATTTTTGCAGGCCTTTCGACTCCGCTCGTTTTGTCGGTTCACTCGGTGGTCTCGTTTGACTTCGCGGTCTCCCAGCTACCGGGCTGGCACACCACAATCTTCCCGCCGTACTTCGTCGCAGGAGCGATCTTCTCAGGGTTTGCCATGGTTGTGACACTTCTGGTGCTCGCGCGTGAGGCGTTCAACCTGAAGCACTACATCACCATGGATCACCTGGAGAAGATGAACAAGATCATCATGACCACCGGGATGCTCGTGGGGTATGCCTACGCGGTTGAATTTTTCATCGCCTGGTACTCCGGCTCCACCTTCGAACGCGCGACCTTCATCAACCGTGCTTTCGGGGATTACTGGTGGGCGTACTGGATCATGGTTTCCTGCAACGTGTTCATTCCTCAGCTCTTCTGGGTGAAAAAGTTCCGTCGCTCGATTCCAGTGATGTTCGTGGTGTCCCTCTATGTGAACATCGGGATGTATTTTGAGCGGTTCGTGATCATTGTAACCTCCCTTCATCACGACTTCCTGCCCTCCAGTTGGGCGAACTACATCCCAAGCTGGGTGGAACTCGGAATGTTCACAGGGTGGATCGGATTCTTCTTCATCTGGTTCCTTCTGTTCGTGCGCTTCCTTCCATCCATTGCCATGGGCGAAGTGAAGTCGGTCATGGATCAACCTCGCAAAGGAGCAAGTCATGCATAAGGAAAATGCCGTTCCTGTGTTGTCCGGAGTGGTCGGTTTTTTTGATGATCCCGAGAGCCTCACCGAGGCCGCGGCGAAGGTGAGGGATTCAAGCTACAAGCAGTTTGATTGCTTCACTCCTTATGCGGTTCATGGTCTTGAGCATGCGCAGGGGCTTCCGCGCTCCAAGGTTCCGTATGTCACCGGGATTTTTGCATTCACGGGTACGGCAACCGCATTTGCGTGGCAGTATGCGGCCTCCGCAACCTGGTGGCCCCACATCATCGGCGGAAAGCCGATGAATTCCCTGCCTGCCTTCGTCCCGATCATTTTCGAGTTGTCGGTGCTCTTTGGCGGGATTGCGACTTTTTTCGGGATGCTTGCCTTCAATCGTCTCCCGAACCTGAAAAAGCGGGCCTTTGATCCTTCGATCACGAACAACCGGTTTGCCATCATGATTGAGAATCCGAATGAGGAGATCGAAGACGAAGAAGAACATGTGGCGTTTTCACCGGAGCAGGCGGAACAGTTCCTGAAATCCGTGGGCGCCAAGGATGTGAGAAAGGTATACAACGAAGGGTGGTTTTCATGAAGACCATGAAGCTTCTGGGCGGGTTGAGTGCCGCGGGGATGTTGGTGAGCGGCTGTTACGTGAAACACAAGGATCCGTACTATGTGTACGCCCCTGATATGCATTTCAGTGTCGCGCTGAAGGCTCAGGAAGAGGGGGCCACTCGCCCGATTCCCGCGGGAGCGATTTCCCGTGAATCCAGACCTTACGAGATCGCAAGCATGGATGACGCCGCACGCAATCCGAATCCCGTGAAGAGATCCCGGGACTCATTGAACGCGGGTCGGGATTTGTACAATTCCTACTGCATTGTCTGCCACGGCCAGTACGGGGAAGGGGATGGCACGGTGACTTCCATGCCGAATTGGCCTCGCCCTCTGATGCCAAGGCCGCCGAGTCTTCAAAGCGAGAAGATCCGGGATTACAAGGACGGACAGATTTTTCACGTTATTTCGATGGGCCAAAACACCATGCCGTCCTACGCCGAGAAGCTGAATCCGGAGGAACGGTGGCAGGTGGTTCACTACCTTCGCGCCCTCTACCGGGCCAAACATCCGACAGCCGAGGACCTGAAAAAGGCCGAAGGCATGGTCGAGGAAAACATCTAGGAAAGATCGAGGAGAGTTTATGGGTAATGCACATGTGATGGATCATAAAATCGAGAATCCGGGTGTGTTGAAGGCGTCCGGCACGATGACCGGGCTGTTCTTCGCGCTGATCATCATCGGCATCATCTCGTTCTTTGTGCTTTTTGGAACGAGCGCCCCGCATGCATGGTCTGCTTTGCTGCGGGCGCACTTCTACTTTCTCGGTGTTTCCATGTGCGCCTTGTTTTTCGTGGTGATCCAATGGGTGACCACATCGATGTGGAGCGCTCCCGTGCGCAGGATTGCGGAGGCGTTTACTGCCTATATTCCGTTTCTCTTGGTGTCCACGGTGCTTGTCATTCTCGGTGCCCATTCCATTTTTGAATGGACCCATGTCGAGCAGGTGAAAAACGATCCCATCATTTCAGGGAAGCTTGGCTACCTCAACATGGGGTTCTTTGTGACCCGCACCCTCATTGCGGTGCTCGGGTGGATTCTTTTTGCACGCAAGATTGTAGGTGGCTCCCTGCGGTCTGATTCCGGGGTGACCTACCAGCCGATCTTCGAGGGGAACCGCAAGTTCGGGGTTGCGTTCCTCGCGTTCTTTGCGATTACGTTCTCGATGTCGGCTTTCGACCAGTTGATGTCTTTGGATCCCCATTTCTTCTCGACCATGTTCGGGGTGTATACTTTTGCCGGAAGCTACCAGACCTTTTTCGCCTTCTTCGCAATTGTTGTGATCCTCATGAAGCGGGCGGGGTATCTCGGAAAGGTCGTGAACGAGAATCACATTCACGACATTGCAAAACTCATGTTCGCATTCACGGTGTTTTGGGCCTACACAGGGTTCTCCCAGTACATGCTGATTTGGTATGCCAACCTTCCTGAGGAAACCGGATACTTCCTCCTGCGTTTCAACGAGGGTTGGGAGCCTTGGACGATTTCGTTGTTTGTCGGGAAATTCTTCATGCCGTTCTTCCTTTTGCTGCCAAGAGGCAACAAAAGAAGCGAGGAAGTGGTTTTCTTGACGGCATGCTGGATCATTGCAATGGAGTATCTGGATTTGAACTGGATGATCCAGCCGCAGGTATTCTCAGCCGGACCGAAAATCCACTGGGCGGACATCGGTGTATGGCTCGGGTTCCTTGGAGTGTTTGGCTTGATGGTGAGCAGATTCTTGCAAAAACACAATGTGGTCGCGATTCGGGATCCGTATCTCCCGGATTCCGTGTTTCATCATCACATCTAAGGGCGCGAAGGCGGATCGCAAGATCAGGCCGCCTTTTTCTTCTGTTCGCTCCTTTGTTCCCTTGTGGGAAACGGGATGACCTCCGCCAGAGGTGCGTCCTCGGGGATGGGCTTTGAATCGTTCCCTTGTTGTTTTGCTTTGATCCGATCAATGAGTTCACGGTTGATCTTCGCAAAGTAAGCTTCTTCTGCATCATAGCCACTATGGGCCCAATAGTTTTTGAGGATCATAGTGTTCTATTTTACCCGGATTGGGGGCGGGGGAATAGATGTGTCAGGATTGATCAGTTCGAATCAAGTTGACTCAAATTGACTCAAATGAAATGCCGCTGTTTGAAAGGCATGGATTCTGAGGGGTGTCCCCACGGACTCACCAAGCCCAAAGAGGACTTTGCAGTCCCGAGTTTACCTTGCAATCTATTCTTGGACGAATTTCTTCTGAATTTTACATACGCAGCGAAGTTCATCTGCCGTGGCGAAATCACTCCATCGGTCATTGATTTGCTTCCGAGTTAAATCTACTGTTCGCGGATTAGATGTTTCATAGCCTCATAGGCATCGAGAAGACCTCCCGTTGCTGAGAGACTCTCAAGGGGGACTAGCTTTGAGGAATCTGCTGCTGGCGGAACCACACCAAGTTCTGGATAGCGTCGGGCCGACTTGAGTATCGCATTGCGAATCTTCGAAGCGGGAGCATTTGGAAAACGGGACCAGAGTAAAGCCGCGACGCCTGTCACTTGGGGGGCGGCAAGCGAGGTACCCCCAACTTCCTCGATTTGATTTCCGAGAGTTGGCGCTTGAATTTTCTCACTTGGCGCGAAGATATCAACAGATAGCTTTCCGTAATTGGAAGAGGAGGCAATCAGGTTTTCCCCGTGCATGCGGTTTGATCCGCCTACCTCTATCCAGTGGTTAGCAAGCCTCGGATCACGCTGGTTTCCGTTCAGCTTTGGGCTTGGATACGATCTGACAGCCGGCAAATCCAGATTCATTCCGCTATTTCCTGACCCGTGGACAAGAAGCACATCGTGCGCTGCTGCGTAGGAGAGAGCTTCCTGAACCAGTTCACGCTCTTCGGAGATGCGCTTTGCAAAACTCATGTTAATGATACGAGCGCCGTGATCTACGGCGTATCGGATGGCCCGAGCGATGTCGACATCCCGCTCATCGCCGACGGGAACGGCACGGATGGGCATGATGCGGACCGCGTCTGCAAGGGTAGCAATGACACCGGCAACGCAGGTGCCGTGGGAGGCATTGGGTCCCACAATATCGTTGTTGCCCGCCTCATCAATGGCTTTCGTCTCATCAAAATCCAAATTCAAATGGTAATCAAGCTCGAGCTTCGAGAACGGCATGAGAGCCATCAGAAAATCCGAGGTCATTCCTTGTTCGAAGAGGCTGTGAGCCTTGATCTTGGCACTCGCGACATCAGGAGAATCTACGTTTAACTCTTGGAGAGCCGAAGTCGACTCAGAAGTGAGGCCGTGGGACTTCAGGAGTGTGATCGCATCCAATCCTGATTTAAATTTCGCATACTCGTTCTCAGCCGTCGCTCGAAATGCGGTGACATCCTCAAGAGCTTCCTTCAATGCAGTTTGCTCGACCGGAGTGAGATCAAGCGGATCTTTGGACTGTAAGTTTTTTACCACGCGTACCGTTGATTTGGTTAGGTAGAGGGCGTTCTCACCTGAGCGTTTGCCAAGGAGATTCCAACCGTGAATATCGTCGACGATTCCGTTGTGATCGTCATCCACCCCGGGGGCCCCATTGGTTTCGCGAGAGTTAACCCATAGCTTACCGTTAAACGCTGGGTGATTGATGTCGACTCCAGTGTCAATCACAGCGAC
Organism: Bdellovibrionales bacterium; assembly: GCA_947502835.1. Lineage (GTDB taxonomy): Bacteria > Bdellovibrionota > UBA1018 > UBA1018 > CAIMNF01 > CAIMNF01. The sequence goes on from CANNBJ010000001.1 coordinate 20,276, forward strand.
TGTGATCGGCGCGACGGCTTTCGGAAACTTTAGGTGCTTCCTCAGGCGCAGGGTCGAGGTGCCTTCAACCCCGTCTTTGTGGGGGTTGAGCATGAACCAAGGGACAGCAGGTTCGGGAGGTTTGGTGGAGGCTTGGCTGAGAAGAGGGAGAGTCAGGAATGCAACGATTGCTGGGGAAAAATGCACGGCGGAATTATCCGATAAAAAAAGTCAAATATCAAGGAGAAAGTTGTGCAAGGTTCTCCAATCTGGATTGCAAAACTTCATTGGAAATTATTTTGGTTTACTTGTTTGCAAAGGTTGTTTCAATTTGAAGCTCAGCGTAGGAAAGGGCAGTGAGAAACCCCTCTGGTGTGGTCTCTTTTTCAACCGCTTTGATGCACTCTGCAAAAAGCCGATGCCAGCCAGAGTCGATGTCAGCAAGAAAACGCTCCCTTGGGAACCACGATGGTGCAATTAAGGAAGGTGATTTACCTAGCTCAAGCCCATACCGGGCTTGAGTGACGATATCAGATTGGTAGGGACCCGAAAGTTTGATCGAACCTGTGAGGCGAAGGCTGCGCTGCTGGTCGATGACCTCAGCGAGCCCAGCCTGCGCGTGGTCTCCGATCCGGGAGCCGTAGTGGTTCCGAATAAGCCCGACCCAATGAGAATCATTGAAGATTCTGGACTCGCGGACAAGGCGGGTCTCGATCTCACTGGAAATAATTCTAAGGAGCTCGTGATAGGGAGCATGGGCTGGATTTTTCAGATACCCGTAATAGAGCTCACGGGCCCTGCACCAGCCCAACAGATCCAGAATCCACTCCCTCACTTGCTTAACGGCTTGGAAGACTTCGAAGTGGGCGGGGCAGTCGAACTCCCGATCCTCCCGGTTCGAAAAATCATAGATAAGGTCTGGACCGGTCACGAGTGGGACTTCGAGGTCTAGAAACTTGATTCCGGCGGAGAAATTGTTATTCAGGCTGCACCAAAGAATTCCCGAGGTCTGGAATCGAAAGAACTCCTCGAGACCGAGAACCGTTTGGGACTCGATCTGACCAAAAATGGTACCAATCTCTTCATTTATCCCATCCTCACTCTTGGTAAAGTCCGCGTCGAGGGAGGTACCCCAATCACGGATCACCCGGGTGAGAGCATCGAGCGATACATCTGCTCCGGACCGTAGGAGCCATGAGAAGTTGGTGAATCTAAGGAATCCAGATGGCTTCACCGAGATCGCCTGAAGGGTCCTGTCGCAAGGAGGCATAAGATTGAAATCAAAATTGCCCCCTGAAGCGTAGGTCTTTCGGGCAACCTCCGCGAGGGAAGCGTGCATTTCTGCAACGAGAAGTCCGTCACAAGGGATTATGGACTTCCCAAGTCCGAGCTGCTTCACCCACACGCTCACGAGGTACTCACGCGCCGCCGAAGAGGCAAGCAAGTGACCGGATCCATGGTAATAGTCGCTATTCCGCACTGGAAACATTGGGGTTAATCCCACACCCTTCAGGTAATGATCGCCGAAGTGTATCGAGCGGGCCGATCCGAGATGAAACACGGGAGCGCCAGGTTGGATCTGAAAGTCGGAATAGGCTGAGCCCTCCCAGTCAGAAAAATCGGAACTGGTCCGGAAAGAGCCGTGGCGAAGATGAGATTCCGTCACCCAAGCGAGATCATGATGAACCTCGCGCAGGGAACTGAATCCTTCAGCCCGCTTGATCCTGACAGAAGATGAGTAAGGTCTGATTCTTTGTGAGAGAGATTCCATCATAATAGGCGCCCATCCTTCATGGTATGAATCTTATCGGCAATCGCCGGCATTGCATCGCTGTGGGAGGCGATCAGGAAGATCCGGTTAGTCTTGTTCTTTTCGATCAAGCTCATGATGCGCTTTTCGGACTCTTCATCGAGCGATGAGGTGGGCTCATCCATGATGATGAACGGTTGCCCGCTGAGGAGCGCGCGGATTGTTGCAAGCCGTTGAATCTGGCCGCCCGAAAATCCTTTGGCAACATCAGAAACTTGAGATCGGATTCTGAGCGGGAATTCCTTTAAGGTGTCGAGCAACCCGGCATCCTCAATCAGCGCATACACACGGGCTTCGTCAACTGAGCGCCCCAGGGTAAGGTTTTCGAGAATGGTTCCATCAAAGAGGCGGGATTCCTGATCCAGATATGCACAGTGTTTCAGTCTGCGGTACTCCTCCCAGGTGACTCCCTTGATGCCGTTAATGAGGATTTCGCCGTTCGAAGGGGCGAAGATACCCGAGCACACGCCAAGGAGACTGCTTTTTCCGATACCGCTCGGCCCCCGGATGAGGGTGACGGTCCCTGCTTTCAGCGTGAGGTCGAGGTCTCTGATAACGTATCTGCCTAGATCGCCGCGATATCCGAACGACAAATCTCTGAATTCGAGCTGCTCGATGGGTTTTCCGATGATCTCCAAAAAACTAGGCGTCGAAGTGCGCTTGATCGAAGGGTCATGAGTGTCTGAGAAGAGATCAAGGAGACGTTGATATGCGAGTATTGCACTTTGAATCGAGACCTGATACGACTCGAATGAACCGAGAATCGAAATCACTGTTAACTGAAGAGAGAGCACCGTGACAAGATTCCCTGCGGTGATAAGCCCCTTCTCATAAATTCCCGCAAGAAGCAGAGTACCTACAAACTGAAGGAGGGCGCTTCCCGTGATCCGAACCCAGCTCCAATTTCTTGATAGAGTCTGGAGCTGTAAGTTCATCTTTCCGATACTTTTTGTCGTTCGGGCCCAGCGTCGGAAAAAAAAACCAGTCGAGCCGTTCATTGACAGCCACTTTTTTAGAGTGAGAAGCTCATAGAGACTACTCCCAGACTGCGCGACTTTGAGTGACACTCGATAAGAGCTCCTGGATCTGTTTTGGGCCGAGAACATGTTGAGCACGAAGGAGAAGGTACCAAGGGCCAAGGCCGAGATGGCTGCCGTTGATGATATGCGCCAAATAAGCGCCAGCGCGAAGAGAAGCGAGAAGAGACGCGAAACCGTACCCGTGAGCACATTACCTGCCAGTAATTGGAATTCAGAGATAGCAGCGGAGCGGGTCGCGTAATCCCCCAAGCGTCTTGAAGAAAACTGGATCCAGTCGAGGTTGAGGATGCGACGGATTAGTGCGCCGTTCATCGAGAGTTCGAGCATCTTTTCCAACCGCGAGCTCAACCAGTTCTGGAAAGTTCCTATGAATGAACCAATTGAGCCTGCCAAGACGAATCCTGCAATCATTAGGGTCGAGTTGCTCTTCGAGATCAGGCGATCGATCATCTTCCCGAAAAATACCGAGGGTAGGGTTTCAAGGGCGGCGACCGAAATGGAGAGTGCTATGAGCCAAAGGAGAAGGGGCCGATAGCGGATGAAAATTTCCCGGAGCTCCTTTGACTGGCCGTAGCGGAGCTGTCGGGGCGCGGTGTTCGCGACATCACGGTTTAGGTGCGCATCAAAATAGAGCCCCTGCCGGTGGTAACGACCGGCGATCTCGGAAGGCTTGAAACGCAGGCGGCCGTAGGCGGGATCCATGATCTCGCATTTGACTTTCTTTCCCCGACGTATAGGACGCATAAGTACGAAGTGACCCGCACCGCTTTGAATTGCCTCGGGCCTTGTGCACAAAACAAATATCCCGTTCTCGGTTAGAAGCGATTCCAGTTCATCAAACTCGATCGGATCGCAATGAAGACCGATCTTCGCGGAAGCGGTTCCGATTTCCGCTAGGGTTGCGCCGTCAGAATCGAGATGGACCTGCGCACGGACCCCTTGGTAATCGGCATTGATATTGAAATATTTCGCCGCTGACAGGAGCACCGCAACCCCGCAATCCATCAAGTCATGCTGGGAAACTACCGGAAGTTCCGTTGAAGAGTCTTTTGCCATCTTCTCGATTCTAAGCCAGCTCTAAGTTGAGAGAAAGAGATTTGTCCCCCTTTCAAGGAAGGCAAAAAACATGGTCGTCAAAACTCGCGACAAGGTCGTCACTCTTGACCCGAGCAAACGATTCCAAGGGGCGCTTCAGATGAGTGGCGATCCAGTCCATACTGAGAGGGTGGGTTTCGGTAATAAACCGGAAGATCAACTGCTGCCGCTCCGAATCGGAGATATCATTGTAGTCGATCATTGAAAGAACAAGCTCGTCGGCTCCAGGATAGTGCTTTAGGAATGCGCTTGAGTCAGGTGCCACAAACTTTTCGATGCAGACGAGTCTGGGATCGGAAGGGAATCCCGGAAGCTTTGAGATTCGGTCTACCTGCAAGCTTGCATTTGAATCATCGAGCTCGCCCCGCGTTGTCAGGGACCACACGCGTTTTCCAATATGGCCAATGAGGTCGTTTTGCCATGGTTCCTGCGCTAGAACAGGGGAATCGTCGAAAGGGGAAGCTAAGGTGCCAGTAAGAGAGGCCGCCCAACGCCGGGCGTATCTGCGTTGCTTTGCCCCGTAACGGAGCTCATGAACGAGATATTCTTGAAGGGCAGGGCAGTTTTCGAGATCTTGAATGTCGAAACCTTGCATTTCTCCCTCCAGATAGAAACGGCAGATTTCACTGAAGAGGGATTCCCGATCAATTGAAAAATCCGGTGCGATGCTTTTGATTTCGCGAACCTGCGATTCGTTCAATTGAATGGTGAGCTGAAAATACGGATCACTCAGTCCATAAAGAGGGCTTAAATTGAGTTTCGAGAGAATCCAGTAATCCAAGACCACGGTGGCCACTGCCTCAGAGATCAGCAAAAAAAATACGAGATTTCTCTCGCGGGTATAGTTGGGAATCGTGGCAGCGCCCGGGAATGCTGCAATTTCACGGAACGCCAATTGATGTAGATAGTCGTGAACGAGAAATAATGTTTCTTTCAGCAGAATCTTTCGGGCGATCTCCATCTCCGGAACCGCCCCTTTTCGGATCCACCTTGCGAGAAGCGAGTTCTGGTGAGTATATATCTTGCCGTTTAACGGGTTGAATCCGGCTTGGAACTCATTAACCAAGCCAGAATAAGCCCAACGAGCGTCATAGGGCCGGAAAAAGATATGTGTTCTGGAGTCAGTAGTCACTCTGTGAAACAAGGGATGCTCCATCTCGATTCGACTCAATGCCGTCTTCATCCTGTCCATACAGAATCTCCCTGCGACCTTTATAAATTCGAAGGCTCCTCCCGCAGAAGCGAAAGGAGCCTAACTGAATTTGAAATCGGACCCGATTCAATCAAGAACTAGCTTTCAATGCTGGTACAGCTACGGTTTCCTTCTCCCCAGTGAATTCGTCATAAACTTCAACGCCATTGGCCCTTGTTTCGGTGCCTTTACTATTTACTGGAGACCTCTTAATCGGTTCGGCTCCACCCACAATCTTTTTGCTGTTTTCAAGGTCCTTTAGAGTTACTTTTTTCATTGATCATTTCCTTTCATCGAGTCCTGAGTCGAGGTTATCTCGACTATTCTTTTGAAGTTTAAATTAGAATCGAATCACGAGCAATCTGTCAAAATTGACACATCGCCACAAAGATTTGACTCAAACGAAGTCCCGCTCTTTGAAAGGCATGGATTGTGAGGGGTGTCCTTTATGACCTTGAATGCAGAATGATCGACCAGAGGTCTGCCGAGATCACGAACAGGTACAGTAGCAGGCTGAAATTGATGCTGAGAAAGAATCTGAGCCAAGACTTTTTCTCCGGAGACCTCAGGAACCGGTAGAGTTCGAACAGGAGCCATGCGCTCACGAACATGGAGCCGATCAGACCCGGGATTCCGGTGGGGAAAAAGAGAGTGGAGAGTAGTCCGATTGCCGCATACGCAAGACACCAAAGAGTAATCTGAAAGCGTGTGACTTCGTTCCCTTTTGCAACAGGAAGAGTGGGAAATCCGCCCTGGTCGTAGTCATTCGAGTATTTCAGGGCGAGCACCCAGAAGTGGGGCATTTGCCAAAAAAAGAGAATGGCGAAGAGATAGTAACCGCGCAAATCGGAGAGATCGTTCACCACCGCCTGGAATCCGATTAGAATGGGAAGGGCCCCCGGAATCGCTCCCGGTATGGCTGCAAATGCCATTTTTCTTTTCCACCACAGGGTGTAGAGGCCGTTGTAGCTGATGACGGCTGTAAGGCCCAGTGCGAGCACTTTCAGTGAAACAAGTTGCAAAAGAACGATCCCGGCAGCGAAGAGTGCAATGCTGACGGTCCATGCAAGGGGAAGGCTGATCCGGCCGCTCGGAATGGGGCGGGACTTGGTCCGATCCATCAAGGCATCTTCCCGATGTTCTTGAATTTGGTTTAACGCACCAGAGCCCAAGGCCAGGCATCCGGTTCCGCAGAGAGTGTTTATAAACACTACCCATTCAATCGGACTTTCCAAGGAGTGTCCGATAAAGAATCCGGCCGCAAGAGTGATGATCTCAAGGAGAACAATTTCGGCTTTGGTCAGCTTGAGAAGATCGCGGGATAAGTCTTTGAATTTTGCCATGTTGGGTGAGTTTTCTATTACCGAACGTCCCTTAAAGTGTTATATTAGTTCTCATACGAAGAGGAAGGTTTGTGAAGCTGCATTTTCTTAAAAATGCGTTTTTGTGCGCATCTTTCATGGCAACGAATCCCGGTGTCATGCCGGCGTTCCTCGGGCCTCTTGTTGCGGTGAGGGCACACGCCGTTGAGCTTCAGGGAGATCCGAAGAAGGTGCCCGAGGAGCTCGTGGGTGTTGGCGTGAAAGAGCACTTGGGTGAGGTGGTTGAACTCAATGCCATCGAAGTGATCGATTCGCTTGCGGGCGAAAAAAAGCCCCTTTCCGCATATTTTCAATCCGGCAAACCGGTCCTCTTGAACTTGGTGTATTACGAGTGCCCCATGCTTTGCACCATGGTCTTGAATGGAGTCAGCGAGGGCTTGAAGGGACTTGCGTGGTCGGTTGGCAAGGAATTCAACGTGGTCACGATCAGCATCAATCCCAATGACACTCCCGCCATGGCCCGGGCGAAGAAGGAAAATTATCTCAAGGACTATGCAAAATCGGGTCACGATCTTGAAACGGCCAGGGCAGGCTGGAGCTTTCTCACGGCCGAGGAGAGCCAGGTCAGAAAGCTTGCCTCGCAGCTTGGCTTTGAGTATAAGTACGATGAAATCCAAAAGCAGTATGCGCATTCTGCGGTGACTTTTGTTCTGACCCCCACGGGCCTGATTTCGAGATATCTTTACGGAATCACCTACGAACCCAAGAACCTGAAGCTTGCGCTGCTTGAGGCGTCCCGAGGCAAGATCGGGAGTGTTTTTGATCGCTTGTTGATGTTTTGTTATCACTACGAACCGCTGGCGAGGGGATATTCTCTCCAGGCGATGAAGGTGATGCAGCTAGGGGCCATGTTCAGCATGGTCTTGATGGGCGGATACATGATGGTGTTCTGGACCCGTCAAAGGAAAGGAAGAATGAAATGACAAAGCTGATGCTTTGCTTGCTGGCGATGATTCAAACGGCCCATGCGGCCACGATCCCTGTGGCAGCAACCGATCTTGCCAATGATTGGGACGGGATCTATTGGTTCCTTGTCTACCTGAGCCTGGTGTTTTTCGTCGGTATTGTGGGCGCGATGATTTACTTCGTGGTCAAGTACCGGAAGGAAGTCAACAAGAAGCCAAAATACATCCACGGCCACACGGGTCTTGAGATTGTTTGGACCGTTGTTCCCACGATCCTCCTGTTCGTTTGTTTCGGATGGGGCTGGTCTGTGTATCGTGACATGGTTCACGGTCCTGCCGATGCAATGGAAGTCCGCGTGATCGGAAAGCAATGGCTTTGGCAATTTGTTTACAAAAACGGTACAACGATGGTTGGTGATCTCTTTGTTCCTGTGAATCGTCCGGTGAAGCTCATCATGTCATCCGAAGATGTCCTTCATGCATTTTTCATCCCGAACTTCCGCGTAAAGTCCGATGTCGTGCCCGGCATGTACACCTCGGTCTGGTTTGAGGCGAAGGTTCCCGGAATCCATCAAGTGTATTGCACCGAGTATTGCGGGACATCCCATTCAGGAATGCTGGCGCGGGTGGTGGTGCTGACAAACGATCAGTGGAAGGACTGGCTTGGCGGCAAGAAAATCGATGTGGATCAGCTTCCAGCGGATCCGACCTTTCCAGGGTACAGAGCGAATCGTCTGGGTGAGGGGATGCCGGCGGCGCAGGCATCCGGCCAGGCAGGTGGTCAGCTCAGCCTCGCTGACAAAGGAAAAGCCTTGGTTTCTGCGAAGGGATGCATTGCGTGTCACTCCTCGGATGGAACCAAGCTGGTAGGCCCGAGCTACAAAGGAATCTACGGAATGGAAGAAAAGGTTCTCGACAACTCTGCAGGAGGCAAGTTGATCACAGTGAAGATCGATGACAATTACCTCCGTGAGTCGATTGAGAATCCCACCGCGAAAGTGGTGGAAGGGTATCCTCCGTCCATGCCGCCCTACAAGGGCCTCGTGAACGAGGAAGAGATCGCAGCGATCATTGAATATATCAAGAGCTTGAAATAAGGAGAACGGGATCATGGCAAATTCATCGACGGCACATGGTGATAACTACCTCAACCACTCGCATGGTTTGAAGTCATGGCTATTTACCCTCGATCACAAGCGAATCGGTCTGATGTACCTCTTCGTGATCTTGGCGATGTTCCTGATGGGCGGGGTCTTTGCCCTTCTGGTTCGGTGGGAGTTGTTCGCGCCGGGGATGCAGTTTTTCTCCTCGCCCAACACCTACAACCAAGCCTTCACCTATCATGGTGCTATCATGGTGTTCATGGTGGTGATTCCCCTGATTCCGGCTGCAATCGGGAACTTCGTTCTTCCGATGCAGATCGGGGCCAAAGACGTCGCCTTTCCGCGGTGGAACCTGGTTTCCTATTACGTCTACCTCTTTGGTCTGATTGTGGCTGCAAGTACCCTGTTCATCAACAAGGTCGACACGGGCTGGACCTTCTACGCGCCATACTCGATCCGCACCGGGACAAGCGCCACTTTGGTGCTTCTTGGTGCCTTCATTATGGGGTTCTCCTCGATCCTCACCGGGCTGAACTTCATCGTATCGATTCACAAGCTTCGCGCGCCGGGCCTCACTTGGGACCGCTTGCCCCTGTTCCTTTGGGCGCTCTACGCGACCTCCATCGTGCAGGTGCTTGCAACGCCCGTATTGGCGATCACTCTTCTGCTGTTGATCCTGGAACGGACCATCGGAATCGGGATTTTTGATCCGAAGCTCGGCGGGGATCCGGTATTGTTCCAGCACTTCTTTTGGTTTTACTCGCACCCTGCCGTTTACATCATGGTTCTTCCTGCGATGGGCGTGATCTCGGACATCATCCCGACATTCTCGCGGAAACCGATCTTCGGCTACAAGGCGATTGCAGCTGCGACCTTCGGAATCGCGCTTGTTGCGTTTGTGGTTTGGGGACACCACATGTTCGTGAGCGGACAGTCCGAGTTTGCGAACTTCGTGTTCTCGTTCCTCACCATGCTGGTAGCCGTGCCCACAGGGGTGAAGGTGTTCAGTTGGCTTGCGACCATGTACAAAGGGTCGCTCCGGATGGATACCCCGATGCTGTACGCGTTCGGATTCTTGTTTGTGTTCACCATCGGTGGACTCACCGGGGTTTTCCTTGCAGTGGTTTCTGTGGATGTTCACCTGACCGCGACCTACTTCGTAGTGGCACATTTCCATTACGTGATGGTGGGAGGAACCTTGCTTGCGTTCCTTGCAGGTCTCCATTACTGGTTCCCGAAGTTCTGTGGGAAGATGTACAACGAGGGAACCTCGAAAGTCGCAGCATGGCTGATCATGGTTGGTTTCAACGTGACTTTCTTCCCCCAGTTCATTCTCGGGGTCCTCGGGATGCCTCGCCGGTATGCCGATTATCTTCCGCAGTTTGAACAGTTGAACCGGATTTCGACCATCGGGTCATGGTTTTTGGGTGTGGGCTTCGTGATTGTTGCCTGGAACCTTGCCAAGGCGCTTAAGTACGGCGAAAAATCAGGTCCAAATCCATGGGGAGCACTTACGCTTGAGTGGCAGACCCCTTCACCGCCTCCGCACGAGAATTTCCTGAAGGAGCCCGTGGTGACCGAGGGGCCTTACGAATATCGTGGTGAAAAAGCATTGATGGGCTCTAACGCCTAAGAAAGGAATCGGATCATGGCACACGGAACTGGCGCAGTTTCTCATTTGGAACGGCATCACGCTCATCACTTCAAGAACGGGCATGAGGAGTTCGAAGCATGCAAGCAGGGCATGTGGATCTTTCTCGTGACAGAAGTCTTGTTCTTCTCGGGAATGTTCGTGGCGTATGCCGTCCTTCGGGTGTTTTATCCTGACATGATGCACGATGTGCATCATCATAAAATCCTGGACTGGAGAATGGGTGCACTCAACACAGTGGTGCTGATCACAAGTTCTTGGACAATGGCCCGCGCGGTAAGCTCTTCCCAGCGGGGTGAGCACAAGAACACGGTTGGTTTCTTGTGGGCGACCCTTCTCTTGGCAGGGGTATTCCTCGTAGTGAAGTACTTCGAGTATTCGCATAAGATCCATGAGCATATCCTGCCGGGAGCCCAGTATGCGTATGAAGGGTTGACGACGGCAAAAGTGCCGATCTTCATGTCGGTCTACTTCGTAATGACCGGGATCCACGGCCTGCACGTCGTGATCGGGATGGGGATCATCTATTACCTGATCCGCAGGGCGAATCGCAACGAATTCGGTCCGAAGTATTTTACCCCGGTCGAAATCACAGGTTTGTATTGGCACTTTGTCGACCTTGTGTGGATTTACCTGTTTCCACTTTTGTACCTGGTGGGCTGAGGAGAGGAGAAACAAATGTCAGATCATCATTCCGAACATCATTCCGATCAACAACACCACGTTCTTTCGAACTCGATGGCCGCCAGGATTTTTGGCGCCCTTCTGGTCCTCACCGTAGTCACGGTGTGGGTTGCCCAGTTTGACCTCGGTGCGTGGAACTTCACGGTGGCAATGCTGGTGGCTTCCGTGAAGGCGACTTTAGTGTGCCTGTTTTTCATGGGTCTCAAGTATGACCATAAGGAAAATACGGTGATTTTCTCCACCTCCTTCATCTTCATGACAATTTTCATGATCTTGACCTTCGGCGATCTGCTGACCCGAGGTGATGTTTACGTGAAAGACATGAAGAAGATCATTCCGGATGGAGCAGTGGCTGCTCAGACCAAGTCCAAATACGAGTCTCCCTGGCTCTCGAATGCGGAACTCGTTTCGCATGGAAAAGAGCTTTTTGCGGCTCAATGTGTCACCTGTCATGGAGCAGGTGGTGCCGGGAACGGTGTGGCTGCTGCGGGACTCAATCCGAAGCCCCGGAATTTCACTGTGGGAGAGGGCTGGAAAAACGGGCGCAAGGCAAGCGCGATTTTCGGTACCTTGACCAAGGGCCTCAATTCCATGCCGGCGTTCGCATCCCTGCCCCCTGATGATCGTTGGGCACTGTCTCATTACGTGCGGACGCTCGGTCCCCATGAATCTGAGAAAGACTCAGCCGATGATCTCAAGAAAGCCGGGATCGATGCATCCGGCAGTGGTGGAGGTTCGTCCGGTGAAAAACAGATTCCGGTGGATGCTGCCATCGAATTCATGAGCGTTTCCGGATAAAGAATCACGAAGAACCGGTTTCAAGGGAAGCCCATTCCGGGCTTCCCTTTTTTATTTCAAAGGTATTGATCGGAAACAGGGACAAGGTTCGAGTCGAGCTCGAAGAGCCATGGAGATGCGGTTGGGATATTCAACTCGAGAACTTCCTCGGGGGACATGTTTTTCAAATGCTTCACAAGGCCGCGGAGGCTGTTTCCGTGAGCGACGATGAGGATGTTCTCATCACGCTTCAGTCTCATTGCGATCTCATCGTTCCACAAGGGCATCACGCGCTCAATTGTGGTTCGCAAGGATTCTGCCAAGGGCAAAGGCGACACGCTCTGATAACGACGATCGTATTTGGGATTCATCTCAGAGGAAGCGTCCAGTAGAGGAGGAAGTGTGTCGTAGGATCGACGCCAGATTTTGACTTGTGCTTCGCCATACTGTTTGGCGGTTTCTTCCTTGTTCAAACCCTGAAGAGCTCCATAGTGACGTTCGTTCAATCGCCAGGATCGGGAGACCGGGTACCAAAGTCGCTCCATCGCCTCAAGCGCAAAAAAATGGGTCTTGATCGCCCGCTTCAAGACCGAGGTATAGGTATGATGAAACTCGATGCCGAGGTTCCGGAGTTTTTTTCCTGCAGAGACGGCTTCTTCAACGCCTTTCGTCGACAGATCCACATCCACCCAGCCCGTGAAGCGATTCTCGAGATTCCATTGGCTCTCGCCGTGTCGAAGAATGATCAGTTTTCCCATAGGTGTCGGATCATAGCGGAAATCTTGACCCGCGAGAAGCCTTCCGTTATAAAATGAGAATGATTCTCAATAGCGAGCCCGCCGTAACGCTGGGTGCACTGCAACCCGGGGACAGCGCGGAAATCACCGGGTTCCGGGTTTCCGGGGAACAGATGGATTTTCTGATCCGCCTGCAAGAGGTGGGGTTTATTGTCGGAGAGCGTGTGGAAATCATCGGGAGCGCCCCCCTTGGAAAGGATCCGATCAGCATCCGCGTGAAGGATGCCGTGTACGCACTTCGCCGGAGTGATGCCGACCTGGTCTTGGTGAAGCGTTCGGGGAATTCGTGAAAAAACGCATCGCCTTGGTGGGCACACCCAATGCCGGAAAAACCGCATTGTTCAATTCCTTGACCCGCTCACATCAGCGGGTGGCAAACTATTCCGGAGTTACGGTGGAGAGCGCGGAGGCGGATTTTGATCTCCCGGACGGGGAGATGCTCAGTCTCGTCGATCTTCCCGGGGCCTACAGTCTCAGGCCCTATACCGAGGAAGAGAATGTGTTGGCAGGGGCCCTGAAAAGCAGTGGATTTTCGGGGATGATCCTTGTGGTGGATGCAACCCAGCCCGAGAGGGCGATTCGATTTCTCCTGGAGGTTCTGGATTCGACCGATCTTCCAGCCGTGGTGGCACTCAATATGAGTGATCTGGCAACGAAGCGCGGGTTTGAGTTCGACCTGGTTCAAGCAGCGGCCATTCTCGGAGTGCCGGTGATTCCAACTGCGGCGATCCGGAAGCACGGGCTGTCCGGGTTGATCGGTGCCCTCGGGGTTGCGCTCAGGACACAACAGAGAAAGAAACAGGCCCTTCTGGGAGCCCCGGCTGAAGTTGAAACAGTGGAGCAGATTACGGGACGGATTCTCGAGTTTTACAAGCGTGCGGATGCGGTTCTGAAGAAGATCATGGTCCGGAAGGGACTCCCGGATGACCGGAGTCGCTCGATCGACCGGATCGTGCTTCATCCCGTGGCAGGCCCGTTGATCCTGATTCTCGTCCTGGGGCTGGTGTTTCAACTGATGTTCAATCTCGCACAGTGGCCCATGGATTTGATCGATTCTGGATTTTCGGCAATCCAGGGCCTGGTTTCGGAATCCCGTCTGCCTCCGGATTTCAAGAGTTTTCTCTCGGACGGAATCGTCGCGGGTGTGGGCGGAACGCTCGTGTTTCTTCCTCAGATCCTCATTTTGTATGCACTGATTCTCTTTTTGGAGGATTTCGGGTTCATGGCCCGCGCCGTATTCATGTTGGATCACCTGATGGGGAAGGTGGGCTTGCATGGTCGTTCCTTTCTGCCTTTGCTCTCGAGTTATGCGTGCAATGTGCCGGGGATCATGGGAGCAAGGACGATCGAGAGCAAAGCGGATCGCGTGATCACGACGCTGATCATTCCCCTGACGACATGTTCGGCGCGGATTCCGGTGTATGGACTTTTGATTTCCGCCTTCGTCCCGAATGTCCCCGTGCTTTTTGGATTGAAACTCCAGGGCTTGGTGATGCTCGGGCTGTATGCAATCGGGATCCTTTCCGCGTTGCTCATGGGCGGAATCTTCAAGCGACTGCTGTTTCGGGGCCAGCGTCCGCCGCTTCTGATTGAGCTTCCTTCCTACAAACGGCCCTCCTTGAGGAGTTTATTCCGGGGGCTTGTGTACCGGATCCAGCTTTTTCTGAAACGGGTGGGGACCGTGATTGTCTCGACCAGTGTTGTGATCTGGATTCTGCTCAGCTATCCGAAGTCCTCCGGTGGTGAAGGCGCCTTGGTTGACCAGTCCTATGCAGCACAGATCGGTCATTGGATCGAACCCGTTCTCAGGCCGATCGGGTTTGACTGGCGGATCTCCATGGCATTGATTCCGACCTTTGCCGCCCGCGAGGTGATGGTGGGAACCCTGTCCACCGTATATTCCTTGCAGGAAGGTGCTGCCGTTTCCGATTCCGGGAAGCTGAGTCTCCTGCTGAAGACCGAGTGGAGTCTTGCCACGGGGATGAGTTTGCTCGTATGGTTCATCTTCGCGCCGATGTGCGTTTCCACCCTGGCTGCGGCTCGCAGGGAGTTGAAGAGCACGCGCTACATGATCCTCATGATTTTCTATCTTTTTGCCCTCGCGTACGGAGGCTCTTTCCTTGCCTACCGCGCATTTCTTTGAGCGGGGGGCGTCGGGCGCTTCTGGGCCGGAAATGCCATTCGTTTCAATGGATTAGCCTGGGGTTTTCGGCTTGAATTCGATTTCCAAATCAGGCAGAGTGTCCGCCATGGGATACGAAATCAAAACCATCAATACCGTGCGTGAAAGAAAATTCAAGCCTGCTCCCCGTCCCACGATTTGGGCCGATGCGACCGAAAAGGATTGGAACAATTGGATCTGGCAGCAGCAAAAGCGCATCAAGACGATGGAGCAACTCGAGAAGGTGATTCATCCCACTGCGGATGAGCGCGAAGCCTTCGCGCAGTCCCACGAAATGTTCAATATGGGGATTACCCCTTACTACGCGAGCCTCATGGATCCGAACGATCCCAATTGCCCCATCCGGCTTCAGTCGGTGCCGGGAAAAGGGGAGCTCCATATCGCTCCTGAAGATCTCGAGGATCCACTCGCCGAAGAGAGGGACATGCCGGTGCCGGGAATCACGCATCGGTATCCGGATCGGGTTTTGTTTTACACCACCCACAACTGTGCCATGTACTGCCGCCATTGCACCCGGAAGCGGAAGGTGGCGGACCCGGACTCGGCCGCGTCTGCAAAAGCACTGGAAGACGGACTTGCGTACATTGAGCGCACCAAGTCCATCAGGGATGTCGTGATTTCAGGCGGAGATGCTCTCTCCAATTCCGACGACCGGATCGAATACATTCTGTCGAGGCTTCGTGCGATGGACCACGTCGAGGTGTTTCGGATCGGTACCCGGAACCTGGTGACTCTTCCCCAAAGGGTCACGGATGATTTTTGCAAGATGCTGAAGAAGTATCATCCTGTGTTCATCCATACCCATTTCAATCATCCCAAGGAGTGCACGCAGGAGGCTTTTGATGCGTGTGCCAAGCTTGCGGATGCGGGATGTGTGATCAACAATCAGATGGTACTCCTGAAGGGCATCAATGATGATCCGAAGATTGTCATGGAGTTGAATCACAAGCTTCTCCAAATGAGAGTGCGTCCGTATTACATGTTCCAAGCAGATCTTTCCCAGGGAATCAGTCACTTCCGCACGCCGGTGGAGAAGGGGCTTGAGATCATCAAGGCACTCCGCGGTTGGACCTCGGGGATGGCCGTTCCACATTTTGTGATCGATGCTCCGGGCGGAGGAGGAAAAATCCCCCTTCTTCCCAAGTACGTGATCAAGCACGAGGGCAAAGAGTGGACTCTTCGGAACTATCGAGACAAAGAGTATACCTATCTTGAACCCTAAGCAGGTTTTTCCCGCTTTGTTTTTTCTTGCTGCCTGCGCAAGTGTTCCGGAAAGGACCAAACACCCTCACTATTCGTTTCCGGAGAAGTCGGTCTATCTGGAGCTTCCCTCGGGTCTCGAAGAAAGCCGCCCCTACAAGGTTCTTGGATGGGTGAAGGCGAAAGCCGATTGGCCCACTCTCGATCAGGACGGCTACAGCCAGTCGCTCTGCCGGAACTATTTCAACAAAGCCTCCGCATCCCTTCTGAAAGAGGCCAAAAAGGCGGGTGCGGATGCGGTGATTCAGGTCAGGTCCGTGGTGTTCACCTTGGATGGGCGTACCGAGGAACATGCCACCCCGGAGTGTTCGGATGACGGTGCGGTGGGAGAGGTGTTGGTGCGCGGAATCGCCATTAAATTCAAGCCCTTGGATGAAAGTGTCGCCCGCCCACGTTAGGACTCAAGGTTTTTGCTCTCTGCTCCGATAAAGAAGTGACGAGGGTAGACGAAAACCATGAGCGATTCAGTCCTCAAAAAATTCGGGAAGTATTTTCTTCTCGATCGCATCGGAGAAGGGGGGATGGCCGAGATCTTCAGGGCCCGTCTTGCGTCTCCGGGCTCAAGTGGTCGCTTTGTCGTCATCAAGCGGATTCAGGGCGCGTACAGCAACAACAATGAGTTTGTGCAGATGTTCCGTGGTGAGGTGCAGGTCACCATGAGATTCACTCATCCCAATATCGTACAGCTGTACGAGTCCGGTGAGGAGAACGGGCAGCAATTCATCGCCATGGAGCTGGTCGAGGGACGAAACGTTCGTCAGATTCTTTCAAAAATTTCACAAAAACAGCAGAGAGTTCCAGTTCCGGCTTCCTGCCACATGATTGAACAGGCGGCGGCCGGGTTGAACTATGCCCATGCTTTCAAGGACCGCATCACGGGGGAGCCCCTGAATGTCGTTCATCGCGATGTAAGCCCGCAAAACATTCTCGTTTCCTACGACGGAAACATCAAGGTCATCGACTTCGGAATCGCAAAAGCCGCGACGAACGGGGACGCAACCCGGGCGGGAGTGATCAAGGGCAAACTCAGCTATTTGTCTCCCGAGCAGGTCATGGGTGAGTCGCTCGACGGCCGTTCTGATCTTTTTGCACTCGGAATCGTCCTTTGGGAGCTCCTCACGGGAAAGCGGCTTTTCGTCGCAGAAGGGGACAATGAATTCCAGGTCCTGAAGATGATCGAGAGCTGCAACTCCTACGTCAAGGCCCCTTCCACTTATAATCCGGAAGTCCCGAAGGAGCTTGATGCTTTGGTGCTCCAAGCGCTGAGCCGGGATCCGAAGAAGAGATTCCAGACCGGAGATGATTTGGCCCGCGCCCTTCGAAAGATCCTTGCAATTCATTTCTCCGATTTCGGGTCATCCGATCTGTCGACTTTTGTAAAAAAGCTTTTCCACGATTTGATCGTGGAGGACCGAAAACAGCTCCAGCAGCTCAATGCAAAAGCCGAGGATTTGATCGCTCTTGGAAGCCAGATTGTCACGAAAGAGTCGCTCGCTCCCGCGCATTCCGCCATTCGGGATGCAACGAGAATCACGAACCTCGGGAACAAGTTCGAGAAGTCGCAAATCACCAATGCGGAAAAGGTCGAGGTTGCCATCCAGCCCGATCGACAAATGAAGATTCCGGTCAATCGCGTTAGTCCTGCAACGAGCCCGGGTGCAAGGTCTGCTCCTGCTGTACCTCCTCCGGTTCGAAGGTCCCAAACACAGACCCAGATCTCGAATCCCGTTCCAGTGTCGGAGTCCAACGGGATTTTTGCGGGGATCCTCAAGCTGGCAGTCGCCGGTGCCGTGATGGCAGCGGGCGGGCTCTGGTTCAAGGGACAGTTTTTGCAGAAGAATGATCCCGCCGGGCCGAGTCGCAGTGTTGCAACCAGTGTGCCGGTCAATCCCGTGGTCAATCCTCAGGGAAAATCGGCACGGATCAAGCTCCGGTTTTTTCCTGATGGAAACCTCTCGCGAACCAGGGCAACCATCAATTCCCAGCCGGTGGATCTGGCGGGGGGGGAGTTCCCGGTCGCAGTGGGGGATCCGCTTGAACTGGTGGTCGATCGGCCGGGATTTGTCACCTACCGCAAGGAATTCACGGTAAAGGATACCGATCTTGTTGACGGGAAGGATTTCAATCTCGATGTGAAGCTTGAGCCGATGGTCTATGGCACTCTCACGCTTTCCACGGTGCCTGATCTCGCGGATGTCACGATCGTAAGTCTTGACCAGGGAGCAAGTGGCAATCTCCAAAAGTCCGTGATCCTGAAAACCCCGATCTATCGGGAGAAGCTCCCCGTGGGGCACTATCGGGTCATCATCCGGAATGATCTTTTGAATGTGGAAAAGACCTTCCAGATCGAAGTGAAGCAGGGGGATGTGATTGTGAAGAACGGGATTCCTCTGGAGGCCGCACGAAATCCAGCCGGAAAGCGCTGATCAGGGGACGTACTTGTAGCCGACCCCGTAGACGCTTTGAATGTGGTTGTTCATTGCGGGAATCTTCTTTCGCAGTGACCTGATGTGCACATCAATGGTCCGGTCCGTGGTCTCGGAAGCGGAGTCCTTCCAGATCTCCCGCATGATTTCTTCGCGGGAAACCACGACGCCGTAACGTGCAGCGAGCAGTCGAAGGATGTCGAATTCCGTCAGGGTCAGGGAAATCGGGGATCTCTCGTAATGGGCGACGCGCTGAAGAGTATCGATCTCAAGCTTTCCCACCACAACTTTTGGGGCGGGATTGGAGAGGGAGCGTGCAAGCCTTGTCTTGATTCGCGCCAGAAGCTCCTTGTGGTCAAACGGCTTTGGAAGATAATCATCCGCACCCATCGAGATTCCGTAGGTGATTTCAGCGGTGGTATTCTTTCCGGAGAGGAAAATCACGGGGATGTTTTCAGTCTCGGGAATCGATTTCAAACGCTTGCAGGTGTCATACCCGTTCAGGCTTGGCATGACCACGTCGAGGACAATCAGCTCCGGCTGTTTCGTTTTTGCCAACTCGATCCCTTGAATCCCGTCTTGTGCAATCATGACTTCGAATTCACGGCTCAGCATGACCTGAAGGAATTTCCGTGTGTCCGCATTGTCCTCGATGACAAGGATCTTTGCTTTCATTTCTCACTCCACAGGCGCTCAAACAGAGGGTTGAAGGGGTTCCTTCGATTGAGGGTGAGTTCTGAATTTTTTTCCTCGATGGCAGTTTTCAGGGAACGATTCGCATCGATGATTTGCTCAAGATTGCGCCTCATTTCCTCGCGGAGTTCGATTTTCGCCTCAAGGATCCGGATCTGCTTTTCGAGAGCCGATTGCAAAACCGCCGTTCGGGCGACTCCTGCTTCAATGTCGGTCATGGCGACCTGGAATGACACGCCCCTCGCGGAGGCAAGTGTCCTGAGCTCGGTCAGAATGCCCTGAAGTTCAAAGTCCGGGACTTGAAGAGTGATCTCACTCAAGTCGATCACCAGATACTCCGGATTCGATTCAAGAAAACGATGCAAGCTGCCCCTCAGGATTTGCAAATCTTCAGGAGAGATTTCGCCGTTGATTTTGAAGTGATGCACTTGTTCATCCATGGTGAAGAGCATTTTCATACCCTTTAGTTTTACACAATCTTAACAAATTCAAAAGGGCAGGCTTTGCTCGGCAGTTTTGTGGCGGATTATTGACGGACGAATGCATTCAGCGATCCAAAGTCCGCTTTTGTTTTGATCCAATGGTTCCGATAGGAAAAAGGGAGAACCTGTGGGACGGGCAATCGCTTTTCACAAATTCGGATGGCTTCTTGGATCGATCTTCCTTTCGAAGATTGCAGTTGCCCTGCCGTACTCTTATCCCGGAGTTCGTTACATCAGTCCCCACGGACAGTCTCTGGGAGGCATGACCCTCCCTTTGAGCGATGAGACCGGCAATTCCCTTTTCAACAATCCGGCGGGCCTTGCGCGAAATCCGAAGTTCCGCTCCGAGCCGCTCAATCTCAACCTTGACCTCAACAGCGGGGTGTTGGGTTCATTCGTGAATTCGACCGGTTTTGCGTCTCTCGGTGGCTTCACCTCGAATCTCAATTCGAACGTGAACAAGGTGTATAGCGGGGGATTCGGCAACCTGACAGCGGTCTCGTGGGGTGGGCTTGCCGTCGGGCTCCTGCTTCAGGAGAGAGTGCGAGCGTATTCCGATGGAACGACGGTGAACTACGAAACCAGGAGCAATCTCGTTCCCGCAGTAGGCTACGGTCTCGCCCTTGCAAGGGGGGTAATGAGGGTGGGATACAGTTTGCAGCTCGTCAGTCAGGCGAGCGGGGTTGCCCAAGCCCCCTCCGATTCCTCCGCCGCATATCTGAAAGGAATTTCGGAGGGAAAGGGGATCTCCCATACCGCCTCCGTGAATTTCGTTTTTCCCTACAAGTACATTCCCACCTTTTCTCTGGTCGGAAGAAACCTCTTCGGGATGCGGTACTCCTCGAATGGCCTGATCTCCAGGGCGCGCTCCCCGGTCGGGGTTCCTGAGGAGGAGGCGATGAGTGTGGATGCGGCCTTCAACTTCATGGCGAGACTCTATGGTCCCGTGAAGTCGAACTGGTATCTCCAATTCAAGGATGTGACCGGTGCAACCTCCATGGCATTGCTGGATAAACTGAGTCTTGGTCTGGATCTTGGAATCAGTCCGGCAGTTTCCGTGAGACTTGGTCTCAACAATCTCCAGCCGAGCGCGGGCATAGGGTATCGGAGTGAGATGAGTGAAATCAACCTCGCATACTATCAAGAGTTGACCCCCTTTCCCTCAATCCTGAAATGGGACACTCGATACGCATTGCAATACAAGTTCTTTTTCCAGGACAGCAATCGAAGAGATCGGGAATCGGAGTTGCAGGCAAAATGAAGGACGAAGCAAAGAGAATGAGCATCAATATCAGTATTCTATGCAGGGATTCCGAGGTGGAGGGAGTTTGGAAGTCCGAATTGAAGACGATTCTGGGAACGATCCTCGGAGAGGGCGGAGCGCGGGTGTTTCCTGTCAGGGAGTCGGTTTCGGACCTGATTCTGATTGATGCGAAACGGAAGAACTGGCAACAATGGGCATCCGATTTCGATCGGGGTGGGAAGAGTCTAGTTTTGGTGCTTCAGGATACGGACGCACTTCCACAATCAGAGGCGATGAGCCTTGTGGATGACCTGATTTTGAGTCCGTTTCATGCGGCTGCCCTGATGTCGGTACTGAAACATCACCACGAGAGAAAAGGCACGCAGGAGCTGATTCTGGAAAGCCGCGAGGCCCTGAAGGAGCTGGATGCGGCGAATGCGGTGTTGGGGAAAATCGTGGAGACAAAGACTCCGAAACGATTCACGGGGATCAAGGGAATCGATGTGATGAGCAAGCACCTCGCGGGCCTGAAACCCGGTGGGGATTACTTCGATCTCTTCGAATCCGACCACAAAGACCATGTAAACTTCTTGCTTGTGGATTCATCGAGCTACGGGATTTCAGCGGCACTGCTCGGGATGATCCTCTCGAGTTCGGCGAAGATTGGAAGCTCGGTCCAGACATCCTCGTCCCATTGGGTGCGGACAATCTTTGAGGAAATCAGCACAGCACTCGGGGAAGCGGGACATTTCAGTGTCTTTTTCGGAAGGCTGAATCGAAGGGACTTTTCCTTGCACTACCAAATGTACGGAAGTGTCGAGGCCTTCGTTGTGGATCGCGAGGGTGTCAGCAGAAAGCTTGAAAAGCATGGCCTGGCGATCAGCAACCAATCAAGGCCCGTATCCGATCGTGAGAGTGTCCTCCAGCTTCAGCCAAAGGACAGGATCGTTCTTCTGTCGGACGGGTTTGTGGGGGGCGCAGGTGGAGAGCACCGGTTGAATCGCCTGTTTGCGGATCAGTCCAACCAGAATCCGTTTGCCCTGGTGAATGAGCTCGCATTCCAGATCAAATCCAAATTGAGTCCGGGTGAAACCTTCCCCGGAGAGGATTGCACGGCAATCGTCATCGATATCCAGAACCGGGTCCTACGCCTCGCTCCTACCGGATGAGGGTATTGCGACGGTCCTGAGTTCCGGTACCGGATAGTTTTCCGTTTTGAGGATCTCGTAGATCCGCCTGTTTCCCTCGTTCAATACGGCTGCATGATCCTTGGGAAGAGCCGCCACCTTGAGGAGAATCACGGTGCCCAATGGATTGAATTCGGCGATTTCTCCAGCCGGAGCCGGTACCTTCAAAGTTCCTTCGATCGTGACCAGCCTGCTCCGTATTTTTTCGATGGCATCCAGTGGATCCACCGGATGCGCAAGCTGGAGACGGAAGCTTGCCATGCGATAGTCGTTCCGGCTGTAGTTCAGGATGTTCTCACTGAAGAGTTTGTTATTGCCGACAAAGTACCTGAGGTTGTCGCCGTTATCGATGGTGGTTGCAAAAAGACCGATCTCACGCACGACGCCTGTCACTCCCGCGGCACTGATGGTATCCCCCGATTTGAAGGGGCGGAAGAGGATCAGAAAAACTCCTGCCGCAAAATTCGAGAGCAGGCCGGACCAGGCAACACCGATGGCAACACCGGCCGCGGCAAGAATCGCCGAAAAAGAGGTGGTTTCAAACCCGAAAATCCCGAGGATTAAAATCAGCGCCACGGCCTTCAGGGCCAGGCCAAGCGAATGTTTCGCATAGTTCACCAGGGTCGGATCCACATTCTTTTTTTCGAGTGTCCGGATGAAGATTCCTTTGATGGCACGGATCAGGAGGTCCGCAAGGAACCAAAGAAGGAATGCACCGACCACCTTCAAGAAAAAAGGGATGAGGTATTGCTTGAACAAGACTTCGATTTGCATCAGATCCGGAATGGCAGGGCTCATAGTTCACCTTCAAATGTCTTTTGCACAGGTCCCGAGAGCCAGATGTTCTCAAACGAAGAATCCAGGGAAGGGGTGAACCGAACCGAAAGCACTCCTCCCTGGCAATGGACCATGGTGCTGTGTTCGAGTCCGGCCTTGAGCAACCCACGATCGCGTGCGCTCACGATTGCGGTGGCGATCGCCCCCGTTCCGCAGGAGAGTGTTTCATCCTCAACCCCGCGTTCGTAGGTTCGCAGGAAAATCCGACCGGATTGGATTTCGTGGAAATTCACATTGATTCCTCCCGGGAGGAACAACGGAGAGTTGCGGAGTGCCCGGCCCTCCTTTACCACTTCATGGCTCAGCAGGTTGGAAACACCCACAACGAGGTGCGGGGATCCGGTGTCAAGAACCGGCCCAACGGAAGTTTCGTGGATCCGCTCCACATTTCCCATTTTGAGTTCCACGCCGGAATCAAGGCATTGGGCTTCGTGAACCCCGTCGATGGCAAGAAAACGGTAGTGCGATTTCTTCATCCCGAGCTCTTGCGCAAAATGAACCAGTGCGCGGCCCCCGTTTCCACACATGCTGCACTCGCCACCGTCCGAGTTGTAGTTTTTCATCTCGAAATCGAAGCCGTCCGCTGTTTGCAGAAAGATGAGTCCGTCGGCACCGATCCCGAAGCGCCGGTGACAGAGGCGTTCGATGACAGCTCGCGGGAGTTGGAGGTTTCCCTTGCGATTGTCGATCAGGATGAAGTCATTTCCTGCCGCTTGGAGTTTTGTGAAACGGATTTTTTCCTTCATGGATCAAAGTCTCTTCAGCAGGCTTGCACTCAATTCAATTTGGTATTGAGAGGGAAGGCGAAGCGGAGTGATTCGATGGTTCAGGTGCGTGAGCGCGGTTGCACCCCTCAATTTGGCGCGCCTCCGGAGTCCCTCGGTCATCCTGTCGAGAAGCTCCTGAAAGAGTTCGGATTGCTCCACCTCGAGGATCTCGGCACGGAGATACTGGACCATGCGGATCGAGTCGAGAACCTCATACTCTGCCGGCTTGTATTCGTTTGAGGGCAGGATCGGCACCTCCACCATCGTTTGACCGTTCGAGGATTCAAAATGAAAGGAGCGGGAGTTTCCGTCGTCCCCAATCAGGTCGGATTCATTTTCAGCTCGCTTCAATCGAAAGGAGAGCCCCGTATCCCGAAGATCCTGAATGAGTTTGATTCCGGAAAACTCGCTAATTCTCGGAAGAAGCACTCGCTGGCTCTTGATTTGGAAGTCCAGCTCGCCCGAGGTGACTCCGATGGAATTCTCGGTAAGGAACAGAAGGAGCTTGTCACGGGAGTATGGATCGAAATCTCCCGAGATCTGGAGATTGAACTCATTCCGGGTTCCCGGTTCGAACGGCGCCTCTTGTTTCGACTCTGAATAGGCTTTCAGCTCATCCAGGACAGGCAAGGGCGGGTCGGGAATGAACGGGATTTCCTCGAGGACGGGGTCCGGCTCGGGTTGAGCTTCAAGTTCCGCGATCGGGGGACTTTCAGGAGGAGCTATTTCCTCTGGTGCAAGGATCGATTCTTGATCCAAAACAGGGGGATCCTCAAGAAAAGAGGTCTCAGGCGGCTGTTCCTCGGCAACCGGGTGATCCATCATTCCAATCTGATCCAAAGAGGCGAAATCATCGATCTGCTCAACGGGTTGGAGCTCATTGAACTCATCGGGTGAACTCCCGTCAGGGGCGTTCGGGTCATGCACAGGATCTGCTTGAGGCAGATCCATGATTCCGGTCAGATCTTTTTTTGGAGGAGCGCCCTGGTCCTGACTCATGATCTAGAGGTGGGCTCCATGGCACTTCTTGACCTTCTTTCCGCTCCCGCAAGGGCACTCGTCATTTCTTCCGAGTTTGGACAGATCCACACCGACAGGAAGAGGCTTCATTCCGGACAAGGCCTCTCTTGCGGTCGGGAGCTTTTGTGGGGCGAGGCCGCCTTGAATGGGGGCCTCCTCGATCGACTCTCCCTCAAGGTCGCCGGCCAGATCCTCTGGCGCGCTTGCCGAGATCTGCACTGCGAACATCTTCCGGACCACGTCTCCCGTAATCTGGGCCATCATCATTTCAAAAAACCGGAAACCCTGTTTCTTGTATTCCACAAGAGGATCCTTCTGGCCGTATCCCTGCAACCCGATTCCATCGCGAAGGTGATCCATGGCGAGGAGGTGGTCCTTCCAGAGATGATCAATGGTTCCCAGAAGAACCATTTTTTCCACTTGGCGGATCATGTCCGGAGAATACTGGGTCTCCTTTGCGAGGTACGCCTTTTCAGCGAGGCCAATCAATACCTTCTTGAGCCCCTCACCCGTGAGGGGAACAATGTCCCGTTCGGTGAGATTTGCATGGGTTTGGAAGGTCACGGCAATCGCTTCATTGAGTTCTTTCAGATTCAGGCTGCTGGCACCATCCACTTTGCGGATTTTTCCACCGGGGAAAAAGTCCTCGCAAATTGCATTGATGATTTCCTCCACCATGGAGAACACCATTCCCCGCAGGTCTTGCTGGCTTAGAACCTCACGCCTCCATGCATAGACAACCTTTCGTTGCTGATTCATGACGTCGTCGTATTCGAGGAGGTGCTTCCGGATGTCGTAGTTATGACCTTCCACTTTCTTTTGCGCCCCGGCAATCGACTTCGTAATCCATACGTGCTCAATGGGGGCATCGTCTTCCATGAAGCGTTTGATGTTTACGCCGCCGAAAATGCGCATCAAATCGTCATCGAGGGAGAGGTAAAATTTTGATTTACCCGGATCGCCCTGACGGCCCGCGCGACCCCGCAGCTGATTGTCGATCCGGCGGGACTCGTGCCGTTCCGTACCGATGATATAAAGGCCTCCCGCGGATTTCACGGCGTCGCGCTCTGTCTCAACGGTCTGTGCCCATTGTTTCGCATTCTCTTCAAGGCGCCTGTGCCATTCCGCCTTTTCCTCATCCGTTGCATCTGAGGCAAGAGATCCCGTCGCCTGCTTGGCTAAAAACTCGGCATTCCCCCCGAGGAGGATGTCGGTTCCCCGGCCCGCCATGTTGGTGGAGATGGTCACCGAACCGCGACGTCCGGCCTGAGCGACAATGTCGGCCTCGCGTTCGTGCTGTTTTGCATTCAAGACGTTGTGGCGAATTCCGGAGGTCTTCAGGAGCTTTGAGAGCTGCTCGGATTTGTCCACGGAAATGGTCCCGACCAATACGGGCTGGCCTTTCTCGTTGGCGATTTTGATCTCATCCACAATTGCCTTCAGCTTCGATCCTTCCGATTTGTAGATGGTATCGGGCTCGTCTTTCCGCACATTGGTCCGGTTGGTCGGGATGATGGTGACATCAAGGTTGTAGATCTGCTTGAATTCGGTCGCCTCGGTGTCGGCGGTTCCGGTCATTCCCGAGAGTTTTTTGTACATCCGGAAGTAGTTCTGGAAGGTGATCGTTGCAAGCGTCTGGTTCTCACTCTCGATGGTGACGCCCTCCTTTGCCTCGACCGCCTGATGGAGTCCGTCGCTCCAGCGGCGACCCGGCATGAGACGGCCCGTGAATTCATCGACGATGCACACTTCGCCATCCTTCACGACATAGTCCACGTCACGCTTGAAGAGCACATGCGCCCGGAGGGCCTGATTCACATGGTGCAGGAGTTCGATGTTCGCCGGATCATAGAGGTTTTTGATTCCGAGTCGTTTCTCCATCTTGTCCACGCCCGATTCCGAGAGTGCAGCGGTTTTTGATTTTTCGTCGACCGTGTAGTCCGTGTCCTTGATCAAGCCGCCATCCGCCCGGATTTGCCGGTCAATCACATAGTACAGTTCGGTTGAGTCCTCGGACGGACCCGAAATGATGAGGGGAGTCCGCGCTTCATCAATCAGGATCGAGTCCACTTCGTCGATGATCGCGTAGTTGAGTTCGCGCTGAACGTAATCTTCAAGGCGGAACTTCATGTTGTCCCGGAGGTAATCAAATCCGAATTCATTGTTGGTTCCGTAGGTAATGTCGCAGCCGTAGTTCTGCTGGCGCTGGCGATCATTCAGTCCATGAACGATGATCCCGGTGGAAAGGCCAAGAAATCCGAAAACGCGCCCCATCCATTCGCTGTCCCGTCGGGCAAGGTAGTCGTTGACGGTGATGACATGGACGCCTTTGCCCTCGAGCGCATTCGTGTACGAGGGAAGTGTGGCGACAAGGGTTTTTCCTTCGCCGGTCTTCATCTCCGCGATTCGGCCTCGGTGAAGCGTGATTCCTCCGATCATCTGAACGTCGTAATGGCGCTGGCCGATCACCCGCCATGCGGCTTCGCGGACGGTGGCAAACGCCTCAGGGAGGATGGAGTTCAAATTCTCCCCTCGTGCCAGACGCTCCTTGAATTTCGCGGTCTGCGCCTTGAGGTCTTCGTTGGAAAGAGCCTTGATCTTCGGCTCGAGTGCGTTGATTTGCCGTAGAATCGGGTCAATGCTCTTGAGTTCCCGATCATTCTGAGTTCCAAAAATCTTTTTTCCAAGGTGACTGAGTTGTTGAATCATGGAGTTTCTCCGTTTGTTTCCGATTTCTCTAATTCTCAAGAATGTATGCCAGGGGGTCGACCGGGATGCCTTGAACCCGAACCTCATAATGGAGGTGGGATCCCGTCGATTGTCCCGAGTTGCCCATCAGGGCGATGGTTTGTCCGCGCTTCACCTTCTGGCCCGGCTTCACCAGGACTTTCGAGGTGTGTCCGTACCAGGTCTCAAGTCCGTACCCGTGATCCAGGATCACAATCTGGCCGTACCCCGACTTTCTTCCTGCGTATGAAACGGTCGCGAGTGCAGGGGAGCGAATGGGGGTTCCCATGACATTCGCCACGTCCACACCCTCATGCATTTTCTCAACACCGTCCCCCAAGGGCGAGAGGCGCACACCGAACCCGTTCGTGAAGTAGCCCTCGGCCGGCTTCTTTGTGGGGAGTGCGTTCAAGAAGGATTTCTGGTCGGACAGGAGTTCATACAAATCGTGAAGGTTTTGCTCAAGCGTGAGGGACTTCAGGCTCAAGCGCTCGAAATTCTGATCTTCCTTCTTCGGGAGCGACTGTTCAGTTGCGTTTTCCACCGGTTTGGCCGCGAAGGAAAGATTTGCAGCGGCATTGGGCGGGGGAAGCTCGATGTGTTGAGAGAGTTGGTCTTGATCCATCAGATTGGTGATCATTTTCAATCGGGCAGAGAAATTCTCGATGCGATCGAGGCTTGATTCCAATGCTTCCATCCGGTTTTGGTAAAGCTGCACGTTCTGCCGCAGCCTCCGGTTTTCGGACTGCAGCTCCCGGTTTTCATACACTTGGTTTGCCACGAAACGATAATCCAGAAACAGGGTGAACGCGATCAGGATCAGAACGGGAAGGACCACCATTGCCGCGCGAAGAAGCCAGATCGGGATGTGGATTTGCCGCGCCTTCGAGGAGTTCTCCGGGATGATCAAGATGGTGTAAAAACGATTCGCCATCCCGCCCCTATACTCCTTGCGCCTTCACAAGGACCACGGTGACGTTGTCATCTCCGCCGTTTGAATTCGCCGCGTGCACCAAGCGTTCAGCCGCCTCGGAGAGGGGGCGACCCCGACTTTCTCCGTCCATCAGGATTTCGTGCATGATCTGGTCTTCCACGGGTCCGGAAAGGCCATCGGAACACAGAAGGAAACCGTCGCCAGGACGGATCTCAACTTTGAAAACCTCTCCCCGGACATTCGGTTCATACCCCACGGAACGAGTGATGACGTTCTTCATTTCGTCCGACTTCATTTGTTCGCGGGTGATGAGCCCTGCCCTGAGCTTTTCCTGAACTAACGAATGGTCCTTGCTGATCTGCCAGATTCCCTCGGCATTCCAAAGGTAGGCGCGACTGTCTCCCACTTGCAGGATGGTCGCTTCATGGTCCGTGATTTTCAGGATGGTTGCGGTGGTCCCCATTCCCTCAAGTTGTGCCTCGCGCGAGGCCATTTCGTGGATCGCTTGATTTGCGATTTGAATGGATTGCTGAAGAATGATCGAATCCGGTTCGTTCTTGTCAAGGGAGGTGCGCACATGCTCCGTCACCTTTTCGACGCACAGTTGGCTGGCAATTTCTCCACCCTGGTGTCCCCCCATGCCATCCGCCACAATGAAGAGTCCGGTTTCCAGATCTGCCAATCCGCAATCCTGGTTTTGTTTTCGTTTCAGACCGATGTCCGTCAAAAGGGCGCAACTCAATTGGAGAGTGGTCGTTGGGTTCATGGTATTCGCCCCCATTGTGTCCAAAAAGGCGTGGGAAGTCCACGCTTTCCACCATAAATCTCCTGATTCTCGAGAGCAGAGAGAAGGGAGAGTTGGCCCATTACTGAATTAATAAAGTCAAGCAAGAGAAGATGAACAGTCTCGCGCCGCAGCGCAAGGTGTTTCTCGAGCGGTTTCGATTCGCCTTTGGGCCGCCTTGGGAACCGGCCAGGCAAGAATAAATTAAATCAGTTTTATTAAATAAAACGCACCGCAGGGGGAGTTTTTTTTGGACGCTCGCAGGCAGGGTCGATACACTGATTCGGAGAAGAGGGCCTCGAAATCATGACTCAATCCGCACAAGAGTGGTCGAAATATCTGAATCAAATCCAATCCAAGGAAGAATTCCAGAACTTGAACTGGGAAGGCACCTTTTTCGAATACCTGGAAATGGTGAAAAAGGACCCTCTGATTGCGCGAAACGCGTTTCAGCGCATGTACGATATGGTCCTCACGTGGGGAACTGAAAACTTCGTCGAGTACAAAAAGGAAATTACCCGCTACAAGTTCTTCGACGATCCGATCGATCAGGGAAAAGACGCGGTTTTCGGCCTCGATGTGCAACTCATGAAACTTGTGAATTTCTTCAAGTCCGCAGCCTATGGCTATGGAACGGAAAAGCGAGTGCTTCTTCTGCACGGTCCAGTCGGTTCGGCGAAGTCGACCATCGCAAGGCTCTTGAAGAAGGGGATCGAGCAGTATTCCAGGACCGAGGCCGGCGCGCTTTATTCCTTCAAGTGGATTGATCCGACTGGCAAGGGCGAGCCTCTTTTCGGTGGTGCCACCGAGATGATGTCACCCATGCATGAAGATCCGCTCAAGCTCATTCCTGAGGAAATGCGCGCGAAGGTTCTCTCTGAGATCAACAAAAACGCAAAAGGCGATTACAAGGTTGCGATCAAAGGCGACATGGATCCTGCCTCGCGGTTTGTGATGAGGGAACTCCTGAAGCGTTATCAGGGAGATTGGACACAGGTGATTCAGAATCACGTAAAAGTGGTTCGGATTGCGCTCTCCGAAAAAGACCGTCTCGGGATCGGAACCTTTCAGCCAAAAGACGAGAAAAACCAGGATTCCACCGAACTTACGGGAGATATCAACTACCGGAAAATTGCGGAATACGGCTCTGATTCCGATCCGCGGGCCTTCAATTTCGATGGGGAATTTTGTGTTGCCAATCGTGGCGTGATCGAGTTCATCGAAGTTCTGAAGCTCGATGTGGCCTTTCTCTATGACCTGTTGACCGCGTCCCAGGAACACAAAATCAAGCCAAAGAAATTCGCCCAGACCGACATTGATGAAGTGATCATCGGGCACACCAACGAACCCGAGTTCAGAAAGCTTCAGAACAACGAGTTCATGGAAGCGCTCCGTGATCGTACGGTGAAGATTGACGTGCCGTACATCACAAAGCTCAAGCATGAGGTCAAGATTTATGAAAAAGACTTCAATGCTCAAAAGATCCGCGGCAAGAGCATTGCGCCCCATACCATTGAGGTTGCGGCCATGTGGGCGATTCTGACCCGTCTTGAACATCCTAAAAAAGCGAACATTTCGCTCATGCAAAAGCTCAAACTCTATGACGGAAAGACTCTCTCGGGATTTTCGGAAGAGAACGTGAAAGAGCTTCGAAAAGAAGCGATTCGCGAAGGACTCGACGGAGTTTCGCCGCGTTATGTACAGGATAAGATCTCGAACGCGATCGTGAAGAGTGAGATTCCTTGCGTGAACCCGTTCATGATCCTGAACGAGCTTGAAAGCGGGCTCAAGAATCATGCGCTCATCGCAAGCGAGGAGCGCCGACGCGAGTACCGGGACCTGATTGGGCTTGTGAAGCAAGAGTACGAGGACATCGTGAAAAACGAGGTCCAGCGTGCGATCTCGGCCGATGAGGATGCAATCGCAAAGCTGTGCGGCAATTACATCGACAACGTCAAGGCCTACACCCAGCGCGAAAAGATCCGCAACAAATACACGGGAATGGACGAGGAGTGCGATGAGCGCCTGATGCGTTCGATCGAGGAAAAAATCGACATTCCTGAGAGCCGCAAGGACGACTTCCGGCGCGAAATCATGAACTACATCGGCGCGCTTGCGATTGAGGGACGGACCTTCGATTACAAGACCAATGAACGTCTTCACAAGGCGCTGGAACTCAAGCTTTTCGAGGATCAAAAAGACACGATCAAGCTTACGAGCCTTGTGTCGAATGTGGTCGATCGCGCAACCCAGGAAAAGATCGATGTCGTGAAGTCACGACTCATCAAGTACTTCGGGTATGATGAGATCTCGGCGACCGATGTGCTGAACTTTGTTGCGAGCATCTTTGCCCGCGGCGATGTGAAGAAGCGGGAATAGCCGATGATTGATGGCGCACGCCGGGATCATGCCCGCTTCCGACAGATCGTTCGAGGCAAGATCAAGCAGGATCTGAAGAAGTACATCACTCACTCGGAAATGTTCGGGCGCAAGGGCAAGGATACGGTGACGATCCCCATGCCTCAGATCGACATTCCTCGCTTCCGCTATGGATCCAATCAAGGTGGGGTGGGGCAAGGTGATGGAAATCCCGGGGATCCGGTTCCGGGCCAGGGTGATCCCAATCAAGAGGGTGAAGGCGGCAAGAAGGCCGGGCAGGATAGCGGCCAACACGACCTTGAAGTCGAGTTCACGTTAGAGGAGCTTGCCGAGATCCTGGGCGAACAGTTGCAGCTTCCGAAGATCGAGCCCCGCGGACAAAAGAACCTGAAATCCAAAGTCGATCGTTATACCGCGATTGCGTCCCAAGGTCCGAATTCGCTCAGGCACTTCAAGCGAACCTTCAAGGAGGCATTGAAGCGCCAGATCGCATCGGGCATTTATGATCCCGAGAACCCGGTGATTGTTCCGATCAAAAAGGACATGCGCTATCGGTCCTGGAAGTCGGATGTGAAGCACGAGAACTCGGCCGTGATCATCTACATGATGGACGTTTCGGGTTCAATGGGGGATGAGCAGAAAGAAATCGTAAGGACCGAAGCCTTTTGGATCAATACCTGGCTCAAATCCCAGTACAAAGGCGTTGAAACCCGCTACATCATCCATGATGCCACGGCAAAAGAGGTCGATGAGGATACGTTCTTCAGGACCCGCGAAAGCGGTGGAACGCTGATCAGCTCCGCCTACAAGGTGTGCGAGCAGATCATCAACAAGGATTATCCGCCCGGGGATTGGAACATTTATCCCTTTCATTTTTCGGATGGCGACAACTGGTCGACCGAAGACACGAAGCTTTGCATTGACCTCATGAAGAACTCGCTTCTCCCGAAGGTGAATGCCTTTTGCTATGGACAGGTAGATTCCCGGTACGGATCGGGTCAGTTCTACAAGGATCTGATCGAGGTGTTTGGAAGCGATGATGATTCGGTGATCCTGTCGCGCATCGAGAACAAGGACGGAATCCTCCAGTCCATCAAGGACTTTTTAGGAAAGGGACGCTGAAGATGGGCAATCGTTCCACCGCGCTCCCGATGGAGCTCGCAAAGCTGCAAGAAGAGATCAAGGGATATGCCGAGGGCTTTGGTCTTGATTTCTTTGAGACGATCTTTGAAATGGTGCCGTCGGACGCGATCAATGCGCTTGCCGCCCAAGAGGGCTTTCCGGTGCGCTATCCTCACTGGCGCTTTGGGATGAACTACGACCAGTATTCGAAGGGCTATGAGTGGGGATTTTCCAAGATTTACGAAATGGTGATCAACACCAATCCATCGTATGCCTATCTCATGAGCTCGAACTCGTATGTTGATCAGAAGATGGTGATGGCCCATGTGTATGGGCATGTGGACTTCTTCAAGAACAACTACTGGTTCTCAAGAACCAACCGCAAGATGCTCGACACCATGGCGAATCACGCGGTCAAGATCCGTCAGTACATGGATGATACCGGGCAGGATGAGGTTGAAGGATTTATCGATATTTGCCTGAGTCTTGATAACTTGATTGATCCGAATCTTCCGTTTGAGAATCCCAAGTCTGCAAAGAAGGAAGAAGAGGCGCCGCGCGCGCAGGAACTCGGCAAGATCAAGGTCGAGCGCTCTTACATGGACAAGTTCATCAATCCACCCGAATTCATTGATGACCAAAAGAAGAAGCTCGAAGCCCAGGCAAAGCAGTCGCAGATGTTTCCGGCAAACCCTTCGCGCGACATTCTTCAGTTTTTGATGCAGCATGCTCCGCTCAAGGACTGGCAGCGGGATGTGATCCGGATGATCCGGGATGAGTCGTATTATTTCATTCCGCAGATGCAGACCAAGATCATGAACGAGGGGTGGGCGTCCTATTGGCACTCTGAGATCATGACCAAGAAGGCGCTCAAGGATTCCGAGATCATTGATTTTGCCGATCACCATGCCGGGGTGACCGCGATGTCGCCTGGCAAGATCAATCCATACAAGATCGGGGTGGAGTTGTTCCGTGACATCGAAGACCGCTGGAACCGTGGTCGTTATGGCAAAGCCTTTGAGGATTGTTCCGATCTGCGGGAGCGGGCGCAGTGGGACAAAAAGCTTGGACTTGGACGGCAGAAGATCTTTGAAGTTCGAAAGGTCTGTAACGACGTGACTTTCATCGACGAGTACATCACGCCAGAGTTTGTGGATCGCTACAAGCTCTACACCTACGAGCACAATCGCAGGACCGGGCAATACGAAATTGTCGATCGGAACTTCAAGACCGTAAAAGAGAAGCTGCTCACGAGTCTCACCAATCAGGGGCAACCGCATATCTCTGTGTTCGATGCGAATTTCGAGAATCGCGGGGAGTTGCTTTTGATTCACAAACACTTGGGCGCGGACCTCGATTTAAAGTACGCGCGCGAAACCATGCGCTCGATCTTCACGCTTTGGACCCGGCCTGTTCATATCGAAACCGAGGTTGAGGGGCGGAAGAGGTTCTTTACTTATACCAAGAACCACGAATTCGTTGCCAAAGACTAAGAGGGCGTTCAAAAGCGCGAATCTGCTGCGCTTTTTTCCTGAAATCTCCTTCGGCGTACGCTGAGTACGCCTCAGTCGTTTTCATCAAAAAATCTTCGCATCTTCACCCTTTTTAACGCACTGCCCTAGTTGGGTTGAAAAGCGCGAATCTGCTGTATTTCTTATCGTTGTCTTCTAGTCACAAATTGGCCCCTTTGAATGGGCATGGACCGAAAGCTCCATTGACCGATCCCATCGGAGTCATTGGTGTTTCGCCTCCGTTCCGCCTCCTGCGGCCTCGCTATCGTCAATCCGAACTCGCGAGAGTCGGCGAAACACCAATGACTCCGATGGGTTCAAGGCTGGCGCTCGAGAGCCATGCCCATTCAAAGGGGCCAGCTTGAATTGCGTTTTGGTTGACCCATGGTCGAAAAAAATCCGAATGATTTTAACTCTAGCGTGTCTAAGTTGACATTTTTTGGGACGGAATGGGTCTGAATGTACACATCTTGCGGGCGGCGACGGCGGCGGGTACTGGTTCCATTTCGCGGCTCATTGGGGTGCATTCAAGCAAGCCCATGGCCAAAATCATCTTGAGCTACACAGGGTGCGATCGATTGCTTTGTGTCTTTCGGAAGCCTGTGTGGCCACTCCTTCCGCCTCTGGGAATAAGATTGACTATTTTAGCTAAATTAGCTAAAATGATCCTAGGCGGAGGATGCATGGGTTGGAACCTCAAGGACCTGCAAGAGACATTGTTGATTGGATCCACATTGGTGGAAGGGTCTACCCTGAGCGAAAAAGAGGCTCGGGAAATCCTTTCCGGAAAAACCGTGGCAGGGCACCCCGTATCAGAGGCGCGTGAAATCCTAAACTACCGTGCGGCGGTCGAATGGATCATAAGGGAGTTGAAAAAGAGCCCTTTTTTATCCCAGGATCTCATTCTCGGGTTTCATGCAAAGTTATTTCAAGGGTTCCCGAGTGAACATGGTCGCTTTAAGGCATCTCGGAATTTCACTTACCTTTCGGATGGCAGCCGATATGACTATGAGGCGCCGGGCAGGGTGGAGCCATTGATTCGAAAGTGGCTGGAGCGCTTTCAGGGTGGGAAGGATCCGATCAGTGTCGATGAGGGAGCGTGGCTTTATCATGAGTTCCAACGGATTCATCCTTTTGACGACGGCAATGGTCGAATTGGGCGGATCCTGATCGCCTACTGGTTTCACTGGAAGATGAAGAAGGAGTTTTCCTTTTTTCTGCGCGACAAGGTGGAGCACCTGCAGGCACTCGAGCGGGCTAGTGCGGGGGATCTCGCGCTCTTGCGACAATTTTTCCAAAAGAGACTGAAGTGAGGAGCGCATGAACAAAGAACCCATGAAGAAAGAGCTCTCGAGTTTTCTCAACCCATCCTTGATCGAGGAATTGAAGAGGAAGATTGCAAGGGATGAGTTCAAAGGTCTGAGCTTCAAGCAGGCAATGGAGTTCATTCTGACCGACGGTCTGATGCCAGAAAATGCATTGCCAGTGGGTTCGATTTTAAGGCTTGAAACCTGGGTCAGGGGTTTTGGTGAAGAGCAAGTGTTCAGTTACTCAGCCACCGAACTCAAGAACAAAACAGGGGAAATCCTGGAGCGAGTCCTGGCTGGCAATCCTGTTCGGCTTCACCGCCACGGGCGGGTCATTGCCGAAATTAAAAGGGTATAGGATTGAGGTTTCCATCTTAAGCGCACTCTGCCAGCTGGATTTTATGAATCTAGCTGCGTTTTCAGGTATTTTTTTTCAAAAATAAAGGTTCCAAAGGGCAGGCACGAAAGCCCCCAGGCAAGGGCCAGGGTGTTTCGACTCCAGTTGCGTTTCTCTGAAAGCATCAATGCAGCTACACAATACGCGATGAAGAGCCCGCCGTGTGCCCGACCTGCATGCTTCACCCATTCCGGATTCTGAAGAATGTATTTGATGGGCATTGCGATGAACATCAAGAACAGAAGTGACACGCCTTCAAGTCTTCCTAAGAGCAAAAACCATTTCTCATTCATGGGAGGGATCTTGCCCTGAAGGGGGCGGGGGAGTCAATGCGGGCTCAAAATAAGAGGTCGAACCACCTGGAGTTCCTGGTTTCCCCATGTGATCCGAGTGAAGAGGGATGTTGGTCTCAGCGTCTTGACATGTCTAGTGAATACATTCGGCCTCGCGTTCTTCCCTCGGCCCGCACCTCTGGCATCGCTTCAAGATCCATCTGGGCTATTCTGCGCGAGATCAAGCCGTGACAGGCTTCCAGATAATCGCTGATCGGGATTCGGCGCTTTCTTTGGAAGAGCCCATGCAGGATCAGTCGGCGCTCCTGAGGTGCTAGGGCGGTTCGTTGGAGCGACTCCTGTTTTAGTGCGAATTTGTTCACGAACACCTCTTGTCCGAGAAATCCCCATTTCTTGTAAAAAGAGGCAGGCTTTTCGGCTCCTTCTCGAACCGCCATACCGGCAAAGGGGAGTACACCAATCAAAAACCCCTCGCCGCGGGCCTTTGGAGTTCGATGCAGGACGACCGCACTCCAGAGTTTGAAGAGAGCACGGTCTTTTTTTGGGCACAAAAACGCTCGGTACTGCTCAAGGAGAAGGCCAAGCACGGCGGGGGTATGTTGTTTTAAGTTGTACTCGCGAATGGGAATCGGTGAGAGCGTCCTCCAGTGACGATCAAGGGCGGTCAGCCATTCTTCGGCGAGTCGCGGATCAAAGCGAGTCCACTGCGCGATTCTGATCCAGTCTTCATTCGAAGGTGAATTCTTGGCACGCAACAGGCTCAGACTTTCATTGTGTTCGTCCGAAGTGGGAATCCGGATCTTATTCGAGTTCATCCAGAAGCTCCTGCAGGAAATCGATCGCCTTCTCTGAGCCTGGGATTCTGCGGCACAAGAGGTGACTCAATCGTCCTTCGACGATCTCGGTCTTGATCACGGCCCGAAGGAGTGCCCGGGCGTGGGGAATGTCTTTTGGTCTGCCGGCGAAGCACTTCATGATCAGCATGTCTTCCTTGCCGAGCGCCTCCACTCGAAGGAGGGATTCATGGAACACCTCAATCAGTCGATTCCCGTAGTCGGGAGGAAGAACATGCGAGAAGTTCGAGAAATGTAGGATTGAGTAGGTCTTTACCAGTTCCTTCCCTTTATTAGGGTTTCCCGCGTTCACTGGTTCGATGAGTGCCTTGCTAGAGAAAACACTTTAAAGAATCAAGTGTGTCTTTGGTGACCCAATCCTTCTGTAATTTCAAGATTGTTAAGACCTGAAGCCTAATTCATTAAAGGAAAATGCCGATAAAGGTAAAATATATAAATAGGAAAAAACTCGTGTTTTTTTTGAAGTTAGAAGGAAAAAAATGGTTCATGCCAGCTCCTCATCGATTTCGATGGAAGGTCTTGGGAGTACTGTCTTTATTTTTTCTGACCTCTTGTTCACCTATAATTTTAGGAGAGCGTCCGTCCCAGAAGCGAGCTCGCCTTGCAGCCCAGAACAAATCAACCCCTGCTCTATCCTATGCCGACGCGACCGGCATGTCTGGCACCGTTGGAGTTGCGATGAGCATAACGCCCACCACGATCAGTGCGGGCCCGGGAGCAACGGTGCAAAGCTGCGCGATCAAATCAGGCACTCCGGCGCTGCCGAGTGGACTGAGTCTGAACAATTCAACTTGCGGTATCAGTGGAACTCCAAGTGCGAGTGCCGCCACTGCGAGCTACACAGTTCAGCTGACGAGCAGTCTTGGTCAAATTGTAGAGGCGAGCGTGAGCCTGTTGGTCACCGCTCTTCCGGTGCTTGCATCGGTGACTGTGATCAATTCGAGTCCGACGAACTCGACCACCTACGATCTTTCCTATGGAGCAGTGACGGGTGCTTTTGCGGAATATTGCATTCGGGAGAACAGCATTGATGCTTCGGGATGCTCTTGGGTCACAGGAAGCACGCTTCCCGGAAGCTTCACCGTGAGTGGGGCGAACGGGGCAAAGACGCTGAGCGTGTGGATGAGAAACAGCCTAGGCGGTGTGAGCGCGCGAGTTGACTCGAATTCGGTGACTCTCGATACAGTGGCGCCGGCCACGCAATCCGGAATCGCGTTAAAAACTCCGGCATCAACGCCCGGGCTTTCCGCGACTCCTGTATTTACGGTCTCAGGGGTCACCTCAGGCGACACGGTTGCGATTTACACCAGTTCGAGTTGCGCTGTACCGAGCTTAAAGGGAAGTGCGGTGGTGACGAGCGGAAGCACGGTGGATTTGACGAGCTTGTCTTTGTCTGTTGGAGCATATGAATTCTATTCCGACTCCACTGACCCTGCAGGCAATCGCTCGGTATGTTCAGGCGTCGCAAGCCTCAGCGCAAGCTACGAGCGGGTCGCATCGGCTGCAAGCCTAAGCATCACCTCTCACACCTCGCCCCATAATTTTGGGAGTGTGGCGGTCGGGAGTGCGCAGAATCTGACTCTTACTGTTTCAAACTCAGGCGGAATCACGGCAAGTTCAATCGCACTGGCCGGGATCTCAGGAGTATTCTCAAGAACCGGTGGCACCTGCGGATTCACTCTTGCATCGGGGGCCACCTGCACCATCATCCTGGGCTTTGCTCCGGTCGTAGTGGTAAGCTCAAGCCAGACCTTGAGCATCACCTACACCGATGCGATCTCTACCGCCGGGAGCGTGAATTTTGATTTAACAGGTGCGGGGACTTCAACCCCGGCTCTTTCCTTTGCCGGCGCGACCGGCACCTCGGGCACGGTTGGGATTGCGATGAGCATAACGCCTACCACGATCAGTGCGGGCTCGGGAGCCACAGTGCAAAGCTGCGCGATCAAGGCAGGAACTCCGGCGCTGCCGAGTGGATTGAGCCTCAACAATTCAACTTGCGCGATCAGTGGCACTCCAAGTGCAAGTGCCGCCACTGCGAGCTACACAGTTCAGCTGACCAGCAGTCTTGGTCAAATTGTAGAGTCGAGCGTGAGCGTAGCTGTGGTATCAGCCATCTCGACCCTTGCGGTTTCGGCAGGGGGCAGTCACACCTGCGCTTTGCTTTCAGATGGAACGGTGAAATGTTGGGGGAATGGGGGTTCCGGACAGCTAGGAAATGGAGCAACTGCCAGTCAAACCGCCCCCGTTCAAGTTACAGGAATCACAAACGCGACTGCGATTTCGGCGGGGGCTTTTCACACCTGCGCTTTGCTATCAAATGGAACGGTGAAATGTTGGGGGGATGGGGGCGCCGGACGGCTAGGAAATGGATCAACATCTGATCAATCCTCCCCTGTGCAAGTTGCAGGAATTACGACTGCGACAGCGATTTCGGCAGGCTACTATCATACCTGCGCGCTCCTTTCCGGAGGATCGCTCAGTTGCTGGGGCGCCGGCTGGAGTGGTCAGCTTGGCAATGGATCAACTTCCAATCAATCCTCCCCCGTGCAAGTTTCAGGGATCACAAACGCGACTGCGATTTCGGTGGGCATCCAGCACACCTGTGCACTCCTTTCGGGGGGAGAGCTCAGATGCTGGGGGTCTGGGGGTGCCGGACAGCTTGGAAACGGATCAATCTCTGATCAATCCTCGCCCGTGCAAGTTTCAGGCATCACAAACGCCAGTGCGATTTCGGCGGGCTACCAGCACACCTGTGCACTCCTTTCGGGGGGAGCGCTCAGATGCTGGGGGGGTGGGGCCTACGGTCAGCTTGGAAACGAATCCACTGCGAATCAGTCGTATTCCGTGCAAGTTACAGGAATTACGAGTGCTACATCGATTTCGGCGGGTGGCAATCACACCTGCGCGCTCTTGTCGGGAGGAGCGCTCAGATGCTGGGGGTATGGACATTACGGCCAGCTTGGAAATGGATCAAACTCCTATCAATCCCCCGCTGTGCAAGTTTCAGGAATTACGAGTGCCACTTCGATTTCCGCAGGAGGCTCTCATACCTGCGCGATCCTTTCGGGGGGATCGGTGAAATGCTGGGGGTATGGGTCATCCGGGCAGCTGGGAAATGGTGCTTCTGGGGTTTCGGCAACCACGCCAGATTTGGTGCTAGGGCTTAGCGATGTCATTGCGATTTCGGCGGGCTATTCTCATACCTGCGCGATCCTTTCGGGGGGATCGGTGAAGTGCTGGGGGTCTGGGGTTAACGGCAAGCTTGGAAACGGGTCAACCTCTGATCAATTCTCCCCCGTTTCAGTGACAGGAGTAACGGATGCCACTGCGATTTCGGCGGGTACCGCTCACACCTGCGCGATCCTTTCGGGGGGATCGGTGAAATGCTGGGGCTCGGGCTATCTTGGAAATGGATCAACCTCCTATCAATCCCCCGCTGTGCAAGTTTCAGGAATCACGAACGCGATTGCGATTTCGGCAGGGGCCAATCACACCTGCGTTTTGCTTTCAGACACCTCGGTGAAATGTTGGGGTGAGGGGTATCTGGGTGAATTGGGCAATCTTTCAGCATACCTGTCCTCAACGTCATTACAAGTTCAGAATGCCTCCGGCTCGGTGCTTACAGGCGTGACTTCACTTTCGATCGGAGGTTCACATTACATAGAAGATTTCGGAAGGTTTGCAAGTACTTGTGGTGTTGTGAGTGGCAGTGTGCGGTGTTGGGGAAGCAACTACTTCGGGATATTTGGAAACGGACAATCCGATTCTGACCCTGATTCGGGTACGATTTATCATTCATTTTCGCCAGTCTCAGCGATCGGGCTCAGCTCTACCGCTTCTACTGTTTCACTGGGACTTACCCATGTCTGTTCGCTGCTCTCAAATGGAACGATTCAATGCTGGGGGTATGGGGGTAACGGACAGCTCGGAAATGGAACAACATCCAATCAATTTTATCCAGTGCCAGTGACTGGAATTGCCACTGCTACCGCGGTTTCGTCGGGCGAAAACTATACCTGCGCGATCCTTTCAGGAGGATCGGTGAAATGTTGGGGGGCTGGGGGTTCAGGCCAGCTTGGAAATGGGTCAACTGCGAATCAATCATCCCCTGTGTCCGGCTCCGGAATGACGAACGCTACTGCGATTTCAGCAGGACGTGAACACGCCTGCGCTTTGCTTTCAAATGGAACCGTAAAATGCTGGGGGGGTGGGTATTCCGGACAGCTTGCAAATGGATCAATTTATGGAGGTTATCCGAACCCCCAAACGGTTCTCTCGATTCCGGAATGAATCTTTGGTTTGAACAGGAACCTTAGCGAATTCGCGCCTTCATCATGAGCGCAAGATGAGTACCGTGCTCTTTTTTCGGGTGTTTCAGCTTTGAGCGGTGGTAGGTGCCGTCGGAACCCATCTCCCAGCCCTGGCGGTGGTCCTCGATCATGATTTCAAGAAACTCATAGATCCTGTCTTTGTGGGAGTGTTCTTCCACCGGGGCAACGGCCTCCACCCGAGTCGCAAGATTCCGGTGCATCCAATCGGCAGAGCCAATAAAAAACTCGCCGTTCAAAGGATCTTTCTCGCCATTCCTGAAGTAGAATACGCGGGAGTGTTCCAAGAATCGCCCGATGATCGAAAACACACGGATATTCTCGGAGTGTCCTTTCACCCCGGGTCTCAAACAACAAAAGCCGCGCACAATGAGGTCAATCTTGACCCCTGCATTTGATGCCTCATAAAGCGCTTGAATCATTTCGCGATCATCAAGGCTGTTCATTTTTGCAATGATGCGTGCTGGCTGGTCTTTCTTGGCGTGATGGATCTCTCGATGGATTTTTTTCAGGAACTGCTCTTTCATCGTGAGGGGGGCAACGAGCAGTTTTTTGTAGTCCTTCTTTTGAGACTTGCCGGTCAAAAAATGAAAGAGGTTCACAACATCATCTGCGATGTCCTTTTTGCAGGTAAATAGACCAAAATCGGTATAGAGCCTCGACGTCACCGAGTGGTAGTTTCCGGTGCCGATGTGGCAGTAACTGCGCATCTCATCGCCCTCTTGCCTCACCACAAGCGTGGTCTTGCAGTGGGTCTTAAGCCCGATCACTCCGTACACCACGTGTACTCCTGCATCTTCGAGATTTTGGGCCACAAGAATGTTCTTTTCCTCGTCAAAGCGGGCCTTCAGTTCCACGAGGCACACCACGTGCTTGCCGAGTTCAGCGGCACGAATGAGAAGCGGAATGAGCGGGCTGTCAGCGCCCACGCGGTAAAGGGTCATTTTGATTGCAACGACCTTCGGGTCATTCACGGCAGAGCGAATGAATCGTTCCACCGAGTTCGCAAAGCTCTCATAAGGGTGGTGGACCAGAATGTCATTTTGCTTGATCGAAAGGAAAATATCCCTCTCCGGGTCTGAAAGGGCCGGCGGCGGAACCGGAATCCAAGGCTCGTATTTGTACTCGGGGCGCGACAGATCAAGAATGTGCTTGAGCGAAGTGTACTCAAGGAGGCCCTTCACTCCGAAAATCTGATCCTCATCGAGGTGCAGTTCATCCCGGAGCATATCGATGATCATCGTATCGCCATCGCCCCAGTACTCAAGACGCACCACATCCCCGAACTTTCGCTCTTTTAACTCTTCTGAAATTTGCTCCAGCATGTCATCGGATTCGTCGTCGTGATCGATGTTGGTGTTGCGGGTGATCCGGAAGGGCATGACGTTCAGGATTTCCATGCCTTGAAAAAGCGAGCCCAGGTTTGAGGCAATCACTTCAAGGATGGTAACATATCGAGCTTTTTTCGAGTCCCGGCGTCCATCCACGCGAACCCACTGCGGGAAGTGAGTGGGAACCTTGAGTCGTGCGAACTGGGTCTCATCGTCCCGACCCGGGTACTTGAGCGTCACCCCGAGCGAAATCGAAAGGTTTGAGAGAAAAGGAAAGGGGTGGCCCGAGTCGACCGCGAAAGGAGTCAAAACCGGAAAGACCTGGGTTTGATAAAATGTGTTCGCGCGCTCTTTCTCCTGATCGCTCAGTTTGGCCCAAGGAACAAGTTCGATTCCTCCCTCCCTGAGGGCCGGCAGGAGGTCTTTTTTGAAACATTGCTGAGCCTCCTGGATGAGAGGGATCAAGCGCTCGCGAAAATGGACCCGTGCATGGGAATAGAGCGAACCCATGCGCTTCATGAAGTATTCGTCGAGATTGCTTTGAAAGATTCCCAAGAACCGGACCCGCTCAAAAAGAGGGGTGCGATCATCGAGCGCCTCGTGCAGCACCCGAGCGTTGAATTCAAGCCAGCCTAAATCGCGGTTGATGTAGAGGTCGTTTTCGCTCATAGAAGCCGCTTTCTTCGTTTCGGTGAAATACCTTCCGGGCTTGAGGCCACGCTCCGGGAGAGGGGTTCCCTTGCAAGCTCATGAATTTAAACTAATTTTATGTAAAAAGGCAAGTCCGGAACGGCACGATTGTGTGATGCATTGTGTGATACAATGATAAGCAATGATGCGTGGAAAGAAACGTCAACGAAATGGGGCCAGAACCAAGGGGGCTCAAGCCGAGCCCTTGAAGGCAGGCCGCATCTTCAGGCGCTTTACACGTGAAGGGCGTTCGCCTTTCGCGGGGACGCGTTTTGTCCGTGCCAATTCCATCCTCCGGGATCCTTCCGGCAAGGTTCTCTTTGAGAAGAAGGGAATTGAGGTGCCGGAGGGATGGTCGCAGCTTGCGATCGATATTTTGGCTTCAAAGTACATGAGGCGCGTCGGAGTTCCGAAGTCGGGGCAGGAGACCTCGGTGAAACAGGTGATCACACGGATTACCGGAAGGCTCAGGCAGGAGGCGGCCCGCTCTCGGGTGCTGAGTCCGAAAGATGCCCGGGTGTTCGAGGCCGAGCTTCAACACATCCTTCTCCACCAGCTGGCGGCGTTCAATTCGCCTGTGTGGTTCAATTTAGGTCTTTTCGACTCCTACAGGATTCGGGGCTCGGGCGGGAATTTCATTTTTGATCAAGAAAAGGGCCATGGGGTTGAGATTGAAGATAACTTGAAATCTCCCCAGACCTCCGCCTGTTTCATCCAATCCTTGGAAGATGACTTGATGGCGATTTTCGATCTGGTGAAGAGTGAGGCGCGCCTCTTCAAGTACGGATCGGGTACGGGCACCAACTTTTCCAAAATCCGTGGTCGGGAGGAAAAGCTCTCGGGAGGAGGCAGTTCGTCCGGCCTTTTGAGCTTTCTCGAAGTGCTGGATCGCGGAGCCGGTGCTACGAAATCGGGCGGTACCACAAGGAGAGCCGCCAAGATGGTGTGTCTTGATGCGGATCACCCGGAGATTCTCGATTTCATCCGATGGAAGAAGCTTGAAGAAGACAAAGCGCGTGCACTGATTCGGGAAGGGTATCCTGCCGATTTCAATGGCGAGGCATACCGAACGGTCTCAGGCCAGAATTCTAACAATTCGGTGAGACTCAATGATTCATTCATGGAGGCGCTCCTTCAAGGACGAGCCTGGGCACTTCGCGCTCGAACCACGGGCAAGGTTGTAACGGAGGTGCCCGCGCACCAAATCTGGAAGGAGATTGCCGAGGCTGCTTG
Organism: Bdellovibrionales bacterium; assembly: GCA_947502835.1. Classification (GTDB taxonomy): domain Bacteria; phylum Bdellovibrionota; class UBA1018; order UBA1018; family CAIMNF01; genus CAIMNF01. The sequence continues at coordinate 64,681 of CANNBJ010000001.1, forward strand.
GTCGTGCGCGGACCCGGGGCTCCAATTCGACACCACGATCAATTCTTGGCATACTTGTCCTCGCTCAGGACCGATTCGAGCCTCAAATCCGTGCTCCGAGTTCATGTTCCTCGACGATACGGCTTGCAATCTTGCATCGATCAATCTGCTGAAGTTTCTTGATGCGGATGGAGGCTTTGATTTTGACGGATTCGCTCAAGTCGTACGGGTGCTGATTCTTGCGCAGGAACTCCTGGTGGATCTTTCGAGTTATCCGACAGCACAAATTGCGGAGCGCTCGCATCAGTTCCGTCCGCTCGGGCTGGGATTCGCCAATCTCGGAGCCCTGCTCATGGTGCAGGGGCTTCCCTATGATTCTGACAAGGGACGCGCCCTTGCCGCCGAAATCACGGCCTTTATGACTGCGGAGGCCTATTCCATGAGCGCCGAGATTGCTTCGGTGAGAGGCTCGTTTGCGGGCTATGCAAAAAACAAAAGCGCGATGAAGCGGGTTCTCCTCAGGCACGAAAAGGCGGCACGAATGATTTACGCAGGAGCCGGTGCCGCGCTTGAGTCAAACCATGAGGTATTTTCTGGATTTCAGGAGCGCGTCCTCGGTTCATGGAAGAGGGCTCTTCAACTGGGGGCAAAGCATGGATACCGCAACGCTCAGGTTACGGTGTTGGCTCCGACAGGCACGATCGGTCTTCTCATGGATTGCGATACTACAGGGATTGAGCCTGACTTCTCGCTTGTGAAATTCAAGAAACTCTCCGGGGGCGGATCCTTCAAGATGGTGAATCGCTCGGTTCCTCTTGCGCTTCAGCATCTGGGCTACACGAACGAAGAAATTGCCGACATGATGAAGCACATGCTTGGCACACTGAAGTTCGAGGAGCGGACTGGACTTCTGTCGCGTACGTATCTTCGGGGATTTGGGTTTTTGGATTCTGATCTCGATCGATTGGAGTTGCTCTTGCCTGAAGCCTTTGATCTGGCATCGGTCTTTCGCCGTGAGACACTTGGGGATGAGCTTCTCCTTCGCATGGGAATTGCGAAAGAAATTTTCGAAGCCCCTGAATTCAGTGCTCTTTCGCATCTGAGGTTGTCTCCTTCGGATGTGAAGAGTGAAGAGGCGCGCATTTGTGGGCGGATGATGCTTGAGGGCGCGCCTCATTTGAAGGATTCCCACCTTTCGGTCTTTGATTGCGCCAATCGCTGCGGACCGGAGGGAGTGCGGTTCATCTCGCCCATGGGCCATGTTCGAATGATGGCGGCTGTTCAGCCATTTCTGTCGGGTGCGATTTCAAAAACAGTGAACCTGCCGAACGAAACAAGTGTGCAGGAAATCGAGATGATTCATCTCATGGCCTGGAAGCTCGGACTCAAGTCGATTGCCGTGTATCGCGATGGATGCAAGGCCTCGCAACCGCTCAGCACTGCTGTAGGAGCGCAGACGCCCTCAATCCATATGAGACGGGAGCTTCCGGAGAAGCGTGCGGGGATCACTCTTCAATCAACCGTAGGAGGACGCAAGCTTACCCTTCGGACGGGCGAATATCCGGATGGCAGTCTCGGGGAAATCTTTGTTGACCTTGACCGCACTGATGCGGAGGGAGGGGCCGTGGATTCGCGTGCGCTTCTTCATTGTTTTGCCATTGCGATCAGTCTTGGTCTTCAGTTCGGAGTCCCGCTCAAGGAGTTCGTCGATCGGTTTACTTTCACGCGCTTTGAACCGGCCGGTGCGGTTCAGGGTGATCCACACATCAAATTGGCCACGTCCCTCATTGATTATGTGTTTCGAACCTTGGGCATTGAGTACCTTGAGCGATCGGATTTGGCACATGTATCTCCGTCCTCCCGTCGAACACGTACTGAAAAAACCGTGGACGCGATTGATGCGCAGCTGAGCGCGATCTCCGGAGACGCACCTCCGTGTGATGCCTGTGGACATTCCACAGTCAGAAATGGATCCTGCTTCAGATGTCTTCACTGCGGGAACAGCATGGGATGCAGTTGAATCCGATTCGGAAGGGAATGAATCTATGGCCTGCGATTCAGTGGGAGGCCTCTGCCGATCCCCTTGATCAGGAACGCCTTGAGACGGCCATCATCAGGCTTAAGTCCATTGGCGTATCCTGGGTGCGGATTCTTGCCAGCACCCAATGCATCGGGAGTCCGCATTCGATCCGCCCTGCGATTCAGGGGCCAGACGATGCGCACGACCAAAGAAGTGCCGAAATTTTGCTCCGATTGCTGGATCGATTGCAAAGGCATGAGCTGCAGGCAGTGGTCATGCTCGGGAATTTCTGGAGTTGGAGCGGAGGATTTCCGGCATATGCAGAGTGGGCGGGCAGGAAGCGGTTTCCTGTGATTGGTCCGGATGCGTCGCTGTTCGATATGGCGAGATTTTTCATCAGGGCGGCAGGGGTGTTTTCAGATGCGGAGGTGATGAAACGGTATCATCGTCTCTTGAATGCAATTCTAGATCATGTTCCAGCGGACCATCGAGCGATTCTTTCGTTTCAACTCGCAAATGAGCCCACTCCCTTCTTCTATGCAAGCGATCTTCACGAGTGGGCTGAGGAGAGTACCAAGATCATTCGCTCACGTGCCCCGGGGTTACCACTCAGTTTGGGGGGAATCGGTGAGGGGCCGCTCCCCATGGGAACCCGCACAGGTCTTGTGGCGCTGCAGGAGAGATGTCGCTTTGATTATTTGACGGTGCACATTTGGCCTGAAAACTGGGGGTGGTATGATCCGAAGAGGCCTGAAAAAACTTTCGAGCGTGCATGGAAGAAGACTCGCGCCTATCTTGAATCCCACGGTGAACTCGCGAGGAGATTCGGAACTCCGCTTTTGGTGGAGGAGTTGAATCTGGCCCGCGATTGTAAAAGTCTTGATCCGCGCAGTCCCACCACCTGGAGAGACCGGTACTTGCAGCGCGTTCACGAAGAGCTTGACCGGCTAAAACATAGAGGGTGCCCGATTGCAGGAATCGCCTACTGGACCTGGGAACTTGATCCCCCCCATGAGCCCCAAGGCTGGTACGGAATTCACTCAACCGATGAAACAACCCTTCGGGTCATTCGTGAATTCAGCAACCCCAGCGCACAAGAGTTGCGCCCCAGGTGAAGCCTCCGCCGAAAGCGGCAAGGATCAGGTTGTCTCCCTTTTTGAGCTGTTTCTCCCAATCCCAAAGGCAAAGGGGGAGGGTGCCTGCCGTGGTATTGCCGTAGCGCTTGATGTTGAGCATCACCTTTTCCATCGGCATTCCTGCGCGTTCCGCTGTGGATTCGATGATCCGGATGTTTGCCTGATGGGGAATCAGCCAAGCGACCTCGTTTGCTGTCAGGTGATTGCGCTTCATGAGCTCCTCCACGGAGTCGGCCATGCCCTTCACTGCGAATTTGTAAACGGCCGCACCTTCCTGATACACGTAGTGCTGACGCTTTTCGACGGTTTCATGAGATGCGGGAAGGAGTGAGCCACCTGCATCCATTCTAAGATGTTTCCGTCCTGCGCCATCGCTTTTCAGGATGCTGTCGAGTACCCCGAACCCCTCTGTGTTTGGCTCAAGGAGAACTGCGCCGCCGCCGTCACCGAAAATGATGCAGGTGTTGCGGTCTTGATAATCAATGATCGAACTCATTTTGTCGGCGCCCGCGACAACCACTTTCCGATAACGCCCGCTCTCAATCAGTGCGGCACCGGTGGTGAGTCCGTAGAGAAAGCCCGAGCATGCGGCCGAGATGTCATAGCCCCAGGCTTGGGTGGCTCCGATCTTGTCGCAGACCACGTTGGCGGTTGAGGGAAAGGGGTGGTCGGGGGTGACGGTGCCTACGATCAGACAGTCGATCTCTTTCGGGTCGATCCCCCGTTTTTTACAGAGTTCGAGCACGGCGGGAGCAACGAGATCAGAGGTTCCGAGTCCCTCGCCCTTCAGAATGCGGCGTTCCTCGATTCCCGTCCGGGTGCGAATCCACTCATCATTGGTGTCGACCATTTTCTCGAGTTCCTGGTTGGTCAGACGGTATTCGGGAACGAAGCCGCCGACGGCGGTGATGGCGGCGGTGATTTTTTTGCTCATAAGGGGTCATTTATACGGGAAATCCGGAAAAAAGGGGAGGCCAAGTTTTCTGCATGACCACCGTGCCATGAGGAATCGCGTCCTGAATGCAGCTCCTGCACAGCAACAACGAATTTCATTGCCAAGGGTTTGGGAGTTCGAGACGCTCAGACGCAGGGGGACTCATGAGATCATTCGGTTCGATCATTGCGATTCTTGTCTTCAATTTCGGGCTAAACAGCCAGTCTGAGGCAAAGCCTTTGCCTCTTGATCTTGAGCGTGCGCAGAAGGTTTTTGATCACGAGGCCAATTATGATTTTCGCGGAATTGTGAAGCTCTCCAATTGTTCGGGATCACTCGTGCGGTTTGAGGGGGCCAGGGATCAGGATCCGGGCCTGATCCTCACCAATGGTCATTGCGTGAGCGGGGCTTTCGGAGGGATGATGCCTGCGAATGAGTTTTCGTACCATGTGCCTTCGAAGCGGACCTTTCAGTTCCTGGCTCAGGATGGTTCGATTCTTCCGGGATCGGTTGCGGCCCGTGAGCTCTTGTATGCCACCATTACCTGGAACGATGTTGCCCTGTACACGCTTGAGCAGAACTACGCCCAAATCAAACAAAAATTCGGAGTGGATGCAATTGTTGTGAACTCAACAAGGCCGAAGCTCGGGGATCCGATCGAGATCCTCTCCGGGTACTGGCAACAGGGGTATTCTTGCAGGATCGATCGCTTTGTATTCGAGCTTCGCGAGGCGGATTACGTGAGCAAGGACTCGATGAGATACAGCAAGGGTGGATGCGAGACCATCCACGGGACATCGGGCTCACCCATCCTTGACCCAAGAACCCGGACCGTGGTCGGGATCAACAGCACCGGCAACGACAGTGGCGGTCATTGCACCATGGACAATCCGTGCGAGGTCTCTGAAAACGGGCAGATTTACGTAGAAAAGGGGCGGAGTTACGGGGATCAGACCCACGTGTTTTACAGCTGCCTTGATTCGAGTGCGAGACTTGATCTCACGATCGAAGGGTGCAGGCTCTTTCACAAAGGTGAGTGAAATCCGGGGTCAGGGGATTCGATCCGGTAGCAGTATCCCCGGACCTCGAACTCAACCCGTTCGGCATGCAGGGCGAGTCTTGGAGCTGGCGGAAGATCCCGGCCGTAGAGACTATCTCCTTGGATGGGAAATCCAAGGTGGGAGAGGTGGACGCGGATCTGGTGCATGACTCCGGTCTTGATTTCCAAGTTGAATTCGAGAGTGGACAGTCCTTCGTGAAAGCCGGATTCCCGGGGAACATGGATTTCCCTCCATTCATGGATCAGCGTGATCGCCTCAAGAGGCTTTCCCCGGTAGCTTCGATGAAGCCCTTCGGGGATTGCGATCATTCTTTTTTTGCTCTTCGGGTGGTGTGCAAGGGGGGTGTCGATCACTTCTGGAAACGCATGGTTTCGGGAGCGACTCCAGCATCGGGCTCGATAGAATTTTCGAAGTTCCCTTTTCTTGAAGAGTAAACGGATTTCGTCAAAGGACTCTCTTGATTTCGAAAAAAGCAGCACTCCACTGGTGCCCGTATCGAGTCGGTGAAGCAGATGGAGGTCATGGTTCGGGTGAAGGGACTTTGCAAGGCTCTCCGCGGTGTCTTTTGGGGAATGGGATTGGGACTGGGAGGGAAGCCCACCCGGTTTGTGAAACGCGAGAATGCGTTCATCTTCAAAGAGCAGCTCGAGCATGGAGGGAAGTTACCACGTAAAGGTTGAATTATTTAAAGGAATTGGTGTTCAAATTTCCGAGTAATTGGGTTAGGATTCCATACATGAATCTGAAGCTAGGGTGGCAAAAAGCGCAGTTTGCGATGGGACTGGTATGTTGTCTTGCAGGCGGTGTATCCGAGGCCGCGGTGGGGTTGAAGGCCGCAGTGGAATATCCGGTTGCGGTAGGTACTTCTGCCCAGAACTTCAACTCGAATTTGGGTTTCAGTGCAGAGCTTGATTTCGACGGGTGGATCGCTCCTTGGATGCGGAATTACCTGTCCGTGGGGTACTCCTCCTTCACCCTGCGCTCCGACACCTTGAGCAGTTTTCGTTTGATTCCCTTGATTGCCGGAATCGGGCTTCCGGGAAAAGTTACGGAGGATCTCTTTACTGTGATGGATTTCGGGTTGGGCGGGGCCTTCGGGTACATCAATGCTCCCGGCGCCGTGAGCTACCGTGCCTATGGCTACTTCATGCTTCAGGTGCGCGGCGGTGTGGAATACGATTTCGGATCAGGTTTTTCAGCATTCGCGCGGATTCCTGTGAATTTCATCATTGGTGCGAACAAAATGACCTATCTCGCTTACTCGGGCGGGCTCGGATTCAAATTCTAGGATGGGGAACGAATCGTGGAAAAATTGAAGAATTTTCTTAAGCTTGGAATGCTCCTGGTTTCTCTCGCAACGCTGAATAGTTGCGGAAATGCGGGTGGATCGGTGGATCCTCTCTCGCTGTTCAATGACAGCTCGATTCCAGAAATTCAACCGATTGTGCAGAATTTTGGAGTGTTCAACGGAGGAACTGCTACCCCGTTTTCTGCCTCGAATCCCTTTTGGATCCTGAACTCTCTGACTGCAGGCTTCGGTGGTGCAAGCTACATCGCACCCGCCCGGGGCATCGTTACCTCGAGTGGAGTGGGGAGCTTCAACGGGGTGTCGGGGTTCACCTTGACCATTGCTCATTCCGGTCGACTTGCAACTCGTTATATCGGCATCACTCCCGTGGTTCGCACGGGTGATTCAGTGGTCGCCGGGCAAGTCATCGGAACGATGGTAGGGTTCAATGTTGGAAACAACCAGATTGCTTTCCAGGTGTTGTTGGACGGAGCCCCTGTTTGTCCCCTGTCGTTTCTTTCTTCCAGTTTCCGCGCTCAAATCGGAAGTTGGGGTCTTGCCTCTTTTTGTCAGTAGTTTTGGAAAGGTTGATTTTTATGAGTTCACTTAAAGGAAAAAGAGCACTGATTTTGGGTCTTGCCAATGACCGGTCGATTGCATGGGGGATTGCACAGGCGCTTCATGCACAAGGAGCGAAGCTCGCCTTCAATTATCTGGGCGAGTCGCTTGAGCGCAGGGTTCGCCCCCTTGCGGAAAGTGTGGGAGCCGAGATCATCGAAGCCTGTGATGTGACTCAGGATGATCAAGTTTCCGCGATTTTCAACAAAGTGAAGGAGACGTGGGGTGGCATCGACATTCTGATTCATTCCGTTGCTTTCGCGAGCAAGGACGACCTTCACGGCCGGTTTGTGGATACTTCACGCGATGGTTTCAAGCTCGCGCTCGACATCAGTGCATATTCCCTTGTCGCTACTTCCCGGGAGGCTTCAAAACTCATGCCCGAGACCGGCGGAACCATCATCACCCTGACCTACTACGGATCAGAGAAGGTGATTCCCGGCTACGGAGTCATGGGTGTTGCAAAAGCCGCACTCGAGTCTTCGGTGCGCTATCTGGCCCATGATCTCGGAAAACAAAAGATTCGCGTCCATGCCATTTCAGCAGGTCCCATCAAGACTCTTGCTGCGGCAGGCGGTATTTCAAATTTCCGGGACATTCTGAGCCAGATTGAAGAGAAGGCGCCCTTGCATGAAAATGTGAGTCCTGAGGATGTGGGCGAGCTTGCGGCATTCCTGTGTCAGGATGGCGCACGCCACATGACCGGGAATCTTCTGTATGTGGATTCCGGCTTCAACATCATGGGATCCTGATGGCCGGGCTGATCGAGTCGTACCGGAAATATGATCCTGCGACCAAAAGCTCCCTCGAAGTTATCCTGCTTTACCCTGGAGTGAAGGCGACCCTTCTTCACAAGGTTGCCCATGCCCTTTATCAAGCAAAAGTTCCTTTCTTTCCACGTGCGATCAGCGAGCTCAGTCGCTTTTTGACCGGGATCGACATTCATCCGGGGGCGCGAATCGGAAAAAACCTCATCATTGATCACGGCATGGGTGTGGTGATCGGGGAGACCGCGGAAATCGGTGACAATTGCCTGATCTACCACGGGGTGACCTTGGGTGGCGTGGACTTGAGTCCGGTCAAGCGGCATCCAACACTCGGGAACCATGTCGTGGTGGGAGCGGGTGCAAAGATTCTGGGAAACATCCGAATCGGAAACTATGCCCGGATCGGCGCAAATTCGGTGGTGATCAAGGAAGTGCCCGAGCATTGCACTGCCACCGGAATCCCAGCCCGGATCGTGAACTCCACGGGCGTGAAGCCCGGAGATGAGCTGAAGCACGATCAGATCGACGAAGAGTCCTGATTGTGTTTTGGGCAAAGTGACGAAAAAAGTTTTTTCAGGGCTTCTCTGTAGGCGGGCTTGAGTTCTTCAGGATCTGCATTTCGAGGAAGGCTTCGAGCAAGGCTCTTTTCGAATTCCATATCCCTGTTCTTGCACCGGAATGACGTGGACTTCAGGGTCTCCAAATGGCTTTCCAGGAAAAAGAGAATTTGAGCCGATTCCAAGGCTTCGCCCACGGGGTCGGCGCTTTGGCTTGGTTCGGTTTTCTTGCGAATCCAGGAAAGCGCCTCATCGATTCTGGAAGCTTCTGTTTTTCCCCGAAACTCGGGGAGGGTGGTTGAGTCCGGTTGAGCCAACGCGAGGGGGATGGGGGCAAGGAGCATGCAAATGCAAGGAATGATTTTTCTTAGAAGCATTCCGAGCCCCCTCTTTCTTCGATTTGTGCCTTGGCGCTTTCGATTTTGCTCACATAGTCGCGAACCTCTTTTCTTCGCGCTTGGCCCTTGGCCGGGTAATGATTGTAAATGTGCGCTTTGTAGAGGTTCCATAGGGATTCGCCCCTGGAAGCGGCGCTGAGGGATTTGGCTGATACCGATCTCATGAAGGAATTGAAGGTGGCTTGGATCGACGGGTATCCGCCGTTGTACATGAGTCGGGCAATGCGAATGTGAAGGGTGTTGATTTCACTCTCGGTTAAGCCGAGTGCTTTCAGGCGAGCATGGTTTTTTTGGATGGGTGAGGCGGCCTTGTCGTCTTTCAGCATCCGGTACAAGCGCAATGAGTAGAGAAGGTTTGCATCCGGATTTTCCGGAAGCGCAATGACCTCGCACTCTCCGAGTTTCTTAGAATGATCCGGGATGGGAGCGCTGAGTTGTTTCTCAAAGCCCGCACAGGATGGTTGGTCGCGGAGGGTGCTCCGGGAATAGGGTTTTTCGCAGATCTCGAGGTCCGCTGTGTCTACTGCGTCCATCTCCTGAACCGCAATCTTGCTGAGCTGTCCAAGGCCGCGGCACCCGGAGCCGCTCGTGACATTCAAATGGAATCCCGACTCCAGTGCAAAGAGGGGAAAGGTCTCGCGGTGGGTAATGGTGGAGCCTTGAAATACGCAGCTTGAGACCGCTTTATAGCGATCGAGAACCGTTTCCACATAGGTTCTGGAAATGCAGGGCCGGTCAACAAGGCTCGGCACTGATTTCGAGGAGGGACATTTTTTATAGGCGTATCCAACACCCTTTTCTGAAAACCGAGACATGGCAAGGGCAATGCAGGCAACCTCGGACTCTGGTCGGGAAAGTGCTTCAAGGCCCGGGGCATCGGGAAGCTTTGTCTGGACCTCATGACATTGTGCAGAGAGGGACTTTAGCCCTTCCTCGAGGTACTCGTTTGCGGGAGTGCAGGGTTTGAACTCAAAGGCTTGGACGGCCCATGGCAGCCACCCGAGGACGCACAAACTCAAGAAAACCGTCCGTTTCATCGAGATTCAGGATACACCGGAATCGATGAATTTCTCAGGAATTTATCGCCTGAAACTCTCATGACGGTGAGACATACAAGTGTGCCAAAGACCAATCCCCCGATCACATCAGTGGGGTAGTGCCTTCCCCCGATCACCCGGAGTGCGCCCGTAAGGAGACTTGCGGCCGGGAAAAGCACCAAAAGAGCGATTCTTGTCTTTCGGTGACCCGGCAGAATTTGCCCAACCCAAAGCAGGCTAAAGCACAGGGCCAATGTGACAAAACTCGTATGGCCCGAGTAAAAGGAGGTGTATTGATGGATATTGGCTCCATCCGTAAGGGGGGATGCGTACACAAGGGGTCTTGGTCTTTGGACCAGTCCGCGAACCACCTCAAGAAGCACGCCGTTCCATGCCGTGATCGAAAGCAAAAGGAGATTGAGCCGGATGGCCACCTGGCGGGGCACCCTGAGCACCCATGGAAGAAGAAAGGCGAGGGCGCCCATGGTGTTCTGTACGATGTTCGAGCAAAAATCCGCAAAAACGGATCCGTATTGGAACGCAAGTTGATCAAATCCATTGACCCCGGCACGCGTGCAGAGCTCGGGCTCCATCCCGCAGACCGGTCGAAACCAAAATGGACGCATCAAAAAAAGAGCGGCATACAGGCCACCCGGGATCAGAGTAAAGAGAAAAAGCCGTTTTAGGGTCAATGGTTTAGGCATTTTGCTTGTCAGAGTGTACCTCTGCCGCTAAGGTAAGGAAATTCAAAAAATGAAAGGAACTTCCATCCCATGTGGAATCTCAAAGTAGGACAATCCGCGCCTGATTTCAAATCCCCCGCATTCGTCGGTGGCCAATTCAAAGATGTTTCGCTCAAGGACTATCGCGGCAAATGGGTGTGCCTCTTCTTTTATCCTCTCGATTTTACCTTCGTTTGCCCAACCGAGATCCGGGGCTTTGCACAACTCGAAAAACAATTCATGGAAGCGAACTGCCAGGTGATCGGTTGTTCCACTGACAGCCAGCACTCTCACAAGGCGTGGTTTGAGCGCGATCTTCCCGAAGTGAAGTTCCCCGTGCTTGCGGACACGAATCATTCGGTCGCCCGGAACTATGGTGTTCTGATCGAGGAGAGCGGGATTGCCCTTCGTGGAACTTTCCTCATTGATCCGGACGGGAACCTTCAAGCAATGAGCATCAATGCGCTTGGCGTCGGCAGATCCGTCGATGAGACCCTTCGCACGCTTCAGGCTCTTCAGACTGGCGAGCTTTGTCCGGTGAACTGGAAGCCGGGACAGGCGACCCTTACGAAAAAATAAACTTACAAACCAAAACAGAGGTAAATCATGGCAACAGCAACTCAAACCACTTCCACTCCTGCAAAAAATCTCGGACGCCGGTCGCTGAAAAAGCTCGGACGTGACAAGCGCAAGGCTAAGCTTCAGGCTGACAAGGCATTTGCAAAGACCTATCACGATGCGAAGTCCAAGCGTTCGATCGAAAAGAAGAACGCGTTCCGCAAGAAAAAGTCCAAGAAGTAAGCCGGAGTTTCCACTTAACTTCCAAACCTTCGGGGAAGCCGGGCCAGCAATGGTCCGGCTTTTTCATTCGTGAAAAAAGAGCGGGCACACAAGTTCATAGCTTCGACCGGAATCATGAGCAGGCGCAAGGCTGAGGCTGCAATCCTCGAGGGCCGTGTTGCCCTGAACGGGGAGGTGTTCCGTGATTTGGGGCGTCTGCTCGATCCCGACGTGGACACCCTTACACTCGATGGTACGCGCGTTGAGCCGCCCGTCCGAAAACGGACCTTTCTGTTTCATAAACCCAGGGGGGTCGTGACCACCAAGGCGGATCCGGAAGGGCGCCCCACGGTCATGGATTATTTCAAGGATCTCCCGGGAGTAAATCCCGCCGGCAGGCTCGATGAGGATTCGGAAGGCCTGTTGATCATGACTGAGGACGGGGATCTCCTCCTCCGCTTGACCCATCCGAGGTTTGGCAAAAAGAAGATTTACGAAGTCGAGGTTCAGGGACGGGGGGTGGACGGGTTTCAGGAGGACTTGTGCAGGGAAATCGGGCTATCCGATGGTCCCGGCAGGTTTGAGAGCATCAAGCGCCTTGAGAAAAACGGGTGGTATGAGGTGGTCGTAAGCGAGGGCCGCAACCGGTTTGTTCGGCGAATGTTCGCAGCAGTCGGGCTGACCGTCGTTCGACTGAAGCGAGTTCAAATGGGGGAGTATCTCCTTGGAACACTTGCGCCGGGCGAGAGGCTCGAGGTTGCAGGGGAGGATTCTTGAATCTGGAGAAGATTGCACTTCAAATCGAGAACTGTGAACAATGCCCCCGCTTAAGGAGTCACTGTCGTAAGATCGCAGAAGAAAAGCGAAGGCAGTTCCGTGAAGAAACCTACTGGGGGAAACCCGTTCCCGGGTTTGGCGATCCGGATGCCCGATTGCTGATCGTGGGACTTGCGCCTGCAGCCCACGGAGCGAACAGGACCGGTCGAATGTTTACAGGGGATCAGTCCGGACTTTGGCTGTTTCGGGCCATTCACAAGGCAGGATTCTCGAATCAAGCAGAAAGCACCCGCCGGGATGATGATTTGCGTCTTCGCGGAGCATTCATTACCGCGATTGCCCGTTGCGCGCCCCCGCAAAACAAGCCGTCCCCCTCGGAGATCAAGTCTTGTTCACAATACTTGCGGGCTGAGATGGAGTGCTTGGCAAAGGTTCAGGTTTTCCTGGCCCTCGGGAGGATGGCTCTGCGAGGCCTTTGGGAAGTTCTTCCGGAGCATGCGAGAGGTGCGGAGAAGATCCCTGAATTTCGACATGGCGGGCAAATCCGTCTTGCGGACGGACGCATGATTTTTTGTTCTTATCATCCGAGTCAGCAGAACACCTTTACAAAAAAACTCACCGAACCCATGTTCGATAAAGTTTTTCTGGAAGTGAAAAAATTTTTGCAAAGCCGATAAAACAGAGCGACGATCAAGGCATGGTGCGACCGCAGTTGAAATGGATTTTCATTGCTGTTTTCTTTCTGGCCTTCGAGGCCGCTGCTCGTCCTGTGGCGTTGATCTACAAAGGAGATGGTGCCTGTGTGGATGGCTGTTCCGAGGCGTCCGCCGAGGTCGCAGCAAAAGCAGGCTTCGAGCCGAGATTTGTGGGGCCTCTCGATTTGGACGAGTCTTCGACCGGAGCGGAGGTTGCGGAATTGTTTCGGGGGGCACGGGTTTGGATCCAGCCGGGTGGGGTGGCGGTCACCGCTTTTTACACCATGAGCCCGAAGCTTCGCGAGTCCATCCGGATGTTTGTGGCATCGGGTGGCGGGTATGTGGGATTTTGTGCGGGGGCCTTCATGGCAACTCGAAAGATCGGGTCCAGTCGATATGCGGGACTTGGAATCCTTCCAGGCTTTACCGCCCCCTACTATTTGTCGCCGATTCGGCCGAATCTCGATTACTCCCTTCCGTCTCTGAACTGGGGCGGGTTTCGAAGACAGGTGTTTTTTGAAGGGGGACCTTATTTTTACGGATTCCAGAACCAGGCAGAGCCGGTTGCCAGCTATGATTCCGGAGAAATCGCAGCGGTTCGCGCTTTTTTTGGCAAGGGAAGGGTTTTTGTCAGTGGCCCCCATCCCGAGGCTCCGCTCATTTGGACGGAAGAAGACGGAATCAAGGATCCGGATGGAATTGACCAGGATTTAGCCGTCCAGATGGTTCGTTGGGCATCGGGCTTGGTCCGCACCCGGAATCCCTGATCAAATATCTCTAAATTTTCAAATTGCCTTCGCCGATAGAGAAGGCGATGGCTCGTTCCCGACACACCTCCATCCTTGGACTGATTGCTCTGCTCTCTTTGGCAGGGTACTCGTGTTCTTTGCCCTTTTTCGACAAGAAGGGAGATCTCAGTGTCGGCGGAGTTCCCGGCAAAGGGAGCGCTCCCCACTCCTCACGGCTTTCCGGAGTGATCCAGCTCGGAGAGGGGTGCAAGGCGGGGTACTTCCAGATCAAGCTCTATGGTCTGTTTGAGGGTGGGTCAACCCAGGTTGAGGCCCAATCGGATCAGAATGGACGATTCACGATCGTAGCCCCTCCCGGACACTATTTGATCCAGGCGCAAAAAGATGGCTGTGGAACCAAGGAAACCATTGAACTTGAGGAAAATACGGATCACATGATCTCTCTTTCCGTAAGTGAGATCAGTCCTGTGGTCCGCATGGGGGATCCCGATGCGCGACTGCCTGCATCCGTAATCATCCTTCCCGGCAAACGCTGACCGGGCACTCAGGCAATCATTTCCCATTCAGGATCAAGGCCTGGGACCCGACAAGGATTGCAAGACCAAGGAGGGCATCAAAAATGGCCAAGCACAGCGAAATGACTGACGATTTGGATTTTTCGGACGAGAACACCCTTGAAACGGCGGTTCAAAAGGGGCCAACCCCGTCCATTGCGCCCTTGGTGGGGAGTGTTGACCGTGTGATTCAAAAGTACTCCCACTGCGGAGTGTGCGGAGGGCGTCTTCATTTCAATTATGCCTCCGATTTCAGCCGCAATCTGACCGAGGAGAAGGCCTCCTGTCCTGAGTGTGGCCTTGATTCCCGCCAGAGTTTGCACCGTTTACAATAGGCTCAAAATGCGCTAGTTTACAGCGCTTCATGAATCCATCGGTCCAATCCCTTCTCTCGTTCCTTCCGGGCAATTCGTTTGTCATGGGGAGGGGTGTGTCCAGGCAGGAGCCCCCGGTTGAATCAGGCTCTTCCTGTTCGCTCTGCGGAGAAAGCACGCATCAGGCAGTATGGTGCTGGGGGTCCGGGAGTGATGTGGTTTTTTTGGTCGAGTCCGACGCGTTTCCAGGTTCAAAGGAAGAGCAGCTCCTTTCAAAAATTTGCGAAGCCATGAAGCTGAATCCCGGGGACGTTGCCGTTTTGGCTCGAAGCCCGCTCGGCCGTGATGCCGGATCGACCCTTTGTTCTTCCTTCCAATGGCGTGAGCTCAAGGTGAGGGCACCCAAGGTCCTGATTGCTCTTGGGGATTCGATGGGGAAGAGCATGGCGGGCAGCCTTCCTGCGGGAGCGGCGCTTCGGGGGCAGATCCATGTCCGGCATGATCTGAACCTGCTCGTCACAGAAGATTTGCCAGGAATGCTTGCGAACCCAAACTTGAAGAAACAGGCGTGGGAGGATCTGAAACTCGCGCTGAAACTGATCCGGTTCTGAAATCAAAAGGAGAAAATCATGTCAGGAAACATCACAAAATTCATGGAGCACCACTATCGCCACTTCAACGCGGCTGCGATGATGGATGCGGCAAAGGGCTATAAGCTTCATCTCGAACAGGGGAACAAAATGTTCGTGACCCTGGCAGGAGCGATGAGCACGGCAGAGCTCGGTCTCAGTCTCGCCGAGATGATCCGTCAAGACAAGATTCACGGGATCTCGTGCACCGGCGCAAACCTCGAAGAGGACATCTACAATCTTGTGGCTCACGATCACTACGAGCGCATTCCAAACTACCGCGACCTGACCCCGGAGCAGGAGCAAGAGCTTCTGAAGCGGAACCTCAACCGTGTCACCGACACCTGCATTCCAGAGGAAGAGGCGATGCGAAAGATCTGGAGGATCATGGAAGAGGAGTGGCTTGAGGCCGAAGCCAAGGGCGAGCGCTGCTTTCCGCACGAGTTCTTCTATCGCGCGCTGAAAAAAGGAAAATTCAAGCCCCACTATCAGATTGATCCGAAGAACTCCTGGATGCTTGCGGCGGCCGAGAAGAACCTTCCGATGGTGGTTCCAGGCTGGGAAGATTCAACTCTTGGAAACATGTACGCGGCCTATTGCATGGAAAAGCGCGTGAAGAACGTGCACACGGTGAAGACCGGGATCGAGTACATGATGAGCCTCGCGGATTGGTACACCGAGGCGACAAGCGGCAAGGCTTCGATCGGTTTCTTCCAAATCGGGGGCGGGATCGCGGGCGATTTCCCCATTTGTGTGGTGCCGATGCTGGAAAAGGATTTGAACCGCAATCCAAAGCTCTGGGGATATTTTTGCCAAATCAGTGATTCGACGACGAGCTATGGCTCGTATTCCGGCGCGGTTCCTAACGAAAAGATCACGTGGGCGAAGCTCGGGGTCGACACTCCGAAGTTCATCGTTGAGTCGGATGCGACCATCGTTGCGCCCTTGATTTTCTCGTACGTGCTTGGCTGGTAAGGATCAAGTTCTAGGATAAAGAGTGATGATTCCGCTCTCGTGGAGCTCTCGAGCACGGGTGAGCAGTTTCTCACGCGCGGCCTCGACATCGGTTTTCTTTTGGGGACCCATGGCGGCTTGCTCTTCCCGGATTGCGGTGCCTTGGCGAATCGACAGTTTCGAGAAAAACTCCCTCTCTTGATTGGCATCAAGTCCCCGCATGGCAAGAGCGATGAGAGTGTTCTGGAACGTTTGTACAAGTTTCAGGGTGGAGGGGGAGTCCAGGGCTAGAATTTGCTCGAAGCGGACCATGCCTTTTTTCAAGGTCACGGCAAGGGCGGGATCGGCTTTTTCAATGCCGGAGAGGATTCTCTCGCGGGTGGAGGAGTCCAAGGCTGCAAGAAGGGAAGATGCCTCTTTCTTCCCGTCGATTCGGATTGCGTCCTCACCCTTTTTCTTGGTCATTCATTCCTTATGGTAGCGCTTGCAAGAAGAAGATTCCTCAAGAATCTCGCCCGTTCTTTTGATGTAAAAGATCTTGCCCGGGATTTCAGCCACGGAATTGGCGAGTGAGGAATCATGGTGAGAGTAGGAGAAGCGGATATCAAGCGAGATCCGCTCGAGTTCTCCAAGCTTTGTGCCTGCAATGTTCTCGCCTTTTCGGCCAGTCTCAGCGTAGCGAAGATCCACTTGGCCCACATATCGACCGCGACCTTCATAGCTCAGGGTGCGATTCTGAGAGCTGAACACTGCAATGGTCTTGCGATCCGAGATCACATACGGAGAGGAGACCACCATCACGGCCGGAGTGCGCGTACCGGCGCTGGCTTTGGTGTGATTGAGGATCTTGAATTCGAGTCCTGTGGTATTCCCTCGGCAGAAAAACCCGTCTGCGTGGGCGAATTGTGTTTGAACCAGAGCAACGAAGGTGAGTGTGAGAATCAGTTTCATGGGGTGCAAAATATCAAACTCACCCGAAATAAATATTCAAATTTTTGATAAATTCATATAAATAAATTAAATATGAAAAGCCGTCTTGATGTCGGTGAGCTCTCTCGTACCTTGCCCTCCCAGGATGCACTCCTTGCTCTTCTCGCATTTGAGCGGGAAGGAGACATGACGCGAGCCGCCAAGAGTCTTGGGCTCAGTCAGCCTGCGCTCTCATTTCAGCTCAAGCGCTTGGAGGAGAGGGTTCGATTTCCGATTTTCTCCTTTTCGGGAAAGCGGAAGGTCCTGACAAAGCTTGGGCAGTCTTATGTGAATGAATTGAAGGAGACCTACAATGCCCTGCATTTGATTCACGAACGGATCTCAAGAGAGGGGCAGGATCTTGATCATCAGAAGATCAGGGTTTCCGGGCGTCGTGAGTTGCTCCTTCCGTTTCTTCCTTTCCCGTTTCCGGGTCAGATCGAGTTCATTCAGAGCAGCTCCTCTGAGGCGATTGAAGCGCTTCGGGAGCATCGGGTGGATCTCGCGGTTTCGGCGCAGACCGTGGATTCCTCGGACCTTGTCGCAAAACTTTTCTTCGAGTCGAAATTCAAGCTCATTTATCCGAAGTCTTGGGAATCACAAGTGGATCTCAAAGCGCGGCCTGTTGTGGTTTACGGAAATCATCATGCGTATCTCGATGATTACCTTGCATGGAAGGGGTGGCGTTTTCAGGAGCTCCAGGTTTCCCGCATTGTCGAGGATTGGTTCAGTGTCGTGGATCTTGTGAGCCATGGCTTGGGCTGGGCGATCATCCCTGAAGGGTGGGCCGTGCACACCCGCGATGTGCTCATCGAGTCTTTGAGGGATGAGTTCATTCCAAAACAAAAGATTTTTCTGTTTTTCCGGCGGGATGACCGGAAGGCTCCCTGGGTTGGGCTTTTGGAGAGATGGCTTCAGGGCTCGGTTGGCTTTTAGTTTTGTATGCTCACTTGTTGTTCACCTCTTCTATAGTCCATGTTCCGTTTGCGCCACAAGTATATTTGTAGGTTTTGGGGTCACCGGTTACACTGCAAACACGGAACAGTCCTGCCGCTAACCTAGGAGGACACTTGCCTCCGGTGCCGTCGTTTCCTTCATTGCAAAAGACTTCAACTTTTTTGGCCTTTGGCTTCGGAGTGTTCGAACTGACCATTACCCAGCGGCCGTTACTTCTGCAAGAGTAAGAATTGAGAGTCGTTGTTCCGGCGAATGTGCAGGTTTTGAGATCGTTTAATTTTCCTTGTGGAGGGCAAAATCCGCCTCCCTGAGCTTGAACAATCGACGCAGGACAACCCGTTGCTTCGCTTCCCTTCAAGTTGATTCTCGACCAAATATTCCCGAACTCAAGCGCGGTCTTCTGATCACTTCGCAATTTGATCCCCTCATACATGGCTCCGATCGCATCCTGACAATCAAGGAGCAGTCGATCGACAGAGGGCGCAGCTTGCGCGGAGCAGGCAAGAGCCTTTCGGGAGTCTTCACTCTGGCACGCAGTAATCTCTTTAGCGTGGCTCATTGCGAGTTTTTCGTAGTCGTTTGTGAGGCTCTTGATCTGTTTTTCAAGCTTCTTCAAGGCCCTCGCGACAGACTCTATGCCCAAGTCCTTGTCTCGAACCGCTGAATCGACGAGTTTCATGAGGTTGACCACACGGCTACCGTACTGTCGATTGTCTTGATTCCCGTTTGCAGTCGCAAGGAGATCTAGCATCTTCACGTCGGCATCCGAGAGTAAAAAGGGGGTGCTCGTCTGATCTGCCCCGAGTTGGTGTTTCAGGATTCTTGAAAGATGTGGGCCGACATTCGCCAATGCCCTTCTACTGAGTGGTGCCTCCTCGAACTTATTGCGGGCCTGATTGAAAGCAGCAAGCTCTTTCTCATCATTAAAGAGTTTGCCCGGTCCCACGAACTGGTCTTTGTTCCTGTCAATTTGTGGTCCGTATTTTTTGTTCAATAGATCGAGAATCGAGTCCTCCGCCTTTGTTAAATTTGGGGAGCCATCTGCGATCGACTTCAAAAACGCCCACCCGAGGCGTTGAGTGGTCAGGTCGGCCTGAATTCGCAAGAATCTCTGGATCGCGCCTTGATCAGCAGTCTTGAAGTAATCCGTGATCGCCGACTCGCAGTTGTTCGAAGTCTCGCTTGCTGGTTGGGTAGAGGAGTTGTTGATCGCAGGGGAAGGGGCCACCACGCCGGAAGCACTGCCCGAGGCGGTAGATTCAACTTTTTCTGGACCCCTAGAGGAGCTGATCGTACCAGGGGATGCGGGCACCGGAGAAGGAGAAGATGAGGCTTGGATCTCCAATATGGGTTGTTTTTTGTCATAAACGGGATCGCCTGTATCACTGTCTATTTTCTTGGGTTCGCTTGCGGCGAGAGCATCATCACGCCGTGTTTTGCCCCCAGGATACGCAACATCCTTAAGTGCAGCAAGATCAGCATCGCGATCAAGGTCCTGAAGCCCCTCGTTCACGGTGTAAGTTGGGGTTCCGTCTGGTCTTTTGCTCACCCTTTCAATGCCTTTTCCATAGAGATCAATTGATTTTTTCCGGGTGATGATTTTTGCAGTGTTCTTTTCAAACTCCTTTTCTACACGCTCAGGCTTCTGTTTTGCGATCAAACCCTCCACCGTAAGGAGCTCACCTTCCTTATTCTTTTTCTCATCTCGTTTTTTTGTTAGATCGCTTTTGTATTGCTCTTCAATCTCATTCTTCTTTGTGTCTCGATCGTTTGTGAGTTTGGTAATTTTCGAGTATACCTTGGCTTTTTCAGCCTCGAGATCCTTCCTCGCTTGCTCAGAGATTCGTCGTGTGTCTTTTCGAATCGATTTCCCTTTGTCGCGCCTGTTAAGTCCTCTCTTGGAGTCTTTTAGTTCTGTGATGGCAGTTTCAAGATTCTCCTCTTTTGCGGCTAGTTCCCCCTTAAGCTTTTCAATTTCGTCATCCAGAGGGGCAGTAGCCTCTTTGATTTCATCGTCGAGCTTCTTTTCGCTCTCTGAAATCTCGCCTGCCAAATCCGAAATCTCCTTTGTCAGGGTTTTTTGATCATCATGAGCTTTGTCGATCTCAGCTTTCTCCTTGGCGTACTTCCCCTTGATCTCTTTCCACTCCTGGGCGAGGGCTTCCTGTGTTTTGTTGATTGCAGAAAAAGGGTCGGTTGGTGGATCCGCTTTCACCGGTTGAAGAAGAAACAATCCCAAAAATACCAAAGGTCGAACATTCATTTTCATTTCAATTCTCTTCTGGGGACGGTCTCAATTGCTCTTTAGCCGCCAGGAAACCTTCCCACGAAAACAGTGTAACTCGGATTGTTGATCCGTGAAAATGTGTCTCCGAAGACACATTGTGGGTCACGGTTTTGGGCGCTATTCTTTTTTAAATTCGATCGGGGGATCGTTTTTCAGGGGGTAAGATGAAGTTCAGGAATTGGTTCCATGGTGGGTGTTTGCTTGCGGTAGTGTCTTTTTTGATTGGATGCAGCTCGAAGGAAGCGGTGATTCAGGTGTCTGGCCAGGACCCGTATGCTCACCCTGAATTTGCGAGTGTGTCGAGGGCTCCGGCTGCAGCGGTGAGCAAGAGTTCCTCGTCAAAGCATTCGGATGAGGAAGGCGGGATTCCGGATTCATTTTTGTGCAAAGACGAAACCGGGAAAGAAAAGGTGCTTGTCTGTCATAAAGGTAAAAAGACTCTTTGCCTTCCGAAGGAGGCACTCTTTGGTCACCTGGGCAGGGATGACTACAAGGAAGAAGATCATGATCGAGACCATGAAGACGAGGATTGTGATGATGACGATGATTCATACGATGATTCAGAGGATGACCATGATTCGTATGATGACAAAAAATACTCCAAGCATCATAAATCCAATGATTACAAAAAATACTCCAAGCATCATAAATCCAAGAAAAAATGTGAAAAGCATCGCGACCACCTTGGGCCATGCACTGGTGGGGGCGGTTCTGGTTCAAGCACCTCTGGTTCAGGCTCTGGCTCCGGTTCATCGGGCTGTGGCTCTAGTTCCTCGGGCTCAGGCTCTAGCTCCTCGGGCTCAGGCTCTAGCTCCTCGGGTTCAGGGTCTAGCTCCTCGGGTTCAGGCTCTAGTTCCTCGGGCTCAGGCTCTAGTTCCTCGGGCTCAGGCTCTAATTCCTCGGGCTCAGGCTCTAATTCCTCGGGCTCAGGCTCTAGTTCCTCGGGCTCAGGTTCTAGCTCCTCGGGCTCAGGTTCCAATTCAAGTGGCGTAGCGCTCTAAAGCATTCATGGAACTCAGGACTTTTTAAGGAAGATTGTCTTTAACACGAGTACCGATCCATCCACCTTGCACTCGATCAGACCGGGATCTTCAGTCAGGTGGATGGATCGGATCGCTGTTCCGCGCTTCAGGTCGCTTGATCCACCCTTGACCTTCAAGTCTTTGATCACAGTCACAGAGTCTCCCTCAGAGAGGGGAGTCCCGTTCGAGTCAACCACCTTGATCGAAGTTCCCGCACTCTCTGATCTTTCGACCAGGGAGAGTGCGTTCCCGAGCCACTCTCGTGCCTCGTTCTCATCGCCAAACCAACGATTCGCCTCCGACCCAAGATCTGAAAGCGGGATTTCTGTCCGACTCGCTTCACTCCTGAGTTCAGACGCGAGTTGAAGGCGATCCTTTTCGGAAAGAGCGGATCCATGGGCTTGAATTGACTCGGGATCTCCCGATGAATCAAGATCCGACAGAATGGAAAAAAGTCGTTTCAACGCTGGTTTTGAAGTGTAGGGCATTTCGATCCACTCCTTATGGGTTTTGGTCTTTTTTAAAATAGTTCCGTATGAGCCTTACCGTAATTGCTGTGATTCCAGGAACCGGTAGGAAGCCAAGCAATCGGTCAATCCAATCCAGCTTCATTCGATTCCCGGCGATCACGGTGCTGATCACAAGTTCCAGAATTTCCTCTGCAGTTAGAGCGAGAGGGAGGGCTCCGAAAAACGGAATCTCCAGCAGCGACAGGATCGAGTCAACTCCAATGGAGAGCAGCGCAAGGACGAGGAGCTTTGTCTTCTTCGGAGGCTGGTCCTTCATTCAGTCGAGATTTTCAAGGAGTGTCGCAACCCCTTGCCCGAAACCAATGCACATGGTGGAAACCCCGAAGCGTGCGTTCTTCGATTTCATCAAGTGAATGAGTGTCGCAGTGATGCGGGTCCCTGAGCAGCCAAGCGGGTGGCCGAGCGCAATGGCTCCGCCATTCAGATTGATTTTGGTCTCCATCGCATTCATGAGCCCCAATGCCTTGATCACAGGCAAGCTCTGGGCTGCAAAGGCTTCATTCAGTTCGAACAGATCCACATCCTGAATGCTCACATCTGCGCGCTTCAAGCATTTCTGAACCGCAGGGACCGGTCCAAAACCCATGATGGATGGGTCACAACCCGAGGCTGCGGTGGACTTCACTTTTACGAGGGGTTTTAGTCCCAAGCTCTGTGCCCGCTCAAACGAAGTGACAAGGAGTGCTGAGGCGCCGTCCGAGATCGCGGATGCGTTTCCAGCGGTCACAGTCCCGTTCTTCGGATCAAAAACCGGTTTTAGTGCTGCGAGGGATTCATAGGTCGACTCGGGCCTGATCACCTCATCGAAGTCAAAGTTCTTCAAGAAGCCTTTTTCATCATGGCCCGGAGTAGGGACGATTTCGTTCTTGAATCGCCCCTCAACGGTCGCACGGTGGGCGTTGTGATGGGATCTGAGAGCGAATCGATCCTGCTCATCCCGAGTAACCCCGTGCATTTTGGAGAGGAGTTCTGCGGTAAGTCCCATGTTTTGAGCGCCCTTTGAGATGGATCGATGGGACTTCGGATTGAAATCCACATTCAAGGTCATCGGGACATGCCCCATGTGCTCCACTCCGCCGACCATGTAAACATCACCTTGTCCTGATTGAATGCCCTGGGCTGCCATATGGAGCGCGGTCATCGAGGATCCGCAAAGCCGATTCACGGTCTGAGAGCTCACGTGAAAGGGGATTTTGCTCACCAGTTGAGCCATGCGTGCGACATTGAAGGATTGCTCGAGGGTTTGTTGCACGCAACCCCAGATGATGTCTTCAATCTCATTCGGATCAAGGGATGGATTTCGGTCAAGCAGGGAGTCCATCAGATGGGCCGAAAGGTTCTCGGCACGTACATTGCGAAACGCACCGCCCTTGGATCTGCCCATAGGCGTTCGGACTGCATCCACGATCACGACATCACGGGGATTCATCTTAGACATGGCTCAAAGCCTCCTTTTATTCCAGGGGCAACCTCGAAAAGCGGGCCCCACTTTTGATTCAATTCGGTTCCTTTTTCAAACAATGCTTTTGCCCCGATTGCCTCAGCATAGCGCATTGGCCCGCCCCGGAAGGGAGGAAATCCAAGGCCTGTGAGCATTGCGAGATCAAGTTCAGACGCGGTGTCCACGATCTTTTCGGAAAGACAGCGCGCGCTTTCAAATACGAACGGAAGCATCAATCGATCAATGATTTCGGCATCCGTCACATCCGCCTTGGGAGTGGACGGGTCCTGGCCCAAAATGGAATAGATTTCCGGGTTGATTTCCTTCTTTGGCTTTCCTTTTGCGTCGATCGAATAGGTGTAAAAGCCTTTTCCGTTTTTCTGACCAAAGCGATTGGCACGGAACAAGAGTGCAACACTGTCATCATCCCGAAGTGGCATGCGGTCCGGAAAGCCCTTGGCCATCACGGCGCTTGCATGATGAGCGGTGTCGATTCCAACGACATCGAGCAAGTAGGCAGGTCCCATGGGCCAGCCCCATTTTTCCATGACCTTGTCGATCCGCACGAAATCCACACCTTGTTTTACGAGCTGATTGAAGGCGGTGAAGTAGGCAAAGAGCACTCGATTCACAAGGAAGCCCGGGCAATCATTCACCACAATCGGAGTTTTTCCCATCTGACTTGCATACTGGACGGCTGAAGCGATGGTTTCAGGTGAGGTTTTTTCTCCCCGGATGATTTCCACAAGGGGCATTTTTGGAACCGGATTGAAGAAGTGCATTCCGCAGAAGTTTTCAGGACGCTGAAGGTTTTTCGCAAGTCCTGTGATCGAAATCGTGGAAGTGTTCGAGGTGAGGATTGCGGATGATTCCAGCGTGCCCTCAAGCTCCTTTAGAACGGAAATCTTCACTTTTTCATTTTCAGTCACCGCTTCAATCACGAAGTTCGCAGACTTGATTGCTTGAAGATCAAGGGTGGGGGTGATGCGGCCCAGTGTGTCTGCCATTCCCATTGCGGTCATCTTTCCGCGTTGGATTTGTTTGTCGAGCAGACCCGCTGCTTCCTTCATTCCATGGGCCAGCGCCTCTTCGCGGATGTCCTTCATCAGGATGGGAACCTTGGAATAGGCGCTTTGGTAGGCGATGCCTCCTCCCATGATACCGGAACCAATGACGGCCGCACGCTTCACCTCTTTGGCCAGACTCTTTGCAGATTTCGCTTTCTTCTTCACGGCCTGATCCGCAAGGAATGTGCCGACCAGTGCGCGAGCCTGTGTGGATTTTGAAACCTTTGCAAACTGAAGAGCTTCATTCTTCAGGGCTTCATCACGTCCCAGATTCTGCGAGCTTTCGATTGCTTCAATTGCGGCGAAGGGGGCAGGGTAATTCGGGCCTGCCGCCGCCATGACCCCGGCTTTCATGATGGAGAACCCCATGGTTTTTTCGGTTGAATTCAGTGTGAGTTTCGATTTCTTTATCGTTTTGCGTGATTTCCAATCGAGTTCATTCCTGACAAGCTTTGAGAGCAGGTCCAGTCCGGCCGCTCTCAGGTCCTGGGGGGCAACCACCGCATCGAGGGCGCCCAATTTGAATGCCTCTAGTGCGTCGTTTTGATTTCCGCTGGTGATCCACTCGATTGCAGGATCAAGACCGATCAGGCGAGGCAGTCGAACGGTGCCGCCCCAGCCAGGAATGATCCCGAGTTTGGTTTCAGGCAGACCGATTTTTGAGCCGGTTGCGGCAATACGATAGTCACAGGTGAGCGCGAACTCAAACCCGCCGCCCAGTGCAAATCCCGCAATGATGCAAACCGTGGGGGCCTGAAGATCTTCAATTTGATTGAAGAGGGTTTGGGTCTCTCCGATCCAGGTCGCAAGTTCCGGCTCCGGGCGTTTGAAGTGCTCCAAAAACTCCGTGATGTCAGCGCCTGCAAGAAAGGTTTCCTTTCCGCTCGAAACCAGAAGGCCTGAAAGGTTCTTCGGCAGCTTTGTGAGTGCCTCCTTCAGCTCCGCCAGGGTTTCGGCATTGAATTTGTTCACGGATTCGTTTTTCAGATTGATGGAGAGTTCGAACGCACCATTGATTTCGGGAACGGGCTTCAACTCAACGCAGTTTCCTTGAAAGAGAGACATGGGGAGATCCTTTCGATTTCCAATTCACAAAACCATTAAATTTTGCGTTAATGGAAGTATGGCATTTCAACCCACCCTGCAGGCAATGAGTTTTTCTGAAATGATTCAAAATCTCGGTCCAAAGTTGATTGTCGCGCTTTTTTGCGGCGGGTTGATCGGACTCGAGAGGGAGCTGAAGAACAAGTCGGCCGGAATCAAGACCAACATGCTGATTTGCGTCGGATCCATGCTCTTCACAACCATCTCGGTTCTGGTGGCTTTTGACGGGGCATCCGAGGGGATGAAGCCCGGGGACCCTGGCAGGATCGGCGCGCAAATCGTTTCGGGAATCGGCTTTCTTGGGGGAGGTGCCATCCTTCAGAGCAAGGAAAACGTGGTTGGGCTGACTACGGCAGCGAGCATCTGGCTGGTTGCCGCAATCGGGATGCTCATCGGAATCGGGCAACTTGAAGTGGCTCTCTTTGTCAGTGTGCTCATGGTGTTTGTTCTTGTGGCGGTCACCTTGTTCGAGAACCGGTTTCTTGAGCGAAGGCGTCTCTTTAAGATCTCGCTCCATCTTCGTGAAAAAACAGACGATGTGACCCGTGCTGCCATCGAGGGGCTCATGTACAGTCACGAGCTCAGTCTGGAAGACTATCGTGAGATTCTGGCGGGCGGGCAGCCGGAGGTTCGCCTTGCGTACCTTGGTCGAAATCGGGATCATTCAAAACTGCTTTTGGAGCTCTGGAAAATTCCGGGAATCCTCGATGTGAAGCAGAGTTGATCCACGGAATTCGTTTAATTATTAAATAACCTTTATTGATCGCGTTGAAATTTCCCCTTTGTTCCGGTGAGAGCTGGATGTGCGTCAGAAAACACGACGCACAAACAACATATCCACTTGATTTCCTTGCTATTCACTGATTATCTCTCCTAACCTATGTCTACCAAGGAGAACATCTCAATGACTAAGGCAGACCTCATCTCAATCGTTGCGCAAA
Organism: Bdellovibrionales bacterium; assembly: GCA_947502835.1. Taxonomy (GTDB): domain Bacteria; phylum Bdellovibrionota; class UBA1018; order UBA1018; family CAIMNF01; genus CAIMNF01. The sequence goes on from CANNBJ010000001.1 coordinate 90,968, forward strand.
AAGTGAACCTCCAAAACCGTCAGGCTGAAACGGTCGTCAATCTCGTTTTCGACATGATGTCGGACACCTTGAAGAAAGATGACCGTATTGAGATTCGCGGATTTGGTTCCTTTGTGAACCGCGTGTACGGGGCGTATGAGGGACGCAATCCCAAGACGGGAGAATTGGTCAAGGTCGAACCCAAGCGAGTGCCGTTTTTCAAAGTGGGCAAAGAACTGAAAGAAATGGTCGACCGAAAAAAATAGACCGGAAGTGGGTTTGATGAAACTGAAGTTCTGGAGTGCGATTGCACTTCTTTTTTGTTCTCTTTGTCTTGATATCAATGCAGTTTTTGCCGCTGAGGACGATGAGTACAACTTCAGCTGGCTTGATCCTGAAAAGAAGATCTACGTACTGCAGAACCGCCGGTTTCGAAAGGCCGGGGCTGCTGAAATCTTCGCCTTCGGCGGATTGTCCCTCGGAGATCCATACCGGACTGTGGTCCAGGTTCAGCCGAGATTCGGCTATTGGTTCACCGAATCCATGGGGTTTGAAGCCTTTTATTCCGCGCGGTTCCACTCAGTGAATAATTCGTATCTTGCGCTGGAGCAGGCGATTCCCCTCGGGGGAGCCAACTCTCCCTACATCCGCGAAGTGAAGTCGCAGGTGGGGCTGCTGTTCAACTGGGCCCCGTGGTACGCGAAGATCAATGTTTTCAATTCGATTTTGTATTTTGATTGGTATTTTTCGTTTGGCCTCGGGGCGCTGACGACTGACATTGGTCCGAAACGCAAGGATGATGCAGCCTCCGCCGCTTTTTGGACCTCCGAGAATTTGTTTGCGGTGTACCTCGGCACCGGACACCTCTTTCACTTGAGTGAACACTGGAAGGTGAGGCTCGATCTTCTTGGACATTTTTACAGTGCAGGAGTCTATACCGGGATCACGGGGGCTCCTGATGACCGGGCGATTTATTCCAATTTCGCGTTCAATCTCGGACTCGGGTACAAGTTATGAGGATGAGAATTTTTCTCGGTCTCGCACTGATTCAGGGAAGTGTGCTCCTGTTCGGGGGGGAGGCCCGCGCCAATTATGTCGATGTGAAGCGCGCTTTCGGCTCAGGTCAGTATTTCACTGCGGCAAGGATCGCATTCAATGATGCAAATCGCACCTCTTCTGTCCCGGAGAAATCGATGGCGTATGCATGGGTGACAGAGAGTCTGGTTCGTGCGGGGTTGGATCAGTCGGCGCTCTATTTTTTCATTCGCACCCTTCAGTTGCAGGACCGTGCGGCCTCCCGCAAGGTGCTGGAACTCGCCCCGCTGTTCATGGATCGTGCGGGCACGGACTTCTTGAAAAAATTCCTGATCCGGTACACGCGCGCCGATGAGTATTCCCCGCGCGCGCGCAGCGCCTTTCACCTGGCAATGGCAAAAGACAAGTTGGGGAGCGGCGATTATCCGGGCGCGCTCCAGTCTGCATCGATGGTGGACCCCTCCAGTCCCTTGTATCCGCTTTCCCTTCAGCTGAAGGGGACTGCGGAACTGATGTTGGATCAGACCCGCGAGGCCTTGATGGACTTCGAAGCCTGCGCCGAGAAAGCGGAGCAGCGCAATCTGATTGAGGCCGGATCCATCGAGGAAAGGCTCAAAAAAGAGCAGCCGGGAGCCCTCGCCGAAAAGTGGGAGGCCCTTCGCAAGGATGCAGCACGGGATCTCAAGGCCCGCTGTGTGGCAAACCAGGCCCGTGTGCTGTACGAGGCGGGGCAATTCGAGGAGGCGGACCGTGCGTATGACATGATTCCAAAGGCGAGTTTCGTTTGGACGGATACGCTTTTTGAGCACGCGTGGAGCACCTTCGCGAAGGAGGAGTACAATCGGACCCTCGGGAAGCTCGTCTCCTACAAGAGCCCCGCGCTTCAGTTTTCCTTCAATTCCGAGGTGGATGTTCTGATGGCGCAGGCGTATCTTTCCCTGTGCCTTTATACGGATGCGGGGCGGATCATCGAGGATTTCAACCGCAGGCTCGGGAGTCTCGCGCTGGATGTGAAGAAGTTTGTCGAGGTGAATGCCGCAAAGGATGCCCGTCCTTATTTTGCCCTCGGTCGAAGAGCCCTTCAGGACAAGCTCCACACCGAAATCGTCATGCACCGTTTTTTGAACCGTTTCGTGAGGTCACCTTATTTCCAATCCCTGTCACTTTCCCAGGATCGGGTGCTTGCCGAGAAAATCGCAATCCAGCGATTGGATGCGATCCGGCCTGAAACCCGCACGGGGCCGGCCGCGGGATTTCCCGGCTTTTTGAATGCTGCATTGGATTGGAGGGTTCGCACGATCCAATTGCTGGGAGGGGTGTTTGTCCGCAATTCGATGATCGATCATCACCAGGTGCTCATTTCGGATCTTGAGAAGATGCAATTCATGAAAATCGACATTCTTTCCCACGAGAAGGAGAAGTTGATGCAGCCCGAAACCGCGGTGGCCTCGGAACGGAACCGTGGAAACCGGATTCCCGTACGAAGGGACGATCAACTCCTCTGGTCTTTCAACGGGGAATTCTGGAATGATGAAATCGGCGACTATGTATTTGCGCTCGAGAGTGAGTGTGGAAAGGGAAGTGCAAGTGAGACTCCTTGATTCTCTTCGCATCCCGTGTCTGCTCATTCTTGGATTCGCGTCGGTTTCAATGGCCGCCCCCTCGGACCGCGAGTATCAGGGCGTCCAGTCGATGAAAGAGCTCCGGATCGAGAAGCTTCGGAATGAGGAGATCAAGGCGGTCAAGATGGCTCTCGGGCTCCGGAACCCGGAGAACCGGAAAAGCGAACTCTATCTCAGGCTTGCCGAACTGTACCTGGAGGCCTACCGCGCCGATTTCCTGCTCGAGGGACGAATGCACGATCAGGCGCTCAAGACCGACCCTGCCGCGCGGTTCGTGCGGGTGAGATCCCGTGAGGATCTCCGAAACGGGATCGGTGCGGCCGAGACGATTCTGAAGCTCAACGTGAACTCGCCGAAGCTCGACCAGATCTACTTTTTCCTGGGCTACAACTACGCCGAGTATGGAGACAAGAAGAACTCCTCCCTGTATTTCAAAAAGCTCGCAACGGAGTTTCCGGAATCCGGGTTTTCCATTGAGGGGATCCGGGCGCTCGCGGATGAGGCGTTTCAGAGCGGTGATTTCCCCGAGGCCGAACGGCAGTACGAGATCGCCATCCGGAAAACGAATGATCCGGCCCAACAGGCGCGCATCTACCACAAATTGGCCTGGTGCTACTATCGACAGCGAAGAAGTCAGGATGCGGTCAATACCATGAAGCGTGCGATTGAGATCGCGCGGACTTCCGGAAGCGGCGAAAAGTTGCTGAGCATCCGGGAAGAGGGACTCAGAGATCTTGCCGTGTACTACGCGGAGCTCGGGCGAGTGGATGAGGCAATCGAGTACTTTCGGGACAACGCCGGCGGAAACGACAAACTCGTGAAGGTTCTTGAAAAACTCGGCAAGGAGTACGAAAGAACGGGACAGGTTGAAAAGGCAAAGCAGGTTTACGAGGTTTTGCTCCGCACCGATCAGAGGGATGAGAGCTCTTTCCGAGTGGCGGTGAAGATGGTCGACCTTGATCTTTTGAAGGAGAATTTCGAAACTGCGGCTGAACGCCTCAGGAATCTCGAAGTTCCCCGATCCTCCGAGCCCGACACCCAGCTTGCCGTGGTGAATCTGAAACGCCAGGTGCGTGCCACGGCAGTCGGAAACCACGATCGTTACAATCGAAAGGATGACAAACGCGAAGGTCGCAAGTTTCTGGATGCTGCGGATTCGTTTTATACCATTTACCTGAACAAGTTCATTCCCTCGGACAAGGCCGGGAAGGTCGAGCTCAACGAGATCCGGATGTATCTTGCGGATGTGAAGCGTGAGAAGGGCGAGCCCGGTGCTGCAGCCGAACTGTACAAGAAGGTGATTCAGGACAAGGACGAAAAGTATGCAAAGCAGGCCGCCCAGCTCTGGGTGGGAAGCCTGGATTCGGAGCTGAAGAATCGGCGGAAGGCGGGAGAGAAGCCCGGTTCCGAGCCATCCCTCCTTGAGCGGGACTTCATTGAGGCCTCGGATTTGCTCGAGGCTTCGATTCCCGATTCGTTTGAGTCCCGTGAGGCGCGCTACAAGGCTGCGTTTTGCCTCTCGGAATATCCCTCCGAGAAGGCTGCGGCGATCAAGCGTGCGACCTCGCTCACAAAGGACTATCCGAACCAACCCCAAGGTGTGTACGCGGCAAGGCTCTGGCTCAAGCTTGATCCATCGAAGTCCACGTACTCCGAGCTTTCCCGGGATCCCACGCTTCTTGATACCGATTTGCGCCTGAAGAGTGAGCTGAAGCGGGATCTTGAGATCACGGCGAGGAATCTCAGGGTGAGTGAGATCTCGGGGTTTGAGAAGGGCAAGGAATTCGACAAGGCCGGGAAAGCCTATGAGGAGTTCGCTCGGAATTCTGCTGGCGAAAAAGAGGCGGAAAATGCCTACATCGGAGCGATCAGCTCGTACGCCCAACAAGGGGATTCCGAACAGGTGATTCGAGTGATGAAGGAGTGGAGGGTGAGGTATCCACGAAGTGCCACCCTGGTCTCTTCCGTGAAGAGGGAGGCGACCAAGCTCCTCGTGAGAGGCTTCTTCAGCGAATCCGCGGAGCTTTTCCTCGGGATTGGAAAGCTCCTGTATGACCGGGCGAGCCTCCACGCAAGCGCGGAGCTCTTTTCCGGAGCCCTTCAGTATAAAAAAGCGATCGGTGTGTACCGGCAGATTCTTGGACTTGCACAAAATGAAGAGGAACGGGCGGGCCTGTTCCGGAAAATTGCCCTGATGTCCATTGATGACGGAGACGAAGAGGGCGTGCTCATGAACTGGAAAGAGTGCGCAGCGATGAACAGCTCTCTCAAGGCCGAGTGTTTGTCCCAGATCGGGAACATCTATCTTGCACAGCAGGATCTCAAGCCCGCGCGGGAGAAATTCGAAAGTGTTGTCGGAATCCGCTCGGGGCCATCGCGCAAGTCCCCGTTTGTCGCTTACGCCCAGTTCCGTCTCGCGCAGCTTGCCGAGAAGGAGATGAAACGAGAGAAACTCGAGTTTCCGGCGGATCGCCTGAAAAAGGCCTATGATGCGAGGATCGCGGAGATTACAGGGGTGTTCGGTGCCTATCAGAAGGCGGCAGGATTGGATGGTCCCTGGGGGATCGCAGCCGCGGAACGGATGGGCGACGTTGCCCTTGAGCTTTCCACCGATGTGGAGAATGCGCTCGGTGATCCGCGTGCGACCCCGGAGCTGAAGGCGGGGATGATGGAGCTTGTGACGGGCTTCAATCAAAAAGCAGTGGAACTTGCCAAGGAATCCTACCAGAAAGCCCAGAAGGAACAGCTTCTCTCGCCGGCTCTTCCCATCCTCCAGGATCGGCTTGTGGATGCGGGGGTGGGAGGCATGAAGCATTCCCAGGGGCAAAGGTCGGGAGTGAAATTGATCGGAATGGATCCCGATGGAGGGAAGCTCGGACGTGAGGAGGCGCTGAAGAAAGTTCGCGAAGCGCTCCTGAAGAATCTTGATGATGCCCTTGCATGGATTGATTACGGGAACCTCCTTTGGGGCTTGGGAAAGCCAGGGCTCTCGAGTGTGGCGTATGATCGCTCGCTTTCCCTCAAGGCGCGTTGGGCCGATGCGCAAAACAACCGGGCTGTGGTCATGGTAAGCGATCTCGGTCTTGAGAACTGGATTGCTGCGAATGAGGCCGTGACCCTCTGGCGAAAGGCGATCCAGGTCGAGGCAGGAAATTCCGCAGCGCTCTTCAATCTCGGGCATGTGTTCAATTATTATCGACTCTTCAATCTGGCCTTGCCGCACCTTCAAAAGGCGGCTCGCAAGGTGAGGGTTGCAGAGGTTCACGATGAGCTTGCGGTCACCTACTGGGGCCTCGGAAAGAAAACCGAGACCACGCTCAATTCAAAAAAAGCCGATTCTCTTGGACTGAGGCAGGATCGCTTTACGAAGAAGTTCCGCGAGTCCTCCCAATTGAAAGGGGAGGCATGCCTGGGGCGCTTGGGTGAGATTGCGGGTGTGCAAGAGTTGAAGGGATTTGAGCGGATTTCAGTGAACCGTATGAAACAAAGGTGTCAGATATGAGGATGTTATTTTGCTTCGTGATGCTGTTTGCAGGAATGGCTCCGGCTTCGGGTGCGGAGGGGGCGGGTGCCCCTGCGGCAAAGGAGCCCGCAAAGAAGGTCATTTATCCTGAAAATCAGACCATTGATTTTGAAGGGTTGAGCCTTGAGGGAGAGCTCAAGACCCCGGGAGAATTTTACTTCCAGAATCGCAACCAGGAACGGTTCGATTCTTTGACGAAAAGACGTGTCAATTTCAGGCGGGAAATGCTCAGGGATTCAATCCAGAGCAACTAAGGGAGCGAAGATATGGAAGCGAATACAGAGATCAAGTCGCAGACGGCAAACGCACTGAGGGCTTCCTTTGAAGTGGAGCAGGCGGGGAAAAAGCAGAACTTCCTGATCGCAAAGGACCGGGTTGTGTTCGGGAGTGTGGAGTCCGCCGATGTCAAGCTCACGGGTGTCTCCGTATCCCCGATTCACGCGCTCCTTGAAATCAAATGGGGCGATGTGGAAAGTTCGTGTGAGGCACGACTGATTGACCTTGCGAGCCCGACCGGGGTCATTGTGAACGGAAAACCCCTTGTGAATGATCTGATCCGCTCCGGTGACCTGATCCAGGTGGGAGATGCGATGGTCCGGTTTCGGTTCCAAAAGCCGGATGCCGGGAAGAAACTTCCCGATCAGGCGTTGCTCCTGATCGACCCGGCAACCGTCACGCCGATCTTTGACTATCGCCCGGCAACGAAAGAGGCGCTTGAGGTGGTTTCGTCGTGGAACGGGGTGATCCTGAATGTCAGGCACTTTGTCGACGAGGAGCGGGTTTCCTTGGGCGCAAGCGGAGTCGAGGACTTTCAGATTCCCCGTGAGTTTGCGAAGAATGGAGCCCGCGATCTTGTTTCCAAACAGGGCGGGGAATGGCTTCTCAAGCTCGATGCCACCATGAAAGGGGTTTTGTATCTTGAGGGACAGTTGCATTCGGTTGCGGAATTCCTGAAGGGCAAGGGTGGGAGTTCGGCTGTGGTTTCCATCAAGGAGAATGATTTTGTCAAAATCCAGATCGGCCTTCTCGCCTTCTACCTGAGCCGCACGGCCTCTCCTCCGGAGTTGATCCGGAAGGGGGAAGTGGTTACGGATCCATTCTTGGGGCGTACGCTCCTGACCTCACTTGCCTTGACCGCACTGTTGCTGTTCGGAGTGAGCAAAGTGGAGGTTTCCACTCCCGAGACATTGGATCTTCCTCCTGAAGTGGGTCGGATCCTGTATCACCCCGAAAAATATTCGATCAAGCGGCCTCCTCCTCTTCAGAAGAAATCAGGGGAGGATGTGAAGAAGCTGGATCCGCCGAAGAAGGTCGAGATCGACTTCACGAAGCCCAAGGAGAAAGACGGAAAAACTGCCCAAGTGCAGTCGATTCAGCCCGGAAAAAAACAGGCGGCCCAGGACAAGGCAAAAGAAGGCGCGGGCGCACGCGCGATGGGTGCGGAGGGTTCAAGAGGAGCGAAGAATGCTCCCCGGAGTTCAACGCGCCAGACGGAGGCAAAGCGAGCCTCACCGCTTCCCGGCGAAGGCAAGGGAGGAGCGATCTCCCAAAGTGCTGACAATGGAACTGTCCAGATGATGAAGGGGGCAACAGACAAGATCCTGAACCTCATGGGAGCTTCGGGGCAGAAGCTTGGCGCCTCGGGATCCAAGATCCAGGGCTTCGGCGGGTTCTCAACTGCAGGAGCGGGAGGAGCTGCCTTGCAGGGCGGTGGGAAAGGCGGCGGTGGTGACGCGGACACCTTGCTCGGAGGAACAGGAACCGAGGGGCGTGGTGGCGGAAAAATTGGCACAGGACTCGGCCCCGAGGGAACCGGAACGGGAATCATCGGTGGAAAAACGAGGATTGATCTCAATGTGGGCGGAGGAAAAGAAACCGTGGTGATCGGTTCGATTGATCGTGATGCGATCGACGCTGCGATCCGGGCTCATCGCGATGAGTTCCGCTATTGTTACGAGCGGGAAGTGAACTCCGGACATCCCAATCTTGCCGGGAAGATCGTGACCGCGTTTGTGATCGGTGGATCGGGAAGGGCATCCCAGCTTTCGATTGCGAGCAGTTCGATGGATAGCGCGGGAGTGGAGAAGTGCGTTCTGGATGTAATTTCCAGAATCCAGTTCCCGCAGCCCGCCGGAAACGTGCCCGTGAGCATCAAATATCCGTTTGCTTATACGAATGCGAGCAAGTGATCAAAATGGAGAACACCATGCAAATTGAATTCAATTCGAATGAACCGAATCTGTTCCTTGCGCAAGGAGAGGGCTATGTGGGCCCGTTCCGGCCATCCGAGGTGTATGAGAAGCTGCAGAAGTCGGAAGTGAGCTGGGTGGACCACTGCTATCGTGAAGCCGAGGGCCAGTGGATGCGGCTTTGTGATCATCCGCTTTTCAAGATGCTTCAGCCCGAGGCACCGAAACCGAAACCGAAGGTTGCAGCCCCGCCACCGCCGCCCAAGGCGATGGCTCCTGCGATCAAATGGTTTCTGTTCCAAAATGAAACCCAGACCGGGCCCTATGCGGAGCCGGAGCTCAAGCGTCTGGTTCAAGTGGGGCAAGTGATGGCAGGTGCGTTTGTGTGGCAGGAGTCGTTTTCCGATTGGAAGCCGATCCATGAGATTCCCGAATTCTCCGCAGGTGCGGCAGCCCAGGCGCAGGTTCAGGTGAAGCCTGTGGAGAGAAGGTCCGCCCCGAGAAAACCACTGGTAGCCCAGATTTACCTCACCAACCAAAAAGAGATCTCTTCCGGTGTGTGCCGGGACATCAGCATCGGGGGAATGCAGGTGCTCACTGATGCGTTGCCGGGTGTTACAGGCGAGAAAATTCGCCTGAATGTGATGCCTCCCGGATCGACCGGTCTGAAGCCTTTCGTGGCCCAAGGAGTGATTGTGCGCATTCTTGAAGACAAAAGAGGGTTCTCGTTTCGGTTCACCGACATCAATGATGACGCCCGGGCATCGATTGAAAGATACGTTTCATGATCATTCCCGAGGGGTTTCCGGGGGTACCTTCCTCCTTTGAATACCAGACCGAGGTGGCGCAATCGACGGATGGCGAACACTCCATTTTCTTCCACTGGTTCCGCAAGCGGGGAGTCGCTCCGAAGCGCTCGCTGCTTGTGATCCACGGACAGGGGGAGCATGGGGGGCGCTATCAACATTTTCCTCATTTTTTGAAGGAAGAGTATGATCTGATCCTTGCGCCGGACCTGCGGGGGCATGGACGAAGTGAGGGAGTTCGGGGACATGTGGACTCCTTTGGCGAGTACGTCGATGATGCCCTCCTTGCCTGGAATGCCCTGCGCGCCAAGACGGACCCGGGTGGAAAGAGTGATTGGTTCGGACACAGCATGGGGGGAGCGGTGAGTTTGCTTGCGGTTCAGGAATCGCAGGATCTCGGGATCCGCAATTTGATTCTCTCTTCGCCTTGTGTCGGACTCACGGTCGAGGTTCCTGTGGTGAAGGAGGTCGCCGCACGGGTGCTTTCCCGCATTTGGGGTTCCCTTCAGATGGGGACAGGCCTCAATTCGGGGTTGATGAGTCATGATCCTGCGGTGGTTGCAGCAATCAAACGGGACAGTCTCCACCATACGAAGGCAACGCCGAGGTTTTACATTGATTTCACCCGTGCGATGGAGAGGATCCGGGAGACGGAGATCCGGATTCCGTCCACCACCAGGGTCTTGTTCCAGCTTGCGGGCGATGATCGTGTGGTGAGCACGCCGGCAAGCGAAAAGGTTTTCGAAAAGCTCGTACATTCCGACAAAAAGAAGATTGTCTATGCGGGCCTCTATCATGAGATTTTCAATGAGACCGTGAAGGAGCAGGTGTTTCATGACCTGTTGACCTGGGTACGGAGCGGGAGCTCATCATGAGAGATCTGCTTTTGTCGATGATTGCCGGTCGGAGTTACCGTGAAGGCGACTTCACCCTCTCCTCAGGCTTGAAAAGTCCCTTCTATATCGATCTGAAGCCCACGATCCTGCATCCGGAAGGAGCGACTCTTTTCGGGAGCATGGGCGTAGAGTGGATCCTTAAGGAGAATCTGATGTTTGACGGGGTCGGGGGGCTCACCCTGGGCGCTGATCCTTTGGTCATGGCAATCTCCCTTGCCGCCTTCAGGAAAGGGATCCTGCTTCCGGCAACCATGATTCGCAAGGAGCCGAAAAAACACGGCACTTCCCGATTCATCGAGGGTGTTGAAAATTTCAAAAAAGGCGCACGATTTTTGGTCCTCGAGGATGTCGTCACGACCGGAGGATCCGCAGTCAAGGCAATCGAGATCTTGAGAAACGAGGGATTTGAGCCGACTCATGTGCTCTCTCTTGTGGATCGGGAATCGGGTGGACGGGAAAAGTTCAAAAGCCTGGGGGTTGAGTTTCACTCGCTTTTCACCATTTCTGATGTGACGGAATACTACAACAGGGGCCGCTGATCATGCGGGTTCATCCTTGTCTTCACTGTGGCGCTTGTTGCGCCCATTTCAGGGTTTCTTTTTATTGGGCCGAGCCTGTTCCCGAAGAATTCACTGAAAAGCTCACTCCCTTCCGGAGTTTCATGAAGGGAACGGGATCGAAGGGGGCCTCTCGATGTCTGGCGCTCGAGGGAGAGGTGGGAGCTTCGGTGAGTTGTTCGATTTACGGGAACCGACCAAGCCCATGCCGGAGTTTTGAGGCGTCTTTTGAGTCTGGAATTGAAAATCCGGGATGCGCCGAGGCGCGCGTGGCAAAGGGCCTTTTGCCGCTCACTCCTGCGGACTGGGAATAAAAAAAGCCCGGGGGGATTCCCCCGAGCCTTTTCAAGATTGAATGGTGTTGATTACTTCGCAGCCGCTTTTGTCTTTGAAGTTCCGGTTTTGATCGGAAGCGCGTCGGGAAGAATCTTTTTTGCAAGAAGGGTCAGGCGACTGATCTTGCGGGAAGCGCGTGCCTTGGGAATCGTACCCTTGGAAGCTGCTTTGCTGAGGGCCTTTACGGCCATCATGTAGGCTTCCTTGGCTTTGCCCATGTCTTTCGCTTGAACCGCTTCGATTGCTTTTTTGACAGCGGTTTTGGTTGCCGTTTTCACGGTATTGTTTCTGGTTTGCCGGACGAGGGCTTGTTTTGCCCGCTTTCCCGACTGACGTTTGTTTGCCATTGCGTTACTCCTGTTACACCATCCGTTTTGAGTGATGGTTCGCCGGTTAAGATATCGGAAGAATCAAGAGATGACAAGGGATTTTGACTATATTACTCTAGTTTCAATGCGCTTCGTTTCGACATCCGTGATGCTGATTTGGGTCGTTTTCTCTCTCGGTGCCTGTTCCAGCCCGAAAAAATACATTCACGATGCCCCGCTGTTGCCGGGGATGGCACCCGGGATTCCGATTCCGAAGGAGGATCCGGAGTCCGCCGAGGAGGGAGCCGAGATCCCCGATCTGGATCAGCCAAGCCCCTTGGCGGATGCAGCGGCTGACGAGTCGGAGGAAGAGCCGGACATCGCATCGGATCGTGTGAATCCCCATAAAAAGCGCCAAATCCCGTTTGAGTTCAACCAAAGGGTGGCTCGTTGGATCGAGTATTTTTCCCAGAAGGACCGTGAGAGGTTTCAGCGGTTTTTTGATCGCGGAGAGCCGTATCGTGAGGTGATTCAGAACATTCTCGAGGAGAACCGGGTGCCCACGGATCTCTACTATCTTGGAATGATCGAAAGCGGATTCAATGCGCATGCGAAGTCGTCTGCGAAGGCGGTGGGCGTGTGGCAGTTCATGAAAGCCACGGGCAAAAACTACGGACTGGCTGCCGATGCGTATGTGGATCAGCGTCGCGATCCGATCCGCGCAACCGAGGCGGCGGCGAGGCTGCTTCGGGATCTCTATCGGCAGTTCGATTCCTGGTATCTGGCCATGGCGGCCTACAATGCGGGACCCGGGCGGATTCGAGGTGCGATTCGCAGGGCGAAGACAAAGGATTTCTGGGAGCTTGTCGAGAAAAACCGCTTGCCTCGCGAAACCATGGACTACGTGCCCAAGTTTCTTGCGGCCCGCTATATCGGTGAGAATCCGGAATTGTTCGGTTTTTACATCAATGAGGAAAAAAAGTATCCGGATGTGGAGCTCTTTACCGTGCCGTCGCCGATCCCCTTTCAGGCGCTTGAGAACGCCTGCTCGATTCCGGAGGGCACCTTGCAGTTCGTGAATCCCCATTACCTCAAATCCCACACCCATCCCGGAAGAAGGACTGACGAGATCTGGGTTCCGGAGCAGTACCGGAAAAACATGGAGGCCAAGATTTCCGATCTGACCCGATACCGGATCACGGTCCGCCCCGAACGGAATGCCGGTGAGGAGGTTGAGCGATACTCCCGCGCGCAAGTCGTAATCGTGAAGCGCGGGGATACATTGAAAAGCATTGCTTCCCGGCGAGGCCTCTCGGTGGCGTATCTGAAGCGTGTGAACGGATTGAAAGGTTCGACGATCCTGCCCGGCCAGAAGCTCAAGGTTTCGGCTGCGAGTTACCATCAGAGCCGCGCCCATCCGAGGAAGGGGAGAAAAAGAAGATTGTGAAACGGATTTCAGGATTTCAATGCATCCTCATGGTTTGGTTCTTCGGGGCATTTCCACTGGCTTTCGCCGAGGACCAAGCGCGCACCCGGGCCCAGGTGAATCAGGAAGTGGTACGCACCTATGCTGCGGTGTATCTGGAGCAACGGGATTACGTTCGTGCCGAGGACGTCATCGCCCAATACCTGTTTTTGTCCACCGAGACCGGCGAGGAGGATCTTTGGCTTGATCTTGCAGGGATTCAAATGCTGGAGGGGAAGTTTCCGAATGCGTGTTTTTCCTACCGCAAGGCAAGCGATTCAAGGAGTCGGGATTTGCGGCTGCCGGCACTCTACGGATATGCGCACTGTTTGAATCGTGTGGGTCGGATGGAAGACGCGAAAAAAGTTCTCTTGATCCTCTCCCGTGAAGAGGCACCCGAAGGAAATGCCGGTGCCCGGGCGCTCCAGTTGATGGAGAGCGGATTCATTCGGGAGAGGGAGGAGTTCCCCCCGTATTCAAAAAAGCTGAAGGGACTTTGGAGGGTGTCCGCTGCAGTGGGGGGCGGATATGATTCGAACGTTCTTCTGGTTGCGGATTCGATCGCGGCGGGAACACCGCCCTCCGGTCGGGCGAGTGCATTTGTTTCTCCCGCTCTTCAGGTTGGAAGAATCGGCCGGATCTTCAATGATCGATTCGACTCGAGATTGATCTCCATCTACACGAATTACCTTAATCCCGAGGTGGCTGCATTCAACAGCTCCTATACGCGCGCTGATTTTCAGGTGGGATCCCAACAGGTGCGGTGGGGTGTGTTTGCAGACGGTTTCTTCCTGAACCGAAGCCCGTTTCAGCTTTATTCGTGGACGGGAGGTCTCAGTTGGTCGTTGAAGCGGGAAGAGGATGCCCATTCCAGCACCACTCTTGAGGTTCCGATACAGTTCCAGGACTTCCTTTTGGATGCAGGCGAGAATATCCGGACCGGGGGGGATCTCAAAGTCAGATACACCAAGCGGTACTCCAATGGGCCCGGGGAGCTTCTTTCTTTGCAGATTGCCCTGGATGCCCAATACACCAAGGGACGCAATTATCGTCTTTTTGGGATCGGGCTTCCGGCCTTTTACATGCGACCCACACCATGGCTCGGAAAATTCGGGTTTCTGAGTACCTTCAGTGCGGAGCTGTTCGGACAAACGTTCTATGAATCCGATGTGCGTCGACGTGACCTGTTGATGAGGGCGGGGGCGGGTCTTCTGGTTTCGATTGCCGGAGAATGGAACCTGTCCGCGGACTTCACTGTGCAGAAAAACCTTTCGAGCTTTGACTTGGCACGGTTCTCAAAAGAACTGGTCTCACTTCAATTGAGTCATCCGTTTTGAAACAGGAGGCAAAGGATGCAAACCATAAAATCCAGAATCATGATGCTGCTCGGATCCGTACTGTTCCATGCGTTCTGCGCGTTTGGTGAGCCTGCAACCGGAGCAAAGGTGGTGGGTCGCATCGGTTTGGTCAGCGGGAGCGTTCTTGTGGATTCGGTGAAGGTGAAAACAGGAGCCCAAGTGAAGGTAGGCTCCCTCATCGAGGTGCTTGGAGATTCAAAGGCGACATTGATTCTCGGGAAAGGCTCTGTATTCCAGATCGGCGCGGATTCCCGGATGGTGGTCGGTGAATACGGCATCACTTCTGAGCAGGAGGAGCTTGCGAACCTGGATCTGAAGTTCGGGAAAACACGAGCCCTGATTTTGAATCAGGGACCGCGACGGGAGCTGAAAATCAGAACCCGCGCCGCAACAATGGGGGTTCGGGGTACTGAAATCTTTGTGGATTCCCCGAAGGATTTGAAAGAGCCCCTTCAATTCATGACCATTGAGGGCCAGGCTGATGTGAGGATCGGCGAGTCAAATGCACCGATCCCTCTTCCCCAGAATCAATCCATTCGCACCTCGGGAAACGGGGATTCCCCCGGTGCTTCGTCTGATGCGCCTGTGCAAGTGTCCCAGGGGCAAATCAAGACGACTCTGAGTGAGGGAGGGCTTCCCCCGCCACCGCCACCGAGCCAAGAGGGCGGTGGGGCTCTTCCGCCACCGCCTCCGGGAGCCTCCCGGGGCATGGTGGGAGGCCTTTCCGACGGGTTTTCCATCGGATCCAGCGCTCCTGTGACTCTGGATCCTGTTCAGGATAGGGTGTACCGGCCAAGAATTGTTCCGCAGTTTTGTAATGCGAATTCTTCGAATTGCCCATAGGATAAGGTGGATTTAGGAGAGGATTACCCCATGATGCCCTTGCCAAAATTTGGAATTCCAGGATTCTTCGTTCTGTTTGGATTGATGATTTCAGGCTCGGTCCACGCGCAAGGAAAAGGTGGCTCAAGTGGAGGCAAGGGGGGAACTTCAGGGAAAGGAGATACCATTCCTGCCAAGCCAAGCGATGTTGAGCCACTTCCGGGGCGCGACCCGGAGCCGCGCGTAAGCCCGATCCCGCGATCCTCGCCGTCCCCTTTGCCGGTCACATCCCCATCCCCGGGCCAGAATCCATCGCCCTCTCCATCTCCTTCTCCTGGCTCAAAACCATCGGATGGATCCAATCCGGGCGGCTCGGGTGGGTCCCAAGTGGGTGGACAGGATGACCGGAATCCCGGAGGCGGTGGAAAGTCCGGCGGGAAGAACGAGTAGGAGTCCGCATGGCGGATTGGTTTGCAAAGCCTCCATCAATTGTGCACTCTCTCTCCCATGCGAAATGTTCTTCTCACGATCCCTTTGATTTTGCTTTCTTGCTCGACTCTTCAGGGCCGGATGGGGCGTGCGCCCGTTGAGGCATTTCAATCTCCCGCCCAGGATCATCTGACGCTTGCGATAGTCGGGATCAATGATTTTCACGGATCGCTGCTTCCCCGCATCCGGAAGCTTCCGGATGGTCGGGAAATTGAAAGCGGGGGAGCGTCCGTTCTTTTCTCGATGGTTCGAAGACTGCGTGAGGAAATGAAGGGGAATCTGGTTGTGGTTGACGCCGGTGATGAGTGGCAGGGAACGCTTGAAAGCAATTCCAGCAAAGGTGCCACGGTCGTCGATTTTTTCAATCGTTTGGGTGTGAAGGCCGCAGCAATCGGGAATCACGAGTTTGATTTCGACTTGGACACGCTGAAAAAACGTTCGATCGAGGCTTCGTATCCCTATGTTGCCTCGAATGTTTATGAGAAAAAAACGAAACAACGGGTCCGCTGGGAGAACGTTTATCCCTCCCGGATCCTCGAGGTGGGGGGGGTGCGATTGGGCGTGATCGGAGTCTCGACACAGCAAACTCCGAGCACCACCCGGTATGAAACGGTGAAGCATCTTGAGTTTGTGGACCCGGTTCCCGAAGTCCTGGGAGAAATCGGAACCTTGCGGAAGTCTGGTGCGAATGCGGTGATTGTGACCGCTCATGCCGGAACCCGATGCGAGGAGAACCGGTTCCTTCGGTCCTGGGCTCTGTGGAAAGAAGCGGATTCGATCGGGCAGTGCGAGTCCGAGGATGAAATTGCACGTCTTGCAGGACAGATGGATCCCGACCTTGTGAATGGAATTGTTGCAGGCCACACGCACCAACCGATTCATCACTTTCTGAACGGTGTACCCGTGATTGAGGGGGAGGCATACAACCAGTATTTCAATGTGATCTATCTCACCTTTGATCGGGCATCAGGGAAACTGCTCCGCGAGATGACCAGAATCGAAGGACTGATTCCGATCTGCAGCAAGTTATTCAAGGGGACCAACCACTGTGATGTGAGGCGTCTTCCCGAGGGCAAGGCCGCCCCTGAACTTGTGCAAGCCGAATTCCACGGGGCTCCCGTGGTGCCTTCGCCCGAGGTGGAACAATGGCTGCAACCCATCCGGGAAAGCACCGATCATTTCAGAAAAGAGGTTCTCGGTGAAACCTCGCTTCCTCTCACGCACCTCCGGGATCAGGAGAGTCCTTTTGGAAACCTCATCGCCGATGTACTTCGAGAGAAGGGGCGTGCCGATTTTGCCCTTGTGAATTCCGGGGGCATCCGAACCTCGCTTGATCGGGGGCCGATCACCTATGATGGATTGTTCCGTGCCCTGCCTTTCGACAATCTCTTGCAAGTGGTGGAACTGAGCGGCTCCGATCTCAAGCTCCTGATGCGGATTGCCACCTCGGGTGCTCACGGTACCGTCGGGCTGTCCGGCCTGAGAATCAAGATCCGTGCCCTTGATTTGCCTGCAAAGCGCGATGATCTGAACGGGGATGAAAAGCTCGAGCCCTGGGAAGCGGACCGGTTGCTCGACATCCGCACGGCATCGGGAGCGATGATCGAGGATCGAAAACGCTATCGTGTGGCGACCTTTGATTTCCTCTTGAACGGAGGGGATGATCTTTCCTGGTTCATGAAACGCATTCGCCCCGGGGATATTGAAAAAAAGCACAGTGGATTTTGCAGGGATCTTGTTGCGGATCACATCCGGAAAGCGAGAATCATCAACACTCCCGCAAAACCCCTTGTGGATCCGGAAAAGCCACGGTTGGAAGCGGTCCGGAACTGATCACATCCGGAAGGTCCCGAAACGGGTATCCTGAATCGGAGCATTCAGAGTGGTCTGCAGTGCAAGGGCCAGGTGGCTTCGGCTCTTCCAAGGGGTGATGATTCCATCATCCCAGAGCCGCGCGCTTGAGAAGTACGGAGATCCTTCTCTCTCATATTGATCCTGAATCGGTTTTTGGATTGCGGCGATCTCTTCCGGACTCAGCTTTTTCCCCTGGCCTTGGAGTTGTTCGATCTTCACCGTGGAAAGCACGTTTGCGGCCTGCTCGCCTCCCATCACGCTGATTCTGGAGTTCGGCCACATGAAAAGGAATCGAGGATCAAACGCGCGACCGCACATTCCGTAGTTTCCGGCACCGAAACTACCGCCGATCAGGAGTGTGATCTTCGGGACCCGGGTTGTGGAAACAGCCGTAACGAGTTTTGCCCCGTCTTTTGCAATTCCTCCGTGCTCGTATTTCTTTCCAACCATGAAACCCGTGATGTTCTGAAGGAACAAGAGCGGAATCTTGCGCTGCGAACAGAGTTCGATGAAATGGGCTCCCTTCAGGGAGCTTTCAGAAAAGAGAATTCCATTGTTCGCGATGATTCCGACCGGAATCCCGTGAAGATGAGCGAATCCGCACACCAGAGTGGTGCCATACAAAGGCTTGAACTCATGGAAGCGCGAACCATCCACCAGGCGGGCGATGATCTCCCGCACGTCGAAGGGCTGGCGAAGATCCTTCGGAAGAATTCCTGCGATCTCCCGGGGGTCGTAGAGAGGATCTTCGGGTGTGGCGCGTTCCATGGAAAAGGGGGCCGGGCGATTGAGCCTGGAAATCGCATCCCGGGCAATTTCCAGGGCATGTTCGTCGTTGTCCGCAAGATAATCGGCAACCCCGGAGATGCGCGAATGGGTGTCGCCGCCACCGAGCTCCTCGGCACTCACGACTTCTCCGGTTGCCGCCTTCACAAGGGGAGGCCCGCCGAGAAAGATCGTTCCTTGGTTTTTCACAATGATGGTCTGCTCACTCATCGCGGGGACATAGGCGCCCCCCGCAGTGCAGGAACCCATCACCACTGCAATCTGGGGAATTTTTCCGGCCGAGAGGGTTGCCTGATTGTAGAAGATCCGTCCGAAATGTTCCTTGTCGGGAAACACTTCGGATTGCATGGGGAGAAACGCACCGCCTGAATCCACAAGATACACGCAGGGAAGGTGGTTTTCCCGGGCAATTTCCTGGGCGCGGAGGTGCTTTTTCACGGTCATCGGGAAGTAGGTTCCGCCCTTTACGGTTGCATCGTTCGCAACAATCATGACCTCCCGGCCATGGACGAGACCGACTCCCGTCACAATCCCGGCTCCGGGTGCTGCATCCTCGTACATGCCAGCGGCCGCCAAGGGGCTCATCTCAAGAAAGGGGGTGCCCGGATCGATCAATGCTTGAATCCGATCGCGAACGAAAAGCTTTCCACGCGCCTCGTGCTTGGCTCTCAGCTCCGCTCCACCGCCGGCCCTGGCTTTCGCGAGCCTTTCCTCGAGCTTTTTGTTCTCCTCAAGGTGAAACGATTCGTTTGATTTGAACTCAGGGCTCTGGGTTTGGATTTGCGATTCAAGGATGGACATGGGCCTAGCTTAGGAGGAGGTACCTCAAACTTCAAATAAAACTGCGCTTTGACGCGCAGCAAAAAAAAGCATGAATGTGGCGTTATTTTGGGGGATTGAGTTCCGGATCCACCCAAAGGAGGCTTTCCACCTTTTTTGGGGAGTAATTCACCGAGGATTTCACCCGTGTGAAGGTATTCTGGTGTTTCAGGTAGCCTGCGAGATCCATGAGTGCAAAGGGGCTGCGGGAAAGAGGCAGAAGAAGTACCTTCGATTGTTCAATGGCCTTGAATTGTTGATCGAGGAGTTCGATTTGATTCAATAAATACTGGTCAAGATAGGTCTTCAGTTTCGGGATGACCTCCGGATGCTTGGAGAAAAGCAGAACTTGTCCTTTCGAGCTCATCCCGATCAAGGGCTTGATCAGGGTCAAATACGCATTCCCCACAACGGGAACGGTGACCTTGCTCTGTGCGGTGTTGATGGTCACCTCGGCAAAGGATCCTTTTTTGTGCAAGATAAACTCAAATGATGAACCGCGGATTCCCGTTGCAGAAAAGTCCAGTCCGATTTTTCGTTGAGCGTAAAGGGCAAGCTCGGTGTGGCGCAAGTTCAAAACAGCGAGATTCTCAAGGGTCTGCATTGCGATTTTCATGGAAGAGTGGAAATTCTGAAGATTCACGCCAAAGACCCTCTGGACCTCGATTTTCTTTGTTTTTGAGAAGTCCATGATCACTTCGCTCGTCACTCTTTGGTGGACGGCGTTGTGGAAATTGAACGCGTGTTGCCTGGATTCGTCGGCACTCGAGAACTCATGGTAAAAGTCGCGATTCATGTTAATGCCGTAGTCGGCCCCCCCCGGAAGACGTGTTCCGGGATGAGCCCGGTACTGAATGGCAAGAGGATCCGGCTTTCCTTTTGTGATATTCTGGTTTGTTTTGGCGTGTCCGATTTCATGGATCTCCGTGCTCGAAATTTGCCCCTTGCTGGATGCCTTGCTAAGATTCAGAATCTCCTGGTTCTCAAAAATAGGTGTGCCCGACTCATCCGAAATTTTAGCATTCCGGAGGGAGAAGCCGGCACTCTGATACGCTTCATTGGCCTCACGCGAGTAGATCGCTATGACGTTCATTTTCTCATCGAGGGACTTTGCGAGTTGAGTGATCCTTTCGTTTTCAGGGCCGGTATGGAGCAGCACGCCCTCGAAATCGGCAGGGGCATTCGGGTCAATCGGCTCCTTTCCCAGGCGAATCACCTGTGCATTTTCAAAAGGCGTCGCCGATTGAAGATCTGTGAGGCCCGCGCGATCCACGAGATCCTTGCGTTTCAAAGGGAGCTCCGACACGCTCTTCCGGACGTGGACCGGGCCGTGCTCCCCGGGGATCCCAAGCCAGATGTTTTTCGATTCGATTGAGGAGAAGGCATGAACCAATTCATCCGGTTCCAAAATCCGGGTGTATCCTTCGGTATGCATGATCAAGGGGAGGACCTCGTCGTTGACGGTGTCGTACCCGACCACGCGAACCATCACAGCCCCCTCGGATTCAGGGGAGTCGAGGGTGAGATACTGGGCATCACTTTGATGAAGGGTCCGGGTTCGAAGGTGTTTTAGGAAATCCTCTTGCTTTTTCATCCAGAGATCACGGCTTTCATCTGAAATTCGAATCGACCGCACCTTTGCAAGATCGACTTCCGCTGCATAGCCGTCCTCCAGCATGACTTTCGCAAGTGTGCCACCCGTTCCGTCGATATATCCCACCGCCTTCACCATGAATGTTTTTCCGGACCGGTTCACCAGAGTCAGAAATCTCTCCGGACTTTCATGGAGAGTTCTTTTTTGAAAGAGTTCCAAGACCGTTTTCCTGTCTTTTTCGACGGCTCGTTCTTCGCGGATGAGGAAGCCAAGACACGAGGCAAGACAGGGTTTCTTGGGCAGTGCATATGCAGCAACCTGACAAAAAGAAATGATTTGTACCGTGAGGAGAGTCTGCAGAAATCTGATCATCGTTTTCTTATCGGGAGAAGCAGGGAAAAAGCTTGAGTGTCAAGAGCTTGCCGAGGCTTCGTGGCGGGCGGTTTTGGTTGTCTTCAGGTGCATTCTGCTTTTAGACTCATGATTATGTCCATGAAAATCAAGATTTGGGGCGCCCGTGGCTCCCTCCCTTCGCCCCACACACCCCAGGTGATTGAGAACCGGATCAAGGAGCTCCTGGAGCGCTTCCAGGTCGCAGGGCAGTCCCGCGAGTCCGCAGGACTTTTTTTGGAGCAGCTCGGTCGGGAGCACTTGGGAGGTTTCGGAGGAAATACCTCCTGCGTTGAGGTGAGTTCGGGGAAGGATCGAGTGATCATCGATGCGGGGAGTGGCATACGCCTTCTCGGATACGAGCTTCTGAAGGGCCCGTGCGGGAAGGGAACGGGAGAGGTGGATCTCTTGTTCACCCATTTCCATTGGGATCATTTGATCGGACTTCCTTTCTTTGTGCCGCTTTTCTTGAAGGGCAACACCATTCGGGCCCATGCCGTGCAGTCCGAGATCCACCAAATCTTTCCGATCATTTTCAGAAAGCCTTACTTTCCTGTTCCCTTTGAGGCTTTGGGTGCGAAAATCGAAACCCGCACACTTTCGCCGAGGGCTCCGAAGCAATTCGGTGAACTGAAGGTCACACCATATCTTCTGGATCATCCGGATCCCTGCTGGGGTTTCAAAATCGAATGTGGAGGAAAAACCTTTTCCTATTGTGTCGACACCGAGGCCACAAGAGTGGGGAGAGATGAACTCGGAGAGGACTTGCCCCTGTACCAGGGAGTCGACCTCATGATTTTTGATTCGCAATACACTCTCTCCGAAGTGGTGGAGAAGGTGGACTGGGGTCATTCTTCCGCGACGATCGGACTCGATCTCGCGATGAGGGAGAAAATCAAGAAGATCGTTTTCGTTCACCATGACCCGGCCGCATCCGATCAAAAAATCGCAGATGCGAAGGCTCAGGCGGATCGATACTACCGATCCCAGCTCAAGCAGGCGAAAGGAGCCGGACACCCTCTTCACGGGGTGGAATGGGATTTCGGGTTTGAAGGCATGGAATTCGAGCTCTGAATCAGGCCCTGAGGTTCCAATCCGTATAAATCGCGGAGAGTCGCGGCTTGACAAGGGTCAGGTATCGCTCGAAAAGACCGCGCCTGGAGGGATCTTTTTCCGCCTGTTTCCCCAGTACCTTGAGGATCTCTAGGTGACTGAGAGCCTGGCAAAGGGTCTCGGCGTGGGTCATCAATCGTTCGAGTTTCTCGATGTCATTCCAGAATTCACGATTGAAGTAATCGTTCAGGTGGGTGAGCTTCTCAAGCAGCCCTGACCCCGGTGAGAAACAGTCGAGGATCAGATTTGCGAGGTTCTTTTGAAACTCGTGTTGTAGTTGCAGGTAGGTTTTCTTGAATTCGTTCTTTTCAATCAAGGTTCCAATCGGATGCGAGCTCACCATGCTTTGGACGAATCGTCCCGGGTTCTTCATGATTTTCTTGATGTGATCCTTGAGAGCCATGAGGGACTGGATTTGGGAAGTTCCCTCGTACAAAAGGGCCCCGAAGCAATCGCGGTGAATCCGCTCGACTTCATATTCCTTCATGTAGCCATACCCGCCGAAGGCTTGAATCGCTTTCACCGAAAGCGCAGCAAAGGTTTCCGAACCCGTGAACTTCACAAGGGGAGTTCTTGCGCGAACAATGTCCTGGTGTTTCCGGAACAGTCTCGATTCGTGTTCTGTGAGCGTGTCCCCCCCGCGGGACTTCAGATCGAGATGCTGGAAAATGTCAAATGAGGAGACCGTATCGACCATGAAGGCGCGAAAGGCATCCTGTTCCGTGGTCCAGTCGTCGAAGTTTCTTTTGAAGAGGGGGAGATCGCTGATGGGTTTTCCAAACTGTTTCCGCACCTGTGAGTAGGTTTTTGCCCGCTCCAGGCATGCTTCAATCCCGGCAATGCTCTGAAGTCCGACCGAGATTCTCGCCTCGTTCATGAGGTGAAGCATGATCTTGAAGCCTCCGTGCGGTTCGCCGATGAGGCGTGCCTTGGTGTTCTCATACACCACCTCGCAGGTCATGGACCCGTGCATGCCCATTTTTTCCTCGATTTTGGTAATCCGGTAGTTTTGCTTTCCATCGAGTTTTTCTTCGGCAAGAAAAAGCGAGATGCCGGACAAGCCTTCGGGTGCTCCCTCAATTCGTGCAAGAATCAGCCCGAATCCGCCTCCGGCATTGGTGATGAAACACTTTGTCCCGTTCAAAAGGTAGGTGCCGTCGTCTTGTGGTGTGGCACTGGTGCGAAGCGCACCTACATCCGAACCCGCATCGGGCTCGGTGAGGCACATGGATCCGCTCAATTCTCCCCGGATGATCTGCGGGATCAAGCGATTCCGGGTGGGCTCATCCGCAAATCGTTCGAGCATGTCAGCCATGCCTGAGAAGAATCCGAGTTGGGTGCCGGTTGAGATGCAGGCGCGGGAGATTTGTTCGAATGCCACCATTCCGACCACGAGGGGAAGTCCCATTCCTCCATGGTGTTCCTTCATGGTGGTACCGAAGAGTTCAAGGCCCCGTGCCTCCACATAGGTGCGCTCCATGGGCTCTGTGAGGGTGACCGATCCATCCCGGTTCAGGGTAGCGCATCCGGTTTCATCCAAAAGTTTCGCCCGCTCCCTCAGTGTTTCACCCGACCACTTGCCGGTCGTCTCCAGGATCTGCTCAAAGAAGGTGAACAACTCCTCCTTGTTCTTGAATCCCGAGGATGTGGGAAACGACGGGTAGTACAGGGGAAGGATCTCATCCCAGTCGATGGCGTGCTTGAAGAGGTACTTCCATTCGGGTGAGTCGGAGTAGTGGTTCATGGTTCGACCTTATGAAAATAAAACGAGGGAGCCAAGCGGATTACCGGCTCCCTCGTTGATGTATTCATCTTTGAAACTCAATACGGGTAAAATCCTCCGCGCGGAAAGGGAGGGTATGGGTACGGCCAGGTGTTGCCGTTGCATCGGAATACGGGGCCCACGTTCATCGGGCGGCTGTAATCCGTATAGAATTGAACCATCCCGGTCCCTGAGAAGTTCCCGGTGGGAAGGTCGCTCAATTTGTTCCGGAAATCGAATTGGATTTCATCGGTGTACCCATACTCGTTGTAGTACACAACCTGACACAGAAACGAGTTCAAGTTTTCGATCCGGGATACCATGCGGGTGCTGGTGACTTTTGTGGACCGCGTACCGACAAGATACTCCTCAAGATTCGCGCTGCAGGGCTCGTTCTTTGTGTTGAATGCTTTTGTGCGGGTCAGATCGCGGGCATCGAAAACGGAATTCGCGGAGATGTAGGACTTCCGCGTTTCCGTGCCTGCGGTGAGACTCAAGGCAATGCAGTACTTTTCGGTGTTCTTGGAAAACGCCGAGAGCGTCGCGGGGGTTTCATTGAATTTGCCATTGAACTCATTAGAGTAACGGCAAGCATTCAGGGTCAGTGGAAGGGCAAAGAGAAGGATAAGATTCAATTGATTTCGTTTCATACCTCTATTGACTAACGCCACCACGGGTGGGGCGTCAAGGTCTCATCGCTGGATTCATTCTTGTTTTCGCAAACCATGACCCCGGGATAGACCGCATGGCTGGATTGATCGGAGGTGTTTTTGAATTCCTCAAGGGTTACCAGATCTTCCCATCTCAAGCGAATTTAGGGTCACGGGGAACGCTGAATTTAACGCAATGAGTCTGTCAGTCCTGCGACGCGCTGCATTCCAAGTTTTTCGCTCCCAAAACCGCAATACATAGTGGTTCAATTTTTTACCCCACTACTAATTGACAGCAAATGGTTCTGCATACAACCTGAGGGAGTAGTTCAAATTTCGCTCTTTGTTGTCGGATTGACGTCGTTTCGATACTCACTCTGATCACAAAACGAAATGAGTTCCCGGGGGAAGAAAGACAAATGCCTTATGCGGCCTGAAAGGAAGAAATGCCATCCGGCATTCTCGTTCCCAGGGTCGTTTCGTCTCTTTTCCTGCGGCGTGTAGAGATTGGAAGAAGTGGATTGCAGGAATGAGGGATTGAAGGGAATGAAGACGGAAGGATTCGGGAAAAGCGACGGAAAATTGGCAGAAAAACCGATTGAGTCATCAATCATGGAACAAGGGGAAGGAATCATCATGGAAGAAGCAAGAACAGGATCAATGAATGCAATGGAAGGAACAAAAGGCGGGATGACTGCGGCGACCCCCAAGGGGCTGCTCAAGGATTTCTCCTCCTTTCAGGACGAAGAACGCTTTGTGCTCCTGCCGATTCAACATTCCGAGATCTGGAACTTCTACAAGAAGGCCATGGCATCCTTCTGGACCGCCGAAGAGATTGATCTCTACCAGGATCTGAACGACTGGAAAAAGCTCTCGGCCGATGAAAAGCATTATATTTCCCAGGTTCTTGCATTCTTTTCCGCAAGCGATGGAATCGTGAACGAGAATCTTGCACTTCGCTTTTATCAGGATGTACCCATTCCGGAGGCCCGGTGTTTCTATGGATTCCAGATCGCCATGGAGAACATCCACTCGGAAACCTATGGTCTTTTGATCGACACCTACATTCAAAACAGCAAGGAAAAGGAATTCCTTTTCAATGCGATCAAGCACATTCCATCGGTGAAGAAAAAGGCCGACTGGGCCCTCAAGTGGATCGAGTCATCCAAGAGCTTTGCAGAACGCCTGATCGCCTTCGCATGCGTCGAGGGGATCTTCTTTTCCGGAAGTTTTTGCTCGATCTTTTGGTTGAAGAAGCGGGGGCTGATGCCCGGGCTGACTTTCTCCAACGAATTGATCAGCCGGGATGAGGGATTGCACACGGATTTCGCCTGTCACCTCTACTCGATGCTTGAACCGCTCTCCAAGGAACGAATCCTTGAGATTGTCACGGATGCGGTCGAGATCGAGAAGGAGTTTGTGAGCGATTCCCTTCCGGTATCCCTGATCGGCATGAACGCGAAAATGATGACCCAATATGTGGAGTTCGTTGCGGATCGGCTTCTTCGTTCACTTGGACTGCCGAAACACTACGGCAGCACCAATCCGTTTGATTGGATGGAGCTCATCAGTCTGCAGGGGAAGACGAACTTTTTCGAAAAGAAAGTTTCCGAATACCAGAAGGCCGGCGTTCTCAATACGAATCCGGTCGAGAAGCACCAGTTTTTTGAATTCAACACCAATACCGATTTCTAGGGGGAGTAAAACAACATGAAAGTCATTACAAGATCAGGCAAGTCAGAAACAGTCAGCTTCGACAAGATCACCAACCGGATCCAGAACCTCTCGATCGGGTTGAATGAGCAATATGTCGATCCCGTCGTGGTTGCGCAGAAGACGATTGAAGGGATGTACGACGGGATCACAACCCAAGAGCTCGATGTCCTGTCGGCCGAGACCTGTGCATATCTCTCGAGCACCCATCCGGATTTCTCGACATTGGGTGCGCGGATCCTGGTATCGAACCTTCACCGCTACACCCCGCAGACCTTCAGCGAGTGCATCGAGTTGTTGTACAAAAACAAATCCGAACATACGCAGGAGGATGCACCTCTCGTAAGCAAGGAGCTCTTTGATCTCGTTTCAAAGAATGCGGACCGGATCAACCAGACCATCAAGAACGTGCGCGATTTCGAGTACGATTACTTCGGGTTCAAGACCTTGGAAAAATCATACCTTCTTCGTGTGGCGGGCAAGATCGTGGAGCGTCCGCAGTACATGCTGATGAGGGTGTCGCTCGGGATTCACATGAACGATCTCGAACAGGCGTTCCGTACCTACGAGCTGATGAGTACCGGGTTTTTCACACATGCGTCTCCGACCCTTTTCAACGCAGGAACCAACAAGGCGCAGATGTCCTCGTGCTTCCTTCTTTCCATGAAGGATGACTCCATCGACGGAATCTACGAGACGCTCAAACAGTGCGCACTCATTTCACAGAGTGCGGGCGGGATCGGGCTTGCGATCCACAATGTGCGGGCAAAGGGAAGTTTCATCAAGGGAACCAACGGCACCAGCAACGGATTGGTCCCGATGCTTCGTGTATTCAATGATACGGCGAGATATGTGGATCAGGGAG
This sequence comes from Bdellovibrionales bacterium, assembly GCA_947502835.1. Lineage (GTDB taxonomy): Bacteria > Bdellovibrionota > UBA1018 > UBA1018 > CAIMNF01 > CAIMNF01. The sequence goes on from CANNBJ010000001.1 coordinate 117,899, forward strand.
GCGGCAAGCGCAAGGGTGCGTTTGCAATCTATCTTGAGCCCTGGCATGCCGACATTTTCGATTTCCTCGAGCTCAAGAAGAACTTCGGGAAGGAAGAGCTCCGTGCACGCGACCTCTTTTATGCGCTTTGGGTGAACGATCTTTTCATGCAGCGGGTGGAGAAGGACGAGATGTGGTCGCTCTTTTGCCCTCACGAAGCTCCCGGACTCAATGAGGTGTACGGAGACGCGTTTGAGGATCTTTATCTCAAGTATGAGGGTGAGAAGCGCTTCAAACGACAGGTGAAGGCTCGTGAACTCTGGGGTGTGATCATCGAATCCCAGATCGAGACAGGCTCTCCTTTCATGCTCTACAAGGATGCTGCAAACGAGAAGTCAAACCAGAAGAATCTTGGAACGATCAAGTCCTCGAATTTGTGCACGGAGATCATCCAGTACACATCCGAGAAGGAAGTTGCTGTGTGCAACCTCGCTTCCATTGCGCTTCCAAAGTTTGTGAGGGATGGAAAGTTCGACTTCCAGGGACTTTACGATGTGACCTACCAGGTCACGGTAAACCTCAATCGGGTCATCGATCGGAACTACTATCCTGTGCCTGAGGCGGAGTATTCCAACCGCACCCATCGGCCGATCGGGATCGGAGTGCAAGGGCTTGCTGATACTTTCTTCAAGCTCAGGCTTGCCTTCGAGTCCGATGCGGCGAATCTCTTGAACCAACAGGTTTTCGAGACGATTTATTTTGCCTCGATGTCTGCAAGTTGCGATCTCGCCAAGAAAGACGGCCCCTATGCTTCGTATCAGGGGTCTCCTTTGTCCAAGGGCTTGATGCAATTTGACCTTTGGAATTTCAACCCGACGACCCTCTGGGACTGGAAAGCCCTGAAGGAAAAGGTGGCCAAGCACGGTGCCCGCAACAGTCTCCTTCTTGCCCCGATGCCAACCGCAAGCACATCGCAGATTCTGGGCAACAATGAGTGCATCGAGCCGATCACCTCGAACCTGTACACCCGCAGGGTGCTCTCGGGTGAGTTCACGGTGATCAACAAGCATCTCGTGCAGGATCTGATTTCGCTTGGTCTTTGGAACAAGTCGCTCAAGGACAAGATCATCCTGAGCAATGGCTCGGTCCAGAATGTGACTGAAATTCCTGAGAACATTCGCGAAATCTATAAAACTGTATGGGAAATCAAGCAAAAGCGGATTGTTGAGATGGCAGCAAGCCGCTCACCGTTCATTGATCAGTCCCAGAGCTTGAACATCCACATGGAGGGGGCGAATGCAGCCAAGTTGACAGCGCTTCACTTCACCGCATGGAGGCTCGGGCTCAAAACCGGGATGTATTACCTCCGGACCAAGGCCGCCAGTGACGCGATCAAATTCACAGTGGAGCAACCTCAGACCCAGTCTGCCAAGCAGGGAGTCTCGGTTGAAACCAAGGTGATGGGCGATGGTAGCGTGATCTCCGAGGCAACTGCTGCGGATCTGGTGTGTTCGCTTGATAATCCTGAGAATTGCATCTCCTGCGGGAGCTGAAGATTGTCAGAGAATTTTTCCAAAGCGTCCGGGGAAACGGTTTCCCGGGCGCTTTTTTTTTGCATCTTTTAACGCCCCAAGCTAGAACCCAGTCATGCGGAACGCAGGTGCATTTTTCTTCATGTTTTCCTTGGGTGCGGTTCTTTCGGGTGGAGCGGCCTTTGCCCAAAATCCCGTGGACAATCCAAGAATCAACCCAAACGGCGATCCCTCGTCGACCACCGTGATTCTCGAGATGCGCGAACCTCCGGTTCTTTTGAATGAGAGCTTCCCCGCAGAACTCCGGATGCCCGAGTTCCGGAATCCGACACGTGACCCGATCTCAGGAGCGCAATTCGAAAAGGTGCTGTACGGCCCCGTGACACGAACCCTTAATCCTCTTTCCAACTATTCCCTTTGGCGACATGTAACGGTGTATTCCGTGAAAACAAGGAGAGAGGGGATCAGTGATTTGCCATCGCTCCATCAGAGTTGCTTTGATGGGGGTAAGTATCCGATCGGGAACTGGCAGATCAGCAGAACGCTTTCGGTGGAGCTCAGGTCCTCCCTCAGGTGCGGGGATCTGGGACTTGGTGCCGAGGTGAGTGCCTCCGTTTCCGAAGGCCGCACTTTCTCCATGCAGCGGGCCTTGATTGTTCCTGAGGGAATCGAAGCTGACTACGTACCCCTGTTTCGCCAGGAGGATTGGGAAGGGGTCACCTTCATCCAAACCTATGAGCCCTCAAGCGGGGGACTTGGATTCATTCCGAAGAACATCCTTGACGATGTTTTTGGCTGGTATCCATTCCCCTTTCAGTTGAGGAATGCGGCAACAATATTTGAAGTTTCCCGTCAGAATACAAAATCTTGCAAAGGAGCAAAGGCATCCAGCCAGGAATCCGGAAACGCACTTCCGGATGTTGTTTTTCCGCTCGATTAGGGAACGTAATCTGGCTCCACAAACTGCCAAGCGATCTCGGGGAACCTAGTTCGGGTGGCGTGTTCGATCTTGTTGATCATTTCAATGAGGGTTGCGACATCCGTCACCTGACCCGGATGGATCTTGTAGGAGATCAAAACCCGATTTCCTCCCAGTTGAACGGCAAGAAAGCGAAGCACGCGTCCCTCAGGAATGATTTCCCGGGTCTTCTCTTCAATAAAGCTCTTGAAATCTCGGCTTGGAGCCTCTCCGATCATCAAGGACCTGATCTCGATGGAGAGAAGAATTGCCACACCCACCAAGAGCACTCCGACAAGAATCGAGCCCAGCGCATCCCACATCGGATTTCCGGTGGACCAAGCGAGAAACAGTGCCGCGGTGGCGATCAAGAGTCCCAGAAGGGCGGCAAGGTCCTCGGTGAATACAACAAGGAGTTCTGCGGATGTGGTTTTCTTGAACCATTGCCAAAGCGAGCCATGTGTATTTGTGGCACTGACTTCATTGAGACAGGCCTTGAAGGAGAGGCTTTCGAGCACGATGCTGAAGATGAGGATTCCCAAACTCAGCCACGGAGCGCGGATTTCAGAATCGGAATGGAACTTGTGAACCCCCTCGTAGATGGCAACCATTCCCCCGAGCGAGAACAAAAGAATGGCCACCATGAAGGACCAAAAAAAGGACTCCGCCCCGTATCCGAGGGGATGCTTTTCCGTGGGGGGAAGCTGGGCCCGCTTTGTTCCCAGCAGCAACAGCAGTTGGTTTGTGGTGTCGACCAGGCTGTGGATGGCCTCCGAGAGCATGGCGGAGCTTTTTGAAAAATAGGCGCCAATGAACTTCGAGAGCGCGATCCCCAGATTGGCAAGGAGTGCGAAGAAAATCACTTTGGTTGACTCTGAACCTGTACTCATATTTGAGGTCGCATCCTACCTGTTCTCTTCCATCAAAACCATGGTTTTTCATGTTCTTTGGCGGGGGTTTTCCGGAGTTGACGGGGTCCTTTGTTTGCAAGTAGAAGACCTCATGCGAAGATCCATTGCCTTTTTGATTCTCGCAACCATCAAGGTTGTGGTCCGGGTGTTTTACACCCGCGAGTTCCATTGGATCCCCGAACGAAGCCGGGTTGACTTCAATCAGGCAAGGCTTTTGGTGCTGCTGAATCACACTTCTCTGTACGAGCCCCTGTTTCTCAGCGAACTGCCTTTCCGGTTTCTTTGGTTGATTGCGGACAAGATTTATCTTCCGATTGCCGATGTGACCTTGAAGCGTCCCTTGGTGGGCGCATTTTTCAAGCTCATGTTGCCCAGGGTGTTTCCTGTCACCCGAAAAAGCGATGAGTCCTGGCAGAATTACCTGAAGTCCATCGAACCGGACGATCTTGTGATCATCGCAGCCGAGGGAAGGATGAAGAGGCCGAACGGTCTTGATAAACATGGGAAAAAAATGTCGATTCGCGGGGGTGTTGCCGACATCATCGATCGAATGGACCGAGGTTCCATGTTCATTTGCCATAGCGGGGGATTGCACCACATTCAAAAGCCCGGTCAGACGATCCCGAGGCTTTTCCAGAGGATCCGCATGAGGGTGACGGTGATCGACATTCCTGCTTACAAGAAAATGTTCCCGGAAAACTCGAGGGAGCGGAAGATTAAGATCGTAGAGGACCTTCAGACCAGGCTCGATGCGGGCTTTTGATCAAGAAAACTAGGGAGTGAAGATCATCCCGAGTCGAGCGGCCTCCGCTCGATCAAAGGGGAGGCGAGTAAAGGTGTTGAAGAAGGATCCCGAAAGCTGGGATCCGAACAGATCGGAAGTGGAGAGATCCGCGCCCCTCAAGTCTGTGTCCCGAAGATCCGCAAAGCTCAAGTCCGCAAGGTAAAGATCCGCATCCCGGAAGACGCTTCCCCGGAATTTTCCTCCCGCCATTTTCGCCCGCCTGAAATTCCCCGAATGAAAGCCCGCTGCCGTCGCCCGCACTCTTTCAAAATTGCAGGATTCAAGGTTGGAACCGAAATCGAGGTTCGCCCCATCGAGTCGCGCCTCGGTAAAGTCGCATCCCCGGAGTTCAGCGCCACTCAACGTCGCTTCTGTCAGGTCGGCTCGTTCGAAATTCGCATTCTCGGCCGAAAGTTTCCGAAGGTCGATCTTTCGCATCCTGGCTCCCATGAATCGCGCACCGGGATTGAGGATTTGATTTGGAAAAACCATTCCCTCGATCAAGCCGCATTCCCCGAAATGTCCGGGGTTGTGTCCCTGGCGATTTTCCTGGTTCTGGCAGATTCCATTTCGGTATTGAAACTCCAAAGCGGGGGACTGAGCCCGTGATGCGGGGATCAAACAAAGGCTGAGGAGCAAAGGAAACTGAATTTTCATGTCGCAGTGAATATCGAAGGGGCTTTTTGGAATCCATGAATTTCGTTGAAATCCAAAGTATCGCTTCGGGATGTCGAGCGCACTGCGCTAGCGCGCCAAGCTAACGCTGTGCGCTAGCGCGATGAGTTAGATTTTTTCGTTTTGGGCGATAGGGTGTCCGGTAAAATACTCCATGCTTTTCAACTGCTTGAGCATGATCGCGCGCGCGCCCCGGAGGGCAATCCCAAGAACCGTCAGAATTGAATTGGTGCGGCGTCAAATCATCGTTAGTCTGCTTTTGAACAAAGGGGGTTCAGTATGAGGGGTAGTTTGATTGCGTTTGCATCTGTGTTCATTTCCGGAATCGTCTTTGCCGCCGGAGAAATGGATGAGTTTCGTTTGATTGATCGGGGTGATGGATCCCCCCCTCGAATGATGCGTCTGCGTGATGCGTTTTCATTCTCCAAGACGGCTCATGAAGCCGGCCGTTGTGCAGGGTTCATGGATTTGACAGGTCAGCCCACATTTACCTCTCCAGCGCCTTTTGCGGTGGAGAGCTTCAAATTGAACTTGGAGGATCGTCCGCTCACCCAAGGCCTCTACCTTGACTCTTCACTTCCATTGATTGATGCATCAAGGGTCAGTGATACGGTGAAAGAGCTTTCCGCGAATCGGAACCGGTACTATCGTTCCGAGTACGGGGTTCAGGCCGCAAAGTGGATTGCAGAGCGGTTCAAGGGACTTTCCCGAAATCGGAATGATGTGAAGGTCGAGCTTTTCTCGCATTCCTTTGAGCAGCCATCCGTAATTGCCAGCATTGCAGGGCAGGGGCCCCATCGAAACGAGATCGTGGTGATCGGGGGCCATGAGGATTCGATCAACCAAAGTGCCTTCGGTTCGCGGGAGATGCACGCTCCCGGCGCGGATGACAATGCCTCAGGGGTTGCTACTGTTCTTGAGGTGTTCCGGGTGATTTTGGAATCCGGTTTCAAGCCGGACCGGACTCTGATGTTCATGACCTATGCGGGTGAGGAAGTCGGTTTGCTGGGAAGTCAAGACATCGCCAATCGTTTCAGAAAAGAGGGCAAATCCGTGGTTGCGGTCATGCAGCTCGATATGACCGGATTTCCCGGAGCGGGGAACCAGGTGGTCTTCATGACAGACAATGTGAGCCCGGAACTTACGAAGTTTTCTCAGAAATTGATGGATACCTATGTTCGTGTGCGTTGGGGTACGGATCGTTGCGGATATGCCTGTTCCGATCACGCTTCCTGGAACCGTGCGGGGTATTCTGCCGTCATGCCTTTTGAAGCAACAATGTCGACGGACAACAAGGACATCCACACGACGAGGGATTTGATCGGAAAACTCGATTTCAATCATGGACTTGCCTTCATGAAGCTTGGACTTGCGTTCATGTCTGAACTTTCCATGGAGTAGTTTTCGAAGCAACGCACCGCATTTCCTAAAGTTTGAGAGGAAGGTTTCCGATCATGCGGATGGGAGTGAATTTTATGGTGAAGGCTGCGTTTAGTGTTGTGATAGCAACGGTCATGGGGGTTTTGGCGGCGGGGTGCTCTCCGACGATCAGTGATTCCTCGATTTGTCGCTCGATGGGATATTTTGTGAGCCAAGCCGAGTGTACCGGGACTACACAGAGTTCGTGTGAAATGACCCAACTTTCGAGTCAAAGTACCGGAAAAACGGTGATTTGTTGGAAGGTCGGGAGCGGGAACACTGTGTTTTCATCGCCTACACCTTTTTCTTCTCCTTCGCCGTTCCCAAGCCCTACTCCGGTTCAGTCTTCAACTCCAAGACCGAGTCCTTTTCAATCCTCCACTCCCATCCCAAGCCCCACGCCAAATCTTTACGGAGCAATTCATTCAGACACCCAATGTGTCTCTGCAGGGGGCGTAGTTCGTTGGCTGAATGATGTCACTCGGTACTGTCAGTTCATGGGTGCTTCATGTCCTTCCGAGTGGTCACCCTACAAGTCGAACGGGATTGCGTGGACGGAGACCAGTCTTGCAACGGCGCTGGACCATATCAACTGCACCGGGGGCAGGATGACGGTGACCACAGGATTTCATGCGTTTGCTCCATTGGCAGTTGAATCAAAGACCTACTGCAGCTGGCGAAACTGCTTTACCTGCAAGCAATGGTCTACCGTTTACGCGAATGTGACCAGGGTTGGCTGTTACTGACGAGGGTTCAGGATCTCATCGATCCGGTTTTTTCCTTTTTCAGGGTTCTCTTCATTTTCCAGGTAAAAGTTGAAGTATTTTTGGGCAAAATCTTGTGATGCCGGAGCGGGATTTTTGAATTGCCGTGAGCCCTCGCGAATCACAGAATCCAAAACTTTTTCTTTCACGATCGGGGATGGGTCAATCTCGGCGACCCTTTTCAGAAGCTCGAATTTGATGTCCGGATCGATTCCGGTTTCAAGGTGTTCAATGAGTTCAAGGGGTGCGGCTTTTGTCTTGGCATACACCCATTTGTCGAGATCCGTCAGGGACTCAAAATGGACCTGTTCCCCTTGCATGAACAAACTCATGGGCTGAAATGGTGCGGAGGCGGGGGGCGGAGGCGTCGATACGGCGGGACGGGGTGGGGAAGATTTGTCGAGGCCCAAGGCAAGGATCTCAGGATTTTTCGAAAGAAACTCTGCCATCTGCTTTGTGATTTTTCTTCGGGCATCGACCCGTTCCGGGGAGTTGTAGTTCGTAATGGAATCAATCGAATCGGGTCCTCCGAGAAGGACGATTCCAATCAGTGTGATGAAAAACAGACTGAGGAAAAACAGGCCCTGCAGCACGAGCAATAGTCTAACATGAACCGGCTGCGTTCGCTGAGGGTGACTCCACCAACTGGCATCTTTCAGTGGGCATGGCCTTCGGGCTTATGGAGGCAATCCCCTTTGATTCTTTAAGGTTTAGCCGACTCTTGCGAGTTCGGACTGACGAAAGCAAGGCCGCAGGACGCGGCTCGGAGGCTAAACCTTAAAGAATCAAAGGGGATTGCGTACCCAAATCCAGATGTCATGCCCACTGAAAGATGCCAGTGGGAGGGTGTTCAAAAATGCGCTTGCGTGTTCGGTTTTTGTTCGGTATCTTGAAATGGAGTCTGCCGCGACGTCATTGCGGCTGATTTTAGATAAAACAGGTGGATTTGATGAAAAACCGAGTTCCGCTCGAGGCGCTGAAAAGCTTGCTTCAGGAGCAGGCTCCCGTGCGCGCTCGCCGCGATCTGGGAGTGCTTCCGGGAAGTGAGCCGCCCCATCCTCTTCGTGCAGGCCAGATCATCGAGGTCTTGGGTGAGGGGCGTTGGGGCTGGTGCATGAGGCTTCTGAGGGAGCGGGAGTCCTCACGGGCAGCGTGGCTCAGCCTTGATCAGGCTTTGCTCTTTCCAATGGCCTTGGCTCAAGAGGGAATCGCGCTTTCAAGAATCCTGTTTTTGGAGCGGGTGCCGGCTCTTCAGGGGCTTGATGTCCTGCTTCCTGTGCTTCGAAGTCGTTTGTTCGAGGTGGTGATGATGGATCAAGGGCTGCTTCCGCGGATGCGTCAGGATGCGCAGATTCGGAAAGTCCAGCTGACGGCAGAGGAGGCAGGGGCTGCGGTGTTGGTCCTGTCTCAGTTCCCGACGAACTCCTATGGAGTGCAGGTAAGGGTGGAGACGGGACCGGGAAGAGAGTTTCGTTTGGAAAAAGTCAAAGGAGGGACTGGAGAATGATCGTTGAAAGTCATGAAAACCGAGTCGAGCGCAAAGCATCAGTTGCGCGGGTGGATGCCGATGCTCAGGGGTCCAGACAAGAATGGTGGTGTGTGGATCTCGGGCAAGCCACGCCAGTGAATCGGGATCACTTTGATCTGTTCACCGAAAGCCTGTTCCGTTTTACTCCGGATCTGGTGCAGGGGCGAAACCGTGTGTTTCTTGAAATGTCGCGCACACGCAATCTTTTCAATCTCCATACACTGGCAAGCAGGATCGGAGTACTTGCCGGGCGCTATGGCTTCGACTCCTCTGTGATCCGCTTTGGTGTTGGAAAAACAATTCCCGCAGCGTGGGTGCAAACAAGGTGGCGGAATCGTGAACTCTCCGTTCTTCCAATGGATGCGTATTTCGACTTCATTGATCCATTGAACTTTTTTGAGCCGGATCGGGCAAGGCGCGAGCGACTCTCCGTGTTTCGGACTCTTGGAATGAAGACGATACAATCACTCTTTGATGTGCCAAAAGAGGCATGGCTTGTCCGCTTTGGTGAAGAGTTTGATGCCTTTCTTGAGCATCTTGAACATGGAGAAAAAATTTGCTGGAACCGGTTTGTTTCGAAAACCCCACTTGTTGAAAAAACCCGTTGGAATGCCGAAGAGTACGTGATTGATGCGGAAGGTCTCATCTTTCGCATCAAACCCTTGCTGGATCGCCTTTGTGAGCGCTTGTATTCCTTGCATGTTTCGATCCGGAAAATCGAGCTCACGCTGAAACTTGATCGCCCCGTTCCGGATCGAAAGATCACCCTTGGATTCACTTTTCCTCAAACCTCGCGTGTCTTGCTCTTGAAGCTCCTTCGAGAAAAGCTCTCCCGCGAAATGGAACGCAATCCCTTGTCGGATCCCGTAGTGGAAGTAGAGATGGCTGTTCTCGAAACCGGAAAGCGCGAGGTCACAAGCACACGGTTTTCTTTCAGTGAAAAAGACGAGCAAGCGGAGCTGGAGGAAGAACGATGGCTTGAGCTGATCTCTTTTCTTGGGCTGAAACTGAAAAATCGCGAGGATGTCTTTCAAGCTGAAACCACGGAGCATCTTCTTCCCGAAAAATCATGGAAGAGAGTGCTTCTCTCCACGCCTGACCCGGCTCTTCGATTGGATCGTGTGTCGGGACTCTTTCCAAAGCGACCGGTTCGCCTCCTTTCGGAAGCAAAGACTCTGCGGAGGATGGGCGGGTACCTGAAATTGGAAGAAGGGCTTTTCAAGATCTGCGCAATCTCCGAGCCTGAGCATCTTTCAGGATATGAGTGGGATGTGGATGCTGGAGGAGCCTTCGATCGAACGTATTACCGGGTGAAGGTCGAGGATCGGGATGGAGGTTGTCAGGAGTGGTGGGTGTACAAGGATGAGCATCTGGGGAAGTTGAAACTCCATGGAGTATACTGAGCTCAAATCCTATTCCTTTTATTCTTTCTTAAGAGGAGCGGGATCTCCCCGGAGCCTGATCGAGGAGGCAATCAAGCTTGGTCTTTCGGGGCTGGCACTTGTGGATCGGGGTGGGGTGTATGGTCTTCCCAAGGCCTTTCATGCGGTTCAGGAGCTTGCGGGAGCGACAAACTTCAAACTTTTGAGTGGATCCGAGATTCCGCTCCTTGGTGCGGGGAAACTCTCGCTCAGCCTCATTGCGCCCACGAGAACCGCGTATGGAGCAATGTGCAGGCTCCTGACATTGTCCCACGAGGGTGTGCCAAAGGGAGAGGGGGGGCTTTCGATGGATCGCCTTGTATCTTGTCTGCAAACCATACCCGGAGCAGATCAGATTTTTTTGTTCCCGGAGTGGCAAGAAGAGTGGTTTTTTTCAAGGAGTGCGCAAGGGGCGGTGCTTGACTCGCTTCAGTCTCTTTTTGATCTTCGAAATCCAAAGTGGATTCCTTTGACGCGATTCCGGGATGGGTTTGATCGGGAGCGCGAGGAGTTTGCTCTTCAAGCCCGCGACCGCTTCGGAGTTCCCTGTGTGGCCACCCAAGGGGTCCTGTTTCCATCTTCAGAATCGCAGATTTTGCAGGACACGCTCAGTTCGATTCGGGAAGGCGCGCCTCTCTCAGAGATGGGTCTCAAGCTTTCCCGAAATGCCGGTAGAGTCTTGAAGTCTCCCCGTGAAATGCAGGATCTTTTTGCCGAACATCCGGAGATGATTTCTGAGACCATGAGAATCCGCGATGCCGCCACCTTCTCACTCTCGGAACTCCGGTATCGCTATCCATCCGAATGGATCCCAAAACCCCATACGGCACAAAGCTATCTTGAGGAACTTTGTAAAAAAGGAGTGAAGGAGCGATACCGGGGGAATCCCGGTGATTCTGTGCTTCGACAATTGCAGCATGAGCTGCGATTGATTTCAGAGCTTCGATTTGCGGATTATTTTCTTACTGTCCATGACATTGTGGAATTCGCACGTTCCCGGAAAATCCTCTGTCAGGGACGGGGTTCTGCTGCAAATTCCGTTGTATGCTACGTGCTTGGGATCACAGCGATCGATCCGGTCCGGATGAATCTCCTGTTTGAGAGGTTCTTATCAGCTGAACGGGGAGAGCCACCCGACATTGATGTGGACTTTGAGCACGAACGGCGCGAGGAGGTGATTCAGTACCTTTATCAAAAATACGGGCGTGACCGCGCCGCCATGGTATCGGCGGTTGTGACCTATCGCCCGCGCTCCGCACTTCGGGATGTGGCAAAGGCCTTTTCACTTCCGGTTGGCACACTTTCGGCAAGGAAGGTCGAAAAGGAACTTCTTCTTTCCGATGGGGTGAGTGAGGCAAGGAGTTCAAAAATTCTCGAAGTGGTCGAGGCTCTTGAGGGATTTCCCAGGCACCTTTCGATTCATTCCGGAGGTTTTACTCTTTCAAGCGAGCCTGTCGACACGATTGTTCCGATCGAGCCTGCCACGATGGAGGGGCGGACCATCATCCAGTGGGACAAGTACGATCTTGATATTTTAGGACTTCTTAAAATCGATGTCCTTGCGCTTGGAATGTTGTCCGCAATCCGGAAGAACCTTGATGCCGTAGGCCTTCAACTTCACGAAGTACCGGTGGAGGATCCTGCAACCTACGCCATGATGTGCAGGGCGGATACGATCGGCGTCTTTCAAATCGAATCCCGCGCCCAGATGTCGATGCTGCCAAGGCTCAGGCCCAGGACTTTTTATGATCTTGTGGTTGAGGTCGCTCTCGTTCGGCCGGGTCCGATTGTCGGGAACATGGTTCATCCGTACCTGAAACGGAGGCGGGGTCTTGAACGGGTGGAGCTTCCGGACCCGCGTTTGGTTCCGATTTTGGGAAGAACCTACGGGGTGCCGATTTTTCAGGAACAAGTGATGAAAATGGCGGTGACTCTTGCGGGATTTACTCCGGGTGAGGCCGATCAGCTGAGGCGTGCGATCGGAGCCTGGAGATCCAAGGGGTCGATGGATGAGATTGGAGAGAAGCTCAGAGTCGGTTTAAAAAAAGAGGGAATCCCGGACTCCTTTGCCGCAGTGATTTTTGAGCAGATCAAAGGGTTTTCAGAATATGGATTTCCGGAATCCCATGCAGCATCTTTTGCGCTTCTTACCTATGTTTCGGCGTATCTGAAGTGCCACCATCCGGCTGCTTTTCTTTGTGCTCTTTTGAATTCCCAGCCCATGGGGTTTTATTCACCTCACACCTTGGTCGATGATGCCAAAAGGCACGGAGTGAAAGTGCTTCCAGTCTCGATTGCAGATTCTGATTGGGACTGCACACTGAATTTCAAGAAAGAAGTGAGGCTTGGGCTTCGCTACATCAAGGGGTTGAAGGAGGAGGCCGCAAGGAAGATGCTGCTTGAGCGCAAGAATCGTTCTTTTTCCGGATTTCATGATTTTGTCACAAGAACGGATTTTGATCTGCGCTCACTGCGCGCGCTTGCCATGAGTGGCGCTTTTGAGGTGATGGGACTTTCCAGTCGTGATGCCCTCTTTCGGGTTCTTTCCTTGCACGAAGGTCTGTTTCGTACGGTTCAGGCACAAGGGGAGTTGTTTCCCGGTGTGAGTCTTCCGGGGTTGAATGCTGCGGAGCTGGTGGTTCAGGATTATGATTCTCTTGGGCTCTCTGTGCGGGGACATCCGATGACCTATCTCCGTGAAAATCTTTTACAAAATCCAAAGTTCCGTGCCCGCGCTCGAACCACAACCTTTGAGGTGAAGCGAATGAGGAATGGGGCCTATGTGGTTCTGCCAGGGTTGTCGGTGGTCCTTCAGCGTCCGCCGACCGCAAAGGGGACCGCGTTTGCCACTCTTGAAGACGAACAGGGGGTGCTGGATTTGATTCTTCATCGGGATGTTTTCGTCCGAAACAAGGACGTGATTCGGGAGGAGGCTTTTTTCTGGGTAAAAGGCGTACTTCAGCGGGATGGCGATGCAACTCAGGTTGTGGTAAAAGCCATAGAGCCGATTTTTTCGGATTTCGACATCCCGATTGCCCCTGGAGCCCACGCCCGGCGGTATTAATGGAAGGAATGTACGAAATGGCACCGATCAGTGTTATGGGTGATGGAGAGAAAGATTCACGCCTCTTCAAGAACAGGGGCTTGCGACTTTTTGAGCGAGCCCAGGACGGGCTGCAGCGAAAAGAACAGGAAGTTCGAGGAGAAAGCCCCTGTTCTTGAAGAGGTGAGCTCCTTTCTCTTTATTCCCTCACCAACAGTGATCGTTGCCAGTCAAGAAAGGACCTTTATGTTTCCAGGAATGGGAGGACTTGATCCCTCCAAAATGACCCCCGAAGTGATTGCGGAAATCACCGAAGCGATGAAGATGCTCACGCCCGAGCAAATGATGAAGCTTCAAAGCCTCATGCACAACCAGATGGCCGGATTTGATGTCATGAAGGACATGGCGGCGCTTGAGCAGACGCTCCCCCAGGGGTTTCGTGAACGCATGGCGCGTGTCCTTTACATGGCAAACGGAATTGCAGTTCCAAAGCAGTCTCCCGAGGCTGCCAAGCTTCCTGGGAATCCGGACCAAGCCAGACTTGTGATCCTGAAGTCGGTTGCAAGCGGAATGATGAGCCCGGAGGATGCGCTTAAGGTCTTGTTTCCTTCCTAGTGCAGGAACTGTCCCTTGATGTCAGCCGTGAGGATCTCGACGATGCGTTTGTGGCATCTCTCTGATCCGCTTCCCGCGAAGGGGAGTGAGTCCTCCTGGAAGGATTCATGATGTCCACGATTTGAGTGCAGCACCCAATCCTGGCTTGTCCGGGTGAAGCCTCCTCGCAGGTAGGAGGTGTGCTTTGCTCCGTCGTGACGACATTCAAAATCCGCCAGGGATTTTTTGCACCAAGCCCCTGCATGATCCCGAAGGGCTGTGTTTTCTCCGAACCAGATTTTTTGCTGCGACTCCCGCTTCAGTTCGACTTTACGGGTCGATTCGTTCAGGGTTTCAATCGCGTGATAAATCGCAAGTCCGCGGTCGATGCCTCCGGTTTCAAGGTCGGGACGCTTGATGGCCTCGCAGTGGATTCCTGATTGCGAGGCGGGGGCAGGAAGAGGCAGGAGTGCGATCGCAAGCACCATGCAGAGCCCCCCTCCGGTCTTGATGAAGTGTCTTGAGACAAAGAGATTGAGCGAATGCATGTAAAAGTCCTCCCGAAAGGTAATTCGGTCGGATCCTAAGGCTAAATTGATTTTTTTTCAATCTTGGAGAAAGCCTCCATTCAAGCTTTGCATGCCTTGAGTCCCAAGATTACACTGGAATCATGGATGAGGCGGGTACGGATCGGGATGTGGTCAGGGTGCTCCTGGTAGCGAAACAGGGGACGGTCAGGGACGGAATTTCTGAGAAGCTCGGATCGTATTATCCGGAACGAGCAGACATCCTGATGTTTTCCACGGTGACGGAGGCCATCGAAAGCCTTGAGGCCGCGCCTCGCGAGTTTCACCTCGCACTTCTGGAGCAGGAGGGGCAGGGGGTAATTCTCCTGAAGGCCATCCTCGGTATTATGGGGGGCGCGGTCGCGGGGGTGATCACGAATCACCCCGAGAGTCTTGGCTCCTTGTCCGCCCAGGAGCGACCAGTCGAAGTTCTTGATCCAGAGGAGCTCTTGTCCGGTTTGTACCGACTGCTGAAAAGGTCGGCGACCCTGGGGCGATTGCCGCCTCCTAAACTCAATGAACGGGAGGAGTTTGTTTCCATCGGAATGGAGAGTCTTTCCGGGCTTGCGCCCCTTCAGAGCGATGTGTACGCACGTATCCGGAAGGATCATTATGTGTGTGTTTTCAAGAAAGGCTCCATCCTTGAACCCGCGGATCTGAAAAAGTTCATTGATTCCAAACGCACCGAGTTTCATGTCAAATCAAGTGAGATCAAAGAGACTTTGATTCAGGTTGCAGATCGTCTGGAGGAGGCGGGTCGTGCGGATGAAGTCCCTCTTGAGAAGGCAAGGAGTGAGTTTGTCTCCACACACACGCTGCTTCGGGATGTCGTGGGTCAGCTTGGGTTCACGGATGAGGCCCAGAAAATTGCGAAAAGTTGTGTGTCCATGGCGCTCAAGGCTCTTGGATCAAAGCCCAAGCTTTCCGAGATTCTTGAGGACCTCAGGCGAAAGGAGGGGGCCTACATTCCCGCTCATAGTTTCATGGTGGGGAATGTGGCGTGTGCACTTGCCCATCGTGTGGGCTGGAGCTCGAGTGCGACTTTTTTCAAATTGAGTTTGGCGGGTTTTCTGCATGACATCTCCTTGAATTCCGAGTCCCATGCGCGAATTCGCGATCTTGAACATGCGATTCGTTCAGGTCTTGAGGGAGAGGAGATCAAGTTCATCAAGTTGCACCCGGCACGCGCGTCCGAGTATTCGAAGCAGTTTGCCGAGATTCCCTCTGACGTGGACATCATTCTTTCGCAGCATCATGAGAATCCCCGAGGCAACGGGTTTCCAAGAGGAATGCCAGGAAAACTCATCAGTCCCTTGAGCGCACTCTTCATCATGGCACAAGATGTTGTACATGCAGTGTTGGATGATCCGAATCTGCAGTACGAGGACTTCTTCAGGACTCATTCCGCGGACTATGATGTGGGCCAATTCAAGAAGATTCTTGCCCTGATCTTGAACTGAGTGGCGATCGGCCGACTACTCCTTTTTGGGAGTCTTATCGCCATCAGAGGTGCCATCACCACCCGGAGGGGTTGGTGTGACGATTGGTTCGCCAGAGCCGCCATCTTGCGGATTTGGAGCTGGAGTTGAGCCGCCCGAGGTGCCATTTCCACCTGGGAGTGTCGGTGGTACGCTTGGCTTGACCGAACTGCCATTCTGTGGATTTGCAGGGTCATTAGAAGGTTTTTTTGGCCAGGCCTCATCGAGTGCACTTTCACCGGAAGGTTTCGCTTTGCCTGGTTTTGGCTCAAGCGTGACCACACACTCGGTTACCGGAGCAAGAGTGAAGGTCGCGCGGAAACAGATGACATGAATTCCCTTTTTCACCAAAACAGTGGTCCCCTCTTGCTGGCCTTTTCTCTTGGTGTCCACGGTTTCTGACTCCTCTACAGGAGAAAGCTTTCCATCCCAGATTCGGGCCGGCTCTTCTTTTTTGGTCATGCCGTCGAAAAGTTCCTGAGCCTGGATGCCGTGGATCGTGAACGTTGCCTCCCCGCCACCCGCCTTAACATTCACGGATCTTCCCTGATAGCCGTCTTCATCTTCCTTCAGGCCCGCTTCGCTATCGTCCTCGCCGATCGGATACATTTCATGGAGCTCGCCCGTTTCAATCAGAAAACTGAGTGCGCATTTGTATTCATACTTCGGGAGTATGGGATTCTTGTTGAGTTTTTCGCGGGTGCAAAGAACGTTTTGTCCGATTTTGGTGATCAATCGCTTGTCATCGCCATCGCCACCGAACTCCTTCTTTTCAAGACGCTCGTAAAGAGCCTTTGCGTCGTCGCCTGCGATGGTTACGGTATATTCTTTTTTACCGGGGAAGGCCTGTGCCTCAAGCGCTGTGATAGAAATGCTCAGGGGCGCAAGAGCAAGAACGAACAAGGGGAGGGGTGATTTTTTCATAAATCCGATCCTTTTAAGCGGTTGCTCGTCGGGTTTTATCAAGCCGGATTAAATAAGTCAAGAATATTTGTGTCGAATGCACAGATCCATAGACTCACAGAACCCAAAGACTGTTGGTGCAGGAAAAATGGACGGCAAGGATCCGGAGACATTCCTTGGTTACAGAGGCGGCGTCATCTGATTCATTCCGATCCATCAATCGAATTCATGGAACCTCAATGCTTCCACTAGGGTGCGATTCTCTAACTGGCCCCTTTGAATGGGCATGATCCTTGAGCGCCAGGGATTCGCTCAATGAGGCCCGCGGTCCTTGCCCACTCAAAGGGGCCAGGTGGCAGATTCCAGATGCATTTTTCGTCCTCAACTGATAGGACTCTCGCGCCCCTTTTCAGATCAACCGCCGGGCTTGGAACCCGGAGAGGAGAGACCATGACGAATTATGTTTCCGCCTTCTTTTATTTCACGCGCCTGCAGAATCTCGAGCAGATCAAGGCCGATCTCGAACGTACAGCCCTGGATCTCGGAATTCGCGGGCTCTTGATTCTAGGCCCCGAGGGAATCAACACCACCTGCGCAGCAGAGAGCCTTGAGGCCCTGGACTCGTACAAGACCTGGATCAAAAAATACTTCAATGCGGAAGCCATCGTCTTCAAGGACTCAAGGAGTGATCGACCACCCTTCCGGAGATACAAGGTCAAGATCCGAGAGGAGATCGTCACAACTGGGCTCCCGGGTGTGATGCCGCCCGAGGGAAAGAACCATCATCTCTCTCCCGAGGAATGGAATCGCGTGCTGAAGGAAGAGTCCGATTTTGTCATGATTGATACGCGGAACTGGTATGAGTTCAAGATCGGAACCTTCAAGGGTGCCTTGAATCCGGACATCGAGAAGTTCACGGATTTTCCCGAGTACATTGAAAAGCAGGGGATTTCAAAAGAGAAGAAGATGCTGATTTTCTGCACCGGGGGCATCCGGTGTGAAAAGGGGATTCTCGAGCTTCAAAATCAAGGGTACCGGGATGTGTATCAGCTCGAGGGTGGAATTTTGAACTACCTCGAGAAGTTTCCGAATGACCGGTTTGAGGGTGAATGTTTTGTCTTTGATCACCGCGTGGCGGTGGATCAGAATCTTGCGCCATCCAAGCAGTACGTTCTTTGTCCTCACTGCGGACAGCCCGGCGATACAAAGGTTGTGTGCAAACGCTGCGATCACGAGGACCGGATTTGCGAATCCTGTGCGGGAATTGAATCCAAACAGGACACCTGTTCCAAGAACTGCGCTCACCAGTGGGAGTTGAATCCCGGAAAAAAGGGACATCGCCAGCTGTTGCCCTTTGAACTCGAACATAAGGTACGCACCGGAGCGGCAGCCCTGGATGCCACGATTGCTGTCACACGAAAGAAAGTGACCCGGATCAATGAGCAGGGTCAAGCGGTTACTGTGAATTCATGCAACACCTGAGAGTTCTCTATTCTGACGAGGTTCTCATCGTGTTTGAGAAACCGGCAGGCGTTTCCGTGCATCCGTCCGAGCGTGCCATCAGGCAAGGTGAAAAACGCACCGAAACCGATGTGATCCGGATCCTGCGAGCCCAGACGGGACGCTCCGTATACCCGGTTCATCGTCTGGATCGAGCGACCCATGGGGTGATGGTCATGGCGTTCGACGGGAAGACTGCAGGTCTTCTGCAGCAGCAGTTCAAACAAGGAGAAGTCCAAAAGAGATACCTGCTGATGTGTCGAGGATGGCTGCAAGATTCGGGAAGAATTGAAGAACCGCTTGAGTCCGATTCGGAACAGGAACCGGTCGTTTTCCAGGATGCGGTCACGGATTTCCACACTCTGTTCCGCTTTGAGATTCCGGTGTCTTCCGGAAAGCATTCGAGTTCAAGATTCAGTGTCGTTCAGGCCTCTCCGAGAACGGGCAGGTTTCATCAAATCAGGCGGCACTTCAAAAAGATTTCCCACCCTTTGATCGGGGATTCCATGCACGGGGATGGCCGGCAAAACCGGATTTGGAGGGAGATCCTGCAGGACAAGAGACTTTTCCTCATGGCCTGGACGATCGGGTTCCGGCACCCAAGAACGCAAGAATGCATGAAATTCAGGGCCCGTTTTGCAAAGTTCTGGCACCCGGTTTTTGATCGCGCCGGAGTTTGCCCCGTGGAAACCTTGAATCAGGAGACTTGGAGTCAGGAGACCATGGTTCCGGTGGAAGTGGTCGACGCCGCGTCCGCCACGAGTTCGTTCTGAATCAGGGCATCGAGTTGTTCCTTGGTAAGGGCGCGCGGTTCTGAAACGGGTTTTTTCATGGAAATCAAGGCTACCGCGCCCAGGATCAGCAAGGTTCCAAGAACCATTTCCATTCGAATGGTTTCCCCAAGGAACAGTGCGCCCCAAAGAATCCCAAAGGCCGGAATCAGGTAGCCCACCATGAGTGTCTGCGTGGGGCCAACCCGATCAAAGAGGTGATAAAAAATCAAAAATCCGATCGAGCTGCACAAAAGGGAAAGACACAGAAGTGCGACCCAGGTTCGTGATTCATAAAGAGCGGGAGAGGAGGGGTGGCCGGCCCATTCCATCAACGCAAAAGGCGAGAGCAGTAGACCGCCCAAAAGATGGCTCAGTGCTGCCATGGAGTAGGATCGAACCGAGGGCGCGAAGCGTTTCATGTAAATGCCGGAAAGTGCGTAGCAGGCGGCAGCGGTGAGGCCTGCAAGAGCCGCCATTAGGGTCATGAGGCTCAGGCCGTTGGCATTTGATGCGGATCCGTGGGATCCGGTGAGGGCGATCAAGGTGACTCCGGAGGTTCCAATCAGGAACCCGGCCCCTTTTTTCCAGCTCATTTTCTCATCAAGCCAAATCAGCGCAAACACCGCCCCGAAGATCGGGGTTGTGGAATTCATGATGACAGACAGGCTTGAGGGCGCATGAAGGGCCGCGAAGGAATACAGAAAGAACGGGAGAGCTGCATTCAGTACTCCAACCGTAAGGTAATGTCGGAAATGCTTTTTGAACTCAAGGTCCATTCCGAGGGTCTTCATCCCAAGGGTGAGCACCAAGCCAGAGATCAAGATTCGAAGGCACGCGGTGGGAAGAACTCCGATCACGGGAACCAGAATCTTCATGAAAATGAACGAAGAACCCCAGATCGCCGCAAGAGCGGTGAGTTTGAACCAATTGAGTGTGGACATGGGCGGACCTTATCTCAGATCTGACTTTTTTGATACACTAATCTCAGGGAAAGTTCCTGCTGGACCTGCAAAGGAAAGGGGAGGGTCTTAACTCACCGGAACGAATAAAGAATTCCGAGCCATTCCCCCGAGGCAAGCGATTGCTAACTGCCCCCGAAGATTGCGCCTGGCCTGGATTTGAGGGGCTGCATGATGCTTGATGTGAGGCAGGTATTTGCCGGGATGCCACCTCAGTTCCGGGGCAGACTGATTCCTCTGCGGATTTCGATTCCAGAATCAGCGCAATACCAGTGAGTTAAAGCTGAATTCGGCCGCCCTCAGGCGCAATCTTCGGGGGCAGTTTCAGGGAATTACAGTTCCTTCTGAGAGAGCAGATCCTGGTAGCACGAAAGAAGGAGTCTTGCGGTTTTTGGTATTTCGATCCGATAGCTCCGGCGGAAACAGTCTTTCAACTCTGCGAGCGTTTCCTTTGATTCAAATGCGCTTTTGGATTCAATGAAGGCTTGGTGTTCTTCATGACAGGCCATATACACAAGGCGCGCGGGATAGCCGCGGGGAAGCATCGCAGGGAAGAGGACCTGGCCCATTTCAATGAAGGGAGAATCCTCAGGCATCTTTTTCATCCGGCTCAAGGGAGTGAGATCCGCCTTTGTGGAATATTCCACCTCGAGTTTTTTCAATTTGGAGAACACCTCGCGTGGGGAGCGATGACTGCAATCTTTCAGTGTGTCTTCCAGGTTTCGCGACGCCCAGTGATCGAGTTCTGTTGCACTTTCGGCTGCAATGGACTGAATCGTGAAAAGGAGGGTTGCCGAGATCAGAAAAAAACGGTTCAAGGGTTTCATTCGTAGCACCTCTTTTTGTCGCAGTCGGATTTGACCCGCTTTGGGTTGTACGGATCCTGGGTTGGAAGGTTGGATCCCTTTTGCGCGCAGTTTCGGATCCCTTGAAGGTGTTGACGGGTTTCGTGGCTCTCCGGAAAAGACTCAATGCAGGACTTCATCGTGGACTTTGATCCACATTTTTTGGCAAATCCCGGGGCCCCGTAATTGTAGGCTCCTGTGAGGAACAAAGCCGAGTCCACATCACTCATCCCGTTCACCCTGAGTTCGCCATCCACGCGTTTGACCTCCTTCAGGGAATCACTGTCATTGGAGGAGTTTCCGTCAAAATCCTCGTCAAGAAAGCTCACCGCGAGCATGGTGGCATCGAAAGTCTGTTTCAGCATCGAAAGGAGGGGTGCATACCGGTAACAGGAAGCCATTTCCTGCCTCAAGCAACCCTTTCCCCCCTTCGTGAGCGGGGACTTCCCGAAGTTGCAAGGATCCCCCTCGGTGCCGGTCCAGTACTTGTCCCAAAGCTCGCGGACTTTGCGTCGTGCGCGGTAGATGAGGAGTGTGGTTTCTTTCATCTTCAGGGCAGCGTTTTTTTGGTCCACAGAAAGTTTTCCGTTTTTCACTGCGGTCAACTCCTCCGTCACGCGCGCGATCTCCTCGGTCCACTCGGTCTGGGTGTGGACAAAGCATTTTTCAAGATCCTTCATGGTGTCGGGCATGAGTTGGGCGTAGCCCACTGCACCCGCGCCGCTTTTTGCCTTCGGATCAAACGAACTTTCCTTCATCAGAAGGCAGCTTTCCACGGACAAGGGGAGGTTGGTGATCTCACATGCGTATGCGACATAGGGGGCGAGGGATTTTTTGAAGTGGCAGAATTGCTGATCGGTCTCCCGGTAGCAGCTCAGGTAATTGATCAGATCCTTTTTGGGTTTTGGAGCGAAGGTCGTATTCAGGCTGTCCTGATTCGATTTTTGAAAGGGTGTGAAGAACCCCCTGAAGTAATCGCTCGAAAAGATGTCCGCACCGCATTCACCCTCCGAGAAGGGTGTGGAGTTTGTCATTCCCTTCGGCTTGTATCCGCATCCTCCCTGCGCGAGAGGGTCCTCCGCGCAATCGCAATTCCCGGAAAAGGCTTTTTCGGCGGACATCAACACAAGCAAGAGTGCCAAAGGCGCAAGAATCTTCACTCTCTCAGGGTAATCCAAACCGGGCATTTGTCATCATGTATTGACCTGAGGATGAATCGGATCCGGCAAAGTTTGCCTCGTCGTCCCGATCCGGTTCGGAGGGGTGCGGGGTCATTTTGAAATCATCGAAAGCACAGAAGCCACCAGTTTCCTGATTCCCTCATCCACCTCATGCATTGCCGGATTTTCATGCATGTAGGCGGGAGTGCTTGCGATGGGACGGGTTTCATCGACACAAGTGTCCGTGACCGATTTCGGGACGTGTCGATGACCGAGGACTTTCATTTGCGAGTCCAAGTCCTGGTCAACCGGACCGAGAGTCAGAGTGAGGCCTTTCCCCTTGAAGTGCAGGGCAAGCACCATCGGAGCAATGCAGATCGCCCCGATCGGCTTTTTCAGGTTCCAAAAACCATCCAGCGCCCGCGCAACCTCGGGTCTGACAGAGGCTTCCGTCCCCTTGCTCGCATAATCACAGAGGTTCTTTGCCGCTCCGAAGCCTCCGGGAAGGATGAGGGCATCGAATTCTGTCGCATCAAGATCGCTCAGGCGCTTTACCTTTCCGCGCGCGATTCGTGCGGATTCCACAAGTTGGTTGCGAGTGTCGGACATCGGGGAGCCACTCAGGCAGTCGACCACGTCGGCTTGCGGAGCATTCTGCGCGAAACATTGGACTTCGGCTCCGTTTGCGGAGAGGGCGTTCAGGGTGAACACAGCCTCATGGATTTCAGAGCCGTCCTTAAATCCGGCTCCGCAGAGAATCACTGCAACTTTCTTTTTCATGTCGGGAAGACTAGCACGAAAATTGGAAAACCTGAACGGGCCTCTTTTTCTCCAGGCGGTGCTCGGGAAGATGTGAGCTTTCCTCGACATGAAACACGAATTCGGAGCGTTGGAAGCCGAGCCGCTCAAACTCCGCAAGCGCAGCCTTCAAGTAGGAGCGTCCCGGGTCCGACAGATAGATCGATCCTCCCGGTGCAAGCAAGTGCCGGAGCGCATGAACCAGATCGGACGGATGGCGTTTTTCGTAAAGCACATCACTTGCCAGGACGAAGTCATAGGTTCCCGGTTGAATCCCGGGAGTGGAGTCGGGCCGGGTCCAATCCCATGGCGAATAATTGATTCTTACTTCGTTCAGGGCGGCGTTTTTTTCGAGCCAAAAGGGCACATCGGGATGAAAATCCGTTGCCAGAATCGAGGCTCCGATTTTCGCTGCGAGAATCGAGGGCAGGCCGAGTCCGCAGCCCACCTCGATTCCGGATTTCTTGTTGAACAGCGATTTCCGCTCGCTCATGAAGGTTCCGAGAGCCCGTGCGGAAGGCCAGATTGTGGCAAAATACGGACAAAGATCAAGGAGTCGGGACTCCTCCTCCGGGGTTTCCGGAGCGTACTTCTCGCACAGCTCATCCAGTGCCCGATCCATGTTTCGGATGGACCACAAATGGATCGGAATCGAACCCGTCTTTTCGATCGTGGTGGTCATGTCATAGTCCAGAAGCGGGGATTGAAGGGGTTTCACGAAGAGGGATTGTAATGGAAGCGTCCGGCCGATACAAATGTTTCATGGGATCATTCCTTGTCATCGTCTCGGGCTTTGGTTTTGCCACGCTCGGGATTTTTGGAAAGCTCGCGTTTGCGGCCGGATTTTCGAGGAACTCCACCTTGTTTCTTCGCTTTCTTCTTGCGCTTCCCCTGATGGGGATTCTGGTTTTCCTTCGGCGAAACAGTCGTCCCGCCGCGAAAACGATTTTCATTTCCTTTTGCCTGGGTGCGATCGGAATCGGGGTCGAAGCCTCCCTGTTCTTTGTCACACTCGAGCATTTCGGAGCCGCTTTGACGGGGATTTTCCTCTATCTTTACCCTGCATTTGTTGCGCTGATTTCCCACTTCCTGCTTCGGGAGCGGATGGGGTCCAGGGGGGCGCTCTGTGTGGGGGTGGCGTTGATGGGCAGCGTACTCACGGCAGGGGTGTTGGAGGATTCAGGAGCCGGAGTGGTGTCGCCGCTAGCGGATCCGGCGGGGTTGGTCGCGGGAGTTCTCACAGGGGCTTGGTATGCGGTTTATGTGCTTGCAGGGAGTCGGGTCACGCGGAATGCCGATCCGCTTTGGGTCAGCAGTGTAGTGGTGGCAGGGGGGCTTTTTTCCTTCGCTGTTTTGGCTGGCGTGGAATCCTTGTCGTCCGGCGCGGCGTTGATTCCGGCGAGCGCTTTGGGAGAGAGTGCTCTTCGCTCCGGACTCACCATCACTGGACTTGCGGTCTTCTCCACAGTGCTTCCTTTTGCCACCTTGTATGCCGGCATGAAAAGGATCGGGGCGGTCAGGGCTTCGCTTCTCTCCACCCTCGAATTGGTCTTCACCATTCTTCTTGCATCCGTTTTTCTCGACGAGAATTTGACGCCAGGACAGTGGGTCGGTGCCACATTGATCCTACTTTCTGTTTTACTCACTCCCAAGCATGGTTGAGAATGGAGGAATATGATCATTGATCCTCGTACCGGATCCAATCCCGCCGTCCGTTTCGAGCACCATCCCGCAGTCCGGGGAGAGATTTATCGACTCGATGACCGCGAGTACCGGGAAGCCATCATTGAAGAAGTGGTACGCAGGACGATGGGGGATCTTTCCAAGGGTGATCCCCGGATGTTGATCGAGGAAACCCTCTACCAGGAGAGAATCCGCATCCGGAAGGTCCGCTCC
Organism: Bdellovibrionales bacterium; assembly: GCA_947502835.1. Lineage (GTDB taxonomy): Bacteria > Bdellovibrionota > UBA1018 > UBA1018 > CAIMNF01 > CAIMNF01. The sequence goes on from CANNBJ010000001.1 coordinate 142,385, forward strand.
AACTGGCTCAGTTCTCCCGACCTTGCCGCACGGAATTTGCGGGATCGAAAGTTCCTGCAAGAGATCCAATCCAGTGTGAGGGGAGCGGTCGGTCTTGAGGACAATCGTGATCTTGTCCGGAAATTCACAGAACACTTTGCGTCGGAGATTTGCGGGAATTTCGAGCCGAAGATGTATGATTTCGCAATCCGCATGGTGCCCTGGTTTTTCAGTTGGCTCCTGAATGCCGCGAGCCTGAAGAGATTTTCCCCTTTCGGAATGAGCGAGAGTCTCCAAAGCAGGTTGCGTGTCGTGGGCGAAGTGGAGCATCTCCAAAGACTGTCCCGCAAGGGAACGATCCTTCTGGTTCCCACCCATTTGAGCAACATCGACAGCGTGCTCATCGGTTATGTGATTCATCTGATGTCACTTCCTCCCTTTGCATACGGGGCGGGGTTGAACCTGTTCAGCAACCCGCTTCTCAGTTTTTCGATGTCCAGGCTCGGCGCGTACACCGTGGATCGTCAGAAATCGAGTCAGGTCTACAAGCATGCGCTCAAGAACTATTCCACAAGCATCCTGAAGCGGGGGATTCACAGCATTTTCTTTCCTGCGGGTGGACGGGTGAGGTCAGGCGCAATCGAAAGCCACTTGAAGCTCGGTTTGCTCGGGACGGCCCTGCAAGCCCAGCTTGAGCGGTATCAGGAGGGGCATCCGTCTCCCAACATTTACGTGGTTCCGATGGTCATGAATTATCCGTTTGTCTTCGAGGCATCCTCCCTCATCGAGGATTACCTTGAATCGGCGGGGAAGCACCGGTTCATGTCGAATGATGGCGGCGAGGCTGTCCCGTTCTTCAAGATCATGAGCTTTTTCTGGAAGCTGTTCTCCACCCGTTCGGAGATGTGGGTGCGGGTCGGAAAGCCTTTGGACGTCTTCGGGAATTTCGTGGATGAAAACGGGGTCTCGCTCGGGCCCAACGGAACGCGAATCGATCCCAAGCGGTTTTTCATGACCAAGGGTGAAATCTCGGCGGTGCCCCAGAGGGACCGCGAGTACACCGCACTGCTCGGGAGCCGGATCTCGGAGCGCTACCATGCAGAGAATGTCGTGCTCAGCTCGCATTTGGTCGCCTATTCCTTGTTTGAAGCCCTCCGCAAGAGTTATCCGGGCCTCGATCTCTTCCGGTTTCTCAGGCTTTCCCGCGCCCAAAGGATGGTTCCTTCGGCCCGATTCTTCGAAGAGGCGGAGAGGTGTTTTCATCTTGTCCGGCAGGCTTCGGATCAAGGTCGGCTGTATTTGTCAAACACGCTTCACTGCGGGGATGTGAAGATCTGGGTGGAGGACGGTGTTCGCCAACTCGGCCTCTTCCACGATGCGAAGGTGGTCAAAAACGAGGACGGGGCATACTCTACGGAAGACATGAACTTGCTTTATTACTACCGGAATCGATTGACCGGATACGGATTCGGATCGGATTTCGCGGGAGAAACGGATGAAAAAGGGTTTCTGGTCTAATTCGAAAGTTGCAGTGCTCGGAGGCGGAAGTTTCGGGACGGTTCTTGCGAATCTTGCGGCCCGGAATTGTTCCGAGGTGACCCTGTACGTGAGGGCGGAAGACCAGGCACGGGCCATGAATTCCACCCGGATGAATCCGAATTATGTGAAGGATCTGATCCTAGATTCAAAGATCCGTGCCGTAAGCTCCTTTGAAAAGGTTTTTGAGCGGGATCAGGATGTGGTGATTTTTGCACTGCCCTCGCATGCAACAAGGACACAGGCGAAGGTGGTTGCGCCGTATTTCAAGGGGAATGAAATCGTGCTTCACGCCACCAAGGGAATCGAGGAGCAAAGCCTGAAGAGGATTTCGCAGGTGCTTGAGGAGGAGATTCCCATTCTCCGGATCGGCGCCATCTCCGGTCCGAATCTTGCCGGGGAAATTGCAAAGAACGAACCCGCAGCCACGGTCGTTGCCTCGAAGTTCGATGACGTGCTGGAAGCCGGTGAGGAGATTTTCACAACCGAGCGCTTCCGGGTATACACGACCCATGACATTGTGGGTGTGGAATGGGGCGGGACCTTGAAGAATATCTTTGCCATTGCCAGCGGAATCCTCGAAAGCAAGGGCCTCGGTTGGAACACGAAGTCCCTTCTCCTTTCGCGGGGGCTTGCAGAGATGGTGCGCTTTGGGGTTGCCATGGGGGCATCGCCCGAGACTTTTCTCGGACTCTCCGGGATGGGAGACCTGATTGCGACCTGCAGCTCGAGTCAGTCGCGGAATTTCCGGGTGGGGTACCATCTTGCAAAGGGCGAGACCCTTGAGGATGTGATCGCCGAACTCGGTCAGGTGGCCGAGGGCGTGCGCACCACAAAAATCGTATATGAGTTTGCAAGGTCGCGCGGTGTGGAAATGCCCATCACCGAATCGGTGTACCGGATCCTTCAGGGGGAGTGGACCGCAGAACAAGGGGTGAGTCACCTGATGACCCGGCCCCAAGTGGAAGACAGGTGGGTTTGACATGGAAAGCGTGAAAGAGCGTCTGCAGGATCTTCTGGGGTTCGAACCGCTGATCGTTCTTACCCTTCTTGGTGCGATTGCATACTTCATTTATCGAACCCTTCTGCGCAAGGTGAATCCCTCAAGACACCAGATGATTCGAAATCTGTTTGGCGAGCTTACCAGTTCCTACCTGATTTTCGCGGCCTTCTGGATCTTCCAGTTCTTGATTCAAAATCAGCTCCAGTTCCTCGAGCGGTTTTATTCCTATGTCGGAATGGCCGCTGCCGCGTTCGGTGCGCTCGTTCTCGTTCGGACCACGAAAATTCTCGTTTTCGAATACCTTTTCTACAAGAGCATGACGGCCGGGGTTCCCGTGCTGCTGGTGAATCTTGTGACCCTGGTGTTTTCAATCTTTATCGCGGCATGGCTCTCCACATCCGTATTCGGGATCCGCTGGGCACCGCTTCTTGCAACATCCGCATTAGTCTCCGTGGTGCTTGGTCTCGCCCTCCAGGACACGCTGGGGAATCTCTTTGCGGGAGTCGCGCTTCAATTTGACAAGCCATATGAGATCGGAGATTGGATCGAGGTCCACGGTTCAAATGGCGAGGTGTTTGTCGGGGAAGTTCACGAGATCACGTGGCGTGCGACCATTCTGTTTGGTTTCTTTGACGAGGTGCTGACCCTTCCGAACCGGCTCGTGGCCCAATCAGATGTTTCGAATTATTCTGCACGGAAGAAGCCCATCCATCGGGGCTTGAACCTCACTCTTGATCCCGGTGCCGACGAAACCAAGGTGAAAGAGATTCTCCATCGGGTTCTCCGGGAGACGCCCGGAGTCCTCCAGGATCTTCCTCATCTGGTGATGCTTCGGGAGATCACCGAACGGGGAGCTCTGTATCGTCTGTTTTATCCGATCGTGCATTACAATCAGCAGTACATCATCGTGGATGACATCTTGATGAGGGCCCAGAGCGAGTTGAAAAAGGCAGGAATCCAGACTTCCCGACTGAGGGTGGAAGCTGTCGGGGTGGAACCTGTAAAATAAACTAAAATTGTTTAAACTTTGGACAGCGGGACTTCCTCAAGTCGGTTTTAGGGGTCTTTCGCGCACGGCATGCGTCTTGCTAAACGAAAATCATGGAATTTTCGTTTCTCCGGATGTTCGCCCCCTTGGCATTTCTGGCGCTTACGCCGCTTTCGGGTTTCGCCCAGGTGGATCCCCTGGCCACCTCCGAGGCCAAGGCCCTCTACCAGAAGCTCTTTCGGACCTCCCGCAACTTCAATGAAGGGAAGATCTTGTACGGCCACCAAAATGCCTTTCATGAGGGTCGGGGCTGGCGCCTTCAGGGCAATTCCGATTGGCATGGATCCCTGCCGGAGACCGATCTCCACAAATTCATCGGCAAGGATCCCGCTGTGGTCGGCTACGATTTTGCCGAGGTGGGAGACTGGAACGAGGACCTCGTCGTGAACCAAATGAGGGCGATCCACCAAAAAGGGGGGGTGGTCACCCTTTCATGGCACATTCCAAACTTCGACGCATCCGGTACGGATTCCGATGCCTGGAACACTTCAGGCGGCACTGTAAAGAAGATCCTTCGCGATCCCGGTTTTCGTGGATTGTTTGTGCGAAGGCTTGATCGATTGGTCCATTTTCTTGAGCGGGTGAGGGATGTACCCATCATCTTCCGGCCCTGGCATGAGCATAATTATTTCTGGTTTTGGTGGGGAAATTCGCACTGCACTCCTGAGGAGTACAAAAGTCTCTGGAGGCTGACCTCTCGCCATCTCATGAAGAAGGGCATTCATCATCTTTTGTATGCATATTCTCCGAATGACATCGGGGATGACTATTTCGAGCGATACCCGGGTGACCGGTTTGTCGATGTCCTGGGTGTCGACACGTATTTCAAGTCCATGCCGGAAAATCTCTATTTCCTCGGTGTGAGCCCCCTTGATGAATGGAAAAATGATGTCGTGACCCTGCTTGGCTGGGCCGAGGAACGCGGAAAGATTCCCGCCATCACCGAGTTCGGGAATGAAGGAATCGTGTATTCCAGATTCTGGACCGACTACTTTTCCTGGCCCATGGAGCGGGATGGGCTTCGTCAATTTGCGAGCCGGAAAGGGATCCCTGCCCCCCGGTTGAAGCCCGCGTATTCACTTCTTTGGCGCAATGACCGGGACTCCCCGAAGCATTTCTACTCACCCTTCCCCGGGGCTCCCGAGAACGCGAACTTCAAGGAACTGCTGACAAAAGGAGTGCTTGGATTTCTCGGCGATCTTTGATGGTGAATTCATCACCTTGTCAGGAGATCTCCAAATATTCGATCTTCAGGATTTCAAGTTCTTCCTCGCCCTTGGGTGACTGGAACAGCGGAGTGTCGCCTGTGGTTTGATTGAGCAGAGCTTTTGCGAGGGGCGAAATCCATGAGATTTTCCCCGCGGCCGGATCTGTTTCATCGATCCCCACAATTCTCACCTTCTTGATTTGCTCATCTTCGTTTCGGAACGTGACGGTCGCACCGAACTGGACCTTTGCGGACTTTACCGTGCAAGGATCGATCACTTCCGCGATTTCAAGACGCTTGGAAAGAAATCGGATCCGGCGATCGATTTCGCGGAGTTTTCGCTTTCCGTAGATGTAATCCGCATTTTCGGATCGATCTCCGTTGGAGGCGGCCCAAGCGACCACCTGGGTCAGGTCCGGGCGGGTTTTGTACAAGAGCTCGTGAAGCTCGTTCTTCAGGCGCTCATGCCCCTTTGGAGTGATGTAGTTCTTTCGATGGGGGAGTGCCGCGAGTCCTGCATCGGGCGCTGCTCCCGAATCCTCATCCTCCTCGCCGCCATCTCTTTCTTTGGTAAACGCCTTGCTCATGTTTTTTCAGCATAGGGGCACGCTTCTCGCATTGGCAAGGGTGCATGTGGAAAAGTGAGCACAAAAGAGCCATTGGGCTCCGGTACGAACGGAAGGCCGAAGAGTATTTACGCTCCAAGGGATACCGGATTCTCGGGAGAAATCTCCATTTCAAGGGCGGTGAAATCGACCTTGTGTGTGAAGGCGAGGGCGGGGAAGGTGGGATCCTGGTGTTTGTGGAAGTCCGGATGCGGGACCCGAGATCATTTTCAAGCCCGGAGGAAAGTCTCTGCGGCCGAAAAAAGAGTCGACTGCGCTTGGCCTGCAATTCATACCTTGCCCGCTACCGGGGGATGGCCCGGGAAATCAGAATTGACCTGGTTTCGTTTGACGGAGAGGGCATTCACCACAGGTTGAACTTCATTTCATTCTGAAGGTGCTGCTTCCGCGGATTCCGGTCACTGCTCGAGGATCGGCTTGCCGTTCTTTCGGGAAAGCGCCTCATCGTCGTAGAAGTCAAACTCGTTGGTTTCATCAAAGGCCTTCATGATTTTCTTGAACTCCGAGCGGACCCCGCAATACTTGGGTACGATATCGGACTGCTGATGAATCGCTTTCAGGCTTTGCACGAACTGGGTGATGCCGCTTGAGCCCACGAATTCAAGTTCCTTCAGGTTGAGGACGATTTTTTTCGCGCTCTGGTCGGTCCGGTTCTGGTTTTGCGAGACCGTGCGATTGATCAGGTTGCAGACTTCGTCCTGGGTTTCATAGTCCACTTTGCCGTCAAGCGAGATGATGATGGATTCATGGGTGTTCTTGATTCGTGCTTTCATTTTCACTCCTTAAAAAGTAACCTTCCTACAGAATGCCAAGGACTGAAACTCGAGACAATCGGCAGAATTTGCCCCGAATTTCAATGATTGCAACACCGATCGGAAACCTCTCCGACCTGAGTGCGCGCGCCATTGAGTCTCTTCGTGCCGTGGATGAAATCTGGTGTGAGGACACCCGGCATACCCAGGCACTCTTGTCAGCGCTCGGAATCAAGGGAAAGCTCCTGAGGCGTGTGGATCAACACATCGCTTCAGACGAGCTCGGCGCCCTTCTGGAGGGGGTTAGGGCGCGCTCCTTGTGGGTCGGTGTTGTCACGGATGCCGGAACTCCCGGATTGAGCGATCCGGGGGCTCGTCTGATGGAGCAGCTCGGGAAGTTTCCCGAAATCCAGTCCGAGCCGGTACCCGGGCCTTCCGCTCTCTCGGCGCTGGTCTCGATAGGGGGGTTCAGCGGAAGTTCTCTTTATTTTCATGGGTTTTTTCCGCGGGAGCGTAGTGAGGCGCTTGAATTGTTAACGAGCTTGAAAGATTCAGTCATCAGTCCGAACTGGGTCTTTTTTGAAAGCCCGCATCGGATTCGGGACGCATGGGGGGTGCTTGCCGAATGGTGTCGCGCCGCGGGAGAGGAGCCCGGCTTTGTCTTTGCAAAAGAGCTGACAAAGGTCCACGAAAGGGTGCTTCGAGGCCGGGGGGTCGACTTTCTGAAAGGGCTTCAGGAACAAGAGCTTGATGAGAGAGGCGAGTGGGCATTTGCCCTTTTATTTTCTAAAGAAAGTTTAAATAAAAAACAACCAGCCCCGGAGTGGGAACCTGCCTTGGAATGCCTCCTTCAGGCGGGGATTTCGCCGAAATCCGCCAGCCTGATTGTCATGGAGCGGTTCTCCATCGCGAAAAATTTGGCGTACAAGCGGGCTCTGGAATTGCAAAAAAAATAAAATTCACCTCAAAGCTATTGACCCCGAAACGAAGCCTTGTATCCTGAATGAGTGTGGTTGTGGTTGAGTCCATGGATGGATTCGTAGCGGGAGAAAAAATCTCTGTTCGGGCGGCAAGGCCGCCGAAAAAAGCTCCACTGCCCCGGCAAGATCAGGATGACACCTTGCCGGGGCATTCTTTCACCCGCTCTTGAACTGCAATCGCCGGTTTTAATCCCGATTCCATCAGGACGATGGATGAAAGAGAGCAGATTGCATGGATGCAAGGACGCTTCCTCTCCCTCCGGTTCCGGCTGAACAAGCCGCACTTGAACTCGAAACAGTTTTGCTTGAGCTGCTGATGCGAAAAAGCAGCGAAACCCACGGTCACTCCGCTCGTGTGGGCGAGCTTGCCCGTGAATGGGTGGAGCACATGCACTCGCGTTCGAAGTGGCTTGGGGTGAGTGCAAGCGAGATCGCCCAGAGTGCCCGCTACCATGATGTGGGGAAGGTTGCGGTTCAAAACGAGATTCTGAACAAGGCGGGGCCTCTTGATTCCGCGGAGCGCGAGCAAATGAACGCCCATGCACGCATCGGATACGAGCTTTTCCGCAATGTATCGAGTTTAGAATCGGTTGCTCTTGGAATCCTCCACCACCATGAGCGGTGGGACGGAGGGGGGTATCCTGCAGGCTTGAAGGGACAGGAAATCCCCTTTGTAGCCCGAGTGATCGGAATCATCGATGCCTTTGATGCCATGACGAGCAACCGGTGTTACCAGCGAGCGCGTTCCCCCGAGTCTGCAATCGAGGAAATCCGTTTAAGCGGTGGAACCCAGTTTTGTCCGGATCTTGTTCAGGATTTTGCTGAATTTCTCAATGCACGGAACACATAATCCTGATACTCTGAGGGGGTTATGTCATCATGGTTCGACGATTTGAAAACGCCCCGTTTCAAGGGCGAATCCCAGACTCGCGTTGCAAAGATCCCGGAAGGGTTGTGGGGCAAATGCCCGCAATGCGGAGAGATCATCCAGACCCGCCAGCTGCAGGAGAATTTCTCTGTTTGCGGCGAGTGCGACCATCATCTCAGGATCTCCGCTCTTGATCGCGTTGCCCTGCTTACCGACGAGAATTCCTTTGCCCCTTATGGCGAGGATTTCAAGTCCAATGATCCGCTCAAGTTTGATGATTCCAAGCCCTATCGGGATCGCCTTGCGCAATCCATGAAAAGCCACAAGATCAATGATGCGTTCATCGCGGGCAAGGGCACGCTGAACGGTCTTGGTTTCCATCTCGGTGTGTTCGAGTTCAAGTTCATGGGTGGCAGCATGGGTGTTGTAGTCGGGGAAAAGATCACCATGACTCTGGAAAACGCATTGAAAGACCGCCTTCCTGCGGTGGTCATATCCGCGAGCGGCGGGGCGCGGATGCAAGAGGGAATTCTCTCGCTCATGCAGATGGCAAAGACCTCCGCTGTGATTCAGAAAATGCGGGACGCCGGTGTGCCGTACATTTCGATTCTGACTGATCCGACCACCGGCGGGGTGGCTGCATCGTTTGCATCATTGGGAGATGTGATTCTTGCCGAACCTCGGGCGCTCATCGGGTTTGCGGGCCCGCGGGTGATTGAACAAACCATTCGTCAAAAATTACCGGAAGGATTCCAGCGCAGCGAGTTTCTCCTCCAGCATGGATTCGTGGACCGGATTGTTCATCGTCGGGAGATGCGCGCGGAGCTTCATCAGCTCTTCGTTCGTCTGGGGAATCGGTGCAAGTTCTAAGGGGATTTGCACTACTCTGTCTTCTTCAAATCCTGAGTTTCGAACAAATCACCCCGGCATCGGCCGAGACCGCCAAAAAAATCCCGCCCGAAGGTGCCCGCAAGCTCGCGCAGATCGGTGCCGATCATACGGTGTTGAGGCGCAAAGAGAAGATCGTAGAGTTGCGAGGCAATGCTTATCTTCTTCGGGACAATGAGTCCCTTCGTGCGGACTCGATCGATTACAGCAGTGAATCCGAGCATGTCTATGCGAAGGGAAGGGTGCTGTATCAGTACGGGGAATACACGATTCGCGCGGACTCAATCGATATCGACCTGAACACGCACTTCGGCACTGTGATCAACGGGAGCGTCACCAATGGGCGCTTCTCGCTTCGCGGGTCCACCCTCAAGCAGGAGGGAATCGACCATTTTCTGGTAAAGGACTACACCTACACGACATGCACGGATTGCCCGAACTCTTGGGAGCTCACGGGGAAAGACGTGGACTTCACGATCGAGGGCTATGCCTACATCCACGACTTTGTGTTCAAGATCCGGGATGCCTCGCTCATGTGGCTCCCGTTTCTTGTGGTCCCGGCAAAGACCAAGCGTCAGAGCGGGCTTTTGTTTCCCCGCTTCGGTGTGAATCAGGTGTACGGTGCATTTGCGGTGCAGCCGTATTTTCTTGCCTTGAATGATTGGTCCGATATGACGTTTGGTGCCGGTTATTATTCCTCGCGGGGATCACGATTTGAATGGGAAGGACGCTATGCTTTGACGGATCGTTCGCAAGGCACGCTGAATTTTACGATGACCCGCGACGCTTCCGTTGAGGGCCTCAAGTCGCGATATGCGATCCGGACGGCGCTTTCGCAGGAGCTTCCGTTTGGATTTGAAGGGAAGTTGCGACTGAACGAGGTGAGTGACTCGGGCTATCCGATCACCTATTCCGAGGATGTGCCGGGGCGTTTGGAGCCGGTGCTTGCGAGTGATTTGTTTTTTTCAAGGAATTCGCCCGACGTCAGTACAGTGATTTCGCTCAGGCGTTTCCGGAATTTGCTCCAGTTTGATTCGGAAGGGCGACCAAAAAGCGGATTTGATCCTGCCACGGTTCAGGAGTTTCCAAGGGTGGTGGTCAACTCGAATGACAAATTTGTTTTTGGCCAAAGCTTTGCGGCAGGACTTGAGGCCAGATTCAACCGGTTCACGAGGGAGGCGGGACCCTTCGATCTCTTTACGGTCGGTTCGACAACGACCGAAACGATTCGCGAGGCCAATCGCTTCACCCTGATTCCGAATCTCTATACGACACTCAATCCGAAGCCATGGCTTTCGATCACGCCCTCCGTTCAGTACCGATCGTTTTTTTACAACTTCAACGGGGTGTATCCGAACCTCGCTCGTGGGTACCTGCTCGGGCAGGCCGAGATGAGTTTGCAACTTGAAAAGGTGTATCCATCAAGCGAACCCGGGGTCGCCTACAAGCATACGATTCGTCCGATGTTCACATATTCTGTGATTCCCACCATCCAGTCGCCGCCCGATCACCCCTTCGTCACCCAAGTGCAGAGTCAGGCGCGGCCCGGGCAATATTTCGACAACTCCGACATCGTTCCCGAGCGCGCGACGCAGAATTTGAACAGTTATTTCACGCCACTCGGGAACTCGCTGACCTATGGAGTGGTGTCGCAAATTTTCAAAAAGGAGCCGTCTCAGGATGGTGGCTCGAAATTAGCCCGCCGGTTTGAAGCAGGCCTCACCCAGACTCTGGATTTGCTTGAGGCGAAACGCTTGATCGAGAATTCATCCCTTGATGACCGGATCATTCTTTCGCCTTTGTTCACCCATTTCAACTATTCCGATGATTCCTTCAGCGCGGGACTCGAGTATACTTATTATTCGTTTTTGGAGCGGTATCAAAATGCGCAGCTCATTCCAAATCCGAGCCCTCATCGGCTGAGCACCAATTTTTCTTGGGTTTGGGCCAGGATGTTAAAGGACGGACTTCTGCGATTTGAGCGAAGTATTTCAACCGGGTATACCTTTTCGAAGCTTTCTGCGAAGGTTTCCTCCCTTCAGGTTTCGGGCAATTTTTCGCTCAACGATTACGTGATGCCGAAGGCCATGCTTTCCTATAACCTGATTGCTGGAAATTTCGCTTTGCTCGACAGCATGTTCGGGGTGCTGTTTCAAAGCCCTTCCCGGTGTTGGCAGCTTGAGCTCGGGCTGGTTCGATCGATTGACCGGGGGACCGGGCCGATTCTGAACTTCGCATTAAACCTTTCTGGTGAATCTTTCGGGGCTCTGGATGATTCGTTGAAAAAACCCTGATGCGTCGGTACACTCGGGGAATATGAAAATTCTCCTCTCGAACGACGATGGGGTGCATGCTCCCGGACTTCGCTTTCTGTATGAAGAGCTGAAAAAAATGGGATCGGTGAAAGTGATTGCCCCGCTCGAAGAAAAGAGCACCATGGGTCACTCGCTGACCCTCCACAAGCCACTCAGGCTTCTGAACATCAGCAAGGATTTCTATGGAGTCAGTGGATCCCCTGCCGACTGCGTTTATCTTGGCATGCGTCATGTTTTAAAGGGAGCTCCCGACATCGTGGTTTCTGGAATCAATCGCGGAGCGAATCTTGGGCAGGATGTGTACTACTCGGGGACCGTTTCTGCGGCGCGTGAAGGATGTATGCTTGGAATTCCGTCTTACGCGGTGAGTCTCGATGTGGACTTCAAAAATCGTAAACCTGAGACCAAGCTTCACTATTCGAGCGCCGCAAAAATGGCGGTGAAGGTCATTCAGGAATACCACAAGCGCGGATTTCCCAAGTTCACGCTTTTAAACATCAATGTTCCGGATCGCCCCATGAATCGGATCAAGGGGATCAAGCCCGCGCGTCAAGGATTTCGCTTTTATTCGAGCGAGGTGTTGAAGCGCACCGACCACCGCGGAAAAGATTACTTCTGGGTGGGCGGTCAGTATCATGGTTTCGAGCAGGAAACCGATACGGATTGTGCGATCGTTCACAAAGGGTATGTGGCGGTGTCTCCATTGAAGTTGGATGTGACGGACATGGCGTACCTTGAAGAAATGAAACGGATCGCGGAATAGAAGGGCGCATGGTTCTGAACCGGGTAAAGGCAATCATCAATGCAGTACAGTCATCAGGGCTTTTTGGCATTGCAGGGGTTGCGCTACTCCTTTCAGCCTGTTCGACTGCTCCCTCAAAATCATCACGCCAGGGTCTTTTGGATCAGGGTGACAGACGGATTGGCGCGAAGTTTTTTAAAAAGACCGTAAACGATACTTACAGTCCAAAGGCGTTTGGAGAGATCAAGCTTCCAGGCCGTTGGCAGTGGCCGCTTGAGAACATTCAAATTTCATCCTCTTATGGCGAGCGCGGTCGCAAATTCCACCAGGGCGTGGACCTTCGGGCGCATGTGGGAACGCCGGTGCTTGCGTCAGCGGATGGAGAAGTGGTGTATGTGGGTTCTAAGATTCGCGGCTATGGCCGCATGGTGGTGCTGAAGCACGCGGATGGATTTTATACCGTGTATGCCCATCACTCAAAGAACCTGGTCAAGATCGGTAAAAAAGTGGAAGCAGGTGAGAAGATCGCGCTTTCTGGAAAATCCGGACGCGCAAGTGGCGCACACTTGCATTTCGAGCTCCGCCGCGGAGCTCAGAGTATCGACCCAGAGTACGCTTTCAACGGGCACCTAAAGAGTGCCGCCAATCGCAAGATTGCGAGCAAGTCGAAGATCAAGCTTAGATTTGAGGAGTGAGTGGGGATTATTCCTCTACATCGCCCACTACATTGGTTGCTTGAAGATTGAGGACTACTTTTTTAGGTATAAGAACGCCTGCAGGGTGAGGCGACGAGTATCCCACTCCTGCTTGACCCATAGAGTTCGCCCCCCAGCATTCAACCGTTTCATCGTTTTTCAAGGCACAAGCAAATAAAGAGCCGACAGCGATCGCTTTGGCATTGACGTTTGATTTCACCGAAAAGAATGAATGAGTTTGACTATTGTTGCCTAACTGTCCGGATACATTTCCCCCAGCGCACCTTACGTTACCAAAGCTAGTTAAAATGCAGGTATTGTAGTCGCTGGTACTTACTTTCATTGGAACTTCGCCACCAATTAGGCCATTTAAAAAGCCAGGTGTTGGCGAGGTGTGTGATGGGGCAGAGTTGCCGATATAGGGTAAAAGATCGGAGGGTGGTGCCTCACCATTCCCAAATACTCCCATGTAGTTGTAGCCCCAACAGTAGACACCACTGGCACCATGATTTTCGTCTTCGACAACTGCGCATACGTGCGTAGAGGCAAGATCAAAATCCTTTACCTTTGTCGCCGGGATGACATTAGAATTTAATCCGTTTATGCTCATTCCGTTGAAATATTTGTTTCCTTCACAGCTCAATTGATTCTGTAAATTGGTTCCACAGCGGACTCGAGCGTGTTGAAGAATCATTTTCATTGGGTTCCAATAACTCAGGTTCGCTATCGGATATTGAAGGAGTGGTTGGCCAAGGTTTAGAAATTGATCGGAGGGAGTTGAAATTTTTCCTAGGAAACCTAAGGAACCAAAAATGTCGGTGAACGTATTGCCAATTGAAGTTTGGCTAGGTGTCGAACTCCCCATGTTCAGGCCCCAACAGTACGTCTTTCCGTCTTGAGTCAATGCACATGCATCACTTTCAGCTGCGACGATTTTTTCAACAGGACTTGGAAAATCAATCTTTTTTGCAATGCTGGAATTTGCACTCAGTCCAGGGGCTGCTCCCCAGCAAAACACTTCGCGAGCATCTCCGACAACTGCACATGCGAAGTTACTACCCGCGGTAATACTTTTTACTCTGGTTAAATATTTGGGAGGTGGGTTCGGGGCAACTCCTTTTTCGAGGTTCCCTTCTAGATCAGTGGGAAATTGTTCCTCTGATGAAATTGTGGCAGTTTCTTCAGCCGAATCCAAACCCACAACCTTTTCTAAACAGAAACCAGCTTCAGGTAGGAGAGACAAGCTTACCAAGACAAAAAGATTTAACATAGAAACAGCATACTTAAGGAATTAATTTCTTGAAAGTGTGTCAGTCCTGATTTTCGAATCCTGGAATTACCAGAGTTTGTAGTAGTCGTTGATTCGACGATGTGTCAAAGTCGACAGGGTTTGTCTTCCTTAGAAGGAGTTTGTTTCTAAGTTATATTTGGGGTCTTGATGATACGTTTAGTTTTCCCTCTTTTTTTCATTTTTATTACCTTTCCCTGTTTCGCCCTCCCAGCTCAAGTCATCCTCCTTCGTCATGCTGAAAAGCCCTATCCGGAAGAGGGCTCGCACCTGAGCGAAGAGGGGTGGGCACGGGCGCGTGCGCTGTCGGATTATTTTTTGAAAAATCCAGAGGCCACACGGTTCGGAAAAGTTGCAGGGCTTTATGCCGTGAGGCCTGATCGGCCGGACGGATCCGTGCGATCCATCGAGACGCTGACTCCGACCTCACAAGCGCTTCAGGTTAAAATCCAGACAGGCTTCACAAAGCTTGAGGTTTCGGCACTTGCGCAAGAAATCCTGAAATCTCCTGCATTTGACGGACGCACAGTTGTCGTGTGCTGGGAGCACAAGCGAATCCCGGAAATCGCAAAAGCACTTGGCGCAAAGGATGCCCCCGAGGAGTGGGGCGGAAAAGTCTACGACCGGCTTTGGTATCTGCGCTTTGATTCCACGGGGAGAGTTGAGTTCCTTGATTTGCCCCAGAGCCATTCCGTTGGCCTTTTTGCCCGTTCGGATGGTTTTGTGCTAAACCAAATCCGTGCGCGCAGTGATTTATTTTCTTCCGGCTCTCGCGGTCTTTTTTTCAACGCTTGTTCACGCGTTCAGTCCAGCTCAGCACTCCACGAGTCTTGAGCAAATTCGGAGACACTACCGAGTACCGGGGCTTGGGGCTGCCATTTTTAGGGGCTCTGCCGAGGGCGGCTTCTCCTTTGTTGAGGTAACCGGAAAAAGAAAGTCCGGACACAAGGCAACTCTTAAACCCGAGGATGCCTTTCATTTGGGCTCATGCACGAAGTCCATGACTGCACTCCTGATTGCTTTGGCCGTGAACGAGGGCAAGCTCCGGTATCAATCCACACTGGGCGAGCTTCTTTCAAGTGTACCGATGGATCCATCCCTAAAGGCTGTGAGCATCGCCCACCTTCTGGTCCACACCTCCGGGATCGGCGGAGATTCGGTATTGGATGAGGGATTGGACCAAACCGTGCTTCAAGATGTTTTAGCAGATCAGATCGAGGAGAGGCGGGCACGCGAGCTGCTCGTGCGGGAGATTTTGCAGGTTCCAGTTCGAACTCTTCCAGGTTTGAAGTTTGAGTACAGTAATCCTGGATTTATTTTGCTTGGACACTTGCTTGAGAAGGTTTACGACCGCTCTTTTTCTGACTTGATGAAAGAAAAGCTGTTTTCACCTCTTGGGATGAGTTCCTGTGGCTTCGGGGTAGCACCTAAGGTTGCAGGACATGAGCATGTAGCCAATGGCTATGTTCCACGCATGGAGGACAATCCCAGAGTTTACGGACCGGCAGGCGGAGTGCACTGCTCCCTTCAGGATTGGATGAAATATGCCGCGTTTCAGATTGAACTCTATCAGGAGCGATCGGGATTTCTTGCCCCCGTGATTGTGAAGGGTCTTTTTCAGGCCGTGAATCCAGAAGGGCATACACTCGGAGGTTGGGTTACTGCGGACTCAGAGGGGAGTCGGGTTTTGGTTTTCGAGGGAAGCAATACCTTGAATTACGCCGCGATTTTGATTTATCCCGAAAGGGAGCTTGCCCTTGCGGCCACCTCAAATGCGGGAGGCGATCAGGCCCGCCAGGCTACTTTGGAAGGCATAAGGTTTGCCCGAGAGTCTGCAAGGAAACGAGAGTGATGATGATCGAGTGAAGGGACTCGGTTCTACTCTTCCCTCGGCTCATGAAAGCTAAAAAGGCCCGCCGACCAAACGGTCAGCGAGCCTTTTTAATGGCGGGAGTGATGGGACTCGAACCCACGGCCTTCGCCGTGACAGGGCGACGTTGTAACCAACTCAACTACACCCCCGCTATAGAGATGTCTCTGCAAGGTAACCAAAGCAGAGGGGTTTGTAAAGCCCCAACTCGTTCATTTCAAGGGGGGCTCTGCTGATGAGAGGCCTTCACTCCCGAGGAGGCACAGGGTTTCTAGCGAATCCCAAATCCGCATTTTTTCATCAAAACCGCCTGAACCTGCTCATCGGTGGGGTACAGGAAGTTCACATCCGAGTTGGGGTTCTGATCAAACAGGAGAGATGAGGGCATTTTACAGGTCTTCGTCCCGCGCGTGACGGTCGCTGTGGTGCCAAGCCTTGGATCGCCCCCTCGGCGATTCACCCGGATCAGGGTTCCCGTCCCACTGTATTCGAGCGCTGCGAACTTTCGTTTGAAACGATCTGGGTTTTTGTCCAAAGGGGAGGTCTCGCGAAACACTCCACGCAGGATTTCCTTCGTTTTTGCATCAAAAACGATTTCCTCACCATTGGGGAGGGTGACTTTCAGCTCCTCACTCGTGTTACCGCCCTCGATCATTTCAATTGCAGGAAGATTGTGGCGTGGAAACAGATAAAGATAGCTCTCCATTCGGTTTGAAAGATATTCATCCGGCGTATCGGTCACCGAAAAATAGATGTCCTGGCGCGCTCTGTTCTGAAAGCGGAAGTGATACTCCCGATCCGGTCCTGTGCCAATTTCGGTTGCGGGCACGGGGATAATCCGGTTCGGGCCCGTGTTTGAAAGACTAAAGCCAAGGATGTGGCCGGTTGTTTCGGACTCGGTGATCATGAAGTCGCCAAAAGGACTTGAGCGCATGACCTGATCACCTGCCACAATCGGGGAGACCCGGTCGCTCAAGGGTGGGAGGGGGCGAGAAAGATCGTTGATGGTTTGGCCGAAGGATGGACTTTGTGAAAACAAGACTTGAATCAGGGCCAGGGAGAGCAAGGGGAATGGGTGGCGCATGTAGGGCTCCTTTTCTAAACGAGATTGGTTTAATCGGAGCGGGTGTTTTTATCAAGGATTTATTTAAAAAAGTTGCGAAGGGGTCATTTTCGCCGATAGACTCCCGAAATGCTTAGGAAAGTGAAACTTACGACCTGGATTTTCATCGCGCTCCTGTTTGGCCTGGCGCTCGGGCACTATGCGCCTGAATTCGCGCTTTCGCTGAAATCCCTCCGGACCCTCTTTTTGAACGGAGTCAAGTGCATCATCGCGCCCCTGATTTTTGCGTCCATTGTTCTTGGCATCAATTCCGCGGGTTCTGTAAAGGGTCTCGGGCGCACCGGAGTTCGCGCCATCATCTATTTTGAGATTGCGACCACTCTTGCCCTGATCGTGGGGCTCTTCATGGTGAATTGGCTGAGACCAGGAGACGGCATCTCGCTCAGCGTCCCCGTGTCGGAGTTGGTGAGCAAAGCTCAAGAGACGAAACTTTCGTTTTCCGGATTCTTTGAGCATCTCCTCCCGACCAATTTTGCAGAAGCGATCGTGAAGGGCGATGTGCTTCAGATCGTGATTTTTTCCACGATTTTTGGGATCGCAACCCTCCTTGCCGGCGAAAAGGGGCGTCCAATGGTAACCTTTGCCGAGTCTTTGAATGAGGTGATGTTCAAGTTCACGGGCATCATCATGAGTCTTGCCCCGATCGGTGTCGGGGCAGCGGCGGCAACAGGTGTTGCAGAACATGGAATCGGAGTGGTGATTCCACTTCTGAAGCTTGTGGGAACCCTCTACCTTGCGCTCCTTGTTTTTGTGGTGATCGTTTTGGTTCCTGCCATGATTTATGCTCGGGTGAATATGATGGCTTTTCTACGCGAAATCAGGCCGGCTCTCCTCCTTGCCTTTGCCACGACCTCCAGTGAAAGCGCCTTTCCTCATGCCCTTGAGTCGCTTGAAAAAATGGGTGTGAAGAAGCGAATTTCGAGCTTCGTGCTGCCTCTTGGGTATTCCTTCAATCTGGATGGTTCGACGCTGTATCTTGCCTTGGCTTCCGTGTTTGTAGCCCAGGCAGCCGGCATTGAGCTTTCACTCTGGACTCAGCTCACGATGATGCTCACTCTGATGTTGACCACCAAGGGTGTTGCGGCGGTTCCGCGCGCAAGTCTTGTGGTGCTCTCGGGTACGCTCACAGCTTTTGGATTGCCGCTTGAGGGGATCACCTTGATTCTCGGAGTGGATGAATTCATGGACATGGCGCGCACCACGGTGAATTTGCTTGGAAACTGTGTGGCAACCCTTGTGGTTTCCCGCTGGGAGGGAGAGGCACTATCACCCGAATTCAGTAGGGTTGAAGCCTGAGGCTCGCTTACGCAGGCTTTGGAGCGTGGATCAGGGTCTTGAGATCCATCCGGAACAGCACTTCCATCTTATTTGGAAAGATGTGTTTTTGGATGATGCCTTCTCCAAAGGTAGGGTGCGAAATCCGATCCCCAACGAAGAAATGTTCGTTCGCAGCATACTGTCGAATCGCCTTTGCGTTTGCGTTGAGCTGCTTCATCCATTCAAGTTCAATAGGTACGGTTTTCTCAGCTTTTGATTCGCGGGGAGCACGAGAGGAGGTTCCGGGACTGCCACGTGAGGGGGCGACGGCTCCCGGCTCCTTTACCCCTTTTTTAGGCTTGTAGTTGTGCTCACTTTTGCAAGTCCTGCAAATCACGCGAGCCGGCATACCCCCCATCATGGACATGATGGTGTGGCCGAGATCCATCTTGCAGCGGGTGCAGAAACAAACGAGTTCTTTTCCAACGGTCAGGGCTGTGCTTTGGGTGTTCATGTGCTCCCGGATAAGATAACGTAAAAGGCACGAACTGAGCTATGGAAAAAAGGTCAGATAAGAAATCCGCATTGCTCGAGCAGGCGAAAGCTCTTGCCACCTCGCCCGGGGTGTATTTGATGAAAAACCCGGATGGTCAAATTCTCTATGTGGGGAAGGCGAAAAGCCTGCGGTCACGCGTAAGTTCCTACTTTCAGCCCATTGTTCATGAGCACCCTCGAACAGAACTCATGCTCTCCGAGGTGATTGCGTTTGAGATCATCCATACCGAGACCGAAAACGAGGCCCTGGTACTGGAATGTACCCTGATCAAACGCTATAAACCGCGCTTCAACATTCGATTAAAGGACGACAAGCATTACCCCTATCTATCCGTTTCATTGAGCGATGAATTTCCGCGGATTGAGTGGACCAGGAAGGTGAATCGCGAGGATGCGCGCTATTTTGGTCCCTTTCCATCGAGTTTTGCCGCTCGTATCGTGATGAGGCTTTTGACCGAAGCATTTCAGCTCAGGGATTGTGACTCGAATACCTTCGCGCATCGTTCGCGGGCATGCATTCTCCATCAA
The DNA here is from genome assembly GCA_947502835.1 of Bdellovibrionales bacterium. Lineage (GTDB taxonomy): Bacteria > Bdellovibrionota > UBA1018 > UBA1018 > CAIMNF01 > CAIMNF01. The sequence goes on from CANNBJ010000001.1 coordinate 161,645, forward strand.
ATGGGCAAGTGTTCCGCTCCCTGTGTGGGGAAGGTGAGCTCTGAGGAATATGGGGAACAGCTTGCCCGCGCGATCGGGGTGATGGAGGGAAAAAGCAAGGGCTTCATCAAGGACCTGAAAAAGGAAATGAAGCTTGCCGCAGAAGAGGAACGCTACGAGGACGCCGCACGGATTCGAGATCAAGTTCAAGCGGTGCAAATTGTATCCCAGACCCAGTCTGTGGTGGACGCGGATCAGAGGCTTGACCTTGATGTCTTCTCGATTGCCGAGAAGGAAGGAATCGCTCACGGAGTGGTGCTGCAAGTCCGGGGCGGGAAGCTTTTGTCGGTCAAGCATTATGATGTGCAGAACTTTGATGGAACGCTCTCCAGGGGCGATATCTTGCATGATTTCCTGACTCAACATGTGCTTTTGATGGAGGAGGGGAATGAGCTCGTTCATGCAAAATCCTTTTTGATGAAGGAGCTTCCCTTGGATCATGAGTTTTTGGAGGGTGCGCTCAAAATCACCATTGAAACCCCGAAATCTGCCGCGCAAAAGCAATTGGTTTCTGTGGCCGAGACCAATGCCCGATTCGCGGTTGAGAACTCAAAGCGCGAGAGCGCGGGACACGGAATCCAGGCGCTCGAGGAGATACGTGAGAAGCTCGGGCTTGAACGCACTCCGCGCCGGATTGAGTGCTATGACATCTCGAACACCCAGGGCGAGGATTCGGTTGCGTCGAGGGTCGTGTTTATGGATGGCGCGCCCGAGAAAACACTGTATCGCCGTTATAAGATCAAGACTGTGAAGGGGGCTGATGATTTCGCTTCGATGCGGGAGATTTTTGAACGCCGGTTTTCCAAGATGGACATGGGGCCAGGAAATGAAAAACCGGATCTTGTGGTGGTCGATGGGGGCAAAGGGCAGCTCGCGCAGGCCCGTGCCATATTCGAGGATCTGTCGATTCAGGGGGTGGATCTGGTGGGTCTTGCAAAGGCCCGGACTGAATCCAATTTCCAATCTAAGGAAGTCGAGAGTTCGATGGAGCGGATTTTCATTCCGAATCGGGTAAATCCGATTCCGCTGTATCCGCACACTCGAGCATATAAGTTACTGACCCATATCAGGGATGAAGCCCATCGCTTTGCGATTACATTTCATCGCAAGCTTCGGGATAAAAGAAGCCTTCAGTCACGAGAATGATCGTGATTTAGGCTAGAAGAATACGGCCTTGGCCGGCCAGCAGTTGCTGGATCAATCGCTTCAATTGTCGCATACGCAGACCGTATCAAGGATTAACTGATCAGACAAGGAGGATTTTCCAACTGGCCACTTTGATTGGGCACAGACAACTTGGCACTCACTTTAGGCGGTTTGGAATCATTGAACTTTGGTCTCCAAGCCGCATCCTGCTCCGGCGTGGCATGCACCCCACACCCGGGCTCCTGCCCGGGTGTGGCTCGCGAGAGTCGACCAAACTCCAATGATTCCAAACCGCTCTAGGGAGGTCACAGAGGCCTGTGCCCAATCAAAGTGGCCAGTTCGAGTAGCCTTCAGGCCGCAGACCGAACGGGGCAGTTGCATGATTTTCATGAATTCGGCGCCATTCCGACAATCTGTTCTCATTTGCGAATTTTTTTGGGGGCGGTTCAAGGGCCTCTTTGGGTCATGAGGGCTTACGACTTTTTGAGCGAGCCAGGATGGCGAAAGCGAAAAGAACAGGATGTTCGTGGAGTAAGCCCTCATGATCCAAAGAGGATGTTGACCCTGTCTTCCCCGAAAGCAATCGCGATTGAGGCCAGCTTGTTAAGAGAGCGCCTGACTCAGATCGGCAATGAGATCCTTCACATCCTCGATTCCGACGCTGATCCGGATCAGAGAGTCTGAAATCCCGAGAGCTTTCCGATTTTCTGCTGGGACCGAGGCATGGGTCATGATTGCGGGGTGTTCGATCAGGGACTCCACACCGCCCAAGCTTTCGGCCAGGGTGAAGAGACGGGTTTTTTCGAGAACCCGGGTTGCTTCGCTGAGTCCGCCCTTTACCTCAAACGAGATCATTCCCCCAAAGCCGTGCATTTGTGCGCGAGCAAGTTCATGCTGGGGGTGGGAGGGGAGGCCAGGGTATAAAACCTTGGTGACTTTCGGATGGGCCTCTAGGAATTTTGCGATCTCAAAGGCATTCTGCTCATGTTCCTTCATCCGGACATGAAGGGTCTTTAGCCCCCTCATCACAAGGAAACAATCCTGTGGTCCGGGAACCGCGCCCACAGAGTTCTGAAGGAATTTCACCGATTCATACAGGTCATCGCGGCTTGTGATGAAAACTCCACCCACAACGTCGCTATGGCCGTTCATGTACTTGGTCACGGAATGAATGACCGCATCGGCACCGAGCTCCAGGGGGCGCTGAAAGTAGGGGCTCATGAACGTGTTGTCGACGATGCTGAGAACATTCTTTTCGCGAGCAAGCGATGCAAGTGCTTTGATGTCGAAGATCTTGAGCATCGGGTTTGTCGGGCTTTCAATCCAGAGCATCCGGGTGTTCGGACGAAATGCGGCTTTTACTTTCGAGAGGTCCGAGAGATCCATGAACGTGAAATCAAGGCCGAAGCGACGAAGGACTTTGTCAAACAAGCGGAAGGTCCCGCCATAGACATCATCACTGCAAATCACGTGATCGCCGGATTTCAAGGTGTGCAAGAGAGTGTCGATCGTGGCAAGGCCCGAGGAGAACGCGAGTGCGTACTTTCCATTTTCCAGGCTTGCCACACAGGTCTCGTAGGCGGTCCTTGTGGGGTTTCCGGTGCGGGCGTATTCGTAGCCCGTGTGTTTGCCTGGAGAGCTTTGCGCGAAGGTGCTCGTTTGATAAATCGGCACCATCACGGCCCCGGTCCTCGGATCGGGCTCCTGGCCCGCATGAATGGCTTTGGTTCCAAATCCTGACGTGGAAATCTTGATCTCGCTCATGGGCCGAGAGTTTGCCTGATCTCGCAAGCTGCAGCAAGGGCAGAAAGTCGGCCGATCACACCATAAACGGCTTCGAGCAGCGGCAGTTCATCAAACTCCTTGGTCTCAATGCAATCACTCAAGTCCTTGAAACAGAGTTTTTTGAAAAACATGCCCTGGCTGTTCAGGTTGTCCATTTCATCCCGTTCGGTGTTGGCCCGAATGAAACCCCCGATCAGGTGTCCGTTCATGAGGTAAATCACGGGCTCGGAGGTGGACCCTTCGGTCACCATTTGGGTCGGAATCCCTTCCTGAACCAAGACCTGTTCGATCTGGGTTTTTCCTTTTCCGGTACTCATCTTGTTCTTGGTCCGCCGATTCATTGAAATCAGTTCATCTGCGGAGTGGATCACCATGATTCCCATTCCGTAGGTTCCGGAATCATTCTTGATGAAGAGTGCGGGTTTGCGATCAATCGAGTGCAGCAGGTATTGCTCCTCGATTCTTTTCAGCATTCTGGAAGCGGTATCTGCAACCTGATCCACGCCGAGGCCATCGTTGAAATTCACGGGGCCCACGGCCTCGCTTTCAATCGAAATGAGCCAAGGGTCGATGCCCACGAGCGCGGCAAACTCGGTTGCAAGTTCGTTGTAGAAGCGGAAGTGCGTGCTCTTTTTGCGGCTATGCCATCCCATGCGATGGGAGGGGAGTACGGGCTGAGAAATTTCATCGAGGATCTTCGGGTACCCCGAGGAATAATCGTGATTCAGGATCAACCAGTCCGGGACGAAGCCCGAACTTGAGCAAAGCTTTCCGTTTTCAATCCTTCCCGGATGCTGAGGGAGTGTTTTTTCGCTCGCGGTGGTGAGGGTGAGTTTTTCAGGGATTCCGTCGATCCGGATGATTTCCACCTCAAAACCCGCTTCCTCGAAAATGGAACGGAGGTGGTAGAGGTTCTCGAGATAGAATTTATTCTCGGTATGGTTTTCGGGAATGATTCCGATTTTTGAAGGCAGTGGTCCGGTACCCGCGATTTTTGAAATCTCGTCCTTGAAGATCCCAACCGCATGCTCTAAATCGATCTCGCAAATGTTGTTGAAACCTGCTGGATAAAGGTTGCAATCCACCGGTGCCACCTTCTCGCCGGAATCACGGATGTCAATCGAGCAGTAGAATGGTGCGGGAAACTCGGAGAATTTCTTTAGAAACCACGCGTCGATTTTTTCATGATGATCGACGATGGCCTTTGCGAGATCGTTTTTTGGGTTTCGGGGGCTGATAGGGGGCATAGCACTTCACCAGATACTCTTGGAGTCCTTTTGCAAAGTCGAAAGTCGCCTTCAGATCCTTGCCGATTTTTTCCTTCAGGTAGGAGTCGATCTTGAGCTTCTGAAGCTCATGATCAAAAAACGTGAACGACTCACACCAGTCTTGAATGATAGTGGGGTTTAAAACCGTTTGGGCAAGGGGGAGGGCGGATTTAAAACAAAGATTCTTCTTTGAGAAATAATCGAGGGTCTCTTCTTCGGTAACGGATTTGTCCTTCAAAAGGTGGCTCGTGATGCACTGGCGGGTGATCAGGCTCATCTTCAGGCCGGGGAGCATTTTCTGAAAGGATTCAATGGGTTCTTGCTCAAGTACCTCACGCAAAAGATCCAGCTCTGCCGTGGCGCCTTGGTATTGTTTTTCTTCGAGCAGGGTTTGAAACCGGATCGAGTAGGCCAATGCCTTTTGCCTAGAGTCGGCTCCGTGATCAAGCAATTCCGTAGCAAGAGTTCGGGCGCCAAGGAAGTTCTTCAGATTCAGCGCGGCCTCCGCCATGAAGGCTCGCGCCTGATTGATGATGCCCTCGGCAGGGCGTCGAAGAACAAGTTCTTGCCCGTACTTCATGACCTCAGGAAATTGTCGGTCCGAGAGAAGGGCGGTCAGGAGCCCGAGGTAGGAGTCTTCGGTTTTTGGAAGGCTCGGGTAGCGGTCCACGCGGCGTTTGAAATCGCGGGCCGCTTGTTTGTAATCTTTTTTGGTGAGCGCCTCGTTTGCGTTTTGCTCAAGGAATCGAGCCTCTTGCTCGGACCTTGGCCCCGGGTTTGGGATTTCCTCCTGGGCAAGTGCAGGTGTGACCGGTACCGGTTCGAGGGCGAGGGCGAATGCGAGCAAGAAAACCAATGAGATTTTAAGGCCCATAGAGTACCTTCAGGCTACCATGAAGCCGAATCGACACGCACTGATTTTCAGCACGGTTTGGCCTGAGCCCGATTCCTCTGCGGCGGGTGTTCGCCAAATGCAATGGATCAGGCTTCTTCTGCAGGATTTCGAGAGGGTGTCGCTGATCTCACCTGCCAAGCCGAAGGGGGAGCATGATTGGGGGAGGGTTGAAGTTCCGGACCGGGTCGAGTTTGTTCCAATGCCGCTCAATGATTGGTCCGTGCGGGATCGGTTGGTCGAGATGAATCCGGAACTTGTCTTGTTTGACCGTTTTTTGCTGGAGGAGCAATTCGGGGCGATCGTGTATGAGGCTCTTCCGGATGCTCTTGTGTTGATTGAAACCCAAGACTTGCATTTGGTCAGGCGCGCGCGGGAGCAGGCAAGGCTCGGTGAGATCCCCCGGGGTGTCGCACCCGGGTTTTACCGGACGGAGACTGCGATTCGCGAGACCGCAGCGATTGAGCGCGCGGATTATTCCTTTGTGGTTTCCTCCTTCGAGGAGCACCTGCTGAGAGATGGGTTCGGGATCGGGTCTGAAAAGCAGGCCTGGATGCCCTTTTTTTATGACCCTCCGGTTCTTTCGAATTCGACCGCGGGGTTTGCCGAGCGATCGGACTTCGTGTGGATCGGGAATTTCAGGCATGCTCCAAACGCAGACGGACTCCGTTGGCTTCGGGAGAGGATCTGGCCCGGGATCCGGGAACGGATTCCAGGGGCGAAGTGCCGTGTGTATGGAGCCTACCCTTCGGAGGAATTCATGGCCTGGAATCGCGACAAGAGCTCGGGCATCGAGGTGATGGGGCCCGCACGACATCTTGACGAAGTCTTTTTGAAGGCGCGAGTGAATCTCGCACCCCTCCGATTCGGTGCCGGCGTGAAAGGAAAAATCCTCGAGGGATTTCGCTACGGGGTTCCCGCGGTCACGACATGGATCGGGTTTGAGGGATTGATGGATCTCTCCCGGTCTCCGGATGAGTTTCCGGGTAGGGTTGTGGAGCATTCGGGGGGAGCTCAGGAATTCATTGAGGCTGCGGTGCGCATGCATCAGGAGCCCCTCAAGTGGATGAGCGAGCATGAGAAGGCGATTGTATTGATGAAAACGGAGTTTTCGCAAGAGCGGGTGGAGCCCTTGCTACGTCAACGGGTCCGCGAATTGCTTTCCAAAAAAAGCGACGGAACTTTACCGGTCTGGAGAAGCAGGATCCTCAGGCATGAGCTTTCCAATTCACGGAAGTATTTTTCAAAGTGGATTGAGGAGAAAGAGCGAAAGTCCAGGGAATGACCGGTGTGGTTGCGGATCAATCGAGGATCGGCATGTCACCCATGGATTCGATGAACGAAGAAGTCCCTGGTTCGGAGGAGGGGGTGCGGTCCGTTTTGGACTCAAGGCTCGGCGTGCTGAAAATTGCGATTCCAACGATGATGGCGCAGACTCCACCCAAAAAAGTGAAGAGCAGATTCTCCGCGTGGTTTGCCTGGAATTCGAATTCATTCATACCTGTAGTCTCATCGGCAGGCGTCAATAAAACTTGAGTAAAGAAATCAGGAAATAAGCGAGCTGGTTCTGGGGCAGCTTTTCCTTCGGACCTTTACGGAATGAATCGGAAGTCCATCCTTGATGAAGAGCCGCTCAAACAGGGTCACGGCGGGGATGGTGAGGAGCTTTGCGTTCGGGTTGCCTGCATGCAGGTCCCGGGTCATCTCGATGATTTCAAAAGTATCACTCAGCGAATGGAGGTTTTCGAGGATGAACTCGAAGTATTCGGCGTGGTCCGTCTTCAAATGGAAAATACCGGTCTTGCTCAACAGGGGAGCAACCGAGAGAAGCCATTCGCGATCCGCGGTCCGGTTTTTCTTCTGGGCTTTTTTGGGCCATGGATCCGGGAAGAACATATGCAGAAAATCGACCTCTCCTTCGGTAAACATGAAGGGAAGCCGGTCTGCGTTCGCCCGGAACGCCAAGAGATTGCGGACCTCGAACTTTTGTGATTTCTCGGCCAACCGGTAGATCTGTTTGAACTTCCAGTCGATGCCGATGTAAAGCGCATTTGGGTTTTGTCGGGCCCATTCCAGGCACACGTGTCCCGCATTGCAGCCGATTTCGACATGCAGGGGGATTCCCGAAACCGAAGCCTTGCTGCCGGAAACGGGGAAGTGATTCCTCCAGTTTCCGCGGTGGGCTTCTGTATCGTGGTCTGTGTACGCAAGTCCCCTGAGACCCTCCGGGAGGTTTTTCAACTTCTCCCAGTAGATGTTCTTTGAGGGGGCGTACCTGAATTCGGGGCTAGACACCGAGCGAGACATAAATAGGACAAGGGGTGTAACTCGAATGATATCGCTTTGTAAAGGCTTTGGGCCCTTTGGCCGGAGCTTTCACTGCCGACCTGGCGGAATATGCACTCTCGTTTTCAGGGAGCGCACACCCCGCCAGGCGGAGTGTGCGTATCATGAGTCATCCGGACTCAATCCCATGTTGTCTATCGCTCGGGGTCTTAGCCGAGAAGTTTCAGAACTTGTTGCGGATTCGCATTGGCTTGGCCAAGGACCGAGATTCCGGCCTGAGCAAGAATGTTGTTCTTGGTCAGTTCAGAGGTCTCTGCAGCCATGTCCGTGTCACGGATCCGGGAGCGTGCGGCTTCCAAGTTCTCGCGGTAGGTCCCGATGTTGTTGATCGTGGACTGGAGGCGGTTTTGGAGTGCGCCGAGAGCCGAGCGGTTCTCATTCAAGCGGGTGAGCGCTGAATCGAGTTTCGCAAGGTTCACTTGGGAGGATTCTTTGTTTGCAGTTGAGATTCCCTCAATTCCGAGGGCGTCTGTTCCGACGTTCTGTTGTTGAGCGTCGAATACCAGGCGATCCTGGGCTGCATTATTATTGATTCCGACTTGGATTTCGAGCTTGTTGCCGGAACCATTCAAAAGTTTGGTGCCATTGAATTCAGTAGTGGTCGCGATTCGATCGATTTCGGAGCGCAACTGCTGAACTTCTTTATCGATGAAGCTTCTTTCCTTGTCACCGATGGTGTCGGAAGCAGCCTGGATCGAGAGTTCTCTCATTCGGACGAGAATGTTTGCAATCTCGTTGGTTCCGCCTTCGGCCACTTGAATCATCGAGATCCCGTCCTGGGCGTTTCTGCCTGCCTGGGAGAGGGAGCGGGTGGATGCACGGATTCGCTCTGAAATTGCGAGTCCTGCAGCATCATCGCCTGCACGGTTGATTCGGTTACCAGAAGAGAGGCGCTCAAGTGAGCCCTCTTGTGCCCTACGGTTTTGATCCAAGTTACGCTGGGCGATCATCGCTTGGAGGTTAGTATTGATACGCAAACCCATGGTTAGTCTCCTTTTTCAACATAGGTATTCTTCCATGAGTTAATCGTGATCCTTCACGATATCAGGCAGTCCGAGAATCGCCCGACAATGTGCATATCGGCGGTGTCCTTTTTGACTTGAGAAAAAAATGCAGTGATAACAGCAAGTTATACCAGATTAAAGAAATCAGGTATTTTTAAACTGCTGATATTTAAATAAAATTCGCGCAAAAGGGGGGACTCAGAAGGCCGGAAAAAAATGCAGCGCGCTCGTGATTGTAGAGCCGGGTGAGTGCCAGGGGAGTCTCTGAATTGATGTGGTTTTGGCCGACTCTCGCGAGTTACACCCGGGCAGGAGCCCGGGTGAGGGGTGCATGCCACGCCGGAGCAGGATGCGTAGGCGACCTGACGCCAGCGAGGCCGCAGGACGCGGCTCGGAGGCTAAAACCACATCAATTCAGAGACTTCTCTTACCTCAGATTGCTCCATACCCAATCTTCGGGTGTCGTGTATCGCTTGCTTCCGGTTTTCTGGATTTTCTGCTATAAACCTCGCATGACTCCCGAACAAGTGAAGGCCCGAATCAAGCAACTCCATGCGGAAACCCACGTGGAAGTGACCGATCTCACCGGAACCATGGATCACTACCAGGTTCTGGTGGTGAGCCCCGCGTTTGAAGGCAAGATGATGATCGAACAGCAGAAGATGATCATGGGCTTGCTCAAGGCCGAGATCGATACCGAAGAAGTTCATGCGCTTACCATGAAAACCTACACGCCTGCGCAATACCAAAAATTTGGAGGAAAATGAAAATGGCACATCCCCTGACCAATGAAGTTGAAAAGCTCGTAACCCAAAATGAAGTGGTGATCTACATGAAGGGCTCACCCGAGTTCCCCATGTGCGGATTTTCAGCTCGTGCCGTCGCGGTCTTGAAAGCCGCAGGCGTGAGCAAGATCGCATCCTTTGATGTGTTGTCCGATGACGACATGTGGACCGCACTGGAAGAGTTCACCCAATGGCCGACCGTTCCCCAGATCTTCATCAAAGGGAAGTTTGTCGGAGGGTGCGACATCGTGACCGAGATGTTTGAGCGCGGTGAGCTTCAAGAAGCCCTGAAGTCCTGACGGGGCGTTTGGTTGCACTCATTCAAGCATGCGACGGTAAATACAAAACTTCGTCAATCGTGCGTGCGCCAAACAGGATCATGAACAAGCGATCGAGCCCGATTGCGATCCCGGACGTCGGGGGCATCCGCTCAATTGCGGTGAGCAACTCCTCATCGATCGGAGACTCGGGCCAATCCGAGCCGTAGGTTTCCTTGCGGATTTTCTGATCTTTTTCGAAGTTCAGTCTTTGTTTGGCCGGATCCCGCAATTCATCAAACGCGTTTCCAAGTTCAGTTCTCCCCACATACACTTCGAAACGGTTCGCCCACGCAAATCCCGTTTCATCCAAGACCGGATTGCAGAGCGAGCTTTGACTGAGCGGGTAGTGGGTCACAAAAAAAGCCTCATGTTCGGGAAGCTTGGGTTCGATCAAATTCAACCAAAGTTTGAAATACAGGTCATCCCAGGGCTCATGGTCTTCGGCGGCAAGCCCGTGGCGGCGGCACAGCTCCGCGAGGGTCCTGGCCTCGGTGAGTTCCCGAAGATTCACTCCCAGGTGATGCAGGAACAGATCGACGACGCGAAATCGACGCCATGGACCTTCCAACGAAAGGGTCCGGCCCGCACTCTCAAAGCGCAAGCTCTGATGGGTGCGCAGGGCGAGGTTGCAGAAGAGTGTTTCAACCCGGTCTTGCAGCCCTTCCAGGCTCAGGTTCGTTTCATAAAACTCAAGCATCGTGAATTCCGGATGATGCTCGGGGGAGCGGGGCTCATTCCGAAAGGATGAACAAATTTGAAAAATCCTGGGCATTCCCTTCGCGAGGAGCTTTTTCATCCCGAACTCCGGGGATGTGGGCAGGAATCTCGGGGGGGTGCCATCAGGGCCGTGGAGCTCGAAGGGGCGGATGTGGGGTTCCATCCCCGGGCTTTGTACGATCATCGGGGTTCGGACCTCGCGGTAGCCGAGATTCCAAAAAAATTCCCGAATGGATCGCTCCAGGTCGCTGCGTTTTTCCATGAGGGTGATTTGCCGAGTCATCATTTGGGGAGGATCAAACCATGACATGCTTCAAACTTGAAAGGAAGCGTGTATTGTATTTGTGGCAGGAGAAACAGGGATGAATGCTCTCTTTGAGGCCCTTAAATTAATCGAAAAGCTGAAAGAGCCGGGGTTTCCGTTTCCGAGTTCGGGGGAATCCCGTGCACGTGCCTCTGTCCTTGCACTGTTTTCGGGAGAAACCTTCGATTGTGCCGAAATCCTCCTGCTCAAGCGCTCCTCCACCGTTCTCACTCATCCCGATCAGGTGGCATTTCCCGGAGGAGGGGTTGAGGAGCAGGATCTCGGCAGTCCGGTTGAGACGGCGCTTCGTGAGACTTTTGAAGAAGTCGGAATTGTTCGCGACGGGATCCTTCCTGTGGGAGTGCTCCCGGGCCTTCCGACCGTAAGCGGGGGAATGTTTGTCTCCCCTGTTCTTGCATTCGCCACTCCCAAGGCGAGGGGTGCGCCGATCATCCCGGATCCCTCCGAGGTGGCGCATGCGGGATGGGTGCGGGTCCGCGACCTGGTGTTCACTCGAACGGAAGAGGAGCGCATGGTTCGGGGAGCGCGGATTCTTTTGCCGGAATTTCAATGGGAGCAGGAAAGGATGTGGGGGATGACCGCATTGATTTTTGATCTCATTTTAAGGCGGTATGCTAGGATCGGGGAATGATGAAGCACTGGAACGTCCTGGCATTGGCAGCGATTGTTTTTTTCACCCAAATGAATCAAAAGGCCCTTGCGGCGGGGGAGCCATGGAAGGGGCAAACCGAGGTGAGCCCCGTTGAGCTCGGCTTGATGGCGGGTGCTGCGATTTACGGGGATGATGTGCATTGGAGTTCCCTTGCCACCATTGCCTATCTATTCAAGGATCAAGGGTTTCTGGATGACATCGATGATCGCGTCTGGATTGAGATGGAACTCGGTCCCACGTTTTTTTCCACTGATAATTCGAATCAAACGGGTCTCCAATACAGCACGCATTTGCGTTGGGACTTCACCTACAATGAGACTTGGACCTTGTACGGTCTTGGCGGTCTGTCGGGATATGGTCTTCCCGAAAGCGAAGGCTCCGCGTTTACGATTCACCCGAGGTTTGGAGCAGGTGTTCAGTATCAGACCAAGGCGGCTCTCATGTTTCGGGGCGAAGTTTCAGCTGAGTTCATCGGTCTCGGAGTTGCGCTCAACTTCTAGGATTTGGAAATCGCAGGCATGATCAAGATGGCAGATCTTTTTCCGCACCCCGGAGGTGAAACCCGGGAAACCATCGGTGTCACGATCCGTTCCGGTGCCTCAATTCTGGGCGGAATGCTCGAGCTGCATTATGAACTGAGAGCGAATCCCGGAGAGTCTCTCCCGGGAGTGTTTCAAGACCTTCCGCCGCTCCGTGTGGATCGGAAGTCCGAGCTTTGGAAGGAAATCTGCTTTGAAGCCTTCCTTCCTGCACGGGATCGGGAATCGTATGTTGAGTTCAATGGCGCGATGAACGGGGATTGGGATCTTTATCATTTCGATTCCTACCGGTCCGGAATGAGGCGCGTCCCCTGTGAGGTGGATGCATCGCCCCGACTCTTGTCACGTGAGGGAGGGGGATCGCTCTTTCGGATCGCCTTTTCTCTGCCGGAGTCCCTTTTTTCTGGACTCGGGGCGCTTGGCCCGATCGGATTGACAACGGTATTGAAAACAGAAACCGGGACCACGTACTGGGCCCTCAACCATAAGGGGATGAAGCCCGACTTTCATCTCCGATCGAGCTTCCTTTATGATCCAATTCGGAATTGATCGACTGCTCAGTGAACCAGAACTTCAAAAACCACTCAAAGGAAAGAGGCTTGGGTTGCTTGCGCACCCCGCATCGGTGACGGAAGACCTGACCCATTCGCTCGATGCCATCGCGAGTGTGCCGGGGCTCAGGCTCTCCTGTGCTTTTGGTCCCCAGCATGGGATGCGCGGAGAAAAACAGTACAACATGATCGAGTCCGAGGATTATGTCGATCCGGTCCATGGAATTCCCGTATTCAGCCTGTATGGAAAAACGAGGAGACCCACCGATGCAATGCTCTCGCAGTGCGATCTGGTTCTTGTGGATCTGCAGGATCTTGGCTGCCGGATCTACACCTATCTCACAACCCTGGTGTACATGATGCAAGAGTGTGCACGGCTCGGGAAACCTGTTTGGGTGCTGGATCGCCCGAATCCCGCGGGTCGGGCCATCGAAGGAAGCATCTTGAGGTCGGGCTATGAGAGTTTTGTCGGCGTGGGGCCGGTGATCATGCGGCATGGACTCACGCTGGGTGAGATCGCGGTTTATGCAAAAGACGAATTCAAGATTCCGGTGGAGCTGAAAGTGGTCGAGATGAAGGGGTACCGGATCAATGAGGCCCCTGGATATGGATGGCCTCTTGAGCAGAGGGCTTGGGTGAATCCGAGTCCGAATGCTCCAATGCTGTCCATGGCCCGTTGTTATTCGGGGACCGTGATGCTCGAGGGAACCACGCTTTCAGAGGGGCGGGGCACGACACGGCCACTTGAGGGGTTCGGCGCCCCTGACCTGGATGGCTCCCGCATCCTTGCGGAAATGCAGAAGCTCGCACCAGAATGGCTGAAAGGGTGCATTTTGAGGCCTTTTTATTTCGAGCCCACTTTCTACAAGCATCAGGGAAAGCTGTGCAGCGGAATCCAGATCCATGTGGATCATGCAGCCTATGACCCAAATGCCTTTCGGCCTTACCGGATCCAGGCACTGGCATTCAAGGCGATTCGGAATTTGCATCCGGAGTATTCGCTTTTCCGGGATTTTCCGTACGAATATGTGTTTGACCGCCTTGCGATTGATGTGATCACGGGGGGCGATGAGCTCAGGCTTTGGGTGGATGATCGAGGTGCGAAAATTTCTGACCTCGAGACCATCTTGGTTCGTGATGAGAAACTCTGGAAGGAGAAGACCGCCCATGTTCACCTCTATTGATTTTTGGAGAGAGTCCGGAGCTCGAAACTTTGGCGCATCTCTGGTGCTTGGATTTGTGTTATTTGGTCTTCCGGGACCTGCGGCCGAGGCCAAGAAAAGCCGGCTTGAGCAGGTTTTGAGTTCCATGGCGGCAAAGGGACAGGCAAGTGCCGAGATCGTGAACCTCACCAACTCGCGCGAACTCGTAAAGGCGGGGGCGGAGCAGCCGCTGAATCCGGCCTCCAGCATCAAGCTGTTCACAGCCTATGTCGCGCTCTCCAGGCTTGGGATCAACTATCAATTTAAAACCCGGGTGCAAAAGACACCGGATGGTTCTCTTTGCGTGAAGGGCGGAGGGGATCCTTCGTTTGTGATGGAGGACCTGTATTTGCTGGTGCAGGGGATGAAACGAAAGGGGCTTGATTCCTACTCCGGGAAAATCACACTGGATGCATCGGTGTTTGATGAAGAGATGTATCCCGAGGATCGCTCGGACCAGGACAGTGAGCGGGCCTACAATTCACCCATTTCCGGCCTGAACTTCAACTACAATACGATCACCGTATTTGTGAGTCCATCAGACAAGGGGAAGCCCGCAAAGATCGGCCCCGATTTCCAGTTCGACTTTGTGAAGGTGGAGGGGAAGGTGATGACCGCAGGAGGCACGGATGTGACCTGGGACAAAAAGGGGAAGGGTGAGCTTGAAGTGGTGAGTCTTGGCGGAAAGATCGCCGAGGGCGGTGAGGAATGGAGAAAGCCATTCCGCATCCGGAATCCATCGAAGGCCTTCGGGCAGGCGATGGCGATGATGCTGGAATCTTCCGGGGTTCGAGCCGTGGAAAAGGTGAGCCTTGCGAGCGGCACCTGTCCCGTCGATGGACCCGTGTTTTTCGAATATGCAAGCAAGCCGCTTTCTTTCATCGTGGGGCTCATGAACAAGTATTCGAACAATTTCATCGCGGATTCGCTTGTGAAGGCGCTTGATCACGAAGTGAATCGCCGCGCGGGCACTGCGGCCGGGGGCTTGGCTTACATTCGGACCGAGCTTGAGAAGATCGGGATCAGTTCGACTGCCAAGGGGCGCTCGTTTGTAGCCGGATCAGGCTTGACCCTTGAGAACCGCATGTCGGCAAGCGACTTCACGAAGCTCCTTAAGCACATCCATAAAGAAAAGGCCCTTCTTCCCGAAATGTTCGCGTCCCTTCCCATCGCGGCAGTCGACGGGACCCTCAGGCGCAAATACCGCGAAACGGCGGTTTCAAAGCTTCTGCGCGGAAAAACGGGAAGCTTAAGCGGCGTGCAGTCGCTTGTGGGCGTGTATCCGAATCGCTCAGGCGAGTGGATCGCGGTCTCGATCATTGTGAATGGCGGACAGTCGATTCCGGAGAGCGAACTTGCAGCATTCCTTGCCGATCACTGACTCTCGATTGCCCTAACCGTGTGGTCAAGAGGGGTAAGACCGCTCTCTGCGCCCAGATTTCCGCCAAGCTCACGAGCCTTTTCGATCGACTTCTGAACACTTTGGTTTCCGTACCAGGACTTGTCGATCGCCTCGTTCCAGGCGCGAGTTGCCTGGTCCAATCCAGACTGGACACGGCCCAGACGTTTCACAAAGGTTTCAATCCGGTCTCCGAGCTGACTCACGGCCTGCGAGAGCTCAAGCGCCTTTTCCGAGAGACGGAATTGCTTCCAGCCGTGGGCGATCAGCATGATGAGAGGCAGGATCGTTGCGGGGGATGCAAGGAATACCTTTCTGTCCATCGCCCAGCGAAACAGGTCCTGGTCGACATCAAAGGCCGCACGAATCGCTGCTTCGGAGGGTACAAAGAGCACCACATACGGGAGCGAGTCGTTCACATGCTTTTGGTATTCCTTGCTCGAGAGGTCTGTGATCCGGGTGCGAAGGCGTTTTGCAAAATCAAGGTGGAGCGCGCGGCGCGAGGCTTCGGTCTCGACCGTCTCGCTCTCAAGGTAGCTGTCGAAGATCGAGGCCTTCGAGTCAATCACCAGATGCTGCCCGCTCTGAGGGAGGCGGATCACAAAATCGGGCTTCAGCGTGTTGCCATCGCCGCCGGTTGCGGTGTCCTGCTCTTGAAAATCGATTCCGGACACAAGATCGCTCTGGGCCAGGATATTGCGGAGAACGAGTTCCCCCCAGCGACCGCGTACGCTCTGTGAGGTGGTGAGTGCGGATTTGAGGCGCTCGGTTTCCTGAATGAGTCGCACTTCCTGCTGCGAAATGGTTTCAATCTGCTTTTGGAGGGAGGCGTAATGCTGGGTGCGCTCCTTTTCGAAATTCTGGATCTGGTCGGTGGTGGCTTTCAGTCGATTCTTGATTTCCTCAAACGATTGATTGAACTCGATCTTCTTTTTGTCGAGCTCGTGTTCGCTCTCCTGTTTCAATGCCTTTTTCTGGGTTTCGAGGTTTTGGTTGAGGATATCCTGGGCAACAAGCGAAAATTGTTCCTTCAAGCGCTGCTCGCTCATTTCATGGTCCCGGATGCGTTCTTCCAGGAGTTGTTTTTGTTGCGTCAGGCTCTGCTCATGGGTTGACTTCAGGGTGTCGACCTCACGGCGGAATGTCTGCTCGCGATTCCGTGTCATGAAATACACCAGGAGGGTTCCGAAGAGGGTTCCAAGGATGAAGGCAATCAGGGTTTCCATGAGTCAAGGGTCTCCATTCGGTGTATCGTTCAGGGGTAGTTGATCGGCTCGACAAACTGTAGGTCAGGCTCGATTCTTTTACAAGAGTTCCACGAAAAGGGCCGGTTCAGGCGTTTTCGTGCCCGCGCAGCAAGGCGCTCGTCCACAGTCTTGAAGCCAAGAATTGTCTGATAATCCTTGATTGCGGATTCACGGCTCCCAAGCAAGTCGCTTGCGGAGGCCCTGAAATAAAGAGCCACTTGGTAGAGATGTTCCGAGAGCGGTTCTTTCAGTGCCCTGTCGAAACAGGAATGTGCTTCTTGTGCCTGGTGATCCATCAATTCAAAGTACCCGCGCTGCATGAGGAGGTGGGGATCTTTCGGGTGGATCTCCGTTGCCTGGATGAGATAGGCGTGCGCAACCTTGGCATCCTCGGATCGAACTTGATACGAGACATACGCTTGGTGATAAAGATGAAGGGCTTTTTGGAAGGAGTCCCCGAGGGGCAGTCCGAGTTCGAGGGGAGCAGGGTCGAACAGGGAATCGATCTTTGAAAAATCCCTTGGAATTTTAAGGTAGGGTCCGATTCCGGTCGGTGTCTCCTGGCGAATCGAGAGATGGATGCAGTCTTCCACCGGGTCGAAAGCACAGCTTTGGATTGTGGTGATGACACTCGTGACATTTCCATAGATTCGGAGTTCTCCGGTGTTGGGTTCAACATGGGAGCCGAGAGTGGAGAGTGCCTGTCTCCAGTTGAAGTCGGCCGAAAGCACCTTTGCGCTCTCCTCCATTCTGGCTTTTCTGGCCTCACTGTCTTCGAAGAAAGCACCGGAAAAATGGAGTTCATGCTTTCGAAATTCAGGAGACTGGAAGGTGTTGGAATGGGCCATTCCGCCGCTGTGGTCCGGCTTTCTCACATGGATTTCTCCCCGCACCATTTCCACGGTAACCGATTGGTTCTCTGCGAAGCTGGTCAGATTCAGCGCCCAGCTTCCCATGGGCTTGAATCGCCTGCAAAACTCGATCGCTTGATCAAGGGAGCGCGCTTTCTCGAGGATTTCCTCCCCGAGAAAGAAAATCGGAACCCCCTTCAAGCTCACATTCTTGGAAAAGTGGGCATGAAGTGAAATCGCAATTCCGCTCTCGTTCCATCCGGTGAGTCCTGAAATCTGCATTCCGAGGCTTGAGACCGAGGCGTACTTTTGCGATCCGGGGTTGCTTGGTTCATGGAAGAAAATCGCCTGATGGGTATCCCAGTAGGATGCGGCAGGATAGTCGAGATTGCGGAAAAAACGGGTGGTTCCGTTCGTGCAGATGCGAACGGTCGAGCATCCGGGCAGTCCCTGCAGGAGGCGGTTTCGGGTCTTCGGGCTTGCGGATGCGGCGAGGATCATCAGAAGGTCCGGCTGGTAGAGAGTGAGCCAGATCTTCTTGAGGGGGATTTTGGATGCGCGGGCGAACGGTTCGATCCGTTCGCGATACACTTTCGGGAGCCTGAGAAAGCGCTCGAGGACAAAAGCCTCGTACAACCCCCCCATGAGTTTCCCGAGTCCGGGAACCCTTTGGGTGGCACGCTTGATCAGTGTCTGGTTTTTCTTTGAGAGGGGGGTGAAGGCGAGTCTCTTTTGCTCGTCTTTGGAGAGGCCTGCGATGAAACGGCCGTGTTGCTCGGCGCGTTCGCGGTGGGTGCCTGAAAGTCTGATCAAGTGGATGTTTTTTACTATCCGAGTTTCCATAGGAAGGCTCCTGCGATGAGAGTGGGGACGAATGCGTGGAGAAACAGTTTTTTGGCCTGAAGACCGTCTGTGCCGAACCGTGAACGCAAGATTGAATAGCCGGCCGGATTCGGTGCGTTTGCGATGAGGGTGAGGCCCCCTCCCGCCACCGCTCCTGCCACAATGAAGTACCGTGAGGAATCGGAAAGTTCCGGGACCCGGGCTGCCAGGGAGGTGAGTGCGGCATTGTCGGTGATGGCCGTGAGTCCGGTTGCCATGAGGAACAAAGTGCCTTCGCGAAAGCGCGTGATCACGGGGGAGAGCCACCAGGATTGATCTGCGGTCAGAATGGCAAGCCCTGCGAGGAAGGCTCCTACCATCATCCCTGATTTAATCTGTAGGGAGCCCTGGTGCCGGGAAGTGAGCTTCAAATAGCCATACGCAACACCAAAGAGGAGAATCAGGAGTTTCGGATGGTGTGACAAGAGCATCGAGGCTCCGAGGAAGGCCAAGTTCACGAGGAAAACAGGAATCGGGATTTTGGCCCTGGGATTTGGCATTTCTTCTTTCTTTCCTCGAAGTTCCTTTTGGTTCAGGAGGCAAACCCAGGCCGCGTTGGTGAGGACGGCAAGAGCGGATCTGATTCCAAAATGGGAAAACACGAAGGGAGTGTCCCAGCCCCAGGGTTTTGCCACCATCAACACCGGCGGGGCTGCGAATGCCGTGAGCACTCCTCCGATCGAGACATTCACAAAAAGCACTCCCAAGGTTGAGTACAAAAGACGCGTCGATGGCTTTGGGCCCAGGATTTCATAATGGAGAATCAGGGCACACACAGTCATTGCAGCCGGCTCTGTGATGAGTGAACCCAGAAGGGGGCCCGCCCCAAGGACGCTGACTACGGCCGGAATTCGGCTTCTGGCAATGGACTTTGGCCAGGGAATCAGGCTCGGAATCCAATCCAGAAGTGTATCGGCCAGGCTCAATACGGGTTTGCTTGAAGCCAAAATCATGATGACCACGACGAAGACAGGTTCGGAGAAGCTGAGCTTTTCAAGCCAGGAGTAGCTCTCGGAGAGCGGGGCCAGGGCAAAGTGCAGTAGGAGGAAAAGCGCTCCCCAGCCCGCAAACACCAACTCCACTTCCGACAGCAGATAAAGAAACCGATTCTTGCTTCGTGAGAAACGGCTCGCGTTGAAGGTATGCAGGAGAGCGAGTCCCAGGCATGCGCTCGCGACCCATTCCAAAGGTGTTGGGGCCATGGGCGAAAGCCTATGGCAGGGGGGAGGGGCTTTCAAATGAAAAACATCATGAATTCATATCTTTACACCTGAGCCCCTTAGCCTGTTTCCAGTCCCCGTTGCTTTGCGCAATGATTTTCATTGATTCGAAGCTCCTTCTTGTGCCAAGGTCTCAACGACTTTCGTTGAGAAGGAGGACTCCGATGAAAATTCTGACTGCACTGTTACTTGCATTGCTGACCTTTAGTTCCGCCCTTGCATCCAAGGGACCCGTTCGTGAATTGCAGTTTGATCGGGATGTGGAGCCTGCATTGAAGAAACAAATGACCGATGACCTTGCCTTCATCGGAACGGTAAAGAGCGAGAAGAGCACACCGCTCCACCAAAAGATCTTTGGTCGGGTGGAGGGTTCGACGTATTCGGAATGGTTCGGCTCCCGGATCTATTCGGTGGGGAAGAACTCTTGCGGCAGCGCGAATGCGGTTGCCTGTGTGATCCCGTTCATGGACAGCAACAAAATGTGGGTGACCAAAAACTACACCCAATTTGATCATCCCCAAATTGCACGCGTTTCGGTGATCTTTCACGAGGCTCGCCACTCCGAGGTGCAGAACGGGAACTGGAGCCATGCCACATGCCCCAGGCCTTTCCGCGATGAGAACGGCAATGACATGAAGAGCATCTGGACAGGAGCAGTCCTTGCCGGTCAGCCGGCCTGCGATGTTACGCCCTACGGATCGTACGGCAGTGCCACCATTTTCCTGAAGAACATCGGGATGAACTGCGCAAACTGCACGGAGAAGGTGAAGGCCGATGCCGACCTCTTTGGCACTGACCAACTGGGTCGGGTTATCGATGCGAAAGCAAAAGCCGCAATGAATGCCGACTTTTCGACGAAACGGAGTACGCGCGTGCGCGCACTGGCGATCCAGTGAGCTCCCGGTCGCGATCTCGTCTATGGTTCCTGGCGCTTGGGATCTCGTTTGGACTCATCCTGATGTTTGTCCTTGCCTCGGGCCCGGACAGAATCCAAACGACATCCTCGGTCAAGCCTGAGGGACCGGGACGTCCTTCCGGGCAAGAGGCAGCACCCAAGACTGCCCCTTTGGGGGATGAGGCAGGAAGTCATGTTTCTGAGCCCACGAGCGAGGTTTCCATGCTTCCCCCCTCCGAGCAACGGAAGCTTTCCATCCTCTCCGAGATCCTGGAATCGAAGAACGACAACGACCCTCGTTACGATAGCGAGCTTCGGGATTTTTCACCCGAGGCAAAACGTGCGATGACGCGCAGGTATTCCGATACCCGCCTTGAGAAGCGCAATGAGCGGGGCACGTATGTGTTCCTGATTGGGCGCGAAATCAAGGACTCCACCGATGTCGCATTCCTGCAATCCGTGCTCATGGAAAGACCTTGTTTGAGTCTTGAAAATTGCGACCGGGCACCCGAGGGACACTCGGGGGATGAGGAGCACCTGGGTGCAATCAACGAAACTACTGCAAATTACCCCCAACTTGTGTCGATTCGGGCACTGCGGCACCGTATGGATGAGATGATCGAAGCCGGTCAAGAGTCGGCTCCTCTTTTTTCTGTTCTCCTTCAGGCGATTCGTGAGAGTAAGAGTTCTTCGAATCCCCGAGTGGTCGAGGAGGCCACCCGGATCTTGAAGGAGCTAAAGCGTGAGTAAGTCCGATCCAAAACCCCTTTCCTTTCGAATCTGGCACTGGACAAACGGAATTGTGCTGCTTCTTTCGATCCTGACTGTGGTTCTTCGAAAAACCTTTTTGAATTCGAAAAAAATGGCGGCCACCATGCAAAGCGAATTCGGATCGGCCGGGATCACAGTAAGCGAGGATCAGGCAAGGAGGGTGGGGCGCGCGATCCGGGATGGAATGTGGGAGTGGCATTATCGCTTGGGGTTTGTTCTTGCGGCCTTGCTTGTGGTGAGAGTGTTGTTTGTGAAACGAAAGCTCCCGAGACCCAAGGGCCTGAAAAACAGTGTTCATGCCGCATTCTTTGCAGCAATTGCCTTCATGGCGGTCACGGGACTTGTGATGTATTTTTCGGGCTCGATTGGTCTTTCCGAAGAAGTGGTGGATGAGATTGTCGAGATCCATGAGCTCGGGCAGTGGTTCTTTTTTGCCTTTGTTCCGCTTCATATCTTGGCCGTCATCCGTGCGGAGGCTACCGATGAGCCCGGGATCACCTCAGGCATGATTCACGGGAAGGATTCCTGAAGCAAAGGCTTAGTTCATGAGCGAGAAGAACACCCGTCTTGTGTATTCGACCGACCCTGAACTCAATCGCAAGTGTCCGCGATGCAAGGAAGTGGTGTCGGAGTGTACTTGCGAGCCTGAGGTTGATCCAAAAGCAGTGAAGTACATTGCGGTTCTTCGGATTGAAAAGCAGGGCAGGGGCGGAAAGACGGTTACGGTGATCGATCGTTTGCCGAAGAACGAAATTTTCCTAAAGGAGCTTTGCACCAAGCTCAAAAAACAGTGCGGTACTGGTGGAACCTACCTGACCTCAGGCAAAGACGGGGTGATCGAAATCCAAGGAGATCGCATCGAGCAGATCCGCAGCATTCTTCAAAAAGAAGGCATTCCCGTCAAGGGCGGGCGCTAGGGTACATATGGAACGATTCAGGATGGTTCGCAAGGATGGCAAGCTCAACATCGAAAGCAGCAGGAGCGGTGTCCGATGGAGTGATTTGTACCATGATCTCATCAATCTCAGTTGGCCGAGGTTCACGATCTGGTTTGGCATGGTGTTCTTTGCCATCAATTGTATTTTTGGATTGATCTACTTTCAGATTCCAGCCGAGCAGTTCGATGGTTTGCGGCACCCCTCCGGAATCGACAGGTTCTTTGACAGTTTTTTCTTCAGCGTTCAGACCTTGGGCACCATCGGATATGGCCATGTTTCGCCAACAGGGACTCTGGCAAACCTTGTGGTGACGATTGAGTGTTATACGGGATTGTTCGTGGTTGCGTTGATGACAGGGCTCATCTTCACCAGGTTTTCAAAACCCCATGTCAAGGTCGTGTTCAGTCAGAATTCAGTGATCAAGAAGTTCGGTGATGTGCCTTGCCTGATGTTTCGGATCGCTAACGAACGCCAAAACCACATTACCGATGCCTCGGTGAAAGTGCATTTGGTGATGGATGATCCGGATACCGGGTACCGCGAATTCACCGAGCTTTTGCTTGAACGTTCCGAGTCTCCACTTTTTGCCCTCTCGTGGACCATCGCCCATGATCTCGATTCAAAGAGTCCGATGGGGCGGTTGGGGCTTACGGAGTTGAAAAAACGTTCTGCGGAACTCATTGTTTCCTTTCGTGGAATCGATGCAACCCTCTCCCAGGAGATTCGTGCGAAGTCCTCCTATACCGTCGATGAGATCCTTCCTGATCATGATTTTGTGGATGTGATTGAACGCAGTCCCCATGGGCTTGCGCGCCTCAGGATGGAGCGGTTCAATGAGGTGATAAAAGTTCAGGCTGGTAGAGAAATTCAAAGGAGCTGATACCAATTTATGGATGAGTGTTGTCATGGAAAGGGCGAGGAGCTCGCGAAGCTAAAGAATCAGCACGGGGCTTTGCTGAAAATCGTGCTCGTCATCAATCTGATCATGTTTTTGGTTGAAGTGGTTGCTGGTTGGTTGACCCATTCCACCTCCCTCTACGCGGACTCTCTCGACATGTTGGGTGACGCATTTGTGTACGCGATCAGTTTGTATGTCATTGGCCGTGGACCTGCTTGGAGTGCACGGGTAAGTCTCATCAAGGGAGTGATGATGCTCCTGCTCGGGAGCTTGGTGTTGTTTCAGATCACGGGCAGGTTTTTGGCACCTGTCGTACCCGACGCTAAACCCATGGGTGTAATTGCTGTTCTTGCGCTCCTGGCGAACACCACTTGTGCTGTGCTGCTCCTTCGCCATCGAAACGATGATCTCAACATGCGTTCCACTTGGTTGTGTTCGCGGAACGATGTTCTCGCAAACGTGGGCGTGATCCTTGCCGCAGGGATGGTTGCAGTTACCGGGAGTCATCTGCCGGATTTGGGAATCGGCCTTTTGATTTCCGGGGTGGTGCTTCATTCGGGGTATAGCGTGGTGCGGGATTCCCTTGCAGCTTAAGGAGATTAAGAACTGGCCATTTTGAGTGGGCCTGGCCTTCGGGCGAGTGGGGGCGAACCCCTTTGATTCTTTGAGGTTTAGCCGACTCTTACGAGCTCGGAGGCTAAACCTCAAAGAATCAAAGGGATTTCTTACCCAAAACATAACGCCATGCCCATTCAAAGTGGCCAGTTGAAATCAAGTAAATCAATTTGTGAGGTCTGGCCTCGGTTTAGGTTCCAAAGTGTGGTACACTGAGTTTGTGGGGCCGTCACGGTTTCGACGGGAGACGTGAAGTCCTTCATGCATGCCGAGGTGCGATCAGGCCTCGTTAAACAGGTCGCAAAATGTAATTGCTAACGATTACGCACTTGCAGCTTAATTAAAAGCTACAACGTTTTTAAAGTCTAAGTCCTCGGGATTTTAAAAACGCCAATTAGAGGGCTGGTCTAGCCGGGTTCGTTGACCCTAAGCAAAGACGAGATCAATTCAACGGAGGATCCAAGGAGCCGGTTACGGGGCGACTCGGGTTCAATCTAAAACCGTGGCTAAGCATGTAGAGTGGGGAGATGGAGCTCTTTCGGACGTGGGTTCAATTCCCACCGGCTCCACCATTTTTTCAAATAAAGGGCTTATCGTTCTGATCAAAACTTCAAACAGTCCTCGCTTCGCTGCGGAACTTGTTTTGATCAGAACGATAAGCCCTTTGTTTCATGAACGGGAGTGGCGGTGGGAATTGAACGGGAGATCTGCGTGCAGACTGAATGTCTGCTTTGCGAGCGTGATGCGAGCAAAAGGAGATCGACCTGGGGTGGAATGAGCGCGAGCGGATGGAGCGCGAATGGAACCCAATTCCCACCGGCTCCACCATTTTTTCCGAATTTCCTTTTTTAGTTCGTCTCCCTCGATTCGCCTCAGTCCGCCTTACTGTGAGTAAGGCTCCTTTGCTCATCTCGCTCGACTTTCTAAAAAATGAAATTGGGAAAAAATGGGTTGAGTAGGTGGAGATGAAGAAGCCACGCGCGAGCGTGATGCGAGCAAAAGGAGATCGACCTGGGGTGGAATGAGCGCGAGCGGATGGAGCGCGAATGGAACCCAATTCCCACCGGCTCCACCATTTTTCCGAATTTCCTTTTTTAGTTCGTCTCCCTTGATTCGCGTCAGTCCGCCTTACTGTGAGTAAGGCTCCTTTGCTCATCTCGCTCGACTTTCTAAAAAAGGAAATTGGGAAAAATGGTCGTTCTCGTGCCGGTGGGAATTGAACGGGAGATCTGCGTGCAGACTGAATGTCTGCTTTGCGAGCGGGATACGAACAGAAGGAGCTCTGTCAGCTATTAGTCAGGTCGAAGATCACTCACCCTTGATCCATGATTGGACCGGTTCTTGGAGATTTTTTGTCCAAGGTTTTTTGTTCTGAAAGCATTTGGTCCAAAGCCAGTCCCGCGGCTTTCAGGTTGTGCATTGAATGCTTCGAATCCTCGGTTTGAAACAAGCGGATGTCCCCGGGATTTGGAAGCGGACTCTGATTTCCAATCAGGTACTGATCCACAAAACCCCGAAGCGCATTTTCTGCATTCGTTTCATCAATCCCGAGCCATTTGAGGCGGCCCTCGGCATAGAGTGTGGTGAATCCGTTGACCAATGCCCAGCAATGCATCGATTTGTGATAGGGATCACCCGGCCCAACAATGCCTGCTGACTGGCAAATTTCAATGACTCGTTTCAGGAGAGCATACGCCATGCCCGCAGCCTGCTCAAGTTTCGGGTGCTCGGGCGAAGGGCAAATGGGCGAGGTGAGCATCAGTTTAAAATGCTGGGGGTGTTTCAGACCCATTTTAAAATAAGACTGTGCGCAGGCTTGCAGGAGTTCTTTAGGTTGATCTTGATAAGTGAGAAATGCCTCCCACATATATTGAAATTTGATTTCAAAGCCCTGCTGGCTGATCGCCGCTAAAAGTTCATCGCGGTCCTTGAAGTGACGATAGGGTGCTGCCTGGCTGACCCCGGCCTTGAGTGCTAAGGTGCGAAGAGACAATGCCTCGAGCGGGTGCTTTTCCAAAAAGCGAATCGCCGTTTGGATCAACGTCTTTTTCAGACTTCCGTGGTGATAGGAGTCCTGATTCGATTTGGCGTGGAGTGCTTCCTGTGCCGACTTTCGCTTCATACCTTCGTAAGTATATCACAAAACAAATCCTCATTTAAATGTTAACAACATTTACATTTTATGTTATTAATGTTAACATATGGAAAACTATCTCAAATTCATCATCTCGAATCGCAAATGGGTCATGGGGCTCACTGCATTGGTAACTCTAGGCTTGCTTGCCCAGCTTCGCTCCCTCCAGGTGATCATTGACCCCGATAGTGCGCTTCCCCAAACCCATCCCTATATTGTGACGGGCAAGACAATTGAAACTGTGTTTGGAAACAAGTTCACGGTCGTGATTGGACTCAGTCCAAAAACGGGCGATGTTTATCAGCCAGAAGTGCTTGAGAAAGTTGCCCGCATTACGGATCGAATCATCAAGAGCCCGGCCGCGGTGAAGAGCAACGTAATGAGCCTTTCAGCGAGAAAGGCCAAGGACATCTCGGGAAACGCCGAGGGTATGACCGTAAGACCCCTGATGGAGCAAATTCCCAATACCCAAGAGGGGCTCGCCTTACTCAAGGCCTCTGTCGAGAAAAATCCGGCCTATACTGATTTATTGGTCTCCCGGGATTCTCGCACGACGCAAATCGTGGCCGAGTTCAAAAAAATTAACGGTGGATTTCAAGCGATTACACAGGTGGTTCGGGATGCTGTTGAGCCCGAGCTTGGTGAAACCGTGGACATTCAGATTTCGGGCCTGCCGGTGTTTTTAGGACTTCTTGAAACGTTTTCCCAACGAATGGGTTTCTTGTTTCCAATTGCTCTCCTCATCATTGGGCTCATTCATTACGAGGCATTTCGAACCGTGCAGGCCTTGTTCTTGCCGCTCGTTACCGCGATGCTTGCAGTGGCATGGTCGATGGGACTTCTGGGTTTGTTGAAAGAACCATTTGATGTGTTCAACGCCTCGACACCGATTCTGATTCTGGCCATCGCGGCGGGGCATGCCGTACAGATTCTGAAGCGCTACTACGAGGAGTACAACATCCTGTATCAAAATAACAGCTCGGGGGATGCAAGAGCCCTGAGTCATGAGGCCGTTCTGAAGTCGCTCATGAAGGTGGGGCCCGTGATGATTGTCGCCTGTGTGGTTGCGGCCATTGGATTCTTTTCGCTCATGATTTTTGAAATCAAATCTATCCGCACATTCGGGATTTTCACGGGCGCCGGTGTTCTTTCGGCTCTGATCCTGGAGTTGACCTTTATCCCTGCCTTGAGAGCCATGTTGCCTCCTCCCTCGGTGAAGGAGATTCAACGCGAACGAGAGCATGGATTTTGGGATCGGTTGACGGCCTCCTTTTTCAAGCTCGCCTCGGAAAAACGAAAGCCTGTATTTTGGGTGACCGGCATCATGATCGGCGTGTTGTCCATTGGCGGGATCTATCTCAAGGTTGAGAACAGCCAAAAGGGTTATTTTTACGGAAAAATCAGGGAGCGGATGGACGATGAAGCTCTCAACTCAAAAATGGCGGGGACCAATCCCATTTACGTATTGATTGATGGCAAGTCCGAGGATGCATTGAAGCGTCCTGAGGTACTGTCGGCAATGGAGGGGTTGCAACGAGAACTTGAGAAGTCACCTCTTGTGGGTCGAACAGTTTCGCTTGTGGATTTCATCAAGAAAATGAATCAATCCATGAATGCCGATCAAAAAGAATACTTTAAACTTCCAACCGATCAGAATCTTATCGCACAGTATCTGCTTCTCTACTCGAATTCGGGTGAGCCAGGTGATTTTGATTCCTATGTGGACTATACCTACCAACGCGGCGTCGTCACTGCATTCTTGAAAACCGACAGTTCGATTGCCTTGACCACCCTTGCAAAAAACGCCCAGGATTATGCCGAAAGGAACTTTCCAAAAGGTATCGATGTGCAGGTGGGTGGCGGTTCACTTGGTGGAGTCGCGCTCAACGAAATCATGATTCGGGAGAAGGTTCTCAATATTTTGCAGATCATGGGTGCTGTCTTCTTGGTCACCTCACTTGTATTTCGGTCTCTATTGGCTGGTGTATTGATTCTGGTGCCGTTGTTTGCGGCGGTGGCAGTCAATTTTGGAATCATGGGACTTCTCGGGATTCCCCTTCAGATTGCAACTGCCTTGGTCAGTGCGATGGCGGTGGGAATCGGAGCGGATTATGGCATCTATATGAGCTACCGGATGCGAGAGGAGTTGCGGCAAGAGCCCGATGAGGGAAAAGCCGTTGAGAAATCTTTCGCTTCTGCGGGGAAGGCTACTTTGTTTGTCTCCACTGCGGTTGCGGGCGGGTTCGGGGTACTTATGCTCTCAACCGGTTTCATGATTCACGTTTGGATGGGATTCTTGATCGCAATGGCAATGCTGGTAAGCTCGATCACTGCGCTTACCTTGTTCCCAGCGCTGATCTTTACACTCAGGCCCAAGTTTATTTTTGAAGGAAGGAAAAACAATATGAAGGATATGATGAAAAACAGCGAACAAATTTCAATGAGTGGAATCGTAGGGGGGGCGCTGATCGCTCTTTCGGTTTCCGCATCTGTACCTGCAATGGCCGGGGACGCAAAAACTCCAGACGCGGTGGAGATTGCCAAGCGGGCATTCTTGACATCCAAAGTGGTCGATTCCACAAGTGATTCCACCTTTCGCCTGATCAATTCGAATGGGCAAGAGCGGGTACGGAAGACCAAGGGGGCTACCCAGCTCATTGCCGGAACCACAGATAATCAGCGAATTGTGGTGTTTGAGTCACCTGCGGACGTCAAGGGGACCAAAACACTGATGGTGGAGCACTCCCAAGGGGACGATGACATTTGGATTTATTTGCCCGCGATGAAGAAAGTTCGCCGATTAGTGGCAAACAACAAAAAGGACTCATTCGTCGGAACCGACTTCTCTTATGGGGATGTTATTGGGCACCGGGTTGAGGATTGGAAGCATCAGTGGGTCAAATCCGAATCAGTGGATGGACGGGAGTGTGACGTGATTGAGTCGGTCCCGGCAAGACCGGAAGTAGGAAACAACTCGGGGTACTCCAAGCGGATCGGATGGATTGATCGCGAGAGCGCAGTCGCGGTCAAGGGCGAGCTTTATGATCTTAACGGGCAACTCTTGAAGAAGATCAACGCGAGAAATATCGAGCGAGTGGATGCAAAAAATAAAAAATGGCAGCCAATGGTTCTTGAAGCCGAAAATGTTCAAACCGGTCACAAGACGATCATCGAATTCAGCAACTATAAAGCCAATGTGGGTGTGGATCGCGAACAGTTTACCGCTCGCTATCTCGAAAAAAAGTAGAGTTTTTCAATCATTGATCGAGAAAGCATATGAAACATCCTCTGAAACACCTTCATTACTTGCGGGTCCCGGTCTTTTGCGCGTTTGCACTTTGGTTGTCATCTTCCGCAATCGCACAAAATGAGTTTTCTGAGACCAGTCAAGATTCGATCTTACGAAAGCTTGGGCCTTCGGTTTCGCTGCGGTCGGGCGTCTGGAACCGGGATCGGAATTACTCAAGCGATCGGGGATTTGTTGGGTCGTCGATATGGCTCAATTTGAAACCCGAACCGATTGAGGGTGTGCAAGCCTACATGGATGCCTATGTCATCAATAACGATTTGACCCGGAGATTGAATTCAACGGTTGAGCTCAGGGAGGGCTACCTTGAGCGATCGTTCGGACAGTTGGATTTGCGAGTCGGCCGACAAGTGCTCGTTTGGGGCAGGGGCGATAAGGTCAACCCAACCGATAGTTGGACGACGAAGGACATGAAGCTCCTTGGAACTGATGACGAAGACCAACGACTCGGGGTGTTCACGGTTTCCGGAGTGTTGAATTTGGGTGATTACCGGTTGATGGGGGTATTTCAACCTGAATGGCGTAGTCCTGTGTATCCGATCCCACCCATTTCGGGGGTAGTGCTGGAATACCTGCGACCTGAACTTCCCGGCCAACAGTTTGGAATCAAGCTTGATCGTACCGGAGGCGTGGTGGATTATTCGTTCAGTTTTTCGAACGTCATTTCAAGGACGCCCAATTTGTCGGTCCTTTCGGCAGGAGGTGCCGGGGCCCGCATAGGACTCAATTTTGAGAAAGTTCAGGTGATCGGGGCTGATTTTGCGTGGAACTTTGGTGAGTTCGGATTCCGGGGAGAGACAGCCTACACGCGCTCCGCGGATTCCTCCGGGCTTGATCCACTGAAGTTCAACTCCGAGATTTATTCGGTGCTCGGAGTGGATCGGTCGTTGTTTGAGAATTTCAATCTGAATCTTCAGATGCTTCATAAGCATGTTTTTGATTTTCAAAATGTGGGCTCGATTACAGATCCAAATTTGCGACTCCTGGCCTTCCAGCAGAACCTGATTGCAAATCAGCTCGGCACCGATCGTTTCGGGATTTCTTTGAGACCGAGCTATAAACTATGGAATGACACGCTTGAGTTTGAGGTCGCCTACCTGCAGTGGTTTTATGAAGTGGGGGGACTGATTCGTCCAAAAGTGACCTATGCGGTCAATGACCACCTCAAGGTGATCGCCGGCATTGAGAAGTATTTTGGATTGCAAGACAGCTTTTTTGGACGCCTCTCGGAGCTGTCTACTGGTTTTGCCGAAATACGGCTAAGCTTTTAGCCGGAGCAGGTTTCCTCAGGTTCCAGTTCCAAACGTTCATCGTGGCTCGCACCGGCCGTAGGCGACAGAAGATCGAACCAGGGGCCGGGGCTATCTCTTTTTTCGAGCCCGGTCTTTCGTACTCCCGTCGATTCTCTGCATTCTCGACTTGAAGGCACCCAGTTTGAAGGACCTTGAGGCTCGATCCTTCAGATTCCCGTTCTCGTGAACGCGTTTTCTCCAGGCACGAAAGCGAGCAGGCTCAAGCTCCCGCCTCATGACATCAATCACTTGGTCTTCTTTCAAGCCGAATTGAGCCTCGATCGCATCAAATGGAGTTCGATCCTCCCATGCCATGCGAATCACCCGGTCCAAATCCATGCTGCCCCGATTGCCCCGGCACCGATCGCTGCAGTATTTCACTTCTTCCCAGTTTTTTTCCCACTTCTTTCGCCACGCAAACGGGCGTTGGCAGGTGGCGCAGATTTTTGTCGGCAGGTCGGATTTCTTCATCGGACCCCCGTGCAGGCTAGCTTCGTTTCCATACGCGCCGAGTGTGCCAGTGCCGCCGGAAACGCGCTACTGAAACAATCGGTTTTTCAGCAGGGCCAGCCCCCGCCATTTCAGGAACCGTTTAGGCCGGGGAAAGCAGGGAGGGGCAATTGAATCTGAGAGTGACCAAGAAGATCATTTGACATTCTGGACCTGCGGGGGGCAAGATCGGGGGCAACTCAAGTTTCATCCGGTAGAGTTGCCCCCATGAGGAGCGGTAGATGGAAAAAGGACGCGTTTTAACCGAGGCAAGGATCAAAAGTCTGAAGCCAAGCGAGAAGCCGAAGAAGGTTTTTGACAGACATGGGCTTTACCTCGAGGTTTCTCCGGGCGGAGGAAAATGGTGGCGCTTGAAGTATCGCTTTCACGGAAAGGAAAAAAGACTTTCCCTTGGCGTTTATCCCAAGGTCAAACTGAAGGAAGCACGCGAGCAGAGAGACGAAATGAGAAACCTTCTCCGGCGGGGTTTGGATCCGAGTTTGGTCCGGCAGAAAAGCCGCAAGACCGCGAGTTCAAGCCAGGCGCTCAGCTTCGAGAGGGACTATTTTCGGGATCCAATGATCGAATTGAGTCTTCAGGGCAAAGTGGACCTCTCCTTTTTGAAACAATGGACCACACCAAAAGAAAATCCCGCTGGCTTGCTTGATCCGCTCCTTCAGCCCCTCGATGAGTTTGTTACCCGTCCGGGAAAACACATCCGTGCGAGTCTGGTTTACATCAGTTTCTCCATCTCAGCCGCGAACCGTGAACTTTCGGTTCGGGATCGAACCATCCTTCGCCACCTCGCTTCGTGGGTTGAATGGCTCCATGGCGGCTCTCTTGTGATCGATGACATTCAGGATCGCGCTGATTCCCGCCGCGGGCGACCGGCACTTCATTCATTGATGGGACAAGCCTCAGCCATCAACGCCGCGAATTGGCTCTATTTTTGGCCAACCCAGCGGTTCAGGGCTTTGAAGGTTCCGCAAGGTGTGGAGCTTGAATTGTACCGGATTTACCATGAAACCATGACCCTGGCCCACTTCGGACAATCCGTCGATCTTGGCTATGATCTGTGTCGTGTTTCGAGGGAGCAGGCTCATTCCATCTCCATGGCGGCCATCGGCCTGAAAACAGGCGCACTCATGGGGATGTGCGCGGAACTGGGCGCTGTGGTTGCAGGAGCGGATTCCCGAACCCGAAAGACTTTGCTCGAGTTCGGTCGTGAGTTTGGAGCATCGTTGCAGATGTTCAATGATGTGAAGGATTTTACCCCGGAGTCGTTTCAGGCGAGTGTGGAGTCGGGCGGGGTGATTCGACCCTCTTGGGTCTGGGCTACTGCATCGCGGATTTTGGAGGATGATGAATTCAAAACGCTTCAGGAAGGAATTGCCAGCGGTGCAGGTGAGTGTCGTCTGAGAGACCGGGTTGTGGCAGAAGCGCGAATCGGGGCTGAGTCCCGGATGCAGGACAATCTTAAGCTTCTTGAATCGAGATTCAAGAATGATCCCGCAGTCACAAGAGTGAAGGAATTGGCCACTAAACTGATGGAGGCATATCGTTAATATGAAAAATCGAATGAAGATCGCAGTAGTGGGGAGTGGTTTTGGTGGCTTGTCCGCAGCAATCCGGTTGCAAACGGCGGGGCACGAAGTCGTTTTGCTTGAGAAAAGGGACCAACCCGGTGGAAGAGCCTACGTGTACCGGGATCAGGGTTTTGTTTTTGATGCCGGCCCGACAGTGATCACGGCTCCGGAGTGCCTGAGGGAGCTCTTTGATGAAGCCGGAAAGCGGATGGAGGATTATGTTGAGCTGATGCCGGTAACCCCATTCTACCGGCTCTTCTGGGAGAACGGGTATTCCTTCGACTATTCCAATGATCCTGCGAGCACCGCAGAGCAAATCCGGGCAAAGTCACCCAAGGACCTTGATGGATACCTCGAGTTTCTCGAATACTCCAAGGAGGTTTTCGATGAGGGATACACCAAGCTTGCCCATGTTCCGTTTCTGGACATGAAGAGCATGGTTCGTGTGGCGCCCCAGCTCATCCGCTTGAAAGCCCATCGTTCGATTTACAAAACCATCTCAAAGTACGTGAAAGACCCTGAGCTCAGACAAGCCTTCAGCTTCCATTCCTTGTTGGTGGGGGGGAATCCTTTCAGGACCTCTTCCATCTATACGCTGATTCACTATCTGGAACGGAAGTGGGGAGTGTTTTTTCCGCGCGGGGGTACGGGAGCACTCGTCCGTGGCCTCGTTCGTCTTTTCGAGGATTTGGGCGGTGAACTCAGGCTTTCGAGTGAGGTCGATGAGGTCCTCTCCAAGAATGGAAAGGTCACCGGGGTTCGTGTCGGGGGTGAGGTTCAAAATTTTGACTTGGTGGTTTCAAATGCTGACGTCGTTCACAGCTATTCGCATCTCCTTAGGAAAAACCAACAGGTTGAACCTTCGCGAAGAAAAGTCCTTCGCCAGTCACAAAGCATGTCTCTGTTCCTGATCTACTTTGGCACCAAGCGGCAGTATCCTTCTCTTGCTCACCACAATATTCTTTTTGGAAGATCCTACCGGAAGCTCCTCGATCAGATCTTCGGGAAGAGCAAGGACATCCCTGATGATTTCTCGCTTTATCTTCATGCGCCCACCCGATCGGATCCCTCCATGGCTCCAGAGGGGTGCGAGTCTTTTTATGTGTTGTCCCCGGTTCCTCATTTGGGGAATCTCCCCATTGATTGGAAAAAGCATGGGCCCCTCTATGCGGAGCGGATTCTGGATTACATCGAGTCCCGGTATGCTCCGGGACTGAAAGAATCCATCGTGACCCAGAGAATCTTTACGCCTGAGGACTTCAAGAGTCAGCTCAACTCCCATCTTGGTGCCGCATTCTCCACTGAGCCTGTGCTCTGGCAAAGTGCCGCATTCCGAACCCACAACCGGGACGACCATCTGAAAGGCATGTATTTTGTCGGCGCGGGAACCCATCCCGGTGCCGGGGTCCCCGGTGTCGTCAATTCGGGCAAAGCCACTGCAAATCTCATCTTGGAGGATCTGCACACAGGCAGATTCGAGGGACGGGCCTGAATGGAGTTGACTCCCGACCAGGCGATTCGCCAAGGATCCAAGAGCTTTGCTTTGGCATCCCTGTTTCTCCCTGTCGAAAACAGGACCCGTGTCAGGATCCTGTATCAGTGGTGTCGTTCGTGTGATGACCTGATTGATGAAGCCCGCGATTCGGACGATTTGAAGAGACGGTTGGAGATGGTTCTCAAGCTTTCGCCTCCTGAATGGGTGAATCCGGTTCATGCGCGGGAATTGATCGAAGGGTTCAAGATGGACGCGGAGGGGGCTTTGTTTCGCGGATTTTCGGAACTTGAACTGTATTGTTTCAGGGTAGCCGGAGTCGTAGGGCTCATGATGTGTCCCCTGATTGGTGCCGATCCTGCAAGGGCTGATGTGGCTGCGTCCGCTCTTGGAAAAGCGATGCAATTGACCAATATCTGCCGTGACGTTCAGACGGATGCGAAGATGGGGCGAGTCTATTTGCCCTCCGATCTGTTGTTGGATTGTCTCGGGAGATCCGCGGTGCCTGCACGAGAACTCTCCTCCGAACCGGAATTGGCGTATCCTGTGGTGAAACGACTCCTTCAGGTTGCGGATTCCTG
The DNA here is from genome assembly GCA_947502835.1 of Bdellovibrionales bacterium. Lineage (GTDB taxonomy): Bacteria > Bdellovibrionota > UBA1018 > UBA1018 > CAIMNF01 > CAIMNF01. Next base: position 195,813 of record CANNBJ010000001.1, read on the forward strand.
GTACCAAATGGGTTTTGAAGGATTGCGGTTTTTACCACTCCGCTGCGCGTTTGCCATCGCGGTAGCCGGCTTGCTGTATCAGGGCATCGGGAAAACGCTTTTGAGGAATGCTGCAAACGATCCAAAAAGAGCGTTCAGAAAAAGAACCGTTGTTTCGAAATTCGAAAAAAGCATCCTTGTTTTCCGTGCGATCTTTCTTGTGATCGGGTCAAGACTCCCTGAAAAATCTCGACATCACGGGAGCATGAGCGGCAGTCAGCGCGCCAATCAGGAAGAAGAAAACCTCCCACCTCTGTAAGGTTACCATCAAGGCGAATGAGCCAAGGATTGAAAGTGCGGTGAAGGGGAACGCTCTTCGAAAATACTGAGTCGAACTCCATCCGAGTCGCGATCTTTGAAACATGACAGAATCCCAGCTGTGCCAGAAAACAAAAAAGCACAGGAATCCGGGCAGAAGCGGAAGAGCTGCAAAGCTTGCAGCAAGCACGAGGGTGCTCAAAACCCCCGCGTGCCGATACCCGGAAGAGCGGGTGACATAGCGGTCAAGAGTGTGGGCCGCGAAAACTGCGAGCACTAAAAGCATGAGTGATGCCAAGCAAGCGTCCGCAGTCGAGAGAACTTCGGCAAAACCTGTTTTCCTTAGAAGCGTGTTCAGAATCGGAGTCGATTCATTCCAATGGAAGAGGACCCCGAAAAGGGATGCAAAAAGCCCCCAAAGCCAGGAAAAAAATCTCACGGCCAAATGATTCTTTGAATAGCGGATCGCACGATGCCATTGAGCTTCACCGAAATGATCCGCCGATTGAAGGATGAAAACCAAGAGAACGAGGAGAGGCGCGAGGATGCAAAAGAGCAAAAAGAGGAAAATCCTTCCAAGGTATGGAAGGAAGAATGCAACGCCGCGGACGGTTTTCGGAGCCATCCAATGATCGATGCTGCCGTGACCAATGCCAATCGTCATCAGCCCTGCCAAAGGAAGCAACCAAACGGCGATGGTGCCGGTGCCTGGGAGGAGGTGGAGCAGACAAGTTGCTCCGGTGGCAAAAACAAATGGATATTGCAAGAAAAGTTGCTGAAGAAACGGACGCAAGGGGAGTGTCATGAAAATGCGAATTTCGTCCAAAAGAGACGAATCCTCATCCAGAAATGCGAAGACCCGGTTCTCTGGATTGCGAGAAAACAAACGGTAGAAAATCTCAGCCCCGAGATTGCCATTTTGCCCGAGGACCCCAAGGAGGATCTTGTCATAGACTTGAAACCGGAAGGAAAAGAGAGGATGTTTCTGCGAATTCAAAGCGCGGCAGTTTCTTTGAAAAGAATACCCGGTGCTTGGCTTGACCCGCCCTGCGGCTCCGCCAATCGTGCGTACTCTCGAATCGAGGAAGGCGGGAGCAAATCGGGGCTCCACTTCAAGGCTCATCGGGATATCACCGGACTCCTTTCGGATCACGCGGAACGTTTCCAGCCCAAGCTTGCTTGAAAGGTAACTCCGAAGGAGTTCCTCGCACTCGGAATCGGGAATTCTGTTTCTTGAAAAGACCGTGAATTCGGCCAATGCTGTGCGCGTGCCAAAGGGCAAAATGTAGACAAAGCGGACTGCGCCTTCCTGTGGCACCCTGAAGTCCATGAGCACCACAGAGGTCGGATCAAAGACATCGAAATCGGTCTCAATTTCCAATCCTAGAAAATACTGGATCATGGAGTCCCGGGGATACTGAGCCACTGAGGTTAAGATCGTATCTGACAAGACTTTTTGACCCGAATCGAGTTCAACCTGCAAGGGACGTCCTGCGAGGGATTCTTCGATCTCGGATGTGATCCGTTCGACTGAGGCACTGAAGCGTGCCAACCTCGGGTCGAGGAGCGTGTCCTGGCCCAGAAATGAAAGAATCCGGTCCCCCGGAATTCTCTCATAGACATAAGCATCAAAGCGCCGATGCAGGAGTTCACCCTTTGGTCCGACAATCCGGAAGTGCTCCCAATGATCGGTAACCAAATGGGAAAACGGGTTGCCGTGAAGATCCTTGCGTCTCCAGCTCGAGAAGGTTTTTTTGCCCAGACTCTCAGGATCAGGATCTACGAGCGCAAGCTTAAGGTTCGGGTCCTCGTGTTTCAGGATGGAGCGGGCATGGAGAAACCCTGAAAGTCCTCCGCCAATGATGAGGGTGTCAAAGCGATTCACTTGGGAACTCCGAAGCAGGATATAAAAAAAGGCCCTGCGAACGAGTCGCAGGGCCTTCCTTCACGAATCTTGCGGAGATTAGTTTGACTCGCTTGCAGTAACAGCGACATTCCAAATAATCACTCCGAACCCGATCTTGTTCACAACGTCAGCGAAGTTGTAAACGATGTTGAGGGTGCCCATGCTGTCAGCAGGATTGGCGCCTGTCAGATATCCGATAAAGTATCCGATCGGATAAACCGCCCATCCGAAAACAACAATCGCTCTCATGGTCTTGTAAGCGGATTGTACTGCAGGGGGAGCCTGGGTGGTTCCCATCTTGCCTGCTTCGCCGGCATAGATTTCGTAAATCACGAAGAACCATGCAAGCATACTGAAGATGTAGGCGGGCCATACGCCCATGTAGCCCGCTTCGCCGAGGTAGCCGAAAATCAGCATCACGGTGGTGCCGAGGATCAAGCGCCAGAAAATTCCTGCGGATGCTTTTCCGATTGCTCTCAGGATCAGGTAGAATTCAGTGATCAGGAGGGGCACGGTGATCAACCAGTCGATGTAACGGTACACGGTCGGAGTGCTACCGGTTTCAACCCACACATCACGCATGTAGAAGTAATGGGTTGCGGCCACGAGGGTCACAAGACCGGACACGGTCAAAGAAGTCTTCCACTTGCCGGAAACACGCTGAATCTCCATAAAGAAGAATGCGGTTGCCGCGATCAAAGCCATCGAGATGATCCAAAATGAGATCCCTACGAAGTCGTTCTGGTTCAACATCTTGGAACTTGCAAACGCTGGCTGAGCAGCCAGACATGCTAAAGCCACTGCATTTCTTAGTCTGAAAAGAGACATGGTCTTAATCCTCCTGGATTGAGTTTTGCCCAAAAGGGCACTTGTTATGTATAGGACAAGGCTACAGGCGTTTTTGACGCAAAAGCAACAAAAAACCACCACCCCGTCGATTTCACGTCGGAGGAGTGAACGCGCGAGCGGATTGCTGACTACCTGACTGTTTTCATCCATATGCGGGATGGGGTTTGGATTGCAGATGCATGAGCAGCGGACTCAAGCAAATTCCCTATCTTTTGAATCCAATTCGACGTAGTTTGTCGGCCGTTGTGAACTCCGGCTTTATTTCTGTAGTTTGGTCATCCCTCTTTTCTTTTGCTTTCGCGCTCTCCGTACAAAACGCAAACGCGGGAATCTGCGATTCACTTCTCAAGGTCTACCATAAGGCCGAAGCGATTGAATCGACGGTCGGGAATGTACGGAAGATCCTGGGCGCCGTTTTCTTCAAGTCGGCTGACCTGAAGGCCTTCGACGCCACATTCTTTGAACTCGAACGAGTGCGGATTGCAAAATCCCAGGCTAGAACGCGACTCCTGCAAGAAGATCTGCTGGAGTGGGACCCCCCGCGAGCAGAAGAACCGTACAATGATGTGACCCCTCCCGCACCGGGAAAACCACTTGGCCCAACCCTGGATCCTTCCTCACTGCGCTTTGAAACCAAGCTTGCCTACCTTGAAGTCGCGATCGTGAATGCCAATGGGGGAAGGGTGAGTCTTGCGAGGATGCTGGCTGAGATGCCCGCCTACCGAAAGGAGCTTTTGATTGAGGCTGTAAATGAGCTCTTCTCCGGAACTCCTCTCACGGCGAAGGCGCTGCAGTACCGGATCAGCGATCTGTATATCGATGTGCTCAAGTGGCACTACCCGCACATCTTGGAGGGTGTCGGTGCAGAACAGGTGGAGCAGGTCCTTCGTTCTTCGTTGGAAACCCGACTTGTGGCGAGGAGTGTTTCCAGAACCCTGAGTGAGGCGGGACTCATCAACGAGTCGCCCCATGTGTTTCGGCGCTATTTCGAATCGCTTCTCAAGGGACAGGCCTTTGACGTGTTCGTGAATTCGCAAATCAATTTCGCAATCATCAAAGGGGCGCTTGACTCAAATCTGGTTCCCTACTGGGTGATTCCACCGAACATTCGGTTCAATCGATGGTTGGAAATCCCGGAAGACATGTTGAAGCGGGCGGAGAGTGAGGGGCTTGAGCCCGTGTGGAAGGACCAGATTCGACCCTACTTGATTCAGCGCTACGGCACGCGAACCAAGGTTGATCTTATTTACACGCATCTCCAGCGGTTCTGGTCGCGCGCCACCTATTACGCATTCATGGGATGGCTTGGATTTACATTGACCTGGACGATTCCCACCGAAGTGAAAATGACGGTTCGTGCCAGCGAGATCGGCGAGCAGATCGAGTCAACGAAATCCATTCAACCCGAAAGTGAAAAAGCAATCCTTACCGAACCAGAGAAGCAGCAAAAATGGGATGAATGGGCCTCGCAACACCCCAAAGAGGCGCGGGAACCTTCCAGCCCGGAGTATCGTTTCATGCGAAAGATCATCTTCGGAACGAACTAGAGTCCTCCCTTGAAAAAGACATCCTCCGTGAGCTAACCATGAAGCCGGAGGATTTGATCCATGAAAGGGTTTCGCTCAATTTCGTTTTTCCTGATTCTTGTTTCTTTTTTCGGCATGAGTGCGCGCGCGGACATTGCGCTAACCGAAGGCGGAAAGGCATCCGGCTACACCATCAAGGTGATTCTTGATGGCTCGACCGCAGGTTTCCAGTTGTTTTCTGGGGATCAATACGTGAAGAACCTCGGGAACAAGAATCGATATGCGTTGACTGATTTGGAGCGATATCGCGCTTCTTTGCCAGAGCAGATCAGCTACGATCATGGCCGTCACATTGCTTTCAAGGCTGGAGGTACCATCGTCGGGATTGCTAGCGGCATTTTGGTTACCAAGATGATTGCGAACGCAAATCGTGTAACGGGCGGCGGTTTAATGTCGGGTCTTAGTGCGGCTCTCGCGGGTATGGTTGCAATTGGTCCTGCAACCATCATTGGCGGAATCGGCGGCTATTTCGGGGGTAAGGCGCTCGATCATTACTTCTTCATTTCTGCTGAAAAAAACGAGCTCCGCGCAGTTCTCCTGAGTGATGCGATGCTGAAGAATGACCGGGTGGTTCTTGATGTTGAGAATGCACTTGAGGCGGCAGCAGAGCTTGATTCCGCGCTTTCTGCTCTTTGACCCGAGCATTCCCTAGATTCGCCACCAAAAATCAAGATACACAAGGTAGCCATCGTTTCCGAACTTCAGGTTCGTAAAGTCACGTGCTTGAAGCGTGAAGGCGGAATGAAAGTGGTCCCAGATCCATTGATACGAAAGGAGACCCCCCAGCGTTTCTCTTTGGATGTCGATGTTTGGACCAAAAATAATCCGGTTCCACCGGTTCGTGATGTATCCGTAGTTCACGCTGAATTCTGCGGATGTCCTTCGACCATAGAGTTCGGATTCGCCCGTGGTAACGCGCAGCTGGTTGTAGGTCAGGAACTTTGAGTTTGAAAACGTATCCCAATAGACCGAAAAGGACCCGATCAAACGGCGAGAATCAAGGTTATAGCGGGGCTCGAGCCCGAGACTGATCCTGAAATCCTCGTTTTGGATCATTTGCCATTTCAGCTGAAAATTTGCCTCTCCAAGGGCGTCCAGGACTGGCTGTGTGCTGAGTTGCAGGGACTCATTGAATCCGAATCCCACGAGTCCCAGCCCGAAGAAAAACTCGTTTTGTTCCAAGGTGGCAGCAGTCTGCCCCGTCAGTGCCCCGAGATAAACCTGGGGCTTGTATTTTGCTGAAATGTGGCGTGTCCCTCGAATCACCAGATCATGCCGGCCTTCGCTCATTTGATCCTTCGACTTGTCAAAGTCCGAGAGGTCAATCGACTCCACCACATCATCGATCCGGACCATTCCGTTGTTGGAGTGGGATCTGATCCGGGCAAGAACAAAGGGCGAGTCGGGACTTCTCGAGCTCACCTCGGCATAGCCGAGGATCTCACCCTGGACCTGATCGCGAATCAACAAAAGGTCTCCCGGGTGGAAGGAGCCCTGAATGGTTTCCGACACGCTGACTTCGGTGGAGGAGGGAACGCCACGGATGGTGCCTTGAGCCGCATCCGAAGTTGCGGGTGAAGTGAGCATAAGCAAGAGGATGAAACAGCACACTGTTTTGAATATGCCTGAGCTTAATCCGGGAACCATTTGGGACGAAGAGTAGCCGGAACGGAGGTTGGAGACAAGGGTTGACCGTTCAATCGAGGTCAGTGTTGTCACGGAGATCGCCGAATGTTTGCTTTTTCAACCCCGGAGCCTTACGATCTTGCCGATGCGGCGGTAGCTCAGTTGGTAGAGTGCGAGCTTCCCAAGCTCGAGGTCGCGGGTTCGACCCCCGTCCGCCGCTCCAAATTTGATTCGCATTCCACCATCAGGAGTGAAGACCCGTGATCCATGCACAAAGAGAACTGCGGAAATACGCAAACGCCGAAAACAAAAAAATCAATGAATGGTTCTTCAAGACCGGCCCCGGAGAGTACGGATTCGGGGACCGGTTCATCGGGGTCAAGATTCCCCAGAACCGGGAAGTCGCGCGCAAGTTTCATGATCTCGCATTCACGGACCTGAAAAAACTTCTCCAGTCACCGGTCCATGAGGACCGGATCCTTGCGCTTCTCATTCTTCGTCCGAGATTTGAAGTGGAGCGAAAGAAAGGAAATCGAAAGGAACAGGAGCGGATTTTTGAATTCTACCTCAGTCTCAAGGATCGGGTGAATAATTGGGATTTGGTCGATGTTTCAGCCCCCTACATTCCGGGGCCCTATATTTTTGATCATCCGGGCCGAAGGAAGGAGGTGCTTGCATTGGCAAATTCCCCGTCCATGTGGGACCGGAGAATCGCGATCCTGAGCACTTTCTATTTCATTCGACAGAACCGGTTTTCTGAAACCCTTGCTCTTGCGCGCAAATATTTGAATGACCCTGAGGATCTCATGCATAAATCGACGGGATGGATGCTACGGGAAGCGGGAAAGCGGGACATTGCGACTTTGCGCAGGTTTTTGGATCAGCATGCGCAAAGGATGCCTAGAACCATGCTTCGTTATTCCATCGAAAGGATGGGAGCGAGGGAGAGGCTCAAGTACATGAAACGGCAGGACCGCTAATTCCGGATTTGCCCGCAAACTTTATGGGCGAGCTCCCGTGCAGCCTCTCCGCACACATGGATGTTGTCGTTCGATGCTGCTTGAAGACAGCCGTTTGTACCGGGCACATGAACTCGTTTCAGGGTTTCATTCGAGAGAAGGAGGGGACTGCTTCCCATGAGTTCAAGTCCATCGAGCACCCTGCATCCCTCTTCAGCTTCCGCACGGATGGCGGAAAGAACCCTTTTTGTGTTGGCCAGATTCTTGGCAGGTACGTTTCTTTTGGTGGAAACTTCCATCTCGTAGGTCGGGGTGACAAGAATACAGTCGGAAGCCGAAATTCCCGCTGTTCTGATCTGTTCGAGAAGAAGTCTGTACTGCCGTCTGATTTCAGCCGGTTCAGCCGATAAAAGGTTGTCTCCGAAAAAGAGAATCAATTTCCTTGGTCTGTGTCCGGAGAGGAGAGGAGCGAGTCGTTTCATGCAAACAGGGGCCTCGGAGGCTCTCAGGATCTTGTGCGGGTGTTCAGAATCGCGGATCACCAAGTTTACCGAATCAAGGCTCTTTCGGTTCAGCCAATCGACAGGTTGGGTGCCGCCCCGGCCATAAATCGCAAAGGATGGCGAAAGCGGATGCTTTTTCAGGCAGGTTTGAAGGAAGTTTCCGAAATAAGAGGTGGCCCAGATCGCGCCTGTCTGCGAATCGCCCAAAACCAGAACGTCCACGGGTCTGTCCGGGCATTCGTTTCGAGCCTTGGCACTTGGAAACGCCAATGACCAGATCATCAAAATGAAGCCAAGCATGAGGGTCCTCCCGGATCGAAATGTGCCGTTTGGAAGGCAAAAGGGCAACCATGAACTTTTGGCACCGTGTTCACTAAAAGCATTGAATCCCGATTTGTGCGCCACACTTGAGCCCCACGAATGTCATTTCCGTTACAGATAAGCAAACACCGGTTTCTTTATTGATTTGGGCGGGTTCGACGAAGACATGGGTCGAGTGTGACACCGTTTTTTGAAAACGGTGGGGGCGCTTCGCGGTGAAATTGGTTGGCAGCTGATTCTACGGGAGTTAAACTTTTATCAATACGGGTTTATGAATTCACACTGGATTGGCATCAATTTTTCGAACAGGGAGCTTTGGTCCGAAAAAGTGTTTCATTTAATTATAAAGGATGGATTTATGTTTCGATATTTAACCTTGGCTCTCTTTGGCCTCGTCCCAATCCAGGCATTCGGTCAAATCCCCTGCATGTTACAGGCGACTTCGGGGAGTAGCTTTTCCAGCGGAATTTCCGTGGGCACCTTTGCTTTGCAGCCCGTTGCAAGTGAGTCGAGTGATTCTCAGTGCAGAACCTATGGCATCCAGTGGCTCGGTTCACTTGCTGGGGTTCCGAGTGGGTGGAGTGGTGGCGCCTGTGCATCGGGTCTCCAGAACAATGCCTTGGTGAATGCATACGCGAGAGCAGGCTCCACTGGCAGTGAATATGTAGGCGTTGTCGGACATGTGGTTCGCCTGAATGCCGTCTACTCATGCCCTTCGGGATCTACTTTGAGCGGCGCCATGTGCACTGCTCCGATCGCAGCGAGTTGTCCGAGTGGATACTGGTTGGAAGGATCCGGGTCTTCAGCCAAGTGCGTGAAGACGGTTCTCCCTGCGGGAGCTTTGCCCGGCGTAGGGGCCTGGCGTGACATTGATTCGGTGACTTATTTGGGAAGACCCGGAGTCTACAGGACGGATGATCATTATGGGGTTCGGCACTTTTCATCAGCGAATCAATCCTGTCCTTCGGGTTATTCTGTGTCCGGATCTGTGTGCCAGAAGCCTGCGACTCTAGTTACTCCGGCCAGTTGCACAGTTGTGAGAAACTGATCTGGTTTCCCGGAGCGGTTGTGGGATGCGTGGTCGGGTTGATGTTGATTTCTGTTGCTGCGAGCTGAATTCCGATTAAGCTCTAGGGGAGCATGTTACAAGGGGTTCCACTGCTGGCAGCGTCTTTGTCCACCGTTCTGATCACCTCCGGGACTTACCATTGTCCGGGGAACCCCGACATCTGTGACCAAGAAGTTCGTGTCTTCCGATCCGGGAACCGAATCACGGGGCTTAGGGTCGAGTATGTAGGGTATTGTGGAAGCATGGGCCCCTATGATTATCCCTGCAAAGGGAGGCGTTGCAGCGATGGGAATGCCGAGTTCGTATTTCTGGAGAAGGATCGGTACCATTGGAGAAATCTTGGGCATCCCTTTGAGTGCGGGATGGTTCGAGCTGCCCCCGAAGATTGGACCCGGCCAGAGTTTTTTCTCCGAAAACAGACCAAAACATTTTGAAAGAGTGGTCCCTCGGGAACGAACCACGCGGCAGCTCGGGAGAGCCTCAAGGGATGGAGATAAAAGTTAAATAAATACAATTTCTTGCGCGTTGTTCTTAGGGCTTTGGGTCCATTCTTCGGGGGCAGTTGAAGATTTCCATTAAACTTGTTGATCCTTCGTGTTATCACCCTGCCCATGACAAAACACACCCTAATGATTCTTCCCGTTTTCTTCTGTGCCTTTCTCTTTGGTTTGAATCCGGCCGGTGCTCACGAGCTTCCGGATCTGGCAAAGCAAATCATCTATCAGCAGATCCAAGAGGACATCTATTTTGAAGACGAGGGACTGACCCGTTCGATTCAGGATCTTCGTGACCTGAAGTTCAGTCAAACGGATGAGTCCATCATCCGGATCTCCGGCGATTCCTATTCACATTGGGATCAGAAAAAAGTGCATTACGAGTGCGATACGGAAGTCCTCGTCCGGGGATCGATTCGCTCGGAGCGGGATGTTTCCACCAGTTGCCAGATGACCGGCGAGAACTGGCCTCATGGCAAGAAACGGCAGCGTACCGACAAACGCCATCTCTTTGTGAAGCTGAAGCCGGGCGCATCACTCCCGCGTTCAGAGAAAATCGAGAATGTGAAACCCCTGTATGGACAGTGGGTGCTTGTGCGCACCCCGAATGCAAAGGCATTGTCCCGCGAGCTCCAGAACGCGAGTTTTGTGGAACATCTCGAGTTCAATACCTTTCACGGGAAGGAAAAACTTCCAAAGCTTGAGCCGCTCGTGCCCCAGTTGGAGTCGCTCTCTGCGAACTCACCCTTCAATGATCCTCAGGTTTCAAAGATCTGGTCCTTTCTGGATGATTCAGGCTACGGGGTATCGGTGAACAAGACGTACTCTGCGCTCGGTTCCCAGGCGAGGGAGGACGTGATCGTGGCCGTTGTGGATACGGGAGTGGATTATCGACACGAGGATCTGGAGCCTGTCATGTGGGTTAACCCGGGTGAGATTCCCGGGAACGGCAAGGATGACGATGGGAACGGGTACATCGATGATGTCCACGGGATCAACACCCTGGTTCGGAATTCCGATGGGCAGGCGAGCGGGAATCCCGCGGCAAGCCACGCACACGGGACCCATGTGGCGGGTACCATTGGTGCCGCCCAGAACAACCGAATCGGGATTGCCGGGATCGCATCAAGAGCAAAAATCATGGCCATCAGAACGGTGCCGGACGATGCCGATGAGACGGATGTCGATATTGTGGAGTCTTTCTTGTATGCCGCAAAACATGGCGCGCGTCTGATCAACTGCTCCTTCGGAAAGAAGACGAATGAGGGAGGCATGGTGGTCGCGGAGACCATCGAACATATCGCTTCAACCTACGGGACCCTTGTGGTTGCAGCCGCCGGAAACGATTCGAGCCCGTTTGCCCGCTGGGATATTGATCAGGATCCAAAGTATCCTGCATCTTTTGCTTCAGAGGGCTTGCTCGTGGTTGCTGCGACCAGCTCGAGTGGCGGGCTTGCCTCCTTCTCGAATGTCGGACGCAAGTCGGTGGACGTGGCCGCTCCCGGAGTGAATATCTTCTCCACCATTCCGAAAAACGGCTATGGAGCAATGTCCGGAACCTCGATGGCGACCCCGACCGTGGTGGGTGTGCTTGCCGAGGTGCTCGGGCGCCATCCCTCCTTGACCCCTTATGAACTGAAAAAGATCGCGATCGAATCGGTGACACCGGTAAGCTCTTTCAAGGGACTTATGGTGAGCGGCGGGCGCGCAAATCTCTATCAGGCACTCCAGGCTGCGGGAAAGTACCGTTGATCCAACGGGTTCTGACAGGTTCTGCGGGCACCTGGTTTGAAAAAATCAGGTGCCATTGCGGATTGATCGGAGTAGGGTCATGCCATGACCACAACTTACTCCCGGGCCTTTCTAGAGGAAATGCCGAAATCCGATCTTCATTTGCATTTGGATGGATCTCTTCGGATCCCCACGCTCATTGAGCTTGCGCGTTCGACCGGAGTGAAGCTCCCGTCATTCACGGAGGAGGGGCTTCGCGAAACGGTGTTCAAGAGTTCCTATTCCAACCTCGGAGAATACCTGAAAGGATTCCAGTACACCTGCGCTGTGCTTCGGGATCCCGGGGCGATCGAGAGAGTCGCCTACGAGCTCGCGATCGACAATCAGAATGAGAACGTGTACTACATCGAACCCCGGTTTGCGCCGCAACTGATGATGGATCCGGACCGGGGGGTGACCTTGGAGAGCGTCCTCGAAGCCGCGAACCGCGGGCTTTTGCGGGCCAAAAACGAGCACAACGCAAAGCCCGAGGTGCGATCAGGAGACAGACCCGAATTCCACTATGGGATCGTCAGCTGTGCCATGAGAAACTTCGGACCGAAGGGGTATTCCCCGTATTACACCCGGTTCTATGAAACCATGGAATACTCCCAGCACATGGAGATCGTTGTGGCAGCCGCTTTGCAGATGGTAAAGGCGGTGGTGAAGCTTCGGGACGAGAAGGGGATTCCCGTGGTCAGTATCGATCTCGCGGGCCAGGAGGAGGGCTACCCTTGCTCCAAATTCCATGAGGTCTACGCCTACGCACACAAGAATTTCATGCACAAAACCGTTCATGCCGGCGAGGCATACGGAGCCGAGAGCATTTTTCAGGCAATCACGGATTGCTACGCGGATCGCATCGGACACGGATATTATCTCTTTGACGAGAACAAGGTTGTGGATCCGAGGATCAGCGACAAGAAAAAGTACATCCGTGATTTGATTTCTTTTGTGGCAGACAAGCGGACCACCATTGAAGTTTGCCTCACCTCGAATCTCCAGACGAATCCTGCGATCGGCAGTCTCCGGAATCACCATGTGAAAGACATGCTCGAGAACCGGATGTCGATGACCATTTGCACGGACAATCGCTTGGTGTCGGACACCACAGTGACCCGCGAGTGGAGTCTGTTGACGGACACCTTTGAAGTTCCCTTGAGGCAAATCAAGGACATTGCCGCTTACGGGTTCAAGAAGAGCTTTTACCCGGGCGCCTACATCGAAAAGAGGAATTGGGCGAAAAGTGTCATGATGCACTTTGACCGGGTGGCCCGTGCCCACGGCTTGAGTTGAGAATCCGCCTTGCGGTGGAATTCAGAGCTGTCCGGTATGGCTTTTGATCCTGATTTCAAAGCAGGTCTGTGAAAGACTCCTGTTCAATCCGAGGGTCGCATTGTGTTGGGAGAGGATTCCTTTTGAGATGGAGAGTCCGAGTCCGGTTCCTTCGCCCACTTCCTTGGTGGTGAAAAACGGCTCGAACAGGCGCGATTCCACGTCCCGGGAGACTCCGGGGCCCGAATCGAGAATCCGGATCACGACTTCCCCGGTTTCCTCGAATGCCTCGATGCGGACCCAAGGTTCCGGTCCGCTTTTTGCGGCGTCGATCCCGTTGTTGATGAGGTTGATGATCACTTGTTCGATTTCGAGCGGGTCGCACAGCACTGATGCGGTGGTACGGTCATCGAGCTGGATTCGAGTCTGGTTTTGATGGGCCCGCGCCTCTGTGAAGGAGATGGATTCCTGGAGGATTCCGGAGACCCTGGAGAGGACCAGTTTCGGTTGATCCGAAACACGAGCGAATTTCTTGAGTCCACGCACGATTTTCGCGATTCGTTCGATTGATTTTTCAGAGGCCTTCCATTTTGCCTCGAATTTTTCCGGATCCTCGCGGTAGCGTTTCATGAGTTCCAGATTTCCGGAGATGATCGCCAAGGGATTGTTGATCTCGTGCGCCACACCCGCAGACATTTCACCGAGAGTGGCAAGCTTTGAATGAAGTAGGCTTCTGCCACGCTCTTCCTCGAGTTTCTTTTGGAGGATGATGTCTTCCGTGATGTCGACCGAGATCCCGATCAGAAGGTCTGGTTTTCCGTCCGCCTTGAATGTGGGGACCTTTACGGTTTTCAGGATCCTTTCTCCCTTTGGTGTTTGGATCAATTCCTGTTCAATGGTGATTGTTCTGCCGGTCTCAAATACCTCACGGTCTTTTTTTGTGAAGGATTCGGCCTGCTCCAGCGGGAAAAAGTCGAAGTCGCTTTTTCCAATCAGTTCCTTGTTTTTCAACCCAAGAAGCTTCTCGCCAGCGGAGTTGAAGAGAACGAACTTGAAGCCATTGTTGTAATCCTTTGCGAAAACGATGTTGGGAAGATTGTTCAGAATGGTCTCGAGGAGCTTTTTCTGGCCATTGACCTTCTGCTCGGTTCGTTTGTTGATTAGGAGATCCTCCGCCTGCATTCTCATTCGGGCCACGAGATAGGCGCACAGTCCGAGAAACAGCGGTGCGGTGCAAATGATGCCAAAAAGAATCTCGGGATCCTTCCTTGCAAGAAACGAGAGAACCGGAAAGAAGGAACCCACGAGGGCTCCGATGAGACTCGTCCTGATCAGGATTCGTTTCCGATTCTGGTTTTCAGCCACTTGAGAATGTCTTTCCGAGGGTTCCGTTTCTGAAATCCCGTATGGCCGTCCGGATCTCCTCCTCTGTGTTCATCACAAAAGGGCCATAGCCGACAATGGGCTCGTTCAAAGGCTTTCCGCCGAGAAAGAGGATTTTTGCGGCTGAATCCGACTCCAAAAAGAGTCGTGTTCCGGCCGGGTCAAGAATGCAAAGGGCTGGACCGGTGATCGTTTCGGATTTTGAGACCTTGATCGCGCCCCGCATTAGGAAAAGTGCTGCCGTGTGGTTTTCAGGGAGCTCAAGATCCACAGTGCTTTTTGCATTTAAGGTCAAGTCCCAGAGATTCGTCGGGCTGAAGGTCCGGGCTGGCCCTTTGGCATCGCCATGGGATCCGGCAATGATGCGGAGGCTCCCGGCACCATGCGGAAGCTCCACTTCGGGAATCATCCGCCTCTGGATCTCCTGGTATCCCGGGGGATCCATCTTGTGGGCCTTGGGGAGATTCACCCACAACTGGATCATCTCGAAATCCCCGCCCCGTTTTGCAAACTCGCGTCCGTGAAACTCCTCGTGCAGGATGCCTGAAGCCGCAGTCATCCATTGCACATCCCCGGGCCCGATGGTCCCTCCGGCGCCGGTCGAATCCCGATGCTCGACTTCACCCGAGTAGACGATGGTCACGGTTTCAAAGCCCCGATGCGGGTGTTCCCCGACGCCCAATCGCTTTTCTGTGGGGGGGAAATCCCGGGGACCGGCATAATCCATCAGCAGAAACGGAGAGAGGTGTTCCGCAAGATCCGTATAGGAGAAAAAGTTCCGCACCGGGAATCCGTCTCCCACCCAGTGGGAATCGACTTCGGTTCGGGCCAAAAGCACTTTTTTCATGGGCCCACAATCGCAGGTTTTTTCTCGCTTTTAAAGACCAATCTCGGAACGGAAGGCTTTCAAGAAGTTTCGTTTTGGGCTACCGTTTCCCAACGGATGAGAGAGTACTTCAAAGCGCTGGTCGCTCGGTATTTTGAGTATTACCTTCTCCCGGGGGCATTGGTCCTGAGAATCGGGTTGGACGAGGGACTGGGCAATGATCTTCCGGGACTGGGGGGTACGCAGGGGGCCATTTCGCCCGATTACGTGGTCTTGGACGGGAATCTGCATGTGGTGGATGACATTCAGGGGTTCCTGGATTGGATTCATTCTGTGTGTGGTCCGAATACCCGGATTCTGATTGCCTACTACAGCAGTCTCTGGCGCCCCGCTTTAAAGGTGGCAGATCTTCTCGGAATCCGGAAAGGGCCTTCCGCTCAGAATTGGGTGTCGCCCTCGGATGTCGAAAATTTCCTTGAGCTCAGCGACTTTGAATTGGTCAGCTCGAGCAGGCGGGTTCTGATGCCTGTACCGATCCCCCTCCTCAGTGATTTCATCAATCGCTGGATTGCCCCGCTTCCCGTGTTCAACTGGTTTGCCCTGTTGAATCTGGCGGTCGTGAAACCGAAATCCGTGAATCCGGGAGCGCTGCCTTCCGTCTCGGTTGTGGTCGCGGCGCGGAATGAGGCGGGAAATATGGAAGCCTTGTTTCGCCGACTTCCCAGGATGGGGGCGGCGACGGAACTCGTGGTGATTGAGGGGGGATCCACGGATTCCACATGGGCGGAACTCGAGCGGCTTTCAGGAGTGGACCATGGCTCACTACGCGTCAAGATTGCAAAACAGGATGGGAAGGGCAAGGGGGATGCGATCCGCAAGGGGTTTGACCTTGCCACCCATGATGTGCTGATGATTCTGGATGCGGATCTGACCGTACCTCCCGAGGATCTTCCGAGATTTTACGAGGCTTTGGCCAAGGGCAGGGGGGAATTCATCAACGGCAGTCGACTGGTGTACCCCATGGAAAAAAAAGCGATGCGGTTCTTCAACATGATCGGGAACAAGTTCTTCGCCCTTGCCTTCAGTTTCCTGCTCGGCAGGAATTTCAAGGATACCCTGTGTGGAACCAAGGTCATGTCCCGGGAGCAATACCGGAGGCTTGCGATGAATCGCGGTTTCTTTGGTGAGTTTGATCCCTTCGGCGACTTTGACCTGATCTTTGGCGCCTCAAGGCTCGGGCTCAAGATGATCGAGCTTCCCGTTCACTATCGGGACCGGGTGTACGGGGAGACCAATATCAGCCGATGGAAACACGGCTGGATTCTCCTGAAAATGGTCTGGTTTGCTGCGAGAAAAATGAGGTTCATCTAAAGTGAACACCCGGACCAAGCTTGCAATTGCACGCGTCCTGTCTTTGATCACACGGGGCGTGAGGACGATGTCAGGAAAAAAGAACACGGATGTGGCGTGCCGGCGTTCAGGACTTTGGTGGAGTCTCGACCTTGCGGAGGGGATCGATCTCTCGATTTTCCTGTTCGGTGCATTCGAGCACCGAACCGCTCGAGCCATACGGACTCGGCTTTCCTCCGGCGCATTTGTGCTGGATCTTGGTGCAAATATCGGTGCCCACACGCTTGCCATGGCCGGGCAGGTGGGCCCTGCCGGAAGAGTGATTGCGGTCGAGCCTACGGATTGGGCGTTCCAAAAGCTCACCCGGAACCTTTCCTTGAATCCGGGGCTTGCGGTCTCCGTAGTGCCCCTGCAGGTCTTCCTGACCGATACTCTTCGCGAGAGCCCTGGCTTTCTTCATTCGAGTTGGAACCTGGATGATTCCTCCGGGCATCCGGTTCATGGAGGGAAGCTTCAGGGTTTGAAACAGGCGCGGGTCATGACGGTCGATGAGATGATGGCGGAAATCGGTCCGCCGAGACTCGATTTGATCAAACTTGATGTGGACGGCTTTGAAGCCCGCATTCTCCGCGGTGCCAGTGAAACGATGAAACGCTTCCGGCCTCCCGTGATTCTTGAACTCACGCCCTATGCCCTTGAAGAGCAGGGAGATTCCCTGGAGGGTTTGCTTGAGCTTTTTTCGGGGCTTGGATACCGGTTGTTCAGTGAAAACGGAAGAAAGAGTCTTCCCATGCGGGCGGAGCAGTTGAGAGCCATCCTTCCCCCGGGGGGCGGCATCAATGCATTAGCCCTTTTCTCCCTGTGAGTTTCGCTCCTTCCGGATCAATTCCCTGAGTTCGTAGAACTGTTTCGGAAGGGGAACCCTGGCGGTTTCTTTTTCCATGTATTCAGTCACATTCCACGCACGGTCAAACTTCTTCTCTTTGTAGTAGAGGCCGGCGACATAATAGAACTGCAGTGAGAGGGGAGCATCGATGAATCCCGCGTGAATGCGAGTTTGCACCAGATAGATGAACGCATTCTCAAGGTCATGGATATGGAGGTAGGACATGGCAAGGCTGTAGTAGATCGATTCCTCAAATGGATATCGCTTGACGGCATTTGCGTAGACCTTGACTTCGCTTTTCCAGATCTGGACCTGGGCAAAGGTATGGATCCCGAGATAGGCAATCACAATCGCGGGAATCAGGGTGGCTGCATTCGGGAAGCGGTGGCGCGGGAGTTTGGAAACCAAAAACTCCACCCCGAGGGAAAAAAGCACCGCAAGCGGGATCATGCAAAGGTACAGCCGGTACTCGGCAAATGGATTCACCATCTGGAAAAAACTGTTCGTCGGGAGATACTGGATAAAATAAAACGCAAGCAGGAACAGCGCGGTTTGATTCCTCTTCCGGCGGAACAGCAGCAGGAATGGAACCCCGATCCAGAGCAGCGCTCCGAAGCCTGCGGTGAGCATTTGGGGTTTTGTGAACCCCGGGACGCCATGAACAATACTTTGCAGGACCGGATTCAGGAAGAGGAACGGGAGATACCCCTGATAGTACGCCTGTGTGTAGATGTAATCGAATTTGGGATAAAGGGAGAATCCGGTGGAGCCCTCGTACATGGAAACCGGGTCCTTCAGAACCGCGTAAATCGGAAAATAAAGGAGGGGAATGGCAAAGAGCAGAGCCCATTTCTTCACCGGCAGGTCCCGAAAAGGTGTCTCGTGGATCAGGACCTCATACAGAAGCAGCATCACGGGAATCAGCACGCAGGTCTCTTTTGCAAACAATGACAAAACCAGAATGAGAGAGAGCCCCGTCATCCGGCTGGTACGGTAGCGGGAATACCAATGGAGAGACAGGAGATAGAAAAACCCCTGAAAGAGACTGATCACGCCCATGGCATAGGTAACGGACTGGGTCTGAAGAGGATGAACGAGGAAGATCGCTGTGGTGAGGGTTGCCACAAAGGGCTTTGTGCCGAGGAATCTCCGGAGCCAGAGGAACAAAAGTGAGGAATTCAGGAGATGGAGCAAAAGCCCGAAAGTCTTGAAACTCACGGTGCTGTTCGGGGTGATGGTCCAGTTGAGGGCGATGGACAGGTTTTGCCAAAGGCGATTTTGGCGAAGTCCGCAGAAAACGACATCACGGATCTCAAAAATATTGTGGAGCTTATCGCGGAGAAGGATTTGCTGATAATCGTCGTAGGTGAAGACGCCGTGCAATCCGGAGAGATAGGCAATCAGGGTCAAGGTCAGGGCAAACAGGATCAGGAACATGGGGGAATCGTATCAGTTCGCCCAGCGCCGGTCCCGCTGTTTTTTGATCGTGTTTCCGAGGGAAACCGAGATGCCGACATTCATCACCATTTGTCCACCCGGCTGCCCGGTCTGGAATGCGCCCTGGAGCGGGTTGGTGGGGCCCGGGTTGGAATCCGGGGCCGGATACCAGAGCATGGGTTTTTCGGAGAAAACCCTTCTGACTCCTGCACTCACCGAAAGTGCCCGGCTTACCTGAAAAGTGGCTTGGCCGTTGAGGGACCAGGTGGAGCGATCCCTGTAGGTGAGATTTCCCTCACGGCTTGCACCGAGGGTCAGATTGAGACGGTCTTCAAAGATCACCCAGTAGTAGTAGATTCTTGCGATGACACGCCAGAATTCCTCATTCACGTTTCCAAGGTCATTGGGCCGGTAGAGTTGGAGGGAGTTGTATTCGGGGCCAATCCGGAATGCGAGCTCCTGGTTCTCCGTCGTTCGGAAGGGAACCAGGGTCCACTCCACTCCGCTCATGGTTGAATTGAGGTTCCGGATATTTGAACCGCTGTCGGTGGAATTGCTGTTGAACACGGCAACACTCCAAGAGCCTGTATTTTTCGAGTCTGGATCGGATCCCTTCGGCTTTGTCAAAGTGTAGATCACGATGCCGCTCAGATAGGTCTTGAAGTTTTCTGCCGTGAAGGTTCCCGCACTCCCCATGCTGAGCGACTGTTGGGCGTAGCTGAAGTTTGCGTTCACGTCCACTTTGGTCCGTGCCCGGATGTGGGCGACCTCGAGATTCGAAGACGCATTGGTGTTTCGCGTGTAGATCGCATCGTTTCCGTTCTCTGAAATCGCTCCACCGCCTTTCATGCTGATGAACCAGGGCGACTTTTCGAGTCGACTCATCCAACCCGAGGGTTCATTGGCGGGGTTGGAAACGGGAGCTGCGTAGGTCAGGATCAGCGAGTCATTCTTGATCTGTGAGTTCGTGATTTTCAAGAAAATCGAAAAGCCCTTGGATGCATTCGTTGAAAGTTGGGTCAGTCTGCTCAATCGATCCAAGGTGGTGGGCAGACTCAAGGGATAGGAGAAATTTGAGTCCTTCATGGTCTCAATGTGGGAGGTCCAGGTAAAGTGGTACCCGATCAAGCCGCCGACCAGGATTTCATCCACGACGGCAAGCTCAAGGTCGGAGTCCTTGGGGGCGTTTTCGCGCAAAACGAAGGACTTGAAGTCCGAAAAGAAGGCATCCTTGAATTCGTTGCAGGTGATCCCGGGGGTGTATCGAAAGGTGCAATCAATGAAGACTTTTTGTTTCTCATTCGGATTTTCCAAATCCATCGTCTGGGAAAGAGCAGGAGGAGGCGGGGGAAGAAGAAACAAAAGAATCAACCCGAGCACGGAATGAATGCGGCAAGTCATAATGCAGAGCGAGTTTGACTAGATTGATCTTGCTTGGCAAGAGAAATCCCCCTTCTGATTCGGAGCCTGTCCTTGAAGGCCCGGGCTTAAAGATGCGCCCTGAGTTCTTGAATGCTCATCTTTCGATGAGGGAGGTTCTCGCTTGCAGGACCTGCCCCGGCGTCATTCAAGCGCAAATTCGAGCCAAATGTGTACCGTTTGAACAGATTGAGGAAACTCTGCTGGTAGAAGCCTTCCATCAGTTCAATGAATTCCTCGACGAAAATTGGCTTTAAGGCACGGGTCGCAACCATGTAGCGCATGAAGGGCTTCATTCCGCCTTTGCCACGGGTTTCCCCGTCCAAGAGACTCATAAAGCGGGCACCAAACGAGTAGGCCGCAGTGTCCGTGATCCTGGTGTAATAAGGGTGGGAGGACATGCCCGAACTTCCGCTCAGGGAGTTCGCGGTCGGGTACCCATTGTCCCTCCAGGAGGCCAGGGCCTCATCAAGCCATCCCGAGTTGCCGTTTGCAGGCATGACCCCGCGGGCAAAATAGGAATGGAACAGCTCATGCCCCACGGAGCCGAAATCGGTCATGGTTGCCCCGCAATATTCCATTCCGCCGGCTCCTGCCTGATAGACCAGGATGGAGGGATGCGGAAACGCACCGTAGTCGGACTCCAGTTCACGGAAAACAGAGGTGACCTTTTCCTTCAGGCGGTCCAGGGATGTGATCCAAGAGCCCTTGGCAGCGTACAACAAAACGGGGAGGGTTCTTCCATCGATCGATTTCACGCTGAATCGGGTTTCGTCCATGCTTCCTTCGGGAGTAGTATGGAAAAAGATGCTCGAAGCAGTGAAATGTTCCGGGAATTCGATTTGAAAGGTTTCCTGGTCAAGCCGAAGGAGAGATCCATTTGTGTAAATGGATTGGGGCTTTGAAAGACCCTTGAACCGGATCAGAAACGACATCTTCACCTGATCAAATTCGAAATTCGCGGGCAAGTAGCGCTCCAAGAAATTGCGTTCATCAAGATCCGAGGTCCAGAACGCGCTTTTTACACCGCCAAGCTTGAAGTCAACGAGTTCCGTGAGGGGAAGTTCAATCCTGAGCTGGTGATCCCCCGCTCCGGTTTTCCGTGCCAGCACTCGAAGCGAAGTTGCGCCGTCCGGTGTCTTGATTTCCGCCGCTCCCGTGGTTGCCCCGTCGAGCATCACCCGTGTGGGTGCGGTCACGGAGTCGAACACAGGGTATCCGTCCTGATTCATGAAAAACGCGATCTCGGCGACAGCTCCGGCGGTTTTGGAGTCAAGGTCGTAGGTGATCTCGTAGCGGGCACTGGTAAAGTCCACGAAAACGGCGGTTCCGTCTCGGTGCGGGAAGGGTTTTGGTGCGTGAGTCAGGTCGTTCTCGTTGGCAACGGACACTGCAGATGTGAAAGCAGCAAGAGCAAGAAGTACGATTGGTTTCATGTTTGGATCCCCCTCAAAAATGATGGTTCCATCAAACCAAAGGATCCGGGGGATGTAAAGGTGGAAGAAGAGGCATTCCCCGTGGACAGCGACCGGCGCGAAACTTGCTCATCCTCGGGAAGGAGACCGTGGCATCAAGAAGGAGGGGGAGATGAGACCATTTGTCCTGGATTTGGTACTGTTTGGGGTTCTGATTACGGGGCTCGGCCTTGTTGCGGACGCAGAGGCGGCCTTTACGATGACAAAACGGCGAATGCCGGTTCTTTCGGAACACATCGAAGTGCCCCTGGGCCGGAGAGTGCGGGTTCCAGACTCCATTGAGACGGACGGGGCCCGGACCCATCTTGCCATTTCGGCCGAAGTCCCGGGGCGAACCCGCTTTTCCTGGGAGGCCGTGGAGAGACTCCAGAGGGAATCCCTTCACCAGGCGCTCATGGATTTCAGGGTCGAGGATCTTGTGCTCGCGGCCGGGAGTTCGCCCGATGGACGTTTGTTCGATGAGGACGGCGTGGAGTTTCCAAAGACCTTTTTCGATCCGGTTTCTCCGAATCTGCGGACTCTCTCGATTTTCACATGTTTTGCCGAGCAGGTGATGAGTCGCTATTCGTTGCGGAAGGCTCTGGATTCAGGGCTCTCCTATCATCCGGAGCGGGCGCTCATGGTTTCCGACGCATTTTGTGGCGAGGAGGATCCCGGGGAGCCGGTCTTCCCGGCTGCCGGTCGACTGCGGTCATTCCTGCGACAGGTGGAGCAGGGAATCCGGAATCTCCGGAATCGGGAATGGTGGCAGGATGAGCCGGTGCGGTCGGATCCGGGACGATCCCTTTGTTCCCTGATCGCCCGGTTCCCGAAAGAAACTCCCCTGCGAATCGATTTTTTTTTGAATGAACGATTCATCGGAACGGCGGAGGAGAAATCCGGGGGCTCTCGCCACATCAGCTACCCGTGTTCTTTTCTGGTGCCGGGGCGGAACTTGATCCGGGTGGAGGAATTCCCGAAAAACGGAACTGCCGGAAACTCCCGCATCGGGGTGGAGTTTGAGCCGCTGATTCCCGGAGCTTCGGTTCGGGGAACTCCTCAACGGGATGGATTCGAGTTCACGTTTGAGTTCGGCGATTTCGGAGGTCGATGGTTTCCATTGATGGAATTTTAATTCGATCAGCCATCAAAAAAATGTTTTTTAAATACGCTTTTCCCGCTATCACCCTTCTCAGAGGTGAAGGATGGTATTGGGATTACTGTTCGCTTTGGGGTTGTTCTCTCTTCTGGCATTCGTTGCGGTTGCCCGCTACGCCAGTCGTTCCTTTGAGTCTGAAATTCAAGTTGAAAACGCGGAGGATCCTGTGGATTCCCCGGACCCGGAGTGGCGAGAGCCGGTGCGTTTGCAAACCTCGATGGTTTCTGAGGGGGTCCCCGGTGTCAGGATGATTGGCATGCCCACCGCACGTGAACGTTTTGAGCAGCGGATCCGGATCGACCAGGAGATGCGCAATACGGAATATGAGCGAAAGGTCGCCTCCATGGACAAAGTGACCTTGCTCGATGAAATGATCCGATTCCAGGACGAGCAGATGAGAAGCCGGGAGCCTTCCCGCGAGCAATTGATCCGGGGGCGCATCCTGTTTCAAGCGCTTCTTCGTACCGCCGAGACCGATGAGCTTCGAAAACTCTCGGGGGATTACAAAACCCGCCTTGAAGACGAGTACAAGTCCAGTTATTGGGCCGGTTGAATCCTGGGCCGCGCGGCCTTCCCTTGCGCTTCCGTGCCCATTGCCCGCTTTTGAGAAGAGGCTCCGGGCTTTGATTTCAGAAGTTTTTCAATTTCCTTCCAAAGCGGTTTCTCTTCCGCACTGATTAGCGAAAGCGCCTCTCCCTTTCGTCCCGCACGTGCAGTTCTTCCAATGCGATGTACATAATCTTCCGCCACCTGCGGCAAGTCATAGTTGATCACATGGGCCACATGATCGATGTCGATTCCCCGAGCGGCAATGTCGGTGGCCACAAGAACCCTGGTTTTCTCGGTCCTGAAATCATCAAGCGCACGATTGCGCTGCCCCTGGGTGCGTCCGCCGTGAATCCGACCGGTGTCGACTCCGTAGCTTGCAAGATACTTCGCCAGACGATCCACTCTTCTTTGAGTTCGCCCGAAAATCAGGATGGAGCCTTGGCGGGTGTTGATTTCGTCCAGAATGGCTCCGTTCTTCTCGGTTTGGATGACGTGCTTGGTAGATTGCTGGATCGTGGGAACCGCGCTCGAGATGGCCCCGATGCTGATCCGGGCCGGGTTTTTTAGCAGTGTGTTCGCCAACTCCTGAATGTGCGCAGGGAGGGTCGCAGAAAAGAGCAATGTCTGCCTTTCTTTTGGCAGGAATCTGAAAATCTGTTTCAGTTGGGGGGCAAACCCCATGTCGAGCATCCGGTCCGCTTCATCGAGAACAAGCATGCTCAGTTTTTGCAAACTGACGGACTTCCGCTCAAGGTGATCGACGAGGCGCCCGGGGGTTGCGACAATCACATGGTATCCCTTGGAGAGTGCACGAAGCTGAGGCTGCATGGAGACCCCGCCAATCAGGCTCACGACGCGAAGGGAAGGAGCGTGAAAGCAAAGCTGCCGGAAAACATCTGTCACCTGGGTGGAGAGCTCACGGGTGGGAACAAGGATGAGCATCGTTTGATCGGGCTTTTCCAAAAGCTTGGAAAGGATCGGGATGGCAAAGGCCGCGGTTTTTCCGGAACCGGTTTGGGCGCAGGCGAGGATGTCGCGTCCTGAGAGTGCGACGGGAATGGATTGCGCCTGGATCGGAGTGGGGGTGGTGAAGTTCATGCCCGCGATGGCGCGATCGAGTGACTTCGGCAAATTCAGCTCTTGAAACGAATTCAATGGATACCTCTAAAATCTACGACTGCGTATTTGAGAAATTGCAAATGGGGCAGGAGTAATGGGCGTAAACTAGCATGAAATAGTCAGGAACTCAATGGGTACTTTGGAGGCTGCAGGTGGGGAGAGGATTGTGTGCGGGCGTGGCTCTAGGTAGGGTATTCCCATGTTTCGAGCCACTCTTGATCATCTTGTCTGCCTTTGTCAGGGGCAATTGTCCCTTGTCAGCGAGAGCGCTGAGAAGGGGAGCGGCCCGGTCGTTCCGGCCATGGCCACCATGCCCCGTGCATCAACGCATGCCGAGGAGGACATTCTGTATGGCACTCTCCAGTGCGTGTCCTGTAAGGAACGCTTTCCGATTCTGGAGGGGGTGGCAATCGTGGTTCCGGATGTGCGGGGATACGTCCTTCATCATGCCAAAGGCATTTCAAAATCAGTTCCTGAGGAACGGATCCCGAAGGCCTATCGCAGGGAGTATCGAGCATACTTGGAGGAGCTTCGAACTCTCGAGGAGGAGCATATCGAGGAAGATCTTGAGTCAGAGCGCGTGAATGCGCTCTATCTCATGAACCACTATATGCCAGCGTCCGAAATGATGACGGTGGCAGCGGCAAGTCCGTTGCTCAAGGAATGGATCGAGCGGTATTGGGATCAGGGACCGATGGAGTTGGTTGCAGGTTGGATTCCGGAAAAGGCGAGCGTGCTTGAGCTCGGATGCGGAGTCGGGGGGCTCTATCAGCGGCTCTGTCGGCGGCTGAATCATCGGCTCCCGGGAATATCGCCCGTGTATCTGGGGATGGACAGTTCCTTTCACAGTGTTCTGATCGCGCGACACTTGAATTTCGGAGGCCCTTTTGCAGGACGCCTTGCTCATCCCGCGGATTTGCTGTTTGGCAATTCCTCGCGCGGATTTCCCGAAGGAATTTCGTGGAAGATGCGTGCGGGTGATGGGGCGAACACCGCGGATTTCGTGGTTGCCGAGATTGATGCCTCCCCTGCAAAAAAAGAATCTTTCGATGTCTCGGTTTCCTTGAATGCGATCGACATGCTCGAGGACCCGGAAACCCTCGTGTACGCTCAATCGCATTCCGTGAAACCGGGGGGAGATGTCATTCAAAGTGGTCCCTACATTTGGCACGAGAGGATCTCAAAGAAACTGAGAGGCCGACTCCCGAAAGGGATTGCCGATTCAGCTTCGGCGGTGGAGTGGCTTTATTCCAAGAACGGGCTCGAGATCACGAATCGCGAGCTGCATGTGCCCTGGCTGTTTTTCAAGCACCTAAGGCAAATCGAGCTTTATTCCGTGCATGCTTTCATTGCTCGGAAAGGGGCCTGATTCAGATCAGACGACGGCACCCGCTGCTGCCCCCGATGCCCAGGCCCATTGGAAGTTGTAGCCGCCAAGCCACCCGGTCACATCCACAACCTCCCCGATGAAGTAGAGTCCTGGTACCTTTTTTGTTTCGAGGGTTTTCGAGGACAGCTCCTGGGTATCGACACCACCCCGGGTGACCTCCGCTTTTGAGTACCCCACGGTTTCCTTTGGAATGAAGGTCCAGGCTTTGAGCACGCCACAAAAGGACTTGAGTTCCTTTTCTGAGACATCCGGAAGGGGCCTTGGATCCGGGAAGTGGAGTTCACAAAATCGTTCCGCAAGTCGAGCGGGAAGAAGCTCCGAGAGAAGATTCTTTACGATGGATTTGTTCCCGGATTTTTTTTTCTGCAGGAACCACTCGAAAACCTCAAGCCCGGGCAAGAGATCGACTTTCACCGCATCCCCCGGATACCAATGCAGCGAGGCTTGAAGTGTGGCGGGGCCGCTGAGCCCGGCATGGGTGAACAGGATCGCTTCTCGAAAGATCTTACCCCTGACCTCGATGGTGGAGTCAAAGGAAAGTCCTGCGAGTCCCTGGAAGCGGATTTCGTCCTCACGGTTCAGAACAAATCCATCAAGAGCCGCTGCACGGTCCACAAGGGAAAGCCCGAATTGCTTTGCAACCTCGTAGCCGAAGCCTGTCGCACCGATTTTCGGAATCGACAGTCCGCCCGTTGCGACCACCAGGGATTCACATTCAAATTCGCCCGAGCTGGTGAACACCTTGAACCTGAGGGGTGCGCGTTCAGGCGAAAGAGGCTCGATCAGATTCACACGGGTCTCGAGTCGGAATTCCGCATTTGCACTTTTGCATTCATCCATCAAAAGGTCGACGATCTGCTGGGCGCTGCCGTCACAAAACTGCTGGCCGAGTTTTTTTTCGTGATATGCGATTCCGTGGTCATTGACGAGATCGATGAAGTCCTGCGGTGTGAAGCGGGCAAGCGCGGATTTGGCAAAATGCGGATTGTTGGAAACGTATTGGTTCGGAGATGCCCCGAGGTTGGTGAAGTTGCATCGCCCGCCACCCGAGATCAGGATCTTTCCGCCGACTTTCCTCGCGTGATCCAGAAGGATGACCTTTCGACCGCGTTTTCCGGCCTGGATCGCGCACATCATTCCTGCGCCGCCGGCACCAAGAATCAAGACCTCCGTTTGGGTGGACATGGTGTGAATGTTCCTTTCCTCAAGCAAGTCTCGAGCGGCACAGCTCGAGGGTTTCGGCGAGAATGTCTTCTGTTTGGCCCAGATCCCGAACCACGGTGTGGGCGTGGATGCTTGTGGGATCCACAAATTCATCATGCATGGGTTTAACCTGTTTCAAGAACTGGTTTCGAACCCCCTCCGGTGTCCTTCCGCGTTCTTCCACATCCCGCCTGAGGCGTCGTTCGAATCGGAGTGCTTCGGGGGTATCAAAGAAGATCATGCGGTCGAACTGGGATCGCACGGGTTCCGGATGAAAAATCAAGATTCCATCGACAATGATGATCGGAGTCGGTTCGGCGTTGATGGTCTCGTTTGACCGGGTGTGGGTCACGAAATCATAGATCGGGATCCTCGTGGGACGGCCGGTCTTCAATTCCGAGAGGCATCGAGCAAGCAACGGAAAGTCCAGGCTGTCGGGATGATCGAAGTTCACCGAGCCTCCATCGTGGTCAAAGCTATGGGACTGATCAATGTAGAAATTGTCCTGATAAATGAGCGTGGCAATCCCTGCTCCGAGTCGATCCTGGAGCGCGCGTGCAAAGTAGGTCTTTCCGGATCCCGATCCGCCGGCAATTCCAAGAATATATGGGTTATTTCGTCTGGTAGAGTCTGTCACCTGCATCTCCCAGACCGGGGATGAGGTACCCCTGCTCATTCATTTGTTTCTCGACGTGAAGGGCATACACTTCCGCATCGGGGTGGAAGTGATTCAAGCGCTCGATCGCCTCTTCACTGATCAGGATCGAAAGAATCCGGATCTTGCCCACCCGATAGCTTTTCAGGCGATCAATGGCCGCGATCATCGTGTCTGCCGTGGCAATGAGAGGATCACAAAGCAGGATTTCGCGATTTTGGATTTCTTGGGGAAGTTTGAAATAGTACTCGACGGTATTGTGGATGAACTTGTCCCGATAAATCCCGATGAATCCTGCAGATGCGATCGGAATCATGTCAAGGACCGCATCGAGCATCCCGTTTCCTGCACGGAGAATGGCAACTGCAACCGGTGCCTTCAGGATCCGGCTCACTTCGGTCCTGGCAAGCGGAGTCTCGATCGGTACCGACTCGAGTTCCGTCCAATCCCGCATGGCCTCATAGGCAAGGAGCTTTGAGATCTCGCGCGTCAGATCCCGGAACTCTTGGGAGCGCGTATTCTTGTCACGAAGATAGCCAAGCTTGTGTTTCAGCAGGGGGTGATCAATGACCTTGATGCTCATGGGTGTTTTCCTTTATCAGGGGTTGACTCTTTAAAAGACCGTTCCGTCGCTCTCGATGCGGATCGGGGGCTCGGTGGAGTTGCGTTTTAGTTTCGCGATCTTTCTCCCAGCCCACCAGGTACCGCCTTCGAGCACCTTTGCAAGGGGAAACTCCTCGGGGGTTCGTCCGAGTTTCTTGCGGACATCACTCCCGATCAGGTCAAGAAGCGCAATGGTGAGGCCCCTCCATTCCAGGATCAGATCGGAGGAGGGCGGGTGAGCTGCTTCTCCCGCGGCTGGATTTTGAAACGTGATGAGTCCGCTGTCGATCATGAGTCCGCCGTTCCGGTACTCTGCAAGCCCCGTCAGTTCCGAGACTCCATGGATCTCAATGCCCGCCTCCATGAGGGGCTCAAGCAAGGAATAGGTCATCCACTGCGAGAGTTTGTGGAAGCCGATCAGTCCGAATCGTGAATGGTTCCAAATATCCCCGAGATTCACCCCTTCAAACTCGATTCTTCCGGGCCAGATCGGGCCAAGTGCTTGAAGAACCGTCTTCAGGACATCTTTCGCCGCAATCCGTTTTCCGTGGGATTCGATGAGGAAGTCCACCAGATTGCCGACGCGCCCGTGTTTGAAGTACTTCTTGTTTTCCAAAACCCTTCCGAGTTGATTGAGAAGCGTGGTGCGGCCTTCGATTCCGATCAAAGGGTTTCCGGCCGAAACCTGGAACGCCGACTCGATGTCGGAGCGCGTGATTCTTTGAAGTCCATCGGCCGTGGATTGGAGCTTGCCTGTATTGAAAAAGTGAAAACTCGCGACCCCGAGTCCTTCGGAACGCGAAAAGGTCTGGCCTGTTTCAGACTCATGGTACTTCCAGCCCGCACCTGCGCCCGCATCCAGCAACACGGAGGGAATGACGAGGTCAAATTGAATCCGTGCCATTTCAATCGCATCGACCGTGGCATTTTTGTTTTTCAGCCAGCTCAGTCGATCCACCCCGCCGACCCGGAAATGCCCCCAGCGGGAATGAAAGGGGATCTTGAGGTCAGGATAGTTCTCGCGGATCACTTCGAGCACGAAGTCGACGGTTTCGGGCAGGCGTTCCGGGTGAAACTGAAAGGAGGTCTCGCCCCGAAGAGTGGCCTCGAGAACTTTCTCGGCCCCTTCTCGAACAAATTCAGGTGACAGATAGTGGTCGAGCTTACTCAATGTTCCGTCCCTTCACCTTTTTCAGGTCCTCGACGGTTTTCTTTGGTTCGGTTGAAAAATATCCCGCCGCTTTTTTCGCTTCCATCTCGACGGATGCATCGGCAGGAATCAGTTCATCCGGGATGGAAATCCTGTTGGTCACGCGGATGCCGCTCCCCACGATGGCATTGTATTTCATGTTGCTCATGGAGTGGAGGTTGTCGATTTTCCGGATCCCGAACAGGTGCAAGCAGTCTGGCATGAATTCCTGAAACCTCGCGTCCTCCACTCCCGCAACACACTCTGTTCGCTTGAAGTAGGTGGCCGCCGTATCACCGCCCTCCTGGCGCTTTCGGGCGTTATACACGAGGAACTTCGTCACTTCCCCGAGCGCCCGGCCTTCCTTGCGGTAGTAGGCGATGATCCCGACGCCTTTCCGCTGAGCGGTCCGTGCGGCATCTTCGATTCCGTACATCAGGTAGGGGCGGCAGGTGCAGATGTCGGATCCGAACACATCCGACCCGTTGCACTCGTCATGCACGCGACAGGTGAGTTCCACCGTTTCGTTTGCAAGGTCTTCGGGATTCCCGAAAATGTATACGGTCGTCGATCCGATGGGGGGAAGCCATACCTTGAGGTCAGGCCTTGTGATCAGCTCAGGACACATCCCTCCCGACTCGTTGAAAAGGGTACGACGCAAAACTCCCTCATCGACATTCAAGCGCTTGGCCATTCCCGGCAGGTACCAAACAGGTTCGATGGCGACTTTGGTGACCTTGATGTCGTAATTTTCCTTGATGATCTGGCCATCCGGTTTCAATCGCCCGGCTTTGATGGCGTCATGGATCTCGGGAATTTGCAAATGAGCCTGTGTCACTGCAATCGAAGGACGAATGTCATAGCCCCGATCAAAAAACGGTTTGAAATGAAGGGCAGGGTCGAGTCCCCAAGGGTCGAGGGTGACGATCTTTGTTGGATCATACCAGGATTCGTAGGGTCCGATCTTGACCGGGCTCTCCGTGTTGTGGAGATCCGGCCTGTGGGTTTGCGGAAACTTTCCCGAGGCAATGGAGAGCGCGCGGTAGACCGTGTAGCTCCCGGAATGGGTTCCGATCGCATTCCTTGCCCGCGGGTCCGTTTGCGAGGCCACAACCGGGCCGCGCTTCGCAGGATCGCGGTCGCCCCAGGAAAGCGAAGGCGACTCTGGATACTTCAGGTTTGAATGGGTTGCGAGGATCACATGGCTTGATCGTTCGAGTTTGTTCATGGTTACATTCCTTGCCTTTGGTCTCAGGACATCCAGTTTGAGTCCGATTGGACTTCCCACTTTGTCGTGATTTTCTTCACATCACTCCAGAAATCAAGCGAATGGACACCGGTAATGTCGCCGTGTCCGAACTTTGAAGCCCGCACTCCGCCAAACGAAAAAGGCTCACGGGGCACAGGGACACCCACGTTTACGCCCACCATTCCTGCCTTCGCCTCGCGGGTTACCCGATCGGCCAGTGCGCCGCTTGAGGTGAAAACGCTGCAGGCGTTGCCATAGGCTGATGTTGCCTGGATTGCGAGTGCTTCGCTCAGATCCTTGCAGCGAATGATGCTGAGTACCGGGCCAAACAGTTCGGTCGTGTGCGCATCCGAGCCGGGCTTCACATGATCAAGGATTGTGGGTCCGATCCAGTTGCCGGATTGCATTTCGGCAGGAGCCGGGGTCTTTCTGCCATCGAGAATGACCTTGGCCCCCTCTCTTTCAGCCCGATCGATTGAGGAGCGCAGGAATTCCACTTGGGCTTTTGTGATGATGGCACCCATGTCGTCCCCGAGTTTCAGTGAGTGGGCGCGGGCCTTGATTCGTTCGATGTGGGCATCAACATTTCCAACGGCGAGCAAGACGGAAGCTGCCATGCACCTTTGTCCTGCGCACCCCGTGAACGAATCCGAGATCCCGATTCCGGAAAGTTCCGGATTGGCATCAGGAAGAAGAATGATGTGGTTCTTTGCGCCGCCCAGGGCAAGTACCCGTTTTCCAAGGCGAGTGCCGCGTTCGTAGACAATGCGTGCCACTTTTGTGGAGCCCACAAACCCGATTGCCTGAATGATCGGATGATCGATCAGCGTCTCGACCGTTTTTGATCCACCGGGGAGCACCGTGAGCACCCCGGGCGGGAGTCCTGCATCGATGAGCGCATTCGCGATTCGAACGGAGGTAAGGGGTGTTTTGTCCGAGGGCTTCCAGACATAGGCATTTCCGAGTGCGATGGTGATTGGAATGGTCCACATCGGAACCATTGCCGGGAAGTTGAAGGGCGTGATGTTCAGGACCACCCCCAAAGGCTCCCGACGATATTCGCAGGTGACGCCGCGTGAAACCTCGAGCTTTCCATTCAGGTCCAGGTTCTGAATCGAAATCGCGAATTCAAGCACCTCGAGGCCCTTCAGGAGTCCGGCTTTTCCCTCTTCGAATGTTTTTCCGGATTCGCACGATTTCAGGTGCGAAATTTCATCAAGATCCCGGATCAGGATGTTGCGGAAGTTGAAGAGGATCTTTGAGCGCTCCTTGATCGGAAGTCTGGCCCATTCTTTCTGGGCGCTTGCCGCTGCCACGAGGGCTGTTTCGATCTGGGCTGAAGAGGGTTCTGAGGATTGACCGATCAGGGATCCGTTGTACGGTGAGTGAATGGGGGTCTGTCCTGACTCGCCCATGACCCATTGGCCTGCAATCAAGCAATTTGCTTGAACTTGTGTCTTTGGAAGATTGGCTCTCATAGGGGGACCACTCTATCCGATCACAAGGGTTTTCGCCAATATTTGAATCCGCTCCGGGGGTGCCTCAACTGCGCATTGCAGCTTTGATGAATTTCAGGATGTAGGCATAGGTTGAAAACAGGCTCCACAGGAGACCCTCGCGGCCGTTCATGAAGTTCATCTGCAAAATGTAGAATTGAATGAATTTCGCTGGAAAAAGAGCAGCACGAAAAAATGCCGCGGGAGTCGAGGTTCTTGTGCGCAGGGATTCGGCGGCGAGAGAAGTGTAGCGGTTCATCTTTCTGAAATACCCGGGAAGATCTGGATAGCTGTAGTGAAGGATGTGATGTTTTGTTATGGTTTCCAGCGGTTTTTGGATGACCACTTTTTCATGAACCGAGGCGCGGTCGAAGTCGCCGGCCGAGCGTTTGAAGATCCGGAGAACCCGCACCCTGCTTTCGCGTCCGTACCGGAAGATCCGGCCGAGGAAGACCAGTCTTGAGCGGATCCAGATCGAATTCAGTTCGGGAGTTTGGGTGAGAAGTGTGATCTCCGCAGCGAGTTCCGGTGTCACCCATTCATCCGCGTCAAGGTTGAACACCCAGTCGTTTTTGGCAAGGCTTGCCGCGTACGACTTTTGGGCTCCGAACTGATCGAAGGAACGATCCGCCACCACACACCCGAGGGAGCGTGCGTACTCTGCGGAACCATCCGTGCTGCCGCTGTCGACCACGATGATCTCGTCACAGAAGGAAAGGGAGGGCAGCGAGCGCTCAAGGTTCTTTCGCTCATTCAATACGATCATGATCGCACTGACGTTTACGGGGGTTGCTGGCTTCACGGGTTTGAGCCTAACGGAGGCCTAGGTGTGCGGTCAACACGTTCCCGGGGGCGAGGAGTCCGGGGCCGTAGGGGCCTCAGTAGGAATCGGGATCGGAATGGACCCGCTTCTTCTTTTTATGTTTCTTCTTTTGCTTCTTTTTCGCCTTGGCTTTTGCTTTTGATTTGGCCTTCTGTTTCGAATCGAGGGAGGCGAGCTTTCGTTGGACCTTCATCTGCCCTTTTTCGATTTTCGCGAGTTGCCCTTTGATTTTCTGGCACCTTCCGAGTTGAACCTCGGCCTTCTCGGGATAGCCGAGCCCGGAGAGACGTTTCACCTCGGATTGGCATTTCTTCAGGTCCGACCGAAGACTCTTGCTCCGGTTCGGCAACGACTTGGCCTCTCCCCAGATCGGCACCAGCAATCCAAGCATCAAGACCATCAGGGTTTTCCATCGCATCGGACTCTTCATGTTACTTCTCCTATTACGTTCCAGATTCAATTGTGTTCTTTCGCTGTTTGATCGCTTCGGCCTGAATTCCTCAGGCGACTCCTTTTTTGCTTCGAAGCACGCTCTCTGCAAGCCACTCCTCAAGACGTGCCAGCTGGACGGGGTCGGTTTCTGTGAATTGAACCCGTCGCGGATCCTTCGGGTCCGCGAGAACCTTGCAGGATACTTGTACGTTTTCCCGAAGATCGGGATGGCTGATGAAAATGGTGCATTTTTGGGAGATGAAGGCCAGGGGAACCGGACGCTTCAATTTCATCCCGCCCATGGACACGTCTTCCGTGGTGTTGCGGTAACTGTGGGCCCCCGTGATCAAGACAACCCGGAACTCGGTGGAAAAGCGGGGTGTGGCACGCCGGTCCTTGTCGCTGTACCTGCGATCCTCGTGGGGAACCCGGCGATCTTCCACGGGCTTGGCAACCGGGCCCGTAGGAAGAGGAGGAGGCGAAGCCCTCGGCGGGGCGTGTTCAGGTTGATTCGAGCCAAGAATGGCGGGGGCTGCTGCATGGGGTGGCGGCCCGATTCTGGACTCGGAGGGGGGGGCTGCGTATTTCACGGCCTCCTCCTTCAGAAACCACTCTTCGTGGTGTTTCAGGATGCTTTGGAGGCATTCCGCTGAATGGGCATCATGGACGATGATGGATTCAGTTGGATTGCTTTGGTTGATAAAGGTCCAGGACCGGCCTGATGTTTTCATATCTAGAATCAGTTTACCGGAAACATTACCCGATTGAAATAGTCAAAAAATGATTTTGATTGTAAAACTACGTTAATACTTGTTGTAAAATCAAGCATTTGAATGAAATCAATGAAGCAAAAAAAAACGACGAGGAAGATTTTATAAACTAAATAAGTTTAAAAAAATCAGGTGCGCTTTCCCTGGAATACGAAAGGATAGATGACCGTGGTGGGTAATCCATTGGGAGACTTTGGAAAATTCATTCCCTGGATGACTTCGAGCACGCACGTCTTCAGATTCGCCGATTCGAGGGTCGCCTTGTAAATCTGGGCACTGATCACGCTCCCTGTGGGGGTGATCTGCCATTTGTAGACCACGCGGCCTTGAAGGTTCGGACTTGAAATCAACCCGCGCTCATAACACGTGCGAATCTGCGATCGGTAGGAGTTGATGATTCTTCTGACGGTCTCACGATCAAGTCCTCCACCCGCCACAGAGAAGTCCCCTCCCTCGGTGGATCCGAGTGAGGATGCACCCTTGGAGGCGGTGCCCGTGAATCCTCCCGGCTCCCCTGAGCCATTGGTGTCCGTCCCGAGGCTCAAACCGGATTGAGCTCC
This sequence comes from Bdellovibrionales bacterium, assembly GCA_947502835.1. Taxonomy (GTDB): domain Bacteria; phylum Bdellovibrionota; class UBA1018; order UBA1018; family CAIMNF01; genus CAIMNF01. The sequence goes on from CANNBJ010000001.1 coordinate 230,420, forward strand.
TGATCTTGCGATCAGCCCTGTCGAATTTGGATTCGGCTTGGAGATTCCCGAAAGAGTGGTGGATGCGGAACTCAAGCTTTGCTCAGCAGGCTGCTTTGAGTTGGATCCGCCTGTTTTTCCACTTCCGAGAACCCCGGACGGGGGAGTCTTCAGAACAATCTGAGGGTTGTCACTTCCGGTTGCGGCCTCCCTGACGACCGCCTCGTTCATGAGTTGATCAGCTCTGATGCCCGGGCCCTTTTTTGCCGCTTTCGAGAGGGCACCAAGAATTCCGACTTGATTCACATTCTTCACAGGAGCTTCTGAGTTCAATCCGGCTTTCGGGGCGGCCTCCGGTGCTTTGACAACCTTCGCCTGCACGGCTTTGCTCGGCGCACTCGGCTTGGGCGTTTTCACGATGGGATCGGGTTTTTTTGCGGGAGGAGCCTTTGGAGCGGTCTTTTGAACTTCCTTTGTGGGCTCCTCGACGGGGACAGGCTCCTTTTTCACCTCCGGGAGCGGTACCGGCACGGGTGTGGGCTTGGCAGGAGTCTCAACCCTGGCAACCCGGGGGAGTTCAGGTTCCTTCTCCACTTCGGCAGGGATCAGATTCGAGCGCACGATCAGGAGGAGCAGAAGGACAAGAAGCAGGATGCCGATGGTAAGGCGCTTGAGCAGCTTGTTCCCCCAAAAATCCCGTGGAATCGGGGGGGCAACGACTTCCTCAACAAAGCGGATGTAAAAATCCCTCCCGTTCCACTTCACCTGGAGAAAGTCGGCAGGTCGAAGGGGAAGGATCTCGTTGGCTGTGATCTTCCTTCCGGAAAGAATCAGCTCGGCGCCCGGCATCTCCGAGAGAAGAATGTTGATGATGTTTTCCGTCTTCAGTTTCGGGTGCTCAATCCGGAAGCTCTTGAATTCACGGCTCAGCGATTCGACCTTCTGGTTCTTCTTCTCGATCGGGAAATGCCGGATCTCCTCGATTGCTCCCGAATCAGTCCTGACTTGCACGAATTCAATCAGATCCGGATCGGAGAAGGAACGCTTGCCGAGGTTTTCAACAATTTGCCCTCCGATCATCTCGCTGGATTCGAGAACGCTGTCGATCACACGGAATGAAAGATCCCCGATCGTGATCGGTGTTTTCCCGAGAACCACGCCTTCTGCGTTTTCCTCGGACGCCGAAACATCCACAATCGACCAATTTCCCTTGGAAGAATCGAACACACCGCTTCCGAGCCATTCCACGATGAAGTGCACCGCCTTGATTCCGGGTGCGCGCAAAACCACGTCGCAGGTCGGCGATCTGCCAATGATCAAGAGGGGTTTGGTGAGTTGGGTTGTTGCAATTTCCAGTGTGTTGCGCGACAGAGTCAGGATTTTCATACTCTCGTTTCCTCTTCTTTATTTTACGATCTTTGGTGACGACAGCCTTGGCCTTCTGCTGCGATCGCTCGAGTGGAAGTCGTTGAAATTCTTCCGGTCATACAAAACAGCCCCGAGGTCGGTGGTATCCGAGTCAAGCTGAAGAAACAGTTCGGGAGCCTTTTTCTCTCCTTCGATCACATCCGCCTCAAAGTCCATCACCTCGTTCTTTGGTGCGGAGATGGCGTTGAAGGGGAATCCAAGGGAGCAAAACAATAGAACGAGGAAGAGAGATGCGGAATTCATTGGTTCTCCTTCAAATCGGCTTTCACCATTTTTCTCCAGGCATCAATGACTGGCTTTTGCGAGCTTTTCTCCAATTCATCCAAAACATAGACCTTCAAGGCGGCGTTCGGGTTCAGGTACAAAAGAATTCCCGCTCGGATGAAAAAGAAGTCCCCATCCTCCTTCACAAGGGTGGGTCGATAATAGTCGAGCAAACCGAGGGCCCCGAGTTGATTGCCGGATTCAATTTGCTTGTGCACCACCTCCAACTTCTGTCGATACACATTGGGCCAGGGCCAATCACTCATGTCGGGAGAAGGAAGCACCCGAGCCTCAAGAGCGGCGGATGTTTTGCCCATTTCCTCTTGAATGCCCTTCACAAGCGTTTCGAACTCTTTCGACTGTTGCAGGAATCCATCCGCAGCGGACTTCAGTCCGGTTTGATATTCTTTGACCTGCTCGGGGGTCAGCTCCTTGGGAATCGGGGAACTCAGGATGAAGTCGGCGACCTGGGATTCCAGTTGTCGTGCGCGATCGAGGACCCTCAATCGGATTTCCTGGGGCTTTCCCTTGATTGTTTTCAGGATCTGGCCGCGGATCGACTGAACGCTTTCGATGTTGGTCTGCATGACCTTGGCCTGTTTTTCCGTGGAAAGCTTTTCCAAGGCCGGAAACTTCACAGCGTTCATCTGGGTCTCTATGGCAAGCGGGGAGTCCTGGATCTTTTCGGAGAAGGGATAGTCTTTCCCGAGAAGTTGCTCAAGCTCGGGGGTTCGAACCAGTTGGCGACGATCGTTCGCAATCCGGATCGCCAGCCCCGCAATGGTCCTTTCGGAGTCGGTGAGGATTTTCCGGTTGGTCTGGGCGTACCCGATGACGGTTTGTGGACTCGAAAGAGCGAACAAACCGAGGAAATACTCTCTTTCCGAGGGCTTCAGAGCGGAGATGTCCTGATTGGTGAAATTTCCCCCTTGGAAAACCTTGGAGAGGAACTTGCGCTGCTGCCATTCATGGGACGGGCGCGCCTCCTGAATGGTTTTGGCAAAAGAGGAGGCAAGTTCGTAATTCGCGCCATCCACCAGGGTGGTCCAAAGCTCGACCCGGATCGGCTCATAGACAGGGAGTTGGGATTCTTCCTTGGAGAGCTTTTCGAGGCCCTCGGCAACCTCGGCGTAGAGCTTCTCGGAAATGAGGTACCGGAAGAAATCCACACGGGCAATGCTGACTTTACCAAGGTCCCGGCAGTAGCCGATGAATGTATTGAGGTAGGAGCGATACTGTTCAAGGTCCTTTTTGGATTTTGCCTTCATGGCAAGCTGAAGTGCGGACTCCCGATGGAGTTCGATGACTTTAGACCCGGAGGAGATGTAAGTTTCGCCGCGTTTGTCACCCAGGACCGACTCAAACTCGTTGAGTTTGAACCTTGCGTATTGAAGACGGTAGAAGTGGTCCTCGGAGGGAGCCCGGTTCATGATCTCCATCAAAATCGGGAGCGCGTTTTTCTCACGATTCAGATCCATCTCATTCTGCGTGTAGAGTTCGGCTGCGGAAACCCACTGCTTGGAATCGGGATATTTTTTGAGGAAATCAGGGAGTCGCTTTGATTTCTTTTCCACCCATTTCTTGGATTCCGGACCCTTTCCGGATTGCTTGATGAAAATCTCGATTGCGGCAATCTGATCCAGGTACGCTCGCTCCCCGAGGTGGGAGAGTTTCTTGTCCTGATCCGCAATGATGATGTCAGACACCTGGTCCACACAGGACCAATCCTTCACCTCGAGACACACATCGGTCCAAAGTGCGATGATTGAAGGATGATTCTTCTTTTTGTTGAAATACCGATGATAAAATGAAAACTGGGTCTTCAGCGCAGAGGCAAGATCCGCTTGAGTCAATGCTTCGTTCAACTTGACCCGGCCTGCAAACGAGTCGATGTATGACTTCATGATGGACTGGGTCTCGTTTTCGATCTCGGCTTCGAATTTCGGGAACACGGTAAGGAAACTCTTCGGGTTCAATTTCCCGAGTCCGTCCCATACCCGCTTGAATGCCTCCATGTGTGCCCTGGAGGCGTAGATCTTCCGTTGGACCCTGAGATTCGCGATCAGATAGTCCAAACGTTTCTCGGGGTTTTTTTCAAGGGTCAGCAATCGTTCCACAATGATCCCGTGCTGGGCAGCCAGACCGGAGGCCTCAAGATTGGGCCGGACCTCGGCAAGGAAATTCGCTCTCTCTGAAGGAATGATCAGATCCATTTCCGCATGCTTGATGGAACCCATCACGTCCGGTTGGTGGGTCACGAGATAGGCGAGGTCCCGCATTGCATCTTTCCCGACGCCGGAGCGCGAGTTGGATCGTGCAACCCGGGCAAGGTATTGTTCGGCAAGACTGATTTTTTCAAGATTGATCATGCACCAACCGAGCTTGTAATAGGCCAATTCCTGCCACTCAGGGGTCATCTTGGAATAATAGGTTTGATAATAGGTGGCGGCGTCCTGGAATTTTCCGCGCTCGAAAAGGTCCTCCGCAATCAGAAGACCGATTCTTCCCGCACGGTCCTTCGGTGGGTTCAGCTTGAGAACCTCATAAAAGGAGGCCATTGCCTCGGGTGTCTGGTCGAGATAGAGGTAGGCACTGCCCTTCATGTCGTAGGCCTTCCACGTTTCCTCTTTGGTCTTGACCGGCGATTTCAGAACCTCGTCCGCATCCTTGATCGCTGCATTCAGGTAGCGTTTGATCTCGTCACTCAAGGTGTTGGACTTTGACATCAGCAGGATCTGCTTTGCATACAGATTCAGGGCTGCAGCGTGATTGGTCAGCATCTGGTTCCTGCTCGGTCCCGGAGGGAGCTTGCGAAGCAGCAACGAGAGACTTGAGATGGTCTGAGCCGACTGTTTGAGAGCTTCGGAGTCGAGCCGGCGTTCATCAATGATCGACTTTGAGCGGTTCTGATTCTTGTTCTTGAACTGGCTTTCTTTCGGTGTGGGAGTCGGGGTCGGGGTGCTTCCCGCGTCCTTGCCAACGAGGAAATCCGCCTTCATTGATTTTTGGGCGTCCGCGAAGGCCTGATCCCCGAGTAGTCCCAGCATGAATCCCATGCAGATTACTTTTCTTTGTTGCACAGGCTTTCTCCAATCAGAACATGTTTCCCGATCTCATCCAGCCATTCCTCGCTTGAGTCTGCGGGCCAGACCTCCAAATCCATCTTGAGAAGGTCATCGCGGCTTTTCAGGGATTCAACCGGCTTCAATACTGCCGAGGTGTCGCTCACCTTGGCAAGATGCGCGTAGGCAAGAATCGTCTTGAGGTCCGAGAGAATCACCGGTTTTTGTTTCTCATAGACTCGGCTGAGTGCTTCAACGATCTCTTTTTGTTCATTCAAGCGATCCGCAGGGGGGACAATGGCGTTCAGGTCGGTGGGCTTTGGTTTTTGCTGCGAAAGACTCCAGAGCAAGGCAGTGGTGATGTCCTTGCCAACCCAATCCTTGATCGTTCCCTTGGAGAGTTTTTCCTCGTAAGCCCTCATTTCGGCATTCACCTGATTCAGGTCATCCTCCCGGCAAAGCCGTTTGAAGAGGTAGCTTTGGATCAAATAGGACTCGGTCGGCAAATAAGTGGAGAAATAGCCGGATCTTTGAGATGCGATCGCACCGAGTGCAATGTCGACACGGCCGGCTTTGAATGCCGCCCACATCTTCTCGAAAAGAACCTGGCGGATGTGTGGATACGCGGTGTTGATCCACTGGTAGACTTCCATGGATTCATCAAAGCGCTTCGCCCCGTAGAGGGCCCGCCCCATGGTGTGGAAAACGTAGGGGAGAATGATTCTCGCATCAGGACGGGAGCGGAGCATGCCCTTCAACTTTTTTGCAACAGTTTGCGCTTCTGCAAAGGCCTCTTCATACTTGCCTGCAAGCATCAGGGTATCGGCCTTTTCCAATTGAAGATCGATCTCGTTTTTCCCGGAAGAGTTCCGAGCATTCCAAAACGAGATCAGATCATAGCCGACCCGGTCGGAGTTTTGAGAGATCAGGTTTTTGATCTCAAACCACTCGGAATGGCTCATTTTCTGCCCGTATGCCTTCCTCACGAAGACCCGGAATCCGAGAAAGTCCTTTGCGAAGATCAGTTTTTTCGCCTGGAGGGAGAGTTTCGGACGGGGCGCGGACTTGCCCGCGGGTTTTTGCGCCGGTGCTTTCGCCTTGGGACTTGCTGCCTGTGCGGAGGGCGACTGAAAAGCTGTGAGTGTCACGAGCATGCCGATAGCCAGGCCTTTTTGAATCATTTCTTGACCCCTTCACCCTGGGCAACAAAAAGAATGGAGTTGAAACCCATGGTCCTGAACGTTGCCACCACATCGTAGACATCCTGGTAGGGAGTGTTTTGATCAGCGACGAGGTTCAACGGCAATACGCTTGCCTTGGACTCCTTCTGGCGCTTGGTGTATTCGTCGAAATCCGGCTTCAGGCGTGCAATGGTCGCGTCCCGTGAGGCGCCACGGAACGCATCAAGCGGGAGCGGTGCATTTGCCATGCTGAACACCACTTCATTTTTGAGGATTGCGACTCGCGGGCCCGCTTCGATTCCTTCCTTGCTTTGGCTCTTCGGGATCTTCATTCCCTCGGGGATTACAATGTCCGTTGCCCCGAAAACCCCTCCGAGGATCAAAAAGATCACGATCATCGAGAAGACATCGATCATCGCAGTCAATTGAAGTTCAACAGGGCCTTTTTTTGGTTTTTTTGGAAGGAATTCTGTGCTCATGGTTGATCCGCCTCGTGATAGGAAACGAGAACGATGTCCGGAAGATGCTCCCGGGCGCCGTCCATGACTGAAATCAGGGACTGATAAGGCAAGGTTCGCTCAAGAGACACTTGAAGCGTTTTCTCCTCGGGATACCGCTTTGAGAAAATCCCGACCTGCTTCCGGACTACATCGAGGAGGGTTCTCCCGTCCGCCGCGTCCTGGCTTTGTCCCGGATTCTGGCCGCCCCAGGAGAGGGTTGCGAGAAACTTGCCGTTTCCCTGACCCCTCAGGAGCAGTTTTGGATTCATCGGTTGGGTTGCGTTTTTGCCGGTCGCAACCACCGAAGCGGCAGGAGGAAGGGTGAGCTTCGTGTACTCCATGAACGTAGTCGACATCAGAAGAAAGAAGATCACGGTCGTGAGCATGTCGAGGATCGGGACAATGTTCAGGTCCTGGACGTGCTTCTTCTTTTTCGTGTGAAGAATTTGCTCGATCATTACTTGTTGACCCGTTCGGATTGTTCAATCCAGGTGATCACTTTCAATCCTGTATCCTGCGCATCGCCCACAATCGACTCTCCCTTGGAAACGCAGAGTGTGTGAATCACCATGGCCGCGATCCCGACACAGAGTCCGGCGGCCGTTGCATACATGGCCTCTGAAATCCCAAGTCCCAGGAGCCGCGCCTTTTCAGCAGGGTCCGCATTGGCAATGGAGGCGAAGGTCTTGATCAGACCACTGATGGTTCCGAGAAGCCCAAGAAGCGTTGCCACGTTTGCGATGAGGGCCAGGTAGCCCACGCGAGTCTCGCACTTGTGGCTGACTTCCAGAACCGCGCCGCCAAGCGCCGATTTCATTGCCTCACGACCGTTTTCCACGGCGACGAGGCCCGACTTGATTACGCTCATTTCAGGGGAGTTCGGGCGCTTGTCACAGATTTGGATTGCATCGGTGTAGCGCTTGTCCAGGATCAGGCTGCGAATGGTCACTACGGAGCCCTTCACATTGTAGGACATTCCCCAAAAAAGAACCACCAGGCGCTCAACACCGATGATCACCAAAACCGCACCTGCTGCAAAAATCAAATATGCCGCAAAGCCACCATGTTCCATCAGGACCTGTAATGCTGAAATCAAAGCCGTCATCGTTTCCTCCTTATGACAAACGCGTTATAGATAAAAATTCATCCCCAATTCCGAAAGCAAGGTTCCACGGAAAGATTTTTCGTTCTGAATCACGCTCTGAATGTATCCGTAGTCGATGCAGAATCTCAAACCCATGTATTTTCCGATGAAAAACGTCTTTCCGAGCCCGAGCTTGAATCCTAATCCTGTGGTCGAGTCATACTGGATTTGGGATGCTCCCACTTTCAGGAATGTGTCACTGCGGATGATTGTATTCATTCCGAGACTGTCTTTTCCATAAAGAGGAGCCCAGAGAACCTCAAGACCAAATTGATACTTGGGGCGCGCAGCAGTGAGATTCAGGGGACCGTCAACCGACTGGAAAGAGTTCACGACACCGACAATCGGTCGCGCATTTACGATATAGAAAGGGGAAAACTGGGCATACACCTCAAGGAAATCACTGATGGCATAGCCCGGGTTTACGCTCATGGAATAGTTCGTATAAGGGCCGTCCGAAAAGTCGAGCGTGGCATAGGTTGAAACCAGAAATCTGTTGCGCTTTCTCATGGCCCTTCGTTGCACGACACCCATGTCACGGAAGACGTTTGAGATCTCATCGTCGGAACCGATCCGGACAGTGGAATCCAGAGGCGTTTTTTCAGAGGAAGCGGGAGAGCTTGCTGCCGGAGCTCCCTGAGGTTGCGGCGCGTCTTCCGCACGCGCAAGGTGCGTGAAGTGCAGAGCCAATACAGCGGAAAACAAAGCAAACTTGCTCATTCTCTCTCCTTGAGAAGCCGGTGGTAAAGCCCTTAATGTTTTTAGTGTATTCGAGCGTTTCGGAGATGCAAGTCAAAATCCTTGCGGCCACGAGAAATTACAAAGTGAAACAGTCGGGATTTAGCGGCGGGATTTCGGTTTTTTTTCTTTGAGGATGTGAAGCTCCGGGTACCCGTAGGTTTCATCCTTTTTTCGTGTGAAGCGAAGACCCTCGTATTCCGCAATCGAGAGTTCAAGGGTGGTGTAGATGATCGCTTCGCCCATCAGATGACCTCCCAGGGTGGTCCCGTCGGGCAAGGAGACTGCCGCGTGAAGATGCATGGATTCTGAGTCGAGCATTCCATTCAGGGCAATGACTTCGAAATGTCCCTCCCGCGTTTCCGGAGAGGGTTGATTTGCAAAGCGGAGCGTGACTTTTTTCAGGCTTCCCACGGCGCTCACGATGCTGGCGGCCCGGATTTGATTTTCCTTCGCCCATGCAGTCAGTTCGGCGAGGAGATTTTGTCCGGGTGCGAGTCGCACCAGATGCGCTTTGATTCGGGAAGTTTGCCAGTCCATGGTTCGATGAGTCTCCGCTTGGTTCGGGGAGGGTGCCGCAAACACTGTTGTCGTCCAGAAGATCGCAGGAATCCAAAAAAGAAAGCCCATTTCGGATGATTAGGGCATCAGAAGTTTGGAGGCAAGCTCATTTCCGTCCCCCCGATGGAGAATCCGGTCCTTGGAGCGTTCAAGTCCCCGTTCATAGAGCGGGTCATAGTAGTGCAAAAGCAATTCACGGATCCAGGGTGAGTGGGTTTCGGGACGATCAAACTCCCCGGAGCCAAATGCGGTATGGATCATGGATTCAATTGAGGCGTGTTTCATGCCTCCCAGTTTCTTTCGGATTCTCCGCAGGTTCTCCACAAAGAAATCGCGGACCTGCTCCTTTGGCTCGCCTCGGGTGACCAACCGGGCTTCAACGTATTCCCGGGCAAGATTCAGGATCCGTTCCTCAAGTCCGACCTCGAGCAAAAAAACAGGTGCCTGCTTCATCCTGAGAAACAGGGCCTCCGGAACCAGAAGGGAGCCGATCATCACGGATTCATCCTCCAGCAGGATCGGGGAGCCGGTGGACTTCTTCAGGAGTTCAACGGCAAGTGCGTTTTCAAAGGTTACCTGCGAGGGCTGGGGGCCCATGGCGCCGAAGCTGGAGCCCCGATGGCAGGCAAGTGCCTCAAGGTCGATGGCCGGAATCGGGGATTGCGTGAGAAAGGCGGTTTTTCCAGATCCAGTCTTGCCCCCGACCAGAAAAAAAGTGGTGCGTTGCGAGACCTCGGAGAGACGCAGGAGCAGGTGGTTTCGAAGCGCTTTGTAGCCTCCCTCGATTCTCGGAACTTCGCATCCCGAGTCCTTGAGCCATTGGACTGCAATTCCTGATCGCAGTCCCCCCCGGAAACAATAGAGATGCGCTGACGGGTTTGAATCGAAAAAGGAGCGCCATGCGCGAATCCGTTTCTCTTTCGTTTCCCCGTGAACCAGTTGATGGCCCAATTGGATTGCAGAGTCTGCGCCCTTTTCGCGATAACAGGTGCCCACGAGCTTTCGCTCCCCGTCGTCAAGGATGGGAAGATTCCTCGACCCGGGAAAATGTCCCGCCTCGAATTCCACCGGTGCCCTGACGTCGATCAAGGGAATGTCATGAGTGAAAATCCAATCGAAGTCATTCATGGAGTTCGATGTCGTGGGGCTGTTTCCCGGTGACCTCGCCAATGATTTCGGCTTTGGTGAATCGGGTTCTCAATTTCCGGAGAATCTGTTTCGACTGATCCGGTGATACCGACAGCAGAAGCCCCCCGCTGGTTTGAGGATCAAAAAAGCACAGAAGGGATTCCTTGGAGGGCTGCCCCAGAACCTTGATGTGATGTTCGACATAGGTTCGATTCGAGACGTGGGCTCGTGTGAGATTTCCGGCTTTCAACGATGGAATGGTCCGGTCAAACAGGGGGATCGAGCGGAGGTTCAGGCGAAGAGTGACCCCGGACGCGCGTGCCAGTTGATGGCAATGTCCGGAAACTCCGAATCCTGTGATGTCGGTTGCGGCATGAATGCATCCGAGATCCTCCGGGGCGAGGAGATCGTCAAGGCGATTGAGGGTGCTCATGGAGCGGATCGCCTCGTCAATCTCGGATTCCGTGGTTTCCCCGTTTTTCAAGCCGGCGCACAGGGTTCCGGTCCCGATGGGCTTGGTCAAGATCAAGTGGTCCCCGGGACGGGCCCCGGAGTTGCTCCAGATTGCATCCGGATGGACGATGCCGGTCACAGAGAGTCCGAACTTCAATGTGTCGTCCTCAATGGAGTGCCCGCCGAGAAGGGAGCACCCGGCCTCGCGGACTTTGAGCAACGCTCCTTCCATGATTTCCCCGATGACAGAGGGCTCAAGGACGGAGAGGGGAAATGCAAGAATCGCGAGCGCCGTTTTTGGAACTCCTCCCATTGCATACACATCACTCAATGCATTTGTTGCCGCGACCTGGCCAAACAGGTGGGGTGTGTCGAGCACCGGGGTGAAGAAGTCGAGGGTTTGAACCAGTGCCATCTCTTTATGGATCCGATAGATGCCGGCATCATCGAAGGATTTTCCGTCGATCAGGACGGCCGGATCACTCGAGGAAAAATCGATGCGCCCCAAGACTTCCCGGAGTGTTGCGGCGGGAAGCTTGGCGGCACATCCGCCCTTTTGAACGGTCTGGGTCAGTTTGATACTCATGCGGTGCTCCTGTGGGTACGAATCCTACCAGAAAAAAATGAAAAAAGATTGGAATCCGGTTTTTAGCATGGACCTTGCAAAAAGGCCTTTTGGAGGGTTTCACGTGAAGATCACTCGAATGAAGAAAGCAGGTACATGGTCACTGCAAATCATATTGGCCATGGTGTTTTTATCGGTGGGCATGGCCAAAATCTCGGGGGTGCAAAGTTCCATCGAAATGTTCCGGGAAATCGGATGGGGACAGTGGTTGCGGGTTTTCGTCGGAATTCTGGAGGTTTCCGCCTCCGTTCTCCTGCTGTTCGGGCCCTATGCAACTCTGGGAGCGGGGCTCTTGTTGATTTCCATGGCGGGAGCCGTGATGGCCCACCTTTGGCTGATCGGGGGGAGCATTGTCCCGGCGCTGGTCTTGGGAATTGTGGCGGGCCTTGTGATGTTCATGAGACAGCGGATCCGCCTGGATGAGGAGCGGGAGGCCCTCCGGGAGTCGAGGACCCGAAAATCGGCCTAGGGCTTTTTGGACCGCCTGTTGTAGAGTCGGGGGCAAGGCGGATTTTATGAAGGTTCTCGAGAAGAAAAAGATTCTGGTAGTGGATGATGAGCCGATGCTTCGGGAAATCCTCCGGGATGTGCTCGAGTACGAAGGCGCGGTCGTTCAAGAGGCGGAAAACGGAAGAGTCGCATTCGAATCCTACAGAAAAGAGGGGTATCATGCGATCATCTCGGATATCCGGATGCCCGGGGGAGATGGACTCGAATTGCTGGAGAGTCTCAGGCGCCTTGATTGTGTCACTCCAGTGGTGATGCTGATCACTGGATTTTCGGATCTCTCCCACGACGCGGCCTACAACCTAGGTGCCGATGCGGTTCTTTCCAAGCCATTTGACGTCTACGACCTGCTCTCGCGGCTCTCCTTCCTTCTCACGGACGTCGATTCGCGATGGGGCGCGCGTCCGGAAGGCGCCGGGAATCCGGCGCAGAGAGTGATTGGCTCCTGTGTGCAATCAGTGGGCAGGGGTGGAATGTTCGTGCCCGGCTTCATTTCGGCAACAACCGGTGAAGGGGTTGAGTTCTCCGTGGATTGCCCGAAGCTCGGCGGCGTGTTGGAAGGCACGGGAGTGGTCAGGTGGGTGAGGAGAGCCGCATCTTCCAAATTGCAGGACGGCAGTGGCGTGGAGTTCAGGTACCTCGAGCCTCAATCCTTGGAAAGGGTGCTTGAGTGGAACCGGAAATTTCCGACCTGTGCATTCATTCCCGACCGAAATCCAGAGTGAATCGACTGGATCCTTTTCCCGGCACCATGTGAAGCCTTGCCCGATTGGATTCCGCCAGAGTGCTCGAAATGCTGAGTCCAAGACCGGTGCCCTTGCCGGGATCCTTCGTCGTGAAAAAGGGTTGAAAGATTTTTGTTTGAAGGTCCTCGGGCACACCGGGGCCGGAGTCCTCCACAAGAATGGAGAGAATCCCGTTCCGTCTTGAGAGCGATATCCCGATCCATTTCCCGTCGGGAAGACCGCTCACAGCATCCCGCGCATTCTGGATCAGATTCACGAGAATTTGGGAAATCTGGCTTGGCCTGCACTCGACCAGTGTGGCCTCCGCGGGCAGGCTCAGTCTGAGTTCGATGTTTTGGGCCTTCAGCCCCTCCTTGCACAGTTCCAGTGAATCCCGGACGATCACGCAGAGGTCATGCGGCTGAAGCGAGTCGAGCTGACCGTCCCGTGAGAACGTTTGAAGGCCCTTGATGATTCCGCTGATTCGATCAATGCACTTTGAAATTCCCTCAAGGGAATGAAGGAGTTTCTCCTTGCCGGATTCATCCGCAGGACGATGGAGAAGAGAGGAGATTCGATTGACGTATCCCGCGATGATCGCAAGGGGATTGTTGATTTCATGCGCGATCCCTCCTGCCATTTCACCAAGGGCTGACATCTTCGATTGATGCAGGAGCATGATTTTTTGACCTTCGATCAGGGCAAGCGCTTCGGTGAGCTGACGGTTCTTCCGCTTCAGTTCGAGTTGGGTGATGACCATGGATGCAAGAGTGCTGAGAGCCCTCTTCTTTTCCTCAGGGAAGGCTTTCGGGGAGGAGTCGATCACGCAAAGGGTGCCGATGGCTTCTCCTGTTTCCGTTCTGAGTTGTGCTCCTGCATAAAACCGGATCCGGGGATCTCCGGTGACGAGGGGATTGTCCGAGAACCTAGTATCCCGAAGGGCGTCTTCGACCACGAACACATCCCGCTCGAGGATCGCATGACCACAAAACGAGACATCGCGATGGGTTTCGGCTGCGAGGAGGCCGACCTTGGACTTGAACCACTGACGATCACGGTCCACGAGGCTGATCAGCGCGATCGGGGTGCCGCAGATGGCGGAGGCGAGTTCGGTCAAGGCATCGAACTCGGGTTCGGGCGAGGTTTCCAGCACATCGTAATTGCGGAGCGCCAAGAGCCGGGCTTCTTCGTTCTTCGGGAGAGGAGGTGCTTTCATGATTTGGTTGAATAGCCCACCTGAGCCGGAATGAGAAGCGGATCATCGTCTGTACACCTGTTTACGGGCTGTACAGATGCCCGCGCTCCCCGAGGAGGAGTGCATCGGGAATCGCACGTGAATTCCGAGGGATTTTTTGGCTCGTTCCTTGTAAGGATGGTCCCGACATGATTCAGCGTTGGCTTCGTACACAACTCTTTTGCTTGATCCTGTGTTCCATTCCGGTTGAGCATTCCTTTGCCATCCCCTCGAGGAATTCCCTCGACGAGCCCCGGTTGAATCATGCCCGGGAATTGCTCGGCAAAACCTATAAAAAGAAAGTGACACGAAGAAAGACGGCCATCCTTTCGCGGGAGGTTGAAGTGTCGGATTTCGTCATGGAGACAACCCGTGTCTTCCTTCAAAAAAAGAACCGCGGAATGAGTGAGAAGATCGGATACGCGATCCTGAACGCCGCTGAGGAGTTTTCGCTCGATCCCGTGTTTCTCATGGCGGTGATCCAGAATGAGAGCAGCTTCAACCCGTCGATGCGCGGTCTTGCCGGGGAAATCGGGCTCATGCAGATTCTTCCTCGAACCGCGAAGTGGATCTCGGAGCTTTATTCCATCGAGTACCGCAACGAGGGGAGTCTTCTTGATCCCGCAAAGAACATCTGGATCGGGGCTGCACTTCTGCACAAGCTCAGGGACCAGTTTGATTCGGAAGGAAGACTGTACGTTTCAGCCTACAACATCGGTCCGAGAAAGCTCCGGATGATGATGGCGATGAACAAGAATCCGAAGCTGTATGTGTTGGCCGTGATGAAGCGTTACCTTGCGCTTTATCAGGGATTCAAGGCCGAGGGGGATCTGAAAATGTTGGGCCAAAAAGCGAGATCCAACGTTCTCGAGCTTACGAATTAAGATTTTGCGAATCAAGAACTCATTCGCACCATTTCAAGTTGGGTGATTTCACCATCGGTGCCCAGTCGAAGAGGGGGACCCCAGTATCCTGTCCCGTGGCTCACGTAGATCTGAAGGTCCCGGAGCCGATCGAGTCCTCCCGAATGCAGATGAACTCCGTGAATCACCCAAGTCCAAGGGAAGAACTGTCCCCCATGGGTGTGCCCCGAGAGTTGGAGATGGTAGGGAAGGAGAGCCGCCTCTTTCGCAATTTTTGGCTGATGTGCAAGCAGGATCCGCAGGGATGCGGTTGGATCAGGCTGTGGAATGACGGGCGGCTCTCCTTGGAAATGCGGAGCGGCTGGATCGGTGACCCCTCCCAGGAAGATCTTCTTTTCGGAGATCTCCACCGAAATGCCCTCGTTCAGGAGAACTCTGATTCCCATTCCCCGAATGGCTGAAACGGATTGTTCGATGTTCCAGTAGCATTCGTGATTTCCGATCACGAAATACACCCCGTGAGGGGCGTTCAGGCGGGAGAGCTCTTTCAATTCGCGCCCAAGGGATGCGGTCGAGCCGTCAATGATGTCGCCCGTGAGAACGATCAGATCGGGCGAGAGGCCGAGTGTTCGGTCGATGATGCGGCGGATTTCGGGGAGATCGGGGCCCGTTCCGAGATGCAAGTCGCTCAGTTGGACAATCCGAAGTCCTTCGAGTTCAGGCGGGAGCTCCGGAATCTCGATCTTGATGCTCGGTGTGGTGATTCTGAATCGTGCATTCAGAAAGCCCCAGATCAAACAAACCAATGTCAGAAGAAGAATGAGGATGACTCCGGCAGGGGAAACCAATGCCCCCCGGGGCACCCCTGCCCAAGAAAGCAGGAGCCCGCCCAAGTCTCTCAGCGCCGTGAAGGTGAAAAGGAAACTGATGACTCCCATTCCGGCGAATGCAAATTTCTGGAGGGGGCGCTCAAAGCGGAGATGCTCCTCGGGGCCACTCCGGAAAAACACGAAAAAGAGCCAAATCTGCCCGAGGAACAGAATCAACAACGATCCGGATCCGAGAGCAAACAGGATCGGGTGACTCCCGAGAAAAATCCAAAAAAGGGAAACCGTAAGGTAAGTGTAAATCGCACCAAGCAGAAGAATCGGGATCATGGGGGAATCCTACCACAGAGATCCTGAACCGGAGGTCCCTTGATTGGTTTGACCGCATCCGGGGGAAGCGTTAGTGTGGGCTTCATGAATCGTACCGAACTCGGATCCGCACTGGAATGGCGTTATGCCACAAAAAAATTCGATCCCGCAAAAGTCATTTCTCCCGAGGACTGGAGCGTTCTGGAGGAGTCACTCCGTTTGTCTCCGTCGTCGTACGGGCTTCAGCCCTGGCGCTTTCATGTGGTTCAGAATTCGCAAATCCGGCAACAGCTGAAAGTTGCCTCGTGGAATCAAAGCCAGGTAACGGACGCCTCTCATTATGTGGTGATCGCATATCAGGAGTCCGTGGGGGAGGCTGATATCCGGAAATTCATGGAGACTACCGCGATGATCCGCGGTGTGGATGTGGGGAGCCTCGAGCGATACCGTATGTTGATCGAGGGGGATTTGCTTACTGGCATGCGCTCAAAGGAGATTTCCACTTGGTCGCAGAGGCAGACGTATATCGCGATGGGGTTTGTCATGCTTGCAGCGGCACTTCTCAAGATTGATTCTTGTCCCATGGAGGGAATCGAGGCTGATGAGTATGACCGGATTCTCGGATTGAAAGGGACTGGCTTTAAGACCGTGGCGGGTGTTGCTCTTGGCTATCGGCACGCAGAGGACAAATACGCGCTTTCCAAAAAGGTGCGCTACCCTGCAAGCGAGATCATTCGTTACTTGTAGGAAGCTCGGGAGAAAGGCCAAGGAGTGCGCGCAAACGGGCGGCACTCTTTTCCGAGTTCAGCTCTGAAACGGGGCTATTCATGCGCACGGGTTTGTCAGAATGACCCGCATTGGAGAGTTTCTTCGTCTCCCAGGGTTTCTTGCCGGTTTCGACGTGGATATAGATCATGGCAGAGGCCCGGGCGTCGCTCAGTGCTTCGTGGTGATTGAGCGGAATTCCAAGGGTGCTGCTCACGTTTGCCAGATTCGCAGGCTTGATGCCGAGTTTGTAGCGCGAAAGCTTCACCGTACATTCCGTTTTGAGCTTTGGTACCTTGATTCCGTAATGGGCGGCACTCGCCCGCAGAACCCGATCATCAAATCCGACATTGTGTGCGACCAGCAATTTCGACTTCTTGAGCCAGGGTTCAATTGATTCCCGATACACGAGGTCGAAGGTCGGGGAGTCTTTTACGTCCTTGTAGCGAATGCCATGGATGTGGGTGAAGAAAAACGCCTCGGTTGGAGTCTTGATCAGCCTGACTTCCTCGTGAATGATTCCATTCTCTTCGAGAACCACGATCCCGACGGAACACGCGGAATTCGGAGCAGGGTTTGCCGTTTCGAAATCGATGACCAGCGAGTAGGGCTTCTTGACCGCAGGCACCCGATATCCTCCTCAGGTGATCCGTTCGCTTCGCTTCACGGACCGGAGATTTCCTGCGAGGACCTTTTTGCGCATCCGGATGTTCTTCGGAGTCACTTCGATCCACTCGTCTTCATCAATCCATTCAAGACAGCGTTCGAGGGACATGTCCCGGATCCCGGCCAATCGCACGAGGAATTCGGCACCCGCAGAACGGATGTTCGTGAGTTTCTTTTCTTTGCACGGGTTCACGTTCATGTCGTTGTCCTTGGCGTTCTCGCCAATGATCATTCCTTCATACACCTTGATTCCCGGTCCGATGAAAAGCATTCCGCGCTCTTCAAGTGAGAGGAGAGCGTATTCGACCGAATCGCCCAAGCGATCCGAAATCAGCGCCCCGTTTCCGCGGTGCGGGATTTCTCCGCGGTGTGGTTGGTATTCGGTGAGGTAGGAACTGAAGAGTCCATCTCCGCGAGTTGCGGTGAGGTAGCGGGAGCGGATTCCGAGCAATCCCCTGGAGGGAATGTCGAATTCGAGGCGCACACGCTGCCGGCCGATGCCTTCCATATGTGGAAGTGCTTCGTACTTCACGAGCGTCCCTTTTCGTTCCTGGAAAATCCGGGTCACATCGGAGGCATGTTCTTCGGGAAGATCGAGCACTGCCCGTTCGTTTGGTTCCATGCGCTCGCCATTCGTACCCTCGCGATAAAGAACGAGCGGCTTCCCGACCATGAACTCGAAGCCCTCACGGCGCATTTGTTCGATGAGAATCGCGAATTGCAATTCGCCACGGCCGAGTACCCGGAATTGGTCTGAGGTTTCCGCCTCTTCGAAGCGAAGGGCGACGTTGTGGCGCACTTCCTTCAGCAGGCGCTCGCGGAGCTTCCGCGATTGAATCGCTTCGCCCTCTTGGCCTGAAAGTGGAGATGTATTTACGGAGAAGAGCATTGCAAGGGTCGGCTTCTCGACAATGATGCGTGGAAGTGGCGCCATTTCGGGATTTGCACTTACAGTGTCACCGATTTCGACGCCCTCGTTTCCGGCGATCACGGCGATGTCACCCGCCTGCACTTCCGGGACTTCTTGTTGTTTCAGTCCTACGTAGGTGAAGACCTGGGTGACAGTGAAGTTCTGGTTTAGGGGGGACCCATCCGGATTGACACCCTGGCGAACCATTTTGGTGTTCTTCTTCACGGATCCGCTGATGACGCGGCCAATGGCGAGACGACCTACGAACTCGGAATAGGAAAGGTTGGACACGAGAAGCTGAAAGTTTGCGTTCTCAGAGATTTTTGGAGCAGGTACGCAATCAAGAATGAGATCAAAGAGTGGCTTCAGGGATCCGGTTTTTTCTTTTTTCAGATAGGCCGGGATTTCATCGAAGTTGGTCGTGCACCAGCCCTGTCGGGCGGCAGCATACACGATCGGGAAATCAGCTTGCTCTTCGCTTGCTCCGAGCTCCAGGAACAAATCGAAGGTCGCGTTCACCACTTCCTGGATGCGCTTTCCGTCGGAACACTCGGGCCGATCCACCTTGTTGATGACCAGAATGATCTTGTGCCCTTTTGAGAGTGCCTTCTGAAGCACGAAACGGGTCTGGGGAAGAGGTCCTTCTGCCGCGTCCACGAGAAGCAGGGCTCCATCCACCATGCCCATGATCCGCTCAACTTCTCCGCCGAAGTCCGCGTGGCCGGGGGTATCGACGATGTTTACTTTGGTGTCACCGACCATGACAGAGGTGTTCTTCGAGAGAATCGTGATCCCGCGCTCTTTTTCGAGGTCGCCTGAGTCCATGACCCGCTCTTCAACTGCTTGGTGCTGCTGAAAGGTGCCGGATTGGCGCAGAAGGTGGTCAACGAGAGTCGTTTTTCCATGGTCGACGTGGGCAATGATGCAAACATTTCGAAGATTTAAGCTCATAATGGGGCCTGATTCCGGGAGGAGTAATTGATTTTAAGGGTTGCGTTTTCGGTACAATACAGGTAAATCCCTAATTTCTGAACCAAAACTTTAGGAAAGTTCGAAGAAGGAAATAGTCATGGCACGCGTATGTGATCTCACCGGCACCAAGCCGTTCAGCGGAAACAAAGTTTCTCACTCCAACATCAAGACCCGCACCAAGTGGTTGCCGAACCTGAAGGACAAGCGCTACACAGTGCCTGAGCTTTCCCGCACTGTGACCCTGAAGCTTTCCACTCGTGCGATCCGCACCATCGACAAGCTCGGCGGAATTTCACAGGCCATCATGAAGGCGAAAGCAGACAAGATGAGCGATCGCGCACTCAAGCTTCGCAACGAAATCAAAAAGGCCCGGACTGAGATTTCGACTGGCAAGAAGAAGATTGCACTCTGATTTGACGAAAATTAAAATCGACAAGTTTTCGAGGTGAGTGGGGAAACCCGCTCACCTCTTTGTTTTTACGGTCTATGATTGGATTTCAGGAGAGCGGGTCATGAGCAGTGGTTGGAAAATTCTGGAAGCGCATGCCAATGATCATGCATTCCTCGTGGATGCACAAATCAAGATGGCTCTCGAGACCGAGGGCCTGAAACTCGATGAGAACACGGTAGCGCTCGGCGTGGGAGCGGTGCTGTTGGATTCGACCAAGGGTCGCTACTTTGTTGTCAAAAATGATTCAGGAGTGAGGATTGCCTGCACTCTGACGATTCCGGAGTGGAGTGACTGGCGGAATGGAACAGTGCTTTGGATTCACTCCCTGTATGTTCGTCCGGACCACCGGGGGAAGGGTGTCTATCGCGCGATGTACTCCCATTTGAAGAGCAAGGTGACTTCAGATCCGCAATTGATGGGAATCAGGCTCTATGTGGATCAGCGGAATGAGCGGGCTTGTGCTGTATATGAAAAGCTCGGGATGAGTGCCGAGCACTATCGTCTTTACGAGTGGATGAAAACCTTCTGAGGAAGGGGCGGTTTGTTCAACGATCCAATTCGAGTTGAAGGTTCAACATTTGCTTCAGGTGAGTGTAGTTTCCGCGCCATGCGCCCGGGGATTTTTCGGTGGGCGCTTCGATGCAGGTCAGGGCCTTGGCCTCGGTGCGGATCAGGAACACAGAGACTCCCGCTGCCGTCGCCGGCAGGTCCATCTTTCTTTCGTTCCCGATCATGAGACAGTGTTCAGCCTTGAAGTTTTCCTGTTCCAGAAGCTCCAGATAATATTCCTTGTTCGGCTTGCATGCATGCATGCGGTCCACGGTGGTGACACTCTGGAAGAGTTCGGGGTCGATTCCGCCCCATTTCATCCTCATGTGTACGAAATCCAAGTGCCATACGGGATTTGTGGCCAGAGTCAGGGAGTAGTGTTCTTTCGCCCATTCCAGAAAACGGGCCGCGCCGTTGATCTTGCCAAAGTGAGACTTGAGTTTCGGGAAAACGGCTCCGAGGTTCTCCTTCATGATCGCCTCTGCTTCCGTGAATGAAACCTTGAAATGTCGTGCGATGTTCTCCGTGAGTCGTTCGTGATTGGTCTGGGTCTTCGAGGGGCGCTTCAGCGTCGAGGCTCCCCGGGTGAGTGCTTGATAGGCGACGCGCCAGCCTTGGTGTTTTTTCATGAGGGGCAGGGTGCGGCCGATGAATTCAAAATGAACCATGAGTCCGCCCGAATCGATCAAGGTTCCATCAAGGTCGCACAGCAGATGTTTGAATCTATTTTGAGGGAGACTCACCGGGCTCATGGAGCCCTCCTTTTCAGAAAGGATCTTACTGGAAAATTCGAGTAGCGTCATGTTCTAAGCTTTGTTTTAATCAGTTCATGGATTTTTCGGATTATGTGGATCAAATCGAAGGGCTCTATCTGGCGGGCCTCGGTGCCGAGGCGCGCAAGGCATATGGAGAGCACCCCTCTCCTGCGCTCGAGTTGCCAAGACTTCCCCGGCGGATTCTCCTGATCGCCCCTCATCCGGATGATGAGTGCTTGATGGCCGGGTTTCCCTTGCGTGCCCAAGAGGAGTGGGGGGCTTCGGTCGGGGTGCTTGCCTACGGATACGGGAGCGATCCAACCCGTCAAGAGGCCCGAAGGAAAGAGTTGAAGAATTCCCTTCAAGTTCTTGGATTCGAAGAGGTTTTTTACGAATCAGGAGCAAGCCTTTCGGACCGGATTCTTGCCTTCGGTGCTGATGCGATCGTGATTCCGAATCGTAGGGATTTCCACCCCACGCACATTCGTTGCTCAGAGGAGTCATGGCACGCGGCTCAATCCGCGGTGGCACGGTCCGGACAGCCGATTCTGGTCCTCGAGACAGAATATTGGGGGCCCATGGAGAATCCGAATCTTTTGATCCCCTTGCCCCCCTCTGTGGTCAAGAAGATGGGGCGTGCGCTTATGTGTCACGAAGGAGAGATCGCGCGGAATCCATATCATTTGAGTCTTCCTGCCTTTCTCATGGATCAACAACGACGAGGCTCGGAGGCCGTGTCGGGATTCGGACAAAAACCCGTTCCCTCGATTTTTGCCCAAGTCTATCGCGCCACCGAGCTCAGTCCTGAAGTCGGGTCCTGAGAAGGTCCGCAAGCGCCTTCATCGCATCGGTTGCAGTGAAGATCCCGACCAGGTGTTGATTGTCGACGACCAAAGCCGATCCGATCCGCTTGTCCGCCATTGTGGCAGCAACCTCATCGAGCTTAGCCGTTGTGGAAACAGTATAGGCGTCCTCGAGGGCGATTTCCTCCACTCTCGTAATGATCGGATTCACCCCCTGAAATCCGAGTGCGGTTTTGATGTCCCGATCGCTCAGGATCCCCACGAGCTTGCCTGCCGCGAGTACGGGGAGGTGACGGATTCCATGATGTTTCATGAAATCCCTGGCTGTGGCGAGCGATTGGTCCGCACCGATCGAGTGTGGTGCCATGGTCATGTATCTGCTGATGGTTGGTACTGATTTCATGTTTTCCCTTTCGTGGGACATTCTTTCCCCCGAAAAAGATCCGCTTTTCCGTTGGTGCCCCCTGAGTTCCCGGGAATCTAACGGGAACTCACGGGAAAAACCTTGATGTGGATCAAGTCGGCACTTTTTTTGCTACCCGAAAAGGGTATGAACACGTTCCACAGCAAAAGTCCGGATGAAAAACTGATTGAGTCGGCGATCAAAAAAATGGAGCAGGAGCCCGGAGTGATCCGTCTCCGGTACCGGCCCGGAGAGATGATTTTTCATCCTGGCAACGAGCCCGGGGGGACGTATTGGGTTCGGGCAGGACAGGTAAAGCTCGAGTCCATTGATCCCGGTGGAAAAACGCACTTCCTTCATGTGATGTCCGAGTCCAAGGTGCTCGGACTCGGAGCTTGTCTGCTGAATCGTCCCCATGCCTACCGGGCCAAGACGCTCGGTGAGGTGAGTGTGATCTGGTTGGACGCGAAAAGCACACGCAAATTCATGGAAGACCATCCGGAGGTGTCCGAACCCCTCATGAGACAACTGTGTGAGGAGCTTGAACTTCTGGAAGGACGCTTGAGATCGGCATATTCCCTTGATGCGACCGAGAGGGTCCATGAGACCATCCTGTATCTCAAGAAATGCGATCCCTGCCGGAACTGGACGCGGGGTGAAATCGCAGAGTGGGCGGGGACCACGCCCGAAACCGTGGCACGGGCGATTTCCGAACTGAGGGAGCAGGCGCGCATCATCACCGAAGGAAGGAAGATCCACCTGCTCAGAAAGCGGTTTTTGAATTAACCGTGGGCTCCGGAATCCAAGAACCAGGTGACGGAGGGGTGAAGTTGCAATGCACTTGCGGGCACCTCCACAGCGGGGGGTTCGTACATTGCCTTGCGAACAGCCTCTCTCTTTGTCGTTGAAACGGCGATGATCCAGATTTTTTTTGCCTCAAGGAGGGTGCCGATTCCCATGGTCATCGCATGGGGGATTGCCGGCCCCGACTTGAAATTCGAGCGCAGGGTTTCCGCATGAAGCGCGATGGCGCGTGTGCGGGAATCAAAGGGGGCTCCCGGTTCGTTGAAGGCGATGTGGCCATTCACTCCGATGCCAAGGATGGCAAGGTCGATTCCTCCCTCATCCTTGAGTTTTCTCTCATAGCGGGAGCATTCGAGGTTGGCATCGGGTGCCAGACCGTTCGGAGACTCCCGGAGAAGCGGGAGTGTTTTCAGTTTCGAGTAAAAATGTTCTTCCAGGTAGGAGCGAAACGACAAGTGTTCGGTCTCCGCGGTGAGCGGAAAGTATTCGTCGAGTTGGAAGCACTTCCAGGTTGAGACCTGAAGCGCTTCCGGACGTTCGCGTGCGAGACGATAAAACGGGATCATTGTATTCCCGGTGGGGAGTGCGAGGACGGGACTTCGGCCTTTTTCCAGGATGCTTTTGATCTCCAACTCAAGCCTGAGGGTCAGGTTCGGATACAAATCGGCCTCGGTTTCAAATCGTAGAATTTCCGCGTTCATGGAATGGACTGATCCTAACACACATGCTAGCTCTGATGGCACTATGAAAAGTCTGCAAGAGACCTACGCGCCCAACAGCATTTGCTTCGGGTGCGGCCCGAAAAACGAGAAGGGCCTGAGAATTCGAAGTTTGATTGGCGAAAACGGGGAAGTAACCGCCGAGTTCACTCCGGAAAAGCATCACGAGGCATTTCCAGGAATGGTGAATGGGGGAATCATCGGATCCCTTCTGGATTGCCATTCCAATTGGACGGCGGCTTTTGCGTTGATGAAACAAGCAAGCGGGGACGCCCCGCCGTGTACGGTGACGGCCGACTTTCATGTGAAGCTCAGGGCGCCGACCCCGTCGGGGCAAAAAATCCGTCTTCGCGCAAAGCCGGTGTCCATTGAGGCGGATCGGGCAAAGATTGAAGCACAGTGTTTTACCGTAGGGAGTGATGGCAATGAGAAGCTTACTGCAACGTGTAGCGGAACCTTTGTCGCAGTGAAAGAAGGCCATCCGGCCTATCACCGGTGGGGATGACGTCATGAAAATCGTGTCTTGGAACGTGAACGGGTATCGCGCGATTCTGGGGAAGGGTTTCCAGAAATGGTTTCATGCGCAGGATGCGGATGTGATCGGGCTGCAAGAAGTCAAAGCCCACAAAGAGGCTGTTGATCCGAAGAGCATTGAGTACGCGGGATACGAGTGCTTTTGGCATGCGGCAAAAAAACCGGGCTACAGCGGAACCGCCCTTTGGACCCGGGTGAAGCCGGTCTCCTATCAGGAGGGATTCGGAAACGCGAAGTTTGATGATGAGGGGCGTACGCAGATCCTCGAGTTCAAGGATTTTTATCTTTTGAATTGTTACTTTCCGAACTCCCAGGATGAGCGAGCAAGGCTTCCGTACAAGCTCGAGTTTTGTGAGGAGATTCTGAAGTTTTGCGTGAAAGCGCAAAAGGCGGGCAAGGGAGTCATCGTTCAGGGGGATCTCAATGTCGCGCACACCGAACTCGACATCAAGAACGCAAAAAGCAATGTGGACTCGCCAGGGTTTTACATTGAGGAGCGAAACTGGATGACGGAGTTTCTAAAGCACGGAATGCGGGACGTGTTTCGGGAACGGCATCCCGGGGAAACCGGGCTGTACACCTGGTGGAGCTATCGGGCGAATGCGCGCGCGAACAACACCGGTTGGCGGATTGATTACCATGTGGTGAGTTCGGACTTGGTCGAGAGGGTTACGGGGATCGATCATCAAAGGAACGTCTTTGGATCGGACCACTGCCCGGTGTGGATTGAGCTGAAATAAGGAAGCCTTACGGAAGCTTGACGAAGCTGAGATAGTGTCTGAGCTCCTCGATCGACTCGTGAAGGTCCCCAAGAGCGCGATGTGCATTTTTCTTTTCGTATTTCACCCGGTACCGCTCCCGGAAGACTTCCTTGAAGGAGCTGACATCCACCATGCGGTAATGAAGCTGGCGGGCAAATTCGGGTAAATGGGAATCAATGAACCGACGGTCATTGTGGATTGAATTTCCGGCAAGGACCGCTCCGTCCTTTCCCTGCTTTTCGCCAAAATGGGACTTTACCCAAGTGACAAGCTCAGATTCTACGGTTTCCTGCTTCCAGCCTGTGCGAACCAGCTCGGTGAGGCCACTCTTCCCATGGTGTTCTTTGCACCAGTCATTCATGGCTTCCAGCACAGAGTCCGGCTGATACACGATATAGTGCTTTTCAGAGATCGAATTGAGCTCGTAATCCGTGATGATCGCGGCAATTTCGAGGATTTTATCGGTTTTTTCATCGAGACCGGTCATCTCGAGGTCCATCCAAAGAAGCAGTTTTTTCGCCATAATGAGTGGCGCGAGCATAGTCCAAAGATCCGGAAAATTAAAGCGTTTCCCGGTTGCTTAAAGCCCTTCTGTCGGGTAATGATAGGGCATCCGAAATTTTTAATGACGAGAGGATTTCCGTTTCGATTTCTGGGCGGGGCGAATCTCTTTGAATGCCACAGTAAGGAGCAAAACATGGCTGAAGATACATCCAAAGTACCCATCGAGATGGTGAGAAACATCGGGATTTCCGCACACATCGATTCAGGAAAAACCACCCTCTCCGAGCGGATCCTTTTCTACACTTCCAAGATCCACGCGATCCACGAAGTGAAGGGAAAAGACCAGGTTGGCGCCACCATGGACTTCATGGAACTTGAGCGCGAAAAAGGGATCACCATTCAGTCAGCCGCCACCTATTGCATGTGGAAAGGCTTCAACATCAACCTGATCGATACTCCGGGCCACGTGGATTTCACGATCGAAGTGGAACGCGCACTTCGCGTTCTTGACGGTGCGGTTCTCGTCCTTTGCTCGGTTGCAGGCGTTCAGTCCCAATCGATCACCGTTGACCGTCAGATGAAGCGCTACAAGGTTCCACGCCTTTGCTTTGTGAACAAAATGGACCGCGCTGGCGCGAACCCTTTCCGTGGAATTCAGATGCTTCGCGAGAAGCTCCGCCACAATGCCCACTTGGTCATGTATCCGATCGGTGCAGAAGATCAATTCCAGGGTGTGGTGGACCTTGTTCAGATGAAGGCCTTCTATTTTGATGGCGACAACGGAGAGAACATCCGTGAAGAGGCAATTCCGGCTGACATCAAGGCCGAATGCGACAAGTACCGCGAGGAACTCATCTCTGCTGCTGCGGAGTTTGACGAAGTGGTCGGTGAAAAGTACCTCGGTGGTGAAGAGATCAGCGTTGCCGAGCTCCGGGAAGCCATCCGTAAAGGAACTCTCTCCCTTCAGCTCACTCCGGTGTTCGTGGGCTCTGCCTACAAGAACAAAGGCGTTCAGCTTCTTCTTGATGGCGTAACGTATTACCTCCCGAATCCAAGCGAAAAAGAGAACATCGCACTCGACCAGCGCAACAACGAAGCCGAAATCACTCTGAAGTCGGATTCAAATCTTCCGTTTGTCGGCCTTGCCTTCAAACTTGAAGATGGACGTTACGGTCAGCTCACCTACATGCGCGTCTACCAGGGCCAGCTGAAAAAGGGTGAATTCATCGTGAATTCCACCAATGAAAAGCGCGTAAAGGTTCCTCGGATCGTGCGGATGCACGCAAACGAGATGAACGATGTTGAAACCGCAAAAGCGGGCGATATCGTGGCGCTCTTCGGTGTGGAGTGTTCCTCAGGGGACACGTTCACGGATGGAACCATCAAGTACTCGATGACCTCAATGTTCGTACCGGATGCCGTGATTTCCTTGTCGGTTCAGCCAAAGGACAAGTCGGGTGAAACCAACTTCTCAAAAGCGCTCAACCGCTTCACCAAAGAAGATCCTACATTCCGCGTTCACAGGGATGAAGAGTCCAATCAGACCATCATCAGCGGGATGGGTGAACTCCACCTTGAGATTTACTGCGAACGCATGAAGCGCGAGTACAATTGCGAAGTGGTCGTAGGTAAGCCCCAGGTCGCGTATCGCGAGACCATTCAAGCCAAGGGAACCTTCAACTACACCCACAAGAAGCAAACCGGTGGTAGCGGTCAATTCGGCCGTGTTGCCGGATACCTCGAGCCACTCCCTTCGGATGCGGTTCTTCAGTACGAATTTGTGGATGAAATCACCGGTGGTGTGATTCCACGGAACTTCATTCCGGCAGTCGACAAGGGCTTCAAGGAAGCAATCAAAGAAGGCCGCTTGATCGGGTTCCCGATCGTCGGCGTTCGCTGCGTGATCAACGATGGTGCGTACCATGCGGTTGACTCTTCCGAGCAAGCGTTCAAAACAGCGGCACTCATGGCGTTCCGGGAAGGTTATGAGCGCGCGACTCCCGTGGTTCTTGAGCCGATCATGAAGCTTGAAGTTTCCGCTCCTGAGGAATTCCAAGGCTCAGTGATGGGTCAAGTGAACCAGCGACGGGGTGTGATCGTGAACTCCGGAACTTCGGACGGTTACTGCGTGATTGAAGCGGAAGTGCCATTGTCTGAAATGTTCGGTTACTCCACCGACCTTCGCTCTGCGACACAAGGGAAGGGTGAGTTCTCGATGGAATTCCAAAAGTATTCCGCAGCTCCCCGCAACGTGCAGGATGAGCTTGTGAAGAAGTACCAGGAAAAGAAAGCCAAAGAAGCTTCCGGAAAGTAATTTCGAGGCATCAACTTTGAATCGGCCCCGGAGCCTCTGGCCCCGGGGCCTTTTTATTTTCAGGGATGGGTGGTAGCCTCTTTGCATGAAAATCCTCCTTACCGGTGCAACAGGCCTCATTGGAAGCGAAGTCGGAAAACAGTTGAGTGAGGCGGGGATTGAGGTGGTGTCACTTACCCGCGATGCAAAGCGTGCCCGCAGGAGTCTGCCCTTCCTGAGCGAGGTGCATGAGTGGACGGGGGGGGATGCCCCTTTTCCGGATTCTCTTCGTGCCGTGCTTCAGACTGTGGATGGCGTGGTGAATCTGATGGGAGAGAATATTTCCGATCAACGGTGGAGTGCCGAGTTCAAGAACAAGCTCATCACGAGCCGTGTTTCCGGCACAAAAAGCCTGGTCGAAGAGATCAAGGGAAATTCGAAGCTCAGGGTTTGGATTCAGGGTTCAGCAATTGGAGTGTATGGATCCTCCGCGAACGGGGAGCATTTTGACGAAAACTCCCCCGCCGGATCGGGATTCCTTGCTGAATTGAGTCGGGATTGGGAGAAGGCGCTCGGGGGTCTTCCTTCGACCGTTCGAACGGTGACTCTCAGGATCGGGGTGGTCTTTTCGCATCAGTCGGGTGCCTATCCGAAACTTCTGACCCCGCTGTTGCAAGGTGTGGGAGGGGTTCTTGGATCGGGTGAACAGTTAATGAGCCTGGTCCATCTGACCGATGTTGCGCGCTTCATCAGCTATGCAATCCACAATTCCAAGGTCTCCGGAGTCTACAACATGGTTGCGAATGATCCGGTCTCGAACCGTGATCTCATGAAGAAACTCGCAAAGTTACTCAATGTCTGTCTCGCTCCGCGTGCCCCGGCGTTTGCATTGAAGCTTGCGATCGGAGAATTTGCGCAGGCTCTTTTGGAGAGTCAGGCGGTGGTGTCGGTTCGCTTGTCCGATACCGGATTCCTGATGAAGTATCCGGATGTGGATTCCATTCTTGCCGAGGTCACCCAGTGGAACTTGCATCCCCTGAAGGCGGCAAAAGGCGTGTTCGTTTTCTATGCCGAACAGTTTGTTCCGCATGAGATCGAGTCGATCTTTCCGTTTTTTTCCGAAGCGAGGAACCTTGAAGCGATCACTCCGGAATGGTTGAATTTCAAGATTCAACGGGTTTCCACCCCCAGCATCGAAAAGGGAACCAAGATCCGGTACCGCTTGAAGCTACACGGGATTCCCCTGAGCTGGATCACGGACATTGCCGAGTGGGAGCCGCCACTCCGGTTTGTCGACAACCAGATCCGGGGGCCGTACTCGCTGTGGTACCATGAGCATACCTTCGAGTCCGTTCGCGGTGGAACATTGCTGCGGGATTGGGTTCGGTTTGAGCTCCCGATGGGGAAGCTTGGGCAATGGTTCGGGCTCGGCAAGGTAAAGTCCGACGTGAGCCGCATTTTTGAGCACAGGCGTGTGAAGATCGAAGAAATGTTCGGGTCTTGACAATTAAATAAACATAGTTTAAATACACGCCATGAGACTGCTGAACCTTGTTTCGGTACTGGCTGGATCGGTGATTGGGTGTTTTACGGGCGGAAGCGCGTCATGGGCCTCGGCCACCCATATGGCAAAAGTGGATGTGGAACTTGCCTGGATGTCACCCGGAGGACGCCTCGAGTCCGTGGTGGATCGGAGTCTCGATTTCCACCTCGATTGGGGTTCGAAAAAGTGCGAGGTCGAGTACAAGGGCGTGTTCTATTACTGTTCCCTTGAAACCGGTTCGGATCTCAAGGATCGGGCTGGAAATGTCCTGATGAAAGAGCTTCCCGTGGCGAGGTTCGGGTATAAGTCGATGGATGCCCTTTTGTTGGCGCTCGGGCGTGAAGACGACTCGCTCAGAAACCTGATTCCGAAGATCGTGAAGGAGACCTCTGAATCGCGGAAGGACGGGTTTTTTCTTCCCTTTTACACCTGTGAGTCTTGCACCAAGGGAGCTGGGGAGAAGGTCCCCGTTTGGAATGCCTATGACAGTTTTGTCAGGAGGATCCTTGAAATCAAGCACCCTGTGTTTTCAAGCCGACGGCTTGCTCTTGTCATGAAGATCCACCGGATGAAGGCGTTCTCCGGAGCGATTCACATCATTGGACGCTCGAACGCGGATTCGTTCCTCGATGATTCACGATGAAAAAGTGGACGATGGAGGCGCCTCTGAGGGAGTTACTTCTTCTGTTCCACGGGAGGCATTTGGTCGGGCTCTGAACCCGTGGAAGACGGCTGGGCTGCATTCGGAGCAGGTGCCGTTGCAGGAGTGGAATAGCCGTCGAGGACCGACTTTTTCAATCTTCCAGGAAGAATGGTGAGGGTCAACGAGGTGACCATGAAAATTCCGGCCAGGGTGTAGGTGAGTTTTTGGAAGAAGTTTTGACCGCCAGAGCTGCCGAATACGGTTTGGCTGGATCCACCAAAAGATGCGCTGATCTCTGCTCCCTTGCCCGACTGAAGGAGCACGGAAATCACAAGAAGAACGATGGTTGCAATGTGGATCACGGTAATTATGGTAATCATAAGTGCTCAAACACTAGCAAAAAAACCGCTTCAGGGAAAGAGAATCTAAATCAGGTCCCAAAGCGCCCGAAAAGAGTCAGGTTTCAGGGATGCGCCCCCAACCAGACCACCATCAATCCCCGGACGCGAAAGGAGTTCCTTGAAGTTGGCCGGAGTCACGCTCCCGCCATACAGGATCTTTGTTGCCCGTGCTTTTGATTCCCCAAGGGAAGAAGCAAGAAGGGATCGGATGAAGGAATGGGCTTGTTCGGCCTGTTCCGGGGTTGCGACCACTCCGGTGCCGATGGCCCACACGGGTTCATAGGCAAGGTGAAGCCGCCCTCCGAAATGGGCTTTGCACTCCTCATTCTGCAATACGCGAACCAGTTGTTCCCGAAGCACGGTCTCGGTTCTACCGGACTCACGCTCCGAGAGGAGTTCCCCGATGCACAGGAGCACCTCGAACCCCTGTTCAAGGGCACTCCTGGTTTTCAAGAGAATGCTTTCGTTGGTTTCAGCGAAATACTGTCTTCGCTCTGAATGACCGATCAGCACCTGATGGATCCCGATCTCGGAGAGCATGGGTCCCGAGATCTCCCCGGTGAATGCCCCTGACCGTTCGTAGTGAATGTTCTGGGCGCCGATCTGAACCGGGAGTCTTCTTTCTTCAACCGCCGCCAGGGCTTCCGGAAGGCTCAGGCAAGGAACGTAAATTCTTGCTTGCGCGCCATCCTTCTTGGGAAGATCGAGGCGGGATAGGAATTCACGTGTGGCCTTCGGGCCGTGGTTCATTTTCCAATTTCCGGCAAGAAGGATTCTTGGATTCGAGGTCATCGCTGCTCCTTTGCAGTATGGATTCCGGTTACAAGAGATCGGGGGAAGAGGCGCGGTACGGAGCTTTCAGGACTTCAATTCCCGGAAGGGAGCCCGTTTCAAGGTACTCCAAAGCCGCTCCACCGCCCGTGGAAAGGTGATCAAACTTGGACGCATGGCCGGCTTGCGTGATTGCCGATACGGTATCGCCACCGCCGACCACCTTGATGGCGGTGCTTTGAGCCAAGGCTTCTGCAATCTCGAATGTCCCTTTGCTGTATTCCGGCTTCTCAAACCATCCGAGCGGTCCGTTCCAGAACACGGTCTTCGCTCCCGCGAGGAAGTTTTTGTACTTTTGAATCGTTTTCGGGCCAATGTCGAACCCTGAATTCGTGTCCTCGGGCAAAAGAAGAGGGATGTGCTTTTTCTCGGCCTCGCTCAGGATGGATTTCGCCGCTTCGACATCTTCGGGAGCGGGTTGTTTCCACTCGGAGGGAATCGGATCGCCCTTCGCCTTCATGAAGGCATACGCCATCGCACCACCGACAAGCACTCCTTGGACACCCTTGAGCAGCGCCTCGATGGTCTTGATCTTGTCGCTGACCTTGGCTCCGCCCAGGATCAGGTGGAAGGGAGCTGCCGGGTTTTGAAGGATCTGGTTGAAGTACTTCACCTCTTTTTCGATC
Organism: Bdellovibrionales bacterium; assembly: GCA_947502835.1. GTDB lineage: Bacteria > Bdellovibrionota > UBA1018 > UBA1018 > CAIMNF01 > CAIMNF01. The sequence goes on from CANNBJ010000001.1 coordinate 261,881, forward strand.
AAAAAGCCCGCTCCACGATCCGGCATGATCGAGGGCAGGCGGTGGGTTGAGGCATGTTCACGGTGAGCGGTTCCGAACGCATCGGTCACATAGACGTCGCAAAGCTTTGCGAGACTTTGAGCAAACTTGAGGTCGTTCGCTTCTTCTTCCGGATGGAACCGGAGGTTTTCCAGAACCATCACGTCTCCGTTTTGAAGTTGACGGGTCTTGAGTTCGATTCCTTCACCGATGCAATCATCGACAAGGGTCACATCGGTTCCGAGAATTTCGGACAGGCGGTGGGCGGCAGGGAGGAGTGTGAACTCCTCATTTCGTCTTCCCTTCGGACGTCCCAAGTGCGAGGCGATGATCACTTTCGCTCCTTGTTCCCTCGCATACTGGATGGTCGGAATCGCTTCGCGAATTCGGGTGTCATCGCTCACGGTCCGGTGTCCTTCCGCATCCGGAGGGCTCAAGGGCACATTGAAATCAAGGCGAAGAAACACTCGTTTCCCGCGGATCGGGAGCTCTCGGATGGACTTTAAACGCATGGCCTTCAGATTCCCTTGGACGCGAGATACTCGGTCACATCCAGCATCCGGTTGGAGAAGCCGGATTCGTTGTCATACCAAGTGATGATTTTTACAAGAGTGCCACCCAGAACCATTGTGAGTTCCGAGTCAATGATCGAGCTTCTCAGGTCCCCGTTGAAGTCGCACGAGACCAGGGGTTCGGTCGTGAACCCGAGAACTCCCTTGAGAGAGGTCTCGGATGCGGCCTTGAGAGCGGCATTCACGGCTTCCTTGGTGGTTGCATTCTTCACTTCCACGGTGAAATCGACGACGGAGACATTCGGAGTGGGAACGCGGATCGAGAGTCCGTCGAGCTTTCCCTTCAAGTGCGGAAGCACCAAGCCCACAGCCTTGGCGGCACCCGTGGAGGTCGGAATCATGGAAAGTGCTGCAGCCCTGGCGCGACGGAGATCCTTGTGGGGAAGGTCGAGAATCCTTTGGTCATTGGTGTAACTGTGCACCGTCATCATGGTCCCGCGAACGATTCCAAAAGCGTCGTCGATGACTTTTGCGGCGGGAGCAAGACAGTTGGTGGTGCAGGATGCGTTGGAAATCACCTTGTGCTTTTCGGCCTGGTAACTCGTGTGGTTCACTCCGAAACACAAGGTGAGATCGGCGTCTTTCGAGGGGGCCGAAATAAGGACGCGTTTTGCGCCTCCTTCAAAATGTTTGGAAGCATCGGCCTTGTCCGTAAAGACGCCTGTGCATTCATGCACCAATTCGACCCCTTCGGATTTCCACGGAAGTTTCGAGGGATCACGGTCGGAGAATACGCGGATCGGTTGTCCGTTGATCATGATCTTTCCTGCCTCGATGTGGATGTCGGCGTTCCAGTTTCCATGGACCGAGTCGTGTTTGAGAAGGTGAACCAGGGTGGGAAGATCTCCCATGTCGTTGATGGCGGCCACCTTCACCGAGGGGCGCGCAAAGGCGAGACGAAGTACTTTGCGACCAATACGGCCGCATCCGTTGATTCCAATCACTGTAGGGTTTGACATGCCCGAAACCCTATCCCTTTTTGGGGATTTCATCAAGAAGTGCTACCGGTTGCGCGCTGAGTAAACCTCTTTCATTCATTGAAGTTGGCCAGCAGACCAAGGTGGCTTATCCGGGGATCAGCCCTGTCCCGACCCAGGCCCTGAGGTTCGAACTGCGCCTTGCCTCCGTTCCAGGAGGAACAATAGCGCAGGCAGTGAGACCACGGCCGCAAGGACACAGGTAAGCTCCCCGAGAACGGCAAGCTTTCCAAAACTTACGAAGGCTTGGTTGCTTGCGATCAGAAGCGACCCGTATCCGGTGACGGTCGTGAAACTCGCGAGCAGCACCGCACCTCCCGTTTGCTCGAGCACGGGCAGGATTCCACCCTTTTTTTCCAATCGGTATCGCTGAAAGACGTTCACCCCGTAGTCGACACCGATCCCGAAGGTGATGGGAAGCGCAATGAAGTTCAGGAAGTTGATTTTTTGATCGAAAATCAAGACGTACCCGAACAGCCAGAGCACCCCGAGGAAAAGGGCAAAGGAACAGAGGGCTGCCGTCCTCATTTCCCGGAACAAGAGAATCACGAGCAGAAAGACGGCAATGAAAGCAAAAAAGGTCGCTTTCGGTCCATCCTTCACGATGGATTCGAACAAGTCGGAGGTGACGGGAAGGGTTCCGGCAACGGCCGTGCCCGGCACAATTCTGTCCACAGAGTCCCTCACAGAATGGACGAAATGAATCAGATTCTCGCTCCTCTGGAGTTCGGGGGAAAGCGAGGGCTCGATCAGGATGAGTTTTCCAAGCGTGCCGTCACGCTCGCGGAATTTGCCGCGGACCAGTTCCGGGAGCTCACCCGGGCCGAAACGTTTGAAGGAGTTCTCAGAGAGCAAGCCCCGTGCAAGCTCGCGTTCCTCGGGTCTGAGCTGGCGAAGGAGCTGAGCGGGGAGCAAGTCGTCGATTTGCCTGAGGACCCGGACTTTTTCCGCCTGCTGTCCCGGAATGAAATCCTGAAGCGTGCTTACGTTCACAATGAAACTCCGGTCTCCTTCGCGCGCTTTCGTGCGTCTGACCTCGTCTGCGATCGGTTGAACATCTTTTTCATCTTTTGGAAGGATCACCACAGGCAAGAGGTAGCGATCAAACAGCTTGTCGACGTATTCTCCCCAGTACATGGAGCCGCTTTCCGCGCTCTTTTTGTTCCGGAGTTTTTTCATGTTGGTTTCAATGATTCCCGGATTGATCCGGGAAAGACTTGCGGCCGAGAGCAGGGTGGCGGCGAGAGTCGCCACAAGGATGGTTCGCGGGCGTTTGCTGATCAGGTGTGCCAGGCCTCGGGTGAAGCGGGATTTTGTGGTGCGCACGGGCTTGCGGAGAAACCCGAGTCGATAGAGGAGAATCATGAAGGAAGGCATGAACGTGTAGGTGGCAAGCCAACACAGGGCCATTCCGGTGAATCCGATGACTCCGAACTGCCGGAAACCGCGGAAGCTCGTCAACATCAAGGATCCGTAGGCAAGTCCTGCTGCGAGTGCGGCGACTCCCGTGGCGGAAGCCGTCTTTTGAAGGGCGATGTAAATGCTCCGGGGCGTTTCCTTTCGCTTTCTCCGTTCCTCGAGATACCGGGCAAGAAAGATGATTCCGAAATTGATCCCGTTCCCGATCACAATGCTCGCCATGAATGCGGAGTTCGCGTTCAGGTATCCGACCTGAAAATACCCGGCCCCGAAGGTCCAGAGGGTTCCCACAAGCAAGGCCAAGATCAGGGAGAGGGTCGCCATGAAGGACTTGAAGTAGAGGAGCATGGCGATGCTCACGAGCAGGGTGACAAGAACGGTGGACAGAAGCAGATCCTCCACCAGGGCCTCGTGCTCATCGATCAGGTCTTGTACCCCCCCCGCAAAGTGCACTTCAAGATCGGCAGAGAAGGAGGCGGGGTTTAAGCGCTCGATGATTCCATCCACAGCCTCACGCAGTTCTTTTGAGGCGCTGATTCCGGATTTGTTCCCGGGCAGGTTTGCGAGGATCACTCTCTGTTTCTTGTCAGGAGTGGCATAGTATCCGTCCTGGAAGCGGGAATAGGAATTGGATTTGGATTCGTATTTCTTTTTCAGGGACTTGAAATCAAAGGAGGGTTCCTTCAGGTTTTTATTCTCGATGATCGTCAGGGGATTGTAGAGGCTGAGCTCGTAATTCACCTTGGCACGGATATAGTCGCGGATCATTTCGAGATCCTTCAAATCGATGAAAAGCGACTTTCGCTTTGCGAAAAATTCGATCTCCTTGTCGATCCTGTACTCGACCCCCGCACATACCTCCCGCGGAAGCTTCTCGATTTCGCCCGCCAAGGCATCCACGAACCGTTTGCTCGCATCGGGTTTGTCCGAGATCATGAGGATCGCAAGATTGTTCGTGGTCTCCAGGCGCGAGCGGACTTCGTTCAAATCAAGAACGCTTCGGGCTTGTGTCGGAAGGAGCTCTTCGAGGTCCGTCCTCAGATTTGAAAAAAGGTGAACCGAAAAATATCCCCCCGCAGCCCCGAGAATCGAAGTGAGGGCGGTCACAAACCATGCACGTTTGATCAGGAACCGGATCATAGGATTCATTCTCGAAGTGTCCGCAGGGTTCCCATCAGTCCGCGATATGCGTCCTCCGCGCTCCTTCGATCCGCCTTGATCTCTTCGGTCAGATAGACCGCGCTCACCGACGGGGTCAGTTTTTGAATCATGATGTTTCCGCAAAAGTGTTCAATGTGGGAGGTTCCGGCGGTTTTTTGGTAGGAAATCACCACGGATTCGGGTTTTCCGGGGCGTCCCTTCTTCGGAGTGTACAGCCATTCCTCTTCCCATTCGAGAGTAAGGAGAAAGAACGGTTTCACCTTCACCTTGATGTGCTGTTTCTGGATGGCGCCCTTCACCTGGGTGCGTTCCACTTGGACGGTGGTTGTATCGCGATCCCGCGTGGTCATCGGATCCAGCAGGGCATCCAGGATCATGGAAACCGGTTTGTTCACCCGACCTGCGGCACTTGCCCAATCAAGGCCGCTCTTTTCATCTGTTCCGAAGGATTCCGTTTCCTTTCCCATCTCCGGGAATGCTGTCGGGGCAGGCCTGAGGAGTCGTACATTCGGCTTCGTCAGGTCAAAGCATACGGAGGCCCGTGCACCCGCTGCGAGCAGCGAAGCCGGGAAAAAAAAGAGGAGCGAAAACAAATTCAGGTTCAGTGGGCCAAGAGCCATCGCATCGATTCGAACGCATTCACCGTTCCGCCGGTAATGGAAAGGCTTTCAAAGGGGACCATGACGGGGTTTTTCTCCGCACCGGAGCCCGGCATTTCGCACATCAGGCCAGGATACAGATTCACACTCGAGAGAATGGCTGTCTTGATGTCCCGGTAGTTTGCGCTTGGTACTTTTCCCCAGAGGAGGGCCGCGACCCCCGCCACCTCCGGTGCCGCCATGGAGGTACCATCGAGTGCGCGGTATCGATTCCCTGGAGCCGTCGAGACGATTCCCACGCCGGGGGCGAACACATCCACTGTGGTTCTCCCGTAGTTTGAGAAGGAAGCAGGGAGCTGGGAATCCCGTTTCGGACCGGATGCACCTACTTCAATCCAGTTTGTTGCTTCGGTCGATTTTCCGGTCAGCGATCCGAGTACGCGGTTGGGATAGTTTTTTTCCTCTCCGTCCGTATTCCGATTGTCGTTCCCCGCGGCATGGATGAGCAGCACTCCCCGGGTCTCCGCATAGCGAACTGCCTCGTCCACAACATGCTTCTCGGGCGAATAGGATTTTCCAAAGCTCATATTGATGATGTGTGCGCCATGATCCACTGCAAAGCGAATGGCGTTGGCAACATCCTTGTCCCTCTCGTCCCCGTCGGGGATCGCACGAATGGCCATGATTCGGATAGTGCGAGCCTGGCCTTCGATCCCGAAAGGGTTGTCCCGATTCGCGGCAATGATTCCCGCAACATGGGTTCCGTGGAGGGAGTCGGGACCCGTCACATCGGGATTTCCATATCCTTTTTCTTCAAGATTTCCGGGATCGTCCCCGATGACGGCAGATGCATCGAATCCGGGATTCAAGTGGTATTTCAGGCTTGTGCGGAAGTACTGTATCCCTTCGCGGATTTCAACAGAGGTGATGCCGTTTGAAAAAACCCGGCGTGCAAGAGAGAGTGCGGTGCGAATGGTTTCATTCTCCGGCGGGATTTCCTCAAGAGCCTTGAGTGTTTCTTCCTTCAGTCCGTGCTGCTTCAAGGTTTCAATCGCAGACAGAAACGCCTCATATCGGATCAGGTTCTTGTTTGCGGAATCAATGGCGGACCCGAGTTCACGTTCCACTTTTTCGAACAGTTCCGCCTCGGATGCGGAGAGCGGGCCTTGCATTTGTTTTTTCTTCAATTGGGAAAAGACCCGCGCGACCTCAAGATTGGTCTCGTTTAGATTTCTGCCGTCGCGATTTCCGATAAAATTCCACCCGTACACGTCATCGACGTATCCGTCCCCGTCATCGTCAATTCCAGGCTTTCCGTTCAGCTCAGCATTGTTTGTCCAGAGTTTGTTCCGTAGCTCGGGATGGGAAATGTCGATCCCGCCATCGATCACCGCGACGATCACGGGTGATCTCCGCAAGGGGATCCTGAATCGACGATAGACCAAATCGGTGGAGGTTCCTTCGATCCCATCGCGAAGAGGGTCACGGGTCGCCCAGATTCCCGCTTCGAGCTTGCGAGAGGATCTGAAGATGGATTCCCCTTTGTGGTTGCGCACGTTGAAAAGATCTTTCAACTCTGACTCAGAGCTTTTTTCCAGCTGAGAGAGAATCTCATTTCTCGGGATGGGGGATGAGAAGGCAAAAGGGGGGAGATTCAGAACAAGAGCACCAAAGAGAAAACCCGGGAGCTTTTTCATGGTCCGGAGGATAGCCAAGTGGGCTAGGTGCGTCAATACTAAAGTATAATGATCAAGATTATCTGTGGATCGAACGGGTGAGTGCGGCCTCGATTCGAATCCAAAGAATCCGCGAAGTGCGAAACAAAAAGGGCTGAAGAACAAGGAGCTGAATCGAAGCGAAAACCAGTGCCTGGCTCATGGGGAACTCATAGGCGAACACGGCCGCAAGAAGGGTGGGGAGAGCCAGAAAAACGCCCAAAAAATAGGAGGCGATCATGGCGCCGATGAAATACCCGGATTCACGTTCGAATCGAACCCCGCACTCGGTGCAAGCCGGGTTCATGCGCACGATGCCCCTGAAAATCCGTCCCTTCTCGCAATGGGGGCATCGATTGGAAAAATAACTCATCGGGTTTCTTTCAGAAGGCGATCATAGCCCGATTGAAATCGCTGCCACTGGGTTTCCAGATCTCCCGTGAATCCGATCGAGAGTCTGAGAAGACCTGGCGACAGATTCATTTCACGCTGTTCTTTTTCCGGAATCTCGCTGGAGGTGCTGACCGAGGGACAGCTCATCAGGGTTCTTGAGAATCCGAGGGAAACGGCATACAAGCCGAATTTGTTGTTTTGAAGTTCGGTTGCCAGCTCCATCGCTCGTTTCGAGGTGACGCAATCCACCGTGAGCATGCCCCCGAATCCGAAACCCTCGTTTCGATGATCGCTCATCAGGCGGTGTTGTGGATGGGATTTCAATCCCGGGTAAAAAACCGGGACCCCGTGGGCCTCCATTTTTTCAGCCAGAAACTGGGCGGCACGGGAGTGTGCCTCCACCCGGATGGGCAAATGATCGAGCCTCAGGTAGAGCTCGTGGGCGATTTTTGCATCCATGACAGGACCGGTCAGCATGACCGAGCCTGAGTTGATGTCGATCAGGCTTGCGATGAAATCGCGGGAACCTGCGATGACCCCGGAAATCATGTCGCTTGCGCCGGAAATGTACTTTGTACAGGAGTGGATGACGACATCGGCCCCGAAGTCGGCCGGAGTCACGAGGAGCGGGGCAAAGGTGTTGTCGACAACCAGCTTCAAGCCGTTTCTGTTTTTGATCGAGGAGAGTCCCTTCAGATCCGCCATTCGCAGAAGTGGATTGCTCAGGGTTTCCGTGAAGAGCACTTTTGTCTCGGGAAGAATCGCCCGCTCCACGGCCGAAAGGTCGTCCATATCAACAAAACTCACCCGGATCCCGCGGCGGGGGAACAGGTTTTTGAAAAGGGCATAGGTTCCGCCGTAAATGGTTCGGGATGCGACAATGTGCTCACCGGCGGATACCAATTGATCAAGAGTCGTCGCAATCGCCGCCATTCCACTGGAAACGCCCAGTGCGGCCTCTGTGCCTTCGAGAGCCGCGAACTTCTTTCCAAATGCGGTGACGGAGGGATTGGAGTGCCTGCTGTAAAGATAGCATCCTTCCAATTCTCCATGGAAAGTGCGTTCCATGTCTGCGGGGTTGAGAAACGTCGAGGTTGAGGCAACATCAATGACGGGGACGACACCGCCTTCTTCTCCGAAGTGCTGGATGTCTCTCATGTTCTGGATCCGTTGTTTCATGGGTGCCGAGAGTATCCGAAATTCCGGAAAAAGAGAAATCGCTATTGGGTGCCCAGCCGGCACAGGGATTTTTCCGGAATGCAAACCCCCTGCTCAAGGCGCACTCCGCCAACCCCGGTTCCATCTTTTTCGATGAGGCTGCCGAGGTGTTTCAGTGTTTTCAACGTTTCCTGCCCCGGGGGCGCAAGCAGTGGAATTCTCTGATCCACAGCCTTTGCGTCGGGAGCAAGAAAGCTGCATTGAACCGGATCTGTTTCACGGCAAAGCAGATCCTTGAATTCGATTTTGGAGCGATGATGCGGATTGGGGAAAAGCTTGATCAAGGCGCGGGCTTCCTCCCGGGCAAGCTCGTTGAACACGAGGTTTCCCGCGGAGAGGGTGGTGTCCGGTCTCTTGATCCAGGAGTTTTCCTCCCAGAGCAGAACCTCCGGCGGATTTCCCGAGTTTGTCAGAATGGCAATCCTGCTTCCGGGCTGAAAGGTCATCTCCCCGGATCGATATTCCGGAGAGAAAATCCCCGTCTCGCAATGTGCGATCAAGTGAATGGTCTCAAACAGGAGTTCGACCCGGATCAGGAGATAGGATCCGGCAAAGTTCGGGGTCGAGAAATCATTCTTTTGGTTGCGAATGGTTTGTTCAGCATTGTGAGCCCTGAAATAAGAGGAGTACTTCAGGGGTGCGCACTTGATTTTCTTGGAGGCCGCCGGATAGGAACTGAACAGGGATTGGTATCTTGCAGAAAGGGAGTTCTCCAGGGAGGGACCTTGCGCTTCCTTCAGGTCCTCGAGTTTTACGAACTGGGATCCGGTCCAGAGCTTCCAGCTCGAGGAGTTTTTTTCAGTCAGCCGGACCAGAAAACTCTGGAGCTTGAATTCCGCATTTCCTGAAATAACTTCAGGGAGGAATTTTCCCGTTCCACAATCCACGATGAGCCAGTCCGAGCCCATCATGTAGGGAATCTGAAGAAGAAGATACTTTCCTCCGAAATTCGGCTTCGTGAGATCGGAATTGTTCTTTCGGATCATCTCCTCGGCATTTCGTGCCTTGGAAGACGAGAGGAAATCGGGCTTTTTGCAATCCTGAACGATCCCGGGTGCCGGATAGGACGGAAAGTCGATCGGGGTTCCGGCGAAGGACCGGGTGCCGCTTCCGCACGCGAAATGCGATAGAAGTGCCAATGCGATCATGACTCGAGGGGAAAGCAGGCTTTGGTAACGCAAGTGGTTCATTGATGCTCGCTTCTATTGCTCTTTCGAGGTATGGAATTCACGAATTTCAAGGGCGAGGGATCTGATCTCGGCTTGCTTTCCTTCGATGACCCATTCGACCGGGAAAAAATACTCGCGACTGAAGACCCGCACCCTGACGCCGCGGCTTCGGTGCACGTTGCTCTCCTCGGGGTCGTAATCCTGGGGCAGGTCCGGGCTTTTTCGGATTCCGGTGGGAGCCACCGGATGGATTCTCATTTCCGTGAGATCCCGGAATTCGTCCTGAAGAAAGCTGAGCAGGTATTCAATGTTGACATCCATGGAGATGGATGTGGAGCGGGGATCCGGATTCATGCGGTCGTCTTTCCCTTGAAATGCTCGGTGGGAGGGATCTCGATCACTTTTCCCCGGAATGCTCCGGAATACACATATTCCTCAAGCCACTCAGTCTCAAGCGAAAGATCCGCGTGAGCGATCTCCTTCCACCAGGTTCTTCCGGGGTTGTCCCACCGGTACCCGCGTGACTTCAGGAGGTCCTTGGACTCGAAGGGCGCGGAAAGAGCCATCAGTTGGTAGGTGGTTTTTCGTGCTTCGGTCAAAAGCTCAAGAAAATAGGGGGAGCCCCGCGTGGTGTCGGCATGACTCAAAAGATGCAAGAGCGCATCGACATCGTTCAGTGCCCTGTGGGCATCGGTGAAGAATCCATGAAAGATGCTGAGAATGTCGAGTTTCTGTGAGGGAAACCCTTTGGAGGACCAATCGATTTGCTTGAAGGAACATCCCCAGATTTTTTGGCGGGAGACTTTGGAAAGGGAATCCACAAAGGGACGGTCGAAGGCTGCATTGTGGGCGACGATGATCTGCGCTGAATCGAGGATCGCGTCCACTTCCGCCCATTGGATGGAGTGTCCCTTGACCATCTCATCTGTGATCCCGGTGATGGTCTTCACCTCTTCGCTCAGCGCTTCGCCGGGATCCTGGAAGCTGGAGTAATCCTGTCCCACGGCCAGCACTTCTCCGGTTTCGCGGTTGAACAGGAACGGGCGAAGCCCGAGTTCAATGATTTTTGCCTGATCGAACCGGAGTCCGGAGGTTTCCACGTCAAGGATCACGCCCGTTCGCACGAGATCCTGGTGTTTGGATTCCCACTCGGGGGTAAAGTATGCAGGAAAACGGAAGTCCGTTTTTTTCAGCTTTCGAAGAGTGATGGTCTCGCCATCCTCGGACTTTCCGATCCAATGAAACGCCACGGGGGTCTCCTTCGTTGTGGGGGAACAATACGGCAGGGGTGGAGAATTTCCAATGGCAAATTTGGAGTTCAATTCCGGCGTAAAAAGGCTACCATTTTTCCATGAGCGGTTCCTGGATTGCCAAGCCCCTGGGTTCACTCGGTGCGGAAGAGCGCGCGATGTATCGTGCGCTGTATCGTCCTGATTTTCCGCTGAGTCAGAGTCTTGAGTGGGGCCATGCCTTTTCTGCGCCGGATCGACATCCGTTTGTGGTGTTCTCTCCCGAGCGAAAGGCGGCTTCCCTCTTTGCGGTTTCCGGGGACGGAACTGAAGCCGAGTGTGTGAACGGTCCGGTATTGGACTGGGAGAGAATCCGCGATCCCCGCGGATTGAATGAACAGATCAGCATGTCGGTGTTTGCCCTTCATCAAGCCAAGCCCGGCCTTCGATCCGTTCGGCTCAGGCCCCGGCTCGGACTTCCGGAGTTCGAGTTTCTCCGGGAGCATCTTGCGTTCCCTCTTGACCGGGTGGACAACGCGCGAACCATGGTTCTGGATCTTGCGGACTCCGTGGATGGGCAATGGAGGAGTCTTCCTTCCCGGATCCGGAGCGAGATCAAAAGGGCTCATCGGCACGGTGTCCGGGTGGAGTTGGTTTCCGCTGTGGAGGCGATCGATGATTTTTGGGCAAAAACCCGTGCCTTTTATCATTCGAGGGGACTGCCGATTCCGGAGCGGGACTGGATCCACGGGTTGCTGTCCGGGAAGGGGGACCGGGGGATCGAGTCAGATGTGATCACGGCGTTCCATGAAAAAAGCGGAAGTGAGGCATCCCTCCTGCTCCTCAGGTTTGGTGGAGTCGGAATCTATTTTTTTGCCCATGAAAGTCGTGGTCTGGAGTGTCCGAATCTCAGTTTGAATGTGTCCGCCCAATGGGAGGCCATGAAAGCATGCATGGGATCGGGCCTCCGTCATTATGATTTGAACGGGATTCTCCCGCCAAAGCACGGGGAGGGTGGGGTGGATCCGTATCAGGGAGTGGACTTCTACAAGCGCAGATTCAAGGGGCGCGAAGTGGAGTACTGCAATCCGCTCATCCGTTTTGAAGCCACCTAGAAAGCGCAAGAGCGGATCGGATGGAACGCTCGATTCCGGGCGAGTCCTCTTGGATTGAGAATGCGTCTCCGGCGAGGTAGAGGGCGGGAGCCTCCGTGATTTTTTCAAAGGATGACGGAACCGAGGATTCCGGCCTGGAATACCGCCATTTCTTGATTTCAATGGATCCTGAAAAATCAGGCCACCTTCGCTGAAGGGTCTCGCGGGCGAGATTCAGCAAGGAATCCTCTGAAAGTTCGAAATGGGTCTTGCTCCATGCAGGCGAGAAAGTGACCGTCCACGCGGGAGCCGCCGAGATCCCCTTCCTTTGCTCGTTGGCAAGAGTCAGCAGTTCGGAATCCTGAAAGCGGACGAGTGAAGCCTCTTCGTGGATCCCCGAGCCCTGAAGGAGTGCGACCACCGCCATTTCGTAGTGCAGGGAGAGGAGGCTTTCTGGAAATCGAATCGCATTTCCTTGCAGGAGTTCCAGAGCTTGGGGCAGGGGTGCCGTGAGGATCAGGTTCCTTGTTTCATGGGTCTTCCCCTCATCGGTCGTCAGAATCCAGCGAGAAGAGTCGCGAGTGAGGCGCGAGACACGTTGGTTTTTTTCCACCCTGAGGCCAAGGGAGAGGTGCTTGGCGAGGGAGGTGGCCCCTTCAAACAAGAAATCTCCACTCGAGATGCCGAGCAATGCGAGAGTGTGCGGTGGAATCTCCGGGGTTCCGTGGTCAAAACGCGTGGATTCTCCCCTTCGCGTGGCAAGGCGACCGCCGAGGCCTTTCGACTTTTCCAGCAAAACCACGGAATCCGCTCCGAATGTGGCGCTTAATTCACGCCCAAGCGTCAGTCCCGCGATTCCGGCTCCAATGATCAAGAACTCAGTCATGGCTTGGCAGTCTTCTGAGGAGTCAATCTTTTGGCAAGAAAAAAGTGTAACTTTTTGCTCAAGATTAGTTTTTCTTGACCGATATGCTCCAGTGTAAGCAGTTTGACTGACTAAAAAAGTCAAGCAGGGGGCTGAGGATGGCGCCCCAAGAACGCTCAAGGGTGGCTTACCCCGAGGGTACTGATAAGGAGAACATTATGGGACTTAGAATCAACACAAACGTACAGTCGATGGTAGCGCAACGGAACCTTGGAACGGCAAGCCTGAGCCAAAGCCACAGTCTTGAAAAGATCGCATCCGGTACCCGGATTGCCCGTGCAGCGGACGACTCCGCAGGACTCTCGATTGCTTCCAAGATGGGCGCGGACATCCGCTCCCTGCGTCAGGCAAACCGCAACGCAAATGACGGAATTTCGATGGTGCAGGTGGCGGAAGGCGGAATGAACGAAGTGGGATCCATTCTGACCCGTTTCCGGGAACTGTCGATCCAGGCAGCATCCGACACCATTGGTGACAAGGAACGCGGCTTCATCAACAAGGAAATGGTCCAACTCCGCTCTGAAATCGATCGGATCTCCCAAACCACCGAATTCAACGGTCACAAGCTCCTGAATGGAGATGGAAAGAGTCTTGAAATCCAAGTGGGACTCCACAATTCTCCCGAGCTCGACCGCTTCCACTTCGATACCCAAAAATTGAATATCAGCACCGCGGCACTCGGAGTCGCCGATGTGAACACCGCTTCGAAGGAAGAAGCACAAGCGAACCTCGCAAAAATCGACAGCGCGATCACACGACTCTCGGAAAACCGCGCTGAAGTGGGCGCACTCCAGAACCGCCTCGGGTCCTCGGTCACGAACCTTGGCATCTACGAAGAAAACCTTTCTGCAGCAAAAAGCCGGATCTATGATGTCGATGTGGCAAGCGAGAGCTCGGAGCTCACCCGCACCAACATCCTGGCGCAAGCTGGAACCGCTGTTCTCAGTCAGGCGAATAGCAACGCACAAGGCGCACTGAAGCTCCTCGGCTAAGCCGAATCGTCTCCTTATCATGGGAAAGGGAGTGGAATCCTCAGGATTTCACTCCCTCTTTTTTGTTTTCGGCGGCCCGAAGTTTCATTAGGATAGGGGGCATGACAAACAAAACACAATCCTTGATTTCAAAGTCCTTGTTCGCTGTTTCACTTTTTCTTGGCGCGGCCTCGTCTTTTGCGTCGGAGGATCCGAAGCCGGCCAATGATACCCGCTATTCCAATTGGGAGTTCATTGCCGATGCAGATGGCGTGAAAACATTCCGCCGGGATGCCGAAGATGGAGCGGTGGGTTTTCGCGGTGAGGCACTCATGAATCTCCCGATGGAAAAGATCGCGACACTTCTTGCTGATATGGAGAGCCGCAAGAAATGGATGGATGAAGTCGTGGAAGCAAGGCGCATTCGCCTCACCTCTCTCTTTGACCGTGTGGAATACAACCATACTGCCGTACCCTGGCCGTTCCAGAACCGTGACTTCGTTTATTTCGCAAAGGTGGAACTCGATAAAAAAGATCGTACGATGATCATTACGATGAAGTCGGTCGAAGATCCTGAGAATCCGCCAAGATCCGGTATTGTTCGCGGAAAAATGCTTGAGAGCCGCTACTACCTGCATGAAACCGAAAAAGGCAAGACCACCTTCATCACGGTCGAAATCATGGTCGACCCGATGGGGGCGATTCCCAAGTGGCTTGCGCGCCTGAAGCAAAAGAAGTGGCCACGCAACACCCTTACCGGACTTCGAAACTATCTTGAGAAGAACGACGTGGTGGTGCCCGCGGAATTCAAGCTTCTCGATAAATAAGGTTCGTTGATCACACAAGAGGAACGCCTGCGGGGCTCCTGATTTTTCAGGGGCCCCGTTTCTTTTTGTTGATTCCGTTTTTGCAAAACCCTATCTTCGGCTCCGGGAGAAATTGCGGATGAAGGGATGGATCATTTGGACCGTTGCCATGATTGCTTTGGGGTTTTGCGGAAACGCATTTTCCGGACCAAGGGTGGATCCCTCAAGCCGCGGAGTTTTTGTAGAAAATCGCGAAGGCAAATTCTTCAGGATCACCCGGTCCCGCTTTGGCGGTTATGAGTTGAATCCAATCCAGCTCACCAAAGCCCACGCCACCCCGGGCGGCCTCACCCTGTATCCCGCGAGTCTGAATGAAACCTACCACAATGTCTTTGAATACAATCCCGTAAGCGGAGAGTATCTCGGCCCGGCAGGACTCCAATCCGTGTGGGATGGGCAAATCCGTACCTACAAAGTGGCGTTTACCAACGGGTTTGAGAGAAGGCCTGTGATGGAGCTTCGGGCTCCCGTCATTCTGGAGAATCTTACCGGCGCAGTTTCGGACCTCAGTCGAAATGTTTTCTGGATCCAGGAAACCATGGCTCATGGGATTCGAATGTTTCACGATCATGCGGAGCTGAACAAGGTTCCTCTGAATGAGTTGATTTTCGGTGAGAAGATCCTGAAAGTTCTCCCGTCTGAAACCGGCGAAGGGGTCCTTGTCCTCCTCGAATCGGGCCAGGCTCTCCATGTCAGGGTGAGAGACAATTTTGCACTCGATGTCCGTCGGATCAATCGACTTTCCGAGTTCAGGGTCTTTGATCTTGAAGTGGGACCTCTTGCCAAGGATCCCTTTCGCTTCTCAACCGTTCTTTTTGGCATGAATGCCGGGGATGGAGTTGCAGGAGTTCGGGTGCTCGAGGATCGAAAGCTTGTTCCTGTGCCGCTTCGCTACCTTGATCCCATGAACCGGGTTCATGAGTTCAGTTTTGTGATTTCCCTTACCGGGAACATTCATGATGTTCCTCTTGAGAGGCTGGTGGATCGACACCCCTCCGAACTCAATCGCCTGAACCAGGCGAATTTTGAACTGCGGCAGGATGAGATCCGGTTGAGGCTGCAAACCTCAAACTCGGACGAGCCCTTAAAAGAGAAAATCATGAGAAAAGTCATGCTTGACCCGAATGTTCCCGGGCTTTGCCGGTTTTATCTTCTTCCGAATTACGGACTCAGTCCCGATTTGTATCTGAATTGACGCCTGCTCGATCTGCGGATAGATCTACTGCATGAAGAAAAGGCTGTTGTTTCTCTGTACCGGAAACTCCTGTCGCTCCCAGATGGCAGAAGGATTCGCACGTGCGTTTCTTTCGGATCTTTATGAGGTGGAATCCGCAGGGACCCAAAAGCATGGAATGAATGCACGTGCGGTCCGGGTGATGCAGGAGGTGGGGATTGATATGACCTCCCACCGCTCAAAGACCATCGATGAGCTTCCTGATTCACTCTTTGAGTGTGTGATCACCGTGTGTGACTCGGCAAAAGAGGCATGTCCCGTTCTGCCGGGGTCTCGCATCCTCCATATGGGATTTCAGGATCCGCCTTCGATCACCCGTGGCTGGAGTGATGAGGATGCGATTTTGGATGTGTATCGGCGGGTTCGGAATGAGATCCGGGAGGGCGTATTGAGTTTGCCTGCGCGCTTGGGGGATTTGAAGTGAAGGTCAGGATCTGGTCCGAGTTTTTCGGGTCTTTTTTTCTGTTGATGATGATTGTGGGCTCCGGAGTCATGGCAGAAAGACTTGCCTCGGGGAATGAGGCGCTCGCCTTACTCTGCAACACGATTGCGACCGGACTTGGTCTTTATGTTTTGATTCGGGTTCTGGGGCCGGTTTCGGGGGCGCATTTCAATCCCTGCGTGAGTCTGATCAAGAAACTCCGTGGAGAGATGAGAAGAGGAGAGTTTTCAGGATACCTGCTTGCACAGGTTTCGGGATCGATCCTCGGGGTTCTCGTGGTTCATTTGATGTTCGGACTTGATGTGTTTCAGATTTCCACTCATGGGAGAGGCGGATTCAATCTTGCGATCTCGGAATTCATCGCAACTTTCGGGTTGATGTTCGTGATTTTGTTCGGCACCTCCCGAAAAGATGAGACCCTTCCTGCTCAAGTTTCCTGTTTTGTGGCTTCCGCCTACTGGTTCACTTCTTCAACCGCGTTTTCCAATCCAGCGGTCACATTGGCCAGGACCTTCACGGATACTTTTTGCGGAATTGCACCCGGGTCGCTTGTTCCATTTTTGGTTGCGCAACTCGCAGGCGCGATCCTGGCGTTTGGTGCTTTTCGTCTCATGAACCGGAGAGACTAGTTCAAAGAATATTGAATCGGAAGAACCAGATCGAGTCGGGTCAATCTCAACTCAGCGGGAATGGGAGAGAGTTTCTGAACTCTCTGCAAGAGGGAGAGCGCTGCTTGATCGAGGATGCTTGATCCTGAGGACCTCATCAGTTCGATCGAGGCGAGGGTGCCGTCTGATAAAATTGAAAATCGGATCTCAGCTTGTCCCTCATGCCCAAGGGTTCTTGCCTGGGGAGGGTAGGATTTATTTCTTTCGATAAAACCACGAAGTTCGGACAAATAGGTAGTCCTTGCGGTGCCCATCGCCTGTTCAGAAACTTCCGCGGGGGGAGCGCTCACGGGTTGGATCTTTGAAAGAGAAGCTTCGGAGGGTTTTGCCGGATCAGCCGGTGCAATGGAGCGCTTGGCCTGACGAACCTGTGTTTTTGGGGATGGTTTTAAAGAGTGGAGCTCAAGAGAGAGGGGCGCTTCCAAAATGGAGCTTCTCGAGGAGAGTGTATTCCAAAGCATGCAGGCAAGAAGACCTGCAGCCAGAGCGCCATGAATGGCAAGACTCTTTCCAAAGGGGCTGCGAAGGGATGGGAGATCAAGAAGTGCGGCACTCATTCCGTGGACGATTCTAGCGCTAATGATAACAATTATCAATAAAGAAATTTCCGGGCAGGCTCGAGCATAGGCAGGAAAAAATTCATAATATCAAATGCTTGTCAAATCAATGGGGGGGGGTGCCACCTCAAAAACGACCACGATCAAATTGCAAGAGAGGAGGGAGAGCGTACGCGATCACCTTTTCAGATTTGGGCATTCAATCCAAGATAGAAGTTCCGGGGTTGAGCCGGATCGACTCCATTGCCTCGGACTCTTGCCCAGTAGGCTGCATCAAACAGGTTGTTCACGCCGCCCACCAGTTTGAGTCGTTTTTCAAGGATCGGAGTTTCAAAGGTCAGGTCCCAGACCCGATAGGTGGGAATCTTGAAATTCGCTGAGTTTTCGTCATCCCCGAAGTGCTCAGTCACGAGGGTGTTCATGAGAGCGATCTTGATCCCATCGGCAGGATACAGGAGCAGCCCTGTGCGGAGCAGGTATTTTGGAGCGTACTGAGGGGTCTTTCCGTCAAGTTGACCCTCGGTGAATTGTGCATTCAATGCTGAGAAATTGAAGTACAGGTGCATGTTGCTCAAAAGGTTCGCAAAAACCCCAAGGTCTCCCTCAAGAGAGCCATCCACTCCAAGGTATCGTGCAGCTCCCGTGTTCTGAAGTGTGTTTACTACCCGTCCGAATTGATTCGAATAGTGAATGTAAAAGACAGAACTGTCCCACTGAAGCCATCGCGAGCTTCCGCGATAGCCGGCCTCTGCTTGCAAAGATCTTGCTTCCTTGATGTCTTCGGCAATTTGATCGTTATTGAAGAGCGGAATGGTATCGGCATAGGTCTTTGGCTTGTAGGCCTGCGACACATTCCCGTAAAACTCGCTTCCATCTTCAAGTCCATAGCCCATTCCAAGTCCAAACAGAGGGACATGGCTCCATTCACGGTTGTTCCGAAGAGGGTCCGATGCCCCGACATTCAGGCGTTCTTCGATGGATTGATAAATGTTCTCGATCCTGACTCCCGGGGTGATTGAAAACGCTCCCCACTCCAGGCGATTCTCTGCAAACAGGGACACGGTTCTTGAATTCCGCATCAGGTCCTTCCTCAGGTCTCCCGTGCGGGCATTTGGAGTTGCCCCCTGGAATTGCAGAAAGGGTGAATCCACCCAATACAGGGTGGTTCCAACTGTCGCCGTGTTTTTCCCGGCTACAAAATCAGGACTCCATTTCACGCGGGAGTCGATCGACGCAGTGGTGAAAGCTTGCTTTTGAATGGTATTGGTCGTGCCATTTGCAACGCCACCAAATTGGGGAACGCCCGTTCCGAGAGCTTGCCTGAAGCTGTCGCGATCAAAGGAGTGGATCATGAAGCGCGAATCCCAAAGGGCGCCGCCCTCGAATTTACGCTGATACCCAAGTACGGCTCCGGTTCTTCTGACTTGAAGGCGATCATTTGAGAGCGTGTTGGCGAAACGGTTTTCAAAAAAGCTGATCTGGTTTGAGCCGCTTTGGAGGGCGAGTCCGCCAGCCTCCCCGAACTCGGCCTGATAGTGTTCCACCTCGACGCGGAGTTTTTCGACTTCGCTTAATTTTGTAGTGGTACGAGCGGCAACAGCGCTCACATCAAAGTCGCTGTTATTTGTTCGAAATCCATCGCCTAGCCTTCGATGCCCTGTCACGAGAGCATTTGTCGCGCCGAGCCCGAAGTGGATTCCGAGGTTGTATGCTTTGAATTCGTTTGAGCCGAGCCGAAGTCCAAGTGAACCCCCGGGTGCCTCGCCCGCTTTTGGCTGTTTGAGTTGGTAGTTTAGCGCACCCCCTGGCAGCGGCCCGTACACGAGTCCCGCTCCGCCGCGCAGGAATTCGATTTTTTCCACCCAATCATAGGGCGGTACATAGTAGGTGGCAGGGTACCCGTAGAGATCGGCCTCGATGGGTGCGCCATCCTGGAGCACGAGCACGTTGAATGTTTCATGCGGGTCCCCCTGACCGCGATAGTTGAACGAGGCAAAGCTTTCGTTCGTGACCTCGCTCACAAGAAGACCCGGGACCTTGGTAAATGCCTGCCGGTGACTGTTGGTCGAGAGTTCAGGCAGGGCTTCAAGCTTGGTCTGGGTGACCTTTTTGCCCCTCAGGATCACGGCACGGTCGCCGTCTCGAGGGGAGGCGTCATCATAAAAAAAGGAATCCCGTGAGTCTTCGATTCGAAGGGTCTCGAGTTTGGATTCTTCCGCGAGGCTCATCAGTGAGGATGAAAAAATAAAGGTGACAACAATCAACAGTACAGATCTCATTGTTGAGAATGATTATCATTAGCGATAGGAGGACGCAAGGGGCTTTCTGATCATGGAATTTCGTTGAGCGTACAAGAAAGGGATCTCGAAGCGAACGAATTCACTGTTTTCCGGACTTGTTTTGAATGTAGATGGAACTCTCAATCCTCATGAGCATGACCGTGCGTCTGGCTCTTTTGATGGATTCCGAAATCTCAGCGGGAATCTGTTCCTGAGACAAAATCCTGTCCAGGGCTTCATTCAACTGGTTCACTGCGACACCATACTGAATTGCTTTGGTCATCACCTCCTGGATTTCGCCGAGGACTATCGGCTTGGCCAGGAAGTCAGTGGCATTGAGGCGAATCGCTTCTTGATAACTTTTCGTGTCACCGAAGGCTGTGAGAACCACAAAAGGGATCGGATTGAACCGGGATCTGACCCGTGACAGCAATTCCAAGCCGTCCATGCGGGGCATTCTGATGTCGGACAGGATTGCGCAGATCCCGGGCGTGCTTTCCAGAATGCTGAGTGCCTCCACGCCATTGCCCGCAGTAAGAACCTCATCACAAATGGGTGTCAGCAGCTCAATCAAAAGATCGAGAATCTCAGGCTCATCGTCAACAATCAGCAATCTGCGATTTTCCGTGTTTGCGGGTGCTTTTGGCATGAGTGTTTGATTCATCTGAACTGCCGCAAGAAATGAAGAGCGGTATCCGCACTCATTCGTGATGGCTCAAAGGAGCCATTCGGGGAGTATCGCAGTACTTTCTGGTTTGATTCTGAAAGAAGCACCAGCTTCATGTTCCAATCCTCAAACTCCCGCTCCATAATTTCACTGAAGTCGATCAGGGTAATTTCCTCGTGACGCGGGTCCGATCCAATTCTGTGGAACAGGTGATTTACTTCTTTGCGACCGCCTTCAATGTATTGAATGAAACGGTCATCCCCGAACACCAGAGTTCCTGTGATTCCGTTTTTTGGATTATGGCTGAGAGCAGTATTGTGAATTTGAGCAAGCTCACTCGGGTTGGTGTTTGCTTTCAGCTGACTGGAATAAATGAGGCGGACTAATTGCATATGATCCCTTTGCGTTTGATCCTTACTGTGACCCTTGATCTCACGCCTTGATTGTATCTTTCCTCGCATCGGCATCGAAGAAAAAAAATAAAATACGGACCTCCATTTTTGCTGCGCTCGGCGAAGATTTAGATTTCCTCACGAAACCCTTTTGAAGATTTTTTATTGAATTTAGCTTTTTTTTATGTTTTTGGATTCATAGGTAAAGAGTTTCTAAAGATATCGGTTTGTTTTTTATTTTTCCCGAATGGCAATGTTGTTTTTCTCTTTGAATGTAAAAAAAAATGAGTGTTAATTTTTAGGGAGTTGTTTTTATTGCTTCAGTAAATTTCAAACGGTCCCGAAATAAAGGTATGTCATTCTCAAAAGAAGACTTGGAAGAATTCAAACTGGAAGCAAGCGAGATTCTCGAAATTGCGGAGAAGAGCTTGTTCAAGATCGAGAGTGGTGTCGATTTCAAGAGTTCCTTTGATGCGGTATTCAGGGCGCTGCACAATCTGAAGGGGGCTGCAGGGATGATGGAGTTGACCTCCTTGCAGAATCACGTGCATGAAATCGAAACCATCTTCATGCAGTTCAAGGGTGCGACCGCCATTCCCAAAGTCTATGTGGATTTCTTTCTTCGAGGGATAGACGGGATCAGGACTCTTCTTGCGGGCGGGGAGATCTCCTTCGATTACAGCCCTCCTGTGGTCGCCGAGTCTGCGAAAATTGAATTGCCCCTTTCGAAGACTGCAGCGCCGGACGCCGGGGCCAGCCAGGACAACGCAATGGATGAGTTTGTTTCCGAAGGGTTCGAAATGATTGAGAGGGTTTCCAAAGCCCTTGCCCGAATTGAGAAGGAAACTCCTTCCAAAGAGGTTCTGAACGATTTGTATCGGGATGTTCATTCTTTGAAGGGAGCATCTTATTTATTCGGGTTTTCTTCGATCGGGGACATTTCCCATGCCATGGAGTCCGCGCTTGAGCCGGTTCGCGAGGGAACCCATGCGCACTCTGTTGAGCTCATGAATCAGCTTTTCAAGGCGATTCGGTTCCTTGAAGTGGAGATGGACGGGATCAAGAAGGGAAAGGTTTCTGAAGAGAACAGGGCCTTGGCGCCTGCGCTGGTCAAGGAGTTGGGCAATGCTTGCAGGAACCTTAAATCCAGTACTGATTTGGTGGAAATGAAAATGAATACAAAACCAGCTGTCGTTGCCAATGTTCACTCCCAGGCTTCCTCCGAATCGGGAGAGAAGGATTCTGCGAGTTCGATTCGGGTTCCAGTCGCACTATTGGACAATCTCATGACCCTGATGGGGGAGATGGTCCTGGTTCGGAATCAGGTTCTTCAATTTTCGAATCATTCAGAGGATCTTGATTTTCTGAATCTCAGCAAAAGACTGAATGTGGTCACCAGCGAGATTCAGGGCGAAATGATGAAAACCAGAATGCAGCCGATCGGGAACATCCTGAACAAGTACAATCGAGTGGTTCGGGATTTGTCCCAGGAGTTGCGGAAAAATATCACTTTGACTTTGAACGGATCGGAGACTGAACTCGACAAGTCACTCCTGGAGTCGATCAAGGATCCTCTCACCCACATTGTTCGAAACTCTTGTGATCATGGAATAGAGAGTCCCGAGGCCAGGGCTTCTGCGGGCAAATCCGAGAGTGGAACCATCAGCATTCGTGCCTATCATGAAGGTGGTCAAGTGGTGATCGAGGTTGCGGATGACGGAAAAGGGCTTCATCGGGATGCTCTTCTTGCCAAAGCTTTGGAGAAGGGTTTGTTGACCCAAGCCCAGGCCGCGGGCATGAATGACAAAGAAGTGTTCAACCTGATTTTTGCCCCCGGGTTCTCCACAGCGGCCGTGGTTACGAACGTTTCCGGAAGGGGCGTGGGCATGGATGTCGTACGCACGAACATCGAGAAAATCGGCGGTTCAGTCGAATTGAGCAGTGTTGCTGGTCGGGGAACCACCACCAAGATCAAGATCCCGCTCACTCTTGCAATCATTCCGGCCCTGATCATCCGGAGCGGAAGCGGGACCTTTGCAATACCCCAGGTGAAGCTCGAGGAACTTGTGAGGGTGGAAAAGTCCGGGGCCGAGCATAAGATTGAATATCTTCATGGCGCTCCGGTGTTCCGGTTGCGTGGCAATATTCTGCCTCTGGTGGATCTGAACAAGATCATGGGTGTAAAGAAGAATGGCACCGACTCCCAGGATGCCTTCAATATTGCAATCCTGAGTGCCGATCAGTGTTCTTTTGGACTGATCGTCGATGAGATCCAGGATACTGCCGACATTGTGGTCAAGCCTCTGAATCGTTTGTTGCGGTCATTGCAGGTGTATTCGGGGGCTACGATTCTTGGGGATGGCTCCATCGCATTGATTCTCGACATTCAGGGGATATCCAAAGTAGCACATGTCGGGGCAAGCAAAACCAATAACAAGGTTCAAAGAGTGGATCAGAAGGTGAGCTCGGACTTCCAGGAGTACCTGCTGGTGGGACTCAACTCGCCCACAAAACATGCATTGGTGTTGGGATATGTGAATCGGCTTGAGGAATTCAAGCGATCTGCCATCGAAATCTCAGGAAGGAACAGGGTCATTCGGTATGGAAAGAGCATTCTTCCCGTCCTTTCGGTGAGTGAGCTTCTCGGATACGGTACATCCAAGCTGAGTTCGGAAAAAGACACTCTTTCAGTGGTCGTGATCCAAAAGGGAGGGGTCTTCTATGGTCTTGAGGTCGATGAGATCATTGATACGCTCTCCACGGATGCCGATGTGGACTCGGAACTCACCCGTCAAGCGGGCTTTTTCGGGAACCTCAATACCCCGGACGGCCTGATTGTGGCAATTGATCCGTTTGAGATCATCGGGCTTGCGTATCCCGACTCTGTTTCTGCAGGTAAATCCGATCAGAGTGCTGTGATTCCAATCAAAGGAAAAAAGAAAATGAGACCTCTTCGAATTCTGCTTGTGGAGGATACGGTGTTTTTCCGAAAGGCCGTGACAATCATCCTCCAGAAAGAGGGCCATGAGGTGACGATTGCAGTGGACGGAAAGGAAGCAGTTGAGATCCTGAATCGCCATTCGGAAAAGTTCGATCTGATCATTTCAGACATCGAAATGCCAAGAATGAATGGCTTTGAGTTGGCGCAGGCCGTGAGAGCGAGTCAGGGCTTTTCACTCATCCCTTTGCTTGCCCTGAGTTCCCGGGCGGATAAAAAGTATGCCGAGCAGGGATTGAAAGCCGGATTCAATCGTTATCTTGAAAAACTGAAACCCGGACTCTTGATTGAGACGATTTCCGACTTGATGGAAGGCGCAAGGGAGGCGGCATGAATGACGTTGATTTAAAAACACAAGAATCAATCCCGGAGTTGTTGACCACCTTCTATGTCGGCAATGAGTATTACGGGATTGAAGTGATGAAGGTGCAGGAGGTGACCGGCACTCCGGTCGTGGTGCCCGTTCCACTTGCTCCGAACTTTGTCAGAGGATTGATCAATCTGAGAGGGCAACTGGCCACTGCACTCGGGCTCCGTGAGCTGTTTGGTGCAGGCGAGGCTCAAGTGAATCAACAGATGTCGGTGGTTTGTCGCATGGACGGAAATCTGGTTTCGCTCATCGTGGATCAGATCGGGGATGTGGTGGAGGTGGAGGGCAGGATTTTTGAGGATCCACCGGATACCTTGCCCCCGGGAATCAGAAAGTATGTGAAAGGGATCTATAAGATGGATGACTCCCTGCTGAGTTTGCTTGATATGGAGAAGATCACAAGAGAGCTTGCACCGAACCTTGAATGAATTTAGGAACGACAAAAAATAGGAGAAAAAAATGGAAAATACAGCAATGGTTTATGAAAACACACGGATTGAGAACAAGACAGGCGAGGATTCTTCGAATTTGAAGGCGATCGTCTCTGCAATTGATCGCGCGCAGGCCGTGATTGAGTTCAAACTGGATGGAACTGTCATCAATGCAAACGAGAATTTCTTGAAAACCATGGGCTACAGCCTGGCCGAAATCAAAGGGGCCCATCACCAGATGTTTTGCGAACCGAGCTTTACCCAAACACCCGAATACGTACAATTCTGGGCAAAACTCGGGCAGGGCGAGTTCCAGACCGGAGAGTTCAAAAGAGTGGGAAAGGGCGGCCGTGAGGTCTGGATCATGGCCTCGTACAGCCCTGTCCTTGGTGAGGATGGAAAGCCCTGCAAGGTGATCAAGTTCGCAACCGACGTGACCGCCGCAAAGTCTGAGCTTAAAGTAAGAACTGACATCATGAATCTGACGAGCATTGTTTCAGAGGCCAACCTTAAGGGCGACATTCTGAGCGTGAACGACAAGTTCTGTGAGGTATCGAAGTATTCCAAAGAGGAATTGATCGGCAAACCCCACAATACCACCCGCCATCCGGATATGCCAAAAGAGGTGTTCAAGGAACTGTGGGGTACCATTGGGCGCGGGAAAATTTTCCGTGGCATCGTGAAGAACAGGGCGAAAGATGGAACTCCCTACTATGTCGATGCTGTGATCGCTCCCATCATGGGAGAAAACGGGAAGCCGAAAAAGTACCTCGGAGTCCGATACGACATCACAGAGGCTGAAATTGAACGCCAGAACATGCGTGGTCTTTTCCGCGCAATTGATGCTTCATTTGCCTACATAGAATTTGATACTTCGGGCAATATCCTGAGCGCCAACAAGATTTTTCAGGAGGCCATGGGCTATTCACCTGAGGAGCTGAAAAACAGGCACCACAGGACCTTCTGTGAGCAGTCGTTGTCGAGCTCCTCTGAGTATGCCCAGTTTTGGGAGAATCTCAGGTCTGGCAAGGCCCAGAGCGGTATTTTCAAGCGCGTCACGAAGTCGGGAAAAGAGATCTGGTTGCAAGCCGTCTATTCACCGGTGACCGATGAGACAGGTCGGGTATCCAAGGTTGTGAAAATTGCTACCGATGTTACGGGCCAGCAAAAAATGATTTTCTCGATTCAGGAGACGGCGACTGCGCTTTCGGCCGCATCAAATGAATTGACTGCAACTGCGACTGAGATGACCAACACGGCAAACAGGACGAATCAGGAGTCCCAATCCGCAGCTGCCGCCTCCGAAGAGGTTGCAACCGGGGTTCAGACTGTTGCCACCAACATGGAGGAAATGGTTGCGTCGATCAAGGAGATTTCCAGGTCCACAAATGAGTCTTCCCAAATGGCGAAACTCACCATGCAAAAGGCCCAGGAGTCGAATACGACGATTGTCAAGCTGGGTGTGAGCAGCCAGGAAATTGGTGACGTGATCAAGGTGATCAGTTCCATCGCTCAACAGACCAATCTCCTTGCCTTGAATGCAACCATCGAAGCTGCAAGGGCTGGAGAAGCCGGAAAGGGATTTGCCGTTGTTGCAAACGAAGTAAAGGAGCTTGCCAAGCAAACTGCGAAAGCAACAAACGATATCACGAACAAGATCGGTGCGATTCAAGGTGATACCAAGAATGCGGTCGAGGCTATTGGCGGGATTTCACTTGCGGTGGAAAAACTGAATGGGATTGCCGGAGTGATTGCTGCCGCGGTCGAGGAGCAAACTGCCACAACCAATGAGATTTCAAGAGTTGTGGTCGAGTCCAAGAAAGGAGTCGAGAGCATCGCAAGCACTGTCCGCACGGTATCAATGGCGTCTGTGGAAAGTACGGCCGCGTCGAATCAAACCCTTGCTGCGTCCAAGGAGCTTGCGATTCTTGCAGAGAAGCTCAATGCTCTGGTCAAGAGTACGAGCAAATGAGGAGACTCAGGGTACTCGTCGTAGATGATTCGGTTATTTATCGAAGTCAGATTCGGAATGCCCTCGCTGACCTGCCATGGATTGAGATTACCGGTGTGGCCTCAAATGGCAGGTTGGCCTTGGAGCGGATTCAACTTGTGGATGTCGATTTGGTGATTCTTGACCTCGAGATGCCGGAAATGAACGGCATGGAATTGCTCAGGGAAATGAAGTCGCGCAATCTGGTGATCCCGGTCCTTGTTTTCTCTTCCGCTTCAAAAAGGGGCGCCGAGACCACCCTGGAAGCGCTCGGGCTTGGGGCGATCGACTTCATCCCGAAACCCGGGACCGATGCCGCGGACGCGAGCGCCCTTCATGAATCCGATCCCGCAGGGAGGATCAAAGGTCTGCTATTGCCGAAAATCCTTGGTTTGTTTCCAGAGATGGAAAAAAACGGTTTGGCGACTGTTTCAAAGCCTTTTCCACGGAAGTATGAAAAAGTGGTGATTGACCGGTTCCAGCCAAAAGTGATCGTGATCGGATCTTCCACAGGGGGACCCACGGTTCTTGAATCCATCTTTTCGAGGATTTCGGCACCTCTTCGATGTCCGATTCTGATCACCCAGCACATGCCCCCGATTTTCACGGCAACTCTTGCGGAAAGAATCCAAAGAATCAGCGGGATTCCAACCTTCGAGGCAAAACACAATCAAGTGATTGATCCAAGTTCCATCTACATCGCCCCCGGGAACTTTCATATGCGGATCAAAAATGAGAATGGGGTTTTGATCACAGCGCTGGATCAGGGTCCGCTTG
The DNA here is from genome assembly GCA_947502835.1 of Bdellovibrionales bacterium. GTDB lineage: Bacteria > Bdellovibrionota > UBA1018 > UBA1018 > CAIMNF01 > CAIMNF01. Next base: position 289,012 of record CANNBJ010000001.1, read on the forward strand.
AAAATTCTGTGAGGCCCGCAGTGGATCCCTTGTTTCAGAGTGCGGCAAGTCTTTACGGGAGCGGATGCCTCGGGATTGTTCTTACCGGGATGGGCGCAGACGGGAGACTCGGCGCCGAACGGATCAAGGAAACAGGGGGGGCGGTATTGATTCAAAGTGAGGAATCTTGTGTGGTTTTCGGGATGCCAGGAGCAGTGATGTCGGTGGGGGCCTACGATCAGATTCTGAGTCCGGATCAAATCGTAGAGGTACTGCGGGAGAAGGCGGTTTCCGGAATCGGGATTAAATCAGGTCGGCTTTATGCGTGAGGGTGAAACTATGTTTCGAGTGTTGATTGTGGATGATACGAGGTCGGTGCATGCATTTGTGAAGAATCTTCTGTTGAAGTCACCCGGGATTGAAGTGACCAGTGTGTATCATGGAGAAGAGGCCATTGAGGTTTTGAAACAGAAGGGGGATTTCGACCTCATCCTGTTGGATTGGGAAATGCCGGTGCTCAATGGGCCGGAGACCCTGCAAGCCATCAAGACAATGCAACTGAAAACACCTGTGATCATGATGACGACCAAAAATGACCCCGATGACATCCAAAGAATGTTTTCTTTGGGGATTCATGAGTATTTGATGAAGCCGTTCACCATAGACATTCTGTTTCAGAAAATCGAATGGGTGTCTGGAAGGACATTCTCGTATGCAGCATGAGCGGATTTTGCCTTATTTTGCAAAGTACATAGAGTCTGAGCTCGGTATTGTTTACGCAGAGCACAACTATTTTCAGCTTCAAAACCGGCTCGAAGAAATTGCCAAGCTGCTTTCCGTGGAGTCACTTGAAAAGCTCTACAAACTTGCCGAAACCGGCATTACAGGACAGTTCAAACAGTTGTTGTTGGATCTGGCAACCAACAATGAGACTTCTTTTTTCCGGGACATGAAGGTTTTCAAAGCGATTGAAAATCTGGTTTTACCAGGCTTTCTTCAAAATGAACCAAGTGGAGCCGAGATGCGAATCTGGTCCGGAGCCAGCTCAACGGGCCAGGAAGCATTGTCGCTTTCGATCATGATCACGGAATGGAACTTGAGATCTCCGAAGCCCATTCGGTATTCCATCCTTGGAACAGATATCTCCGAGAGAATTCTGCTTCGGGCGAAAAAAGCCGAGTACAGTCAACTTGAGGTGCAGCGCGGTCTGCCGACTCCGTTTTTGCTGAAGTACTTTCAAAAAAATGAACAAGACCGGTGGACAGCGAGTCCGTCCATCACCAAAGCCTTGGAATTCAGAAAACAGAACCTTTTGGATCCGTTTGAGTTTGCCGGGAAGTTCCATCTGATTTTACTTCGAAATGTACTGATCTATCAGCCCCTTTCGAACAAGATTGAGATTTTAAAGAGGGTCACCGAAAAACTTGCGCCGGGTGGAGTGCTGATCCTTGGTTCAGGCGAGAGTCTTTTGGGGCTTTCCAGTGATTACTCTCAAACCGCTTATGAAGGTGCTGTGATTTACCTGAAAAAGGGGACTCAGCAGTCGGTTGCGTAGAGAGGCACTTTTGCGGGGGCCAGATTTCACGACTCGCATCCTGCTCGTCGCTCTACGGGCAAACCTGCGGTTTGTGCAAAAATGCCCTCCTGGCATTTTTGTGAACTTCCGACCTGCGGTCGTCGGTACAATCAGGCCTGGAACGGTTTAAACAAAAAAGCCCCAGTCTTGCGACTGAGGCTTTTTTATTTGAATTGGTTGCGGGGGCCAGATTTGAACTGACGACCTTTGGGTTATGAGCCCAACGAGCTACCAGGCTGCTCCACCCCGCGATAGAACTTTTGGTTTCAAACCGAACCCCGAGGCTAGACGGGGAGGTGGGCAAAGTCAATGAAATCCTCCTCTTGCTTGATGAATTGGCCTTCAAATCAATGAAAATAAATCAGTGTATATCCGACCAAAACCCCTTGCTATGGTGCATTTTGTATGTAAGTATTGTGGAAGATTACAGTATTCAGTTCACGTCCGGGTTCGCGTCACGCTATCTCCGATACAAGATTGAGTCCTGGTTCGAGAGTGCCTGAAGGCTGCATTTGCAAAGGGCGAATGTGGCAGATAGAGGGCCAATTTTACATAGGAGTAGCCCAAACATGGGAAAACGTATTTTCGTAGGGAATCTTCCCTTTTCTGCAACCGATCAAGTTCTTTTGGACACTTTTGCCCAATATGGAAACGTTGAGTCTGCAAAAGTAATCACTGACCGCGCAACCGGTCGTTCCAAAGGTTTCGGATTCGTGGAAATGGCGACCGATGCGGAAGCCGTTGCTGCGATCGAAAAATTGAACGGTGCAGAGTACGAAGGTCGTACCATCACTGTGAACGAAGCTCGCGAAATGCAGCCTCGTGAAGGCGGCGGTGGCGGCGGACGTGGTCGTCCGGGCGGCGGCGGCGGCGGTGGATATCGCGGCGGCGGAGGCGGCGGCGGTGGATACCGTGGTGGCGATCGCGGCGGACGCAGCGGTGGCGGCGGATATCGCGACTAAGCCCTCGTTTGAAAGGTTTTAAAATGGGCTCCATCGGTTCTTCCGGTGGGGCCCTTTTTGTTTATCCTCGCTTGAAGCGGACAGCTGCTTTCGGACGTTCCTGCTTTGTTTTCGATGGGTCGAGAAAAATACCGGTTTTTCCGCGTCTTTTTCTCTCGGCATCGCGCTCCAGTTGGTCCTCGCTGATCACTTTTGCCTTGCTACCCTTGGATGCTGTGAGGTTCTCGATTTTCTTTTTTGCAAGTTCCGGCTGGGTGAGGAGTGCCTCGACAGAGGAGGCTTCGAGCTTTTTGATGGTTCCCGGAGGGAGTTTCTCGGCTGAAATATGACCGATTGCAACGCGAGCCACCTTCTCGGGAATGAATCCCTTGTTCTCAAAATACTTCTTCACGTCAATCGCGCCCATCCCCTGAAACGAGATTTCAATCAGGGCGTTCTTCGCGTAGGTGTCCACGATTCGGACATGATAGGGCACCATGGAGCGCTTTTCCATGCGACCTCCCCGGACCAGTCGCACCATTTCGTCAGGAGTGGGAACCCGATGCAGTTTCACATGATACCGGCGGATGATCTCGGTCGATTTCAGGATTTTTTGGGTAATCTCTCCGTCGTTTGTCAGGAGAATTGCGCCTTCCCCGTTGAAATCCATTCTCCCCACGGGGAACACCCGTTCCTTGATCCGGCCCATGAAGTCCTTCAGGGTGGGGCGACCCTCTTCGTCTTCATTTGCCATGGCAATGACATGCTTGGGTTTATAAATCAGATAGTAGACTTTTGACGCCGGCGTGTGAATCAGTTTCCCGTTCACCTTGATGGCATCCTTGCCGAAAACCGCTTTGTCTCCGAGGGCGGCAACCTTTCCGTTCACGGTGACTGAGCCTTCGCGGATCAGGTCTTCTGCGTCCCTTCGGGAGGCGATTCCGGCTTGTGCAATGATTTTCTGGAGGCGTTCTGCGCCTTTTTCAACGGGTGACATGGATTCCTTTCGCCCTGCCGTCCCGGCAGTGCAGTGTGAGTTTGCGGCAAGGTAGCGCAAAAGCAGGCATTTTTCAATATTTTTTGAAAAACAAAGGTGCGCCCCCTTTACAGTGACGTGGAACGGGAGGAAAATTAACGGCGGGGGGCCTCTCGGTTGACAGCTCGAAACATCAAAATCCTGGTCGCATTCAGGGATGATCCGGTACGGAATCTCGTGGTTCAGAACCTCAGATTCCGCATCAAGGATGCAAAAGACATTCATGAAATGAGGAGCATGGAAGAGGCGATCGAGCACTTGGAAACCGGAAGGGAGGATTACGGATTGATCGTATTCGAATCCCGCGGATCCTCGAAAACCCTGGTCCGTGCCGTGATTGAGCTTTCCAAAAGAGCCGCAGTCATCGTGTGCGGGACCGATGAGCGAGTGGTCTCTGATTTCAATGGTTCGGAAATGCCGGTGGTCTTTCTTCCTTTGGATTCGGTTCAGGATGATCTCTCGAAAACCGTGAAGTCGCTCGAGCTTTCAGGAAAAATCCCCCTCTTTCAGGAAAGTGAAAGCGAGTATCTCGGAATTCGCGCGGATCTTCTTCCGACTCTTGGCGTTCTTCAAGCCGATGTCTTCATGCTGATTCTGGACGGAAGGTATGTGCCGATTTTCAAGAAAGGGGATCGGATCACCGAGGCCGATGTACGGCATTTTCTCGAAAAGGTGCCCGGTCAGACGTTCTATTTCAGAAAAAGCGAGTGTGGCGAGGTTCTTCAATCGAGAATTCAGAGACTGGAGAGCGCTCTTCAGGAAATTCCGATCAATACGGCTAAGGTTGAGCAAGTCATCACCGAAAATTTCGGCATTGTCCGTGATGTGGTAAGCCAGATCGGCTTTACGCCGGAGGCACAGAGGGTGGCGGTGAACAGTGTGCTCCTTACGATCAAAATGCTCGGGGCGAGTCCGAAACTGAAATCAATACTCTCCGATTTGAAAGAATCGGGTGGAGGATACATCCCGTCTCACAGCATCTATCTCGGGAAGGTCGCCTGCGCTCTGGCTCACAAGGTCGGTTGGCGCTCCCAATCGACCTACTTCAAGCTGAGTTTGGCCGCGTTTCTTCATGACATCTCGCTCAAGGAGGATCGCCTTGCGGAGGTCTCGAACCTCGAGCAGTTCGAGAAATCGGGAAGTGGGTTGCCCGAGGAGATCCGGGAGATTCGCGTTCATCCGGCTCGATCCGCCGAGTACGCCCGGCAGTTCCAGGAAATTCCCTCCGAAGTGGAACAGATTGTGGCACAGCACCATGAGCGCCCGGATGGCTCAGGCTTTCCTCGCGGACTCGTGGTTCGGTACTTTACTCCGCTCAGTGCGCTCTTTGTGATTGCCCAGGATTTGATCGAGTACGGGAATACGGCAAACGAGCTCACTTTTGAACATTTTTTCGAGGAAAAAGGACTTGAATACAATGTCGGGATCTTTCGAAAGCTCGCGAGGGCGATTCAAACCGACACTACTCTGATTTGATCTCGGAGTCCAAGGAGCGCCCAGCGTTCAATTTTGCAATCTGCTCAAGCTCCTCTGGGCTCAACGGTTCGTCGAGTGTCGCCTCAAGTGGAGCTTCTGCCGGTTCAGCGCTCGCGATCGGCTCTCCGCCACTCATCGCAGCATCAAACCCGAATTCCCGCGAAAGGATGATTTCGGCATCTTCACCGGTGATTCCCTCTGCGGCCAGTTGCTTTTGCCGCTCAAGGTACGGAGTGGAAATGTCGATTGACTTCACCCGGTCACGGATGTCCTGCAGAATCCTCTCGTCTTCCTTGGAGTCATAATCAAGGTGATTCGCCTCGGTCTTCATCTGGCTCACCATTTTGCGCATTTGGAGAACGCGCGGGTCTTCAGCGCCCTCTTCGCTTGCTGCCATCTGCGGGACCATGGCTTCAATTTCACGAAGGGGAGGGAGTCCGCCCAGATCCATCAGGCCGAAGACCTCAAGAAAGGTATCGGTGGTGGAATAAATCATGGGCCTGCCCGGTGCTTCGGATCGGCCGGAAACTTCGATGAGCTTGCGATCAAGCAAAGTGCGGATGAAGTGCGAGCTGTCCACGCCGCGGACCGAATCGATGTCGTCCTTGGTGCAGGGTTGCTTGTAGGCGCAAATGGTAAGCGTCTCCATGGCCCCGCGGGAGAGGCGCTGGATTTGGACTTTTGCAAGTTTTCGCAAAAGCGGTGCTTTTGAGGGTTTTGTCCTGAACTGGTAGCCGCCTGCAATCTCAGCGATCTCAAAACCCCGACCGGACGTTTGGTAGGAAAGCTTGAGATTTTCAATTGCAAGAAGGATGGGCTCGTTCGGCGCATCCGTCATTTCGAGCATGTCTTTGATTTTTTTCAGCGAAATGGGCTTGTCCGAATAAAACAGGAGGGTGTCGATGCAGCTTTGAAGATCCTCAAGATCATATTCGCCGTTTTGATCGACTTTTGGCAAAGCGGCCCGAAGGGCTGCGTCCTCTTCACTCATGTCTTCGGAAAGAACGTCTTCCTCGGAATCGTCGCCCAGGAGTTCTTTGCGCAGGCTCTCGTTTTCGAGGATTCTGTCTTCGGCAATGAAAACATCGTTCATGGCTTTCAGTTCATCGGAGACCTCAAGGGAGAGTGCCTCCATTTGCGCAATGTCCGACTGTTCCTGGAGATGGACTGCATCGGCAATCCGTTCAAGATTCTGATCGGATTCATCGGCATTGAAAGACTGAAGGACATCTTCCTTCATTTCCGGATCGCTCTCGAACTCCTCGAGCATGAGGCGGGCCTCTTGATCAAGGTCGGCATCTGCTGCATGTTCGCGGTTCTGGGCCCTGCGGAGTTCCCCGATGTCAATGACGCTTGAGCCGGGGATCAGGGTCACGAGTTCTTCCGAGTCGTTCTTGTCGTGCGGTTGGTCGTTGCTCATTTCGGTGCTTCTCCTGTTCGAACGTAGTCAAATCCCGAGGCCTGTCTCACATCAAATCCTGCGAGTTCTTCCAGGAGCTCGACATAGATCGGGTCAAACGCCTGTTCTTGGTAAATTTTAAGTTTCTTCAGGCGCGAAAGTTCAAGGGAGGCGAGAAATCCCACGACCCATTCCCCCCGGATTTTTTTATCGGTGATCAGGGTATCAAGCGCCGTCACCTGTTTTGGAGTGAGCCGTCTTCCGAATTCTTCGAGTTTTTCCGCAAGAGAGACGGTCTCTTTTTTCATCACTACGCGCTTGCGTCGTTGTTCGCGAATCAGGAGGTCCTGGAAAGTGGTCGCGATGCTGCTGACATTCATTTCCTTCCAGATTTTCTCGATCGGAGGCCTGCGGTTGGGGCGGGTGAAGACGTCATCGCCGAGAAGGGGGAGTGTTGCGATCCTTCCTGCGGATTCAAGATACGCCTGTCTCAACATGAGTTGGCGTACAAGTTCTTCCTGAGTCAGAGGGAGTTCACTCTCTTCGTCGCTCGTCTGTGCCTCTTCCTCTTTTGGCATGAGCGCACGGCTCTTCCAGAGAATCAGTGTTGCGGCCATCACCAGGAATTCGGAGGCGATGTCGAAATCCATTTCCTGCATCAGTTTCAGGGTATGGAGGTACTGGTCCGTGATCTTTGAAATGGATACGGTTGAAATGTCGAGTTCCTGGCTCTGAATCAGGTACAGCATGAGGTCAAGAGGACCCTCGAACTGCTCAAGACGGATCAGGAAAGGTCGCGCTGCGTTCACTCCGGTCGTCAGACTCATGGCGCTAGTGTCCGATAAATCCGATCCGTTTGTAAACCTCGTTTCGTACTTTTTCCGATCGGGAGAGGGCTGCGAGCCGCCCTTCATTGATTATTTTTGTCAGGTACTTGCGATCCCCCAAGAGTTTCTCGATCTCGCTTCGAATCGGGCGGATCTTTTCCACGGCCACGGCGGCGGTGTCGACCTTTAAATACCCGTATTGTTTGCCGACATATCGCGCGAGCACCTGATCATAGGGCTCGTCAAGAAAGCTCGCCTGGATCTGGAGAAGGTTCTGGATTCCCGGGGAGGGATTCTCCGCGGGAACCTCGCTGCCCGAGTCCGTGACGGCGCGCTTGAATTTCTTTTCGATTTCTTTGTCAGAATCGTTCAGAAACACGCATGCGCCCGGGGAGGGGTCTGATTTTGACATTTTCAATGACGGATCCTGCAGGCTCATCACCCGTGCGGCTACTTTTCCAATCATCGGTTCGGGAACTTGGAACAAGGGGCTCTCGCCCCCGAGGGAATCCTTGGGATACCGATGATTCATCCGCTCCGCAAGATCGCGCGCAAGTTCCAGATGCTGTTTTTGATCCTCCCCAACCGGCACAAGGTGGGTGCCATACAGGAGAATGTCTGCCGCCATCAAGACAGGGTAGGTAAAGAGTCCGGTGGGAATGTGAGCCCCGTGGCGTTGGCTTTTGTCCTTATACTGGGTCATTCGCGAAAGTTCACCCATGCTGGAGGCGCAGGTCAGGACCCAGGCCAGTTCGGCGTGGGCCGGGACCTGGGATTGCACAAAGAGGGTGGCGCGTGCGGGGTCGATTCCGCAGGCAATGTAGGTTGCGATGGACCGGAATGTGTTTTCACGGAGCTCTTCAGGATCCTGGCTGACTGTAATGGAGTGGAGATCCACCGCGAAGAAGAGGCAATCGTAGAGGTCAAGATAGGGAATCCAGTTCTTGATCGCGCCAAGATAATTTCCGATGTGGGCGGAGTTGGTCGGTTGAACCGCCGAGAGAACCACTTTTTTTCCAGGATTCATGCTTCACTCATATCAAAGGCGAAGCGTTCGGGAAACCCCGGATTTCAGGCGCCCTCATTCAAACGGAGGGCCGCAAGGAGACCCTGCAGAACAAGGTCCGGAAGCTCCACATCAAAGATTCCGGTTCCGTGGAAGAGCCTCGAAAATCCCCCGGTCCCGATCACAAAGGGTTTCTTGCCGTGGAAAACCTCCTGTTCGTATCGCGTGATCAATTCCCTCATCGCGCCAAGATGGCTGAAATAAAGCCCGCTCTGAATGCTTTCAATCGTGGATCGGCCACAGGCAGCCTCCGGTCGGAGGATTTCGACAGTGGGAAGTTTTGCGGTCCTTGATTCCAGGGCCTCCATGGAGATTCTGAGCCCGGGAATGATGGCCCCTCCGAGATAGTCCTTTTCCTCGGTGATCGCACAAAACGTGGTCGCAGTGCCGAGGTCCACGATGACGATGTTTTTCCCCGGATAGGAATGGATTGCAGCGATGGAATTGGCAATCCGGTCCGCTCCCACTTCAAGCGGGTTTCGGTATTTGATCTTGAGTCCTGTTTTGACTCCTGCTTGCAATACGAAGGGAGTGAGATTGAAGTATTTCTGGCAAGCTCCCTTCAGGCTGTGCATGGTTCCCGGAACCACAGAGCAGATTCCGATCCGTGAGATGGATCCTGGATCGATCTTGTTTTCCCGAAGAACCGACCCGAGGAAGAGTCCGATCTCATCACTGCTCGCACTGCTCTGAGTGCTCTTTCGAAAGCGAAAGAGGATGCGCATGTCTTGAAGACGATGGTCCTGCGGGGACTCTCCCGGAACAGGGGATTCCACCACACCCCCGAATATCTGGCTGTTCCCTACGTCAAGCAACAGAATCATGGCTTTTCCTCCGATCCTTGTGAGAGGAGTGAGACCACAGCAGACTCGAGTTCTTTCTTTGTCCGGAAAGAACCGGTCTCCCGATATCCGCGATCCGCTGTCCTTGAGAAAATGCGCCCCCGATGCAGCTCATCGCCGACATCCCTCAGGTGATTGTGGATGATCCACTCCGAATCATAGGTTTCAAGCTTGAGGTCCGAGGAATCATCCGCGGTGAGTTTGAAGGAGATGATTTTGAGCTCTTTGTTGCGGCTCCAGGTCCGGAGTTCACGGATGATTTTCGGGTTTGGAACGAGTTTCAGGAGAAGGGGAACATTCGTTTGTATTTTTCCCGAAGACCCGATCGGTTTTCCGGATGTATCCGTCACTTCCGCCACGCGATAATCGGCAACTGCCGCCGAGTGAATCACGAAGGAAACCTCTTCTGTTTCAAGCTCATGTTTGATCTTTTCTGCGAAATCCCGGGTCGTGGAGTAGAGGATCAGGTTCCGGACTCCTTCACGCGCAAAGGAATATTCGGATTGCAACAGCGTAACCGGAAACCCTTCTTGTTGCAGACGGAGAGCAAGGGCGTAGCCGGTTCGTCCAGAGCTCAAGTTCCGGAGATGCCTCACTTCATCAATGGGTTCGCTGGTGCCCCCGGCGGTCACAAGAATCCTTGGCTTCGAAACCGCACTCTTGACCTGTGAAATTTCGAGTCGCTCGCGGATGATTCTGAGTGCGTCCTCTGGCTCGATCAAACGGCCCTCCCCGGACTCCCCGCAGGCAAGGGGTCCGCTCGCGGGGGGGAGGATCTCCACTCCGTAGCTTTTGAGCAGATCGAGATTGCGCTTCAAAGCCGGATGTTTCCACATCGCCTGGTTCATTGCGGGAGCAAGAAGAAAAGGTTTTTTGAATTCGTGGGCAAGAAAAAGGGCCGAGGGAAGACTCGAACCGGAACCATGGGCCAGGCCTGAGATGGATTCTGCGGATGCCGGATAGAAGACGATGAGATCCGCCCATCGTTCAAGCTCGATGTGGGCCATCATGGATCCTGCCTCGAAATTGTGGAGACGGGTTTTTTCGCCGGTGATTCCTTCAAAGGAGGCAGGCCCCACGAATTCCCGTGCGGCCTCGGTCATGGCGACCCGGACGGTGGCGCCGCTTTTGGTGAGGAAAGAGGCGAGAGACACGGCCTTGAAGGCCGCGATCGATCCGGATACCAGGAGCAGGATGTTTTTTCCTGCGGTTTCAGATTCTGACATTGTCAATCAACCTCACCTCTCCAAGCCATGCCGCTACAGATCTGCGAATGGCTCCACTCTCTTCGCGGTCCACAAGGTATTCCACCCTGAATCCGAGGCGCTCGAGTTCGGATCGGGCCTGAAGCGGATCGATGAAATCCGAGATGACCCGATAGAGCCCGGGGGCAATTTCCTTGTCAGCCGGAGAGAGACGAAGGTTGCGGGAGCTCATCGCCAGCCCCGAGGCCTCGCGGACGGTGGGGCAGGGAATGATTTTCGTCTCAAGAAAAAATGCCCTGGCCATTCCTGAAATGAGGGAAAGTTGTTGATGATCCTTTTCGCCAAAGTACGCGTGATCCGCCTTCGCAAGATTCAAGAGTTTCAGGACAACGGTCAGAACCCCTTCGAAATGGCCGGGACGGAACTCACCGCACAACTCGTTTGAGAGTTGATGCTCCGAAACCCGGTACAGGAAGTGATCCGGATACATTTCATCGGCCGAGCTCGGGGAGAACACCACATCTGCTCCGTATTTTTCACACATGGCAAGATCCGACTCGAAGGTTTTCGGGTACTTTTCGAAGTCAGTCGATTGGTTGAACTGGGTGGGATTCACGAAAATGGTGGCGATGGTCAGGTCATTTTCACGTTCCGAGGCATCAAGCAGGGATGCGTGTCCGAGATGCAGGGCTCCCATCGTGGGCACAAGGCCGATGGTCTTGCCTCCGGGAACGGATGCACGCCACTCCCGGAGTGCGGCTACGGTGTTGAGGATCTTCATTGAGGGTAACTCTCCTGTTCTGTTGGAAACTGAAGGGTCTTCACGTCTTCATGAAACGACGCAAAGGCATCGAGAATCAGGCTCTTCCCGTCAAGATAGGTGCGTAGGAATTTCGGCCTGAATTCAGGATTGAAACCGAGCATGTCCTGCAATACGAGAACCTGTCCATCGGTTCCGGGTCCTGCCCCGATTCCGATCGTAGGGATGGAGAGTTCGCGTGTGATTCGATTTGCGATTCCGGAGGGAACGCATTCAAGAACGAGAGCGAAGGCGCCACAGCGTTCTGCCATTCGGCTCTCCTCCAAAAGACGCTCCTGTTCGTTGGGCGTTTTTGCTTGCACCTTCATGCCGCCAAAAGCATTGACGAACTGGGGGGTGAGCCCGAGGTGGGCCATGACGGGGATTCCGGACTCGACCAGATGATGGATCAGTTTCTCATTGCCACGCACTCCCTCGATCTTGATCGAATGGGCACCAGCTTTTAGAAGGGTTTCAGCACAATTCACCGCATGTCTAAGCCCCTTTCGTGTGGAAAGAAAGGGCATGTCCGCGACAAGGAACTTTCTGCCTCCCGAGCCGCGGGCAACACTTCGAGTGAAAAAAGCGATCGATTCCGGAGTCGCTTGGATTGTGGAGTCTTCCCCTTGCATGACCATGCTGGAGCTGTCGCCCACCAAGAGCACATCAATCGGGCTCTCTGCCAGGATTCTTGCAAAGCTCGAATCATAGCAGGTGATCATCGAGATTTTTTCTTGGTTCTTCTTTCGTTTGGCAAACTCAGGAACGGTCAGCATAATACTCCATGAAGGCCTTGTAGAGGCCGTGTTCCGGCAATCCCTTGAGGGTGTTCAGGTGCCTGTTCAGTGTGATTTGATCCCCCCGAGCCAGTGGGCCGGTGAGAGCCGATTCCCCCGAGGTTCCAAAATTTTTCAGGGTTTGCTCGAGGATCGGAATGAACCATTCGATTTCCAGTCCCGGACCCGCTTTCATGGCGGCGCTCCAGAGCAGTACCGAAAGATTCGAGATCATCGAACAGTTCAGGTGATACCGTTCCCGGTCGCATCCCTTGATCTTGAACATTCTGTTTTTGAAGGTGGTCCGGATCAGGGCTTCAAATCCAGGTGCTGTTTTGCTCTCTTCCTCGATGAGAACAAAAGGAAAACTTTCATACACGGAAAGCGAATAAAGAGTGGGACCAAAACTCATGAGAGGATGGAGAGTGACCGCGCCCGGCAGCGAGGTTGCAGCGCTCGAATGGATTTGAGGGATCTCGGGATAGCGGTCGTTCAGGTGGCGTGAGAGGGCGGGAAGGGCATCATCGGAGACCAGGAGCCAAAAATGCGAGAAGGGGCCGGTCTTGGATGCTTGTGCCAGGATGGTTTCAAGGCCTGAGAGTTTTCGCGAGTCCTTCAGAACCTCATGGGGAACTCCCGTGAGAGTGAAATATTCGTGAAGGTGGGCAGAGAGTCCGCCGCTCCCGATGAGGAGAGGGTGAAAGGAAATGGGTTGTTTCATCATGGTACCGGGTACCGGTCCAATCTCGGATCCGGTCCTTTCGCCACCGGACCTTAGCATAAACCAGGTCAGATCAAAACAATCCTACGAGGAAACTGGCAACCTGTAGCGTCAATTGGCTTAAAAAGGTGATCGGAAGGCCTAAAAATGAAAGTGCCCCGGTTGAGATCAGGACAATGAGAATGATGAAACTGTATTGTCCGATTTGCTCGTATTTTTGCATGGCCGGATAGGAAAGCATGCTTTCGATGATCTTGCTCCCGTCCAAAGGGGGGAGAGGGATCAAGTTGAATATCCCAAGGCCGAAATTGATGAGGATTCCCCCTTCGAGCATGATCCGGAATTCCTTGAAAAAGATGAAGTCGGTTGATGCGAAACGGACCATGAGGCACAGCAGAAGCGCACACAGGAATGCCATTGCGGCATTCGCAAGAGGTCCGGCGAGAGAAACCCAAAAAAGTCCGGGTCTGAACTTGTGAAATCGATTTGGATTGATCGGAACGGGGCGGGCCCATCCAAACAGCAGGTTTGTTCCGCTCAGCATTCCAATCACAGGAAGAAGCAGGGTTCCAATGGGGTCGATGTGGGGAACGGGGTTCAAGGTGAGTCTTCCTGAATCCTTCGCGGTGTCATCTCCCCAATAGTGTGCAATCAAGCCGTGCCCGAATTCGTGCCCCACAACCGCGAGCAAAAACGGAACGAATTCGTAACCAAGCCGCAACAGCCCTGAATGTAGACTTTCCATGGAAGAGGACCTTATCAGAAAAGGTCCGGCTCAGGGATCACTTTTTACCCCGGGGATGGTACCGCTCAAGGACTTCCTTCAGTTTTTCGGGCACCACCTGAGTGTACACCTGAGTGGTCTGAAGGTCGACGTGGCCCAGGAGGCCCTGAAGCACGCGCAGGTTCATGCCGCTTTTCAAAAGATCGGTGGCAAAGGTGTGCCTGAGCATGTGGGGGTGGAGATTGGCGGGGATCCCGGAGAGCTGGGCGAGTTGCTTCAGGATTTTCCAAAAGGCCTGTCTCGTGAGGGGCTCGCCGCTTTTGCCGACAAACAGATGCTCGCTCTTTGGCAAAAAAAGTTCCCGCGCCTCCCGTTTGTACGAAACCAGCATTCCGGAGACAATGGGAGGAAAGGGGATCGCGCGTTCCTTGCTGCGTTTGCCCATGACAACCAAAAGTCCCGCTTCGGTATCCACCTTCTTCACTTCGAGGCCAATCAGCTCGCTCACACGCAATCCCGTCGCATACATGAGGTAAACCATGCACTGATCGCGCAGTTTCAAGGCGGGAGCGTGCGCCCCGGAATAGGGGAGTCCCTCATCGGCAGCCTTCAAAAGCTGCACCATCGCGGTTTCATCGAGAGCCTTCGGGAGGGATGCCTTTTTCGCGGGTGTCTCGATGAACAAGGTCGGATCTTCCTCAAGGTGGCCCTCACGGATCAGAAAGCGGTAGAATTGCCGGAGTGCGGAGACCTTTCGTGCCCGCGAGGAGGCCTCTTGTCCCTTGCGCTTGAGTGTTGCAAGAAAGGATTCAATGTCCTTTTCCGAGCGCTCCAACAGGGGGGTCCCGTTCAATGCCTCAAATTGCGTCAGGTCCCGTCGGTAGGAGCTCAAGGTGTGGATGGAGGCGCCCTTGTCGATCTTCAGGTGCTGGATGAATTGATCGATCAGGGATTTCAACTTGATCACACTCCAAGGAGGTACTCGAAATCCTTCTGGGAGAGGCTGAAGGATCCACCCTCGCCCACTTCCTGCGTGGTTTCGACATCCGAGAACAGGGCATTGAACTGGGAGGATTTCCGGCCCTTCAGGATCTCAATCTTCTCTTCCACGGACTCACTCATGATGTAGCGGTAAACCTGTACCGGTTTTGTTTGCCCGATTCGATGGGTCCTGTCGGTTGCCTGATTCTCCACGGCTGGATTCCACCAGGGTTCAAGATGGAACACGTAGCTTGCCTTCGTCAGGTTCAAGCCCACCCCTCCGGTCTTCAGGGTCATCAGCATCACGGAGCCCTTCGGGAACTCCTGGAATTTCTGAAGCTGGATCTCGCGGTCTTTTCTTGAAACCTTTCCGTGAAGGCTGAAAAAAGGAATGCCCGCCTTCTTCAATTCCGAACTCAGGAGATCAAAGGTGCCCAGAAATTGGGTGAACACAAGCGCGCTTTCGCCTGTCTCAATGATGGATTTCAGGTTGTCGGTGAGGAGGGTCAGTTTGGGAGGAGTCTCCGTGTAGGTGACGTTCGGGACCGACCCCGGCGCAGAGCACACCTGCCGCAAGCGAAGGAGCGCCGTCAGCATGATGAGTTGGCTCTTGGATTCTCCATCGTCTGAAATTGCTTTCCTTACCTTCGAGTTCCAGGAAAGTGCAATGTCGCGATAGATTGCAAGTTGTTTGTCTGAGAAGGGGATCTTGACCGTGCTCTCGCTTTTTTGCGGAAGTTCTTTCAAGATCGCGCTCTTGGTTCGGCGAAGCACGAGCGGGCGTGTTTTCGTCTTGAGATATTGCACCCGCTCCGGATCCGGGTTGTAGGACTGCATATAGGTCTTTCGAAACTGATCGAATACGCCCAGTGAGCCCGGAACCACAAGGTCCATGAGCGAGTAGAATTCTCCCATGTGGTTTTCAAGGGGAGTACCGGTCAAACAGAGTTTGAATCGGGCCGGAAGTTTTCTTGAAACGGTCGTGCGTTTCGCGGTGATCGTCTTCAAATTCTGCGCTTCGTCGTATATGTGAACGGACCAGCGGTAATTTGAAAAGAAGGATTCGTGTTCCGCGAGCAAGCCGTAAGTGCAGATCACGACGGCGTGGGGGTTCTTCTCCAGAAAATCCCGCGCCTTGGAAATTTCCCGGGACTGAAAAATGTGAATCGGAAGATCCGGTGTGAAACGACGGGCCTCGCTGAACCAGTTGTAGGTGAGCGAGGTTGGAACCGCGATCAGGGAATGCCCCAACTCGCCCTTCTGCCGGAGCATTTCAAGGAAGACGAGGGTCTGAACCGTCTTTCCAAGCCCCATGTCGTCGGCGAGGATTCCTCCGAGTCCGAGCTTGTAGAGATCGTGAATCCACTGAACCCCCCGGTGTTGGTAGGCCTTGAGCTCTCCCTTGAATCCCTCGGGAAGAGGAAGAGGGGGGCGTTCAGAATTGAGGTTGTCGTAAAACTGAACGATCCCGTCCCAAATGGGACCTCCCTTGACCCTGACCCCGGTTGATCGCAATGCAAGAAGCTCAAGGGTGTAGTGTTTCGGGAGGCGATAGATGCGATCGGATTTTTTCGTTCCTCTTTTCTGGCCGGTAGCGCTTGCGAGCTGGTCCCAGAAGTGGGTGAGCTTCTCGAGGGACGGAAGCGAGGATTGGTTCAAGCGGTAGATCTTCCCTTGAAACGTGATCATTCCTGTCTCAGAGAGCCTCTTCGCTTGGGACTCTTCGATCTCGACACCCTTGAAGAAGAACTTCGGATGGAGTTCAAACCAGTCGATTTTGCCCTCGGCATCGGGGGTTTCGTCCAGGATGAACTCCGAGATGAAATCCTCATCCTTGAGTTCCTCGATGGTCTGGTCATCCAGGGAAAGTCCGGCACCTTCGTCGTTTTGCAAGGGCAGAAACGCACGAATCAGATTTTCGGGGGAGGAGCTTTTCTTTGAAAAGAGATACCGGATGGAGGACGCGATTGCAGTTTCAGACCCGGAAAAGAACTGCAGGTCCTTGAAGTTTTCGGGCGTCTCGAACCCGGGATTCTGGATTACGCCATCCTTGGTCTTCAGGAGAATCGCCCCCTGGGACTGGGTTTGGGAAAGGGTGATCCAGGAATACAAGAGTTTCAGGTAAAACGCGTACGCTCCCCCGATGAGAGCGTTTTTCCCCGGAATCGAGATCGGCAAGAGTCGCTCTTCAAAGAGTTTCTGGAGGTCCTTGACGTAGGATTCAAGGGTTTCGATCGCGGGCCTCGAGCAGAAGGTTTCGAGTGCGAGGTTCGGGGAATGGGGAGCTCCCTCGAGCTTGTTCATGAGGGTTGCGAGGCGCGTTTTCATGCCCTCAAAAAAGGAGTCGAAGGACCGGTCCTTTTTGATGAAGTACCGGATGCTTTCCTGCATCACCAGCGCTGAGATCCCGATGTGGCGGAAGAGTCTCATGTCGCTTGCGCGTTTGGCCTGCTTTTTCACCTGGAACAAGGAATCACTCAAGCTCTCGTCCCACGCGCGGATTCCCTGGGTCAGGATCTGAAGTTGCTTCAGGATGGGGGCCGGGAGTCCATCAATGACCCCGAACTCGGTACGCAACTCAACGGAAAAGGAACCATTCGAGAAAACACGGATTTGAGGTGTGAAGGAATCCCTTTTCAGGAATTCAAAGGCGGGTTCCGCATGGATTTCGCTGAAACTCGCGTGAAACTGGTCCTGAAGCCTGTTGAACACGTCCTCGAATTGTCCGTGGCGGGTGCATTCGAGCCGCGGCGGAAAAACCTCCAGCCAATGGTGATAGGGGTGGAAGAAAATCTCACGATTTTCCGGATGAAAGGCGAAGGTCTCAAACCAGGTCCAGGCTGTTCCCAGTTCCAGTTGAATCGTGGTGTGGATCTGATGTTCCCCGCCAAGCGTGCCGCTCAGATTGAAACCGGACTTCAGGAGCTTTGGTTGATGAAAGTCGATCTGGACAAGTTCCAGGACGGATTGATCCTGGTTCCACACACTTTGAAACGTGAGATAGGTTTTGAGTTTTCCCCGCTTGCGGAGCTTTGAAGCCGCCTCCGCGATCGCAAGGAGAATCGCATCAAGCTTCTCGTCGGTCTTTCGGTCCCAAATGGAGAGTTCCTTTGATTTCGGGAAAAATCGCGTCCGGAGGGAGGGGTGTTCCTGGAGGTTGGATGCAATCGGGAGCAACTCGGTGGGAACGAGTGTGCTGTTCTTGTGGAAAAGGATCTCGGCAACCGGAATCCTTGTGCCATCCGTGAAGAGGTAGAGAATGCTTCTTCTGCGAGCCGATTCAAGCGGGTTTTGGATCAAGGGATGCGTGCTTCCGCGAAAAGAAATCGGGGATCGCCACAGGGGATGGGGAAGCTCGGATTCACGGTAAAACGGAATGGCAAGGTCCGGAAGGAGCGCACTCTCGTGCGAGTGGCCGGGAGGGAGCTTCATGGTCCAGGCGCTCGAGTCCACGGATCCGGCCAAGGGACTGTCGGGAAAGGCGAACACGAGCCCTTCGAACTCAGCATGGACTTGGGGGTGGGTGATGTATCCGGATTCTCGATGCAGGATGTTTTGGGGGGATTCCGCCGGAGCGGGGGCGCGCAGTTTCTTGAATTCCTCCTCGAACGAGCGGACGTGTTCCAGGATTTCGGAATCCACGCGGGTGAGTTCGTATTTCTGGCATGCAAGCACGGTTGCAACCCAAGCGGCGCAAGCCTGGTGCTTGCAAAAAATTCCGTGGGAGGCCATGGAACAGTCGCATTCGGAATACAGGGGAAGGGATACCGAAGTGGAGTCGATCCTGGTTTTGCACTCTTCCGAGAACCGAAAGTCAATCCGGTGGCCTTTTGCGCCCAGGGTTGCGATCTCGAAGCTTTGGAATCCGCGATCTCTCAAGTATTGCAATCCTCGCTCGAGGGCGGATGGGTCCAAACCTTTTGATAACGCGCCGCTTCCTGCGCGTTTCAACTCCTGGAGTGAGGGAAGTTTCATTGGCAGTGAGTCTGACTGATCGGGGAGTGCAGTTCAAGGTTTAATTTGTGTTGTTGCAACTGGAGCAAGGGTGGCAAAGAATAGAGGGATAAGGAGATTCGAAAATGGCACAAAACGAAAGACGTTTATTTATGAAAACCTTGATTCTTGGAGTCGCTGCATTCGCATCGGCGCCGCTTCTCAAGATGCAGCGTGCGTTTGCAGGGAATCCACTTGCGAAGCTTGACGATCCGCTTGTGAAGGCATTGGGCTATGTGGCGAATGCAAAGGACTCCAAGGATCGAAAGGACAAAAAAGCAAACTGCAAAAGCTGCCAGTTCTATGCGGCTGCGGATGACAAGGCGACCCAAGGAAAGTGTCAACTCATTGCAAGCGGCGAGGTCCTTGCCGAAGGATGGTGCCGATCTTGGGCAGCCAAGGCCAAGAAGTAACCCATGCTCGAAGACCAGCAGCGCAGGATTCGGGAGATCGCAGCACAGCCGTCTCCCGAGTCCGCGCGACTCCTCATTCGGATGTATGCGGAGAGCGAGTGGCGAAGCACCAGGCTTGAGGTGATTCGGTCTCTTGGCCATTTTTCCGATACGCGCTCCTTGCCCTTTCTGGTGGACTTGATTTCCAAAAACGAGGATCTTGCCGAACAGGAACTCGCTGTGGTGTCCCTTGCTCGCCAAAAGAGCCGTGGAGCCCGTTATTTTCTTAGGTCGTTTTATCCGGGTGCTCCCGAACCCCTGAAGCCTGTGGCCGCCTATGCGCTTGGTTTGGTGCAGGACCATGAGTCCGCCGGGGTTCTTTTGGCCGATTTGTTGAACCCGAAAAAAAGTTCCGTGCCCCGCTTGTGCAGGAACCTTGTCCTGGCTCTGGGTGAACTGAAGGAAGTGGGCGCTTTGCCCGAAATTCACCGTCTCCTGATGGATCGGAATCAGGAGGATCGGGATTTGACTCTTGCCCTTCTCTTTGCTCTTGGAAGGCTCGAGCGCGATCCTGCCAAAGTGACCCGTTTCGAGGCGCGGTTTTTGGATGAATCGATTTTGTGGCAGGTTTATCAAAGCACCCTGGCGCAGGTTCAAATCCGCAGCCAGTTCAAACTTGAGGACTATTTGCACAAGATTTTTGAATCGGATCGTCCGCATCCGCTCCTTCCTTTTGAGCTCAGGTCTTTTGATCCGGCGGATGTTTCCGCAGGAATTTCAATCTTTGCCAAGGATCGCTTTCTTGTGCGGCATCTGTTTTGCCTGAGGGCATTTCCTGCAGCCCTTGCTGCCCGCATGCTCGAAGAGCTCGGGAAGGAAACGTCCGAGTGGAGGCTCTTTTTCTCCTCGGTCATCGACTCCGGGGTCGGCTGCCCGGATCGGGGTGTAGCCGATCGCATCCTGGGTGCGGCCGGAGGGGAAAGCGCTTCGCTTGAGTTGCGACTCGATTGGATGGATGCATTCCTGGGGGTCGTGGATTTTGAAAAGGAAGCAAGTCGCTTTTTGAAATTGAGCGAAGAACGGTTGGCCACCCGGTTCATCAATCTTTGGAGTGAGGCCGCGTTTTCCCGGCCAAAGTCCGAGGTTCGGGGCCAAATTCGGGGATTTCTGAAACTGGGACTCAAGGAGGCGGTGTTTTCAAGGCTTTTGCGGGCCTGTGTTGAACTTTCCGTGGGGGATGAGGTCATCGAAAAGGAATGGAGTGAGCGGTTCAAGAATCCAAAGAACCGGACGGCGCTTTTGATGTATGCGGAACATTTCTCCTATCCGGGCGGAAGGGACGGGGTTCTTTCGCTTTCGCCCGAAGAAGCGGATCCCCTTCTTCCTAGGATTCTCGGGGTTCTCGAGGCGCTTGCCCGTGACGGGAAAATCCAGCGCTCCGATTCGAGGTTGGAGTCTTTCTTGAAGTTTGCTGCAGGCCGGAATGAGGCCGGCTTGATCGGCGTCCTTCGTGTTCTCCGGTTTGTCCCGATTCAAGCCTTCCAGACGTTGGTGTTGCAAGGCCTCGGATCCAAGGTTGAGGCGGTGACGCTCAATTCCCTGATTGCCGCCAAGGCGTATCCGGCCTCCCGGGAGATTGCAGACTCCTTGTCGGAATTCCTTCGCTCTCCTTCCGAGGTTTTCCGCGGCAGGGCCCTTGATTCCATCCTGGCCAATTCCACCCTGGTTGCGAAGAGGGCTGCTCTTCAGCATCTGAGGGACCGGATTTTGGAAGAGGATGTGGTCGACAAGATTTATCGGGACTTTGATCCCGACAAGAAGGGTGGGGAGGAGTTTTTCTCGGCGCTCCGCGAGATTCTGAAATCCGTTCCCGATCACCCGCAGTGGGAAAAACTGGTGGCACTCCGGGACCGCCTGCGTGTGAAACAGGATCCTGCTGGAGCAACCGGCGCACCGGTCAGTCCGGAGGTACTTGACCTTGATGCAAGACTGGGAAAATGGATTCCTGCGTTTGCATCCCTCGATCCCGCAACAAAGTTGGCACTTCGCGCGGCAGAACAGCCATTCTTGCGGTCGGAGGACCTTGAGAATCTTCCCATCGACAAAGCCCCTTCCGTGTTGGAGTTTTGCAAAGCGCTCGATTTGGTTCTCGAAAAGCACATCGGGCAGAAACTTTTGTTTCCGAGGCTTGATCGCGAGTTGCATGATTTTCAAACCCTTTGGCACCGGGCCGGTTTCGGGGAGGAGTATCCTCAATCCGACCGGGTACTCGGCGCCCTGGGGCTCAAGGGGAAGATCGCTCCCGAGTGGTTTCCCTTGCACAAAGCAAAGCAGATCAGCGGGAGCTTCTTCAACGGGAAGATCCTTCAGGATCGATTCAAGATCTTCGATGGACTCAGGGCGTGGGCCGTGATTCTCCTTGTTTTCTCAAGAAAGCTCGTGATTCAGGGGGTTGAGGCACCCCCCATGTTGAAATTGCCCCATCTGAATGATGAGAAAGTGATTTCGATCGCAAAGCGTTTGATGCAACTTCAGGATCTCCGGAATCCGGCAGCCCATCGCCAGACCTATCCGGAGCTTGAGTCGGTAAAGGTCGTTCGCAATGAGGCGATCGAGCTCATCAACCTCATTTTGATCTCCTGATTTGCCGGATGAGGCTCGCTTTTCCATCGATCACCATGAGCTCTCCTGTGGGGAGGGATGTAATTGAGGAAATGAGACTGAAGGTTGCGCTCAAAAGCGCCCCATCGGCGTTTCCGTGAGCACCAGTTCCCGCATAGGTGCTGACCACTTGCCCTGTGTCGATTTTTCGAATGACGAGGCCATTCTGGTCTCCGACAAACACGTTCCCTGATTGATCCACTGCGATTCCGAGAGGTGTGGCGAAGGTTGCGGTATCCGAGCCCCCCTCGTCATAGCCGCTTCTCGTAGTGAGTCCTGCATAAATGCTCATCACCCTTCCTCCATCGATCACCTTGATGGTTTGGTCCCCCTGGTCGACTACAAAAATCCGGTTGTCGGAGCTTACTGCAAGGGAGACCGGGGCAGTGAACCACGATGGGTCGCTCAGGGTGGTGACGGCACCGTCTTTCAAGTAGCGAAGTGCGCCGTTCCCTGAATCCAAAATCAGGAGTCCACCATCATACCAAGCAAGATCCTTGGGCGATGAGAAGGTGGCGCTTAGGGCTTCCGCATCAGTGAATCCCGAGCTGTAGGCCTGACCTGCGACTGTTGTCACAGTTGTCTTTTCTGCTGAGAGAGTGATGCCTCGAATGGTTTGTCCGTCACGATCGGAAACATAAATCATTCCTGTGAGAGGATCTTGGGCAATGCCGTGAGGAGAGGAGAATCGAGCGCCCGCTCCCGTGCCGTCGAGCTCGCCGGACGAACCCGCGGCCCCTGCGATCGTCGTGATTTCATCACCGGTTCGATCAAAATATCGAATCGTGGAGTTCTCCGTATCCGTGAAGACAAGGTGTCCGTTGTCCAAGCCGAGTACGGCACCGGGTCTTGAAAATTGAGCATAAGGTTCGGAGGATCCCATCCCATCCGAGGATCCGGGTCCCCCGAAGCCCGCGATCGTTGTAACGCCAAGGGTGCTGCCTCCCATCATCCCGGTGATCCAGGTTTGAATTTCAGTGCTGGTGAGATTGATCAAGGCATGAATGCCTTCAGAATTGTAAAAGCTGAATCCTGCAACCTGGTAACCACTTGCCGATCCTTTGTTTTCAAGGGTGAGGGCGCCGCCTTGGCCCTGATGATCCACAGTGGTGATGGTGAACATGGTACTCGTGTCGAAGGATTTGAGCCCAGAGACGGATCCGCCCATCTTTGCCTCGACCATCAAGAGTTCCTTCGAGTTTGAGAAACCGATGAATACCCCGGAACTCATTGTCCGGGGATCAACCAGGTCGGATCTCGTATCAATGGCGGTTCCACCCGAAGTGCTTGGGGTGATCCAGGCCAGATCATAGGCAAGGGTTCCTGAATCAAACCGGGAATGAGGGGTGATGCTGGTGACTTCTGAGGTTGACCCATCCGAATAGACCAATTGAATTTCTGAGGATGGGAGTGCATCCACGCAATCCGCAGGGGTGATCACACCCGCATTGGATCCATCGCTGAGGAGTACTCCGGAGCAGTGGGTTTTTGGGCCTCTCAGTTCCACAAACCAGCCAGGTGTGTTTTGCGTTGGTGTGGGTGAAGGATCGGGGAGGCTGTTGACCGTCACCGGGGCTGATACGGCCTGGATGCCTCCCAATGCCACGGTAAGTGTTTGGGTGCCCGAAGTCCCGAAAGAAACGGACCGGGTGGCTTGACCGGAGGCGAGGGATGTTGACCAGGACTCTCCGGAAGACGCTGAAATGCTGAGAGTATCGTTGTTGGTGATGAGAAGATTGCCATTGGAATCAACTGCGCTTATACCGAGATCAAAAGCGGTTCCTTGGTCGATGGTGGCGGGGACTCCGGTAAGCCGAAGTTCTGCAAAGTCGCCGGGAATCACCGTCAGATCGAAGGTTCTGCCGGTGCCAACACCGTCTACGAGAAACTCAAGGGTGAGCGAACCGACGAGAATTCCGGATACGCTCAGAGTATATGCGCTCCCAAATGAGGCGGCAGCGTAACTCTGAACCGACCCGCCCTGACTTGTGATGGATGTTCCGAACATGCTGGCGCTGACGCCAGTGGGATTCTGATTTCCATTCGCGTCCCTCGGGTGAACCCAAACCGTGAACCCGTATCCAGACATAAAGGTGGGATTTGAGGGAGAAAGAATGGTTTCTGCAACCGAGAGCGGTCCCGGGCTTACGCTGATGCTGAGGGTGTTTGAAACAGAGGACCCGGAGATCGTGGAGCTCAGGATGGTGGTTCCGGATTTCACGCCAGTGAAAGTTGCAGTGTAAACACCGGATCCCGCGTTCGTGAGTGTGCCAAAGGTACCTGTTCCACCCACAAGACTTGAATTGAAGAGAATACTTGAATCCGAAGGGAGCCCTGTGGGATTCAAGTTTCCTTGGGCGTCCTTGGTGGTGAGGGTAACCGTGATTGACTCGCCGGATACGACGCTCGCTCCGCTCGCCGAGAGAATGCTTTGGCCCGGGGAATAGATGCCGGAAATTACTGAAACACTGGAGGATGCGCTGAGTGTTCCATCGCTTGCAGTAAGGTTTCTTGTGCCCGCGGTTTTTAGAGTGAGAGTGAAACTACCTGACCCCTGAACCAGATTTGCTGCGGCCGGTAGGTCGGCTCTGGAATCGCTCGACTGGATTGTGATTTGACTCGAGTACCCGGTGGCAATGTTTCCGTTTGAATCCTTTGCTGTCACGGTGAAGGTAAACGCGTCACCCGCGGCACTGGATGAAGGAACCCCAGACAATACCAACAGGGAGGCTCCGGAAGCATCCACGCTGATTGAAAAGGATTTCGAGAGCGATCCCGAAGTTACGGTAATGGATCTTGATCCAGCAGTTCTCAGGATTGCGGAGAATGTTTTGCTTCCGGAGTTCAGGGTACTCGAAGCGGGGAGCGTTGCGGAGGCGTCACTTGATGTGAAGAGGAGCGTACCTGAAAATCCTGTCGCCGTATTTCCCGCATCATCCTGTGCGGTCACCGTAAAGGAGAATGAATTTCCTGAAGTTACGCTCGACGGTGCGGTGATCGCAAATCGGGAGGCGGAACCTGCACCCACGGTGAGGCTTGCATTGGTTGAGACTGCGGCTCCCGACAGGGTGGCGCCCAGGGTGGCCGATCCGGAACTGACTCCTGTAAAGCTTGCAGTATAGACGCCTGAGCCGGTGTTTGTGATGGAGCTGAAGGTCCCGGTTCCTCCAACCGAGCTTGAGGTAAAGAGGATGGCAGAGTCCGCAGGCAAGCCTGAAGGATTCAGGTTTCCGTAGGCGTCTTTGGCGGTGAGAGTCGCAGTGATGGATGAGCCTGACGTTACGCTCGAACTCGAGAGTGTGACGACACTTTGAGAGGTCGAATAAGCTCCGGGATTTACAGTGATTGCCGAAGAGGTTGCAGAGAGAGATCCACCCGATGCAGTGAGCGTTTTGGATCCAGCCGTTTTGAGAGTGAGGGAGAAGGTGCCGACGCCGTTCAAAAGGGTGGCGGAGGAAGGGAGAGCGGCTGCGGAATCAGAAGAAGTGATGGATACAGTTCCGTTGTATCCGGTCGCTGTGTTTCCGGAGGCATCCTTTGCGGTCACCATAAAAGTAAAGGCGGAGCCTGCGTTGGCGGAGGAAGGGATGGACGAGAGCGCAAGAGAACTTGCGGTCCCGGCGGAAACGGTGATGCTGGTCGATGTAACAGCGAGGGTTCCATCGGATGCGGTGAGGGTCGAGGATCCGGCAGTGTTCAGTTTAACCAGGAATGATCCGGTACCATTGGTGAGTGTGGATGCGTTTGGAAGTGTAGCCGCGGAATCGGTCGAAGTGATCGCAACGCTTCCCGAGTACCCGGTTGCGGTATTCCCTGCGGCATCTTTTGCGGTCACAGAAACGGTGAGTGATGAGCCCGAGATCGTTGATGCTGGAATAGAACCCAAAACCAGCCGACTTGCAGTACCCGGAGTGACGGTAAGTGGAGCTGTGTTTGTAACGGGAGTGCCGGAAAGGGTTGCTCCAAGAGTCACTCCTCCCGCTTGGTTTGCGGTAAAGAGAGCTTGATAGACCGAAGAGCCTAGGTCGCTGATTGCGCCAAAAGTTCCTGTACCGCCGCCACCTGAACTTGAGGTAAAGGCAATTGAGGCAAGGGCCGGCATTCCACTTGGGTTTGAATTTCCATAGGCATCTTTTACGGAAAGGGTGACAAGCACGGTAGCGCCGGAGACCGCATTCTGGGAAGCAGTGGAAATGGTGCTTTCAGCGAGAGAGTAAACACCCGGACTCACCAGGATCGTGGAGGACTCTTTGCTAAAGGTTGGAGCGGTCACGGTAAAGGTTTGAGGCCCTGCAGTTTTCAGGGTCATGGAAACGGTTTTGGTGCCGCTCACAAGGTTGGTGCTTGCCGGAAGCGTGGCTGCGGGGTCGCTTGAGCTGAATGTGACTGCGCCGGCAAATCCTGTCGCTGTGTTTTGATTCTGATCAAGTGCAGTCACGATCACGTTGAAGGAAGTTCCCGCAATGGAAGAGTAGGGAATGGAACTGAGAATCAATGAGGTTGCATCGCCCGGGTCCACCGTAACATTTCCTGAAGTTCCTGCAGGGGTCCCATCCAGAGTTGCACTGAGTGTGACAAGTCCGGCCCCGAGTCCGGTATATTCTATTGTGTAAGTTCCATTGGATTCCGCAACAGGGGTTCCGAGCGTACCCGTCCCGCCCACGGCGCTCGAGGTGAATAGGATTTTCGAAAGATCAGGCAGGCCGCTTGGCATCAGGTTTCCATACAGGTCTTTTGGCGTGAGGGTCAGGGTGATGGAGTTCCCCGAGGTCACTCGATTCGCAGACGCGGTAACGGTGCTGTTGGATGGGGCATAAGCATCAGCATTTACCGTAATGGAAGAGGAGTTTGCGGAGAGGGTTCCATCACTTACCGTAAGGGTTTGAGTACCTGCTGTTTTCAAAGTGCTCGAAAAGGTTCCACTTCCTGAGGAGAGGACTGGAGAGGATGGAAGGCTTGCTTTTGAGTCCGAAGAAGTGATGTTCAGCGTACCCCCATAGCCAATCGCAAGGTTTCCAAAAGCATCCCGAGCGGTAATGGAATAGGTAAATGGCGCTCCTGCGGTGGCACTGGTGGGGGTCGCTAGAAATGAAAGAGAGCTTGCTTGAGCTGAAGTTACGGCGATCATGGGTGAAGTGACCGTGAGATTTCCGTCATTTACAGTAATCGTTTGATTGCCCGAGGTTTTCAAGATGATGGTTCGTGTCCCGGAACCCGAGTTCAAGTCAGAGTCGGGCGGCAGAATAGCGCTGGTATCGCTTGAGGAGACGATCGGTGTGCCGGAGTAATTGGCAACGAGGTTTCCGTTGGAGTCGAGGGCTGAAATTCCAAAGTTGAAACTCTGGCCTGCCGTGCTGGTGGTCGGCAGGCTGCTTAGGGATAGACTCACTGCTTGATCGGGAGTCACAAGAACATCCACTTTGCTCGAAAGAGGTTGATTGGAAATAGTTGCAGCAATTGAAACCGTGCCGGCCTTGATTCCGGTAAAGACAGAGGTGTACACCCCGGAGCCTAGATTTTGAAGAGATCCAAAAGTCCCCGTTCCATTCGTCATCGTCGAGGTAAAGTTGATGTAGCCTGAGTCAGGAACACCGATAGGGCTTCGGTTTCCGTAAAGATCTTTCAGAGTCAGGGTTACGGTCGCAGTTTGATTGGAAACAATAGAATTTGAAGAGGTGCTGACTTCACTGGTCGCTAGCGAGTAGGCGGCAGGGGTAACGTTGATGCCGTTCAGATCCGCATTCATGGTTCCGTCAGTGGCGGAAATGCTCTGGGAGCTTGCCGTCTTTAAAGTCACTGCGAAGGTGCCTGTACCGTTTGTCAGTTTTTTTGGAGCCTCCAATACCGCGAGCAGATCGCTTGAGCTCAAGGCAATGGTTTCCGAGTATCCGGTCACTGTGTTTCCGGCCGCGTCCTTTGCGGTAACGGAAAGAGATTGGAGGGTTCCTGCCTGAACCGGACTTGAGATCCCGGAGAGAACAAGGCTGCTTGCTGTTCCGGGATCAATTGCAATCGAAAGGGAATCAATTACCGAAATCCCTCCGATCTTTGCACTGATGGTGGCCGCTCCGGACTTTACCGCTGTGAAGTCCACCTGGTAGGTCCCTGATCCGCTTTTATGGACCGCACCGAAAGTTCCGCTTCCTCCCACAGCACTGGAAGAAAACACGATGTCGGAGAGCTGGGGTTCGGTGACGGGATTCGAGTTGCCATAGGCATCCCGAAGGTTCAGGGTCAGGGTGGTGGTTTCTCCGGAAGCGAGAGTGGTTCTGGATGAGCCAAGATCGGAGTGGGGCGCGGAGTAGGCCGCGGCCGCAACCTCGATTCCGGATTGAGTCCCCGTGACACCGGGAGCCAGGGTGTCTGTTGCGGTGAGGCTCCGGGTTCCGGATGTTCTCAACGTAATCCCGGAAATGAGTCTCAGGCCAAGGTCCGATGGGTTGAAAGCGAAGTCACCGGGTAACACTGCATTTGAGTCGGAGGAACTCAGTCGAACGATTCCCTGGTAATCCAACACAGGATTCAGATTCGCATCCAGCACGCTGACCGTGACTGAGCCAGTGGTGCCTGCGGTGACAGAAGAGGGGAAGCCAGAGACAAGGTAACTCGCTGCTGGTCCGTTTTTAAAGGCTACCAGGCTGCCCGATTTTTCGATCGGGCTTAGGAGTCGCAGAGTCTTGGATTCGGCTTTTGTGGATGCGAGAGTACAGGTGGAATTCCCGGTTTCGTCGGTAACGCTGCAGTCACCATAGAGATTCGAACCTCCGGTGTCCGTTGCATCGAAGGTCGGGGTAACCCCCGGGACCGGATTCCCGGAGCCGTCTTTCAGAAGGATTCTCACCTCAAGCAGGGATGATCCATCTGCGATCACAGGTCCGGTACCCTGAATGCTTGAATCCGCAATCGAGGGGGATCCTGAGGCGATGGTGATTTCTCCCGTGCAGGCGGAGGAAATCCCCGAAGTGGGTGTGCTCGCCTTGATGTGCTTTACTGTGGTCCTCAGGATGCGAGTGTCCTGAAATGCCGACACTCCGTCCGTCGCATTCAATGGGTTCTGTTTTGCAAGGAGAGCACCTGTAATCGCGTTCGAACATGCCCCATCCGTGGTCGCAGTGAGGGAAATTGCAACAGAGCTCCCTTCCACAAGGTTGTCGAATGAATCATAAACTCCGACGGAGGGTGAAGTGGAGAGGATCTCGTTTGCGATTCCGATACTTGCGGGCTCCACCTGAAAGGCAAGGTGGTGGGGGCTCGCTGGAGCCACAGTGATGTTTCTTGGGCCGAGTTCAAGGCTGCCATCCGAGATGAGGGCTGTTTGGACCCCGGAGGTTTTAAAGATGACATTTTGGAATTTTGCCAGACCGTTTGTAAAACCGGACCTCGATGAAGATGTCGTCGCTCGTGCGTCGCTCAGAAATAGATCCACGTTCCCCGAGTGATTGATGCAGAGGTTGTCGTATTGGTCCCGTGCCGCAATGATGATCTCTGATGCCGAACCTGCAACCACACTGGGAGCTGCTTTCGAAAAGGAATAGTGATGCAAAGGTCCCGCAAGAAACTCCACAGTGGCGACGGGAACAACCAGAATTTGATCCTCTTCATCAAAGGCGAAGAGGGTTGCTGATCCTGAAAATTTCGAGCGTACTTTGAATATTGCAACTCCAGATGAGTCGGTAGTGCTTGATAAGGCATGGATTTGGTCAATCTCGGAGCCGCGGGAGGATCTCAATGAAACCCTTTCATTTTTGATGGGGTAGCCATTTTTTGAGAGCAGGGTGACCGTAACGGAGCTTTCATCGGACAGGTTTGCGATCAGGGTATTCGGACTTGCAACGACCTCTGAATCCACACTACTTGTGGTAAGGACCTCGATGTTGAGGCTGGTATTCACCACTCCTTTTTTGTTGTTCGCGGAGATTGTATATTTTGTGACCGGAAACGCCTTTGTGGGTGTTCCACCGATTGAACCCGTTGTTGCCTCAAAGACGAGTCCTTCCGGGAGTACTGGAGAGATTGAAAAATTGCTTGCTTCCCCCGCGGCCAGGGTCGGAGTCAGGTTTGGAAACGAAACCCGTTTGATCAGGGTCAGCGTTTTCATCGAATAGGTGAGTCCTTTGGGAGCTTCGGCCGGGCTAGATGGTTTGTTGGGTGCCTCGGAAGCGGTCTGAGTGCTCAGGCCGCATGCTGAGAGTGAAAGCAAAAGGGACCCCAGAAGTCCAAATTGCATCGACTTCGCGCCACTCCAAATTGTGGCCATCCTGCGCATACGTTCCTCTTCGGCAAGCTGCGGAAGTGCCTTGAAAATTCCGAAGCTTCGCTTCTTTCAATTATATGACGCGAAATGTTATTTCAGGAGTGAATTCAGCAGGTTCCTCGCCCTGAGCCGGCAAATGCCTTTAAATGTGGGATTGCCGTTGGATTTAGTCTGTTCCGGTCAAGGACGACACACTTGTTTTCCCTGAAAAGGGCTTTCTTCAGGAAAAAATCCCGCCCCGGGCGCGGTATTCCTCAAAGATCGAATCCAGCCCTGCGGTCACATTTTCCTTGTTCAGGCGCTGATTGAAATCATGAAGGATGTCTTTCAATGGGAAGTTTTTTTCGATGGTTCTTTTCACAGATTGCGCGGTAAGAGCTGACTTAAGGGCGTTGATCTCCTTTCTCTGAAAAAAGAACTTGAGTTGGAGTTCTGTTTTCAAGAGCCGGGCGGATACAGTCAGGGATTCCAAAGAAGCCCATTCCTTTCCTCCGGAGGGCTCAAATTTCATCTCGACGTCGCTCTTCTTGCCCATGGAGACACTCTTGAGGGTAAAGCGATAATGGTGGGTCAACACCTCACCCAAATCCTTCAGGTGAGGATTTGGGTTCACAGTGAGGCGCAAGGAAGCCGGTTGGGCCGGAGGATTGCCGACGCCGTACAGCACATGAAGACTCCCCGATTTATCGGAAATCCTGCAATCTAGCGGAAGTTCGAATGTAGTTTCAAGCAGGGTTCCGGTACCCTGAATCCGGCTCAGTGTCTTGAACGCATCCGTCGCCTTTGCGCGGATCTTTTTTTCCGACCCATCCGCAAGCTCAAGAAACAACGTAGATTCCTTTTTGGCTTCGAGGCGTACCCGTACCGGCTCCCCCTGTGACCAGGCTTCCCCGATGATTTCGATTCTGAGTTCCACCCCGTTTTGTACCGAAAATCCTTTCATGGTGAGCGCATCATCGCGTATCGATCGCCTCGATGCCAACCGCTTTTTCGATGAAGCCGATGAAAACCACCTTGTGAGCAGAAAGATAGGCTGTATTGATGGTGCGGTTTTTCATCACATCGATCACGTTGCACCCCGTGAGATTCGAGTTGCAATCAAGGGCAAAGCGTTTTGCTTTCCACACGTCCTCCCGGACATCCTGGCGGAAATAGACTGTCAGCGCGTTGCCGACCAAAGAAACCTTGACCACATCGTATTGATCATTGGCACGGACCACCACTTGGGGAGTGCCAAGAGCGGAGACGGCAAAGCGACGGTATCTGACCTTGGCATCTGGATAGGGATCCAGATAGTAGAGTGCCCGAAGGGCGCGTGTACCCGAATCCACCTCAAGACCGAGGGTGTAGGTTTGGTCAGGATAGAACTCGGAGTTGATCCGGATCAGCTCCATGTGCTCGATCCCTGCTTCCGCTCTGGAATTCGGGAAAAGGAACCAGGAGATCAGGGCAATGACAGGAATGATTCGGGCCAATAGGTTCATGGCCATGATTTAACTGTTTTTGTTTAATTAAACAAGGGTGATTTAAGAGTCTTTTTTGGGTTTCAGGTTCTTGAGCACCGCAAACGGGTTTTCCTTCAAGGATTCCTGATGTTCGGGGTGGTATGCCAGCTGGCTTCGCCCGCACTTCGAGCAATCACCCGCATCGTTCTTTGGAGGCTTTGGCTGCATGGGGAGGATCAGGATGATCTGTTCGTTCAAGATCTCACGAAGATCCGCAAGCGGTTCGGTTACCACGCTCACCTCGAAATCCGAGGCATTCAAGTTCATGGCAGGGGTATCGTCATCCTCGTCTTCGTCGTCTTCGAAGCCCGCTGGCTCGGCCGCGGAACCCTCGTAGGTGTTTTTACGTGAGGTCTCGCGCGGAGTTTCACCATAAATCGGAGTCTGGGTCAAAAGAACATGGAACTGGGTTTGGATCGGGAATTGAAAAGCATCCGCACATAAAGAACACAGAAGGAAGAGTTGGGATTTCACCTTCCCCGTTACATGGATCAAATCATCAACCCTTCGCAGGGTGAAGCTGACTTGAGTGGGACGTGAGCGTGGCTTCCAGTTCGGGGGGCGCTTGATCCGATCGATCCTCTCGTCGAGCGCACCGATCACTTCCATGACCCACGGGGTGGCTTCATCAAAGTGAAGGTCCAGCCCCTGGTCTTTGATTTCATGGAAGTAAACTTTCATCCCTCCTGTTTTCAGGCTTTCTTCGTTGATCTGCAAGCGCTATTTCGCTAAAGTCGCGGGATTATGCGAATTGTCATGGATTTTGATGGAGTCTACACCGATCCGACCGGAGAGGGTGAGGCATGTTCCCGGAACTTCCGGAACAAGATCATCTCCTTGCAACTTCGGGAAGAGAATCTCGACACCGAGGAGAAAGTGGATTCATGGCTTGGGGAGTTGCGCGCACGACAGGCGTCCTTTCCGTTCGAATTCGGGTGGCGGAGCGAAGGTAAAGTATCCGCGTTTACCTTCGAGGATCCCTTCATCCGGAACATCGGTCTCGCGGATTACCTTGATCATCTCGCGAAGTCCGGCGATCCGAGGGCCCGGAAGGTGCTTGGCCGTTTGAGTTCTGTCGAAAAAATCAAGACCTTCGGGGAGCTCTCCGAGTGGTCGTTTCACCAGCTGAACTTGAGGAAGGAACCGGATCCACAGGCAAAAAAGTGGGTCCTCGATGCGATTGCCCGGGGGCATGAGGTCTTTATCGTCTCGAATTCCGCAACCCAAAAAATCGAGGAGTTTCTGGAACAGTGTACTTTCCCCGAGGATCGGCGCCCCAAGGTTCGTGGCGGTGCACGCAAGTTCGGTCTCGGGATGAAGCCTCGCCTTCTCAAAGTCGGGCACTACGGGGGCAAGGACGTGAGTGTGGATACGGATCGTCCACTGTATGAGCAGGCCCTCCTTGAAATCGAGCCGGATGCCGTCATTGGAGACGTGTTCTGCCTGGATCTTGCGCTCCCGATCCGCCTCAAGCGAGAGAAACGACTGAATTTTGCAGGTGGGATTTTTTACCGCCATCGCGATTATACACCCTCTCCCATGCTCGATCTGGTTTCGGGGCGCTCCACTTCGGTCCCCGAAGTCACCGTTCTTCGGGACTGGGAGCAGCTTACCCTTTGAGGCCTGCTCAAACCTGTGGTACGAAAACCCATGTGCGCCCGTAGCTCAGTTGGATAGAGCACCTCATTTCTAATGAGGGGGTCCCGTGTTCGAATCGCGGCGGGCGTGCCATCTTGTCTCCTACTTTTTTCGTTTTGGTTCATCTCGCATCGCCTCGCTTCCTCGAAGTACTCTGTGTACATCTCGGTCGCTCGGCTTGCTCGATTTCCCAAAACGAAAAAATTATGGACAAGATCATAATGGATAGCGCTGTCATCGATGAGAGCACGCGCGAGCAGGCGAAGCGCTGCGAGCAAACGTGTTCGATAAAAAGATCAGGATGATCTTTTTACACAATCCGAAGGACTGCCCTTCGGGTGGCCGCCAGGAAGGCGGACATGAATCGCGGCGGACAAGATCAAGGTGGATAGCGCTGTCATCGATGAGAGCACGCGCGAGCAGGCGAAGCGTTGCGAGCAAACGTGTTCGATAAAAAGATCTCATCTACCATCCCATTGAGCCTCTCTTTACACCGATAACGCGTTGTGGCAATGTGCTCATTCCAACGGGAGGATGTATGAACCGTTTCAAGTTGTTTTCTGTTTTGATCCTGAGCCTCATTCCTTCAATTTCATTCGCTCAGGACAAGCCCGAGGTCACTGACAAGCCTGAGAGCGATTCCCGTGCAGACTTTGAGTACGAATCAAGGCTTCTGCAAGAAGAGACACGAATCTTGAGTGAAATTCTGAACCAGGGTCAGGTGGATGAGGCTTTTCTGAAGGGCTATCCCAGGATCCTGAGAGAGACGATCGGTGAGGAACAACAGATCTCGGAGCGCGTTCGGATTTTCGGCGCAGTGATCGAGGCCGGACTGACCTATCAAGCCCGAGATCAAATCTTGAGCGAGGAAGACTTCAAGGCAATGCCCATGGGTCCGTTTAAGCCGGGTGCGCCGAGCGATGACCGTGGTGCAGATCCTGGTTCCTCGATTGAGGCTGAGGACCAGCACATCATGGATGTGGAAGCTGAAAAGCAATTACAGTTTCGCATCGAGAGTTCCTCTTCAAAAAAAGCCATTGATCTGCAAGTGCGGAACTTTGAGAAACGGGTGATCGAACAAAGCCGTCTCGTCGAGTCCGGAATCAGCGCCCCTCCCGGACTCAAGGGCAAGTTCTACGTGATGTGGGGCTACAATCGCGCGTGGTTTGGCAAGACCGACTCAACCTTCAAAACCCCCGAGGGAACATTCACGATCCATGATTCTGTGGGCAAGGATCGTCCAAGTCCCTTTGACCCGAAGATTTATTTTAATCCCGAGACCATGAGCATTCCACAATACAACCTTACGATCGGGTATTGGCTCAAGGATCGCCTCGGCGTTGAGATTGGACATGATCACATGAAGTGGGTGTTCGACCGCAATCGCACCTATGAGATCACGGGTGAATTCAGTCCCACGCTGTATGTTCCGAATCCAAATCCGCAGTTCGGATGGGATGGGGTCATGCCAGTGACATTTGATCAAGTGAAACAAACGGGGGATGCCCGTTGGCTGAGCTTTGAGCATACGAACGGTTACAACTATGTTTTTGCAGGACTGGTATATCTTCAGCCGATCTACCACGGACCTCGCAATCGATTTGCAGTGGATGCCAGAATGGGCGCAGGCGCGGGAGTTCTGATTCCCCAGACAAGCGTTCACATGCATCGCGATCAAGCATGGAACTGGGAAGGGTATGATAACCAATTCCATCTTGCCGGAGGAGGCGGACACGCGAATGCGGCGCTTCGGTTCACGGCCTATGACCGATTCTTCTTTGAGGCAACCGCGAGAGCATCGTTGATCAAGGTTTCCAATGCATTGGTCGATCAGTCGGGAGCGATTCTGACCCAGACTCCGATTGCGGCACTCGAGTTGATGGGCCAGATCGGGTATCAGGCAAATTTAGTTCGAAAAAAGCGGAAATGAGGCTGAACGGGTAAGGGGCTTCAGTTCGAACTCGGCCTCAATTCCATAGTGGTCGGAATAAAGGGGCTCAGATCGAAACAGGATCTCGGACCGGGTGGGATGAAGACCGATGGACTTTCCCGACCGATAGAGAACGAAGTCAATCCTGTCCTTCATCAAAGGTGTGTTCGTTTGAATCGAGTAATCACGAGCGTAGCGATTTTCATACGCATCATAGGTGTATCCGGGCTCGGTTGAATCATGGGTGGCAAGCCAGGTGTCGCTCGCTAAAAAAAGCTCTATCAGTTTCTCGTACCCCTCCGAGCGGTCATTGAAGTTGAAGTCTCCCGCAAAAAGCAAAGGAGCATCGGGATCAGCGTAGGTGTCAAGCATGCTCTTGATTTGAAGCATTTGCGAGATCCGGACCGAATCCTTGGTGCCGGCATCCAGATGGGTTGTGACCACATTCAGGTGTTCGCCGCCCGGAAGCTCAAGGACTGCGATCACTGCGCCCTTTTTGCTGAAGCAGTCGGCGGCGGTGCAATCGCAAAAAGAAACCTGGGCGGAGGAAAGGACCGGAAACTTGCTGAGGATCCGGATGCCCGAGGAAACCGGCTTAGGAAACGCTCGAGGCCCTCGGACTTCATAGGGGGTTTGCTCGCTCCGGAATGCGCCCCTTCCTTTCCTTGTAAATACCTCCTGCAAAAAAATAATGTCAGGATCCCTGGCTTCGAGTGCCTCCATCGCCTCCCAATAGCGGAAGGTGTCTTTGACCACCACGGGCACGCCCCAGGTGTTGAACTGGGCGACCTTGAGGGTTACCGCATGCGCAGGGATGAGTGGAACCAGGAACGCAAGCAAAGCAACGATGCGGAGGATCGATTTCGGAATCATGGTCATTCTCCCGTTCTCATTTTCTGCCGGTAGCGGGGGGCTTCCTTCAGTCTCGGCAGATGGTAGTCGGTCAGACGGTTGTGGTAAAGCAGTTCATCGCCAAAAGAATCCACAGGTCCGTCCGTCCCGGTTTCAACAGCCTTCACCTTCGCCGGATCCATGAGTTCGGCAGCCACCGACATCACCGACCCCAGGGATGCGGGGCCTGTGAGCCAGTTTGCTGCGGGCAAGGCGAACCAGGCGATCCCCTTCGCTGTTCCGCGAGCGAGTGCCGCCTTCGCGGCCCACTTGGCGATGAAAAAATGGTTGGTGAGTTTCATCAGGAATTCGGTTTGATGATCCTGGTCCACAAAACCCGCCCGCATGAGCCGCTTCGCAAGTGCAGTGCTCACAGTGATCATGCAGGTTTTCTCGTCATACCCGTCAATCGGACTGCCTGACAAAGAGTCATCCGAATTCCTGTCACATCGATTCATCATGCTTTCAATGAGGACCGCCGACAGGGTGATCACATCCAATTCATAGGTTTCAAGATCGTCACGTCCAGGGAGCGAGTTTGGAAGGATTTCGTCGAAAACAACCCCGCAGGTTCGTTCAAACCCCCAGGCAACGCATTCATTGTAGAGCCGCGGGAAGTGGTCAAAGAGAATCTTCGGGAAGGATTCGATGATCTTTCTCCGGTTCACAAAGCGGAGGGTGCCCTCGGATTTCACCGGAAGGTCGTATCGGAGCAGGTAATCCGAGTTCAAGGATCCCACAAGGTCAAACAGATAGATGAATGCCGTGAGCCCGATGCGATCCATCGAATAGGGCATTCGCTTTTCCCGACCGAGGATCTGGGACTGGAGTTTTCGGAGCAGTGTCCGTCCACTCTGGTCGCGGTTTGGAATGAGATCCGCAGCGAGGGCGGCAAGTTCCGCAAGGCCGTTTCGGGTATGGGCTTTCAGCGAGTCTTCCGTGTTCACCGGATCCACGGGCTTTTCAAGAATGGCAGCGATCACGTTCTGGGTGAATGCGTTGCTGTCAAGAAGCCGGATGGAAAGTGTGATCAGTTCCTTGATCCGGCTTCCGATTTCCCCGGTCTTCTCGATGTCGAGTTTTGTGAAAATGAATCCGGAAAGAGCGTGATACAAGGCAACCTTGCTCACGAAACCGAGGGTGGGGGTCCGGATCAGAGTGGCGTATTCCCCGTTGAAGAGCTGGGTTGCGGGGTCATAGTCCCCGGAAAACGGGCAGGATTTCCAGTGCTCCTGGGCATTGCATCCAGAGCCTTTGGATGCGTTTGCCGCATCCGTGATCCAGGTCCGCACCACGCCTGCAAGTTCCACAAAGAATTTGGGTGAAAGACCCTCAAGGGTTGAATCCTGATTCAATTTTGGCATCCACTCGGTCATTTTCAGAAATGCATAAGGAGGAGGAATGCCCAGATCCTTCGAGAATTGAGCAACCTTGCTTACCGGGAACAAGGGGTGGTGATGTCCATGGATCCAGGACCTGACTCTTGCTTCGAACGCGGCGGCAGCGTGCAGGAGCGCCTCCGTGTTTTCCGAGGGGCTTCGGATGCCGAACATGAAATCGACTGCAGGTGCTGTGGATTCGAACTCCCCGATCAGGCTCTTCAGGCAGAGGCCGATCCGTTTTCCGTTCCAGGCGTGTTGGGCCACGCGGTCACCGCAAAAACTTGCAAAAAAGGAGATCCCGAGATCGATCCCGGAATTCAGTGCGTTTCGGGCCCGAGGGTGCGTTTTCGGCACCCAAGGAAGAATGAGTTCCCCCAGGTGTTCCGGGGTGACATCCTGGTCCCCGAGAAGAGAGACGAAAGAGCCGAACAGGTTGACGATGGAGATGATCTGCCGGGCGTGAATCCGGTTCGAGTCGTAGGTTTCACTCAGGAAGAGCAGATAAAAATCCCGTGCCTCGCTCTTGTGGAGTTCGATCCAGTCGAAAAGGGAGTTCAGCTCACGGATTCCGATTCCGTCCTTGAAGCCGAGGATCTCCAGGATCGCAAGCGCACGA
This sequence comes from Bdellovibrionales bacterium, assembly GCA_947502835.1. Classification (GTDB taxonomy): domain Bacteria; phylum Bdellovibrionota; class UBA1018; order UBA1018; family CAIMNF01; genus CAIMNF01. The sequence goes on from CANNBJ010000001.1 coordinate 326,622, forward strand.
TCCGCCGAAGTGGAGCGATGATCATCAAGCTTCACGAGGCCTGACGCGACCAAAACCCGTATCTCCTCCCTGCTCAGGAATTCCTTTTGTCGGCCCTCGATTTGCTTGAAGGAGCCAAGAATGCTGCTTTTCCATTCCCGGAAGGTGGATGCTGATTCGTCCTCGTTTTCGCTGAAAACCTTGGAAAAGGGCGGCAAGGGCTTGCTTTCGAGAATGACGGTCTTGCGTTTGGGGGGGGCTGCGTTCCAGATGGATTTCACAAACCCGCAGCCCGAAAGGAGCATGCACGACACCAACACCGAAGCCCGGAACGTCCTCACCATATCTGTTTCACCCCAAGAGAAACGGAGCTCTGATTTCTCCAGGCCCCGAAATAACTGTCGTCCTCTCCCGCAAGGACTCTCAAGCTTGCCAGGATGGAAAAATCCTTTTTGATCGAAAACTCAAACTCGTTCATCCAATAGAGGCTCCGTCTTGACGGGAGGAGTGTGGATTGGACGATTGTGCGCGAGACCAAATTTGGAGTGAGTTCGAGGGGAACCCTGAGGAACAAAAGGAAGTCGGAGAACCGGGGCGCATCGAATTGCCTTTGGAAATGGGTGAGGATCCCGAAGCTCGCACGTGGTGAGAGATTGGTGAACCCGGAGGGAAGGCTCTGCGCCTTGAAATAGCCCGTCAGGGAAACCACATGATTCGGGTAGTCCTCGAGATTTTGAACAAGTTCCAGAGCGGGCTTGAACAGGAGGTCTTTTCTCTGGATCCGGATTCCACTCCAGGTCTCGCGCGGGAATTGCGGATTGATGGAGACGTTGGCATTCACCGAGGTTTGTCCGACGGCAAGGGTCGCATCCGCAAGAGGAACCGCATTGGGTCTCGGAGCAGTGTAGGCGAAAATGTCCACCGAGGTGGCCCCATTGGAAAAGCTTGTGCCAACAAAGACCTGGTGCCGCAGCAGAAGCTCGGACAACTGCCCCACTTGCAATTGGTAGCGGATCGGGATGGCGACCCCTCCGGTGACCACACTTTCAGGGGGCAGGCGGGCAAAACGAGCCGGATTCAATTCGCCCCGCTCGGAGAATCCAAGGCTCGGCCCGAACGTGGGAAGAAAAAGCGGCGAGTAGGTGAACACCAGTTTCCAGTTCTCATCCAGTGAGTGAACGAGTCCCGCGCCCACCCAGCCGTTCACTCTCGGGTTCAGGGCATCGAGCTGGTTCTGCACCCAGACGCTTCCGAGTGCGGAGGTGGGCTCGATCCACCGCTCCTCGAGAAGATGAAGGGGGTGATCCCTTCCCAGCCAAACCTGTGTTCGCTTTTCATCGTCGAAAAAAAAGTGAAACCGGATCGGGTCGGGATCGAAGGTCCAAGAACCCCGGGGTCCTGATTCGAAATAGAGTTCTGCTTTGGTCAAAAAGCTTTGGGTTTCAAAAATCGATTGATTGGAGAGATAGAAGGTGGGTGAGCTTTCGGATGCGTATTGGAAGATGCTTGCCCCGAGGTCATCCCGGAACGATGCCCGTGCATCAGGGATTCCTGTGAAACCCAAGCAGAGCAAGGCAAGAATGGACTTGCAAATGACCCCCGTCCCCAATTTCATGCTGCATGGAACTATCGGGGATGTTGCAATTCGTCAATGTAGAAGTGCCCAAAAAATGGACATGCGAAATCCCTCAAGAATTCATGGAATTGTGCAGCGTCTGTCGAATTCGAGGGCAGGACCTTTACTCGAGCCTTTTTTGGATTCCCAGGGAAATCATGAACAGGTTCAAACGGGTGGTTTGGCTGTTGATGACCGTGATGGCGGAATTGAGGCCTTGCCGGTACCTGAGGTCCAAGAGTACGGAAAGGTTCTCGCCAAGGTCCTGTGAGGCCTGGAGGCTTGATTGAACTCCGAAATGGCTCTTGTATCCGCTTGCGGATGGATTCACGGACGCCCCAGCAATCGTATAGCTCGTACTTCCTTTGAGGGCAAAGTCAGGACCAAGGCTCAAACTCAAAAATGGAGCAACCAAGGGAATTCGATACTGAATCGGCAAAATCCAATACGATCCGTTTGCTTTCACTTCACTTGCTCCGACGGTGTAGGTGATCGAAGTGGGCGCGTACAGAAACCCTGATTCGATTTGTCCCGGCCCCAGGTCCACGCGCGCGAGAAATCCGTATCCCACACCGCCGGTGGTACGCACATACTCGGCGGGCTTGGAAGGATACATCGAGCCTGTAAACCCCGCAAAACCGGCCATTTCAACTGCCTGAGCAGGGCCTGTGGCAAAGAGCGGGAACAAAAGAACGAAACCCATTCGAAACAACAGTCGAGAGGTCATTCCTTGACTTCCTTGTATCCGAATTCAATCCAGAACTGCCCATGTTCCGTATGAAGGGGAACTGTGATCGTGCTTTTTTCATCCTGACCGGGGCTTGAGGATTCGATTTCCGAGCCGCGGATGAGGCACGGAAGTGCCATCCGGATCTGATGGCCTTGCTGATTGAGAACCTGTTTGGCGACCCCGAAACAGATGTTGGTGATCTCGCTGGCACCGTCTTGGTTTTCCTCATTCAGCTCGGTAAAGTCGGTGTCGAGCAGACGGTTCATGAGTTTCAGGAAGGTTGCACTCTGATAGTACATCCCAAAAAAGCCGGAAAAGTGCTCGTCCGTGACGCCGATCATGGAGCCCACATCGAATTTGAATCGGGACTCGCCCCGGTTTCGGAAGGGCTGTCCCACTTTGATCTTCGAGCCGAATTGGACTTCCATTGTTTTTCGCACGGCTTTCACGAACTCTAGGAGCATTTCCGGGCTCCAGTTTTTTTCTCTCATGATGTTGTTTTCCGGAGGTTTCACATCGGGTGTGGAGCGGGAGCCCAGTTCAAAGAGAATCCAGAGGGGTCCCGAATCGAGGCTGAACTCCACCCCGAGCAAGTTCTCAGGGGAGCCGGATCCGATGTTCTCGATTCTTTTTCCCCGCAGCAGGGTGGGAAGCGCCATTTGGATTTGGAAATCGAGTTCATTGAGTTTCGTCTTCGCATTTCCAAAAATGATGTTGGTGATCTCGGCGGCACCGTCCTCGAGCCCCGGTTCAATTTGTGTCATCGATTCGCCCAGCATCCGGTTCATGAGAGAGAGGAATACAGCCTCCGGAAAATGGACACTCATGGAACCCTGAATTGTGGGAGAGGTGATTCCGATCACTGCAGCAAACCGCGCAGAATCCTTGGGGAGTGTGGTTCTGGTCAGGATTCTGGTTGCTTGAACCTTGGATTTGCAAAGTTCCAGCAGGGTGGTCTCGGTCGCAGCAACGAAGGGGGAGAGAAAATCCTCGATTTTGTGTTTCATCAGACTTTCATTAGACCTCTTTTGGAGGGTGAAAATCAAAGGGAAATCTGAAGCGGAACAAGGTGAATGAGGTGGGGGCAAAAAAAGTGGCGGTCCCGGCAGGAATCGAACCTGCAACAGCCCTTTAGGAAAGGGCCGTTATATCCATTTAACTACAGGACCGCATGGCGCAACGATGCGGCGGTGCGTTATCGTTTTGACCTTTTTCTTTCAATAGCATACTCTCGCGGCCATGGAAACCATCACGAGGTTCACTTTTTTTCTGGGGCTTCTTCATGCCCTCTCGGGCCATGCCGCGGTCTCGGGCGTGAATGTGGTGGATGGTTCCCGGATCAGGATTGAAGAATCCGGGGAAGTCCCTACGGTCTATGTATTCCTTTCGGCGCGCTGCCCCTGCTCCAAAGCCCATGAGGGGATCTTGAGGGACCTCTCCCGGGAGTTTTCAGGTCAAGGGGTCCGGTTTGTCGGGATCCACTCCAATCAAAACGAAACCCCGGAGGAGACGCAAAAGCACTTTCAAGCCTCGGGATTGCCGTTTCCCGTGATTGAGGATGAGAACGCAAGGATTGCCGACGAGTTTCGCGCTCTGAAAACGCCCCACGTGTTTGTGAGAAAAGGTTCGATTTCCTTGTTTGAAGGCGGCGTGGATGACACCTCTTCCGGTGTTGCCGCCAAGAGGCACTATTTGAGGGACGCTCTTCGGGAGATTTCTTCCGGGAAAAACGTTACCCAGGCACGGGCCCGGGTTTTGGGGTGTGCGATCGCCAGGTCCAAATCCTAGGATCCGGCTGAAGAGAAGGAGTTGATGATGAAGGTTTTTGTTTTGGTTTTGACTTTGGTGTTGTCCGGGCTTGCGCTTGTTTCTTGCGGGGTATCACCCCTTCTTCACCATGATACCCCGAATCGCGAACCGCAAAGCGAACCGGATTCGCAAAGCCAGGATTCAGACACTTCCGCGGAACCCCGCCAGAAGTGCGACTTCCTGTTCAGCGCGCAGAATCTTTGTGCAACTCTTGCTTGGGTGAAAAAGTCGAGCGCAGAGGAGCCTGGCGAGTTCCTGCTTAGCTTTTGGTCGAAGAATCAGAATCCGAATCAGGCGATTGTCCTTTCCAATCCGGACGCGGATCGTGTGTTTGTGAAGCTTTGGATGCCGGACATGGGGCACGGCTCTTCACCGGTCACCACGAGTCAGGCCCTCGAATCCAATGGATCCCCTCGCACCGGCGTGTTTCGCGCGACAGGTGTGTTCTTTGTCATGGGGGGGAAATGGGAGATCGTGGTGCAGTTGAAGGATGCGTCGGGCGGAATCAAAGAAACCGCGAAGATGATCTACTACGTGAATCAATAAGCCTGCGCCGATGTTTCTTTTGCTGTTTCAGTTCCTGATGGGGAGTGCGCACGCAGCTCCCTGCTGTGCCGGAGGGGGGGCGGTTCCCGCGTTGATCACGGGGGATGAGGCCGAGCTGTACCAGGCGGGAATGTCCTACGGAACGGTGATCGGGGATGCTCCCGGTGCAGGCGCAGGCATTCCCGTGTTTCGCGACGGATTGTCGATCGCGGAGGATCGGGGAATCCTGACCTTGAGCCATGCAAGACTTCTCGATGGGGATCGCCTTCAGGCTGGAATCTCCATACCGATCCAACTCAATCAACTCTCCCAGGGCGCCAGAGCCGAGGATTCCGTTCAAGTCGGGGATGTGGCCTTGGTTCTCGGTTACGAGACCCTTCCCGAGTGGGAATATTCGCGTTGGAAACCGCGGGTCTTCAGTTTCGTTCAAGCGGGCTTTCCCACGGGGCGTTCCATTCATGAGTCCCTGACCCTGTTTGCGAGTGATGTATCCGGTCTCGGACAATTTCAATTGAGTTTGGGGAGTATCGCACTCAAGCGTTGGTCAAAATGGGATTTAAACCTCTTGGCACGAGGAGGGGCGGTGTTCGGTCGAAGTTTTACAGGTTCCCCCGGTGGCGATGTGGTTCTTGGAAATTCCTTCGCCGGAACGGGATCATTCGGAGCGGGGTATTCTCCCACGGAGCGCGTGCGGATCGGCGGTGCCCTCTCGATGGAGTATCAATCCCCGGTGGAGGTGCTCGACTCAAACCTGTATTCGGTTACCTCGGAGCGATTGGTTTGGAATGCGAATGTGAGCCTCATGATCCTGATCGGTGCAGATGATTCCCTGGTGATTGGTTTCCAGGATCAAACCTGGTTTGGACCGGCCTACAATACAAGTCTTTCGAGGTCCGGATATCTCTCGTTTATGCATCGCGTTGAGCGATAGCCTGTGGTGGTTCTTCCTCGACGAGGCATGGGTTTTCTGCAAAACTACCGCCATGTCTTATCAAACACTTGAATTGAAAACGATCGCCCCTGGTCTTTTGACCATTGCTCTGAATCGGCCTGAGATCAGGAATGCCTTCAATGAAATCATGATCGAGGAACTAGCCCGGGTCTTCCGCTCCGAGGCTCTTGATCCTTCCGTCAGGGCTGTAATTCTGCGTGGGAACGGGGGCATTTTCTGCGCGGGAGGGGATCTCAACTGGATGAGGCGATCCATTGAGTTGAGTCTTGAGGAAAACCTGAAGGACACACTGACTCTCACCAACATGTTTGCAATTTTGAATGAGTTTCCAAAACCGTTGGTGGGGGTGATCGAAGGAGCTGCGATCGGAGGTGGAGTGGGCCTTGTATCCATTTGTGATATCGTGCTCGCCGAAAAAAATACGGTATTCAGTTTGAGCGAGGTCAGGCTCGGTGTCGTTCCGGCCTGCATCGGACCATTCGTTACCGCGAAAATCGGTGCTTCCCATGCTCGGGCGCTCTTTGTGAGTGCGGAGCGATTCAAGGCCGGAAAAGCAAAAGAGATCGGACTTGTTCATGAGGTCTTTGAATCCATGGTGGAACTTGAAACACATCTGGAGGCACTGGGGAAGAATCTCCTCGAGTGTGCACCCACAGCGCTCTCGGTGGCAAAGAGACTTGTGCTGGATCTGACTTGGCCCGAGAGGCGTGCACGCATGCCCGATTGCATTGAATACGTATCAAAAACCCTTGCGGAACTCAGGGTGGGGCCTGAGGCCCAGGAGGGAATCTCTGCATTTCTCTCAAAACGCAAACCTGCCTGGATCCGCTCATGAATCAACACAAACTGATGGTCGCAAACCGTTCCGAAATCGCATGCCGTGTTTTCCAGGCCGCATTCGAGATGGGGATCCCGACACTTGCAATCTTTGTAAAAGGGGATGAGGATGCCCGGCATCTCACTTTCGCCGATGAAATTGCAGAAGTGAAAAGCTATCTTGATGTCGACTCCATTCTTCAAGTGGCAAAAGAAAGGGGGGTCACCCTCATTCATCCCGGCTACGGATTCCTCTCCGAGAGGTCCCATTTCGCGAGTGCCGTGATCGAGGCGGGAATCGGGTTTCTCGGGCCGCTTCCGGAAACCATGGAAGCACTCGGAGGAAAGATCGCCGCAAAGGAGATTGCCGAGAAGCTCTCCATCCCGACCGTACCGTGGGCCAGGCTTGACCTTGCGAAATCCTCTGATGCCGAGTTGAAAGCAGCGGCAGAACGTGTGGGGTTTCCTCTCCTGATCAAGGCCCATGCGGGTGGTGGCGGCAAGGGGATGAGAAGGGTGGAGGGGTTTTCCGAACTCAAGGCGCAGGCAGAGAGTGCCGCCCGGGAAGCGCTTTCGGCTTTCGGGGACGGGACGCTTTTCTTTGAGCGATATCTTCAGAATCCGCGCCACATCGAAGTGCAGGTTTTCGGGGATGGAAAAGGAAACGGTGTCCATCTGTATGAGCGCGAGTGCTCTTTGCAGCGGAGGCATCAGAAAGTCTGGGAGGAGGCGCCGGCGCCCCATCTTCCGGAATCGATCCGCCGGGGATTGTTTGAAAGTGCCCTCAAGCTTGTCGAGCACACCCGATACCGGAGTGCGGGAACGATTGAATTCCTGGTTGAGGTACTTCCTGATGGATCCATCAAGGAATTCTTTTTCATCGAAATGAACACCCGCCTCCAGGTGGAGCATCCGGTCACCGAGGCCATTACAGGGATTGATTTGGTTCATGAGCAGATCAAACTGGGAACCTCGTTTGATTCATTTCGCCTTCCCGAAGTGCCAGCTCCCCGGGGACATGCAATTGAAGTCAGGGTGTGTTCCGAGGATCCATCCCAGGATTTCATTCCCTGCACCGGCTTGATTGATCACCTTATTTTTCCGAGTGGTCCGGGAATCCGGGTGGATCGTGGCATCGAGGTCGGACAAAAGGTCGGAACCCAATTTGACTCCTTGTGTGCGAAGCTCATCGTCCATGCGGGCTCGCGCGAGCTTGCCGTGCGAAAAATGCAGTATGTACTACGGGAAACCGTGATCAGTGGCGTGGGTTCGAATCTTGCGTATCTCTCGGCGATCTCAATAAATCCTTCCGTGGTCGAGGGCAAGGTGAGTACGCTGTTTCTTGATCGCAAATTCAAGGACTTTCATCCGGATGTGACCCCAGAGTCGATTGCCATGTTCGAGGAGTTCGAGAGGTCCGATGCGTTCCGGGATTCAGGGGCTTCCCGCCCGGCGCCTTCGGAGTCGCACGCCCGAAAAACCTGGAATTCCGCTGATCTTTGGGGAGGGATGAAGTTGTGAAACATTTTTACAGGATTTCAGGAAAGAAGTACGAATCCGGTTCCGACAAGGATCAGAAATCCGCTGTCCGGTTCGAACGAAGGCCGGGCGGTTGGATCCTTGCAACCCGGACCCACGCGGATGGAAGGGTCGAGAGAACCCGTTTTTTCCACTCCAGATCAAAGAAACACTTTTTCTCGAAGGAGGCGTCGATCCCTCCGCATGAGTTCTTCGGAGAGCGGGTGCAGGTGACTCGAAGCGCAGCTTCGGCGGGGGGGGGCCAGGATTACAGTGCCCAGTTTCCCGGCAAGGTCCGCAAGGTTTCCGTTTTGGCGGGTGAAAGTGTCAAAGCCGGAACTCCGCTTTTGATGGTGGAGGCAATGAAAATGGAGTTTGCGATCAAGGCCTCAAGCGATGGAATCGTGGTGAAGGTCCTTGTGGTGGAGGGGATGCAAATCGCTCCCGGACAAATGCTTCTTGAGTTCGAGGAAAAAAAATGACGAACAACGGGGGTCGTGGATGAGCGATCGAATCGAGATTTTCGAGGTGGGCCCCCGGGATGGCCTTCAGAATGAGCGGCAGATTCTCTCGACTGCCGACAAGCTCGCGCTGATCGAGGGCTTGAACGCTTCAGGCCTGACAAAAATCGAGGCCGGCGCCTTTGTACGATCCGACCGTGTTCCGCAGATGGCCGATTCCGAGAGTCTTCATTCCCGGTTGAAGGCAAACGGGTTTCGCGGAGATGCATATTATCTGGTTCCCAACATGAATGGACTTGAGCGGGCGGTGTCTGTGGGGGTGAAACAGATTGCGGTGTTTACCGCTGTGAGTGATTCCTTCAACCGGAAAAACATCGGCATGTCGGTACGGGAATCCCTCTCGCTCATCCGTGAAATGACGGAATCCGCCCGCCGGGAAGGAATCCGCGTTCGGGGATATGTTTCGACCGTCTTTGGATGCCCCTTTGAGGGAAGAATCACGGCTCATCAGGCCCTTCCGGTGATCGAGGAACTTCTCTCCCTTCCGGTGGAGCAAGTGTCCATCGGGGATACAATCGGGGTGGCTTCCGCCCTCGGGGTTGAAGAGGTGATCAAGCCGTTGGTCTCCGGTGGATCAGTGCCCGGGATCGCGGTTCATTTCCACGACACACGGGGAACTGCGCTCGCCAATGCCCTTCGAGCGTTTCAACTCGGCGTGCGTACTTTTGATTCATCGATCGGCGGTCTCGGAGGATGTCCTTTTGCCCCGGGGGCGAGCGGGAATCTCGCCACCGAGGATCTGGTTTATTTTTTCAAGGAAATGAAGGTGGAAACGGGGGTGGATTATCAGTCCCTTTGCGAGACCAGCCTGAGTCTTCTTGGCAAGATGCAGGGCCGCATCCCATCCTCCAGGGCGCTTCAAGCCTATCAGGCAAATTGCGAGAAGAACTCGGTATGGGATTCCTGAAGGCCGCACTCCTTGCATTGGGGCTTTTGTGTTTCGGATTCATCGGGTTTGTCGGTGCATTGCTTGCATTGATGCTGAGTCCCTTGTTTCCGGGGCTCAGGTTTTATTCCAATTCCTTTTTTTTGGAACCGTTTGGCTGGTTCGCACGCAGAGTGGTGGGGGTGAAACTCACGATCTTAAACCGTGAGAGGATTCATGAGTCGAGGCCCGCCATTTTCATTGGCAATCATCAGTCGGGCCTTGATCTTGCTGTGATCGGCCAATGCTGCCCCGTGCGTTCGGTGATTGTGGGAAAGAAGGAGTTGAAGGCCATTCCCGTGTTCGGGTGGTTTTTCTGGATTGCGGGGAACCTCCTGATTGATCGCTCAAACAAGTCCTCTGCCAAGGCGCAAATTGAGAAGGTTCGTCAGAAGCTGTCGGAGCGGAATCTGAACCTTGCGATTTTTCCGGAGGGGACTCGAAGCAAAACCGGGGAGATTCTCCCGTTTAAACGAGGAGCGTTTTATCTTGCTGTCTCCACAGGATACCCCATCATTCCGGTGGTTTGCTCGAACCTTCAGGGGAAGGGGATTTGGGAGCGCTTTCAACTGAAGGGCGGGAATGTGGTGCTGAGCGTACTTCCGCCCATTGAGACAAAAGGTCTCAACCTTTCCGACTTAAGTGTCTTCAGTGACCAGGTGCGCGGAAAAATGGTGGAGGAGTACGCAAGGGTGAGTGCCCTTGCGGAAGAGATGGATCTCCGATAGGATCCGAAGCCTATGACGACTTGGGTGATTGTTTCTTGGGTGTTTGTTGCGATTCTTACCGCGATCAATGTGTTTGTGTTCCTGAAGCTCAAAAAGGCATCTGAACAAATGATGAAGATGGCATTCCCGAATGCCAAAAACATGAACGATGCGGTCTCCCAAATGCAGGGCATGATGAGTGGCAAGGGCGGAATGCCTCCGAATCTTGGCGCGTTGATGGGGCAGATGAATCAGCCCCAGATGCAAGCTCAGATGAAGGCTGCCATGGAGATGCTCTCCAAAATGCAGCAATCCGGGCCTCGCCGCAGATAATTTCCGTACGCGGTGTCAGGGTTTCTTTGACCCGCGCGCGAGTTCCTGTTTTGCCCGAAAGGCCTTCAGTCGGGTGGCGAACTCCTGTTTCAGTCTTGTTTCAATCTCGGCATCGAGTCCAAGGAATCCCAAGGTCTCGGCTGCGGCTTCCACGGTGGAAACGCACTCCGGCCGGGGTTCCTTCCGCAGGTTTCCATACAACGAACGTGATTTCGGTACGATGAAGATCCGTTGGGTTCTGGTCAGCCAGGCATTCCTCCACCACAGGGTTTTTGCCTGTGCCCAGGTTCCGTCAAGGAGGATCAAGCCACCAATCTCTGGCCTTGCTGGGGCTTCTCTCGGATCCCCCTTCTTGTCGAGGTAGTAGATTCCGGGAAGTGCTCCCGGGTCCACTTCGGCATTTTTCTTGGTGCCAAGATAAAGCGTGTGCCATGCCCGCGGCTCTTGAAGTTCCTCAATGGATTCAATCTCTTTCCAGCCACGGATTGCGTGGGGAAGGTTTTTCCAGGAAAGACCCACTTTGATGAATGAAGGCTCCACCAGGTCGGTGAGGATCCTTGCAGAGGATACTTCTTGGTCCTTGCGCGAGGGCTCCTGGGGATGTTGGAGGATCAATACCGGAAGTGGAATCTTCATGTGTCTCTACCATTACCCAAATCCTGCTTCTCAGTCCACAGGACATCCGATAGGCTCATCGCATGAGCGCGGATCGGATTCTTGAAACATTCAATCGGGCAGCCCCGTGGAACCGCTTTGATGAGTGGACGGGAATCTGGATTGAGACCTCAAACCAGAACACCTGTGTGTTTTTCGGTGAGGATCAGGATTCGGATTTCAAAATGTTGATCCTGCGCGGGAGTGATCCGGCCTTTCGCTTTCTCCAGTATCGGAGCGGCGAATGGATCCCCGAATTCGGGCTTGATTTCGCAACCACGGATGGCCTCCGTGTCAGCATCATTGAGGATGAGGTGGATTCCTATCTCAGCTGCAGGCCAGGACTGCCACCGGATGCCCTCAGGCTCGATGAGAAGCAGTTTTTATTCGAGGTGTTTGATGCGATCAGCCACCTCGTGGAGCGTCTTGACGCGGATGAAGTTCCTGTACTCGGTGAAACAGAAGAGCATTGCTATCATCTGTGGAAGGTTGCGGGCACATGGCGAGCCGAAGTGCGCGAGTTTCCGGAAGAACAGTTCCAGAAGTTTCAACCGATTGAGATCCCAGAAACCAGATTGAAGAGGATCCAAGCGGCAAATCTTCCTCAAGACGGAGTTTGGGAGGCGGCGCCTTTCTTTCTTCCTGCAACACGATTTCAGGGAAACCAGGAGGTTTTTGTCCAATGCGCAGCGGTTGCCGAGCGGAATTCGGGGTTGCTGGGTCTTGTGACCCTTGAGGCGCATGCAAGTCCCGAACAGGAAATTGCGGAAGCATTGCTCGGTTCCATCGAGCAGCAGAAACGCCTGCCGCAATTCCTCATTGTGAAGGACGAGCGTTTGGCAGAGAGGATCTTGCCCGTGGTTCAGAGCCTTGGAGTCCAGCTCCGCATTCGAAGACGCCTGCGCGAACTCGAGCTCATTCGAGAAGAGATGATTGAGGAATTTCCGGATGAGGATTCGGACGAGGGCTGAGGGACTCGTTTTGGCGACAAAGTCCGTATCCGTCCTGGGATCGATAGAGCACGCAGGTCAGATCCTTTTCCAAGTGCGAGGAAAGGATTTCAAAGGCCCGTTTTCTCGCTCCTCCGAGGATCGCAGGCCCCGTTTTCCTCGGTTCGTGTACGAAGCAATTGAAGGCAAGTACCTCTCCGGAGGAATCAAACACAGTGATTCCGTCCATCGACATCATCTTGCGGATGAGGAGTCCGTAGGAGCTGAGCGAGAGTGTTGCGGCCTCATCCCGATACTTCACATACCGGTGGATTGCGCGAACGAGGCCGAAGGACTCCTGAAGCACAACCCCGTCGGAGAGAAACGGAGGATAGGGCCGCCCCAAGGGGACGATTGCGGAGAGGGTTCCGTGGGTGAGGGATACGAGATCGATTGCGATCCGGTGATAGAAGGACTCCATTTTTTGACGAAGGTTTGCCGGAGCACTTTCAGTGACGGCAGCAACCCACTGGGAAATCATCAGGGCCGGATTCTGTGTGACCTCGAGGAGTCCCGAGGCGTCGATGTAGTGGAACCGTCCCGAGGAATCCCTGATTTCAATGAGATTCTCGCCGATTTTCTGCATTCCGATGACTCCCCCTCCGGGGACGCTCGTATTTCTGAGCCTTTGAAAGCTTGATTCATGAAGAGGGAAACGATCCGTTCGGAACACTCCGAATTGGAGCACATCCAAGTCCTCCCGGATCACGAGGAAGATGGCCCAATCTTGACCACTTCCGAGGGGACCGCAGATCTTGAGTGCCGAGCGGACAGTGCTCGTGGAAAGCGAACCGCTCCCGATGGGGATCGAGTCGTTTCCCTTGATTGAGATCAGGAGCGGGGCAAGATCCCGGGTGATGAAGATCAGGGGAGCGCTCTTCACGCCCTCCTCCCTATAGCTGCCAAGGCCCGCGATGGCATCGGCGAGGATGGAGGAGACGTTCTCGGGATTTCGAAACGATCGGGCGTATTCACGGGTCAGATTTTCGAGTGCGGGCCGAAAGGAGAGAATACGGTTCATCCAAGGGGTAGGGATAAAGGTTTGTTTCCTGTCTTGAAAGTCACGGTGCAGGATCACGCCTGGTTTGGGCGGGTTGTTTTTTGGGTTTCGTGTTTGAAACCAAAATGTTGATTCATTTCAGGCTGGAGTATTGCGGTGCGCCTTCGGACTCGGAAACGGGAGTGTGGAGGAAACGAAAATGGTGGAGATGCACGGATTCGAACCGAGGACCTTTTCCATGCCATGGAAACGCTCTACCAACTGAGCTACATCCCCACATGAGTTTGAGAGCCTGAAAATAAACCGATTTCAGACCTTTTGGCTAGCGTTTTCTTCTCAGGGTGAATCAATCCAATCCCTCTGGATTTGATCCGGTTCGGTTTTACTTTCGCGGCCCGATTTGCTTAGATATTGGCATGAAATCCCTTGCGGTGCTTCTCAGTCTGCCGGCCCTGTTGTGCTTTTGTTCAACGATCCCTGCCTCCAACGGGGTCCAAGGGGTGCCCGAGTGGGTCCGGCGTCCGGAAGTTCGTTACCCCTCCGAACGATTCCTGAGTTCCGTCGGGGTGGGTCGTGATCGGGAGTCGGCGATCCTCGATGCAAAAAAGAACATGGCGGAGTCGTTCCTTGTAAAAGTAAAAAGCGCGTCCGTGGCAGCAAGTGAGTCCAGTGTTTCCAAAGACACGGACGGGATGACCAAAGGAGCGAGCGAGGATTCCTTCAAAAAGGAAGTGACCTTCGAATCGATGGCCCGCTTGCGGGGTGCCGAGGTGAAGGAGGTCGAGTCCGTGGGAGCCGAGGTCTACGCTCTTCTTGCCTTGGATCGGCTCAGCGCACGATCGGGTCTTCTTCTTGAGGTGAATCGCATCAAATCAAAACTGGAGGCGGAGCTTCAGGCCCTGGAGGAGGGATATTCAACAGCAACCTACCTGGAGGCTCGCAAGGATCTTCAAGAGCTTCGGGATTTGAGTTCCGAGGCCTCGGTGCTTGGCATGGCGGCGTTGCTTCCGCTGGATTCCTTGGAGAATCGTTTTGTGAAGGTGGAGGCCGGCATCCGTGAGCGTAACCGCAATTTGCGATTCAAGGTGAATTCCTTGAAAGGCGATGATCGGTTTGCGAGAGCGCTTGAGACGTGCATCCAGGATCAGGGCGGAACCATTTTGGCGGAGGACGTCCAACAGGAAGGAGCGGGGAGAATCTCCCTTTCTGTTTCCGAGAGACCGCAGCACATGGAGGTCCCGGGATGGGTCAGGATCAGATTTGATGTGTCTGCAACCCTCGTGCGTGCGGATGGAAAGAGCATCCGGATCAATGAGAGCCGGACCGAAACGGCGCGAAGCAAGGAGGCCGCTCTCGAGGCGGTTTCCGATGAGATCTCAAAGAGAATTTGTGAACAAGCCTGGAATCGTCTGGGCGAATTGAAATAAGGAAGGTGGAATCATGAGAAAAATGGTGTTGGCACTGATGGCGGGCTTCTTGTTTGCGGCGTGTAGTGGCGCCCCGGTTCGCGAGGTCGAGGTGGAGGCCCCGAAATTCAAGGTGACTGATGCGGCGCCAGGAGGCAGGGAGGCCTGGCTGGATAGCCCCAATTTCTACGCAAAAAAAGAGGGCCTGGATGTCGAGAATTTTTTTTACTACACGGGGGATGCGCAGAGTGCGGACAAGCGAATGGCATGTGAAAAGGCCAATGCCGATGCCCTTGATGACATTGCGAAACAGGTCAGTACTTTTGTGGACACTGCAATCGCCCGCGCAACCACGGACTCCACCGGGTCCGATTCAAGCGGCGTATCAGTGGTTTCCGCAAGTCAAACTGAATCCTCGAAACTTTCCTCCCAGCTCTCCAAGACCCTCGTCAGTGGTGTCGAGAAGTACAAGCAGTATTGGGAGCAGCGTGATTTCTCGGAAACGGGAGGAGCAAAATCGGTGTTCACCTGTTGGGTGCTCGCCAAGGTTTCCAAAAAGCAGGTGGATGATCTGATCGGGAAGGCACAGACCCTTCGATTCAAGAATGATCCATCTCTCCGGGCGCGGGCCGAGGGGAAGCTTCAGGACATTGAAAAACAGTTTGATCGCTATATGGAATCCAGATGAGAAAGGAAGATCCCATGAAGAAGACAGTTTTGATTTTGGCTGCGGTGTTGCCTTTGCTTTCCTCGTGTTCCTCATTCAAGGCGCAGAGGGTGGATGAGGCGAAAGCCGACGAAAAAGCGATGGAGATCACGGACAACTGGGTGGATGGCGACACGATCCGCGTGATTTCCGGCTCCATGAAGCAGGTGGTTGCGCACAAACGGTTCCAGGAGTTCAAGGCCCGTTTTGCGGCCAAGAGGATCAAGCTGTTTGTGGGCGAGATCCGGAACAACACTTCCGAATCCTACTTTCCCGTCAAAGACCTGGAAGATGCTCTTCTCGAGCAGATTTCAAATTCGGATGATTTCACCCTGATCGATGCGTCCCGCAGGGATTCCCTGCTCAAGGAGATCACGTATCAGAACGACGGAATGGTCGATCCGGGGCAAGCCAAGAAGATCGGAAAGCAGTCGGGTGCTGATGTCATGATTTTCGGCGACATCAACATGAAGCCTGAGTCCAGGAATGGGAAGACCATCAAAACGTATTCGGTGAACCTGCGGTTGACCGAGATCCAGTCTTCTGAGGAGATTTGCCGGACGCGAGAGAAGATCAACAAGTACAGCGAAGGCGGAGCGAAGTGGTAGTACGCCCCGGAGTGATTTTCCGGGCGTCGCTTCCGCTTTTACTGAGCCTTTCGTTTTGGCTTTTCGGGTGCGCCACGGGTGATCATGCCCGATTGAAGTCGGGCCGCGAGTTTTTTGCGCGTGGCGATCTTGCGCGTGCCGAAACCGAGATTCTTTCTCCTGAAGTCCTGGAGAGCAAGAAGAGCCGGCTGCAGCACTATCTGTGGCTTGCCTCGCTCGGGATGGGCGAGGAATCCTATGAAAAGAGCCTCTTCTACCTTGATCGTGCGCGCGTTCTCGCACTCGAGCTCAGGTCGGATCGGGGAGGATTCGATTGGCTCTCCTCCGAGTACAAAAGCAACCCCATTGAGTATTCCTATCTCCATTTTTTCTTGGTCATTTCGAACTTGATGCTCGCCGAACGCGGGGGAACAAAAGCGTGGAGCATTCCCGAGGTGCGGCTCAGGGACGGAACTCTCTTGATTCCCGCCCGTGCCGTTCCTGCCAGGACCTACAGTCCGAAGGAGATTTCGGATTTCCGGATTCGGGCCCGCGCGGAGCTTCTTGCGTGGAACCAGTTCCTCGAACTTCTGAAGCGGACCTACCCCGGACAATCCTTCTACCAGGATGATCTTCTTGCCCGCCTGCTCGGTTGTTTTGTTCACGGAGGCGGAAGTTCACGCGAGGAACGGAGAACAGGGGAGATCCTCGGGGAGATGGCTCTCGGGATTCTGGAAAAGTCCTCGGAATATCCCGCGCTCGAGGGCAGCAAAGGAGAGCTGCTTCAGCTGGCGAAGCGGTTGGTGAAGCGGGCGGGCCATTCGGAATCCACGGATCCGGAGGGGATGGTTCTGATCGAATCGGGACTTCTCCCTGAACTCAAGGAGAGGCGGATTGTCGTCGGATTGAGCACGCTCTTTGAACGGATCGAGGATCCGGGACTCAGGTTCCAATTGGAGAGGATCGGACTTCAGGTTCTGCTTCAGTTCGCACCCGAGTTCGGGCTGGTTGCCTTTACCGGGGCCGTGGCAGGTGCTGTCACCAGTGATGCGGATCATGCCCCGAAATCGATCAGCGGTGCGATCGACCGCAGTTTTGGTTTTGAGATTTCATTTCCCACTATGGATGTTTCCTCGAGCCCGTCCCTCGATTCAAGACTTTTGCTGGTTTCCCGTGACGGCTCGCGGTTGGAGTATCCCTTGTCCTCGCTTTCTCCGATTCGTGAGATTTTCGCTCACGAGCTCGCGGTTCGCGCTGAGAAAGAGTGGTCCGGCAAAGCCGTGAAAATCGGACTTCAGTATCTTGCGGTCCTGCTGCCCGCGATCAGTGCCTATCGGGATGCGGTACGGGAGGGAAATCTTTTCAAGAAACTCGCCATCCTTGCAGGTTTCTTTCTCGCAAAAAAAGCCATCGATCGGGCCAACGCTCCCGACTTGCGTTCGTGGAGCATTCTTCCCGAGTTGATCTCCGGGGAAATGTTGCGGGTTCCGGCCGGGGCCTATTCCGCCACCTTGCTTTTCCGCGGGAGCGCCGGAGAGAGGCAGGTGCCACTGGGTGAGTTGAACCTCAAACCCAAAGAGCCGTTTTTGCTTCATCGAAGGGTTTTCGTTTCACCGTCCGGGGGCTTGTAAAACGCCTGTCCCTCTGCCACACTCTCCCGATCACCAAGGAGATGAAGTCATGGTCAAGATTGAACAAGTGGTTGCGCGTGAAGTTCTGGATTCAAGAGGGTTTCCCACTGTGGAAGTGGAGCTACTTTCGGGTTCACTGAAAGCCTCTGCAATCGTGCCCTCGGGCGCATCGACCGGTGAGGGCGAGGCCCTGGAGTTGCGTGACGGTGACCCGAAGCGGTTTGCGGGCAAGGGGGTGTTGAAAGCGGTCCAGAATGTCGAGCGCGAGATCGCTCCCGCGATCGTCGGGAAGGAGTTTCTCCGTCAGTCGGTCTTTGATGATCTTCTCCGCAATCTTGATGGGACTCCCAACAAGTCCAAACTCGGGGCCAATGCGATTCTCCCTGTCAGCATGGCTTTTTCAAGGCTTCAGGCCATGGTGAATGCGAAACAGGGCTTCTCTCCGCTCGCGCTTTCAGAGAATCTTTCCTCGGCATTCGGGAGTCAAGGATTGACACTGCCTGTGCCTCTCATGAATGTGTTCAATGGTGGAAAGCATGCCGACAACGGCATTGCGATCCAGGAGTTCATGATCATTCCCACGGGATTCAACAAGTTTTCCGATGCTCTTCGGGCCGGGGTTGAGGTCTTCCACGCCCTGAAGAAAATCCTCTCCAAGAAAGGTCTGACCACAGCGGTGGGGGATGAAGGGGGGTTTGCACCTCGAATCTCCGCCGAGGAGGAAGCAGGCCCCGGATCGCACGAAAAGGTATTGACCCTTCTTCTGGATGCGATCGAGACCGCAGGGTATCGCGCGGGGGAGGATGTCTTTCTCGCTCTAGATTGCGCTTCAAGTGAATTTTCGAAAAAAACAGCTTCCGGCATCAGTTATCAGTTCGAAGGTGCGGGAAGGTCATCGTCCGAAATGGTCCAGATTTACGAAAAGTGGATTTCCCAGTATCCGATTCTCTCCATCGAAGACGGCCTTGCGGAACATGATTGGGATGGATGGAAACTCCTTACGCAAAAGCTCGGCAAGCAAGTTCAGCTTGTGGGAGATGATCTCTTTGTCACCAATCCCGAGTTTCTGAAGAAAGGGATCGAAAAGGGTGTGGCCAATTCAATTCTCGTAAAGCTGAATCAGATCGGAACCGTAACCGAGACGCTGGAAGCTATGAAGATGGCGCATCAAGCAGGATACACCACCGTGATCTCCCACAGGAGTGGTGAGAGCGAGGATTGCTTCATTGCCGACCTTGCTGTGGCCACGGACGCGGGGCAAATCAAAACAGGTTCCGCATCCCGGTCGGATCGCCTTGCCAAATACAATCAGCTTTTAAGACTTGAACAAGCCCTGGGATCTCGTGCTAAATTCAAAGGGAAGGGGTCATTTCAATCAAAGTGAAGCTCAGACGCAGGCTCGATCGGAATCGCATTTGGGGTGCTTTTTTCATCGTTTGGCTTTTTCTTTTGAGCGGAGTCTTGGATTTTTGGGTAAAGAGCCCGGGCCTCAAGCAGTGGATCAAGGTAAACGGGCAACTCACCCAGAAGCGTCATGAAATTGACGACACAGAGGCCCGAACCACCCTTCTTTTGCAAATTGCCCGGGAGCTGCAGAGCAACTCCGCGGCCCAGGAGCGCGAAATTCGCAAGATTCTCGGATACCTCGACGAACAGGAAGCTGTTTTTGAATTTTCCCGTTAAGATCGTGCGTTCCTGATTTGACATCGCTCTTCTTTGCGTCACAATCATATCAGGGGAGGCATCAAGGAGCGATGCATATAGGGCAAGTCATGTGGTTCAATGATTCCAAGGGATTCGGTTTGATTGAAATTGAGGACGGCCACACGGTGTTCGTCCATTACTCGGCCATCCAGGGGGATGGATTCAAAAGTTTGAAACAGGGCCAGAAGGTCAGTTTCGATCTTTATGAAGATGAGGCCAAGGGGTTCCTGGCGAAGAACGTTTCAACCTGCTGATGGTTTTGAACGAAGCAACCCCCGCCTTCTTGGTGAAAGCGGGGGTTTTTGAGAGTTCACACTGAGGTGAGGAAAATCCGGGCGTTAGAAGAACGAGATCGGGCCAATCGGCATTTGTGAATTGTTGAGATAGAGGTAAATTTGCGCGCTGTAGATCTGCCCCATGCCCCCGAAGCCGGAATTGAAAGCTTGGTGGACAATGTGGATGGCGAGAGATGAAACGCAAACATTGTTGTTAAAACCCGTGTTCGGGAATTGTTGATTGGGGGTTTGCTGGTAGGCGCCCAGATTCGCAGCAAGTCCCAACACCTGATAAAGTGTGGTTTGGCTGAGGTTCACCATTCCGCTTACGATTCCTTGTCCGCCACCGGAAGAAGCACTGATTTGAATGGTTCCCGCTTGGGATTGAAAGGGTGCATATTGAATTGTCCCCTGGCCCTGCATTCCTGCATTCCCGATCACGACTTGTCCGTAGGTTCCCGGGTGAACGCTGTTCATCGGCATCATCCCGCCGAGAATCACGGCGCCCGAGATTGCGGCACCTTGTGCGGTGAAGGGAATCGAACCATTTTGAAGAGGGATGCACCCTCCTTGCATATTGGTTCCGGTCTGGGTGCCCCACGGGTTGTTGCCAAAGCCCGCCTGATTGATGGCAGGGGGAGCGCTGGTCCCGCACGCACTCAGACTCATTGCCACGAGGGCGAATCCGAAAATTTTGTGTAAGGTTTTCATAAACGATTTCCTTTCAATACCAATTGAACTCTCATGGACAATGAGAGCAAGGAGAGTGCCAAAACCGGATCAAAAGGATATGAATTTTAACCAATTGTAAACATTGAGATTTATTCTTCATCCCTGAAGGGAATCCCCGCCATGGTGAAAGTTGTTCCCGAGGGGGCTGTCTTGAATTTAGACACCGTGCAGGTTCCGGTTACACTTTTTGATCCAGGAGGGGGAACACGGAGTCCTCTGAGCCGGTGACTCTCAGATTTCGGCCTGCGAGGAATTCCGAGTTGTAGATTTTTGAAACATACTTCTGCCCGGAATCACACAAGATGGTGACAATCCTGTTCCCCGGCCCGAGCTTGCGGGCAAGGAGGTAGGCCGCACACAAATTTGCTCCCGAAGAGGATCCGAGGAAGATTCCTTCCCTCTTGATAATATAATGGACCATGTTCACGATGATCTCATCCTCAACGAGGTGACATTGATCCACCCTGCACGGCCTGACGTTTGCGGTCACAGCGCCCTGACCGATTCCCTCCGTGATTGAATCCCCCGGGCTCACCTCCGCCACACCTCGATTGAAATAATTGTTCATGGCGGATCCTGCAGGATCCACGCACCCGATTTTCACCCCGGGGTTTTGTTCCTTCAAGAACATGGAGACCCCGGCAAGCGTTCCTCCCGAGCCGATTGCACATGCAAATCCGGTCACCTTCCGGTCGGTCTGCTCCCAGATCTCGGGTCCGGTGGTCCGATAGTGGGCAAGATAGTTTGCCTCATTCTCAAACTGATTGATGAAGTAGGCGCCTTCCTTCTTCGACACTTCCCCGGCAATGATGCGGTAGTTTTCAGGCGAGGGGTATGGTGCAGGTGGAATCAAAATCACTTCGGCACCCATTCCCTGCAGAGTTTCCACCTTTTCCTTGCTCTGGTTTGATGGAACAAAAAGCTTTACTTTGTACCCTTTGATATTCCCGATCAGGGCCAGCCCGATCCCTGTATTCCCGGCAGTTGCCTCGATGATCGTGCCGCCTTTTTTCAGAAGCCCCTTTGCCTCGGCATCCTCGATCATGCCCAGAGCCGCCCGGTCCTTCACCGAACCGCCCGGGTTCATGAACTCCGCCTTCCCGAAAATCTCACAACCCGTGATTCGGGAAAGGGAGTCAAGATAGATCAACGGTGTGTTTCCAACAGATTGGATGAAGTCTTTCTTTTGCATGGCTACTCCGGCAGATGGCCTAAAAAATACAGTACGAAAAATGCGGCTCCCGAAACGAGCCCGACCCATTGAAAGTTTTTGTAGGTGGCCTCGGAAAGGGATTTTTGAAGGTGCTCAAGCGAGATCCATACCACGCTGAACGCAATGACAATCACCGCAACCGAATTGAGATATCCGATCTGTGCCAAGGCTTCCGTAAAATCCCCTGCGCGGAATGCGCCGATGGTCTTTGAGAATACCGAGAGGCCAAGGATCATTCCGGAAATCTTGAAAACAGCTTCGTGGTTGTAGTTGCAGAAAGCAAAACCCGCCCACAGGATTCCGGCAAGGGAAAACCCCGGAAGCAGGGAAAACATGCATGCAACTGAAATCCAAAAAGCATGAGCAATTCTCAGGTGATTCAGACCGTTGATCCGCTTGTTCCAGCGGTGGGAAGCAAGCAGGGCAACGGAGCCCGCGATCATACAGGATCCGGAGAGGAGGGGAGCGGGAATCACTCCGGAATCGATCAGGGGGTTCCCAAGAAGGAGTGCCGCGATTTGCACCGGAACAAACACGATCAGCAGGAAGACGAGGGATTGCTGATCCAGAGTCCTCGTGTCAGCCCTGAGGCTCATGGGGCGGAAGAGGGAGGTGATTCCGGCAGAGATCATTCCAAGCCAATCAAACCTGAAAAAAAACAGGATCGCCGCAGTCGCTGTTGCAAGAACCAGAAGCTCGATCTCGGAAAAAGGCAAAGTCCAGTTGAGCAAATTCTGTGAGATTGCGTTGATTTGGGCTTCTGAAACCGGAAGGGTGAGGGTCAAGGCCTTCAGAAATGAATGGAGCAAGACTTGGAAGGTGGTCATGGTCAGGGTACGCTAGCATGGACAAGGGAAATCATTAAAGAAAAGACTTACAGAGAACTTACCCAAGAGCGCTTCTGATTTGCCCCGGCCCATGGTCCAATGAAGTCATGAAAAGTTCTAAAGTAAAGGATTTCGGTTTGGTCGGGTTGATCTTCGCACTGTGGGCGGGCGCATGCCTCTTGATTCCCGTGGTTCTCGGTGCCGGAGGCGTTTTTGGCGGGTTTTTCGAGGAGGCTGCCGGATGGAAGTTGCTCGGGATTTGGATCGTAATGGCACACCTCACGATTACGGCCATGAGCATTGCCTTCCATCGTGCTCACACCCACCAGGCGGTACAGCTCCATCGCGGCCTCGACTATCTGATGCAAGTATTTTTGTGGATTACGACCAGCATGTCGAAGCTCGATTGGGTCAGTGTCCATGTGTACCACCACACCCACTCTGACACGGCAAAGGATCCGCACAGTCCCGCCCAAAAGGGGCTGCTGCATGTTTTCTTCTTCGGCGCTCTGGATTACTCAAGGGCCAAAAGCGATCCCGAAGTGCTCAAAATCCGGTCACGCATCCCTGCGACTCCGTTTGAAGCCTACATCGCGCGGCACCTCTTTCAGGGTCCGATTCTGATGGGAGCCCTCCTCATGGTTCTGTTCGGGCCGAGGTTTGGAACCATCCTCACGTTCATGATTTTTGCCATCTCTCCCGTTTTCGCGGTCGGAGGAGTGAATGCCCTGGCCCATGCGATCGGCTACCAGAATTACGATTCAAAGGATGAGAGCCGGAATCTCGGGTTTCTCTTTTTTCTCAATTGGATCATCTGCGGCGAGCTGGATCACAACAACCACCATAAGTTTCCAAAGAGCCCGTCCTTTGCCCATCGATGGTTCGAGTTTGATATCGGCTGGGTGTATCTCAGAATGTTCCGGATCTTCGGGCTGGCCAAAATCACCGGAAAGGTTCCCGTCTATAACGGCGGTCGTGCCCCTGTGAATTCCCAAGCTGAGGTTGCATTCGTTTCCTGAAGTGCGGATGCATCGGGTACCCCGGGAATCATCGGTACCGGAAATGGCAATTGAATGTACGATCTTGATCGCCGCCAGGTAAAACTTGGAATCACTGCAAGCTTTGTTGTGTTTCTGCTCGTTCTCCTGGCGTTGAAGCCGCACCTTCCCCTGGCGCTCTATCACAACTTCGCGTCGATCGACGATTACCGGATCTTCTCGAATCGGGTCGTTCAGCGCTCTCCTCGACCGATGCCATGGCCCGTTGCCGTCCGGAGCAAGTCGGAGCCTGTGGAGAGGACGCAGAAGCTTCTCCAAGATCTTGAGACCACGGCACTTCTCATGGTGCAGGACGACGAAATCGTGTTTGAGAAGTATTTCGGGGATGGCGGAACCTCGGTTCAATCAGGCTCTTTCTCGATGGCAAAGAGTATCGTATCGCTCCTTGCGGGGATTGCCCTTCAGGAAGGAAAGATCAAAAGCTTGGAAGAGCCGATCGGCGCCTATCTTCCGGAGTGGTCTGGCAGGGAAGAGGGAAGCATTCGGGTTCGGGATCTGCTCACCATGACAGCAGGGCTCGATTGGAACGAAAGTTATCTCAATCCCTTTTCGATCACTACGGAGGCGTATTACGGATCGAATCTATTGACCACCGTTTTGAAGCAACGAAAGATCGTGGAGCCGGGAAGCGTTTTTTCGTACTCGAGCGGGACGACCCATTTGCTTGGGACTGTGGTGAGTCGTGCGATCAACCAGTCTTTGTCAGAGTTTGCCTCAGCGAGGCTTTGGCAGCCTTTGGGAACCGAGAATGATGCTCTTTGGTCTCTCGACCGGGATGGGGGAATGGAAAAATCGTATTGTTGTTTCAATGCAACCGCGCGTGATTTTGCCCGCATTGGAAGCCTGGTTCTCCGGAAGGGTGAGTGGGGTGGCAGAAGTCTGGTGAACCAGTCCTATATCGCCGAGATGGTGAAACCGCACCGGATTTCAAATGAGCAGGGGGCGGCTGTGGACTATTACGGATACCAATGGTGGGTGCTCCAGACTCCAAGCGGTGAGGTGCCTTATGCTCGAGGAATTCTGGGCCAATATATCGTGGTGATTCCCCAAACCCGCCGGGTGATTGTTCGCCTGGGCAAGGCCACAGGGGAACGGACCGACCATCATCCAGTTGAACTGCGGGCACTGGTGGAGTGGGGCCTCGAAGACTCATGATCCGCTCCCTGTACTTCTGGGTTCTGGTTTTTGTCATGGGCGGCGTCACCCTTGGGGTGGTTGCCCCTGAGAAGGCACTTTTCGGGAAGGGAGTCGGGGATGCCTTCGTGAACGGAATCAAGATCCTGGTCGGGCCCTTGATTTTCACTACCGTGAGTCTCGGGATCTCAAAAGTGCAAACGGGGAGAAACGCCGCTCGAATCGGGCTCAAGGCGTTTTTGTATTTTGAGTTGGTGTCCACCCTCGCTCTTGCGATCGGACTTCTGGTAGGCAATCTGTTTGCGCCGGGAAGTGGATTTCCCCTCTCGTCGGTCGCAACGGATGTTTTGCCGGTTCCAGGATCCGGTGCGGGCACAGGTTCGATCCTCAATCCCTTTCAAGGCGGGGTGAATCTGGTGCAGGTTCTGGTTTTGTCTGTTTTTTCAGGGGTTTTGATGTTGAATGTCCCGTCTCAACTCAAGCGGAAAGTTGAAGGGATTCTCGGGAAGGTTCAGGAGACTCTTTTCAAGGTCCTGGGCCTTTACATGTGGTTGGCTCCGCTGGGAGCCGGTGCTGCAATGGCATCCACGGTGGGGCGTTTCGGGGTCACATCTCTTGCCCCCTTGCTCGCATTGATGCTTTGTTTTTACGCAACCTGCTTTTTGTTCGTGGTGGTGGTGCTGGGTTTCATCTTGAAACGCGTGGGAATCCCGGTCTTCTCTTTTCTGGCATTCATCAAGGAGGAAATTCTCTTGGTTTTGGGGACTTCCTCGTCTGAAAGCGCTCTCGGGCCCTTGATGCGAAAGCTTGAGAGACTCGGATGCGACCCAAGAGTGGTGGGACTTGTGGTTCCCACGGGGTACTCCTTCAATCTGGATGGGACCAACATCTACCTGACCCTTGCCATTCTGTTCATCGCCCAGGCCTTCCGGGTGCCTTTGGGTCTGGGTGAGCAGATCGGAATCCTTCTGTTTGCCATGCTGAGTTCAAAGGGTGCATCCGGGGTTACCGGTGCCGGATTCATCACTCTCACCGCCACCATGAGCGTGGTTCCGGAGGTGCCTGTGGCGGGGCTCGGCTTGATTTTGGGTGTGGATCGATTCATGTCGGAAGCGCGGGCAATCACAAACATGATCGGAAATGGAGTCGGAGCGCTTGCGATTGCACGTTGGGAGGGAGGTCTTGATTCAACCAGGCTCCGGGAGGTTTTGGTCGCGGGGGGCAAGAACGGTTGAAGCTTCCACATTCCTTACAGTATGCACTCAGGTCGCTGATTCCCTCGTGGAGGTTTTTCAATGAAATCGAGGGGGCGTACATTCTGATGGTCCGACCCGTCGGAGGGGCCGAAACCGATTGGGTCAGGGTTGATCCCCGGGCAGAAACCGGAGTGTCGGGTCTCATTCACAATCCATCCGGAATTCTGGTTCATGCGTTCCATAATTTTCTGAAGCTCGCAGCCCGCGATCGGGACTGTCCCGAACTTCAGGAGATGCTTGGGGATCTGGCGGAGCAACAGGGAAGGATTCATTTTCCCGGGAGTGATGCATTCGAAACCAGGATTGTGGAGGAAATCCGGTGAGCGGCCTGTTTCCAAGATCTCCGCAGGATGCACTTTTCACGGTTCAGTTGATGTTCCTGTGTGCGGTGGTCCTGGAATCCCTTGAAGAGTTTGTGATCGGGAAGCCCGGGGGAACGCCTTTGTTTCCGGACGAGAAAGCGGTTCGTGAATTCTTCGGTGTGCCTTTTCCATTGGATCTTCGCTCCCTCGCACTCGTCCGGATTGTTTCTGTCATCGCGATCTTCGTGTTTCCGGGGAATCCGGTTTTTTGGGTGACACTTTTGGCTGGTTCATTTCTGAGATCTCTTCGTTTTATCGGGTCTTTGAATGGGGGGAGCGATTCCATGGGAATGGTGATTTTGTTGCCATTGGCAGCAGATTCGGTTTTCGGGAATCATCCTGCCTTGAAGCTCGGTGCCTTGTATTGGATTGGAATCCAAGGGATTCTTTCGTATTTTTTGTCCGGGATTCACAAGGCAAGGAATCCTCTTTGGTGGAGGGGCGAAGGGCTTGGGGAATTCCTCAAAACTTCAAGGGTGGGAGTAAGAGGGTTCATGGGGGGCGCACTGATTCCCACCTGGATGCTCAAGTGGATCTCAATGGGTGTTTTGTTTTTTGAGTTGGCTTTTCCGCTGGCGTTGATTGGTCCGGATTCCGCAGTGGTGTTTCTCGGAATGGGTGCACTTTTTCACTTGGGAGTGTTCATGCAGTTCGGGCTAAATCGTTTTTTTTGGATTTGGATTTCATCCTATCCTGCGATTTACTTCTTGGCGTGGAGGCTGAATGGTGGCTCGGGGCAGACTTGAACTGCCGACCCCCGCGTTATGAATGCGGTGCTCTAACCAACTGAGCTACCGAGCCTTGAATGTGGAGGGACCTAGGTTTTACTTCGATTTGGCGAATTCGGCAAGCTTGATTTTATTGGTGTTTTTTAGCCGAAAACCCGTCTGTTGCTGAAACCAGGGCCCGGGAGATCCCGGGCTCCCGGGAGGAGTGCCCGGCATCCGGAATCAGCATGAATTTGGCTTCGGGCCAGGCTCGGTGCAGATCCCAGGCCGATGTGGCAGGACAAACCACATCGTATCGGCCCTGGACGATCACAGTCGGGATGGAGCGGATCTTCTCGATGTTCTTCAGGATCCAGTCCTCGGATTCAAAGAAGCCCTTATGCGTGAAGTAGTGACATTCGATTCGTGCGAACTTGAGTGCGAATTCCGGCTTCACAAGCGCGCTCAGGACCTCAGGCGAGGTGTAGAGGCGGGCGGTGGCCATTTCCCACGTCGTCCAGGGGATTGCGGCAGCGAGGCGGATCGTTTCATCTTCATGGGTGAGTCTTTGATAGTAGGCGCTCACAAAATCACGACGTTCCGGTTCCGGGATCGCATCGCGGTACTGTTCCCAGACATCGGGGAAGATTTCGCTCGCCCCGTGCTGGTAGAACCAGTCGATCTCTTTTTTCCGGATCATGAAGATTCCGCGAAGGACAAGTTCGGTCACACGCTTTGGATGGAGAATTGCATACGCAAGCGAGAGGGTGCTTCCCCAGGAGCCTCCGAACACCTGCCACTGCTCAATGGAAAGGTGTCTGCGGATGGTCTCCATATCCTCGACGAGTTTCCAGGTGGTGTTCTCATGCAAGGATGCGGCTGGAGTTGAAAACCCCGCACCTCTTTGGTGAAACAGAATGATCCGGTACGCGTTCGGGTTGAAGAAGCGGCGGTCCTCGGGTGAGGTTCCTCCTCCGGGGCCCCCGTGCACAAAGAGGACGGGCTTTCCGTTTCGGTTTCCGCATTCCTCAAAATAGATGGAGTGCCCATCACCCACATCCAAATGCGCGGAATGGTAGGGTTCGATCGGGGGATACAGCCAGGTGTTTGGATCTTGAATCATTTCTGTTTCGCTTTCTTGAAATACTCGTGAAGGGCCTCGATCAGGAATTGTTTGATCTCCACGTGGATTCCCTCATTCAAGCCATGAAAACGGCATCCGGAAAAACCATCGTTCCGGCTTGTGATGGTGACGCCGAATCGGGAGGTGGAGATCCGTCGTTGTCCCAGGATCAGGGAGCAATTCTCCAATGCATGGATTTTTTTTGAGGTTGAAAGAGGGAGCCCGATCCTTGCTCCGCTGATGCTCAGGTCAAGAATGGGATAGGATCCAAGTGGTGTTACGAGAGTTCCTGATCCGGAGTCCAGCGGTACTCTCAGGGCCAAGCGTTTCTGGTTCTTGTAGAACACGTCCGGAGTTCGGTATTGATAGCACCCGTCCGGAAGGCGGCGAACGAGCTCACACTTGAAGAGGATTTGAACAGAAAGGAGACTCACCTTGAAGAAGGCACGAAGCCCCGTCCGAAGACCCGAGGATTCAACGAAGCCCTCCGGAATCTCTGTCCAATGGATCGTGATCAGCTTCTTTCCATCGTGCCAGTCGATGATCTTACCCCGGGCCAAATGAGGATGGTGTTCGATCGTGACCTCGACCCCGGGTTTGAATTTCTTGATTTCAAGGAGGAGACGGTCGATTTCCTTGCCATCCTGAACCACGCTGAAGGTAGGGGACTGATGGATCTTTCTTGTGCTCATGAGGGTGCCTTTTCGCCTTGGTTTTCAGAAAAGGCCAAATATGCGGCACCCAAAGCACCTGCTGCATCTCCCAATGAGTTCTTCAGCACGGATGGCGGGTCCGAAGTCAAAAAACAGCTCTCACTCAGGCGGTTTTCAAGCCCCTGGTAGATTTGATCCTCAAGGCTGATTCCTCCACCCAGCACGATCACAT
This sequence comes from Bdellovibrionales bacterium, assembly GCA_947502835.1. Classification (GTDB taxonomy): domain Bacteria; phylum Bdellovibrionota; class UBA1018; order UBA1018; family CAIMNF01; genus CAIMNF01. The sequence goes on from CANNBJ010000001.1 coordinate 355,322, forward strand.
GGGGATCAAGAAGGTTTGCAAGATTGGAGAGAAACTGGAGGAGGTCGTCGCGGTAGGATTCGGTGGTCGAAACAGCAAACGGATCGCCTGAGCGGGCCAGCTCGAAAATCTGCTTGCCCGAGACACGCTGACCGGGCCGTGCGCGGAGGGAATACGCATGCTCAAGCCCCGGACCGGAGAGAAATTGCTCGGCGCAACCGGATTTCCCGCAATAGCAGGAACGATCCGCGGCCTTAAGGCTGATGTGACCGATTTCCCCAGTGCCTCCTCGTCTGCCCCGGATCAGCTCCCCGTTCATGATGATCCCTCCGCCGACGCCGGTGCCCAGGGTGATTCCCAGCAGGCAAAGTCCTGATTCTGAGACATGGTGAGATCGGGCCCAATCAGCTCCCGCTCCGAAACGGCTCTCCGCCAAGGCAAAACAGTTCGCATCATTTTCAAACACCATGGTGCCCGAGAATCCAAGAGCGCTTCCGAATTCGGCTCTCAGATCAAGGTCCTTGAAAAATGGAATGCTGCCCTGGACCATTTGCTGAAGCTCCGGATGAACCGACCCTGGAATTCCAACCCCCATCCCCCGGATGGAAGAGAGGGGGATCCCCACTTCCGTAAGCGAGGCCTGAATCAAAGATTTCAGATTGCTCAAAAAACCGCGATGACCGTGGTTTCGTTCGGTCGGAATTCTTCGTCGCACAAGCACCTTGTGCGCGTGAAAAGAGGCGCTCCCGGAATCAAGGTGTCCCAAAGGGTGTTCTATGGAAATCAGGCTGACTTCGGTCTTTGTTCCACCGATGTCGATCCCGAAATAGACGTGGTTCATGGGCTGGAGTATAGACGAAGTTTTCTGATAGGAAACCACAAACTGCCCGAGGCGGCCCGAGAGAAAAGGGATCCTTGTTTTGGGGAAGGGTTTGAAGAAAACTTCGTAAAAACAATATCATGGGCGTGACATTTGAGGTTCATCCCGATGTCCTTCAGGTCGGACAGGTGGACAGAACGAGGCTCCTTGTGTAGAGCAGAGTCCATGATTGTCTTTTTGATCCGCGCATGGGTCTTGGGCTTGGTGTTTTTCTCAGGTCTTGCAGATGCGAGTGTCGGGAAACGCGCCCGAACCTCCTCCCTTCGACAGCTTGAGCTGTCTGAAATTCCAGAATTCCAGATCGATGATGCGGCTCTCGGATCGCCAGAAGCCGGGTCCCGGGGCGGGCTCATGACGGCGCTCAAGCGTCAGCTTCCTTTGTGTCAGGACCTCCCGGATGCGTGGGATTTCGGGAGGTTCAAGGTATCAAGGGAGCGTTGGTGCAAGGAAACCATTTCCTGGTTTTTGGGGAAGCTCGAGTCCGGCGCATCACTTCAGCAGATCTTTGAGAGTGCCCGCCGGGAGCTTGATTGGTACGAATCCACAGGGAAACCGGAAACCGGGGAAGTTCAGTTCACGGGTTATTTTTTTCCCGTTCATCGGGCGAGACTCGTGAAGGATTCCGAGTTCCGATACCCCGTGTACCGGACTCCTCCTGATCTCAAGACTCCGTATTTCACGAGAAAGGAAATCGAATCCGAAGGCGCCTTGGCGGGAAAGAATCTCGAGATTGCCTTTCTCAACAACCCTGTCGATCCTTACATTCTGCAAGTCCAAGGCTCAGGAGCACTTTTGGTTCCGGACGGATCGGGTGGGGAAACAAGGATGATCGTGAACTATGCATCCGAGAATGGACGCCCCTATTCGTCTCTGGGCAAAGCCATGAGAGCCGCCGGAATCGAGGATCGTTACATCAGCCTGCAGGGGATCCATGAGTTCTTCACTCATGTTCGCCCGGATCTTTGGACGAAATTCTCCAATCTGAATGAGAGCTATGTGTTTTTCAAGAAGGATCAGGAGGGGCCCTATGGATACTCCGGAGTGATTCTGACGCCGAAGCACTCGATTGCGGTGGACCGCAGGGTGTTTCCGATGGGCATGGTGGGACTCATTCAAACGGAGAGACCTGAAGGGGTGGGTGGCGCATCTGCATCGGTACTGGCCTGGAAGAAGTTCGTCCAATTTGTGGTAACCCAAGACACAGGCGGAGCAATCCGCACCCCGGGGCGTGTCGATGTATTCTGGGGCGAGGGGCCCTATGCGGAGATTGCAGCGGGGAAAACCGATCGAACCGGGAGGCTGCTTTTTTTTCTTCCGAAAAAAAGAGCTTGGTGATCAGTCGTCATCCTGTCAGGGCAGCCCTTCCTCGAGCGAAAGATGGAGGGGCTCGTCGGATTCTTCATTTTTCTTTGGTGCATTTTTTGAAAAGATTCCTGCACCAACACGAAAAAACTCTCGTCCCCAATTGATGATTTTCGACCAACAAAGCTCATTCCAAAACTTGCCGATTCTTCGAACGGCCTTTTTTGCACCTGTGACATGGATTGCGACTCGCCCTGCAAGAACCCTTAAAAAATCGGCAAGATGTTTCCGCTCGGAAGCTTTCACGAGGAGTTGGATTTGACGCCGGTCAATCCGCATCCGGTAGAGGCGCACCTTAAAGCGGGCCGCATAAACATGGATCATCGATGAGATTCGCGCTCGATTCTTGCGAGCGGAAAGTGACCAAGTCCCCTTGGCTCGATCAGAACTCAGCACGACATGCAGAGGAGCCCCTTCCACGAAGGGACGTTTTGTTTTTCGTTTTCGCTTTGATTCAGGTCCGCCATGGACGGTTCTCGGGTGGAGGAGCATTCTGAGGCGGTTTCGCACAGGTGAGCCGGGAACTTGTGTTTCAGTGATTTCAGTTTGGATCAGCGGCCGCTTCATTTCCTTTAGCTTAATCTCTTTTTTATCGTGGGGCAATGTCATATGTACGGATTTTTGCGCGGAATTCCGGCGAGGGCGGGTGGCTTTTGACGATCGGGAGGAAACATGGAAGGATGGTCGAAATGAAAAGTGGACCACTTCGTTTTGAGGTTGAATCTGAGATCCGGGATGCACATGGAGTGCCTCGTGCCCGTGCAGGCCGTTTGTTTTTAAAGAAGCATCCTTATGCGAGGGCGTTGGGAGTGCGTGCGATGGGCCCGGGAGGAGTTGCCGGGGCGGGGAGTGGGGATGCCTTGAGCACGGATTATTTTGAAATCGAGACCCCGACCTTTATGCCGGTGGGAACGGTAGGTTCAGTGAAGTCGGTTTCGACCCGGGAGCTTAGGGACATGAGGGCTCAGGTCATTCTCGGGAACACCTATCATCTTTATCTCAGGCCCGGAGCAGACCGGGTGGAGCGACTTGGGGATCTTCAAAAATTCATGAACTGGGATGGCCCCATCCTTACCGACAGTGGTGGATTTCAGGTTTTTTCTTTATCTGGCTTGAACAAAATCACCGAGGAAGGAGTGCAATTTCAGTCTCATCTGGATGGATCCCGCCATTTGTTCACCCCGGAGCTTTCCATGCAAATTCAGCGAGCTCTTGGTTCCAATATCGTGATGGCCTTTGATCAATGCCCGCCGTTTCCTGCGACTCCTGATTTTGTCCGGGATGCAATGAGGAGAACGCTATCCTGGGCAAAGCTGGGCCTCGAGGTGCCCCTGAAGGATCATCAGGCCAGATTCGGAATTTTCCAGGGCGGACTTGATGTGAATCTCCGCAAGCAATCCATTCAAGATCTCTCCGGACTTCCGTTTGATGGATTTGCCCTCGGAGGCTTTGCGATTGGTGAACCCATGCACATGATGCATGAAGTGGTGACGGAGGTTGCCCCCCTGATGCCGAGGGAAAAACCGCGCTACCTCATGGGAGTAGGGCGTCCTGAGGATTTAATCGAGGCGGTCAGGGCAGGGGTGGATATGTTTGATTGTGTAATGCCAACCCGAAACGCCCGAAATGGTCAGCTTTTCACCTCTCAAGGGAGAGTGAACATTAAAAACGCCAAGTATATGGATGATGACAGTCCGCTTGATCCGAATTGTGATTGTGAAACCTGTACTCAGTATTCCAAAGCATACCTCCGTCATCTCTTCGTAGCAGGTGAGATGCTCTCCGCACGTTTGAATACCATCCACAATCTACATTTTTACTTGAGCTTGATGAGGCAGATGAGAGCCGCAATCCTGGAGGGGCAATTTGAATCCTGGGCTCAAAATTTTTATTCCCAATTTAAGGTCAAGCAGTTACCGTCCTAGGATCATGAAGAAAACTTTGATTTTAACCCTGATGATTGCTGTTCTTTTTGTACTTTCCGGTGCGACCTCCTTCTCTGCGGATGCCACTGCTCCTGCAGGAGCTCCTCCTGTGTTCGCTCCGGGGCAAAGTGCCCCGGTCCAGGCAGCAGCCACTGCGACAACCGATGCGGCGACAGCAGCTCCCGCAGCCCAGCAAACGAGTGTTTTCGGGATGGTGCCGTTCATGTTGGTGATGTTTGGTGTGATGTATTTCCTGATGATCCGTCCCCAGCAAAAAAGGATGAAAGAACATCAGTCCCTGATTTCCGGTCTCAAGAACGGGGATGAGGTGGTTACTTCTGCTGGAATCATCGGAACCATTGCAGGAATGAGTGAAAAAGTGGTGACTCTTGAAGTTTCCAAGAACGTCCAACTGAAAATCCTGAAAAGTCAGGTGAATCAGGTGGTGAAAGGTCCGATTCAGGACATCCAGACCAACGCTTGATCGAGGCATTTCAAGCTTTTCGAGGGAGAGGGCATGAATAAAAAATGGTGGTTTAAGTTTTCGTTTTTGTTGTTCGTAACCTTGGTCGCCGGCCTGATGGTGCTTCCGACCTTTTCGCGGATGAATCCTGAAAAACTCCCGTTTTCACGGAAGATCAATCTAGGTTTGGATCTCCAAGGCGGGCTGTATCTTGTGATGGGAGTCGACTTCAACAAGGTCTTCAAGGAAATCACGGAACGTCAGATGGGCTCTCTTCTGGACCGCCTGAAGGACAAGAACCTGATGGCGCTTGAGTCAAAAGTCCGCGTGGAGGGAGTTCCCCAGGATGATCCCCGCATTCAGATCAAGGTTTCCGCGAGTCAGAAGAAAGAGGCTCTGGAGCTTGCGGCGAAAGATTTCCCGAACTTGAGGCTTACCGACGAGAAAGGCGAGAATCTCGAGTTCGGTCTCAGCAATGATTACCGGAATGACATTCGTGACAAGACCGTAAACCAGAGCATCGAAGTGATCCGGAACCGGATCGACGAGTTCGGTGTTGCGGAGCCGCAGATTTCTTCTCAAGGATCCGATCGGGTCGTGGTGGAGCTTCCCGGAATCAAGGACGTTGATCGGGCAAAAGATCTTATCGGGAGAACCGCAAAGCTTGAGTTCAAGATGGTGGATGAGGAAGCACTCAAGACCGTGATGCTTCCTGAATTGATTGCACAGATCGAAAAAGAGAAGGGCATTTCATTCAAAGAGGGTGCGGATGTAAAATTCTCCGAGTACGTAAAACAGATCAATGAAGCCGCAAAGGGAAAGATTCCCGAAGGCTCCGAGATCGCGTTTGAAAAGTCGGAGGCCGTTCGGATGCCTCTTCTCCTCAAGTCCAAGGCCGAGGTGACCGGGAATGACCTGCAAGACGCACAGGTGAGTTTCAATCAGGAATCCCAGCGCCCGGAAGTTGCATTTGAGCTCAACCCTAAGGGTGCTGTTACCTTCGAGAAGCTGACAGGCGAAAACGTCGGACGCAGGCTTGCGATCGTGCTTGACGGGATTGTCCACTCCGCCCCGAACATCAATTCCAAAATCGGAGCCCGGGGGGTGATTACCACGGGAAGAGGGGGGTATGACGAGGCACTTCGGGAATCCAAGGATCTTGCCATCGTTCTTCGCGCGGGAGCTTTGCCTGCGCAACTTGAGTTGATGGAACAACGCGTGGTCGGGCCGAGTCTCGGTGCGGACTCCGTGAACAAGGGAGCATTCGCGAGCATTCTCGGGATTCTTGCTGTGTTTCTGCTGACAGCCCTCTATTACCGGATTTCCGGGATGATTGCTGTGGCATCCCTTCTGCTGAACGTGGTGCTTGTGCTTGCCATTCTGGTTTGGCTTGAGGCGACACTTACCCTCCCGGGGATTGCGGGAATCGCACTCACGGTCGGGATTGCAGTCGATTCGAACGTCGTGATTTACGAGCGGATTCGCGAAGAACTCGGGCTCGGGAAAACCATTGGATCCGCCGTTGAGGCCGGATTCGACAAGGCCTTCAAGACCATTCTTGATGCGAACGTTGCCAACGGAATCGCCGCGATCATTTTGATGATGTACGGATCAGGTCCGGTGAAAGGGTTTGCCGTGACGATGATCATCGGGATCATCACAACTTTGTTCACAGCGGTCTTCGTTTGCCGTGTGCTTTTTGATTTTTACCTGAAGCGCATGGAAGACAAAAACGCAAAAACATTGAGCATTTAACCTGGATTTGAAGGGAAATTCCATGTTTCATTTGATCAGACCTGACTCAAAAATTGACTTTGTCGGCAAACGGTATCTGTGGATCGGGCTTTCGGTTGCCACCATCATTGCCACCTTTATTCTGTTTTTCACAAAGGGCCTCAATTACGGGATTGATTTCACCGGAGGGGCTGAAGTGAAAGTAAAGGTGCCTTCCACCTGGGACACCGGCAAAGTGAGGGCCACCCTTGAGAAGGGGAGCCTTACGGGGCTCAAGATCCTGTCCCTGGGGGATCCGAAGGAAAGTGAATTCATGATCCGTGCCCAGGAAGAGGGAAAGGATTTGAACCAGGTTGTAAAGAAGATCGGTGATTCTCTCGGGGCGGAGCTCAAGCCGGGCGAATTCGAGATCAAGTCTGCTGACATTGTGGGACCCTCTGCCGGAGGCCTTCTCCGGAAGAACGGGTTTCTTGCAATGTTTTATGCCCTCCTTGCGATCCTTCTGTACGTCGCGATTCGCTTTGATTTTCGATATGCCCCGGGCGCGATTCTGGCCCTGTTTCACGATGCAATCATCGTGATCGGGATCTTTATCCTCACAGGCAAGGAATTCGACCTCACCGTTTTGGCAGCGATTCTGGCCCTCATCGGGTATTCCAACAATGATACGATCATCGTGTTTGATCGTGTTCGAGAGACGATCAAGATGAACCCCTCGCTCCCGATCGAAGAGGTTGTGAATCAGTCCATCAATCAAACCCTTGGTCGAACGATCATGACCTCCCTTTCCACCTTTGTCTCGGTGGCAATGCTTTGGGCATTCGGGGGACATGTGCTTGAACCGTTCTCCTTTGCGCTCATGTGCGGGATCGTGGTGGGTACGTACTCCTCCATTTTCATTGCCTCATCGATGATGATCGTGCTCACCCATTACAGGGAAAATAAAATGAAGCGCGGGTCGGGGAAGAAATCCCGCGAAGTCAAACTCTCCCCTGAGGCCCATATCGGGATCTGAAGCGGATGAAATTTGTTGTAAAGAACGAAGAAGAAGGGTCGCTGAAAGAGGCGGCCCTTTTTTTATCCAGTCAGACCGGAATGAGCTTTCTGGCCGCCACCGTATGCGTGAATCGAGGCATCACAACGCCCGAGCAGGTGGATCTCTTCCTGAACCCCAGGCTTGAGACCCTGACGCATCCGTTTCGGATTCAGAACCTTGAGAAGGCTGCATCGAGGATTCTTGAATCACAGGCGGGACCGAGTCCTTCGAAGATGAGGGTATTTACTGATTATGACGTGGATGGAACAACCGGAGCTGCCCTTCTGACCTGGTTTTTCAGGGATCTTGGCTTCGATTTTGATGTGGTTCAGCCCGATCGATTCCGGGACGGGTACGGATTGAATGTCGGCGCGGTTGAGAAGGCGAAAGAAGACGGTGTCGGGATCCTGATCACGGTGGACTGCGGTGTCACGAATTTTGCTGCCGCCAACCGCGCGCGTGACCTTGGAATCGAGCTGATCATTGTGGATCACCATCAGATTGATCCGATTCATGGCGTTCCCGATGCCTTTGCCGTCATCGATCCCCAGCAAGAGAGTGACCCCTCGGGATTGAAGCAGCTCTGTGGCTGTGCGCTTGGGTTTTATTTGTGCATGGGAATTCGGATCAAGGCTCGCGAATCGGGGTTTTTTCAATCCCGCGGGATCCAGGAACCGAGAATGAGGGATTTGCTTGATCTTGTCGTGATTGCGACCGCAGCAGACATGGTGCCTCTGGTGGGTGACAATCGAACCCTGGTTCGACACGGACTTCAGGTTCTGAGAGATACAAACAAGCCCGGTCTTCGCGAACTCATGCGGGTCGCGGGGATCGAGGTGAAATCCGTGAGTGCATCGAATCTCGGGTTCGGCCTTGGTCCCAGAATCAATGCCTCGGGGAGAATGGGCTCGGCTGAAACCGCGTATCGGGTGTTGACCACCAAGGATCCCGACGAGGGGAGAGTGCTTGCGGAACAACTCGAGGCGATGAATCAGGAACGTGCTGAGACCCAGAATCAAATCTGGGATCAGGTTCGGGAGCTGGTGAGTGCCGGACTCGAAAAGGGGCAGCACCCGTTTGGAGTTGTGGTTGCATCTTCGGACTGGCACGAGGGTGTTGTCGGGATCGTGGCTTCGAGAGTGACTGAGTATTTCAAGAAGCCCGCCGTGATCCTCGCAATCCGGGAGGATGGGGTCGCGAAGGGATCCGTCCGTTCCTATGGGGGCTATAACGTGCTTGAGGCCCTTCATTTGAGCAGTGCGCGGCTGATCGGTTATGGTGGCCACAAGTTTGCTGCGGGCTTGTCATTGAAGGATGCGGATGTGGAAGAGTTCTCAAAAAAATTCAATGAGAGCTTATCCACGCTTACGCCCAAGGAATCCGATGATCGTCTTAAGCTCGAGTGCAGGGTCAAGCTCTCCGATCTTGATCTGAAGGGGCTTGGGGAACTTGAGAGTCTTGCACCCTTTGGGCCCGGGAATCCAGAGCCATTGATCGGGGTCGAGGCAAGAATTGAAGAGCAAATGGTGCTGAAGGGGCGACATCTTAAGCTCAAGCTTCAGGCGGAAGCCGTGAAGCGTTTTGAGGGAATCTGGTTTAATGCTGCGGAGAGACTAGAATTCACGGAGCTTGCGGAAGTTTCTGCCCAGTTGAAAAAGTCCTGTTTTTTCGCTGGCATACCGGAAATCAATCGCTTTATGGGGCGCGTAACCCCGACACTTCGAATCAAAGACGCACGATTGATTACATAGTGCTTGTGTAAATTCACGCCCCTCCTTCATTCTTGAAAAAACGGAGTTCTATAGAGATCCACGTTCATGGAGGAACGGGTTATGCGATTCGGGTTCACCCTTTTTTGTTATTTGATCTTCAGCGTTGCTTTTTCATCTCCTGCGCTTTCCGCAAAGCAGGAATTTGAATCCCGCCCGGGAGAATGGGTGGTGCGGATCAAGACTTCGAAAATCGAAGGTGCGTTCGAGCGCGTCGCCCGTCGATTGGAGAAAATGGTTTCTATGAAACAAGCGGTGGTCATTCGGAAGTCGATGACGTCACCCGAGTTCGCAACCTTGATCTTGCGAGGTGTGGACGCCTCTTCGGCAAAGGTCGCGTTGAATCGTGATCCGGAAGTGATGTATGCGGAACCAAATTATCTCTTTCATGCTCTTGGCCGGATGGACTCGAATCCGGATGATGCCCAATTTGGATCCCTCTGGGGTCTTCAGAATGTGGGACAGGCGGATGCATCGGGACAAACGGGCACGGCAGGATCCGACATCCATGTGACCCCGATTTGGGCCGCTGGAATCACCGGAAGCCGCTCGATCCGTGTGGCGGTGATTGATACCGGGATTGATGGGGTTCACCCGGACCTCTCAGTGAACGTTGACGTGAAGAACGGGTTTGATTTCGTGAATCAGACGGAAGGTGGGGCTGACGATCACAATCACGGGACCCACTGCGCTGGTACGATCGGGGCGGTGGCGAATAACGGAATCGGAGTTGCGGGCGTGAACTGGAATGTCACCATGATTCCGATCAAGTTCCTTGATTCCCGTGGAAGTGGAACTCTTGAGAATGCGGTGCAATCAATCCAGTACGCAACCCGGCTCAAGGTCGACATCATGAGCAACAGCTGGGGGGGAGGACCATTTACCCAGAGTCTGCATGATGCGATCAGTGATGCAAAAAAAGCCGGAATCTTGTTTGTCGCGGCTGCGGGGAACGATTCCAACAACAATGATGCCCGTGCAACCTATCCTGCAGGATATGAGATCGACAACGTTCTCTCTGTCGCTGCAACCGACAATCGGGATCGCCTCGCCGGGTTCTCCAATTATGGAGCGCGGACGGTTCATGTTGCGGCTCCTGGTGTGAAGATCCTCTCGACCTTGAAAGGCGGCGGGTATGGCGCCATGAGTGGAACCTCCATGGCAACTCCCCATGTTGCCGGAATTGCCGCCCTTCTTCTCTCTGCGGATTCGAATCTCGGATATGCGGAACTGAAAGACCTGATCATTCGTTCCAGTGATCCGGTTCGGGCGCTCTCCCGCAAAGTAGCCTCCCGGGGGCGCGTGAACGTCTACAATGCGATTCACAGGATCTTTCCAGAAACCCAAGGTCCTGATTCGAGCCAGTGGAAGGATGTTTCCTTTCCGATTGAGTCTGTTCATCCCTACGAGAACGGAAAAATCTCAAAATTCGAGGTGAAGGTCCCCGGGGCAAAATATCTCCGGGTTGTTTTTGACCGGATTGATACCGAAGCGGGATATGACTTCGTAGAGGTAAAGCAGACCCGTGGAGAGGTGGTGGACTCGGCCTCGGGGGTGCATCAGGCCTATGTGAGTGATTATGTTGAGGGCGAGGAAGCGGAGGTCCTGATCCGAGCCGACTCCAGTGTGAACAAGTGGGGATTTAAGGTATCAAAAGTCCAAGCGATTTATTAAGGTTTCCCCATGGCGAGATCCCTCGTGGTCCTTTTGATGTTGGTGTGTTGGCTTCAAGTCCGGGCCGGGGAATCCCTTTCGGTGCCTCTCCCGATGTTGCAGCCAAGCCCGACGCTGGTTCCGATCACGCGCGAGGAAAAGGGAAGGATCTATTCCGACTTCAAGAAGAAACTCGCCGAAGAGGAAAGAGTCTTCGAGAGTCAGGAAAAAGCAAAGAGGCGTGATCTTGTGAAGATGCAGGGTTCCCGCAGGAAAGCATGGCGGGAATCCGAGCGGCAGGCCCGCCGGGTTTTTTTTGAAGCCCACGCGAGTGGACCCGAGCGCAGGCAGTATGTCCAAGAGTTTGTGAAGCGGAAAAAAGAGTTCGATTCACAAGAGAGAAAAGAGTGGGTGGAGTTCCGGCAAAAACAGAGCGAGGAACGCAAAGCCTTCCGTTTGGATCGTCAGGAGCGCACTCGAAGGGTGAATGAGTCGCTGGACCAAAATTTGAAGCCGGAACTCTAGACTCCTTTGGTGTCAGGCCCCCAGAGGTATTTGTGCAGCTGGATTTGAAACCGCACCGGCAGCTTGTCTCGAAGAATCCACTCCGCAAGGTCCCGCGCGGGGACTCCTAGGGTTTTTCCGGGCGAGCCGGCTGCGGGCACAGCCGGGGAGAACAGGATTTCGCAAGCGGGAAGGCTGCCGCTCTGGACTAGTTCCTTGGCCCAGTCGTAATCGGATGCCGAAGTGATCACGAACTTGATCTCGTCCCCGGGTTTCAGGAAGCAAAGGTTTTTGGAAAAGCCCCCCCGACACATTCCCGAGCCGGGGGTCTTGATGTCCATGATGATTCGGGCCAGAGGGGCTGCAGCTTCGATCGAAACCTCGCCATGGGTTTCAATGGAGACAAGGTAGCCCTCCTTCTTCAAAAGCTTCAGAAAGGGAAGTGTTCCCCTTTGGAGCAAGGGCTCGCCTCCGGTAAGGAGCACGTGTTTGGCGCCTGTGTTTCTGACCCGCTTCAGGACGGAATCAAAATCCATCCGGGTTCCGCCTTTGAAGCTGTAGGCAGAATCGCAATACGTGCAGCGCAGATTGCATCCAGTAAGTCTGATGAAAGTGAAGGGAACGCCACTCAATGTGGTTTCGCCCTGGAGAGAGTGGAAGATTTCAGTAACGAGAAGTCCGTCAAAGGCCATGGGGTTGGAAAAGTAGCGCAGGCGCGCGAAAAGAGAAAGGCGCGAATGGGGCTCATTCCATTCGCGCCTCGTTGAAATGAAGAGAGGGTCCGTTGCTCCTGTTGATCTATCGGGGTGAATAGATGATCAGTTGCTGTATTGGGACCCCCCTTGAAAGCTTTGAAGGCTTCCTCACCTTTGGCAGCCCAGCCGACTTGGGTCTTCGGGGTAAAAGACCTGTAGTCCCGTTGGTTTTGCGTCGCCGACGTTTCCGTCGGGTTGCCTTTTTCAAAGGGGGTATGGATTTCCCGCCTCTTCACGAGCCCTACTCGTTAGGGCCCTAAACTTGTCATGAGATTCTTAATCTTCTTTAACCTCCGTTAAAGGAACTTCATACTTCTATGATAACTCAATGCGTTACAAAGGCAATGGGGCTGACTATTTTTTTTATGAAAGTTTGGGATTTCGCTGTAAGTTCAATGGGATCTCAATGCGCTATCCACTACTTTCATTGATCAGTTTCTGTACACTCTTTTTCCCCCTTCGGGTGTGTGCGATCCAATCCTTTTCTCTTCAAAGTGAGCAGGACCTTGCGCTTACGCGGGCGCTTCCGGTGTATATCCAACATCGCATCGGGGATCTGAGCATCCAGGGATGGGTTCAGGATCGAATCCGGGTGGAGATGAAAATGAGGGTTTTGGCGGAAACCCGGGAACTCGCCGATCAGGAGTTTCGAAAGCTCGGGCTCATCAGTTTTGAGGGAAAGGATCGATTCGAGATCCGCGTCGGTCATTCCCAAGGTGTGGATCTTGTATCGAAGATGAGGGATCGCGCGCGAAATCCCGTTCAGGTGGATCTCTTGATCAAAGCACCCTACCGCAGCGATCTTTCGGTTGTTCTGGGTGAGGGCAGACGCATGAAACTCGAGCAATGGCGGGGCGGGGTCACCCTTTCCGGGAAAAACGACATTCTTTTTTTCAACGACCTTGAGCTGTCAGGAGAGCTTTCCGTCAACTGCCTGCAATGTGAGACCGATGTCAGGAACTCAACCCTTCGAGGAAGGATTTCGGCGGGTTCGAAGCCCGTCACCCTTTCGGGAGTGAATGCGAAAGCCCTGAATATCGACGGGGGCAGTGAGGAAATCCGGATTGATCAATCTGCTGGAAAGCTCACGGTCCACACTCGCTCCGGAAGGCTTACAGTTTCAAGATTCAAAGGCGAGGTTCAGTTTCAGAGCGAGGAGGGGGGAGCCTATCTGAGCCAATACACGGGAGCTGCAGATGTCCATACGGGAAGCGGTCAGGTTGTGATCGACATGGATGAGGTTCGAGGCGGGCTGAATGTGGACACTGAAAAAAGCGACATACAAATAGGACTCCTGCCGGCTTTTCAGGGCGGGATCGACCTGAAAAGCCTCCGGGGTGACGTGATTGTCCAGTTTCCGTACGAGTCTTCGAATGCATCTCACCTGAATCGGTATGGTCCCGCGTCTTCGGGGCAGGTCGATGGTTCGATCGGACGGAAGACACGCCCTCTGATTCACGCATATAGCAAGCAGGGGGGCGTGCGAATCATCCGGAAGGTTCCAGGGAGATGAGAATTCTTGTTTTCCGGATGAGCAGCCTTGGCGATTTGATCCTCTCGACCGCATTTCTTGAGAATCTGCCCGAGGGGGCCTTGGTGGACTGGGTTGTTTCCTCGGATTTCGCCTTCGTTCTTCGGGGGCATCCGAAGATCCGGAGCCTGGTGGTGTTCGATAAAAAGACCGGGCTCCCGGGATGGTTCCGGCTGATCCGGTCCTTGGCAAAGGAACCCTACGATTTCCGGGTTGACCTCCATCGCACCCTACGAACGAGGATGGCAGGGCTGATGTTTCCCCTTTTGGCAAGGGGGCATGCGCGATCCGTTCAAAGTCTCTCGATTTCAAAACAAAGGTTCCGAACCTTCCTGGTCCTTCTTTTGAAACGATGGCTTCCGGAGGCGTGGAAGCCGACTCCTTACTGGGAGAGATTTGCGAGGATCGGGAGGATGATTTCGGGGAGCGAAGGAGCCTTGAGAAAGCCATCCTATCTTCCAATTCTCGAGAACTCGGGACTCCTCGAAGGGCAAGTTCTTGAATCGATCGGATTGCAGAAGGGGACTTATTTTTGCGTGATGCCCGCTTCCCGCTGGAAGTCCAAGGAATGGGATCCCCGCTCGTTTGCCGAGCTGTCAGAACGGCTGGGGAAAAGGGGACTCATCCCGGTTCTTCTCGGACGAGAAAAGGACGGCGCATGCATTGAAACCCGGAGGCATCTCCTTGATTCCGGAATCTCCCACCGGAGCTTGCTTCAGGAGCCCGATTTTCGGGTGAGTGCGGTGATTCTCAAGAATTCCTCGTTTTTTGTCGGATGCGATACCGGCCTCTCCCATCTTGCAGAGGCGGTGGGAGGGAGAGCTCATGTTCTTTTCGGCCCCACCCGCCCTGAAATCGGCTTTGGGCCCTGCCGGGAAGGCAGTCGATCCATCGGCACACGGATCGGATGTGCCCCGTGCTCAAAAAGCGGCAAGCATTGCTTCCGTTTTTGGAGTCCCCATGAGTGCATGAAAACCCTGCGCCCCGAAACGGTTGAGCGGGAGATTTTTTCATGACCGCATTGTTGGTGCGCATTCTGGATTTCTTGCAAACAGGATTTCCGCTTCATTGGTTTGGTGTAAGTGAGACCCGTGTGCGTGGATTCCGGGACTCCGCCTGGAGGATGCTTCCGGGAGCCGAGGGCGGTTGCGTGTGGTTTCATGCATCGAGCCTGGGTGAGCTTGAAATGCTTCGCCCCCTGATGGATGATTTTCTGGACCGGGGCCAGAAGGTCGGTGTCAGCGTATTTTCCGACTCCGCCCTCTCCGGACTTCTGGAACTTGCCGGACGTTGCGTGTATGCCGGTCTTTCTCCCAACGAGGCGGCATGGGGGGAGCTGTTCCTTCACTTTCAGGTAAGGAAACTCATTTTGGCAAAGTATGATCTTTGGCCCGGAATGATCCGTTCCGCCGGCAGCCTTCGAATCCCGGTGCTTGTGATCAATGCGCGAGTGCGGAAATCGTTTCGACTGATGCAGTGCCTGTTTCTTTTTCAACGTCTTCCGGAGTTTCACCTCTTCGGAAGCTCCCCCATAGAGAACGGAGTTGTTTCCGGGATTCCCATTCGAAAAGGAATGGATCCAAGGTGGGAGCGGGTGTGCCGACGCATGGAGTCTGCCAGTCGTGAGACATCCCCGAGGGTCGTGGTCTGGAAGGAGCGGATCGCACGGCTTCCGCGACCGATTTGGATGATCGGGAGTGCTTGGCCGGAGGATCTGGAGTGGTTGCTCCCGGCCTTGCGCGGGGCTGTGGGCGGAGTTGTGGTGGTTCCCCATTCCCTTGCCCCCTCGAATCTTGAGCGGATTCAAACCCTCTTGAGCCCGATTCCCGAAGAGAGGGTTTTGGTGATTCCTGAGATGGGAATTTTGGTTGAACTGTATGCGGAAGCCGATTTCGCATTTGTCGGGGGTGGATTCGGAAAGGGAATCCATTCGTTGATCGAACCTGCATCCTACGGAATTCCCGTGGCCTCCGGACCCGTTGGTGTTTCGAAGTTTCCCGAGGCAAAAGAGCTTTCAGACGCCGGCGTGTACTCCACTCTGGGATCGGATTCGGAAAGGATGGGGTGGTTTCATGATTCTGCCGGGAGAACCCGGGATTCCCGCTTTCTTTCTGAAAAACGGGCTCAGTATCGTGCGCTTCTTGAAGAGTGTCTCAGGATCCGATAGGGTTTTGGTCTCATGGAATTTTCAAGCCGTTATGACTTCGTCGTTTTCGGAGAACATCCAGCAGGTCTCTGGGCGGCACTCCGGCTCCTTGAGCTTGAAAAAAAGGTAATGGTTCTTCCCCTGGGGAACGAGTCCGGGATGAATGCCGTTCCCCGCGTGGTCCTTCGGGACTTCGACTGGAAGGATGCGGCGGATTCGGCGCGTGAATCCGGTCCCATCCAGATTCTCACACCCGAGAGGCGGTTTCGCGTCGGAACCACGACAGCGGACCTTGAGAGCGAGTTTGAGTTCCAATTCGGGTCCAAGCCCTCGAGCGAGGTTTCACCCGAGATCCTTCGGGGCTTGGCTTATCTTGCGCGCGGCGCTGAGAATGGACCTGTGTTTTCCGATGACTTTGGACTCTGGGCTCACCGTGCGTTGGATACCGTCTACATTGAGAAAGAGCGTGGATTCCTTGTGCAAAAGATGCTCGGGGTTCTGCGTGACAAAGGGGCACACATTGCAAGAACGGGGCAGCTCAAGCAGATCTTCGTCGATAAGAAATGCCTCGTGGGTGTCCAGCTGGAAGGCGCAGCGCAAATGATTTCAGCGAGCGCAGGATTGATTTGTTCAAACTATGATTCGGTAAAGGGCTTGATCAATGAGTCGCTTCCGTCGGGCTCCGAGCCGATCGGATGGAATTTTGAAATGGGGTTTGAATGTGCTGTTTCCGCTCTTCCGGAGGGGCTCTCCGGTCGGATGCTTTACATTCAGCCCGGAGCGCCGATTCTTGAGATTTTGCAACAGGTCCGGGGACAGTTCTTGCTCAGAACGCCCTTGCCGATTTCTCCTGAAAGTCTCGAGCGTTCCTTCCAGCGACGACTGTGCGAGCGGATGATCAAGGTGTGTGAGAGAATCATTCCCGATCTTGAATACAACCTCCGGAAGGTGGTCCCCGATCTTCGGGATCCGGAAAGAACCGAGTCTGTGGATCTGCCGAGAATTTTTCCTTTTCAGGATCCCCATCGGATCCCGCTCGGGAGGCTTTTCTACGGTTCCTCCCGAAGTCTGGGGCATCAGTCTCCGATTCAGAATCTCTTCATCGCAAGCGAAGAATCGCATCCGCGGGTTGGTTTGAGGGGGGCCTTTCAGGCCGCGGTTCAGGTGTTTGAGAGTCTGAATAAGCGGGATCAGGTGAATCATTACCTGAGCGCTTCGCATGTAAACGAATTTCATTAAATTTTTGTTGCGATGGTCCAGCACCCCGTGTATACACGGTGACCAAGGTTTTAGGGGTTTGAACCGGGGGTGTGCATGAATCAGCAGAAATGGGTTGGTTTTTTCATTGGTTCTTTAGTTGCCTTGATCCTGATCAGCTTTAAGGGGCAGGCTGCCGAATCGAATGGTTCGGATTGGGGTGACCTCGGATATGCTCAGGCCATCAATCCGGAAGTCGAATCGATCCCGTCTGTGGATGAGGAGCTCGCACAGAGAGAGTCATTGGAGCTCTCCCAGGCGGGGGTGGAAACCACTGAGTCGGGTTCAGAGATTCAATCCGAACCGATTCCACTGAAGACGATCAAACGCGACTCCGAGTCGAGACGCGATTTTACCAAGATCAGTACTGTGAAGAACACCTATGGGGTGCTGACCGAAGAACAGGCTCCCATCCGGTTTTTCGTATCTCCACAAGCCGGATTCGGTTCCGTACTGGGAACGGATGCGGCAAGCGTGCTCCCTCGATACGCTCTGGGCGGTTCGATCGGGTTTCTGATTTCCGAGAACATCCGCCTGGAAGGTTCGTTTGTGGTTCAAGAGCAGGAGTTTTCGAATCTCAGGCTGAATGCCTTGGGGGGCGTACTTCCCTTCGGCTTTAGCCCCTCCTTGACCCTGCGACAGAATGTGTGGAGTGGTGGAGCAAAACTCTTCGTGTTGGGTCGGGAATCGCGGTTCAGGCCCTTTGTCGGGGGAGGCATGCATTGGTCGAGGGGGGCGCTGAACTATTCGCCCATGAATCTTCAGATCCTCTCAGGGCAGCCCCAGTTCGCAAGCGATTTCATCCTGAATCAATTCGGGGGATTTGGTGAAATCGGGGCGGAGATTGCAATCACCAGGGCCTTTGTGGCGCAGTTGAATTTCAAGCTGGCGGGCGTGATCACGAACACCTCAAATGATAAGAATTTAAACGCGGGGATCGATCCCGGGAAAAGCGATGTTGGAAACTCCGTGAGTCGCAGCGCGTCTTACTTACTCGGCGCAGGGGTGGGCATTTACTTCTAGTCTTCTTTTTTCTAAGCTGAAGACCTATGAAACATTTCGAGCTCTCGGTTCGATCGGTGGGTGGTCATTCTCTTGCTTTCCTTTTTTTTGACTTGAAAGGCGAGAAGGTCAACAAATTCAACCGGGAGGTCATGACAGAGTTCGAAACGCTGATTCCGGAACTCAAGAAGAAGGCAGCTGATGTGGAAGCCCTGATTCTTTTTTCCAAGAAACAGGGAAACTTCATTGCAGGAGCGGATATCACGCTCTTCCAGGCGGCAAAGACAGCGGAGGAAGCGCAGGCTTTGTCTGAAGCAGGACAGCGTTTGCTCAATGATTGGGAGGACCTCCCGTTTCCGCGGGTGCTTGCGGTTCATGGAGCATGTCTGGGTGGCGGATGTGAACTTGCCCTCGCAAGTTCCGCCATTCTCATGTCGACGGATTCCTCTTCGAGAATCGGCCTTCCCGAAACCCTTCTTGGTGTGATTCCCGGGATGGGCGGCTGTGTCCGGATGCCCTGGAAGGTGGGGGTTGCCCAGGCGCTTGAGCTGATTTTATCCGGAAAAACCCTCACTGGAGAAAAGGCCCTGAAGGCGGGACTTGCAGACGGGTTGCTTCCCAAAGAGAATTTTGAAGAATCTGCGATTCAGTGGGTCTTGAAGAATCTGGATCCACTGAAAAAGGGAGAGCGGATCGCGAAAACCCCGAAGCTGGGAGGCACAGGGGGGCTCATGGGCAGTCTTCTTGAGAACAATCCCTTGGGGTTGTCCCTCGTATTCAAGAAGGCCCGCGAGGGTGTCCTCTCGAAAACAAAAGGACAATATCCCGCACCGATCGAGGCCATTGAAGTGATGCAGGAAACGGGAACCGGGTACGGAGCGAACTTTCGCGGGAGCGTGCGGGCGCAGGCCATGAAGCGTGAGGCCGAAGGTTTCGGCAGGATGGCGGCGACCGGGGTTTCCAAGAATTGCATTCGATTGTTCTTTTTGACGGAAGGAATCAAGAAGGCCACGGGTCTTCCCGAGGGCGTGAGTGTTGAGACAAGAAAGATTCAAACGGCGGCGGTTCTCGGCGCCGGGGTCATGGGAGGCGGAATTGCCCATCTTCTGGCCGACAAAGGGGTTTCAGTTCGAATGAAGGATATTGGAATTCCCGGGCTTGAACTGGGAATCCAGTCCGCGATCACACTTTTCAAAAAGGGGCTCAAGCGGAAGTCGATCACTCAGCGTCAGTTCCAGCAAAAACTTGCACGGATTTCACCCACTACGACCTACGACGGATTTCGGGGAGTGGAGGTGGTGATCGAAGCCATCATTGAAAAAATGGACGTCAAACAGGCTGTGCTGAAGGAGTTGGAGGGGCATGTGTCCGACTCTGCTGTGATTGCAACCAATACCTCCTCTTTGAGTGTTTCCAAGATGCAAAGTGTGATGAAGCACCCCGAACGCTTTTGCGGTCTGCATTTTTTCAATCCGGTTCATAAAATGCCGCTCGTGGAAGTGATTCGAGGTGAAAAGTCCTCAGATCAAGCGGTTTCGCAGATGTTCCAGTTCAGCAAGCAAATCGGGAAGACCCCGATTGTGGTGCGTGATGCCCCGGGCTTCCTTGTGAATCGTCTCTTGATGCCCTACCTGACGGAGGCGGCCATCATGATTTCCCAAGGGGTGCGGATTGAGGACCTTGATCCTGCTCTTCTTGAGTTCGGGATGCCGATGGGACCGATCGAACTCATTGACGAGGTTGGATTGGATGTTGCAGAGAAGGTTGGACACATTCTTCATGACGGGTTCGGAGAGCGCATGTCTCCGCCCAAAACGTTCGAGAAACTTCTTGAGAAAAAGCGTCTCGGGAAAAAATCCGGAGCGGGTTTTTATCTGTACCCGGACAAGGACAAAAAAGAGCGCGCTTTTGATCCCGGTATTTACGATCTTCTTGGAATTGTTCCGAGCCAATCCCCGATGAAAAAAGAGGAAATGGTTGAGCGTTGCGTCTTCGGGATGGTCAATGAGGCCGCCCGTTGTCTTCAGGAAAAGATTGTTGCCACCCCGGAGGACGTGGATCTTGGCATGATCATGGGCACCGGGTTTCCTCCCTTCCGGGGCGGACTCCTGAGGTATGCGGATTCTGTCGGGCTTCCGAGGATTGTAGATCGACTGCGTGAGTTCGAGGGGCGTTATGGCATGCGTTTCAAACCTTCGGAAGCGTTGATCGAGTTTGCGGCAAAAGGTTCGTTTTTCTCATGAACTGGGTTTTGTTCGTCGCGCGACGTTACCTCAAGTCCAAGCGCAACACCGAATTCCTCAGTCTGAGCAGTCTCCTTTCCATGGGCGGGATTGGCCTCGGGGTTGCTGCCATCATTATCGTGCTTTCGGTGATGAGCGGATTTGAACGCCAGTTGAAGGCCAAGCTCGTCTCGAGCGATCTTCATGTCCTCATCACCCCCGAGCACAGCTTTCCGGGCTTTGATTCCGGCTGGGTGCCTAAGTCCGGTGTTACGGCCCTGCCTGCGATCGCTTCCATTGCGACCAGTCCGGAGGTGGATCTTCTGAGCTACCAACTCAGCACGGAAGTGGTGATTCGAAACGGGAACAAGGTATCCGGCATCTTGATCAAGGGGGTGGAAGCAGACAAGTTTTCCCGAATCAAAAAGACCGTGGTGGAAGAAGCGCTTCCTCAAATGCTTGTGGACAGGGAAGGTCCCAACGCCGTTCGGTATCCCGGGATTTTCATCGGCAAGGAACTCGCGTACGAGATGGGTCTCATTCCCGGTGACTTTGTCACGGTGATTTCGCCCTCGCAGATGGATGGTCCGTTCAACAACATCCCGCGGATCAAACGTTTTGTGGTCGAGGGGATCTATCATTTCGGTGTTCCCGAGCAGGAGTCCCATGTGGCGTATACCTCAATGGGGCATGTGGAGAGCTTTCTCCGGAAGAAGGGCATCATCAGTGAGATCGAGATCGCGTTGAACGATTCCTCTGCGTCGAGTTCATTCATCTCGAAGTTCCGTCGGGATCTCGTGGATTTGAAGGCGCGGGATTGGAACGATCTGAATGCGAATTTATTTGCATCCATGAGGCTTGAGCGTTTGGCGATGTTCCTGATCCTCCTCTTTACGGTCATCATCTCGAGTCTCAATATTGTCTCCACGCTGACCCTGTTGGTGCAGGAGAAGATCAAGGAAATCTCCATCCTGAAAACCATGGGGGCGACTCCGGCGAGCATTCGGGGAATTTTTGTCTGGAAGGGAATTCTCATCGGGGGGAGCGGAGTGTTGTTCGGCACAGTCGGGGCTCTCGGGATTTGCCTTCTTTTGAAGCGCTATCAGTTTATTTCCTTGCCCGAAGTCTATTACGACCGTACCCTTCCGGTTCACTTTGATCCCGCCTACTATCTTGGAGTGCCCGTGGTTTCTTTTTTGATTGTCTGTCTGGCCTCGTATTTCCCCGCCCGCGGCGCAGCGCGCCTCACGCCTCTTGAAGGAATCAGGGAGTTCTGATGTTTACTGGAATCATCCAAAAGACCGCGCAGGTTCGTTCCTTGGATCAAAACCCGGGAGCATCGGTTCGTCTGGAGATCGACAATCCCTACGCCTCTGAGACGCATTCTGATCCGATCCTGATTGGAGAGAGCATTGCAACCAATGGTGTATGCCTCACGGTTGTGGAGTCGGATGCAGACTTCTTGAGATTCGATCTGGCACCGGAAACGCTCTCGATCACCGCGCTCTCAAGACTCAAGGCGGGAGTGAGGGTGAATCTTGAGCGTGCCATGAAACTCTCCGATCGTTTTTCCGGGCATTGGGTGCAGGGGCATGTGGATGGTGTCGCACGGGTGGAGCGCACAGAAGAGATGAAGGGCGAGTGCCATCTTCTTGAGATTCGAATGCCGGATCCCGCGCTCCTCAAGTATTGCGTCCTGCGGGGTTCCTTTACTCTCGATGGCGTTTCCCTCACGATTCACGGAATTGAGGGTCAATGTCTTCAGTTTCAAATCATCCCCCATACCTGGAAGGAGACAGCACTTTCGGATTTATATCGTGGTGATTTAGTCAATTTTGAGGTAGATATATTGGCCAAATATATCGAAAGACTGAATCATGAACACAAGACTTGAGGCTGCGCTCTTGGCACTGAAACGGGGACAAATGGTGATCCTCGTGGACAGTGAGGATCGGGAGAACGAAGGGGATTTGATTCTCGCGGCTGAATTCGCAACTCCTGAAAAAATCAATTTTATGATCCGCAACGCATGCGGACTGGTGTGTCTTTCCCTTGAGGCGGCCCAAGTGGATCGTCTGGGCCTCCCTCTCATGGTCCCTAACAATGAGAGCCCCAGAAAGACGGCATTTACGATTTCCATCGAAGCGGCAACCGGTGTCAGTACGGGGATTTCGGCAGCGGATCGGACCCGAACCATCCTTGTGGCATCGGATCCCTCCTCGAGCAGGACCGACATCGTTGCGCCAGGACATGTGTTCCCGCTTCGCGCCGCCCCCGGCGGTGTGCTCGAGCGCGCGGGTCACACGGAGGGTTCCATCGAGCTTTGCAAGCTGGCGGGTCTCAGGCCGGCTGCCGTGATTTGCGAGATCATCAACGAGGATGGATCGATGGCGCGTCGACCTGACCTCGAAGCGTTTTCGAAGAATCATTCCATCCCGATCCTCACCATCGAGGATCTGATCGCCCATCAAGCGCAGCACTCGGATTGGCTGGAGGAGAGCGCCATTGCGCGGTTTCCCCATCGGTTTCGAGGTGAGGCCGGTCATGAATGGCGGATCCAGAGTTTCCGCAATCCCTTGAGTGGGGCGGAGCATGCACTGATTTGCACGGATTCGTTTCTCACCCGAAAAGATGCGACGCCCCTGGTTCGGATCCATTCGGAGTGTTTGACGGGAGATGCTCTTGGGTCCTTGCGTTGCGATTGCGGCAATCAATTGATGCAGTCGCTCAAACAAATTGGTGATTCCCCGGAAGGGGGCGCCGTGATTTATTTGAAGAACCAGGAAGGCCGCGGAATCGGGCTTTTCAACAAGATTGAAGCCTATGCACTCCAGGACTGCGGTCAGGACACGCTTCAGGCGAATCTCACGCTCGGGTTCAAACCCGATGAGCGGCACTATCAGGATGCGGCGAAAATTCTTCATAAAAAAGGAATCCGCAGCATCAAGCTCCTGACGAACAATCCCCACAAGGTGACTGAACTTCAATCTTTCGGAATTTTGATTGAAGTCCGGGTTCGAATCGAGGGAGAAGTGCATGATGAAAATCGGGACTACCTGATCACCAAGCGTGAGCGCTTTCACCACCAGCTCGGGAATTTGTGAAGATGAGTTCCGGAATCAGAATCGCATTGGTGGTGAGTGAGTTCAATGAAGCGGTGACCGGAGGCCTCAAGGCCGGCGCCTTGGAAGTGCTCTCCGAGGAGAATATCACAAGCGTTGAGGAGTTTCGTGCTCCCGGAGCGTTTGAGATTCCCCTCATTGCAAAAACATTGGCAAAAACCGGCAGATTTCACGGCGTGATCTGCCTTGGCTGTGTGATCAAAGGAGACACTGCACACTTCGAGTTCATCAGTCTCGGTGCAACTCTTGGAATCCAGTGGGCCGCACTTGAGACAGGTGTGCCGATCTCCTTTGGGATCCTTACCACCTATACGGATGAGCAGGCTCGTGTCCGTTCAAGCAGCGATGAGCACAACAAGGGGCGGGAAGCCGCTCTTGCCGTGCTCGCATCGCTCAAACTCCTGAAGAAAATTCAAGGCTGAAGGCCGGATCAGGCCGCCTTGTCGCCCCGAACCAGGTGCTTCTTGTTTCTTGTCTGTTCCTTGTTTCGCTTCACCTGGCGCTCCAAGTGGTGCACGACCTCGTCAATCGCACTGTAAAGGTTGTCCGTGGTCGCTTCAGCGAAGAACTCGATGTGGTCTCCGGTCAGATGGCAGTGGGCAATGTGTGCATGTTTTTCAACAGTGAAGTTCCAATCGAGATTCAGCTTTCCGTGGAAGTATTTTTTCAGCTTTTCTGACTTTTTCCGGGTGACATCGTCGATTCCGTGTGTGGCTTCAAGATGTTTGTAGCTGATTTTGAGATTCATGTTGGCTTCTCCTTTTGAAATCGGGGATTCAATTCCCCTGATCCTTCCATTTTATCGCAAGAATCCCCCTGTGCGCGGCGAATTTTTAAATCATTCCTGGATACCTGATGGCATGAATCCTGCCTCGGCAGGAAGCGCTTGAATCAAATGGGTTTTTGTTCCGTGTTTTTTTCGACACACGGAATTTGCCCGGAGCGCCAGAATTTTCCTTGATCGGGGGAGGATCATTCGGATGAATCCTGGAATTTCCGCTCCGGGCCTTTCCGGGGGGAAAACATCACCGCATCATCTGAGTCCACTCGCGCTGGTTCGTTGATCGAGCGATTCCGCATTGGTTGCTGGTGAGATTCTTCGTGGAGTCCCCAATGTAGGGGTTCATGAGGTTTGTGGTATTCCTGAAATGATAGAGCCCCATGTAGTGGCCCAATTCATGTCCGACGGTAAGTGAATTTTTGGCAAAGGAGTCCTCCACAAGAACTCCGAACGGTGCAACCCCGGGCATTTGGGTGACTGCAATCGTGGAGGAGGTGAGTTTCCCCGTTGCAACAATCAACAGGGTTTGGTTGTCGCTGAAGGTGGCTCGTACCTGGCTTGCCTGTGATCTCCATTCTGGATTGTACTCAAGGCCGAGCGTGAGTGGATTGATGGATTGGTATTGCTCGAGTTGAAAGCCGATTTTACATGGTTTCCAAACCGCATTGATCTGTTCCACCAAGAGATCCGCCTCCAGTTTTTGGAGAACGGTCGGAGCCTCGGGGTTTTCATAGGAGACGATCTTGAGCGCAAGACATTGGAATTCCGGGTCCGGGCTTTCGCAGCTGAGCGATTCCGGCAATGAGGGAGGCTGTGCCGGGGGCGCGGGATTCTGATTTTCCACAGGGGGAGCGGGAAGTGAGGGCGGATCTCCCGGCAGGGGGCTCCATTGGCAGGAGCTCAGGATGAACAGGCTCAGAATTGCTTGAAACAGGGGTTCAAAACGCGATTTTACAGGGGTCATGATTCTCTTCCTTTGAGTTTTTCCCGGAAATCCGATTCCGGTTTTCTTGAAGGTAAGGGGAAAGCAATTCACGCGCGAAATATTTTTTATCGAAAGCGGATGTAAAAAATAACGCAGTTTCTCCCGCCGTGCCGGATCAGAATTCGGAATCCGAACAAGGTCGCAGCTTTAGATCTCTGACGAGTTTCGGCGGCGCAGGGGTGTCTGTTTTCCGAATCGGAAATGCCAAGCCAAATCAAAACTGCCCGGAAAGGGAGTGATGGAATGGAATCAGGGGGGAAGTGGTTGGCTCGACAGAACTCGAATCTGCGACCTCTACCATGTCAAGGTAGCGCTCTAACCAACTGAGCTACGAGCCAACAAAGAGAGCCCTGAAGCTAACGATCCCGCGTAAATCGGTCAAGTGTAATTTTGTTTGATGACGTGCATCAATGGTGATAGTTAAGTCCCCCAGGTGAGGTGACGTGTATGGTGAAATGGTGGACGGGGCTTTTGTTGATCGGCGCGACCTTTGCTGGGCTTCGGCCCTCTGATTCCCTCGCTCAAGTGAAAGAGGGTTCACTCCTGAATGGTGACACCATCACCATCAAGGCGCGGAAATTCAAGTCCTCCCGTCCGAGCGAGGAAACCCTTGAATTGTTGCATCGGCAATTTTCGGAGGAGATTTCCTGCAAGGCCCCCTCCTGGAACGAACAGACTGCCGACCCCATGGGGATTGCGGATCTGGCGCTGAAGGCGTGGGAGATCATCCAAGATAACAAAGCGGTTCTGAACGTGAGTTCCATGAATGCCAAGGCCCTTCCGAATCTTGCGAAAGATCACTGGGAGGCCCTCACGGGATGGAAGCCCGAGCATGGGGTTGAGTATCGGCTTGAGATCAAGAATCTCTATGGAGTCACAGTGGTGGACCTCGTGTATGAAGTGCGATTGATCTACGGAGGGTCCGTGCGCGGGGTGGGAAAGTACATCGCGTCTGCACGTGTAATTCCAAAATCCGTGAACGTGCTCTGGGGATTCGGTCTTGATGTCTCGGTACGGGAAGTGGCCGTGCAGAATCTGAGAACGGAGACCAATCCCTTCGCCTCGATCGTTCTGGAGGTTGTGCTGAATTACGGAAGCATCATGAAGAGGTCTTCCGAAACGATGACGTATCGCCTAAATGCGGATGGAGAGATCCAAGATCTCGCCACCGGCGCGGTCTACTTCCGGAAATAAGGGAACGCGGTCAGAGCACTTTTTTCAGCAATGAGAATGTCGCACAGAGCAGGATGACCAAGGCATATTGGACCCCTGTTTGATTGAAAAACGCGTTCAGGCTTTGCTTGAAGGTGGTCTTCAGCGGCCGATACGAAGACTCCCCCTCTTTCCAGATTCGCGAAAGCTCCTCAGCTGCAAGTTCGGTATCTGCCGCAGCCTCCTTCACGGGGATCAGGGACTCGATGGAGAAAACCATCCTTCGGGTTGATTCGAGACTCTTTCTGCATGTTGAGCAGGCCATCAGGTGAGCCTGCAAAAACGCTCTCTCCCGTTTCTCACACTCATCATCGAGGAGTCGCTGGGTCCACGGCTGAGAAATATCGAAATCAGGACAAGAGGGGCCGAGGGAGGTGGGGCCTTTTGGATACTCCAGATCGGACGCCAAGGGCGACTCCTGGAAAATCAGCTTCATTCGGGTTGCCCAGGCCCAGGGAGCCACCAAGCGCGTCTCGACTCCCATGACTCTCGCAACTCTGGAGTAGCTCCAGCGCTCAAGATGCAATGCGGTGAGAAGAAATCTTTCAATCGGGGAGAGTCGAAAAAACGGGTGCTGAAGTGCGAGCAGTTTTGGAGGACTTTTTTCCGCGCGCTCCACCAAAGCCCTGGCAGTCCTTTCCAAGGTTTCCTCGTCATTCAAACGGAGGAGTCCGACACTCGCGAGGGTGTCCGAACTCATTAGCAAAGACTTTTCGTTTTCGCCCCAAAGAGAGCGACTGATGCGGGTGATACTCCTGATCGAATCGATGTCCAAATCCGTGGACTCCTTCTTCAAGTATTAAAGCACATCTTGACAGCAAGTCATTAGATTGTTGTCATAGGGCCATGCTCTTGTTCATTTTTTTTCTTCTGGCGGGTCCGGCAGCATGGGCAGCGGATCTTGAGGTTGGAATTTTGACGACCACAGGACCAAAGCCGCTCCGGCAGTGGAGCGTGCCCGAGTTGAAGAAAATTGCCCGGGGCGGTTCTGTTTCCGCTCAGGATCTGATTTTTGAAAAGTCCACAGAGACCCTCGACTTGAATGAAAAGGCCGATGTGGATCTTATCACCCTGTATGGCAAGGGAGGGAGGATTTCCAGGGTTCCGCGCTTCATGGTCTGGCGTGGAGCTTTGCGGTTCCGGTTGGAGCGGGATGGCTCCCTTGCCTCGATGGCTTCGTTCGGGCCGACCATGGTTCCCATGGATTTTTTCCGGGTGCAGGGCCTTGAGAAGATCGAGCTTTCGCGGGCCTCGGTATTGTATCCGGGAACCCGGCTCAGCATTAGAACCAACCCGGCCGCCAGCCGTGGAGAAAAGATGTTCACCCAGGCCTGCATGGCCTGCCATAGCCTCGGTGCCGCTCCCAAGATTGAGGCAACGCTTTTAAATGAAGACTATTTGAAGGACTTTGCCCGAAAGCACAGCCCCACCGCGGGCTTTGTCCTTGATCCCAGGGCCTTGCGGGGGTTGCTTGCCTATCGCGAGGCTTTGGCTTCCGAGAAAACTGGTGTAAAGTCCCCGAAATGAACGCTCCTGTACGTGTCCGTTTTGCCCCGTCACCGACCGGCTTTTTGCACATTGGCGGTGTGAGAACCGCTCTTTTCAATTATTTGTTTGCCCGAAAGCACGATGGGAAATTCCTGCTTCGGATCGAGGACACGGATACCGACCGATCGGAACAGAGGTTCACCGATGACATCCTGAGTTCCCTGCAGTGGCTCGGAATGGGAGCCGATGAGCCGATTCTGTACCAATCGCAGAGGCTTCCTGTGTATCAGGCATTGGCGGACGATTTGATTTCAAAAGGTCTTGCCTATCGTTGCACTTGTACCGAGGCCGAGGTCGAGGCAGCGCGCGAGCAAATGATCAAAGATGGAAAAAAGCCGATGTACGCGAGAACCTGTCGCGACAAAAACCATCCCGCCGGGAAGGGGCCGTTTGCAATCCGGGCAAAGTTTCCTCTCCAGGGGCAGACGGGGTTTACAGACATGATCCGCGGGGAGATCTCGTTTCCAAACGAGGATCTCGATGATTTTGTCATGATCCGCTCCAACGGCGTACCCACCTACAACTTCGTGGTTGTGGTGGACGATGTTGAGATGAAAATCTCCCATGTCATTCGGGGGGATGATCACATCAATAACACGCCAAAGCAGATTTTCCTGTATGAGGCCTTGGGAGCCCCAAAGCCATTATTCGCCCATTTGCCCATGATTCTTGGCCAGGACAAGAAAAAGCTCTCCAAAAGAAACGGGGAGACCTCCACAAACGCCTATCGGGACCAGGGATATCTCCCGGAGGCGCTCCTGAACTTCTTGGTTCGACTCGGATGGAGCCATGGCGATCAGGAGTTGTTCTCGTTTGAGGAAATGATTGCTCTTTTCAATCTCGAGAACGTGCAGGTGAGTGGAGCCATGTTCAACACGGAGAAGCTTTTGTGGATTGCGGGAGAGCACATGAAAAAAGCCGACCCCGCACGTCTGATCGGGATTTTGAAAACGGATTTCAAGGGCGCTTTCTCCGGAGTTTCACTCGAGGCGCTTGAATCAGGGTATGCACGCTCCTTGATTCCGCACCTGCAGCCCAAGGTGAAACTGGTATCGGAATTGGCCGCACAGCTTGATCCTCTTTTGGATCCGGGGCTGAGGGTCGTGGATTCCTCGGCATTGAAGTGGAACAAGGATGAGACCCAGAAGGCAAGGATCAAGGAAGCCATCGGAGCCTTGAAGTCGGCGTTCGATTCAAAAATCGCGCAGGCGGGATCCGCTTCACTCTCCGAGTGCGGAGTGGACCACTCCGCGGTGGATGGCGCATTGCGATCCTTGTGTGAAACCCATGGATTGAAGCTTGGGGATCTCACCCAGCCAATGCGGTTGTTCGTGACCGGGCATCCGGCCGCATCGATCGGTTTGTTCGACCTTCTTCCCTTGATGCCCTGGAAGACCGCTTCGATTCGTCTTGAAGCGTGCCTGAAGGCCTGAATCAAAACTTCATTTCGAGGGATGCGTAGGCCATTCGGCCGGGCAGCGGATAGCCGCGAATCATTTCAATCCGTGAGTCAAGAAGGTTATCCAAGCCAAGAGTTACAACCAGGTCTCGGCTTGCGTTCATGCTGATTTTCTGTCCGAGGAGCGCATACGCAGGGAGATTGCTGCCATCGAATTCTGTGGATCGACCCATCCATTTCGCTTGGGTTTCAAGACTAACCCAATCTTTTGGCATGAGAATCGCCGATCCCCCCGCACTGAAGAAGGGAAGGCGGGGGTAGGGATTTCCGGATCTAGAGAGGATTGAGTAGCTTGCCAGAACGTCGGCACGAAGGAGGACTCGGGAACTGATGCTAGTGCTGACTGTTTCCGCCAGACTCAGGAAATGTGCGGTTCCTGCATTTTCCATGGTTCCCGAAGTTGTCGTAATTGGCTTATAAATGATTATCCCGTTCCGGACTTCCGCCCTGATTTGAGTCTTTGTTTTGAGTCTCGATCCTCGATCCTCAAATCCCGCGATCATTGCGTATACCCTTTCAGGCGAAAGACTTGGATTTCCAGTAAAAAAAGGAGTCACATAAAGCCGATCCTGAATGCTCGGGAGCTTTGGCAGTGCTTGGGCTTCAACATAAAGATTTTGTTCGGAGGAAAGTGAAGCCTCGCTTGAAATCCTCGCTCCCGGATGAAAACCAAGGCCGCTCAGGTACTCGGAGGTGGCGGTGGCGCGAATCTCAGTTCCCGACCCTGATTTAAATTTTTGGGTAAAACCAAAATGTGCCGGCCATTCAGTATAGGTGCCTGCACTTGCACTTGTGAACTCGACATTTCTTGCTGAGATTGAGAACACAGAGTTCCCCCAGGATAGGGTGTTTTCCGTGCCGAAAGTGCGGGTCCGATCTGAACTCGGAAAGGGAGAGTCGACAATATCCAGTCGCTGAAAATCACCAAAAACCGTAGACTGAATTAAGATTGTCTCAGATCCATGAAAGTGGGCCATCAAAGAGGGAATCACTCGAGTTGTTTTCTTAACCGCGTTAGGTGTCGGGAGTGATGTGGAACCAGGGTCTTCCCCCTTCTGATCGGTTCCGATCACGTTCGCAGTCAGAGTCAGATCGCGGGATTTGAGAAAGCGATAACTCAAGGATCCGGCGGGACCTGTCTGGCGTCCGAAAGTGTTCCCAGCCAAGATTGAAATATCGGATTTTCGCGTTCCAATCGACACGGTTTGCAAATCCCGGTCCCAGCTCAGAGTGAGCCGGGAGGATTGCTCGGGCGCGAGCGTGGGGCGAAGAATGGACCAAGACCATGGGGTCAGATCGAGGTTTCCGGATGCGGATTGTTGAATGAAGGCGGCCGATGTGGTCGAAGGTGCGATTCGGACCTCGCTCCAAAGAAACGCGGGAAACCCGGAAAGATCGGCCCCACCGCCAATTGCCTGATTGAGCGGCACTCCGAGAGTGGTGACCTGGGTGTCGTCAATGGACCTTCCTCCGAGGCTGACTCCGTTTGCTCCGGAGGGGTAGCCAAAGTTCTGAAGAGGAAAGAGGGTATTCCATTTCAAGTCGTCGAGCAGGGTGCTTCTCGAGTTTTCAATCGGAATCACCGTGACCGGAACCAGGGATTCCTCTCGAAGTGTTTCAAAACTTGTTCTTCCTGTGACATTGATCGCAGGAAGGGTGAACTCAGACTCTTCGGCACTTGCCGCAATCGGGATCAGACACAATCCCATGAGCAAAAGCGCACGCAGGCGGTTCATATATCCCCCTGCAGCGGGCGAATGGTGAGGATTTCAATCGTGGAGCGCTCGTCCGCGAACAGTGCATTCACCATGGGATTGGCAACGTCCCGTGCCTTCATCATTCGTGATTCCTGTTCGGGTGTCACCTCACCCCACATGGGGGTCAGTGCAGCACCGGCACGAACATCAAGAATCCGGATTCCATCCTGATACCCATAGCCGCGCATGACCTCGAGTAGACCTCTTTGCGCATACTTCGACATGCAGTAAATGGAACTGTGAGGGAACGGCCGTTCGGCGGCGACTGAGGTTACCACTTGAATCTGGCCGCGCATCCCGCGGGAAGGCGGTGCAGCCTTCATCGCGCGATAGGTTTCTTGAAGGAGAAGAAAAGTCGCGCGAACATTGGTGTTCATCGTATCATCGAGGTCCTTCGCACTGAGTTCGAGGAAGTTTCCGAATCGACCCACTCCCGCGCAATGGATCAGCGCATCAAGCTTCCCGAACCGCGCAAGGGCCCTTTGCACCGGTGCAATCGGGTGTTCGGAAAGATCAACATCGACGATTTCCGTTTCAACACCCGCCTTTGTCGCGAGTGTTGCGAGTTCTTCCAGGTCCGGGCGGGTTCTCGAAACCAGACAAAGCCCCATTTTCTTCCCTGCGGTTGCGGGGTGGGCAAGAAGCGCTTCGACAAAGGCCCTTCCAATTCCTTTCCCGGCTCCGGTGACAATGATGACATGATCCTTCATGGGGTGTGATTTCATGGATTCCTCTGGTATGGTGGCATCATGCCTGATCAGTACGAAGTTCGCATTCGAAAAGAGGCTTTGAAGTTTGCAGCAAGCCACATGACAGTGTTTCCGGACGGTACGAAGGAAGCCCTTCACGGACATCAATACCAGCCCACGCTTTCCCTTTTTTCGGGGGAAACCGGTTTCGAATCGATGATCGCCTTCTCCACCATCAAGGAGTCGATGAAAAAAATCGCGAAACTTTGGGATGAGAAGGTCCTGATCGCAACCGGGAATCCGTTTTTTGAAATTCTGAGAAACACCCGTGAGGAAATCGAGTTCACATTGTGCGGAAAACGGTATGTGCTTCCCTCCGATGAGGTGGTTTTGCTGAAGGTGGACAACATCACCTGTGAGCGTCTTGCCCGGGCATACTTCGAGTTTTTGGTGTCCGATCTCGAAGAGGTGTTGAAGAAGGGAAAGATCAGTTCGATGTGTGTTTTCATTGAGGAGAGTCCGGGGCAAGGAGCGGCTTTCCGGAATGAACTCTGAGGCACCGACTGTTTTCAGGCTAACCGCATACCATCGGTTCAAAGCATCCCACACATTGGAGGGGTTTCGAATCCCGCACTTCCACCTCTGGAACGTTGCGGTCGAGTTTGAGCATGCCTATCCGCTTCCGGGGGATCGGGTGGTGGACCTCGTGATTGCGGAAGCCAAGCTCGGGGAGATCACAGGTCCCCTGCACGATACACTCCTTGATCATTCTCTTGGAGTGAGTCCGACCAGTGAGAATCTCTGTGTTTGGATTTGGGATCGTATGCAAAAGTCTCTGCCGGAAGCCCGTTTGTCGGCGGTTTCCGTAACCCTGTGCGACCTTGAAGGGCATCCCGGGGGCAGGGCGGAGCTCAGGCGATGATCCGTCTTGAAGGGGTTTCCAAGATCTATCCGGGCACCGGAACCGGACTCGGTAGCACGGATCTTGAGTTTCAACCGGGGGAGTGGGTTGCCCTTCTCGGACCCTCCGGGAGCGGGAAAAGTACCCTTCTGCGTTTGGTGGCGGGCCTCGAGAGCCCTTCCACAGGATCCTTGAATCAACCTCATCGACGCGACCGAATCGGATTTGTGTTCCAGGACGCAGCACTCCTCCCATGGCTTGATGTCCTTGAGAATGTGACTCTTCCGTTGATTCTGAAGGGACGGGATCGAAAAAGCGCACAGGAGCTGGCAGAGCGGGAGTTGGATCGGCTCCGGATTCTTCCCCATGCCAAGAGCAAACCCC
This sequence comes from Bdellovibrionales bacterium, assembly GCA_947502835.1. Taxonomy (GTDB): domain Bacteria; phylum Bdellovibrionota; class UBA1018; order UBA1018; family CAIMNF01; genus CAIMNF01. The sequence goes on from CANNBJ010000001.1 coordinate 388,378, forward strand.
ATGAGCTGTCGGGCGGAATCCGGATGAGGGTGTCCATTGCCCGCACCTTGATCCAACAACCCGAGTTGATCCTTCTGGATGAACCCTTCGCCGCCTTGGATGAACCCATTCGAATTGAACTCGGGCTCGAGCTCAGGGAGCTCTTTTCCCATCTTCGTCCCACGATTCTCATGGTGACACACTCGATCACCGAGGGACTTTGGCTTTCGGACCGGGTGGTGGTTCTTCAAGGCCAACCAGGCACAGTGGCTCTTGATGAGCGGAGCACGCTCGGACCGGTTCGCACTCTTGCGGGAAGAGGGGACCCCGAGTTTTTGTCCATGGTGGAGCGGTGCTTTGTCCTGTTGAAAGGAAGAGGAAATCCATGAAGGCCGGAGCCATTCTGTTTCCCTTGATTCCCCTTGCTCTGATCACGATCCTGAGCGAGGGCTTGGTGACCAACGGGTTCATCCCGAAGTACTTGCTCCCCGCACCTTCACATGTGTTCTTGGTTCTCAGGGAGGATCCATCGAGCTTCATCCAGGCCTTTCTTGAAACCGCCAAAGCCTCGGGGCTCGGATTGTTGCTCTCGATCTCGGTCGGCCTTTTCCTCGCCTTGATTCTTTCTTTCTCGACCTTGATCCGGAAAATGCTCTATCCCTACGCAATCTTTTTTCAAACCGTGCCCATCATTGCCATTGCCCCTCTTCTCGTGATTTGGCTTGGCTATGGTCTTCCCACGGTGGTTGCCTCGTCATTCATCGTCTCCGTTTTTCCGGTGATTGCGAGCAGCGTGACGGGACTGATGTCCACCGAGCCGATCTTGCTTGATCTTTTCCGCTTGATGGATGCTTCAAGGCTCCAAACGCTTTTCAAACTCCGCCTTCCCGCCGCACTTCCCCAGATCTTCTCAGGATTCAGGATTGCAGCGGGTCTTGCTGTCATTGGTGCGATCGTGGGTGAGTTCATTGCGGGATCAGGACTGGGAGGGCTCGTGGATGCCTCGAGAAACCAACAAAGGGTGGATCGGGTATTTGCGGCAGTTCTCCTTGCGGCGATTTTGGGAATTTTATTTTTTGCAACTCTTGCACTTCTTACGAGGTGGTTTGGATACGGACGAAAGGATGGCTCGAATGTCTAGAGGATTTTGGATTGCGTTGTTTTTGTGTTTTGGAACCGGTATTTCTTCGCCCCTGCAGGCGCAGGACCTTGCGCTGAATTGGAAGCCCGAGCCGGAGTTCGGTGGCTTTTATGAGGCGCTGCTCGGCAAAATTTACGAGAAAGCAGGACTCACGACAAAGATTCTCCCGGGCGGGGCAGGGCAGCCCGTTACGCAACTCGTCGCTGGAAAGAAAGTTGCATTTGGAATTGCCGCAGCTGATGAAGTGATTCTCGCTCGGTCCCAAGGAGCGAAAGTTGTGGCTCTGTTCGCGGTGTATCAAAATGATCCCCAAGGGTTCATGGTCCATCCTGAAAAAAAGGTGGGGAGCCTGAAGGAGCTTTTTCAGAGCGAGGGCACCATTGCGCTTCAAAAAGGGCTTCCCTATACGCTTTGGATCGAAAAGACCTATGCGCCCGTGAAGGCGAAACTCGTCCCGTATACGGGTGGAATCTCATCGTTTCTTCAAGACAAAGGATTTTCCCAGCAGTGTTTTGTAACTGCAGAGCCGATCGCTGCAAGAAAAGCAAAGATCGAGCCTAGGACCTTTCTCATTTCCGAATCGGGGTTCAATCCGTACCTGACGGTTGTTATTGCGCATGAAGACATGCTGAAGACCGAGGCCGGACAGGTTGAGAAGTTTCTTGCGGCAACCCGTGAAGGATGGACGAGGTACCTGAAAGACAGCGTCAACACCAATGTGGAGATGCAGAAGCTCAATCCAAGCATGGATCTTGAAACCTTCCATGAATCAGCGCGAATCCAGAAGAGTTTCATTGAAACTGCGGAGACGAAAAAAAGCGGGCTTGGTGTCATGAGCAAGGCACGCTGGGAAACCCTTTACCGACAGTTGGTGGAGTTGAAGTTGGCGAGCCCTGGCATGGTCGTAACGCAGTTCTTTAGGTAAAAAACTGCCGCGTCAAAAAAAAGTTGCTTTTTCGCTGATCCCTGAGACGATTGTTGCACTCAATGAAGAGTTCCAATTGAAATGAGTCGATTGGAGGAGATTTAGGATAATCTTGGGGGAAAAATGACCAAAGTTAATGCATTCGCATTGGCGTTCTTGTTGGCAGGCTCCTCTCCGGCGTTTGCCCATGTCGGGGAAGTTTCATCATCAGACAAAACACATCAGGTTTCAGGGAAGGATTCAGAGCAGGAACAAAAGCTCTGCGATTTCGCTCCGAAGAATGACCTTCGCATCCCGGAAGGTCTCAAGAATGCCGGAGGAATCGAGAAGGAGGATTTTGAGCGGGCCATAGACAAGGTGGAAGCCTTGTACACCTCCATTGTGGCGGACAAAGGCGCGGTTCTGAAAATGAATCGTTTGTGGAGTTCTGCCGAGGTGAATGCGAGCGCAACCCGAAAAGGCAAAACCTGGATTGTCAATGCGTACGGTGGTCTCGCCCGCTTCAAGTGGATGACCTACGATGGCGAGGTGATGGTGCTTTGCCACGAAATGGGCCACCATCTCGGCGGTTTTCCAACCTATCCGGGGGTTTTGGGAGGCTCTTGGGCATCCAATGAAGGTCAGTCGGATTACTTTGCCACGATGAAGTGTTTCCGGAGAATCATTGAAAACGACGACAACGAGGCGATTCTTTCCAGCATGAACATCCCGGGAGATGTCTCCAAGGCATGTCAGATGTCCTATTCCTCGGCGAAGGATGTCGCCATTTGCATTCGCTCTTCCATGACAGGGAAGGTGTTGGCGCGGGTGCTCTATGAATTGGGTCGCTCAGGGTCACGAACCTCCGAGCCCGAGAATCCGCCTGAGTTTGAGACTCCTTCCGCCACCGAGGTGAGTGCAACCAATAATGCGCACCCCTTGTCCCAATGTCGGCTGGATACGTATTTTGCAGGCGCAGTGTGCAGTGTATCGCCACTGATTGAATTCAGCCGTACCGATGCGAAAGCCGGTGCGTGCAATCAGGAGCTCGGCGATGCATTCGGATTTCGCCCACGATGCTGGTACAAGCCGGTGTCCGATTTGGCTCTTTGACTGAACCGAGTCCACTCCAAAAAAGGGCAGCCCGAAAACTCGGGTTGCCCTTTTTGTTTGCTCTGGCAAAATGAGGAAAGATGAAGCAGCCGAAAACATTGCATCTGAGCATGCTCGGATCCGCCGGAAAGTCCGTGAACGAGGACTTTGCCCTTGTGAATCAAGAGCAAGGAATTCATGTCATTTGTGATGCCACAAGCAAGACCGGAAAGGGGAACTACGCTGCGGAGTTTGTTGCGCGGCAGATCCAGGAGCGTTTGGTCGATGCGAATCGGGAGCTCAGGGATGATGAGGTCGCGTATCAGGGCCCAAAGCGTCTTCAAAAAATGCAGGAATGCATGCTCTCCGCATTCACCGAGGTGGGCGCGGATTTTCTCAAGATTGGAGCCCAGAATTCCAATTTTGCGGACGTGAGCGTTTCCTGCATTGCGGTTTGGCTGAACGACCGTTTTGCGATTCTTGCCCATCTGGGGAACTGCAGGGCGTATTTGTATCGAGCAGGGAGGGTGTATACCCTTACCAAGGATCATGTCATGCAGGAGGGGGATTCTTTGATTCCCGGGGTCGTCTCAAAGGCGATCGGTCCGAATCCGGGAACCCCGGATCTCTTGAAGGTCGAGTTTGAGGCCAGCGACATCCTGCTTTTGGCAACGGATGGACTTTATTCAGGGCTGGACCGGAACGGGATTTCTGTGCTCGTCGAGCAGATGTTGAAGGCAGGGGATTTGAAGCCCTTGGTTCACCAATGTGCCTATTCGAGCGGGGACCATGCAACGCTGGTCCAAATTCAGTTTCCAGCCGAGTCAACGGGGTCTGTGCTCAGTGCCTCTGAGCGAATCCAGCTGGTTTCAAAAACCCCCCTTTGTCGATACATGAATTATTCCGAGCAAAGCCATGTCGCGGCACTTTGCCAGATCGAGGAATTTGATGCAGGAACCATCCTCGTCCAGGAGGGCACGGAGGGGGAATGCATGTATCTGATTGCGAAAGGAACTTTGGAGATCAACGTCAAAGGGCAATTCATTGTCTACAAGAAGGCGGGCGAGTTCCTGGGCGAAGTCAGCCTGATCCAGCAGGGCAAGCGCAGCGCAACGGCGATCGCACGGGATCGAGTGACCCTGCTGAGCCTTCAACGTTCTGACTTGAGAGAGGCCTTCAAGAAGGATGTGGAACTCGAGAAAAACTTTTACCGGGGCATGCTTGAAATGGTCCTGGACCGATTGGTGGAGCAGGGTCGGGAGATTGCCCGGATGAAGAGTGTTTAGCATTGACGCTCAAGGCAAGCTTGGGATAAGGTCGGGACCTGCCCTCGAAATTGGAATGCGGTCGTGGTGGAATTGGTAGACACGTACGTTTGAGGGGCGTATGCCGAGAGGCGTGCTGGTTCAAGTCCAGTCGACCGCACCATTCATAAAAATCTATTCAAATTCAAGGCGAACCCCGAAAACATAGAGCTCCGGGATCAAGCTGAAAACCGTGTTCTGGAACTCGGTATTGAATATTTCTGCGAAAAGATACGCCTTCGTCATGCCGAGGGATCGATACGCATCCCGGGCAGTCACCTGATCGATCCAAGACAGGTTCAGCATTGCTCCATAACTGAATCCCATAAGATTTCCACTTGGCATTTGGGCAAGGGAAGATCCATCCGGAATCCGATAATGATCAAAACTCACGGCAGCTGTGGGTACGAGAATCTGGTTTTTAAACACCTTCAGTTGATAACGGAGCATGCCCCCCACCAGGGGAAACGATGAAACTTGTACCAACCCCGACTGAAGATTCGTGAATGCACCGAGGTTCAAACCGACAGAAAAGAGTCCTGCTTTCTGAAACGGAACGATCCACTCGCCCCCGACCTGGAAGAGATTCCCGCTTGCACCGGCAGACGGGAAGTTTCGAATCGCAGTCCTGACCTGCATGCCCCACCCCGACTTGACGGATTGGTACCACGGCAAGCCGGGATCGTAATCGGGGTCATCCAGAATCGATTGAGGAGGTCCCTCTTCCTCGGCGCGACAATGTCCGCTGAACGGTGCAGGAAGTGAAATTCCGAGAATCAGGAGAAAAAGGGGAAGAAACCTCACTCTTGAATTTTGACAATGTGGTTCAAGATTGTCAATTGAACTGTTGCAAAGCCCCGTTTTCTTCGGCAGCATTGGCCTTCCAATGACTACAGAGCAACAATACAAAAACGTGGGGCGGAATGATGCCTGCCCATGTGGAAGTGGAAAGAAATTCAAACGCTGTCATGGCGAAAATCTGCCGTGGCAAGGGAACCCGTCTTCCCAGAATGGCGAGGATTCCGGAACCAGCAGTGATTCCCAGACTCCCCAGTTTGATCCCTCAAAAATGGATCTGACGTGGCTTGCGCAGTTCTCTTCTGCAATCCAGCGGTTGCCAAAAGGGCAATTGCAGCAGCTTCAGGCAATCATGCAAAAAGGAATGCAGGGGAAGGATGTGACAAGGGAGCTCGAAGATCTTCAACGACGACTTCCCCCGTCCGTGCAGGAACTCCTGAAAAAATCCCCTGAGATTGAAAAGCAGCTGGAAGCAGCCTCCGAAGGCGACGGGGGGGGCGAGGCGCTCACGGACGAACAGAGATCCAAGCTTGCTGAAATCCAGAAAAACAACGAGAAGTCCGGTTTGTCCCGACTGTGGAACCGGTTTCGCAAGAAATAACCCAACAAGTGCACCGGGCTACACATGACGTTTGATACTTTTTTGCATTCCCAAGATCCCTCCATTCCACTCCGTTCTGCGGCTGCAGTTCTTGAGCTCAAGTCCGAAGGAGCTACCGTTCCCTTCATTGCACGGTATCGGAAGGAAAAAACCGGCAACCTGGATGAAGTGAAAATCCAAAGAGTCATCGATTTGAAGGAAGAGTTTGATGAAGTCCTGAACCGGCAGGCATACATTGCGGGAGAGATCGAGAAACAAGGGAAGCTTACGGACGAACTCAAGAACCGTATTTTGACCTCATTTGACAAGAACGTTCTCGAGGATCTCTACCTGCCCTACAAGCAGAAGCGGAAAAGCAAAGCCACTTTGGCGAAGGAGGCGGGTCTCGAACCGCTGGCTGACTGGATCTGGGGAGTCGGGCACGGGACTGTCAGTCCCGAGACCGGGCAGACGCTCGATCTTTGGGCCTTTACTTTCAAGAATGAGGAAAAGGGATTCAAGAATTCGGACGATGCGATTGCAGGTGCGACGGACATCCTGATTGAGCGCCTGAGCGAGGACCTGGAGCTTCGTCAATTCGTCCGGAACCACTATTCAAAAAGAGTCTTCCTGAGAACCAGCAAGGCCGACAAGGCCAAGCCGAATTCCAAGTACCAAAACTATTTCGAGTATGAGGAAAAGGCGGCTTCCCTTCTTGAGCCCAGAGCCTCCCACCGGTACCTCGCGATTCGCAGGGGTTGGATCGAAGAGGAACTGAGCATCTCGTTTGGAGGGTCCAAATCCGATCCCGAATTCGAGAAGGACCTGATGAGCCATTTCCAGGGAGTGGCAGCGGGCGATCGGGAAACCATGGTCCGCACCTCGCTTGAGAAGGCGGCGCGGATTGCATTGAAGGCACACGTTGTGCCAAGCATCGAAAATGAGTTCCACAAGCAGTTGAAAGACATTGCCGATCAAATGGCGATCCAGGTTTTCTCTGAAAACGTGCGGAAGATCCTGCTTGCTCCGCCCTACGGACCGAAACCGGTTCTCGGGGTGGATCCGGGGCTTCGCACGGGGTGCAAGCTTGCCGTGATTGACGGGTCTGGAAAGTTTCTTGCGGAGACTGTGATCCGGTTGCAGGGGGAGTCTGAAAAGGCGCAGGCGAAATCTTTCCTTCTGGCTCTTGCAGAGAGCGGCCAGGTGTCTTCCATCGTGGTCGGAAATGGAACCGCGGGGCGCGAGACGGATACTTTCATCCGGCAGACACTCAAGGAGAAACAGCTTTCCATGCCTGTTGTGATGGTGAGCGAGGCCGGGGCTTCGGTCTACAGTGCAAGCGCAGTGGCGCGGGAAGAGTTTCCTGACCTTGACGTCACGGTCCGGGGAGCGATCTCTATTGCCCGAAGGTTTCAGGATCCACTTGCCGAGTTGGTGAAGATCGATCCAAAGAGCATTGGTGTCGGCCAGTACCAGCATGACGTCTCCCAGACAGGCCTGAAGCGAGCGCTGGATCAGGTGGTTGATTCTTGCGTGAATGCGGTCGGGGTCAATGTGAATACGGGTTCGGTCCACCTTCTTTCCCACGTATCGGGAATCGGCGAGGGGCTCGCGCGATCCATTGTGGAATACCGACAGACCCACGGAATTTTCAAATCGAGGGAGGATCTTCAAAAGGTTCCACGATTCAGCAAGAAAACCTTTGAACTCGCAGCCGGGTTCCTGAGAATCCCGGAAAGCGCAAACCCGCTCGACAACACAGGGGTTCATCCTGAAAAGTATGCCGACTTGGAAGCCATCGCTTCGGCGCAGGGAAAGTCGGTTTCGGATTTCATCGGTACAGGGGCAAAGCAGCTTTCAGGACTGAAGGATGCGGCCGCAAAGATTGGCGAGTTTTCCCTGAAAGATGTTGTGGCGGAGCTTGAAAAGCCGGGCCGCGATCCCCGTGATGTGTTTGTTCCGATTCAGTTTCGGGATGACCTGAGCGAGCTCAAGGATGTCCAGGCTGGAATGATTTGCCCCGGCGTGGTGACCAACGTCACAAATTTCGGGGCCTTTGTGGACATCGGCGTCCATCAGGACGGTCTTGTCCACATTTCGCAGCTCGGGAACAAGTTTGTCACCGACCCGAGTCAAGTGGTGAGCCCCGGCGATAAAGTCACGGTGAAAGTGTTGGAGGTGATTCTGGAAAAGTCCCAGATGGCACTCACGATGCGATTTGATGAAAAGCCGAGGTCTGCACCTTCCAAGGCGACGCATGCTTCCGAGCCGAAAAAACTTGTGGTGAGGTACGAGGGCGAGGGGGCCGGCCAAAAGAGGCAGCCCGCGCCAGCATCCACCCGGACGTTTCAAGCTCCCAGGAGCGATGCTCCCCGGATTGCGCCCATGAAAAAGCAGGAAAAAGCATTCAATAATCCTTTTGCCGGACTTGCGTCCCTCAAGGACTCCTTGAAGAAATAGACGGGGGCACCCTGGGTTTCAGAGTTTCAGGCAGCGGGCATAAATCACGTGTCGGTGCCGGATTTGCTTGAATTGCATGTTTTCGAGCGCCTTGTTTTGAGCACGCTCAAGCCCTGAGTCATGGAACTCTATGATTTCATTGCAGTCGATGCAAACCACGTGATCGTGGTGCTCGTCTTCGAGCGAGGGTTCATACAGCGCAACCCCCCCTTTTCCTTGAAGTGTCTCGGTCAGGAGTCCTGCCTCACAGAGAGTGGCCACTGTTCGATAGACGGTGGCGGGGCTGATCTCAGGATGGCGTGCGCCCACTTCCTTCACAAGGGATTGAATGTCGAAATGGCTTTTTCGAGTCAGGGCGACCTCTGCGATCCATTCCCTCGGGCGCGTGGCCCTGAGGCGCTTTCTCTTCAGGAAATCATTGAGCCTGGGACGCCAAAGATCCCCGGAGCGATCCGATTGTGTGGGGCCATGGGCGCGTTTTCGACCGCAAGGAAGGGATTTCGACATGAGGATAGCTTCTGTTTTTTTCCTGGTTTCGTCAATCCGGCTTTGTGGAAAAATTCAAAAAAACGCCTTAAAAAAAGGGGTTTTTCGAGTCAGGATGATTTGAATTATTTAAAAAATCGCTTTTTCCTCGGGGGAAAACACATTTTTTTGCAAAAACCTGTTGTCAAAAAACCAAAAAAACATCATCGTGATTTCACTGGAGGAATTACAACTATGAAAAAAGCAAAGAAGACAACAAAGACCACTGGCAAAACAACGACCAAGAAAACCATGACCAAGAAGAACGGAAAGTTCTCCATGATCAACGAACTTCACAATGCGATGCTCATGATCGCAACCGCTGGAAAGAACGGCGCCGTGAAGATCAAGCGTTCTGAGTTGAAGAATGTCGTTGAAGGCGCATTCATGATGGGTGCAAAGAAAGCTGCTTCCGGAGAGCGCGTTCGCTTTCCAGTGATCGGCGTTCTCGGCCGTCGTGACGTGAAGGCTCGCAAGGCTGGCAAAGGCGTGAACCCGTTCACCGGCGAAGAGATCACCATCAAGGCTCGTCCAGAGTCCAAGAAGCCTCGTTGGTCGTTCCCTAAGACGATCAAGGAAACCTTCGCAGACAAGAAAAACTGGTAAAAAAATCAAGCATTTAGAAGGAAATGGCGATGGGAAACCATCGCCATTTTTTTTGTCCTGAATTCAACTTTTCCCAGAAAAGTCCGAGAAGAGAAATGGAGGCCCATTTTTTTGAGTAACCGCGCCCTTCTCTTCAGTTTGATCTTCCTCGCACTTTTCTTTGGTGGGGTTTCCTACCTGATTGCCCGACCTTTGCCGAATGTTTCGCAGGCTGAATCAAGTACAGCGATTCCGATGGGAGATTCTCCATCCTACCGTGCCCCTGCGTCTGTGGATCACGCGGCCTTGGTGTCTGAGATCAATACTGTGATCGGCGAACATCCTAAAATGCTCGGCAAGCAATTCTCGGGAACCGGCCCGATCGGATTGAATCTTGGAAACCCGGAGGAGATCGCATATTTCTTGTCCGAGCAGGGAAAGGCGGATTTTTTTTCCCGATTTCGAGATACCCAAAACTTCGAGCCCTTCATTGAGGATCTGGACCAGGCCTGGAAGCAGGTCGGAGATGAGGATCTGGCCAAACGCGAAGCACTTCTTGAGATTTCTTCCGGCCTTTTGAATTTCTCAAAGAATGAAAAACTGAAGGGCCACATTTTGAATGAATATGATCGGTTTCATAAGGTACCGGATCGTGCGGAGGCGCGAGACTATGCAGCACGGGCTCTCCAGGGGTATTTGGACCATGAAGAAGACCCCGCGAAACGCAACGAGGAGCTCTCCAAAAGGGGCATTCCCGTATTGACCGTGAGTCCTAATAGAACGAGTAACTGAGTCCTGTGGAAACAGTCCATCTTCGATACTCGAAAGTGGATGGCACGTTCGAGTCATTGTAGGAGACCGAAGCGTCGGCGATCACATTCCACTTGGGATTGAGTTGATAACTCATATCTGCTTGGATCGAGTAATTCCGGTCGACTCGGACAAAGCTGTTCCTTCGATTGTAGAAGGTCTGGGAATACCCCATCCCAATCTGATTCCGAAGCCGGTCACTCCATTGGAACCCGTTTGAGAGGACGGCGGAGCCGCCCAAAGAGGCAAACTCGGCGCGTCCACCATTGCCCTCGGCATCAATCTCCGTGAAGGTAAGGATCAGAGCCGGGTTGAAAAGGCGCCCGTATCCGCTGCCCGAGAGGATCTCGCGAATGGAAAAAATTCCACCCGAGCGGCGCTCATCGCTGTTTTCAGGCAGGAGGCTCGAATCCGTATTGTAATGCTGCGGGCCTGCGGAGATTTCAAGATTTGAATTCAAATGCGTTCCGAAGCGGGTTCGGAAATACGCTCCGAGGGTTCCGGTGGAGGAAAAAATCCGATAGGTCGATGCATCCGTTTCAAGGTTCACCCGATTCTGGAAGGTCAGGGAGGCGTCGATTTTGAATCCAAACCCGCTTTTCTCCAAGGGTTTGCGGTTCAGGTACAAAGAGACGTATTGGCTCAGGAACTCGCCTTCGCGAGTTTCCCGATTGTGGTTGTAGTTGTAGAGAAGACGATACTGGGGGACCCATTGAAAGGATCGTATCGGGGAGGACATATAGCCAAAACCCGCTTGCAGGATGTTTTTGACTGATCCTTTGCTGAGGGCCTGTGTGCCGTCGAGGGCATTCGGCAATGCCTGGACATTCGAATCATAGGAGGTGGAAAGGGAAATGCTTGCGAATTTCTTCGACTGATCCAGGGGATCGAGGACCTTGGAGGAAGCATTTCTGATGGCAACAGAGGTTTCGTCCTCAAGACCCTCGGCAAGAGTCCTGGCTTCCGAGAATGAGGCCAATGCCCCCGGCGAATCTCCAAGTTTGATTGAGGTTTGCGCAAGGTAAAACTTTGATGCAGCCTTCAGTTCCCTCTGGGATGTCCGGGTTGCACTCTCAAAGTTGACTAGGGCTCGCGCGAAATCGCCATTTTGGTAGGCCATGAGGCCCAGGAAGAAATTCGCGGTTTCCGCATTGAATCCGTTTTCAATCGAGATTTGGAATGCCGTGCGGGCTTTTTCGAACGCTTTTGAGCGGAAATGGAGAACTCCGGTTTCAAAATAGTATGGGGCGAGATCCTTCAGGGGTGTTCCCCCGGCACTCTTGACCCGGATCAGATCTTCATAGGTTTTGAGGCTTTCCTTGTCATTCTTCGCAGACTTCAGGGCGAGTGCCTTGAGTTCCAGGAACTCAACCAGATTCGGGGCTTCCGCGAGCAGGGAATCAAGAATTCTGAGGGTTTCTTCGTATTTTTTGGTGTTGTAGGCCAGGACAGCCTCGGCATAGCGGGGCTCGTGGGCCTTGATCATTTCAGCTCCCGTCCCGGTCTCGCTGAGCAGAAGCAGGAAAAGACACAAACGCAGTTTTCGGGAAATGGGTCTCATTTGACACTCTTGTTCAATGGATAACCTGCCGAATAGAATAAGGATAGACAAGGGTGTGCCAAATGGGAAGAACATTTCTGAAGCATTTCATTGAATTTGCCGTATTTGGCATGGTTTTTTGCGGCCCGGTCCTTGGCGCCGAAGAGGTCGGCAAAGTCGTGAGCATTGCCGGCAAAGTCATGGCGCGAATCGAGTTGAAGGATGTCAAGGGAGCCGGCGCGAAGGTCCGGTTTTTGAAACCTGCAGATTCCGTGTTTCACGGGGATGTGATCAACACCGACAGCAACGGGAGCGTCAAGATTCTATTCAAGGACCAATCCATCATGGACATCGGCCAGAGCTCCCTGTTCAAAGTGGATCGTTTCGAGCACACGGGATCCGTGGAGGATCGCAAGGTCGAAATGAGTCTTGGCTACGGAAAAATCAGGGCCGCCATCAATCAGAAGGTGGGAACCCTCGGGAAGTTCAAAATCAAGACAAGAGCGGCCACGATGGGTGTCCGGGGTACCGAGTTCTACGTGATGAGCGAAATGGAATCGACCGCAGGGCAAGATCCGGAAGGAGTGAAGGAACCCACTCCCCGGACCCGGATTGTCGTGACCGAGGGAAAGGTTGAGGTTCAAGAGGCGAAGGTGCCCGGATCCTTGATGCCCGCACCCAAGCCTGTTGAGTTGACTCCCGGTGAGAAGTTCACTGCGGTCCTGGACCAGTTGGAACCGGGAGAGACAAACAGGGCCCCCGCCAGTGTTTCGCCCGTGGAGAAAGTCGCTCCCGAGGAAATGAAGACGATCGTTCAGGACGTGAAGCTGAAGGATGCGACTTTTGCCCAGGCAATCAGCATTGAATCCCCTGAATCTTCAGCCCCCGCCGGACCGGGAAGCAGCGGCGCTCCCGGATCCTTCGCAGGCGCTGAAACCATGGCTGTGATCAAGGAAACGCTCCTCGCAACTCCCGAGATCCGCGCTCCTGCTCCGCCCCCGGGAGGTTTTGGTGTTCCGGGAGGGCCTGCATTTCAGCCGGCGTTCAACGGCAATTTTCTTCCGGGCTTCATCACCGCACCCTTGGTTCGATTGAACGTGATCATCAAGCCTTGAATTGTCCGTGTCGGAGTTGATTTCGAGTCGCATCGACTGTACACAAGTGTCGATGAAAAGTCCTTCCGCAGAGTTCAAGAGCTTGTTCTATGTCATCCTCGGGGTGATGAGTGCCACGGTCGGTTTGCGTTCATTTCTCATTCCGAACGGGTTCTTTGATGGCGGAGTCATGGGACTCTCCCTATTGCTCAATCAAAAGACCGGATGGAACCTTTCCGTTCTGATTGCACTTCTCAACCTGCCCTTCGTCCTTTTGAGTGCGCGCCAGATTTCACTCAGATTCGCCATCCGGAGTGTGCTTGCGATCTTCCTCCTTTCTCTGTCTGTTCACTTCCTCCGATTTGATGCAGTCACAGCCGACCGTTTGTTGGTTTCGGTCTTTGGCGGGGTGTTTCTCGGCCTCGGGATCGGACTTACGATCCGTGGAAGTGCCGTGATTGACGGTACCGAGATTCTCGCCATCACGGTGAGTCGCCAAAGCTCATTTACAGTAGGGGATTTCATCGCACTCTTCAACTTCGGGGTGTTCAGTCTTGTCGCACTTGCCGTGGACTTGCAAACGGCGATGTATTCCCTGCTGACTTACTTTGCTGCATCGCGAACCGTTGATTTTGTGATCAATGGAATCGAGGAGTACATGGGCGTCACGATCATTTCAAATCACCATGAGAGGATTCAACATCGGATCGCACACGAATTGGGACGCGGGGTGACCATTTATAAAACCGAGGGGGGGTATGGAAAAACAGGATCACGCGAGGAGCGGAAAGCGGTGTTCTGCGTTCTCACGAGACTTGAGGTGCCGCGCCTTCTTCTTGAGGTTGAAAAAGAGGATCCGAAAGCCTTTGTGTTTCAACATGCGATCCGGGATACGCGTGGTGGCATGATCAAGAAGCGAAGCGTGCACTGATCCGGTATCCCATGAGAGCGCGCCCGGAGTGAGGATCGTGGCGCTCACAGATTCATGAAATAACATTCACAGCCATTTCTTTTCCTTCGTTACTCTCTCGTTCTCTGGAAAGACAAACAGGAGAAAGAGGGAGAGGGAGTATGAAGGGATTGGCGTTGTTCGCAGGATTGGCGTTTATGATGACGGGGTTCTCTCAGGCAAGAATCACCAAAATCGCAATTCAAAAGGGTCCGTATCAAGTCGGGGAGGGGAAGTGCTCACCCCCCTTGTCGGTGGTTCCGGTGAATGCGAAGGGTGCGGTTCAAATTCCGACGCGGCAGATCCGTGTGGATACGACGGGATCGGATTCAAGTCTCCGGTTCTTTACCGACTCCGGGTGCTCAAATCAGACGGAGAGTTTTCTCCTGAGCCCGAGTGTTCCGTTTCAAAGGATTTACTTCAAAGGATTTACGCCGGGCTTAAGAAAGGTTCAGGTCAGCACGAATCGGTATGAGGATGACTCTCAAGTCCAAACCATTCTGGCTTCAAGCGGTCCAACTCCAACACCAACCCCTAAACCTTCACCGACGCCCATTCCTCCGGGAGTGTCGACGCAGGTGATTGGTGTCACTCTTGACGATGTATCCGATTCCATTCGGCCGGGTGAAATCGCAGCGATCAAGGCCTTGGGTGTGCCGATCCGGGCCCGAGTTGTGTTTGATGGGGGGATGAGCGCTTCCTACTACTTGAAACCGGTTCAGGAGCTCAAGGCTGTTGCTTCCATCATGGGTCAACTTGCGGACTCAACGGACATGAGGAACTACAGTCCGGCATCCTATCAATCGAGAGCCCAGGGATATCTTCAAGCTATGAAGGGAATTGTAGATGTTTGGGAGATCGGAAACGAGGTGAACGGGAACTGGCTTGGGAGCGGTACCTTTGAAAAGCTGAAGGCTGCCTACTCCGTCGTGAAAGCAAATCAGGCAAAAGCTGCCCTTACCTTCTTTTACATGGGCGAACCCTCGGATGCGAAGAATTGCATTGATGCTCCCGGAAACGACCAGTTCAGCTGGATTCAATCGAAGTTTCAGCTGGGACTTCCGTCATCTCAGCGGGATCCCGAGGCGGAATCCATGAGGCTCGGGCTCGATGAGGTGTTGGTGAGTTGGTATCCGGACGGATGTTTCAATCTGAAACCCGACTGGACCTCGATTTTCAACAAACTTGCAGCAATCTTTCCGAACTCGAAGGTGGGGTTTGGTGAGATCGGTACCGAGAATCCCCAATACGGTTCGGCGTACGAAAAGGCCCTGATCCAGGAGTTTTATCCCCTGCGATCGAGGATCCCTCTTCCGGCAAGCTATACCGGGGGATATTACTGGTGGTATTTCGCACAGGAAATGGTGCCTTACCAAACCAGTCCTCTTTTCCCAGTGTTGTTTCAAGCAATTCGTTGATTTTTTAAATAGGAATCATTGACGACTTTCGCATCCTCCGTTACACCCTTGGCTCAGAATGGGAGGTACGGAGGATGCGTACTTTGATGACATTGGGTTTGGTGTGCTTTGGGATTTCACCTGCGTTCGCGGATGACCTCTGCAGGCGGGATGAAAAGAAAGTCTTGTTTGCGATTGATCAGATTTGCGGAGATACGTGGTGCGAGGGTGATTCCAACTTCCAGTTTCGCAAAATCCGCTGCAATTTCAAACTTGGTTCCTGTGCTTTGGAGTTCAGGACCGCCCCCTGGAAGAACAGTGATGACGAGGAGTACGATTGGAGCAAGCCAAAGACCTGTGTCCTCCGGAATGTGGAATCCTTGGATTCCTTGATCGATACGAATCGGCAAGTTCCCGTGCTCCTGGACGGCCCTTATGAGCAAATCACTACCTGCATTGACCACCTGAATTCCCGGTAGTCCGGGGGATCACATTGAGGGGCAGGCAGGAGTTTCCTTGATCTGGGCTTCAAGCTTTGCGGTGAACCGCAGGATGGATTCCGGATCAAGTTGCTCCGGAGGGTTCGAGTTCAATTCAGACCGAATGGATTCCAAATCAATTCGGGTCAATGCCTGATCATCGGGGCGGCCGTCGAGCCAGCCATTTCCCCAGCGCTCCTCTTTGATCTTGAATGGGGAATAAGATCCGATTCTTACTCCCAGATACATCAAAAATGCAATCTCTCGCGCCCCGGTTTGCTCCACACAAGAGCGGAGTCGCTTGTCGGCAGAGATTCGATGGTGTTTGCACCCTCCGGCCCAGAAATCAAGGTCATGTTCAATGCAGCAGTGTCTCCATTGATTCGGATTCGTTTTGGTGCCTGGAGGAAAACCGGTGCAGAGATTCGAATGGAACGGTTTCAGTGAGCTGGCCAGGGCACTGGAAAAGATGAGCAGGGCGGGGAGAATGGCCCTATTGCATTTGGAAAATGTCATCTCCTCCATTAGAACACTCTTGTGGGCCCATTTGAAGAACATTTACGCGACGCAATTTCCCTGAACCAGAGGCGGATGCCCCTGTATTCGAGGCTTTCAGGTGGGCGCTCCGAGACCATCTCCAAACTGCTCCTTCTTTCCGAGCGGCTCGCGCTTCCTTTTTGCAGCATTCCCGATCGATGGTCCAAGCGATTTGTTTTGGCGGGCGTTCCGATTGTGCAGGAAGAGTTCCTCTCCATGGACAAGGTTCCTGAATTCAGTGAGCGATTCCCGTTTGATCCGGCACCGCTCTCGCAATTCTTGCCCCGGAGTGGAAACAGGATCGCCACGGAGATCTTGAAGGCCTATCGGAATTCAGGGTTCGAAGCGGCATCCGGACGGGCGAGCAGGGAGCTTGAGTCCCTTGGCAAGGATCTCACTTTTCATCCCATGCTGAGGCATGTGCTGGAGTCCGTGATTCGGGTTGCCAACCTTGCCCCGCTCCACGAAAAACGAAGACTTGAATTGTCCATATCAGAGTCAACGATGGGATTGTCAAAGTGGCTTTTTTTCTCCCACTTCAGTGCCTTCCCTTTCGCAACCTGGATTGATACAAAGGCAGCTCCGCTTCATGCGGAAGGCCTGCCGATCATCTTCCAGGATGTCCCGGGAATTCCGCCGATTTCCAGTTTCTACCAGGGGCTCAACACTCGCTGAACACTTTGAGGCGTTTTGGATGGATTTGGAAGTCGAGGGTTGGCATTGAAGTGAGAATCTCGCCATCTCCGAATGCCTGAAGTGCATCGCCGTTCAAGGATTCGATGCGTAAGCGTTTTGTTTTGAACGAGTGGAAGGAGGGGTCGATCTTTCCAAGCTTCATCTTTGCGAGGGATTTCAGCGTTCCCGATCCGCATGGATTCCGCTGATACATGACGGTGAACGTTTCCTGATCCGGGGACTGGCCCGGAGCAACTCGAAGGTTTCCCGCCAATGTGGATTGATTGCAGACCATCAGGATGGATGTGTGGACGACCTCATTGACTTCATCCGAAATGAGCCTTACCAAATGCCCCTTCCCCCAATTCCGGAAGATGGTCCGTGTTGCAAGAAGTGAGTAGATTTCACAATTGAAGCGTTTCGGGAGTGTTTGGATCCAGCGGTAGCGGCTCCGCATCCGGTTGAACTCATCACAGACCCTCGAGCCAATTCCAATTCCGGATATGGTGGAAAATGGGATTCCATTCACCTGAAGGACTCGAACCTCCCGAACCGAGTCAGAGAAGAAGAGACGTTCCATCTGGGAGGGGCTCCCCGTGATTCCATTTTCGGTGGCAAGGTCATTGGCGGTTCCCGAGGGGTAGGGGTAGAGGGGGATGTCATTCTCAAGGAGGCCCCTGAGTGCATAATTCAATGTGCCATCTCCACCGAATACGACCGCCGCACGAAATTCTTGTGGAGAGAGATTCCGGCATGCCTCGGAGAGATCAAGAGCGGATTTCGGCAAGGTAGATTGTATGCGAAGCCCTCGCAATTCATTCCTCGCAACCTCTGCAAGATGTTTTGATTCTCCCTGCCCCGAACGCTCATTGATCAAGAATGCAATTTCCTGCTCCATGCACCGTGGAAGCTAGTCAATGATTTCAATTTTGTAAACAATTAAAATTTAAATATTCAGGAATCAAGACTTTCCCGAATCGGCATTCGTGCGGCATGCAAGCCGGGCAGGATCCCCGCGAGGATTCCGACCAGAAGACCAAAAAGATAGGTTTTTCCCACAGACTGCGCGGGGAGTGAAAATCCCAACACCCACCCCATCAGGCTGGAGATCGTTCCCATGACCCAGAAATAGCAAACAAAGACCGCGATTGCGATGGATGCTACTCCGCCCAGCATTCCCTGAAGGATCGACTCGCCAAGGATCATCCGCAAGAGGCCTTTTTGATCCATGCCGATGGCCCTGAGAACACCGAATTCACGCCTCCGATCGAGCACGCTCACAAAAACGGTATTGAACAGCCCAAACAGCCCCACCAAAAGAGCCGACCATTCGATGGCCCGGGTGTGCATGAAGCTTTCGTCGACGATCGCTTCAGCATCCCGATTGAGCTCGGAGTTCATGGTTGCCATCAGTCCCTTGGCTTTTCCGAGGTCGTGATCAAGGCGAGACCGAAGGTCCAGTGGGGAACCCCCCGGTTTTGCCATCAGGAAAAACCCGCTGACAAGGTCATCAAGATAGAGCTCGCGGTAGGTGTTCCGATTCAGGTAAATCACACCCTCAGGGTTGGTGAACTCTGCCACCACGCCAAGAATTCGGAACGATCGCAGACCGGTCGGCGTTTCCAAAGACAGCGTGTCTCCTGTCCTTTTTCGAAAATGAAGGACGAAATTCTCGGAGACCAGCGCTACCGGTGTTTTCGATGTGAAAAATGCGGCACGGACCTCGTCAGGAGCACCGCCTTCCTTTACCTCGATCAGTGAGTTTCGAAGCCTGGGGTGGGGCGGATCAAAGGCCTTGATGGCAAGAGTGCGTCCCTCGTATTTTTGCTTGATGTATCTGAGTCCTGTTGCGCCGATGCCCTCGCGGACATCGACCCCCTCGATCCGGTTCAAATCTTCTCGCAGGCTCTCTTTCAATGGTTGAATCTGAAAACTGAGAAGCTTCCCGGAGGATGAAACCACAAGGTCTGCCGCAAGAGTGTTTCGAAACCAGGAAAGAACACTCTGTTTGATGCTTCCGTTCAGAATCGAGAGAACCATCACCAGCATCAGTCCGGTCATCAGAGTCATCAAATTCGAGGTGGTTCTACTGGAGTTCCGAAGAAGATTTTCGCAGGAAAGCCGGAGTGTGGCAGAGGGAATCACCCTTCGGATTCCATGAAGAAGCCCCCTCACAAAGAGCGGGCTCGCCAAGACCGATCCGAAGATGAGGCAAAAAGGGTTTAGATGGCGAATCCATGGAAGCGAATGACTCAGGCCCATTTTTGCGTCCACGACGATGAAGCCAAGGAGAAGGACGCCTGCGAGGGGGCTGATCCATCCAGGGGCCGCTGGCCCCGGGATCTGTCCTCGCACAGCCTCCAGGGGTGAAACCTGAAGTCCCTTTTGCCCCGCGAGCCCCGTTGCAAGAAGAGTCGTCAGTGTTCCAAGGCCGAGCGCCTTTGCCGCCAACTCCGGAGTGAAAACAAGCTCGTCGACAAAGACGGGAATCAGGTATTGATGGGAGAGGGCCTGGCTGATGAATTTGACCATCCAGATTGCGATGAAACGCCCGAGGATGATTCCGAGAATCGAGCCCGCAAGTCCGATGATGAATCCCTCTTCGAGAAGGTGTCGCATCAGCATGCCCCGGTCGGCTCCAATGGTTCGAAGGACTCCGAGTTCCCGCCGTCGCTCTGCAAGCGCGATTGTCATCGAGTTCAGGACTAAAAACAGGCCCACGATCAACGCGAGAGTGCCCACAAAAGAGAGTAGCCCCTGGTATCCTTCCACCAATCGGCGCATGTTCCCCGCCTGTGTTGCGGGACTCTCCACGCTCAAGCCCTTGGGAAGCGTGAGGGAAAGCGCGGACTCGATTTCCGCCTGTGTGGTTTCCGGGCGTGGCAGAATGTCAACCCGGTCAAGCTTTCCCGTCTTTCCGAATTGCAGGCGGGCGGCGTCGATATCCATGATCGCAAGATTTCCACCGTAGGCCTTTGCCGGGCCTTCAGCAGTCAGAAGGCCTCGAACCACAAAACTCCTCGGTCCGGCAGTGGTTGCAATCTTGAGGGTGTCTCCGTTTTTCAAGTGATGCAGATCCGCATACTTCCGCGTAAGGATGATGCTGTCGGGTTGATTCAGGAAGCTCAGAGGGTCTTCAATCACTCCGGTCTCTTGCACCCGATAGGCACGAATCGAGCTCTCTCTCAGGAGATCCACACCGAGAATCATCAGGGTTTCACTTTTGTTTCCCGAATCATGGGTGGTGTAAGCCTGTGATTCGATCACGGGAACCGCACTTGCCACTCCTGGCGTTTTCTCGATCTCTTCCAGGACTGTTTCCGGAAACCCCGCAGGGCCCCCCAGGACACTTACTGTGGCACGTCCGCTGATCGACTCAATGCCGGATTGGAAACTGAGTAAAGTGGATTCGTTTACCAAGTCGATCGAGGAATACAGGGCCACTCCAAAAGCGATCCCAAGGAGACTCAGCCCATTCCTGGATTTTCCCGTTTTCAGGCGTTTGATCGTAAGAATCGAGAGAAGGCCCATTTTTCGCATATTTTCAGTTTTAATGGTTTAGGTCAATGAACTATGATGCGCGTGCGTGGGATTTGGTTATTTTGATGAGCTCAACTACACACTGGCAAACGAGGATCCGGCCCTTGAGACGGAGGTGTTGTGTCCCTCGCAAGGGCGGATCGTCGCGGTGGGCGGAAGCGGGGCAAGGATTCTTCCGCTGCTCTCGAAGGCGCCCGGGGAAATCCATATTGTGGATATTTCGAAGGCGCAACTCGCCCTGTGCGAGCTCCGGATCGAAACCCTGAGAAAACTCACACACGAAGAATTCCTCCGGTTTTGGTATCCTTTGGGCGCAGAGGGCGATCCGGCTCTGCAAAGGGTCTGGAGAAAAGAGTGTTTCTTGCGAATGAGCCTCGATCCTGTTTCCGCCTCGATCCTGGAGCGGCGGTTTCAAGACCACGACTGGGATGCAATCACCCTCACAGGGAAGTGGGAGAAAACCTTCCGGTTTTTTTCCAGGCTTGCCCGTATTTTTCTGGGCGCCGGGGTATTGAGGACGCTTTTTTCCTTCAAGACCCTTGAAGAGCAGAGAGCTTTTCTTGCCACCGGCTTTCCGCGTACTCGGTTCCGAGCCCTCGTTCGTTTGGCCGGGAGTGCGAAAACCTTCAATGCCCTTCTGTATCGGGGGAGCTTTCCAAAGAATAATTCGGGAATCCCGTACGTGCGGTATTATGAGAATGCATTCTTCAGATTGTTCTCAAACGGGTTGGCCCGGGAGAACTTCTTTCTCCAGCTCAGCCTTCTTGGAGGAATCAGGAATCACGAGGCTCTTCCTCTTGAGGCCGATCCGGGGGTGTTCATGGCTGCAAAGGCTGCCGTCGATCAATCCCGCGTCTTTTTCCATCATGGCGACCTGATCTCGGTACTTGAGGGATTGCGCGAAGTGGACTTTATTTCTTTTTCCAATGTGCCCGCCTATTTTAGCGGCGACCTCGAGCGCACGTTTCTTGCCCGGATCCGACAATCCTTGAAATCCGGTGCAAAGCTTGTGATCCGGCACTATCTGCATTATCCGGAGGGATTGGACCGAAGCGGCTACACAAAAGTCACAGGAAAGTACGCGCAAGCCTTGGATCGTGAAAAGGTGCAGATGTACGATCCGGAGATCCTGGAGTTCGGATTGTGAGACACACTCCTCATGACACACCCGGAATGCCGTTGCTTGGCAATCTTCTTCAATACCGGAAGAACAAGATCGGATTCCTGAGCGCTCTTCGGGATGACGGACACCAGCTGACCCGGTTCCGGCTTGGCAAACACTCGATCACGCTCCTGAAGAAACCCGAGGATCTGGTCCATGTGGAACATCGAAATGCAAAAAACTATCAGAAAGCAACCATGCTTCGCGATCTGGTGGGTGATGGAATCCTGATGAGTGAGGGGGAGAAATGGCGTAAGCAAAGGCGCCTGATCCAGCCACGATTTCATCCCTCGTCCGTCACAGCCCTTGAGAGCCTGATGAATCAAAGAATTACCGGTTTCCTGCACAGAATGGAGTCGGAAGTGGCGGGATCTGAAGGACGCCTTGAGATCGGGCTTCATTTGAAAAAGCTCTCCTTTGAAATCATTCTTCAGGCGCTTTTCGGAGAGGTGGATCAAGGCGATTTCGATGAGCTCCGGAAGCCCATGGAGTTTGTGAATTCGTTTCTGACCGCGCGTTTCAACGAGCTTGTCCCGCTCCCGCTTTGGGTGCCCCTTCCCAGGTATCTCCGGTTTCAAAGGGCCAGGGAGGCCATCGATCAAGTGATTCACAGGTACATTGACAGGAAGAGGAAAGCGATTCTGGATCAAAACCCCGGTACAGACCTCTTGACCCAGATGATCCTGTCGCGCGATCCGGATAGCGGAGTTGCGATGGACGATCTTCAAATCCGGGATGAAACCGTTTCCATTCTTCTTGCCGGCTTTGAGACGACCGGTAATCTTTTGTCATGGATTCTTGTGAATCTCTCCCGAGAGCCCGCTGCGCTCATGCGAGTCAGGGAGGAGATCGATTCAAGCATCGGGAGGCGGATTCCGGATGCAAACGACGTACTCGGACTCGCGTATTTCGCGAAAGTGGTGGATGAGACCCTGAGACTCCAGCCTTCGGTCTGGGCATGGACCAAGAGAGCCGTGGGCGATGATGTTCTTGGCAATGTGAAGATTTCAAAAGGGCAGATTCTGTTTTTGTCGCCCTATCTTGTTCATCGTGATCCGGGAATCTGGGATGAGCCATCCCGATTCAATCCGGATCGATGGACGGAAGAGACGAAAGAGAAGACAAAAGGAGCATATTTTCCTTTTGGAATGGGGCCGCGTACCTGCGTGGGCAAGCACTTCGCAGTCCTTGAGGCCAAACTCATCCTGGTGAGGTTTCTTCAGCACTTCGAGTTTCGGATCGGAGAGGAGCAGCTTCCGGAACCGGACTTCCAGATTACGCTTGGGTTCAAGCGCCCATTGCGGGCTGCGGTTCGGGCAAGAAGGAGTGCTTCGTGAATTCGATGAATCTCCTTCTTGAGTGCAAGGTGCCTGCAGGGCAAATGGCCTTCCACCCCTTGGGTGGCACTGCAACAAGTTTCGGCGAGCTGATGGACTGCGCGAAACGAGCCCAAAAGACTTTACTGGATCTCGGATTCAAGCAGGGGGATGCCGTATTGCTAGCCGACTCTCTCAGCGCCGAGTTCTATGCAGTGGTCATGGCGGCGCTCGGACTCGGGGGCAAGGTGATTCTTGTGGAACCATTCTTGCCCGTGAGTGAGATCCAGAACATCATTGCTTTGGTTTCCCCCCGGGTCTTCGTCTCCTCTCTCATGGGGCGACTCTGGGGTGGTCGAGTGAAGGCCATTCGGCAAATTCCCCATTGGCGCTCCTCACGGGGTCTTTGCCGGGAATCCGGGGCGGAAAAAGAACTTGTCGTGGTCCCGGTGGCTCCGGACGATGCCGCAATCCTTACCTTCACAAGCGGGACCTCAAGCGGGAGATCGAAAGGGGTGGTCCGGAGTCATCGCGGGCTGATTGCACAGAACCACGCGATCCGGAATGCCGGAGACCTCCATCGGTTCAATGGACCTGATCTTGCGATTTTCGCAAATCTGACCCTTGCAAATCTCGGGATGGGGAGAGGAACGGTATTCATTCCACCCGGATGGAAAACAGATCACCTTCGAGAGGTCCGCGATTTGCCCCAAGGGATTGCCCCTGAGACTCTTTCCTGTGGCCCTGCGTTCCTTGACCGCTTCATCACAGGCGGGTTCGCCACCCGCTCTTTGAAATCGGTGCATGTCGGAGGGGCGCTCACCGAGTGCGCTCTTTTTGAACGGGCCTTTCGAGCACTACCTGATGCCAGATTCCTGCACGTCTATGGGAGCAGCGAGGTCGAGCCGGTTTCCTTTGTCGACGCGAGGGAATCCGTGAGGAAGTCAAAGGACAGGGGATTTGCGCATGCATTGCTTGCAGGCAAGGTTGTGAATGGCCTTCGGGGGCGTCTGGATGAGAAGACCCTCTGGGTGAGTGGAGAGCATGTGTGTGGTGAGTATTTGGGGAATCCTGAAGAGAATCTCAAATCGAAAATGAGGGATGAGCAGGGGGTTCTCTGGCATGCCATGGGGGATCGGATGGTGGAAACCGTGGAAGGACTTTGGTACCAGGGGCGCTCATTCCAACAAACATCGGACTTCGGGCTTGAGCAAAGCATTTACGGGGTTCTGGGCCACACCAATGCATTCCTGTTTCGTGAGCCGGGGGGAGACCTCGTTCTCTCGGGGGAGAATCTGAGAACGAGAATTTCCGAGATCCGCGCAGGATTTCCTGCCGTGGATCGGATTCAAGAAAAAAAGATCATACGGGATCGCCGACACAGGGCCCGGATCGATCGGGAGGCGAGTCGATGAAATCGAGATGGTCCATTTATCTTACAGAGCGTTTTCCGATCATCCCCAATGCATTGATTGCAGCGGGGATCACCCTGAGCGCAACGCGCATCGCCGGAAATCCAAACCCGGGTCTGATCCCGCTTGTGATTTCATTCCTGGGCGGGATGGTATTCCTCGCGCAGATCCGATTCATGGATGAGTACAAGGATTTTGAAAAGGACAAAGTTGCACACCCCGAGCGCCCGCTCCCGCGGGGGCTCTTCACGCCGGCCGAGTTCGCACGCTTCATCAAGTTGTTCAATCTGGCCATGATCGGGGTTTCGGTGGTGGCGGCTCTTGCAGTGAGCATGTCCTCGGGGTTTTTCTTTTTGCTTGGTGCTTTGTACCTGCATCTGATGTTCAAGGAATTTTACCTTCGGGATTGGCTGAACGCTCGCCCCTTGCTTTATGCCTTCAGTCATCAATGGATCATCATTCCCATGATTGCGTTTGTTTTGGAGTGCTTTACGCCGGGTGCGGTGAAGCATCCTGATTTTCTTCCCTTTGCCGGACTCATGCTGTTTTCATTTTTTGGATTTGAAGTGGGACGGAAGCTCGACCCTGGAGCGCACCCGGTGTTGAACACGTATCTGCATCGGTATGGGCGTGAGAAGACTGCGTTTCTCCTTCTGATCCTTCTTGGTCTTGCTCTCAAGTCCGGGGAGGCTCTGGGAGTGTTTGTGGTTCTTGGGCCTCTTTATCTCATCATCCTTGTTTTGCTTTCCATTCTTTGGTGGGCGCCTCACCGATTCAAATGGATTGAGGGCTTTGTCACCCTGTTTCTCCTGCTTGCCATCTGGGGAATGCCGATCGTTCGGGGGCTGCAATGAGGTTTCTGGACGCACACAGTGATGATCACGATTTCAGGAATTTCGGGGGCGGCAAAGCACGCAACCTTGCAGTTCTGAGCCGCGCCGGAGTTCCTGTGCCCGGATGGTTCTGCCTCCCCTGGACCTTCCTTGAGAGTTATCTTGAGACCACGGGATTGATGAAAGAGTCTTCCACGCCTCAGGGATTCCCGGAAATCGAGAAACGGATGGTTGAGGCTTTTGTCTCCATGCCGCTGCCGGCCGCACTTTTGGATTCCATTCGGGAGGAGATCCGTGCCCGGGGCTGGGACGGGCAATCCCTCGCAGTCCGTTCAAGCGGGCTCGATGAGGATTCTTCTGAGCATTCGTTCGCCGGTCAATTCTCGAGTTTTTTGCATGTGCAGGGAAAGGACGATGTCTCGCTTGCGATTCGCAAGTGTTGGGCGTCCGCGTGGTCGGAACGGGTTCTCCGCTACCGTGTGGAGCGGGGCCTTCCCGCCGGGGGCCAACGAATGGGTGTGATTGTGCAGCAGATGGTCGGGGCTCGCTCTGCGGGGGTTCTCTTCACCCGGAACCCCACCAATCCCCTGGATCGTGACAGGATCTGGGTCGATTCCGTGTTCGGCCTTGGGGAGGGTCTGGTGAACGGGGATCTCGTTGCGGATCATTTCGAGGTCGATCGGAACTCCCTTCAGGTCACGAAAAGCGAGATCGTGCAAAAGGAGTATCTTTACAGCAAGGATGAGAGAGGCGGAATCCGGAAGGTTCGCATGGACCCCGAGGACGCGAAGATTTCAAGCATCAATCCCGGGGAGTTGACAGAACTTTGCCGCTCCGCCCTCGTGCTTGAGTCCATTTCAGGCGTTCCGCAGGACATCGAATGGGCAATCGGCGAGGAGGGAGTCCGCTTTCTGCAAATGCGGCCGGTTACCTCCTTACCTCCGGAGGCGTTTCACGATCCGGCAATCAAGGGGGATGAACCCACACTTTGGGACAATTCCAACATCATTGAGAGCTATAGCGGCGTCACTTCACCCTTCACCTTCTCCTACGCCAGTCATGCCTATCAGCAGGTGTATCGGCAGTTTGCCGAAATGATGCAGGTGCCGGAAGCCATCCTGAAAGAGCAGGAGCCGAGATTCCGGAACATGCTCGGTCTGATTCGGGGAAGGATCTACTACAATTTGATCAATTGGTATCAGCTTCTTCTTTGCATGCCCGGATCCTCAAGCAATCCCTCCTTCATGGAGACCATGATGGGAGTCAAAAAATCCCTCTCTTTGGAGCATCAGAGCATCTTTGATTTCGCAAAGAAACCGCCTACCTACGGCGCACTCTTCAAAATACGCCTCACTCTGGTCTCGGTGTACCGGTTTCTTCGAAGTGATGCCATCATCGCGGACTTCAAGTTTCACTTCAACCGTGTGTACGAGGAGGCGAGGAGGCAGGATTTCAGGGCTTGGCCGATCTCACGACAGATCACAGTCTATCTTGAGCTCCAAAGGGAGCTGCTCCCCCGATGGAAGGCGCCCATTGTAAATGATTTCTTGTGCATGGTTTTCTTCGGGGTACTTAAGAAACTCACTTCCAAATGGATGCAAGGAGAGCCGGAACCCGAGTCCCTCCAAAACGATCTTTTGTGCGGTCAGGGAGATCTTGAGAGCACTGAACCCACAAAATGCCTGATGAGGATCGCAGGCGAAATCGACCGGGGTGACACCTCTTTCAGGGCAAAGTTCATCGGGGAGCCGCCGGGAAAGATCTGGGAGGAGCTCCTCGCGGGAGCCAATCCCGAACTCATCACGAAGCTCAGGGCATTTCTCGATCGCTATGGATTTCGATGCGTCAATGAATTGAAATTCGAAGAGCGGGATCTGAATGATGACCCTGCCTTTGTGATCGGGACCATCGCGAGCTACATCCGGATGCAGTCGTATTCGATTGAGAAGATGGCAGCGCGCGAGCGACAGATCCGCGAAACCGCGGAGGAGCGGGTCGAAAAACGGCTCTCCGGGGTGAAAAAAGCATTCTATTTTTGGATTCTCAAACACGCGCGAAAGGCGGTCCGAAATCGCGAGGACCTCCGCTTTGACCGCACCAAGAGTTATGGACTGGTACGTCACCTGATGAGGGCTGTCGGTGGGAACATGGTGAAGCTCGGAGTTCTGGAATCCGAGTTCGATATCTTTTACCTGACAGTGGATGAAATCATCGCTTTCTCCGAGGGGCGCTTGCCCACCCATTCCCCGAAGGGGATTGTGGACTTGAGGAAGCCTGTCTACGAGGAATACCGGAAGACCCCGGCCCCTCCCGATCGTTTTGTGACGTTTGGTGCTGTGGGAGCCTCTCTTGCCTATCCCTCCGTCCTTGCCGCTTCGGATCTCCTGGTGAACGAGGCTTCTCCCGGGGACGATCCATCTTTGCTTAAGGGCACTCCCTGCTGCCCCGGGGTGATCGAGGGTACGGTAAGGGTCGCCCATGAGTTCAAGGATACGGAAGGCCTTGAGGGAGAGATCCTGGTCACCTCCAGGACCGATCCGGGCTGGGTGCCCGTCTATCCATCGTGCTCAGGCCTTCTGATCGAGAGGGGGAGTCTTCTCTCGCATTCGGCTGTGGTTGCCCGTGAACTCGGGCTTCCGACGATTGTCGGCATTTCAGGTGGCCTGATGCAACGACTTAAGTCCGGTCAAAGGGTTCGCATGGATGCCGGGAAAGGGGAAGTGAGGATTCTCGATGCACATCCGTGAACTCGACCATCAGGAATCTGTGGAGGTTTTCCCTCACAACGAAGGAGAGCGGGAGTTGATTGCGTACCCCTTCGACTTTGATCGGGCCCACTTCATCGCACTCGAGGATGGGCGAAGGATCGGCAGGATTTCGGCAAACACATCGAAACGTGATCCCGGGCGTGGTTATTTTGGTTTTTTTCATGTTGAGGAAACGGGTCTTTCCGAGTCGGAGGACGCCTGTGCGAGGGCGCTTCTTTCCTATGCGGAATCCTGGCTCAGAGGAAAAGGGGCAAGCCATATCGTTGGTCCTGTCAATTATTCAACCCTCTTTGACTACCGCATTCGGCTTGATCCGGAGGAGGGTGATTCAGGCAAGGAACCGTTTTTTTGGGAGCCTTCGGGATCTCCGAGGTCACGCGTCTGGTTCGAAAGAGAGGGCTACCAAGTCTTCGAGGAATACCATTCATGTGCCTACCGCAATGTGGAGCGAGTGCTTCCCGTCTCTGAAAAACGTTATGAGGAGGCCATACGCTCAGGATTTTCCACGCGCCCCATCCGGTTCACCGGCGGAAATTCTCCCGATCTCGAGATTCTCTTTCGAATCAATTCGAGGGCATTTCAGGATTCCTTTCTTGCGGAGCCATTTGATCTTGATGCCTACAGGACCTTGAATGTTCCAAAATACACGAAGCTGCTTTCTGATTTCAGCTTCTTCATCCTGAATCCGGAGGGCCGGGAGGTGGGGTATTTCTTCCTTTTTCCGGATCGCGAATCCCTGGTTTGGAAGACGCTCGCCCTTTTCCCTGAATACCAGAAGGCGGGCTTGGCCGGATTTGGCATTCATCATGCGCTCAAGCTCGCTTTGGATCGGGGGATCTCAAGTGTGGTCTCCGCACTGATCCGGCGCGGGGCTCCGAGCGAGGCACTCCTCTCCAGGGCTGCGCCGCTCAAGGCGTGGGAGCGGCGATACGGGGTATTTAGAAAGACTCTCGGTTGAGAATGTGCCGCACTTCCGAAACCGTCGCATCCACCCATGCGCGCACATCGGATTCCCGTGAATAGTGGATTCCGTCTCCCTCGTGTTCGGGATAGTGAGTGTATGCCCTGCCATCCAAGACCGTGCACCGATCGCCCACTGCCTCCATGACCCACGAAAAGAGTTTTGGTCGAGTCGGCGTGTTCACTCTCGCATCCGGAGCGCTCACCCACAGGCAAGCAACACTCGAGTCCTTGATCAACCTGACAATCTTCCTCATGTCTTCAACGGCCGTGGCATGATCGTAGCCGTTTGTGTAATTGCCTGAGAGCTCCACCACGAGGAGGTCGGGCGCCAGAGTTCGCAACATCCCGGGAAGTTTGGGAGTGTTTCCGATTTTTCCACTGAGGATGCTCCCGCCTTCTGTATGGAAATAAAATCCGCATTTTGTTTTTGATCCGGTGAACCAACTCGACGCCACCGTTCCGCAGCTGGCGTAAAGGGAAGTCCGTTCCGAGACCTTCTTCAGCTCATCTGCAAGGAGTCGTCCATAGGGTCCCACGGCATGGGAGTCGCCGATCACAAGAATCCGCGGATCATTCCGTTCAGATGCGGGACTTGCCGTCACAGCAACCAGGTTCCAAACAAGGGCCAAACAAAGAAGCGCTTTCATAGACAGGCGAACCTTAGCCTTGAAGATGCCTCGTTTCAAGGGTAGAACTGCCGACATGACATTCACTTTCCTGAAGGCGAAACTCCACCGAGCAACCGTTACGGAAGCTAACTTGGATTATGAGGGCTCGGTTACCATTGATCGGAACCTGTTGGATGAGGCGGGAATCATGATCAATGAGCGAGTTGAGGTATACGACGTCACAAACGGCAACCGTTTCTCCACCTATGCCATCGAGGGTCCTCGAGGATCAGGAGTCATCTGCATCAACGGAGCAGCAGCTCACCTGTGCAAGCCAGGGAATCTTGTCATCATTTGCGCCTATGTGGGTCTGAACGAGTCCGAGGTGCGGACACATCAGCCGAAGGTGGTTTTGCTGGATCAGTTCAATCGGATAAAGCAGGGGCCATCTTCTTCCTAATTTATTAAACTAAAAATATTGATAAACGAAATCCGTTGGGTTAGGGTTCGAGCCGGAGATGGCTCGAATGGAAAAAACCCTGCGGTTGTTTCAAGTCCTGGTGCTCTTTGGTTTTTGCCCGTTTGCAAATGCGGGTGAATCACTGGATCTCGATCGTTTTTGCGGTGGTCATGAGAATGCGGGGGTGGAAGCGCCTGCGATGAAACTTCTTTCGCTCCCCGAGGATGACCTGCTCTTTGTGGACCAGGGATTCTGCCCGGTTCTACGTGAGTCACGCACCACCGACCCCGCAGCCGAGGGATGGAAGATCCGGTTTTATGCGAGTCACTCCTTCACCCGGTATTTCAATTCGGACATCAGTTTCCAGTCATCCCGCTACAGTGTCGAGATCCGTGACTACGAATGGGCCGAGCGGGGCTCCAGGGAATTTTTCACCGCAAGGGAATGGGCAAAGCCCGGCAGCAACCCCCTGCAGATGCTTGATGAACCGACCAATACCTTCACGATCAGCATCGAGAAAAACGGCCACGAATTCTACCTCTCGGCCTTTCACCCCAAGTTTCTGCAAGCACAAAACCAGCACAAGCACATGACCGGATTCATTGACGGAGTGGCTGTAGACCAGGTGCAAGCAGTGAGTGAGCCCTTTCATGGGTATAATTTCAGGCCCGGAGAGAGCAAGCTTGCCCGAAATGAATTCACCTATGGCCAGATGATCTATGAGGTGGGCTATGGTCACCGCTTCACCCTGATTCGTTCCAGGATCGGAAATGTGAGTTACATTCCCCAGGTCGGGGTGGGGCTCATGATGGGACGAAACCTCTCGGTGATGGTGAAAGCCGGAGAATGGTGGGAGTTCGATGAGTCAAAAACAGGCCTCGGGCCGAACGGCTTTGGTGCGAGCGCAGTGAACCGGATTGAACTCAACTCCAGAAATGAGAGAGTCGGGGTTTTTTACGAAAACCGGGTCGGAACCTACAAGATGGAGAGCAAGTTCTTCGACGGAACGCAAAAGTTCAACCTTGGGTTCGTGGGAAACAGCGTAGGGGTGAAGTTCTTGCTCCACCACAAGAAGCGAAGCGCCGCTCAGCGTGTGGATTGAATGAAAAGCCGAAATGCGGCGATGATCAGCAGGCAGGCAAACAGCCGCTGCAGCCAGCGCAGGTCGAGTTCCACAGCGATTCTTGAGCCAAAGTAGGCACCAAAAAACATTCCAACCGCAATCCAACCCCCAAAGCGCAGATGCTCCGGGCCGATTTTCCCCGCACTGAAATACTGCCAAACACCCAGGATTCCGACGGGCAATAGCATTGCGGACAGGGAGGTCCCATTGGCCGCGTGGGGGGAAAACTGAAAGAGAAAGATCAAGGAGGGCACGAGAACGATTCCTCCACCGATTCCAAACAAGCCTGAAAGCACCCCCGCGAGCAACCCGATCCCGATCATTCCAAGCCAGAGCATCCCCGAACCTTCCTTCCCCAATACTTCTGAAAACTAGCCGGTTTTCTTGGTTTTTTCAAATTCGAATTTGATTTATTCACGATAACTTTTCTTATCGTGAATGCAGAATTGAACCCTGTTCGACTTGAGAGAAAAAGAGAATGGGTTCAGTTTTGTTTGGGAAACTTGCGTTCCGTCTGTCCGTAATCGATCGAGTGGACCGCGGATTTTTCAAGGCTGCTTTTTCGTTTGTCGTACCTGGTGATCATGGTGGTGGTCGACCAACCGGCAAACTCCTGGATCGCACGATCAGGCACGTTGTGATCCCGCGCATTGGAGATTGCGGTGGCCCTGCAGGAGTGGGGGGAAACACGGTGGGTGATTCCCGCGAGGTTTGAATATTTTCGAACAATATAGAACACAAGGGACGGGTCGATTGGTTTCTCCACCCGCAAGGTCCGGTTGTTGCGGATGGGAGTGAACAAGGGCGCATCCCCGTTCAAGGACTTCCGGTTCACATAAAGGTAGTGCTCGATCGCGTTCCACACCGGGTCCCGAATGACCACGATTCGTTCGGCGTTGCCCTTTCCCCGGAGTCTGAAAAACCGGTACCCGCGTTCGGTTTGGATTTGATTCATCCTGAGGTCGCAAAGTTCCGAGCGCCTGAGTCCGCAATAAAAAAGAATCATCAGGATTACGTAGTGAAGGCTGCCCGTACGGGTATGCAGATCCGGACCTTTCAGGACCTTGAGAACCTCCTCATCCGTGAACCCTTGGGTCTTTGATTCCCGTCTCGGGTTGAGAAAGCGAACATTCTCGGCGGGGTTTTTTTCAATGTGTCCATCTTCCACAAGCCAGCGGAAAAAACTCCGAAGGGATGCCAAATGGCGGTCAATCGTGGTGTGCTCAAGCCCCTCGGAAAGAAGAGCATCCTTGTAGCCGATCACCAGACCGCGATCCAGAGTAAGCAGGCCCGATCTTTCCCTGCGCTCAAGCCAGTATTTGAGAAACCGCTTCAAGTCTTTCGAATAGGCCCTGCGGGTGTTCTCGGAGCGCTGATCGAGAAGAAATGCTTCGATGCTTTTCTTCAGGGCTCCCGTAGGGCGAACCAAGTCGAGGACGGGCGCAGGGACCAAGGTTTCTTTTCGTGTCTGGGTTCGCGCGAGCGTGAGAGTTGGGCGCGGGGCTTTCCGGACCGCAGGCGTGGTTTTTGAGGTTGGCCTTTGTCTTGGTTTTGGTCTTGGGGTACTGCGCCTGCCAAGCCTTCTAAGAAGAAGACTTCCGAGACTTGCCATTTCCTGCCTTTTTCCATTTCCGGTAACTGTCGATGAAAGATCGAATCCGCTTCGCATCCAGGGGCGCGCCCGCTTTGCCACCACGGCGAAGGGTTGATCCTACGATCATGCGAATGGTGCGCTCTGGAAGGGTTTTCATGGTTTCCGGATCAATGCCGCTTCCCACGTACAAAGGAACCCCGCATTTGGCGGCCGCGCGAGTTGCCTCAAGCAAATCCTCCCGGGCCGGAGCTCTTCCTGTTGTGCTCCCTGTAATGATCACTGCATCGGCCCCGCCTCGACCCGAGGTTTCCTCGATGCCGAGCATAAGGCTGTCAGAGGACAGGGACTTTGCGTGCTTCACATGCACATCCGCAAGGATTGCCACATGTCTTGCATTCAATCGATCGCGTTCTCGAAGAAGCTCATAGGCTTTGCCCTCGATGATCCCCTGGTCGGTCGCCATTACCCCGGAAAGAACGTTCACCCGGATGAAATCGGCACCCGTTACTGCTGCGATGGCGAGTGCGGAACGTGCATCGTTCCTGAGGACGTTGATTCCGAGAGGTAAGGATACAGCCTCGCGTACGGCTGCTGCGATCACTGAAAACGCAACTACGGTTTCCGTGGGCACCTGGGTCGGAAAAAACGGCGCATCTCCGAAGTTTTCAAGAATGATCCCGTCAAAACCGGCTTTCTTCAATGCGAGCGCTTCCCGTACCGCGATCAATCCGGCTTTTTGGAGTGAGATCGCAGGCTCCGTTCCTCCTGTGCCGGGAGCTCCGGGCAAGGGAGGGAGATGGATGACGCCGATGCAGCGAGGAAGGTTCAGGCTCATTCGATGGTGATGCTTTCGATCTTCACTTCCGTTTTCGGACGATCCATCCGGTCGCGATCCCCTTTTGAGATCTCCAAAACAACATCCATTCCCGACACGACCTCACCAAAGATGGTGTGATTCCCGGCGAGCCAAGGTGTTGGCTTGACCGTGATGAAGAACTGGGAGCCATTGGTGTTCGGCCCGGCATTGGCCATGGCGAGGATTCCCGGTCGATCAAACTTGTCTGTTGGCTTGGTTTCGCACGCAAAACGATAGCCTGGCCCGCCAGTTCCGGTTCCAAGCGGGTCGCCTCCCTGGATCATGAAGTCTGGAATCACTCGATGGAAGATGGTTCCGTTGTACAACGATTTTCCTGTCACCTTCTCGCGCGTCTTCGGATCAAGCCATTCGCGGGTTCCGGTGGCGAGTCCGATGAAGTTTTCCACTGTCTTCGGAGCGGTTTCCGGAAAAAGCTTGATTCCAATGGTACCGAGAGAGGTTTGAACGATTGCAGTTTTGCTCATGTTTGCTGAATTTCCTTCGGCGCCAATCTAAAACAAGTGGCAGTGGGGGACAAACAAAAAGCGAAGGGCTCAGAACGAATCAATTTTGCCGGTTTTCAAAAGGACGGAGGCCATGGCGCGAGTCATCTCTTGCGAATACCGGGGGAAAACAACCCTGTTGAGAAGATCCAGGATTTCCGAGGGACTGGAAGCCGTATCTCGAATGATGAGATATTGGTTGATCATGCTGAGGACCTCAGCCATGGGATGAAGCTGGGATCCCCCGATCCGATTGGGGAATCCTTTTCGATCCTTGGTCTCATGGTGCTGTCGGATGACTTGAAGCGTTGTTTGCCCAAGGGTGGTGGAAGAGGCGAGGAGATCGGCGCTATGGAGGGGGTGGCGATGGTAGAAGTTTTTTGCCTCGGGAGGAATCGCATCCGGCAAGAGCTCGGAGATGTTCCCGAATGGGGAGTGGATCAAGGAGATGTCCTGAAGCATGCAGGCAAGGCACAGGATTTCGACGATTGCAGTCTTTTCGAAGCGGAAATGTCCACAGAGGAGGAGTGACAGGGTCAAGGATTGCAAAGCTCGATCCGTCTCAGCGGCCTCGTGGAGGAATTCGATCATCCTGGGAGCGTTTCCGGAACGGTCAAGGCGGTTCAGGTACCGAAAGAGGGAGTAAAGAAACCCGTGTGCGCGCCTGATCAAAGGATCAGTCGGCATCTCTTTGCGAATGGTTCCGAGCACCTGTCGAGCTTCTGCGAAAAGCTCACTCTTCAGCCATGGTTCCGAGATTCCACCAAGGTCATAGCGAGCAAGTTTTGCATTCCGGATTTCTTCCCGGGCTTCGCGATGCTGAAGATCGCTCATGTAAAGCCAATGACTGAATTTTTCAGCCTGTTCAAGATACCTTCGATCAACCGGGCTCCCCTTGGATGAAAAAAGGTTCATGCTTCCATCTTGGTGATGGATGAACACATCCGCAGGGTAGGTGCTTGAGCTTCGAAAATCCAGAGTGGGAATTGCAATGAATCCCGATCGGACCCCGCTTGGAATCGGGCGAACTTCGGAATCAGTGGCTTCCTCGGGAGTCGATGCGCGCAGGGCGCCCACCAGCGTGCTAAAAGTCGTATCTTGCGGAAACACACCCTTGATGCGGATTGACTTCAGGAAGGACGCATCCGGTTGGTCGAGAAGAAACACAGGAGTCACGGGTCGGTTCGTGAGACAGAATTCAAGGAACTCGAAAAGGCTTGAGCGCCCGTCATTCACGGGCAGATAGATTCCATCGAGCGGAATCAGGGCATTCCCGATGACTTCACGAGCCTCAAGCAAGGACGAGCACAGAAGAGGACGAAAAGAGGCACTCTCTTTTGACTGAACTTTGATCTTTTCGCGCCATTTCCAGTCCGGATGAACCAGAAGAACCGACCCCATAGACCTTATTTTAACGAAAGAAAAGGCCTTCCAAAAGATGTGTCATCCCTGACCCACGGCTTTAGGGGGTTGACCTATTTCATTTGCCTCAACTCGGTGATGATGGTTTGAACCTGTGTTGAATCAACTTCATCGACCCAGATCTCCACTCTTCGGTTCAGCAGGTGGGCTTCTTCCGTGGAGTCCTGATCGATAGGGTGCTTTGCCCCGAACCCCGTGGCAGTGATTCTTTTTTCCGGTATTCCAAGAGAGATGAGTTCCGTTGAGACCGATTGCGCACGTCGCTCCGAGAGAACCTGGTTTTGATGATTCACGTCCCTTGAGTCGGTATGTCCTTCCACCCGGATCACAGACCAATGGTCTTTGTTTTTCATGAGGACAGGGGCGAGTGAGGCGAGAGCTTCTTTCGCCTTGGCATTGATTCGGTCACTCCCCAGTGGAAAGGAAAGAAGCGCTTCGCCCAGATAAATGCGGATCGAACGATCGCGAACCTCGGCGAACTCTGGAACTCCACTCGTGCGAGCGGGCTCCTTTGGAGCAGGGCGAACCGGGGTGAATCCGATCTGGAAATCAAGGAGAGCGGCAATTCCGCTCCGTCTCTCAAGGTTGAGCGTACTCAGAACGGATGCGCCAACACGGAAGCGAAAGTCCTCACCCCACTGATACAAGGCCCTGACTCCAGCGCGGATCTGAAGTGCAAGTTCGTCCACAGAACCGTCCTCGTCATACGAAACGTCACCTCCTGTGAGGGCTTGCGCCAAGGGACCGATTTGAAATCCATGAAGACCCAATGAGTCCATTTTCCACCGTGGAGAAATCTCTCCGACAAAGGACCGGGTGATGACCTTCACCTGAGTGGCAGGAAATTCGGGTTGCGCAGTGAGCTGGCTGTACTGATAGCCTGCCCCGAGATCAAGGAGCCATCGGTCAAACTCCTGGGATGCAATCAGGCGAAGATTCCCCTCGACTCCGGATTTCGAGGTTTCAAGGGGGCGCGAAGTGGAGACAAAAAGAAATCCGGAAGAGGCCCCGAAGAACAGGGAGGGCGAGGTAGGAGGCGCGCATTCGGATTCTGTCGATGAAAAAAGGACACACAAAGCAAAAAACAGGACTCTTTTCACGACTCAAAATCCTCGGTCCTGATGGATCCGGCCACATTCAACTCGAGATCGTCGAGGCGGACGCTTGAGGACTCGAAATAGAACCGGTCACCGAAAATGAGCTGGAAGGGTGCGAGTTTTTGATCACGTTTCATTCCAAGGTCAAATACATCGCCCGAAACAAAGCACGCGGAAGGGGAGTTCTTCAGCAAGGATTTCAGGGAGCGCAAGGGAGCGGTGGTTCTCACGAACCGGAACGCGGAGTCGGCCGCATTGATCTGAAATGTAGTCCATTCTTCCTTCTGTTTCGGGACAAAGGGATCGGTCGTAACCACCCGGTAGTCCGGATTCAGGGAGTCGCAGTTCAGATCGATCAAAAGCTTCAAGCTTACATGGTTCTCGCAGTCCACGGGGCCAACGGGCTCATACACTTTGAATTGCAGGCTCTGGAACGCATCGATCTTCAATCCTGCGGAATCGAGTCCAAACCCAACCTGTGCCTGGCTTCCAAGACCCAATCCGTAATACGCTCCCGGGGAGTTCGGTCCCTCAAATGTGCGCAAGAGCGCATAGTGGTTCTCGTTGGGTTCGTTTCCGATTCCGATTTTTGCGCGGTTTACGGTGACGGCAAAAGAGGTTCTTCCAAGCGTTTCACCAAAAGGGCTCCCGGGATCGGTTCCCGGATCCACGACGATGGGGTTTATGGTGGGAGACACGCGAAGGGCGTTTCTCGAAACATCCTGACCGCAGGCCGCGAAAAACAATAATCCCATGAAAAGGACAGAAGTCTTTTGTTCCATGAAATTCATTTAGCCCGAAGTTTTTGCGGGCTGCAAGAACTAGTGTGGGGCCGTTGAGTTCCGCTAAAATTGACAAAATTAATTGGGAATTGTAGAAGCCTGGAAGGCCAGGATTTTGAACCACATGAGTTTGTTTGTTCAGCTTCGAAAAACCTTCATTTCTCCAAATGTACGAGTCTCCTCCAGGATTCTTCGCGTTCTTATTTTGTTTCCTTTGGCAGGCTCCCTTGCCTCTGGATCGGAGGAATCGTGCAAATCTCTTCTTCTGGCGCAGACTCCGATTTCCTATGCTGCGCTCGATGCTCTTCGGGCGGCTCAGGCAAGCTTCGAGATCGAAGCGGTTGGCAAAGTCATTGACGGCCGCCCCCGTGCCATCATCCTGGCCGGCGAATCGCACGTAAAGCAGGAAAAGGCATCGCGTGCGGGAGTGAAGCTCACCGGACAGTTTCCGTTTCGGGGCCTGGAAGGTGCGGATCTATCGAAGAATGGAATCGCGGGAGTGCTCATGGCCCCGGTGCTGGCGTCCCTCGATTTCATCGCTAAGAAAATCCTGCGACTGAAGGGGAGCTCGATTGATGATGCCTGGGTGCAACCGGGCTTGGAGATTGCAAAAAACGAAGTGGCAATTGCGGTGGCCTCCCGTCTGAAGGCAGAGAAGGGCATGGCCTCGCTGCGACTTACTGAGGCGGAAGAACAAGAGTTGCTTGCAGCCCTTCAAGAAATTGATTTGGAGACCGGGGATCAGACCAGACTGATTCGTGTCAAAGGGGAGGATGTGCTCCCCTTGATCAAACTCCACCTTGCCGATCCCGCTCCCCCCGCGGAGAGAAGGCTTCCGTTGAATCTGGCTTTGGAAGAGGGGCATCAGCCCGGCCTTCGTGAAAACCTGGCGATGGTCGGATTCCCACTCAATTTGGGGTGGATCGCATCGGACCTCGCGCTTTCCTATACCTCATCGCACGGGCATCCGGAGATGACGGGCGCAAGTCATGCGGTGAGTGCGATGACGACGTTGGTTTCGCTGTACACACTCTCGAAGTATGCCTTCCAAAAGAAGCACTCGGAAAAGCGTTGGTTTCACTTTGTTTTCCCTCTTCATCATGGGCTTCTCGAGGGCAGGAATGAAACCATGGTCGCAAATATCGAGAGGGGGTTTCTTGAGAACCCGGACTATGATCAGATGTTGGTATTTGTTGGACAAGCGCACGGTAAGGGGATGAAAAACCTGTTGCTTGAGCACTATGGATACCGCGAAGCGATCATTCCGAAGCTTCCCTCAGTTGAATCCGTTGAATCCAGGAATGAGTAAATTCGATTCACGGTGCCCTCTTTTCCCATCGCAGCCCGGGTGTTAAACTCATAATGATGATCGAGACACTCGTTCGTATCGGAAAGGAAAAAGGCGCAAGCGACTTGCATCTTGATGCGGGATCCTCCCCGGTATTTCGGGTGAGGGGAGAATTGTTGCGAATCGGGGAGCCCGTGACCGGTGCACAGCTCGAGGCCGAGGCGCAGGCGCTGCTCGGACGAGGCTGGGATCGATTCATGGAGCAGAAATCCGTTGATCTTTCAAAAACGATTTCAGGTGTCCGTTGCCGATTCAATGTGTTTCAAACAGTGCGAGGGGTATCGTTCGCGATCCGGCTTCTTTCCTCATTTCGTGGATCCATTCGCGACTGCAACCTGCATCCGGATCTGAAAAGACTCATTCAGGCTGAGACCGGACTCGTGATTGTTTCCGGGCCCACGGGCTCGGGGAAAAGTACCACTCTTGCGGCATTGATCGAGGAGCTCAATGGAAGTGACCGCTTGAATATCATTACCATTGAAAAGCCGATTGAGTACTACTACCCGAGCCGTCAGTCGTTCATACGGCAGCGTGAGATTCCGCGGCACAGTCCCAGTTTTGAGCAAGCCATCATGGACAGCATGAGGGAGGATCCGGATGTCCTTGTGATCGGAGAGATGCGGGAACCAGAGGTGATGCGCCTCACGTTGAATGCGGCCGAAACGGGACACCTGGTGCTCGCTACCATGCACTCATCCACTTGCGCCGAAGCGATCAGCCGGCTGTGCATGTCGTTTCCGGCAGAGATTCAGCCTTCCATTCGTTCGCAAATCGCGGATTGCCTGGTTGCAGTGGTGTGCCAGCGCCTTCATTATTTGCCTCATCTTCAGATCCGTGTGCCGGTATTGGAGATCCTGACAGCAAGTTCCGCAGTAAAGGGGAGCATACGGGCCGGTAACTTCTCCCAGCTCATCTCCTGTTTGCAGACGGGTGCCGAGGACGGAATGTTTTCGTTTGAGCGATATAGAACCTGGATGGATCAAAAAAAAGACTGGGTCAAGCCCTCGCAAGCCACCCCTCACTCCCTGGAACCCACGTCATCCCCGGAACTTGAAACAATTCCTGAAAAACGGATTCCACCGGTAAAGCGTGGCAACACAGGGTTGATCGAGCGTGCTTCGATCCCGGCATCGAGTCGAATCGAGATCAACCCGCACGAAGATGATTTGGAGGCTCTTGCCCGTCAGATTGCGGGCGATAGCGAGGAGTAGGGCAGCTAGGACCGAGCCCCTCTTCGGTTGCGGTCCCTCGAGCCGTGTTTCTGATAGACCATCTTCGCTTCGGCCCGCACATTTGATTTTTGGTGCCATTGGAAGATTCTTTCCTTTGCCTCGTGATAGGAGGCTTCCGGATCGACGATTGGATTCGGGTAGTTCTCCCCGGGAATGAACCCCAGGGATCCGCCAAGCAGCGGCGGAATGTGATGGGGTTCGGCAAGATCATTGTTCGGCAACGAAGCGAGCTCCGGACAGTATTTCCGGATGAATTCTCCGGAGGGATCTTTTTCAAGAGCCTGCTTCTTTGGTGAGTAGATACGAATGGAATTGATGCCCGTCACCCCTGATTGCATTTGAACCTGGCTGAGATGGATTCCCGGCTCGAAATCGACAAACTGACGGGCAAGAAACTGGGCTGGCTTGCGCCAATGGAGCCAGAGTTGGTAGGAGGCAAAACTCATGAGCGTCGCCCTCAATCGAAAATTGATCCATCCGGTTTGGTGAAGGGCTCGCATTCCGGCGTCAATGATCGGAAATCCAGTTCGACCTTCGCACCAGGCTTCAAAAAACTCCTGGTTGAATTCATTTTCCCTCATTCCGTCAAACGAGCGATTCATATTCTCGAATTCGATCTCGGGCTCGGATTCAAGTTTTTGAATAAAGTGGCAGTGCCATGCAAGCCTGCTCTCGAAATGCTCGAGGCTTGAACGCCAGGATTTGTGAATGGGATGGTCTCCGAGTTGCTCCTTTTTTGTCGCGACCTTTTCAAGGATTTCAGAGATGGAAAGCGCACCCCACGTCAGATACGGACTCACTCTCCCGCATCCATTTACCGAGCGGCTTGGAGAGGAGAGGGATTCAAGATAATGCTTTCCTCGTTCTTCAAGAAATGTCGCAAGGACTTTTTCTCCGGTCTTTCGACCTCCCCTTTGCGCGTACCTTTTGCTAGAGGGAGGAAGGCTCAGATCCGTAAGGGTAGGGAGGATCGGCGGAGCAGGATGGATCTCGGAGGGCCAGGATTGATTTGGCGCCCGAAACAGTGGTCGGTACAGGATTTTCGAACGCCCTTCGGCCCAGCGGTCGCGATTCTTGAGCCCTCGGATCACACCGAACTGCCGGTATTCGAACCAAGGGATATTTTGAGTGCGGACCCACTTTTTGACGCGGATATCGCGTTGATAGGTCCAAAAGAGCCCTGTCTCCTCGTGGCTGTGGAGTTGCGAGATTCCGTAGGTTTCATGAACTTTTTGCAGCGCCTCGACTGCTTCACCTGTGACGATAAGAAGGGGCACTCCGCACGCACGCAGATCTTCTTGCAACTCAAGTACGCACTCAGAAAAGAAAACGTAATGTGAGGAATCAAACTCTGGCGATCGGAACCATTCGGGCTCAAGAATGATGAGTCCTAGCACTTTCCCGTGGCGTGCTGCATGGGTAAGAGCGGCGTGGTCATGGATGCGGAGATCCTTTTTAAACCAAACGAATTCGTAGCTCATGGTACCTTCCGCACGAGCTTCCATTTTCACTCCCCCCAAATCAAGACGATTCACGGGCAATCTTGCTTCGAAATGGATCCGTGTTTTTTAAATTATATTGATTTAAAAAAAAGGGATTTTTTTTGAATACCCCGTGACCTGGATTCCTGTTTCGGATATGTGTCTTATCATGATTGGGTGGATCGTTTGGGCAAGTTTGGGACTTGCCCTGTTCAAGGGAGAGGTGCGCGCCCAAGGGTGCCATTGTCCTCCCGGGTTTTCTGTTGGTGTTGGTGGAAATGTTTGCACTCGCAAGAGTTCAACCGCTCCCACCGGCGTTGTGAGTTCCAGACCAGTTGAGGTGGGCGAGGGGAACATAGATCATCTCGCGTATCCATTTCATCTGATCAAGACTTCATCGAACGCCAATTGGCCCTTCGTTGCACAAAATGGGAATTTCCCCGTTCAGGATGCCACTGGGTTGACCCTTTCGAACCTTTCCGTTCCGCGGACCCAACCCTGGCTTGATCTTGTAAAGCCTGCCAACCGGGTGATGATCAAAGGCGGCACTCAAGGTGCCTGGTACAGCAAAGCCTTTTGTCTTTCGATTCCGGAGTCACGCAACTACGTTTTTTTTGTTGGCGGCGACAACAATTGGAAAGTCTTGATTGACGGGGAAGACTTCGCCCAATGTACCTCAAATTATTGCTTCAGGCATGGCTTGTTTCTTGAGCAGCAGATCGGGAGCGGGCAACATTTTTTTGAGATTCGGTATCGGAACTTCAGCGGTCCCGGGGCACTTTGGGTCGAGATTTTCCAGAATTCGGGCGCGGAAATTCAAACCCGTCCGTACTCTGATTTAAACCGGATTTTCTCCACTCGCTCTTTGGTGGGCTCCTCTTGGGATTACATGAGTGATTCGGGAGGAGCTTGTCCTGACGGCTACACCTTTGATTCCTGTTCGACACGGACTTGTGTGAAGTACGAGAATATTGCTTGTGATGCGAACCTGACGGTTCGGGATTCGATTTGCGGGGCAGAAAACCAGGTGACGTTCTACAACACCACAGGGGAGGATGTGGATGCTGTGTGGTCGCTCTACCGTTTGAATGCCTCAGGGGGGAGGATTCAGCCCCCGATCGCATCCACTGCAACTTTTTACCCGAGGAATGCGGAATGGGCAGGATCGCTCCTTGCCTTGTTTGGCAATCCCGGACTTCAGGACCAAATTCTCTCCAATTCGGGGTCGGTGCGCTTTGAGCTTTCGGCCTCGGTTCAAGCGCGCTCCGGCGGTGGACGCTGGGACTATCAAAGCGTGTTCACCATCAAGCCGATTCCGGCCCGAATTGCGATTCTCAACAATCCCCCGCATCCTGATCCTGCGCCCATTTTGCCCGATTCTTCCG
This sequence comes from Bdellovibrionales bacterium, assembly GCA_947502835.1. Lineage (GTDB taxonomy): Bacteria > Bdellovibrionota > UBA1018 > UBA1018 > CAIMNF01 > CAIMNF01. The sequence goes on from CANNBJ010000001.1 coordinate 431,112, forward strand.
GAGACTTTGCGGTCTTCAAGGATCACCCGGTTCAGTTTCAGGCGGCACCTTTAGCTCAGGGCGTAATCCTTCCTTCAGGCTTTCGTTGGACTCTTCCGCAGGGAAGCCCCACAGATCCAATTGGAAATCCGGTGACCTCGACTTGGTTTGATGTCACGCCTCTGGGCGGTGTTCCCATTGAAGCCATTGCTCTTACCCCGAATGGCTGCGAGATCAGGGCCAAAACGCGACTCATCGTGGATGATCCCAGGGGCCCGTTGGTGCCGACCGCGTTCTCTCCAAATCGAGACGGATTGAATGACGTCTTTCGACCCCTGGGAAAGAACATCGATTGGCAGGTCTTCAGCATCTACAACCGGATGGGGCAGCGGCTTTACCATCACGAAGGGGGCGGCCAGCCAAAAGGTTGGAATGGCGATTTGCCGACAAAAGATGTCCAAAATTTTGTGGTCGTTGGCAAATGGCGGTACCAAGGCGATCCTTCCGGACGTTGGCGTGAGTACAAAGGCAATCTCATCCTCGTTCACTGAGCTGAAGCGCCTTTACTCAAGAGAAGCATTCATGAACTCCGGTCCATTTGAACGGAGTTTCGCTCCTCCCAAGCAATTCGGCGTTCATGGATTCAAATGCCGGCACTGAGTTGATTTGCTCCCTGGATCTGGTCGAGGGGAGTGGATTCACAGGACAGAAGAGCGCGATAAGTTTCGACCACCTGATGGCTATCCGTCTGGATCGCAGCGCCGAGAATGCCAAGTTCATTTCTCATTCTCAGAAGACTTCGAACCAATCGAAACCTGAGATTTGATTTGGCATAACGTGCAGCTATATCAGAGTACGTTGCGTAGAGAGCATTCACTTCACTCGAGTGATCCGAGAGTTCCTTTGAAAGCTCCTTCGAGTGGGTTTCAAGATAATCCCATGTCTTAAACCTTCTCAGCTTTTTGTACAAACCAACAAAGCGCCCCGCTTCCTGATCCTTCGTTGCGATCAAAGGGGCCAAATCAACAAGCTCGTCTTTTGTAACCGAATGAATGGGCCCGAGGCCCAGCTCTTCAATGAGCGGATCAGAGACCTTGCTCGAAAGCTCTGGGTTCTTGAATAATCCTTCCTCGATGGAATCGATCTTATCTGAAGCCGCTTCCATTTCCGTTTCCGCTTGCACCCGTTCACGTTCAATTTGGTGTCGCTCCTTTTTAAGAGCATCAATGTCTTTCACCAAAAGCACATCGGCATCCGGAAGGCCCGATCCCTTTGCCGCCTTCACCCACTGGCGGATCTCCTCCACCATCCCATGGTAAAGTGCAGTATCTTTTCCGGTGGGGTGCATCTTGAAGTAATCCTCGCCCTTTTCGAGATTTGCGAAAAACGCGATTCTGCGATGAAGCTTCCTTTCCCCGAGCCGGGGATTAAAGTTTTTATTGGATTTGGTCTGATTCAAACTCTCCATGAGCTCAAGCAGATAGTAATCGCTCGTCGCATTCGGAATGTCTCCTACGAAATCCTGCATCTTTGCCCGAAGATGGGCCTCTCTCAGGTTCCCGGCCTCGCCAAATCCCGTCTTCTCGTGGCTGATGAAGTCCTTGCCTAAAATCTGGCTGGTAAAAAAGCGTTCATACCCGGCATAGCCCGGTCCATCGACCTTGTCCGTGCAACCGCTTGCTGTAAGGTCCGGGGTGGACGCCGCAAAACCGCAGAGGTTGGGATTTGCGCTGACCACTCCTTCCGGGGTTCGCTTCACACTCATTCGATGAAATCCACCGGAAAAACATTGAGTCATCCCGTAAACGATTCTTTTCGAAGGGAGGGAGGAGAGGTCCGTTTCAAAGCGCTCTCTTGAGTAGCAAATCTCAGATTCTTTTCTCCTTTTTAGGGTAACCGGATCCCGGCCCCAAAGCGTGATGCAGTTGTTATTGAACCCGGGATCCTTTTCCTCGCGATTCGGATTGCCGTGATCGCTGATCAGAACAAACAAAGGCTCATCCGCCTTGGCCTGGTGATTCAGGATGTTTTGAATCTGGGTCCGATTCGCCTGATGATTGCCCTCGATCGATCCCACGATGAACTCCTGAATGGTGTAGTCTTCACCGCCGTATTTCATCGTGCTTTGTCGAACCACATCGGCAAGGAGGGGATTCGAGTTGACTTGATTCCCGACGCCGAAGGCGACTGATACCGAATCCCATCCGAAGCGTTCCCTAAGGCCGTCCGTGAGGCTCTTCGTTTGAAGATATTGGGAGTAGTGGTTTCCTTGGGGAGAACCTCCCCCGGAAAAAACCACAATCCCCGCATTTGCGAACTGAATCGAGCTAAAAAAACTCACCGAAACGAGCAGAAGCTTTTTCATCATGCAGGGGAGGGTAGAGTCTTTTGGGCGATAAATAAAGTCAGGCTTTAATGATAAGATTAAAAACTCTTCTCATTAAAAATCGGATTTAATAAATTAAATAAGTGTAATTTATCTTGGCGTTCAATGAAATTCAATGTATCCCAAACAGGAATATGAAAAAAATCAGAACCTCCATCATCCCGATTCTTTTTACACTGACCCCACTCTGGGCCCATGGCGATCCCTCCCTTTCCCGTGAGCCCGACATCCCGCTTACGTCCGATCATCATTATTCGCAACAGAGCCTCATCCGCCTTGCCACCTCTGATTCGGCATTCTCCTGGTGGGTAAAAAATGGCCTTCGGGTTGAACTTCACGAGGACTATTTGGTTTATGACCCTTGGCCGAATGCTCATCCGGTCCGGCGCACGGTGGTTCTTCATCCGGGCGATGGATCAAATCCTCCCGTTGCACGAATTTTTCTCACCGGACAGTTTGGCACAAACGGGGCGCTCTACAGCTCCCTTCAAATCACTCAAAGAGTGGATCTCTATTCGACAGTAAATACGATGACTCCTGCCCCGATTGACCCTGCTGAACCAGAGTTGGCGAAATTAGACCCCGCAAACCACCCAACCCCCGAGATTCTTTTTACCTTCGAACTCGCGGTAGATACCCCTTTGAATGAAAGGGAGGCCATCGAAGCGATTCAGCCCGTTATTCTCTACCTCAAGAACCATCCGTTGGTGGCGATCGAACTCAAAGGACACGTGGGATTCGAGGACCCAAGAGAGCCGGAAGGGGAAGGTCCTGCCATTTGGAACCGCAACCATAGTGATCCAAAATTTAGACACCTGGGCGAGCTTATGCTTGCGAGGACTGAATACGTGAAAAGGGTCATGGTTGCAGCAGGGATCGACTCGAGTCGCATTTCGTCTGCCAAAGGCAGTTCGAAGAACACTCCAAAGAACCGAAAGATTACCGTTCGCTATTTTTAACCCAAAATGAAAAGCGCACCTCCCATCAAGGGAAGTGCGCTCTCAACCCGGACTCGAGCGGGTCAGGCAATCAGTGGAACTGGAATTGTCCTTGGGTTTGAGATTCATTCACGGACTGGAACGCCTTCACGATCCGGCTGAACCGGCCTTGGGAAAAAGTGAGGGGAGTGGAATCGGATTCATTCATCATGTGCTGAAGCGCTTCATATGCGAATTTCTCCGCGCGCTTTGCCCGTTCCCAGCGAATTCCGTAAATCACGGCTCGGGCCGGCAATGAGGTCACGTCTGCAACGACGGGAGAAATGGCGACCGCGAATCCTGCGTAGGTGAGGTATTCCCCCGCTGCGATTCCGGCATAACGGAACAACACATAACCCACGGGAGCCGCCGCCATTGCCATGTCGCCAATTCCACCGACGCGTCCGAATCGGGTATCACCATCATAAGCAAGTTCTGAAACCGGAAGTACCTGAAAGCGGTTCAACTGCTCATCGAGCTGAAACAAGGAGTCCGCAGTGGCGACTTCTTCCATGCTGATTTTAGTGAGCGTCGTTGAGGACTCTGCTCCATCAGTCTGGGATGAAAGCGTAATGGTGTAGCGGGTGCAATTTTGAGTCGAGTCGCGGGTTTCACACTGTGCAGTGAGTTTCTGGCTCCCGTCCGCATTGGTGACCACTCCTGCGTGGGCGACTCCCGACATCATGACTGCACTCATTACAGAACGAATTAAAATACGCATGTTGATTCTCCTTTGTTTCTTGGCTCTCGTGCCGAGGGTTCGTAGACACTTAACCGGAATCATTTTCAGTGTGCAAGGAGATATATTTATTTTTTAAACTATCGATATTTAAAGTGATGCGAACTTCTTGGTCGGCAAATTCTTGTAATTTTGAGGTATTTAATCCTAACTGTCTTTTTTTTAAACAAAAAAGATTTACAAATTAAGGAACCAAATGTAGGTTCCGCTCATGAAGATTACACTAATTTTGTTGTGCTCCTGGATTCTGAATTCGCCGGCCTTCGCCCAAAACCCCGAGTCAACCCCGATTCATTTGGACGTGACCTCCTTTGCCCTTCAGGGGGTGGAGCACGTTTCTTTGAATGGCTCTCGCTACACCAGGGTAAATTACCGCTACCGTTCCGAAGCGCTCAGCGGTTTTAGTCCCGAGCCCATTTTCCTTGCGGCCCATGCCATCGCCATTCCCGCAGCGCTGTACGGAACCTTTCATTGGAAAACCAGGCCTGGCACAACCCGGCCCTCCTGGATGACCGCGGACGACAAAATGAAACATTTGTTTGCCGGCTTCTTTGTCGGTGATGTGACGAATCTGAGCCTGCAATTATTGATTCCGGAGGATGTGCCTCACCGGAGACTCATCGCAACCCTTTCCGGGTTCGGCGTAGCCACGCTGGTCGGAATCGTGAAGGAACTTCGGGATGCGCGCGGCTTTGGAACGCCCGACCCGAAGGACGCTCTCGCAACCGCAATCGGAGGCGGGCTTGGGACGATTTCGATGTCGTTTGATGTGAAGAAAGTATTCCGCGCGAGAGGCGATCGGGAGCGGCACAATCCGAGGGTCCATTTGTAGAGTGAATTTAATGGTGCCATTTAGGGGCAGCAGGAGTTGCGAATAGCTGATCCTAAGGAACATCATCCCGTTTAATTCCGCGTGGGCTACCGCCCCAGATGATGAGATCGTGTCTTTTGATATGGAGCGGGCTTCACCTGATTAGCCTTGGTAGCCCGGTCCAAATAGGGGCTACTACATCAGCTGCCTATGGTTGAGTTCAGCCGCTCGTAGCGATTAGAAATGGCGAGAATCGTCAGACCAAAAAAAACGGCACCCAAAATGATTAAGGTACTCAACAAGCCATCTGCGCCAAAAGATATCTTTATGAGTATGGTTGAAATCACAAAGCCTGAATTTCTGATGACTTTATTGAATTGATCCGTGCGTAGAAAGGAGATCAATAAGAGAAGTACATCTACCATGATCAGTATCGTGAAGAATCGATCAAAAAAAACTGCATTAAGATTGATCTCGCTAGAACCGGGTTGAGCAGAGAATGAATTTGTAGAAAGCCACTGGATGAGGCTAAACAAGGCAACCCCGAAAAAAGTGGGAACCAAAAGTATGGCAATCGTATTTTTTAATTTTATGAATTGGTTAGTGCCTTCCGAGTAAAACTTTTCGTTCTCGCGATTCTTGCTCTGAGTTTTACTTAATGAATAAAATAATAAAATTGACAAAAACAATACTGGTGTAGCGCACAGATCTGCAGTGAGCAAAAGGTCACCTTTCACCGCGAACCAGTTTGGCGTGAGCTCGAGAATAGAGAGATCTTTGAAAATTCGGCGAATCAAAATCAGTGTAATGATCTCATATTGTTTTCCAATATAGACCGTGATCGACTTGGGTAGATAGTAGATGAGGAGGTACACCTCATAAATAAGAATGAAGGAAAATGGGGTATAGATGGCCGCAATCGGGTTTGTAAGCAGTTTTGACGATGATTGAAAACTGGTGAAGCCAAAATCCACCAATGCAATAAGAAGAAGGTGAATTAAAAAACTTAGGACTGCGATGATTATGATAATGATTTCAGCTTTTTTTCTGGATTCCTCCGAAAAAAACAAAACCAAAAACCTATCTAGGTTTTTTTGAATTCTAAGCTGGAATAATTGCAGAGGACTTTTTCTACTCGCCAATGTTTATAGGATTTTCTTTATTTGAAGCAATACAAGAATAATTCCGGTGACAAAAACCCCAGATACGACGAGACCCGCAACGAAAATTTCTTGATCCGTCATCATGAGCGCTTGATTCCCTGATGACGCATCACAATGTTTTGAAAGAAACAGCCCAATGAAATGATCGATGGGACCCAAATTCCCACAAAAAGCCCCTGTTCTTTATTGCTTAAAAACCACAAAGAAACGGAAAGGACAAAGGATACGAAAGCCGCACCCATAAACAGGATTTCAGGCATCGTGAAGATGGGGACTTTTTCTTTTTGGTTTGTAACGCTGGGATTATTTGTCATTTATCGAGTATACGCAAAATTGATGCTATATCAATAAACATATTCAAGAGAAGTTTGTAGTAGCTCCTATTTAGTCCGGACCACACGGAACTTGGACGGACTGCAAATAGCGGTACTCATAGTCGTACTCCGATCACTTAGGAGCAGATCAAACTGTACGGTCTATATGGGGGCTCCTACAGAGACGACCGAAATTGGATTCATGACCGTTGATACCGCTCATGCGATGAAGTCTCTTGATCCTATCGCCTGGAATCTTGCCCGCGATGAGTATATCGACAGTCTCGAATCAGATGAGGAAGTCGTGTCTCTTGATCATGGCGCCACTTACTACTGGATCCGCGACCTCCAGGAGCTTTGGGAGTGAGGGGGCCCTTTGTTTTTCTAAGCATCTGGATTCACTTCAATTATTAATTGATTGTTTTAGTTCGAATTGCAAGCTATCACGCGCCCCATGAATTTCTGTATATTTCTTCTCGCGGTCTTTTACTCATCTTCCCAAGCCGACACCAAAATCTCTGGAGGATTGGAACGTGAGGCGGTAAGAAAAGTCATCTTTTCGCACAAATCGGAGATTCAAAGGTGTTTTGAGGATACCTTAGAATCGAACCCAAATGCACAACAAGGCCGAATCCTTTACCAATGGAAAATTGCACCTTCCGGGCGTGTCAGCGCTCTTGAGATCAAGGAATCGGACTTGAAGGATTCGGAGTTGGAGACCTGCGTCTCCAAAGTCGTTCTGGATATGCGGTTTCCAGAAGCCTCAAACGGGCTTCCGACCAAGATCATCTTTCCATTTGTGTTTAAGAAAAATTGAAATCCGCCTTTCCCTTATTCGGTTTACATAATCATCATTATCGGAAGTGGCATTGGATCCAATTGATGTACAAGGATTGGGATTGTTGTACCGTTCTTCTGGATGGACCCGTCGCTCTTTATTGCGAGAAACATTGCTGAGCGCCCGGAGAAAGGATCGCACCGATGAATCTTAATTTCAGAACCAAGGTCGCAGCCCCCCTTGAACAAGTGAAGCAAGGTTTTGACCGGAGTCTGTTTCTTAGGCTCAAGCCACCCTTGGTTCAACTGGTGCTTGAGCGGTTTGATGGTTGCGAAACTGGACATGAGATTCACCTTCGGGTGGGTCTTCCCGGAGCTCTCCAAACTTGGGTCAGCAAAATCACATCTCATAAACTGGAACGGGATTATTGGAGTTTCGTGGATGAAGGCAGTTCACTCCCGTTTCCCCTTAAAAACTGGCGACATCACCACATCGTCAAAATACTTCCTTCTGGTGGATCCGTAATCCTGGATGAAATAACGTATTCGTGCGGCAGTCGCATTTTGGACCTCCTTCTTCTTGGTCCCCTTTGGTTTTCCTTTGCAGGAAGGGCATCGGTTTACCAGAGGGTTTTTGGGAGACCAAAAAATTCAGCCTAGGTCCCTACTTCACATTCACTCCTGCTTCAGCGTAAAGAACGTTCGGATTCTTGTTCCGCGACCACACTCACAGTCCATTGGTATCGTTCATGGGATCGCCAGGAAAATACTCTCCTTCACTTATCCACTCTTCTGAATTTCCCTTCAAAAACCCCGGTAATCCATTCGGTATGGTCATGTAGATCATTCCGTCCCCAATGAAAACCATTCAATCGAACCATATCGCGCATTGGTTCTCGTTTGTTTTCCAAGGTCAAACCGATGGGCCTGATTGCTTCTGTGAGCTTTCCAAAAACCGAAAAATCAGCTACATTCCCCCTTGTATCACGAGCGAAGAACAACTCTTCCGGCAACCGAGAGGCGCACTCCTCCGCGGTGCTTTTACGATACGGCCCAAAGGAGGCAAAACATGAAGTCCACATCGTCATCCAATCAAAAGGCCCAGGCAAAACCAAAAACCCAAAAGCGCAAGGCAGAGGGTTCGCGCTCAAAATCCAGTTCCGGTCCACGCAATCCGTTTCAAGACCTCACAACCGAAAGCGCGAGCCTCGTGAATCCATTGCTTGCCACAATCGAGTCTGAATTGAAGACTCGGGGCCTTGACCCCACCGAGATCCGGAGTCTCGACACTGCCGGAGCCCAGTTCCACATGACCGTGAATCATACGATTTCGGTCATGATCAGTGTATTCACAAGCGAGAACTGCGAGCATCTGCATTTCTCGATCCATGCTGATCTAGGACGCGCACGACGCGTCCCGGAGCGTGCTTTTCTCCTTGAGGCTTTGCTTGGGATCAATCTTGGCACCCGCGATCCGTTCCGCCTCGCGCTCACTCAGAATGATTGCATTCGCTTGGTTTATAGTGCGCGGGTCTTTGATCAAATGAACATCAATACGGTCGGCGCGCTTCTGGATCAACTCGTCGCCAGGGCCACGAGCTTTCGAAACCAACTCTCAGGTCAGCGAGTATTTCAAGAGCTCGGCGCGCGGGATGCGGATGAAGCCGAAGATAAACCCAATTCGATGCCGGACTCAAAGGGACCGAACGGATGGGTGCAGTGAGCTTGATTTTTGCGTGCGTTGCGCACCCATGACAGAGCGCCATTGAAAAACTTCTTCACTCGAGGACGCTAAAGAAAAAGGTGGAAATCCGGAATATCGGACACAGAACGCGAACAAAGAGCCGGATCGGAAGACTGGTAGCACCAGACTTAAACACCCAGCCACTCCCCCTCCCCACCTTGTCCTCCGGCCTTACCTGGTTTAGTGTCACCCCATGAAATCCATTCTTCTGTTTTTGCTCCTTACCGCCCCCATCTCCGCCCATTCTGAAACCAATACAGAGCGGCTTACTCAGCTCATTTCCATCAATTCCGGATCCGCAAATCTTGCGGGCGTTCTGAAGGTGCAAGAGGTCATCAAACCCTGGCTCGAAGAGCTTGGCTTTAAAACAGAGTTCTTAAAAAACCCTAATGGAGATTCTGTATCGGCCCCACTCCTCCTTGCCACCCGCCCAGGCGAGCGCCCGGAGTACATCACCTTCATCATGCACGCAGACACGGTTTTTGAGCCAAGCTCTCCCTTTCAAAAGTCAGAGATGATCGACCCGCACACGCTTCGGGGTCCGGGCGTGATCGACAACAAAGGCGGAATCTTGGTCGCTCTCACTGGCCTGAAAGAATATTTCAAAAGCCTGAATGGAAAATTGCCAAAATACTCCCTTCGCATTGAAATCACCCCAAATGAAGAGGTCGGTGCGGTCGGGTTTCACGATCACTTTCATCGCTGGAGTAAGGATTCGTTCATGGCCCTTGCGTTTGAGCCTTCGGCAGAGGATGGAATCGTCGATGGGCGCAAAGGCAATGTCTGGTATGAAATCTCCGTAAAAGGAAAAGAGGCCCATGCCGGCGTGAACCATCAGCTAGGAATCAATGCTTGCGACATTCTGGCAGGCAAGATCGATAAGCTCAGAAAGCTTACCGATTACAAGAAGAATCAAACCGTCTCGATTGGAAGAATGGAAGGCGGCCAGGACAAATTCAACATCGTTTGCGGGTGGGCGAAAGCAAAAATGGACACACGGGTGCCAAGTCTCAAGATCCGAAACGAGCTGAACCAAAAAATCGAGAACATCCTAAAAGACCCGGCAATAACGTTTAGGATTTTCAACGAGACCACTCCCATGGAATCGAACTCCATTTCAAAGCCATATTTTAAGCGCTACCTTGACCTCATTAAAAAGCACGAGGGCAAGGTCGCAAAAACCCACTTCAACGGAGCAGTTGGGGATGCAAATCATTTCAGCCGCGAGGGTCTGATCGTGCTCGATGGCCTGGGCCCGATCGGAAAAGATATGCATACCGAAAACGAGCAGATCAATCTGGATTCAATTGAGTCCCGAGGCCTGATTCTATCTGAGTTCTTGAAGACTCTTTGAGGGCTACAGCGGCATCTCTTACTTTCGAAACTCCAGAAGCTCGATCTCAAATCCATCCGGATCATCGACAAATGCCATCTTGGTTTTTCCGTTCGGCGTAAGCCCTGGGCCCCAGCTCAAATCATAGCCCTTTGCTTTAAGATGTTCCTGCACAGCCTCGATTGAATCCACCCGGTAAGCCATGTGTCCGTAATTCTCGCCCCTTTGGTAGCTTTTTGTGTCCCAGTTATAGGTGAGTTCAAGCTTCGGAGGCATCTCACCTTGGTCCGACCTCGATTTTAAAAATGCGATCGTAAACCGTCCATCCGGATAATCCGTTTTCGAGATCAGCTCAAAGCCAAGCCCCTCCGTATAAAAATGGATGGATTTGTCCAAATCCAAAACCCGAATCATCGTGTGCAAATAAGAGAGCATATCTGTGATTATTCCTATTTCAGTAATTCGTAGCCGCGGATTCTCAGATCCTGAAGCTCGACCCTTGAGCCAAAATAAGTGCTTGGCTCGTCGGTAATATAAATGATCCAGGAGCGCAGACTCAAGCTTTGATATTCGGGCGATGAACTTAAAAATTGCCGAAGCTTCAGATCCTCTGTTTTGTCACCCCTTGAAAATCGATGCTTGATCGCTGTGACCTGTGAGCTGCTGAACTCGGTCGGATGAGTATGGCGAATCTGAAGTGATCTAGCCATCGATACGGCCGCGGAATTCTCATTCAGGAAATCCACAATCCGCTGATTCATGGAAGCTCCCATGGTTCCGTACTTCCCCTCGAGCACCCTCAGTGCCAAAGCTTTTCCGGATGAATCCAAGAGCTCGACAGAGCCCATTTCGATTGGCCCCTGTGAGACACTCTTCAAATAGGATGCTTGAATCAAAATCAAATCGAGGGTGCCCTTGGACCTGAGAATCCGCCGTGCACCCATGCCCAGATTGTCGTTTCTAAAACTGAGAATCGGCCGCAACAAGAAATCACGGCAATCATCCGCGTGCGATGGAGCTGAAAGCAAGGCCCCTGCAAGGAACAGCAGGATAAGCCTCAGGTGCTTAGCTCCAAATGTCAGACTCTGGGATGAACTCATGGGATCGAGTTAACAGTTAATGCGCCTTGCGTCAATCTATACTGATTTAAATGGTTATGCAGCAAAGGAGAACCTGCCCGTTTGACACGAATCCATATCCTTTATTAACAATGAATCCCCGAATGAACCCCTATCCGAACTCCTCCGCAAACTCCGCTACCATAAACCTGCTTGGTGTTCTTGTGGTAAGCCTCGCCTGGGGCTTAGGAGGTCCTGCATCCCACTACGTTACCCGAAGCCTGACTTCCTCCGAGGCTACCTTTGGACGCTGCGGGATCGCATTCCTGGGACTCTTGCCCTTCCTTTTTCTAAATGGTCGTAAACTCTGGTCAGGCCTTTCGAGGAAGGGCCGGAGCCTTCTTGCGGCAAGCGGGATCACACTCGGAATTCATTTTTATTTTTTCGTATCGGGCGTTGCCTACGCGTCCCTCTCTACCGCGGTCATGCTCGTGGCTGTGGAGCCGGTTCTGATCCTCACCGTGGGAGTGATCGCATTCAAAGAGAAGCTGACTCCCTCAAGTCTCCTTGCAACCCTTGCCTGCATTTTGGGAATCATGACCATCACCCTCATCCCTCACCTTTCTCAGTCAATCAACAATGCCTCTTCAACTCGAGGCCTGGGCGATCTCGCAGCTGTGCTTGCGATCCTCACCTATGCCTTCTATTACTGGCTGAATCGTTCCTTCCAAAAAGAAGAGAAAACGATTTCAGAGTTGATTCCAGGATCATTGCAGCGAGGGTTCAGCATTGCTTCCGTGATCTATTCCTTTGCGGCCATCACCACCGGAATCCTCACTTGGTTTCTCAGTCCCCACGAGCCTGTGCCTTCTGTTTCCACCTCATGGACCACATGGGCTGGAGTCATCGCCTTGGGGCTCATTCCCACCATCTTGGGACACACCTTAAGTCAAATCGTGAGTCGAAGGGCTCATCCGATCTGGGTGAGTCTGATGTCGCCCGGAGAAACGCTCATGTCTCTTCTGATTGGATTCGCCTTTTTGAATCAGCAACCAAGCTCTCATGAACTGATCGGGGGATTGATGATCCTGTTCGGAGTGGGAATTGCGCTTTATGGGGAGTCGCGTACACCTCGACCTGCTCAGATCCAGTGACATTCCAGCATTTCATTAATTGAACTAGCCACGTTCACTGGAGGTGGGCCTAGATGGGCTCCTTGAAAAGTTGGGGGTCGTTGGAGTTTGGTCGACTCTCGCGAGCCAAGATGGCGAAAGCGAGGCCGCAGGATGCGGCTCGGAGACCAAACTCCAACGACCCCCAACCTTCAAAGTGGCCCGATTGTGATCAAATCCCAAGGATCGCGCGAAGTGGTTTGGGCAAGCCCAGTGCAAGTGCCGGAAATCGATCTACGAACGAAGCAAGAATCCTCGCAAGATGGGCAGGAGCGATGAGATCCCTGGGACTTGATGAAAAGGTGCCGATCCGGTCGAGTGCTTCGGTGATTCCCATCGGGAGAATCGCAGGAAAAAGCTGTTTAGCGCTCTCGATCTCATTTTGAACCGTGGGATACGAAAGACTCTCCAAGAGATGCCGCCCGACCCTTGCGTACTCCGGACAAACCAGCTCAAAGGCTTCAGCAAGAATCCTAGGATCGATCTCCGGAACGGGAACCAAAGGCCGTTGGATTCCCGAATGGAGCGCGAGGCGAAGCAGTAGTCCGGAATAGGTGGTGCGATCGGATCCTCCGATTTCTATGATTCGCGACTCTGCGGACTCGCGCTCAATCTCCAAGAAAAGATATTGAATCAGATCCTCTTCTGCAATGGGCTGACAAAGCGAGCGAAGATTCAAAGGATCGACAAGAAATGGCAATCGCTGAACCAAGAGCTTCATGATTCCATAGGAGGTCGAATTCTTGCCAAGCACGATCGACGCCCTGAACTCGGTCACCGGAGTCTTTCCAAGCGCAAGGATCTTTCCGGTGAGATGCCGGCTTCGAAGATGGGGAGAGAGCGCATCCTCACCCCCAAGACCTCCAAGATAGATGATCTTCGAGAGACTCGCGCGATTAGCAGCCGAGGCGAAGTTTTGAGCGGAAAGCGCCTCTTCGTATTCGAAATCGGTATGTGAATTCAGCCCATGAACCAGATAGAATGCAACATCGCATTCCTTCATTGCGGATGCGACCGCCTCGCGATCCCGAATGTCGCCCTTGAAAACCTCCACCCCGGTCCGTTTCATGATTTTATCGGGCGACCTCGCGAGCACATGAACCCCGTACCCCTCCGAGATCAGACGCTCCAATAAGAGCCCACCCACATAGCCTGTGGCTCCGGTCAGCAAGATTTTTTTCTTCATGAGCAAACCTCCGTGATACCCTCTTCAGCGGGAAACTATGACAACTTTACTTGAAATTCTTCCGGGTGTCGTGAAAGAACTGATCAAACATGTTCCAGAGCTCGCCTTTGAAATCACCGATTGGAATTCGGTAAAGCGGGATATCCCCATGCTCACGCGCCGGATCTTTATGGGAAGCGGCGTAGAGGAACTCAAAGAAGCGCAGGAGCGCCGCATCGGCACCTTCATCACCCATTCCAAACGCTCTGCGCCGAAAGAATCGGGATCGGAGGCAAAAGCAAAAGGCGATGCGCTGCTCAGATTTTATTTTGCGCAGCTCTTCTGCCCCGAGGGGATTTTTGTCGACCTGCGCGATTCTAAATTGCAGTGGGATTCAGGCAAGCTTCTCTATTCACCAAACGGATTCTGGTACCGGTTTTCGGACTCTTTCCGCGAGGGCATCCTCACGCTTTATGATGGGTTTTACACATCAAATGATTCGAAGTTCGAAGCAGGGCTGATCGCAACCGGGCTCCTCGATCGGAGCTGGAGTTCTGAGGATCAACTTGGGATCAAGACTCTGTTTAGAGCTCATTTCGGCAGCAGCCTTGAGCACCCGATGCGATTCAGTTTGCGCCAGTTTCAAGAAACATTTCTTAAGATTTTTGAGTTCCTGCTTCGAAAAAAAGTGAAGCTCTCAAGCGAGTTTATGATTTTCGGGATCTACCTCGTTACTCTTTATCTTTCGCTTGAAAAATACGGGGGCGAGCATGAAGTGAAATCCCTCTACCTCGAAGTCGCAGGGAGCGGCATCAAATAAAAAGGCGGCAACTCCAGAGGAGCGCCGCCTTGAACAACTTTAACCTGTGATTAGTTAGTGGCCTTCTTTTCAGTCGGCTTTCCAGCTTCAACCTTGAGCTCGATCATGACTTCGTCGCCGACCACAGGGCCTGCTTCAACCATCTTGCTCCAGGTAAGACCGTAATCCTTGCGATTGATCTTTCCTTTGGCTTGAAACGCAATCTTGGTGTTTCCGAATGGGTCATTGGCCACTCCAGAATACTTCCCATCCAAGGTCACAGCCTTCGTCACGCCATGCATGGTGAGATCACCCTTGATTTTGAGAGCGTCAGCTTTTCCGCTGATCGACTTGGACACGAAAGTCATTTCAGGGAATTTCTCAGCATCGAAAAAATCCGGGCCCATCAGGTGCTTGTCGCGATCGCCATTTCCGGTGTTGACCGTCTTGATGTCAACCTTGGCCGTGATCTTGGTGTCTTCGATTTTTTTGCCCATTTCAATTTCGCCAGTAACGCCGTTGAAACGTCCTTCCACAGATGCAATCACCAGATGGCTTACATCGAAGCCAACCTTGCTGTGAGCCGCATCGAGGCTGTATTTTCCGCCCTCGATCTTCGGGGTATTTGCGAGAGAAACGCTGCTCGTAAGCAGAACCAGAACCATTCCGTACTTGATCATATAAATCTCCTTTCAATTGATTTAATATTTAGTCGCTATTGAATATCCGACCGGCAATCCAATTGGCTAGTGGAAAATCAAGAACCCTGACCGGAGTCGTCTTTTTCGAGACGATCATCAAATTTTTTGGGGTCAAGCCCGAGGATCTGACCCATCAAAATCCGGATGCAGTCCCTGATCCAAAGCTTGTCTTCCTCGGAGATTGCAACAATCTTGATCCCGGCGGACTCCCCGTCGTGGACCGCCATCACATTGAGTCCGACAGGCATTTCCCGGTTCAGCACCTTCAATACGGCCTGCTTCATCTTGAATCCGGGAGCAATCAGGGACACATCCCCCGGTTCAAGCTGGATCCTCATTCCTTCCCGGCTCAAATCCTTCAATTTTCTCACCCAGATCCCTTTTTCGGTCTGAAACTTGAGCTCAGCCGGGAATTTGTCATTGAAGGGGATGCGGATGAACTTCCTTCGATGGGTTTTCAGGATCTTGGTAGGGAACAGGATCTTCAGATGACGCTGGCCGTTTTGATAAACCACCGAAATCCGCGCCGCAAGGAACATCAATTTGAACTGCAGGAGGGTCACCGTAATGAGCGCATCAATCTTGGTGTACTTCTCCAGGTAATCAAAAATACGGCGCGCTTGAAGTGATTGGGCATTGCTCAAGCGGGCAATGATGCCGTCTGATTTGTGCTCCCCCGCAAAGAACTGAAACCCGATCTCCTTGGATTCACCCGAAAAAAGGATGGTGCCCTTGGGCTTCAGGTTCTTGAGCTCAAAATGAACCAACTCCAATTGGTACTCATCTTCGACCTCGGTGACGCCATCAGGAATCGGGAATCCGGACTTGGCCATGAATTACTTCTTTTCCCGCCAAGATCGAACCAGCACATTGAAAGACTCGGCGAGCTCAGGGAAAAAGTCGCCTTTCCGGAATTTGATCTCGAAAAGCTCATCTGGAGGAAGCTCGCGCATCCGGAAGAACTCCTTTTGCATCCGGTAGATCGGTCCCGCAATCTTATGGGATACGATCAGTCCGCCAATGATCAAAACCAGCCCCACAATGAGTGCGATCGCAAGAATGATCTGATTGAAACTTTCCTGCTGCATCTTGATGAATTGGAAGTACACATTCTCTTCAGGAGGCATTCCAAGAGAGTTCCCGAGTTCGATAAACCGCTGAAACCCGTAGGTGATCAGCAGGTAAACCGTGATCAGGATCATGGTGGCCCCCGCGGCACCGTAACCGATCAAAGTCCATTGGAACTTGGGGTTGATGAGGAGTGTCCGTTTTTTTCTGCTTTGAGAATCCATTCATTCCATTATCACCGCCTGAGTCCTTGATTTTCAATGAAAATTTGTATCATTTGGGATATTCTCGACCCCATGCAGAGCCTCGAAAAACTCTTCCCTCAACCCTATGCCGTATTTGATGGCGGGGTAGCAACCGAGCTTTATGAGCGGGGATTCTATATCAATCGCCTGTACGAGGAACTCAACCTTTCAAACCCGAAAGATGTGACCGGGGTTCACGAGAGCTACCTCGAGGCCGGGGCGAAGGTCATCACAACCAACAGCTTCTCCATTCCCTCTCCACAACTCGAAAAATACGACCTGAAAGGAAGACAGCGGGAACTCCTCCATGCCGCGATCCGAAATGCGGCACAGGCACTTCAGAATCAGCAGGCCGCCCAATCCCGAACGGATGCGCGAATCGGTCTTTCCTTCGGCCCCATGGGGGTTTTGATTGAACCCCTCGGCCCGACCTCTCTTGATGAAGTGAGAAATGAATACGAGAATCTGGCCCGCTACGCACGGGAAGTTCCCGAGTTTCATCTGTACATCCTCGAAACCTTTTCCAACCTCGAAGAACTTGGCTGCGCGATCGAGGGCATTCGCAGAGTCGACCAAGAAACGCCCATTCTGGCTTCCATCACTACAATGAGCTCCGAGGGTGCTTTCATTCGCGCATTTGCCGAAAAGATCGGCAGCCGCACCGACGTTCAGGCGCTCGGAATCAACTGCTCGGAAGGTCCGCAGGATCTTCTGCAGTCGCTCAAGATCCTGAAACCCCTCACCTCTCTTCCCATTGTCATTCAACCGAATGCCGGGATCCCCCGCAGCATCAATGGGCGCTATTTTTACATGAGCTCCCCCGATTACATGGCAAAATACGCCAAACGCTTCATCGAGGCCGGCGCATTCGGAATCGGCGGATGTTGTGGAACCGGTCCGATCCACATCAGGGGAATCGCACAATCCGTACGAATGATGGAAGCAAAGGCGCCGGGAGCAAGCACCTCCTCCACCATCCGGATCGAGTCGGGAGACATTGAGATCCATGACCGGATCCACGCGGGCCGAAGAACCCTGCAGGAACGAACCCGCTCGAAAATCTCAAAAAAACTGGGCTCCCGTCAAAAAGTGATTTCAATCGAACTCACAGCACCCCGGGGCACGGACCTCGAGAAGTTCAAGGCTTCCCTGCAAAAAATTCGGGCCGCAAAGGTCGATTTCGTGAACGTTCCCGATGGGGCCCGTGCCGCAACCCGGGTGAGTTCCTTGCACATTGCGGCCCACATCAATTCCGACCCCTCACTTGGAATTACCGTGATCCCCCACTTTACCACTCGCGATCGAAATTTGATCGCGCTTCAGTCGGACCTCCTCGGAGCATCGATCAATCAGGTGAATGATCTTCTTCTGGTAACCGGTGATCCACCAAAGCTTGGCAACAGCAAGGACGCAACCCCTGTGTATGACATCGACTCGATCGGGCTTACCTACCTTGTGGATCGATTAAACCAGGGACTTACCCCTCAGGGCGATTCGATTGGATCCAAAACCGATTTCGCAATCGGAGTTGCATCCAACCCGACGGCAATCAATCTGGAATTGGAACGCGAGCGGTGGCGCTACAAAGTTGAATCCGGAGCGGATTATGCGGTAACCCAACCCATCTATGAGGCCGAAACCTTTCTTCGCTGGAAGGACTCCCTTGGTAGCGATTACCGACCTCATGTGATCGGGATCTGGCCCTTTGTGAGCTATCGAAACGCAGAGTTCATGGCGCACGAGGTGCCGGGAGTCCATGTGCCGGCATGGGCGCTGGAAAAAATGGCCAAAACCCAGGACGACCCTGAGGCCGCCCAGAAAACCGGAATTGAAATCGCCCTACAAATCATGAACGAACTCAAAGATCATTGCGAAGGCTTTGCCATCAGCGCACCTTTGGGACGCGTTGAAATCGCACTCGAGGTGTTGAAATGTCTCGAATAGAAGAGTTGATGAAAGAAAAGATCCTCGTGCTCGATGGAGCAATGGGATCCATGATTCAGCAATACCGCCTGAAGGAAGAGGATTATCGGGGCGATCGCTTCAAGAACTTTCCAAAGGACCTGAAGGGCAACAACGACCTCCTTGTTCTGACTAGACCCGACATCATCAAAGAGATTCATCTTCAATACCTTCGAAATGGTGCGGATCTCATTGAAACCAATACGTTCAATGGAACCACAATTGCCCAAAAAGATTACGGACTTGAGGAGATCGTATTTGAGATCAATGAGCAGGCCGCGCGCCTCGCAAAAGAGGCCTGCCTTCAGGTCATGGAAGAGGCCCTGCTTCGCGGCGAGAAGCGGGAGTGTTTTGTGGCGGGTGCAGTTGGCCCCACCAATAAAACAGCCTCTCTCTCGCCTGATGTGAATCGGCCTGAATACCGCGCAGTGACTTTTGATGAACTTCGGGACGCCTACAGGCAGCAAATCGAGGGACTGATCGCCGGGGGCTCGGATGTTCTTTTGTTTGAAACCACGTTTGATACCTTGAATTTGAAAGCCGCGATTTTTGCCTACACCGAGTTCAATGAGGCGAATCCGACCAAACGAATCCCGCTCATGCTCTCGGCCACCATCACCGATCAATCCGGCCGCACCCTTTCGGGCCAAACGATCGAAGCATTTTGGGCGTCGGTTGCCCATGCAAAACCACTTTCGGTAGGCCTCAACTGCGCACTTGGCGCAAAAGACATGCGTCCCTACCTGCTCGCGCTCTCGAAAGTCGCCGACTGTGCCGTGAGCTGTTATCCGAATGCAGGTCTTCCGAACCCTTTGGCACCCACAGGCTATGACGAAACCCCCGAAATGCTTTCAAGCACACTTCGATCCTTTGCGGAAGAAGGCCTGTTGAACGTGGTCGGCGGTTGCTGCGGAACGACCCCCGCCCATATCGCAGCGATCGCAGATACGGTCCAGGGGCAAAAACCAAGGGCAATCCCGATTCTTTCCCAGGATGAGGTCCTTTCGCTCAGTGGTCTTGAGCCTCTCTATCATCGACGTGCCGAAAACTCCTTTCTCATCATCGGAGAGCGTACCAATGTCATGGGCTCACCAAGATTTGCTGACCTCATCAAGCGTGATCAGTTTGATGAAGCCCTCCGGATCGCAAAACAGCAGGTGGAAAACGGCGCCAATATCATCGACATCTGTTTTGATGAGGCTTTGATCGATGGTGAAGGCTCCATGACGAGGTTTCTGAATCTTCTTGCTTCAGACCCTGACATCTCCCGCATCCCCTTCATGATCGACAGCTCGAAGTGGTCGATTCTGGAGGCTGGACTCAAGTGCCTTCAAGGCAAGGGGATCGTGAACTCCATTTCGCTGAAAGAAGGCGAAGCCGCGTTCATTCAGGCGGGAACCCGGATTCAAAAGTACGGGGCCGCAGTTGTGGTCATGGCCTTTGACGAAAACGGCCAGGCGGCCACATTCGAAGACAAGGTCAGGATTTGCGAGAGATCCTTCCGGATTCTTACAGAAGTCTGCGGATTCAAACCGTCCGATATTATTTTTGATGCGAACGTCCTGACCGTCGCCACCGGCATGGAGGAACACAACTCGTACGGACTCGACTTCATCCGCGCAGTGGCTGAGATCAAAATACGCTGCCCTGGAGCGCGGACGAGCGGTGGAATCTCAAACGTCTCCTTCTCCTTTCGCGGCAACAATGTGGTTCGCGAGGCCATGCACAGCGTGTTTTTGTACCATGCGATCCGTGCAGGGCTCGATATGGGGATCGTGAATGCCGGCATGATCACCGTTTATGATGACATCGATCCGGACCTCCGCGAAAAGGTCACCGATGTGATTCTGAACCGAAGGCCTGATGCCGCCGAGATTCTTACAGAGACCGCAAGGAACCTCAAGGATAACTCGAGCCAGGGTGCGAGGTCGGATGCCGTGAACCAGAAGAACGCCTGGCGCGCGCTTTCACTCGAAAAACGAATCGAGCATGCTCTTGTGCATGGAATTACGGATTTTATCGAAGCGGACACCGAAGAAGCGCGTGTAAAATACGGAAAGCCCCTCCATGTGATCGAAGGACCGCTCATGGATGGAATGAAGGTTGTGGGCGAACTTTTCGGCGCAGGAAAGATGTTCCTGCCACAAGTCGTGAAAAGCGCTCGGTCCATGAAAAAAGCGGTGGCCTATCTGACTCCTTTCATGGATGCGGAAAAAAGTGCGACGGGCGCGCTACAAACCCAGGGAACCTTTGTGATCGCAACCGTCAAAGGGGATGTTCATGACATCGGGAAGAACATCGTCTCCGTGGTGCTCTCGTGCAACGGGTACCGGGTCATCGACCTTGGCGTGATGGTTTCCTGCGAAAAGATCCTTGAAACCGCACGTTCCGAGAATGCCGACTTCGTAGGCTTAAGCGGCCTCATCACCCCCTCACTCGATGAGATGATCTCGATTGCAAAAGAGATGAACCGTCAGGGTTTCGATGTACCACTTCTGATTGGTGGGGCAACGACTTCGCCTGCCCATACTGCAATCAAGATTGCCGGTCATTATCCGCATCCGCTGGTTCAAGTCGGGGATGCCTCGCTTGTGGTGGAGGTTTGCACAAAACTAAAGAGCCCCACCCTGCGAGAGGCTTTTGTGAGCGATTTGAAGTCTTCCCAGCAGGCTCTTCGAGAGAGCTTTGAGCGGGGAAAGACTTCTGCGAAGTTCTTAACTCTCGAGGATTCCCGGGCTCGTCGCTTTCAGCCAAAATCAGGATTTGAAACCATCCAAAGACCTCCCTTTTTCGGGATCAAGGTTCTCGACTCCATTTCACTCAAGGAAGTGTCCGAGTACATCGACTGGTCGCCATTTTTCTGGAGCTGGGAGCTCAAAGGCAAGTATCCTGCGATCTTTGAGCATCCTCGTCATGGGGAGCAGGCAAAGAAGCTCTTCCAGGATGCCCAGGATCTTCTTCGGACCATCATTGAGAACGACCACTTCAAATTGCGTGCAGTGTACGGGTACTTCAAGGCCGCATCCGTGGATGGCGAGGACATCGAAATCGAATCCCCGGATGGAAAACCGATGCGATTCCACTTTTTGCGCCAGCAGAAGGAAAAGGTGGGCGAGCAAACCTATTATTCCCTCGCAGATTACATAGCGCCGCTCCATTCCGGAAAAAATGATGTCATCGGGGCGTTTTGTGTGACCGCAGGAGGAAGTGTTGAAGACTTCGCAAGGCGGTTTGAGAAAGAACATGACGATTACAGTGCAATTCTGATCAAGGCCCTGGGCGACCGTTTCGCGGAAGCCACTGCGGAGTGGTTGCATGCAAAAGCTCGAAAAGAGATGGGCGTGGTCGAGAACTTCACCTGCCAGGACCTGATCGATGAGAAATACCAGGGAATCAGGCCAGCTCTCGGCTACCCTGCCTGCCCAGACCACAGTGAGAAGATCAAACTCTTTGAGCTCCTCGAAGCGCAGAAGAATGCCGGCGTTTCGCTTACCTCAAGCTATGCAATGCTCCCTGCATCCTCTGTTTCAGGGCTCATGTTTTTCCATCCGGAGGCGCGATACTTCAATGTGGGGCCGATCAATGACGAACAACTTCGCTCCTACGCAGGTCGCAAGGGGATTAGCGAACTTCAGGCTCGAAACCTCCTGGCTCCGAATCTCTAGGGTTTCCAACCGCATGGAAAAATTGATTGAACCAATCCTGCAGGAAATCATCGGACTGACCCACGAAGGAACACTTCGAAATGAATTCCAGGCCATGACAGGCGAATGGCTTACTGGATTTATCCGCGAAGTCGATCAATCTCCGCACTCGCTCAAGGATTGGCTCATCGCTCACGATTCATTCCTGAGCTGGATCAAGACCCAAGGAAGAAGCATTTCCTTGCAAAGAAGGCAGGAGTATTTGTGTTGCTGTCTTGAAGGAATGAAGGATCCGGCGGGGAGCCTGCCACTGGAATCCATCCTGATCTATTTCCTAGGGCAAAACGGCGTGGAGTGACCCCTCCCCGTCAATAACCACCCGCGGATGTGCCTGCATCCCTTGGGTCGGAGACTCCGCGCAAAAGGCTTCCCTCGCGCGCCACTGCCATGATGTTGCTCTCATTTGGAGTGCGCTTGATGGTCCACCCAAGCCGCGCAAGCCCCTGC
Source organism: Bdellovibrionales bacterium (assembly GCA_947502835.1). Taxonomy (GTDB): domain Bacteria; phylum Bdellovibrionota; class UBA1018; order UBA1018; family CAIMNF01; genus CAIMNF01. Next base: position 453,656 of record CANNBJ010000001.1, read on the forward strand.
AGAAGCTCTCTTGGAACCTCGCGATTCTCGACCTTAAGCTCCTCAGGACTCCATTGCTGATGGATCCTGAAAGCGGCAACCGAATCGTAAAGACTCTTTTTGAACACCAGATAGTTTAAAATGGTCTGGGCCACGGACGTGATGATCCTCGTTCCGCCGGGGGCCCCGAGAGCCAAAATGGGCTTCCCCCCCTCGAAGATCAAGGTGGGCGACATGCTCGAAAGCGGTGTCTTGCCTGGCTCAATCCGGTTCGCCTCGCTCACCGAGGTTGCGCCAAAGATGTTGGAGGCTCCGACTTTTGCCGAGAAATCATCCATCTCATTGTTCAGGACGATCCCGGTTCCCTCTGCCACCACCTTGGATCCGAACCACCCATTGATGGTCTGGGTGGTTACGATCGCGTTCCCTTCACGGTCCATCAGGCTCATGTGCGTGGTTTCGAAATGATCTTTTTCCGCATCAATGGGGCCCGCGGAAACCTCTTTTTTGGGAAGAGCCCGTTCCAGATCGAACTTCTGCCTTCGGGCAGCAAGGTATTCATTTGAAACGAGAGATTTGCTTGGAACCTTCACGAAATCCGGATCCCCGAGAAACTTTGCCCGATCTGCAAAGGCAAACTGCATTGCAGTTGCAATCCGATGCTCGGACGGAACGCTTTGAAATCCGAGCTCTGACAACTGATCCCGCTCAAGCATCTTGAGAATCTGGATCACATGGATGCCCCCTGAACTTGGCGGCGGCATGGAAACCACCCGGTATCCCTTCCAGGTTGCAGACACGGGGGTGCGTTCCTTGACCGTGTACTCCTTCAGATCCACGGCATCGACAATCCCATCCTGGCCCTGCATCGTCGAAAGAATCTTTTTTGAAATGGACCCTGTGTAAAACTCCTCTGGATCCACCGCAATCTTCCGAAGAGAGGCTCCGAGATCCTTTTGAATCAGGAGTTCTCCCTCCCGAAGGGGGGTGCCGTCCTCGTGAAAAAAGATCCGTTTTGTGGCAGGAAACTTGGAAAGATCGGCCTGCTCCTCTGTGAGTGCACGGGCAAGCGCGGGATAAATCGCAAACCCGCGTTCCGCGAGCTTTGCGGCAGGCTCGACAACCTTCCTCCAGGGTAGTTTGCCAAAACGCGAATGAACGGACTTGAGCCCTCGAACGAGCCCCGGCACAGCAACGCTCTTGACTCCGGTCACAGAGAGATCCGGAATCACCTCGCCCCTCGCATCGAGAAACATGTCAGGTTTTGCCAGATGTGGAGCCCGCTCCCTGAAGTCGATTGCATGGGTCTTGCCCGTTTTCGCCTCATGAAAGATCAGAAAGCCCCCGCCACCGATTCCGGTCGAGTGAGGGCGTTCCACGCTGATGGCAAAGGACGCAGCCACTGCCGCATCGATCAGGTTCCCACCCTCTTTCAGAATCCGGGCTGCAATCTGGGTGGTCGCATCCCCTTGTGTGGAAACAACCCATTTGCGTCCTGTAGCGGAAACGCGAGACTCCTCAGCAAGGGGAATCTCGCGCACCTTTGGATCCACAGGAGGAAGATCAGGAACGGTTTTGGCTGCCCCGCAAGCGAGCACTGAGATCCAAAGGAGCAATGCCAAACCAAAGTTCCGTACCATGATCGTTTTTACAGGCTCAGTCTGCGAGCAAGACCTTGGTTGATCGCTTCCAGAAACGGCTCCGTGTTCAGGTATTGTCCAGCCTGAACCTTGTCGCCATAAATGCAGGAGGCAAGATCTTTTGTCATCTTTCCGCTCTCGACGGTCTTTACGCAAACATCCTCGAGGGTTTCAGCAAACCGGATGAGGTCCTTGTTGCCATCCAGCTTGCCACGGAATGCAAGCCCCCGGGTCCATGCAAAGATGGACGCGATCGGATTGGTCGAGGTGGGTTTTCCTTGCTGGTGCATCCGGTAGTGACGTGTCACGGTTCCGTGCGCGGCTTCGGCTTCCATGGTTTTTCCGTCTGGAGTGAGAAGTACGGAGGTCATGAGTCCAAGTGAGCCAAACCCCTGAGCCACGGTATCCGACTGCACATCGCCGTCGTAATTCTTGCACGCCCATACGAAGTTTCCGTTCCACTTGAGCGCGGAGGCAACCATGTCGTCGATCAGGCGATGCTCATAGGTGATTCCGGCAGCTTCGTATTTCGCTTGGTAGTCCCTTTTGTAGATGTCCTCGAAAATATCCTTGAAGCGACCATCGTACTTTTTCAGGATCGTGTTCTTGGTGGACAGGTACAGCGGCCACTTCTTGTCGAGAGCCATCCTGAAGCACGAATGAGCAAATCCAGTGATGGATTCATCCGTATTGTACATGCTGAGTGCAACGCCATCGCCTTTGAAGTTGTACACCTCAAAGACCTGGGGCGCAGAGCCGTCTTCCGGGGTAAAGGTCATGGTGAGCTTCCCCTTGCCTTTGAGCACGGCATCGGTTGCACGATACTGATCTCCGAAAGCATGGCGTCCCACGATGATCGGCGCAGTCCAGTTCGGAACAAGACGCGGAATGTTCTGGCACACGATTGGCTCGCGGAACACGGTTCCATCGAGAATGTTGCGGATCGTTCCGTTCGGAGACTTCCACATTTGTTTCAGATTGAATTCCTTCACACGGGCTTCATCCGGAGTGATCGTCGCGCACTTGATGCCGACATTGTATTTCTTGATCGCCTCTGCTGCTTCAATCGTGACTTTGTCATCGGTCGCGTCCCGGTGCTCGATCCCGAGATCATAGTATTTGATGTCGATGTCAAGGTAAGGGACGATCAGTTTTTCCTTGATGAACTTCCAGATGATCCGGGTCATTTCATCGCCATCAAGTTCCACCACCGGGTTTTGTACTTTGATCTTAGGCATGATTCGATTGTCCTTTCTTCAGATCCTGGTCCCGCAGGTCCTTGCGGAGGATCTTGCCGACATTGCTCTTTGGAAGTTCAGTGCGGAACTCCACATACTTTGGAAGTTTGTAGCCCGTGAGTCCCTGTTTCGCAAACGACTTCACCTCGTCCTCGGTAAGGGACGGATCTTTTTTCACGATGAACACCTTCACGGCCTCCCCGGACTTGTCATCCGGAACCCCGATCGCGGCAGCCTCAAGAACCTTCGGGTGAGTCACGATGACGTCTTCCACCTCGTTCGGATACACATTGAAGCCGGAAACAAGAATCATGTCCTTCTTGCGGTCAACGATCTTGACGTACCCGTCTTCATTCATGTAGCCCAAATCCCCGGTCCTGAAGTACCCGTCCTTGGTCATGACCTTCGCGGTCTCGTCAGGGCGGTTCCAATACCCCTTCATCACCTGGGGTCCGCGGATCGAGATTTCTCCCACGAGTCCAAGATCAACTGAGTTTCCGGCATCATCGAGGATCTCAACCTCGGTCGATGGCAACGGAAGACCAATGAACCCGTTGTATTCGCGGATGTTCATAGGATTGATGCATGCAGCAGGAGAAGTTTCGGTCAGTCCATAGGCTTCAATCAGAGGCACGCCGGTGACCGCCTTCCACTTCTCGGCAACGGCGCGTTGTACCGCCATTCCGCCTCCGAGCGCAACCTTGAGGCTGGAGAAATCCACATCCTTGAAGCCCGGGGTGTTCAAGAGTCCGTTGAAGAGCGTATTCACTCCGGTGATGGCCGAGAATTTCCATTTTTTCAGCTCTTTCACGAAGCCCGGCATGTCGCGGGGATTGGTGATCAGGACATTCATTGCGCCCACCGAACAGAAGATCATGCAGTTCGCAGTCAGCGAGAAGATGTGATAGAGCGGAAGCGGCGTGATGATGATTTCCTCGCCTTCCTTGATCAAGAACTGAATCCAGGTTTTTGCCTGAAGGAAATTCGCGAGGATGTTTCCATGGGTGAGCATTGCGCCTTTGGAAACTCCGGTGGTGCCACCGGTGTATTGAAGGAATGCGAGATCCTCGCTCTTGATCACGGGCCTGCTGAGCGAGGTCGTCGATCCGAGCGAGAGTGCCGTCCCCATGGGAACCGCACCCGGGATGGAGTACGCGGGCACCATTTTCTTCACATATTTCACAAGCGCATTCACGATCAGCTTCTTCGGAAACGGGAGCATGTCCCCGATCTCGGTGATCACGACATGTTTTACGGGAGTATTGGCGATCACCTTTTCAAGGGTACTTGCAAAGTTGGCCAGGATCACGATGGCCTTGGAACCGGAATCCTTGAGTTGATGCTCAAGCTCACGCGGGGTGTAGAGCGGATTGCAGTTCACAGCGACCATTCCTGCACGGAGGAGCCCGAAAAGAGCCACCGGATATTGAAGAAGGTTCGGCATCATGATTGCCACCCGATCCCCGCGCGAAAGCTTGAGATCATTTTGGAGGTAACATGCAAATTGATAACTCAATCGATCAATCTCGGCGTACGAGAGCGTCTTCCCCATGTTGTGGAAGGCGGGCTTCATGGCAAAGGTCTGAAACGTCGACTCGAGGAGATCAACGAGAGACGAATACTGGGTGGGATCAATGACACTCGAAACGCCGGGTTGGTAACTTTTGAGCCAGATTTTTTCCATAGATTGTTCCTTAGATTGCCAGTTTAGGTGAAAAACGCCTCCCGATGCAAACTGAACTTCACGAGGATTCCTAAACACGTCGAAAACAGTCAGGTTAACTCTTTCAGGGTGACAGGTCAGGCCTCAAAAGGTAAAATCCGGACCATGAATCCAACACATCCCAACAGTTTCGGCACCCGGTCCACCCTTTCGAGCGAGGGAAAGTCCTTCCAGTTTTTCTCGCTGAAGGAATTTGCGAAAAAATCAGGCAAAGATGTCGCAAAATTTCCGTTTTCCATGAAAGTGTTGATCGAAAACCTCCTTCGATTGGAGGATGAGCTGGCCGTCAAGAAATCCGACATCCTGAAACTTGCCCAATGGGATCCGAAAGCCGAGCCCGACCAGGAAATCCAGTTCACCCCTGCCCGCACCGTCCTGCAAGACCTGACCGGTGTTGCGGCGGTTTGCGACCTTGCGGCCATGCGCTCCACCATGAAGAGGCTTGGCGGGAACCCGGACAAGATCAACCCCCTGACCCCTGCGGATCTCGTGATCGATCACTCCGTACAGGTGGATTTTTTCGGAACAAAAGATGCATTCCACAAGAACCGTGAGATCGAATACGAGCGGAACATGGAACGCTATGAGTTCCTGAAGTGGGGACAAAACGCACTTCGGAATTTCCGTGTGGTTCCGCCGGAAACCGGGATCATCCATCAAGTAAACCTTGAATATCTTGCCCCCGTGGCAATGACCTCGACCTCGGCTGACGGATCGGTAACCGTATACCCCGACTCCTGCGTGGGAACCGATTCCCACACCACCATGATCAATGGCCTTGGCGTGGTCGGATGGGGCGTAGGCGGAATCGAAGCAGAGGCTGCAATGCTCGGCCAACCGATTTCGATGTTGATCCCCCAAGTGGTCGGAATGAAGCTGACCGGGCATTTGAAAGAAGGCATCACCGCAACTGATCTCGTGCTTACAGTGACCCAGATTCTTCGTAAAAAAGGGGTCGTTGGAAAGTTTGTCGAGTTTTTCGGCGAAGGCGTTGCCCACCTCTCGCTTGCCGATCGGGCTACGATCGCGAACATGGCGCCCGAATATGGAGCAACCATCGGAATTTTCCCGATCGATGACAAAACTATTGACTACCTGAAGCTCACGGGCCGCGCTCACCTTGCCCCTCTTGTGACCGCTTACTACAAGGAACAGGGAATGTGGTTTGATCCAGCTGCAACACCGATCTTCTCGGATACCCTCGAATTGGATCTCGGTTCGATCGAGCCATCGCTGGCAGGCCCTTCCCGTCCCCAGGACCGGGTGACCCTGAAGAACGTAAAGGGTGATTTTGCGAAAAACCTTCCCACGCTCCTTTCCCAAATGAAGGACGCGGATGCAAAGCCGGAAAACCAAGCAAAAATCAAGCTTGGTGGCGTGGACCACACGCTGGAACATGGCGCGGTCACGATCGCAGCCATCACCTCGTGCACCAACACCTCAAATCCCTCAGGCCTCATCACGGCCGGACTTCTTGCCAAGAATGCGGTTGAGAAAGGCCTTGCGGTAAAACCATGGGTGAAAACCTCGATGGGGCCGGGATCGAAGGTGGTGAGTGATTATCTTCAGGAAGCGGGGCTTCTGACCCACATGGAAGCCTTGAAATTCCATGTCGTGGGATACGGGTGCACCACGTGCATCGGGAATGCCGGTCCACTCATTGAGGAGGTCTCAAAGGGTGTGACGGATGGAAAACTCGTGGTGGCCTCGGTCCTCTCAGGCAATCGGAATTTCGAAGGCCGGATCAATCCACAAGTTCGTGCAAACTACCTGGCCTCCCCGGCTCTTGTGATTGCCTATGCGATTGCCGGATCCGTGAATGTCAACCTCTCCGAAGAATCAATCGGAACAGGGAAAGACGGCGCCCCGGTGTTTTTGAAGGACATCTGGCCCACCTCGGCACAGGTGGAAGCGATGGTTGCAAAACACGTGACCGCAAACCAATTCAAAAAGAGTTATTCGGATGTATTCACGGGAGATGAGTACTGGGCGAAAGTGAAGGCTCCGAGCGGAAATCTCTACGCCTTTGATCCCGCCTCCACCTACATCAAGGAACCCTCGTTTCTCTCTGAAATGGCTCCGACTCCAAAGCCTTTGAGCGACATCAAGGGGGGAAGGATCCTTGGTCTTTTCGGGGATTCCATCACGACAGACCACATCTCACCAGCAGGTTCGATCTCAAAGAACTCCCCTGCCGCGAAACTCCTGATGAGTCTTGGTGTCGAAACCAAGGACTTCAATTCCTATGGATCCCGCCGCGGGAACCACGAGATCATGGTTCGCGGAACCTTTGCGAACGTCCGGATCAAAAACAAGATCATGAACGGTGTCGAGGGCGGACTCACCCGGAAATTCCCCGAAGGCACGGAAATGTCGATCTATGATGCGGCTGAAGCCTACAAAAAGGAACACACCCCTCTGATCGTGATCGCCGGAAAGGAATATGGAACCGGATCCTCGCGTGACTGGGCTGCGAAGGGAACCCTCATGCTCGGGGTGAAAGCCGTGATTGCGGAAAGTTTCGAGCGCATCCACCGGTCGAACCTCGTCGGAATGGGCGTCATGCCTTTGCAGTTCCTGCCGGGCGAGAGCGCAGACTCCCATCAACTGAAGGGTGATGAAACCATCGACATCGAAGGGATCACCACGGTTCAGCCCGGTCAAAAACTGAAGGCCCGGATCACCTATGCGGACAAAACCTCAAAGGAGATCACGCTTCAAGGCCGCATTGATACGGCAAATGAGCTCGAATACTACAAGAACGGCGGGATCCTGCATTATGTGATCCGAAGCCTCCTGAAAGCATAAGGAAGACCATGACTCGCGAAGAAAAACTCGATCTGATCCAAAGGGTGCTGGGCCTTAAGCACAAACTCAAGGTCCTTGACAGCATGAAGTCCGCCGAAACCCATGAAGAGGTTTCGGTGAGCACCCTTGCCCGCTGGGAACTCGAGGATGAGATCCGGGCCATCGAAATCCTGCTCGAGGAGGAACGAAACGAGAATGTGAAAGCGAAGCGCGCGCAGGTTCAGGCGCATTATCTTTCCGGCACACCGGCCCCGAAAAAACAAAAGTGATTTCAGAAGACATCTCACGATCGAGCATCAGCTACAAGGCTCCCTACCGCGCGCGCTTTGTCGCGGACGTGGCGATGTTCTTTCGGATCGCATTCCAATTCTGGAGAGGGTTTCACTTTCTCAGGAATACCAAGCGCGCAGTCACCATCTTCGGCTCGGCGCGAACCCCTGATGATCATCCCCACTGCAAGATCGCCTTTGAGGTCGCCCGCGAGATCGGGAAACACGGAATCGCAATTGTCACGGGCGGCGGAGGCGCGATCATGCAGGCTTCCAATCGCGGGGCTCTTGCTGCGGGTGTGCCCTCCATCGGGATCAACATTGAAATTCCAAAAGAACAGCAGCCCAATCCCTACCTCACCCATTCCCTGAAATGCCGCTATTTCTTTGTGAGAAAGGTTCTCCTCTGCCGCTACAGCGAGGCATTCATCGCGCTCCCGGGCGGAGTCGGCACGCTGGATGAGCTTTTTGAGATCGTGACCTTGATTCAGACCGGAAAAATGAAGAATCGGCCGCTAGTGCTGGTTCACCGGGAATTCTGGGAGGGGATGCTGAAATGGATGCGCGAGGTCCTCATTCCAGAGGGAATGATCCATCAGAGCGATTATGATCGTTTGATCGTGGTCGACACGGCAGAAGAAGTCGTTGCCGCACTCTTCAAGCCCGAACTCAAAGCAGAAGGAAAATAAGCCCCGCAAGCAAGGCCCGGTAAATCGCGAACACCGCAAAGCCTGTCCTGCTCACCCATTTGATGAGCACATGGATGGCCAGAGCGCCAAAGACGAGCGCACTCAAACACCCGAACACCAGCGGCTCCACTCCTTGAACCGAGGCTGCCACTTCCTGCCAATGCCGGGCTTCATACACCACCGCACCAAGGGTGATCGGAAGCGACAGCAAAAACGAGATCCTGGCCGAATCGGCGCGATTGAAGCCGAGAAGCCGGGATGCCGTCATGGTTGAGCCCGACCGGGAAACCCCTGGAATCAGCGCAAGGCATTGCATGCAGCCGATCAGGAACGCATCCCGAAGGGTCGTTTCCCGAAGATTTCGCTCCTGGGAGCTTCTGTGGTCGACCCACCACAGAAGAAACCCGAATGCGGGAAGCGTGAACCAGAGAATCGCAAGAGACCGTGTGTTTTCCTTGATCCAATGATTCAAAAGTACGCCCGCGATCACCGCGGGAAGCGTCCCCACGATCAAATGGACCCACGAAAGATGGGCTTTCGCGCCCCGATCCGCCTTCGGAAGCGGATTCATCAGGATCAGGAGCCAATCCCTGAAAAAATAGACCGCAGTGGCAAGAAGGGTCCCCAGATGCAGAATCACATCGAAGGCAAGGCCGGGGTCGGATTTCCCCAATACATGGGGCAACAACAAAAGGTGGGCCGAACTTGATACCGGCAAGTACTCGGTGGCCCCCTGGACAAAACCGTAGAGAATGGACTCGAAAATCCCCATGATTCCGGAGACTACCCTTGAAAAAAACTGAAATCTAGATTTATGATGGGTGAAACTTCAAGAAAGGACCTGTCCATGAATCGTTCATTCGTAAAATTTTTCTCTGCCGCCATCGCCATCGCAATGGTTGCTTCCGCATGCACCAAAAAGCCTGCGGATGTTTCCCAAAATCAGGCCGCCGCTCCGGAAACCGCTGCACAAGTGGCCGCTCCGGCTGCTGAGCCAAAGCTCGAGATGGTTGACAGCGTGGTCGGAAAAGGTACCGAAGCCGTTGCAGGAAAGAACGTAACCGTTCACTACACCGGCACCCTCACCGATGGCACCAAGTTCGATTCCTCACTGGATCGCAAAACCCCCTTCACCTTTGGCCTTGGAAAAGGCGAAGTGATCAAGGGCTGGGACCAAGGCGTTGCCGGCATGAAGGTCGGAGGCAAGCGCAAGCTCACCATCCCACCCGAACTCGCTTATGGTGCAAACTCGGTAGGAGCGATCCCTGCCAACTCCACTTTGATCTTCGAAGTTGAACTTCTCGAAGTGAAATAAGCACGGATTCACGAATGTTCAGGCGGAGGTCCTCCGGGATCTCCGCCTTTTTTTATGAAACCGAAAATCACCACCCCGAGCCGCGAAGAGCTGAAAACACTGATCGAATCCATCGGCGGAGAATCCGCCCTGAACCGGATTCTGGGCGATTTTTACCTTCGGATGAGCCGGGATGTGATGATCGGGTATTTCTTCGAAGGAAAACCCCTCGAAGAGATTTCACGAAAACAAGGCGAATTCATTTTGATGGCGGCAGGACTCCGGCAGAAGTTCGAGGGAAAAGGCCCGGCATCGGCGCACACGGCACTCCCTCCGATCTATGAGGGGCACTTCGACCGAAGACTCCTGCTGTTGCGTGAGACGCTTACGTCCCAGGGCCTTCTCGATGCGGACATCGAAACCTGGATCCGATTCGAGGAAAGCTTTCGAAGCATGGTGATCAGCAGGTAACGCTGGTCCTACACAAACTCGCCGCGCTTGATCTTATCCACAATGATCTTCTCAGGCATGGTGGGATCCTTCGGATTCACCGAGAAGAAAGCCTGTTGCTCGCAACGGCGCTTGTTCTTGTAAAGCCAGCGGAGGATGTCGGCAAGCCCCTTGTTCCGCTTGTCCTGAAAGAACGGATCGTTCTTCAGCGCATCGTCCGCTTTTTTCAGCGCGCGCACTTCCTGAACATCGTTCTCCTTGACCGGATAATCAAAGAGGTCATAGCGCTTGATGTCTTCGGGCAAAACTCCAAGGAATTTCACATCAGGAGCACTGTAATCCTGATTCCGGATCAAAGACGCGGCAGAGCCGGCCTTGAGTGTGCGGTAGATGTTCTGGAGCGTGTACGCATCGAGGTCCCCGAAGAAGTACATCGGAACATCGAGCTGGTCCTGGATGAGCTTGGCCCACCCGCGAACCGCATTCGAGGGAACCCCTTGAGCACCCATCACGATGCAATTGTGCCGCTTGGTGATTCCGTTTGCGACCAGGGTGTTTGCGGTACCCTCGGATTCGACGATCAGACAGAAATCGATCTTCTTCTTTGCCGAAAGCCTCAGGTTTTGAGGCCGGTTCTTCGGCTGAAAGGGTGAAGTTCCAAGTTTTGAGAGATCCACCACCGCTGTGTCCCCGTCGGTCAGGGTCTCGGTCACCACCAGCTGCTGGGAATAGGTCTGGCCTCCGCGGTCGTTTGCGTAACAATTGAACTCTTCCCGATAACACTCGAGAATCTCGCACAAAAAGTCGATCGTCTCGTCACTCTCGCCCTGTTCGGTGAAATCTAGGGGTTTCAGCAATGGTGTGTTCTTCGTTTCACCCTTGCTCATGTAGTACAACTCGCGCTTCGTGTTCACAGCTCCGCTCTCGATGTTCCGGAGCAGGATCTCGAGCATGAACACGGCCCGGGACATCTTTTTCACCGAGCTTACGTTCAGCTCGGTTGCGACCTTTTTTCCGCCCGGGGTGAGGTACCCCACCTTGTGATTGTAGATCGAGTTGTCGAGCGAGCACTTGGTTGCGTGAAGCACCGGACGCTTTCCTTTTTCAAGGTCGTTCAGAAGCTTCAGGCACAGGGCCTTGCTCAGTCCCGGAATCTCGCTTTGAAGTTTTCCGCCTTTGCGTGTCGTGGTGCTCATGCTTGCTCCTCGGAGTCTTTTGCTTTTTGGATTTCGAGCTTTTTGTTCGCATCCGTCAGCTCTTTTTCAGTTTCGTTCGTATCGCGGCCCAGGATCTTCATGAGACCGTCCCGGGCGCGTTTCTTTTGGTCTTCCTTGGCCTGCGTAATGCGCGCGAGCCCCTCGACCAGGATCGGGCCGAATTGCTCGATGTAGCGGATTTTTTCCTCGAGCTCGTTTGCCTTGTCCTCGGCCTTGATGTAGCGCGAGAGCTTTTGGCCTGCCTGGATGAGCGCGCGCCGGATTTCCTCGACGAGCTCATCGGACGCATCGATCGTCTCTTTGGATGCGTTTTTGAATTTGATGAAAGGGCTCACCACCGAGACTGCAAAGATATAAGGCCCAAGCGGAAACGCGTCCTTTGGTTGCGCAAGACCATAGGCGCGCCAGTTCACAGACGAGAGCGCCTGAGCGATGGCGCAGGCCGACTTGTCGAACTGAAGCGGCACCCGGTTTGCAAACCGCAGCAACTGCGAGGGATCATCCGCATCGCCTCCGCGCTGCTCCAGTCGCGCAATCGCCACCTCGACCTGAACCGGCTTGAAATCGCAGATCGTGGGTTTCCGAGTCACGACCGAGAAGAAATCCACCTTGCCAAGACGCTGGATGCTCTTTGACATCGCATCTTCGCCAATGCTGAGAACGGAATTTGTGGAGGGAGCTTTCAGTTCTGTGTTCTGGATTGCTGAAAAAAGCTTGTTCAGGTCGCCATCTGCGAGCTGATCGACGAGCTTTTCGAAGTTCGCCTTCGGTACGCCGAGTTCTTTTTTCTTTGCGATCTCCTCGATCACGCTGTCGCCCACGCGGCTGAAGCCTTTTTTGAGCCACGCGGAAACCTTCTGCCGGCCAAACAGGTGTGAGTGGGCAATGAACTCGCCCAATTTCATGGTGTGGGGATGCGGCTCGGTCGCCTCCGGAATCATGGGAACATCATTCGAGACCCGTTCCACTTTTTGAACCTCTTGGTCGGGAAGCTTGTACTCAAGCTGGAGGTGGGGATTCACAAGAGTGGTTCCGAGGAGATAGTTCAGAAGCCCTGCCTCGCCGTTGATCTGGATTCGACCATCAAAGACAAACTCGACGCGCGTTCCGTGGGGACGATCCCAATCAAAGGTTTCGCGATTCTTCATCACGCCCTTGTTGTTCTTGATGTCGACCTCGATCATGGCCGAGACGGCTTTGCGCATATTCTTGGTCTTTGAAACCACCTTGGCACCCTGTGCGCAGGTGAGTTGGGCCCAGGTGGTGGCCGCCGAAATCCCGATCCCCTGTTGACCGCGAGTGCACCTTCCCCGACCGAACTTCGAGGAGGCAAGATACTCGCCAAACACCTTAGGAAGGTCGTCGGCGTCGATTCCGGGGCCGTTGTCCTCGACTACCACACGAATTCGCTCGGAATTCTTGATAGAACCTGCCCCCAGACGGTCGATTTCAACCCGGAGCGAGGGGGTGATTTGGTGCTCCTCACAGGCATCCAGCGCATTGTCGACGGCCTCCTTCAGCGTGGTCAGGACGGCCTTGGTGGGGCTTGAAAACCCGACTTGTTGGAGATTTTTTGAGAAATATTCAGCGGTTGAGGAACTCGAGATCTTTTTTTGCTCTGCCATGGGTAGGCCTCAGTGAACCAAAAAGGAGGCCCCCCGTCAACCATTCACAGTTTGGCCGGGCAAGACTCCCGCACTTCGCAGTACCTGCAATGCTCCCCGGCCTGAGGGGATTCATCCTCCGATTTTGCCCGAGCAAAGAGCTCTGAAACCTCGTTTGAGATCACTGAAGGGCCAAACCAGGAAGCGGGAGCCGGAATGATCTCAAAGGAGGTTTCCGTGAAATGAACAAGAAAGCCCTCGATCTTGACCGGCTCAAAATCAAGAAGCTTGATTGCAGCATGGGCATACAAACGAAGCTGCAGCGCGTAATTCAAGAGGAGGGCCTGCGCCTCTACCGGTTTTGAGGTGAATTTGTAATCAATCACGCGGATGGCTTTGGTCTCAAAATCAACCTCGAGCCGATCCATCATCCCCACCAGGGCCTCGCGGTCCGATAGCGGGACCTCAAAGGCGAGCTCGGTGTAACTTTTGATCGCCCCCCCTGAATCCCGAAGAAATCCTCGAAGTTCAGAAACAAAGCGCGCCCCAAGTGCCGGATCCGGGAACTCGGAGACCAATTCTTCATCGCGTTTCTCCTCGATGAACTTGTGGATTCGCTCGCCTCGCTCTGCAGAAGCGGATGCGGAAATGCCCTTCCCGGATCCTGTCACGCTCCCCGCCTTCGTATCCTCCACTTCGTGCTCAAGGAAGCGCTTCCGATACCTACGGGCACATTGATTCAGCACCATCCACTCGCTTGGGGAATGACGTGCGCGATAGGGTTTTGAGTCAAAAGCAATCTTTTCGGGGAGCGCGGAAGGACCATCGGCAGGACCTTTCTCCTGGATCGCGGCCTCGCCCGGCTCAAATGACAAAGCCTCGGGAACGCGCGCCGCCTTCACCCATCCACGCCAGTTGTCCTCAAGGTACGGATCATACCCGGGCTCCTGACTCTTCTTTGATTCCTTCACCTCTTTTTTCCAGACCAGGATCAAACGCTCTTGCGCTCGTGTGAGCGCGACATAGAATACTCTCTTGCTCTCGGCGATCGCAGATTGCTTCTCGAGTTCCTTCCACTTCACATTCTCCGGATCATCCTTCAGGGTTTCACCGTCCTCGTCACGATTCAAAAGATGAACGCCGAGCTTTCGATCCCAGATCAGATTTCCGCTCCGGTTCGAATTGCGTGAGGGCCCCTCGAAATCAAGAAGGATCACACGCGGAAACTGCAAGCCCTTGGATCCATGGACCGTCATCACGCGAACCATGCCCTTTTCAGCGGGAGCAGGAACCTCTTTTTCGATCTTTTCGTTCTCCACAGCATCGGTCAGTTGCGCCACCACCGCCTCAAAGCGGAGCCCCTGCCTGCTCCACTCCTCGACCTTGTGCCAAAGCGAGACCAGAGGCGCATACAGCTCCTCATCGAGGACCTCAAGAGCCAGGAGCCCGGCCAGAATCTGCCCGGGACGAACCGTGGAGGTTCTTCCGGGGGAAAGATAAAGTTCACCCAGCGCACGGGCGACGGGATGGGTTTTTTCGGTGAAAAAATGCTTGAAGTAGGCTCCCTTTTTCTGAAGGAGCCACTCATCTGAAACTCCGATCCACGGAGCCCGAAGAGCAGTGACCTGCGAGATCGTATTTTCGGGGGAAACCCAGCCCTTCAAAAACGCGATCGCCTCGAGCACGCGCGGATCCTCGTAGAACCTGCCTCCACTCCCGAGCAGAAACGGAATGCCCCGCTCCTCAAGCACGAGCAAAAAGGCGCGGGTTTTGGGATTCCGGAGCGTGCGGGCGAGGATGACGAACTCGGAGAGATCCACACCCTTTCGCTGCTCCGAGAGCAGAAACCCGGCGAGATCGGCCTCACGGGTCCACTCAAGAATCGAGACTGCGCCCTCACCCGTCGCATCCCGTCGTGCGAGGAGGGGCTCATAGGGAAGGTTCGAGGCTTGAAAGGCTGGCTCGCAGACCTCATTCACAAACTCGATGATCGGCGGACGGGATCGGTAGTTTTCATCAAGCACATGTCGCTCGGCAAGACGCACGGTCAGGTCCTGGAACACGGACACATCCGCGTCCCGAAAACGGTAGATCGATTGCTTCGGGTCGCCCACGATGCACATGTTCTTGAGACCCGGCTTCACAAACCGCTCAAGAATCCGGCCTTGCAGGGGGTTTGTGTCCTGGAACTCGTCCACCATCACGAGATCAAACCGGGAATGGAAGTGATTCCGGACCCGTTCATCCGAGAGCGCGAGATCAGCCTTCAGTTCAAGATCATTGAAATCAAGGCCTCCGTCCCGGTTCTTCGACTGCTGATAGCGCTGATAGACCGATTCGAAGACAAGCCAGAGATCCCGCACTTCCTGTCGATCAAAGGACTTGGAGATGAACTCGTCCACGCCAAAGGACATGAGGCTCCTGAGTTTCTTGAGAAGCTCCTCGAGCGAGCCGCGGGAGTACACCAATAACAGCCGATCCAGTGCCTCACTGATCCCGGCATTGTCGTTCGAGCTCCAAAGCACCTCGAGACTGCGACCCCAAAGGCGATTCGCCTCATCCTCGATCAGGATCCGCTCGCCCCCTTGCAGGCCCGCTGCCACCGGAAACTCGTGCAGGACCGAGGCGCAGAGTCCGTGGATGGTCTTGACCCAGTGGTCCTGGAGGTCGACCCCGCCTAATTTTTCGCTGAGCGACTCCCGAAGGTCCCGAACGGACTTTTCGGTAAAGGAGACCGCGCAAAACCGGGCCTTCGGGTTTCGGCTCAGGAGCTCCCGGCACTTGGCCACAAGGGTGGTGGTCTTCCCGCAGCCGGCGCCCGCGACCACAGCAAGGCCCCGCCCGAAGGATTCCACAATGACTTTTTGCTTCTCGTTCACGGGCTAAAGTTTGTCTTAGTTTTGACGATAAGGGAAGAGGATATGGACCCTCGGGATTCGTCGCCGAAAATCGCGTTTTTCATGGATGACCGCCTCCCTCACGACCGAAAGGCCGTGTTCACGAAACTCGTGTCGGTGCTGAGGCCAAAGTACAATCTCGAGATCATCCCGGCCAGCTTCAGCGAGAGTGATTTCATCAAGCACCTCGAGACCCATGCTTATACGGTGATCTTGCTCCCGTGGTACCGGTATCTTTCCTGGAAAAAACTGGAAACCCGTTTTGGTTCTCTTCGTCTTGAGGGACCGACGATTGCGGGGTACTTCGCCGATGCGATCCTGCCCTTTGAGCTCTCCGCAATGCCTTCGTTCCACCAGATGATCCTCCTTGATTTTTACCGTCTCGATTCTTTTGAGATCGAGACCATCCTACAGGCCCTCGTGTTTCCGGACCAGAAGGCGGGATTCCGCGGAATCCTTCCTCAGACCACTCCCATTCACCATCAGGACTGGTTTGACCATGATGGTGCGAACACCCGGTGCATTGATGCAATCATGAACACGACACTCATGAAGGCAAAGCGGTGGTCGGAGCGCACCCAGCAGCTGCGGTTTTTCCTGACAGCACTTTGGACCCTCGCCTTCTCCGAGCGCACCCAAAGGAGAACCGGGGAGCGGATTGCCCAGATTGAAATCGCCGAATTCTCAAAGCGGATCGCGATCAAGTTCGTGGTCGAGGATGCGGACCTGACCTTGAAACAGATGATGGAATACTTTTGGCCCTCGCAGAATCACCAGAACCAGGCGATCCATGCGATGATCAAGAACTCGGATTTCATCCGGGTCGCCCACTTCCCCGAGTCGCGCCAGATCGAGATCACCGCTTTCTTTCTTGAGTCCTCGCCCACGCTCCGGCACCCGGGCGAGATGCGCGGATTCTGGATCGAGCCGCAAAAGCTGAAATACCTCCGCTCCTCGGCGGAAGACAGCTTTTTAAAACGGATTCCCATCCACACCGCGAAGAAGGATCTTGTGACCGAGCAATTCCACGAAGTGCTCGAGCATCTGAAGGCGGTTCACCTTTCGCTCGGGAACATCTCGCATGAAGAGCGATTCATCATGGAACATCAGGTCTCGAACATCCGGTTCCTGATCCAGGCCATCGAAAAGAAAGTGGCGGAGCGGAAAAAAATCGCCTAAAGTGGAGCTCGCGTGCTCCTGCTTGAGTTCTTCAACCGCATTTCGTTTTTTTCCCTGCTCGCGTGGAGCTTTTTTTTCATCGCTGCGGTTTGTGCGATTCTCCTGACCTCGCTTCGCTCCCCCCTTCTTCGTAAACATCGAAAGTCCCTGATCGCAGTTGCAAGCAGTTCGATGGTGCTCGGCCTTGCGATCTGGTCGCTGCCGCTGTTCCTGAACCGCTTGAATCCGGACCAGTCGCGCCTCACGCCGATTGATGATCTCGTGCGCACCGAATGGATCGAACCTGTCGGCAATCCCGAAACCGAGTTGCCGGACGAGGAGATTGGCTGGGCCCGGGGGCTTGGCTATCAATTCAAATACAAGCTCCGCCTTGGTTACGATTTTGAGAAGGTTCTTGCCTCGGGGCCGGAATCCCTTGTGCTGCTTGATCAAGGCGGCGACATCCACGGCTTTGATGCCTACACCGGGCTCAATCACTGGGTGCTTCGTTTGCGTTTGAATCAGGCCCTTGATTTCGTCCTTGATGGAAAGAAGCTCTATCTTCTTGATCACACCTCCCTTGGCTCGCTTCGGATTTCGTGTGTGGATTACCTGAACCCGGCCCTGCTGTGGGCCCGCACCATTCCCCGCTCCAAGGAAGGCGCGCTCATGCTTGATCCCGAAACCCAGACGCTTTTTGTTTCGGGTGCCGCGGGGGGGATTTGGGCACTCAAGGCAAAGACAGGAGAGGTGCTCTGGAAGCGGCCCGAGTTGTTTTCGAAAGTCCGTGCTCTTCGAGGCGGAAAGCATCTTCTTTTTTTCGAACCGAAGGTCGCCGGAAAGAGCGGGCACTGGGTCTTTCTTGATCCGGTAAACGGAAAAACGCTTCAAAGAACGCCGCACGTGTATCCGGATCTCGAATCCTTCCTGGTGGTCGAGCATGAACCTCACAGTTCAGGCGCAAGCCCTGTGCTCGGACTTGTGGATCAGGAGAACACTTTTTTACTCAATCCCGTGGATCTCTCCCAGCGCTGGACCCATCATGAAGAATCGAAGCTTCGTGCGGTGAGGATTGTGGGCAAGGATCGCCTCCTGACCCTGTCTGATTCAAACCTTCTTGCCCTTCGAAATCTTGGAACCCATGAGTTGCAGTGGGAGCAGACGATCCACACCCCTGAGGTGAGCTTCCTGCGCACAAACCCTGACCTGAGCCGTGTGGTGGTGCCAAGCGAGAAGGAGGGCGAGTCCCGGAGTCTCTCGTTTTATGACCTCGCCACGGGGGAAGCGCTTGGGGTCGCTCATGTGTCCCTCCCCTTACTGGATGTTCATTTCCTGGGCGACTGGGTGTATTTCTTGAGCGAGACCCATGTCTGGGCAGCAAGAAAAAGCCAATAAAAACAATAATTTTTCGCTAAATCAGTTTCATGTAGAAAACGCGACCATTTTGCTTTGTTTTTGATTTCCGCCCTTGCTATCCTATTAACAAGGCGTGTCACGCCTGATCTTTTTTGGGGGACTTATGAAGCAAGGAATTTTGCTACTTTCATTCACCTTGGGAAGCCTTCTTTCGGCAGGCGTAGCGGAGGCGGGATGCACCAGGCAGCGCTCCTTAACAGAGGGTTTTTACGGCCTTGATACTTGGCAAAAATGCCTTAACTATGCACTTGCACATCCGGATGAGGGCATTCAGTGGACCGATAGCAACAGCACTTACTCCCTCAATAATGAAGGAGGAATTAAAGAATTAGCAACCTCCAAGGGTGAGGAATGGACTTCATATGTAAATGGCCTCCCGAACCAATCCATAAAGACAAATCTCGACCACATTAAAAACGGGACTTACAATGGCCACAAAGTAGTTACCAGCTTTACCGGCGATGAATTGACAAAGTACCAAAATAAGATTTCGGCAGCAGCCGCCGCCCCTGAATTAAAATGCAAGAATGAAGGCAAGTTTTGGGAAAATGGTGAGTGTATAACGATCAAATCGAGGCAAAGCCACAGTGAGGAAATTGTAAATCGACTTACGCGTGACGAGAGCTATGAAAAAACGATCTCCGATAATTTGGCGAAAGCAAATACCGAACATGCGGCGAACATAGAACAAAAAACAGGTGTCGATAATCTGATCGGTAAAAAAACAAAAGAAAACCATGGCTGGTTAAGCCGCGTCTCCGGGCACGCAAAAAACAAAGAAATTGATGCTCATAATTTGAAGGTAGATGAAAACCTGAACTTTAAAACAACTTTTGAAACAAACAAAGCGAACTATGATGATTTCTTGAGAAATAATCCGCAATGTGCTGATCTAGGCTCAACGTGCTCTGGCCCAACCCGCGAAAGATATGTTGAACTGAAAAAATCACATGATGATTCGAAAGAACTCTATGATAAACACCTAACTAAAAACTTCGGAGGCGATGAAAAAAATGTCATAACGACATCAGATGCAAAGAGGAATACTGAGGCCTCGGGAAAATCCAAAAAAGATGCGCAAATTGCTCACGAAAAAGAAGTTCAAAGAAAAGCGAACGCTCAAGAGATCATGGAAAAAAACCAAGGCGGCTTTGATGGCCGCTACGGGACACTTCACAGCGGGATTTCAAGAGCTGCAAGCGAGTTGATGGTACAAGGCATGGGCGTGCTTGATGACATGGGCCGCAGCAAAGTGGTTCAAAACGGAAACATCCAAGCGGCCAACCTCGCAGCCCAAGGACCCACTGTCACAAGCCGGAACATGATTGACAGCCAAAACAAGGTCAATGAAGAGACAAGAACCCAGTTGAACAAAGCAAAAAAGAGAGCAAACTTAACGGCTCTCTCCCAAACACTGCTGGGGGCGGCCCACATTGCCAGCAACTCGGTGGTAAAAAAGCGTGCTAACGACGCGTTAACCAAGATCGATTTGGATCTGGGTAAAATACCCGGAAAAAGAGTAATTGCAAATGGTAACCCTGCAGCACTCGCATTGATCGACCAAGAGGAATCTATCTTGAATGAACAGCGGGGCAACGTGAGCAAGAACCTCAATGGCGCACGAAATGCACAGGTGATGAACTCGCTCACCATGGGGATCGAAGCCGCGAAGTCATACAACAAGGCCCGGCAATTCAAGATCGAGCGGGATGCCGTTCGGGATCAGGACTACTCGGGTCTTCAGAACAACCAAAACTACAACATCCAACTCGCCAATGAAGCGCCTCCTCCGGGAGCGGTGGACACCGCTCCGACCGTTACCGCTCTCACCGATGGCCAAATCCTGAATCCTGAAACCGACGACAAAGCCGTCGCACTGGAAGACCAACCGCAATTCAACCCCACGGACCTCGATACCATGGCAGGAGCTCCCCCTGCCCCGGGATTTGGTGAAGGGCGGACCGAGACTCCCCAGGGTGTTCCCGGTGGAGGAGGTGGCGGCGTGGGTGGAACCCAAGCGGCGCAAGACGACGGCGGTCCACAGGCTCCTGCCAAGACCAAGGATCCGGTCGTAAGCTATGCTGCAAACGATCCGACAGCTGCAGGGCGCGGCTTTAGCGGAAAGTCGGGCGGAGGATCGGAAGGCGTCGGGATTGATCAGGCCTTTGCCGATCTTCTCAAGAAACTCCTTCCAGCCGAAGAAGGTGCCGAATCAAGGGACGCCGGTGCGGATCAAGTGGCGCTCGGAGACCGGGCCCCTGCGTCCGATCAGGCCGCCGTGATCGGCAGGAACCAGAATATCTTTGAGGTGATCCACAAGCGCTATCTGAAGAAGAGCCAGGAGGGTGCGGTTTTGTACAACCTGTAAGGACCAGCGGACAAACGACCAAGGAACGAACTTTTTCGAGGGGGAAAAAGGAATGAGACCGTCACACGAAAACCACAAATCCCATTCGCCACGCTCGGCATTGGCATCAATCCGTGCGATCCTGATTCTGCAACTGGCGATCGCCTCTCCCCTGCCGTTCCCTTTGTCCGCCCATGCAGAAGAATCGCAAAACTCGTACTCGAGTGTATGCGACCCCATCAATTCCAGACAAAGTCTCAACACCGATCCAACAGTCCCCGTTGCAGGATATACCGACTGCGAAACCGCAAAGCATGCGGAAATCGCCCGCAAGAGGGCGAACACAAAAGCTATCATGTTCGGGGCCCTAGGTACAGCTTGTGCTCTTCTTGCAGCGTTTCTTCCTGAACCAGCGGTCTGCACGGGCCTCTCCTTGGGTGGAACCGGAACAAAAATGCTGATTGACCACTCAACAAAAAAGAGAATCAAGAATGACACTGAAGTGCAAACCAACGGAATGGCAAAAACAGTAAACGGGTTGGTTGCCGCGTACAAAGTGGGAACGCTCGCTGCCCCCTACCTCTCCAAAGTAAAGGACGCGGCATGGTCCGCGTTTGATGGCTTGTTTTCCAAAGGCAATACCTCGAGTGGGGCAGGTCAAACTGTAGGCACTACACCCGGAGGTAACCCGCCCGCAACAGGTGCGGGAACCGAAGGAGCCGCCAATGCCCCTGCAAGCAGTTCAACGGATGCTTCAACCGCGTCTAACTCCAAAACTGATCCCAATGCCAAAGCCGATGGCCAAAAGGCCTGCGTCATGTCCTCGGCTCTCCTCTTTGTAGAAATGGGAATGTCGATTTGGGAGGCTGCCGATGCAAAGAAAATTCGACAGGTGAAGGTCGATGCAGCGAAAGCGAACGCCCTCGCCGCAGCAAGCTCCAATGCAATTGTTGCGAACTTCTCAAATCCCATGGGTGGCCAGCAGAATCAAGCCCCGGGAGCTGCCATCAGTGATGCCGCCTCATCAGACCCAAAAGATCAGTGCAAATCGGCGCAAGGGAACTCCTACCTCACATGTACATTCCAAGGATCCAACGAAGCTCCGGCAATTGCAGCGTTGGTGGGCGATTCGAGGGTGAACCGCTTGATGGAAAACCTGATGGGTGGAAAGACCCTCGGAGATCTGGCGAAGAGCTATGACGGAGATGGAAGTGGCGCGTCCATCGGAAATCACATTGCCAATGCCTTGGGAATGCCAAATGACATGAAATCTACCTTGAGTACCGGAATGTCCCTTGCTGAAAAAGCCACCCGAGGAGACTCGCAGGAACTCCCCGGCGCATCCTACGCATCGAAAGGTTCATCCCATCAGGATGCAAACAAGGCGGGCGAAGTCGATTTCAGCAAGATGATGGAAGGCCTGCTCAAGCAAATGAGCCCCGAGGAAAAAGCCGCCGTGAATCCACAGAACGCAAGTGACGCGATCTTCCGGAAACTCGACCTTCTGCCTCCCGACAAGATTGAGGCAAATCGCGACATCAGCCTCTTCGTCAGAATCGGATATCGCTACACCAAGAAGGCCCCTTCGATCTTGAGTCGGGGGGCTGCGGAGGTTCCGAAAGCCCCCTAACTGGCCTTTTTTAATGGGCACAGCTCATTCCTTCGGGCTTATCAGTACGGTATTGTGATACCTGACATAGATCCACAGATGATCAATGAGGCCTTCCACTTTCTTCGTCGTATTCCAGGTTCTACGAAAGAGGCGACTGACATTGGCTCTCAACATCGCACATGTGTGATTGAGTGAAAAAAGCGGATCAAACCTTTGCTTCTTCAACTCTCCCTGGCCCACGGTGGCCGCACGGGCTCCTTTGTAGCGAACATGCTTTGCACCCGGCAAATGCCTCCTCAAATATTTCGGATAGTGCGGATTCTCATCAGACTCGCACAGGACCTCTGGATGAAGCAGCGGCTTTAGATTCCTAAAAAGCAGATCCCAGCCCTCGGATCGCTCGTCCTTCCTCGGGCCGTATCTTTTTCGAGCGATCTTTGCTAGTAATCCCCTTGCAGGCATTCTTTTCACCTGAAAATCAAGGATTTCACGACTTCTGTTTCGAACCGCAAGAGTCACGCTCAGGGGTTTGCACTTGGTATGTTCCGAGGTCTCAAGGTCATCAAACTGGATGTGTTTGATGGAAGCCTCTTGAAATTGCTCCTCGAGCCATTCCTCATGATCCGCCTTCGCGCGCGCACCCAAAATTCTCAGTTTCCGCCTGATTGTCATGCGGTCGGTTTTGAGTAAAATCGCGGCCCTTCGCTGTGTTCCACCTGATGCAAGAAACACAAAAAGCCGTTCATTGATCTCACGCCTGTGCTGCCGATAATCGGGATCGAAGGTGGCTCTTGAGAACTGGACCTTGCAAACCATGCACTTGAAGCGCTGGATATAGCGGCGATCGCACCGTCGGTAAAAAGTCCCCTTTTTGGAGACTCGTCCGGAAACCGAACCTCCAGGATGCCTTGATTGATGCTCGGAGCAGTCCAAATTGATGCAATAACGATTCATGCCCGTCGAATTGCAGAAAAAGTGCCAAGCGTTTTAGAGAGTTGCGGGAAGCAGAGAAGCAGGAATGCCCATTCAAAAAGACCAGTTCTTAATCGACCAGCGCCCGCAGCGCCTTCTGAAAATACTGACCCTTCAAGCGATGCTGATAGGTCTTGACGAAGTCCTTCGCCGTCCAATCCGGATGATCAATCACATAGTCGACAAAATAATGTGAAACAATGAAGAGAGCACTCAAGGGCGCGATGAACGATGCGCTCATCCCGTGCGGAAACCCGGTCCCGTCCGGGAGCTCTTTTTGCTGTTCCAGGATCCGGATCGCATCGGGGTAAGACTCAAGGTCCATACGCGCAAGCTCCGCCGCATACATCGGAGCTTCAAGAAACGCCTTCTGCTCAGCATCGGTAAGCCCCGCTTTCAGCTTCTCGAACTCTCGCTTGCTCTGAATCCGTGCAAGGTGGGGAAAGTTCGTGAACCGCACATCGTGGAGATAGGCAACATAAATGAGCTTGTCCACACTGCGCTCCGAAATCCAACCAAGCTTTGTGCCAAGCCCCGACATCACCTGACAAAGCAAATGCACATGCTGCTTCAGGTAGTGGTTCTCTGCGCGAGCTCGGTCAAACACCTCAAACAAATCCTTGAAAGCCTTCTTGCCGGAAAGCGTCTTTCTGATTCCCGCCATATGGGACACGACCTGATTCCTGAAATTCTCATCCCGTACGATCTGCTCATCAGTGATGCTGAACAGATTGCGCTTGGCGAGGAATCGCTCGAGAGTGGCCTGATCAAGCTCCTGGTCAAACTGGATTCCAATCTTATACCCGGATCGATTCGCAAGCGTGCCCTTGACGTCAAAAGGGACCTTGAACAGAACCTCTCCCCTCAAAACCGCATCAAACCGATGAATGCCCAAGGAGGTGAGCCTCACTTGATCCTTCACATCGAAAAACTGTCTGCTCATCGTGGGAACAAATACCGCCATCCCGCCTTTGCTGATGTCGCAGACAAGCACATTGTGAAGCCGCTCAGGCAACACCTTTGCACGGTTGATCAGGGTTCTGATCTGCGCGTTCTTTTCTTCGGAGGGATGAAAATAATACCGGGGATTTTTGCGCCCCTCCTCCAGGGCGAGTTGAACCGGAAACTCGAGCGTGAGCTTTGCGCCCACCCGCTCCACCACCCGTGTCTTCAGGGCGGCATCCCGGAAGGGAAGCTTGAGGTACAATACCTCGCCCGTCTGGATGGACTCATGGATCGAACTCTGCCGGACCTGGATCACCGACTGATCGCTTGAGATCTGCACCACCATCACCGGAAACTTGACCCGTTTGCGGTCCGCCCCCTTCCAGATGAAGCAGCCGTCCTTCTCGACAGATCGGGAAAGCAGCTCGAAGATCTCCTGAAATCGTGTTGTCAGTCGGAGCTTGCGCTTCTGGGTCACGATAGTTCCATTACAACAGCCAAGGCCCGGATTGTCTACTGGAGTCTTGCCACGGGTTTCCCGAAAATCCGGTTCACCTCTGCCGCAAACTGGGGGGTGCCCTCGACCTTCAGCGCCTGTGGCAGGTCAAGCTTCCCGCTCCACTCCGGACTCAAGAACACAAGCTTCACAGGGGATCTTCCCCTGTTTTTCAGAACATGTTGCTTGAAACTCCGAAGCTGTTCCACCCGGATCCCGTCCGGATCGATCTCGACCACCACCGTGACCGGACGATCCCCATGGGCTTCCTCGAGACGCTTGAAGTCCGAGGCCAGAATCTTCGGTTCCCCTTCCTTGACCTCGAATTCTCCCGTGAATGCGTAGGGCTCGGGGGACTCCTTTGCGATGGCAATCTGGGCCTGAAACTTGGCGTAAAACTCGGGGAAGGCAATCACTTCGATCCGCCCGAGCAGGTCTTCCACCTGCATGAACGCCATCTTGGAACCCTTTTTGGTGGTGATTTCCTTGAACTCACTGATGATGCCCGCGATTTTCACCTCTTTGCGGCGCGGCCTCTGGGCATTGGGTCCATATGCAGGCTGGTCCGATGACGCGGGCTTGGCCTTCTCGGCAAGACCCTTGAGCACCTCGGTATTGAACCCGAGCCAGTCATTGCAAATGCTCTGCCAGTTCTGCATCGGGTGCCCCGAGATGAAAAATCCGAGCACCTGCTTTTCCGAGAGCAGCCTCTTTGAGAGCGGCCACTCCGGCTCCTTCTTGATCAAGGAATCGATCGGGGTCGAGAGCTTGACCTCTTCGGCCTTGAAATCATCAAACAGGGAACTCTGGCCCAGTTCCGCCTTGGCCTGTTCCGCCTGCCCGTACTGAATCAGGTTCTCCATGGACGAATACAGTGAGGCTCGCGTGAGGCCCGTTTTTTCGAGCTGGGAATCAAATCCCCCCGAAAGAATGAGCGACTCAAGAACCTTCTTGTTCACTTTCCTCATTCCCGTTCGCTTCGCAAAATCAAGTGGCGTATCAAAATCGCCGTTTGCCCGGG
Organism: Bdellovibrionales bacterium; assembly: GCA_947502835.1. Taxonomy (GTDB): domain Bacteria; phylum Bdellovibrionota; class UBA1018; order UBA1018; family CAIMNF01; genus CAIMNF01. Next base: position 479,431 of record CANNBJ010000001.1, read on the forward strand.
CTTCGAGGATCGCATCCACTGCAGCTCCCCCCACTCCCTTGATTGCCTCCAGTCCAAAGCGAATCGCCTTTTCAAAACCGTTTTCAGTCTTCGGAAGCGCCTCGACCGTAAAGGAATGGATGGATGCATTGATGTCGGGAGCAAGCACGGTGATCCCCATTGCGCGCGCATCGGCCGTGTATTTGGCAAGCTTGTCGGTGTCGCTCATTTCCGTGGTCATGAGTGCTGCCATGAATTCGACCGGGAAATACGTCTTGAGATAGGCCGTTTGGTAGGTGATCACGCCATAGGCTGCAGAGTGGGATTTATTGAATCCGTATTCCGCAAACTTGGCCATGAGATCAAAAAGCTCGCCCGCTTTCTTTTCATCCACCCCGCGCCCGGTGGCCCCCTTCACAAAGATCTCCTTGTGCTTGGCCATCTCATCGGCTTTCTTTTTCCCCATCGCTCGCCTGAGCATGTCGGCTTGTCCGAGGGTGTAGCCCGCCACATCTCGTGCGATCTGCATGACCTGTTCCTGATACAGGATCACGCCATAGGTGTCCTTCAGGATCGGCTCAAGCTCCGGGAGTTCATAACGCGTTTCAAGACGGCCGTGCTTTCGATCAATGAAGTCATCCACCATCCCCGAGCCCAGCGGACCCGGTCGATAAAGCGCGTTGATCGCGGTGATGTCCTCAAGGCTGTTCGGAATGATCCTCCGGCACAGATCCTTCATGCCGTCCGATTCCACCTGGAACACCCCATTCGTGTTTCCGCTTGAAATCAGATCAAAGACCTTGGAATCGCGATACGAAACCGCCTTCAGGTCAAAGGTCTCGCATCCGGGCTGCGCCCGGATGAACCGGACCGCACTGTCGATCACAGTCAGGGTCTTCAGACCCAGAAAATCGAACTTCACAAGGCCGATCTTCTCGGAATAATCCTTGTCGAACTGGGTCACCACATCGCCGTCTTTTGAAACATAAAGCGGGCAATACGTGACAATCGGCTCCTCGGTGATGATCACGCCTGCGGCATGCATCCCCGCGTTCCGATAAAGGCCCTCAAGCTTCAGCGCATATTCCCAGACCTTCTGGAGCTTTGGTTCGGACTCGATCTTTGCCCGAAGATCGGCACTCTGCTCAAAAGCATCCTTCAGCTTGATGTTGAGTTCATCCGGAAACAGTTTTGTGATCTGGTCGGTTTCAGAAAACTGGAGCCCCAACACACGACCGACATCCTTCAGCACGGCCTTTGCTTGAAGTTTTCCGAAGGTAATGATCTGGGAAACGTTTTCCTTTCCGTACTTCTGCTCGACGTACTCGATCACGCGCCCCCTGCGATCCTGGCAGAAATCGATATCGAAGTCCGGCATGGAAACCCGTTCCGGATTGATGAAACGCTCAAAGAGAAGCTTGAACTCGATGGGATCAATGTCGGTGATGAAAAGAACGTACGCTACGAGCGAGCCCGCTCCCGATCCCCGCCCCGGACCGACCGGAATGTTCTGGAATTTGGCCCACTTGATGAAATCAGAGACGATGAGAAAGTATCCGGAAAATCCGGTTCTCTCGATCATCGTTAACTCTTCTTCAAGGCGTGTCCGGTACTCTTTTTCAAGCTCGGTCCAATTCGGGAGATGCTTCTTGCCCTCGGGCCCCGAGAATTCCGGCTCCAAAAACCGCTGCTCAAGGCCCCTCCGGGCTTCCTCCCGGAAGAACGCGACCGCATCAAACGGATCTCCCCGATTGACCCCTTCAGGCCTGAAGCTTGGCAAATGATAAATCGCCTTCCCGCTCTCGTCCTTGAACTTGAAGTGGAGATTGCACTGCTCTGCAATTTTAAGCGAGTTCTCGTATGCCCCGGGGTAGGAGGCAAGACGCTGCCGCATCATCTCGCTTGATTTGAAACTGAATTCGGCTGGAACGAGCGATTTCGGACGCTCGAAATCAAGCGTCCTCCCGAGTGGAATGCACTGAAGCACTTCCTGGGCTTCGGCAAAAGATGGATCAAGGTAGAAGCTCTCGCTTGTTCCTACAAGATCCACTCCCAGGCGCGGCCCGATCTCGGCCAGGCGCTGATTCACGGCGTCCTGTTCCGGAATCCCGTTGTCGACCACCTCAAGATAAAAATCGCTCCCGAAACGGTTCTTGAACCACTGGATGGACTTCAGCGCCTCATCCTCGTTGCCATTCAAAAGGTGATAGCCGACCTCTCCCCGGATCGAGGAGCTGAGCACGATCAATCCGTCCCCGAACTGATTCAGGAGCTCCCGGTCCACCACCCCCCGGACCAGATCGCTGAGCGGGGTCTTGTTGTTTGCACCATCCACAAAGGCGCGGGTCAGGAGCTTGGAAAGATTCTGATACCCCAACATGTTCTTGCAAAGGACCACAAGCGAGAAGAGCTGCTTCTTCTTGTCGAAAACCTGATCCCGGCCATCCGGACAAAACACAAGATCACATCCCAGGATCGGCTTGATGCCGGCATCCTTGCACGCAAAGTAAAACTCGATGGCTCCGAACACATTATTGGTGTCGGTGAGGGCCACAGCCGGCATGTTTTCGGCTTTTGCTTGCTTTACAAGATCCGCGATCTTGATCGTGGAGGCGAGAAAACTGTTGTGTGAGTGCACATGGAGATGAACAAAAGGAGGAAGGGCATCCCCGGGGTTCACTTCGTTTGTCGATCCTGAAATCCCTTTTGTCTCTTCCATCTTTCCTCCCTCAAATCCGAATCTAGTGACAGTCCCCGCAGCTCTCATCCCCACAGCCATGATCATGGTCATGGTCCGCAAAGAGATGCTCGAACTCTTCGTTGTAGAGCTTCGTATCGCCCACGTAATTCGTAGCAGAGGCCTTCAACATGGAGACCTCCTCTGCGGTGAGTTCGCGCACGACTTTGGCCGGGGCTCCTTGAATCAGGGATCGCGGGGGGAATTTTTTGTCTTTTGTGACCAAAGCCCCTGCCGCCACAATCGAGTCATTCTCGATCACAGCCCCGTCGAGCACGGTGGCTCCCATCCCGAGCAATACACGGTCTTTGATCGTGCATCCATGGAGAGTCACCCTGTGCCCGACCGTCACATCATCCCCGATCGAGAGGGGAGCGCTCTTCATGGGCGGCTTGTCGCGCGTCACATGGAGGATCGAGCCGTCCTGGATGTTGGTGCGCGATCCGATCCGAATGGAATTCACATCCCCCCGGATCACAACCTGGAACCACACGGAGCTCTCCTCGCCCATCACCACATCGCCGATCACATCGGCACTTGGTGCGATAAAACAGCTTTCAGGAATTTCCGGATTGATGCCTTTGTGCGGGAGAATCATTGAACCACCTCTGAACTTGAATACGACGATGTGTAGGCAGGATCGCTTGACGAAGTTTCCGCGAAATGCGGGTCATGGACCCACTCTCCGCTCAGCGACAGCGAGGTCGATCCTGTGATCTTCACTTGCAGGAAGCGGCCCAGGAGATTCCGGTTTCCATCGTCGATGAAATTCACAACCCGGTTGCAGCTCGTGCGGCCGGTCCAAACACGACCTGACTCGCCCTCTTTGATGAGATTCTGATTCTTTGCGAGACCCTCAACCAGGACTTCAAGTGTCTGGCCGACCCTCTCGGCATAAGTTCCGGCCGCAATCTTCAACTGATGGGCAAGAAGCTCGTTCAATCTGCGATTCTTCACCTCGTTTGGCACATCATCCGGAAGCTTGGCCGCGCGGGTCCCGGGGCGGGGGGAATACATGAATGCGTAGATGTTGTCGTACCGGACCTCATCCAGAAGCTTCTTTGTTTCCAGGAATTCTTCCTCGCTCTCGGTTGGAAAGCCCACGATCAGATCGGTGGACAGACCCACATCGGGGCAAAGCTCCTTCAAACGCTTCATCTGGGCAATGTAGTTCTCGATCTGGTGATGGCGTCCCATCTTGGTCAACATCCGGTTGGACCCGGACTGAACGGGCAGATGCAGATGGCGAGCAAGCTTGCTCACGCCGCCCTTTTCTTTGGGTGCGTAACAGCCGATCAACTCATCACTGAAGTCAAGCGGGTGCGAGGAGGTGAAGCGGATGCGCTTCAACTTTTCAAGGCGCGGATCGTTTTCGATCGCGTACAAAAGCTGGGGGAAATTCTCTTCACCGGCACGCGGCCCCACCTTTCCGATCGGACTATGGAGTTCTTTTGGCTCAAACCCCTCCGTGTTGGGGTTCCCTTTCCCAAACGAGTTCACATTCTGTCCAAGCAGGGTCACTTCGCGCACTCCCTTGGCAACGAGACCCGCCAGGTCGTCCAGAACCTCGCGGATCGTGCGGGATTTTTCACGTCCACGAGTGAAGGGAACAATGCAATAGGTGCAATACTTGTCGCAGCCCTTCATGATGTTCACAAAGGCCTGGGCCTTCAGTCCCTGCACTTTGGTTTGTGTGGAGTAACTCAGGGTTTTGTCGAACTCAACCTGGACAAAGTGGCGGTTGCCGCTCTCAGCCTTGTGCACGAGCTCCGGGAGCTGGTCGATGGCATCCGGCCCGAAGACGAAATCAAGATAAGGCGCCCGCTTGAACACCTCGCCTTTGTCGAGCTGCCCCACACACCCGCCCAGCGCGATGATCGGGCCTTTTTCGCCTTTTTGTTTTTTCAGGATCTGCTGTTCGCCGAGAAACGAAACCGCTTTGTGGACCGCCTTCTCGCGGACAGAGCACCCGTTGATGATGATGAGATCAGCGTCTTTCGGGTTTTCCGTGGATTGCATTCCACGCTCGCCCATGAGCGAGATCATTCGTTCGGTGTCGGCCACATTCATCTGGCAGCCAAAGGTCTTTACGTGCACTTTTTTCATGATTCCTCCTTGGACTGCGGCTGTAGAATCCGGCCCAAGTATCGAGTTTGGTTCAAACATTCGGTTCGGGTGACCCTACCACAGGGGGGCGAGCTGCGGAATGGGGATCTTCAACTGGCCTCTTTGAATGGGCATGGCTCTCGAGCGCCGGAGCTTGAACCCATCGGAGTCACAGAGGTTACGCCTCCGAGCCGCCTCCTGCGGCCTCGCTTTTGTCAATCCGAACTCGCGAGAGTCGGCGAAACCCCTGTGACTCCGAGGGGTTCGGTCAATGGAGCCCACGGCCCATGCCCATTCAAAGAGGCCAGTTTGATTTATCCAGAAAAAACAGAGGGTTATGTCGCCACGCGCAAAGCACTGCCCGGAGACCAAACACCAACCCTTTCCCAGGGTGCGTGGCCCCTGCCGGCCTCCCCCTTTTTGTTTGGAAGGTGACTCCCCCTTTTGCTAAAACCCATCCATCATGACATTCAGGCTTGATCCGGGCTCCCCCGAGTGCTCGACACCATTGATGAAACAGTTCTTGCGCCTCAAGGAACAAGCCCCCGAATCCATTTTATTCTTCAGGATGGGTGACTTCTATGAGCTGTTCGGCGAGGACGCCGTGGTTTCGGCTCCGATCCTGGGGGTGACCCTCACCTCCCGGGACAAACGGAGCGAAAATCCGATCCCCATGGCGGGAGTTCCCTTCCATAGTGCAACTGCATACATTCAAAAACTTCTCTCCCACGGAAAAAAGGTCTCGATCGCAGAGCAGATTCTTCCCGAGGGAATGAGCGCGGACCAGATCAAGGGAATCGTCGAGCGGAAGATCATCCGGACCTTTTCTCCCGCCGTTCAGTTTGAACTCGGAGAGGGGAAATCCTCGCGGTTTTTGGCAACCCTGAGTCCTGTCGATGCGAAGACCTGGTGCATGGCTCTGCTCGAACCTGCCACAGGTGAAATCCGCCTGACCCGGGCCGCCCCATTGAGCGCACTTCTTTCGGAACCGAGAGTTCGGGAAATCCGCCATTTCCTGAATCATTCCGCGAAAACGCCGCCCGAGTTCCTCTCCCTGCTCGAATCCAGCGGGTCCGTCTTGATCGAAGAGGTTGCATCCAATTCAGTTTCCTCAAGCGAGGAGCTTCCCCTTCTGCAGCGCCAATTCGGCAAACTGGTTCTCCATCCGCTTCTCGAGACCCCTGCGGCCAAACGTTCGCTTGCGATCCTGATTCACTATGTTCTCCGCTCCCAAGGGCGGGAAATCCTCTCCCATCTTCACGATCCGAAACCCATGATCGAGAGCGACCGAATGGTCGTCGGCCCTGAAACACACACCCACCTCGACACAAAAGACCTCTTTGAGAACATTTCCCGATGCGCAACCTCCATGGGTTCCCGCTTTCTTGAGAGCGAACTCCTCTCCCCCTTGAAGGATCTTGAAGCCCTTCGGGAGAGACAGAATGCGGTCCGCGAATTGGCAGCATCCTCCTTGTTCGCAAGCCAAATGAGGGAAGACCTGAAGCTCGTCTACGACCTCGACCGGATTCTCGGCCGGATTTCCGCAGGACTTGCGCATCCCCGCGACACCCACGCCTTCGGGACTTCGCTTGAGGCCGCCTTCCGGTTTACCGATCGACTCGGGGAACTGAAATCCCCGGAGCTTGGAAAACTGCATGCGACCTTTCTTTCCACACGAGAGACCTTGCTTCCCCTTGCCTCGCGAATCCTGAAAACCCAGAAACCCGAAGCCCCGGTCCACACCCGCGAGGGAAACATTTTTGAGCGCGGAACCGACACGGAACTCGACCGCCTGATCGACTTGACCACCCAGGGTGAGAGATTTCTGATCGAACTTGAAACCCGGGAGCGGGAGCAAACCGGGATCTCCACGCTCAAGGTCAAGTACAACCGGGTGTTCGGGTACTTCATCGAGATCTCAAGCGCGAACCTGAAACACGTCCCCGCCCATTACCAGCGCAAGCAAACCATGGTCGGAGGGGAGAGATTCTTCACCGAGGAACTGAAAAAATTCGAGGAGGAAATTCTTTCCGCTTCCACCCGTCAACGGGCCCTCGAAGCGAAACTCTTTGAGGAACTTCTTCGTGATTTAGGAAACGTGTCAGAGGCAAGCAAGCGATTGTCGATGGCCATCGGTGAGCTCGATGGAATGGTTTCCCTCTCTCTTCTTGCCTCCCGTCCCGGCTGGACCTTCCCCGTCGTGGATGAGGGATTCGGGTTCACCCTCAAAGGCTCGCGCCACCCGGTCGTGGACTCGGTGCTGAATGGTTCCTTTGTTCCGAATGACATCGAGCTTGATCCGCTGAGCTCCCGAACTCTGATCATCACAGGCCCGAACATGGGCGGAAAATCCACTCTCATGCGCCAAATGGCCCAGATCATTCTCCTGGGCCAGATTGGAGCCCCGGTACCTGCGACCGAGGCTCATTGGGGAATCTTCCATTCCCTTTACACCCGGATCGGGGCCCATGATGCGATCGCGCGGGGCCAAAGCACGTTCATGGTGGAGATGGTTGAGCTGGCGCACATCCTCAACCATGCCGACTCGAGATCCTTCGTGGTGCTCGATGAGATCGGGCGCGGAACCTCAACCTATGACGGGATGAGTGTCGCGCACGCGGCACTGGAGTACCTCCACCAGAAATCAAACGCGCGCATCGTGTTTGCCACTCATTATCATGAGCTGACCGCACTTGAATCAAAGCTTCCCGGAATCAGGAACGCCTACATGAAGGTGATCGACAAGGCGGGAAAACTCACGTTTCTGTATGAGATGGCTCTTGGAAAATCCTCCAAAAGCTTCGGAATCCAGGTGGCGGAACTCGCAGGCCTCCCCAAGGAGGTCGTGAAAAAGTCATGGACGATCCTGAAGGACCTGGAGAACGCACCCCGCACCGCTCCCGACGCATCAGAACAGTTCTCGCTCTTTGACTCGGTACAGCCCCAGAAGAAGCAGGAAAAGGATCTTCTTCGCGAGGAGCTCGACTCGATTGATGTGAACCTGTTGAGACCCATTGATGCGATTCAAATGTTGTCTCAGCTGAAAGAAAGACACCTCGGAGACCGATCCCCATGAAATCGAAATCCAGCAGAAGAATGCTGCCCCTGACGCTTGGGGCGCTTGGAGTTGTGTTTGGCGACATCGGAACGAGCCCTCTTTACACGATCTCGGAGTGTGTGAACCCCGCACACGGCGTGGAGGCGGGGGTTCCCTCAAACCTCTACGGATTGATTTCCCTGATCTTCTGGTCGCTCCTTTTGGTGGTGACCTTGAAATACATTTTCTTCCTCATGCGTGCGGACAATCGGGGCGAGGGCGGGATCATGGCCCTGATGGCTCTTCTGCCAGACCACCTGAGGGTCCCAAAACCCGGTCAGGTGGGAGCTGCGGCCCTCTTTGTGATCGCCGGCGCTTCGCTTCTGTTTGGGGACGGGGTGATCACCCCCGCGATTTCAGTGCTCTCCGCAGTGGAGGGACTGAAGGTCGTGTCCCCCGAGCTTGAACACTTTGTGGTTCCCCTCACGGTCCTCATTCTGCTGGGCCTCTTTGGCGTACAAAAAAGCGGAACCCACAAGATCGGCAGCTACTTTGGTCCGATCATGCTCATTTGGTTCGGCGCACTTGGCGTGCTTGGACTCATTCATATCTTCGACGCTCCCGAGATCCTCCGCGCCCTCTCTCCCGCGTATGCAGTGCAGTTCTTCCGGGATCACGGGCTTCATGCATTCCGGATGCTCGGATCCGTGGTTCTTGCGGTAACGGGTGGCGAAGCCCTGTATGCGGACATGGGACACTTCGGACGAAAGCCGATCCAGATTGCGTGGTTGTTTCTTGTGTTTCCCTGCCTCCTTTTGAACTACCTGGGCCAAGGTGCGCTCCTGATTGCTCATCCTGAAATGGCCCAAAGCCCCTTTTACAGCATGGTTCCTTCCCAACTCCTCTACCCCATGATCTTTCTTGCCACTGCAGCAACCGTGATCGCCTCCCAGGCTTTGATCTCGGGAGCCTATTCCCTCTCCAGTCAGGCCATTCGCCTCGGGTACTTTCCACGCCTCACCGTGAAGCACACATCTGAAGAAGGAGAAGGTCAAATCTACGTCCCCTTCATCAATACCACCCTTGCCATTCTCTGCATTTGGCTCGTTCTGGAGTTCCAGGTGTCAAGCAAACTCGCAGCTGCCTACGGGCTTGCCGTGACCGGCACGATGACGATCACCTCCTTGATCTTCTTCCTCGTCACCCGGTATCGCTGGAAATGGAATCCGATCCTGTCCATCGGGGTGCTCGTTTTGTTTCTTGCCGTGGATTTGCCCTTTTTCATCGCCAACTCCCTGAAAATCCTTGATGGCGGGTGGATTCCCGTCTTCATCGGGATTTTCTTTTTCCTGATCATGTGGACCTGGAAAATCGGAAGAAGCCTGCTTTCGCGGCACTTCGAGGAGAACTCTCCGCCTCTGGAAGACTTTCTTGTGAACATCCGCTCCAAAGTGAATTACCGGGTACCGGGGACAGGGGTCTTCATGGCCTCAAATTCAAACGGTGTGCCCCCAGTGGTCATGCGTATGGTGAACCGCTTCCGCTCACTGCACGAACGGGTGATTCTCCTCACCGTGACCTCGGAGAATGTTCCTTATGCCTGCAAGCCCTCTTGCGAGGACGATCGGGTTCAGGCGCACGAGCTGTCCAACGGCTTTTACAGAGTCATCATCCGGTACGGATTCATGGAGCTCCCGGACATCCCGAAAGTGATGAAGATTGCGGTGGCAAAACTCGGTCTGCCCGACCAGAATGTCGACGAAATCCTGTATGTTCTCGGACATGAAACCTTCGTGGAGCGAAACGCCGGCGAAATGTCGCGGGCAAAACAGGCGATCTTTTCGTTTCTCTCAAGGAATGCACGAAATGCCACGGATTACTTCGGCCTGCCTCCGAATCAGGTACTCGAGCTTGGCACACAGATCGACCTCTAACGGGTGATTTCAAACTCGCTCGCAAAGCCCCGCGCCATGAATCCGGATCCACTTCCACTCGAGAAGAGTGCCCCATCCGAAGTGCCGAACAGGACAAATTGAGCTCCGGCCTTGATCAAGGATCCGCAGGTTTCCTTCTCGCCTGCACGAGCCGCGCCAAGAAATGAATTGCCCCACTGGGACTGCCCGAGGATCGCCCCTGTCGAGGACAATCGGATCAGGACGAGGTCTCCCTTTCCCTGAACCGTATCCCCGCCGGAGACCGCACCTCCCCCTTGTGACTCAAGAAGATTTCCCATGGTTTCCGCACACAAGAGAATCTGGCCTGTTTCCTGGATGGGAAGGACCTTCTTTCCAAGATCAATCTTGTTTGCACCGGGAAGAGACGCCCCCCACACCCGGGTCCACTGTAAAACCCCGCTTGAGCCAAGTTTCGACACAAAAACATCACCCATGCCCGCATGGGTTTCCGTGTTTGCGGTCCCATTCGCATTTTTCCCGTAACTTGAGGTCGTGGAGCCCGTGAGAAACACCTCTCCGGTCGAATTCAAACTCAAATCAAACAACACATCCGATCCGGTTCCTTTCCCGCTCGCAAGGCTGGTTCTCCCGAGCTGCCTGTTGAACACGGAAGTTCCACTCGAGGAATACGCACTCACGATGACATCACGAAAGTTCGCCGTCGGACAAGCTGCCGCTGCGTTGTAGCCCGGCTCCGTGGTGAGCCCCGCATTGGTTTCAAAAAGATTTCCACAGGTGTGGCCTCCGGCAAGAATCTGCCCTGATGCGCTTACCGCAACTTTCCGGTACTCCTCATCATTGGCCCCCCCATTCATCTTTCGCCAAACAAGATTTCCCGCTGAATCCAGCTTGAGAAGAAGAGCATCGTAATTCCCGGCATTCGCAGAATCGGTGCCGGTTGCCCGAAAGTGGCTCCGGGTCCGTCCGGCCACATAGACCGCTCCGGCTGAGTCAACCGCCACATCAAAAAAGTCCTCGCGCTGATTCGTATTTGCGGCGCCAAGGGTGGTCTGACCGAAATGCCGGATCCAAACTCTGGGCCCTCCAAGCGAGTACCGGGCCACAAACCCATCCCCCGCCCCACCCGGCACATCCCCGAGACCTCCCGTGGTGTGACCCACAATCACCACATCATTGGGTGGCAAAAATGCGATCGAACTTGCAACCGTGTACCCGCCCGCAGCAAGAGAAATCTTCGGAAGATCTCCCACCTCGCGCACCTTGACTCCGGAACTGTTCAGTACCGTAAAACAGAAGTTGGAGAGGCTTGGATTGGAGCACCCAAGGGTCGCATAGCCATTGCTCGTGGCAACCGAGCGGGAAGCGTTCGGCAGTTTCATCGCCAACGCAGTCTCATTGTCCGCGATGGACGCTGTATCAAGTGGATTTGAAACCACGCTTCTCAGTTTTGAACAGGCACTTGTTCCGAGAATGAGAACCATCATCCATGCAATGCTCGCATTACTCATGACACATGCTCCCCAAAACCTCGTGCAAATCCAAGGCATCGATTCTCAAATCCCCATTCACATCAAAGGTTGCATTGCACCCGCTTGTGCACCCGAGGCTCGACATGAAGGATTGGATCTGAGTTCGGGTATAGCACCCGACTCCCGATCCTCCATACACAGTTGTCACAGCACCGGTCAGCGCGGGGTTCCCTCCTTTGAGGAGATTGATGCTTTGGGGGGAGAAAGAGTTCCCCGCCGTGTCGAAGACCTTGATGGAAACGACATAGTTTCCATCCGGAAGCGCTGATGCGTTCCATGAATACTGGTACGGAGCAGTGGTATCACTGCCAAGCAGAATTCCATTTTGATAGAACTCGACTCGATTCACTCCGACACTATCGGAAGCACTTGCAGACAGGGCGACCGGGATGATCGAAATCACCGAAAGATGCGCAGGAGAAGTGATCGATCCCGTCGGAGGAGTCCGATCGATCAGGAGGTTCACGGAACTGGAATACGTGGAGTTTCCGGCGGCATCAAACGCTCTTGCACGAAGCGAGTAGCTGCCCTCACTCAAGGAGGCTGTATTGAATGCGAGGGAGTAGGGCGCAGCAGTATCCGACCCTACCAGAGTTGTGCCCCGATAGAACTCGACCCGACTCACACCCACATTGTCCGAGGCGGTCGCCGTCATCGTGATTGTGGAATTGGATGAGGCATTGAGGTTAACCGCAGCAGCCGGTGCCGTGAGTGTCACAGTGGGCGGAGTTGCATCGGAGCTTGGCGGGGGCGAGGAACCGCCTCCACCACCTCCTCCTCCCGTCGCGCCACCGACACAAACCTGATGGGTCTGGCTTACTCCCCAATTTCCGGAGTTCGTGGCGAGGACGGTTCCGGCACCGTTTAGAATTCGATAGCTTCCATTGCTAAAACTTTGGCCATCTCCATACTGATCACGAACCGTGATCACATAACAACCCGGGGCAAGGCAGTGATTGTTGTTCACAACCGAACCTTGGGCTCCATCGGCGAAAGGCCCCCCTGAAAAAACATTGGTTCCATTCAGAGTGCCGATGTATGTATTCTCACTCCCCGCATAGTCAAGGGTGAAGGAAACATTGATCGTCTCGGGATTGCTTGGAACGGAGAAGGCAACTGTGGCGGAGTTGTTTGCGGCACTCTGGTCAGTTCCTCCGTTCGGAGCATTCACATTGAACTCGATCGAGTGATTTCCAGTGCTCAGGCTCGGCATTGCCGGGAGAGTGATGGACGCGGACGCCCCCGTTGCAAGACTTCCTGAATACGGAACGGACTCCCAGGCGCCCCCGTCTATTCGATAGCGCACCGTCGCGGAGGTCACTGTTGTGGAACCAAGATTGGTAATGAGCGCTTTCGGCTGATAGCCGGCCTCACATAGCGAGGTCGGCATTCCTTGTGCTGACACCGATACATCCAGAGAGGTCAAGGGGGTGCCCCCCAAGGTGGTCAACATGGTGGGGCGCAGGCTTTCCAAGGCTGCCCTCATCCGGTCCTTCTGCCCTTGCGTGAACATGTCCTGACAGGTCTGGGAGGAATAGTCCATGTAGTTCTCCACCTGCTGGGTCCCCGAGCACTGGGGCGCACTGCAAGATCCTCCCTGAGGCGCGGAAGGAGTATCGCACACCCGGTCTCCCTGGGTTGCACACGTGGTTTCGGACGTACAAGAAGTTGTGCCGTTGAAAGTATGATACAGGTTCAAGTAATGACCCATCTCGTGCGAAAGCACCTTGCCGTGGCTTGTGTATGACTTCACGGTCCCGATCGTTCCGGTTGCGGAATGGAGCATCACAATCCCGTCCACGGGGTTGTTGTACGGAAAATATGCATACCCCTGGATGCCGGCCCCGCCATTGTTCCCTTCAATTTCGGTCACAACCCAGATGTTCACGTATTTGTCGCGCGGCCAAGTCGAGAGTGCCTTTACATTCTCCTCCACCGCTCCACCGCCACTGCTGGATTCGATCCCCGAAGTTGCATAGTTCGGAACCGAGCTTCCGTTCACGCGAACGATCCCGGTTGTGGGCTGATTGTTGGGATCCCTCTTTGCCAGGACAAACTGAATCTTGGTGTCCACCCCGGAACCATCTCCGGTGGTTCCCGCAACTTTCCGGAAATGATGATTGAGAGCGGCCACTGCACTCTCGATCTGGGCGCTTGAGATGTTTGATCCAATTCCCTCGGGTTCCCCAAGATGAATCACATGAAACACAACCGGAAGGGTGATCACCGTGTCTGCCAGTAAAAACTGGGCAGCAAGGCTTGACCTTCGCTGCATGGCCTCGACCACCTTCTGTTCGTTCTGAAGACGCTGGGCCTCGAGTTCAGGATGGCGAACCGGAAGTGAATCAGCGCCGCAAGAGGTCTCCCCGTTCGCTTCGCTCAGCAGCGCCTGAAGACGGACATCCCTCACACGCGAAGACGGAAGAGCGCGCCTCGTCTGGGAGGAGGCTTCTTCCATCCGCGGCCCGCACACTACAAACACAGTCAACAAAATGAATTGAAAACATCCCCGGAGTTTGTTTTTCACAATCCCCCCATCGGAACATTCTATCTTTCTTTGGAGTGAAATTAACGTGTGTCCTGAATGACACGCCAGAAAACTGATGCTAGGGTCGCTCCCATGAATCGCTTCTTGTTGATCCTCTCCCTGATTTTTGTTGTTTCATCCGCCCATGCCGCCCGTTTTGAGGTTCTGGGACTCGGTCCGATCTTCTCTGTCGAAATCTCGACCCGAAGTGGTGACACCGTCGCCTCGGTGACCAAGCGCACCTTCACCCATGCGCAAGCAGCGGGCCTGATCGATGCGTTTTCCTTCAGCGATGTGGGCGTGGATTCCATCACGCCTCCCCGGCAAGCGCCCCTGGAGCATTACACAGAAATTGTTGGCCCGAGGGAATTCAGAGCCTACGGCTGGTGCTACTCTGTGGACGGCGTTTCTCCGGATCTCCTTGCAGACGAGTACGCTCTCTCAGGTTCCGAGAGGATCATCCGCTGGTATTTCGGATACGCAACCAGGATGGATCAAACCTGGGAACTCCAGTGCGCTCCCGTATTCACGCCTTGACCCACTCAGCGATCGCATCGGCGAAATCGTCCCGGCTGTTCAGACAAGGCACATAGGTGAACCGTTCTCCGCCCGACTCAAGAAACAACTCCTTGTATCGAAGCTGGATCTCTTCCAGGGTTTCAAGGCAATCGGCAGTGAACGAGGGGGACGCAACCACCAGACTTTTCACTCCCTTCTTCGGAAGCTCCTCGAGAAGCACATCCGTATAAGGCTCGATCCATTTGGTTCGCCCGAGACGGGATTGGAAGGCGGTGATGGTTTTTTCCCCGGGCCATTGGAGTGCCCGGGAAAGACGCCGGGAGGTTTCAAAGGACTGGGCCCGGTAACACTTCTCATTTTTGGAATTCCATTGGTCGCAACACCCGGGAGCACAGCATGACTCGGGCCGCTTTCTGATTTTGAGAAGCTGCCGCTCGGGCACGCCATGATAACTCAACAAAAGCGCGTCCGGTTTTTCCTGAAGAAGCACCGGACGAATGGTCTCCGAAAGCGCGGAAATGAATCCGGGCTCGGAAAAGAAATCCTCGATGATCCGGACTTTCGCTCCCGGAAGCTCGGCTTGCCTGATCCGATCGAATTCCACAATGGAACTCTCGCTTGCCGCATAAGAGTATTGAGGATAAAGCGGCAAAAACACCAGAGACTCAATGCCTTCTTCCTTGAATTCGCGGATCACATCGGGGAGCGAGGGGTTCCCGTAGCGCATCGCCATTTTCACGCTGGGACCATTCCCCCCGGGACTCAAGCGCGTGCGCACCTTCTCGGTCAACTCGCGTGTGTGGATCATGAGGGGTGAGCCCCGATCGGTCCAGATCTGTTCATAAGCCTCAGCGGATTTGCGCGGGCGCGTGTTGAGGATGATCCCGTTCACCAAAATCTTTCTCGGGATTGCAGGAAGGTCAATCACATAGGGATCATTCAAAAATTGTTTCAAGTAAGCACGAACATCCTTCGTGCTCGGACTCTCGGGAGTGCCGAGATTGAGCAAGAGAACACCGGTTTTGGGATTTTGCATGGAGCAAACCTACCACGAAGCACAGAGGGGCGGACGGAGGAAAGTCGTGATTCATTGAATCAATTAGACTCGTTGCGCAAAAACATCAGGAGCTAAAGAGTCGTCTATTGGCTAGGCCAAATCATTTATAACTGCGAAACAGACGAAATGCGGACCTTTTTGTTCGGTTGATCAAAGATTACTCAACCTTTTTATTTGAGTTCATCCTGGATCGCTATACACCTAGCCCCCGAAATGACTAAACGCAAAGCCACCGTCCTTCTCTTCCCGTTGTTTTTGTCAGCTCTCCTCTTCTCGGCCTGCTCCTCCGCACCCCCTCCGAATACCGCAATCGAGGACATCCTCGAGCAAGAGGTGGGAGACCTCGACGAGGACCTCGCAACCAAGATCATGAGCGAAGCACCCAAACGGAAATCAAAGTCCCGTGTTCGGGTCGAGGGTGAAATCAAACGGGAGATCTGGTGGTGGATCCGATATTTTACGGTTCGGGAGCGCGAGAGTTTCTCCCGCACCTTGAACCGCGCCGAAATTTACCGTCCACTGGTTCAGTCGGCTCTTGCCGAGGCTCGACTGCCCCGGGAACTCTTTTACCTCGCCTTCATCGAAAGCTCGTACGTCACTCATGCCACCTCACAAACCTCAGCTGTGGGAATCTGGCAGTTCATGGAGCCGACAGCAAAGCGCTTCGGTCTCAAGGTCAACGGGCGGCTTGATGAACGGCGACACCCGATTTCGTCGACCTACGCGGCCATCCGGTACCTCGACTTTCTTCACTCAAGATTCAACTCCTGGTACCTTGCCATTGCCGCATACAACGCTGGCGAGGGACGAATCCGAAAGGCGATTCGGGTCGGCCGGAGCACGGATTTCTGGACTCTTGCGGATCGCGGGGCACTCCCGCGGGAGACCATGGAGTATCTCCCGAAGTTTCTTGCAGCGACGACGATCGCATTCCATCTTGAAAAATTCGGCTTCCAGGAAAACCAACCGCTGTATCAATGGCCCAGGGTTTCCGGAATCAGGATTCCTTCCGGGATGAAACTGACCACACTTTCCAGAATGACGGGCATGGCTCCCAAGGAGCTCCTCCGCTTCAATCCGGCGCTTCCCGAGAAGCTGAGCTCATCCTCCAGAAAAGCCGTACAGATCTGGGTTCCACAAACCGTCGCGATACGCTACGTTAAGCAAAATGGCGAGCTTGCTTTGGAATCGAATCTCAAAACTCGACCGATTTGAAAAAATCGGTTTGTTCCTCTTTGTTTTGGGACACGCCTGTGCGGCCTATTTTTCCTTCGGGTACAACCATCCCGACGAACATTTCCAGATCCTCGAGTTTGCCGATTATTTCATTGGACTGAAGGCCGACTCCTCTTCACTGCCCTGGGAGTTCAGGTCACAGATCAGGCCGTGGTTCCAACCCTTTCTCCATGCCCTCCCCATGAAGCTCCTGCTCTCTCTGGGTTGGTACCAGGCCTTTGACCTCTTGGCGGCATTTCGGGTTCTCTATGCCGCATTGAACCTCGCAGCGCTGTGGAGCCTCTGGCGCGTGTTCAAGGATAAATTCGCGATCGATCCGAAGTGGTTTCTTTTGATCGGGACTCTCTGGTTCTTCCCGTACCTGCATGTCAGGAATTCCAGCGAAAATCTTTCAGGCATTTTCCTTACGTTTGCCTTCGCCGTGTTTTTCGGCGGTGGCAGATCGTTTCTCTGCGGTCTCCTCTTCGGGTTTGCCTTTCTTGCCCGGTACCAAATCGCCTTGGGCCTGGCCGGGTTCGCCCTCGCCATTCTTGCCCGGGAGCGGAGAATCACAGGGGATCACCTCCGGATGCTCGGAGGATTCCTGATCGTCGTCGGTTTTGGAGCGGTTCTTGACCGGATCGGCTACGGAAACTGGGTCCTTGCCCCGTATCTTTACTTCAAAGTGAACCTGGTGGACGGCGTTGCGGCAACCTTCAACCCTTACCCTTGGTATCAGTATTTCATCTGGATCCTTCAATTGAATCCGGTGGTGTCGCTCCCCTTGTTCCTTGGAATCCTGGTGTATGCAAAGAAGGAAAAGATCGATCCACTTGCTGGATTCGTCCTCACATTCATGTTTTTGCATTTTTTGATCACGAACAAGGAATACCGATTCTTTTTCCCCTTGATGAATCTGGTCATCCTGATAAGCATTCGCGCCTTCCAGGATTCACCCCAACGATGGTTTTCCGCGCCCTACCTGACCGCATACCTCGGAACCAGCATTCTCGGGTTCTATGTATCCACCTTTCACGGAGCCGCCCTCGGTTCCCTCTGGTGCATCCATACGGCCCACCGGTTTGGAAGCGCGGGAGAAACCTGGCTCAGCAATCGCGATTTTGTGAGCGAGTTCCGGAACAATTACTACCGCCTCGATCAGGTCAAAGTTCATACTTATGGCACCGACGTGGAGCTTTCAGAGGCGCTCAAAGAACACACTCCACCCACACACGTGATGATTGATGCCAAAATCGGCGAGGAGAACACGGGCCGACTCATGAATTTGCTCCGAAACCGGGGATGCGAATTGGAAACGAGCGCTCTTCCCGACTTCGTCTTTTCTCTTCGGGACCGGTTTCCGGTCATTCGCAAGATCGCCTATCGCGCCCTCTATCGCTGCCCTTGATCGGTCTTGAGATCCTTTTCCACCATCGCGATCGCTTTTCGCACGGGCGCGGGAACGGCAGGCAGGTCGAGGATCGAGAACCATCGTCCGTTCTGATCCTCCAGCTTGGTCCGGGAACCCACAAAAAACAGAAAGTGATGCCGCTCCACCTTGTGGCGGGTGACTACATACTGGATCCTGAACTCGGAACGCATCACAGCTCCGGCAACGCCCCTTGCTCCGGGTGAAGGAAAATCCCAGAGTCCTTCCCGCCATCCGGTGCCTTCGTTCCGAATCAACCAAACCTCCGCCACACTCTTTTTTCTCCGAAGGGGAATCCACTTTCTCTCGCTGAGATGTTTCCACTCTTTCTTCGGTTTCTTTTCGGGAAACGCATGAGGTTCGGACTTGCCTTTGCAGGAACCTCGAATCGGGCAAACCCCGCACTTCGGATTCCGGGGCAAACATACAAGAGCCCCAAGCTCCATGAGTGCTTGATTCAGGATCCGTGGATCCGCACTCCTCTCCTCCACCAATCGACGGGAGAGATCCCAGATCAATCGATTCCCCGAATCCAATTTGCGAATCGCATGCACCCTCGAAAGAACCCTCACAATGTTTCCATCCACGATGGGTTCCCTTTTTCGATACACAATCGAGGAAACAGCACCTGCAGTATAGGGTCCCACCCCCGGAATCTCCCTCCACTCCGAAGCGGTTTCGGGGAATCCGTCTCCGGCTTTCAGCCTCTCGCAAATCGCCTTCGCGCCCCGATGAAGATTCCGGGCCCTCGAATAATACCCGAGGCCAGCCCAGAGCTTCAAAACCCGCTCTTCCGGCGCGTTCGCCAAATCCTCCACCTCCGGGAACGCGAGGAGAAATCTCTCGAAATACGGCAACATGGCGGTGACACGGGTCTGCTGGAGCATGATCTCGGACAACCAGACGCGATAGGGATGCGGATCTGCCCGCCACGGGAGATCCCGCGCCGTTTTTCCGAACCAGGCGCTCAGATTTTTGACGATTTTGACGCTCACAATGGCCGCATGCTACCCTGATTTCAGCGTGGTGATAAGCCGGATTTTTTCTGCATTTCTTGTTTTTTTCCTCCTCCTTCAAGGCCCCGTTCCGGAGGCCCGCGAAGTCTCAAAAAAATTTCTCGTTGTGATCGATCCAGGTCATGGCGGGGCCGATACCGGAGCCGTGTTTGACGGAGGAAAAACCCGTCTCACGGAAAAGCATTTCACCCTGCTCCTGGCGCGCGATCTTGCGCGGGAACTCATCATTCGCGGGCACAATGTGATCCTGACCAGAAACGAGGATCGGGATGTCCTGCTCAGTGACCGAACTGCTCTTGCAAACAAGGTGAAGGCCGATGTGTTCATCTCGATCCATCTCAATTCAAGTGAAGATGCGATCCGCACGGGCGGGGTCGAAACATTCATCCTGAACCATGCAACCGATGAGACCTCGCGTCGCCTGGCGGATCTCGAAAACGCCGTATTGAAGGACTCGCAGGCCAACTCGGATTCGGGAAGCTCAAATGTCTCGCTCATCATGAAGGATCTCATCCTTGATGCGAACCTCACCCCTTCCAAGGATCTTGCCTGCTCGGTCCAGTCCCGGATCCGTGGCAAAATCAATGACCGCGGAGTGAAACAGGCGCTTTTTTACGTTTTGCTGGGCGCGGACATGCCGAGCATCCTGATCGAATCAGGATTCATGAATTCAAAAGAGGATCGGGATCGCATCCTGTACACCCGATCGAGACTTTCCATGGCCGCTGACCTTGCCGCTGCAGTGGACGACTATCGATTGAACAAGAAGAGTGCGTCCTGCCAGGTTCAGAGCGAGAAACAGTTTCAGCGCAAAGCCGAGCTGCCGCGCCCGAAAAACCGGATCTGAGCTTCGACTCCAAACCCCGGGATCACGCTTCCATCGAGAGCCACTTCAAAACCCTCTCGGGCATCCGTGGCGGATCAATGTGGACCTTGATCAATCGCAAAGTCTCCTCGGGCGAAATGTTCCGGTGATCGCCACGGAAGAGGGCCTTGACCAGACCCACGGCAATCGTCCTGTTTTTCCGCTCAAACCGTTGCTCGATGTAAAACCATTTCTCATCCCAGCCAATCACCTTGGTGTGAAGCCGATAGCGCTGGAATGGCAGGAGTGAAACCTTGTAGCGAATGTTCACCGCGCCCACCAGTGGCTGCCATCGGTGCCGGACCAAAGCACCTGCCAGATCCGTTCGAATGAGCAGATCAAGCCTCCCCAAATCCATCAGCGACAGGAATCTCCCGTTGTTCATGTGAAGGTTCAAATCGAGATCATTGGGGAGCACCCTGAGGTGGAGTACGGACTCGGACAGGGGATGCAGCTTCTTCCTGAACAAGCCCTCGATGATGATCAGCACCAACCGGATCAGAAGATTCATGGATCAAGTCCGAAGATCATGCCGGTCCAAAGGCCGGACGGGGAAAGCCTCGTGTTCTTGAGTGAGAAATCTACTTCAAACAGGGAGTGTTCAAGCTCCTGAATCGTGTGACGGTTCCACGATTTCCGCCACCTCTCCAGCTTTTGCTGCAACATCGGGTTTCTGCGCTCAAGCGCAGGAGTGCGGGTTTCCTGCTCAAGAAGAAACGCCTTCATTTGCCTGAGGTTCCAGGCCAAAAGCCCCAAAAAGGGAAGTTGCACTTCCAGATCCGTTGAAAAATGATGAACCACGCGGAGCGCTCTTTTTTCATCCCGCATGAAGATCGCATCGATGAACTCATCCTGGGCATAGGCACTCACTCCGGCTCTCAGGGAATCCGCACGCAACGAAGCATCGTCTCCCACGAGCTCGAGCTTGGAGAGTTCCTGATCGACGATGTCGAGACTCCAGGGATCAAGCCCTCTCAGGGAAAGCCTCTCCGCATCCCCGAGTTCGATCCCCCTGCGTTTCGCCAAGAACTCGATCCATGCCTCTCTCTCGTGTTCCTTGACCTCTTCACAGGGAACCACCGCGGCAAGATCACTGAGCACCTTGGATGCCTTCTTCCTGCCGTCAAATGACTTCGAGAGGAATACGATCACCGTGGAAAACGCGCCCGGGGCGGATGGCTCGGTTCCCGGCAAGGACTCAAGGTACAGGGCGAGCGCATCAAGATTCTTGAATTCCTCGGAGTTTCGCACCACGATGAACTTCGTTCCCCCGGTCATCGAGCCGCTCTGGGCGGAGTCGAGAATGCGTTCGATCCCCGCTTCGGAACCATCAAACTTCTCAAGATTAAAATCGTTTACTTCGACATCCTGAAGCGTTGCCCTCTGGATCTTCCGAGTCAATTCGCGGGCCTTCATCCGCTCTGTCCCGAAAAGGAAGTAAACGGGCCGCACCTTTTGTTTTTCGAGTTCCTTTTGGATGAGCTTGGGCTCCAATTTAGGCATCGTTTCAAAGATTTATCGGGCTTTCCGTGTTTTGAAAAGGGCAAAACCGACGAGTTCCGGCGCTTGTTGCTTCAGCCCCCTGTTTTGGTGTACATTGGCCCCCCATGAAATGCCCCTACTGCTCCACCCCTGAAACAAAGGTCATCGATTCACGCCTGAATCAGACCGCCGACATGACCCGGAGGCGTCGGGAGTGTTCCGAATGCGGGGGCCGTTTCACCACCTACGAGAGAATCGAGGAGTTCATGCCGAACGTCATCAAAAAGGACGGTCGTCGGGAACCATTCCAGCGAGAGAAGATCGTAGCGGGACTTCAGAAGGCCTGCCAAAAGCGTCCCATCACCGGCAGTCAGATCGAGGCTGCGGTTACTGAAATCGAGAAGAAGATCCAAAGCTACGGATTGAAAGAAATTCCCGCCAACAGCATCGGAGGGATGCTCATGGCCGCCCTTCACAAAATGGACAAGGTGGCCTACGTCCGCTTTGCCTCTGTGTACCGTGAATTCCGGGACGTAGAGGAATTTGTTGCAGATCTGAATCAAATCGCCCCCCAAACTCCAGAGGAGGCCAAACCCAGGGACAACCTTGCCTTCCCATTTCTGAACGAGGCCGAATCATGAGCACGCCCGCCCCGAATCTTACCCCGCGCCAAAAAGCCCGGGAGCTTGCCTTCCAGTTCTTGTACCGCTTTGACCGGGATCCCGGCGAGGAGCTCAGTCCCGGACAAATTGAAGCCGAGTTCAAAAAGCACTCCGAACACTTTGGCGAATTCCAACACTCTTTTGATTTCGCACTCCGCTTGATCCAGACTTGTCTCCGCGAGCTTCGCGCCATCGACACCGCGATTGCATCCCATGCAGCGAACTGGAAAATGGAACGCCTTGGCGCAATCGAGAAGGCATTTCTCCGCATCGGAACTGCAGAATTGTTGTATTTCAAGGACGTCCCTGCGTCGGTGACTCTCAATGAAATCATCGAACTGAGCAAATCCTTCGGGGAAGAGGACACACCTCTGTTTTTAAACGGGATTCTTGACCCGATCAGTAAGCTTCCGGAAGCCTCCGCAGGAAAAATCCCGTCCGATTCTTGACAGCTGCCAATTCCAGCGGCAATCGGCTATGATCAAAAGGTGTCGATGGTGGATTACGCCCTTAGCCAAAATAAAATTTCCGGTGTGATGCTGGTCTGTTTCGAAAACGATCGCCCCCTGCAAGGCACGATCGCAACTCTCGATTGGCGATTCAACGGACATTTTACCCAACTCCAAAAAAAGCAACTCCTGACGGGAGCCGAAGGCGAGGTCATCCTTGCTCCTCTTCGATGGAATCAGAAGATTTACCAATTTCTGATTCTCGGGGGTGGCTTCCTGGACTCGGAACTCGAACGCCCCGTACGATCGAAGAAACTCTTCGAGGCGGGCCTGAAAAAGATGGATGAGCTCAAGCTCGGCAAAATGGGCGTTTCCCGAAAGGATTGGAATATCCCGGAGGATCATGCCGGAGCCTTGGAAAGGGGTATATGGATCGCAAACTGATGTTATTTTCGTGGAGCACTCTGGAGCACACGAGGATCCGGGAACCAAAATCCGACCCTAAGGACCTCTCCTCATTTTCAGGCATTGAATCCATGATCCAGCACTCTCTCAGGCCACCCTCGCTCCTCCAGGTCCATACCCCGGCCGGATCTCTTCTCAAGGAACCCAAAAGAATGGATCGCCCCTTCGAGGATGAAACCCTTCTTCAAAAACTGATTCAGTACAGAAACCAGATTCCCCTCTCCCCTCGAATCATCCGGACCACAGACGCATGATCTGGGGTGAAATCATCAATTCTGTCCGGAGGCTCCATCTTTTCCTTGTTCAGGAATTCGCGATCGATCCTGCTCTTTTCACCCGAGACATCCCTGTTGCCGGAGTCTCAATTCCCTTTCCTGACTCCATCGATGATTTCGAGGAGTGGGAAGAGACCCCGCTCCCCTCCGAACTCCACGACCTGCTTCCACTTCATCCAGTGGAACGCGCCCTCATAGAAGGCTCCCTGCTCCCGATCCAGATTGTTCGCTTCAAAAGCACCCTTGAGATCGAATCCCTGTTTGAAGCAATCGGTGCGCTGGAGCGGAACTGGATGGAGGCGAGTGGAACGACCTCCCCCGAACGGTTCAAATCCGTTCAAAATTTCCTTCGGGCCGAGACCCTCAAATTGCAGGTCCGTGCCGGCCTGCGCACACTTGCCTCCACAAAGGACAAAACCCCATGAATCTCACTCAAATCGCAGACCAAGTGAAAACCGGGTTCAAGGAGAACCTCCAGACCCTCTCCTTCGAGGAGTACTTGAAGCTCCTGCAAAAGGCACCGAAGAATCATCTGAGGGGCTCGGCACACTATGCTGCCGACATGATGGATCACTTTGGAAAGTCGGGTCCTGCGTTCCAGGTCTTCAAGAACAAGGTGATTGGTCTCGAAAAAGTACAGAACCAGATCTATCAAATCCTGAGGGCATTTTCGAATCTCGGCCAGAACAACCGGATGATTCTCTTGCACGGCCCGAACGGAAGTGCAAAGAGCACCTTGATCTCGTCCCTCATGGACGGAATGAGTGCCTACTCCGGAACGCCGGAAGGGGCCCTCTACACCTTCTCGTGGATTTTTCCGATCGACAAGATTACACGAGGCAGCCTTGGAATCCGTGGTGATCACGAGAAGAAATCCAATCAGATTTCAAGCTACGCCTATCTTTCGGACGAGGAGATCGCCTGCATCATCCCGAGCGAGACACGAGACCACCCGGTCCTCTTGATTCCGGAGCATGAACGGAAGCAATTTCTTAGCTCCCGCGACTTCAGGGTTCCCGAGCGTCTGATCACGGGTGGGCTTTCCCACCGCGATCACCTCATCTTCCAGGCACTGCTCACAAACTATCAGGGCGATTATTCCCAAGTCCTGAAACATGTCCGTGTGGAGCGCTTCTACCTTTCCCGGATCTACCGGACAGGCCTCATCACCATTGAGCCACAAATGCATGTAGATGCCCATTACCAGCAACTCACCATGAACCGGTCCCTCTCCCAACTGCCCGCAAGCCTCCAAGGGATCAATCTCTTCTCCCTGAGTGGCGACCTGCCCGATGCAAACCGGGGAATGATTGATTACAACGACCTCCTGAAGCGCCACATCGACACCTTCAAATACCTCCTCACCGCCACAGAAACCTCGAAGGTCACCGTCGGGCAAAGCATTCTCCACTTTGACACGATTCTGATCGGGTCCTCCAACGAGCTTCAGCTGGATGCATTCAAGGAGTACCCTGATTTCAGCAGCTTCAAAGGGCGCATTGAGCTCGTGAAGGTTCCCTATCTGCTCAGGGTTTCCGAAGAGCGTGAAGTCTATGATCCGCTCCTTGAGTCCATTGCGGGCACCAAAGCGGTGACTCCCCATACAGGCTGGACGATTGCACTCTGGGCTGTGCTTACGCGCTTGAAAAAACCACACCACGATCGCTACCCGAATGAGCTTGCGTCTGCGATCGAAAAGCTCTCCCCTCTCGATAAAATGAAAATCTATGAAAGCGGGGACCTGCCGGAGCGCCTCACCCAGGAAGAACGAAAGCATCTGAAGGCGGCGGCTCACAAACTGGAAGAAGAGTATTCCAACGTTCTGTACTACGAGGGACGTACAGGAGCATCTGCGCGTGAGCTGAAGTCGGTACTCATCGATGCGGCCCAGAACCCCGACTTCAAGACCCTTTCCCCCCTTTCCGTGATTCAAGAGCTCAAAAGATTTGTGAAACGGACAACAGAGTATGAGTTTCTTCGGCAGGATCCGGTTGACGGCTACCATGACCATGAGAAATTCATCGAGACCGTTTTGGACCAATATGCAGTTTTGATTGATCGTGAAATCCGCGAATGTCTTGGCCTCTACGACACACGCCAATGGGGGGATTTCATGAAAAAGTACATCAATCATCTCTCCTCGCTTCTCAAGAAGGAGAAAATGAAGAATCCGATTACCGGTGGATATGAAGAGCCGGATCAGGCACTTCTCCAGGAATTCGAATCCATCGTGGGGGCGCCTACGGACTCGGATCAGAAACACGTATTCCGCCAGAACCTGATCACCCAGATCGGGGCATGGGTGTTGGATCACCCCAAGGAGCCAATCGACTATTTCAAAGTGTTTCCGGAGCTCCGCATGAGAATGGAAAAGCACTTCTATGAAAGCCAGAAGAGCTTGCTCCAGAAAATGAACCTCGCGCTCAAACAATTCGGCACAGACCACGATGATCCGAATTCCGAGGGGGCGAAGCTTGCGCGTCTCACTCTCGAAAACATGCAAAAAAAATTCGGGTACACCGTGGACGGTGCGAAAGAAGTGATTCATTTTCTGATGACCAGAAAATACTGATCCCTGAAAAAGAAAAAGCCCGGGAGGAACATCCTCCCGGGCTTTTTTTACTGAACTTATCGAACAGGATACCCGCGGGCCTTGAACTTCTTGAGCACGGTTTCCTGAAGCTCGGGATACAGCTGCTGAGTTGCGACCACATAGGCACGGGCTGCATCCGCCTGGTTCGAACCCTGACCCAGAGTGGAAAGAGCGGACCAGAACAATTTATCCGCTTTTTCCTTTCCGATCACATCATAGATCTCCATGCACACCGTGGCCCAGAGCTGTCCTGCATTGTGGATTCCCCCGCTCGCGCCCGCAGGATAATTGCTCGTCACACCGACAGAGCGACCGGGCCAGAATGAATTGTGCCCGTCAAACGAGAAGGTCCAGTTGTAGGCCACGTGCCCCGGCTTCATGAACTGACGCCCATAAGAGGCAGCCCAATAATCTCCCGAGCCCTCGCTCAGCCCCTCAGCCTGGGAGAGCTTCCCGCCCGTAATCCAATTGTGGAGGGCATGACCAAGCTCATGAATGATCACATCGTGGTCCTGGGCATCATCCACACCCCCTTGCCCGAAGGCGAGCTCATCCGAAAATGGACTGTAATGGGAATTGTCATCCCCGTTCACACCATGAGGATCAACCCGGATTCCCCCTTGATATCGAAGCGGATGCAGATCGAATCCGAGTTGCCCATTGAGATACTTCATGGACTTGTCGATGAAGTAATAGACATTCACCGCATCAAAGCAAGGATCGCTGCGCTTGAGACTGGAGAGATCCCCTCGAAAGCTGCAATCCGGGTTCTTGGGTGACTCCGAATCCACCACAACCACATTGGGGCCGGAAAGCACAAATTTTCCACCCTGATTGCTGAGGTTGTCGAGGGTAACCGGAGTGAGCATGCTTTGGAAAAACGGGGAATCAGCATTGTTGTTGTCGGAAAACCCGCTAACGGAATCCATAGCTTTCCCTGAACGAACCGTAGGATTCGGTTCAAACACATTCACCCGTACTTCGGAGTTCGCTTCCCGGTGATTGAGGATCAGATTTGCAGACCGGTAAATCGTCCCGGTGTTTGCATCCATAAGGATTTCCCAAGCATACTTGCGGTCCACCGGAGCTGAAATCCGGATCTGGTATACGGTACGGAAAGAACCCTGATGGAACCTGATCTTGGAGACCACCTCTTGCTTCACGGGAGACGCCGTGAGCTTCAAGTAGGAGTAGGTTCGGGCAAGAGCCTCTTTTTTGCTGATTTTTAAACGGGAAGACGACTTCTCATTCAAAAGCATCATGGTCTGCGAAACAGGAACCACGGAATTCACATAGGTGAGAGGATGAAGGTCCTTGGCAAGGGAAACGACAAGATCGGACCGATCCACCAGAAGACCGTTCAGCTTCTGCTGGAATCGAACCACGAACCCCACCGGGGTGCTTGTTACGGATTCAAGAAACAGATCGGAAAGGTCACTCCTCAATCCAAGCTCCCCCGCGGAGTCCATCAAAAAGCGTCGGGCGCTTTCCTCCGGGGTGGTAGCCCCTTCTTGTTGCATGAATTTCGTGGATGGCTCGACCACGACCAGCGGTCCGGCCTGGACACCCCCTGAAACAAGGCTGAAAACAGCAGAAAATAAGAACAAAGATGTGGTTTTCATTTTTCCCCCTTTTAAAACCCCACGAAAAGCGTAAGAAACAAATGAGGAAATCGCAAACCTTTTTATGAGTGACACCACGAAGACCCTGAGCGGAAAAGAATATCGAGTGACCCACTCTGTGGGCCCCAATCAATCCGGCATTCGATTGGATCGTTTTCTGATGGATCGCTACACTCGCCGCTCGAGGGAAAAGTTAAAGAGAATTATCGATTCAGGCGCGATTCGTGTGATTCGGGAAAACTCAAAACACCAAACCCTCGGAAGAATCAAGGCGAGCTTTTCTTTGCAAGCAGGCGATATTGTTGAGTTAATTTCGATCAAGCGACCTGAGCCCGAGGTTTCTTTTGATTATAAGATTCTCTATGAAGATCAAGAAATTCTTGTACTGAACAAGCCTCCTCATTTGCCGGTTCATCCAGCCGGCAGGTTCTTCTTCAATACCCTTCTGACTCATTTGAAGACAGATGGATTCACTCTTCAGGGTCAAAGCGAGAGAAACTTTTTTTTGGTTCACCGCATCGACAAGGAAACCAGCGGAATCCTTCTTCTTGCGAAATCGAAAGAGGCCTGCAACGCGTTAACCTTGCAATTCAGGAACCGTGAAACCGAGAAATACTATCTTGCCATTGCTCGAGGGAAACCGTCTTCAAATCAATTCAAGATCGACACTCCCATTGGCAAGCCCCGGGGCGCCACCATCGGCATCAAAATGGCCGCCCTTCCCCTTGAGCAAGGCGGTCTCGCCTCCGAAACCCTATTTGAAACCATTGAAACCCGCCGTGGAAACGAGGGGGTTTTTACACTCACTGCGTGCTTTCCAAAGACCGGACGCCAGCACCAGATCAGGGTGCACGCAGAGATCGCAGGACACCCCCTGGTCGGGGACAAAGTTTACGGATTGAAGGAGGAAGACGTTTTGATCCTCCTCGACGGAGATCGTGAAACCATTCGGGAAGAGGATGGAGAATCATCCACAGGGGAAGAGCCTCCGGCGGAGGAGGAGCAAAAACTCGAGCTCGAGTTCGAGGAAGGCGAAGCACCCAAACCCGAAATCTCCAAAAGCTCCCGCTACCGTGAACTCGAATCAGGGCTCCTTCTCAAAAGACATGCGCTCCACGCAGCGGGACTCCGCTTCAAGCACCCGACCACGGGAAAGCTCATGGCTTTCGAATGCGGATTGCCCGAGGACCTGAAGAAATTCTTCGAGGGACTCACCGGGACCCCGCTGCAAGAATTCCGCACCAACCATTGGTGACCCGGGAAGGCTCACTTCCCGATCTTTGAGACCATTTCCTTGAACTTCTCGCCCGATTCGGCCTCAATGTCCTGGTGCAGGGAATTCCCGTGGGCATCGATCGTGACCACAACAGGGAACCGCTCCACCTTCAATTTCCAGATCGCTTCCGGACTTCCAAACTGTTCGAGCCCAAAGACTCCGTCGACCGATACGATTCTCTCCGCAAGGACTTGTGCGGCTCCACCCACGGCATGGAGATATACGCAGCCGAAGGCTTTGCACGCATTTTTGGTTTTCTCACCCATTCCGCCTTTTCCGATCACTGCCTTCAATCCAAACTTCTCGATGATTTTGGCCTGATACGGCTCCTCGCGGATGGAGGTGGTCGGTCCCGCTGCGGTTGCCACCCACTTTTTGCCTTTTTTCATGATCACAGGGCCGCAGTGGTAAATGATCGAGTTCTTCAAACGAACCTCGCTCTCGGGCGGCTCGTTGCCGGAGTCGAGCCACTTGTGGACCGCATCCCGACCAGTCAGAAGCTCGCCCGTGATTTCCACCATGTCACCCACCCGCAGCGATCTCACCTTCTCTTCCGTGAAGGGTTCGGTAAGCTGGTAGGCACCATCGATCTTTTCTAATAGAGCCATTTGAGAATCTCTCCTTTTTTTCCTACTCGGGCACCCTGACGACGAAACGCCCAGCACATGTACGAGACGCTGACAAAAAACGAAGCAGGAACCCGATTCAAAGCGGTGATCTTGGTCGCAAGCAAGGTGGTCTTGCCTCCGAACCCCATCGGTCCAATCCCCAGTTGATTTGCCTCATCTGTGATTCGCGCTTCAAGAGATGCAAGAGTCGCATCCCGATTGCGATCGCCGATCTTGCGGAGAAATTGTTCTTTGGACGCCGCATACCCGGTTCCCCGATCCCCTCCGATACAAACGCCCAGAATCCCCGGGCCGCAGCCCTTTCCTTGCGCATTTTGGACCGCATCCAGAATGCACTTTTCCACACCCTTCAAATCACGTCCGGCTCCGACCCGCGAATCCGGCAGGCTGTACTGGGCGCCGACGTTCTCGCACCCGCCCCCTTTCAACATCAACTTGATCTCGAATTCCTCTTTTTTCCAAGGCTCGGCGTGGATCACGGGCGCTCCCGGGCCGATGTTGTTTCCGCTGTTTTTACCGGTGATCGAATCCACACTGTTCTGGCGCAGATACCCTTTTTTCGTCGCGGTTACGATCGCTTTCCGGATGAGTTTTTGAAGTTCCTCGTAATCGGTCTTTTGTGGAAAATGGAGATAGAACAAGACGGTCCCCGTGTCCTGGCAAAGGGGCTGGGACTTTCGCTTTGCAATTCCAACATTGTCGCAAATGATGTCCATTGCGTACTTGGCAGAGGAACCGGCAACCTCGGTTTTTCGTCCGGCCTCGATTGCCTCAAACACATCATTCGGAAGCTCGGCGGAGGTCTTCCGGATGATCTCGACCAGGGAGTCGTGAAGATTCTTTTTCAGTGTTGAATTCATGGGGGAATTTTTACCCAAGGTGGGGGAATA
This sequence comes from Bdellovibrionales bacterium, assembly GCA_947502835.1. GTDB lineage: Bacteria > Bdellovibrionota > UBA1018 > UBA1018 > CAIMNF01 > CAIMNF01. The sequence continues at coordinate 509,706 of CANNBJ010000001.1, forward strand.
ATGCTAGAGTCATTTTCATGTTCCGGACGGCAATCCTGCTTCTGATGCCCGCAGTGGTCCATGCGGCTCTTCCGCTTGCGAATCCCGTCACGTTTGAATCCTGCCGGATGAGTGTTGCCGCATCCAATCCGGACCTTCTTTCCGCGCAAGAGTCCTTGCGCTCCCAAGAGGAGCTGGCGGCGGGATCTTATTCCGCGTTTTTCCCGAGCGTGAACGCATCCCTTGGCATGACCCGCACCTCTCCCGGACGGACCCTGGAGCCCCAGGCGCTGAGCTCCCTTGGAGTTTCCTACAACCTTTTTTCGGGATTCCGGGATCGGGCCCGGGTCCGGAGCGCAAGAGCCAATCTTGAGATCTCCCGCGCCAGCCTGGACTCCGTCCGCGCCAAGGTAAGCTTTCAACTGAGGCAGGCATTTGCACAGGCGCTTTATGCGAAGGAAAATGTGGTTCTCACCCGGGCAATCCGTGAGAGACGGGCCCAGAACGAGCGATTGGTTCGGGCCCAGTATGAATCCGGAAGGGAGAACGAGGGCTCCTATCAGTTTTCCAAGGGACTTCTTGAGCAAGCCGAATATGACGAGCGGGTTGCACGGGATCAGGAAGTGATTGCAGCTCAGAATCTTTCCCATGTTGCCGGATTCGATTCGACCTCAATCCTGGTTGAGGGGGATGTGCCCGTTTCGGCCCCTCCCGCCGAGGCGGATGCCACCAAACTTCTCGTGCTTACGCCCGCGCACAGGATCCAAACCGCACGCATTGAACTTGCGGATGCCCAGTTCGAATCGGCCCGAAGCGGATTCATCCCGAGCTTGGATCTGTCGGGAAACTTGAGCTATCTGGGGACCCGCCCAACACTTGAGGAAAACCGCTCCCTCGGGATCGGGATCACTCTCACCATTCCACTTTTCAGCGGACTCAGCACATTCCGGGATCTCCGCAGTGCAGGAGCCCTTCAGGAGTCTGCGATTCAAAACAAGGTGTCGGTCGACTTCGAGACACTTTCAGGTCTGCGACAGGCTCTGTTCACGTTCCAACAGTCCATTCAAAAATTGAAAGTCGACACCAATCTGAAGAACGCTGCAACCATCCGTGCGACCATTGCCCGGAAGCGGTATAATCATGGACTTCTCATGTTTGAACAGTGGGATATCATCGAAACAGATCTCATCAACCGCCAGAAAAACGCACTCGCAAGCAAACGAGACCGGATCATCGCCGAGGGTGCGTATCGCCAGATCCAGGGACTAGGAGACTTTCCGTGAACCATAGCAAACGCAGAAAAGTTCTTTTCATCGGCATTCCGGCAGGGGCTCTTGTCCTCGCCGTTGTTGCCATCTCTCTCCGGCAAAAATCGGACCCCAAGGCCACCTACCATGAGGCGGCGGTGGAACAAGGGGTCTTTGTGGAGTCGATTGTGGCCACGGGCACAGTTTCGCCTGAAAACCGACTGGTGATCAAATCCCCGGTGGCAGGAAGGATTGAAAGAATCCTCGTGAAGGAAGGGCAGAAGGTCTGGAAGGGGCAGGTCCTGGCGTGGGTCAGCACCACTGAAAGGGCTGCACTTCTCGATTCCGCCCGCGCGGAAAGTCCCGAGGAGCTCGCCCAGTGGGAGAAGTTCTACAAGCCCACTCCCATCTACGCCCCGATCAACGGCATGATCATCCTCCGGAGCTTTGAACCCGGACAATCGTTCAACGCCAGTGACGGGATTCTCGTGATGTCGGATCGCCTCACGATCAAGGCACAGGTGGACGAAACCTCGATCGCAAAGGTGAATCTTGGACAGCGCGCCGAGATCATACTTGACGCCTACCCGAGAAACACCTTGAAGGGCAAAGCCGTACATCGCGGTTTTGATGCGAAAACCGTGAACAATGTCACCAGCTACATTGTGGATGTCTTGCCGGAAGAAAGCCCCGAGACCATGCTCTCGGGGATGACCGCGAATGTGAAGTTCATCCTCAATGAGATTCCGGACGCGGTGACGATTCCCAACGAAAGCCTTTCTTCCGTGGACGGCAGGGCCTGCGTCCGGATCAAGGAATCCGATCCACCCGAGAAGACTCCTTGCGTGACCGTGAAGGCCGGTGGAAGCAATGAAACAAGAACCGTCATCCTCGAAGGCCTGAAGGCGGGGCAAACCCTTTGGGTCCAGGATTTAAAGCCTCTTGAGGCGAAAGGATCCCTTCTTCCACGGAATCCTTTCAGCCCCATGGGCGGCGGACGATCACGGCATTGAGATGAAGAGCGCGATCGAATTGACCAATATCCGGAAGAGCTTCCCGATCGGTGAAGACCGCATCGAGATTCTGAAAGGCGTATCCCTTCGGGTCAACGCAGGCGAATTTGTCGCGATCATGGGACCATCCGGATCCGGAAAATCAACCCTGATGAACGTCATGGGACTGCTGGATCGCCCCGAGAACGGCACCTATTTGCTTGAGGGAAATGAGGTGCAGGGGTTCGACGACGCGGGACTTGCCCGCGCCAGACGGGAAACCTTGGGTTTTGTATTTCAACAATTCCATCTTTTGCCGAGGCTCTCGGCTCTTGAGAACACCTCCCTTCCCCTTCTTTATTCCATCCATTCCACGCCTGAGGCTCCGGCGCGAGCACTCTTGAACCGTGTAGGATTGGGAGACCGTCTCGAGCACAAGCCGAATCAACTCTCCGGCGGACAACAGCAGCGGGTGGCCATTGCGAGGGCTTTGATCCACTCCCCTCGGATCATTCTGGCGGATGAGCCGACGGGTAACCTTGACTCGAAAAGTTCGGCAGAGATCCTGGGTCTTCTTCAGGAGTTGAATCGCGAGGGGATGACGGTGATCCTCGTCACCCATGAGGCGGAAGTTGCCGGTGCTGCGGACCGGATCATCACGATTCGCGATGGCCGGATCGAATCGGACATCCAAAAACGTCAACCGGGCGGAACGCGTGAATCACCGAAAGAAGAAACACAGGCCCCTGTTCTGAAGAGTGGCAATCGAACCTTTGAACTTTTCAAGCAAGCAGGTCGGACCCTCGTGGCAAACAAGCTCCGAACCGTTCTCTCGACCCTGGGAGTCCTGATCGGGGTGGCTGCGGTCATCGCGATGCTCGCGATTGGAAAGGGTGCACAGGAAGCAATCGAGACACAGCTCTCCTCGCTTGGATCAAACCTTCTCAGTGTTCGCCCGGCATCGATCCGGATTGGCGGGGTCGCCATGGAAAGCGACTGGCTCAAGATCTCAAAGCGGGACGCGGACGCGATCCTGGAGAGGGTCCCCGGGGTCAAGCAAACGGGCTGCGTGGTGCAGGGGAACAATCAACGGGTCGCGCACCTGGAGAAGAATGCCGCAACCCAGGTCTTTGGAACCCAACCTCTGTATGCCCGGATGCATGCCTTGGTTCCGGTTGTGGGGCGCTACTTCACGGATGACGAAAACCAATCCCGCGCGCTGGTGACGGTCATCGGCGCCACAGTTTCAAGGGAATTGTTCGGAACCGCCAACCCTGTCGGGAAGTCAATCAAGGTGAACAAGATCCCGATGCGGGTGATCGGAATTCTCCCCGAAAAGGGGGCAAGCTCTTTTGGAGATCGGGATGACCAGATCCATGTTCCCCTTCTCACGGCAATGCATCGACTTTTCGGAAAATCCTTTCTCGACTTCATCGAGGTGGAGATCGAGAAAGGCGCAGACATGACCCTCGCTCAATCGAGGATCGACTCGGTTCTCCGCTCCATCCACGACATTCCTCCGTCCCAAACCGAGGAGGCCTTCCGCATTTTCAACATGGCGGACATCCAGTCCGCGCTCACGGAAACCAGCAGGACACTCTCCCTTCTCCTGTTGGTCATCGCGGGGATTTCCCTGTTGGTCGGAGGGATCGGCATCATGAACATCATGCTCGTTTCGGTTACCGAGCGTACGCGGGAAATCGGACTCCGAAGAGCCATTGGAGCCACGCCGGGGGACATCCTTCTGCAGTTTTTGGTCGAGTCGGCCGCGATTGGAGTCTTGGGGGGAATTCTCGGTGTTCTTGCAGGGTCCGGAGCCTCCCTGCTGGTTTCCCTGGTTGCGGGATGGAGCACCTCCATTTCCCTGCCTGCAGTGTTCGGATCTTTTGTCTTCTCGAGTCTCATCGGAATGACCTTCGGACTTTGGCCGGCGCGGAGGGCGGCTCAACTGAATCCCATTGACGCTCTCAAGGGGGAGTAATCCGGTCGTGCTCCTTGCAAGGGGATGCCACATCCGCTAGCCTCGGCGCATGAAGCCACTTACCACCCTTCTCCTGCTTTGTTCCTTCGCATGCAGCACCTCCGGTCCCCATTCACAAGTTCCTTCGTCGAGGACGATGCAACTGAACTCGATCCTTGATGAACATTTTGAAGCCACCCTGAAACTCGATCCCCTGTTTGCGACCTCGATCGGGGATCACCGCTACGATGCGGAACTTCCGGTTTCCATCCTTCCGGAACACCGGAAGAAAGAGGAACTCCTTGCGGAGTCAAGCCTTCGAAAAATCAGGAACTTCGGATGTCGCGACCTCCCTGAAACGGACCTGCTCACCTGTCTGACATTCGAGGAGGAGATCCAAAACCAGCTCGCTCTTTTGAAAGCGGACCTCGACGATCTGGCTCCATTCAATCAGTTCTGGAGCTTCCCCCTCGATTTCGCGGAACTTGCCTCCGGAACAAGCTATGTCACGTTTGAAACCGTCCTTGACTATGAAAATTTCATGCAACGTCTCAAGCAGGTGCCTCCGTACCTGAAAGCGATGCAGGAACGCATGGTTCTGGGAAAGGATCGGGGCATCACGGTCCCACGGATTCTTGCTCAAAAAGGACTGAAGAATCTGAAATCCCTCCTTTCGCCGCCACCAGCGGAAAGTGCCTTCTTCAAGCCGCTTCGGAACTTTCCTTCCTCCATTCCGGAGCCGGAGCGGGCACGGATCCGCGCCGTGTATGAGGAGATCCTGACGGCCGAGGTGCTTCCTGCGTATCGAGGGTTCGCACGTTTCGTGGAGGAACAATATGTTCCTCATTGCCGGAAGAGTTCAGGGATTCAGGCACTCCCCGGAGGTCGCGAAAACTATCTTGCCCTCGTCAAAAGCCATACCACCACATCCCTCTCTCCGAACGAGATCATGATGATCGGAATACGGGAAGTGTCGCGGATCAAAAAAGAATTCGAAGCAGTGAAGAAACAACTCGGGTTCAAGGGGAGTCTCAAGGATTTTTTCAAGAGTCTTCGTACCAATCCGTCTCTTTTCCCTTTCCGGACCCATGAGTCGGTCATGACAGCCTATGAGAAGATCCATCAAGCGATTGCCCCTGCGATCCCCGCGCACTTTCGAATGACTCCAAAGGCCCGATTTGAGATCCGTGAGGTGGAGAAGTTCAAGGCTGAAACCTCAGGTGAGGCCTATCAGAATCCGTCCGCGGACGGATCACGGCCCGGAATCTTCTGGGTACCGGTGCCGGACCCTGCGAAGTACCAGAAAAAGAGCATGGAAGCCCTCTTTTTGCACGAGGCGATTCCCGGTCATCACTTCCAGATCTCCCTTCAGCAAGAACTTGATTTGCCGAAATACCGCAAGTTCAATGGCAACAATGCCTATGTCGAGGGGTGGGGTCTTTATGCCGAGAGCCTGGGTCGGGACTTGGGTCTGTATTCCGACCCGTATTCCTGGATTGGCAGGCTCGAATACGAAATGCACCGGGCGATCCGCCTGGTGGTGGATACCGGAATCCACTGGAAGGGGTGGTCGCGCGAGCGGGCCATCGAATACTCCCTTGAGCATGAACCGATGGACGAGGATGGCATCGTGTCCGAAATCGAGCGCTACATGGCTATTCCGGGCCAGGCTTTGTCGTACAAGCTCGGTGAAATCAAGATTCAGGAACTCAAGGCGTACGCGAAACATGAACTGGGGCCACGGTACTCCGATCCGGATTTCCATGATGAGATTCTGAAGGATGGCGCCCTCCCCCTTTCCGTTCTTGATTCGAAGATCAAAAAGTGGGTTGCAAGCCGGAAATGATCACCACAACTGAAAGTCGTCCCCCTTGCGGGGGACGGCCCTCAGTTGCGGCTTCCACAACCCGCGGAGTCTCAAGGAGGCTCCGCCCCGGGCAAGGTGATTGGCAAGTTGGATGTTGAGACACGCTCTTCACCCCCCGAAAAAGCCAGCCACCCGGGTCGGCCCGGACAACGCTGTTCAAACCACCAAGGGCGATGCCAACCCCTCATGCCCCGGCACCTCGGGTGCCTTGTGCTGGATCCAGAGTGCCTTCAGTTCCTGCTCGTCAAGCACCTCCTTCTCCAGCAGCCTTGCGGCGCCATGCCGGATGAACGCCTCATGACTTCGCACGAGCCTCATGGCGTGGCCGAATGCATGATCGAGCAAATGAAGGATTTCCTGGTCTATCATGCGGGCGGTTTCATCACTGTGCTCAAAGTTCCGGATCTGCACTCCGGTCGGCAGAAAGGGGCTGGCGGGCTTTCCGTAGGTCATGAGTCCGAGTTCACTGCTCATTCCGTATCTTGTGACCATCGAGTGGGCGATCTCGGTTGCCTTATCGAGATCATCGGCGGCCCCTGTGGAGATTTGTTTGAAGAATACAGTTTCACTCGCCCGCCCTCCCAGAAGAATCGCAAGCTTTGACTCGAGTTCACTGCGTTCGAACAAGTACCGGTCTTCTGTCGGGCGCCTCAAGGTGTACCCGAGAGCGCCCACACCGCGGGGAATGATACTGACCTTGTGAACCGTTGCGCCTTCCTCGAGGGCGAAGGAGAGGGTCGCATGCCCCATCTCATGATACGCGACCCTTTCTTTTTCCTCTGGCCGCATGATGCGGCTCTTCCTCTCGAGTCCCCCGACAATTCTCTCGATTCCTGAGGTGAAATCGGCGGACTCCACCATGGCAGCCCCCCTCCTCGTGGCAATGAGAGCGGCTTCATTGACAAGATTTTCGAGGTCGGCTCCCGAGAAACCGGCGGTAAGCCCGGCCAATGACGCTGGAGCGACCTCCGGGGACACCTTGATTTTTTTCATGTGGATTCCAAGAATCGCGGATCTTCCATTTCGATCCGGCAAGTCAATGACCACTTGCCGATCGAAGCGACCGGATCGCAAGAGTGCTGGGTCGAGGATCTCGGGTCGATTTGTGGCGGCGAGCAAAACCACCCCCCGGGAAGAATCAAATCCATCGAGCTCCGCGAGAAGCTGATTCAAGGTTTGTTCCTTTTCGTCATTTGCGCCGCCGCTCACGAGACTGATCCCGCGGGCCTTTCCCAGTGCGTCCATTTCATCAATAAAGAGAATGCAGGGAGCTTGACCGCGGGCTTGCTCAAAAAGATCTCTGACCCGGGCCGCGCCGAGCCCGACAAACATTTCCACGAATTCCGAACCGTTGATCGAGAAAAAGGGGACATTCGCTTCGCCCGCCACCGCCCGCGCGAGGAGTGTCTTTCCTGTACCCGGGGGACCGACGAGAAGAATCCCCTTCGGCATTCGTCCTCCGAGCCGTTGATAACTTGCCGGATTTTTCAGGAATTCCACCACCTCCTGCAACTCCTGCTTCGCCTCGTCCACTCCAGCCACATCCTTGAATCGAACTTTCAGGTCGCGCTCCACAAAAACCTTCGCACGGGCACGCCCCAGTCCGCCCAACTGGGCCTGGCCGCGTCCGATCCGGCCCATGACAAACCACCAAAAGAATCCAAGCAAAATGAGGGGAGCAAACCAAGAAAGCAGATCGCGGAAGAAAGAGTTTTCCCTCTCCGCCTCAAATCGAACCCCTGCGGCCGTGAGGGCTTGAACCAGTCCCGGATCCTCCACTCGCGTGGAGACGAAGTTCCTGCCCTCCAGAAGGGGCGGAACCAGAAAGCCGCCTTCAATCCGGTCCTCCAGGATGCGGACGGATTGGATCTTCTGTTCCTGGACCAAGGTTAAAAAACGGCTGTACGGAATTCTCTCCACCCTGGGTTGCATGCGAAATGCCTCCCGTACCATCAGGGCGAGCCAAAGAATGAGCACTACCGTAAACCCGTTGAATTTCCTGAACCTCGAACGCTCCATGCGGCCTCCTGAAGAAGACCGGGACCGGGAATCCCCGCTCGACGGATCCCTGCGGTCCCGGTCCAAGCTGATCCTCCCTAGGAAGACTGACGCTCACTCCAAAGCTTGCCCTCTGAGATCTTGATCTGTTTTGATTTCGTAACCTCGCTCTTGGGAACAACCACTTGGAGAACACCGTCCTTGTATTGGGCCTCGATTTGATCCACCTTTACGGCTGCCGGCAGGGCAAAAATCCTCTCAAATGCGCCAAAATACCTTTCATTTTGATAGAAGCTTCCGGCACGGGTCTCATGGTCTTCTTTTCGTTCTCCGCTGATGCAAAGTTCGTTCTGATTGTTGAGCTCGATTTTGATGTTCTCTTTTTTGATTCCGGGCACATCCATGCTGAACAGAAAGTGTGTCGGATACTCCTCGACATCACAGGATGGCTCGAATTCTGCAACCGCGGGAAGGTCGGCAAAATCCTGCCCCAGAGTCTCATCCAACATGCGATTCATGCGTCGTTGAAGGTTCATGAAGTTCCGGAATCCGGTGCGAGCACCCCAAGCCGGGGTCATCGCGCGATCAATCAAAGATGGTGCATTTTTCATTTCTTTCTCCTTTATTTCGGAATGATTTCCGTACGCCACTCCAGTCTGCAAACTTGATACCAACCGGGAGCGCCTCCATTCATCCGGGAACACTCTCCTCAGAAGGGACTTGCCGATTTTGTCCCGTCAGGGGGCAGAGTTTTCATCATCGGTGCGGGATGCGACTCCTGGATGGATTCGAAGGCCTTTGGCCCGAAGACCCAAACACTGTGAAGGGGCGAGCGGAAGACACGGTTTGAGATTCCGCCCGTCAGGATCTTATGCCATTCCGGCCGCGTAGAGGTCATTCCGATCAAGGAGGCGTGCTCCGCAGCGGCTGCGCGCTGAATGGCCATGGAAACATCCCCCGTACCCTCTTCGATCAGGACCCGTGCGCGAATGGACGCCTCGCTGGCAAGCTTCACCCAGGCCTCCCCCTCCGAAATCAGGGACTCCTTCATCACCTTCCAATAGGCTTCCGGAAGGTATGCCCCGACACCCGTGAGGCTCATACCTGTGACGAAGTTCGGATACTCGGCGACATGAAGAATCACCACCTCAGGATGAATCGGCCCGATCTGCCGGAGAAACTTGAGGAACGCCAGTCGTGAGGAATCCGAGAAATCCGTGGCAAACAAAACCCGTCGCCAAGTGTCGTGATGATCGGGAGTGCGCCCGAAGAAGACCACGGGGACAGGCGAGGATAGAAGCACTTTCTCGGCAAAACTCCCCATCACCGTCCTGCTCAACCATTTTCGCCCATGGGAGGATACGAGGATCAGATCCGCCTTGGAATCCCTCGCGTAATCCACGAGGGTGTGTGCGGGATGCTGGATCAGGTCCCGGTGCTCCCAGATGACCTTGACCCGCACGGGCACACCGAGGTTCATCCTCCGCACACGATCATGGAGAAGATCGTAGGCCCGGGTATACACGTGGTTGAAGCCGGGATTCTGATCCGAGTCCGCGATCACATGCACCGCCTCCACCCGGGACCCGAGTTTCCGTGCCCAGTTCTTCAACTCCTTCAAGGCAAATCGCGAGGGCTCGAGTCCTTTTTCAAAAGGATCCACCGCCAGAATCACATTGCATTTGCGAATCTCATCCATTCCAACCTCCTTTTTCGGCGCTCTCCAAAACGGGTCTGATGCGCACCATGGAATCCGGACTCAGGGAAACACTTGAAATGCCCTCACGGACCAGAAATGCAGCAAAGTCCGGATGGTCACTGGGCGCTTGTCCGCAGATTCCGATGGGTTTCCCCTCGGAGCGAACCGTCCCGATCACCTCGCGAATCATGGAAAGCACTGCAGGATCCTGTTCGTGAAACAGCGTGGAGAGAACCACCGAATCGCGGTCGACCCCGAGAATTAATTGTGTGAGATCATTTGACCCGATGGAGAATCCGTCATACTCCCGGAGAAACTCGCGTGCGAGGATGACATTGGACGGAATCTCGCACATCATCCAGATCTCAAGATCCGCATCCCCCCTTTGAAGACCGTTTTTCTTGAGCTCCTGAATCGCGTTCCGCGAATCCTCAAGTGTCCTGACAAAAGGAACCATGATCTTGAGGTTCTGGAGCCCCATCTCCATTCGGACTCTCTTGATTGCCTCACATTCAAGACGGAATCCGGCTGCGAAGGAGGGGTGCGAATAACGAAATGCCCCGCGGAAGCCGAGCATCGGGTTTTCTTCCGTCTCCTCAAACTCCTTGCCTCCGAGAAGGCCGGAGTATTCATTGGACTTGAAGTCGCTCAGCCTGAGAATGACAGGCTTCGGGTGAAAGGCGGCTGCAATGGTTCCAATCTCCTCGCTCAGTTTCCGGATGTAGTAGTCTTCCTTTTTTTCAAAACCTTTTGTCCTCTTTTCGATTTCGAGCCTTGTCTCCGGGTCCTTGACATCCTCGAACCGAACCAACGCCATCGGGTGAATCCCCACCCCCGAACTGATCATGAACTCCATCCTGGCCAGACCCACGCCATCATTCGGCAACTGTGCATGCCGTAAGGCCCCGTCGCTTCTTCCGATGTTCAGCATCACACGGGTACGAAGGGGAGCACTGCCTTCCCATTCAATCCTCTCGGTTCGAAATCGCGCCACACCTTGGTACACAAATCCTTCCTCACCCTCTGCTGTTGAAACCGTGATCCATTCCCCGGTCTTGATCTTTCGGGTTCCATCTCCTGTACCGACCACTGCGGGGATTCCGCTTTCCCTTGAAATGATCGCCGCATGGCATGTTCGTCCGCCACGATCCGTGACAATGGCAGCTGCCCGTTTTAATGCCGGTTCCCAATCGGGGTCCGTCTTCGTGGTCACAAGGATCTCGGAATCCGAAAGTTCCTGAAGATCCTCGACAGACTCAATCACCCGGGCCACCCCCGTCCGGATCGAGACCCCCACGCTCCTTCCCTTGGCAAGCACAGGCCCCGCCTCTTCAATGAAATAACGGGCCTGAGCGGTGCCTTCTTTCTTCGCCCGGCTGTGGACGGTTTCCGGTCGAGCCTGGACCAAGAACATCGCACCCGTGAGTCCGTCCCTTGCCCACTCAATGTCCATCGGGGTCTTGTGTTCCCTCCTGCGGCTGAAATGATTTTCGACAAGAACACCCGCTCTCGCAAGATCAAGAACCTCATCGTCAAGAAGACTCAATCGGGAACGATCCTCTTGAGGAACCTCAACCCCGATCAATGAGGATTTGTGTACCGGATCATACACAAGGCTTTGCTCTTTGCTCCCGATCTCCCGCTTCAAGATGGGTCTGAATCCGCTGCGGAGGGTTTTCTTGAACACAATGAATTCGTCCGGATTGACAGCGCCCTTCACCAGGGTTTCGCCAAGCCCATAGGTGGAGTTGATGACCACCACATCGGGGAAGCCCGTTTCCGGATCGAGAGTGAACATCACACCGGAGACACTCAAATCGGAGCGCACCATCTCCTGAATTCCGACGGACAGGGAAACCGAGGCATGGGCAAATCCACGCGAGTTCCGATAGGAGATGGCGCGATCATTGAAAAGCGAAGCAAAACAACGGACCATGGCGTGAAGAACTTCTCTGCTTCCTTCCACATTGAGAAAACTGTCTTGTTGGCCTGCAAAACTTGCATGAGGAAGATCCTCGGCGGTTGCACTGCTGCGTACGGCAACATCCATCCTACCCTTCCGGATTCCGGAAAGGGTTTCATAGGCATGCAAAACTTCCTGCACGACAGAATCCGGAACTCTTCCCTCCTGGAATGCATTCCTGACCCTTGCCCCCCACTCGGTCTTCGGGGAGGGATCCGCCACCAGGGACTCGAGTCGATTGTGTCGCAAGAAATCATGGTAGGCATCCACGCTGATGGCAAAACCATCCGGCACTCGGATCTTTTCTTTGCGCAAGGCCTGGGTGAGCTCGCCGATTGAGGCATTTTTTCCCCCGACACGGTCAAGATCCTCAAGCCTGAGTGAGTCAAACCAACGAATGTATTTGGTATTCTCTCTTTTCAATGTGCCACCTCCTGCCTTCCGCCCTCTGTAAGCAAAGAGCACACCAAAGGAAACCATGGATCAGGGTCCGGTTCTTGCAAAGTTTCACCCTTTGTGGAGGTTCACAATGAATCAGGTCATGCATGCAAAGGAAGCGGGGGCCCCGCTCTCTGTCCTATTGGTATCGGAAACACCCACGAGCTACCTCGTTTCCCTTCGAATCGATGCGCTGATGGAAAGTGAAGTCTGGATCAGCCATACGCAAGAATCCGCAAGCATCATGGGCCTCTCGGGAGGAGGATCTGAGGCATCCCCTCACCTGCTCCGGAGGGTGACCCTGGAAACCGCGGGTGCGGAGTCGAACTTACGCGCTCTGATTCACAGGGGAAATCTCTTCCTGATCCTCCCGAAAGCTGCAACGCTTGAAAAAACTAGGCTCTTGGAATGAGGACTTTGAATACGCTCCCTTTGCCCTTCTGACTTTCCACATGGATGCTCCCCCTCCAGGACTCGAGGATCCTCAAACTCAAGGAGAGACCCAGGCCCACTCCTTGTCCGATCCCCTTGGTGGTAAAAAAAGGACGGAACAACCCCCGGATCACTTCCTGACTCATTCCGCATCCCGTATCGGCAACCTCAAGACACCAATCAGGTTCGGCTTCGCGTATGGAAATCCTGATGGAGTGTCCTTCGGTTCGTCCTGAATATTTTGCCACCTCAATTGCATGAAGCGCATTTTGGACCAGGTTCAGAATGATCTGATGCAAAGGCTCCGCATCGGCGTGAACTTTCAGGGGAACACTCGGGGGAATCTCGGAGATCAGTTCAATTCCTTCAAGCTTGAGCACATGGCTCATGATGCCGAGGACATCGCCTACCACTTCACCAAGATCAAGGGCTCCCGTCGTTTTCATGTCATCCCCGCGAGCCAGATTCAACAGCGACTTCATCAATCGGGAAATCCTGTCCGCCTGCTCAATGATGATGCCGAGATCCCGCCGGATGCCCTCATTCGCTGGATTCCGGAACATCAAGACTTCCGCTCTCCCCCGAATGACTCCAAGAGGGGTCCCGATCTCATGCGCCATCCCCGAGGCAAGCATCCCTACGGCGGCGAGCCTTTCCTGAATCAGCAACTCCGCATCCCTCTCGCGAATCTCCTTGGTTGCCTGTCTGCGAAACAACGCCTGACGGATGATCCTTTCAAGAGCATGGACATTCAACTTGCTGATGACAGCGAAGTCTGAAGCCCCCAGGCGAAACGCTTCGCGTTCCAGCTCAAGATCCTCTTCCCCGGCGAGCACAACCAACGCAGGCGGGTCTTTCGTTTTGAGTGAGTTTTTCAACACCTTACTCCACTCCGGAAACCCCCGGGCATCGAGGAACACCAAATCCCAGGCCACCTCGTTTCCCGGATCGAGCCCAAGGAGAACATGCGGATCCCGGAACTCAAGATTCCAAGGACTGTTTTCGATCGAAAAGATCATCGACCCGAACTCAACCTTCATGGAAGGGTTCATCGACCCGAGAAGAATCCGGCACTCCCTGAGATTTGTGGTTTCCATGCGGGGAACTCTAGCATGCCTGGCTTCACAAACCTGTCAAAAACCGCGAAAAAATCATTCTTTAGACATTCTTTAAATTCTTTTTTTTTGGAAATGAATTTGGAATTTGAGAATGCTTTGGTATGAAACCCGAAAGAACGGGGAAACACCATGAATCAAACAAAAGGAAACATTGCAATCATCGATGACGACCACGAAATGAGACAGCTCGTCTCAGAGTACCTGAGATCAAGAGGCTATGAGACTCACTCATTTGCCTCCGCCAAAGAAACCCTTCACGCACTGGAATCCGACGGGATCCTCGCATCCGGAACCCCTCATGGGGACCTCGATGCGGTCATTTCCGACATCCGCATGCCGGAAATGGATGGAATCGAATTCGCTAAGGAACTGAAAAAAATACGCCCGGAAATCCCCGTGGTGCTGATCACCGCATTTGGAAGTGTGGAAACCGCCATTGAGGCCATGAGGAATGGCGCATTTCACTACATCATCAAACCATTCAAACTCACCGACCTTGAGGTGAATCTGGAACGAGCGCTCGAATTCCGGAAACTCCAGAAAGACAACACCGCTCTCCGGCACGAGCTGAAAAAAACCTGGTCCTACTCGAATGTGATTGGAAAGAGCGAGGGCATGAGGAGTATTTTCGACCTCGTTTCCCGAATCTCGGGAGCCACCTCGAATGTCCTGATCACCGGAGAGAGCGGCACCGGGAAGGAAATGGTGGCGAAGGCGATTCACGAAAGCGGACCAAGAGCGGGAAAACCCTTTGTCGCAATCAACTGTACCGCCATTCCTGAGAACCTCCTTGAATCGGAATTGTTCGGGCATGCCAAAGGTTCATTCACAGGGGCAATCCAGAGAAAGCGTGGGCTCTTCGAGGAAGCCAATGGGGGAACCATCTTTCTTGATGAGATTGGCGACATGAATGTGCTCTTGCAGTCAAAGCTCTTGCGTGTCATCCAGGAGCGAAAAATCAGGGCCGTGGGAGACAACAACGCCATTGATGTCAATGTCCGGGTGATCGCCGCCACTCACAAGGATTTGAAGGCAGCCATGAAGGATGGCCGGTTTCGGGATGATTTGTATTATCGCCTGAGCGTGATCCCGATCCAGATCCCGCCCCTTCGTCACAGGAAAGAAGACATTCCTCTTCTTGCAGAGCACTTCCTGAAGAAATACTCCGCCGCCGCGAACGCAAAGGTTCGGGGATTCACCAAAAGAGCCATCTCCAAACTGATGGGAATGAAATGGGAGGGGAATGTCCGGGAGCTCGAGAATGTCGTGGAGCGTGCCGTGGTTCTTTGCACCGACAGTCTTGTGGACGAAAAGGACATTCCGACTCCGGAGACCCAAACTTCCGAGGAATTCTTCGGTGAGGCCACGGGGGATTTTCCGACGATCACCAAACTCGAAGAACGCTACATCAGGCTCATCATGGAAAAAACAGGCGGCCGGAAGGACAAAGCGTCTCAAATCCTCGGGATCAACCGGCGCACGCTGTATCGTAAAGAGCGTGAGTATGGAATGGTGAGCGCATCGCCAGAGATGGAGTTTGAGGAAGATTCACTCTCGGGGCAGATCGAGGCCTGATGATCCCACCCCGAAACGAAGGAACTTAAACTTGTTCCTGTCTTTCGGGGTGGAACCATTCGAGGGGTCCGGGTTGATTCCCGAGACCCCTCGTTGTTTTTGCAATCCCCGTGCCGGAGAATTCCCCGCCCCCTCAGGCATTGATCTTGCTTGGAATCGGGGCATGGAGAATTCCCTGCACTACAGAATCGGCATTTTTTGGATTGTGATTTTTCTGATTTTCGCGACCCTGAGATCCGCTCACGCAGCAACACCCCCGCCGGATCCGGGCTTCAGGGTCGAGTTCATGGGGAAGTCGTATGAGGTTTGGAAAGAACCGAGCCTGAATGTGATCAAAGTGACCACGGATCGCATCAACGGGCCCATCAGGGATGAGCTGATTCTCAAAATCAAACGGGAGCATCTTCCCCCGCGGCACATTCACGTGAGACTCAGTGGCACCACTCCAGAATCCATGATTTACACAGGAATTCTTCCGTCCCGTGTTCTGTGGCAGGGCAATCTGAGCATTGAAATCGGAACTCCGGCGATTCGCCGCTAAGGGTTTCCAAACGCCTTGAATTTGATAGACTCAGGGCATGCACGGGATCTCCCCCAAATTCAAGTTCCTCGAAGATGCCGAGTCGCTCCTGCCACGAGGCTCGATCCCGCAGTACCGTTTTCTCTCCCTGCATGAGCCACCCTCGTCCCTTCCCGAAGAATGGAAGGGCATGGAGTGCATCCTCAGATCGGGACTTTGGTCTGAGGGAGGCGGGAAGGAAATGCTAAGCGGCAAAAGCGTCAGCACAGGGGGCATTAGATCCCTCGAGGAACTTCAGGCCGCCTATCAAGCTGCACTCTCCCAACCCGGGCTTCAAACACTCCTTCTCCAGGAAGAAATCCAGTGGGAGCGGCATCTGACCCTGTGGGTGGAAGATCACTTCATGTTTGTGCAGGAACGAGATCGGGAGGGAAGATCAAAATCCTTCTACTCCGACCCTCTCACGCGTTCGGGGGCCATGGATGCTCTTCGGGAAATCGATGCTTTTCTTGATCCATTGGAGCCGCTCCTGAGACAAAACCCCCACTGGCTTCTTGAGATCGGGAGCGTTGGATCCACCCTGTACCTCTTCCAAATCCAGGTGGCATCCCACCACTTCCTGGAGCATGTGTTTTCCTCGGATCTTGCGTTTCGACTGGTCCTTGGCCGAAATCGTTTTCAACGGCTTGGAAACCTTCCCTCTCTGCTCCGGACGGAGTGGAATGCATTCCATTTCAGGCGACGCCTCCGGGGGGAACCCCCGCGCTTCTCCGATGTGTTTTCGAACTGGGAATTCCTGTTCCACTATTTCAGGATTTTTTGCATGACCCGGAGAATCGTGCCCGACGCAGGAAGCTTTTCGGAGTTCCTTTCCTTGGCCCACGATAGAACCACTCATTGGGGATCGCTGGTTCACGAGCACCTCTCGATCAGTCGTGTTCTCCGCAAATCCGAGTCTGATCCCGAGATGGAAACGGCCTTCAACACCTCCGGGCCGCTCTACATTGGAAAAGGCATCCTCTGTGGCACCTTCGGCGTGGATATTTTTTGGCAGGAGGAACCTGATGTTCAGTTGATCCATTCCATAAAGCGGCCGAAAGCGATCCTTACTCCGAGCGTCAGCATTCTGTCACACTTCGCCCTTGCGTGTGCCGAGCTTGGCGTGGGACTCGTAATGGGACTTGAAAGCGAACCAGGAAATCTTTTTCAGCATAACGCAGAGCTTCAAATAGATTTCCATAAGCGTTCCATTACGCTACGATGATTCGAGGAGGTTCCAGTGGTATTTCCGTCTCTGTTTTTCCAAAATGACCCGGGAATCGTTTCTCAAGCCTCAGGGTTTGTGATCCTCGCGTTTTCCCTGATTTTACATCGCTTCAAGCGAATGGTCCTCCTTGCAATGAGTTTCATCGTAGCGGGATGGATTGCATTTCGAATCTTGGGATGAATGGATTTATGAAATGGTGCTTCTGGTCTTTGCCGAAGTTCTGGTCTACCCTAAGTTACATCATGAAGCGTCGTGCATTGGCCCAACTTCTCGCATTCGCTTTTTTGACTTTCCCCGGGATGAGCCACGCCACTACGACAAGCCTTTTCGGGTACTCCCAAACCAAGATTCTTTACACTCAGAATCAGAGTGCGAGTCTCAACTATTGGACCCACACCATTAAAGGCGGACTGGAGCTGTCCAAAGAGGAATCGCGCTGGTCCTATGGGTTGAGCGGATACGCAAACCTGAGTCCTTCCTTTACCTATCCCGGTACTTCTTCTTTTTTGCGCTTTTATGGAGGCAACCTCAGAGCCGCATATGCGCTTTTGCCAAAAAAACGCTTTCAGCTCTCCCTTGCTGCCGGTTACTACTTTGTGACCTCAGTGCCGTCTTCGTATTCGGGCGGGTTTGAAAACCTGAATGGACCGCAAATCTATCCATCCTTCCGCTATCAGTTCAAAAAACGGGGCCTTCTGACAGGATATGCAAAGTACTCTCCCGTAAGTTCAAGCTTTAAACTCCTGAGCATTAGCAGCAACTACGAGCTTGCCTTTGGATTCGGCTATTTCTTCAAACAGCAGCTCTTTCCATTTCCCATCGGAATCAGTGTCGACTTCTCTGAAATTCGATTCAATGCCTCAGATACCATCACCTCGATCTTGCGTACAGGGTCGGCGGGGTTGGTGTTTCTTATCTAACTCTAACTGCCCTCGAAGATTGCACCCGAGCTTCAGGGCGCATTCCGAAAAGAACACGAATTGGCCTGATTCCTGAAAATTCCGCGGCATGCGTGTGAGCTGCCCGAGTCTCAAGTTAAATTTATCAACTTCCCGCGGTGTTACAAGCCCTCCCGAGCATCATGATGTAGTCCGGAAAGGCTACTTCAGTCGCAAATCCGACAGCCGAAGGATTCAGCGATTCCAGTGCAAGACCTGTGGATTGCTCTTCTCAAGAAGTACTCTCAATCCACGCTACTATCAAAAAGCAAGGAGGATCAACGCTCCACTCTACAAGCTCCTTGTTTCCGGAGTGTCACAAAATCGAGCTGCTTTGATCCTGGGAGTGAGCCCCTCCACGATCGCAAGGAGGTTTATGTTTTTGGCGGGACAGGCGAGCCTGTCTCAATCAAGACTCATTGCTCGCTTCCCACAAAGGTCCATCGAATCCATACAGTTCGACGATCTCGAGTCAAGCATTCACACGAAGTGCAAGCCCGTGAGCGTTGCTCTGGTAGTTGAGTCGAATTCACGGAAAATTTTCAGGTTTCAAGTCAATGAAATGCCTGCGAAAGGACGCTTGTCTGAGATCTCAAGAAAGAAATACGGTCCTCGCAAAGACCAAAGAGGCAGGGGTTGGAATCGACTTATGAAATCCATGAGGATGTTGATCAAGGAGGATGGCGCAGTCACATCGGATGAGAATCCTCACTATCCAAAATGGGTGAGAAAGCATTTACCAAATGCTAAGCACATCCGGATCCCCGGAGGTCGGGGTGCGATCACGGGGCAAGGTGAACTTCGGGACAAGCGGTTTGATCCCATGTTTTCGCTGAACCATACTTGTGCCATGCTCCGAGCGAACATCAATCGGCTTTTTCGGCGAACCTGGTGCACAAGCAAAAAAATTGAACGACTGAGGGACCACATTGCTCTCTATGTGGATTTCCATAACCGGAAATTAATGGAGTCAGGTGCAATCTTCGAGGGCAGTTAGGGAACTATTTGCCGCCGCCATCCCCCGAAATGAAATTCTTCAACCATCCTTCAAACTCAGACACCTGCAACACAGCAACGGAATTGGACTCGATCGTTATGGAGGGATCATAGTAGCTAAACCCCACCACCACACCGTCCGGATTGTAAAGCACTGCAAAGTGTCCTGGATTCTCAGCCTTCAGAGCGGCCACCGTGTAAAACCCGGAGCCTGACGCTTTCTGAACAGCAAGATCCATAACATAAATAGAATCAGAGAGCGCAGGATCTGATCCACCTGTCACAAAAGACCAGGCTTTTTGAACCGATGAAACCGTATAATCATTTGGATCCACCGACAGTGTGGCAGGAGTGGATCTCGTTGTGCTTTGAACTTTTCTAATCATCGCAAGATTATTCTGGAGAGTTTTACTGTCATAATCCTCGTGGAAAACAATGGAATCCACTCGGTCTATTTCATCCGACTGAAGAAGAGAAGCATCCGTCACAGACAAATATACACTCGTTGATTTTGGATCAAAAGACTCAACACAATTTGCGGGAGCCATAATGTACTGCTCAGTTACTAGGACTCCTACACAATACTCGCCCTTGTCTGAAGCGATTAAAACCATTTCTTGCATCTGTGCGCCTTTGGAGTCTGTGCCCCCCTTCATCCCCATCACTGCTCCAGTCGTACCACCAGTTGTTGAATCACCTGTAGTTGAAGTGGAGCTGTCTCCAGTGGTGGAGGTAGAGTCGCCGGAGCTCGAGGAAAAACCACCAGAGGTGCCGGTAGTACCAGAGGTGCCGGTAGTACCAGAGGTGCCGGTAGTACCAGAGGTGCCGGTAGTACCAGAGGTGCCGGTAGTACCAGAGGTGCCGGTAGTTGATGTGGAGCTGCTTCCTGTGGAAGCATCCGAGGAGCCAGAACGCTCCGCTATGGAGGTGTCGGGCTCTGCAACCCGAACTGAAACTGAACAACCGGTGAGTGCAATGAAGAACACGAGTGCCCAAAGTCCGCGCGCCACTTTGTCCGTGTGAATCAACATCATGCTCAAACCAAGACTCTGTTTCATGGAGTTTTACACCAGCACCCTTTCCCTCTTTAAATTATATCAAATAAGTCGGGAATTATGCACGGTCAAAATTTGAAAATCTTAATCCACCAGAGAGGTCCACCCGGGGATCAATTAATATCCACATCAGGATTGTGTCGAAAAAACCCTGTGTCAGCGATGACGCAAGAAAAACCGGGAATCGAGTTTTTTCAACTCACTCGCGGTCTTCCTCACGGGAATCCCGCACTCTCGAAGGGAAGGATCACTGAGTGAAACTCGACACCAAATCTGCGCGAGCCTACGAAAGAGCGCTTGGTATCCAAGCAATGTGTAGCGCCCGAAGTGTGTGCAGGCTCCCTCATACCTCTGCACCTGATATTCCTCTTCGGTCGTCACGTATCCCGCATAGGAGTTCGCGTATCCAGAAATCACAACCCTCTCCACACCTCTCGCCTTCAAGATGGGCAAAAGCAGACTCCTCAGTCTTTGCCCCGCCTGCGTGGTGAACTCGCCAGGAACCGCTGCGAACCCGATCTTTCCAATCTGAAAGAGCTGGATTGGCATCCGGGTCGGAGTCATCGGCTCACCTCGAAACACTCGAATTCGCGACCAAAAGCGGATCACCCCCATCAGGGGATCAAGCCAACCCGGAATCGGAAGATCCTCCGGTTTTGAATCCCCAAACACCTTTCCTGCAGAAAGCTCCACACAGATCACCTTGTTCCCGTGAACCGATTGAGAAAGTCTTCTCCCTTTCAAAAAATACACCGCGCGCAAGATCCATTCTGCGAGGACTACCAACGCTCGCGGCGCACCCTGCCCTTCCTCAGTGCCTGCCATGAATGAACATCCCAGGGCGGCAGGTCCCGTCCTCACCCCTTCACGCCCTCCCACCCACTCAGGCGGAATCGGAATGTTTGTGCAATCATGATAGGAAAGAATAGAATCCAATTCCGGCTCATGGCCGGAAACACTTCTGAGGCAAGTCGATCCCTCCAAGAGCTTCCTTGCATATTTCGCCTGAATCTCCGCATTGAACTCCGCACTCTGCTGGTCATCCCGGAACCGCCCCCTCCTCTCACGCTTGAACCAGTACTTCCGGAAATTCGGACTCACATCTCCCGCAGCGCCTTGGGCAAAAATCACCACGGCCCCCGCACCACCGGGTTCATTCTCAAGAATCCTTGAGGCAATGCCTTTGTGGTCTGGATGAATCGCATGAAAATCACGATGGACCGATGTGCAATGGACCGGGAACCAATTCACATGGGCGATCAGGGCACCTGACTCATCGAACGCCGAAATCCCGTCCATGGTACGGAAAACAGCCCGCTCACGCCGATTCTCCGGAACCGGCTCTACATCGCGATTGGAATTGTACGCTTGAATCGAGCGGTTGAAGGCGACCTGCTCGTGAAGCGGGATCTCAATGGCCCCGCTTTTCAGAATCGCAGGTTTGAGTCCCCTTGAGGCTAGCAAGACCGACTCAACGATCCCCTCAACATAGGTCTCAAATATCCCCGGGTGATACCCCCTGCTTGGAATATTGTAGAGTATCGAATGGCAATACCCTCCGGGTGCATTGTGGGTATGGGTGGCCGTAAGGATTACCTCATCCTCACGAAAAGGAGTCTCCCATTCTCCGCGTGCTTGTACTGAATTGAGCCGTTTCATCACTTCGAGTCTCAACGACTCGCTGATGAAACAGATCTCCACACACACAAACACGAGTCGCTTGCCCGCATGATCCTCCAGTGCCACCGCTCTGGAATGGATTGGCAAGAACACGTGGTGGGCCATGTGTTTTGGATCACCCCAACCGAGCAGCGGCAAAGGATCTTTGATCTTTGGCGTGATGTCGACCCTCGCGGCTCCTGCTTTCATACCCTAGACCCTGTAAATTGCATCGAGTGTCTTCTTCAAAAGATCCGCAACCAGACCTCGAAACGGAAGACTCGAGGCCATGCCATATACCGGAGCCATTCCACCTGATTTTCCCGGACTTCTCCGGGCTTCTGCCACACTCCAGGCAAGGTCCGCAACAAAGCGCGCAAGCACCCCGGGCTCAAGATGTCTCAAGGTCAGTGCGATATGAAAGCACGGAGGATGGTGAAGGCCGTTCAAATTCCAGCCTCTCTCGCCCATTCGATCCATCACCTCGTAAATGTCCACTTCATCGGATGCAAACGCAAGAATCCAGAGGGGATCCCCCAACACCCTGATCCCCGGTATCTTTGCTGCTTCGGTCTTCAGGAATGAACCTGCCTCCAGGAGCTTCCGGGCCATTTTACGATACCCCTCCGCCCCAACCGAAAGAAGACTTGCCCAACAGGTTGCACTGAGAGCGCCAGGTCTTGAGCCCATCAGTGTCGGCGAAAAGTAGAGGCCCCCCGGCCACTCCGTGGCAGTAAAATACTGCTCTCGTCTAAGCTCCTCGTCCCGATACAAAACCACGGATGTTCCCTTTGCGGCAAACCCGTACTTGTGGGTATCGATGGACATGGAGGTCACACCGGGCAATCGAAAATCCACAATGGGCACCGAAAATCCCACCTGTTCTGCAAACGGGAGCACAAACCCTCCAAGGCATGCATCCGTATGAAATCCCACTCCATTCCTGCGTGCGATCCCGGAGAGTTGATCAATCGGATCAATCACGCCATGGGGAAACGCGGGAGCGGAGCCCACAATCGCGATCGTCCTTGAATTGACTCGTGCCTCCACCCGGGACGGTTCGAGAACAAAGTGCTGATTCACGGGTATCTTGATGAGTTTGATTCCGAAATAATCTGCGGCCTTGTCAAAAGCCGCATGTGCCGTGGTCGAGAGAATCACCTCAGGCCTCCGGACCCCCTTCGTTCGACGTGCGCGGTCGCGATACACCTTCATTGCAAGCAGGATGCTCTCGGTCCCGCCGGAGGTGACCGTACCGCAAACACCGGGCGCCTGATCCCCGCGTCCAGAAAATCCAGCAACCATGGAGACAATCTCAGCTTCGAACTTGGTAGCGCTCGGAAAAAGATCGCTATGGAGGGGATTGCTTTGGGACTGCAAAGCATAGACCCGATTCAAGAAGTCGATGTGCAAGGGATCTCCATGATAAATTGCACCCGAGACATAGCCATCCTCCCACTTCGGACGCTCAAGCTCTTGCATGGCGCGAATCTCCTCAAGAATCCGCTCACGTTCGATTCCCCCTTCCGGAAGAGCATGGTGCCGTTTGAACGTGGAGTGATAGGGTTTCAGGCTTCGCTCAAGCATCTGCGCAACCTTGCGATCCTCCTCCTCGATCATTGCCTTGAAGCGGGGATTCTTCTTCAACACCCCCTCAAGCCACCGGATCAGAAACCCCGGCAGAAAACCCAGCAGCTTTTCATACTTTTCGATGGGATTCTTCATGACCGCACCTTTGCATTCAGCCTTCGGAACCAATCCTGATTCCGGTTGAAATACTCCACATAACTTGGAAAAACACGATCATAGACCGCACGATTCTCTTTGTTCGGGGAAAACACCCGTCTCACCCGGACAAGACTCTGGATCTGCTCCGGAGTCCTCTCCCCCAAGGCTATCCACGCGAGGGCCGCAGCACCCCTTGAGTTGGCAGAGAGCGGATCTTCCATCTGATGGATCTCCACTCCCAGCACATCGGAAAAAATCCCGGCCCACACCGCGGACTTCGCCCCGCCCCCGATAAAACGAACTCGATCAAAAGAGCGCCCGCAGAACCTTTCCGCATACCCTTTCAACCACCGGAGATTCATGGCAACTCCTTCCATGACCGCGCGCACGAGATGCTTCTGCTCATGCCGGAGCGAAAGATTCGCAAATCCCCCGCGAACATGATGAACATCAACGGGCGAGCGCTCCCCATTGAGCCACGGGAAAAATACCAACCCCTCCGCTCCCGCAGGAACGGATGCGGCCAACTGATCCATCCGCTCATATGTGTCAGGAGGGGCTGAAAAAGAACCGATGGAGTCCTCGGGAAATAAAATCCGGTTTTTCAGAAACTGAAGGGATGCTCCGGCTGTTTGCTGTTCATTCACAAGAAAATAGCGACCGGGCAAACCTGAGGGAATGCTCGTCATATTGTGGAAGAGATCCGTTTTCTTGTAGGGAACATGGCAAATCAGCCAAGCCGACGTCCCGACATACACATGGGGAACAAAATCCTGAATCGCCCCCGAACCAACAGCGGCCGAATGCAAGTCAGGGGTTCCGGCAATCACAATCGTATCCTCGGGGATGTGAAACTCCCGTGCAACATCTGCCTTGATGCGTCCCAGAACGGAGTTTGTGGGCACAAGCTCCGGAAGCTTTTCGATGGGGATTCCACTCTTCCGGAGCAATCGCTCGGAATACCGGACGTTGTGGATGTCCCGATTGTCCGTGAGCCAATGAACCGTTATGGATTCAAACGAAGCACGGGCAAGTCCGCAAAAATAAAAGTTGAGATAATCCTTCGGCTCAAGAAACACCATCGTTTTCTCAAAGAGCTCCGGACGCGCTCTTTTCAGGTAAAGAATGTGCGAGATGGAATCCTTTCCGGAACGCGTCGGGCCTCCTCCTGTGATCCGGATCCAATCGAGGATCGCAAAAAGACCGTACCCATCCACTTTGGGAAATCCCTCGGTAAGCCTGGCTGCATCGGGAGCCCCCCGCGCATCCATCCACAGAATGGCATTCGAAAGCACCTCCCCCGACCTTCCGACCGGAACCGTGCCCGACCATTGGGCGGTTGCGTTCAAAGCACGGACCCGTGGAAACAGCTCAGGGCTTTTTTCATGGAGTTCATCCACTGCAGACCGGATGGCACGGATCCACTCTGCGGGGTCCTGTTCAACACCATTTTCTTCCTTGAAAATCAGCTTCACTTCCCGAAATGTCGAAGCAAGAAGATTCAGGTCCCGGTCAAAAATCGACACCTTCGGACCGGAAGTTCCAAGATCAATCGTAAGAATGAGATCCTTTGAAACCATAAGTACAGTTTATGGATTTCAAAATCGTTGAGCCAGCCTTTTCTTTTTCGGGGGCACACCGCCGAAAAACCCATTCAAACCAAGCGGATCCCCGTGACACGGATTCGTCCACCCGGGAGGATTTCCCAATGGATGTCATTTCCCATCAAACGAAATGCAAATCGTTTTCCGGAGGACGCCGTGTCACCGATCGGCGTATGTTCCCTTTGGGATCTTGGCCTCGGGTCCCACTCGAGCACGCCGATGATCAAGTCCAAAATTCCAAGCCTCTCCGCCTGATCGCGCGCCTCTGCACCAAACTCGACCGGATACCGCTCAACCTCGCCGATGGCCCAGCCACTTGAGGCATCCTCCACTTGATCCGCATAGGGAAGATAAGGCTTCAGATCCAGAAGCGGACTTCCATCCAGAATGTCCACACCGCTGACCCTGAGCTCCGCACTCCCGTCCTTTGAAAAACGAATCTCCTCAAGCTTGACAACCGACATCCCGATCGGATTCGGACGATGCGGCGAGCGGGATGCAAACACCCCGACTCTCGAAGGCGCATCGAGCCTTGGCGGCTGGATGGTGGGACGCCACAAATCGGGATGACGTTCATTCTGCGCCTTGTGAAAAAGATAAATGAGCCAAAGATGACTGAATCCGGAAAGGTGAAGAAAACAATCCGGGTGGGAGAATTCAGGATGGAGCCGAACAATCCCATGCGCTTCCTTGACCATCAGGGATTGCCTTGGAACCCCGAATTTTTCGTGGAAACATGTCGAAATGAAGCCAATCGGTTTCATGAAGCGCCCCTCACTTTGGTCTTCCATGTGGGAATAGCCATCAGCGAAAGCAGGGCCGAGAACACCCCGAAAGCACCGATCACTCCACGAACCCCGAAACTCTTGAAAAGAATCGGCGAAGCCAGAGTGAACACCAGCGTGCACAGTGAATCAAGAATCATTCGCAACCGAACGACAGGGGTGATGGACCTGTGAGGGAACCGATCCTGAATCATCTCAAGAAAGGGAGTATCGTTCATGGGTCCGCCCACCGCACAAAGCGCCGAAAAAAAACAAATCCAAGGAAGAGTGGAAGACAAGGAGATCATAAGAAAAGATACTCCGATAAACCCGAACCCGATGTACACCCAAGGTTCGGAATGCTTCCGGTGAATGTTTCCAAAGACGAGAGCCGAGCTGATATTCCCGACACCGTAGGACGCCATGATCCAACCAAAGGCCTTGAGGCCCTCCTGTTCAAGACCTCTTGCAAGCAAAGCAAGACCGACTCCATACACAACGCCCCAGGGCCCTGAGCCCAATGTCTTGACCAGAAGTGCCCTGAAAATGTCGGGGTGCTTTCGCACCTCCCGGAAGGTCCGGATGACTCCCATTTTCTTCGGGATTTCCCGCCCACGCATGCACCCTTCATCATAGTTTCGATGCAGGGAGCGAATCAGAAGTGCCGAAAAAATGAAGCTGACCGCATCCAGGGTGAAAAAATGAAAAACCGGAATCACGCCGGAAAGCATACTCACCAAAACAGGACCCGCAACCCTCGCAAGACGATAGGTGGTCGACATCAGACCGTTTCCGGCACGAAGGAGCCTTGGCTGGGTGACAAGTACGGAAATGGAACTCAGAAGCGCGGGCTCAAAATAAGTCCCGAGGGCGGCCATGGCAATCGTAACAGCGGCCAGAATGGGATACGAGTTGATCCCGCAGAGAAAGAACCCCACCGGAATGAGCACCAGAATCGCCCGCAACAGGTCAACCGCAATCAGGGTGGCATCAGGCCGGAATCGATCAGCAAGATGGCCAAAGAAAAACCCGAACGCAAGTCCTGCTGCGAGCTGCATGGAGGCAAGGTAGCCGGTGTCCGCTCCGAGAACCCCCACTGCAAGCCATATGAAGGCGATCTTGAACAGCTCATCCCCGATCGCAGACCCCACCTGCCCAAGCCAAAGCTTGCGAAGAGGCCGATTCCGAAAGCCCTCCATCATCAGCATTCAAAGCTTCCTTTTCACTGAAAAGGGCAACCCCTCGGGGCGCAAGACGGCCAACCGTGCCTGAATCCAAAGAGCGAGCGCACGGCCTTGTCGGGGCTCAAGCATCACCACAAGAAGAGACATCATGATCCACTCGAACAGTGGAATGTTCATCGTGTACTCGATCCCGAGGTGGAGAAGCACTCCTGCGAGAATCACAGGAACCCGGAGCGGTTTGAACCAAATCAACGTGCCCAGTGCAAACTCGATGATCAGGCTGCCCCAGGTTGTCGCACGAATGGCCCAGAGATGGTCAAAGACGTACGGAAGGGGAAACCGCTCAAAGTCCCACAAGCGGGACGTGTAGTAGGTTGCCTCCCCGTACGCCCATGCTCTTCCTTCTAATTTGTAAAAACAAGTTGAGAAATAAAGAAAGGAAATCTGCAGCTGAATCAACCGCTGGGCCCAAGGCATCTCAAGACGGGGCACGCGTGGCGCGAGTCCGGCTCCCCGTGAAAAATACCGGTCCAAGGAAAACGCTTTGCCCGCCTGACTGAAGCCAAGATGGAACAGCATCAATCGCAAGACCGTGTCTCCGGAGTTCAGGATCAAGGGATTGTAGTAATGCAGCGAGCTCAGGGTGATGAATCCGATCCATGCGGAACTTCGTGTGAAAAAACCGAAAAGAAGAGAGATCGCGGAACAGAGATGGAGCCAGAGAATCCAGGTACTGTTGAACAGTGTCGGCTTGAAGAATGAAAAGAGGTTTGAGCCTTGGAACCCGGACGGCCCCCAATACTCGACCACTCCCTTTTCGCCAAAGAAATCGGGAAGATCAGGGACCAAAAGGAGCGCATTGAAGATCAACATGATCGAAATCAGAATGCGAAACAGGGCGATCCCCTCGACCGGTTCTTTCCGAAAGAGAAACTTGTGGAGGAAATTCACAAATCCTCCTCCCGGATGGCTTGCGTATGAAATTTGAATTTTTCGAGCTTTTCATCGGGAATCCGGTACCCGGTCGGGACGAACTCCTTGAGGGGGTCCTTGATCAGGGTCCAGTGACGCCACAACGAAACCTCGACGGGGATCCCTCCTCCTGAATCGCGGGCAAGGCGCGCCACATATCGGGCGGTCGACGGCCAAACTGCCTTGTGGTCGTCTGTTCGAACATTGTCGAGGGCCCATTTCCGGTAGCGTTCCTTGAAGAAACGCTCCACAAGGCTCATCTGTGACATTCGCGGCAGATCAAAAAAGCGAACCGAGCCATCGCGGAACTTCACTTCAGCGCGGATGAAGGCATTGATGCTCGAGGGCTCCGGCGCAAACATCGACCAGTTCTGGCCAAGATTGAAAAACCGGACATAACTTCGAAAGGGGGCTGCCACCACTTCCCGAACTGGAGAAATCCTGGGAAACTCGCACAAAAAAATCGCAAGGCAATGAAACACACAAAAGCACCCGATCCAGAATCTTGAATCCCGCAGGGTCTTGGAAATCTTGCTCATCCAAGAAACCTCTGCTTCTCCTCGGGAGTTGGAATCCGGCACTGCTCAAGACGTCCGAAGATCCGGTACCGGATTCTTGCGACCAGCCGGTACAACGGATCCGCCATCCACGCGGGAATCAACAAAAAAGACTTGAGGAAGGACCAGGGAGCCGGCAGATATCCCAAAACACGAAACACCGCCCGTGATCTTCGATACACTCTTCCATTCGCCAACAGGTACACCGTGCTCAGCTCTTTGATTTCATCCGGTGAAACCCCGTGCTTCTCGAGCAGACTCCGTGCAAGATCCGACTGAAGTGCCACGAAGTGGATTTTCCCACCGGAATCCCGGGCCAATAAAAACTGAATAAGATGGTCGCACAATCCACAAAGTCCGTCGAAAAACAAAATCGGATGGGAATGGCGCGACATGTCTTGAGTTTACCCCAGAGGGCTCGGGGATTGAAATCATAAAATGCTCCTGCTAAAATCCTCCGCTGTGAAAACCAAAGCTCTGATCGCAGCATGCCCCTTTTTCTTACTCTTGTCCCTGAACCTCCCCTTTCGGGCGTTTTCCCAAGCCCCGGAGCGGGGCTTCTCCGAACTGGTGAAACGGATCGGAGGCGGTGTCGTGAACATCTCCACTTTCGCAAAACCGAAACTTCCGCGCCGCGGTCCGCCCAATGGCTTTCAGGGACCTCTCGATCCCAACGACCCGTTTCGGAATTTTTTTGAGGAATTTTTCGGCGGTCGAATGCCGGGCCCTCGGGGGGAATCCCCTCCTCCTCCCCAAGGCCGGCCTCAAAAGTCCCAACCCTTTGCACTTGGAACGGGCTTCGTGATCGATGAATCCGGGCTGATCCTTACCAATCACCATGTCATCGGCGGGGCCGAAGAGGTGAAAATCCAGTTCAACGAGGACGAGGACTACATTGCAGCCGACATCATCGGGCGGGATCCCGAGCTCGATGTTGCGCTTCTGAGTGTGAAAACCAACAAAAAACTCATTCCGATCCCCCTCGGGGATTCCGACCGGATCGAGGTCGGCGAATATGTGCTTGCGATCGGAAATCCGCTTGGGTACGGCCACACGGTCACCCATGGGATCCTTTCCGCAAAAGAGCGGAAGGCCCCCGAAATGCGTCTGGCAAAATACCTGCAAACGGATGCATCCATCAATCCGGGGAACAGCGGGGGCCCCCTGCTCAATATGAGAGGCGAGGTTGTCGGAATCAACAATGCGATCGACGCGCGCGCACAGGGAATCGGATTTGCGATTCCGATCAATACCGTGAAACAGGTCCTGCCGCAGTTGAAAACAAAGGGCACTGTTTCAAGGGGGTATCTCGGCGTGAGTGCGGGAGAGGTGAGCGAAGAAATGGCCGCCCAACTTGAACTCCCCGCGGGCACCAAAGGGGTGATGGTTGCAGAGGTGGTCCCCGGCGAGGCTGCAGACCGTGCCGGACTCAAGCCCTATGATGTCATTACCAGTGTCAATGGAGAGAAGGTGAACTCCCCGATTGATCTCACGACCCGAATCACTGCCGTAAAGGTGGGGGATTCGGCTGAGATCCGGTTTTTTCGAAAGGGAAAGGAAAAGTCCCTCAAGGTGAAGCTCGGAGAACGGCCGCGCCAGTTTGCAGGGGATGAACCCGCACCCCGTCCCGGAGCGGAGCGGAAAAGCAAATCCCGTGAAAGCGCGATGAAAGAATGGGGGTTCGAAGCAGAAGAGATGAACGAATCGCTTGCGCGTGACTTCGGAATTCCCTCCGATGCGGCAAAGAAGATCAAGGGTGTGATCGTGACTGACCTTGCCTTCGGAAAAGCCGCGGCAGAATCAGGACTGAATCGGGGTGATCTGATTCTTGATGTGGGCGGAAAAGAGGTGAAAACCCTCTCCAACCTTGAGGAGGCACTCCGCTCGGTCAAGGGGAACTCGATCATGGTGAGGGTTAGAAAACCTGCCCCGCAAGGCGATGGCCCGGTGAATGTGATCGTTCTGAAAAAGGAATAGCCTCGGATCGGCTCCGATGGAGCGATCCGAGGCTATGGAACATCTTCGTGCCGGGACGGCCTCTTAGTTGTTGCTCTCGGGAGTGCCTTCGGAGGAAGAGGAGGACCCGGAACTGCCCGGGGTGGAGTCTTCAGGCTTGATTGCATTCCGGATTTCCTGCTTGCTCGCCTTCAGATCGCCTTTGATCTCGGTGCGCTCTTCCTTGGTGATTTTCCCATCCGCCATCGCTGCCGCTTTTTTGGCTTGGATCGCATCCACATTGCTGTTCAGTTGATTGGCTTGGTCTTGGGTGATCTTGCCCTTATCAAGTGCCCGCTGGATATGGCCCTTTTGGCGTTCAATCCGTGCTGCAGCCCCAGGCATTCCGCGCTTTCTCTGCCCATGGTTCCCGCCACCATGCCCACCGCGTCCTTCCCGAGCGATTGCGGGACTGGAAATTGCGATCAGGGCCACACCCAGAACAAGTTTGGTAAAAATTGATTTCATTGAAGTTTCTCCTATCGGTTCAGTTTAGGGCGTTTTGCCCGTTTGCGCAATCAAACGGATGCGGATCCCGAAAGTTGCAAAAAAATTCGGGTGCCCCGTGGATTTGAAAGCGCTAGGATCAAAATTCATGAAACTTTTGAAGGGCATCCCCGTTTCATCTGATGTGAAGAGCGACGAGGATCTGATGATTCTGGTACAGCAAAACCATCGGGACGCCTTTGACACGCTCTACGAAAAATACAAAAGGCCGATCATGAGCTACATCTACTCCATGACCCTGAATCGCGATCAAGCGGAAGATCTCACCCAAGAAACCTTTCTGAAGCTGTTCCGCGCTCGCGGCACCTATCAGGCCTCGGCCAAGCTGAGTACGTTTCTTTGGACCATCGCAAAACACACCACATTTGATCACCTTGCCAAAAAGCGGGAGCTGGCAAACACGACCGAAGAAATGCCCGAATCCATCGATGACGGCCCCCTCGCCGATGAGGCTTTGGAACTTGAGGCGGATGAGGCCCGGGTTCGTGAATGCCTTTCCCGTTTAAGCCCGCGCGCCCGGCAAATCGTGAATCTCCGGATCTTCAGCGAGGAATCCTATGAATCGATTTCCCGCATCACCTCTGAAACGGAAAGCACGGTAAAGACCATCCTGCACAGAAGCAAATCCAGCCTCGTGGATTGCTTCAAAAGGGGGCAGACATGAGTATTTTTGATCAAATGCGCACAAAACTTGAAGTGGAACCCTCCCGTCACTTCGATCAAAGAATGCGCCAAACCATCGATTGGGAGCTCGGCATCGAGCCGCACCGGGAACGCCCCCGGTTTTCCGGTCTTCGCATGGCCCTTGCCACCGCTGTGGCGGCAAGTCTTGTCTTCGGGTATTTCCGGCTGAACCAAGCTCCTTTTTTTGGTGAGGGCGCGATTGTTTCGGAAAATATCGAGTTTCTCAGAAACATGGAAACCCTGGGGGCTGTCGATGATGAAGAGGATCTGATCAGTGCATCCGAGGAGGAGTGGGCATTGGTTCTGGAGGAATCTGAATCATGATCCGCATCCCTTTTCTCTTCCTTCTGCTTTTCCTCCCGAAACCATCCTTTGGTGCGGACGAGGACCAGGAAATCCTGCGTGATCTTGATTTCTTTAGATCATTGCATTTGGTGAAACAGGTGGATGAGCCGTTCCGGGAATCCGAGGAATCCCTCTCCCCGAAACTGCCGTTTTCAAATAAAAACGAGGTGAACCATGAAGCCCGCTGAATTCAAGCATCCCTTGAGGATTCTTTTGGCCTGGATCGTGATTTCGTTGTGCTCCACCCCGCTGCACTCGCATGCAGAGGAGGCACGCCCGCAAGAAGAGTGGAACAAGCTGAGCGAAACCGAAAAGGAGCAGATCCGACAGAACTTTCGCGAATGGAAGCAACTCACCCCCGAGGAGCGTTCGGAGCTGAAAGAACGCTACCAAAGGTTCCGCAACCTTCCTCCCGAGCGAAAAGCCGAACTCAAACGCCGCTTCGAGAGGTATCGATCACTGAGTCCTGAGCAAAAGAAAGAGCTGAAAGACCGCATCAAACGCTTCCAGCGGCTTCCAAAGGAAGAGCGCTCACGCCGGATCGAGAGAATTCGCGAACGAAGAAATCGCCGTTGAATTGCACCGCCAAATTCACACGCTTGAGATAAATGCTTACGGTTTTGTCAATTCTGTGCGACACTCGCGTCTCCCATGGCCTTTATCATCAAACCAAAAACCAACGAACCTTCGGCGACGGAGCCATCCCTGAAGAAGGACCAAACACCGAACCCTGCTCCAAACAAGGCGCCCCCCTTGCCTAAGGGCCCAGCCGTTCCTCCGGGAGCTGTCGTAATTCCTGCCGAAGTCTCGACAAGCGCGGCCGAGGAGTCAAAGCCAGAGGATTCAGCGCCCCCCGTTGAGTGGACCTCTCTGCCATTGAAACCGGATCTCATTGAACTTCTCGTTTCTGCGGGGCTACCCCGCCCCACCCCTGTCCAGGCAAAAGCAATCCCGGAAGCCCATCAGAACTTCGATCTGATTGTTTCCGCTCAAACCGGTACCGGAAAGACAGCGGCCTTTGTGTTGCCCATCATCGAAAAGCTTCGCGGAAGAAAAGGCACTTATTGCGTGGTCCTCTGTCCGACCCGTGAGATCGCACTTCAAACCGAAAAAGTATTCCAACAATTCGGCAAGCCCTTCGGAATCGAATGCATTTCCTTGATCGGGGGAACTCCCCTGAAGGCCGACGAGGCCCTTTTGCAGACCTATCCCCAAGTGATCATCGCGACACCGGGCCGGATGTGTGATCACATCGAGCGGGGCACCGTATGGCTCGATTACCTCGAAATCCTGGTTCTGGATGAAGCCGACCGGATGCTCGACATGGGCTTTGCGGTTCAACTCAATCAAGTGCTCGATCAGACTCCGAATACGCGCCAGACCTTGCTCTTTTCGGCAACCCTCTCTCCAAAGATTGAAAAACTTGCCCATTCGATCCTCTACCAACCCAAGCGAATCCAAGTCGGAAAGACCTCCCGCACGGCATCGACGATCGAACAGAGGTTTGTATTTTTAGAGGAAGATCAGAAATTTTCCGAGCTCGAGCATCTTTTGTATGAGGTGCCTGGCTCGACCTTTGTTTTCACTCGCTCAAAGGACAACGCTGCAAAACTCTGGCGCAAACTCAGGAATCGCGGATTCCACGAGGCAACCCAGCTCCACTCAAATCTGGCGCAAGAGGTTCGCGAAGAGGCACTTGAAGACTTCAAGAGCGGAAAATACCGCGTTTTGATTGCAACCGATGTCATGGGACGCGGCATTCATGTCGATGAAGTTGCACACGTCATCAACTACGATTTTCCACGGGAAGCCGAAGACTACGTTCACAGGATCGGCCGCACAGGACGCGCCGAAAGCTCCGGGATCTCCACAAGCCTTGTGACCCGGATGGATCATCTCTGTGTCCGTGATGTTGAAAAAATCATGGGTAAAAAAGTTCTTCCCGCGAATCTTGGCCAGGATCGGCCCTCAAGTCGAGGGAAGCCCTCTTCTTCTCAGCACTCAAAAGGTCCCAAAAAACCGAATTCAGGCCAGAAGCGCCGCTGATTCGGCGCCAAAGAAATCAGAATCGGCTTTTACCCACTTCGTAGTCCTGAATCACCTTGAGGGCCGCAGCTCGAGCTGAACCGCCGATCAGATGCAAACCATCCCCTGCTGAAGGCTCTATTCCCGAAAGATCCGAGAAAATACATCCGACTTCGCGGGCCACTTGCTTCCCGGCTCGTACGAGCTTCTTAACGTTTTCATCCGTAACGGATTCGGGCTCGCCCTTACCTCGAAGATATCTGGAGTGCGCACCCACCACGCCCGCAACGCCGGCAAGCAAACATTCGCGCTTGCGATTGGCCCCTCGGGCGATCTGCATCATCTTTCGATATTTGGTGAGGAACTCCGATTCAGAGAGCCACCAGTCATTTGCAGAAAGCGCCACCACCACGAGGTCAGGTCTCATCCAGTTCCCCTCGTCCACGAGTTTGGCAAGAGGTGGAATCGCGAGGTACTTCCGCCCCTGGGCATCGAGTTCCCCCGAGTTCACAATCATGGTCGCAAAACCGGGTTGAATGATCATGCGCGAGCCGCCCAGAAACCTGACCTGGGGCTCATCAACTCCATCCACCTGCGCCTCTCCGAGCCAATCCGTCGCCCCTGAGCCGCCCTGGCTGTAGTGGAAAACCGAATTGGAGCAGTTTCCTTTGGCAAAATACTTGAAGAGAATGGTCCCAAACCCGTCCTGGCTCTTTTGATCAAATGCACCTGGATCAAACGTTCGGTCAAAACGGAATGGCGAAACCCCAAAGGCCATCTGGGAGTCTCCAATCAAAAGGACGCGCTTGCAGGCACCCTTTGATGCGAGAGCATGAGAAAACCCGAAAATCGAAAGCACAATGAGAAGGATATACCGATTCATGGGAATCGATTTAACCCAATGAGAACGACGGATCAACGAGTTTTATTAAATAAAGCCAATTTAGCCCGTCTCAAATCCTTATTTCCTGACAGACTTGGTACACGAAAACCCCTGGCCCGATACAACACAGGCATAGCCCGTGCTCTGAAGGAGAGCCGATGACTGCCAAGAGAGTATAAGTGGACTTTGTCCTGCCACGCACCTTGGTGGGGTATACCTACACTCGAGACTTTGCAATCCCTGCGGGTTCCGTACAACCGCCGCACTCTGAAAGGGATCGATCACATTGGGAAAACCATGCGGTTGTGTCGTACAGTTAAAATAAGTGCTTAACCCTACGTTTACCACCAACCCGAAACCAGGGGGTCTCTGAAACTGATTCAGATTAAATTGATAGGTAGCATTGGCACTGGAATAGGGCATAGCCACACTATTCGCACATGGTACTGAAACCCCTTGAGCTTGCGCCTGAGACGAAATAAAGCCCCCTCAAACATCAAACCCAAAACAAACCCACACATCAATCCAGCCACGAGCAAAGCGCTTTCCCTGCGTTTGACGCGAGACCCAATTATTTGGAGGGTCTCAAACCATTTTTCACAGTACCCGTCACAAGGGCACCGTTGACCCAAGTAGTACATGTGCCATCCGACAAGCACTGTGTTCTCGAACTGCCGCAGGGAACCGTGAAGCCATCCCCCTGACAGGTGTTCATAACCACGGTCCCCGGCAGGAGTCCGGCAGATGCGCTTGATAAAGAGAACAGACTAAGAGCAAAACAAAACAAACTTCTCATGATCAATACTCCTCTACTTTGAAAGACCGGAACTTACTCTGCCACTCACAACCCTGCCCCCGGAAAGAGCCACTTGGCAGGTACCATTGTCATTGCACGTCACACCAACCATCGAACAGTTAAATATCCCGCTGCCCTCATTGATTACGCAAACCTTACGATTGCCGGAAGTGCTGACTGAACCCTGAATCGGCTCCGCAAAAGCAAAGCTACCGTATAAGGCAACCAAAACCAAGAAAAGCAACTTACTCACCTTTAATTGAGACACCATGATCTCACCTCCTTTTTATTAAAGAACCAATGACAGTTCCTACTAACAAATCCCAGAAACAGCCCCATGCATCGGCGGATCAACATTCGCAATCGACCAAACACGAAACTCCTAAACTGAACTACCCAAAAAAAGGCTCCACTTCACTTCTGTGAGCCCTTGTTGGGCCTTACCGTACCTTGAACTTGAATCCCATTGATCCAAACTGTGCATCTTGAACCCGAACATTCAACCCTACCTGAGGGATCGTCGCACCTAATTGAAAAATTTGTCCCCTCGCAAACCCCACCGCTGCCAACAACTCCGTGTACAAAATAAGCATGGGCCTCCCCGATAGAGAACGCCAAACCCAAGAAAATCACATATGACTTCATATACTCTCCTTATTTTTGAAGACTACTCTTGACCCGAACCGTTCCAGAAACCCTTCTCCCGTCCCGAAGAGCAACAGTACAAGATGAACCTACATCGCCGCATGTCACGCCTGACATCGCGCAATCATACATGCCATGGGTGCCATTTCCTGTATCAACCCAACAATGTTTGCCCCCTTCACCATCGGTCCTCACTGATCCCACCAACGGGGCGGCTTGAGCAGACCCACTCAAGGAACAGAACTCTAGAATGATCGCTAGAACAAAACCCATATCGTAAGTCTCCCTTGGACTCGATTTTCACCCGCAATCCCCTGAAAATGAATGCATCATTTTGGACACATACAGAATAACGTTTGCGGAATCGCAAACACTTTCCTAAGATTCTCTTTCTATGAAGCGGAAACAAAAATCAGAGCCGAATAATCTGAGCGCCAAGGGAGACAATTCGCTGCTGATCTGGCTACTTTCGAATTCACTTTCGATTTCAGACTTTTTTGCGCGACTCTTGAATGAAAAGCGCGCACGCAGACCGCGCTATTCCATGCGCTCGCTTGCCCGCGAACTGGGGCTTTCTCCGGCCATGACATCGCAGATTCTTTCAGGCAAACGAGGTTGCTCGCCGGAACTTCTGGAGAAAATTGCACTGCGCTTGAACCTTACCACTGAAGAAAAATCCATCCTCGAAATTTTAGCCGAACTGGGGAGAGCGAGAGGCAAGGTCAAGGAAACCCTCGAACAGCAGCTCTCCGGGATGCGTTTTTCAATTTCCCAGAAAACACTTCATCCGGAATTCATGAAGGGCTCTCACCGCAATCGTTGGTACTTTTGGTCACTCTATTCGGCATTCGGAATTGAAGGTATCGACAAAACCGCTGCCGCACTTTCCAAGGCCCTCAGGCTTCCGGCCGGTCTCATTCAGGACACACTCAAAGAGCTCTGCGCCCTTGGATGGATCAGACCCGGGCTCAATGGACATTACGCACTTGCTGAGGATGAGCATCAACTCTATCGGGCCGAATTCCCACCCGTTGAACTCTGGGAACTCCGAGCCCACACCCTGAATCGCGTGCAAAAGCAAATCGAGGAGAGACATCAACACCAGGAAATCGGAATTGCGCACTTCCCTTTCAGACCTGAGCTGATGAGTAAGGTGGGAGAGGAGATGGACCGCTTTGTGGCACGATTAAAGAAGCTCGCCGAGCCACCCGAGAGAGCTACTGAGGTGTATTGCGCCTATATCCATGTATTCCCGCCAAAAGGGGACCACGAAGGGTAGGATCCCTATCATTGCCAAAGCCCGACTTGAATAATCTTCTAATTTAAGTTAGGTTCACCGCATGTTTACCGTATCTTGGTTTTGTTTTTGGCCACATCCACGCTTGCCGAGGCCGCTCCCGAACTCCTCTGTTTTCAGGACTTTGTTGCTGAAACCGGCGGTGAAGTTTTTGATGCTTCCAGGCTTTTTGTCCGGGTCAAAACCTGCAGCTGCGGAACCTCAATCTGCACCGTTGGAGCAAGTGGCGGTGGTTGGAACCCAGGAATCGAACTCCACGGTTCCCCCTACTGCGACGTCACATCCAATCCAGACGGAACCCTCTTCATCAAGACTCGCGACTCTGAACTCTCCCTCAGTGTGGGAGAATCCGGGCCGCGGGATGACTATTTCAAGTCCTTCGTTCGCCCCTCTCAGGGCACCCTTCGCTATGATCAAGCAGGCCGGGCGCCTCGCTTCATTCCTCATCGCTTCAACTGTTATCTTGCAAACCCGTTCATCCGCGCACTTCCAGAGTGGAACGTAGAGTAGAGCGACCTATTCAGAAGAAACGGCTCCCCCGGGAAAATACTGCTGTTTTTCACCAATCCCGTGCCCTGCTGGAATTCCGGTCCCAAGCTCCGCAAGCATAAACACGTTCTCCGGGAGCCTTAACGACTCCCGAAGCCTGCTCATGGTCGAGGGCACAAAGGGGTAGAGCATGATCATGAGGTTCTTTAGCACATAAAAACAGCTGTAAAGAGCATCCCGGCGCTGATCCTCCGGCGCACGATCATCATGCGGCTTGAACTGGGTAAAGAGGCTGTTGATCTGGCGCGCGTAGTTCTCGATTAAATTAAGGAGCGTGGAGTACTCCCCGCGATCCATGGATCGCAGATACTTTCGAATGAGGTTCGCGGTCTCGAGCTGAACCTTTTCATTGAGCTTTCCTTCCGGCACCTTGCCGCCGAACTTGGAGTGACACGCCGAGATCGGTTTCTCAAAGGCCGCGTTCATGGGGCCTGCCAAAAAGCGATTTCGCTCATCGAGAGCTGCAAAATCAAAGTTCGAGCTTTTCTCGGGCAAGGTCAAAAGCGAGAGAAAATACCGGATCTGATCGGCATCATAGCCCTTTTCCTCGAGCAGCTGATCGCCTGTATAGAAATTACCCCGGCTTTTGGACATCTTCTCGCCCCCCACCATGAGGTGAAAACAGCTCAAGATCTCGGTCATTTGCAAATCACCCTCATTAGGCAAGTGGCTCGGGTCATCCTGTGAACCAATCCAAAGCGCTCCTTGCATGAGGACATAAAAATACACATTGTCTTGCCCCAGGAATTGCGAGACCCGCGCATCCTTGCGATTCCAAAATTCGAGGGCTTCGGAAGGGTCGCGCCCCTTTTCCTTCAATGCCACCTTTGAGAACGAAATCGGGGCAATCAGGGAGTCCGGCCACACGTAGAGTGTCTTTCCCTTCATATCGGGATCAAGATCCTCTGGCATCGGAATCCCCCACGAAACGTCCCGACTGATCGGACGATGTGCCCAAGCATCCAGCAGCTGGGTGCCAAAACCCTCGGCATCAAGAACCTTGCGTCCGGATTCCAGATCGATTTTATTTTCAAAAGTAAGCGCGACTTTCTTTCCAGCGGCATACTTGCTCTTGTGCTTCGGCAGCTGGTCTTTCAGCTCCTTGTAACGAGTCTCATGGGTGTTGTCGAACTGGAGCGCCGGCATCACTGTGTTGACCACCTCATGGTAGAGCGCATGCCTCCAGGTTTTCTCTTTTCCCTGAATCCAGACCCTGAGAAGCTCCGAGACCTTCCAGATATCAAGCCACCAATGCACAGTATCTTTCAGCACTGGCACGCCATCGCTCACCGCACTCGTTGGACTTTTCAGCTCATGCGGCTGGTATTGGGATCCACACTGATCACACTCGTCGCTATAGGCCTTTTCATTGCCACACTTCGGGTTCGGGCAAGTCCCGCGAACCAAACGATCCTGCAAAAAGCGCGAGAGCTTCGGATCAAACCATTGCTGGCTCACTCGCTTTTCCAGCATTCCATTCTTATGAAGCTTCCGGATGAAGTCTTGGCAAAGTTTTGCATGATGTGGAAAACACTCCGGTCTGGAAGTCCCTGTGTATACATCAAGACCGATCGAATACCTGCGCATGGTCTCGCGCTGTTTTTCGTGGATGGCTCCAATGAAATCCTGGACGGTCTTCCCTGCTTGAAATGCAGCAAGCTCGCTTGTGGATCCGTGATCATCGGTCCCGCAAACATACAAAACATTCTCGGATCCGATCATCATCCGGAGAAACCGTGAATAAATATCGGCAGGCACATGGGTCCCCGCCAAATGTCCCAAATGGAGGGGCCCGTTTGCATAGGGCATTCCCGCAGTCACAACGGCTCTTTTCGGGAACTTCGCCTGGGCCTTGATGGCAGGGATATCGGTCGGTTGAAACGGGGCTTTTTGCTCGGTCATAGAATGAGGAGCATACCAGCGGGCAAGGGGCTTTCAAGAATGAATATCCGACTCTGGAGTCTTTCTTTGTAAAAAGGAAAGGCCAGTTTGATTCCAAAAAGACAAATACCCCCTTGATCTGCGTTTCATGGCCCCCGAAAGACCGAGGAGCTGGCATTGATCTCGCAATTCACACTGGTGTGTGAAGGATTCACACGCGGCCAAAAACGGGCACAGGAGGTGCCCACAGCATGAGTCGGAAAACCACATCTCCGCGGCAATTGTCGTTATTTGAACTGGACTCCTCGACCACCACTGAGGAAAAAATCAAGGAATCACTTCCAAAGAACCCTACGGTTCTTGACTTCATCAAGGCAAGATTCGAGCACGGTCCGGACATGACCCAAGAAGAAACCAAGCGGTGGATCCGGGTCTTGGTAAACCACTCGCTCAAGCGACTTGACTAGAAAAGCTCAGTGCTTGAGTCCGTGAAAGTTGGGTGAATAATTCTTCATCCTCTCAGCGCGCTCGCGCTCTCGCTGTTGGTCCAAAAAGACCTCATGGGAGGCTTCGGCAGCCTCGATCGCAATTCGAGACCGGTTGTACTGACATGCCTCCATGGATGCGTACACCCCGCCCTGATCGTCCTCATAATTTTCAGCCGCGAATTGGGCAATCCATGGTTCAAGGTAGCCAATCGCAAGACGTGCGCGCTCCCGCCCGAGATTCACCGTAGGAGTCACGCCAAACCCGTCGTGTTCGCCATGAATGTATTCATCCTGGGCCAATGCGTAAGCGGTACAGGTGACTGCGCGAAATGTGGCATCACACACTTGCTTTACTGCTTGGAGTTCACGGGAACCATTTGGGATTTCAACCTCAAGGAAATGTTTTGTTCCGGCAGAGAGCAAAAGCGCTCCCTCGGGGCTTCTCGTAAAGAAGCAATCCGCACGGGCAGCGCTGAAACCAACAACGCCCGCAAACACAGCAATTCCCAACACCAAAACTCGAGTCCTCATATACAATCCTTTTCAGTCAGGTCCAAATCAAAGAAGACACCTTACCGGTTCGACTGAGCCCATTAAAGAAAAATATGGGGATCAATTCATTTTTTTAATAAACAAAATCAGTATAAAAATCTTAGCTCGCATTATACCTGATTGAAATAGTTCATCCTCTGCGGTAATACCCGATCATGCCTTTCGGGATTTCCTTTTTGCTCCTTTTTGCCCTTGCAAGCTTCTCCGCCCGGGCCGGCGACCTCTCATGCAAGGGCTCCCTCACCCCGGATCAAGCCCCCGACTTCGACGCCTATGCCACCTTTCTTCGGTATCATCCCACGCAAACAAAGAGCTCTGTTTTGTTCGAGGAATCTCTTTCGGACGCCTCCCTCAGAAGCACCCTGAACGAGAAGATCTCAACCAACATCGACTTGAGTGAAGCATCGAGCGCAGGACTCCACTTTCACTCCTGGGTCAGCACCTTCACCCAAAAAGAGCTCACCCATGTTGAGCCCGCACGGGAGGCATTTACCCCCTGGCAGAACCTGGAAACCGATTATCAGGTCTTCTTGCAGAGTCTGAAATCAAAACAAGAACGCCCCATGAGTGATGCCGAAGCCGAAAGAAAAGCGCGCTCGGACATCTCAATCCGCTTTGGAATTGATCCAGAGTCCTCTTCCGCCGCCTTTACCCAGAGCCCTGAGATCCGATTCTATTTTCAACGGCGAAAGAACTACTACCTGAATCAGGAAGTTCCGAACAGCGCCCTCCATCCGGGAAAACAAGAGGAGCGATTTCGAGCTTGGTTGAACAAAAAAATTGAGAACCTGGAGCTCGAGCGCGCGGAAAACCTGAAAGCATTGATTTTCGAAACCACTCGCACAACACATCGCCGGGTGTTTTTCGAGGTCGCATCCACAGGAGGCGGGAACCCTTTTTGGACAAGAACCCTCACACTGGAGTTTCTTGAATCTGTGAAACCTTCAATCTCCAGCACCTTGCCAGGGGAATTTACACTGGAAATCAAACCGGATCACCTGGGCTTCAGGCAGGATCAGTCGTTTTTCCAAAAAGTGTTCGATAGTGACCTTTGGTACACCCCCTTTTCGAAATCGTATGCACCTGCGATCGAGGAAATGGATTCAACCAGCCATTCCGCCCTCGTCTTCACCCTCGACCCGGGAGCCAGACAGGAAATCGAGCCTGCATTGCGTTCGATCAGGGCCGCCCCCGCCTCCGTGCAGGAAATCCGGATCCCGATCCCTGATCTTCTGCAATTCATGCAGAAAAACACCTCCAAATCCGACTACCCCGGCGCACTCCTTGCCTCAACAAAGATTCATGCCCGAATCGAGTATGAAACCCGTCTGAATGAAAAAATCAAGGAACTGAGGGCGCTCGGATCCAATGTCACCATGACCGGGTTTTCCCGGTGGACAGCAAATCGTTCTGACACCGAACGGTCATTTTTCCAGAATCCAACGGTTTCGAAGGGAATCCTCACACGATTTCAAGACCTGAACCGTCCAACCCTGCACGACCCCTTGACCGGCCTTGAGTGGTTCGGATACGCAATCCATCCGGACTACTGGCATCAACGGGATCTTGCCGGGTCTCGCAGCCACACGGGATTTCCATCGAGCTGGGTGGGCGACTTTTGGGACAAAAGCAAGAACATCACAAGGAGAACCATCGTCCTGGGAAGTCTTGTCTCCATGATCTGGGGCGGAGTTGAAATTGCAGAGCGCTCCGGTCTTGGAGCTCCCCGTTCATCCCCAAAGAGCGTGGTGATCGGAACATCCGATGAAGCCCATGACTCCTTTGGAACGGATCAGGATGCGAACGGGGATGGGGTGCCGGACACCCTCTTTACGGTCAAGGCGGAGAGGATGAATCGAAAAACGCGGGGTCCGCTTTACCTGCCCGTGGAATCCGTGCCCCGCTACTTCGACCATGCGACGGCAGCAGATGCGCGGGATCCTGCCAAGCTCATCGATGTAACCGAAACCATTCCCCATGAAATCATAAACCTTCATGCATTTGATACCATCAGCCGGCAAACACTGATTGTGGACACGAAAGTCCTGCAGGTTCCCGTGGACAGTTTTCTGTTCTTGCCTCTTCCTGAGGGGTATGACCTTGTCTTTTATGACAGCTATCTCGAGGATTCTCTCCGGATTTATCGAAACCGGCAAACGGGCATGTATCTCCTGAAGATCCTGAAAAGCCCGGCAGACCAATTTTTCTTCAGGGCAGGCTATGTGAAAACGGCGATGATCGAGCCGGAACCGGAACTTGTCCTGCGACTTTCGGACCTTGACCGAAACCGGATCACTGAAATGAACGGGAAAATCAATTCCGCAGGATTGCACGGTCTTTCCCGGGATCTATCGAAGCTGCTTGAAACCCCGGGCCCGATCTCGGCAAGGGCAATCGCGGACCTCATCAAAAATGGCCAACGATACAGCCTGAAACCAGGCAAGGGTCCGAAGTGGATCCATCGCTTTTCCGCGAATCCCTACTCTAAATTCGCAAGATATCTCGGGGAGAATGGACTCCTTCACTTCAAATGCGACATTGCAAATGAACTTCTCCAAACCATGCTTCGCGAGATCCTCGGTGACGATTCCACCCTGATCATCAAACCTCTTCACTCTTTTGTTTACGAAAAAAACAAGAACTCCTCGAAACGCGAGTTCGAAAGCGGATTCATCGGCGGAATCGGTCATGCACGCACCCAGATCATGATCGCGGGAAATCAAGGCAAGATCGTGCTGGATGCAACTCCGATCACGCAATCCGATGACTCCCGTTCAGGCACTGAGCCGGAACCTGTCCAAAAGCAGGAGGAAATCAGCAACTCATCTCACAAGGAAAGCGATTCTCGCAAGCCTCAGGGCATTCTTCCAGATCCCGTTCGCCCGATCAGGGATCTGAAATCCTTAATTGCGCGACGGCGCCTCATCCTCATCCACCAGGAGAGGATGGCGCAACTAGAGGAGCTGGCAGAGCAGCTCTTGAATGGACCCTCTTTCAGGTCCTGGATCAAAAAGAACCCGCGGGAGTATTTGCCGCCCCAAAGAGTTTACATTCTTGCCCGCCGGGTCTTGGAGTTTGGAAGTGGGCAGGTCACCCTTGAGGAACTCAGCCATGTGCTCAGAGACACCCTTTTCATTCGGGATTTAGAATCTTCCCCCGATCCAGAAGGGCTTCAAACAGCCCTCCGGAAAATTGGTGACGCTGAACGTTTGACCTGGGATCAATGCAGACAGTACCAGGAACAAACCCGTAAGTTCGAGTTCCTCTGGGCGCAAGATTACCCCTTGCGAAGCGAGGTGGACCGGATCCTTGACCTCCTGGCCTCCCACTCCTGGAGCCCCGTCATTCCCTGACTGAGCTGGAACAAATTCTTGCAAGCCCGTCACTTTCTTGCCGCTTGAGGCGCCCACACTGAGCCGCTACCATCAAACTATGCTTCGGGGGCGCGCGCCGTTTTTGATGTTTGTTCTGGTTTCGATCACACTCCATTCATCCCGCGCCTTTTCCATGGCCTGCGACCCAAGCTGCCCGGAAAGGACGGCCCAACTCCGGAGCAAGATCCTCGCAAGGGATCGGATGAAGACCATTCTTTCGCGGAATGAGGACTTTTTGAAAAGAAACCCCAAAGCAAATCCCTCCATCGTCATGAAAATCCAATCCAACAAGATCATCGCGCGCTTGGAGATTGAGACCCTGGAGAACGAAATCCTACCCCTGTCGGAGTATGTGGAAAAGAAAGGGTGCAAACGATGCCCGTGAACAAGAAACGAAAATTCAAA
This sequence comes from Bdellovibrionales bacterium, assembly GCA_947502835.1. Classification (GTDB taxonomy): domain Bacteria; phylum Bdellovibrionota; class UBA1018; order UBA1018; family CAIMNF01; genus CAIMNF01. The sequence continues at coordinate 554,644 of CANNBJ010000001.1, forward strand.
CAACTCATCATCAATCCAGGCTTTCAATTCAGATATGTCTTTTGGCTGACAGCAAGCGGGTTGGCCTTGGTTGCGATCAATGCCCTGATCGCATACTCCTTCATCCAAGAGAATTACATGACCCTTGTGGAATTAAGCCCAATGACCGATGAAACGCGAACACTGATGTACGCCGAGCTGAAGCAACTCACTCTGGCGCTCTCCCTCACCTCCTTTTGCTTCTTGGCCTCGATTGCGGTTCTCGGCTTGATTCTCTCCCATCGTACCGCAGGCCCCCTCTACCATCTCAATCGGGTTTTCGAGGAGGTTTGTCGGGGAAACCTGAAAGCACGCGCCAAGTTCCGGCAAAACGATGAATTCCAGGAAGTTGCCGAATCCTTCAACAAAATGATGGACAGCTTCAATCCAGAGAAATGACTTGGAAATGGATCCTCCTCATCTGCCTTTTTCCAGCCCTGAGCTCCAAAGCAGCCAATCAAAGCCTGAGCTTGAAGCAAGCGCTTCAGATTGCGTACAAGCAGAATCTTGATCTTGTCCTCGCAAACTATGACTACGAAGTGAATTCGATCAACTATCGAAATGAGTGGCGAAACTTTTTTCTCCCGAAGATCAACCTTACCCTTGAAAGCACCACCGCACTGACCATGGGCGCCTATCCCGGGACCCCGGCAAGTTCAACCTTGCCGGACGGCAGAAGCACCGGGTACCCCACAGGCTTAAATGGAGCCGCCGCTACTCTTTCTTTGGGCGAATATACGGTATTCAACTTTTTCAAGGACCGGATCCGCTACGACATTGCGCGCCTCACCTACACGCGAAACACTCAAAAACTCACCGAAATCAAAAGGAACATCACCTTCGGGATCATCGCAAAATACTTCGAAGCCCGCCTCAACCAGGAAAAACTCCAAGCTGCCGAAAAGTCCCTGCAAATCGCAAAGAGCATCGTGCGTTTGGTTCGCTCGAGGGTTGCCTTGGGCCAGGCCTCCGAGACCGAACTCAGCTCGATTCAGGTGGATACCAACACCGCAGCACTTCAGGTCAATACCCTCCAATCAGAACTGGAAACAAAATTGCTCGACCTGAATGCGGCCCTGAATCAAAACAGCTCGGAGCGATTTGTGCTCACCACGCCCCTCACCTACACTCCGATGAAGCTTTCCTTTGCCGAGGCTTTCGGCTGGTTCAAAGAAAATTCACCCACGATGAGGGATGCAAAGCTCGGACTTGAATCAGCGCGGGGAGCACTCGAAATTGCAGAAAAAGACCTGATGCCGCTTCCAAAGGTCACCTTGACAGGTCAAGCAGTGACCTATGGCAACCGCTACGGCGGTGGAGGGACAAGCTATTTACCTTCCACGGATCCCATCGATCTGAGGGCTGTGGTTTCCTTGACCTTGCCCATCCTCGGGCCGGGAGGCCTCTTCAACAAGGACAATCTTCGGGTCACCCAGATTGGTCTCGACCAAAACGAGGTCAGGATGCAGCAAACCTTGATTGCAAATGAGATTTCAATCCGGGCTTCCGTCTTTCAACTTCAGCAACTCGAGGATCGGCTGAAAACCCAAAAAGAAAATCTCATGGAATCGGCCTCATTGCTGGAAAGAACCATGAACACCACCGCGGGCCAGAAAACAAACCGGCTTGAGTTGCGGGATGCACTCGACCGCGCGAGAAGCATCGAACTTGAGTATTTGCAGGCGATCTTTTCGTATGTTCAGGCGAAAAACAGCTTTTACAATCTGATCGGAAAGGACATGGACCCTGAATGAAACCATGGATTCTTCTGTTGTCGCTTCTCCTGCCCTTCGCCGGTCATGCGGCCACACGAAACCCGATGTACCCGGAAAACATCTCCTACCAGTGGCTCGCCGGAGTCAATCGCTTCAACCATCACATCGATCTTCGGTTTTCGCCGCGAATGGTGCGACATTACGGGGCCTCGTATCGCTTGGAATACAGCCTTGGAGGTCGCGCCCTTGATCTGCAAGGAACCTTTCTCCTCTCGTCCTGGGACGCGATGTCGGTTCCACCGAGCCTCGGCTCGCAGGAAAACAACGAGGGGGGCCTGGTCGACAATCCCCTTGCCGAGGTGGCACTCCCCCGAAACGCGAGAGACCCCTGGAACCAGTGGATCCTTGAATTGGGCTACAGCTATCGCGGGCGCTTGATCCCGATTGAGGCCACAAAATGGTCCCAGGCAGCCCGAGCCGCAATCGGGTACACGGGGCTGACCGACGTCTCAAACAACAAAAGCTATTCAGGGATTTCGGTGAATGTCGAATTCAGCATGTATTATGCGTTGAACCAAAAATTCCAAATCGGTCCTAAACTCAATTACCGCTATGGATGGACCCACCTGAATGGGGCTCCAACATCGAATCTGACCCGCTTGCCGATTGCAAGCTTTGACGCGGCTCTTGGCTTGGTGTTCTAAGCTCAGTTCTTGCGAAGCATCTTCTTCACTTCGAAAATGTGGTTTGTCTCGGACATCACCTGTCCCCGGGCAAACTCTTCAAGGGCAATGTCCTCTGAATCCACTGCAATCAGCACGAGGTCTTTGTAGAGCTTGAGTGTCTCCTCCTCAAAGGTAAGGCTCTCATTGAGAATCTGATCCACTCCATGCTTGTTGCTTTCTTCCATTTTTGCAGCAAGAACCGGGGGATGACCTCCATACGAGGTGATCAGTTCACCCACCGCCACCGCGTGTGCCGTGGATTCGGAGGCTTGGTCGCGAAACCACTTTTGAATCGGGATCCGGTTATGCCCCATGATCATGAACGAATAATGGAGATATCGTACAATTCCAGCCATTTCGGCCTGAAAGATCCTGTTCAAACATTCGATGATTTTCTTTTCGCTCTTGCTCATGCACTGGATCCTAAGTGCTTTTTCACGGATCGGAAACCAAAAAAACCGTTCCGATTGATTTATTCTTGAAATGGACTCTCCCACCATGGACTTCTTGTGGTAATAAGCAATCAAACGATTTCCGGAGAGGTGTGAGAGTGGTTGAATCAGCACGCCTCGAAAGCGTGTATACGGCAAAACCGTATCGAGGGTTCGAATCCCTCCCTCTCCGCCATTTTAAAAAAGGCATCCGGGCAAACGTCCGGAGGCCTTTTTTATTTTTCGGGGCGGCAGAGGGAGATTCGAAGCGAGCTTGCCGTCAGCCCTTCGGGCTGCTGGCGAGCGTGACGCGAGCCAGAGGTAAGCAAGGTGGCCAGGCGGAGTGCGAACGTGAGGTGAGCCCGAGCGCCTGGCCGAATCCCTCCCTCACCGCCATCACTACACACTGTGAAGAACCGTTCCACTTCCCAATTCCCTTTTTTAAGAAGACAAATCAAGTTGAAGGAAGGAGGCGTAGTGGTGCATGCGTTGACTGACTGAAGCGAGATTTGAAGATGTAAAAAAGGGAATTCGAAAGTGGAAAAAAATGGGGTGACCAACGGGGCTTGAACCCGCGACACCTGGAATCACAATCCAGTGCTCTACCAACTGAGCTATGGCCACCACACACAGTTGAACTGTGGGTGAATGGTATAGATTCTAGACGCCCCTGTCAAGATAAGAGCCCAATACTCTTGACTATTTCCGATAGTTCGGGTCACCTTGAAGAACTTATGAAAAAACACTGGCTTCTTCCCCTGTCTCTGCTTCTTCTCCCCTCTCTGAGCTCCGCAAGTGTGTTCACGATTCCTCAGTTTGTGGAATACAAGTCATGGGCTGTTGGACTCGAGCCGGAAGCAACACTCTCGACCTCGTCCCTTGGATCGGGACAGGGCGTGGCGTTCAATGCGAAATTCACCTACGGGATCAGCCCACTTTCAAATCTGCAGATCGGCGTTGGGCCGGGGTCAGGAAATAAAACATTCCGATTCGGGGGAACCTATTCCTTTGATTTCATTCCCGATCTTTCTGGCCAAATTGGCGCAGGTCTGGCGGCTCAAGCATATTACTTTAATTTGCGGGATCGTTCTGGAAAAACAGAGATCCAAGCATATCCCTACGTCCACAAACGCTTCAGCACCTCATCGGGACTGGAATTTGATCCGTTCCTCGCAATGCCCTATGGAATGGAATTCGTGGACGGAAAACACCAGGCAGTGTGGCAGTTGGCAGTTGGAAGCTACTTTCAATCCTCCGAGCACATCGGCCTGAATACCGAACTCGGGTTGAGCTTGAAGAACGCCGATACCTATCTTGCTTTTGGCATTTCCTATCGGGATTGAGGACTGAATGCAGCCGCTGAAAGAACTCGAAAGGTTCAAGCCCAAGATCAAAGGGCTGTGCTTTGATCTTGATGACACCTTCACTTCACACGGCAAGATCACCGCGGAAGCATTTGATTCCCTTTGGAAACTGAAAGCCTCCGGGTTCACCCTGATTCCGGTCACCGGCAGGCCGGCCGGATGGTGCGACCACATTGCGCGATTTTGGCCAGTCGATGGAGTTGTCGGAGAGAACGGCGCGTTTTCATTTTTCATGCATCAAGGAAAACGGGTTCGAATCGATACATTGCCACCCGAAGACGCCCGTTCGGCTCGCAACAAGTTGCGGGAGCTTCGACTCGGAATCGAGGGCGCTTTTCCCGGCTGCTCTTTTGCGTCGGATCAAGACTATCGGGAGTACGATCTTGCCATTGATTTCTGCGAGGACGTTTCGCCTTGGGCCGAGTCCGAGGTGGAGCGACTTGTGCGATTTTGTGAATCAAAGGGAGCAATCGCCAAGATTTCCAGCATCCATGTCAATGCATGGTTCGGAAACTATACGAAAATCGAGGGAATCCGGCATTTTCTCTCAAGTGCTCCGAAGGAACTGAATCTCCCCGGGTTTGACGAACTGGTCTTTGTCGGCGATTCCCCGAATGATGAACCGATGTTTCATGCATTTCAAATGAGTGTAGGTGTTGCCAATGTTCGGCCGTTCCTCGGCAAAATCAAAAGTCCTCCGAAGTTCATCACCTCTCGGGAATGCGGTTCCGGATTTGCGGAGCTTTCAGAATTTCTTCGAAGCTGAAGTCCATCACGGGCCACTCGCGCCTGGATTTGTGGTTGTAATGCCACCACTCATTCTCGATTCCCTCAAAATCATGTCTCTCCATGGTGGAGCGGAGCAAATCCCTTCGCTGTCTCTCAGTGAATTCACCCCCGGCAAAATCACGATAGGCTTTCTCATTCATCTCATCAAAATCGCTCGGCATGCGCACCGGACTTCCCGTGGTCAAATCAAAAAGGCCGAGGTCCACGGCACAACCTCGATTGTGAGAGGATCCATCCGAAGGATTTGCCAAGAATCTTCGGACCTGATCGTCCGACAGATCCCAGAAGAGTTTCGTTACACTCCAAGGACGATACCCGTCAAAAAGAAGCAGTCCGAACCCGTACGGCTCCAACTCATCATGCACAGAGAGCAAATCCAAAGCCACATGCTCCAAGAGAAACACATGCGGGGACGGATACACCTGACGTTGGATGAAGTTGTCCGTTCGGGCATACCGCACATCAAGCTGCACCCCATGTTCCATCCGGTTCAGCTCCAGGAAGGAAACCGTTTTGCCGTCCACTAGGAGGGACCTAGTCATCCAGCGACTCCGCATCCTCATCCCCGTCCAAATGGTAGCGGGCATACTCTTCGGTAAAGGAGAGTAATGTCGCGCCCGGTGAGGTCTTGATCCGATCCACATACAAAATTCCGAAGAGATGATCCAGTTCATGCTGGAAAACCGTCGCAGGAAAACCCTCCACAGTGATCGATCGGGGTTTCGCTGATTCATCGAGATAATCGATTTTCACTTTTCTCGGTCGCTCGACAAATCCCCTCAGCTCGGGAATGGACAAGCACCCTTCCCAATACCCTTGCAAGGTTTCATCAAGGATCGAGATCCGAGGGTTGAAAATGAGTTTAGGCTCTTCGTTTTGCGGATAATGGACGATCGCAAAAGCAATCGACTCGAAGACCTGGGGGGCCGCAAGTCCGATCCCTTCATAATCCTCAAGAGTCTCGAACATATCCTGAATGAGCCGCTTGGTTTCCGGGCTGGTGATCTCAGCGGGACTGAGCTCGCGAGATTTTTTCCTCAGGACGGGAGCTCCCATCCTTGCAATTTTCCTGATTGCCATGCAAAGACCATATCACCAAATGCTCCGGCCGTTAAGATGCTTTCTTCTTGGTCTCGAGGGAAGGGCCAAAGGAAGTCACGCGATTCCTTCCCATTTCCTTGGATTGGTACAGAGCCTGATCCGCAGATTCCAAAACCTTCTCAAAACTCCCTTGAACTTCGGGAAAGGAGGAAACTCCGATACTCACGGTGACTCGCCCAAGAGGCTGAAACTCACCAAAGGGGAATTCCGATCTCTCAATGGCCAAACGGATTCCCTCCGCGACACCCGCGGTGTCTTCAAGCGATGAATGACGGCAAACCATCACAAACTCTTCGCCCCCGTACCGTGCAGGAAGATCCTGGGTCCGCGCACAAGCCTTGAGGATCGATGCGACCTGCCGCAAAACCTCATCCCCTGCCGGATGCCCGTTCCGGTCGTTGAATTTCTTGAAATGATCCACATCGATGAAAATCACACCATAGTTTTCATTTTGATGGATTGCGGAGTGATGCACCGTTTGCAGCACTTCTTTGAAATACCTGTAATTCCGGAGTCCCGTCATTTCATCTGTGGTGGAGAGCCTGGTCAGTGCTGAATTCATCTCTTTCAGATCGCGCTCCGCCTTTTTGACTTCCGTCACATCCCTTGCGATGAACTGAATGACCTCGATATAATCCAGGATTTTAAGATTGGTTGCAGCGATCTCGAAAATGCCTTCATCCCCGTGGGAGTTGTGGTAAACAAATTCGACTGCCTTGAACTCGCTTGAAAGGAGTCCCTTCAGGTATCCCTCGGCTTTGAAAAGCACGGGAAGCTCCATTCCCAGAATGTCGGGCTCCTGCACACCAAGCAAGTGGCAGGCAGCCTCGTTGCACTCCAAAACACGAAAAGAACTTCGCTCCACCAGGAACACAGCCTCGGACATCCGCTTAAACAGATCGGAATAATTGGCAAGCTGAGAAAGCGTTCCCCCCACCACACGCCCGTCCAGAAACTCGTGCAGCATATCTTTTTTGGGTTTGAATGCGGAATCCATCACTCTACGTATCGGCGAGAACGTCAAAACATGGAGCGAAAAAACGCAAGCCTATGGATTCAAATGTCTTTTTTCAGCACGCGCATCCGGATCCGACCTGAATTCTCTGTATCGTCGACGACAAACAAGCGGATGGCTGCTGACTTTGATCCCTGAAACTCGTTTCGAAAGAACCCGGAGAGCCACTTCGCACGACTTTCCCCGAGGGGGCCAAACCCGGTGATCTCAAGAACAAGACCCGGATCAAGTCTGGAATAAACCTCATGCCCAATTTGAATCAATGTCGAATGCCACGCAGTTTCAATCTCCTCGGAATCCACTCCGTACAAGTCAGATGCCTGAAGCTCAATGAGAAGTGAATCCTCCCGGCGTCCCAGTTCCACACCTTCCACTTTTCCCTGAAACACGGGAACTTTCCTGAGCCTGAGATAAAGCCCTGTCAGGGGATCCCCGCGGATTTCCTCCGGAGAGGAGAGAGATCCCGGTTCCTGGGTCGGGATCTCGGGCGAGGTACCTACGCTTGCGTACAGACCAAACGAGAGCAAGAACAAACCTTGATAGATCCCGGGACTCCCAGATCTGCGGCTCATGCCCGCCCCGTTTGGATTCTCGCGCGCAAACGGTCCGATAAGAGCTCAGGATTCATCCCGGACTGGATCCCTGAAACCCCCGCCTCCAAAACTGCATAATAGTGATCCATCCGGGTACGCGCTTCGTTCCACCTTTTTCCGATCTCGGAGTCCAGCAGCATCTGAACCCCCAAGGCAATCAGGAATGGGAGAAATACATGTGCGATGCCGATCAAATCCTTGGATCGTTCGGGACGGGATAACACGCCCGACATCAGAATCAGGCTTGAGAGAAGACCAAGTCCTGGGATTTGACTCAAAAACCGGTCCAGGGAATCCGACAAATCACGGAGCCCCTCCATGCGGGCATCCCTTTGATTCAAGACCCATGGAATCAGATCCTTGCCCTCGAACCCATCGAGGATCCGCTTTAACAAATAATTCAGGTTCGGATCGCGGATTTCCTTGCGTTTCGATTCGAGCGCCAGAAGTCCATCCTGCCGGATCACAGTGGAAATCTCCTCGATCCGATTCAGCAATTCTCGGGGGTCCAAGTTGGATGCCCCGGAGATCTCCTTCAAGATCCCGGGATTGCAGCTCCCGACATTCAGGAGGAACAGGGAAACGGTACCCAGTCCCACCGCGAAGGCAACACCGAGCACAAAACCGCCACCGGGGGCGCTGCTCAAGAGAAGAGTGCTCAGGAGAAGAAAAATCGCGAATCCTGCAAATCCCAAACCTTTGAACATATTGGAATCCAGTGTACCTTAGAACGAAGGATGAAATTCAAAAAAACTCTGATCACCCTTTTCCTTCTTTCCCTGGGTGGAAGCCTGTATCTCTTTTTTCAATCCTCGCCCCTCTACTCCTCTCTCAAGATTGAGGTGCTGAACAATTATTTTCCTGAAAAACCGGATGATGACCGGATCCTTCCGTTCGGCTACACGCTCGGTCCGTGGCCGAAAGAATTCCGGGGCGAACCCATTGTCACGAAGTTGACGTACAAAAAAGGCCCGCCGTTGAAGTTCATCGACACGTTGACTCAAATCTGGAGACCCGTGGAGGTTGAACTTGCCATCACCGGTCCGAAAACAGTCGTGCCCGGGTTCAAGATCAACGAATGGCGGACTTGTTTTCAGAGCGAGTTCAGCTGTTCGAATGAAAAGATCCGGTTCTGGGATCGGGTGTTCCCGGAAGAGAGAAAACACGCGGGCAAAAGCATCCGGGCCACCTGGTTTGAAAGTCCGGACCCTCGGGGTGTGCGCGGCGTCCACTTGGTGGTGCGGGCGGACACTTATGAAATCGACCGGTTTGCCGTGATCGTGCCGAATGGTTCTGTTCAAGTGTTCTCCCTGAAGTCGATCCCCAACGGTCCCGGCATAGAGGCTCGCGAGTCGTTCCTGAAGATCATGGGATCCTTGAAGGTCAATGAGGATCTTGCAAACAGCCGGGCTTGGATTGAGGGAAAAATCAAGGGAGTGAACCTGGAGCGAATCAAAAAAATCCCGAACCTGAAGGAGCGGTTTGAGAAGCTCATTCTGGTCCAAAATTGGATTTTTTCCTACCTCAGCATCAACCCCACCGAACTCGATTCATTCTACCATTTGGCAGGCATCACCCACAGGCTTGCCATGGACCTCATGAAAACCAGGGATCGGGTTTTCGAAAACCAAGAGGCTTGGATTTTGAACTTCCATCCGCTTCTTTCCACTTTGATCCGTTATGCCAAAGACTTCAGTGCAAGTGAGACAAGAGTAAAAAGCATGGAAGCCCTGCTTGAGGATTTTCTCCTCAAGCAGAGCAAATTGAGTCGGTAAACATCCCTCTGAGTCCGGACCGCTCCGGATCAGTAGCGCATATTCTCAAGCGCCTCGATTCGATCTTCGAGGGGCGGGTGGGAGGCGAAAAGACCGAGGATCCCGGACTTCCTCGAAGAAATCTGGAAGGCTTGCACCTGAGCAGGAACCGCATCCTCATCAAACGGCATTCCATAGGCTTGCTGGAGTTTCTTCAGAGCGGCGATCATCTTGTCACGACCGGCAATCTTCGCACTGCCAGAATCCGCCCTGAATTCACGATAGCGGGAAAACCACGCGACCACCATGGACCCGAGGATCATCAGGGCAAACTGGAATACCTGTACAAGAATGAATTGAAGCCAGGGTGATGAACTGCGCTCCTCGCGGTCATTGTTGCTTCGAAGCATCTGACTCACAAAGAAAGCGAGAACTCTCGCAAGGAACATGACGAACGCGTTCACAATACCCTGAAGCAGAGTCAGGGTGACCATGTCTCCATTCGCAATGTGGCAAACTTCATGCCCGATCACGCCTTCCACTTCGCGTTGATCCATACGCGACAAAAGTCCGGTGGAAACTGCGACAAGGGCGCGGGAACGGCTCGGCCCCGTGGCAAATGCATTCAGGTCCGGCGAATCATAGATCCCCACTTCCGGCATCGTGGTCAAGCCTGCAGCCCTCGAGTGCTCATGCACCATCTGAACCAGGCGCTGCAATTCGGGATCCCGGGTCGCAGGATCGATCACCTCCACGCCCATCAATCGCTTAGCCATGAAACGGGAAAGGAGGAGGGAAATCACGGAGCCTCCCATACCCCAGACCAAACAAATGATGGCAAGTGACCGATAATCAATCCCGTAGCCTGTGTTCAAATACCCCTGAACCCCCAAGAGCCCCAGGATGAGGGAAATGGTGGTCATCACCAAGATGTTCACTGCAAGAAACAAGAAAATCCGTTTAAACCACATAGAAAACCTCCTTCGAAAGATGCTGAAATAATGAGCCCTTAAATTCCTTTGTCAAGTCTGCTCCCCGCGGATGGCCAAAGTGCGACCCAAAAGCCTCCCAAACCCGCTCCCGTCAACTTCACAGCCAAAGCTCCCTGTTTGAGAAGGTCAAATTTCTGAGTCAACAACTCGGGAGTTACCAGCCCCCATTGTTCAAAACATTCTTGTGCAAGCTCCATCGCAGCCTTGAGCTTCAGTTCCCCAACCTCGGGATTCAAGGAAAACACCTTGAGCCCCTCTGTTGCGAGAAGGCCCGCCTCGTGCATCCGAACGTCACAGGAATCCTTCAGATGGGGATTCTGCTTTTGCCAATGATGCACTCTCTCGATGCAATCCCGCGTGCTCCCTCGGAATCCGGAATCATACCACTCGAACGCGGGAGCTGCTCCCGACACGTCGAGTTTCTCGATTCCCCTGGAGACCGAGAATGCCACAGGAGCGCCATGAATGATCACGTTCACATCCATGCCGCTGCTCTTGCCGTGGAAAAAATCCTCCAAATGGGTGGCCAGGGAAACCCACAAGGAAAGGTCGCTCTTGGTTTTCCAAAGAACCAGCCTTGCGATCGCAGCACACAGGGCCGCGGAAGACCCAAGCCCTGCACCGATCGGAATCCCGCTCTCAATCTCCACTTCACCGTTCGGAAACGCGTTCTCCGGAATTTTGAGGTACTCCAGAGCCCGCGCCATCAGTTTCCGGATCTGGGACTGAAAGGGATTCGGGGTGATGGAAAAAGATTCCTGTTCCCGATAGGTGAGTTTGAGTTTGTAGCGTGAGAGCGGAAAGGCGATCGCAGTCTTTCCCCGCAAGACGCTATGCTCTCCCGTCAAAACCCACTTTGCCGGAAGTTCGATTCCAAATTCAGAAACCTTCGCTGGCATAAACCGCTCCCTTTCCCGACCGTGCCACGAGGAACCGGAGTTCGGGAAACTGCCGTTTCAAAAACACCTCGAACTCATGACTCGAGGATGCGGGCAGGAAAACATGGACATTGGCTCCCGCATCGGCGGTCAGGATGGCATTTTCAAACGAAGTGCCGGATCTCCAGGAACCCGAGAGCCAGAATCTCGACTGCTGATTCAAGTAAGAAAACGGCGGCATACTGGAATGAAACAGCTCATGCATCTCGAGCGCCTCGGTCCTCACCTCCTGCGCGAGCACGGGATGATTTGAAGATAGGAGTGCCTCCTTGATTTTCGCAAGGCGGCGTGCGGTGGCGCCCACCCTTGAAGGAAGAAGCGGGGAGCCTTGGACCCTCCGATGGGCATCACTCGAAGGCACCTCTTTCGGCGCGTCCTCGAGGAGGAGGATGAAATCGACAAATTCATCCTTTGCCGCAGAAAACGGAAGAATCTCGTTGCGTGTTGTCCATTCCACAAAAGGTCCATGGAATGACCGGCAGGCACTTCCGGAACCGAAGCGTGCGATCCGGGCGGCTCTCTCGGGAAGTCGCGAGTCGCTCCCGTACCGGGAGATCCACTCAGGTCCACGATCACCGGAAAGCTCATGAAGCCAGGCAAGGGTGAGTGCTGCGAATCCGGATGCGCTCGTTGCGATTCCGGTTCCGGCTGGAACGTTGTTCGATGTGAGAATCCGGTATCGACCGGTCGGGCGCGTGCACCTGAATCCGCAATCCCGAAGAAGTGTGCTGAACAGCTCGAACTCAGAGAGAAACGAGTGGATTTTTCTTTGGCCGGACTCGGGCGGAACATACGGACTGCCCTCGAAATCAATCGTAAATCCCGAGGAGTCCCCCACCCGCTCAATCCGGGTACGACTCCCGAGTCCCTCCAGTGTCATCGAGAAAGAATCGTTTGCCGGACCATCCGGGGACTTCCCCATGTATTTGACCCAGGCGATGTTCACGGGCGCAAAAACCGTTACCACAAACGCTCCTGCAACTCTCCGATCGGAATGATGCCGAGACTTTCGGCGTGACGAGTGATTTGCGCCGAGAGTCCGGAATCCGCGTCGCTCCGAAGAATCACGAGAAACACATCATGAAGACCGGCACCACACCCTTTGACCGCCCAGACTCCAGCCTGTTTCAACAGGGACTCCCGGATCTCTCGTGCGTACGGAGTCTCATACCCTGCCTCGGAAAGCCTTCTGGCAAACTCATTGAGGTTCAAAAAGCCTTCTTCGAATCCACCCTGAAGGGCTCTGGCAACCCCCCTGCAAAGCGGGTCAAGCACTCCAGGATCAAGTTCGGGGCGCCGCCTTTGGAGATCAAGATGTGTGGGAAGCTTGTTTGAGGAGCTTGTTTTGAAAAGGAGAATCCGGCGCAGGATTCCGGGTCCCGGCCTCACCGTCTCCACATCCCCCCTGCCTGAGAATGAGTACAAAACCCCGGAATCCCGTGTAGCAACCGCTTGAACCAAAAGATCCGCACCACTGGCATCCGGAAACCTGCTTTGGTACCACTCAAGCAACTCCGCGGGCTCCCATGCATCGGTCCCGAAACTCCTCGATGCTGCAATGAGTTCGGCGGTGGAGGATCCGAATCCTGGCCCCGGACCACCTGTCTCGAAGATCCCGCCCCGATCGGAGGAGAGGTTGAATTCAGCAAGGAACCGTCCGCAGGGTGATTCCGGATGGAGAGATGCTTCCGGACCACAGCCATAGGAATACGCGGGTTTCAAAGGCGCAAGAAGTGCATACCCGCCCCGGATTACGGAATACTCCCCCGTCAGAAACAGTTTTCCAGGGACTTCGATCGTCTTCAAGACTCAGCCAACCGATCCTTCGAGCTTCAATTCCAAAAGCCGGTTTGCCTCGAGGGCAAATTCCATCGGAAGTTGTTTGAAGACCTCGTCGCAATACCCGTTGATGATGAGCTTTACCGCCTCTTCCGTTTCAATTCCGCGGGACTGAAGATAGAAAAGTTGCTCCTCATTCACTCTCGATGCGGTTGCCTCGTGTTCGACAACTGCTCCCGGATTCTTGACTTCGATGAAGGGAACCGTATTCGCCACACACTGGTCTCCGATCAGAAGGGAGTCACACTGGGTGTGGTTCCGCGCCCCTTCGGCTCCGGGCAGCACCACTACGGCGCCACGGTAGGTATTCCGGCTCTTTCCGGTTGAAATTCCCTTCGAGAGGATCCTGCTCCGGGTGTTCTTCCCGATGTGGATCATCTTGGTCCCGGTATCCGCCTGCATGCACTCATTGGTAATCGCCACAGAATAGAATTCTCCCGAGGAATTGTCTCCCTCAAGGATGCAGCTGGGATACTTCCACGTGATTGAGGAGCCAACCTCAACCTGGGTCCAGGAGATCTTCGAACCCCTCCCCTTGCACAAACCACGCTTGGTTACGAAATTGTAAATCCCGCCTTTTCCCTCGGAATCACCCGCATACCAGTTCTGGACCGTTGTGTACTTGATGGTGGCATTCTCCATCGCAACCAATTCTACCGTAGCGGCATGAAGCTGATTCTCATCCCGCATGGGCGCGGTGCACCCTTCCATGTAGCTGACCTCGGAGCCCTCCTCGGCCACGATCAGGGTGCGTTCGAATTGCCCGGTTCCCTGGGCGTTGATCCTGAAATACGTCGAAAGATCCAAAGGACATTTCACGCCCTTCGGGATGTGCACGAATGATCCGTCACTGAACACTGCGGCGTTCAATGCCGCATAATAATTATCCGTGTAGGGAACTACTGAGCCCAGATATTTTTTCACGAGCTCGGGATGTTCTTGCAAGGCCTCCGAAATGGAGCAGAAAACAATGCCGTGTTTTTTCAGTTCCTCCCGCTGCGTGGTCACAACCGATACCGAATCGAAGACCGCGTCCACGGCAACCCCCGCAAGGCGCTTTTGTTCCTCGAGAGGAATCCCCAGTTTTTCATAGGTCTCAATCAGCTTGGGATCAACCTCATCAAGACTCTTGTATTTCTGCCCCTGCTTGGGGGCCGAAAAATAGGAAATCGCCTGGAAGTCGATCGGAGGATAGGAGACATCGGCCCACGCCGGTTCCTTCATTTTCTGCCATGCACGAAATGCCCTCAGGCGGTATTCCAACATGAACTCGGGTTCGTTCTTTTTTGCCGAGATAAAACGAACTGTGTCCTCATTCAGGCCGGGCGGCAACCTGTCTTCTTCGATGTCCGTAACGAATCCGTATTTTGAATAATCCTTGTTTTGAAAGTCCATAATGATTCACCAGATCCCGAGTCTGTCCTTCACTTCATCCGAAGCCATCGTCTTGGGGTCCCACTTCGGCTCAAATACGAGTTTCACCTCGGCGGACTCCATTCCGGGGTATTCGAGGAGTCTTTTTCTCACATTCTCCACAAAAGAATCGGCAACAGGGCAATGGGGGGAAGTCAATGTCATCTCCACTTTGGATTTTGTCTTCCCTTCGACAAATTCAGCCACATAAATAAGACCAAGGTCCACCACCGAGATGAACATCTCGGGGTCCTGAACCGGATGAAGCCAGGTCAAGAGTTCCTCATTCCGCATGGGTCGCCTCCAAACCTTTTTTCAAGGTTGTCCACGGGAGCAGAGCACACTTGATCCGGACGGGAAACCGCTTGACGCCATAGAGGGCGGTAATGTCCTCCCCCGAATCCTCGGCGGGAAGAGAGAGAACCGTCTCCGAGCCCTGCATTTTTTCCCTGAAGCCTTCGATCAGCGCACGCACATCAGGAACCTGCTTGTGCTGGATCATTTCACTCATGATGCTGGCGGAGGCCATGCAAATCGAACAACCCTCACCCTCGAAGGTGCAACGCTCCAAATGCTCGATTCCGGATGAATCCTTGCGGACAAGCAGTCGAAGCGTCACCTTGTCCCCGCACAAAGGATTGTACCCCTGCTCCTCGCGTGTGCACCCTGGCAGCGGTCCCCAATTCCTGGGCGATTCATGATGATCAGCAAGAATTTCTCCAAAGACATCACGGTAATTCACTTTCGCCTCCGCGCAAAAAAGGACGGGGCATGCGAGAGTGCATTCACCAATTGATCGGCCTCATCGAGTGTATTGTAAAAGCTGAAACTTGCCCGGCACGTGGCGGGCAGTCCGAGCTTGAACATCAAGGGATGAGCGCAATGGTGTCCGGCGCGGACGGAAATCCCTTCCATATCAAGATAGGTCGCCAGATCGTGAGCGTGAACCCCGTCAATGGCGATGCTGAAAATGGGCGCACGATGGTGCGGGTCTGTGGGCCCGAGAAGACGGATCCCCGGGATTGCGATGAGTCGTGAGAGAATGTGGTCTGTGATGGATTGTTCGAACTCCTCAATCCTGTTTCGCCCGTGGGTATCGATATAATCAATCGCCGCACCAAGACCGATCACACTCGCAATGTCCGGTGTTCCAGCCTCGAACTTGTGGGGAAGTTCATTCCACTCGCTGTCAAAGTCACCGACGTGGGAAATCATGTTTCCTCCGAGCTGATAGGGGGGCATCCTTTCCAAAAGAGCTTCACGCCCCCAAAGCACGCCCACGCCCGTCGGACCGCACATTTTATGGGCCGAAAAAGTAAGAAAATCGATGGGACCAAGGGCATCGATCCTGACCTCGGAATGGGCAATCCCCTGTGCGGCATCCACCAGGATCGAGGTCCCCGCCATCTTGAAGCGTGCCGCGAGCGATGCCACGGGATTGGTCACACCTGTGACATTGCTCAGCAAGGTCACAGCCAGAACCTTCGGCTTCAACGCCAGGACCCGGTCAACTTCCTTCGGATCAAGCCTCCAGTCCTGAGTGAGTTCAATGATCTCAAAGCGTGCTTTCTTTCGTTTTGCAAGTTGCTGCCAAGGAACAAAATTCGCGTGATGCTCCATCCTTGTGACCGCAATCACATCTCCCTCCGAGATGCTCATCTCCCCGAAGCTTGTGGCAACAAGATTGATCGAATCGGTGGTACCCTTGGTAAAGATGATCTCCCGTTCAGTGGGAGCCCCGATAAACCTGCGAACCTTTCCGCGCACAGACTCAAAGGCATCCGTCGCCTCCTGGGAAAGATGATAGACACCCCGGTGAACATTGGCATTGGTTTCCAGGTAAAAACGGGAGATCGCCTCGACCACCTTCCTCGGCTTCTGCGAGGTGGCTGCATTGTCGAGGTAACAAAGAGGCTTTCCATCAATCCTGCGGGCGAGAATCGGAAAGTCCCTGCGAATGAGTTCATTCATGACCAGATCTCCTCGCGGATCCCGAGCCTCGCGTAGAGATCATCCCGGCACAGTGGATCGCCCACGCCTGAAATGGCCTGCCGGAGAAACCCCTGGACCATCATCTCTTCTGCCTGTTCAGCACTAATCCCCCTTGCCTGGAGATACACAATCTGATCCGGCTCCAGGGTGCTTGTGGAGCTGCCGTGCGCACATTTCACATTGTCATTTTCAATGAAAAGCTTCGGGAATGAATCCACCACGGCCCTTTTCGAGAGCATGAGATTCTTGTTTTTCTGATAGGCCTCCGAATGATGGGCGCCCTTCGCAATCTTGACGCTTCCGCTGAATACGGAGCGAGACTCATCCCGGGCGGCACACCATACCTGGAGATCACTGCTGGTGTGCGGAATGGAGTGATTGACCTCCGCCCGAACTGAAAACTTTTGAGTTCGCTTTGCATTCTGCAAGCCCCGAAACTCGATCCGGGCGTCCGATCCGAGAAGTTCCGAGTCCAGCTCCACTTGGGAGCTCTGGCCGCCATCCTGAATCACCGTAAGGAGGATCTTTGCATGCGCTTCAACAACCGACTTGATCCGGATCCAGACGTTTCCGTTTTCAGGAATGTTCTGAAGAATCACAACCTCAAGCCTGGAATGGGTACCTGCATGCAAGGTGATGTCATGGATCAATCCCGCCTCACAGACCTCCTGAAAGTGGAAGGACGACTGTCCCGAACCGGATTCACACCGCCAGGCCTTTACGCCTCCCTGAAAATCCGCGGGTGTCTTGAAAAGAGTGAATTCCTTCATGAACTCTCAGGCTCCCTCAATCCATTCATAGCCCTGCTCTTCGAGCTTGAGTGCGAGCTCGGGCCCGCCACTCTCCAGAATCCTTCCGCTTCCGAACACATGCACCACATCAGGCTTGATGTAATTCAACATGCGTTGGTAGTGGGTGATCACCAGCATTCCACGATCCGGGCTTCGATACCCTTGCAGATTCTCAGAAACAATCCGAAGTGCGTCGATGTCAAGTCCGGAATCAGTCTCATCCAGAACCGCCATCTTCGGCTTGAGCAGGCGCAGCTGCAGGGTTTCAAGACGTTTCTTCTCGCCACCGCTGAACCCTTCATTCAAGGACCTTGTCATGAAACTCTCCGGGATTCCGAGGACCTTCAACTCCTCGCGAATCAGCGACCTGAACTGGGACGGCTGAATCTCTTCTCCCCGAACCGATTTCAAGGAAGCCCTCAAAAAAGAGGCAACGCTCACACCCGGGATTGCCACCGGATATTGAAACGCCAGAAAAAATCGTTTCCGGGCGCGTTCCTCGGGTTTAAGGGAGGTGATCTCCTCGCCATCAAGAAGGATTTTCCCCGAGAGAACCTCGTATTTGGGATGACCCATGAGCGTATACGCCAGGGTGGTCTTCCCGGTCCCGTTGCGCCCCATGATTGCATGCACCTCTCCGCGGTTCACTTGAAGACTCACTCCGTTGAGAACTTTCTTGCCCTCCACTGAGACATGCAGATCCTGGATTTCAAAAAGCACCTGACTCATACCGATATTTCCTCTTTGAGGCGAGACGCACCCTCAAGTGCAATCGCCCGGGTCTTTCCCCTGGTGACTTCCTCACCCTGCAGGAGATCCTGAAGGGTGATCCGCGTGGTGAACTCCTCAACGTGCCGGGACAGGGTTTCCCAGAAAGGCCGGATCGAGCAGCCCTTGGATCTCACGCAGGTCTCCGACTTTCCCGAAAATGAATCGCAAAAACCCCGTGGTGCCTTTTTTGGCTGCTTGAGCGCATCGAACACCTCCTTGAGTGCGATTTCGGAGGGCGCCTTTGCAAGAAGAAACCCTCCCTTGATTCCGCGGATGGTCCTGACCAATCCGCCTCGCCTCAGAAGAAGCATGAATTTGGAGACGTATTCGACGGAAAGCCCTTCGCGTTCCGCAATCTCAGGCGCAGAAAGGCTCTCCCCCCGGGGCAGGGCTGCCAACTGGACTGCACATCGAAGACCATATTCTTCAAGAGGAGATACATTCATACCGGAATCCTTTAGCTTTAGGTTCCGGAGTCTTGCATGAAAGAAGAATCAAAACAATACTTTTTTGTCCGGTTTAAATCAAATTCATCAAAATTACAGCAACTTAAGCCAACTATAACTCAGCGCAGGTAACGAAAACTGTAGAGATTCCCGCCTCGACTCAACCCAAAGAGCATGCGCTTGACGGGATCAAACGCGAGCCCGCCGGAAAACCCGGAATCGTATCCCACCTGATGCCGGTACACGAGCTTCCCGCTCAATCGTTCCAATGCGTAAAGGTATTCATGGGTGGAGGCAAACAGCACATGGCGCTCTGTCACAACAATCCCTGAGGGAACCCCTGCATCGAGCTCAAAACTCCACAGGTCCTTTCCGGTTTTGACATCCACCGCATGTACCTTGCCCTGGGAAGTGGGTACGTACAGGACACCGTCCGCCGCGGTCACCCGCTTTGAACCTCCCAATTCATCTCTCACCCAGACGGGGTTTGCGGTCTTCGGGTTCAATGCATACAGAGCCTGATCATAGGCCGGTACAAAAACCAACCCCTCCGACTCCATGAGTTCGGCGTTCAGGCCTGAAAACCTCTTGCTTGAGTTGAGCTGCTTTTCCCAAAGAACTTTTCCATCCTTGCGGGACAAAGCGACCAGCGAGCCGTCCGCAAAGCCCACCCAAACACTCTCTGCCAGAACCAATGGCTTTGTGGCACCGTGGATCACGGGGCCCGAAACATTCCGCCTCCGGTACTGCCACTGCCACTTCCCGGTTTTCTGCTCAAGGCTCAGCAAAACATCATCACTTGTGACGATGTAGAGATCCTCCCCTTTGATCGCGGGGGCCGAAGTCACAGGATTCCGCAGATCATAGGTCCAAAGAGTTTTTCCATTCTCGCCCGAAACCGAATAGAGCTTGCCATCCCCCCCGGTAAAAAAAACCTGGCCGTTGTGCACCCCGATCTGACTCACCACCCCGTTTTCAACGGGGAAACTCCATTTTTTGCGTTTGATCTCTGGATAAAAGGAAATCAAACCCGCCCTTGAACTTCCAAAAATCAAGGTGTTCTCTTGTATGACCGGCGATACGTATTCAATCCCCCCCGGATGATTTCCCGAGGAGAGGGGCAGGATGGAATAGTTCCATGCTCGCTGAAGGACATCCTGTTGACTCTGGAATCCCGGTCGCAGGTTTCTGCTTGAACACGCGACAACGGACGCGATGATGAAAAGCAAAAGGAACGCCCGGACCATCACTTCACATCTTTCAACAGTTGATTTGCCGACTCGGAGAGTTTTGTTCCCGGAAAATCCTTCCCGATCTGGCTTGAGATCTTTTTAGCCTCCTCGATGTCCTTCCTCTGAACATGGACCCGCACGAGCGCGAGCAGGAACTCGCCCTTCATCGCTTCCACATTTTGAGAAAGACCGTCCTGAAACGCCCCTAAGGCCTCCTTGGCCTGATTCGCCTGCTCAAATGCAGTTCCGAGCAGGTACTGGACCGAGGCACGCTGGATCCCGGACTTTGAAAAACCAACCCCCTCCCTGAGGGGAATCGTTGCTTTTTCAGGTTGCCGATTCTCAAGATAGAGAGAGCCCAAACGGAATGCCGCCTCGTAAAGCGCCCGTTCTTCCACGCTCTTTGATTTCAGGATCGCGTTCAACTCGGCCACTGTTTTTGAAAACCGGGAGTCAACGTCCAAGGCCGCCCCGGGTACCTTGTCGGCCTCCGGAATCTGCTTGCTCTCTTCCTCGAATGTCTTCTGCACCTTGTAGAGTGCCGTTTTTCCCTCTTGTTCCTTCTTTTCCATCATGGATTGGAAAACATAAGTCCCAATCCCTGCAAGAACGAGAAACACGGAAATCACGAGGAGTCTTTTCTGATCAAACCAATTTTCCATAGACTAAGGATGTAAGTCCTGAAACTGCTGTTGTCAAAAAAAAACCCTATGTTACGCTCAAGACCAATGAACCCTTCTTTCCGGAAATCCGGTTTGCTTCTTCTTCTTTTGTGGACTTTCTTTGCAAACCCTGTTTCGGCAAAAGAACTCTTCGGCCGTGTCGGCGTCGGATACAATGCCCAGTTCGCCAACTCCTCTCAGGCGAATGGAACACCCGGAGTCAGCATCAAATACGGAATCGCTCCCCGATCCATGATCGAGGTGATCGCGGGCTTTTATTCGGGATCCGGTGGCAGTGGCGTATTCGCAGCGAAATACATGCAAACCGTGCACTCCGAGAGTTATGCAAACTTCTACTTTCTCGGGGGAGCCGGCTACGTGATTGCGAACCAGCGGAAGGGTGCCGAATTCCTTGGGGGCCTGGGAACCGAGTTCTTCATTCCCGGAGTGGACCATGTCGGGATCAGTTTCGAGGCGGGCATGAGTGCAGAAACGCTGAGCTCCGCTTCCGGTTCTCTTGTTTTGAAAACGTTTGGAGTGAGCTTCCTGAATGCCGGCATGCACTTTTACTTCTAAACATTTTTTCGCTTTCGCACTTCTCTCCGCATGCTTCTCACTCTTTGAGCCTGCTCCCCTTTGCCTTGCCCAAGGCGTCCCCCCTGCCGAGGGTGTGGCCCAATCGGCCCCAGCTGTTCCAAAGAAAGAGGAAACCGGGCTCTTTGACAGCTCCTCTCCGTACCTCGAGTACGGTGATTTCAACATGAACGAAGAAGAAAATGAGGACACGCAGTTCTTCCAATACGGAAGATTCTTCGGCCTCTCCCTTGGTCTTGGCTATCAATCAGCCACCGGGAATCGGGGGAAACTCTACACCGCCGCCCTTCCCCGCTTCGATGCACGGATCCAGTATTGGTTTGGATTCAACCTCGCCGGTGACCTCGGTGTGTTTTTCGCCAATCACAGTTTTTCAACCGGGAGCGTAAATTACGAGGCAAGACTGATCGGCTACGGATTCCATCTGAAATATTATTTCGATGTCAAAAACGCCTCCGCCCCTATCTCGTTTGCAAATCCATTCATCATGGGGGGAGTTGGCGCGATGAGCAAATCTCAGAGCAGCCTTTCCTCCACCCAACCTGATTCCGATTCGACCATGAGTGTGGACGTCGGGGGTGGATTTGAGTTTCCTGTGGTCTTCAAGAGAACCTACATGACTGTTGAGGCTCTCTATCACACCCAGAATTTCGCCGACACCCAGGACCCTGACCTGAGCCCCGACCAATCCCTGCTGACAGGCGGGTTCTTTTCGCTCATGGTCCACTTCATGTTCGTCTGGTAATCCCCTCCCCGTCAGATCCCGCCTTCTTACACTTAATGCACCGCGCACTTCAAAAATGTCGATTTCTCGTAAACATGACATTGCCCCAGCATAAAAATACTGTAGAATAGTTTCATGAGCCGAGACAAACTTTTGTACCTCAAAGAAAATCTCCCTCCCGGCTCGGAGGAGGGTGCAAAATGGACCGCCCTTCTTCATCCCCGACTCACTCATGGTGGTCCAGCATCGCGGGGGAAACGCAAGGCGGCACGCCCCTACTTCTCGAATGTCCCTCAGGTATTCCTTTTGAACTCGAAACGGGCACGGGGCAGATGGGACCTCGCGCACCGAAGGCATCGCTCAAGAATCACAAGCCAGATCTATGTCTACGCGAAACGCTTCCGAGTTCGGGTGTTTCGGGCCTCCGTCGCAAAAGGGCAAATCCGCGTGTTGGTGAAGGCCTCAACTCGAAAGGATTTGGCCGATTTCTTCAGGGTTCTTGCCGGACGAACAGCGGTTTTCATCACGGGCGCCCGCAAAGGTGCCAAACGGATCGGCAGATTCTGGGATGAACTGTGTTTCTCAAAAATGATCCCCTGGGGCCGGGAGTTTCATCGCATTCAGGCTCTCATTCAGACCTCGAACATCCCGTTGCATCTTGGGGAAGTCGTTCTTGGCAAGAGCCCGCACAACCCGCTGTCACGCGGCTCATGATTCAGAGATAAGGGTTGTTGCGCTTTTCGTGACCAATCGAGGTCATCGGTCCGTGCCCCGGCCAGGCGCAGGTGTCATCGTCCAACGAAAAAAGCCTTGTTCGAATGCTCTGGAGAAGAGTTTCCTCATCCCCGCCCCATAGATCGGCTCTCCCGATATCCTCTTTGAACAAGGTATCTCCTGTAAACACTGTTTCCTTGACACCCAATGAAGAATCCTCATGCAATCTGAAACACACCCCTCCGGGCGAGTGTCCCGGAGTATGCAAGATCGTGAAACGGAGCTTTCCCACTGCGAGACGCTGATCGTCCTCTAGATACCGGTCCACCGGCAGCGGGTCTTTCAGTTGAAATCCGAAGCGTGCCGCCTGTTTCGGCAACATCGAGTAAATGAACTCATCCGCCTTGTGTAAAAAAATCTGGGGTGCTGTGACTCCTGCAGCAAGGTAGTGTTCCTTCACATCCCTTGACGCTCCAATGTGATCGAAATGAGCGTGGGTGTGAAACAAAGCTTTCAGCTCAATCGGCCCCCCGAGTTCCCTCTCGATTTCTGAAAGAGTCTTCAGAATCCGGCCGGGCTCCTCTCCCGGATCAATGACCAATGCATGACGGGTCTCAGGACAAACAAGAACCTGGCAATTGCAGAGAAAGGCGCCGACTGGCAATGTTTTCTGGATCATCGATCGAGAATTAGCATGGCATCCCCATAACTGTAAAACCGGTACCGCTCCTGAATCGCCTTTTGATAAACCTGAAGAGTAAACTCGGGATCCCCGATCCGTGCTGCCACCATCATGAGGAGGGTGCTGCCGGGAAGATGGAAATTCGTAAGCATTGCGTCCACCCATTTCCACTCGTGTCCGCTTCCGGGATGGATGTAGAGATTTACCTCCTTGCTTCCGGGCTCAAGCCATGGGGGATCGCTCGAAAGAAGGGCCCTCCCCTCGAGGGTCCTCGCGGAGGTGGTGCCGACCGCAAGGATCTTCCTCCCCGATCGTTTTGCTTCATTCAATCGTTCGGCAACATCCCGCGGAATGAGACTCATTTCCCCGTGCATAGAATGATCCCGGATGTCACTGCAGCTCACCGGTTTGAAGGTTCCGATCCCCACATGAAGAGTGATCTCCTCCCAATGAATCCCCTGCTCTCTCAGTTGATTCAGGAGTTCAAGGGTAAAGTGCCTGCCCGCCGTCGGAGCTGCGACGGACCCTGACTCCTTTGCAAATACGGTGTTGTAGTTTGCAAGCTCATCACTTGTGACAGCGTTCTTGCCCTCACTCTCGCGTCTTTGCACGATGTAAGGGGGAAGGGGAACTTCACCCGCATTCGCTTCCACAGGATCCTCGCTGAATGAGGCCTCAAAAAGCGCTCCCCCCTCCCGTTCAAGCCGTGAAATCACCTTTGCCTGTATCTTTCCCCCCGAAGGGGTCGGCACCGTAAAGGAAAACCCCGGAGCGACCCTCGCTCCCGTCTTCATCATTCCCTGCCAGGCAAGAGGGCCTGTTTTCGAAAGCAGGAAAAACTCGACCTTTCCTCCGGTACCCTCCCTCTCCCCCAGGAGACGCGCCTTGAACACCTTGGTGTTGTTGGCAACCAAGAGGTATCGGGGCCCGAGAATCCCGGGAAGGTCATAAATATGCTTGTGTTCGATGGTTCTTTGGATCCTGTTCACGACAAGAAGACGTGCATGGTCCCTTGCTTTGAGCGGAGAGTCTGCGATCAGGGATGCGGGAAGTTCAAAATGATAGGTACCGGTGCGAAAGAGATCCACACCAGGCAATCTAGCACCTCAATCAGACTTTTTGAATCAATGCGGTCAGAAAATAATCTCCCGCCACGCCTTCGATCTGGGCAATCCCGGCTTTCTTGATTCCGATCCTGGCCCCCGTCAGACGCTGAACACAAAGTGGAATGACATCGCCATGCGAGCAGACCAGGGTCACCTCCGAACTCTTTTCCTTCCAATCCTGAAGGAAAGCATCCAGACGTTCCCGAACCAGAGCCTCCGACTCCATCGGGGACACCTCCGTGAGACGCGGATCGATGTCCCATTTCATTTCGAGGGCAGCAGCGATGGGCTCCAAGGTTTGGATGCACCTTTTTTTAGGGGAACAAAGAAACCTGATTTTTGCGTCCGGATGCTCCCGTTCGCAAAACGACTTGAAATGGCGAACCAACTCCTCGACCTGCTCCCGCCCCTTCTCGCTCAAGCCGTTGTCCCGGGAGGGATCCGAGGTATCACGATGGGCATGACGGATAAAAATCAGGGTTCTGCTCATGGATCCGAACCCTACCATGGAAACCCATGGTTCCGGGGTGTAAAAAACCTGTACAGCTGTGTGTAAAAGTTGTTTTCGTTCGGGCTGACCGCGTTCCTCAATGGATTCGATTTAAAAAAAAGAGCCGTCTTTCCATGAGCTTGGCCCCTCAATTTTCTTCACTTCATCTTTCCCAATTGGCACTGATCTTGTACTTCTACCTCCCATGAAAGGTGCGAATCGATCAGTGAAGAAGCTCAACCTCGTAGTGCCTCTCCTCGTCCTCTTCTCAACCGCTGCTCATTCCTTCCCCGGAAGGAGTCTCAAGATTCGCAACTGGGGGCTTTCCAATCAGGCCTCCAATATTGAAAAGGCCTGGTCTCTGCCGGCCGGAAACCGCAAGGTGATCGTTGCGGTAATCGACACCGGGATTGATGCAAATCACCCCGATCTTAAGCCGAACCTTTGGAAAGCTCCCTCGAGCCTCCGGAACTCCCGCATGGATCCGGTGTATGGATGGGATTTCGTATCAAAGTCGCCGAATCCAAGCGACCTCCACGGACACGGAACTCACATCGCGGGAATCATCGGTGCAGTCGCAAACCACAAGACGGGCACCTCCGGTGTGAGTCAGGCGGTGCAGATCATGCCCGTCCGGTATTACTCGGAATCCGCTCCCGGCTCGGTGAATCTCGCCAACACCATCAAGTCCCTCCACTACGCGATCGACAACGGCGCAAAGATCATCAATTACTCCGGAGGAGGCCCTGAGTATTCCGAAGAAGAGTACCAGGCCATGAAAAAAGCGGAACAGCACGGTGTATTGATCGTCGCCGCTGCCGGCAACGACCACCACAACACCGACGTGGAAGACTTTCGATATTATCCCGCCGCCTACCAACTGAAGGGGCTTCGAAACATCATCACTGTAGCCTCGATCGATGCGGACAACCAAATCCTCGCCTCCTCGAACTGGGGAGTTCGTTCCGTCGATGTGGCGGCTCCCGGAGAAGGAATTCTCAGTACGATTCCCGGTGGCCGGTACGGGAAAATGACCGGAACCTCCCAAGCGACTGCTTTCGTTTCGGGGATCGCGGCCTTGATTCTTTCACGTGACCCGGGCCTGCTTCCGTCACAGGTCAAGGAACTGATCATCAACAACAGCACTCCCGTCGCCGGCCTTCGCGGCAAAGTGGCTTCCGGCGGCAAGGTGGACGCCTACAGATCGCTTGCTGCAGTGGAATTGAGCCATTCCGTGGGACGCACCACTGCCTCGAAAAAATAATTCCTCCCTCCCGATTCTTTGGTAGTCTTTGAACCATTCATGTCCACTGCCATCCTGCTGGCTCTCTTGAGCGGTGTTCTTTATGTTTTTTCTTTTGCGCCTTGGGACCAGGCATGGCTCCAATGGATCTGCTTTGTCCCGCTGTTTTCGGCACTGGACCGGATTCCGCACTCCAGGAGAAACACCCGCGCGGTCTTTCTGATCGGAATGATTCCCTCCCTTGTCATCTGCCTCGGTGGATTCTACTGGATGGTTCACGCAACCCAACAGTACGGAGGCCTCCCACTCCCCGCGGCGATCGCCCTTTTCCTTCTGTTTTGTCTGATCGGTCAACTGCAGATCCCCTTTTTCCTTGTGCTCCGGGAACGAGTCCGGAGTCATCCTTGGATCTCGAAACGCTCTTTTGTCCTTGGTCTGGTCCTTGGATTGCTTTATTCAGGAATCGAATCCCTTTATCCCAAACTGTTCCTGGACACAGCGGGGCACGCCTTTTACCACTCGCGAGTCATTCGGCAGCTTGCCGACATCGGAGGGCCTTTTTTCCTAACGACCTTGGTGATCCTGATGAACAGCCTCCTCTATCAGTTTGTTCATACCCGGTCCAAACAAGTCCTCGCCCAATGTGCCCTGCTCGGAACGCTCATTGCCGGGTACGGATGGATTCGCATCACGGAGTATCGAGCAGTTCAGTCCGGAAATGTCCCCTCATTGAATCTTTCGATGATTCAAGCAAACATCGGAGATTATCTTAAAATTGCAGCGGAGCGGGGCGCAGTGGATGCCACCGATGCTGTCATGGGGAAATACCTGGCCTTGAGCAACCAAGCCCTCAGCGCCGAAATCAAGCCTGATGTGATTGTGTGGCCGGAGACGGCGTATCCTGCCATTTTCCAGAAGCCCAGAACCGACCTCGACCATCGCTTGGAAAACCGGCTCGGCTCCTTTCTGGAAGGTTTCCCGGGAAGCCTTGCATTCGGAGGATACGACTCGGATGACAGTCTTCAGGAATACAATTCTCTTTTCACCTATCACGCACCGACCAGGAAAAAGGACGTCTATCACAAAGCGGTTTTGCTCATGTTCGGCGAAACCCTTCCTTTTGCCGAGGAGTTTCCCTCCATGAAGAGTTGGTTCCCCACCATGGGATTCTTTGGTCGTGGTCCGGGAGCGGAACTGAAGACCCTCAGGAATCTCTCGGGTGAACCCTTTCAAATTGCGCCCTCGATCTGTTACGAGGGTCTCTTTACCAGTCATGCGGTCAAGGGTGCACTTCTGGGAGCGGATGCCCTTCTGAACATCACCAACGATTCCTGGTTCGGACCTTATGGAGAGCCCTATCTTCACCTTGCCCTCACGCAGTTCCGGAGCATCGAAACACGCTTGCCCCTACTCCGCTCCACGAACACCGGTATCAGCGTTTTCATTGATCCACTGGGTGATACCATGGGGTCCACCGGGGTGGGCGTGGAGGCGATTCTCCCTGCCACGATCACCCGCCGCAAGATGCCGCAGTCTCCCTACCTCTGGACTGCGAGGCGATTCGGGGAGGCTTGGTACGAACGAATCTGCCAAGTCCTGCTCGGCATGGTGCTTTTGCTGCTCAAGTTTCGCTTTGGCTCGACCACGAACACCGCCAAACTCAATGATTCTCATTAAGCTCCTCCAACCCCCGCTTTCCCTGTCAGCTGTCTAAATGGTTTACAGTTTGTTTGGAAAAACCTGAATGAATTCGGGGTTCAGCTTGGCATCTCCTTTGCAATATCCACAGGTAAGGGACAGTTGAGAGGACAGTATGAAAATGAATGGAAAAATCTTTGGAATCATCGGCATTTCGATTCTCATGAGCGCATGTGGAAATCAGGTTCAAACCCCTGATCCTCGCTTCATGCCAGGCAACATCACCAACGAGACCTCCACAAACAACTCAAACCTCCCCGGATACATGCAGTGCTCACAAACCATCAACATCCGGAATAGCGGCGGGGATTTGAGCAAGGAATACCGCGCCTGCGGAGTCCAGGGAAGCATGGGCTCGATCCGGATCTATCCAGTCATTCAAAACTCCGAACCCGTGTGTGTATTTCCCTCCCAGGGCGGAACTCCGATCGTATACGGAAATCAATACATCGCCCAGTGCGGGTCATTGACCTCCGCAGGAACTGTATTGAACTTCCAAGGGTTCAATCTCAACTCGATCTATGTGGTTCCGCAGTCCAGAGCATCACAGTTCAGTCAATGCCTGTACTACCAGAATCCATCCGCCTGCGCGAACCAATCAGGATTCACCTACGCATTCGGCCAGATCTGACCCTCAGTGAACATTCTTTCTGACTTTTTCGGAGGCTTCCTCGCTCGCGGAATCGGCCGACTTGCCTCCAAGAACTTCCTTTTTTCCGTGCCTGCACAATGCGATCAGCTCGGGATCCCGCGTGGGAAACACATCGATGATCTCAATTTGGGTCTCATCCGCGGTGTCTTTGGCAATCACCACGTACCAAAAGGAATCCTCGTGGTCGTAATGCTTGATAAAATGATAAATCCTCTTCGCTGACTTGGGCAGGTAACTCCAGAGCTCGTTCGGGTTCTGAAGTGTTTCCTCGAGACACTTCTGATAAAAGCCAAAATCCTCAACCGGAATGTCGCCCGTCTTTCTCCCCTTGAGAAGCAAGGCGCGGAGTGAGTCGGCCTCGGTCCAGGCCTCGGCCAGGCGGTCTGAAATCTGCGTATTAGAAGGGGAATTCTGCTCCTCCTGATCCTCTGAGACCTTTTCCCGAACCACCTTCATCTGGTCCCCTCTCCTGAATTCATCCACCAGATTGCGATCCGCACTGACGAACGCCAGATAGAGGAAGCTAGGCTCTCCCCGAAGCATCAAACACACGGAAACCGCCCACACTTTTTTCTGCTCCGGCTTGTATTCCGCGATCAACGTGTAGCGATGATCCCCTTTTTGCGTTTCCTCCCGCCAAATCTCGTCCGGATTCTCCAACGCCATCCACCGGAAATGGGCATACCGTTCGCGCTCCTCACCCGAAAGATCGGTCGGCGATACATGCCGGCCGTATTCACGCTCGAGCTTTTCAATTTCGGGGGTGAAGTGACTGACGATGCAACTTTCTTCACAAAAAAACCGACCCACCTCTTCTTCGACGAAAAGGGCTTCCTCGCGTGCAGGAATGGTCTTCTTGCATTCGAAACACTGAACTTTCTTGGACTTTTTTGCGACTCCGCGCGGTTTCGAACTCATCCTGAATTCCTCCGGGAAGCATCCCGATTTGAGGCCCGATCCGTGGGCCTTTGATCAAGTGTCGGCCTTTGCAGAGTCCCCGTCAATGACAGGATTTTGATCCTCAAATCGATCCCGAAAGCCTCTCAGGTGAGGCACTTTTTTGTCGTTGCGGATCCACAGGTTTCAACAGAAAATACTTTAAGGGAAATAGGATGTTTCCCCCTGTCATCCACTGGCCCAGGAGGGGTCGTCCCGATGATCACCATCAATCAAACCCAGCTCGACTCTGTTGAATATCTCATCCAGCAATCCGCCCAGGGAAACCACATTCTTTTTGAGGTTGACCAGGTCAGGAAGGTCTTCAGCATCAACCCTCCCCCGATGACGGAAGAGCAGGTCCGGGAAGTGGAAACCCATATTGAGAAACTGATTACGATTGGGAGCTTCAGTCAGCAGAAGAGCTACATCCAATCCCTCCCCGAGGAAGTCCTCGTCAGGGTGATCAAAACCTATTTCAACATCGTTGAGAACAGCGTGTTCGAGAAGAGTCCCGTTCGGCACTGAAGCCGCACTGGAAGAAGGGAAGAACCGAATGAATTCAATTCAAGGGCAAGCCCGGCAAAACGAGGAAATCACCGACTCCCTTCGCGCCCAAAGAAAACAAAAAGAGGAACTCCAGACCACCCATGAACGCGAGATGGAGAACCTCAAGGCCTCCTACTCCGCGGAAAAGGCTCATGCCACGGATCGCTTCGAATCCGCGGCACAGAATGAGCGGCTCCAGCATTACGAGAACCTGCGAAAACTCAAGCATCAGATCAGCCGTGAGGAGCGCGACCTTGAGTCCCGTGGAAAGGATGCGATTTCAGACAAAACCCTCCGTCTCCAGAAAGAGGAAATCATGGCGGACCAGGAGGGGCGAAAGCGGGTCGAGAGTACGATGAAAAAATATGCCGCCCTCGAGGAATACGAGCGCCAGGCCACCCAACAAGCAAATGAAAATGCCCGTGAATTGCGCAAAATTGGCTCTCAACAGATTACGGAAGAGGCCGAGAGCAGCGTCGAGAAGATGCGAATCGAGAAAAACAACTATCTCGCCGGTCGCAAACAAAACCACTCCGATGCTCTCGGTGGAATCGAAGAACATTACCGGAATCTTCGGGAAACTTTTGAGGAACAACAACGGGAGGAGCTCACCTCGCTTGAAGAACGGGGATTTCGCGAACTGAATCAAAAACGCATCGATCAGGCACAAGCGATCTCCCTGCATTCGGAGAAAACAACGGATCCTTTTTACCAGCTTCGACGCTTT
Source organism: Bdellovibrionales bacterium (assembly GCA_947502835.1). Lineage (GTDB taxonomy): Bacteria > Bdellovibrionota > UBA1018 > UBA1018 > CAIMNF01 > CAIMNF01. The sequence continues at coordinate 585,340 of CANNBJ010000001.1, forward strand.
GAAAGCGCGATGATCGATGAAGGACCTTCGTATCGACTGAACATCAAAGTCCCTCCCCACGAGAGAAAGGGGCTCAGGATCCAGGCAAACGGCCAGGACGTGCAAATCATCGGTGTGCGCGTCAGCGATCAGGAGGCATTCGAGCAGGGACGCTCCATCAGCACCCGGACCCATCAATCCTTCTCGGAGAAAATCTCGCTAGATTCCCCCATTGATGCAAAAACCATCACTCGAACCGAAACCGATTCCGGCGTGGAATTCAAAATCCAAAAACTCGGGGCTTCCCGGAATGAGACCAAGGAACCGGACCCGGAAACCCGAAGCAACTCAAGGATCGCAAAGCAGATCCGCTTCTCGGAAACACTCCCCTCGCCCTCGTTCTCTACCCCTAAAAGTGGCAAAGGAACGATAAGTTGATTCAGGTGTCCACCTTTTGGACAGCAATGGAATCCATTTAGGGATCCCAACTCCTTGTTTTTTCATGGAAGAGGCACGCAAGAGTCTTGGCATCGGCATTGCAACTCCATGGGTAGAAGGAAAACAACTCATGTCAGCAACACGCGACTCAGCCCGAAACGCAACCTTTGTCTTCTCAAATTTCTACCATCTCTACCAAAAAGAGAAATCAAGATCCGGAACCCCATCTTCCCCGATCACAGGAATTGTCCTGGCCCAGAGAGCGGAAGCAACCGTGGTCCTTCCCACCGACCAGGAGTCCTACCAGAGTTGGGCAAGGAACGAAGTGAAAGCCGGCAAAAAGAGCCTTGCAGCCGAGTTGCTCGAGTTGCGGAATGCACGAAAAAGGCTCTCCTTTTTGATCCAGGAAATGGACGAGCTTTTGAAACGCGAGTAGTTGGCGTCCCTTCAGGAGGCGTCAGACCAAGGAAGAATTGGCATCCTGAGCCTGCTTTTCCTTCACTTTGATCTTCACCTCGAGAGTGATCTCATTCTTTTTCAGGAAATCAGCCATCATCACGGAGGGATCGAATTTGTCCTGAACCTTGGACATCATCTCGCTCACGACATTCTGCATGAATTCCTTGCGAACATTCTTTGCACCATCGAGAATGCTGCCTACAATCTCCTTGGGGAGCTTGAACTCGGACACAAGGGTTCTCAGGGCCTCTTCCGTGAGGAAGAAAGCGCCGACTCCCGCTGTCATGAGCTTCTTCGCCCAGGAAATCGAACCGGCCTGGTCGTCCCGATCCTCCGGGCTCACAGAGACCGGGCCCTCTCGAAAAAACTATTCATCATGGTCGGAAGAGACCCTTTCACGATCCCCTTCAGGATCAAGGATGGCACTGAAAAACTGAATTCCACTTCCAACGCATACCTCACTTTGCATGAGTTCGGCCCTGTGGAGGTGATCTTCCAGGAACCATTGTTCACCTTGAAGAAATCGCTTTTCACGAGAGTCCAGTTCACCTCTCCTTGAGCCGGGTTTTCCTTGATCTTCAACGTATAGCTCATGTCCTTTGACATCATGGAAAGATCGTAGTGGGCAGTGATGGTTGCGTCGGCGTTTCTCTCCGCCTTCACATTCTTCATTCCATCAACAAACTTCGGGTAATTCTCATACTCGGAAACAGCCTTGAAAAACTTCTCCGCACTCACTTCGTAACTCTTCTCACTCTCAGCCTGAGCCATGCAGTTCTCCTCGTCTATTGGTCATTCTTTTTCTCAAACCGGTGTTCGGTTTGAACATAACGGATGGTACCGGTTTCGGAACGCATCACCACGGAATGGGAATGCGCCCCACCGGGAAAGAAACGAATCCCACTCAAAAACGTGCCTTGAGTGACTCCCGTTGCGCAAAACATGACATTCCCCTTGGCCAGATCCTGAATCCCGTAAATCCGGTCCTTGTCGGCAATCCCCATCTTTCGTGCCCGCTCGAGTTCATCGGGTCGACTGAACAGGAGACGGCCCATGAAGTCTCCCCCCCTGCATCTGAGAGCTGCCGCTGCAATGACCCCCTCGGGAGCACCGCCGCTTCCAAAAAGCACATCGACGCCGCTGAATGGCTCTGTGGTCGCGATCGCGGCGGAAACATCCCCGTCTCCGATCAACCAGATTCTCGCCCCGCTCATGCGAACTTCCTTGATCAATTCCTCATGGCGCGGACGGTCGAGAATGATCGCGGTCAGATCGGAAACGGAGCACTTTTTTGCTCTTGCGATTTCCTTCAGATTCCGCGTGGGTGTGTAATTCAAATCAATCGCACCTTTTGCCTCAGGCCCAACCGCAATCTTTTCCATGTATACATCGGGGGCGTGAAGAAAATTCCCATCTTCCGCGATCGCGATCACGGAGATGGAATTGTTGAGTCCCTTTGCACAGATGGTGGTTCCTTCAAGCGGATCCAGAGCGAGATCCAGGCGGGCCGATCCGCCTTTCCCCACTTTTTCGCCAATGTAAAGCATGGGTGCCTCATCGCGCTCACCTTCCCCGATCACCACCCGCCCGTCAAACTCGATGGAATTGAGTGCATTCCTCATGGCATCCACCGCTGCCTGATCCGCAAGCTTCTCATCTCCTCGCCCCATCAAGCGCGCGCTCGAAAGTGCTGCCGCCTCTGTCACACGGACGAATTCAAGCGCAAAGTTTCGATTCATGAGGAAGCCACTCCATTCAAGTGGTTCAAGACAAGACTCTTCAACTCCGGGTTGTCAATGGGCGCATGCGCCACAAGATCCCTGGCCGCACGGACCAGTGTCCGATCGATCATGGAATCATACTCGATCAAGCGGGTCTCCAGGCGAACAATTCCATGGGAGTATCCTTCATCCGCTTCTGCAAGAGCCTGTCCGGTCTGAACCCCGGAATCGGATTCCCACTGAATGAAATTCTGGTGAATGTACAGCATCCAACGATCCGACTGATAAAAGAGAAGATCGACTCCGACAGGATTGTGGAACCAGTGGGTGGCTTTCACCTCGGGAAGGTCAAACTTCCGGAGCTTTTCCCCGAGTCTTCCCGGATGGGAGATCTCCTCAAGGTGTTCGATGAGATCAGCACCGGGTTCGACCCACTCGGCTCCGATGAGGGTTCCGCGAATGTTGCGAACCTGGAAGGAGCAGGGCAACTTCCGCCCCTCAACCTTGATCATGCCGGAATGGACCGAGGAAACCGCAAACTTCGGGAGATCCAAGCGATCCATAAGCCGTATCGCAAGACCGCCCCGCGAAACGTCCTGAACGGGAAAGGTCTTGGTTTCCCCTGAATCCAAGAACTGACAGTGGGTGATGTGGAACCTCGGGAGCTTGCGTTTTTCCTGGTGCATACGAAAGCGAGTTTATCCTCAAAAATCGTTGAAATGCAAAACTTTTGGATTTTACAAAACCGAGAAACAGGCGCATTCTCATGCCTCATGGAATCCGGCCAGGAACCCTTCGATCAGCTCACCTTCCATACCACTCCGAATTACCTGACCCTGCTTCGTGTGATCATGGTTCCCGCGGTAATCCTTGCCCTTTTTCAAAAGACCCCCCTGGGGGACTTTTTGGCTGCCGTGTTTTTCGGAGTCGCCGGGATTACGGACTATTTTGACGGATACCTTGCGCGGAAATACAAGATCGAAACCGTCTACGGGAAACTTCTTGACCCCTTGGCCGACAAATTCCTCGTGATCTGCTCCTTGATCATGCTTCAGCATTTGAACCGGATGAGTCCGGTGGTGGTAATGGTTCTTGTGTGCAGGGAGCTGACCATTACGGGACTTCGGGCTCTCGCCTCGGCAGAAGGGGTGATTGTCAGTGCCTCCGCGGGCGGAAAGTGGAAAACCGCGATCCAGATGACCGCCATCCCTTGTCTCATGATCGGGGATGCCTTCGGGATTCCGTTTTTCTCGATCGGCATGTGGCTCACCTACCTTTCCCTTGCGTTCTCCCTTTGGAGCGCAAAAGACTACATTGTGGACTTTTTCAGGGGGCTGAAGGTCGCCTCGGCCATCCGCAAGGAGAGGCGGATTCAGAAAAAAATCGCGCGCCAGAAAAAACGTGAACTCCGTTTGAAGTCGAAACTCCAACGCCGCTCACCTGTTTGATCGAACCCACAAGCATTTTTAAGCGGGAATGACCTTCGGGGTTATTGAGGCGAACCCCTTTGGTTCTTGGGAGGCAACCACTTGGTTTCACTCTGCCCCAACACCTGATTTACAAACCGAGCCATCACAAAGAGATAGTCGCTCAACCGATTCAGATAGCGAATCAACTCCTGGCGAACGGGCTCGTTGTGACCCAAGTCCACACATTCTCTTTCCGCCCTTCGAACGATCGTACGAGCCAGGTGGAGAGCCGCCCCCGCTGAGCTGCCATTCGGGAGGATGAAGTTCTTCAAGGCCGGGAGCGCCGTCTCCATCTCATCAATCTCAACCTCTAAACGAGCAATCTCAGAATCCTCAACAAAGGGGCAACTCGTGCTGGCGCCGTTCTGGGTGGCAAGCTCAGAGCCCACCTGAAACAACTCGTTTTGGATCCGAATGAGTCGAGCATGGATCACCGGCTCGTTGGCCGGAAAAAAAGACAAGGACAGCCCAATCATGGAATTGGCCTCATCCACGGTCCCGTAGGCATTCACTCTGGGGTGCGACTTCATGACCCTGCTGCCCCCCCAGAGGGATGTTTCGCCCTGATCACCTGATTTCGTATAAATTTTCATGAGTTAAGCCTAAATGACCAGGCCCCTTGCTGCAATAAATTCTTGACCACTGACCCCAAGATGCGGTATTCCTCTCGGACTAGCTCTTTACAAGACTATCTCAATGCGGGAGTAGCTCAGTTGGCTAGAGCGCCACGTTGCCAACGTGGAGGTCGAGGGTTCGAGCCCCTTTTCCCGCTCCATTTAATTTCAGTGGTTTCGTCATCAATTCAGAAAGAGCAGTTAGAACAAGTACATGAAATCATGGAGCTTGTTTTCTGTGCTTTTCAGCAAGACCCCCTAAGAGCCCTCTAGATAGCTCTAGTTCCCTGCCACGCCCCTGCCACCGCAATCTCTCTTTGGAAACTTTTCCAGATGTTCGAGTTTCTCGAACTCTCGGAAACATTTCCTACTTTTCAAAAACTCATCACCAAAACCCCGAAAAACACGAAGAAAGAGAGATTTTATGGATAACTACGGACTCATTTTAAAACATATTCGCAAGCTTTCCGGCCTGAGCCTTCATGCTACCGCAAAAAAGATCGGAAAAAGCGTTGGATGGCTTAGCGAAATCGAAAACGGCAAAGGGCTTGCCCGTATTACTGAACGCGAATTTCAACGAATCGTCGAATGCCTAGACGGAACCAAACACCGTCCTATGTTTCGTACATGGGTAGCAAATTTTAAGAACCGTGAGCGCGTAAATAAAACATTCGATGGTGCGGTTTTTAAATACATCCGAAAAAAACAGGGTCATACACTTTCCAATGCGGCAAGCCTCATTGGAATTTCAAAAGGCCAGCTTTCAAAAATTGAATCTGGTCGGAAGACAATCTCAGTAGCGGAGCGTGGAAAAATTATGCGAGCCTACGGCTACACCCCATCGAGCTTCAAAAATTTGGCTACTGACCCCGTTCGATCAAAGGTAGTGCCACTACGTTTTAAACTTCAAATACTTTTGAAAAACATCCCCGACGAACAAGTTGAACTGGTGTTTAGATTTATTCAAGAGCTAGGCAGAGAAAAACAGGAGGTGATATAAATCCAAAGGATTCTTTACTGAATACCTTATTAAATCCTTACTCAGCTTTTTATTCAAATCGGATCACGAGTTTCTTTTTGAGTGCTTTCGCGATGCCGCCGAGAGTGGACACAGTACAGTCACGGCGTTCTTCTCGTAAAATTCGAGACACCGTCGATTTAGGAACGCCTGTCTCTCGCTCAAATTCGTCGAGACTCTGAAACCGTTCAGCAATCAGTGCTCGAATTTGTTGCTTTAACCCTTTGTTGAAAAATTCAGTGTGTTTTTTTCGTGCCATTTAAGCAACGGTATCAATCAAGTAATTAAAATGTGTGCCCTTTAAGCAACGTATGATATAACTCAGGTTTAAGGTTTGAATATGAGTAAAAGTAATACACCCCAGAGGTCGAGAAATTATGACGAAGAGATCCCTTGTCTTGACGACATTCATCACGATCTCTTAGTGATTCGGCGAAAGATCTTAGGAGTGGCCAGATTGTACTCTAAGAGCGCTACCGATGAATCCGGAGCACTCGATATCGACGAATCTTCCATAGGACTCGGAGAAATTTTTACGGAGATTTCTGATAAAATAGATCATTTGGCGAGCGCTGTTAGCAAGCATGCTGTGAGGGTAAAATAGGATGCGAAAGCCTAAAGTGATGATAGTTGAAGACGATGACCTAGTTCGGGAATCACTCACTTTGTTGCTTCAAAATTATTTTGAGGTGCATTCGTTTTCTACTCCCGAAAAGGCGATTTCGGCTTTCCAAGGAGATGAAGAATACGATCTCCTCATTACCGATTTCGATCTAAAGGCAGAAGCCATGGATGGATTCTCTATTGCTTCGGAATTTAGAGAAAATTTCCCATCAACACCCATGCTCATGCTCTCTGGATCACTGTCGACTCTTCCGCGAATTCGAGCTTTTTTAGAGATGCCTTGTACACAATTTTTTGAAAAACCGTTTGATACCCATCAACTATTAGAAATTGCTACAGCCTTAACGATAAGTAAATCTTCAACCACTCACCGATTTTAATGGTGCTCATCATGCAAAATTCTTTCTAACTCGTCAGAGATTTTCATTGGCGTAAAAATTCCGACATTGGATCGCCCTGTATTACCTTTTGGAGCACGTCCAAAAAATGATCCGGGTCCTGCAAGGATTAACCTAGGAATCTGTCCTAGGATTTCTCGAAAGTCCATTGTGCGAACAGCAATAACAAACATTCTCCAATGCACATAAATATGTGGCCAAACAAAAGCTTGGCTCAATATGTGCGCTCTCTCTAGGTGATACCAAGCGGCTGCGAAAGACTTCTGGAGCTTCTTTTCCTGAGCTATTTTCAGTTCGGAATTAAATGCTTGATTCACTTTTAGATTCATTTCATCTCCATCCACGACAGGCGCAGAATTTTCAAGGAGCCCTGAAGTCCCATTGCAGCAAGAAAGACAGCAACAGCTATATCTGGGTAACGAGAGTCCGTTAAAAAGACCCCTGCTGAAGCCAAAAGAACTGCAATATTCCCTAAAACGTCATTTCGGGTGCAGATCCAAACCGACTGCATATTGCTATCTCCGTCTCTGAATTTATACAGCATGACTGCAACAGTTGCATTCGCACATAGGGCAATGGCACCTACAACACCCATTGTTTCAACGGATGGAAGTGCACCTGAAAATGATCTCTTTATTGCAATACTGAAAACCACGAGCGCATAAGTGAGCATGACTAAGCCCTTTGTCATGGAGAGTCTGGCACGCGCCCTTAAAGAGTACCCAAATACAATCAAACTAGAGGCGTAGTTAACGGAGTCACCCAAGAAATCTACAGCGTCGGCAGTCAAAGAAAGAGACTTGCCTTTAAAGCTAAAAACGATCTCTACCAAGAACATCGTGAAATTAATAAACAGTGCTGCCCAGAGGGCACGATAAAATACTCTACTGGGCGGCACTGAAGTTTCTACTGCTGAAATCTCACAGCAGTCCTTCACTAGCGGCCCCCACGGCCTTCCCACGCCTTGTTTGCGCGTTTCACATGCGATTCAATATGGTCGTTGAATTTATCTCGGGCGGCAGCGCTTGAAAAATAGTAGGTCACTCCATTATGACTTAGCGTGTAGTCTGGATTTCCTTCGACGTTAAATTTTCCGTTTTCAACGCTATAAGCGCATTTCCCCTCGTACTGTGCCTTATCCTCGTGATGATGGTGTTCGGCTACATTTTCATGTGTAGACGCGCATCCCATAACTCCTGACATTCCAAATAACATTAGAAACATACTGATTTTTGCAGTTTTCATTATCCTATTTCCTTTCGTTTAAATTTCGTTTTCGGTTTCCATCTGTAAAAAATTTATTGCGATACCTCCCTAAGATTACACTCTTGTGTGGCCTCAAATCGTTTTCGATTGCTCTCATCCAATTGTTTCCTGAATGACTCTTTCAGTTTTTCGTACTCTTTGACTTTCTCTGAACAAAGAAAGTAACGATTCTTCGTGCAGTTCTTCACCAGTCTTTGGTAGGTCTCTGCGTTTAACCAAAGCTTAGGACAAGAGGCTACGAAATCGAGTTCTGAAAATACTTCGTTGAACCTTTTATTAAGCCTCCAGTCATCCGACAGAGATCCATTTAGCTCATCAATATTCTCGAAGTACCCTTTGATCGCTGAATGCTGCTCTCCACGATAAGGGGTATTGTCGATCTGATTCATGAAAGCCTCCTTTTTCGCTTCAAGAAGCTTAATGAGTTGTTTTGATTCCCTCACGCGAGCCTGTCCGAAGGCAAAACCTGGAAGCGCTAAAAATAGACTTAAATAAATGACAATTTTGGATAGCTTCATGGTTTTCTTCCTTCTTCAATTTGCTCTTTGGCGTTCGGCAATTTTCCATAGTCACCGTGAAAAATGAGTCTAGCAAGCCTATCTTCGTTCAGCAGAAATCGGTACTGGACTGAGTAGAACGAAATTGCTGCCGAAAGATGGTTTCTCGATGCCTCAACCAGAGTCAGCATATCGAAATTCTCGCCCATACTGAGTCGTTCAAAGAGCTGCTTTAAAGCCGCTTTGGCAAGCTCAGTGCGTTTTTTTAGGTTCCGGTAATTCTCAAGATCGAGGTTGTAGTTGTTTACGAGAAGCTTAAGCTGTCTTTTGATGACTTCCTCAGCTCCTAGTTTTTGGAGTTTTAAGATGTCTTTTTGCGCAGAAACGATCCTCATCGAAGGCGCCGTTCCAAACCCTAATCCTGGGGTCACTGGAATATTATCGAAGACTCCGCCTCCAGCGCCACGGCTCATGCTTGATGCTCCCAAGAAGGAATACATCGTCTCGCGCCTGACATAATCAGAGGCTTCGATGAAATAATCGTATTGATTGATCTCAGGAGCGCTATCAACTGCACGGAATTCAAAATCGTCGTAGTTTAACGGCTCAAGAGTGGCCATATTAGGAAGATCTATCTGCGTAAGTTCCAAGGTTGTTTGAGCGGGCATTCCCATGGCAAACGAAAGCTGTGAAAGCTCTTCTTGCAGTAGAACTTCCATTGAGCGCTTGTCTTCTTGAAGTGCGAGAAGCCTAATCTCAATCTCTCGCGCAGATCCCTGAGGGGCGCCGCCTAAAAGCTCTCTCATCTGAACGATTTTATGGATATTGCTTACTTCTTCAATGTTGTGAAGAATGTTTTCCCTTAAGGACTGATCGAGTACGACGTGCATGTAGAGCGCTTTTGCAGACATGAGCTCGTTTGCCCAAAGCGCCTGATAACCTAATTGATCCGCCTGATAGAGAAGCTTTACTTCTTGAACCCTAAACCAGTTCGCAGGAATGAGAAACGGAACAATGTCGCTGATTAAACCGACAACTCCTGCGCCGCCAGTTCCTCCGCCTGTATAAATATCAGCAGCAGCTCCAGCAATGTCCCAAAGGTTTAGGTGTGGGAGTAAGTTTCCACGAGCGGCCTTAATACTTTCTTTGGCCTGATAGACTCGAATTGCATTCTGATAAACAGCGAAATTGGATTCAGAGACTCGTTTTGTTACATCCTGAAGCGTGATTGTTTCAGGTGGATTAGCCCTGGCAGAAGTAGACAAAAGGGCCATGAATAAAATGACTGAGGTTTTCATGGGGTTTAATCCTTTCTGGTGGCTACGACCGAGTAAATCGAAGCATTGGTTGAAGGCTGAACTTCACCGATGACTGCTTCCACTTTTTCCATCTGACCGTAAGAAATCCATTCCGACATACGGCGAGAGTAAGCAGGACTATTTTCTTGGTTTCCACCGCTCACTTCACCAATTCGGAGTCGATAAAGATTTGAGCAAGATTCAGATGCAATAGTGATCTCTCCATTCATGATGTCGGGTCGAATTTGAGAGACTCTACACCCCACAGCGCTCGTTGAAGACGACGGATTCCACTGAATCACTTGGACGTTCAGATAAAGATTATTGAGGTCGGATGCGATTTCCTCAAGTTGCCTGACACGATCCGTTTTGTAAGGAGGAAGGCTCGGAGAAAAAGTTATTCTGAAATTGATCTCTCCGATTTCGGATTGAAAAGAGCCTTCGTACTTGCCTTTGAGCGCCTGATAGAAACGATGACGTTTCTCTAGGTCTTCTTCCATGGATCTTGATTTTTTGAACAAATTTTCGTTTTCGGCTTTAATCTGTGCTTCGGTTTGAACCGCAGAGACTTCCGAGAGCCTTTCATCTCCTTGGCAACCACTGAGGAGGAGTGCGCCTCCTAGAGCGATCATCCCGAACATTGGGTGGGTTTTCATATTCATACTTCTTTTCCTTTCTTAAACAGTTTTGAGAACAAATTTGATCCAGACTTTTCTTCAAACCAAAGATAGAGGGTCGGCAAAATGAGAAGCGTCAGTAACGTCGATGAAATCACGCCACCAATGACGACCGCTGCTAGCGGCCGTTGCACTTCGGCTCCGATGCCTGTTGAAAGCACCATGGGGATGAATCCAAAGATATCCACGAGTGCTGTCATAAGGACGGGCCTTAGACGCGCCATCGTTCCTTCTTTCACTCGTTCTCTAGGCGACAATCCTTTTTCCTTCAGCTGATTGAAGAAATTGACGAGCACGACACCATTCAAGACCGCGATACCCGACAGCGCGATGAAGCCAACGCCTGCTGAAATACTAAATGGAAGTTGAAATGCCATGAGTCCAAGAACTCCACCCACTAAAGCCAGTGGCGCGCACATGAATACCAAGGCCGTCTCCCAGATATTTCTGAATGCGGCATAGATCATGAGAAGAACGAGCATGAGCGCAAGTGGAGTTAGTACAAAGAGCCTTTTTCTTGCCTCTTGGAGGTTTTTAAAGTTTCCACCCCACTGAATCGTATAGCCTTCAGGGAGCTTCACTTTACTTTTGACGACTCCCTGTGCTTCATTCACAAAGCTTTCTGTGTCTCGCCCACGCAAGTTAATGAGAACGGCGGAGCGCCTGTGACCTTCTTCACGAGAAATCGAAGCATACGTTTCGCTAAATCCAACGTTTGCTACTTCTTTAAGTGGTGTTGTGGCATTCGCTGCTAAACCCACAGGTAGATTTTCGACTTCTTCGATATTGGACCTGATTGAATCATCGAGCCTTACGATGATGGGGAATCGCTTATCCTTTTCAAAAAAGAATCCTGCTTCTTCACCGCCTAGAGCGATACTGATCGTTTCAAGCACTTCTTGTGCAGACATTCCCAGGCGTCTTAGAATCTCTTTTTTTGGTTCTGCTCGAAGCACGGGAGAGGTGCCGGCTAGATCCATCTCTACGTCACCAGCGCCACTAACACCTTCGACTGTTTCTTTGATCTCTTTACCTAGATTCATGAGCACTTTCAGATCAGGACCAAAGATTTTAACGCTGACATCGGCTCTTGTTCCTTCTAAAAGCTCATTGAATCGCATTTGAATTGGCTGTGAGACGAGATAACGCTGGCCGGGAACATTCTTTTCAAGATCGGCAATCAGGTTTTGAATGAATTCAGGTTTTGGTTTTTCTTTCAGCATCACATAAGTGTCAGCGACGTTTACACCCATGGGGTCAGTCGCAACTTCGCTGGTTCCCATACGGGAGAAAACGGTTCTGACTTCGGGATATTTTCTAATCACTTCTTCGGCTTTTAACTGCACAGCAAGAGATTGATCCAAGCTCGCATTCACCGGTCTAATCATATGAAAAGCGTAAGAGCCTTCAGAAAGCTGCGGAAGGAACTCACCGCCTAAGAAGCTAAAGAAAATGCCTCCAGCAGAAATGGCGCTCACCGCAATGATTGTAACTAGTTTTCGCTTAGGCAGCAGTACAGCCAAGAGTCTTCCATAGTGGTCTCGAATCCATTCCATGATCTTGGGCTCTTTGTCTTCGGCTTTACTGGATAAGAAAATGCTTGCAAGTGCTGGAGCCAGTGTAAATGACAAGCAAAGAGCCGCAATCACTGCGATAGAGAAAGTTGTCGCCATCGGGTGAAACATTTTTCCTTCGATTCCAACCAGCCCAAAGATTGGAAGAAAAACGATCACGATGATGATTTCACCAAAACCTGCTGCGGTACGAATCTCAACTGAAGCGTCATAAACCGCTTGTCGTCGCTCATCGAGTGTAAGCGCCCGTTTTAAGGCATGGGTTCTTTCGTGAATGATCCTAACGCAGTTATCGAGAACGATGACCGTTCCATCGACGATGATTCCGAAATCAAGAGCGCCAAGACTTAAGAGGTTCCCAGAAACTCCGAGTGGCTTCATGACAACGAAAGTAATCAAAAGCGTAACGGGGATCGTAACTGCTGTAATGAGGGCCGCTCTTACGTTACCCACCAAAAGCAGAAGTACGATCACAACCAGAAACGAGCCCATGAGAAGGTTATGCTCGACTGTTCCGAGTGTAGCGTCCACCAGTTCGCTTCGATTATATACCGTTTCGATTTTCACGCCTTTTGGGAGTTCGGACCTGATTTCTTGAACTCTTGCATCGACTCGTTTGGAAACAGTTCTGCTATTTTCTCCAAGTAGCATCATGGCTGTACCCAAGACGGTTTCATTTCCGTTTTGAGTAGCTGCCCCAGTCCTGAGTTCTTTGCCAAGCTTTACAGTGGCTACATCTTTAATTGAAACCGTCTTGAAGGTTTCAAGAGACTTAATGGGAAGTTCTGCAATATCTTCGATGCTTTCAAATAGCCCAATCCCTTGAACGAGGTACTGTTCTGAAGTCTGCTGAACGTTACCGCCACCAACGTTCTTATTGGAATTTTCAAGAGCGTTTAGAATGTCACCAAAGTGAACGCCGAATTGGCTCATTTTTCTAGGGTCAGGCTGAACGTGATACTGCTTCTCATAGCCACCTGAAGAATTCACTTCTGCGATACCTGGGACCGTAAGCAGTCTTGGCTTTACAAAGTAGTCTTGAAGAGTGCGAAGCTCGACAAGCTCCAAAAATCTTTTCTCAGGGTCTTTCGATGGATTTTCGTAATCTAATACATACTGATAGATCTCCCCAAGACCCGTTGAGATTGGGCCTAGCTTAGGAGCTGCTCCCTTAGGCAGGAACCCACTCAGTCCTTGCACTCGCTCGGTCACAAGCTGCCTTGCTCTGTAGACATCCACCTCATCGCCAAAGACGACAGTGACTTGGCTTAATCCGAATCGAGTGATCGAGCGAACCTGAATCGCTCCTGGCGTTCCACGAAGTGCTGTCTCAATAGGAAATGTAACTGTTCTTTCGATTTCCTCCGGGGCCAGACCCTCAACCTGGGTATTGACCTGAACTTGGTTGTTTGTGATGTCAGGAACCGCATCAATGGGGAGTGACTGAAATGCGATAAGTCCCGCAATGATTGCGAGAAAGGTCATCACTAGAACGGTTGTGCGGTGGTAAACTGAGAAATGAATAATTTTATTAATCATGAATCGCCTCCCATCACCTTAGTGGTGATGACCTCCTTCTTCTCCAGAGAAGACATCGACTTCAATATTCCTTAAAAAATGAACCCCTTGGACAGCGATCAAGCCAGTGATCTCGTCGTGTTCAGATTTCACGAAAGCATTCGCGCCTGAGCTACGGACAATGGAAACTTCGACTGGTTTGTAGAATCCGCCGTTAAAAGTGTAGATAAAACGCTCACGTTTAACGGCTGCGATCGCGGATTTTGGAACTAAAAATGTGTTTCCCTCTTTTTGAAGAGGTGCGGTTTTGATCCCTAGATGCTTATTCGCTTCGACTGTAAGTTTAAATCCCTTAGCTTTGGAGGCTTCCAAAACACCTTTGTCTTCTCCGACGTTACTGACCGCAGCTTCTTCCTCTTTTTCGTCGCCATGATTTTCTTCGGATTCCTCATGGGAGTGAGCTTTCTCGTCATGGTCATCTCCAGAGAAGGCAGGCTGATTGAAAACCAAAAATCCCATAATTAAGGTGAAAATGAGTTTCATAGCTGTTTCTCCTCAAGACGATCAGCGATCATATAAAGATCCCAAAGATTACCCATGACAAAATTTTCGCTCTGGTGGCGTTGAATCAAAAAATCAACCAGTGCTCGGTGTGCTTCGACAATGAGTGCTGGTGAAACCAGTCCCCGGAAGAAATTTTTCTCAACTTGAGTGTGTTTTTGATGAAGATTGGATTGTGTAGGAAGGACTGAGAGACGAGATTTAGCAGAATTGATAGTCGTGATCGTTCTTTTGATTTCAAGCTCAACCTCAGAGGTTTGGATTCTGATTTTGTGCTCAAGCAGGCTTGCCTGCTTTTCAGCAGCCGCTACCTGATACCCATTTTGGTTCCAAACCGGAAAAGGGATGTTGAGCGCCAGTCCAAATAAGTTCTGCTGTAATGGCCCATCGCGGTTCACGGCCATCATGGGACCGATGCTGATATCTGAAAACGCATCGCCTCTTGCTTGGAAAGCTGTTGCATGGGCTTGCTTCAGTTCGGCCTGAGATGTGAGAATTTCAGGAGCTTTTTGAGTAAGCGCTTCTGCTTCAAATGAATCGATCTCTTTTTCGGAAGGCTCTTGGTAAAGAGGTAAAATCTTTTCGTATTTGGAAATATCGAGTTTAAGTGTGGCTTGAAAGAAGTTTAAAACCTGCAACTCTTCATTTTTCTTTTCAACCAGACGTAACTCGTAATCTCCCTGGGCTAACTTAAAAATTGAGAGTGAGACTTCTTGTTCTGGAGTAAGCCTTGGGCGTCCTTGATACTGCGCAACGAGTTTTTTGAACGTGTCTGCTGCTTCTTGGATCGCATCAATTTCACCTTGAAGTTGGCGATAGCGATAAAGACCAAGAGCCGTTTGCTTTAAGAATTGCCCCTGTTCAATTCGGCTTCTTGCTTGAAACCCAAGGGCATTGGACTCACCGGATAGGATTTGAGCCTGTCTTTTGCCACCCGTCTGAATGGGCTGGTAGAGGGCTACTTGAACTTGAAGCTGCTCGTTACCAAGGCTTCTTCCTCCCATACCTTGGGATTGGATTTCAGGGTTAAGCCACCTTCTTCCTCCGCGCCTTGAATCCTCTTCGGCTGATCTCAGGTTTTTTGCTGCAATGAACGCGGGCTGCTTGGTTCGCAAACACCGCATGATGTCTAAGGCTGATTTGATGCCTTGGCAAAGAGACGCCTCGACTTCCTCGGCCAACGCCATGGATGGAGTAGTTACAGCCAGTAGTACGCACATTAAGTGCGCAGAAATTTTATGACTCAATTGGCACACACGCCTAATCTCCCAGTTTCGATTGATTATTCTTATGAATACAAGAGCGCCATTCGATGAACCCCCAGCTAGGAGCTATCAAATGACAAGGGGGTCTTTAGGCGAGGAAGGAAGGAGGACGTAAGTTGGAAGAAACCAACTCGAAGAAGAAGAAATTCGGCGTCACGCCGTAAGAATGGTCTTTTGAATTGGGAATGAGCCTGATTTCAGACGAAGTCAGAAACGCACAGCAGCTGCCGGTTGGATGGCTTTTGCAGTGATGATGTCCAGCAGGAGACGACTCATTATCGGTATCGTGAGAAGAGTAATCCTGAGAGGCTAACCCCGTGGCATCAGACACGTTAGAGGCTGCAATTGAACTGGGTTTGCCTTGAAGTGAGTGGGAATCAGACGCCTTCACGGCACCGCCCATTTGCAGCGCAATCACTAGTGTCAGCGATAGTTTAATCAATGTTCCCCACATAAGACTGTCCCAGAAGCTATATTATTCGTCCTATACTGTCAACGAAGTGACAACATAGGCTCAGTATTCGTTTTAATGCTTATCGGCGAAACTTGGAAAAAATTGACGTACCCTAGGCGGATAGGCCCACATGCGCGACCTCTCATGAAATAAGTGACAAGAAGCAGATCGGGCCAGGTTGCGGCAAACAATGGCCTGGGAATCTGAGCCATCAATATCCTGGAAGTCTATTTCTAAACGCCCAGTGAATCAAAACTGATTCTACGAATTTGAAGTCTTTAACCGAAATCCAACCTCCAGCACCAACGCGCCTCCGGCTATCGATCCTAGCACCCAAGCTAATGCAAAGCTGGCTACTACGCTGCTTGGGTCCAGCATGATAAAAAAACCAAGGGATAACAATGTAAGCGCTCCAAGTTCTGCGAAGCGATGAGAGCGAAGCACTCTTAGTTCTTGCCCCCTTAAGAATGGTGTTGCAGCAATTAAGCTTGTTCCCAAAAAGAACGAACCGCATGCCATCGGACACCCCATTGATCCGAGAGACATAAAATAATGCATGATCCCCATTCCGTCACCTAAGATGCGGAAGCCAAACTGGGGGCAAATACTGAGCGTGAAAAGTGCTGAGAGAAAATGAATTAAGGAAAGCTTTGAGAAGACTCCCCAAGGAGAAACTTTCAAATCTCTTTCGACTAATCCCAAAATCCTTTCAGATACTTCTTTCGGAGGAGTGACCCCTTCTAAATTTTTGAATTCTTCGAATTCTGATTTCCATTTTTGGTCATTCATTTTTTTAGCCTCGCTTTCATTCCGTATTTGCGCTTCCTGCGTTACGGAGCTTCTTGATCGCCCGACTGAAGAGTTGTCTGACACTGACCTCAGTTCGTTTTAACTTATCTGCGATCTCGCTATAGGTGAGTTCATCTAAAACCCTTAATTTTAATACCTCGCTCTGTTCGGCAGAGAGCTGTTTTAGATCAAGTAGCTCATCTACTTGGGAATACGACGATTGGGGCTCTTTTTGTGACAGCGGATCTGCAATTTTTTCAACCTCCATTGATGAATCGATTTGGAGTCCCTCTTTAAATCTTCGCTTCTGTTTTACATAATCAAGCAGAACGCTTCTTGCGATTACGAATAGCCACTGTTCAAAAAGATACTTTGAATCGTATTGGGAGCGAGAACGGTGAAGCTTCAAAAAGACGAGCTGAAAAACATCATCGGTTTCTTTTCCGAGCTTCTTTTTTAGGTAGGCGTAAAGCTTAGATGAGTTCTTCTGATAAAGAAGCTCAAAGGCATGGGAGTCCCCATCCTGATAAGCTCTCATCAGTTCCTCATTTGTTTTAGCCATCTAATAAGGAATACGACATTTAGTGAGATTTTGTGACCCCCTTGTCACAAATACCTAAAAACAGGCGTATTCCATTCAATGGACCTGCCTAAAGCTGTCTTTATCGCGATCCTATCGCTTTTGCCGCTAGGATACGTTTTGGCGCATAAGAATCACTCTCATCAGAGGGCAATGCCCGTGGAAGCCCCGGCTTTAAAAAAGATCAATTCCGCCTATATACGAGATGTAAAACCCATTTTTCAGAAGAAGTGCTTTGACTGCCATAGCGGCGAGACGCGCTATCCCTGGTACGCAAAGCTTCCGATCGCAAAAACGATGATTGAAGGCGATATCCAGGAAGCCAAGTCGCACCTCGATTTCTCAAATGACTTTCCATTTAAAGGCCATGGATCTCCACAAGAAGATCTTGAGGAAATTTTGAGATCTGTCAAATCAGACGAAATGCCGCCTCTTCGTTACCGAATCCTTCACTGGGGATCGAAAGTAACCCCAGAGGAAAAAGCCACGATTCAAGCTTGGGTTGCGGAGAGTCAAAAGCCTTTAAAATAAGCCCTGTCACAAACTCCACTTTGCGGTCGTATGCATAATTAGAAGTAAAACTATAACCTTCTAAGAGGAGAAGAAATTTATGCGTTTCGCATTAGCAATGTCACTAGCCATGTTGTCGTTTAGCCCAACCCTCAGCTTTGCAGAAAGCTGCGGCTGTAGCACCCAATGTATGAAAGATTGTAAAGCGGGCAAACACGTGGACTGCAAATGTACCAAGTGTAAGTGCAAGAACGATAAAGCCGATGCTGAAAAATGTAACGGCCACTGCGAGACTGAGCACAAACACAACTAGCCTTGATTCGAGCCGGGGCATATTTTTTTGCCCCGGCTTTTTTTTAAAACTGATGCTTTCATTGCGTAAAACCGGAGAACGAATTCTTTTAGACCGACGAGACTATCCGTTTCTTCGATTGTCCTTAACTCTTTTTTTCATCTTCATTCCTTCCGCACTATTTATTTTTAAAAATCCGACCCCGTGGATTTTCATTCCTTATCTCGGCCTGATTTTTTTCCACTTTCTAGGGCCATACACATTAATGCTTCATAACCTCTGCCATCAAAAAGTTTTCAATAAGAAAGGGCATTGGTTGGAGTTTCTAATAGTTTGGGTTTTAGGGCCACTGTTTGGCCAAACCCCTGGCACCTACTACGCCCATCACATAGGCATGCACCACGTGGAAAACAATAAGCTAAGCGATCTCAGTTCGACGATGAAATTCCAAAGAGATAGTCTCACTGATTTCTCAAAGTATATGATCGCCTTTTTGGTAGGAGTAATTCCTACTCTAGGTATTTATCTTTGGAAAAAGCGTCGACATAAGCTCCTTAAACGAATCCTAATTGGTGAAGGAGTATATTTTTTATTCGTTGGAACGATGCTGAATGTAAACTGGCTTGCCACCCTCGTTGTTTTTCTGATTCCGCTAATGGTGGTCAGGTTCGCAATGATGGCTGGCAACTGGGCACAACACGCGTTTATTGACCCTAAAAACCCGTTCAATGTTTATCGCAATAGCATCACCTGTATAAAAACGAATTATAACGAAAAGTGCTTTAACGACGGATATCATATCGGCCATCACTTAAAGATGAACCGTCATTGGTCGGAAATGCCGAAGGACTTCGAAGCAAATATCGAAATTTATCGATCTGAAGATGCTATTGTTTTTGAGAAGCTTGATTATTTTGTGATTTGGGTTTTGCTCATGTCAAAAAACTATACTCGACTAGCTCAGTGCATGGTTAATCTAGGTGGCCCGGAGAGATCGATAGCCGAACGGATAGCTGTACTAAAGTCACGTCTCAGTCCTATTTCACTTCTAGGGTCTTAGCGGCTAGCGGGTCTAAAATTGAATCTGCGCTCCAGCGCCGATGCTTTTTTCGGTGAACATGAGTCCTGCGGCCCATGACCACGTTGGGCCATACATTAGGCTAATCTCAAACTCCGTATCGCGCTCACCACCCCAATTCGGGCGCCAGCTAAAATCAGCATCCGTAAAAATCGTTTTCGTCCATTGGAAGCGTCTTTCTACATCAAAGCGGAATCTTAAATCGTGATTGCGCACGACTACGTCGTGATTGACCGAGACACTGGCTTCAATCAACATCGGAAGGATATAGCCAACGCCTACTGTAGCGTAGCCTTTCTCGTTATAAAAAGATCCGCCTCCAAACACGTTAAAGAAATTTGAAAACCATCTACGGTAGTAAATATCGCCTTCAGTTTCCCACTGCTGCCCGAAAGTGAAATTCTTCCCTTCGATGTCCGCTGTCTCAATTCGCAGATCGAGCTCATCCCAAGTGCGCATGAGTTTAAATCGCCCGATTGCGTGGTTACTGGAAGCTTCAAGCTGAGTGTACGTGTAAAGGTGATCGTGAAGATGGGGATCGTGGTGATCGTTTTTCGCCATCTCGGGGGTGAGCTTAAAATCATTGTAGCGCACGACTCGCGCCATCCCGGTCTTCATGTGATAAAGATTGTGGCAATGAAGCATCCATTGACCAGGTTCGTTTGCGTAGAGCTCAATCGTTCTTGTCATATGAGGCGGAACATCGACCGTGTGCTTGAGCGGTGATTTTTCGCCTTTCTCATTAATCACCCGAAAGAAATGCCCGTGAAAATGCATCGGGTGATGCATCATGGTTTTATTTTCAAACGTAAAGCGCACGATCTCACCACGATTAATCATCAAAAGACGATCTTCTTGAATCGTTTTTCCGTTTAGGTGCCAGATGTAGCGTTCCATGTCTCCGCCGAGACTGAGCTTCACATCATGAACCTTGGCGTTTTTAGGAAGAGTCGTAGGCTTTATTGCTTCAAGTTTATCGACCGTGAGCGTTTCGATGGGCTTTGCTCCAGAAGCAGTCTTTAGGTCACGAGCAGAATCGTTTTGCTTAAGCATCGCATCGGACTGAGTGCTCCAGTCGATTCCACCGCTTGAAGCTTTTTTAGGGGCTTCGGTAGAAGTAGCAGCGTCATGTCCTCCTCCGTGCATCGAATGGTCGGCAGTGGTGCTGTGCCCAGCGTGTTCATCTTGATGCGAAGAATGGTTCTCGTGCTCTGAGTGGCCGCCGCCCGCAGCAGGTTCTTCACGCCCAGTTGTGGCTTTCGTTCCATGATCTCCATGAGAAGAGTGATCTTCTTTGGTTGAAGCTTCCGTATGCCTAGAGTGACTCGTATGAGCACTCATTCCCTCATGACCGCTATGATCTCCGCCGTGCCCTGAGTGCGCACCATGGCCTGCACCGTGATCCATGGTTGCATAAAGATCGGGATAAGGAACATTGGGGGCCGCTACTTTTTCACCCATTCCAATCCAAGCGGATGCATAGCCTGTCACGTCCTGAACGGTGGCTCGAATTTCGTAATTCTTATGCGCAGGTACGGTAAATAAAACGTCATAGGTTTCAGCCATCCCCGTGAGAATCTGCTTGGCTTGCACAGGCTTGATATCCACGCCGTCTGCTGAAATGACAGTCATCGGAACACCCATGCCGACGTAGAAGTAGCTTGAGGCTCCTGCATTGATGATCCTAAGCCTAATTCGCTCGCCCGGATGCGCTTTCAGAAGCTGGGAATCGCGCTTTCCGTTAATCAAAAACGCATCGTAACCTACGTCCGAAAGATCCATTCCTCCCATTCGGGTCCACTCGTTATAAAGCTGGTTTTTTAAGCCGCCCGCTTGAATGGCTCCAATGTAAGAGCGAACCGTATCTTTTTTGTAGAGATAGTAGTCACCGTCTTTTCTTAGGTTTCGGATGATATGGTCTGCGTTTTCATCCGACCAATCGCTTAGAACTAAAACTGCGTCTTTATCGTACTGAATGGCCTTTTTCTTTGGATGAATGATGAACGCGCCATAGACGCCTTTTTGTTCCTGCACCATGGTATGCGAGTGGTACCAGTAGGTTCCGTTTTGCCGGATTTTGAACTTAAAGAGTCTGGAAGTGCCTGGATGAATAGGAGGTGTGTTGACGTAAGCGACACCATCTTCTTCAGGGGGCAAAAGAATCCCATGCCAGTGAATCGAAACTTCCTCTTTTGGGATTTCGTTTTTAACCAAAATCTCAGCATCATCGCCTTCAGTAAATTCAAGTGTAGGTGCTGGAATCCCGCCATTGACGGTTAAGGCAAAATCCACTTCCTTTTTGCCGCTTAGATTTACTTTCTCATTTCTGACCGTAAGCTCGTACCGAACGGTCTTTGCCTGAGATTCAGAAATCCCTAAAAATAAAGCCGCAAGCATCCAGGAAAACAAAAGGGGGTATCGCATTTTAATCCTCAGACCCGTATACGACTGAGAAGCCCTCATAGTGACACCTTTTTAAGCCTAAGCGCATTTCCAATCACGGAAACCGAACTCAAACTCATGGCAAGACTTGCCAGCATGGGGCTTAAAAGGACTCCCGTAAGCGGATAAAGAAGTCCTGCTGCAATAGGGACGCCTAGCAGGTTATATCCAAAGGCAAACACAAGATTCTGTCTAATGTTTTTCATGGTCGCATGGCTTAGGTGACGGGCACGAACCAGTCCCATTAAATCTCCTTTAATGAGAGTAATTCCGGCACTTTCTATAGCGACATCCGTTCCTGAGCCCATCGCTACACCTACCTGCGCTTGGGCAAGAGCGGGAGCATCGTTAATTCCGTCTCCTGCCATGGCAACGAATCGACCTTCGGATTGAAGTTTTTTGACCACTTCCACTTTTTGATGAGGAAGAACATCTGCCTCAATCTCAGTAATCCCAAGCTTCGTAGCCACGGCTTTTGCAGTCGTTCTACTATCGCCCGTGAGCATCACAAGCCTGATACCTAAAGCCTTCAGCTCCTGAATGGCTTCATGCGTGGTTTTTTTAATCGGATCAGCTACTCCTAAAACTCCGACTGCTTTTCCTTCAACGGCAAGAAACAAAACGGTTTGCCCTTCACTACGAAGGGATTCAGCAACCACTTTGATCTCTGAAGTATCAATGCCGTCTTTTTCAAGAAGCTTTGCGTTTCCAAGAAGCACTTTTTTACCATGAGCAAGACCTGTCACTCCCATTCCGGTTACGGATTGGAATTGCGAGATCTCAGGAGCGTGAGTGATGTTTCGTTCCTTTGCACCCTGAAGAATCGCTTTTGCAATCGGGTGCTCACTTCCTTTTTCAAGCTGAGAGGCCACTCCTAGAATCGCAGCTTCTGTAAAATTAGAAAGCGCTTTTACTGTAACAAGCTTTGGCTTTCCTTCAGTGAGTGTTCCTGTTTTATCAAAGACAAGAGTATCGACTTTCTCAAAGCTCTCTAGGCTTTCAGCGTTTTTAATCAAGATTCCGGCTTGAGCGCCTCGGCCAGTGCCCACCATAATTGACATCGGAGTTGCAAGACCCAAAGCACAGGGACAAGCGATAATGACGACTGAAATCGCGTTTACGAGCGCGAAATTAAGCGCAGGCTCAGGTCCAAAGACAGCCCAAACGATAGCCGTAAGAACAGCTACCCCAATCACTACTGGGACAAAGATCGCGGCTACTTGATCGGCTAAGCGCTGAATTTGGGCGCGACTGCGCTGCGCTTGGCTCACCATTTGAACGATCTGAGATAAGAGTGTATCTTTTCCAATTCGCTGAGCCTGCATAAGAAATGATCCAGTGCCGTTTACCGTCCCACCAGTCACTTTTACGCCTGCTATTTTTTCAACCGGAGTGGGTTCGCCCGAAATCATCGACTCATCGACAAAGCTTGTGCCTTCAATGAGAACGCCATCTACCGGAACCTTTTCACCTGGACGGACCCTGAGCAAATCCCCAAGCTTCACGTGCTCAAGCGGGATATCTTCTTCATGGCCGTTTTCGACTTTTCTAGCAGTCTTTGGAGCAAGACCTAAAAGCGCACGAATCGCACCACTGGTTTGTGATCGCGCTTTCAGCTCTAAAACTTGGCCAAGAAGAACCAGAGTCGTAATGACAGAAGCTGCTTCAAAATAAAGTGGCACTCCTGAGTGCGTTCTTAGTGATTCAGGAATTGATCCTGGGAATAAGACTGCAAACAGGCTGTATCCAAAAGCAGCGATGACACCGATTGCAATCAAAGTGAACATATTGAGATTGCGAGAGCGGATGGATTGATAGCCCCTTTCAAGAAGTGGCCATCCACCCCAAAGAACTACAGGCAGAGCAAGAATTACTTGAATCCATTTGAATAATGAATCGCCTAAAAACTGGTGAGCAGAAAGCGAAGGGATCATCTCGCTCATGGCAATTGCAAATAGAGGCACTGAAAAAAAAGCGCTCCATTTAAATCGCTTCGTCATGTCGATCAGCTCATGATTGGGTTCTTCATTTAAGGAAACCTCTTCAGGCTCAAGCGCCATTCCGCAGATCGGGCAATTTCCTGGACCCTTTTGCCTGATCTCTGGATGCATGGGGCACGTGTAGATTGCGTCCTTTGAAACAGGCTTTGCTTCTTTTTCTTCTTCATCCAAAAACGATTTTGGATTTTTCTTAAATTTGCTCAGGCAGTGGGTCGAACAGAAGTGATAGGTTTTTCCTTCAAACTCAGTACTTCCTGCCGAATCATCAGGATCAACATCCATTCCGCAGACGGGATCTTTTACCGTGTTCTTTTCTGAATGGCTTTCATGCTCATCGTGGGAGTGATGGCCATGATGGTGGCCATGTCCGTGAGCGTGATGGCTAGAGTGATTTTTTTTAGGTTCGATAGGGCAAGATTGCTCCGAGTCTTTTGGCTGGCAGCAGCTATGGGATTCCGATTTTGACTTCATAATATTCTCCGTTTCACCCTTTAAGACGGACACCACCTCCCGTTCTTACAGTTTGAAATCAAAATATCGGATAAAGCCATAAAATCCAATCATATCAGCAAGATACAATTGGCCCATCCAGCATCTCTAATAGGTATTTGTAATGTATTGGGAATTACGAGCAGGTGCAGTTTAAGCATCCATGCTCAGTGCATGTACCGCAGGTGCGCTCAAGGCTTGTTTTTAGTGCCTGTCTTGCTCGGTGAAGCCTAACGGTGAGGTTGTTTTCCGTTACCCCTAAATCACGGGCTACTTCAGAAATCGTCTCGCCACCCAGATCAATTCTTCGGATGAGTTCGGCGTAGGTTTCTTTCAGGGTAGGCAAAAGCCCGTTCATGCACTCGCATACGGCTGCTTCGATCTCATCCATGGGAGCTACTTTCGTTTTTCCATGAACATCAGAAGTCAGCTCAAGCTCCTGATACTTCTTTTCCTCTGAAGCTTTGGCACGGTAATAATCGGTAAGCGTGTTTTTAATGACCGTAAAGAACCACGCAACAACGCCAGCTTCCTCGACGGAAATCGGAGGATGCTCGATCGCCTTTTTCAAGCTCTGTTGCAGAATATCTTCAGCGACTTCTTTGCTCCCCACGCGTTTAGCGAGAAACGATTGAAAACGGCGATGATTCTCAACAAGAAGCCGAGCAACTGATTCGTCCAGTGGCTGGAGAGCATGGTCTGAGTGGGCCTCGGAATCCTTCATTGATAGACGAGTCTACTATAAGTCCTCAAAAAAGTCTTTGAACTCCGCCCAGATAGCAACAGGTTGACAATTCCAAATAATTCTATTATTCTAGAACTATGGAAATGTATGAAGCCCTGGAAGCTTTTTCGTCACTGTCTCAAGAAACCCGTCTTCGGGTTTTTAAGCTTTTGATTGAATACGGAAGCGACGGCGTTTTGCCGGGTAAGATCGCTGAGAAGCTCAAGATCCCGGACAATACACTTTCCTTTCATCTTTCTCACATGAGTAAGGCAGGTCTCGTCACTTCTAAAAAAGAGGGACGCCAGATCACTTACTACGCAAACTGCGATTTAATGGACGATTTGATTAAGTATCTCGTCGAGAACTGCTGCTCAAAAGAGGCTAAGTCGAAAGGCAAGGCCAAGAATAACTGTAACGAAAGGAAGTGCTAATATGAAACGCTTACATATTCACGTTGGTGTGAAGGATATTGAAAAGTCGGTGCAATTCTACTCGACTCTATTTGGAGTTAAACCCTCTAAACAGAAAACGGATTACGCAAAGTGGATGCTGGAAGATCCCAGAATCAATTTTGCAATCTCCACTCTCACTAAAACCACAGGAGTCGATCACTTGGGCATTCAGGTCGATGAGCCTAAGGAACTAGAAGAGATAACCGAGCGCCTGAAAAAAGCAGACTTGGGAGTCTATGATGAAGGTGAAACGACCTGTTGCTACGCCAGATCCAATAAGGCATGGGTTGAAGATCCAGCAGGAGTAGCATGGGAAGCATATCAAACCATGGCTGATGTAGAAGTCTTCAAAGAAAAGACGGAAGATTCGGATGCCGCGTGCTGCGCAACCGATGACGCTTCTGAATCAAGCTGTTGCTAGACTATGAAACTCTTATTCATGTGCGTAGCGAATTCTGCGAGGTCTCAGCTTGCGGAAGGACTGGCTAAAAAAGTCTTCCCGCAGGCTGAGATTCAAAGTGCCGGATCTCATCCCGGTAAACTGAACCCCTATGCTGTCGCGGTAATGAAGGAGATCGGCCTTGATATTTCGAAGCACTATTCGAAGTCAGTCGAGGATCTTTCCCCCGCGTTCTTAGAAAACCTAGACTACGTTATTACCCTTTGCGCGGAAGAAGTTTGTCCAGTTCTGCTCTCCAAAGCGAAAAAGCTTCATTGGCCGCATCCTGATCCAGCATCAAAAACTTCCCTCACAGATAACGAAATGCTCACACGTTTTAGAAGCGCACGAGACGCTATTCTAAAGAAGCTCGAAGAATTCAAAAAGGAAGTGAAGGCATGAATGCGCTTTTAGCTGAGTTCCTAGGAACCGCAGGTCTTCTTATTGTAGTTGTAGGATCTGGAATAATGGGGGAATCGCTTTCTCAAGGAAATGCTGCAATCGCTCTACTAGCGAATTCTCTAGCTACCGGGGCAGGACTCTACGCGCTCATTCAAACTTTCGGACACATATCGGGGGCACATTTTAATCCGGCGGTGAGTTTTATTGAATGGCTCTGGAAAAAACTGAAAACAAAGGATTTGATTTTGTACATTTCAGTTCAGATTTTAGGCGCTATCGTGGGCGTGATTCTTACTCATGCGATGTTCGGGCAAAGACTCTTGCAGTTCTCCACCCACGATCGCGGTGGCTTTAGATTTCTTCTCTCTGAAGTGATTGCAACTTTAGGCCTTATCCTGGTGATCGGTCTCTCTGGAAAAAAGAATGTTGAAAAGACCCCAGCCGCTGTTGCAACCTACATTACAGCAGCCTATTGGTGCACTTCCTCAACCTCGTTTGCAAATCCTGCTGTGACCATCGCAAGAAGTTTCACCGATACCTTTTCGGGAATCCTTTGGACGGGAGTGCCGAGCTTTATTGCTGCTCAATTTCTGGGCGTAGGTCTTTCCTGGCTATGTTTGAGGTTGACTGCCAAGCGGTGAGACATAGTGTGACTTTCGTTCGATCGGGCTACGCTTCTTTTGGCGTTCCCCCCTTGGTCCCCCTCTAGCCAGCCTCCCCAGCCCCCCCTGGGAGCAGAGCGACCCTCCGCGACTGAAGTCTCTCCCTTTAGGGAGAGGAAGAAGCGGAGACTTTCCACTTCATATGCCCAGCCACCGGCTAACGAAGGCCGCAATGATTGCGAGTCCAACGATCGCGCCCAGAGGGTTTCGCACGAGTTGCGCGAAGAATCCCCAGATAACAAGTCCGACGAATTTCAACACCAACCATAGGGCAAGAAAGGAACGATTCAGCAGAAAGCCTAGCGCATATACGACTTGATGCGACCACTTTAGCTTTTCCACTTCTTCTGAATTCTGTCTTACTGGCACCATCGTTGTCTCCCTCTCCCCATCCCCAACACCACCACCTACCATAACCACCTCACTCCCGCGCGCTCTCACTCATTACTCATTCTCTCTGGTCCCACCCACACCATCCGGCTCCAGACCACCCATACACAACCGAAGGGTGTGGGTGGGTGGTCTGGAGCAAAAGCCGAAGGATTTTAGGATGATGGGGGTGGGATCCAGAGGGCTTTAACCGAGGGCTTTTTGAGCGAGAGCGCGCGCGGGCGTAATTCTTGATGTTCATTTTTAAAACTCATTTCTTCGATTTTTTATCACCAGCCCACGGTTCGCCTTTGAGCAGCGGTGCAATTTCGGTTTCGACCACTCGAAATGCTTCTGCTATGTCGAAAGCTTCTTGTTCGTGCTTCTGTAAAAGTTGTGCAACATCGAGCCCAAAAGTCGAACTTGCCTTTTTCGCTGCCAAGTTCTGTTCAAACTCCGCCCTCGAAATCTTATTGCCTTCGTGTTCGATGTATTTCTCAAACGCCTTGATTGCTTCCATAGGAACAAAGTCTTTTCGATTTTTTGAAATCCAGTAGAGGTCAAAAAGATCTCGGCCTTTCTTCCTTTGGTAGAGCGCACGAATTTTTGTACCCATGAGTTCGTTCAAATTGTAGGTCAAGCATTCGGCTTTTCCGCTGAACCACTTTGAGGAAACCTCAAAAGGGAGCTTTGAAAGTGGGTAGACGTTAAAATGTTCGGCGATATTGATTTCGATTTTTAACTTGAGAGGAATCGCAGGTACGTCTGAGGACTCGAAACGATAAATGATCGTTACACGTCCTTCTTTGCGATTCACCTGCGGTTTTTTGGGGAAAATGGGGTCCAGTTTTTCTCGTATCTCATCAAGAACTTTCCCGATGGGTTCTTTTTTGATTTGAACAAGGTCAATATCTTCAGAATAGCGAAACGGTGTTTTGACAAATAGTTTTTGCAAAGCGGTACCGCCCCGGAAGGCAATCGAATCCTTCACGCTTTCGCATTTATAGATTTCAACAACGCAACGAGAAAGAATAAGATCTTGTTCAATCTGATGGTCTCCACGCCAAGGCGCTTGCGGTTTCCATTCTTGAATGAAGGCTTTTGAGATCATACGTCTGACTCCAATTCTTCGTTGATTATAACTCTCCAGGTTTCGTCGATTTTAAAATCGGCTTTCTGAAAGTTTCTCACTGGAACGAGCGGAATCATCCGCAAGCTTTGCTGCCCCAGGTGTTTTTTTAGTGGTTCGACGAGTTTTTCAAAACCAAGCGTTGATAGAAGATGGCCTAGGCGTTGCGAAATCGAGACATCGGATTCGATTTCTGAAACTTGAACGAGTTTTTTTGCATCTAGGCGCTCCGATAATTCACTGAGCACCGTCACAATATGCTGGTATCCGCCTGACTGTTTATGAAACTGCAAAAGATCAAACGCCGTCACCTCGGGCGTTGAAAGTCGAAAGTAGCCCGTTTCGGTTTGAGCTTCCTGAAATGGAAACTTTGAAAGATCGCTTTTATGAATGGTCGAAATAGTTTGTTTTCCAGCTTTGATCGGTTTGATTCGATTTGCGGTTAAAACCTGAAACGTCTGAACCGCTTGATGAGTTGCTCCATGAAAGGTTGCGGCAGAAAGGAGCCCTACACAGTAATCGGTTTTGCGAAGGCGCATGATCGCATCAATGAACCAAACCGTAGGAGGAGTACCCTGATCCCGATACGCAGGCGGGATAGGAACCACGATCCCAGGCTGAACCCTAAGAAGCTTGTTCTTTCCCTGAAGACGATCAGCGGCCCGTTTAAACGCTATAGGAGTGACTTTGCACGCCTTGATTGCCTCATCCGCATGGAAAGCAAAACCACCGCGAGCCAAGTGCTCATCAATGTAGTCTTGGAGCCAGTTTGAGGAGTGTGATGTAGCTTCTGCTTCGCGTCCCATTAGTACCATTATAAGGTACTTTTCGGACGCTGTACAGAGTTCCTTAAGTACCGTTTCAAGGTACTTTTCGGCCCTTATGCGTCAAACATCTAACGCTATATATTCAATTTTAAAGGCTTTCTATTATATCTTCAAATAATGGAATTTGAAGCCCACGAACTCTACTAGGCGACTTCTCAATAACTACCGCCTGACCGATTCTAAGCTGCTTAAGAACGTCATGCTCGATCTGCATTTGCTTAGCCTCTCGCATATTACCCATACCCGTTCGGTTCGCTATAAGCTCTCCTGAGACCTGGTAGCTCTGCTTTAATGTATCGAAGGTGCCAGCAGTGGCGCAGAACTCTTCAACGGTCTCATGGTCATCCATGCGAAGACCTATTTTAGTCATCGTATTAGAAATCACCTGCCGCCGAAATTCAGGAGTAACAGCATCCATATCTTCAAGGCCCTGACAGAAAGCATGGATTCCAAACTTCGCACCCCTGGATTGTTTTAGGAATTCAATGAATTCCCGAGAAGCAAAACTTCCAAACTCGTCGATGAAGATGGGAAAGAAAATACGGTCATTCTCATTTGGCTCACTCTTATAAACTTCAGAGGACATGCTTTTTAAATCCTCGATAATCATTCTTCCCAAACGTCTAGCTGAGTCCCCATTTCCAAGCGTGTCGAGTTGAAAATAAGCAATGCCTCCCGTTTTTCTAATTTGCCTAAGATCAATTTCGTTCTGAGATTTCTCAAACGACAAAAGATGCCCGAAAGTTGGATTGTTCAAAATTGAAATTTGAGCTCCAAGACCCGAAAGTTCTTCTTCCTTGGCCTTAGAAAAAAAAGGACTGATGAGATGAAAAAGCTCTAGCGCACGCTGATTTCCAGAATCGAATTTTTCCTGAAGCTGCTTCAGTATCGCCGCTCTTTCTTCCTTCGCTAAAAGAATCTTTGAAACTCGCTCCAGGTTTAGCGGAATACCCAATAACTCCGTACATGCAGTGAATGCCGTCAGAAAACTTGCTGATACGTTTTGATAATAGGGCTCTGACCAAACAAAAGCCTCCATCATCCGATCTTTAAGTTGGTTTGCATTCCCGTGTTTTAGAGGGTTGTAATTTGCAGAAATCGTCGGAGCAGACATAGAAAAAACCTGAAGTCGGCTTTCAAAGTCTTCACTCAAACGATTTCCGTACTCCCGGATTAATTCCAATGACGAGCTTTCGCCTTTTGGGTCAATCACAACACAAGGCTGGCGATGGCGAATGGCATGAAGAATCAGATTCGTCATTAAATTAGTCTTACCTGTTCCAGTCGCGCCAATGACTAGAACGTGAGCAGAGCGCTTCTTCTGCGGTAAAGCGATTACTTCTTCCGTTTTTACGTCGTGCCCAAGTGGAACTAGATCGTGCCTATAAAAAACATCTGCGATGCTTGCGTTACTTTTTCTGAGATCAATAAAATCCCTAGTACGCAGACCCTTTTCTTCGGACCGAAAAGACAGAATAAAGGGAGTCAGTGCATGACTTAAGAATAAAAGAGCACTCCAGATAGACGCCACACGAGCACAAATCAGAAAATTCTTATTTGCTTTAAGAAGATCAACATCATAAAGCGGAAATGGATCAACGAACGAGATCCAGAAAAGAGCTACAAAAAATACTCCCGCTAAGGGAATTAAAACATTCGCCCTAAAACGAAATTTTTCGTTTCGTGAGTTTCTCCAGCGAACCCACCAATAAATTGCGACTGGAAGGAAAGAAATGGTAACTGTAGCTATTGCAAGACCTGCAACTGCCTTTAAAATTTCCTCATCACGAGAGTTAGTATCGCCCACTGCCCACACCTAAAAAATCAAAGACCGTTTGTGAGCCCCGGAATCTTGAAAAGACTTTAGACGGCTTATTTGTTAGGGCAAAACCGATCTTTGGAAACCTGGCAGCTTTTTCCAAGAGATCTTCATACAAAGTTTCATTCTCACAAAAATAAACAATCCGCTCATATCCAGATCTTTCGTAACGAGAAAAACGTTCAAAGTATCGAAGATTGCTCTTTTGATTCCGCTCTAGTTCAAATGCATAGCTTCGGCCTTGGACCCTCCAAACCAAGTCGGGAATTGGAATGTCTTCTATAGATCCAAGTCGAAGCTCCTCTAGGCGTATTTCAGGATCCGAAAGATAAATACCCTCGGGAGGAAGCGTCTTTTCAAGAAATGTCCTAAGCTCATTAAGCCCTAGTTGGTGCTGGGCGAACATAGGAGCAACAATCGTCAAGGAATGCTTCGCTTTTGTTTTAAACCGCGCTCCCAACGAATACACTTTCAGGCGCTCAACGTTTCGCCTTTCTTCCCTTAGTTTTTTTACCAAAGGGAGCATCTTTGACGGAACCGCCGAAGCAAAACTCAGTAATAGAGCGGATTCGACATACCCGTTTTTTAGCAAAGGCCTCACTCTAGTCCAAAAACATTCTTTGTTTGGAAAAAACCGTTCAGTAAGCTGATCGGATGTTGCAAGACCCTGCTCTGATAAATATTCCATCAATTGAAGATCTCGAACCGTAAGCCTCAAGCAACACCTGCCTCAGTTCGTTCAGTTTTTCGCTTCTTGCTTGATGAGTCGGAACCAGCACGTTGCTGTTTTTCTAATCCTCGCTTCGCTTTCTTAATTAAAGCCATCATCAGTACAGGATCGCTCTTAGCCTGCTCAAAGATAAACGTATCTGGAGTCAGTCGTTCAATTTGTCGATTCCAATATCGCTCATCCACTCGTTCAAAGAGTTCTTGAAAGATTTCCTCCAACTTAATGTCTGCTCCGCGCTCTTTAAGCACTTGTAGTGTTTCATTTGCTTTTGAAGCTACGTCTTCGGGCAACGAGACTCTCTGCAAAGAACTCTTTGTCTCTGACTTCCTTTTATTTTTATTCTCTTCACTTCCAATAGATTCAATTTCAGTATTCATATTTTCTCCTTTTTTAGTTAATTTTTGAGTTCAGCTCATCCAGTCGAAATCTAGTTCCTCATAGCTAATTCACCTCCGTCGGCTCATCTTGGACGATCACTTGAATCGTCTGATAGCCGTCCACATTTGTGTACTCTGGGGCCTGACGAGACTGCTCTGCAAAGCGATCGGCAGATTTTGACAAAGCAGTTACAACGCCAGACTTTGCACTATTCTGAAGTGAAGGTTCCTGGGTGTAAGTTCCGAATGCATTTTGGTTCCGATTAATCGTAGCGTCTAGGAATCCGGCAGCGGTAGCCGAGGCAAGTTCTGCGACAAAAAACTTTCCAGCCTGTGAATGGTATTCACCCTCAAGACCAATTGTTCCTGATTTGGAAAGTCCAGAGGCTCGAACATTGTAGGTTTTTCCATCCGAGGTGCGTATTTTGGTAAAGCCCAGAAGCACTCTTTTCAGCTCTCTATCAAGAATTGCTTCACCGACGAAAAAGCCACCTTTTAAACCTCCAGTAAGGACCATGGCTCTGATTGGCGTAGATACACTTGGGGAAGCTTTGATCTCTTGATCGACTACGGCTCTAAAAATATCGCCCGTTTTTACTCCATTCAGACGAACAGAGGCATTCTGAGGAACATAAACAACTCGATCTGATGCTTTGAAGTTTGATCGATCAATGCCCCTAAGATAGCTCGGAAGATTGCTAGTCTCGTAAAGAGGTGCCGATCTAGTAATTTTTATTGAATCGACTTTTGCTGAAATTCTTTTCTTTGGTTTTATTTCCTTTTGCTCTTCCTTTTTAGCTTCAATCAAAAGACTTCTACGTTCGATCCGGCCCTGAATATCAAAAACACCAAGAGGCTGATCTGTAATTTCATAAGAAGCACCAATACTTTTTCCTCTAGGAGGAGTGCCTGCTAATGAACTTGGAGTTAGGGCTGAGTAAATTAAAAGTATAAGAAAAATCATTTCGCCACTCCTTTTGCTTTCACCAGCTTTTGATCTGAACTTTCAATTAGCTCGGCACCCTGAGTCTCAATGGCCGCGCCACCATAGCTGCCCAAAACCTCAATTGTGTCTTGGTGAACTTCTTTTGATGGGACGATATCGAAAACATATTTCTTCGCATTTGAACGAATGATTAGATTTGTTGGTTTTGCGGAACTGTCTTTAAGCACCAAAGTGACTTCATTTTCGGGCTTCTCAGGACGGTAGTATTGAACCGCATCAGGATTCCCTAGTCTAATGCCCGTAACAGCAGTGGGAATCTCTACTAACGTCGCCATTCCAGGCACCATGTAAATGGTATGAACTCTTCCCAAGTCCAAAAGTTGTCCTGAAATTCTTCTCGGCAAATGGATTTCTCCCGCGAAACTCGCAAGAGCTAGTCCACTTAGCGCAAACGCACTAAATAGTTTGCTCATCATAAGTAATGACCTCCCATGGGTAAGGCTTGGATGAAGTTCTTGGTGATGGTTTTAGTTCAACCGACACTCTGAGTTTAAGAGCCGCTTTCTTCAAACGGTTCGTAATTGAAAGCTCGATATCCGCTTCAAAATGGGTTTCATCAATTTCCCGGATATCTGTTATTTTTGCCTTTTGAGTTAGAGATTCGGTTTTCATTCGATTGGATATCGAAATAAACTCTGCCCGCTTGCGATCCCAGAGCTCTACGCTCATGAACTCACCAACTTCCGAAATACGGTCATCGAAGTTGGTCTCGTCGTAGCTATAGAGATAAACTAAGAATCGCTTGAGAAGATTTTCTTTCTCTGCCTTCAGAATGGAATCGCCATATTGACCTACGACTCTTGTTCCATAAGGATCAATTCCGATGACTAAAGGTTTCGGATCAAGTCGAAGCAGCAAAACCGTCGTTAGTACGCAGTAGGCAAGAAGCGCTAAAACCATAAACCTCTTCATTCCTGAGTAAATGGACGCTTTTGTAATATTTTTTATCATCGCTTTTTATTCCTTCCGTCTTTTTGAATCGGTTGAGCTTTTAGTCCACGTATAAACGTCGAAAGATGCCCCGTCTTTCCCTGAGGCTTCTCATTTGTATTCAAAGCAAAGGCTTTGGCTTTTGTTGAAGCTCTACCTTCAGGTTTGCTTAAATCCGAATAGCGTCTAGGTTCCGGCTCCGAGGATTTTGCATTTGAGTAGCGACTCTTTAGCTGGTTCATGGCGTATCCCTGAACGCTACCGACCATCCTGCCCACAGAAGGGAGGTTGTTTTTTCCAAATAAGCTTGCTGCTGGGTTTGCGGATAACATTCCATCCTTAGCAGCGTTTCTCTCTTTATTTGCACCCACCATGCTTTGAATTGCTTTGGTAAACGGCTGGGCAAACGACGTTGCGCCATCTTTAATCGCTTTGGATAGACTCTGTCCCGACATGAGCTTGATTCCCACGACTGGTGAAACGAGCTGAATCAAAGACAGAAAAACGGAATAGAGAGATTCAGCAAATGTCTTTTGGTTTTGATCCCAGGAAAGTTGGGCTGCTAGACCAACTAGGTTCCAAAAAATAGGCCAGAGGCAAATGGTGATGAAGCTTCCGATGAAAATAGGCCATGCGATGGCGAAGTTGAGCATCTGGCTTGAAAAGACGATGATTGGAAACAGCATGACCATGAAGCTGATTCCAAAGGTCATGATGAAGTCGATGATCGAAAACGCCGTGTATCTGATCCACTCAAAGAGCCATGCTAAGAATAGTTTCGTAGAGGTGCTTGCTTCTTTTAGTCCTGGAAGAACTAGCTCTTTGGGCTGAATGCTTTCAAGTCTGGTATCCCCAATCTTGTCAGCCAGAAGTTCAGTATAGTGCAAGATTGCCCTAACCAAGTCGGGGTAAACCATCAGAAGTAGGAAACAGAGAATTGTATCCCTAAGCAGATCACCGTATCTAGCAACACCAGAAAATCCCATCTGGTAAAAAACAACCCGCATCAAAAACGCAAATAAAACAAAACCAATAAGAGCAGATCTCAAACGGTTTGCAACCGTGATGGAATTTTCAACAACTCGCTCAGTTTTGGGAAAAGAAAGGACACCGCTTTTTCCGAAAGTTTTTGCGCCTTTTCCCTTTAGCTCTGTCTTGAGTCCTTCGATTTGTTTTTTCTTCTCCACTAGGTCCTGAAGATCACGTTTTGTGGCCTGAAGATTTGCTTCATTCTGAAGACGAATCATTCTGTAGGTAGCCGCAAGCTGTTCCTTTTGAAGTTGAGCCGATTCCACCTGGGCTAGTTTTGCTTTTTGATCGAGCTTCATAACGAGCTTAAAGGCCCGCTTGCCAGCTCTTACGGCACGAGTCACTGCTCGTAAAGTAGTAGAGAGTTTCTTTAGCTCATTTGGATCTTGATGACCAAGGCTGTCGATTTCTTCAAGCGTATAGCCTGCTTCTTCCGCAAGGCTTTGAATTTCTCTCACCTCGTCGATGATCTTTTGGCCGTCTTCGCTAATTTGAGCATCCGAGTCGATCTCGGAGTAAAGTTCATTAAAGGCATCAGCAGAACTTGCGATCTCGCCAGCAGCTTCGCTCGCTGCACTCACTCCATTTGCGACCGCTCCGCCAACAGCCGCTATGGTAAACGGGTCAAACGAATACGAATTCGAAACAGGAAATACTAAAATGAGAAGGCAGCTCCAAGAGAGCCTCATTCGACTCCCTTCATAGTCATAACGGAGATCAATTGGCTTTCACTAAG
The DNA here is from genome assembly GCA_947502835.1 of Bdellovibrionales bacterium. Lineage (GTDB taxonomy): Bacteria > Bdellovibrionota > UBA1018 > UBA1018 > CAIMNF01 > CAIMNF01. The sequence goes on from CANNBJ010000001.1 coordinate 620,984, forward strand.
CCAAGGAGCGGCAAGTCTTAGTCCCTCAAGCTGATCGACCTCTTGACGGCTAGAAGTTGCCGTCCAGTAGTCCTTCTGAGTGAGATAAAGGCGACAAAGCCTTGTTCCCGTGTCGTCTTGCAAAACAAATTGGCGGAACTCCTTTCCACGGTAGGGATGAGTTTTTAGAATGGAGATTTCACGATCTCCAAGGTTGAAAATGTCTCTGTAAACAGACTCCTTTGATTCACTTTCAAAAAACACTCTCACTGGAGAGTTGATAATAATTCCTCGGTCTTCCCCCTCTGGAGTTTTAAGAATAAAACTTTCGATGTCTTGTCCTTTTAGTATAGTGGCGTGCCCAAACTTTCTTGAGTTCGCTGTGGTCAAAAGGAAAAACGCGGCATTTCGTTGGATAAAAAATTTTGTTTCATCCACATCAAAAACGAGCCTTGATCCAATGGCTCTTTGCTCTGGAGTGGAAAGCGCAATCATTCGAAGATTTACAGCCGCAATGACGGCCGCCATTACGCCTGACGCGTAGTCTGAATTTGCTGCTGAATTAATGCCTTCGAAATTGTAATAGATGTATCTATTGTCGGACCTGCCGCTTCCTGGATGGATGGCGTTTTCGAAAACACCGCCTTTGGCCCATCTTTCAAGAATGTTCTGTCTGGGCAGGTTCTTTGTGGTCACAATAAAATCCGAAAGAGATCGGTTATTCTTCCGTTCTCTAAAATAAGTACGAATTCCTTTCTCAAAATCCGCTCGGATACTCTTTGAAACGAATGCTTCGCCTTCCTCCAGGGCGAGAGTACAAACCAGCTCGACCATTACGGTAAGTTCTTCGTTTGAAATGTCTCCAGGTTTTGAAGAAAAGAAAGGATCAATTCCACTAGGGCGATCCAGATGAAAACCTATTTCCAATCCCTGGTTTAGTGCGCATTCCCTTCGATAGCTGCCGCCTACATCAACCTTGATGATATGAATATTTGGGTCATTTAATAGACTTTGGGAAAGAGCGTTTCCGAACACACTTTTTCCAGACCCTGTTTTTCCAGTAATTAGAGTATTGAAGGCCAGATACTGAGGGTTGAAGATATTGAATTCATGAACGGAACCATCTTGCCGATGCACTAGGCACGAAGTGAGTTTTGTTTTATTCAGCGTCCGGCCTTCGCCAAAAGTGACAATCGGAAGATAGTATTGAACTGTTGGATCAACTTCTTTTTGGGTGACATGCATTCGTCCACCAGGGCGACTAGCAATATAGGATCTCAATGCACCAAAGGTCTCAATGTAGGGAGTTCCAATACTTCTGAGTGCTTTTTGTGCTTGCAGTAGATCAGTACGAAGCGTTCTTTCATCGAAGCGCTTCAGAATCAGGCACCATTCCATCTCATAAAGCCTGACGCCATTTAGGGATACGTCTTTTAAAACCTGCTCAGTGGCAGCGAGTTTATCCTGAGAGGTTGCATCAATGAAAAAGTGGTCTCTATTTATTTTTGAACGAAGAAGTAGATCCGTTTTTACTTCTGGAGTCTTTCTGACCGTGCATGAGATCTCAAATGGGGTCGGAAGACTATCTTGAATTTGAGCCAACGTCTCCCAACTGATTCCGTCGGTGCCGAGCGATTGAATCCGAACGACGCCCACCACTTCAACCCCAAGATCGACATGATCCTTGGAGTACATTTCCGCTACCGGATGAACAAAACTGTCTTCAAGTTCATTTCGATTTAAAAATCGACCGCCAAGACGCTCAACGGCTTTAAATGGAAGAGTTTCAGGCGTGATTGTTTTTCTTTTAAGTCTTTTTAGAAATCCTTCGTCTTCCCACTCAAGACTCAAAAAGAGGTTCTTTTCAATGAATCCGATTTCCCCAACAGAGTTTGATCGTGCTGAAAAACCATCAATTACTTGATTAGATTCGGAGACTCTAAGGTTCCACCGACTAACGACTCCATCAGGAAGCACCTTTAGTATTTCGCTAATTTGAGAATAGCTAATCTCTCGATCCCTTGACTCCAGATCCACGAGTGGAATTTGTGTGATGGCTCCACGAACACCGTCCACCGTATGGAAGAAATCGACCGATCCGTCGCTCTCAATATGCGATAGCTCGGGTAAAGCAAGTCCAAGCCTCATGATACATTCCCCTTTGTAAGCGCATGAATGATGAAGTCCCTAATTACTTTTCGGCGATACTTGATTCGAATCGGGATTAGAAAGACCCAAAATGCAAGAGGCACCAAAAATCCAAGCGGAGCAATTCTCGTGTTTTCTAGAAGCCTCGAAGCAAGAACAAACACGATGATCCCGCATCCAAAGTCGACAATAGTCAGACCCAAGATGAAGCGGTTATCATTCAAGTGCCTTGATGGAAGTCTCTCTCCGAACATTGAATTACATGCTCCCGAAGATTTGACCCATAAGAGACGTGAAAAGTGGCGCACCAAAGGCACATCCTGCACCAACGAATCCAGCAACCATGACGCCTTTTCCAAACTGTCCGGCCCCTGGAATCTGCATGATTGCTCCTCCGCTAATGATCCCCATTACGGAAAGCGCTTGTCCTACGTTTTTTACGATGTTTGTTGCGGAGTTCGATGCCGAAACAAGGTCACGGGCTTCGGCACTCCACGCGACAAAAAAAACTCCAATCAGAAATGGAACATATTTTAGGTTTTTCATTCTCTCTTTTCTCCTTCTTTTTGGTTGGCGATTGGAGGCATCTCTGCCCCCGGTGGTTGAAATTGTGGTGGCTCAATCTTTAGGATCTTGTCCTGGTGAACTAAGACGTTTTCACCCTGAGATATCCACTGATTGGTTCGATAAAGACTCCATTTGCCTGGACGCACGAGTGAACGATATTCACTTGGAAGTTCTCTTCCTAAAGCGCTATCCGAATCGTAAATGACTTGCTGATCGGTCGAGGATTCTCCACGAAAGATTGCAAGTTCGCTTTCCGCGACTACTAGCTTTCGTTCGAACTCTTTAGAGCGAGCCTGCTCATCAAATAAGAAAAGGCCAGCAACCGCAGTACCTGCCGTAGCCGCGCCTCCCCAAACAGCAGCGTGAGCCATCGGATTTTCATCCTTAGGAGCCATGTTTGCTGCAATCGTTCCAGCCACTAGACCGACTCCAACCGCAGTCACGATAGTTTTCGTCCTGTTGGACATCGTGGCACAGCCGGTATTCAGCATGATTAAAGTGGCTAATAGCCATTTCATAGAGAAGCCCTCCGGTAGATTTCATCTCGATATGGCGTTCTACTTTCCCGATCCGGAAGAAAGCTAAGCCACACTGAGTTTTCTCCTGGCATCTGAATCGGCCGACAATAAAGAGCGCAGTTTTCGCTAAGTCCTTTTCTCTTCAGCCACTCGGGACTAAGCCACGAACTCCACGCTTCTTGCCCATTCCAAGAAATTCGCCCAATGACGTCGCACAAGTTTCCCCAGGCATCTTCCGTAAGAACTGCATCCTCAGTGATTAGGATTTGGTCTTTTTGATTGGTCGGTTTGCAATCCACATGAGTGATCGAAAAGTTTCCTGTTCGGTCTTGATCTCCAAACTGAGAGATAGAGATTTCCTTTTTCCCAGTTTTCGAAACAGATTGTGGGGTTGATTCCGATTCAGCAGGCTTTCCTAAGAGTAGGAGCGCCGACGACAGCCAAGAAAGACTCCTTAAGAAGGTTACTCTTTTCATTGGTGATCCTCCGTGACGATGCTTTCAAGCACACGCCCAAGAACCGATACTCGTCCACCAATTCTGATAGGAGATATCTCTGAAAACCAGAGATCGGACCCGATCTGAATGGGCTGAGGTGCTCTACAGGAGTTCGCAACAGGACCAATGTGGGCCTTAGTGAGTTTTGCGAAGTTGGTTGGCACAACTGACTTTCCACCAGAAACGGGAACATCTTCGGTAAGAAACGAGTACTCGGTTCTTCCGCACATTCTCATCTCGCTATAGTGGATGTCGTTTTTGATGTAGACCTTCGGAAGATAGAGAGATTTCGTGGTCTCGCTATTCCAGATTGGCACATCACAAGGAACATCTTCGTTTTTCTCAGTTGGGATTTTGATGAAAAGCGTATTTCCTCGAAAGAAGCGACCGAACTGATCTAGCCTGCATTCCTTTGCAACTCCCTTTGGAGAGACAAACTTAAGATAGATCTGATCTTCAAATCGTTTAGGATATTCACCTCGGCGAATTGCAAAAGGTCTCCATTTTGGAGCGACATCTTCATGCACCAGCATAAACGACTCGTTAACGCTGTACCGAGTGCATCTAGTTGCCCATCTTTCACAAAGATACTGTGGACGACGGCAACCGATCTCCCGATGAGCCGAAGCTGTCGGATCATCCTCTTTGCAATTAAGCTTTTGCCGCTTTGCCGTAATGGGAGTGACGTGCTTTGCTTCGCATCTTAGTTCCCATTTTTCCGAGCAACCGCCGAAACATAAGAATGAGGTTTTACTCTCGACTTTGATGTTCTGACATTCCCATTCTTTTTCGTAGTCAATGACTTCGTCTTGAGTTCGATAGTATGGGCAATACTCAAACTGATCCTTTGCATCGCAAGCGTAGTCCATCACCGACTGAAACTGGTATTCCTTACGAACGCAGGTTTCTCCGTGCTCGTTAGCAGTACAGACGCAGCCGTCATCTCCCTTTTTGCAAGGCACATCAGAAAAGACGGGATCGCCGCTAGACTGCCTCACCATGATTTCTTTCATGGAATACTTTTCACAGGCCACTTGGTTACCTTCAACGCAAGAGGTCCGCTGAGCACTAGAATCAGTTGCTAGAAGATCTTTAATTTCGGACTCGATGATGGTCGAGCCATCTTTATCGACCTTTGTTTTTGCCGTCGTAAATTCGGAGATTTCCTCTAGGTCAACTCGTAGCCATGCACCGGGATAAACCGTCGTATTTGAACCCAGCGGATAGTATCCATCCGATTCCTCTGGATCTAAGGTTTGAGATGCATTTGCAATGAGTCCCTTGCAGTACCCTTGGATATACGGAATCTCTCCCGCATCCATCCCGCTTAAGAGTGGATACTTCATCAGCTCAAGGTCCTGACATTCCTTCAGAACTGAAGAAATGGATTTTCCCCCGAACCACTTCGGACGGGCAGAGTATTCCAGAACTGACCACGCAGGTTTTGATTGAAAATCACTGGAATTGGCTACTGCGCCTAACGCTGCTACAGCTTGTGTTTCAATCGGAGTACTCAAGGACTCCGCTACGACCCATTGATAATTAACGGGTGTAAGTGATTGAGCACGGCGACTTAGGGCACGACAGATTCCACCCGTTTTACATTTGAATGGCCCATCAAAGAAGGTATCAATCAGCGAGGAGACAATTCTTGGCATTCCCTCTGAATAGTCCGGCTCAATACCGTTACTCCTTAGAACCGTGAAAATGGTATTGATGACGGCGTCTTCAATATCTTCAATTCCGTAAGCGTTTCTCCCGGTACTGGTTTGATCCTTTGGTGGAAAAGCCTCGGTGATCGTCTTAAGCGAAGACTGAAAAGTCTCCATTGGGATTTTTACCTGTGTCGCAACACGAGGAATCACAAATTCTGCAGCTAGATCGGTGACGATCGTCACGGCCTCATCTTGAAGTGCGGCAGCCTCCAAGAGATTTCTCATTTCGTCGCTCGGCGCTTTAAACACGATGCGGAAAAACTGATTGATCGGACAATTAGACAGATTTTTAAAAGGACTTTGCGCTCGGTATTCTTTTCCCTGATAAATTAAGCGAAACACCTTTGGACAAACAGGAAGGGTTTGGATCTCCTTCGGAGAGACCTTCCGCGACAATGCCGCAACGTCAGGAATTTTATAACGATCTGGAAGTGTCATTACCGAGCTATTTGTCGAACTGGATCCACCGATAAGTGGAATTTGAGGAACCAGCCCATTCACAAGAGCAACGGGAATAGATACGGCAACCAGATCTCGTCCTGCGCCGTCCTTCTCATCCACTCGAAAACCCAAAATCGAACCATGATCGCTTGACGACGAAACAAATACCTTTGGATGAATGAAGGCCATTTTTTCGAGATCACTCATTCCAGTGGCGTAGTAGAGATCAAAACCATTCGTTTCTGGAAGCGTAATGGGTGTGAGTCTAGGCGACTGAAAGTGCTTTTGGATAAAAGCTAATTTTCCTGCTCTTAACTCCCGAGTCGTCTTTTCAATTCGCCCAACAGTTTCATTCTTAACGACCCAATCAGCCTCCTGAATTGCCATTTTTTCGGCTGGTACTGATTCCGCTTCGTGCCCTTTAAGCGAACAGCCCGTAAGAACAAAACCCATCGTAAAACACACAAACCATCTCTCTAACCTCATAAACTCATCCCTTCGGGCGCAGCTTCGAAATAACCCCCAACGAATCTGAGCTGCGCCTCAATTTCAGTTCGTGGATAATATGGAATCCAAATGCCTATTGATTCACCGGCTTTAAGCGCCTGGGTATCTTCTAGGAGCGTCGATGCCTGGGTAAGAACTTGCTCATCGGGCAGAACACACTTGTAGGAGCGCTCGCCCAGGTAGTTTTCCCAAAGCTCTCCGCACCTAAACCGTCCTGGAAGCGATGCCTTGCTCAATACTGAAAGACTTGGGCCATGCAATGGACGCGAAGTTAGTTCGTCGAAGGGTTTGCATTTTGCCGTATTTTTAAACTCGATGATGAATCTGGTATTTGAAATCAGTTCAGGCTCAAGATCTCTAGCTTCACAGACGACATTATTTGAAAATTTCAGCTTTAAACCATCGAGCAGAAGGTTCAAGTCTTTAAGACTTACATTTCTCTGTTCAAGTTCCGTTGTCGGGAACGGATTCGAGAACTGAGTGATTCTCTGCCACTGATCCTGAAGGTGCTCGGGCTCACATTTTGCGTCGGTCTTGCTAGTGCATTCCCATGCGAAATCAACGGCAGTTGGAGTTTCCTTATCCATACGATAAGGAAGCGTGGCTTTTTCCGGCGTTGTTAATCTCTCACAGACTTTTCTTTGGTCGCAGACCTGGCTATACGAACGACACTTTTGTCCCCATTCGACGCAGCCAACACACATCATGCCTCGTACGCAGACTCGTTCCCAACCGCCGGTACATTCTTGGCGACAGTTATAGTCCTCCGTGTTCGGATTCGTGCAAAACCAATTACCATCCAGACACTCTGAATAAGGCGACAGGCAAACCATGTTCGAAATATTTCGAACGAGTGGCTCCTTAAATTCGTATTCTGTTTGGCGAAGTTTCTGAATTGCGAATTCAACGATGTCCCCAGGAGATACCGTTCTTAGTGCATTGTTAATCGTCGCTTCTTTAGGCAGTTCTAAAATATTTTGAGAATCTGTTTTGATAAGAAACGCACTTCGTTCGGAGAGACTGTCCGACAGAATTCTGGTTGATTCATAAGCTATTTTTTCTCCAAAAAACTCTTCCCTGTTTAGGGAAAGGGAAAGGATATCGTTTTCCGATGGCCGACTTTTAAGCATGTAACAGACAGGCAAAGAATCGGGACAATCGGGCTGCGTCTCTGTTTCAAAGAGCGTTTCGATGATTTGATCTTTGAGCGGAGCAAACGGCTCTTGCGGAATGCATTGATCGACACTTTTTTGAATGTCAGTAATGGCGGTTTCTAGAGTCGCCGATACGGCTTCGGCACTCATCCATTTTTTTGGATCTTTAATGGATTTTACTATCGAATCAAAAACAGGCTGACTCTTAATCGAGAAGCGCCCGTAAGAAAGCGTGATTGGTGTAGTTAGTGCAAATTTTGCAACTACGGTAGATTGACCGCTACGGATGAATCCTGCTTTAAACTTTTCGAATTCTTCTTTTTTGAACTGGACAGTTGCTGGGATAAAAACGTTTGTTGGGCAACTCTTCATTGGAGTTCGAATTTTTACGTCAAAAGAACCTTGAAGCTTATCGTGGATAGAAATACTTTCGGGGCAAGGAAGCGACGATAGAAAATTCGGACTACCACCCAGTAACTCTGAAATACGCTCCAGAAGCTTACTCGGAGATTTAAATTTCAAATTCTCAGCATAGATTTTTCGACCAAGACCACTATAAAGCTGCGATTCAGTTCCATCGAAGAGAGCAATCTGTGTTTCTAACTCAACCAAGTCACCATTGATTCTTTTAACAGCGGGTCTCGTACCCTTGATAGAGCTACGAAGCATGATTTTTGGCACTAAAATCACCGTATTCGGAAGTTCGTAGCCTTCAAGATGATAGGCATCGACTCCAAATTCTCCTCGAAGATTCAAAGAGCGAAGATGTTTTCCTGAAATCTCTCCCTTTCTAGCTTTGAGATATTCGTCTGTGATCGAGTAGAGTTCGAAACGTCCGTATTTACTTTCAGCTTCCTTCTTTGTGTACTTCTTAGAATCTGACCACTGAGTAGAGTTTGGCCCGCTCTTCTGGAAGCGGGCCTCCTCTCCGCCACCCTTATTCTGACTACATCCAGCCAGAACCAGAAGAATGGCACCCCCTAAGACTAATCCCCCTTGCTTAGACACCGCCGACCGTCACTTCCTTGAAGTCATCGAACGATGGCACCTCTCCCGCGCGCTCTGAAGGTAGAATTTCGCTTCTGAGAATATCGGTTGCGATGATCTCAAATGATTTCAGTGTTTTCCCGATTGAATCTTTGTACTCGGAGGCTCGAATCGCTCCGGTGACCGTCACCAAGTCTCCTTTTTTCAGGGAGCGGCTGACTCTTTTGGCAAGGCCAGCGAAAGCAGTAATCGGAATCCAGTTCACATGGGGAGTCTGGTGTTCCTTCGATTCCTTATCGTAACGATACTCAGAGTTTGCGAGTGACAGTCGAACAACAACACCACTTTTCTCGCTCTCATGAACGACTCTCGGATCTGCACCTAAATTGCCCGTAATGATGACGTGATTTCGCACAATCATAAAACCGCCTCTGCTTGCGAAAGCTGTAGATCGTTCGCCAACACTGAGTCTACGAGACGTGCATTGAATCCATTATGAAGTTTGCGGTTGATATAGTTTAGACGTTCAAGGTGCTCGGAGCGCTGAATACTAATTCCCCAGATAACTATACGAGCAGCTTGTCGAACCGTTTTCACGTCCTGTCCTTCGGCAAGGAGGCGACCTGAGACCACAACGTGGTCACCTTGTTTAAGAACCTCCCTAACGTACTGGTCCGCACTTAAAACTGTAGCGACGAGGCAGTCATCAAAAGCCTCAAGCGCTTTGTTGAATGAAGGCTGGTAAGGGTGCTGAACCAACTGAAAAGCATACTGATGTTGGTTTTCACCTACAGTTGTTGGTGGATTTGCTACCCAGCCAGAAAGCGTTACTAGGTTAATAGAGACACTCATCGCTTACTCCAAACCGCGAATGCGCTTTGGGAAGGACGATATTCAAGCCGCAAGAACCCTTCCGGGGTCCGTGGCGGAAACAAAACCCCGCACCATTTTTTTACTACTTCAATTACTTTGCTCATTTCAAATTACCTCCTGGGCATCCCCAAGAGCAGGATCAGTGCCAATTCTGAAAAACCCGTAAGTAATGGAAATAATTAAACTCACGATATGTACGTGAAACAACAGTCCACAAAACGAGACTTTTAAGTCTAAAAATGTAGACTAGTCTCAAATTATGGACTAAAACCCGCTTTATGAATTCTCGACTCAAAGTTTTGACGGTCGAAGACGACTTGAACTACCAGGCATCTATTTTAAAGGTGCTTAGCGTTCACTACGATGTAGTGACGGCCCCAAATCTGAAGACGGCGCTTAACCGCCTGAGTTCCGGCAGCTTTGATGTGGTCGTACTAGATAAGCATCTGCCAGACGGGGATGCTATTGACGTTTTGCCGTTGATCCGCACGAACTATCCACGTCTCGCAATTCTATTTGTCACAAGCGACGACAACTTCAATCATGTTCAGCAGGCACTCTCAAACGGCGCGCAAGATTACATTATAAAGGGGCCAACAACTCTCTCGGAGCTCCTGATCCGAATTCCTCTCGCAGTTTTAAAAAATGCAGACGACCGAAAGATTGAGTGCTTAGAAAGATCGTTGGGCCAATATGAGTTAGACGATCTAATGGGTAATTCGCAAGGCATTCTGGCGCTTCGACAACAGATTCAGGAACTTAAAGGTCACGATGCTCCAGTGCTAATCACTGGTGAAACTGGGACTGGAAAAGAAGTCGTTGCAAAGAAGCTTTGGGAGATAGAAGGCAATCCTTTACGCCCATTTGAAAGTATTAACTGCGGTGCAATTCCGTCTGAATTGATCGAGAGTGAGCTCTTTGGTCACGTAAAAGGTTCATTTACGAGTGCAAGCAACGATCGAAAGGGCAAATTTGAATTGGCTGATGGGGGCGACTTGTTTCTCGATGAAATCGGAGACCTCCCTCTGAATGCTCAAGTCAAACTTCTTCGCGCAATTCAGGAGAAAAAAGTTACTCCAGTCGGCTCTGAAAAATTGAGAAAGGTCCAGGTTCGGATCATTTGCGCAACCAACAAAAATCTCGATGCTATGGTTTCCAAGGGACATTTTCGCGAAGACCTCTTATATCGAATTCGTGTGTTTTCTCTCGAAACACCACCTCTTCGTGACCGACTCGACGATCTCGATGTTCTATCAAATCATTACTTTTTAAGAAAAAAGCTAACTCGCTTCAAATTATCTAGGGCCTCACTTGATCTACTGAAAAAACACGCATGGCCAGGAAATGTCCGCGAACTCTACAACTGGCTTGAACGCGCAGTTTTAAAATTAAAGAAATCCGGCCAAAAGGTACTTGAGCCACATCATTTTTCACTGAGCACAGTAAAGACATCAGTCTCCAAATTCCGTGAAACTGACTGGCCTGTCCCTACAAATATTTCGGAACTCGGGCCTTCAACGTTCGAAGAGTTCATGTTTGAGGCCGAGAAGTCATTCTTTGTATCGCTGCTGCGCCTATTCAATGACGACGTTTCACGCATCATCGACTACTTAGGGATACCAAAAAGCACTATTTATAAGAAGTTAAGTCTACATGGGCTCGATCCAAGAAGGCCTATTGAAGGGGCGACTCCAGGATTAAGAACCGGCTCTATTGGAGACGGTCCGCTTCAGAAAGGAAAGCGCGCATGAAATCTCCTCGCCAAAGAATTCTCACGACTGCAGGGATTACAGAGCGTAGCGGAAACTTCGTAATTGAAATACCAATTCCATCAGACCCTTCTGAGCTAAGCAAACATAAGCACGATTTAAGGTCGGCTCAGGCCGCCCTTAAAACACTTCTAACCCAATCTGATACTCTTACCGCCACAGATATTCAAACCATCAAGTTGATCATAAAGACTGCATTTCCTGTCATCCTTGAAGAGGTTGAATCCATTATCCACCTCTATAGAAAACTTGAGCCAGCCGTAACTCCCGTAGATCCGACCGCCCTTTTGATCGCACGGAAACGAGCCACCGAGGCTAGCCATGAATAATAGTAAAAGCGACCTTTCAAGAGCCGATTCTTCTCTTAGTCCACATGCCGTTTTGATCGATGATGATCCACTCGTACATACTTGCTGGCAGCTTGTTGCAAAGCAAGAAGATGCTGAACTTTTGGGAGTACATAGCGCCAGAGAATTCTTTCAAATTGCACCCCAGCTCAACCGAAACACCCCAATTTATATCGATTCCGACCTAGGACCCGGCCTTTCTGGTGAGTGGATCGCAAAAGAGATCTACGCCTTAGGGTTTAAAGAACTTCATCTCCAGACAGGACGTGATCCCCTTAGCTTTGGCACGATGCCTTGGATAAAAACGGTGGCGGGAAAAGATCCTCCAATATTTAGGAAGCCAAAGAAGTCTTCACTCACAAGCGACATCTCTCCTACAATTGTAGTCGGAGCAGGCGTTGCGGGTTTAATGTTTGCCATTCTTCATGCTCGTCGCGGAGAAAAGGTAATTATTATCGAAAAACGTAACGATTTCGGTCATGGAAAGTATACATCTGCTCGTTCCGTAAATTTCACACTCTCTTCAAGAGGACTTGCAATGCTCAAAGAGGCTGGGCTGCATGAGGAAGTTTCTAAGTTTGCAACGCCACTTCAATTCAGAGCACTCCATTTGGGTGAGACCACTATTAATCAGCCATATGGACAGACTGCAACGGAGGTTCTCTACGCCATTAGGCGCTTCGATCTTATCCGAATCCTCTACAACGCAGCAAAAGCGAATAAGAATGTAGAATTTAACTTCGGTTCGACGTTCGAGGACATTTCTACGGATTCGAAAACGGTTACGTTTAAAACATCAACCGGCTTAGAAACAAAAAAGTATTCACTTTTTGTAGCAGCAGACGGAGCGCTCTCAACCGCTGTACGTAGGCTTCAATTCCAGAAGTGGTGCACTTATCACTTCGATGTTTCGGATTGGGGATATAAGGAGTTCACGATCCCTGCTTCGAACGGAAGATACGCATTAGCGCCAAATGCACTTCATCTATGGTCAAAAGGTCATTCGCTAGTTTGTGCGATTCCAAATCCTGACGGAACTTTCGTTGGAAACATCATCATGCCAATGAAAGGAAAAGTTTCATTTGAAACCATCAATGAGCATTCCTCAATAGAAACGTTTCTTCGCCAAAGCTACTCAGATATTCTTCCGCTTTGTCGCGATCTCACTCAACAACTCCTTGATGCTCCATCCGCAAGTATTGTTACGACCAAATTGGCAAACTGGGCATTTGGTGGTGACACGATTGTTATCGGCGACGCCTGTCACGGAATTTCCCCATTCCTTGGACAAGGGATGAATGCGGCTCTCGAAGATGCCGTGATTCTCGATAGCATTCTCCGCAATGATTATGTTCCGATTGGAGATCGTCTCAGTCAGTTTCAGGCGTTTCGTAAACCTGACACCGACGCTCTTGCTGCATTATCACATGAGCACCTCGATCAGCTCCGATTGCACTTAGGTAGCCCATGGCAAATCGCAAAAAATAGGGCGCAACAATATTTGGCGAAAAAACTCCCAAAATACTTCCGTCCTAAATATTCACTCATCGCTCACGGTGTCGTGCCTTATCGAACAGCGCTTGCTTCATCCAAGAGTCTAAAAACAAAACTTGCGGGAGTAGCATTACTGCCCTTTCAAACCTTCTTTTTCTTGTACGGGCTTTTATTTTCTATAAATGATTCAGCAAGAACTAACGCAGGAATCAGTGGATCACAATTGGAGGCGCCAAGACTATGAATCTAGAACTGCTTTCAAAAGGGATATCCCTTGGATTTACTGCGGGCGTAGCTCCTGGTCCATTGACCCTATTGGTTATTACTCAGACCCTCCGTTACAACTTGCGGGAAGGAATCAAAGTATCTCTGGCTCCGCTTTTTACTGATCTCCCAATTATCGCAATTTCTTACGCAATATTAGCCAACTTGACATCCTACGGTCCAATTATCGGAAGCGTTTGTTTCATCGGGAGCGTCTTTCTCTTAAGCATGGCAAGAGACATGTGGAAAACAAAGCCGCCAACTGTGAACCCAGATGCTGGAGAAGCAAATTCCGTAAAAAAAGGAATATTCTCAAACCTCTTAAATCCAGCACCTTATCTATTTTGGCTAACAATAGGAACGCCAATTTTAGTGCAGGATCAGACATCAACCATGGTGGAAAAAACTGCATTTGTATTGAGCATGTTTACCGTAATGATCGGCACCAAGGTTGGAATTGCGCTTGGAGTAAAGCGATCCGCTGATTTCCTTCAAGGTAAAGCCTACCTAATCGCATTGAGGGTCTCTGCGGCGATCTTTGTCCTATTTGCTCTGAACTTTATAGTTACTGGCTACGGACATTTTAAGGAGCAGCTATGAAAGAACAAAGACCAGAAGCAGACCAATACGGGTTTGTAAAGACACTGAACAACCAAGGGTTCATGACAGAGTACTTGGATAGTTTCTCTGCCGCTTTTACTCAGTTTGCTGCCATTGCTCCAGGTCCATCCTTAGATATTGGAGCGGCCTACGGTGTAGCGACAATTGAAGCATTAAAGGCCGGTGCCACTGTAATTGCCAATGACTCAGATGAAAGGCACCTTGAGATTCTAAAAAGCTCAGCCTATGCGACCAGTGGAGAACTGGTTAGAAGTCGTCTCATACTGAAACCCGGATCATTTCCAGACGATTTGGAATTTAAGGAAGGAGAGCTAGGAGCTGTACTCGCATGCCGTGTATTTCACTTCTTTGACGGCCCTACGATAGAAAAAGGCATTGCGAAAGTTCACAAATGGCTAGCAAAAGGCGGCCGATTCTTCTTAGTTGGGGAAACGCCATATGTCGGTGGCGTTCAAAAATTTGTGCCTCGTTATGAAGAACGCTCTCGAAATGGGGATTCGTGGCCGGGGTTTATCGAAGACTTTCAGAGCTTAGATCCAATTCGTGGAAAAGATTTGCCGAAGCAAATGCATCTTCTGGATGAGCACGTTTTGAGAAGAGCATTCGAAGCTGCTGGCTTTAAGGTACTAGAAGCATCGAAATTTCCGCGCCCTCAATTTCCACCAAACTTACGTCTTGATGGCCGCGAAAGCGTCGGAATTATCGGGGTTAAGCAGTGAGTATCCCACGTTCATCACCAGCATTTACAAAGCAAATGCACAAGATCTCCCTTGGAGCGCTTACTGTTTTGGTGATGGCTATTATCTCGCAGTTTCTTTGGAAGACTCCAAACACTATTCTACAAGAGGCAGGAAGTTCTTACGATCTCTCCGGCGAGTGGCAACTCTGCATTCTTTCGGATGCAGTTAGACCAGAGCCTGCCAACTGCAACTGGAACATGACTAAGGTTCCGTCTTCCGTTCCGTTGACAAAACTCTCCTCCACAAAAGGTTGGTTGATTTACAGAAAGATC
>CANNBJ010000002.1 GCA_947502835.1 Bdellovibrionales bacterium
CGAGCTGCTTTGCTGCTGGGAGTGAGCCCCTCCACGATCGCAAGAAGGTTTATGTTTTTGGCGGGACAGGCGAGCCTGTCTCAATCAAGACTCATTGCTCGCATTCCCCAAAGATCGATCGAATCCATACAGTTCGACGATCTCGAGTCAAGCATTCACACGAAGTGCAAGCCCGTGAGCGTTGCCCTGGCAGTTGAGTCGAATTCGCGTAAAATCCTAGGCTTTCAAGTCAATGAGATGCCTGCGAAAGGCCACTTATCTCAGGTCTCAAGAAAGAAATACGGTCCTCGCAAAGATCAAAGAGGCAGGGGTTGGAATCGACTTATGAAATCCATGAGGATGTTGATCAAGGAAGATGGCGCAGTCACATCGGATGAGAATCCTCATTATCCAAAATGGGTGAGAAAGCATTTACCAAATGCTAAGCACATCCGGATCCCCGGAGGTCGTGGAGCGATTACAGGGCAGGGCGAGCTTCGGGACAAGCGGTTTGATCCCATGTTTTCCCTGAACCATACCTGCGCCATGCTTCGAGCAAACATCAACCGGCTCTTTCGGAAAACGTGGTGCACAAGCAAAAGAATCGAACGACTGAGGGACCATATTGCGCTCTATGTGGATTTCCATAACCGGAAATTGACGACGTCAGGTGCAATCTTCGAGGGCAGTTAACGTCAAAACACCACCGCTCGATTCAACCCGCCTCTTCAGTAAACTGAAGAGATGGAAATTCGTCATGGATGGCGCTCCCTTCTTTTCGCCCTTGTTTTCACCTCCCTGGTCAATGCCACTCCGGCGACCTCGCAAGAGCTATGCTCTCAAAGCCGGGCCGAGCTGCTTTCCAAGTTCGATGCCCCCGGGAACCGGATGGCCTTTCGGAATGACGGGGGCCTCTTTGATGGAGGCGTTTGCTGGTGGCACAGCAGGCTGCAAAGAAGCTCAATCTACCTTTCCCGATACGCTCCATCTCTCCCCCGCCCCACAGCAGGAGAAGCGAAAGCCATCGTTGAACATCTCGTTCACTTCGACTCGGCTGTGACCATACCCGGCTATGCAAATTTCAATGAGTTCACCAAAGATCACGAAGGTCTCATCCAGCAAGAATTGAATGAATGGCAGATCCGTGATGGATTCATCCAACAACAATGGGTCCGCGGTCTCTACGGAAGGCCCAGTATGCCCGCTGCGGTCCTTCGGGAGCGAATGGCACGCATCTTTGTGAAATTCAAAGCATCCAAGCCCGGCCTCTGGGTGATGGCCCAATTTCCCGGGATCACCTCGCACGCATTGCTGTTTACGGGAATGACCCGGACCGCAGAGGGATTCGACCTGAAGGTGATCGATTCCAATCGTCCTGAAGTCACGCGAACCCTGGTTTACAAATACGGGGATCGATCCATCAAACTGGGGAACGAGGGGTTCACCCCGTTTGTCGGATTTCAATCCGATCAGGAAAAAATCGATGCCACTCTCCGGGCGCATTGTGGAACCCGGAACATTCCTTAGGCGTTGCGATTGATGTTGTTGAGATCCTCGAACGAAGCCTTCAATCGCTTCACGAAGCTCTCCTCGCCCTTCCGCAGCCAAACCCTTGGATCATAGTGTTTTTTGTTGGGGCTATCCGGACCTTCGGGGTTCCCGAGCTGTCCCTGCAAGTAGGCCTGCTTCTCCAAGTAATAGTTCTTGATGCCCTCCCAGAACGCCCACTGCATGTCGGTATCCAGATTCATCTTGATGACACCATACTCGATGGTTTCACGGATCTCAGCCTGGGTTGAGCCGGACCCCCCGTGGAATACGAAGTTCACGGGTTTGGCACCGGTTTTGAATTCCTTCGCAATATGCTCCTGCGAATTTTTCAGAATCACGGGGGTCAACTGCACGTTCCCCGGTTTGTACACTCCGTGCACATTCCCGAACGAAGCAGCAATCGTAAATTGCCGGCCTACTTCTTTGAGATGCGAATAGGCATACGCCACATGTTCGGGTTGAGTATAGAGCTTTGCATTGTCAACATGGGTGTTGTCGACGCCGTCTTCTTCCCCACCGGTGACTCCGAGCTCAATTTCGATTCCCGTTTCGATCGCTTTCATTCGCTTGAAGTAGCGAGCGGAGATTTCAATATTCTCTTGCAATGACTCTTCCGAGAGGTCGAGCATGTGGGACGAGAACAGGGGCTTTCGATTGACTTGATAATGAGCCTCGCTCATCTCGAGCATCCCGTCGATCCATGGAAGGAGTTTCTTTGCCGCGTGATCCGTGTGAATGACCACAGGCACACCGTAGTACTCAGCCATCATCTGAATGTGCTGGGCTCCGCTGACCGACCCCAAGACCGCCGCGCGATCATTCGGAAGCTTCAGGCTTTTCCCTGCATAGAACTGACCGCCTCCATTCGAGAACTGGATGATCACGGGGGAGTTCACTGATTTGGCAGTTTCGAGCACGGCATTGACGGAGTTGGTTCCCACCACATTCACGGCAGGCAGGGCGAAACGTGATTCCTTTGCGTACTGATACAGTTCATCAAGAGCGCTTCCAAAAACAATGCCGGGTTTTAATTTCATGGGGCATTTTTATCGCAAAAAAGACGCGAAGCGTACAAAAAAATCAGGGCTTGATTTCCACATTTTCGAAGAGATTCCGGAGAACCACGAACCGGCTGCTTGCAGGAATCACCATCCCGCCCTCCTTGATGAAGAGAGGGGCAAGATCGGGATTCGCGCTCGCATCCATGGCGTGGAAGAAGGCCTGGACCCTGAAAAAATCAAGGGGGGTCAGGTTCGTCTGTCTGGAAATCCTGACCAGCTCCTCAAACGCTTCATGGGGACTGATTTCCCCGCGAAGCATGGATCCGATCACATCATTTCCCGTCAGCGCCTGCCCCAACTCGACCTCGGCTTTGGAATATCCGGCCTTTCTCATCATCTGTCCAACAACCTCCACCGTGATTTCCTTGAAACTGGCATCAATGGCGGACGCAATGGGTTTTCCTATATGGCGGAGGACAAAGCTGAAGGTCACCGTGCTGCGCAGATCCACATTCGGCGGTGCCTTGAGGGAGGTGCCGTAAAAAAAAGAACCGTGTTTTTCCAACTGCTCCAATCCGAGCAGAGTCTGGTGTTCGATCGTATTTCTTTCGAACAAGGGAATCCTCTCACCCATGAGCCCGGAAAAAGTGTAGCTCCTTCCTCGAATCAGAATCGGCTCGGCTCTTGAATGAAGAAGTCCCATCAAGCTCATGCCCGAGTTTCTGGAAAATCCCCGGGCAAGATCCCCGAAACCCGAGATCCGCAAGGATTCCTGTTTCAAAATTTCGAGATACGTGGCTTTCGGATAGGTCGCAATCCGGAACCTTTCAGGAATGCTGTAGCGAAACACATATTCGCTCAGACCCGGAGCTCCCCTCGGCAATCGGTCGACAATCTGCATTGGCACATCATAGATCCGGATGTGGGAACCGTAATTGATCGGAACAGTCTTATCGGTCGAGATGGAAACACCGTCCGGATGAAACGCCTCTGCCTTTACCGAGTGCGTATTCGCATCCGATTGATCGAGAAAAACAATACCTCCGTCACCCACCTCCTCGAGAGGCTTCCCCACTTGGGATTGGGAGCGTGCCGGTCCCTTGAAAAAATTGCTCCCCTTGTACATCCGGACATGGCCGGGCTTCACTTCCGGCAGAACCGGAATGCCCGTAAGGTACCTGATCCGGTCATGGGTAATGACCACTGTGTTTTTATAGGCATTCACAAGTGCATGAAGGAGATTGCCGTCCCTTCGTTCCGGATGTTCAAGGAGACGCTGAATCCAAATCAGAATCTCACGGGGAGTGCCTTTGCCTCGGAAACCCTGGAGCATTCTGGAAATCTGCTCGGGAGTGATGCGATTCACAAGCGCACTGCCAAGAGCCTCAACGGCAGCCTCGGGAACAGGATATTTCAGCACGGCAAGGTGAAACGCGGGATCCCCTAGATCAACCCACTCACGATAATTTTGTTCAAGATAATCGGGGCCAAGCTCAGGAAGACTCTTTGGTAGTTGCCTCTCGAAAATCAATCTGACTTCTTTTTCAAACGCATGAACCCCGATCGGTCCTTCTTTTGCGGAATTCACCCGCTTCAAGACGGAGTCGATGAGGGAATTGCAGAAATCCGCAAAGGGATCCGGCCTTGGCGCTGCCTGCAGGAAAGCAGGATGCGCAGAGAAAAGCGCGAGACATGCTCCCAAAAGTGCCATGCCCTTCGAGGCCACCAAAACTCGTTTCAGCGGGAACTCCTGAAAAACCCTCGAAACGAACCATAGCCAAGCTCCGGGTCGTTGAGAAAGGCCTCCACGGTCACCCGTTCATGGATCAGGGATCTCATGAGTGCCTCAAGGCTGATCTTTCGCGCAGAATAGGAACGGAAGGCCTCTCTTACATCCCTCATCAAGGGATCCCTGTGAAACTCGGCCAGGGTTTTCTTTGAATCGATGTGATGTTCACGGAAGATCCGGAGAGCCAAACTTTCAAACCGCGCACGCTCCCCGGCCGTAAGTACGGAGACCTCAAAAGAACTCAACTCTCCACTGAGATGCCGAAGTCGATTTCGATCCAAATTTGAAACCGTCTGTTCCAGAAGAGGCAGAAGGGATTGGGCAACCGCTTCCGAGTCCGCGGAGGCGGAATGCGCAAGAGGTGATAAAAATGCCATCAACACTTGAAAAATGATCATAAAACGTGCTCGAAAACCGCCCTTACCCTACCACTTCCGTATGGGATTTTCAGCGTCAAAGTATTGATGAAACTGCGCCAACCCTCGGGATTTAAATGAGAACCATTGAAAATTCCTTGCAAAGGTCGTCCTGTTTGCGATTCTAGAATTCATGGATAACGCTCACAAGAGGTCACGGCAGACGTTTCTCATCAATCCCGATTTCCAGTGGGCGATGATCCGATGGACACTTTTCATCTCCCTCTTCAGTTCAGGGATTTTCTACATCTCCACCGTGATCTTCTTTAACGATCTTCAGGAGCTCGGCTTGCAGCAGAAGCTTTCACCGGATTCTCCGTACTTCCGGTTTCTTGCCTTGGAAAACCAAAGGATGAATTTGATTTTTGGTCTGACCACAGCCATCAGCTCTGTTTTGATCGTTCTTTTCGGGATGCGGTTTTCCCACAAGATCGCAGGTCCGATCCATCGCTTCCGGCAGTACCTTTCGGGGATTGATCCGTCCTCAACGAAACTCCCGGATCTCAAATTCAGGGAAGACGACTTCTTTCAGGAGCTCGCTACCGATTTCAATTCCTTCAAATCTAAAATCCAAGCCCCGCGCCAAGACTGAGGGATCGCATGTTCGCCTCCTCGGAACCAATGCGGGCATCGAGTTCGGCGTAATCAATCCCCACAAACCAACTCATGGTACTCGAAATCAGCTGCCGGAAATACAGTCCGGCGGCGAGCTCCCGGTTGGAGAGAATATCAAACGAACCCGCAACCAGGACCGGGGAATACTTGAAATACGTCATGACTGACCTTGTCTGGGAAATCCGAAATGAGAACTCTGGAAAGATCTGCGGCCCAACCATATCCTTGAATCCGATCTCTGAAAACGAGGTGTTGTAATACACGCCCCCATTCAGACGAACCTGTACTCTTGATTCCGGCGGGGTCAGAAACCTCCCTGACCGGAGATTGACTCCCAGAATTCTGAGTTGGTAGATCCCGGTGTTTGAGAGCGAGAGCGAATTGAAAAAGAAGCTCCCCCCAATCGACCACGCGCTCCCGGGGATCGCCGTTTCGAGCCCGCCTTTCAGTGTGATGAACCGTTGCGTGAAGGGAGCAACCTGGGTCTGGGAATAATGCAAATGAGTGAGCCCGAGACCCAAGGATTTTCTCAATCGTGATCGTTGCGGCTTTGCCTCTGTCCGGATCTTTCTTTGCTGGGGAACTTCCGCACCGGTGGCAGGAAGGACCGGCAACACAAACAACAGAGGAATGGAATGCGCTAAAACCTTATTGAGTCCGGTTTTCATCACTCCCCTCCGCCGCGTCAGAATGTTACGCTTCCCCCAAGACTGATGCTGTTTGAACTGATTTCCACTTCTTCGTCCGAGAACGAAATCTGCGCATAGTCGACCGAGATGGAATAGGTGCGGGTTTCGGTTGGAATCAGATAGGAAACGCCTGTCGCAAATTCGTGATTCGAGAGGCTCAAAAATCCGAAATTATTGCTGATGGGCGAGAACTTCAAGAACGCGCTCACTGCGTGACCATTGTCCAGATTGCGGCGTAGGGAAGGAAAGAGCTGGGGTCCGGAAACGTTCTTGTAACCAAACGAACTGTCGGATGCGAACATCGTGGAATAGTACCACCCTCCATAGAGAGACAATCTCCAGGGAGCTTCTACTTGCGGAAAAATGTACCCAAGCCTGAGATTGAGGCCAAGAAAGCGCACATCCACGGGAGAGCTCCGGGAAAGGCTCACGAAATTAAAAAAACCCGTGAATCCCAAATCCCACTTTGGGGGAGCGATGAAGTAATTGGCCGAAACCTTGGCAGTCATGACGATGGACTGGTACGAATCGATTGCCGTTTGACGATAGTTCAAGGAGCTGATCCCCAATCCGGGGGAGACAAACCAATTTCTTTTCAGTTTTTGATTGAATTCACCCGCTGGGAGTTCCGATTCCTTGGCTTCGATTTCACCTGCGACCGGAATGGCCGGCATTTCGAGCTCGAGTTGATAAAAGTGGTACTCGACCTCGCCCTTGGGTCCCACAAGCGCAAGTTCAAGATTCTTAAAACCCGCGTCAAAAGGGATTTTCAGCTCAAAGAAACCCTCTCGACCCACGTCAAAGCTCTTCTCATTCCAAATGACATTCCACTTGGACGCATCCTCACGCTCCACCCGTCCCTGAAGCGAGAGAACCGACTCGGAGCTGGAACCAAAATACCTGGTAACCACTTTGTTGGTGCCATCATCCCAAGCCACGGGCTTCAACCCCTTGGGTTGGCGATCACCCTTGGTTACCTTGACCTGAATCACCCTTTCCGGACGAAACGAATTCTCAGTGTTCTCCGCAATCCCCACATCCTCTGCAATCGCCAAAGTTCCAACTCCGGACGCAGAGGCCACTGACAGGAGCAAAAGCCATAAAACGCGAGGAGAGTAAGGCTTCTGGAGTTTTTCCATCTGTAGGAAATTGTACCAAAACCTTTGGCAATTTCCATACTTTAGCGGAATAATCGTAAGGGTGACATCCTCTACAAGACCCCGTCGGACTTTGGGAATCAAACTCCTCTTGGGTGCGACCTTGATCGTAATCACCTTGATGAGTTCGGCCTTCTTGCTTGCTTACAACTTTCTCTCGGAGGAAACGAGTTCTTTCACCTACGAAGCCCAAACCAACCAATCCCAGTTGATTGGTCAGCAGTTCATCTCCACACTCGAATCCGCAACGCAGATCCTGAAGCTTCTTCCCGACTACGATGAGAAAACATCGGAGGCCCTTAACAAACAAAACAGCATCAAGAACCTCGAGGTTTTCTCGGCCTCTCGCCGCGACTCTTCTTTGCGTAAGGTCTACTCCTGGGGTGTGGCGAGCTTAAAGAACCCTCCCACTGCGAAAATCGTACAGGAGCTTGAGAAATCAGGGGTGGAATACGAATCCATTCCTTCGCGCGAGTCCGACGCGAACTCTGATGCGGGATCGTATCTCTACACGATCCTTGAAAACAAGGACCCGGAGTCGAAATTTTCGGTTCTCCGCGCCAAACTCAACCTCGAACCCTTGCGAAAGCGCTCTGCGGGAATTCAATCCTGGATTCTCAGTCGTGAAGGAACCATTCTTCTCGACACACGCAACCCATCAAAAGAAGGCTCAAAGATCGAACCTGCAAATCCCCTGTTTCTTGCAGCCAGCAAATCACCGATTTCCATTGGAACCCTCGAGTATCAGATGCCGAACACCAAGGATGTCCACTTGGGGACCTACAACCTGCCGGGCTTCAACGTGATCATTCTCAGCACGATCAAATATCGCGATGCCATGCGCGGGGCAAATCTGATGCTCGAAAAAATGCTTTTGATGGGTCTAGCATTGCTTGGGGCATCCTTGATCGTGGTGGTGATCTTCTCGGTCAGGCTCACACGACCGCTTACGGAACTGACTGAAGCAACCTTCGTGATTTCCAAGGGTAACTTTGATCTTGAGCTCAAAGAGAGCTCCTCGGACGAAATCGGAATTCTCTCGAAATCGATGAACCAGATGTCCCGGAAGATCAAGGAGCTCCTCCTTGAGAGCATCGAGAAAGTAAAGATCGAGCAGGAGGTGGCGATTGCCTCGAACCTCCAACAGAATCTGATTCCCCCCTCCAGAATCGACACCGCCCGGTACAAGATTCGAAGTCACTACCAATCAGCCAAGGAGTGCGGAGGGGATTGGTGGGGGTACGTGGAAACCCCGTACGACCTGACGCTGCTGATCTCGGATGCCACAGGGCATGGACTCCCGCCTGCCATGTTGACTGCAGCTGCACACGGATGCTTTTCCGCAATCCAGAAGATCCTTGCAGAGTTTCCGGAACTGAAGGTCAGTCCGAGCAAACTGTTGAACATTGCGAATGAAGTGATCGTCAACTCTGCCAAGAGTGAACTGAACATGACCATGTTCATTGCAACCTACAACTTCAAACAAAAAACCCTGACCTACGCGAACGCAGGCCACAACAACCCCTGGTTGCTCCGTGCCGCAGGACCCACCCCGAAATTCGAGTCACTCAAATCCAGAGGCACAAGACTCGGAGAGAAGTCGGATTTCGAAGCCTCAGAAGACGTCACGATTCCCTTCCTGGAAGGCGACAAGCTCTTCCTTTACACGGACGGACTCCTTGAGAACACGAACGCTTCCGGCGAGACCATGACCAAGGATCAAATCAGATCCAAAATGGTGGCTGCATCCACAAGAGGCCTGGAGGGAATCTCGGAGTCGCTCAACCGCGATCTGGTGGATTTCTATAAGGACCTCATCCCCAATGATGATGTGACCTATGTATTGTTTACCGAAACACGGGATCAACCGGAAGCACGTTCATGAACCGGACCGATCTAGCCCCTTCCAGAAGTATCGAAAAAGCCGTTCTTGGGGCTGGAATCTTCCTGCTCTTGGTTCCAGGTACGATCCTCTTCACGAACCTGAGGCTTGCGGACACACTCTTCCATTCCTCCGACGTGCTCTCTCTCAGTCCCATCGGCGAGATCAAACGCCCGGAGAGAATCGTCCGCAGACGAGGCGAGGATCAACTTGCGTTCTTGACCGTCAGATCAGGAGAGCCGATTTTCGTGGGCGATACCATTCTCACCGGGAAAGATTCTTCGACGCGGATTCACCTCTCCGACGGGAGCGTCCTCCAGGTGGGTCCCGAGTCGATGATCAAGATCGATCCGGTCCGGAATTTCTCCTTCAAGGGAATCAAAAAGAAATTCAACGTCACGATTCAGGCGGGCGAAATCAAGGCGAAAAAGGAAGCAGATTCTCCGCCGATTGTGTTCAAGTCCCTGTCCGGCTCCGTACTGCAGGAGCTCTCCTCGACGGCAGCGCCTGAAGAGGCAACACCGATGGAATTCACGGTTGTGTCGGCGCCGGAGACTCTGCCAAATCCTGCCTCGGTCCCGGTCGCGGCACCGGAAGTTGCGAACCAGGCCCCAGCCTCCCCGGCAGAACTTCCCCCTCTGACACCAGAGCTCATCACCGCACCCGGCACCGGGCGAATGATCACTGATTTTCTTTCCAAGCTTGAACCCGAAGCGGTGGAAATCAAAAAGCAGGAGACCTCTCCTTCCCAAGAGGATCAGCCCCTTCTTTCCAAGTTTTCGGCTCCGATTCAGGAGGTTCCTGACATCGAGGTCGATCCGCTTCCCCCGACTTCCATTCTCTCGGACGATGCGGATCTGAAGGATCTGAAGTTCCATTTCAAATGGAAGGATGCCGGGTTCAGGGTGAAACTCCCTTATGTTCTCAAGATTCAACACAAGGGGAACCTGCTCGAGTTTCAGACTCCCGGTCTGGAATACGACTGGCCTCTTCCTTTGGAGGCAGATGGAACAATCAAGTGGTTGGTCACTGCCACCTTGGCTGATGGCAGCACCATCGAGTCCAAAAAACAGGACTCCTCATGGCGCCTTCCGAAGCCGATTCTGGCCTCCCCCGGAAACAACCTTGAGCTTCCCGAATTTTACCTGAAGGGCGAGAGTCACGAAGTCCTGCTAACTTGGAAGCAGATGAAAGTCTGTACCGGCTATGAGGTGAATGTATCAAAGTCCGAGGATTTCAAAGTCCTTGAGTTCAAGGCCTCGACGCGCAAGAACTTCCACACTTTTCCTGTAGCGAAGCCGGGACGTTACTTCTGGCGTGTCGGCTGCGCCTACTCTAAGGACTTCAGTGCATTCAGCAATCCCTTCAGCTTCAAGTTGAGCAAGCTCAACTAATTCCTTTTGACTGAAGAAGAAATTCCGAGAGCAATGGCATGACCCGGTCGCGCGGGGAAACAATCGGATTGGAAACCGGCCAGTTGATCTTGAGATCCGGATCATCAAAGCGGATCCCCCCCTCACCTTTCGCGTTGTAGAGGGAATCCACCTTGTAAAAAACGTCAGCATCTTCTGATCCCAAAACACAGAATCCATGCGCAAAACCGGGCGGAATCCAAAGAAGATTCCCATCGGCGTCATTGAGCTCTAGCGCCTCCCATTTTCCGAAAGTGGGAGAATCCCGTCTCAGATCCACCGCAACATCCCAGATTCTCCCGCGAATCACGCCTACGAGTTTTCCCTGGCCTGGATTCGTCTGATAATGAAGTCCACGGATGACCCCGGGCTTTGAGCGAGAATGATTGTCTTGCACAAAAGGAGGCAAACCGTGTTCGGAAAAACGGTCAAGCTTGTATCGCTCAACAAAAAACCCCCGATCATCATTGAAGATCTTGAGTGAAATGACTTTGAGCCCCTTTATCGATAGTTCCCTAATCATGAAGACCCGCTTCCTCTCTCAGCTTCAAGGCCCGTAAACAATCCTTCAGCGCTTCAGTCCAAGGCCTGGGTTCGATTCCAAATGTTGATTGAAACTTATCCAGATCAAGCCTCGAATTCCGGGGGCGCTTCGCTGGGGTGGGATACTGCTCGGTCGAAATCCCGAGAATTGTTTTCCCGGGAAGAATCTCGGCCGCAAACCCTGACCAAGAAACGGCTCCTGCATTTGTGAGATGATAAATACCACTCGGAAAGGCATTTCCCGTGGCCTTCATTTCGAGTGCACGCATGATTGCGTGAAGGCTGTATTTTGCAAGATCAGGTGCATACGTGGGAGCCCCGACCTGATCATTCACGATCCTCAGTTCTGAATGTTCCTTGGAAACCTTGAGCATGGTCTTCACAAAATTTTTCCCTGTAGGGGAGAAAACCCAAGAAGTGCGGAAAATCAAATGATCACAGCCCGAATCTTGAATGCCCGCATCCCCCATCGCTTTGGTGAATCCGTAATGATTGAGCGGCGCGTGGGGCTCTGATTCGAGATGCGGCGCCTCGCCCTCGCCTGAATACACGTAATCACTCGAATAATGAATCAGGGGAATTCGAAGATCTTTCGCCATTCGTGCCAGCAGGGTGGGAACTCGGCCGTTCACCAGCTCAGCCAGATCACGCTCGGTCTCGGCCCGATCCACAGCCGTATAGGCCGCACAGTTCAGGAACAGGTCTGGCTTTTCAAGTCTCACGCGAGTTTCAATGGTTTTGGGCTGTGAGTAATCAAGCTCGCTCCGATCAAGAGCTGCGAGTACCCATCCAATAGGAAACGCGTCGCTTTTTGAAAGCTCAACAAATGCCCGCCCAAGCTGACCGTTTGATCCGAGGAGTAGGATTTTCATGCAAAAGTCACTCACCCGCCCAGCAGCGACCAGTCATAGGTCGTCTTGGCGCCATCTTTTGCGGTTACCTTTTTGCTCCATTCGAAATGCTCCAGATACCATCGAACGGTTTCTCTCAGCCCATCCTCAAACCGTGAATACTTTCGGACGAAGCCAAGCTCCCTCTGCGCTTTGGAATCATCGATCGCATACCTGAAATCATGCCCAGGGCGGTCGGCTACAAACTTGATCAAAGACTCAAAACGCCCGACTTTCATCGGGCGAACGGAGTCAAGCTCCACGCAAAGCGCCTTTACAACTTCAAGATTGGTGCGCTCGCTGTTTCCACCAAAGCAATAGGTCTCACCCGGAATCCCCCGAGTCAGGGCGAGGAGTACTCCGCGCGCGTGGTCCTTTACATGAATCCAGTCGCGAATGTTCTCACCCTTCCCGTAAACCGGGAGTGACTTACCCTGAAGCGCGCAGAAAATCATATGGGGGATCAGCTTTTCCGGGAACTGCTTTGGTCCGTAGTTGTTGGAACAATTCGTGATGATCGTCGGCAATCCGTAGGTATGAAACCAAGCACGAACGAGCAAATCGGATGCGGCCTTAGAGGCGGAATACGGCGAATTCGGGGCATAAGGAGTGGTTTCAGAGAATTTGCCGGAGGCACCAAGAGTGCCAAAGACCTCGTCGGTCGAGACATGCAAAAATCTAAACTCTTTTTTGGCGGCAGGCTCAAGGGTTTCAAAATACGAACGGGCTGCATTCAGGATGGAAAAAGTTCCATTCACATTTGTCTCGATGAATGCGCCGGGGCCTGTAATGGATTTATCGACATGGCTCTCGGCCGCAAAGTGTGCAACCAGACCCACTGAGTACTCATGTAAAACCGATTCGAATTTCTGAGTATCCAGGATGTTGGCGTGAACAAATGAAAATGCAGGATTGCCTCTCAACTCTTCGATGTTTTCAAGATGGCCCGCATAAGTGAGGGCATCATATCCAACTATCTTGAATCCGGCGGCAAGTGCGACTTCCACAAAGTTGCTACCGATAAAGCCGGCCGCGCCGGTGACGAGAATGGTTTTCATATTTCTCTACTACGTTCCTTTATCTGAAGAGCATGCATTGATTCCAAAGGTTTAGGCAAGATTTTCGACGAAAGATCCGACCCCCTCCCACCCCTCAGCTCATCAGGCGGCCCGCTTTGAGTTCTGCCATGGGCCGATGACACAAATATTCAAAAAATGGCTTCAATTTTGCAATTCGAGACAAAAAAAGCTAAAGAATGGCTATGCCTGAATCAAATGCACCGAAGGTCTCTGTGGTAATCCCCGTCTTCAACCAGGTTCATTGGACGGAGCGCTGCCTGAACTCCCTCCTGAACCACTCTGAGATTGCCCGCGATCTGATCATTATTGACAACCATTCCACAGATGCGACCCCAGAAACCCTCAGACGTTTTGGTCATGAGTTTGAAAAGCGCGGCTGGAAGTTCACGGTCATCACGAACGAAGAGAACCGCGGCTTTGGCCGGGCATGCAATCAGGGAATCAAAATCGCGACCGGGGATTACATTACAATCCTGAACAACGACACCTGGCACATGCCAGGCTGGGATACCGGGCTCGTACGCGCAATTGAAACCTTGGGCGCTGCGATGGTTGGCCCGCATTATTTCGAGAAGGAGTTCAACGAAAATAAGCTCCTGAAGCGCTCCCTTCGCTTTGCGCGTTGGAATCGCGGCAAGTATCGCAGATTTTGGGTTCCGATGATGATGTTCTTCCGAAAGTCTGCTTTTGAGCAGGTGGGTCTGTTCGATGAGCGCTATTTTGTAAGCTTTGAGGAGATCGACCTCCGGGTGCGCTTTGATCGTGCCGGACTCACCTTCTTTATGGTCGGTGATTGCTTCATTTGGCACGCAGTGAAGGGGACCCGTGGGCACGCTCACTTGATTCCATCCTCTCACGAACTCGAAGGACGAAAACTGTTCATGGACAAATGGGGTTTTGACCCGGATGACCTGAGACCCGGATACCACTCCTGGCCCGAGCGCATCAAACGACGCTTGCAGAGAATCAGGAACGGAATCGATTTATTTTAGCGGGGATCACTGCCCCTGCTGCAAAACACCGAGCAAATACTCTCCATACCCGCTGTTTTTGAGCGGTACGGCGAGTTTTTCGAGCTGCGCTGAATCGATAAAGCCCATGCGATACGCGATTTCTTCGGGGCAAGCAATTTTAAGTCCCTGCCGTTGTTCGATGGTTTGCACGAAATTGCTGGCCTGAAGAAGCGTCTCAAAAGAGCCGGTGTCAAGCCAGGCAGTTCCCCGACTCATTTTCTGAACCTGCAGATTGCCCTCTCTCAGGTACTCGCGATTGAGATCGGTGATTTCTAGCTCGCCCCGGGCTGAGGGTTTAAGTGCACGGGCGCGGGCGCAAACGGTTTCGTCATAAAAATAAAGTCCAGGCACGGCGAATTTGGATTTCGGAATTTTCGGTTTCTCTTCAAGACCGATGGCCTTTCCGCTTTGGTCGAACTCCACCACCCCATACGCACTTGGATTGTTCACTGCATAGGCGAACACGGTTGCACCCGCGTTCGGCGCCTTGAATCGCTCGGCAGTGTTTTGCAGAAGGGTACTGAACCCGTTTGCATAAAAGAGATTGTCCCCGAGGACCAGAGCCGAGGGTGAACCCTGAAGAAACTTCTCTCCTAAAACAAAGGCCTGAGCTAACCCTTCGGGTTTGGGCTGCACTACATACTCAAAGCGCATCCCCCACTCCTCGCCTGAGCCGAGCAATTCCTGAAACCGAGGTAGATCCCGCGGGGTCGAGATGATGAGCACTTCACGAATGCCGGTCAGCATCAGGGTACTCAGGGGGTAGTAAATCAGTGGTTTGTCGTAAACCGGGATGAGCTGCTTGCACACGGGTTTCGTGACAGGATAGAGGCGGGTGCCGGAACCGCCGGCCAGGATGATGGATTTCATGGGGTAGACCATAGCATGAGTAGAAAAAACTGCATACAAGGCCCTTTGAAATCCAGAAGACAAGAAGTCAGAACGGATGCCTTTGGTGCAAACACTCCTCCGTGAATCGCCCACGAGCCAGGAAGACATTCTTCGTATCCATTAACACCTCACTCGCCAATGGACGACACGAAGCAATTACCTTTTCATAATACTCTGCTCCAAAGGGATAAAGATCAGAGGTATTATTTCTGCCCAGAACAAGAAAATCGTACGATTCCTGGATCTTGGACCAGATTCCATATTGATAAACTTTCCTGTTCGGCCCAATGACGACCGGCACCAGGCCCCCTGAGGCAAGAATCGCAGATTCAGAATGAACCGCACTTACAATTTTACCAACCTCAAGAACTTCATACATTTTTGTGCCTTGGTAGCGACAGTGATTTACCTTAGGTGAAAAAAACTCCAATGTTTTATTCACAAAATCGCCAGTCAGCCAAACGACCGAAAAAAGAAGAATACGACGAGACCAAAGAACCAACAGCTGCACGCTGCTCTTCCAGTTAAAGTCGCCCAATAATACCAACGATAAGAAAAACGCAGAAACGGGAGCTCCGTACTGGAATCCAATATTCCCGAAAAGAAACTGAATCCCAAAGACAGGCAACATATATGCACCAAGAGCCAACCACCATTCCCTGTCTTTTTCATGTCGGGCCACATACGGCAGCAAAACCAAAAACGGCAACAAAGATGCAACAGAACCTTTCCAATCAAATGCTAAAAACGAACTCGCTATTTTTGAAAACGGATGCTCAAGAAGCTCCCTGAGGAGGTCGTTCCCGTGTCCATGAAAATCTGAAAACAATCGGGGTCGCAAAACAAAGTCAACCCAAAGCCAAAGCCCTCCATTTACAAAGCCTAAAGCTGCGACTCGAAACCGCCTCGTCATCAACAAATAGACAGCATAACTTGCAAAGCAAATCGGGAAATACTCCTTAAACAGGCAAAGAAAATTCAACCAGAAAAA
Organism: Bdellovibrionales bacterium; assembly: GCA_947502835.1. GTDB lineage: Bacteria > Bdellovibrionota > UBA1018 > UBA1018 > CAIMNF01 > CAIMNF01. Next base: position 15,899 of record CANNBJ010000002.1, read on the forward strand.
TACGCTACCTTGCTTTCTGGACTTCAGGGAGTGGGCCAACATCAGGATGGGCAAAGCCGACCAGGTCGTGGGGTGAACGGGATATCGAAATGCAACTGCCATCCCCGTGCAAAAAAACCAAAGCGAGGTGAGGGCCAAACGAACCCCAAGTACCCTGTCTTTCATCAGTAAAAATGCAATCACTCCACCCAAGTAATAAACCAAAAACTCGAACACTATGGGAAACCAGGCATGGGGCCCAATCACCCTTTGCAGCGCTGCTGCAAGAAGAATAATGGGATCAAAATGGTCTGCAAATATCGGGATACCCCGAACGGTGTTCAATGGGTTCCAAGAAGAGGTGAATGCGAGATCCAGAATCGCCTGTTGATAAATACCCAGGTCGAGTGCGTGAAAACAGCCGGATCCCCATTTGGCGAGATTCAAGACCAAACCGAGAAACGGAAGGCCAAAAACCAATGAAAAACCGAATTTCAATCTGTTTTTCATGAGGTACTCATTGTAGAAGAATTGAATGCTTCTCATAAAGTCATTTTTGGTCCGATTGAAGCCTAAGAGTGCTCTTTATTTTGCAATCCCTTTCTCAATTGCTTTAGCATGGATTGACCGCTCTCCATGGACCTTTTTGCAATCAATTTCGATTTTTTCCATTGCGCTCTATTTAGCTTCGGCGCTTGCCCTTTTATGGGAAAGAAGAAAAAAAACTGGAATCCAATGCCGCATTTGCGGGTACGGGGACTGCACGCTTCTTTATAAAGCCAGGAGGCGAAATTCAAAACAAATCGGTAGCTTTGCCTGCAGTTCGTTTGATCACGCCCAGTACCCTGATATTTATTTTTGTCCGGAGTGTAAGAATGGTTTTTTAAGCTCTCTTGCTCACTCCCTCTCGACCTCAGGAGTCGCAGAGGAGGCAAAGACCGCTTATGAAGAGGTTGTGGATCACACCTACATTGAGAACTTGCCGTATCGCTATGACACCTATCGCCGCTTTACTGAGAGGTACCATGACATCCTCGAGGGCAAATCAGTGCTCGAGATCGGCTCGTATTATGGTGCCTTCGCGGAAAGCGCACGAAAGATTGCGGGTTCTTATACGGGTGTGGAACTATCGAGACACGCCTGCGCGTTTTTAAAGGCGAGACACCCGGATCTCAACATCATTCAGGGCTCAGTGGAGTCGCTGGAGGGAAACCCGGAATTAGACAAAAAATTCGACGTAATTGCCATGTTCGATGTGATTGAGCATGTTGCCGATCCCATCAAAACACTCTCGAGCCTCAGAGGTTTTCTGAAACCTGGAGGAAAGATCCTTTTTTCAACCATCAATATAGAATCGAGCTTCTCGATGCTTCTTGGCCCATGGTGGCCCTGGTTTATGGACATGCACCTGTACTACTTTTCGGATCGGGGTTACCACACCATGCTTCATAGAAGCGGCTACTTCATGAAAAACCACCATCACTTCCCTTACAGGGTGTCTCTCGAGTACTTTTTAACAAAGGTTGGCTCAATGATCGGAATCAAAAATCTTTCAAGGATTTTTCCTCAGACGGATATGACCATGCCGATTAAACTCGGAGATACTGTGTTGATTATTGGGGAGAACGCGTCTCATTAAGACTATTTTGTTAAAACACAATCTGAACACCCCAAGTCACCTGAATCAGGCGCAATTGAATTGTTACTCACCCCAGGTTTTCCGGCACTGTCTTTCCATGAGGATACCATGATTTCCTTTTCTTGGATTCGACCATAACCCCGAATCAAAATTCTGAATCACATCCCAACTTTAAGTGCTCATGCAGGATTGAATATCAAAGCATTTAAATCCTGATAAGGTCACCCTTTCGGAACGTTCAATCTCACGCACAATTCCCGGCCAATTTCTCATTCTCCTCGAATCCAAATGCCCCTATATCGCGTTTTTCGCTGGCGCCAGGAGTTGTTTTTTTTAATGGTCTTCCTCAATGATTCGAATCATGAAAACTTTTGACCGAGAGCCCTAATCTTCATTTTTGGCGCTGGGGGTTCAGCCAAGAAAAACAACTCGCAATTGAGCTGATTTTGATCCAATAAAGTCTACGACTCTTTGGATGAGCTAAATCAGCGAACAAAGCCGCAACTGCCTGAGTGAACAAAGTGGCCAAAGCAGCCCCTCTTGAGCCAAATCTTGGAATTAACACGCAGTTTAAAGCCACATTTAAAATCGCGCCAATTGCCGTTCTAAAGAAAAGCAGGCGGTTCAGGCCTTCCATAATGTACCACTGACTGCTGGCAACACCCATGAATACAAAAATCGAGGTCCAGATGTGAATTGTGAGAACCGGAGCGGCCGTAACAAATTGAACTCCGAACAAAAATTGCATGATTTCCTCTGAAAAAATTGTGGCAACTATTGAGAGTCCGAATGACAAAAGGAAGAGGTATCTCAGGAGGGTTTGGAACTTGGCCTCGAAAGCTCCTCTATCATTTGAAAAAAGAAGAAAGAGCCGGGGAAAAAATGCAGTTGAAAAAACAGTTGGGACAAAATACCAAACTTCAGAAACCTTTAATGCCGCACTGTAAAGGCCCAGTTCGGAGTTTCCCATCCAATTTCCTATCATCACCCCATCTATCTTTGTATAGACCAGAGTTGCTACGCTCGAGAGCGCCAAAGGCCAACTCTCTCTCATCAGCAGAACCATTTCCCTCTTCGATGGCAACATGCCGCCTATCTCTTTCAACCTGCTGAAGAATCCAATAGACAGAAAAATTCCTGATAACAAGGCCTCAAGAAAAATGAGGAATGCAAACCCCTCGGCGCTCGCCCGGTGCAGGATCAAGTAAATTCGTCCTGCGCTTGTCAGAAAAAAGGATGTCAATTGAGGTAAAACATAGGACCTCGAATCCCCTGCCGCTTCATAATGGTGTCTGATGGAGTCAAACGACTGAAAAAACAATCCTGCACTGATCCAGATCAAAACCCAAAGCCTTAAGTCCAATTGAGCCCGACCCCCAAAAACCATGAGTTTCGATGCGAGCCAAATCAAAGCTATCGCCAATAATGACCCAATCGCTCGAAGCAGAACCGTGCTACAGACCGCCTTTAACACAGAGTCCGGACCATCTGATTCCCTTAAACTCAGAATCCTTTTCACGACGACGCTCTCCAGGCCAAGGGTTGAAAAAACTGAAAAAATTGCAACCAAAGAGATCACATAATTTAGCAGACCAAACTCTTCCGGACCAAGGGTTCTCGCAACCCAAACGGACACCAGAACCCCGCCAGCCATTCTGATCGCACGATCTAAGAGTAGCCAAAAAAGATTACTCATGCTTTGATCAGACAATGTTGAAAATGACGGAAATTTACGAAGCAAAGAGTAGATGCGTGTCACACCTAAAGACTGAGTCTATTACCACGAAAAGTAAATACCCTTCCCCCACCGCAACCTTGAACCCCAGTCAGATCTCTTGAGGGCATTCTTTGAATTTATGAATTTCTTCAGTAATCTGAAAACGAAACTATTCAGAACCAAGCTTGACCTAGAGATCTATTGGGCATCCGTTTACGCCGCCTCCATTCGGGGAGATGACTGGTTAAACAAAATGTCGGTGAACTCTGGTCGATGGGGACCCAACTTCTCTTTGCTTTATATCCTCACTCGCTGCCTTAAGGCTGCCAAACCCACTCATGTTTTAGAGCTTGGTTTGGGTGAAGTCACTGAGATTCTTTTGCACTATAGATACTCACTGAATCCGGGTTCAAAAGTTCTTACAGTTGAACATGATGACAACTGGGCCTCTTACAGAAAACCTTTGCTCTTCAATAACGGCGAGAGCTTGGATTTACTCATGCTTCCACTTGAACATCGAACCATTAGGAATAAACAAACCCTCGCCTATAAGGGCTTGGCCCAGACACTAAATGCCAAAGGGCTTCGGTTCGATTTGGTAGTGATTGATGGCCCCTTTGGATCCAAAAGGTTTTCGAGAATCAATGTTCTCGATTTAGTAGACGCCAATTTACTTCAAGATGATTTCATCATCATTATGGATGACTGTAACCGAAGGGGTGAGGCTGAAACGGCTAAATTGTTGTGCAATCAATTTAAGGATCGGGGCATAGACATTTATTCCGGATATTTCGAAGGCGAAAAGGGCCAGTTGATCATTACAACTAAGAAATTTCAGTTTTTAACAACTGTATAATTATTCAGTCAGCCTCAAAGTGACTTTCCTGAAGAATTTAAATGCACCATTCCTGATTCGAGAGATCGTTGACCTCTCGAGGCCGCGGTTGAATTTCACAATAGCTTTGTAAGCCTGAAGATTGACCTCAATCACTTCCGGTAGGGATGGCATCTCTTGCTCAAGATTTACCATATACTCCATAGTTGGTGCGCAATGCGTCCCTGAGCCATCCATCCCAATATTCTGTACAAGCGAGCGGGGCGGATACAGGGTGAGTTTGCCCTTGAGAAATGCGGATGCGTACCAGCGAATGGCCCACGAATTGTTTCGGCCGGCGATCTGGTCTTCCAGCATGCCAATGTAGTCATAGGTATTTTCGAAATTAAACTCCGAACGAAGTGCTCGCTTGGTAATCTGCTCCAGTAGCATCTCGCCGTTCGCCTCAAACAATGCCCATCCCCTGCGCCAGGTAGCCCATCCCCAGCAATCGGCCCCTTTTAGAAAGAAAGCCTTTTCCAACTTCGTCCTCAAGGGTTGCACATATCCATGAATCGAAATCACGCGCTCATCACTCTCGTAACGATTAAGGCCCTCGTTCATGTAACGGAGGAATACTGGAGAGGTGATCATGTCATCCTCAAGCACGATCACGCTGCCTGAATTGGCCAAGGATTCAGTCACCCCGCCAATCACATTCTTTGCAAGCCCCAGATTGGACTCTCTTTCCACCAAATGAAGTGCCTTGAACCCTTGAAACCCCCGCACCAATGCCCTGACTTCGGCAACCTTGTGCTTGGCTTCGTCATTCTTGGGCCCATCGCTGAAAACGGTGACCTCGATCTGATCCGAAAGCTCATTGCTCTTCAATGCTTGAAGTGTCCGTTCCAAATGCTGCGGCCGATTGTAAGCAAATACGATCACCGGTGCGTAGCTGCTCATTTGCCGAAAAAGCCCTTGATGACCTTGCAAACCGATTTGATTTGTTCCTTTGAGTGGCAAAATGAAATCGGGAGACTGAGGGTGGTCTGATGGATACTCTCCGAAATCGGAAACTTCATTCCTGAGAACTGCTCCTTCATGGCCTTCTGAAGATGAGGAGCTACCGGATAGTGGATTTCGGTGCCAATTCCTGAGGATCGCAGATGTTCGCGCAACCGATCCCGGGCCCCGGTCCTGACATTGAAAATATGGTAAACGTCATGGCACTCCGGAGACACTTTCGGAAGAATGAGATCGGCAATCCCGGAAAGTTCTAAATAATAAACCTCGGCAAGCTTTCTCTTGTGCTCATTCACCTCATCCAGGCGCCTGAGCTTCACCCTGAGCAGTGCCGCCTGCATCTCGTCGAGCCTCGAGTTCATTCCAACGACCTCGTTGTAATATTTGATCTTCGAGCCGTAATTTCGAATCATCCGCGTGGTTTCATCATCGCCCTGACTCTGCGTCACGAGCGCTCCTGCGTCGCCCATCGCGCCAAGGTTCTTGGTCGGATAAAAACTGAATGCGCCAAGGCCCCAAGTCCCGGTCATGCGACCCTTGAATTTCGCTCCATGGGACTGGGCGCAATCCTCGATGATCGGAAGTTTGTGACGGCTTGCGATTTCCGAAATGAGATCCATTTCGCAGGCCTTGCCATAAAGGTGAACCACCATGATCGCCTTGGTAAGCGGAGTAATGGCCGATTCAATCCTGCGCGGATCAATATTGCAGGTGGCGGGATCCGGCTCAACCAGAACGGGAGTAAATCCTTCCCTTAAAATAGCAAGAATCGTCGCAATGTAGGTATTTGCAGGAACAATCACTTCAGCGCCTGCCGGAAGCTTCAAGACCTGTAGCGCTATGATGAGCGCATCCAAACCGGATGCAACACCAGCACAATGGGACGCACCCACATAGGCGGCAAACTCTTTTTCGAAATCCGCCACTTCAGAACCGAGAATGTACCACCCCTTCTTCACCACTCTCGAGAGAGCTGTCTCGATCTCTTCGCGAAAAGGTTCATTCAAGAGCGCCAGGCTCTCATAGGGAATTTCAAGGTCTTTCATAAAAATAGTCATCCTTGGCGTAAGAGTGAGAGGCGATGCAAAGCAGAACGGCTCCGGAGGAATCCGCCTCAAATGCGTGCCAATCCTCAGGGTCAAGATACAGGCCTCGCCGTGGTTCTTCCAAAAGATAAAATTCCGACTCCACCCTGTTCTGGCCCTTGGTCCGAACCTCAACCCGGATCTTCCCTGAAAGAGCAAAAAGAATGGTTTTGGACCTAAAATGACCATGGCCGCCCCGCGGCTGAGTCATCGAATGGATGACAAAGCAACGTTTTGGCTCAAACGGCAGATCCTGATCCATCACTGTCAGGGCACCGCGATCGTCGTTAAATGTCGGAAATTCAATGATTCGAGCCATGAGCTAAACCCTAATAAAATTTGAAGGAAAAATCCAACGCCGGATCCAATCCTTAAATGGATTCTTACTGAGGGGCTTGGGCACTTGCACCAGTCCAAAACGAAGTGACAACTCCACCAAAGTCGCCAACCACTCCTCAACATAGGGCCGATAGAAGGTTCGGTTGACCCAAGGAGCCAACCGGTAAGGGCCGGTATAGAAGAGCTTTTCGCCGATCCTATGCACAGAATGAAAATGATAAAAGACAGGATCGACTCCATCTTCTTGAAATTGTTGGATATTCCATGGCGCAAGTCCAACACCCGGATGATCCGAAATTTTCACCCATGAGCCCTCGTCAGGCCAGGAATCCAGATACTTTTGATCGCCAAATTTTCCGTCTTCAGCCCGATTAAAACACCACTCCAAACACTGATCTGCCCATTTTCGCAAAAGACGCATCGACTCTGCCTCATTTTTGAAAGTAACAAATTGCACACAAAATCTTCCGGATGTTCGGGTTTGGTCATATTCGGGCGAATAGCGATGCTCTGTGATCAACACTGTTTGCTCTCCCGGTCCGGGGATCGAGATTTCAGGATTCTGGTAAAAATACAAATCGGCATCCAAATAGGTGCACTCTTGCTCTCCACGGCGGATTAAAACATGGGAAAGGACATGGGGAGTACTTGTCCAGCAGTACTCGCCTTTAGTCCTCGATTTCTTTACAGCAAGAAGTTCCGGTGTCTCGAACTCCCCAAGCGAAATCGGCACAACCCGAGGCAGACCCAACTGGGAAATTACTTCAAAAGTTTTCTGATCAAAACAGAAAACATAGATCCGATCCTTGGCACCCCAATGACGCGCCAAGGACCGCAACATCATCACTCCTCGGGGAAGAAAAAAAGAATCAAACAAGGTGCAATATACATGGCCCATTTGATTACCCAAGATCCTTCCTTCTAAAGAAGAAACCCTTGAAGTAGGAATCGATATCGGCTTGGTCTAGGCTGTGAAACTGCCAGATCAAATCATATTGCAATTCAAAAAATCTCAAAAACTCAGCTTCGCTAAAGAACCAGCAGGGATATTGCGCTCGATAAATGGATTCCGGAACCGTCTGCTTCGTAAGCCTTTGTCTTGGAGCCGCATTGAAGGATATCCGATCCAAAAGGATGTACGGCACCCCGCATGAAATCACTTTCTCAATCCACTCGCCCGGTTTCTCCAAATATTGAAATGTACTTGAAGAGAAAAGCACTTGGGGTTGGACGGCACGTATTGCAGAACCAAGGTCCTCATGAAAACTAATCACATCCGAGCTAAAACGCTCTCTCCCAATCTTAACAAAATGGAGTTGCTCAACAATTCCCCATTTTACAGAAAAATCGCCGAAAGCACTCTTGTTCTGGTGATACGTGCTACCAAACGCACCCCCGAAATCGATCACAGAGAGTCGTCCCTCTTCGGATGCCCTCAGAAGAGACGCAATCACTGGAAAGTTGAACAACTCTTCATAAAAAAGGCAGGTGTCTCGCTCGAATACCGCCCTACCACTTAGAACAGCCTGAGTCGATTCGATCTGCTTCTGAAGAATAACCTCATGGGAGTAGCCTGAGCATTGGTCAATCAGCTGCCCCCAGGAGTCATAATCGCCTGACCAAATTTTCTTCTTGAAAACTCGCTTAACTGATTCCACCACTAGAGGTGGTAGAATTTTTTTGAGGAAAAGCTTTAGGTCTTTCGAAGCTGCCGTTTTCCCACGAGTCACCCCAAATCCCCCCGAACCATTTCGCTCACCAGCGCCTGAAGATTGTATTTGGGCTTCCACCCGAGCTTCGTGCGTGCTTTGGTCGCATCACCCACCAGAAGATCGACTTCGGTCGGCCGGAAATACTCCGGATCGATACAAATTACTTCCTGGCCGGGCTTGAAAGAATAGGCTGGATTCGAGGAGGTTTTCACCACAGCAACTTCATCTCTCCCCTTGCTACGGAACTCAAGCTCCACTCCGAGCTCCCGAAAAGTCAGCTCACAAAAATGTCGAACCGTGTTTGTCTCGCCCGTTGCAACCACAAAATCATCAGGCTTGTCTTGCTGAAGCATGAGCCACATCGCCTCGACATAATCTTTTGCGTGGCCCCAGTCGCGCTTGGCGTCGAGGTTTCCAAGGTAAAGCTTCTTCTCAAGCCCCTTAGCAATGCGAGCCGCACCACGAGTGATCTTTCGAGTCACAAATGTTTCGCCGCGAATGGGCGACTCGTGATTGAAGAGAATGCCATTGCACACAAACATCCCGTACGCTTCACGGTAATTAACCCCAATCCAGTAGGCGTAGAGTTTGGCAACTCCATAAGGTGAACGCGGGTAAAACGGAGTAGTCTCTTTTTGAGGAGTTTCTTGCACCAGGCCGTAAAGCTCAGAGGTCGAAGCCTGATAAACGCGCGTCTTTTTTTCGAGGCCGAGAATCCGGACCGCCTCGAGCACCCGAAGCATGCCCACGCCATCCACGTTTGCAACGTATTCAGGCTCATCAAAGCTCACCTTCACATGCGACATTGCACCAAGGTTGTAGATCTCATCGGGCTGGATTTCCTGAATGATGCGGATGATGTTGGTCGAATCTGACAAATCCCCGTAGTGAAGCTTGAAGCGAACTTCCTTTTCATGAAGATCTCGGTACAGGTGATCAATTCGCTGTGTATTGAAGGAAGAACTCCTTCGCTTGATTCCGTGGACCTCATAGCCCTTTGAAAGGAGGAGCTCCGCAAGATAAGCTCCGTCCTGCCCCGTAACTCCGGTGATTAAAGCTTTTTTCATAGGTCCACAAACCTATCAAAAACAGGGACTTTTGCCACTGACTTTACTGATTTCATCAAAAAAAATGACCTTTTCATCCCGTCGAGTTTGGATCAGACTAGTACCGTGCGAACTTCCTATTGGCTTGGACTCCTCCTCTTTGGTTTAAGTGCCGACTTGCTCGGTCTTCACTTCCGGACTGGTCACATAAAGTTCGCCTACTTCTTTATTCCGATACTTTGGCTGAAAGACCCAAACCGGATGTTCAGGGAAACATTCAAATTATTGCGATTATTTCCTCTTTGGCCCCTGATGGGGCTTCTCCCCCTTGGAGTTTCTGTGCTTTTGTCGTCCAGCATTTCATCTTCGGTTGTCTGGGTGCTTTGGCTAGGATTTGATCTTTTCACGACAATGACCATCTTTTCCAGACTCCGCGCGGATCACGCGAAAATAAATGAGATTCGGGAGGGCGCACTCATCGCCCTTGCTCTCATTGCATTCTTCGGAATCGTTCAGTTTATCGCTTTTTCCTTTTTTGATACTTCGATCTTCCATCCACAAAAAAATGGCGGAATAATCCGTATAAATGGACTATCGGGTTGGCCTCATTTTCTCAACATCTATTCGTTCCTGGTCATTCCGCTAGTCTTGTCTCAAGCCATTTGGTCAAAAAGGGAGCGACTTGTACTCCTTGCCATTTTATTTGTTCTCGTTCAATCCACAGCAAAAACTGGATGGGTTCTCTTTATCACGCTTGGAATCGTCCTGTTTTTTTTGACCCGGGACATCTTTCAAAAAAAATTCCTCAGGTTTTGTTTGCCCTTTGTGGTGCTCTTGATCCTTGTTCCCGCTCCGGCCCCTCTCAAGGCAAAACATCAAACCTTGGAACGACTTTCAACGATGGCAAAGGACCTCGACTACGAAAATTACGGCTCAGGAAAGGATCGGCTGCTAATCAACATCATGGGAATGAAGGTTTTCCTTAAACACCCATGGTTCGGGGTCGGCCCCAGGGCTTACCGCGCCTATGTTGAGAATTCATTTGATCAGGAAATGCCGGGCGAGAGCAAACTGGACATTACCGGTGCAGTCAATTTGCGAAATGAAAACATCTGGGTGGAGCTACTTTCAGAAACCGGGGTTTTATTCACCGCCTTCTTTGCGCTCCTCATATTCTTTGGCCTACGGGCCCTTAAAAACGTAACGGGGAATCCTCTGGCCAGGGCGGCCTGCACATCGCTCCTTTTGTACTATGGTGTGGGAGGGCAATTCAGCCAGAATATTTTATTGACCTTGCCATTTGCGGTCTGGGGCATCTTCCTATACACGTTTCCTATACAAGAAGCATGAAAATATCAGTCATCACCCCAACCTTCAACTCGTCTCTCTACATTGCAAAATGCATTCAAAGTGTGAACTCGCAACAACATACGGACGTCGAGCACATCTTTGTGGATAATCTGAGCGCGGATGAAACCTGCACCTTGATCCAAAGCCTCTCCAAACGTAATCCTGTCATCAAATCAGAGAAAGATCGCGGCATCAGCGATGCCTTCAATAAGGGCATCAACCTGGCAAAGGGCGAGATCATCGCAATCCTGAATAGTGACGATGAGTTTTTCTCCCCCCTCACTTTGACACGGGTCCATGATGCCTTCGCAAGTCAGCCAGAGCTGAGCTTTGTTCATGGAAATCTGCAGTTTGTTGACCACGATTACGGATCCAACATCCGCCGCCCGCTTCAGTGCCCGATCACCACTGCCATGCCTTACAATCATCCGGCATTTTTTGTCAGACGTTCATTTTATGAACGCTTGGGCTTGTTCGATGAAAGCTACCGATATGCAATGGACTTCGAGCTGATCTGCAGAATGTATTCCTCGCCCGATACATATACCCTGGCCGGTAAGTACCTCGATGGCGCACCTCTCTCGATCATGCATGCGGGCGGGGCGTCGTGGAAGTATGAGCTGAAGAGTCTGGAAGACTGCGAAAAAGCGCTCAAGAAACACGCCCATTGGAATTTGGATGCTGAAAAGAATTTGAGGAAAAGGCGCCTCAGGGTTCAACTCAAACAGTGGCTGTCCCGATTCAAGCTTCATTTTTTGATTCGGATCTGGAGGTTCTTCAAGTGGAAAAGCCACGAATTCTCTTCATAACTTCACGGACCGATACAGGGGGCGGGCCAAAGTACCTGGTCGATTTTCTGCGGAACGTCTCTCAAAAAGTCGAAATTTTTTCAGCAAGCCCCTTGGCACCCCCTTACGGAGAGACCATTCGTGGACTCAGTGTCGATCACTACGAGATCCCCCATCGAAGTTTTCAGGTACGGAAATTTCTTGGTCTACTTTTTTGGGCGCGCGCGCACAGTATTTCAACAGTCCACTCCCACGGCAGGGGAGCTGGAGTTTATGCGCGGCTGCTTCATTTGTTTGGATTCAGGGTGATCCACTCTTTTCATGGAGTTCACAGAGAAAAAACGGTTTCCGGTTGGATCAAGTTCAGAGTCGATCAAATTCTCGATCAATTTACGGATCTCTACGTTTTAACTTCCGAGGCCGAACTCAAAGCCGCCAATGATTCCGGTCTCTCCGTTGCAGGGAAAACGCTCTTCATGTTTCCAAAGATCGAACCCATCACAGACCTTCCCCTAAAGCCCCGCCCCCCCGGAGCTCCCTTGAGGCTTGGTGCACTCTCCAGAATGGATCCGGTCAAAGGTCTTGAAAACCTTGTAAAGCTTCTTTCCATGTTTCATTCCAAGCATCCCGAGATCCAGTGGGAGTTTTTTCATGCAGGAGGGATTCCCGACTTCAAGATCCCCCTCGCGATTTCCAAAAGAGTTCACTTCATCGGGGAGACCTTAAGACCCATGGATTTTCTTGCAGGACTTGATCTCTTCTTATCCGGTTCAATCAGCGAGTCATTCAATCTGTCAGTGCTGGAGGCGATCAGCTCCGGGTTGAAGGTCGTAGTCTCGGAAATTCCAGGTCACTCGCACTATTTGAGTGCCAAGATCGCAATCGGGTTCGATCTTCAAGATGCAACATCGTTTGAGATGGCATTGCTCTCAGCAATCCAAGCACCGGCACCGGGGATGGAACAAATCAATTCTTTCCTTGCCGGTTTCGATAATCGCGAAAACCTGCTCCACTATCTACGCTTGGTCGCGAATTCGTGACGTAAAATCGAGATAGGCCTGCTTGAGCCCGTCTTTCAACAAAACCTTGGGACTCCACCCAAGCGCCCGAATCTTTGAACTGTCCATCACTTTCCTTGGTGTCCCATCGGGCTTACCGGGATCAAACGAGATTCGGCCCTGATAGCCAACCACTTCAGCGATCAGCTGAGCCAGGTCCTTGATTGAAATTTCTTCTCCCGATCCGACATTCAGAAATTGGCTCTGATTGTAGTTCTCGAGCAGGAACACGCACGCCCGTGCGAGATCATCCACATGAAGGAATTCCCGAAGCGGCGCGCCCGTCCCCCAGACCCTCACTTCACTCTGGCCCCCGATCTTCGCCTCATGAAAACGCCGAATGAGACCTGGAATCACATGGGAGTGATCCGGATGGTAATTATCGCCAGGCCCATAAAGGTTCGAGGGCATGGCGGAAATGAAAGCCCTGCCATGCTCACGGTTGTAATATTCGGTGAGCTTGAGCCCTGCAATCTTTGCAATTGCATAAGCCTCATTGGTCGACTCGAGGCTTCCTGTAAGAAGGTATTCTTCCTTGAGCGGCTGGGGAGCAAGCTTAGGGTAAATACAGGAACTTCCAAGAAAGAGCAGCCTTCCAACTCCATGGGTAGCTGCGGCCCGAATCACATTCATCTCGATCATGAGATTTTGATACAGAAACTCGGTTAAATTTTGGGAATTGGCGAGGATCCCGCCCACCTTGGCGGCGGCTAGGACGACGACCTCGGGCTTCTCGGCCTGAAAAAATGCCTCGACATCGGCCTGCTGGGTAAGGTTCAGCTCCCCACTCGTGCGCTCGATGAGGTCTCGGTACCCCCGCGACCGAAGCTCTCGTCCGACGGCCGAGCCCACCATTCCCCGATGGCCTGCGATGAAGATTCTTGAATCAAATTCCATTTTGGTGGCCTTACTGTACTTTGAACAGGAGCAAGATGCCAATGGTCTTATCGACACCTTCCCCGGGCCCACGATGAAAACAATTGAGTAAATACCAAAGGATATCAAGGTCCAAGTGACCGTGAATCCCTCGCGGATGCGGAACGATCGGATTTAGATTTTCTCAATGCTTCCGTGTCCCCATTGACTCATTCCCCCCAAATTCTCCCGATGCTATCCTGATTCGGAGGTTTGGGATGGTTCGAATTTTTTCCTGTTTTTTGGCTCTTTTCATCTTTGTTGCGACAGCATCGGGGCAGCCCACGGACCAAGGTCCGGGGGAGTTCATTTCCTTCTTCGGGCATCACTATCTGACCCCAACCCCCAATCACCCTTGTGCCTCCGCCACCTTCAATGATCATGGCCAGAGCGTCACGCTGTGCGTGGACAGTCTCGGAAGACCAAAAGAGGTCGATCCGAATTTCGTAACCATCCAACCCTCTGCCTCCTCACCCTGATGAAAAAATCGCCATCGCCCTCACGATTCAGGCTTTACGAAGAGTGCGTTCAAAGCCCGAACTGGCAGGTGGACTACCTTCCACAGTTTCATACCTGGCTTACCGGCAAGGTGCCGCGGAAGTTCAGGGAGGATTTTTGTGGGTCCGCCCGCGTCGCCTGTGAATGGGTGAAGCGGAGTTCCAAGAACTCAGCCTTGGGCCTGGACCTTGCCCCGGAAGTCCTCGCCTACGCAAAGAAGTACAACCTTGCGGATCTTGATTCCAAGGCAAAACAGAGAATTCATCTAAAACGCGCCGATGTGCGAAAACCAACGCACGAAAAGTTCGACTGGATCGGCGCATTCAATTTCTCGGTGTTTGAATTTCATGAACGAAAAGAACTCCTGAAATACTTCAAGGCCGCACATCGATCACTGGAACGTGCCGGAACGCTCTTTTTGGAAGTTGCCGGTGGTTCGGGATTCTTGGAGCCCTCCCTTGAAAAGCAAACCAAACGAATCCCGGGCCTTGGTCGAGTGACACATGCCTGGGAGCAGTCTCAGTTTGATCCCATCACGGCACTGAATGACTATGCCATTCATTTTGGACTTCCCGATGGATCATGGATGAACCATGCGTTCACTTATCACTGGCGAGTCTGGGGGATTCGCGAGTTGAGAGACGCACTCAAGGAGGCAGGGTTTAAGCGCTCCGTCGTTCTCTGGGAGAGGGCGGATGCTTCGGGTGCTCCGCTGCATGAGTTTCTCCCCGCCGAAGAGGCACCGAATCATGATTTTTTCATCGCCTATGTTATTGGTCTAAAGTGACCTTGATGCATGGGATGGGTGTCCCACTCCGACCCAATGGGTACCTCTGAAACAATTGAACGCCGGGCACGTCACTTGCTCATCCTCATTCGAGAGGAAATCAAACCATGAGTGATGTAAATCCAGAATTCAAACCAGAACCAAAAATTGAAGCCCTGAAGGCCACCGCCACAGAGTTCATCTCAAAGGAAAAAGAGAGCATTTCGCAGCTCGGCGGAAAAGTTCTCCACGACGTCGAGGGGCTTTTGAATGACTCCGTGCAGAGTGCAACAGTGCGCCTGAATTCGCTGTTTAAGCGCGTCGAAACCGTGATTCGCACAGAGCCCTTGGTTGCATTAACTGCCCTTGCGATCACGGGGATTGCGATTATGAATCTCATGCGGAAGCGTCAGGGTTCGGCTAGCGCATCGAAGAAAGCCAGTGCGAGTCACGCTGCCGGTGCCTCCGCAAGCGAATCTTCGGAGGAATCTCATTTCCACTAAAGGTTTCACAATCTCGCTTCATTCACTGTTGTTGGTGATTGAGGGGAATGGACCGCCCCTCAAGAACAGGGACTTACTCCTCGAACGTCCGGTTCTTTTCGCTTTCGCCCATCCTGGGCTCGCTCAAAAAGTCGTAAGTGCCTGTTCTTGAGGGGTAGCCATGCTCCCCATTCTACTCGACAACAGTGAATGAGGCGGGGTTGATAGCATCTGCCAGACTATGGTGAGGGCCTGTTTCACTGTTGAGTGGATTTGAGCTGTGAATCGTGTGCCCAGTGATTGGTTTGCTTTAGGCGTCGGCTTTTCTACGGGTTTAGGCGACTCTCGCGAGCGCGTGTTTCACTCATGCCTCGACTTGACTCGAGAGTCGGCGGCCATACTGTGCTTGACGCATGATTCCACTGAGCCTTTGAGAGTTTGACCGACTCTCGCGAGTCAGGATTGACGGCAGCGAGGCCGCAGGACGCGGCTCGGAGGTCAAACTCCCAAAGGCTCAGTGGATTCCTTACTGATGCACATGCATGACCGACGCCCCCTCACCAAGAAATCATTCCGGTGATCACCGCCCGCGCATCTTGATAAGTTCCGATCGGACTACTCTTTTCAAATCGTGTCCCACGTATGGCAAGCGCATGAATACTGAGAGCGATTGGTGTATGGAACATCAACCTTACCCCGAGCTGACCCTCCAAGAACCGATTGTAATCAAACCCTGCCGTGTCTCCCGAAACCACCCCCTGAAGAACGGGCCCGAGTTCAATGCCCTGATACCGATCCGATCCTGTTTGAATCAGGGGCCAGAAGTTTCGCACATGTAAGCTCCCAAGAGCATTTCGATACCGCCTCACATAAAACGCTTCGGAGTAAACCTCTGAACGGAGGGAATTCATGATCCACTCCACCTCATGATAGCTCAGCATCCCAGCTCTCAGGTCCGCACCCCCGAGTTTGATCTTTGGATTCAAATCCATCGAGTATCCCGTTTGGAGGGAAAATCGAACCCCTTTGATCCATTTGGTTTGGTCGATCCCTGCCCCCATGAAAAGAAAGTTGTCATTGTAGATTTGATCCGACTGCTCAAGAAAGGTCCTGCTGTCGATCCCGGTCCGGGCAACCAAATAAACTTCCCATCCTGTCTCCGGGTTGGAAAATCCGATTCGCGGGACAAATAAACCCGCGCCTGTTCCTGCTCGATTCAAATACGCACTCTCGTAATACACGTTGAAAAAATGGTCCCCTCCCGGAGCGTTTGTCTCGGCAAAGGTTTTTGAAAAAGTAAAAATGAGAGCCAAAAATAAGGTTTTTTTCGTGAGCTTCATCGACAACCGCCATTTCGCGCCCATACCTCTACCACAGCAAGGGAGATTGAAAACATGCAAAAGAAAAAATTCTGGATCCTGGTCGGGACCCGACCTGAAGTCATCAAACAAGTGCCTCTTTACCGAGAACTCAAAAAACGACATGGCGAGGATTCCGTGAAACTGATCGGCACCGGGCAACACAGGGAGCTCCTCGATCAAGCACTCGCACACTTTGGTGAACAACTCGACCTTAACCTTGATGTCATGCGTCCGGGTCAGACACTCGCTGACTCCGCGAGTGCGGTGCTGCAGGGAATGAACACACTCTTTCAAACCGAGCGCCCTGATTGGCTAATCGTCCAAGGGGACACCACCAGCGCCGCAATGGCGTCATGGGCAGGCTTCTTGAACGGTGTCCGGATCGCCCACAACGAGGCAGGACTCAGGTCTTATGACCTCGCTCATCCCTTTCCGGAAGAGGCGAACCGCAAGTGGATCAGTACGATTGCCGACCTCCACTTCGCGCCTACCGAACGGGCCCGCAACGCACTTCTCAGAGAGGGAATCGAAGAAAACCGTGTGGCCATTGTGGGGAACACCGGGATCGACGCCCTTCTTTGGACACTCTCGCTCAGGAGGCCGGAATCGATTGACTCGCTTCTCTCTTCACTGAAACACGACGGACTGAGCCCCGTGTTGCTCACCGCCCATCGAAGGGAGAATCGGGCTGCTATGGATCAGTGGTTCCTTGCATTAAAGAATTTTTTAAGAATCAACCCGGACTTGGCACTGATTTATCCGATCCATCCGAATCATCTGGCAAAGGCTGCAGCAGAGGAACACCTGAGCTCACTTCCCCAGGTTCGCCTCCTGCCTGCCCTGAACTACGGCGAAACATGCCACCTCCTTGCGGAATGCCATATGGTCGTCACGGATTCAGGGGGAATTCAGGAAGAGGCTGCAACACTCGGCATTCCCACCGTGATCTGCAGAAACACCACAGAGCGCCAGGAAGCGGTTGAGGCCGGGATCGCAATCCTGGCAGGGACGGAGCCCGACACGATCCTGTCCTCGATGGCGTGGGCCCGTCGGCACCCGCGTCCGGCACGTGCATCACCCATACGTCCGATCTTCGGGGATGGAATCGCTGCGATTCGAATCTCAGATCATTTTGATCGAGCCATTGTGAATCAATAAAGTTTATGTAATAATGCCTCGGACATCATGAGCCATTATGGTTCCGAGGCGTTTCCCACAACGAATTCCACCGCTCCCTTTGATGCCATCATTCTTGATCTGGGTGGCGTACTTCTGAACCTCGATCTGAGTCGATGCTTTGAACGCTTCCGCCGTCACGTTCCCGACATCGATCCCGCAACATTTGTGGGAAGAGAACATCAGCTCGGGTTTTTTTCTGAGTTCGAGGTCGGAAAGATCGAAGCAGAGGAACTCCTGTGGAAGTTCAATGAACACCACGGTTCAGCCCTGAACATGGGCCTTTTCACGGAATGCTGGAATTCGATGGTTCTTGATTTTCCTTCCGGAAGAATCGATCGCCTCCGATTGCTTGGAAAGAAAAAACGCCTTTTTCTGCTTTCGAACATCAATGAGATCCACGAAAGGACGCTTCATGAGCGCTATGATGCCCATAGCCCTGAGCCCTTTTCCCGACTCTTTGAACGCATGTATCTTTCCCATCGCCTTGGAATGAGGAAGCCCGACCGCGCTGTGTTTCAGCATTTGATCGATGAGAATGGACTTGAGCCCGAGAGAACCCTCTTCATTGATGATTCAAAACAACACATTCTGGGCGCGGCAGAGACCGGAATCAGGGCCGTTCACCTGACCGAACCCCATACGCTTGAAACCCTGCTCGATTCGCTTGGATTCGAAGTCTGAAGCTCACTCTGCATACAGTCCCGTCGAGGGAACCATCTGCAATCCCCAATGCTCCCGAACTCATATCCAAGCGATTTCAAGCCACGGATCAAGGCATCAAGGGTTTTGAGACCTCCCCGCGCCTCGAAGCTTCCAGGAACCTCTCGATAGTAAACACTGTTTTGGTCCAGCAGGATCGGATGCCAAAAGAAACTCGCCATCGCACCCCGAATCACTCTGAGCTTTCGTGCTCGCCTGAGCAAGTCATCGGGGGTGCTGACCTGTCTCCATGTATCCGCTCGATAGAACGGAAAATCGACCATCCCAAGGGACTCCGGAATGATGGATTGCCCATAACTGTCCTCAAAAATGGGATAAGGAAAAATCTGGCTCCCGAGGCTCGTATAATCTGCCTGAACCTCAAGCTCACTCGCTTTTCGAATGCGATCCCTTCGGCAGGCGGAATCGGAACAATGAAAAAACCATTCTTTGCTTCCAAGAGGAGTGGGCCTCACAATCTCCGACTTGAAATACAAACCCCGATGATAGTTCCACTCGAACATGCGCCCAAAGAGTACGAAATCAAGCGCACTCCCCGCATAATGTGGCACCTCCCAGGCAATCGGTTTCACCCTAAGGCGATCAAAGACGGCCTCAGCACTTTCGATTCTTGAGATCACCCAGGCTGCCCGATCCCTGGGGTGCGGACGATCCTCGGGCCATGACCAGAACTCATAATCGGAACCGGTATCCCCGCTGAACCCGCTGATCAGGTCTCCGGCCTGGTGGGCCACGCCGTGCATGACAAAGTTCGCGCCCCGTGCTTTTGCATAATCAAGAACTCCCTTAAACCCCGGCACTCGATCAATCGGCAGGTAAACCGGAGACACCCTGCCTCTCATCGGATCCTGAAAGAGGTTGCTATAGAACGGAATCAGGGCCATTGAAAAGGGAATGTTCCGGTCAGAGAGGTAATCCACAACACTGACCAGGTTTCTCGAATCAATGCTTGGATTGATGTCCTCGAGTCGAACCAACGCAAGGGGCGGACGTGCCGGAGCGGGCTCCCGAAGAATGTCATACATCACATCACAAAAAATCAAGGACCGATCCTCGTAGTGATTGAACGAAAACGGAAGATCGGCCACATAGTAGAGTTCACTCGTTGATCCGAGCTCCTGCCTGACAATGTAGGGTGTGAGTTCACGGGTTTTTGAGTGTTCCGAGTGGGAGAGCACATCCACACGATCCGGCACTTCAAGCTGGATCGCCCCAAGCTCAGGACTTGCGGCAAAGACCTGATTCGCCGGATCAAACCGTGCAGGTTTCTCGAAGACCTCCCCTTTGTAATGAAAATACCGGAAGAATCCGGGATCCGGGTTCGCAGGGGTCGGTGGTGCATCGGCTTGGATGAACCTTGGAACCTGAAACGCAAGAGGCGGGAGACCGTGGCGCGATGAGCTCTGTTTGTAATGATCCGAGAACCGATCGAACTTGTAGTTGAACCAGACCACGGTTCTCGCCTTGAGAAAGTCCTCGAGCTCCACCAAAAATCCATCCGGAATCGGTGAATTGAAGTTGCTGGCTAGGTAAAAGACCACATCGCAGTCCTTTAAATCTCCCGGAAGATAGCCCTGGAGGGTTCTTCTTTCCTTGGCCCATTTTGGAAAGGCTCCCACCAAATTGTCGATCATTCGCGCGTGAACCGCACCAATCGAATCCCGTGAATCCACCTCGTCAAAATAAATACACGCATGCCTTTTCCCCGGAGCATCCTCGAAAAACCGGAAAGAGGATTTCCTTGGACTTGAGAAACTCTCCGACTGGTGCACATTGAGCTTTAGAAAATCACGAAGTTCCTGCTCCGCTCCAGGATTCGGAAGAAGAAAGCGAGGATCGCCCTCCCCCAGAGTCGGTTCATCAAGCGTGGTCGAGGTCATGAGTTCCACTGTGTCCGGACCGGGTTCCATGGTACGGATGGTCTCAAGGAATATCTTTAGCGCCGCTCTTTGAGGCTCGTACAATGCCTTAGCACCTTTCGGACAGACAACCTCTCCATGAGAGGTCAAAAACGCGGAACACGCCGGAATGAAACCATTTGCGATCGTGATCGAGCGTCCAGGTAGAATTCTCTGAATCCGCCCCATTCCATCCCGGATCATTTGCTGGAGGCTCGATGCATCGGGCGTGAGAGTCCTTGAGTCCATCCAGAGAGAAGTATCGATGGAGAATCGTACTTTCTTGATTGCGCTCCATGCACTCATGAACCCGGTGGGATCGCTCTTTTCTGCATCTTCAAGAATTCTCAAGGCCTCCTCACTTGAGACTTCAAGAGAGAACCTTGTCGAAGGACTTGCCCTTGATTGGAGCCATTCCAGCATCAAACCCCAGCGACCATGATGCTGTCGCCGAAACAAATCGGTGAGTCCAGCCCCAATGACAAACTCCTCAATCGACCGTGTGGGCAAGATCGAGGCGTACGACTCAAGCGCTGCCAAATACCCACTGAATTCCCGATCCGTGCCACCAATCCCGCTTGTCAAGGCCATTGGCGTCCCAAGTCCAGGATCGGAATACACAAGAGGTTTGAGCACAGGATCCGCGTCAGCGTGGAAGATCCTTGAAATTATGATTTCGAGATCGTCTTTTGAGGATCGAAGGGGAGGCAGGTAAAACACTCCTCCTGCATCAGAACTGTACCCCATTCGGGTCTGAAGGGAAATTCGCTCAAACCCTATGGAGCCGAGTTTCATCTTCATCTTCGCGGCAGCATCTCCCCCATAGCTGTTTCGGCCAGGGGAGCTGAAGAATTCTCGGACTCCAGCCTCAAGGCGAAGGGCCTTCGCCTCTTGACCTATGGACGAGACCCCAAGGTGCAGAAGCTGAAGAATCACGATCATCGAGATTTGTTTTTTCGAGTACATGGT
Organism: Bdellovibrionales bacterium; assembly: GCA_947502835.1. GTDB lineage: Bacteria > Bdellovibrionota > UBA1018 > UBA1018 > CAIMNF01 > CAIMNF01. The sequence goes on from CANNBJ010000002.1 coordinate 37,237, forward strand.
GAATCCTCAAAAATTTGTTGGAAGAAACTGGATTTCTGAACTACCCGAGACCTCAGAAAGACGTGCAGGACAGGTGTTCATGGGACGTGCGCCAATGCTCGCCGGATCGGGCCGTGCAGGATCAAGCGGATGAACCGGGACTGCGTGGTATGCGAACCCCCACCATTGCAGGGGATAGGCCCCCGAAAACAGCTTCCGGTTCCCGCATGCATCCACTGTTGTCGCATCATAGTGGGTAACATAGCGTGTTTTTTGAGTATGAATCTGAACTGCATCCCCCGGCGAGAGCTGGTAGCCAGTGCTCACCTCGACCGTTTCAGAGGTTTGACGTGAGACCATCGAAAAATAATTCCGGTTCAATGAAAACAGACTACCCAAGGTGGCGCCATATACCGGCACCAAGGACAGCGGGGAGATGAAGAACCCCCACGAGAGCCCGCTTGAAGACCCGAAAAGTCGATCAATGCCCTGCTTGATCGTAAGGTTGCTGATATTGGTACTGCCGTTCGTAAGCACTCCGATCATCGATTCAACCGCAGGATAACGTTCAAAACAGTTTTGATCTTGCACCTTGGGATCACTGCTGGGACTCAAGATCACATTTCGCGATACCGTGAAAAGCACTTCGCTGTGTGCGGACTCCCCGGTTTCCCGATCCCTTGCGATCAGCATCACCCCTTGCTGTAAATAGGGTACATCATCCCGAAGTTCGGGAATTCGGATTCCAACGCTTCTTCCAGGGCGAATGCTCTCCTCAAACTGAGCTTCGACACCATAGTCACGGTAGCCTGAGTTGAATCGCCAATGGATGGAGAAGGAGTACTTCCCGCTTCCCCCCGTGGCCGATGGAAGAATCCAAACAGTATTGTTCGAAAGCGTCCCCTTGAAAGAAGAACACGACTGGTAACCCGATTCAGATGAGTCAATGGCATTGACCTTCGAGTGTGTCACTCCTTCGACTGCGAGATTTGCCTTGAATGCAGCCATGGCCGGGAAGCCTAAGATTTGGATGAAAAACAGAAATGGAATGAAAGCGAGACGTGGGAACGACATTTCGGGGACTCCTTTAGTTGGCTGCTGGACGGTAATGGAATTCAGAAAATGCGGGGAAATCGATGATGGTTGGGGCGGAATCGGCAGGGCAGGTGGACAGAGAAGGAAACCTCGAATTTAAATAGCTTTTGATCTGTTCCGGGTTGCCAGACACGCTCTTTGGAATCGTGAAGAAATCAACCACCTTTCGACCAACGTCCAGAACCCCTTGTGACCTCCGAACAAAGGCGCCGCAGGCCCCCCTTGCGTTTGGATCCCACTGATATCGTGAGGCGAGAAAGCGTGTGAAATGGATACGCTCGGCAAAGACTCCTCCTTGACCGGTCACAAGCTCCCACTCCCTTTCAATTTCGAGAAGGGAATGAAAGTATCGATCAATCCCCATACCAGAGTAAAACAGGGGTGAATACTCACGACCCCCGCCTGTCTCGGAACTGCCTCTGAACTTACGTTTAATTTCCATGGGCGAAGGCCCATCATTGAAGACGTACACGGATTGAACCAATGCATTGGTAAAGTAATGACAAACGGGAGTGCTCTCCTTCACAAAATACTCAAAGTCTGAAGGACTAAGCAAAATGTGGGTGCTTGCCTGAACAAACTGCCTCTCGGTGCGGGCCTCTACACTCACCTCAAGCATTCTGCTTTGGGGGTTTTTATTGAGCATTTCCCGGAGGCTTCTTGGCTTTGGCAGTGCAAATCGGAATACGTTCGGGTTCTGGGTATCCCCCATCACAATCAAGGCCCGGCTCTCCAGGGTGTCCCCATCGGGAGCTCCCGCAATTCGCCAGCGAAAATTGAATTGAACATCAGCTCCCTCAGGGATCCCAGTCAGTCTCAATGCAAGATCGTTTCCATTCGGATTCGTGAACGCCACATCCTCTCCCGTGCATCGGTCACGAAATCCAATCTCCAACGCAGGTCTGATGGGTGCGGCCCTAGGCGAGGTTGTGAAAAGAACAGAAACGATGCAAAAAAGGAATCTGAGATTTCTACCCATTTCGGATGCCTTCCTATTCAAGCCGCTCCGAGATCCGGAAAACGGTGATCCGTTTTGTCCCAGACGATCTCACGGCGGGATTTTGTGCGTGGTGCGGAGAAATACTGAAAGATGGCTTTGAATCCTGCCATGGTGTTAATCAGGTTCGAAAGAAGGACCCTCGGAAAACTCATGAGTCCATGCCTCCACCCATAAAGTTGGGTGCAGAATCTTGCTCGCTGGATGAGCCTGATTAGAAAAAGAGCGAGATTCACTTTCAATAAAACCGCAGAAGCCCCAAGAGATGAGGGGTTCAGAATTCCAAGCGGCAATAAACCCCAGGCCACGGCAAGGGTCGGATTAGACCAAAGAGACTTCCGATCCCGAAACAGACCGTACCAAAGCGGGATATTTCTGAGCGAAAGCCCTCCCCTGGACAAGGTCCCAAATGCTTTCCACCGCGCGGTGGTCTGAAGAGCAATGCCCGTTGACCAACGGGTCTTTTGGCGCACTGACCTTTTGAACTCATGGGGGAAATATTCCCTCGTTGCCACAACCTCTCCCTTTTCATCCCGAATCAAGAGGAACTCCTGCTTGCCCCCAAGACGCGCGATTCGAAGCGAGATTTCATAGTCTTCGGTCAGATTCCCCTCATCGAAAACATAGCCGTAGCGTTCCTTGATTTTCTTTAGGATCTCTCTTGAGAAAAAAGTCCCGACTCCTGCACTTGGAATCGGCATCCCAAGGACTTTGCGTACAGGTATTTCACGGAGGTGGATTTCGGCGAATTCATCAAGGTAGGTTCCTGATACCCATTCCGTTACCGGCACCGGTAGCGAGAAGATGGGGAACTGGATAAAGTCGTGATCCTTTCCTGAAGCACTCACCGCAGTGAAGGCATCCGGGTGGATCACATCTTCTGCATCATGAATCGCAAGAAAATCAGGACAAAAGCCGCTTCCTTCGATCTTTCGATAAATATGGTTCAGACAGTGTGCTTTCGAGGTGGGACCGCCACGGTCCGTAACCACCACTTCCACCTTTTCCGGGTACTTCGTTCGAAGATCGACTGCAATTCGAAGGGTATCGGGATCATTGGGATACACCCCGATGAACCATTTGTAGTTCTGATACCGAATCCTTCGAAGGTTGGTCTTTACCATGGCCTCAAGGACGCTTGATTCCTGCCAGGCAGGGATCATGATCGCAAGGCGCTTCTCTGGAAATCTACGCAAAATTTTCCATCGCTCGGAACTGATTTTCAAGGGACGCAGGCGCTTCCCCCAGTGAACAATGTCCATGAAAAGATCGTCAAACGCCCCAAGGAGGAACAAAGCACCAAGAATGATGTAGCTGATTTCGAGCAAGATTCCCCCCGGAAACTCATTTCAAGATTGGGAGCTCCAAGGGATGAGGTCGGAAGTATAGGGATAGGATTGGGATTGAATACCCCCGGTACCTCAACCCTTGAAGCTTTGGTTACCCGTCGCGAACAAGAGCAAGGTTTAGGCCAATGAGATTCATTGGAATAGCTCGCTTTGAATGTCTATTCGACTGAAACGAAAAATCCTCTTTCTGATCAAGGGGACATACTCCTCGAACCTCGTGTTCTTTTCGCTTACGCCATCCATGGCTCGCTCAAAAAGTCGCATGTCCCCTTGATCAGAAAGGGGAGATAGGTCCCATCTCGGAGACATTCAAAGCGAGAACTCCAGGGAATCCGAAAGTGCGGCGTGCGGGACCTTCCGTCCCTTCATGCGGTGATTTTCACCCGTCCCAGAAGCAGCGAACTCGCCACAACACTGATGCTACTGAACGCCATCGCGAGGCCTGCGAGAGTTGGACTGAGGGCGCCGCTCGCCGCAAGGGGGATGCACACCACATTGTAGCCAAACGCCCACACAAGATTGAGCCTGATCCTGGAATAAGTCTTTCGTGAAATCCTGATCGCGCTGAGCGCCCGGGCCGGATCATCACCCATGAGCGTGATGCCCGCCGTCTGCATCGCCACGTCGGTTCCGCTCGACAATGCGATCCCTATATCGGCTGCGGCGAGGGCTGGAGCGTCGTTCACTCCATCTCCGATCATTCCGATTCGGTCACCCTTTTTCTGTCGAGCCCGGATTTCATCCACTTTTTCGGAAGGAGTAAGATCTCCCCGGAACTCGGTCACCCCCAAAGACTTGGCCACGGACTCCACAACGGCAGCCCGATCACCCGAAAGCAGGATCGGCCTCAGTCCCATTGCAATGAAGGCTCTGATCAGGGAGGGTGCACTTGGTTTCAATTCGTCCCTGAAATAGAACACCCCTTCGATTTCCTTGGTCTCAAAATTCAAAAGATACGAGCAGGTGTGCAGCTCAAGCGGTTCTTGTGGCGCCCCGACATTTTGCCCCAAAAGCATTCTCGCGTTTCCCAAGCCGTACTGAGTTCCGTCCACACGGGCCAGAATCCCGAGCCCTGGAACTGCTTGGTGTAAGCTTGATGCGATCGCGCCGGCCTCAATTCCTGAGCTTTTCGCCTCCGCCAACACAGCCCGAGCGAGTGGATGTTCACTTCCCCTCTGGATGCTTGCTGCGATCCTGAGTGCCCGCTCGGGATTTGCACTCTCGATCCGGATCAGCTTGGGTTTTCCCTCGGTTAGGGTGCCGGTCTTGTCGAGCGCAATCGAATTGATCCGATGAGCAACCTCAAGGGCATCCGGATCCCGAATCAGAATTCCATGCTTTGCCGCAAGACCGGTTCCCACCATCATGGCAGTCGGAGTCGCAAGCCCGAGCGCACAAGGGCAGGCAATCACAAGCACTGAAATCGCACGAACGAGGACCTCCTCATCAAGGGTGCCGTGTTTAAAGAAGTGAATTCCGAGTACAAGGATTGCGATTGCGATTACCACGGGTACAAAGGCCGCCGATACACGGTCCACAAGTTTTTGGATGGGCGCTTTTTTCGCATTTGCATCTTCGATCAGGCGAATCACCTTGGATAGCAGAGTATCGGCGCCAAGGCTCGTGACCCGAACCACCATTCTTCCGACCGTGTTGATCGAAGCCCCGATCACCGCGTCACCCTCTTTTTTAAAAACAAGGCGGCTCTCTCCGGTTAAAAACGACTCATCCACCTCGGTCTCGCCCTGAATCAACACACCATCCAAGGGGACCCTCTCCCCCGGCAATACCACAAGCTGATCGCCCACCTTGACCCCACTGATGGGCATCTCAAACTCCTGGTTCCCGATCCTGAGCCTCGCAACCGTTGGCTTCATCGCTTCCAACAGTTCGAGATTCTTTCTGGTTTTCGCCTTTGCGCGAAGTTCGAGCCATTTGCCAAGCCTGACCAGAGTCAGAATCGAGGCCGCACTTTCAAAATAGGGATGGTGCCCCACAAAACTCAGAACAAAGGCAGAGGTGGTTCCTAGAGCAACCAGGAGATCCATGTTTCCTGATCTGTTGCGAATCGCGGCGAAGGCTCCCCGATAAAATGGCATCCCGATCCCGATTTGAACAATGGCTGCGAGAACGAATTGCATGGAAAAAGGCAAAGAAAAGGGATGCAGTAGAGGCACAGTAAGAGCCGCGGCAAGGATCACACGCGTGCGCTCGCGCTTCTCCAGTGCCACAGATTCATCCTTGTTTTGTAAAAGAATGGCATATCCCGCCCGCTCCACTGCTTGATGGATCACTTCATCTGAAATTCCTGATTCCAACTGAACCCGGGCTTTTTCACTTAAAAGATTGACCTCCACCTTCGATACCCCCGGAATCGAAGCAATCGCCTTCTCTACCGTATTTACACAGGAGGCACAGGTCATTCCCTTGATCTGGTAGGATTTCTCAATCATGCGAACTCCGGAGCTTCCTCGATTCTCCCCGAATGGGCAAGGATCAAGAGGGACTCCGGATGAAGTTCCATTCGTTTCCGGTATTTGCGGATCAGGGTTTCCCCGTAGCGACGCATCCATCGCTCTGGATGCCACCCATGAAGCTTGAAGTGGAGAAGCGGTCCCGCCTTTGCGATATACTTCCAATGAGCATCAAGGTCGATCAACATTCCGGCTTCAGGATATGCCGCATGGATCCAAGCAGTGCTCAGGGGATGATCCTCCTCGCCCCATTCAAACCACAATCCTGCACCCCTTGACTCCACTGCAGCTCTGAATTCACGATGTGAGCGTTCATCCTGTCCAGAATCAAATCTCTTCCGCCCCGAGGAGATCGAAAAAAATCGAAGTCGCCCCTGGAATTCATCTTTGGCTGCGCTGAAAAGGTCCTGGAACTCCTCACATGACCTTGAGGTTCTCAGGGTCAATCGCGGAACAACACCGATCTCCTTTTTTTCAATCCAGGTCCTGAACTTCAATCGATCCCTCGAATTCCATGTGAGGTAACTCTTGAGCTCGACTTCGACGGAACCAAACTTCTTCGAGAAACGAGAGAAGTGTTCCGGGGTGAACTTCCCCAAAACAAGGTTCATTTCAGTTCCTTCAAGGCTTCCTGAATGGCATGGTCAAGTTGCGGGTCTTCTCCCGTCCGCGCTGCATGAGGAGGAAACTCCACTTGAATATCCGGCTCGGTTCCGTAATTTTCAAGTGAGTACTCAACATCAGGAAACCAGGTTGAGAACTCCGGCTGAGTCGTGTAACCGCCATCAATGTGCTGATTGCGCGGCCAGATTCCAACCACACCACCCCAGGTCCTTGTACCCACAAGCTTCCCGATCTTCCTCATCTTGAAGGTATGCGAGAAGATGTCACCATCCGATCCTGCATACTCATTGGTCACGGCAACGACAACCTTTCGCGGAGTCTCATAAGGAATCGATCTTGAGCCCAACCAGCGGGAGTCATCCCGCCCCAAGGGCTTCCGCGCCAAGCGATCGAGAATCAATTGTGAGATGTGCCCCCCGGAATTGTACCGAACATCGACAACAAGCCCCTCACACTCGAGCTCCTGCACAAAGTTCCGGTGAAACTCGGCAAACCCCTGCCCCATCATATTTGGAATGTGGATGTATCCCAAACGACCGCCGGAAGCCTTCTTCACTCGTTCACGTTTCAGATTCACCCAGTCCCGGTATCGAAGCGTGCTTTCCGACTTCAAGGTCCGGATGAGCCCCTCCTCGATCTCAAGCCGTCCCTTCCGCTTGAATCGAATCCAAAGCTCTTTTCCCGACTGATTCAGCGTTGCGGATTGGGGATGCATTTCTTCTGATAACCGAATCCCGCCAATCTCAAGCAAAAGATCGCCTGCCGACAAAGCCACGCCGGGCACTCGAAGCGGTGAGGTATGCAGAAGGTTCCAGGAATCGCCCTCATGAATCCGAAGAATCTCGTAGCCGCTCGCAGCCGGATCCCATTTCAAATCGGCCCCGAGCAAACCCACTGCGTACACGGGGACACCGCGATAATCCCCGCCACGCTCATAGGCATGGGAGGTCCCGAGTTCACCGATCAACTCCCAGATCAGATCAGAAAACTCCCGCCTGCAACTCACCTTGGAGAGGATCGGTTCATATCTTCGATAGACAGCGCCCCAATCCACTCCTCCGAGATCCTCTTTCCAGAAATATTCCTTCTGCTGCCTCCAGGCATCCTTGAACATGTGGATCCACTCTTCTTTCGGCTCCACCATGATCTGCGCACGGGTGAGATCAATCACTCCGGATTTTGATGAGGGTTCCTTGGATGCATTCGCATCGGGTTTTTCGTGGGCCTTGAGAATGCGAAGCTGGTTTCCCGACCGGATGATGCGAAGCCCACATTCGGGACGAATCCTGAACTCACTGACCCCCGTTCCGAAGTATTCGAATGCTCCCGTATCGAAATCATAACAATCCACATACTCCTTGCCCTGAGGCACCGGATCAACCGGATTCAACTCGAGGGTTCCCTCAACTGGCTCATAACTCCAAAGAACCTTCCGACCGATTCCCTGGATCCGTGTGTATTTTGCCTCCGTAACCGGGAACTGAACTACGCGTTTTTCAATTCCGTCGAAATCGATTTCGCATTTGACCTCGGAGTATGGAACGGGCGTTTGAACATTCTTTTGGAGGGCATCCGGAAGCGTGGACTCACGAAGGAACGGGAGCGACTCCCCGCGCTTCAGAACCACAAGCATCGGCAGGCGGGCCTTGGCAAAGGTCATATCAAAGATCGCATCATCATAAATCGGATTGTAGGCACGTCTTGAAATGAAATAGAGGTACCTCCCTTCTGGATCAAAGCTCGGTGAGAAATCTTCAAACGCCGATTCCGTAATCGGATGAATCTTCATGGTCTCGAGATCGGCAATCGCAATCCGCTGGCGATTGGGTGCAAGACTTTGCGAGAAGGCAAGATACCGTCCATCAGGCGACCAATCGAAATCCGTCATCATGTGGAAGGGGTTGCGAAACAAAACTTTGGACTCCCCCGTCTCAAGGTCGACATAAATCAGCTCATTGCGATGATTTGCAAGTGCGGCTCGCATCTTTCGCGGCGCCACCTTCAATCCGGTGACTCGTCCGAATCCCCCCGGAGTTGCATTTGCCTTGATGGTTCCAAGAACTTCTCCACGATCAGAAAAGAGCTGGAGATCCTCGGCTAGACCGGAATCCCGCACCGCAAGCAGTTTCTTTCCGCAGGGCAACCAGTCCGGGAGCTTGTAGCGATGGGCGAAATCCCGGCCGATTTGCGTGACTGGCCCGCTCCAATGCGCCATCTGAAGAATCTTCCCGCGAAACTCGAGAAGGATCCGCTCCCCCTGGGGCTGCAATGAAAAGTTCCGGAATCCATTCTGTGCGGAGACATTCTTTCGTCGCCCCTTCACCCGGTCACTCATCAATTGAATCTCAAGGCGTTTTGAGGTCCCCTTTTTAACATCATACAAAAACAAATCACCCGCCGACTGATAGGCAAGCAAATCACCACGACCTGTCAGGTTGCGGAAATAGAATTCACTTTCTTCCTGTTCCTGGTGCCTGACCAGGTCGGAACCATCAAGCTTGCAGGAGTGAATCCGGCCAAGACCGCTCTCATCGCTCAAAAAATAAATCCGGTTTCCTGAGATGACCGGGCAGGAAAGATTTCCCTTCAAGGCACCAAGCCGCTTGAACTCTCCACCGAATCCATCCATGGAAACCCAAAGCTGTCCCGCAGTTCCACCCCGGTAGCGCTTCCAATATGCAGGATCTGCCCGCACCATGTTTCGCTCCAACACCACTGCGCCGGTTTCCGAAATCGCAAGATGAGTTCCTTCCCCGAGCTGAAGCGCAACCTCAAGGCCGCCTGTCACCCGCAAGGTGAAGAACTCGAACATGCGATGCGGGTTTTTCGCATTTGTCTTGAAAATCACGGTCTCAGGATCGAGCCATCCGATTGGATAGCTCCAACCGCCAAGGAACGTCATCCTCCGGAGCTCGCCCCCCTGAGCAGGCACGAGATAGACTTCACAATTTCCCTCCTCCTCACCTGCGAGTGCGATCCAGTGATCGTCCGGAGAGACTTTCGGGCTCGCGATCGGGCCTTGGCCCGAGGTCAACCGGATCGCTCGCAATTCCTTGTTCAGAGGCACCATCCAGAGGTCCTCTTCAGAAATAAAATAGAGATTTGAGCCACTCAATGAGGGTTGCGATAAATAAGCCATGCGACTAAGTTTAGGTGACATGCGGGAGATTTTGAAACAAAAACTGCTTTGGATTGCAGCCTTCGGCTACTTCGTCGACCTTTATGATTTGGTACTCTACGGAGCGGTCCGGGTGGAGAGCTTGAAGAGCATCGGGTTTCAGGGAAGCGATCTTTTCAACGTGGGCGCCGACCTTCTGAACATTCAAATGGCAGGCATGCTTCTCGGGGGGTTTTTCTTTGGGGTCTACGGAGATCGTCGCGGACGAAAGGAAGCCCTGTTCGGGTCCATTCTTTTGTACTCTCTCGCAACCTTCCTGAATGCGTATGTCCATGACTATACCGACTATGCGATTGTTCGCTTCATTGCGGGGTTTGGTCTCGCAGGCGAGCTCGGCGCCGCAATCACACTCACAAGCGAAGTTCTTCCCCGGGACAAGCGCGGCCTTGGATCGGTCTTCATCGCTGCGGTCGGATTCCTGGGTGCTGTGGCTTCGAGTTTCATTTCGCAGAGACTTCAGTGGCAAAATGCCTACCGCTTAGGAGGCGCACTCGGATTTGTTCTTTTGATCACCCGCATGAGCGTGTACGAATCGCGGATTTTCCTTGAGAGCCGACTCTCCACTGAGGACCGCACCTGGGGGTCCATCCCCTTGCTTTTTGGGTCCATCAGAAGAACGAAGCTCCTCTTCTTCTCCCTTCTGGTCGGAGTCCCGATTTGGTATGTGGCGGGGATTCTTTCGTATTTCGCCCCGGAATTCGCGAAAGCATTCCAGGTACAAGGTGAAGTGACCGCCGGTGACACCATCATGATGGGGTATCTCGGGGCGATCCTTGGCGACATCGCCTGCGGTCTTTTGAGCCAGAAATTACAAAGCCGGAAAAAAGCGATCCTCATTTTTTTGATCTTTGGGGCAAGTTTTGCCCTTTTTCATCCGATATTCTCTCGTGGAGTGGATGCCCAACAGTTCTATCTGGTTCGCCTCCTGATCGGCTTTGGCAATGGGTACTCGGCTCTCCTGGTGGCATGGGTTGCCGAAATGTTCGGCACGAATCTGAGAACTACCGCCTCAAGCGCCATCGCGAACCTCATGCGTGCCTCAGTGATCCCGATCAGCATGGCATTCAAGGAACTGAATCCGACCTTGGGGCTTGTGAATTCGAGCCTTGTGCTCGGGTATCTTTGCTTCGGGTTCGCAATCTTTGCAGTCTTCATGCTACCTGAAACCTTCAACCGCTCTCTTGCGTTTCTTGAAGAATCCCCTAGTCAACAAAACTAAATTCGTTCTATAAGCACTCTCATATGCGACTCTGGCTCTTCGCCATCATCCTCGGAGTGTTTTGGGGCAAAGCGGGTTATTCAGCGTCCGATTCCACCCCCAGAAAAGCATTGAACCCTCTCGGGCTCTCCTGTTTGCTTCGAGACGGGAAATTCTTCACCGAAGTCGTTTTTTCCAAGTCCGCGAGTGGTGAATTTGTGGGTGAGATGGGGAATTATGTGTCGACCCCGGACCGCGGGCGGACGTTTCTTGGCGGGATGGTTTTCTTCGATCTCGAAATCGAGCCGAGACTCATCCAGGGCAGCACGGGAGACAAGCGTGGCAACATCAGCGCATTTCGCCTCTATCCTGCATATCGTTCCCTGAATGGCGAGTGGGTGTACGAACAGTTCGACGGGAACACCGCTCCACTTTACGTAAGATTCAAATGTAAGTACCGTGGTTAATACCTTTTCCACACCTCATTACAAGGGCGCATGGTTTTCCTTTAACGGAGACCGGATGTCTTTGCGATCCTCGATCCAGACTTTGCTTCGCACAGAGCTGTCCGATCCGGAAGGGAACCTCAGAGTGGGTGATTCCGGTCCTGAATGGAAAGGCACGAAGGCGATTGATCTTTCTTACAGCCATTCGGGCAGATTTGCCCTTCTGGTGTGGACGAGTACTCATCGAATCGGAGTCGATCTCGAGCCATTGAATCGTGACTACTCACACACCCCCCTTGAGCTTGCCAAACGCTTCTTTCATCCAAATGAATTCAACTCCCTCTCCCGCAATCAGGGTTCACCGCCCCGACTCTCACAGGAGTTCTTGGACCTTTGGCTGAAGAAGGAGGCGTATGCGAAACTCACCCGTCATGGACTGAAGGACTCGATTCGAATCGAAACCTCAACCATACCAAGTGTGCGCTTTGAGATCGTGCCCGTAATTCCGATCGGGTACGATGCACGCGTGGCACTTCTCTAGAGGGTAGATCCTCAGGCCCGATACACTCCCTTGTGGTTCGCTCCAAGAAAGCAAGCATCGACGAGCCTTCGGTCTGCAAGCGGGAGCTTCTCGATTTTCCGGGGTGTCATGATTGAGCGCTCTTTCTCTGTTTCATAAAAGTGCGCACTCAAATCACCCACATCATCATCGCCCTCGCGCCACTTCCACTCCTCATATCGGCTGAGCTTGACGGGGCCAGCCCACGCCACGAGACTCATCTGCCCCTTCAGATTGAAATAGAAAGGGAAGTAACTGAGCAAGAGATCCTGTACCGATCGATAGAGCGCCGGCCGCCAGGTGAGGAGTGTCGTGTTGCTCTTTCCGATCGCGCCCCAAAGTCCTTGTTCCCGAAAGAGGGCAACCACATGATCATCATCCCGATGAGCACGAAAGTGCAGGAGGGAGGGCTCATGCCCCAACTCCTCAAGCAGCAGACAAGAAAGCAGCGCACCCTCCATGCAATGGGCGGTCCGTTCGATCAGCACCCGTTTTGCTGATTTGCAGAAATCATCAGGATTATAGGGGATTGAGGACACGAACCCCTGGATCTCCCAGGGTGTCTTCAATTTCCTTGCGAGCTTCCGAACCGGATCAGGCGCCGCCATCCGCGCTACCCAGTCCTGCACGGAAATCTGCGGAGATCGCGGCCTTCAGGTACTCCTGCTTCATGATCGCGATATTCTGAATCGAGATCTTCTTCGGGCAGGCAGCCTCGCACTCTTGAAGATTGGAGCAGCTTCCAAATCCTTCTTTGTCCATCTGATCCACCATGCGGATCACGCGACGCTTGCGATCGGCATGCCCCTGCGGGAGTAATGCAAACTGAGTGACCTTCGCGGAAGTAAAGAGCGAGGCCGAAGCATTGGGACAAGCAGCAACACAAGCACCGCACCCGATGCATGCAGCCGCATCCATTGCTCGGTCTGCGATGTCCTTTGGAATGAGGATCGCATTGGCATCGGCATGAGGCCCGGTCTTGGCCCCAGTATACCCTCCAGCCATCTGGATGCGATCAAAAGCCCTTCGATCGGTGATAAGATCACGCAGGATCGGAAACGCCTTCGCCCGCCAAGGCTCGATCGTGATGAGTTCACCATCCTGGAATGAGCGCATGTAAAGCTGGCACGTCGTTGCTCCGCGCACGGGTCCATGAGCCTGGCCTTGGACCATCAGCGAACAAGTTCCGCAGATTCCTTCCCGGCAATCACTTTCAAACTCAACCGGACGTTTGCCTTCGTGAATGAGCTTTTCATTCAAGGTATCGAGCATTTCAAGAAATGACATGTCGACGAGAATTCCTGAGAGGGAATACTCCTCGAACGCTCCGGGAGCGCTTGGTCCCTCTTGGCGCCAGATCTTGAGACGGACATTCATGGTTTTCGAATTCGAAGCACTCATTATTTGTAGCTCCTTACTGAAAGTTTGACGTTCTCATAAACAAGCGGCTCTTTATGGACAATGGAATCCTTGCCTCGGCCCTTGTACTCCCAGGCTGCCACGTACGCGTATTCATCATCATTCCGCTGAGCCTCCCCGTCCGGGGTCTGGCTTTCGAGCCGGAAGTGTCCCCCACAGGATTCCTTCCGATCAAGGGCATCCTGGGCCATCAGGTGAGCTAGCTCAAGGAAGTCGGCAACGCGTCCTGCGGTCTCCAAGTTCTTGTTGAGCTTGTCATCGCCAGTGAGCTTCAGGTTGGTGTCGAAATCATTTTGGAGTTTTTTGATTTCGGCGATCGCCTCATTGAGTCCTTTTTCGGAACGGGCCATCCCGATTTTCTCCCAAACCACTTTTCCAAGATCGCGAAAGATCTCAGTCGGAGTGCGGGAGCCCTTCTTGCCAACTTCCAGAATTTTCTGGATGCCGGCTCGAACTTCTTTTTCCGCAGACTCAAACGCCGGATGCTGAGTATCCACCTTCTTGAGCAACTCGGTCGCGTGAGTACCCAAATAGTTGGTCACCGTGAACGGAAGCACGAAGTAACCATCCGAAAGTCCCTGCATCAAGGCGGAAGCCCCGAGGCGGTTGGCACCGTGATCCGAGAAGTTCGCCTCACCCGCAGCGAAGAGACCGGGAAGAGTGGTCTGGAGTGAGTAATCCACCCACAGTCCGCCCATGGTGTAATGTACCGCCGGGTAAATCCGCATGGGAGTCTTGTACGGATTTTCGTTTGTGATCTCGTGATACATGTCAAAGAGGTTTCCGTACCGTTCGCGGATCGCAGGTTCACCATCACGCTTGATCGCATCCCGGAAATCGAGATACACCGCAAGCCCGCTCTCACCTACTCCGCGACCTTCATCACAACACTCCTTCGCGGCACGCGATGAAATATCCCGGGGTGCCAGGTTTCCGAAACTCGGATACTTGCGCTCAAGGTAATAATCCCGATCCTCTTCCGGAATCAGACTTGGATCTTTTTTGCAGTCCTCTTTCTTTTTTGGAACCCACACCCGGCCATCATTTCGAAGACTCTCGGACATGAGCGTGAGCTTTGCCTGGTGATTTCCAGAAACCGGAATACAAGTCGGATGAATCTGCACATAGCAAGGGTTGCCGAAAAGCGCGCCTCGTTTGTGGGCGCGCCAAATCGCAGTCACATTCGAGTTCATTGCGTTGGTCGATAGGAAATACACGCGCCCGTACCCACCCGTTGCAAGAACGACCGCATCTGCTGCGTGACGCTCGATTTCTCCGGTGCTGAGATTGCGGGTGATAATCCCGCGCGCTTTGCCATCGACCATCACGACATCAAGCATCTCGCGGTAGGGATAGAGGGTGACCTTTCCCTTGTCGACTTCCTTCATGAGTGCGCTGTAGGCGCCGAGCAACAACTGCTGCCCGGTTTGTCCACGCGCATAGAATGTTCTGGAGACCTGAGCGCCCCCGAAGGAGCGATTGGCGAGTTCGCCGCTGTATTCACGCGCGAAAGGAACACCTTGAGCCACGCACTGATCAATGATCGAAGTCGAGTTCTGGGCCAAGCGGTACACATTCGCTTCGCGTGCACGGTAATCCCCGCCTTTAATGGTGTCGTAGAACAAACGCCACGCGCTATCACCATCGTTCGGATAACTCTTCGCTGCATTGATCCCGCCTTGAGCTGCGATCGAATGCGCCCGACGTGCGGAATCATGGGTGCAAAACGACTTCACGTTGTAGCCAAGCTCTGCGAGCGATGCCGCCGCCGCTCCACCAGCAAGCCCTGTCCCCACCACAATCACGGAGTATTTCCGTTTATTAGCCGGGTTCACAAGCTTCATGTTTGCCTTGTAGCTGTCCCACTTTTTTTCGAGCGGGCCTGCGGGAACGCCTGAATCCAATTTGCCTAAAAAAGGAATGTTCTCGATACTCATGGATTACCTCCGCCACTTTGGGTGAAATAGATGAAAATCGGAATGAACAGGAATCCGAAGGCCAGAAGGAGGGCGATCAGAAGCCCAAGCGTATGGATTGGCTTTGACCAACGTGGATTGATGATCCCAAGGGATTGGAACGCACTCCAATATCCATGGCGCAAATGGAAACCAAGAAACACCATGCAGCCGACGTAAAACGCAACCCAGAGAGGCTGAACGAATGCTTCCACCACAACTCGATACAAGTCATGCACCATCGCTCCATTCACAGTGGTCGTGTACCCTTCTTCCATCGAGGGACCGAATCTGAATTGAAGAATGTGAACCACGAGAAAAACTCCAAGCACAATGCCTGTGAGAATCATGTTCCTTGAACCCGCCGTGCTCTTCGAAGGACCGCCCTTGGTCTTTGGAGAATCATACCCGATGGGCCGTGCGAGCTTTGAGGTGTAGGTCACCTGGAATGCCGTGATGATGTGAAGCAAAATGGTGAGCGCCAAACCCACTTCAAGGGCAATGAGACCGATTCCAAGCCCCTGAAGGCGCGCCGCATAGGTATTGAGCAGATCACCGTTCGGCGCATACAAAGTCAGGTTGCCCAAGAGATGAACTACAAGAAAAAGGACAAGCGCCATTCCTGATGCGCCCATCAAATATTTTCTTCCGAGGGTGGAAGAAAAAAGCCGCGTGAGAGGTACCATAGCCAGTTGCTCCTTTGAATTTCGATGTGTGTCGATATTATCGCAACTACAGGCATTTCTCCACTTGATTTCATGATCCAGGGGGCCGTATCGTAGAAGTCATGCTAATCGACCAAATCAATCTTAATCAGTTACGCGTATTCGAGTCTGTGTTTCGAACCAAGAGCATGACCCACGCAGCACGCGAGCTTCACCTCACCCAGTCCGGGGTGAGCCAACACATCAAAGCCCTCGAAGACGTTCTCGAACTTAAGCTTTTTGATCGGGTAAAACAAAAGCTGATTCCCACACAAACCGCAAAGGATCTCTACAAACACACCTCAAAGAGCTTTGAGGAGATCGAAACCATCCTGAATAAACTGAAGAACACGGACAAGGAGCTCACAGGTACCGTGTCGATCGGTGTACCCATCGAATTCGGGAACAACTTGATCCTGCCCCTTTTGGCCGAGTTTCAGAAGAAGCACCCGAAGGTCCGCTTCAAGATTCGTCAGGGCTTTCCCTTCGAAATGAATCGCCTCCTCCTGACCGGCGACGTGGACTTTGCCTTTGTGGATTCCTTCGCGATGGACAAGGGGATCAAAACCGAATCCGTTTATAACGAAGTCCTTGAGCTGTGCGTCTCAAAGAAATTGGGACTCCCGCAAAAGCCGCAAACGGATTTCTCCTTTTTTGAAAAACTCACCTACGTCGATTACCAGGAAGACCAATCCGTGCTGAGTCTTTGGATGAAACACCACCTGCAAGTGAAGTCGGCCGAACTCGATGTCAGGGTGTTCATCATGGACGCTCAAGCCGTTTCAAAACTCGTGCTTCAACAAATGGGCGCTGGAGTACTCCCCGGCCACCTTGCCCAAAAATTAATCGATCAGGGCGAGGAGCTTCAGGTTCTGAAGGGCTCCGGAAAAAGCCTGATCAACGTGATTTCAATCGCTCAACTCGAAGACAAGACTCTTTCTAATTCTGCAAAAGAGACTCTCGGGTATTTGCGGACCCAACTGAAGCGCTGACCAAAGGATCCGCTACCCTCATTGGGGATTTTTTCCACTGGGTTCCCATCCACCGGTCCCAGAAGGTGAAATAGAGTCCGAAGTTCCGGTCCGGATGGGTGTGATGGTAATCGTGGTGCCGTGCCGAGATCATCCACTTGAAGACCGGATGATGATCAAACCCCTTGAAATAGGGGTCATAGCCCAGGTGGTTGATCACGCCGAGAACCGTCATCCACACAAGGAACGCCATGAGGACCACAGGCGATACCGGAATCAACCAAAGCAAAACCGGGAGGATCAGCGCTTCCAGCATTGCCTCAAGCGGATGAAACGAAAACGCAGCCCATGGGCTCGGGGTGATGGAATCGTGATGCACCCGGTGCACGAGCTTGAACATGCGGGGATGATGAACCCACCTGTGCATCCAGTAAAAATAGGTATCATGCAGGAACGCGAGGACAAAAAAAGTGAGAACTCCGCGGGGAACATCCGCGACCGACACATCAAATCCGAATCCGGGATTGAGGCCCATCCAGTTGCGGAACGCCCAGATGCCGGAAAACCCGAAGACAAAGGAGGAAAGCACGGACCAAAGAATCTCACGCTTCATGACTCCCGGACGCGGCATTTTGGAGGGCTGAATCCTGCGCTCCTTGAATTTCGCCTTGCCATGAACCCAAAACACCCAGTACGCGGCCCCTGCCACAAGAAAATATCGGATCATGATCGCGAGCGATGAGATCATTCCAAACCAAAAGGGGGATTCAATCGTCTGGCTCATCCCATCACTCCTCGAATTCGTATTTGGAAAGCGCACCCATCCCGGCCTTGTACCCGGCCTTCACGATTTCCGTGAGCTTCCGCGGATTGAGAGAAAAATGCTCGCCAAGAAAGGTCCGGGTGTCCGAGGAATTCGGATGGATCGGGATGATGTCGAGGTTCCGGTCCTGGTGAAGTTCCTTTTCAAGAATGTCCATGATCCGATCGGCTTGCCCGAGCTCAAGTCCCGCTTCTTTGCAATACCGGTACACCTCGTTCATCGCGGCTTTCTTCGAGCGATAGGACTCGTAGGTGGAATTGATTTTCTGTTCGATGAGAATGTAGATCGATTGCACCACGATTGCAGGCAATCCAAGAAGTGTTAACGAACCCACTTCCTTTACAAAGCGGTACGGCTGATGCGTATAGCTGGTGAACACAAGATCCGCGCCCGAATCCACCGCGACATGGGTGGACAGGGTCTCGCGAATCTCGCCATCGATGTAGTAATGGGTGCGGCCTGAGTGATCCGGAATCTGGTAAGGGGCAAAGATCACTGGCAGGCTCGCGCTTGCCGCAATGGAATCCGAGATCCTGACATGGGTTTGGTATTCGCACCTCGGATCATGCGGAGGCGGCGAATACGAACTCTTCCCGAAGACCACCTTCTGGGAATCATTGAGCTTGGTGCTCACGACAAAGAGCTCGGGACGGTAATCCTCAAAGCGATTCGAGGGGAGCACTTCCTCGCGCATGAATTGCTCGAGTCCCGCAGTCGAAAAAAGCCCGCTCATCTTCAGCCACTTCAACTGAAGAAGACTCGGAAAATTCCCGTCCATGAGCGAGCTTGCGATGTTCTTCATGGTCTGAAACTGATTGACCTGCTCTTTTGCGATTTCGGGACGGAGCTTGAACATCTTGGAATACTGGAGACGAGGCAGGGACCGCGGAAAGAATTGGGAGGTCTGGGTCGGAATCTGATTCAAAAACGAGGCCGAAATGTTCTCAAGGCTGTACCCTGCCGCCAGCACCGTCGCAATGAAGGATCCGCCACTTGAACCCACATAGGTTTGGACCATCCGGGAATGGGGTTCGATCTTGTTTTGATCGGTCTTGAGACCCTGATAAAACTCAAAACCGTGCTCACGGAGGGCATAAGCCACCCCGATGTGAAATGCCGCAGCCTTGGTACCACCTCCGGACAGGACAAAAGCCACCTTTTTCTTCCGGTTGATCCTGATTTTCGGCGTGGTCACCATGAAATTGTCACCCTCCGGCCTAACAGTACTTGAATTTTCCGCTTAGGGAAATAGAATGATGGGATGGCAGGTGATCACGACAGCGAGAATTGGATTCCCCTGGTGGAGTTCTCAGTCAAGAAGGGAATCAGTCTTTCCACTTTGCGTCGTTACATCAAATCAAACAAAATCCCTTGGAAGTTGCTCGAGGGCCGTTACCTGGTTCTGGATGACGGGACCTTCACCGCTCCCAGGAATCATGATCCCCGCTTGAACCTTCCCCACGCGTCCGAGGACATGGATGCCCGGGTCAAGAATATCGAACAAGCCTTGAATGCAGCGAACGAGGAAATTGCGGAGTTGAAAACCCTGGTCGCCTTCTATGAGGAAAAATGGGCCCAACTTTCCAAAAAATAAACTCTGCCCTTCTTGCCCTTCTCCTTTCGCTGCTCGCGGTCCCGGCGGGCGCAAGCCCGGAAAATGACCGTGTTTACCAATTGGATTCGGTGGCATGGCTCAAGCCCTCCGATAACATGGACGGGGTTTTCTCTGACTACCTAGAGGAGCAATTCGGTCGCTACTTCAGCGGGCATGGCCGATTCCTGGTGAAACCGCTGAAAGGCCTGGGACAGGTTCTCGGTTCATCGACGGTGAAATACGCGGAGCTGGTTCAACAGCCCGAGATCTTGAAAAAGGTTTCCAGGAAATACCAAGTCGAGGACCTTCTCCGAAGCCGCGTGACCAAGGAAGGCGACTCGTACCGTTTCGAAATCGAATGGGTATACGCTCCGAGAGCGGATGTCGTGGCAAGAGTCGATTTCCGGTACCTCGATGAGGGACAACCATCGGGCATCCGTGGCGAGGGCTTGTCCCTTGCCGTGTCCAAGGGTTTGGACGAGTTGATTGCAAAACTCCCGTTTCTCGGATCGGTAACCGGAGTGGAAGACAATTCCATCACCATCAGCCTCGGCAAAAATGCAGGCGTGAAGCCGGGACAACTGGTCACAATCCACACTCTTCAAAGCGTAAAGCGACACCCGCTCCTCCACACCATTGAGGAGTGGCGTTGGCAACCTGTGGGGCGCGCCCAAATCGAGCAGGTGGAGCCATCCCTCAGTTTTGCACGTGTAGTGGAAACCGAGCCCAACATGAAGGTCGTCCGTGACCAGAAGGTTCGCGAAATTCTCGACGCGCCCGTTGTGTCGAAACCGGAATCCAAAACCTCCTCGAACACGCTCCCGAAATCCGGATGGGTTGCGGGCAATCTGGGTGCCGGCACCTATTCCCGTGAAGTAGGGACCTCTTCGACCACCACATCGGGGAAAGGGGGGGGTGGCGTGCTCGGAAACTTTGAGCTCGACTCGCAGGTTTGGCTCAATTCCAGATACATCGCTCAAGCCACCTTGGGTGGTGCCATCTTCAAGTATACCCCCACTGATCTCAGCACCGGAACCGAGCAATCCAACAGTTACAATGGAACGGAAACCCATTTCCGTGTTGCCCTCGGCTATTCGCTGTTTCCAATGAAATCCGTTTTTGATCCGATCGCATGGATTCATCTCGGGTACCGGTACAATCAGACTTCCTTTGCAACCAATGTTTCGGATTTTGTCGCAAGCACGACCTTGGGAAGCGTGATCCTCGGAGTGGGCGGTGAGTTTCCCGTCTTTAAAGATTGGTCGGCACAATTGGGAATGGATCTTGGAGTGATCCGAAGCGGAACCGCGATTGACCTCGATTTAGGTGATGCGAGCCCGACCTCCGATCTTACCCTTCGCGGAAGCATTCTGTACCGCGTAAGCGAACAGCTTACGTTCCGCACCCAAATCATGCTTCACTCCGAGAACTTGAGCTTTCCAAACGGTGAGTCCATCACCCAAAAACTGTTTACCGTCTCTCCCTCGATCATGTATTACTTCTGACCATGTCAGGCAGCTCCAAAGCCATCTGGGAAGAAATGAATCGTCTTGTGCTCGAGATCGAGCGGCATGACCGGGCCTATTACGAGCTCGATCAGCCTTTGATCACGGATGCAGAGTATGATTCTCTTTTCCGCAGGCTTCAAACCCTTGAGGAAGAACATCCCGAACTTGCCTCCCCCCATTCCCCGACGAAACGCGTGGGCGGGAAGGCGCTCGAACAATTCCAGAAATCAAAGCACGGGGTTCCCATGCTTTCTCTGGCAAACGCGCTCAATCAAGAGGAGTGGCAAGCCTTCGATGAACGCTTGCATCGTTTCCTTGAGGCTTCTCCCGAAAAGGAATTCGAATATTTCGCGGAACTCAAATTCGACGGCCTCTCCATCAACCTCACCTACGAAAACGGCCTCCTCACCCGTGCAGCAACTCGTGGCGATGGCGAGACCGGGGAAGACGTCACTGAGAACATCAAGACGATCCGATCGATCCCGCTCAAACTTCGCACGTCCACCCCTCCCCGAAAAATCGAAATCCGGGGAGAGATCGTGCTCCCGATCGAGTCTTTCCTGGAACTCAATCGGGAACAGTCCCAGCGCGGCGAGAAGGCTTTTGCAAATCCTCGAAACGCCGCAGCCGGAAGCCTTCGTCAACTCGATTCCAAAATTACCGCTTCGCGTCCGCTCACCGGTTTCTTCTACGGTGTCGGAGAGGTCTCCGGATTCACCCTTCCAAAAACCATTTCAGCCTTCGAGGACATGCTCCTCGAGTGGGGATTCCCGGTCGGAAACCAAAAGCGGATCTGCAAGGGCTCCGCATCGGTTCTGGACTTCTATCGCGAAATTGAAACCATTCGCGACTCCCTTCCCTTTGAAATCGACGGGGTCGTCGTAAAACTGAACGCATTTTCTGAGCAGCAGACGGCGGGCTTCATTGCGCGCTCCCCGCGCGGAATGATTGCCTTCAAATTCCCGCCCAAGAAATCCGTAACCCTCATCGAGGACATCCAAGTTCAAGTCGGAAGAACAGGAGCACTCACTCCGGTCGCAATCGTGAGTCCGGTCAACGTATCCGGTGTGATCGTGAAACGCGCAACTCTCCACAATCAGGACGAGATCGACAGGAAGGACATCAGGATCGGAGATCATGTGGTCATCCAACGCGCAGGAGATGTGATCCCGGAAGTCGTCGAAGTTCTCAAAGAGAGGCGAAGGGGCGATGAGCGCAGATTTCGCATCCCTGATGCTTGTCCGGTGTGCGGATCCGGTGTCGTCCGTGCCGAAGGAGAAGCCGTGTCCCGCTGCTCGGGGCGAAACTGCATTGCGAAACTCAAGGAAAGAATCAAGCATTTTGCCCAGAAGGACGCTCTCAACATTGAGGGCCTCGGCGACAAAATTGTGGATCAATGGGTTGACGAGGGCCTCATCAAGCACCTCCATGATCTTTACGATTTGACCTATGATGATCTAATTTCACTTGAGGGATTTGCCGATAAATCTGTTCGAAAGATCTTGAATGCAATCGACGCATCCCGCACGCCGGAGCTCTACCGGTTGATCTTCGGGCTCGGAATCCGGCACGTCGGCGAAACGACTGCAAAGCTTCTTGCCCTTCGCTTCAAAACCATCGGAAACCTCTCTGCCGCCAACCGCGATCTGCTTCTCGATGTGGACGGTGTCGGAGAGGAAATGGCCTCATCCGTCCAGGATTACTTTTCCAATCAGGAACATCGTGAGGAACTCGAGATCCTTCTTTCGAAGATTCAGCCCGTTGAGCCGAAATCCTCGGGCAAGGCCCAGATCTTCGAAGGAAAGACCTTTGTGCTGACAGGCACCTTGCCGAACATGGGAAGGTCCGAGGCGGAAAAGATCATCGAGGACCATGGCGGCAAGGTCTCAGGATCGGTCTCAAAGAAAACAAGTTTCGTTCTTGCCGGTGAAGAGGCGGGATCAAAACTCGAAAAGGCGCGCAGCCTTGGCGTTCCGGTGATTGACGAAGCAGGATTTCAGGAATTGCTGCGCGGGCACTGAAGGCCCCGGATCACTTTCGTTCCCGCTCTCGCAGCTTGCGCTCCCAGAGCTCTTTCATTCCCGAATACTGACTGAGGAACTGGGAAATCTTGAAGCGCGCCGCGGTGAGATTGATCGAAATTTTCTGCAACTCCGAGATTTTGGACTCGAGGAGTCTGACTTTTTCGATGGGCGCTCTTCGCTCCACGCCATTGAAAAACTGCAGATAGAGCTGATGGGTTTGTTCCATTAAAACGCGAGCTTCGTGAATTTTTTGATCGATTTGGGTCGAGGTGACCGCACCCCCGGAAGATCCTGTGACCGCTGGCTTGTCAGAAGGTTGTTTTTCAGGTTTTCGCAAGAGTCCCGTCTCTGTGACCTCACGATCATCCCAAAAGCTTTTGCCTCTTTTGTCATCCTTTGGCATATCTTCGATCCTAGCATGAAAACAAAAACCCGGTACACATGTCAGAGTTGTGGTCACTCCAATCCAAAATGGCTCGGCAAGTGCCCCGAGTGCGATTCATGGAATTCGTTCGTTGAGGAGACAACAACAGTCTCGAAGGACTCCTCGATCTCGGCAGTGCGGGAAACCTTTGCGGGACCTTCGTCCGCCCAAAACTCATTCGTGCGTCTTGGTGATCATCAGTCATCCGAGGGTGCACGGGGTCGGAACCGTCATTCAACGGGATCGGGAGAGCTCGACCGAGTGCTGGGTGGTGGAATGATCCGGGATGGCTTTGTTTTGATCGGAGGCGATCCGGGGATTGGAAAGAGCACCCTCCTTCTCCAGGTCGCTCAGGGTTTGACGGAACATGCCGGACTTCAGCGCGTGCTCTATGTTTCCGGCGAGGAGTCGATCGAGCAAATCCAATCGAGGGCTCGAAGACTCAAGATCAGGAACGAGGACAAGATCTACCTTGCAGCCGAGACCCAATTTGAAAAAGCTCTTCTCATGGTCAAGGAACTGAAACCTGAACTCTTGATCATGGACTCTCTTCAAACCTTTTCCACGGGTTTCGTCGAATCGGCCCCGGGAACAGTCAGCCAGGTGAGAGAGGTGACCTCACGACTGATGAATCTCGCGAAATCGGCAGGGATCGCAGTATGGCTTGTGGGTCATGTGACCAAGGAAGGGTCGATTGCGGGTCCGAAGATTGTCGAGCATCTGGTCGATACCGTACTCTATTTCGAGGGGGATTCCGGTCAGACCATGCGATTGCTTCGAACCGTGAAGAACCGCTTCGGGAACACCAATGAGCTCGGCGTTTTTGAAATGACCTCCGACGGACTGATCGATGTCGCAAATCCTTCCGCACTTTTTCTCTCGGAAAGAAAAGAGCAGGCCATGGGTACGGCTATTGTCGCAACGCTTGAAGGCTCCAGGCCGCTTTTGGTGGAACTCCAAGCCCTTTGCGTGCCCTCGCCTTTTGCAACACCAAGAAGAACCTCGGTGGGCCTCGACTCACAGAAACTTGCCATCCTCACCGCTGTGCTGGAAAAGCATGTGGGCGCATCGCTCATCAACCAGGATCTGTTTTTCAATGTAGCGGGCGGACTGAAACTCACCGAACCGGCGTGCGATCTCGCATCGATGGCAGCCATCTTTTCCGCAATCCGGGAACGTCCAATTTCCTCTTCCCTCGCTTTTCTTGGTGAAGTGGGACTCACGGGGGAAGTCCGCAAAGTGAATCAAATCGAACTTCGCGTCGAAGAGGCGAAAAAACTCGGATTCACCGAGATCGTCATTCCGGCCTCGCAAATGGATCGAACCTCCAAAATCAAGGGAATCAGCCGCCTTCCGATCGCACACGTCAACGAGATTCCGAATCTGATCTGATCCGTTTCTTTCAATCCGGGAGAGACACGCGTGCGACCGCTCGCGCCCAAGCCTTCATCGCCTGCTCACGATTCCCGGCATTCATGACTGGAGCGAACTCACGGTCGACCTTCCAGGCTTTTTTCACGTCCTGAACCGAAGTCCAGACTCCGGAACCAAGTCCGGCAGCGAACACCGCGCCCAGCGCTGTTGTCTCGGTAAATGCCGGACGAATCAATTTTCGCCCGAGAATATCGGACTGGATCTGCATCAGCAGATTGTTGCGGGACGCACCTCCATCCACACAAAGACCCTTGATCTCGGCACCGAGATCGCGTTCCATTGCCATGAGGATGTCTGCATTCTGAAACGCGATTCCCTCCAAGGCCGCACGGGCAATGTGTGCCTTTGTACTCCCCCTCGTGAGACCTGAGATCATCGCTCGGGCATTCGGGTTCCAATAAGGAGCTCCGAGGCCCGTAAATGCCGGCACCAGCACGACTCCGTCCGAGGATGGTACGGTTGCCGCAAGTGCCTCGATCTCGGAAGAATCCCTGATCATGCCGAGACCGTCTCGCAACCATTGCACCACGGCCCCTGCCATGAAGGCGCTTCCCTCCAGAGCATACGTTGCAGAGGCGCCCTGACCGGTCCACGCAACAGTCGTGAGCAATCTCGCACGGCTTTTCCTCGGTTCTGCACCTGTATTCATCAACAAAAATGCACCGGTTCCGTAGGTGCACTTCGCCATCCCGGCCTCAACCGCCGCCTGACCGAGCAAGGCGGACTGCTGATCCCCGATCATCCCCGTCACCGGAATCCCATCGGGCAAACCGGGGATTCCAAGCGTTCTTCCAAATTCGCTAAACGTAGGCCGAATCTCTGGAAGGACCGACTCACTCACTCCGAACAACCGAAGCAGCTCCGCATCCCATCGCAGGGTTTTCAGATCCATGAAAAGGGTCCTCGACGCATTCGAGGGATCTGTCGCATGGCTCTTTCCCCCGGTGAGCCTTGAGAGCAGGAACGAATCGATGGTTCCCACAGCAAGCTCTCCGCGTCTGGCGGCATCCGCCACCTTCGGATCGTGTTTCAGAGCCCACTCAAGCTTGGACCCTGAAAAATAGGGATCAAGCAACAATCCCGTCTTTTCTTGAACCTCGGGTTCCAGTCCGTTCTTCTTCAACTCCTCGCAACGGTCTGCGGTCCTTCGATCCTGCCAGACGATCGCACGCCTCACCGGAGCGAGCGTTTTTTTATTCCAAAAACAAATGGTTTCCCTTTGATTTGTGATTCCGATTCCGACAATCCTTTTCGGATCAATCCGACCGACGACAGAGTCAATCCCCTTGCGCACACTCTCCCAGATTTGCTCCGGATCGTGCTCCACCCAACCGGGCATCGGGAAATGTTGCTCAAAGGGAGTGTACTGCTCCGCAATCCTGTTCAAATCGGTGTCCATGACCAGAACCTTGGTGCCCGTGGTCCCTTGGTCAATCGAGAGCAAAAGTGACTTCATCTTTTTTTCCTTCGCAGTTTGTGTTCCATGAACTTCCAGGCTCCCTGAGCCGCAAGCCTCGAGGTTTGATCCTGGACATCGAGGGGCGGGGAAAGCTCAAAAATCCCGAGAGATTTCACCTTGGAGTCCGCACCGGAAATTTCAAGCATTTGGTAAATCTCGCTTGCACTGAATCCCTCCGGTTGGGGGGCAGAGACCCCTGGCGCGAACGCAAGACTGATTGAATCAAGATCCAGCGAAACCACGACAACATCGCACTTCCGCCGTAAGCGCTGAAGGGCCTTCTTGAACTCGGGAACGGCTTTTCCAAAGCGGAGCTTCTCCATCGGAATCGTTTCGATCTTGTTCTTCCTCGCATACTCCCAGAGGTCCTTCGCGTTGCAGTGACCTTGGATTCCAAACTCAATCAGGTGTTCCGGGCGAAGGACCTTTTCCTCGAGCAATCGTCGAAACGGAGAGCCGCTCGTCATCACAGGCTTGTATTCTCTCAGATCAAAATGCGCATCAAGATTGATGCATCCAACCCTCGCTGCCCCCGGAATTGCATGCCTGAGCCCCTTGAGCCAGGAGTAGGCGTAATCGTGACCGCCACCCACGACCACAAGAGCGTCGGCGCCGGAATCAAGAGCCCGGTACTCTGTCGCGGTAAGATCGGCTGAAATTCGGTGGTTCTCCTCGAGATCGGACCCGACGGAGGCCAGAACCTGTCGGTGGATGGATTCAAGAACCGGCGCTTCTCCCTTCAGTCGACCGAGGAATTCGAGGAATCTTCCGGGACCTTGAGCAGCTCCGGGACGTCCGTTCACATTTTTGACGGCAAGGTCATCGGGATATCCAACAACCGCGAACCTCGCCTTGCAAAAATTGCCTAACTTGCCGTTTTCCATTAAACTCAGAGTGAACGGAAAGCACCAAAAAATGAATACTGAAAATGAAAAAAGGTGGTTTGTTTACATCGGCGATCAACACGAGGGCCCCCTCAGCGTGAAAGAGGTCCACGAGCGGAAACAGAAGGGTCAGATCCAACCCGAAAGCTATGTGTGGCGCGAAGGCATGGCCGATTGGTTGATGCTCTCCCAGGTTCAAGAATTGAATGATGCGCTCGAGGCGATGAATCCTCCACAACAGCCCGCACAGGAATCCGCTGCTGCTTCCCCGGAAGGAACCATGGAGCCTGCCAGCGCCGACGCCCCCACGGAAACGAAACCCGTTTCCGCCAAGGAAACCAAACAATCCACCCCCGAGGCCGCCTCGACCCGCGCAAAGCCAAAATCCATGGGTCTGCTTGGCAAGGTATTCTTTGGTCTTGTTTTGACAGCGGTCGTTCTTGCCGCAGTCGCCCTCGGAATTCTCGCAGCGGGAAGCCGAACCTCCGACACTTCCCTCCATTCCCGCATTCGCCCCATCCTTCAGAATATCACTTCAAAAGCTCCATTCCTGCGACCGATCTTCAAATTTGTGCCTGCACTTCCCGACATAAAACCGCAGGAACTCGCAGAACTCGAGAGTACCCGGAATTCCACTGCCGATGCTGAGGCAAGGGTTGCAGTTGCATTGTCTGTTGCCGATCCCAATCGCCCGGTCTTTTACATCGCCACCAACCTGCCCCACAGAACCCGCTTCGACGTTCTCCTTGTGGGCGAATCGGAGACTCTTCTCAACAAGCTCCAATTCAACGCTCAAAATACCGTGGTCATCTCGAATGGTGTCGGTAAATCGGAAGCCTTCCTTATGGATGGCGGTCAGCCGATCCCGAAAGGCGAGTATCAGGTCCATGTTTATGAGTCCCCGGAACAGGAAGAATCCATCCGGACGGAGCTCGGGGTCATTCCTCCTTCGCGCGCACCCGGAAATCCTCCTGCGGGCGTTCCGGCGGGAAGCCGGTTTCTCAT
Organism: Bdellovibrionales bacterium; assembly: GCA_947502835.1. Classification (GTDB taxonomy): domain Bacteria; phylum Bdellovibrionota; class UBA1018; order UBA1018; family CAIMNF01; genus CAIMNF01. The sequence continues at coordinate 65,340 of CANNBJ010000002.1, forward strand.
CACCAAAAAATACTTTCTTGGCGGAGAACGTGACGAAACCTACCTGACACGCCTGAAGGCATTTCATGAAAGCATCAAGGAAAAAGCCGACAAGGAGATCTCCGAGTTGCGACAGTTCTCTGAAACCCTGATTCTTCAGCAGAACTCCATTACGGCAGAGTTTCAAAAAATCTTCCGTGCGAAGAAGGCAACACCCCAGATGAAAGCCCAATGGAAGAAGGCAAGCGGCGCCTGGACGCAGATCAGCGGACAGCTCGACCAAGCCATCCAAACGTGGAGTCCTGAGACCCTGCAAAACGAATTCTTTTATGGAAAAGCCTATGGTCTTGTGAAGAACGCATTCGCCGCAATGCAGACTCTCATCAAGTCCGAAATGGAATACTTGGATAAACCCCAGGACAAGGCAGCTTTCGAGATTCAGCATGGAAAACTCCTCAGTGACGCCCGAGACGCCCTCGAACAACTGAAGACCAAAATGGAATTGATTTTGAAAGCACCGAAAACCCCGGGTGGGCTCCCCACGAAAGAGGGCTTATGACGGAAAACTGGGTTGAAAAGCGACGTGCGAAACGTCGCGACATTGTGGATCGTTTTTCATTTTATGTCTGCATTCCAAAATTGGGGTATACCCGGCATCGGGTAAATGACATCAGTGAGCTTGGAATCGGATTTGAGCTCGAAACTCTCGGCGAGTTCAAGTTGACCAAGGGTGAGGTCTGCGAGCTTGATTTTTACATGAATCAATCCCTCTACCTGCCTTTGCAGATTGAGGTGGTACGGCAAATTGATCGCCAAACGACCCAGCTGATCGGAGCGTCCTTCGTCGACATCCAGAGCAATACACAGCTGACCTTCAACACGCTCGTGACACTTGTGGATCAACTTTCGGAATTCGGCGAGTTTCCCGAGCAGCCTTGAGAAGACGGCTCAGATCGAACCCACACCTATGTTTCCGGTGTCACGTTCGGAGACATCCGAAAACGCCTTCAAGAAAGAAACGAATTTGGACCACGCGGGAAAGGCCCGCTGATCGTTCTTTACCGCACATCCGTAGCGCAGATAGCGGCTTCCACCCTCAATGACAGGGCGTGTATTTTTGATGTCCACAACGAGCTCCATGAAGTTTTCGGCGCTGAAATACAGCCGGATCGCAATGTCATTCATCTGCGTTGGCCAGACCTTTTCGGACTGATAAGGCACTTGGATCCCGAGCCCCTCTTCACTGACATCGGTTAGATTCACTTGAACCATCTTCCCCGGATTCACAACGGCATAGACACCGACCAAGTGATCAAAGAAGATCCGCTCGGTTTTGCGTTTCTTTTCTTCCTGCTTTCGGTTCCGGAACTGGTCCAGGCTGATGATGTCGTCGTTGTCCTTCATGGATCTTCTCCTCAGGACACTCCTCGGTGAAACGAGAACTTTTCTTGAATCGTTCTGTTTTCCGGATGGGCAATCTTTTCACATTCAGTTTCAAACCGGTTCACCGATGAGACTCATGCAAGGTGATCTTGCAAGAAATCCAGGAGGGACAAAATGAGCACCAAGAACAATAAGGCAAAAAATGTAATCAAGGAAATCGACGCGGAAGTACTCTATCAAAGACTTGGCGATCGTTGGTTTGCGTTTTCCCTCATTGGTGACGAAGTGTTCATGTCCCCTGTAACCGACGAAATCATCAACGGAATCAAGGCGCAGAATCAATCTGCGGCACGGAACCCTGATGAAACAGTATAAAGTTCCCTCAAAGGACAGGGCCAAGGAGCCCCTCCAAAAGACCACTCGACAGGAAATTGACGAGATCGCCAAGCACATCGCTGGTCACATTGAGAAAAATCCTGCAAAAGCCGCAAAACTTTTCGAGTCGTGGTTGAACGGCAAGTCCAAGAACACTGCAAAAAAGAAAGCGGCTTAACGGATCTCATTTACTTGAGCGATTTGCATTTTTTTCTTGCATGCCGCCTCGCAAGACCTTTAAAATCTGATGACGGGCGAAAGCCTGCATGGATTGAGAAAGTGGTACGTATGAAGTTATTTTTGTTGATCCTGGTTGCCCTGACTGGCCTGATTCAAGGCTCTTCCCTGGCGAATGACTCCCATGAGTCCTTCAATGGGCATCTGATTTCCGAGCCCAAGCTCCCCGACTATGTCAAAGCCGAACGGACTCCAGGGTTTTCCAGCATTACCGACATCCAAGACGCTGAAGGCCGTCCTGTCAGGAACTGATCTTCCTTACTTGCGCTCAATCTGAATTGCAAACCGGGTGAGCCCCGCGCTTTTGATGATGTCCATCACTTGAATCACATCCCCGTGTTTCGCTTCTTGATCCGCACTGATGACGGCTTGGGCATTTGGATTTGCGAGAAGGAGGTTTTTGATCTCGGACGACAAATCTGCAATCGCCACAGCCTTGTCCCCCACACTCACGGCACCCGACTTGTCGATCACAATCGAAATGGATTGTGATGCGGATTTCTCGCCGGATTGTGCCTTTGGAAGATTCACAGCCATCTGCTCTCGAACGAGCATCGGCGCTGTGACCATGAAAATCACCAGCAAAACGAGCACAACGTCCACAAAGGGCGTCACATTGATTTCGGAAATCGCCGGGAGCGAATCTTCTTCTCGACGAAAGCTGCCTCCCGCCATTTTACTTCACCACTTTCGAAACATAAAGATCGCGGATGGCGCTGGCCTCCAGCTGCGCATTTCTGAGTCGTTGGGAAAACAAGTTGTAGCCGATTGCCGCGGGAACCGCGACGAAAATGCCGATTGCAGTGGCAACCAACGCCTCTGCCAAACCGAACATGACTGCATTCATCGCAGAACCTTGTTGGGAAGAAAGAATTCCGAAACTCTGGATGATTCCCATGACCGTTCCGAGAAGGCCGATGAACGCCGCATTCGCGGCAAGCGTCGCGAGCAAATTCAAACCCTTCTCAAGCTTGAGTTTCTGCTCGGTGAAATAGCTTTGAACGGCACGATCAATCACCGACTCATCCTTCGATTCCGCTCCCATTGCGGAAAGAATCGCTCCCGCAGCAAAACAAGGATTCGATTCAGCCCAGGACCGGAGAAGGTCCCAATTCCTCGACCCGATGATCTTTTTGATTTCGTCCATCCGGGAGGGTCCGAGCTCCCGCTTGAACACCTGCCTTCGATCAATCATGATCGCTACCGACCAAATCGAAAGAAGAATCAAAATAAACATTACAATACGGGCACCTACACCCATCAGCTGAATCCAGTTCGCCATAGTAAAAGCATTCTAAATGATGATAGGGTGTCCGTACATATGGAAAATGCATTTCACGAGATTGATTGGCTTTGCATCAACACCATTCGCACTCTTTCCATTGATGCGATTCAAAAGGCGAACTCAGGCCATCCCGGACTCCCTTTGGGTGCCGCCCCGTTTGCCTACGTACTGTTCCAAAAACATCTGAAATTCAATTCAAAAAATAGCACCTTCTTCGATCGGGACCGCTTTGTTCTCTCGGCGGGACACGGGAGCATGCTGATTTACAGTCTTTTGCATCTCTACGGATATGACCTTGGACTCGACGAGATCAAGAATTTCAGGCAATTGGGGAGCAAAACCCCGGGCCATCCCGAGTTCGGACTGACTCCCGGAATTGAGGCAACCACAGGACCCCTTGGACAAGGGGCTGCCAACGCGGTGGGCATGGCAATCGCAGAGCGTCGCTTGGCCAATCTGCTCAATACCCCCGAACACAAAATTGTGGATCACCATACCTACTGCCTTGTTGGCGATGGCGATCTGATGGAGGGTATTTCCACCGAAGCCGCATCTCTTGCGGGACATCTGAAACTCGGGAAACTCATTTATCTTTATGATTCAAATGACATTTCACTCGATGGACCGACCTCTCTTTCGTTCACAGAAGATGTCGCAAAACGATATGAGAGTTACGGGTTTCAAGTCATCACTGTAAAGAACGCGGATACCGATCTGAACTCGATTGATCGCGCGATTGCATCGGCGAAGGCGGAAACCTCAAAACCATCCCTGATTATCCTGAAAACCACTATTGGCTACGGCTCTCCGAACAAGTCCGGAAAAAGCTCCTCTCATGGATCTCCTTTGGGTGCCGAGGAGCTTGCACTCACGAAAAAAGCACTTGGATGGAAAGAGGCGGAGGCGTTCTCCATTCCAGCACAAACCACCTCTCATTTCGCGCTTCCGGGCACGTGCGGTGCCGCCGCCGAGAGAATCTGGCAGGAAACCTTCGCGGACTGGAGTAAAAAACATCCATCAAAACGCGAGATTTTCGACCAGGGTGCCGCACTGTCGTTGCCCGAGGAATTTTACGAAAAGCTCATTCGCTTCACCCCCGGTGAAGATCTCGCAACCCGCGAGTCCGCCGGAAAAGTCCTGAATTCAATCGCTCAACAGGTCCCCATTCTCTTCGGAGGGGATGCGGATCTTTCGTGTTCCACTAACACGCTCATCAAGGATGGCGGGTCTTTTGAGGGAGTACACGGATCCGGACGAAACATCCACTACGGGGTGCGGGAACATGCCATGGGCGCAATCGGGAACGGCATCGCCTACCACGGAGGTCTCCGGAACTTCACCGCCACGTTCTTTTGCTTCGCCGACTACATGAAGCCTGCCATTCGACTCGCCGCCATGAATCATCTTCCCGTTACTTTTGTGTTCACCCATGATTCGATCGGCCTGGGCGAGGACGGCCCCACCCACCAGCCGGTTGAGCATCTCATGAGCCTTCGGGGGATCCCGAATCTCATCACCCTTCGCCCCGCGGATGCACAGGAAGCGCGTGAAGCCTGGGCGTTCGCCATGGAACACAAGCATGGTCCGGTGGCATTGGTTCTCTCGAGACAGAAACTGAAGACGATTGATTCCGCGACCACCGTCGTGAAGTCCGGAATCCGTGCGGGAGCATATGTGGTTTCGGACCGTCCGCACTTCAAAGGCATTCTTGTTGCAACCGGCTCCGAGGTCGGTCTTGCCCTTGAGACGCAGAAGATCCTCGATCAAAAAGGCATTCCCGTCCGTGTGGTTTCCATGCCTTCCATGGAGCTTTTCTTTGGTCAAAAGCCCGAGATTCGGGAAGCAGTGGTTCCGTCGAATTGCAAAAACGTCGCATCAATCGAGGCTGGAATCACGCTGGGCTGGGCTCAAGTAACAGGACGGGACGGACTGAACTTCGGGGTGAATGACTACGGAGCCTCTGCTCCGGCAGGAAAAATCTACGAAAGATTCGGTCTCACCGGACCCAAAATCGCGGAGAAAGTTGCGTCTTGGATCAAATAACCTTTCGAGAGGTTTCTGCCCGTGACACCGGACAGGTGGACGATCTTGTCTCAGAAAGCTTCGGATACTCCCCGCCCCATCGGTATTTTGATGATTTCCCGGTATGGAGCGCCCCGGGTGTCCTTCGATTGGGTGGCTACTCAGGGAACCGGCTCGTCTCGCACGTGGGTATTCATTTCCGCAACGTCAGATCCGGCGGCACTCGAACACCGGTCGCCCTGATCGGAGCGGTTGCAACATTGGAATCATTTCGAGGACGCGGTCTCGTTTCCAGCCTCATGAGACTGGCACTCTCAAAGGCCGACCTAGCCGGATGCACTTGGAGTCTTCTCTGGGGATCCGAACATGATTTCTATGCAAAGTTCGGATTCAAACTTTCGGGAACCCAAGCGCGGGCCAGGCTCGCAACCCTCTCTCCCGCAGGGTTTCGAACATTCAATCCCAACCTGGAGATTCATTCCGGACTTTGCCAAGGCATTTTGGATGATTTTCAAAACCGGACAACGGGGATTGAATTCACACCTTCGGACAGGGAGTGGCTTGCCCGGCAAACAACGGTGACCTGGGAATCCATCAAAGAGCCATTTGCCTTCATCGGATATGGACGGGGAATGGACCTGAAAGGAATGGTCCATGAAACCGGAGGGGATCCCGCCGGCATCCGCGAACTTTTGATTCGATTGATGAATCGAAATCCTGAGGCGGAAATGATTGGGCCGGAACATGAGCTTCTGGGTCTTGGATTCAAATCCGAAACCTTGGTACTGGAGGGGCTCTGCCTTGCGCGGCCTCGCAATGATACGATTGAATGGAATCAGGATTTCTGGATCTCGGGCCTGGGCGCGGTGTAGCCGGTCTATTTTCCGGTGGATCGCATGATGAAATATCCGCCAAAACCGAGCAGAACCAAGCCGGGAACCGAAAAATCGTCCCAATGATAACCCTTGTCGGCAAGGATCAAAACGGCACCGGAAATCAAAAGACCGAAGCCTGCAAGAGCTCGCGAAATCCTTCTCGATCCCCGGTCAATCACCACCGCAACCCGGGCGATTTCCTGGGACTTGAACTCAATCGCATAATCATTCCTTGCGAACTTCCTCATCGCCCAACGGAGATTCCGAGGCAACATTTCCATAAGGGAAATCAGATCTTTTGAAATCTTGAATGCCTCCCCCTTCAACCTTGCCGGTGACATTTGAATCTTGACCAGATCGACGATCAGCTCCTCACCCATCGCGATCATGTCGAACTTGGGATCAAGGAGCCGGCCCATGCCCTCCATCGTGAGAATGGCACGGAATACCAACATCCAATCTCCCGGGACACGAATCTGGTACTTCGCCGCGATCTTGGTCGCCTCGATCAGAACCCTTCCCGAATTCACATCGTTCAAATTGAGACCGAGATAGGGCGAGAGCGTATTCCTGACCTCGCGTTGAAAACCATCGAAATCAATCGAGGTGTCAGAGGAGCCGAGCTCGGCATAGGTGTAACACAGGGTCTCGTAGTCTTCCTGGGTGAGTGCCCATACCATGGTCACCAACTGATCACGGGATTTTTGGGAAAGGCGCCCGACAATCCCGAAATCAATGACCCCGAGCCGGTCTCCCGGAAGGATGAACAGGTTTCCTCCGTGCAAATCCCCGTGAAACAGACCGTGTTTCAGGACAGAATACAAGAACGCGCGGGCGCCGAGGGTTGCGATTTTCTCCCGATCCACGGGGGCCTTGAGAACAGCCTCCTTGTCGTTGAGACGGATCCCGTCAAAGCGTTCAAGAACCAGGATTTCGTGGGTGGAAAGATGGTGATAAACCTTTGGAAAGACCAAATCAGGGAACTTTTCGGAGTTCTTTTTGATCTTCTCGATGTTGTTGGCTTCGATCTTGAAATCAAGCTCGTACTGCAGGGTCTTGAAGAACTCCTCGACAAAGACCTTCGGGTTCAAGACCCGGAGTTCGGGAAAATACTTCTCGAACATCTCTGCAAGCAGCGTGAGCAAGGAGATATCGGTTTCAATCACCTTCCGGATTCCGGGTCGCAAAACCTTGATCACGACCCTTTCGCCGGTCACCAAGACCGCCTCATGAACCTGCCCGATACTTGCGGATCCGAGAGGCGCTGAGGTGATTTCCTTGAAGTTTGACTGAACCTTGAACCCGAGCTCGCGATTGAGAATTTCCTGGACCGTGTCGAAGGGCATCGGAGCGACCTGATCCTGGAGCTTTACCAGTTCTTCAATCACATGATCAGGAATCAGATCCGGACGCATGGAGAGGACCTGCCCGAGCTTTACAAATGTCGGTCCCAGCTCCTGGAAGGCAAGACGCATCCGCTCTCCGAGGCTGCGACTTTCCTTTGCTTCTGCCCACTTCCCAAGACGTCCCGGCAGATAGGCATCGAGCTTCAGTCGCTGGACGACATCTCCAAATCCATGCTTCGAGAGCACGGAGAGGATCTGGCTCATTCGGCCCGCTCCCTTCATGGCCCTGGAAAGTTGGATACTTCGGCGGACAAGTCCCATAAGTTAGGTTCTACTCCTCTACCAGCTGAAACTCAACCCGTCTCGAATCCAGATCGACACTGACAACCTTGATCTTGACCTTTAAGCCAATCGTGAAAGTTTTTCTCTTTTTTCTTCCGAAAAGCACCATTCGCTCTTCGTTGAATTCATAGCGATCGTCTTTCATGGAATCGATTGGCACCATTCCTTCGCAATAGGGGTGCCAGAGCTGGATGAACATTCCCTTCTCCATAAGGCCGTTGACCTTGCCTTCAAACTCGTTTCCGAGGTTCTTGGCCATCATACGGATTTGCTTGAAGCGAATGGATTCCCTCTCTGCATCACTCGCAACGCGCTCGCGATACGAGCAATGATCAGCCATCTCATTCAGTTTTTCCTGCTGCGCTTCCTGCTCCTTGGGATGAGGGTGCCCCTCTCCCTGATTCTCCCTGTGAAGCGCCGCTCGCAACAAACGATGCACAATCAAGTCCGGATAGCGGCGGATGGGAGAGGTGAAATGGGTATACCCCTCGGAAGCGAGCCCATAATGCTCCCCGTGTGACGCGCTATAAATTGCCTGCCTCATGGAACGAAGCAAAGCCGTTGCCAAAACAGGTTCCGCGGGGTGATCCTTCAGGGTCCGGATGAACTCGGCAAGAACACTTGGCCTTGGAATTCCGCCCCGTGCAATCTGTACTCCCATGTTCCGGGCAAGGGTTCTGAATTTCTCAATGGCTTCCATCGAAGGCTCTTCATGAATCCGGTACACAAACGGAAGCTTTCGAGCAATCATCCACTCGGTTACCGACTCGTTGGCCGCAATCATGAACTCCTCGATCAAGCGATGGGCATCATTTCTCTCGCGAACCACGATATCGGATGGCTCACCGCTTTTTTCATCGAGAATGATTTCAGACTCCGGAAAGTCAAAATCGATTGAACCCCGCTCATGGCGGGCTTTCTTGAGAACCCGGTACAGATCAAACATATCCTTGTGGCGGGTCTCTTCCTTTTCCGCCTCAATTTCGGTGTAGGTTGCCCGACGCCTGGACTCGATGATCGCATCATAAAGCTTTACATCGCCCTTTACGCCCTCGCGAGTATAGTCGATCGAACAGGCCATCGACAGTCGTGGAACATTTGGTTTCAAACTGCAGAGTTCCTCAGAAAGCGCCCTCGGAAGCATGTGAAACGCGCGTTCAGGAAAATAAACCGAAGTCGCACGCGCGTACGCTTCGGAATCGAGCGGGGTTCCTTCCTTCACATAATGGGATACGTCCGCAATTGCTACCCACAGGCGATACCCATGGTGCTCGAGTCGTTCCACATATACGGCATCGTCGAAATCCCGGGCGCGCTCTCCATCAATGGTGAAGAATGGAATATGGCGCAAGTCCGTGCGCCCCACTTCATCCTTGCCTGGAATCTGCAATGAATAGCTTTCCGCCTGCTTTACAGCATCAAAGGAATGATGCTCTTTGAGATTGAATTCCCCGGCCACCATTTGAATGTCATAATTGGCTGGAAGCATCGGTCCGATATGTTCAATGATTTTGGCGGAGGTGGCACCCTGGTCACCAAAGACCATTTCGGCCTTCACCCAATCGCCCTCTTTCACTTCCGGGGGTACGCTCGGGAGATAGACTTCTTCTTTGGCCTTTTTTCTTTCATAAATCAGATACCCCGTGCGTGCCTTGACCTTGGACTTCTTGAACTCCCGCCCAAGCTCATGGCCGTCATTGAGGTTGACCCTACCGAAGATCTCTTTAAATCGGTGTTCAAGGACTTTCAGATCCTCGATCTCCCCGGCTTCACTCACAAACACTTCCACCCGGTCCCCATGAAAGAGCTGCTCGGTGTAAAATCTTGGAATAAAGAGGTCCTCAAGGTCCGCCCGATCAAAAACAAGAAATGCAGATCCCTTCTTGTTTTTATCAACCACACCCTTCAGTCGAAGCCAATCCGGGTTGATTTGAACCGCCGGACGCGGGGACGAAGCCCCTGCACGCCGCTCCCGTCGATCGTGGCGATCATGGCGACCATGCTTTTCATGGCGTTCGCGCTTTCCGGGCTTTCCCGGCCTTTCGGTCCTTCCGGACCACGGACTTTTTTTCTGATCACCGAATTTGCGGCTCCCCCCAAAAGCACGCCCACCCTTGGGCTCGCCGGATTCAGGTCGCTTTTTCCCGAACTCACTCCTGCTCCCGGAGCCGGCTCCTTTGGAGACAAACGCTCCGCGCGGTTCGGCTTGAAAGGCACTTTTCTTCTTTGAACCTGCCTTGCTGGAGGATCCGGGCTTTTCCTGAGTCTTGGTCTGCCCTTTCTTGGTTTTATCTCCGAGTGTATGGGCGCGTCCCGAGCGGTCATAGAAGACTTTTGACATGGGGACAGCTTAGCGAGGTTTTACTCAGAGTTCACTCATTTTCATGGTAGAAGATGCCACAAGATGTGGTGGCTTCTGAGGAAAGTACTTTTTTTGCTCGACGCTGAAGACGCGCATGCGCTTGCGAAATGGGGAATCCGCGGGATGGCCAGGGTTCTTCCCTTGAGGCCTCTTTTGGAGGGGAATCCCGTCGGACTTGCCGCCGGCTTCGACAAGAACGCTGAGCTTCTTGAGGCACTCCCCGTGTTCGGATTCTCCTCGGTGGAAATCGGAACCGTGACCCCCCTTCCCCAAGGTGGAAATGATCGACCTCGATTGTTTCGAAATCCTCATGACTCCACGCTCTTCAATCGGATGGGCTTCAACAATCTTGGAGCCGGAATCATTTCGGAGAGAGTCCGGAGAGCGAGGAAACGGATTCCGACGAATTTCAAAATCGGCGTGAATCTAGGAAAGAACAAATCAACTCCTGATGAGCTTGCCCATCAAGACTACGCGAAGGCCGCTACCCCCTTCGCAGATACTGCTGATTATTTCGTCATCAATGTAAGTTCACCGAATACACCTGGACTGAGGACGCTCCAAAGTCCGGAACACCTGAATCCAATTGTTAAGGAAGTGAAAGAAGTGATCCGAAAGTCCGGGAGGCAGATTCCACTCTATGTAAAGCTCGCCCCTGAGCTTTCCGGAGACTCGCTGAAGCGGCTGATTCGTGCACTCGAAACCGCCGGAATCTCCGGCCTCGTCCTTACCAACACTCTCGGGGGAGACTATATATATAGACAAAAGTCACTGCCAGGGGGCTGGAGTGGGCAAATTTTGACCAGCATCGCGCGGGATCGCCTGATCGAGGTACGGTCCATCACGGCCTTGCCGATCATCTCGGTGGGAGGAATCATGACGGTGGAGGACGCTTCCGAGAGGATGAAGCTCGGAGCCACAAGCATTCAGCTCTATACCGGATGGATCTATCAAGGGCCATTCTTTGCCAGGAAGATCTATCGAGCGCTCTGCGGTTGACCTTGCTTTGGATCGGGGCTTTGACAAAAAGGCAAAAAAAAACCCCGAACTCGCGTCCGGGGCTCTTTTGCATTTTCTGCGGAAAAAAGTTACTTCTTAGCTTTTTTCTTAGCAGTTTTTTTCTTTGCAGTTTTCTTTTTTGCTGCTTTCTTCTTAGCCATTTTGTTTTTCCTCCATTTGGTAATTATTGCCTAGGCAATTACTTACACCTCCGATGTTACAGCGCTTCCTGAGAAGATCAAGCGTTTATTTTAAAAAGTTTTCTTTTTTTTCAAAATTTTCTTTTTTTCCAAAAAAAAATTCTCAAGTCATCACGGACACACTCCGATGTGTGTAGTGAGAGCTTTGAAAAGGTCATGGATGGACCACAAACTCGAGCTCTCGAAGTAAAAAATGAGTTTGAACCTTCATGGAGGAAGGTATGGGATTACGAATCAACACAAACGTTCCCTCTTTGGTTGCTCAACGCAACTTACGATCCAATCGACAGGTTCTCGATCGAACCCTCGAAAGATTGAGCTCCGGATCCCGGATCAATCACGCCGGCGATGATGCCGCCGGGCTCGCAATTTCTGAAACTTTACGTGCTCAAATCCGCGGTCTGAGCCAGGCCGAAAGGAACGCACAAGACGGAATCTCCCTGGTCCAAGTCGCCGAAGGCGGACTCGTCGAGGTCTCAAACATCCTGATCCGGATGCGCGAACTCGGAGTGCAAGCAGCATCCGATACCGTCGGACCCAAGGAGAGACGCTTCCTGGACAATGAATTCCAACAACTCGCGGAGGAAATCGACCGGATCGCGAATTCGATCGAGTTCAATGGAAATCCACTCCTGAACGGTTCGGGATCGGCGTTTGAGGTTCAGATCGGCACCAAGAACAACCCGCTTGTCGATCGGATCAAGCTTTTCGACCCGTATTCTTCGAATGTGAATCTGGTATCCCTTGGAATCAACCTCTCCACGGTCGCTGACAAAACCAGCGCCCAGAACTCGCTTGCGAGCATCGACGATGCCTTGAACTCGGTCACCTCGATCCGAGCAGGGTTCGGATCCATGCAGAACCGACTTCAGTCGGTGATCAATAATTTGCAAGTGAACAAGGAGAACATGATGTCTGCCAACAGCCGGATCCGGGATGCGGATCTTGCAGAGGAAACCTCGGAACTCACGAAGTCCCAGATCCTCAATCAGGCAGGGGTTTCGGTTCTCTCCCAAGCGAACTCGTCCATCAAGAGTGCGCTCGGGCTCCTGGGAGGGCAGGCCTAGGAGGAGAAGAAGATTATTTAGACGAAGGCGTTGCCTCGTCTGTTTCCTGGATCGATTCAAACCCTTGTGCCGGATGAGAGGATCTCGTGAGGGCACAGGGGTGAATCGAAGGAAAAGGTTCAATAACCGTGGGGATTTCGGACCGGGTACGGTCCGGGATTTCCACACCAGAAAATCGGCATGGATTGCCGGCCGCGGTTTTGGTCGACTGCGGGTGCTCATGGAGGACGCTTTTTATGGATGGATAGTATGGGACTCAGAGTAAACACGAATATTTCTTCGCTGGTAGCCCAGCGGAGTTTGGCTGGAACAAAAAATGCCCTCAACAAGAACCTGGAAAGGCTCGCGAGCGGAAGCCGGATCAACACGGCCGGCGATGACGCCGCCGGATTGGCGATTTCAGAGCATCTCAGGGCCCAAGTAAGGGGCCTGAAGCAGGCGAAACGAAATGCCCAGGACGGAGTATCCCTGGTCCAGGTTTCGGAGGGTGGATTGAATGAAGTGACAAACATCCTGATCCGGCTCCGGGAACTTGCGATCCAGTCGGCTTCGGATACCGTGGGAGACCGCGAACGCAGTTTCACGGACCGGGAATTCCAGGCGCTTAAATCCGAGATCGATCGAATCTCATTGAGCACGAATTTCAATGGAACCCCTCTCCTGAATGGACGGGCCGGAATCTTCGAGATCCAGGTGGGAACCGGGAACAACCCGCTCACCGACCGGATTGTCTACGATGGACAGAATGCCGATGTGACGCTTGAGGCACTCCGGATGGTCGGAGAAAGCTGCGCGACAAAGCAAGGAGCCCAGCTTTCGCTTGCGGTACTTGACGATGCGATCGGGCAAGTGAGCAAGGTCAGATCGGACCTCGGCGCAATCCAGAACCGCCTCCAATCCACGATCAACAACATCGCGGTGAACGAGGAAAACATGACTGCGGCGAACAGCCGGATCCGGGACGCAGACCTTGCAGAAGAGGTCTCGGAGATGACCAAGAACAACATTCTCATGCAGGCCGGAATCTCCGTCCTGGGCCAAGCGAACCAAAGCGCCCAATCGGTGCTGAAGCTGCTCGGCTGATAAAAACATGATTCCGGGGTGGTGATCCCACCCCGGAATTTAACAAAAACCGGCAAGGATGCCGTGCGACTCGAGGGATCGGGTCGGATCTTAAGGAGAAGAAAACCCATGAATGGAGGCTGACTATGGGACTAAGAATCAATACGAACATCTCTTCGCTCAGTGCGATGAGGACACTTGCTTCGACGAAGCATGCATTGGACGGATCACTGGAGCGCCTGGCGAGTGGAAGTCGAATCAACCGCGCCGGGGATGATGCCGCAGGACTCGCCATCTCGGAGAATCTCAGGGCACAAATCCGCGGCCTGAGGCAAGCCAAACGAAACGCACAGGATGGGGTTTCCCTGATCCAGGTGACCGAAGGCGGCCTGAATGAGGTCTCGAACATGATCATCCGATTGCGCGAACTGGCGATCCAGGCAGCTTCCGATACCATCGGGGACCAGGAAAGAAAGTTCACCGATCGCGAATTCCAGGCTCTGAAATCCGAAATCCAAAGGATCGCCGACTCGACCAATTACAACGGAAATCCATTGTTGAACGGTAAGGCTGGAATTTTCGAGATTCAGATCGGAAACCACAACAACCCGATCTCAGACCGGATCGCCTACAATGCCCAGAACGCGGACGTCACCCTCGAAGCACTCGGCCTTATGGGAGAGGCTGTGTCCACCAAGGTGGGTGCGCAGACCACGCTCAGCACCCTGGATGATGCCCTGATGAAGGTGAACTCGGTTCGTGCAGATCTCGGTGCGGTTCAGAATCGCCTCCAATCGAGCATCAATTCGATTTCGGTCAGCGATGAGAACCTTTCGGCCGCAAACAGTCGAATTCGGGATGCCGACCTCGCCCAAGAAGTTTCGGACATGACCAAGAACAACATTCTGATGCAGTCCGGGATCTCGGTACTGGGTCAGGCAAACCAGAGCGTCCAAGCGGCGTTGAAATTGCTATCCTGAAACGGTTCATCCGGAGTGGCCTCCGACCAAAGGCTGCTCCGGACACCCGTTGGAGCTGAATGATGAGTACCCCGAAAAAAATCCTGATCGTCGGCGGAAGCGGTTTTGTTGGAACCCAACTGGCAAAATACCTCTCAAGAAAATATCCGGTGGTCTGCACCTACCGGAATGATTTCACCCCGGTACCGGGAGTGGACCATGTGGGCTTCAACGGGATCCAGGACAAGGACCGGTGCACAAGCCTCACCCAACACCACCATCCGGACGTTGTGGTGTTTGCGGCGGGAAGCAATGATCCGGGCAAGGCGGAAAAAGAGTCCGCTCAGTCCCAGTTGATTCATCTGACGGGTGCCAATCAGATGCTGACTGCAACCGAGTACCTGAAGGCCAAATACATCTATCTATCAAGCGACTGGGTGTTTTCGGGGATGGAAGGGAATTTCGCTGAAAGTGACACTGCAATCCCCTTTCATGCCCTCGGAAAAACCAAACTCGGGGCGGAAAACTACATTCGCAGCCGCTCACTCAACCACATCATCGTCCGGTGCGCCCCACTTCTTGGCCGGGGCACACTCGATCATCCCTCCTGGCTTGATCGTCTGCGGGAGGCGGCAGCGTTTCAAAAACCCGTCGCCCTGTCGGACCGCTCCATCCATAATCCGGTACATGTGCGTGAGCTTTCCACTCTGATTGAACGGGTGATCGAGGGCGATGTACGGAACAAAACGCTCCACCTCGGGGGTTTGACCCGAATCTCGGAATTCGACCTCGCCATGGAAATCTTCAAAAAGTTCGGATTCGATTCGAAGGGACTGTCACGACTCAAAGCCGGATCGGACAGCACGTTTCAGGATTACTCGCTGAACACGACGCAAACCCTGAAATTACTCAAGACTGAGCCCTTGTTCCTGGAGCAAAGCCTTGATTTGCTCTAAGAGCACTTTCTGATTCGGCTTCACTTTCTTCTGTTCGCGAGTCATCCGCGTAAAATCCGAGAAGAAGTGTTTTGCGACCTGATCGCTTTCCACCTTCTCGGAACGGTACATCCAATGCACCTTCCCGAAGGCACCGAGTTGCGCGAGAAGCTCTTCCGCTTGGGGTACGGGAGATTCCCCGCCGATCGAAACCGTGGTGTGCCGATCATACGAAATCTGGATTGCGCCATGCGTGGTGTTCGCCACAATCAACTTGATCCCGTTCCGGTAGAGCATAAAATCGGCCGCACCCTGGGTCAGGTTGAAAATCTTGATTTCAGCAAACTTTTTTCCACCCTCGGACAAGGAATTGAAAACACGGACATATTCCTGAAAGTATGCCCTGAGATCCGTAAGGAACTCGACCGTGCTTTCCTCGATCGCCTGCTGAGGACCCACGCCCTGGGAAAGCTGATAGAGCGCTTCCGCCTCGGGAGATGACTCCGCCCTGGCGATTTCGTGGATCCAACCTTGATTCAGGCTCGAATTCATTCCGTTCATACTTTTCAATTCTAGGGATGCGAAAGCGGATAAGTCAAGAAAATGAAAGCTTGGGAGTACCAGCAAGACATTGGAGCCCCAGAATCTTACGTGGGCGCCGTATGCTCACTTTAGGCTTCCTACTCTGTGGCAGGCATGCTCACCATGAGACAGGCACAGCCCCCTGGGTCAATGACTGTCGGGTCCAGATGTGTATTTAGACTGGACCCCCAAGCTGTCTTTCATTTTACCCATTTTTGGAAAAAGCCGCAATTTTCTTTTTATACCGGCTCTATGTAACGGCGGACGATTCCTCTTGACTTTGTACCATTTCTGAAGAGGGCCGGGTCGAGTCCGGACTTCACCACCCGCGATTGCAACATTGTTTTTGATTTACAGGGTGTTAAAGAACTGACAACATGGGATTACGCATGGTTGGGAAAAAAATTTTAGTCGCGGATGACAGTCTCACGATTCAGAAAGTGATCCGACTTGCGCTCTCGGGTGACGGATATGAAATTCAAACCGTCTCGGACGGCAAGGAGGCAATTGAACAGGCGTCCTTGTTCAGACCCGACATTTGCATCATCGATGTTTCCCTGCCGAAATACGACGCCTATCAAATCCGCGAGAAGTTCATCTATCAGGCTGATCTCAAGAACATCCCGGTGATCATGATGTCCAGCGCCTTCGAAAAAGTCGACGAGGCGAGGATGCAGGAACTCGGATTCTCCGGACATCTTGTGAAGCCGTTTGATCCATCCCACCTCCGGAGCACGCTTTTGTCAGTGGCCGAGCAGGCTTCCCGGGTTGATCCCGTGATGGACACGATCAATTCTCCCGTTGAAGCTTCAAACGAGCCGGAGGTGATGAGTCTCGACGAGATTTCTCCGATGACCCTCGCCCCTCCGAAGCGCACGGTTGCGTTCGAGGAGTTCCCTCCCCTTGCAAATGATTTTCAGGGCGGGCTTGATGACATTCAAGAGCTCGCGAAAAACACGTTTGAGATGAGCGGCCTCAATCAGCATGATTGGGGAATGATCGAGCCTGGTCGGGGTCTTGAGCCTGCGGTCGAGGAGATGACGCTGAACACCCCTCCTCCGCCCCGCCAAGGGCAATCAACAGTTCGTCACTCGGAAGTGACCGGATTCGACCTTACTCCACCGCCCCCTCCCCTGTCCGCTGAGCCCCGATTCAGCGCCGAGGAAGTGGAAGCGATGGTGAAGTCCGAAGTGGCCCGCGTCCTTGAAGAGATGCATTTTCAGATCCAGGACAGGATCAATCATGAGATGAAACAGTTCACGGAAGAGTTCATTCCAAACCTTGCCGAGAAGATCATCAAGGATGAGATCCACAGGCTGCTCTCCAATCCACCCGTATGAGAAATGATCGCAGTTTGTCCGAACCCAGACCTTGCAAAGTCGAAACCAACGTTTCGCGCTATGCGGAAGGCTCTTGCTTGATTGAAACCGGAAACACCAAGGTGTTTTGCACCGCAAGTGTGGAAGAAGGGGTGCCCTCCTGGCTGAAGGGAAAGGGACAGGGCTGGGTCACCGCTGAATATGCGATGCTCCCGCGCGCAACCCACACCCGATCCAAGCGTGACCGGGAAAAGGTTTCAGGCAGGACCCAGGAAATCCAGCGTCTCATTGGTCGCGCCCTTCGAGCCATGGTGGACCTCTCAAAACTGGGCGAACGCCAGATCATTGTGGACTGCGATGTAATCCAGGCCGATGGCGGTACCAGAACGGCATCGATTTCCGGTGCCTGCATTGCGGTCGGGATCGCCCTTTCCAAACTTCACAAAGAGGGAAAAGTCGAGAAATCCGTGTTGATCGACACTGTCCAGGCCGTTTCTGTCGGAATGCTTGATGGAAAGGTCTTTGTGGATCTGGACTACGAGGAGGACTCCTCGGGGGATGTCGACATGAACTTCGTAAGAACAGGATCAGGCCTGTTCGTCGAGATCCAAGGAACCGCTGAAAGAAAGGCATTTTCGGAGGCGGATTTGAAACTCATGATGGCAGGTGCCACCCATGGTCTCGATCGCCTGAAAGCCGTGCAAGTTGAAATTCTGAAACCCCTCGGAATCCTTTGAATGAAATCCCTGGTTCCCTCCTGGAAGAAATGGCTCGAAAACGGAATCGAAGAAGACTCCGCTGCGTTTGATTGGACTGCCCGAACAACCGCGCGGGCGCGGGGAACCCGGACCGATGACATGATCGAGGCCGACTTGATTGCGAAAGGCCACGGCATCTGGGCCGGGGAAATCGGGCTTTGTGCTCTTGAGATTCTGAGTCGAGAGCACGGCTTGCCCATTCGGGTGAAAGATCCGGCCCAAGACGGAGCGAAAGTCGCGCCCAAGCAGAAAATCTGTACCTGGCAGGGATCTCCGGAAGCCATCGTGATCTTTGAGCGAACGTTCATCAATCTTGCCTCCTACACTTCAGGCATCGCGACAGCCACGAACGCACTCGTAACGAAGGCGCACGCCAAAGGACTTCGAAGCACTCCGAGAATCACTGCCACGCGCAAAACCCTTCCGGGCTATCGGGATCTCGCAATTCAAAGCACCCTCATCGGAGGGGCGCACCCCCATCGCTTCAACCTTTCCGGCGGTCTTTTGCTCAAGGAAAACCACATTGCAGCGGCAGGCTCGATTGCGGAGGCAATCCGGCACGCGCGCGAGACCATTCCCCACCTTCTCAAGGTCGAGGTTGAGGTCCGTGATTTGCAAGAGCTCGAGGCAGCCCTGTCCAGCGGCGCTGAGGTGGTCATGCTCGACAACTTCACGCCAGATCAGATCAAGGAAGCCGTGAAACGAAAATCAAAACACAATTTCACTGTGTTTGAGGTTTCAGGAGGAGTGCAGCTGGCGAACCTTGACGATTATCTGATCGAGGGTGTGGATGTGATTTCGGTAGGGGCCCTCACCCATTCCGTAAATGCGCTGGATCTTTCACTCCTGGTCCGGGGTTGAGGCAATCTTCTCGCGCAAGCCCTCGATTTCCTCACTGAATAATTGCTGAAGCTTCCCGTCCTGAAGTCGCACACACAACTCCCCGTGGATCCCGAGACCTGAGATCCTTCCCTCGCACTGGGCACCGGATCTCGAATCCTTCCAGAAAACGGAATGCCCCTCGGGAAAAAGGGACACTTGAGCGAACTCTTCCCGAAGGGTGCTCACGTTGGCTGTGCGGGAAAGCTCACCGATCAGGGTCCCGAGCAAGTCGTGGGCCGTGGGCAGTTCGCCAGAAAATCCCCCAAAATCGTGGAGATCCTGAAGGGAAGCGCATCGTCGACCCTCAATTCCGGGTGCGGTTTTCAGATTGAGGCCCACCCCCGCCACGACACCTGTTTCGATTTTTTCACAGAGGATTCCTCCGAGCTTCCCACCGCTTGCGGTAACCAGGTCATTTGGCCACTTGAGCCTGAGCCCTTCCTTCCCGATCGCCTTTACAAGCGAAATTCCGACCCAGAGTGGAATCCACGTCAACGGAATGGAAACATCACGTAAAAAAATCGAGGCCGAAAGATTTCCGGCAGGTGCAATCCAATCGCGGCCATGACGACCCCTCCCCGAGGTTTGAACATCGGCGAGAATGGCATCAAGGTGCGAGACCGGGCCTGTTTCGAGCCATCGCTTCATTTCTTCCTGGGTGCTCTCTGTCGCAACTAGATGCCGGATCGTCATGAGCTCATTTCTTCAGGCACTGCAGGACCTGAATCTGCTTTTCATTTCGTACGGTGATGCCCGGGAGATCACAGGCATCATTGAGGAAGAACCGATAACTCCCGGCCTTGAGTACAAAAGGATAATTCGTGAGGTAGGCGCCGACTTCCTTGTCAGTTCCGCTGTACACATGGATTCCAAGATTCCCGGGATGGTTGAACTGCACGATCCCCACTCCGTCAATGCTGATCTCATGTTTTCCGCCCGGAACAATCTTGAATTTACGTTCGGTTTGCTCAAAAAACGGCTCGCCTGCAATGCGAATGTCATAGGTGCCGGACTTCACCAGTGTCGGCTCGTCGCTGACAAAGCTCTGAACCACTTTTTTGTCCCGATTCAGGATCTCGACATCCAGCAGTCCCTTGAAAAAATTCACAGTCAGCAACCCCTTGCCGGAAACCCTGAGAGTGACTTTCCTTTTGAGCGGGATCGTGAACTCCTTGAAATTGTAGACCGGATCGAGCATCACCTCAGCGCTGTACTTTCCGGGTGGCAGCTTGATTCCGTAGGAAGCCATGAAATCCCGAACATACACCCTCTGTCCGTCCCTCCATTCATACACACGGACCGTTGCCTTCGGATCCGGGCTCTCCACGAAAAGATTGTTCCCGCTTCGAGTTCCGTCCTTGGACATCCCGATGGAATTGTTGATGTCATTCAAGGCTTCTGACAATTGATCCGGCGTCTTCGCGCCAAAGGTCTTCCCAAGGCAGCGCAACTTATCGAGATCCTTTGATTTTTCATCGAGGCCGATTCCGGTGACGAACATCTCAAGATCAACAATCTTCTCCTGAATGGCCTTCTCCAGGATCTTGCAGCTGTTGCCTCCGCAGGTTTCCTCGCCGTCGGTGAAGATCATGATCCGTTTGGGACCCGGATAATTTTTCAGCTGACTGATCGCGATCTCCAGGGAATCCGCGATCGGTGTCATGCCAAGCGGTGAGAGCTTCTTGATGGTGGAGTCGATCTTTGAAAGATTTCGTTCGCCCGCCTTGATGGCAAGATGCGTGTCGGAGCAATCCTGCTTTCTTCGGCCGCCGTAGACCACCAGTCCCACATCGGCCTTTTCGCGCCACTGATAGCGAAGGTATTCTCCGAACAGTTTTTTGGCATAGAACATTTTCGATTTCTGCTTATCGAGGAGCTGCCCCATGGAACCCGAACTATCGAGGAGAATGATGACTTTCGGTTTCAAGGCCTGATCGATTTTTTCCTCGGCGTATTCGATCTCGCCCTCGAGCTCCTTCATTCCCAGAATTTCAAGTTTCGGGGGTGCCGGAGTTTGTGCCGCTCCTGGGCTTGCGTGGAGACAGCCAAGAAAGAAAAGAAACAAGACTCCTGAGAGAACGGATTGAGGTTTCATTTGTTCGGCTTCTCTTTCATGAAGAGCCTGACCGGGTCCTCAAGGCGGACCCCGAAGAAAATCCTGAGATCAGCCTCGCGCTCCGTCGCACTTCCGTTCTCGGGAATCACAACCGGGCTTGGAACCGATTCGGGGGTGGTCGGGCCTGAGAATTTGAGACTGTAATTCCTGAAACCATATGACCCCTGCACAAACCATCGCTTGAAAAAGGGAATGAAGTCGAACCAGGCAAGAGCCGTTGCCGAGAACCGGGTACTGTACCCGCTCGAGCCTACGGATTCAGTGCCGCGCGAGACCCCCTCATCCTTGGCGCTCAGAGAAGGATAATACACCCCCTCAAGGCCAAGGCCCTGGAATTTCACGGGGAACTCACCCTTCAAGGGTTTCCAATCGGGGCGAATGAAGTTCGCCACGAGTTTCAGTCCGATTCCGAGGCCGGAGGTGGTTGTGGAGAGGAGGTTCTCGTCGCCATTCCCGGTGGTGAACCGGTCGGAGAGAAGAGTGAGCTTGGGAGAAATCTCGAGCTTCCGGTTGAAGAATGGAGGAAGCCGATACTGGAGTCCGAGGATCATCACCCGCTCGCTCGAGGAGACATTGGTCTGGTAGAATGTGCTGGTCGGAAAGGTTCCGGAGTGCAGGTCAAGTTCGAGCCCCACAGGAAAGAAATCCGAAAAATAGGCGGCATGCAGGATCCCGAAACGATACCCGCTGGAAGCTTTCGCATTGTTCGCGGGAGTTGTTGTGGATGTGGAAAGATCACCGAACATCAGCCCCCAGCCCACCTCGAAATATCCGGGCCTTTGATTCAAGGGTTTGATCCCTTTCTCATTCGGGAGAAGAAAATCGGAGCGGTCTTCCTTGTCGGTTTCCGCTGCCCCTGCCGGATCGGAAAGCAGGGTCGCAAAATCGCCCACTGCCGGGTATTTGATGATCGCGTCCTTGTCGAGATCGACCTTGAGGATCAGGGCCTTGCTTTTTGGGTCTCGCTCCTCCGTAAGAACTTTTCCCGTGGCAATCACTTCGACCCGGATGCCTTTCTTGCGGAAAAAGAGGATCTGGGTTCCCTCGGCAAACGAGGTCTGATCCGGAAGGAGCACGGAAACCACACCCTCGGTTTCTTGAATGACTTTCATTGATCTTCGGGTGAGCTCATCGAGCTTCGGGAGCAAAAATGAGCTTTTTGGATTCTGGATTCCCGAGGCTTGCTCCTCTCCCTGCGCGGGGTGGGAGAAAAGCAGAAAGACCAAGATTCCCATGAGTGCTGCAGATCTCATCCCCTCTATATATATACGGATTTCCGGGGCGATGCCCATGATAATCATCTGATTTTATTTAATATTTTTATTCCATGGGAACCTCTCAAGTCCCCACGGAGGCATTCCGAAACGATCAACAGGCATATGAAGGTCAGGGTCGACACATTGACGCTAAGCATCACGAATCTTACGATTAAAGGTGATCCCAGTTTCGGGGTTTGGGGGATGGCTTGAAGAGCGGGTTGCACAACAGATTTTCGGGAAGATCTCGTTTCGAGAAAGCACTTGGGTGCTTGGGCTTGGCCTTTCTTGTTTCCTGCAGCGGCACCGGCTACCAAGGCGGACGGATTCCGACCAACTTCAAGGGCATCAAAACCATTCGCGCAATTTCACCTGAACAGATCGAAATCACGTGGGATCCGTTTCCGGGCGCCATTGACTACAAACTCTATACCCCGACATCGAACAATGCGGTTGGGACTGTTCCGGGGGGTGTCGCCACCTATCGGTTCAATCCATCGGCCCTGCGAATCCCGGGGGGCGAATCGGGGTACACCTTCAGTGTGACTGTGACCAACCCCTTGACCCGGAATGAGGAAGGTGATCGATCCGCATATCAATCCGTCTCCCTGCTTCCGCGTTTCAAATTCCTGAAACCCTCGACCACTCTCACTGCGATTCCAAATCAATCAAGCCTCAGGCTCACGTGGGAAGCCTATCCTGCGGTCACCTACAATATCTATTATTCCGAGCGCTCCGCGAACGGGGAAATGCTGACCTATCCCTCGAACCGGCTCCCTTCCTCACCGAACGGAGGAACCTACACAGGCACAGGTGAAGCTACAATTCAGGGCCTCCTGCAGGGCAGGGACTATTGCGTGTTTGTCACTGCGAACTATCCCGACAATACCATGGACGCTCCCAACGGAGACAAATGGACAGCGCCCTTGGACAATCTGATTACCGGCCCAGGCAACTCGTTTCCCGGTAGCGTGGTTGCCGGATCTCAAATTTGTCAAAGAACGTTTGCAAATGAAGCATTCGGACAAGTAGTCACAGACTCACGTGTCTATTCCCTGAAGGCCCATCCCAATAATGATCCGACTTTTGTCGCGCTCGCAAAGGGGGATGCGCCCCTTTCCTCCGAAGATGATGGTGATAATGCAATTCCTGCGAATGCGATATCGGCAAGGCTGACTGTTTATCGTGTGGACCAGACCACAGGGACTGGGATTGTGGTGGGCACAAGCATCGGATCCGGAAAGATCAAGCCAATTGCACCGATTCCACCAGGGCGTTACAAGTTCTTCGCGATCCTCGAGGAAATGAAACCGAATCAAGGCTCGACTCCGCCAGCACAAGCTCGAAAAGACCTCGTGATCGGTACCGGCGGTACGGGTGCCGAGTCGGATTCCTGGGTTTACATCCGGGGAGCACGAGCATCCCCAGTCGATCCGGGAGTGTATCCGGATCATCAACAAGGAGGGGCAGGCTCGCTTCGAATCGGGCAAAGTGTCGCCATGGGTGACTTCAATTGTGATGGCAAAAGCGATCTGGCCGTCGGAATGCCCGATGTCATCGAGGTTCCTGCAGGAAGCAACCCTCCAAGGCCCGCTAAACTGGGTCGCGTCGTGGTCTACTACGATGTTTCCCAGGCTCCGGACGCAAGAGTAAACCCCACTCGAGTCCAAACAATACGATTCGACACCACCCAAGTCTCAACGATTGCGCGTGATCTCCAGCTGGGAACAAAATTACAAGTGGGCAACTTCAATGGTGACAATCAAGCCAGAAGCCTCGCGCCTCCCGGGGAATCCGGTCTGAAAGAAAAATTCGCTTGTGATGATCTTGTCATCGGATCCGGTGCCGGACTTGTTTTTGTCCTTTATGGAAGACGTGACAATGCGATGGGGGCTGGAATTCCAGGGGGATTGATCTACAACGGGCCGAACTCCTATTCCGTGAATCCCTCAGCTCCGCCCTGCCAGGCAAACAATCAGTCCTGTGCCGGTCCAAGCATGTACAAATACGAAACGGTTGGATCCGGATACCTCAAACTTGGGTCGGCTTTCACCGTCGGGGACTTTGATGGGGACGGCTATCATGACCTTGCGGCAAGTTCGACGCCAACATCCGGAATCTGGGTTCTCCGCGGGGGCGAAACCGGTCTGAATCTGCCAAAGAAGTATGACAGTGATCCTTTGGTCGCGACAAACCTTGAAGTGTTGAACCCCTACGAAATCTCGTGTGAAAGCTGCTTGCCCTACATTCCTGCAAAATCATCCCATTTTTATCAGCCGCCCACCGGCCCCGCTTTCGGCCCTGCAGCTTCGGACGGATGGGCGAACGGCGGTGAATTCGGAATCTCTCTCGGAGTTTACCGGAATGCCTACTATGATCAGGAAACCAAACGAATGCGGGATGTGCTGCTGGTCGGTAACTCCATGCACTCCCTGAGTGGAGGTCGAAAAGGCCGTGTCTTCGGGTGCATCCCGAAAACCGACCCGGATGCGAATGCGAGTTTTTCAACAGAGCCCTCGGTCGGCCTCCAGTGGGACTGCAATCACTTCATTGATCCTCCCCTGCAGTTTCAAACCCAGAGCACGCAAAACGTCAGCTCTCTTGCGACATCCAGCGTTGGAACCGCTCAGAGCTTCGGATGGGCGATCGCAGGATTTGAAAACCCCTTGCGCTATTCCGCGGGCGACCTGACTGAGCAGAGCGTATCACTTGCTGATCCCACTTCAATGCGTTGCAGGCTCGTGAACGGAGGAAGCACCGTACCAGCTCCTCTTGGATTCGCAAACTGCCCGAATCAGATTGGCACGGCTCCTCTTGGCAATAAGCTCGGGTTTCCGGGTGGATTTGCGGTATCATCCATGCGCTCGAACTCCGTATTCATGTATTTCGGTGTGAACTCTCCACCCGGCGTTTCGGGTGGAACTCGGGACGAATTTGGAGCTGCTAGAAACCAGGATCTCCTGAATCGCATTTTCGCGACTCCGACCGGGTTAGCAGGTGATCCCGTGGTCGCAATTGAGCAGGTCCCCTGTACCGTGTCTGGATCCACGGAAAGCTGCAGAGTCCAACTCATCAGACAAAATAGTCCGAGCGGTTATTTCGGCTATAATCTTGCTGCAATTCTCGCAAGCAACATCTCGGATCTGGATGACAAGCCCAGGGGTTCGATTCTTGCGGTTTCAGCTCCATACAAAGCATTGTCCCAAGGCAGCATCACTTATTCAGACGTTGGCCAAGTGCTGTTGATCTCCCAAGACACCGTGAACTCCACGTCACCGATTCTTATGAACGGGGTGAGACGGTTTGCGCGGGGTCTCCTGAGTTCGGGCGCGACACTGGACTACGATCGCTCCAACAGCGCTGATCCGAACACGGTGGTTCCCGGTGCCCGCTTCGGCATGGGAGGGATTGCCGGCGGTTCGATTGAGGCGGGAAATGGAGACGCCTACAACACCTACACCGATATCGTCGTGGGAGCACCGGGACACAAGCGCGCAGTCACTGTGAATGGCGTCTTTAAATTGGTGAATGATAACGGTTCTGCGATGATGTATTTCTCCAACGGAACTTCGTTTCTGAATCGAAGGATTGCGGATTCAACCTCTCCATCCCCCTGGCATTCGATTGATCAGGTGTATGAGGGAAATACTCCCGTGGGACAAGAATCCGACCTTAAGTTCAATCAAGCCGTTTCCATCGGGGATGTGGACCTTGATGGCATCGATGACATTGTAACCCGGGTTTCAAGCGGCGGCTCGAAGAACCTGTCCCGCATCTACTACGGAGCCTCCTGTTCGAATCCGGCAACTTCTTCTTGCCAGGGACAATTCAAGAAAAACAACGATGGAAGCCTCAAATCCAGCGAGTTTCGGGTCTCGGGTGATGATTCGGCAGGCATCCGCTTCATTCCCGTGGGTCGAGTCGGGAATAGCACAAGAAACGCATTCTTCATTACCGGCGAAAGAGCATCTTACCTCTACTTCACGGATGTGAATAGCGGGATCGCCCTTGGCGATCCGAGCGTAAACGGACTTCCACGCAGGTTCTCAAGACCCTTGGTCACGAACACGAATTATTCTTATCTCGATTTTTCGGATAGCAGGTTTCTGAATGCGGACGGCGCATCCATCAGCCAGAGCCTCAGATCCCTGAACCCGTTTGCAAGTGGTGACTTCAATGGGGATGGCTACATGGATTTCGCATTCGGGCAGGACTCGAGTGCTGCAATCGAGGATACGCGTTCTCAAGCGACCTGCCCCCTCATTTCCGGTGAGCCTATTTGTTTTGCCGGTAATTCTGTCGGAAATGGCAGGGTGTTTGTTTGGTACGGAGGATCAGGCAACGGTCCAAGTGTTCAGCCGGATGCGCTCTCGGGCTACCCCTTGGTCACGGAATATTCCGGCTTGAGCGGAAGCGGCGACAAGTTCGGAATCGCCACTCTCTCAAGCGTTTCAGGTCAAACATCGGAGTCTCCTTGCCTCCCGACCGGAGGTCTGACCTGCAAACGAATCCAGGTGATCGCCGAATCGGATACATCAGTTTTCGGGCAGAGTCTCGCGTCCATTCCCTTGGGAATGTGCGGACCAAACCCGGCCTCCGCTCTTGCAGTCAGTGCAAAAAGCTCGAACGGAGGGAATTCAAGAATTTTTGTGTACCTCCCCAAGTGTCTTCAGAATCCGGGCACGGACTTCTCCGGCCTGATCGCGACTGGCCTCTCCATCAAATCCGAAGTGGAACTTTCAAGCTTCGAAAATTCCTCAGGACTCGGCTCTAGCATGGTTGGCACCGGCATGTCAGGTCCAGGGAAGATCATGAAACCACCCTCGACTCCATCAGCATCTGGAGCTCTGCTCGGGCATCTGATCGCGGCTGATTCAAGTCTCGGGAATTTACTTGTGCTCCCCTTGATCAGAACCAGTACTGGCACCATCGGATTCGAGCCGTTGCCGGGTTCCCTCACTGCATTCAACCCGTCTCTTGATTTTTTCCGATTCGGTGGAAGGGTCAATTCATACAATAACACCACCCTGTTGAATCCTCTCAGCCCGACCGAAGCTGGTTTCGGCACGACCATTGCAGCCCTCGGGGATCTCAATGCCGATGGGTATGCGGACATCGGGATCAATCTTGCAAGCATCCATCGGAAAGAGACCTCCTCGACCTATAATTATCAGGGGGGAATCATGGTGGTTTTCGGAGGGGAGAAAGGGCTCCAAACCCATCGGGAATCAAGCAATCTCCTGATGACCCCGAAGAAGGAATCCGAGGCGCCGTGCTACTCGGTGAAACGTTCAACCTCGGCCATGCCGATAAGCGTATGCGACCCTCAGGTGATTTTTGCACCACAACCGGTCCTCACGAACTCGATTGGCCAAGGTGCCTATGAATTCATGTACCTGAACCCCTACTCTCAAATGTCGACTGGGGCCAATTCCCAAACCGGTGCTTGCTCTGTGAATAATTCCAGGAACGAGTGCCTCGGATCGTTTGTCTTTGGTGTCCCCGGGAGGGACAGCCCCCCCACCAACAGCAATTTGAGTCGCATCCTGCAAGGAGGAGTGTTTTATGTTCAGCCATAAAGTTGTTTCACTCCAAAGCATACTATATTCTTTCATCGCGTTTCTACTCGTCTCCTGTTCTTCGGATGGTCTGCTCGGCGGAAAAATTACGGCAACATTTTCAGGGATCAAATCGGTGCAGGTTACGGGACCCGAGAGCGTCCTCATTGATTTCGTCACCGACCGTCGCTGCACGAGCTATCAGATTCTAAAGCTTCCCGAGCTCACTCCGGTTCAGACGGCTACGCTTCCACCAGTGAAACTGAAGGGTCAAAGCCAAGGAATCTCCCCCTCGCAAAATTACAATTTCGCGGTTTCTTGTGTCCAGGGATCCGAGTCGATCGGCCTGGACAAGAGCCTTTCCGCCACCACTTGGAACCATTTTGACGGAAGATTGAATCCGACGGTGGACCAGCCTGATGGAAGCTTCGAGGTTTCCTGGAATTATTTTTCCGATCCATTGATCAAGTACAACGTTTATGCCCGTGAATTGTCGGCAAACACGGGGAATTCTTCAAGCCTTGGCACGCTTCTGACAGGATGTGTGGTCCGTGCGGGGACCAACAAAGTCACCATCGGGTCTCCGGACTGCCCGATCGCAGGGAGCGCTTTGAAGGCCGGTTCAATTTACGAGTTTCGGGTTGTTGCCGTCTATCCTGATGAGACCGATTCCCGCCCCCATCATTTGATGGTGGCCCCGGAATACGCTGTAATCAGGCCGATTTCCTCCAATTTTGATCTTCCGAATTGCACCCTGAGTCCACTGGGCCTGGGAGCGGATCAGAACAGCGCCATTCTCACCCTTCGTTGTTCTCCGCCCATCAGTGCAAGTACGGGCTGCCCTCTGAATTACTTGTCCGTTCTCGCAAGGCAAGACGGTAGAGTTGTCTCACAAGGAAGTGTTTCCATGAATTCGGACGGCTCAACGATCCTTGAAATCACCCCACTCACAGACCAAAGCGGTACAGGGAACGATCGAATCGTCAAGGATCTACAACTTGAGTACACCTGCACCTCCAGCGGATCTCCCCAGCGCTCCACCGTTCGCATCGACTCCAACCAACCCGCATTGAAGTATCGTAGCCTTACACGAAAATACGAATATGCCCCGGAGCAATCTTATCAAAGGAATCCGGCTTCCGGAGACACGAGCATTGTCGCTCCGAGTGCCCTCGGAAATGCCGTTGCGGTCGGGGACTTCAACTGCAACGGGAAGCCCGATCTTGCCTTGGGACTTCCGCGAATCACATACAATCTCGCCCCCTATTTCAACCAAACCCCCGAATCGGGCGCAGTGAAGATTTACTATGACTACGCAAGCGAGCAGGACTCTGGTCAAACCTTGCCTGTGAGCTCTGCAAGTGTTTCCATACTTTCATTCAAGGACCTGAATCAGGGCGCCCGTTTCGGCGCATCCCTCGCCGCCGGAAACTTGAATCGTGATGTGAGCCGTGGTCCCGGCGGTCCTCCCGGTACCGACGTCTTCTTTAGCTGCGACGACCTGATCGTGGGCGCACCCAATGACGGTTCGGGGGGCGGTGCGGGTCGAGCGTTCATTTTTTATGGTCAACCTGGAGGAATTTCAAACTCGACGAATCAAAACATTTCGGATCTCCGCTCTAATCAGCCTACCTGTAATGGAGATTTCGACAATTCGAGCTGCACTCCGGTGGCTCTGGTGCCGAATCTGACGACCCACTTCGGAGTGGATCCTTATTTCACCCAGAGCAATGCGGGAAGTAGCACATGGAATCAGAATAAGAGTTTCTTTGGCTTCAAGGTTTCTTTTGTCGGGGATTTTACGGCGGACGGTTACGGGGATATTGTGGTGACCGACCCGAACTGCTCTTGGGATGGCCCCATCAATCGCTCTGTGATTGATGGTTCGACCAACAGGATGCCGGGCGTGGGTTGCGGATACCTTTTCTTTGGCGGTCCTAACGGAGTTCGAAACGATCAGTTTGTGGGCAATGTTCCGGATTCAACCGTATCCAACCTGCCTGCCGGAATTCCCCAGGACGGTCGCCTCTTGGTGCCCTTCGTGAAATTCTATCCACCCATTCCGCAGGCAAATATGCATTTTGGCGCAAGTATCTCCTCAGGGGCTGAAATTGATGGTCGACTCCCGGTTCAGATTCCCATGCCCGGACAAGGCCTCATTCTTGCCTCAGGCAGTGACTTTGTGATCGGTGCTCCCGATTTCGATTATGATGCAGGATTCAGCTCACAAGGCAGCTATCCCAATATCCCCGGATGGAATTCTCAATTCACTGACTCCGTGGTTTCCCCGGATACTGCTACGGGTGCAAACACGAGGAAATTCACAGCCCCCTTGAACAAGGCATGGGCTCCCTCTGCGGATTGGAAGCAAATTCCGATTCCCTCCTCAACCGCATTGAAAAATAGCACCGGGATTGCCTTCGCATATTTCGGCAGACATTCATTCAAGAATTACTTGCTTGGTCTTGACTCCGTCGATTCGGTTAAATTCCCCTCAGGCGAAGTCTCTTGCACTAGTTGCGCATCCGATCGCATGAAAGGAATGCAGCTCACCAGTCAGCTTTCCTTGAACATCCGTGACCGCCGAAACGGAAGCCTGAATTGGAGCTCCATGTCAGCGGCCGCTCAAATTCTGAATGACCCACTCCTGAACCCGGTTTCAAATTTCTTCAATTGTGGTTCAAGAGGAGCCACCAAAACCCCGTTGCAAAGAACGAATTCCTCGGGGTACTACTACGAGCATCTTTCGTGTCTTGCAGGACGGAATAATTTTTCCGTGATCTTCCCGGATCTCAAGGACAACGACGCTTCCATTTCACAGTTCGGCTCGGAGGTATCGGTTGCGGGCACGAAAGAAGAAAACGCCATCGCGCTATTTAACATTGCAACATCCAATCCATCCAATCTCACGGGAGACTCATTTAAACTCAACGACTCGAGCAATGCCCAGGGAGATCTCAGCTCCCGAGTCGTATACAATCCTCAAAACAAGGTTCACTTCAGAATCAAGGGAAGTCCGCTTTGGGAACTGGCTGTTCCCGGGTTCCACTACACTCCAGGATCAGGCGAAACATTTGATTCAGTCAGCGGACCCTTCCCGATCAGAAGAGCCCCCATTTTCGAGGAATTGACGTCCACTGTCCCAACGGGATCCGATCTGTCCATCACCCCCGGTGAATCCATGGAACAAAACGATATCAATCGGGACGGATATGCGGACATCTTGGTCAGTTCCGAACCCGTTGGAAGCTCCTCAGGTTCAGTCGGCCCGGCAAGAATCTTCACTTATTTTGGAAATTTCGCCGGGGACTTTTCGAGTACCGTAAACTACCCGCCGGCCGAATCCCGATTCCACTCCAACGCCTCGTGCAGCGTTACAGTCGATTCGACCAATGTAAACACACAGACTGTGCTTTCGACGGGAAGTATTTCAAACCCCGGTCCTTTTTCTGTATTTGACGGAAGGAGTCTTTCGGAGCTCAAAGATTCTAATCCACAACAAACCCGGTTCTTCACTCTCAACGCAAGATTTCCCTATACGCGCATTCCGGGCGACAAGGAGTTTTTTGCAACACTAGATGGTCAAAAAGGTGGTGGATCTCTGGATCTCGGTATTGTGACACGAAGCGGGGCCGTCGGGCAGTCGTGCAAGCCGCAGATGATCACCCATTTTTACGGGCCTGCTTCTTCTCTTTCCACCTCCGACTTGGACCGCGACGGCATGAGCGATCTTTTGGTAGGATTTTCCTCCCATGACAGCAACCGCGGGTTGGCGAAAGCACATTTGTCCTCCGTGAACTCGGCATCGGGCTTTGCAAAGACGGGTCGGGGAATCGGATCTGGTGCAGAGTTCTCTGGCGACCTTCCGTTTTCGAAAATGGGATCCGCCGTGGCCGCAGTCAACTGGCTCTTCAGACCCGTGATCAGCAGCAGCAGCATCAATATTTACGATGAGATCCACAGGCGAGATGCGTGGGTGGGTGCGAGCGGACGGGATAATGGTGCGGGAGCAATGTTCGATTTCAAGGCCTCCGGGTATTCTCAGTCTAACGTTTCGTCCCAACCTGCAGCCGGAACCCCTTTGTTGGACAGCTCGAATACTCCAAACAATCTCAACGCCGAACACTCACGGGTGATCGGTGACGTCAATGGTGATGGAAAAGAAGACATTCTCACTCCGGTGCTGAGACGAGATTCTCAGGGGAATGTATTTTATGATGCGATCCTGTATTTTGGTTCCGCACTCGGGCCGATCACGAATTCCTATTGCAAACAACTCATTGGGAGCCTCTCGCTTACCTCGACCGGCGGTGGTTCTGCGCTGTCTCCCTCTCTCTGCCTTGGCACACCAACCCCCCCGGTCGCCTATCTGAATGGAACGGCGGTACCCCTTCCCCAATATCTGAGCCGGCCGACGGGGGTCGGGACGAGTTGGTCCATCTATGCTTTTCCGGCCGGGGACGTGAACAAGGATGGAAACGACGATGTGGTCGCGTTCGATTCCTATGCTGCGACAAGCAAGCTCTACCTGTTTCCTGGTTATGCGGGCGGACTGGATGTTTCCATCCCGACCAAGGCGGACAACAGCTTGCATGCACAAATCGTGACTGAACAGTCAGGTGTCGGTGGATCTGCCTATGATGCCAATCTAATCTCGAATGCATCCATATATCAAAATCTCCCGGTCCGGCACGGAGACTTCAATGGGGACGGCTTTGAGGATCTTGCTGTCGGGAACAGCGGCTCAACCAGTCCAAAAGCAAAGTTGAATCAGAGTTCCGATAACAAGGGCTGGCTTTGCTCCGCCGCATACCTCGACACATTACAGACAAATGAGTTCACCAAGTATTGCAGAGACGGGGACGGGGTACCCGGACACGGGTCTGTGACTGTATTCTACGGCGGACCTTATGGATTCCAGGCGCCCTTGAGTGGCGACTACGGATTGAGTCAAACCCCTCGGTGTGATCATTTCTATGGAACCTGCACCGAAGGGTTCTCCTCCAAGGTAAAGGGTGTTTACGGGTCTCTGGTTCTCGGGAGCAACAATGCATACTCCTATGACTCCGCTGCAGTGACATGCTCGCCCGGAGTCAGCGGTGGTCCGGCAAATTGTGGAGAGAGCGCCACCCGAATCCTGAACCCGCTGTTCTATAATATCGAGGATTCCTTCCTGAGCATGCAAAGCCTTGGATTCGGCGACTCACTCACCGTGGGTGACTTCAATGCGGACGGAATTGACGACCTTGCCGTGGGGATGTCTCGGTACTGGATCCCTGACTTCCACAAAACCGCTTTCAAGAACACAGTGGATCCAAACATGCGGAATTTCGGAAACCTCTCCGGCCAATCCACGATTCAAGATACTGCTTCTAAGGGATCCGTGTTCATCTACTACGGCTCACCCCGGGGGGTTCTGGCACCAAAAGCAAGGGAGATGGTCGCAGACTACGGCTTGGCGATCGACTCATCGAAAAATTCTTTGCCAAAGCCCGTATTTGCAGTGTCGCCACCGGTGTGGACCGTAACCGATGCATCAGGAGACGCAACCACCGCACCGAGGCTCGATCAACATCCGATGGCCGGAAGAAGATATTTTGCCTCGAACCTGGCAAGTGGCGACTTTGATTCAATCAAAATAAACGGAAAAATCGCCTCTGATCTCGCCGTAGCATCCGGCAATGGCCAAATTTACATCTACTACGGACCCCTTTGCGCGGCAGATAATGATCCAACGAACTGGTATCAACAAACCTACAAATATCCGAAAGTCGCTCGAACATCCGAGATTGCACTTTCAAGCGGCTCTCAAGCAATTGATATGAATTGCACCGTTCTCAATATGAATACCCTTTCCGCCTCGCCGACGGATGCGCGAATCTCCGTAAGCAAGCCGATCTTACCGCAGTTAATTGATTTATCGGACACCATCACTCCATCCCATGCACTTGGGACCACCCTTCTTGCAAAAATGCCTCGTGATGGGGGAAATATCAATGGGGACCCGGGACTCAATCCCGGAGACTCCTGGCTTGGTACATCCGACCTCGTGATCGGAAGCGCCATCCTGAATGACCCGTCCATTTCCATGCCGGGATCAAAATCTACCGGGGTCGGGTATGTCTTGTTTGGCCATCCGAAATCGATTGCGGGTGATTCATTCCAAACAACGCCAGGACTCTATGTTGGCCCGATTGATTTTCGAGCTACACTGAGGGCTGACCCGGACACGTCAGGAGCCAATCCGCCGGGACCAACCATCTATCATTATGCACCCATGCAGCTGAGACCCTATGATCCGAACTTCTCCGGGAGCTCACCCATCGGACAATTCTTTTATTCCGGCGCTTGGCTCGGAGACCTGAACGGAGACAAATCAGGAGACCTCCTCATGAGTACACCTGACCTGAACAGGGGGGCGGATAGCGCCGCGACTCCACTCATCTGGGGCGGAGGATTCACGCTCTGGTATTGAGTGAAACCGAGGAATGGAAAGGGGGAGAAAAGACGTGAAAATTTTGGTCGCAATTCATTCACATTTTCTGCGAACCCTTTTGATTTTTGGCGTGATGACATCAGGCCTGGTGTCATGCACCGGAGGTGTCAAGCCTCTTGCCGTCAACAGCGGGGGGATGAAAATCACCCCGGGGGATTCACTCGTCCTCGACTTGGGTGGCATTCGAGAGCTTGATATCAGAAATTTCCGGGTCAGCTTGCGCTCGATAGATCCGAACTTCAAGAATCTCACGCCCTTTCATGATGTGACTGAGCTTGCAAGGAGCGCTTTGGCCGAGGATAAAACGAACCTCGATCTAGTCCTTCCGAAGAGCGTTACGCCGAGTCGCCCCTTTCTCGTGGTTGTCGAACTTTTGGACCTCGAGGACTTCCTGATTGATGCAATCTTTACCGGAACTACTGCGACAAGGCCTGACATCAACTCCACCCTCGCCTACTCGCTCCTGGAATCCTACAATTCCGAATTGAATCCGAAACCTCTTTCAAAATATTCGGATTCACAATTCTCAGGGCTCAAGAATCTGATTCGAACGAAAACCAACCTGATGCTCAGTCAATCCGAACATCTAAGCCTTTCATCGGTTCCTTTCGACAAAGTCTTGCGATTTTTCAAAAACGGAATGGCATTCAACCCCTCCTTCCTGACTCTTGCCCAGAACCATGGAGTGGGCTTCCGTGCCGTGCCGGAATCTATGCTCGCGGTCCTGGGAGTTACCGCATCGGCAACCGCCGAGAACTCACTGGAGAGCTGCTTTAAAGGATTTTGCTACAAATACCCAACTGCATTTGAAGTGCAAAAGGCTGACGGCGGATGGATTCCGGCACCTCAATTGCCCTTCAAACAGAATTCAAATAACCCGGCACAGATCCTCCCTGGCTCAGCGAGTCCCGATCCAGCGCTTGGTTTGATTGCAATGGAAGGAGAGGGAACGCCCGCAACTCCGAAACTTGAGATTGCCGCAACAGGGTATGATCAGGATGACGATTATTTCGAGAAATCGATTCGGGTACGGTACACTCCCCGGATTCTTCCGACCTCTCTGACCTTGAAACCCGGATTCAATCAGGAAAAACAGGAGGAACTCCCTCAGGATTTTTCTGTCAGCACATCAGGAAATCTCGAGGAAAGTGATCGCTATACTCTTCTTTCGATCGGATTTCACGAGGCCCTTGATACAGCCTCCCTTGATTCGAGTCGATTCCCCGAGTGCTCCACTCCCGGAGCCTGTCAAACTGCGATTCGAGACGTGTTTTTCATGTATACGGACGGGATGGCTTGGGTGCCGTATCGATGGCAGTTCCGTTATCAGGATCTTGCAAGACCTCCGTTTTTCATCAAGGATCAAAGCCAGAGAATCAACTCCGACCACTTCAATGCAGCCTTGCAGGCCAAGTATCAGGATGCACCGAACCCCCTCACACCGGAATGGCGTGTCCATGACTCTCACTGTGAAACCGATCCCACCGCAACTCCCCCCAATAGTCCGATCCAGAACTTCTATCAGCAGATTCAAGGTAAAGGTGACGGCCCCTGGAGCTGTGCCTTCAAGGTTTCCGATCCTGACCTCAACGACGATCCGAATGGCGCGTTGGATGTGATTCACCTTGGAATTGAAGCGGATGACTTCACCCAGATTTATCTTGGTGCCAAGCTCGATTCCACGAATTCGGCTGCGTTCAGCACATCCTCGGGCGATATTCCGCTTCTTTTCAATGAGGGAAATGCCTTCTCACTCATGAGCGCACAGGGTCAGCAAACGGGAGCTCCCACCTTGCTCTCACCTCCCTTGCCACCCGCCAGCGCGACATCTCCGATTCGCCTTCAGGCGATGACAATGCTGGAAGGTGAGGCTCAGTGCGGAGGCCACAAGAGATGTGCCGCCGGGCTTGCCCAAGTCGTGATTGACAATGCGGTCAAGGTGGCTGCTGAACAACAAGCAAACCAGACTTTCACCTTTTCCCTTGTGGCTCATGATTCAAAGGCGGGAGGCCGATCTATGAAGCATGACGTGAGTCGGGGGATCCTATTCAAACCAAGGGCTCCCCTTCTCATCAATTACTCCAGTGTGACCCCGCCCCAAGGCGCGTTTCAACTCGAGGACCTGATTCTCAATACCGAGAATCAGCAGGTCCCCGCACGACACGACATTCATCTCTCGGAGATCATGTCGCTCGCCAAGCACGCATCGAGCACAAATGCGAGGGATATCGGTTTTGATCCCGAACTTCTCATCGGTCAGGGCAATCGAGACGCATTTCAGCTTACAGACGCTCTCCAAAACCCCGTCCAAATGAGTCCCTACCTTACACAACCACGGACGCTTTGCGCGAATCCAGATTCGACGGATGATGGAAAGAATTGTCGTGGCGCTTTCGGAGTGCAATTCCAATTCCAAGAGGCGATCAATGGAACCCCCGGCCATCTCGTCAAGCTCGGCAGTTCACTCCGAATGCTGGACAGAGCTCAATATGTCTATCCAAGGGAGTTTGATTTCGCATGCAATCTCCCTGAAAACAATATCGGGAAGGATTCAAGCGGGCAGATCATTTGGGATCAACGTTCGGTAAACGGCGGCTACCTCAGTGAGTCCCTGCCATCCGGAACCCCTGCCTCCAGAGTCAATCCCTCTCTTGGGGGTTGGACTTTTGAAATTAACATGATCGACCCCGACAATCTTGATCTTCGATCAGGCGAGCCTTCCGATCCAGTACTGGCACGAAAGGACCCGATCCTTACGAATGTTGCCCATAACGGCAGTATTTTCTATTGCATCCCTCCCAGACCGAATCGCAGCAGTCTCTACTATGAGACTTATTCTGCTACGAATTCCGCAGCGAACAACGGGATTGACCCGGATTCCTGCACCGAATGGAGCCCCTCTCCTCCCCTCGAAATGCAGCCGATCCCTGTCTATTACACAGGAAGCGACATCAGCGGTCCGAAAATCAGAAAATTGGTTTATCATCGCTTGCGAGGGCGATGGATGCCTCAAGATCAAGGGCGATCTGGAAAGCTCGACTCACCTGATCCGGCGGGTGTCATCACGAATGCATTCACAAGTTTCAAAATTCACGGAAACGTTTTCGACATCAAAGAAGATACAAGGGATCTCACCGAACCCCGCCTCATCGAAAATGTGAATGGGGCTCCCAAGGCCACGAAAACGAATCCAATTTTGTTCGCAGCAGAGAGAAAGGAGATGCTTCCTTGTCTGTCAGGTCCATTTGCAGGGACAGACAACATCCTGATTCAGTCCGAAGGGTCGATAAACTCCTCGAGAAGATTCAAGGTTGCAGATACGAATCACACAAATTCCAATTCATTGGGACTCTCCGGCGCCATCTCGGGAAGGTATGAGGCAGAATTGGCTCTCTTGGGGACCCGAAATCTCGGTGATTTCGAGCTCTTGAAATTCATTCCCTACCTCAATGATTGCACGGCGGAGGAAACCCGTGACTATGCAACTGCGAGCATTGTCTATGAATTTGCTGGCATCCCTGGCGCGAGCAGCTATTCAATTGAAACCCAAGATCCCACTGATCCATCAGGTGCATGGATCAACCGGGGGACTGTGCCAAGTCCAACGTTCTCACTGCCAAACGTCCCCGCATACAAGTCCTTGCGATTCAGGAACACCCCCAACCTCTCTCCCCCTTTGGTTGGCACAGAGTCCATCCCTGTCACCCTTCAGGCAAATCCAATGCCAGGTCCCGTTTCACTTTCCCAATCCCAGACCCGGACCCCGGTTCTTTACAGTTCGACTGTGGATGGCACCAATCCCCGAATCCGGTTTCGCTCTCTTTTGAATCACGCCCCGGGAATTTTTTCGTCCTCCTTGAATGGAAACTTCTGTCTCAATTTTCAATCCTATCCCTTCGTTACTCCTACCGGGGCATTGACCACGGTATGGCGGTTAACCCGAAGCAATCCCGAGAATCGAACTCAGGTCGTCTTGAGCTCTCCTCTCATCGAGAAGTGCACCGGTTACAAGTCCCTGGTCATGGAACCTGAATACAAATCCATGGTTTTGGGAGCGATCGGGACCGGTGCCGACTGCTCCTTTGCATTGAACCAGGTGGTTGCAAGTTTTCAAGGACTTGGATCGAACGATCCGAATGGACCCACGGACATCGAAGCAAGAGTGGTCTTCAAGATCGATCCTTCACTCCCTGAGTTCGGGAAGCTCTCCCATATGAACTCGACCCCCCCCTTGGACCCCCAGCTTTTCGATCTTTTCTGGTTTCCCGGTCTCTACGCGGCTGATCTCAAGGCCACTGTTCCCAGAACCAATGGTTTCGTCACGACACATTATGTTCCCGATGTAGATTCTCCATCGGGACTTTTCTTCAAAGCATACCCCATCAATACATTCTTCTATGACGGGAACTCAAGCTCTCCCACATTCGGGCGTTCCACTTATGCAGGATATCGTGTCAGTCCTCGAACTGATACGCCTGATCTGTTTAACCAGAACTCCGGTCCCATCCCTGATTTCACGGGGGTTGATCCGAACAAGGAGTACAGCATTTCAATCCGCGGGGTCGATTTCGATCACAAGCTGGAATACACTTCGATTGCATCACCGTCGCCCGATCTTTCAGCCTCACCCGCTCCTTTGAACTTTTTTCGTAATCGTCCGGCACCAAATGGAGAGACCAAGGCAATCCAAGTTTTCGCATGGCCCCCGCTTCCGGGCTCAGGAGAAACCCGATTGGTCGAGTTCCCCATCACCGCCTCCGATCGCGCCATCGGGAGAGCAGAGAGGGACCCATATGACGTGTTTTCCTTCGCGTTTGCGACCCCATCTCCCGCTCCTACAAGCGTTCCATCGAGCCCGCCCGCTTTGTCCGGTTGGGGTCTCCGACCGGATTGCAGCTCTCCCCCCGCCCAATTTCCACTCCAGTCACTTTTGCGATTGGATTCTCTTGCGGATTTCAAGAAGTGTAAAGTCACTTGGAATCAGCGCGAACAAGATGCGGGGAAAAGATTCGATTACCTCATCCGCGTACAGGACAATATCGGTGCAGATGATACTGTGACCCCAAAAATCCTGGGTCTCGGCGCAAGGCACCCATCGGGGTCAACCAGCTTAAGCCTTACCTTCCGATACAATCCCCTCTCTCCGGGAGTCATTCTGGTGGCCAACACCACTCCCACGGTGCGTTTCACAGTGGATCCAGCCGATGGACCTCTGCCTGGAACAACCTTGGACGACACTCTTCCCTCCTGCGCGACCTCGAACATTTGCTATCGGAATCGCGCTTGGGCCACCGTCCCTGCACAAAGCTGCAATCACACGACCCGAGTCTGCACCATCAATGTCAGCCAGCAATACAAGCTCCATTTCATTGAAGTCAGCCGACAGGTCAGAAACCTTGCCACAAATACGCAATCCACCCTTGTAGAAACCCGGGAAGAACAACCCACTCCCTCCTTTGATGGAAACTCGGGTTCCCTTACGAATGGACCTCTCGATGTGTTCAATCTTGAAATTTACAATTTGGAGCACAATAAGGCGCCATATTTCACGAATTCCTCAGGCAGTTCTTTGACCAACGCGACATACTCTGGCCCAGGAATCGGGAACTGGGGCGCAATTCCCCTTCCCCAAGGGTGCGCGAGCGGCGCGGGAAGTGGTTTCAACTGCAATCTGCAGGTCAGAAACGGTGACACCCTGTGGAATACTCCGGGTTCACCCTCCGCACAACCCACGCCCTACCAGCTTCAGGAGCGCTCGACCCCTTATACTGATTTTTCAATTCATGTGCGAGATGTTGCCAATCAGCCAGCACTTCAAACCATCACACTGACACGTCCTTCGCAAGTTCTGATCCTGGATGGTCCATATGCGGGCTTGACCTATTCCGTTCCTTCTTTCTCCAATTCATCCCTTTTGAACTGGTCCCAGAACGGCTCGAACGGTTCGGCGATGGGACGTTTTCAGTGGGCTCCAACGGATTTAGAGGCTCATATCCTGTCGAATCCGGGAGGGTTCCTGATTCCGATCAAAGCAAGCGATTCGGCGTATCACCCGATGTCGGGGGAGGTCGGATTCCCGAGCCAATTCACCGTTCCATCCAAGGAAAGCACGATCTGGATTTGGTGCAGACTCAGCGTCGTGAACAATGCCCCTCTTGTGCAGTACATGATTCCACCCTCGAGTCCTTCCGGAACACCCACGTGGAGCAGCTTGGAAAACGCAACCATTGAAGTAAGTACCGGGGTGACAAACACGATCACCGTACGGGCGCTCGACCCGGACGTGACCCGTTATCGCCTGATTCCTTCTGAACGAATTCTCGGATTCTTTCCATCCTCGCCCTTAACTGGAACCGCAACCGCTTTCATGTCTGCCGCGACGCCAGGTGCACCCGCGGGCAGCCCGAATGAAAGTTCGCCGACCGGCGTTGCCCAAAATCTTATTCTCAGCGCGATCCCGACCAATTCGAATTTGGGTTCATTTACAGGAACGATCAGCGTTCAGGATCCGGGAGACCCATCTTTAGGACTGGCAATTCTGCCGAATTCCACAAACCCTCCCCGCGCAGGTCTTTCAAATCCTCTCACCAACGTGTCATTCAATATCAATGTGGTTGGAAGGCCCTACTTCATTGTCCCTCCTCTTGCCTCACCTCCCTCTCAAACACCCGCGCGAACCTATTCAGTCAAGGCATCAGGCGCCACCTCTATCTTCGACTATCCGCTTGCGCTTTTCGTCTCAAGACTCTCTGATCGCAACACCCCCGGACAAACGAAAAAACCCCACTTTATCGGAGTTCAAATCAAGCCCGCTGTAATGCCCGCCACGATGATTTCGAATTCCCCGACCGGACGTGGATTCCGCGTGAACCAGGATTACGTATTGAAAGGGCGCTTCAACGTGGAAGATCTGCCGGGGGATCGGCTCGTCACACTGGGATCGGTTCCAGAAACGACGGATTTGACGAGGGGCTGCACTGCTACCACTTCCACTGATGCAGCTGTGCTCTCAAACAACAGTATTGTTGCAAGTCTGAAACGGGTAAGCGACTCCGGGGTGGTTGAATACTGCAACCTGACTTCGGCGAATGTGAACAATGTGCTGTCGCAGGTGAGCTTGACCCATACCCTCCTGGATGGATCAAGTTCGCAAAATTTTTTCAATACTTCCGCTCTGAACTTTGCTTCAGCAAAGCTTGATCGCACCATCGCGGTATCGGATTTGTCATCAATCAATACGGAGTTTCTCGATTTCTCGAAGCGTTGTACCGAATTTTGCACCGGCACGCCCACTGGCAATGGCGGCTTCACCCTGAGTTCGGGGGAAATTGCCGGGAACTCCACACCAACCCCGGGATTTTCACCCACCTTGTCCTACGGCCCGAACTCAAACGGCCGGGGCGCGGTCTTCAACATCAACGACCAGAATGTCGCAACCAAAACATATACGGACCAACTCCCCCAAACCAACTCTGTGATGAACAGTTTTGTTTCAAAAGGTGAGCAGCTCGCTTTTGCCGTGCAGCTCGCTAGCCCACCTGCCGCACCCGGGGTTCAGGCGCGTTGGTATGTCAATGGATGCCTTAAAAAATCAGAACCGGTAACTCCGTCAACCCAGACCCTGAGCTACAACATGTCTGTTCCTTCCACCGGGGGCGGACTCAACAATGACTGCTCGGGACAGTATTCCCGATTCGTGAGCGGAGGGGGATTCCTGATGCTGGGGAGGGCGACGAGGGCCAATTCGGATGGAGGGTACCTCGGCGACCTGATGGTTCAACTCGTGCTCGCGAATCCGTCGGAAACCATTTCCGCCGCCACGGATGGAAGTTCATCGAAGACCTATGCATTCCACATGAATGTAGTGAACACGATCCCCAGAATCATGACAGAAACAGATCAACGGATCCGTGCCGCACCGATTACCGTCCCTTCGACCTCCACCAACCCGCTTATCACAAGTGCTCCCAACGGCATTCCCTCCAAATTCATGCTCTCCTTTGATGCGGGTGTCTCTTCCATGTATGCCTATGTCGGAAGAAATTTCCTGAGCGGGACCGCCGCAGGCAATCCCTACACTGCTGGTACCTCTGTCCATGTCCGTGAGTTCAACGTGGATGGAGGAGCGGCTCCCTCTCCAGCTCCGAATAGTAGGGATTTGTTCTGCAACGGGTATAACTATGCACTTTCGAACGGTGATCCAAACCAATTCATGTTTGGCTTGGATGCAAGCGGAGGACTCTCCAATCTGAAAATAGCAACCTCCACCTACGGGGGCACGGGTACAATGACGAGCGCCTATCCCACCGGAACCGGTCAGATTCTCGGCTCGCGCAACACCTCTTGCTACTTTGAATTCTCGAGTCAAACTCAAGGAACCAGCGCGGGAAGCTCTCTCGATACTTCGGGGGCAAGAAGCGGTCAGATTCTTGCGTATTCCCCGCACCGGCTCGGGAGCAGGGGAGCAACGATGTGGACGCCTTCTT
Source organism: Bdellovibrionales bacterium (assembly GCA_947502835.1). Taxonomy (GTDB): domain Bacteria; phylum Bdellovibrionota; class UBA1018; order UBA1018; family CAIMNF01; genus CAIMNF01. The sequence continues at coordinate 108,221 of CANNBJ010000002.1, forward strand.
CGGGCGGTACCGCATCTTTCTTCATCGAAGGAATCAAGGCTCGCAGCCTGTTCTGGATGAACTCTTCCCCGATGGCAACGGCACCAAACATTTATGCCACTCTTCCCTCAACACTTGTCGCCTTTGCAAACAACACCATTTTGAAATCCCTCACCATCCCGGGCACGGATCGCTTGATCCAACTGGTCGGTTTGAGAGAGGGCCAATTCAGCAACTATCAGGGTGCGGTTTTGGTTTCCAATCTTTCCGGCCCAAGCGGAACTTTGGTCGCAAGTCTTCAAGAGGAAATCTCTTTTGGCCAGAACGGGTGCACGTTTCAGGGCGCCGACAAAACCTATCCGATCGATGCGGTATATAGCACCACTGACGACATTCTGTTTCTCGTCGGATTGGAGCTTCCTGATTCCGGTGCGGCCGTTGGCAAGCTCTTTGAAATCCGCAACTTCTTGAATCCAACCGGAACCAATCCCCGTCAGTGTCGCCTCGCAGGAAACCTTCTTGCCCCCTCCCGTGAAGTTCGAGTCCACAATCCATCGAACCTTCGACTCGCCGTGGATTCCCGAAACGGGGTGCTCTGGGGAACAAGCTCCGGCATTGCCTCAGGCGCGGGTCAGTTCTTCAATTACGACTACCGAAGCAAACGTCCGGTCTACACACTCCCTCTTGAGTTTGAGCCGGGCCCCGTTCTCCACTCCCCCCTCATCAATGGGATCCATCTTTTGAGCCCGGGCAGTGGAACCACTGTTCCACGAATCCTGCGAGTTTGGTAAGGTGGAAGCATGATCCGCATCCCACACGGAATACGCCTCGCTGGAGTTGCCCTTGTCCTCACTCTTCTGATTCTTGTTACTCTCAAGCGGAACGAAAAATCCAAACCGAACGCCGCGGAAGGCGATCTCCGCATTGCAGAAAATATTTTTGATGCCCGGGAAAAGGAGGCAACCCTGAAAATGGGTGGCAGACTCGGTCTCCACATTCTCCAAAATGATGTTGCCTCTCTTCAAACCGAGGAAACACTCTCCCTGTCGGATGAGGCTTGGTTTCAAACCCTTCGTGCATTGTTCATTGCCGGAAAGGCAAATGGACTCCGCCCGGAAACCCTTGATCAGTTGCTCATGCAATCTCTCATCCGATTCGAGAAGAATCATTCGACCAAAAACGCCAAATCAACATTCCATCAGACCGAGATCGAACGCCTTCCCTCCCCCCTGCCTGAATCGGGCGCTCAAAAGATTCTGCAAGGATGGCTTTTCAACCCGAAACAACCGCTCCCCCTGAAAAGACTCGCTCTCTTCAAGCTGGCAGCCCAAACTCCGGATCCTTCACCCCGGGTCATCGAGGCATTTGTTTCCATTCTTCGCGGCTCTGATCCTTCTCCTGATTTCATTTCCGTGATTGAGGCAGTCCGGAGCCCATCAGTTCGAAAGACCTTGTTGCAGGCAGTTCTTCCCCGGACTAAGTCAATGACAAAGTCGGCGAGAGTTGAAGTAGTGAAGGTTCTCTCACGAAATACCCGTTTGATTCCGGAGGACTACAAAAAGGTTCGCTCCATGGCCGCAAGCCTGATCAAGGCCGATTCCGAAATGGAAATCGAATCCGGCCTCAGGGCAATGTCCACGCTCATTGAATATCGGGCCCTGGATCCGGGCGAATCGGATACCTTGAAAACCTGGCTTGATGGGATTCACGAGGCGAAAAGGACCCCGCTCATTCGTGCCGCGATTCAAGGAATCTTAGTAAAAATTGGTCGAAAACCCGATTAGCACCTGGGGACCGTTGTAACTCACAACTCCGTCACCTTGTTCTTCGGCCTTCCATGCCGCAAAACGATAGTGTCCGCTCAAGAACATCACGAAGTCGCGTCCCACGGGGTAATCCACTCCGATTCCAAACGAGGTTTCGATGATCTTCGAGGCAAAATACGGCCAGCGACCCGGGAAGTTGAAGTCGGGATCGGAGGGCGCGGGCGCGCTGGAAACCGAGAGCTTTGTCGGCGTTACCGAGACGGCGAGAAATGGACTCACCCTGGTTTTCACCACCTCGGAGAAGTCATCACCTACCTCTCGACTTGAAGAAAGTCCTAGGGGATACAAGAGCGCGCTGAAACCAACCCCTGCAATGGAAAAAAACCCATAACTGCTTCCGAGATCTGCAAGGAAGTTGACCCCGATCCTTGTTCGAATCGAGGGCAAATCCCAGAGGAACATCGGATTCACGGTGAGGTAGTTGCCAAGGGATGTGGCTTCCGGAAAAATGCTCCCCGCAGTGAATTTCAAAGGGGCATAGCCCAAGCCAAGCCGAAACGTGGGAACATCAATCAACGCGTGTGACGGGGTTGAGACGAGAAGAGTCAGAAGGATGGCAAGGGTGCGGACCGGGAAGTTCTTCACTCGATCTTGATTTTGGAACAACCCCCATGAAAAATCCATAGAGTTTTACCGGTTGTCTGCGATACTAGGGAGCGTGATCCGGAAGATTTCCCTCATCACGATATTCCTCCTTTTCTCGTCCATGGATGCACAGGCAATCAAGACCGCCTCCTCGTTCGACCTGAGCTACGGACTTGCCGGTTATACGGTGGATGCTTTCGATTCGACAGGGGCACTTGCCGAGAGTCGAACTCTCTCTTCGAAAACGGGATTTCAAATCGACTACAACGTGGCCCTTTTCGACTATCGAACCGTCGCGAGCCTGTCCTTTTCCCAATTTCAAACTTCGAACATCGGTGAAATTCCTCTGACCCGTCTTGCCATCGGGGGCAGCTACCATTTCATTCGAGTGAATGGACAGCGACTCATTCTTGACAGCGATGTCGAGAGCAAGGTCTGGGGCATCTCGCCTGCGGTCGAAGTGACCTTCGGAATCAACAAGCTTTCCATCAATGACACCGCGGACTTCCAATTCACTTCCTCGCTTTTCGACATGACGCCAAAACTCTCTGTGGAGATTCCGGTCACCTCAAAGATCCTGCTGATCCTGAAGGGTGGCTATTTTTTGACGCTATTTAGCAGCGCCTCTCCCTTCAAGATCAATGTATCCGGCTCGGTATTCAACCTCGGCTTCAAACTGACCACCTTGTAGCCAAAGATTAAAGTTCTCCTCTCTGAACGCCGAAATGCGGAAAGGATGGAACTTTTGAAGAAAATCTCTGTTTCAATGCTTGTGATCCTCGGGTGTGCAAACACGGCCGGGACCAGCTTTGCATCCGATACCATTACCGCTGCGGAAATTGAACATTTTGAACATACGTGGGAATCCTGGACCCGCGACATTGTGAAGGAAATCCATCCCGGATTGAAACTCACCGTGATTGCAAGGATGGAATTCAGTCAAAGTCCGGAACAACTCGAGACGTATGAAGAGATGAAAACGATCGGACACCTGCCCGGCCTCCCCGAAGTGAACGATCCGAACTACACACGACCACTCGACAGTCCGCTCTACGCCTTAATTGCCAGAAAACACATTCGCGTGATCCTTCATGAAGCCATTCCCGCAGCAGAAAAGGCACTGATCGAGGAAGTCATCCGCGCCAAAATGAAGATCCTGTCCGGAGATCAATTCAGCACGGAAATTATTCCCGTGGCGGAAAAAACCGGACCTGAGCGGAATCCGTCCGCTGCGGTCATTCTTCTTGCTTTGCTTGGTCTCGGCGTTGCGATGATTGTCCGTCGTCGGGTCCGCCTCGAAACCACACCCCTACCTTCTTCCGCACCCGCAAAAATCACCCCAACGGAGGTGCCTGCGCTGGTATCTCCGACACCGGCGGCAAGGAGTCCGATTCCCGCAAATCACCAGATCATGACATCCGATCCTTCCGCACGCCGGCTTGCCTTGTCCCGTGAAAAAATCGATGTCCTCGCAAAGGCTTCGCTCAATTGCTCAACGCGTTTCACAAATCAGATTCTCGGCGGGCTCGATCAAGCCCGCTTTGACCTTGTGAACCAGTGGTTGGTACAGAATCAAAGAATCGTGACCCTTGCCGAATCCAACTATGCCCGCCTGTTGCTCTCGGCCCGAATCCAGCAGATTGAGAATCAGAAACTCATTTCCGCAATTTCTTCGTTGAAAACCAGAACGAAGAATCAGGAGAACTCCCTATGAAATTGAGCTTGAAAGTGAAAGTCGCCATCATGGCACTTCTGAGCCTGGTCCTGTTCCAGGCCACCTTGACCCTGAGTTTCGCACAACCTGCGACCGCACCGAAGGTTCGCGAGGAGTCGACTTCGCTCGAGAATCTTTATCAGGAAAAGGTCCGCTCGATTCTCGACAATCTTGTCGCCCCGGAGGATTACACCCTCGTAATCAGTGCGACCATCAAGAACGACGAGCGCAGGCTCAAGGAATACAGCGACACGATTGAACGAAAGTTCATGCCGGGTCTCCCGATCAATGATCCCTCTGCATTTGCGGATGCGAACAACCTCCTTCTCGAGCTGAAGCAAAAGGTCGACATCCAGATCATCCTCACGGAGAACGTGCCTGCCGACAGGGACACGATTGTGAAAGACATCATTCGAAAGAAGCTCCACCTGAGCGAAGAGTCAGGGGATTCAATCTCCGTGGTTCGTGCGGCTAGGATTGTCCCCTTTCCGAAGCCCTCCGAGCAGCGTTGGTTTCCTGAGCTATCCACAAAAATGATCGCCTTCTGGGTGCTCGTGGCCATGATGGTCCTGACCGGAATCCTTCTTTGGGATCAGCGCCGGAAAGAAAAAGCCAAGCAACAGGAGCGGGCCGAACAGGCATTCCTCATTGAGCAAAAACGTGCCCATGAGGAGGCGAAGGCGGAAGAGGAAGTCACCCCGGAAGCCGAGCCCACCCCTGTGGAAGACGGCTCTCTCACCGAAGAACAAAAGAACGAACTTGAGATCAAAATGGCATTCGAGAAGAGCGAGATTCACAAGCTCTGCACCGAGTACGGCCCGATTGTCGCCAAAGCAGTTGAAGAGTTCATGGTTCAGGGACATGTTCGCGAGACCGTGATGGTCATGGAGGCGATTGGATGGCATGAGTCCAAGCGGCTGTTTCGCGACCTCGACACCCGCTCCTGGGCGAAGATCGGCTCCACCCTTCGAACTCGCCAGGGTGAGCCCTCCATCGTCGAATCTTTTGAGGCGGCCCACTATTTCCATCGCTTCGCATTGTCGTATGTACTGGAGCGGACAGCAAAAGAAGACGGAAACCCATTCGGTTTCGTATTCAAACTCAACGACAACCAGAGAATCGATCTTCTGAATCGGGAGGCTCCGGATAAGATCGCCTTGATCGGTGTCTATTGCACCGGACCGCAAATGAACGACTTCTTGAGAGGCCTCGAGAACTCAAAGCAGAACGAGATCCTCTACCACCTTACCCGGATCAAACAGCTCCCGGAGACAGAAGTGAAAAGTGGCGTGCTCAGCTATCTTGCGAGCCTTGAGCGGATCAAAAAAGATCCATCCGTGTTTGCCGACGGGCCGATGCTTGCTGCTGAATTCCTGAAGAGTCTGCCTGCGGGCCGCGAGGAGGAGTTGATCCAATACCTCTTTGATCAGCATCCTGCCGAGGCGGAAAAACTTCGCCGCGTACGTGTGATGTTTCAGGACATTCCCTACTATCCCGCAGAGTTCACCCGCAAGGTCATCGAGAATCTGGAGTCGGACCTGATCCAGCGGGCCCTCACCGGCTATGACCGCGGGTTCACCGACGAGTTCCTGCAGCTCCTGCCAAGCAAACGGGCAATGATGATTCTGAATGACCTGCTCCACGGGGATTCGAATGTTCCGCAATCACAGTGTGCGGAGAGCAGACGTGAGATTTGTTCCCTGCTGGAGAGCCATTTCGAGGCGCAAAAATTCAGGGTTGCCGACTACTGGACGGACCAGGACGGGGGCAGCCGGGTGGAACATGAGACCACCCGGGAATATGAAGAGACAAAGAAGATTGCATGAAGAGGGCTGAAGGAGGAATCATATGAACTTAGCAGGATTTTTGGGAATTATCAGCGGTCTCAGTGTCATGACCTATGTCATCTCCAGTTCAACCAAGGACACGAAACTGTTTCTCGACCCTCATGGAGTGATCATCGTTCTCGGTGGCACCCTCACCGTTGCACTCCTTTGCTTTCCCTTCTCGCGCCTCCTCGTGGCACTGAAGATCGTTCTCGGGAAGCTCCTCAAGAAGGATGACCACAGTTATGTTGACATGATCGATGCGATTGTTTCGACAGCGCAGATCTACAGGACCAACCCGAAGTCCTCACTCACCCAGATTCCGGAGAGCGCGCATCCTTTCTTCAAGGAAGCAATGCAAATGCTAGTCGAGTTTGGTTTCAATGCAGAAGACCTTGAGCGGATTCTCCAGAACAACATCGACGGCAAGAGAAAGCGGGATCACGATGAGGTCAAGGTCTGGCACACAATTTCCCGGTTCCCCCCGGCCTTCGGACTTCTCGGGGCCACTGTCGGGATGATTTCGCTGCTTCAGACGCTTGGCGAGCCGGGTGCCCAGGATCGAATCGGTCCTGCGATGGCAACCGCTCTCGTTGCCACGTTCTATGGATTGGTGTTCGCCAACCTCATTTTCATTCCGATCTCTGAAAAGATCCAGGAAGTGGCAAATGAAGACGCAGTCATGCGCCAGCTCATCAAAGAGGGTGTCATGATGATCCAGGAGAAACGCCATCCCCTCATGATTTCAGAGTATCTTAAATCCTTTCTCGATCAAAAGGATCGCATCGGAGGCCCGGGTGTGGGCGGAAGCGCATCGTTCAAGGAAGCCGCATAAGGAATGAACCCCGGGGGATCCATGAAGAACCGAATGGAGAAAAAATACGGAGAGGCTCCGGAGAACGTGGTTCAGGCGGCTGCGATCCGGAGGCGCAAGGTGGAAAAGAAGGCGGAAGTCCCTCTTGCCCATGACGAATCGAATTGGCTTGTGTCGTATGCCGACATGATGACCCTTCTGTTCGGCTTCTTCGTCCTGCTGTACTCTTTCAGCCGGGTCGACGAAAAAAAGTTTGAGATCGTCCGGAAGGATGTGGCCCGCTATTTCGGCGGGCAAATCAAAATGAATCCGACCGTGAAAAAGCTCGAGGAGGAAGTCCAGGACATCATTTCGGCCTCGGGAATCGACAAGAAAACCCAGGTCGTGGCAAGGGACTCGGAACTCGAGCTTCGCTTCAACGGGAGCCTCCACTTTGTTCCTGGCACTGCGAAACTTGATAACAACTCGAACTTTCTGCTCTCCAAGCTCATTGATGCCGTAAAACAGCGGGTCAAGGCGGATTCGATCTCCGTGGAAGGACATACGGATGACAGCCCGATCCATTCGGAGGCCTTTCCTTCGAACTGGGAGTTGTCCTCTGCGCGAGCTTCTGCCGTGGTACGCGAGTTTGAAAAGTTTGGTTTTGACAGTACCAAGTTGACTGCGAAGGGATTTGGATCCGCAAGGCCCCTGGTTCCGAATCGGGACAGCAAGGGGGAGGTCATTCCCGAGAATCAGGAATCAAACCGCAGGGTGATCATCACAGTTGCCTTCCGACACGATGTTGAAGACGCGGTTCAGGCCATGAAAACCGGGGAGTTTGTTTCTGCCGATGTCCCCGAGAATCTCAAGAAGGAACCACTTGTCCATCCCGGTGAAGGTGAGTCGACGTGGAATGAAAAGATGAATCGGGAAATCGCCTCCACGGAGGAAAAACTGAAACTTGCGGAGGAGCGCCTTCGTGATACCGATGAGCGCGCCCGCGCCGCCAAGACACTGGCTGAGATGCAGGGCAAACTCAAGCAGGTGGAAAAGCAGATTCAAACCTCGGAAAAGGAAACCGAAAAATACCTCGGCATCACCGAATCCAACAAAGCCTCCCGCTATCCTGCCTCGAAGCGCAGGAAACCCTAAAGTACCGAAGGTCTTTGGACGATAGGCCGTCAGGAGGCTTTGATCATGATGAATATCCACCGGGTACCCGGTCTTGCGCTGGCTTTGGCCCTACTCGTTTCGGGATGCGCAACCCGCTATACCGTCAAAACCTATCCTGCAGGCGCTCAAGTCTACACGCGCGATTTGAATTCCAATGAGAAAAAGCTCGTGGGTGTGAGCCCGGTTGAGATCGAAGGAGAGGCCAAACTCGGAGATGTTTTTTTTCTCGTTGTGGAGAAGCAGAACTATCGACCCAAGGAAATCCTGGTCCGTGCATCCGAGGGAGAGACCCTCGCCATTTCTGCGAAACTTGATCCCATGACCCAAGAGGAAATGGAGAACGCAAACAAGCTTGCAAAAAAAGAGGACGACAAGAAAGAGCCCCAACAACCACCACAGGATCCAAAGAAAAAGAAAGACAAGGATCTTGAAGAGTTGATCGAGGAGCTGAAGCTTCGCGTGGCTCTTCTTGAGAACACCACAAGTTTCTACAAGGATGCCATGTTCTCCGCTCGGTTTGCTGGGAATGGTCAGGCCAAGTTTGATCGCGACCGCAACGACAAAGTCATCGACAACATGTTTCAGGCCCAACAAGCGATCGCGGCCAAGGATTTCACTCGTGCGAACAAGCTGATTGACGATGCAATTGAGAAGGATGAGTACCTTGCGCAAGCATGGTTGCTGAAGGGGTCTCTCCGGTACCTTCAAAATGACTTCCAGGGAGCGAAAGCCGCTTGGGAGCGTTGTTTGAAGATCGACCCGTATGACAAGGTCGCCTACAACTATCTTGGCCGCGTGTATGAGAAGCTCGGCTTGCCGAGGCTCGATCGGCCTGCGGCAGCGCTTCGATACCCTGCTTCGACCGTGGAGATTGAGAAAAAGTCCCAAAAAACAAAGCCCTGAATATTTAAACAGGCATAATTGACAAATTCGGTTCCAGCCGCTAGCGTGCCTCGGCAGGGCGGTCCCGGATGTTGCGATTTTTATTCTTGTTTTTGCTTTTCAACCCCACACTCTCCCGGGCCGCGAAGGATGCGGCAAGCATCCCCCAGGATGAGGCCCGGAGCGCTCCGGCCATTGACCTTCTGATGGAAGGAGAACCCGTGGATCGGGATCATCTCCTCGACCTCATCCGCCGGAATCGCATCGACTCTTCCACACTTGAGCCGCAAACAAGCCGCATCTATCGGGGCGGCAGCTTGAGCCCCGTTGAGATTCCGGATTTGCCCTATCCCGGAGCGACACTCTCCTCCGCCCCTGACGCAGTTGTGTTCGATTCCTTCCTGCCGGGCACCTCGGGCCTCGTTCGAGCGCGCGTGAAAGCCGTGTCCGATCCCGGAGCCATGTTTCAAATGAATCTGAGTCTGGACACGCATGCGGCCCTTGCGAGAAACGCCCTCCTCAGAAAACTCGGCTACGCCATCCCTTCCCCGAAATACTATTCCCGACTTCGTGTCCGCTTTTCCTCGGTGGAGGAACGTGACCGATTCCTGGATCGCCTCTCAAGTGACACCTTGACGGCCCGAAGCCGCTGGATTCCGGAAAGCGAACCTGTTTCAGCCACCGATCCCTCGGTGGTCCTGCAGGACCTTGTTCTTGAGCCTGCATGGATTGAAGTTCCACCGCTCCACTGGGGGATCCTCACTGCGGAGGCGCTCAATTCGAGGCGCTCCCTCCGGGCGGTACTCGTTCCCCTCACGCTTCTCGAAATTCCGGAGAGTGTGAACCTCTTTTCCTTTGAACCCGCAAAGATCTTCAACGAGAGCCTCGTATTCAAGCGGCCGGGAGCAGAGGCATTCCAGAATGAAACGACCGTCGGCGATGCCCGATGGATTGCGAGAAAAATCGGAACCCTTTCAAGGAAGGACTGGGAGGAAATCATCCGTGCCGGACATTATCCCGGGGACATCTCCGCACTGATTCTCGAAAAAACCCTTGCCCGGGTGAACCGCCTGATGGAGCTCCTGTCTCTTCGGGAGTTTCAGGCGTTCAAGTACGATTCCCATTTGACCCTCGGCTCGGTCATCAACGGAAAAGCGACACGTGAAAAAGTGGATGGCTATGCTCTTCGATTCACCTATGGCGATCCGAAGAACCCCCTCCGCACCTCGGAACTTGCCCGGTTCCTCGGAGTCACCGCGCTCAATGCGGCCCTGAATTTCGGTCTCGAGCAGGCAAACAGGGCATTGCAGTTCCAGACCCCGGCTGACCGGATTGATGACCATCGCGAAAAGACTCTCGCCCGTGCACTGGAGCATTACCAGAATCATCCGAATGAGCCGTTCGTTCAACCCTTCGAGGTCTGGGGCGGGCCCGTCGGGGGCATGAATCTGAATGCCTCCCGGAACGTCATGACGGGCACCTATTACGGATCGGAAAGTCAGATCCAACTTGTCGATGCATTCTCGATTGCGGCAGATGTCGGAGGATTCTTCGGGGTCTCCGGGATTCCGAAAGTTGGTGTTGCGGGGATCCCGGGAATCCAAGCAAGCCGCAATTACGTTCACGTGAAGCCGCTCCCCGATCTTAAAACCGCATGGAAAACCAACTGGGCAAATGTGCTGGTTCCCGGTTTCATGGTTCACCTTTCGCGGATCCTGAAAGGAGAGGCGGATCAAGACGCAACGTCCGCTGTAAAGGAATTCCTTGAAGCCATGAATCCGGGCGAGCTTTTCATCGTCACGGATTCCCTTCTCGGTGCGGGCTCCGTTTCGGTCCAAGTCCCCATCGGAGCCCTGATCGGGTTCCTTCCCTCGTTCGGGGCCCTCGAGGGGTCGGCGTCCATGGGTGGAAGCTATGGTGTTCTTTCCCGAACCACCATCACGCGCACCGAGGACGGAATCCAGTTTACCTTCAACGTGTGAAGAACGGATCCCTGGAGCTGCAGGCGGATTCCCGGTTTGTCATTCGCCTGTTCGAGGCCGCACAAAGCATCTATTCCGGGAAGGCTCATACCGAAGCGTACGTGCTGCCTGAAAAGTTTGATACCGAAGAGCAGGGAAGAACCCTTCAAAGGGACTTGAAGAAGATCCTGGTTTGGAATCTCACGGATGACCTTCGTGAGGATTTCGATCCCTATGTCCTCGATCACCGAACACGCGGCAAACGCCTGCGATTTGGAATCGGACCCTTCTCTTGGGTGCGCCGACACAATTTTCATCGCATTGAAATCACTCCACCCGCGGATCCTCAGGGTCGTTACCGTCCCGAGGACCACCAGCGCACCGTGGTCGAAGGTCAACTCACCCGAATCCTCGGGACCGACCCCTGGGGCTTTCTCGGAAGCGCAGCCCGTGCACTTGAACCGCTACTTGACCTTGGTTCCGGATTCAAGGGCGATGATCCATCTTCCAACTTCCTCGGGAAATCGCGCTCCTTTCTCGTCAATACCCAGATTGAAACCACTCCCGGGAAAACCGAGGCACCTTTCATGAAGATTGAACGCGCCTATACGGGTTGGTCCCTTCGGAAAAACCGGCTGCTCAGACTGATTCGCAACCTTTCGTCTGAAGTTGCCCAGCACCAACCCGGTTCGTCCCTGATCAATCCCGATGAGTTTTCCCAAACCCGAAAAATCCAGGCCTATCGTCTCGGCTGGAGTCTTTTGGTCTATCCAAAGGGGATTGATCGCCTGATTGAAATCCTCGACAGTCGAAAAACAGGGACCCTTCACGCGCAAAACCTTCTGATTTCGCAAATGGGAAGGGAAGCCTATCACAAGTACTGTGAGGCGCGAGGCCTCAAGGAGGTTGCTTTTCGCGTCTCCCTCTCAAGAAATGATCTCGATCTGCACTACGGGACGATCCTGGAATCTTCGCGGGGGGAGACCACCTACCTTGGCTGTGTGACCCCCTTCATGCTTGAGATCTACAATCTTCGCTCGAGATTCCAAAGCGGCAAGTCCCCCCTCTTCATGCCTGCAGGGGATGAGGACCGGACAAAGGAGAAAATCCGCATCCTGAACCGGATTGCCTCCGCCCTCTCAAGAACAGGGGACGCGGGGGATTTGATCAGTCTCGTCGGGCGCGAGAACTCTTTCTTTCAGGCCCGTGTCAGCGGGTATCGGACCCGTGATGAGAATGGCGACTCCGACTATTTCTCCAACACCATCGGACTCATCGATCAGGAGATCCTGACTGGACCTTTGTCCGACATCGCAGCAAGCAGCAGGATTTCGAGCAATGAGATCGAGGCGAGGTACCTTTCGAATGGCTATTGATCTCCGGTCGATCCTTCTGCTTCTTCTTCCACTTGCCGCCCAGGCCACGGATCTCTCCGGCCTTTCATGGGGACTTCATAACGCGGGAGAAAGCCAGCAGATCCTGATCGATCATTACACCTCGGGCGTGATCCAGGGAGTTGCGGGTGAGGACATTCGTCCGATCCGGGCGGACTCCTTGCCCCGGATTCCGGTCGTGGTTGCGGTTCTCGATACCGGTGTCGATGAGTCCCATCCCGCGCTCTCGGGGTCCCTGGTGCTTCCGGGCTTCAATGCAATCGACGGCTCCTCGAAAGTCAAGGACTCCCACGGACATGGCACCCACGTCTCCGGTATCATTGCCGGCAGGCGAACCGATCGGGGTTTTGAAGGTGTCTCCCGAAATGCCCTCATTCTTCCGATCCGTGTGATTCAAAGCGGAACGAATGCTCCGATCCGCCCTCAGGAGCTTGAGGGAGCAGCGGGAACCGCTCTCACGGAAAATGTGGCAAAGGGAATCCATCATGCCATTGAGCGCGGAGCACGCATCATCCACCTCTCCCTTGCTTGGCCCGCTTCGATTCGAAGCAAAAGCGTGGATGATTCAATCGCGCTTGCGGAGAAAAAAGGCGTTCTGGTCGTTGCATCGGCCGGGAACGATTCGACACAAGCCATGGTGTACCCCTGCTTGTATGCGAGTGTGATTTGTGTGGGCGCACACGGCCCGGATGGCGCGTTCACGCATTTCTCGAATCATGGACCGATGGTGGACATTCTGGCTCCCGGAGTTTCGATTTTAAGTGCATGGCCCCTCTCAAAGAACCCCGTCATGTTCGCAGGACAAACCGGATATGAGTTCCGAAACGGCACATCGATGGCCGCCCCTTTTGTCACAGGAGCTCTTGCGGAATTGATCTCGCTCGGGATTCCTCCAAACGAAGCAAAAAACCGGCTCTTCCTTTCTTCACGATCCACCCGCACGACATCCCTCTTTCGCACTGAACTCGGGAGATTGTCCGGCGAACGGCCGGATCCCGTCCGAAAGCAGAGTCGTTTCGGCAACCTGGATCTGGAGCGCGCAGTGTCCCTGAAACCGGCGCCCCTGATTGTCCCTGCAAGGAAAGATCCGGTTTCAGTCGACTGGCGTGGCAAAAGTCGAACCGAATCCCTCGTGATCCCTTGGATCAACCTCTGGACGGAGGCTCACGATGTTGAAATCCTCGTTGCCGGGAGGCGTTTTCCATTCAAGCGGATCAGGACAGGAGAGCGGGTTCGGGTGTCTTTGGACATTCCCGTTTCAAAGGATTCCGAGTCCCAATTGCTTCTGCCGGCGAAAGTCATGATCAAGGGACGGGAGGAGGTCACATTTTCGATTCCCGTCTCCCTAGTGCACGTGATTGAAGAGAATGCGATTCCGGACGCGGCGATCATCCATGCGTTTCCGGATTTCCGGCCCACGGAAACCATGAGTATTCGTTCCGTGATTCCCGTGGCACCGCTGACTACTCACGGACACCTCTTTCTCGAAGATGAGTCATCAGGACTCAAGGCACATCTCCTTGCCAAGGGAAACCGTCCTCGAAGTGCTCTTTTGAAGGGTCGCAGATCCGCGGATCTTCTGAATTGGTACGCGCTTCCCGATGGCAGCTTCCAGGCTCTTTTTGCGATCGAGAGCGATGCAGACTCGAGACCCTTCTTTCAGTTTGTCCGCCTAGATCCGGAGTTGCGGGAAGTCGGGGAGACGAAACTGGGCACAGAAACGACCGTATTCCCCGAGAACTTCCGATTCGTCCTTTCAGACGGAGCATACCTCCCTCACTTCATCTCACACGGATTCACACCGAAACCGGATCTCCCCCCCTTTGATCCCTGGAACCCCGAGTTCCGCGACGAGAGGCGGATGAGGTTCTACCGGCTCGGGTCGGACGGCCTGCGAGTGATTCCCCTTGAGGCGTCGGAGACTCCTCTTTTGTTTCTCGGGAGCGATTCCGTGATCGTCTCCTCGGGATCCGGGTACCTTCAAACCTACAGAATCCTCACCTTCAAGGATGGCCGTGTCCTGGAACGCAAGGACCTAGAGCTCCCCGCTTATCGACTGCTCGCAGGTCTTGTCGAAACACGACCTGCCATTCCTCTCGACGGCTCGTCCCCGGATCGGCTTTTCCTTGTCGGGCGTTCCTCTCCCGGCAACCTCAGGATTTCAAGCATTTCCAGAAACTCTCCCGGGACTTTTGGAACGGACCGGATCCTGGCTGCCCCATCCTCTCTTGATTCCCTGATGGGCGTTGCCGGCGTTTTCATGGACGGAGGAAAAGCATCCTTCTTTGCCGAATCCCATTACGATCTGATCTATCTTCCCGCAGACGGCACTCGCCCCTTTTCGAGTTCACTGAACCGCTACAGCTACATTCCCTCCATGATCACCTCGAAGAATCTCTTTCCCGTTCCGGTGGCCCAGGGCTACGGCAAACCATCGCTCCCCGGGATCTATTCCCCGGCAAGCCTGCTTACGGACCAGATCTCGGAAATCAGGATCGCGGATCCGGATGCCCGAAGAATCCTGACTCCGCTGGAGTTCAGAATGAGGGCCGGAGGCTCTTGTCGCAGTATCGGAAATCTCCTTCCCGATGAAAGCGGAGGCGAATCAAGAATCGCATTTTGGTGCGGCGAGAAGCTGGTTGAAATTCCGATCAGAATTCGCGAGTGAGGGTTTCGATCTTTGCAATGGCCTCATAGAAAGGCGCATCCTCTTCAAAAAAAGGCACCTGCGAACGGATTCGCGCTTTGACTTTTTCGAGCTTCGATGTCGTCTTGAGGGGGGAAAGCAGATCGAGCCCCTGCGCACCCGCAAGCAACTCCATCGAGAGCACCCGTCTCACGTTGGTGATCACCTTCAGGCACTTTCGTGCGGCCCACGCACCCATGCTGACATGGTCCTCCTTGTCGGCGGAGGTGGGAATCGTATCCACCGAAGCCGGATGACAAAGGGTTTTGTTCTCACTCACAATGCTTGCCGCTGCGACCTGCACAATCATGAAGCCGCTGTTGATTCCCGACTTTCTCATCAGGAAAGCAGGGAGATCGGAAATGGCCGGATTGATCAGCTTTTCAATCCTCTGCTCGGAAATCGAGCCGATCTCGGCCATGGCAATGGCGAGATAGTCCATGGCAAGCGCGAGGTACTGTCCATGGAAATTCCCTCCGCTCAGAATCCTGTCGTCATCGACAAAAACAAGGGGATTGTCGGTCACGGAGTTGATCTCGCGCTCGACAATCCCGCGCACGAAGCGAACGGTGTCGAGAGTCGCGCCATGGACCTGCGGAATGCATCGCAGGGAATAGGGATCTTGAACCTTGCCGCAGCCTTCATGACTCTTGGCAATCTGGCTCTTGCCCGGGTGGGAGAGCAATTCACGGAACTGCGAGGCCACTTCCACCTGTCCCGGATGGGGTCTGACCGAGTGGATTCTTTCATCAAACGCAGTTGTCGTCCCCCGAAGCGCCTCGAGAGTCATCGCTCCCGAGTGGAGCGCCACCCTCAACAGCTGCTCAGACTCGATCACCGCAAAGACTGCAAGGGCCGCCATGAACTGGGTCCCGTTGATCAATGCAAGACCTTCCTTTGGACCAAGGACCACAGGCTTCAACTTCCTCATTTTGAGCGCGCGCGATCCATCCACCCACTCTCCATCCACCAAAGCCCTGCCTTCGCCAATCAACACGAGGGCGAGATGCGCAAGCGGGGAGAGGTCACCGCTCGCCCCCACACTTCCCTGCTCGGGAATGTAGGGAATGATGTCGTGATTCAAAAGATCCAGGAGACCGTTCACCACAGGGAGACTCACGCCTGAGTTTCCCTGCGTAAGAGTTGCCGCACGAAGAAGCACCATTGCCCGTACGAGCCCGGGTTCCAACGGATCCCCGGTTCCCACGGCGTGGGACCGGAGCAAATTGACCTGGAGTCGGGCAAGATCCTTTTCCTCAATCCGAACATTCGACAGCAATCCGAAACCGGTATTCACTCCATAGATGGTTTCACCCGAGACCGCCTTCTTCAGGAGATAGCGGTTTGCCTTCTCGATTCTTTTGATGGCCGAATGGGCAAGCCGCACCCTCACGCCTCCTCCGGAGATCCGATGCACATCCTCCAGAGTCAACTCCGATTTGCCGAGCTCAAATGTTCTCATGAGATCACCGCCTTCAATTCGTCCCATGCCTTTTTTCTGTCCTTTGCACCGAAAATCGCAGAACCCGCGACGAACACCTCGACTCCCGCATCCTTGCATGCCTTCGCGGTCACCGCATTGATTCCGCCATCAATTTCAATCAGAAAGGAAAGGCCCTTGGCTTTCTTCATTTCGGACAGCCATTTCACCTTTTCCAGCGACTCCGGCATGAACCCCTGCCCCCCGAACCCGGGTTCCACACTCATGACCAGAACGAGATCCAGTTCGGACAGATAGGGCTCGAGCATCGCTGCGGGAGTTGCGGGCTTGATGGAAATACCTGCCTTTTTCCCCGATTGGCGGATCATTCTCAGGAGCTCAGGCACCCGCTCCACCGCTTCCAGGTGAAACGTGATCACATCCGCACCCGCACGCAAAAACCAGGGAATCATCTTCTCGGGCTCTTTGACCATGAGGTGGCAATCCAAGGTGCTCCTGGTTTTTGAGCGGATGGAATTGACCACGACCGGACCGATGGTCAGGTTCGGAACAAAATGTCCGTCCATCACATCGACATGCAGCCAAGTGGCACCAAAGCCCTCGACCTCCTCGATTTCATTTTGAAGTCGTGAAAAATCCGCCGACAGCAATGAGGGTGCAATGATCATGTTTCAAAAACCTCCTTGAGACCGAGGGGCATTTCCAAACCCCGTCCCTGAAGACCATTGAGGAAATCCTGCCCGCTCACCGGCTTTTTGCCTTCCTCCTGAAGCTCCAAAATCTGATAAGCGCCCTGTCCGCACTGAAGGAACAATTCCCCCCCAAAGGTGTGAAGCATGCCCGCAGGCCCCGGACGTCCCGGAGTGAATGCGACAAGCCTTCCTTTTTTGATCTTGATCTTGATCCCGGCCAGGGTCTCGATTCTCGTCCCGGGCCAAGGATTCAACGCCCGCACGGCAAGGTCAATTTGCCTTGCAGGTTTTTTCCAGTCAAGAAGCTCCATTTCTTTCTGAAGCTTGTGAGCGTACGTGACCTTGGATTCATCCTGTGGAATTCCGGAAAGCGTTTTCTCCAAAAGCCCCTTCAAGGTGGGCACAATCAGTTTCGCTCCAAGTTCGCTCAACCGGTCATGAAGCGTCTCGGCGGTATCATCCATCCTGATCGGGGTACTCTCTTGAAGAAGAATGTCACCCGCATCGAGCTTTGGCACAATCTTCATCGTCGTAATACCGGTTTCGGCATCCCCCGCCAAAATCGACCACTGGATCGGCGCGGCTCCACGCCACCTGGGCAAAAGAGAGGAGTGGATGTTGATGGTTCCAAAGCGCGGAGCCTCAATCACGGGAAGCTTCAGGATCTGGCCATACGCCACCACCACGATGAAATCCGGATCGAAGGAACGGATCCGTTCGATCTCCTCGGGAATCGAGACTTTTTCCGGAGTAAAGACAGGCACTCCGGCATCAAGGGCGACCTCTTTCACGGGGGATGCCTTGAGCTTCAAACCACGCCCCACAGGACGGTCGGGCTGTGAATACACAGCGACGACTTGAGAGTTCCCGAGGAGCGTTTTGAGGGCGGGAACCGCAAACTCCGGGGTTCCCATGAAGACCACTCTCATGAACCGCCCTCGAGCTTTCTTGCTTTCAACAGCTTCTTCTTTGCAAATTCCTTCTTCAGCTGGCTGAGTCGATCAATGAACAGAGTTCCGTCAAGGTGATCCATTTCGTGCTGCAGGCAAACTGCAAGCAGCCCTTCCGCGTCGAGGGTTTTCGCAAGACCATCGATGCTTTGATATTGAACTTTGATGATCTCGGCCCTTTGAACTTCGGCAGTATAGTCCGGCACCGAGAGGCATGCTTCCTTCATGGTGGACTTGCCCTCTCGCAGGATGATCTCCGGATTGATCAGGATCAGCGGTTTCTTGCCGGAGATGATCTGGCCGTTCACCACTTCTCCTGCCGGCGCCTGCTCGCCGGGCTTCAACTCGTCCGGATCCGTCACATCATACTCGGTGTCCACCACAATGATGCGCTCGAGGATTCCGACCTGGTTTGCCGCAAGACCGATTCCAGGGGCATCATACATGGTTTCGAGCATGTCATCCGCGAGCTTGTAGTACTCCTTTCCCACCCTCGAAACGGGCTGGGCTTTTTTTGCGAGAACATCATCCGGAAAGGTGTAAATCCTGAGCTTTGCCATCTCTTTATGCTTTCATCCCTCTTAGCAAATAGAGCGCAAAAAAGCCAAAAATTACGGTCGGCGACCAGGCAGCCGCCACAGGCGGAAGTGCGCCATTCTGCCCGAGGGACATCGAAACGGAATTCGAGAGCCAATAGAAAAACGTGATGGCGAAGGCAATGGTGAGGTCCCGCCCCATCCGGCCTTCCCGCCCCCGGGAAACAGAGAAGGGAATCGCGAGCAAGAACATCACAATGGAAATGAAACTCAGGCTGAAACGACTGTGGAGCTTGACCTCAAGCCCCCGGGAGTCGATTCCGCTTTCACGGTTCGAGCGAATGAACCGCAGGAGATCCTTGATCCTGAGTCGATCCACCTCTTTTTCGATCATCTTGAAATCCTTCGGCGTTTCCTTGATGACCAATTCACGCGTGACAAAAGGCTCGCTCTCCGGAAATCCAGTTTTCGGATTGAAAACGGTCTTTCTCCCGGACCTCAGTTCCCAAGTGCCATTCTTGAAAACGGCCTCATCTGCGTGCATCTCCTCTTTGATATTGAATGCATCGTCAAACTCGTAGATTCCCACACCCAGAATCCTTCCCTGCTGGGGGTCGAACTTCTGCAGATGGTAGATATACCGGTTCGAGCGGTACCAAATCTTTTCCTGCTTCACATCGAGGAAGAAGTCCTGGCGTTTCTTGATCTCCCTCCAATAAAAAACGCTCTTCTTTTCATTCACCGCAGGAAGAATCCGGTCCTGAAGCACGAGGGAAAAACAGCTGAAAACAAAAACGATGGGAAAGAGTACGCTCATCACCTGGCGGATTCCGATTCCGATCGAATAGCACGCGACAAGCTCATTGGTTTTGCTCAAGGCGGAGAGTGTGAGAATCGTTGCCATCAGGACGGCAGGCGGGGCGACCATGATCCAAAGTCCCGGCACGTCATACAGGGTCATGATGACTCTTTGGGCTAAACTGTAGTCGTTGACTTGCGTGATGAGGGATTGAAAAAACAGCAACACCACCAGCCCCGAGGCGCTCAGGAGCAGATTCCGAAAATAGGCGACCGCAATGTATCGAGCTAGTATTTGCATGAAATCAGGGTTAACTTGAAGCCATTATGGCAGAAGAGATCAAAGAGGGACAGCCGGGAATCCCTGTGCCTTCCAAGAAAAAGGTGATTTGGGACAATATAACCTCGCTGGGTTCGGCCCTACTCCTCGTCCTCGTCATCCGATCGAGCGTGATCGAGGCATTTAAAATCCCGTCGGGCTCCATGATTCCAACCCTTTTGATCGGGGACCAGATTTTCGTGAACAAATTCTCCTACGGACTCAGGGTTCCCTTTACGGATTGGATCGGCAGCCGGCCGCTGTACTTCGTCCGCTTTGCCCCGCCATCGAGGGGTGACATCATTGTGTTCAAGTACCCCGACCAACCCGATATTTATTTTATCAAGCGGGTGGTCGGCATTCCGGGTGACACCGTGGAGGTCAAGGAAAAGCGCGTATACATCAACGACAAGCCTTTTGAGCAGGTTGAGATCCCTGCAGAAAAGCTCTCTGAAATCTATGCTTCGATCGACAGCATGGGGAACGAGGGATCGCGGGAAAATCTCAAGGTTGTGTACGAAAAATTCGATCGCGATCAAGGCACCGTAATGGTGGACTCTCTTCGCTCGACCCCCGAATCCATGGGCAAGGTGACGGTACCCGCTGACAGCTACTTCGTCATGGGAGACAACCGGGACAATTCGCGCGACAGCAGATTCTGGGATACCACTCATTTTGTGCCGTTTGACAATATCAAGGGCAAGGCCGTGGTCATCTGGCTTTCCATGTGCCTCTTTGGAGAAGAGTGTGAGCGCTTGAATTCAAAAACGCACTTCGAGAGAATCGGCAAGATTCTCCACTAATCGCGCAAAGGCCTTTCGAACTCTGATCGGGAGGCGAATCACGAGTCGCGCAAGACCGGGTCCGGCAAAGTAATACAGTCGCACGAAACCTCTCCCGGCCGGGGAGGCCATGAGTCGATGGTCCCTGAACCGTCTCAATTGCGGAAGACTTCGCTCAGGCAAGTACTCCTCGACCGCTGTGGCAAGAAAGCACTTGCCGCCTCCGAGCTGCAAATGGGCCGCCTTGAACTCTTTCCGGTTTTTCGGGCTCCCGTTGACAAGGAATTTCCGGATCAATTCGGCCGAGACGTGTTGGAAGGGCATCCCTCTCGAAAACATCACAAATCGGTCGAGGTAAAACCGGAAACGGTCAAACGCCTTTTTTCCTCCGAGGTCATGAACCTTGGAGAGATCCCAATAGACCCCGGTCAACAACAACAACTCGGCCACATCCTTTTTCGGGTCGAAGTGTTTTGGCTGAAGTTCATCGCGGCCCACATCTTTTGCCTTTTCGAGGATCTCGATGTAGCCAAAGTAATTATGAAGAGCTTCCTTCAGGTTCCCCTGCTTGAATGCAGAAGCACCGCTACGGGCGTATTCCATGCGCTTGACAAAGAGCTTGGTTGTGCGCTCCCGCTCGGCCTTTTCCATCTGCGTTTTTACTTTTTTTCGCGCCCTGCCCGAAAGAGTTTTTTCTTCCACAGCCTCATTCTACGAATGATAGGGGTCCACGTCCACCACTAGATTGATATCGCCATCGGCCGAGATTGCCCGAATCATCCTCGAGATCCTGAACAGAAGATCAAGACCCGGACTCTTGAGATACAGATCGTAACGATACCGGTTCTGTGCGCGAAACAGCAGCGCTTCCGATGGCCCAAGCATCCGGTCCGCTAGCGACTCCCCAAGCTCATCGCGGACCCTGGCTGCAATGCCTGAAGCAAAATCACGGCATTTTCCCTCCTGCTCATGCTCGAAGCGGTAACGCACCAACCTCGAGTCGGGCGGATAATGGAGCATCTTCCGCATTTCAAGCTCATCTTGAATGAACTCCGCGACTGAAGCCTCGCCCTTCAGGATTTTGATCACCGGGTGCTCGAGGTCATACCCCTGCAGATAGACCCTCCCCGGAAGACCCGACCGGCCCGCACGACCCGAAACCTGGATCAAGGTCTGAAGCGCTCGCTCGGATGCCCTGAAATCGGGCCACTTCAAAAGGGCATCCACACTGGCCACGACCACACAGGTCACCTTCGGAAAATCGTGACCCTTGACCAGCATCTGGGTTCCAATCAGTACATTTGCCCTGAGACTTCGAAACTCCTCGAGCGTTTCCTCGAGTCTTTTCTGGGAGGTGATCTGGTCGCGATCCAACCGGAGCGTCTTTGCACCGGTCAGGACGAGCGAGAGGTCATCCTCCAACGATTCCGTGCCCGACCCCATCCCGAAGAGCTCGCCACCTCCGCATTCGCCACACGTCTTTGGAACCCTTGTTTTCAATCCGCACACATGACACTTAAGTTCGTTTCGCTTCAGGTAATGGGTCATCGAAATCGAGCATTGATCGCATTTCTTCACCCATCCACAGCTTTGGCACAGAAGGAACTGTGAATACCCTCGCCGATTCAGGAAGATCATGACTTGCTCGCCCCGATCAATGGTCTCCTGCATCGCACGGATGGTTGTTTCGGCCAGCGGTGTTTTCACGGTTCCCGCGCCCACCGGAGGCTCCTCGATCAGGGAAACAGGGATGATGCCCGGAAGCGCGCTCCCTGCGAAGCGGCTCTCCAGCTTCAGATGAATCGCGCGCCCCTCCCGCACCCGATTCACACTCTCAAGGCTTGGCGTGGCACTGCCAAGGACAATCGGAATGCCTGCTTGTTTGGCACGAAAGAGTGCAAGATCCCGTGCATGATACCGGAAGCGCTCCTCCTGCTTATAGGTCGAGTCGTGTTCCTCATCGACGACGATCAGGCCAAGATCATGAAAGGGCGCGAACAAAGCGGAGCGGGCGCCGACCACCACCTTGATCTCGCCGCTCTTGACCTTCCGCCACTGCGTCTGGCGCAGCCCATCCGAGAGGGCGGAATGCCAAAGCACCACCTTCTCCGGCAAACTGGATTGGAACCTCTCGCGAAGCTGGGCGGTAAGCGAAATTTCCGGTACGAGAATCAAAACAGATCTGCCTGCCCGAAGAATCGAGCGAGCAAGCTCAATGTAAACCTCGGTTTTTCCGCTTCCCGTCACCCCCTCAAGAACGAAGGCGGATTCCGGACGATCCTGAATCGAGGAGAGCATCTTTTCGAGCACGGTCTTTTGCTCATCCGAGAGTTGCCGCTCCCGCTTCGGAGCCGGGATCGAATCATCGCCGGCCTCTTTTCCGGATCGGGTTCCGAGGATCTTCTCCAGTTTGGGTGGAGCCGCAACGAACATCGCCTCACCAATCGGATATTGGTAATATTCGGAGCCGAACCGACATAATTTCTGAATATCCGCGGGCAGCCTGAACTCCTCGTTCAATCGCTCGGCCACAGCCTTGATCTCCACTCCCGGTGGCAGCTCGGGGGGTTCGGATGCGAGCTCTAGAACGCAGGCGTTCAGTTTTGTGCGCCCAAAAGGAACACGAACCCAATCCCCGACCGAAACGGGACCAAGCGTGTCCACACTGTATTCATAGTCAAAAAGAGTCTCGAGCGGACGCGGGATCGCGACTTTAACGAACAAGTGAAACCCAATCCTTCACCGACGGCAACTGAGGGGCCGCTCCCGCGATCTTTTCTTTTTCCTTGGGGGCTGGAGAATCGGTTTTGATGGATTTCAATTCAAAGGAGAATGCGTCTTCCCCCTTGGAGCGCACCAGGGCATTTCTTGGAACCCTTGAGTTTGCGGAAGCGATGGCGAATCCCTGGAACTGCACAGAATCGGATTTTGGATCCAGCGTCTCGCGGTAAATCAAAGGAGAAAATTCATCCTTTTCAAAGCCGATCAATGCATCAACTCCCCACGCCCAAGCAACCTGACTCCCGATCCGTTCAAGGCGGGCCTCCTCGGCTTCAGCGGGAAGCACATGCAAGGTCTCAAGGGCCGACTTCACCCGGGCGATGTTCGGATCAAGGGATACACAGAGCCAGAAGCGCCCCAGCTTATTGATCAGTGCGATGGGACCCTGGATCGATCCCAAGGGCTCATCCGTCGGGGACTGATAACTGGCACTCACTTTTCCGGCAACAAAGTCCAGCCTCAAGGTTTCTTTGAAAACAGCACGATTCTTGAGATCAGTAACCTTTGCAGTCCACTCGAGACTCTTGAGCCCTGCCCGGGCCGTGACCGCATGACCCAAGACAAAGCCTGCCGGAGGCAGGTAGGCATTCGCAGTCGATGAAACCAACAAAACAGAAAGCAAAAAGGCTCTCATCTCAAGGCCTTTCCGTGCTTTTCAAGCAGAGCGAGGATTCCCTCCCGCAGCTCGGGCCTGCGCAAGCCAAAGGTGAGAGTGGCATCAAGATACCCGATCCGGTCTCCGGTATCATATCGATCGCCCTCGAAGCGATGGGCAAGAAGGCCACGGCTTTTTGCAAGATCCAAAAGAGCATCCGTAAACTGGATCTCTCCATTTTTCCCGGGCTTGGTTCGAGCGATCGAATCAAAGATCGATGAATCGACAATGTATCTTCCGGGGATGGCAAAACGCGAAGGCGCATCCGCCGGAGCCGGCTTTTCAACCATGGTTTCGACCCGAAGAGTCCGGTCACCCATTGCCGTTCCCCCGACAATTCCGTACTTCGAGGTTTCGGAAAGCGGAACTTCCATCACACCAACCACGCTAAGTCCTGCGTTTGCATGGACCTCCATCAATTGCCTGGTGCAGGGAATCTTCGCATCGATCAAATCATCACCCAGGAGAACGGCAAACGGTTCCTTGCCAACGACAGGTCGGGCACATCCGACTGCATGACCAAGACCCGCCGGCTCCTTTTGGTAAACGCAAATGATGTTGCAACTCTCGGCTATGTTTCGAATCCCCCGGGCCATCTCGACCTTGCCCGCCTTCATCAGGCGATCTTCAAGCTCGTAATTGTAATCAAAATACCGCTCAAGATCCTCTTTATGCCGCGAGGTAACGAGGACAATGTCTTCGATCCCGCTCTGAATCGCCTCTTCGACGATATAGTGGATCATGGGTTTGTCGATGATCGGGATCATCTCCTTGGAAACCGTCTTGGTCACAGGAAGAAACCGCGTACCCAAACCGGCAGCGGGGATGACGGCCTTTCTTACATTCGCTTTCATATTGCTAAGGCATCTTATCCACGTTAACCAAAGAATAGAATGAAAAAAACGCACCGGATCGGGACCCTTTTCCTATTGTTTTTCCTAATGATTTCAGGTGCAAACGCGGTCGAATTCCAGAGCCCGCGAACCCTGGGCCTCGGCGGTGCCGGTCGTGCTGCGCCCTGGCTTACCGATGCAATTTATCTGAACCCCTCCTTCGCCTCCTTCTCCCCCATCTATACCCTGAGCGGAACCTTCACGGGGTTTGATCAGGGTCGCAATTACAACTTTTCCGTGCAGGACTCGCGGACAGAGCTGCTGCAAGCGGGCGTTGGTTTCACCAAACGAGAGGAAAACGCGGCCGTGAACATCGGTGCGAGCAGGGCCTTTGCAAAAAAATGGGGAGTGGGTCTTGGCTCGAAGATCCTCCTCGATCAGCCCTCAAACCGGATGACTGCGGACTTCAATGTCTCGGGCTCCGTCCTGGCAACAGAATGGTTGAACATTTCCTTGATTGTCGACAATCTGATTGCCAATGCGGATCAACGTTCACGCAATCTCCATCGTACCCTGTATGCCGCCACAAGACTGATTGCCGCCCGGAAAATCCAGCTCTATTTTGATCCGTTTTTTTCCCCGGACTATCCGGGAGGAAGCAAGGGTGGCTTCACTGCCGGCGCCGAAATCGGGATGCTTGAGGATCTGTATTTGCGTATTGGACGGTCCGTCGATGCGGAGATCGCACATCTGAACACCCGGGGCTCCGGATATGGGATCGGTGTCGGATGGGTCGGCCCCAAAATCTCTCTCGAGGGCGCGATCCACAAAACGCTGTCCGCCCATGGCGGGAGACCAACGGGCACAGCACAATCGGCCGCAGTGCAAATCTACTTTTAGTAGAGGATTTTTCGTTTCCCGGACTCAGGGCTTGTCACCACATGGGGTGCGACCTTCGTGAACAATTCACGAAGATTGGATTCGTTCAATACCGAGTCGACCGGACCTCCCGCGATGATCCTGCCCTCTTTCAGGAACACGAGCTGATCGGAAATCTCCGAGAGAAAATTGAGATCGTGGGAGGAGATCAAAAATGTCATCCCGCAATTGATCCAATCACGGATGATTCGAGTCACAGAAATCAGACGATCCAAATCGAGCTTTGAGAACGTTTCATCCAAAACCAGAACCTTGGGTGCCTGGATCAGAGCTCGTGCAAACATGACCATTTGCTTTTCGCCATCGCTGAGCGTTTGGAACACGCGTGGCAAAAGAGAAACCATCTGAAGACGCTCCACAACGCCGGCCATGCGATCACGCTCTCCCGGATTCAATCCAGGCCAGAACCTCCCCGATGCGGATTCGATCCCAAGCTCAAAGAGGTCCCGGACGGTCAGGTCGAAGGCCGAGCGAAAATCACTTCCGAGATACAAAACCCTCTTGATGCGATCTGCCGGTGAGGAAAGTAGGTTCAGGGGAACTCCATCAATCACAATCTCCCCCGACCGCACCACGGGAGATGCCTCTCCCGAAATTCCCCTGAGTAACGAACTCTTTCCGGAACCGTTCGGTCCATAGACGCCCAGAACAGCTTGCGCCGGAAGGTCAAGATCCGTGGACGAAAGAAGACTTTTGCCTGACTGACTCCTCACCTCGAATCCGGAAACCCGAATCATGAGAATTGCCCTCGTCTTCCTCGCAAGAATAAAAGAATGAACACAGGGGCTCCGACAAGTGAAGTGACTGCGCCTACAGGCAACTCATGGGGACTCCCTATGGCGCGGGCCAGGGAATCACTGATTACGAGGATCGCGGCACCCCAGATCAGCGAAAACGGGATCAAGTGGAAGTGTCGCTGAAGTCCGAGCCAGCGCCTCACCAGATGCGGAACGATGAGCCCCACAAATCCGATCATTCCGGCAAGACTCACACTCAGCCCGACGAGCAGGGACACGAGGAGAATCGTGATCTTCCTGGTCCTCGGGAGCGAGACACCGAAACTTTCCACCATTTCGCCGCCAAACAAGAAGGCATCAAGATGCCTTGAAAACATAAGGAACGCCGCCCCCACCAGGAGCACAACGACGAGTAAAAAGGCGGCAGGGCCCGTCGTAACCCTCGACAAATCCCCGAGGAGCCAGAAATTGATGCTTTGAACCCCGAGTGGGTCGGCAAGTGACATCCAGATGGCAAGCATGCTCGCTGAAACCAGACTCAGCATGACCCCAAGAAGAATCATCGACTCCTGTCCGGAACCCCCGCCTCCCACGCGAAGAAGCAGCCCGATACTCAGAGCCGCCCCCGCAATCGCTCCGGGGTTCATGCCGAAAATGACCGCGCTCGCCTTGAGGGAAACCCCGATGGCAGCACCAAGGGCCGCTCCGGATGCGATTCCCAGGGTGTAAGGCTCCGCAAGGGGATTCGACAAAACCGTCTGCAACACAAGCCCCGCAAGCGAGAGGGCGGCACCCACAGCAACTCCGAGAAGCAATCGTGGAAACCTGAGTTCACCAATCAATAGAGATGCGTTTTTGAAATCAAGACCGAGAAACAGCGACATCAGGATCGCAAACGCGAGAACTCCTGCGGCAATGAGGTATTTTTTACGGATTTCGTTCCTCATGCCTTGATCTTAGCCCTTTCAAGGCATTTAACAACCGAAGACTGCATCGGGCAAACTCATCCCCGGGCAGGGCATGGATTCCGCCATTCCGGACTGCGGGAAGAGAGGAAAATCGGGCCCAATCCCTCTTCGATTCGGCAATCCCGGAAGATTCACCCGCGTGATCAAGGATCAGGATCAACTCGGGTCGGGCACGAATCACGGATTCTGTCGAAACCTTTGGATATCCACTCGAAAGGGAGGAAAAGATGTTTGAGTAGCCAACAAACGCAAGTGCCTCGCTCAAAAAACTTCCACCTCCGACCGAAATCAAGGGGGCGTGCTGAACCTCGATGAATATTTTTTTTTCGGGTTTCCGGTTTTTATCCAGCTCACCCCATGCCTTCGACCAACGCTCCCTTGCCCTCGATGCCGCCGGGGCCTCCATCAACGCGGCTCCAACCGTCGTGATCCAGCCTTCCATTGCGTGAAAAGATTCTTTTGGCAGACTCACCACATTGAGCTTCAGACGCTTCAACTGCTCCATCTGCACCTGAAGATTGTACTCGGCGGAACCCAAAACGAGATCAGGGTTCAGTGCCGCAATTTGCTCGATATGCAGCTTCGGATAGGGGCCGACCAGAGAAACCCCCCGAAGCACATCGGGATGATTCGAGTACTCACTCACGCCCACCACTCTGGCAAGGGTCGCATCCTTCCCGAGGATTTCAGCAACCCATTCGCACACCAGGGGATTCAAGCAGACAATCCTTTGATACGACCCGAACGCATTCCCTGCCTGCAACAGGAGAAAGAGGAAGAGCACGCGAATCATCTCTTTGATTCCAAAATCTTGAGCCGGAACCTGAGAACCATCAGCGCTGCCAGGAAGACAAGCGCTGAAATGAACTGGCTCGTGGAAAGAAGACCCTCCACCACGAAGCCACGGATGGCATCTCCGCGAAATACCTCGATCACGCTCCGAATGATGGGATACACCATGAAATACGTGAGTCCGACCTGCCCGTCGATCCTCTTGGTGCGGAACACCCAAATGAGTCCGGCGAAGAGGATCATCAGTGACACAAACTCATACAGCTGTGTGGGGTGCAACGGGATCCCCCTCAAGGAAAAATCGACCAACTCGGACTCAAGGCGAATCCCCCAAGGCGCACCTGTCGGCTTCCCGTAACAACACCCCGCACTCAAGCAACCCAAGCGACCAAAGGCATGGGCGATCACAAGCCCCGGCGACAGGAGATCCACCATCTTCCAGGGATTCAGTTTGTGTTTCCTGAAGTACCAAATCGCAAAGCCTGTCGAGGAAATGAGCCCTCCGAAAAACACCAATCCGCCTTCCCAGACCTTGAAGACGTCCATCGGGTTCTCAAGAAAATAGGAAAACCGGGTCAAAACGAATAAAGCCCTGGATCCCACAAAGCCGAGCAAAAGGAGCCAAAAGGCCAGATCAGCGCACTGATCGGGATCGAGCCCCGAGCTGCGGGCAAGGCGACGAACCGTGACCACCCCGAGAATGAACCCGATGGCAATCATCAAGCCATAGGTATGAAAAGGGATGGAAAGGCTTCCAAAATGCAATTCAAACAGAAGGGGATGCATGCGTCTCCTTGCTTACGAGATTGGTAAGCAGAAGAATGCCGACTCCGACACAAATGGCGGAGTCCGCAACATTGAATGCGGGAAAGTAGTAATGGTTCTGATAATGGAAATCGAGGAAATCGACCACGTACCCGAGACGGATCCGGTCAATGAGGTTCCCGATCGCACCCCCTGAAACCAAACCGAGCGCCATTCCACGCCATTTCGCATTGGAAGGCAGATCGCGATACAAAAACCCGAGTACGACCATGGCAACAATCGGCACAATCAGAAAGAACGGAACCCTGAACGTAGGATTCGCGTTCGCAAGAAATCCAAAAGCCGCCCCCGTATTGCGCACATAGGTCAGACTGAAGAAGTTTCCGAACACCGGAAGGGATTCCCCGTATTCAAACCTCGAAATGACAATGAACTTCGTCCATTGGTCGAAGATGATGATGAGCACAATGCTCAGAAAGAAAAAGAGCGGCTTTACCACGAAGATCCCCAAAGCGTGATCCCTGAATCAATGTGCTTTGAGAGCTCCTTATTCTTTGCATCGACCGAGGAGAACTCGTCCGGGGTCATCACCATCGAATCGAGCTTTTTCCCAAGAGGATGGCGTGAAGTGATTTTTTTGATCTCCTCCGGAGTCTCGGAAACCACCAGAAGGTTGTAGTTGCTGTCCGTCCGGGAGCGGCCCGAGGCGCGACTTCCGAAAAGCACTCCGCGAGTCGACATCGGCTCGATCATTTGCTTGAGACCCTCAAGATCCGAGATGGCACAGAACGTTTTCATGAGCTGGATCGCCGGATGGTCGTTCTGAAGGCACACCTCACGGTTGTTGTTCAGGAAGATCACCAGACCAAGCTCTTGAAGGGATTTCAGGATCTTGGTGATTCCCTCGACTCCACCCAGTCCACGAACGCCCTTCAATTTGGAGGACAGCACCCGCGGGGTAAATGCCGTGGTGGGCTCCGTCATCAGGAATCGAAGCAGCTTCTGCTCTGGAGTTACAAAACAAATAGTGTCCAAAGTGATCTGGGGCTTGTTGGTCCTTGCCATAGGGGGGTGACCTTACCTTATTTTGCAGGAATTTTCCACCTCTTGGAGATGACGCAGCTCTTGCAAAACAACCCCGACCTTGCGGGGATTTAGAAAATTTTCACCGGTGCACTCTGACACTAATTTATTAAATTGGAAATGTTTATTCCGGTTTTTTGTATTTTTGGTCAATAATTACATGGCTTTGTGCGCATTCGTCTTTTGCCGGCCCGCCCCCGCCCGCTTGGCACACCTCTCGCACTCTTAGGGGGTGTGAGGCAGCCAGGATGGCAGCAACACAAAAGAGAGCCCAGGGACACGGGGAAAGAGACGTAACCACAAGGAGTACCGAATATGATGAAGCAAGAACAGGTGATGAAATTCAAAAAACTATTTGAAGATCAAAAGGCCGCGCTCCTCTACTCCTACAAGTTCATCAACGAGGATTTCACCATCCAAAGCGACGAGATGTCAGACGAAGTCGACCTCACGTGCGCAGAGATGGAACAAGGAATGAAGATGCGCCTTCGCAGCCGCGAGGCCCTCTTCCTGAAAAAGATCGATGAAGCTCTAGAAAAGATTCAAGCGGGTACCTTCGGAGTCTGTGAGTGTTGCGATCAGACCATTGAAGCGTCCCGCCTTGAAGTTCGTCCGACCGCGAACCTCTGCCTCAGCTGTAAAGAGGAAGAGGAGCTGCGGGAACAGCGTTCCGCTGACGGACGGAAATCAAAAAGCATGGGTCTGAAGCCAAACCTTCGGATCGCATAGCTTCCCTCGGGCGCCGGGGCAGACTTATGGATGAGTCGTTTGACTTTTAAATGGTTCAGAATGAACCTGACCAATCTGCCTACCAAACCCAAAAACGAAACCCAGCCTCAGGAAGAGGCGGGTAAAGACCGGAACTTCAGGATGAAGCAACGGTCGCTCAAACGGAATTGAGTGTCCCCCCCCTTGTGAGAGAAGTACAAGAACCCCTGGTTCTCAAGGATGAGAATCGGGGGTTTTTGATTTTTGAGCTAGCGTTATCCGAGTTCTGCGCTAGATTTCAAAAAATGTCGACCCCGCTGACTCTAAGACCTGTTTTCATCCTATTCTCCCTCTCTTGCCTTCTCTATATGTCCAAACCCTGGGAGTCTTCCCTTCAGGCGATGGACTCCGCCATCCATGCGCGCGTCGCTCTTGAAATTGCCGGATCGGGCTTCATCCCGAATCTTCCCGCACAGGAATTGAATCTTGATTCGCCCCTGCCCTTTTTCAATGATCAACCATTTCCTTTCCTTTGGATCACAGGACTCATCATGCGATTGCTCGGACCAGACGCATGGAGTGCGCGAATTCTCTCCTCTCTTTTTTCGGGGGGCGCTGTCTGTTTGCTGTACATTTACATGAGAAGGTTCTTTTCAGGTTTCGCAGCCCTTTGTGCCGCATTCCTCTTTCTGGTGAACCCCCTTTGGATCAGGTTCTCTGCGAGATTCCAACTCGACCCTCCCATGATTTTCTTTATCCTAGGATCCTTCTATGCGTGGTCACTCTATCTTTCAGACCTTAAAAAATTTCGGTTCGCACTTTATGCCGGATTGTCGGCGGGCTTTGCGGTATGCGCAAAGTCCCCCGTGGGGCTTCTGATCTTCCCGGCGGCTTTTATCAATGAGGGCCTTTCGTGGAGATTCAAAAGAACTCGCGTGATTCTTTCTCTTGCCCTCGCAGCGTTTTCCGCCTTTGCAATCATCAGCGGAATGTGGCTTCTTGCGAATCATCTCAGCGGCATCAATCTTTTCAAAGACTACCTTGAGCGTCAGGTTTTCGGAACTGCCGTTGGAGGAAGAGGGATGGGACAGGGCTCGAGCATCCTCGACGGGATTGCAATTCTTGGTCGATTTTGCCGATTGGAGATTCTTTGTCTTCTCATCTCAGCTTTGTTTTGGTTCCGGAAAGCAACTCCCAAGCAACTCACAAGATCCGAACACTTCACGCTCATTCTTTCAGGATTTTTCGGCTTTTGCTTGTTATCTCGAATCTTAAATTCAAATTCCCGCATTATTTTCTGCCTGGCTTTCCTCTCCTCGCCGCAGTTACCGGCATTTTTTTGAGCGAGTCCCTTGGAAATCTCGAGTCAAAAGAGTCAAGACTCAGGACTTTCCTCTCAGCGACGGCACCTATTCTTGCTTTGGCCCTCCTCACAATTCCCATCAAGACTGTGCCCGAGCAGTTCGAGGCCTTAAAACGCTTCATTCCGTACATGCAGACCCACGGCTCAAAGGCCGACTCGGTTTTGTTCATCGATCACAAGCAACCATACGGAAGCGAGGGCGATTATTTTTGTGAATTGATTTTCTATACTCGCTTTAAATTCATGAGCTCAGAATGCAATCAGGCCGACCTGAAAACACGGAAAACCTCACCAGAGTGGATTCTTACCTCCGGGGACCAAGAGAGCGATCTCTGCCTATCCGCTGAAACCCTTCGCCTTTACCCATCAAGATTGCGATTCGGAAACCAAGTGATTCTCTCAAAAAGGGCGTCCATGACCTCGAGCGCCGAGTTTGATCTAACTCCTAGCATCAATGAACTCAGGGCCAATCAAAATGGCGAAGGAATCCCATACAGAAAAAACATGTATTTTACTCCAAGGGTCAACCAAGAGTGATCCTCCGGTTCTCAATCCCATTACTTTTTCGAATTCACTTTCACGTAGATCAATCCCCGGTTTTTTCCAACACTCTGATCAGGCGTTGCCATCCCCGCAAGGAAATCTGAAACCGAAATCCAATAGGGCTCGTAATACTCGCGGTCCGGATCAAAGATCAACACCCGTTCCTTCTCTGAATCATACGCCGCAACCGGTGACACATGCCCGACCTGTGTGTCATCGGTGAACACCTTCTGATCAAAGTTCGCAATGATGAAATCATCTGCGGATGCCTCATTCTTTTTGAGGAGTGAAACGAGGGATTTTTTCGTGGCTGGGCTCCGGTCATCCATGTGTCGCACCTCAACACTTGCCTGCGGGAATCCATACGCCCGAAAGGCAGCCTCGGTCGCCTTGCCGAGACGATCAAGATCCATTCCATGGGATCCTTGGAAGCCTGCACGCGAGAGCCGCTCCTTCCATTGTTCCACGGAAACCTTTTCCAACATCTCAGGCTGAAGAACGACCTGATCGTCGGCAGATCGAACAAGTCTCGTTCGTGCCGCATTTAGGACCATGGCCACACTTGCAGCCGAGCATGCCGCCCCATTGAATTGGGGAACGTAATACCCGGCAAGATTCCAATAATCAGGTGCGGGATGCGCCCTCGAGCGGAAGTACTCCGGAGATGCGAACAACGGGACTGCAACGGGCTTTGAAGCCGGGCCATATTTTGGTTTGGGCTCAGCCGCTGCACTCAGGGTTGAAAACAATAGGGCCAAAAGAATGACTTTCATGAAGGCCTTATCGCACGGGAAGAAGTCCCCGCGCAACCCGATCCCGTTCCGGGCTTGGATGCTCAGTGAACCGCGAGAGCCCGATGCCCGAGAATCGCGGAGGCCGCCATCTTTTCCTCTTCCTCCTTGCATGAAATGCAAAGAGTCGTGGTAGGCCGCGCCTGGAGACGTCTCAGCTCGATGTACTCATCGCAGCTTTCACAACGCCCGAAGGAGCCTTCATCGATTCGCCTGATCGCGTCATTGATTCGGGACAGCGTAAAGCTCTCCCGATTCCTCAACTGCAACCTCATGGCCTGTTCGATATTGGCGTTCGCCTGATCGACTTCATCCTTGTCTTCGGGACTGTTGACGAACCCCTCGTCAAGCATTCCAGAATTCAAAAGGATCTGGTTTTTTTGTTCTGTAAAAATACGCCGAAATCTGACCAAGTCAGTTTTGCGCATGTTGATTCCCCAATCTCAAACCCCTGGTGTTGAACTTAGCTGTAAATCAATTTCAAGGATTTGCCCTCAACCCTCTTAAAGCATCCATCACCATTTGGCTAATGCTTTCTAAGGTCTCCATGACACCCTCTCCCCGATTGGCCACTGCGTCGAAAGATGGTTTTTTCGCTAAATTAAAGGTTTTTTCCAGATCTTCTCGCGATGCCGCATTGAGCAAATCCCGCTTATTGTACTGAATCACAATTGGTATACGCGCCAAATCATAACCTTGCCGAATCAGGGCCTGTTGGAACTGATCCCAGGCCTCAAGATTCGCATCCATTCGCTCGGGCGCCGAATCCACAACAAAGACCACCCCGTCCACACCCTTCAGGATGAAATCACGGGAGGCCTCGTAAAAGGTCTGACCCGGGATCGTATAGAGGTGAAACCTTGTCTTGTAACCCCGTACCTCACCCACGCTGAGAGGGAGAAAATCAAAAAACAGGGTCCGCTCATTCTCGGTGCTGAGACTGACCAGCTTGCCTGCGCGATCAGTCTGGGTATTCTCGTAAATGTACTGCACATTGGTGGTCTTCCCCGAAAGACCGGTTCCCACATAGACGATCTTGCAGTTCACTTCGCGCGTGACCGAATTCACAAAGCTCATTTGTTCAGCTCCGTTCGGTTTTCAAGCGCCTTGCCGAGTGTCTGGCGATCCGTGAATTCGATCGTGCCGCCAAACGGAATC
Organism: Bdellovibrionales bacterium; assembly: GCA_947502835.1. Taxonomy (GTDB): domain Bacteria; phylum Bdellovibrionota; class UBA1018; order UBA1018; family CAIMNF01; genus CAIMNF01. The sequence goes on from CANNBJ010000002.1 coordinate 142,677, forward strand.
CCGTATGCCACCTGCGAAACGCGCACTCCAATCGGGCGCAAAAGCCTTGAAAGATAAAGCGCGGTAGCCTCGCCTTCCACAGAAGGATTCAGTGCGAATACCACTTCCTTCACATCACGGACCTTGAGCCTCGTGAAAAGCTCCTTCATTTTGATGTCCTCGGGCCCGACCCCGTCCATCGGCGAGAGCAGCCCATGCAGGACATGAAACACTCCACGATAGGAACCGGTTCGCTCAATCGGAATTACATCGCTGGGACGCTCGACGATACAAATGATCCCCTGATCACGTTTCGGATCCGAGCAAGTTTCACAGGTTTCAACTTCTGAAAAGTTATAGCATTCATGACAGTACCTGAGTTTCGTCTTCGCGTCCTTGAGCGCGGCCGCCAGATCTTCCGCATAAACATCATCCTGATTCAGGATGTAATAGGCCAAACGGGTCGCACTCTTCTCCCCGATCCCGGGAAGTTTGGAGAGTTCAAAGATCAGCTTCGACAAAGGATTCATGCTTCTCTTTCCGCCATCTTGATTTCAGTGAGCTCGACTCCAAACAAGGACCTGGCCTCGAGCACGATCTGATGATTCAAAATCGACTGCATCTTGAGGTCTCTGGCTTCGCGCTTGATGCGAGCGTTCTTTTCCGCAAGACTTTCCCCTGTCTTGGTTGAGATGAACCCTTCGGGGATCGCCTTGAATCCGAGTTTGGGCTCTGTCAAAAGGCCGAACTGCTCACGAACCGCCTTGTGGGTAAGCTGATCCATCTTGGGTCGATCCTGCTCGCGAAACCCGAGCAGGAAGCGATCGTCGCGGGTTTTCGGGAACGCCCACTCCACCACCGACTCAAGAAGGATCGCAAGCACAGGGCGAGTGGCAAAACAGACCTCGATCATTTCATTCCAAATCGCCTCGGAATTCCCTTCAATCCTTACCGGAGCGGGCTCCTGCGGCTTTGCCGGGGCTTTCCGGTCCATGCCCGAAAACGAAAACCCGAGGCCGGGGGGCGCCTCTTGCGCGGGCGTCGGATTCTCGGCCGCCCGATTGGATTCGGTCGACTCCTGCTGTCGCAGCTCGAGTGCCCCGGGTCCTCCGGAGACGGCAGCCTTTGATTTTTCGACAAGCTCGCGTTTTTCCGGATCCTCTACCGTCGCGCCGGGCCGGGGAGCCCTCCGGGGGCTGTGGGATTCGTGCCCGGATTTGAGCACATCCGCAGGAATGATCGCCTCCGCCAGAGACGACTTGATGACCAGAAGATCAAAAATCAACTTGGGCTGCGACGCCCGGGAAACAAGCTCCAACCCGTGGTGCAATACTTGGAAGATGAGCTCGTTTTCTTCAAGCGCCCGATGAGTCGCCAATCCCCGAATGAGCGTGATCTCATCCTCATTGAACTCGGTTTCCGGCTTCTCGATCCCGACTTGGATCAGGATCAGGGCGTGGAGCATTTCCGAGAGCGACTTCAGCAAGGTTTTCAAATCCACACCCTGATTGAACGCGGTCTGGACGATTGCGAGCGCGGACTTCGCATCCCGAACAAGAATCCCCTTCAACAATTCAAACACGAGCTCGGTACCGATCATCCCGATGCTCTCCCGGACTCCTGCAGCCGTGATCTTGGAGCCGGAAAAGGAAATCACCTGATCCAGGATCGAGAGCGCATCCCGCATGGAGCCTTCCGCCGCCCTCGCCACAAGACCTAAAGCCGCCTCTTCCGCTTCGATTCCCTCAGACTTCAGCACTTCGCGAACCCGCTCGGTGATCTGAGCCACCGTTACACGCTTGAAATCAAACCTCTGGCAGCGCCCGAGAATGGTTTCGGGAATCTTGTGCGGCTCCGTGGTGGCAAAAATAAAGACCACATGTTCCGGCGGCTCTTCCAGGGTTTTCAGAAGTGCATTGAATGCGGAAACCGAAAGCATGTGAACTTCATCAACGATGTAAATCTTGTACTTCCCGCTTGAGGGAAGAAATTTCGCGCTCTCGCGGATTTCCCGAACGCTATCGACCCCGTTGTTGGAAGCGCCGTCGATTTCAAGAACATTGACGCTGCTTCCCGCCGCGATCTCCGTACAATCCGGACACTGATCGCAGGAATGGAGGAGACCCTCTTTCATCTGAACATTCGGACACCGAAGGGCTTTTGAGAAAATCCGGGCAATGGATGTTTTGCCGATCCCGCGGGATCCCGAAAACACATAGGCCTGATGCGTCCGGTTCATTTGAATGGCATTGACCAGGGTTCGGACCACCGACTGTTGGCCGACCATGTCTGAAAACTGCTTGGGACGATATTTGCGCGCTAAGACCAAGTAAGAACTCACAAAAACCCTCGGATGATTCTGGTGGAAAACTAGCCCATCCAGACGGGAATTTCAAACCCCAATTCGGCACACCAAAGATGCTGAAATCATAATGCTTTCAGGGGTCCTGCTCGTCTGGAAAATTTAGGTTCCAGATTTCGCGGAGCTGCCGCGAATCCCAACCCGAAACCCTCAGCCTCTCCCGGGCAAGCGCCGGCGAACCCGACCTTGTGCGGAAAAGATCCTTCCAAAGTCTCGAAAATGCCTCGCTGGTGGACTCTCCATCGTCATGAGTATCCACGAGATCCCAGAAAAATCCGATGACTCTCCATTCGTTGGTGGATTTTCCACACACATCGGCCGGAACATTCTCGAACCGGATCGGCGCGCGGCGTTTGACCATGTACTCGAACTTTGCGTCAGGATCGGACAAATCAAGATTCAGCCATGCGGAGAAAAAGGAAGCCCACCCCTCCGACAATGCGAGGGCACCCGAATAACATTGATCAATGTAATGTTGGCCTCCCCCAAAAGCCCCGATTCCCGCCTGATCATAGATCGCGTGCCCGAGCTCGTGGGCGACCACATCCCAATAATGACCGCGGGTCAGATTCACCACATCACCCGAATAATAATCTCCTTTGCCAGGCCAGATCATCCCGATCTGACGCTTCCAAAACGAAAGGCCGACCGAATCCGAAAGCCTCCGCTCCGCCCGAACCAGGGTTTGCCAAATTGCGATTGCCTGTCCTGCCTCGGATTCCTCCTCAAAGACCATCGTTTGAGCAACCCCGCACTTCAGGTTGAGCAAAAGCTCATAGGGCGCAGCCCCGGGAGCGACCAGGAACCTCGGTGTCTCCAGAGTGACCGAAACCGAAAGAGACGGCTTTTTGCATTCCGGATCCCGGATCATTCCATCCTGATCCGATCGATAGGTCTTGCTCGAACCATCCAAAACGGTTTGTGTGCGAAAACCCAATCCCTCGATGGGTGTTTCCATGCCCTTCACACGCCTTACGAATCTCACCTGAAGCCCCTGGCTCAAGGCTCCCGACTCGCTGGAATCAGGCCGGATCAGGTTTCCCGAGCTGGTCATTCCAACGATGGGCCCTTTTTCACCCGAGAGATCCGAGTCATCCGCAAAAGGGTTCGACTCGCGCAACAGCCTCATCGCCGCACGGGCCGACTCGAGCGCATACACCCTTCCCCCGGTGATCGTCTTCTCTTTCAGGGACGGGGACGGATGAACTGTGCTTGTCAAAATCCGCTTGAGATCCTGCGCTTTCAACTCCGGATGGATCAAAAGAAGGAGGGCTGCAATTCCGCTCACATTCGCTGCTGCCATCGACGTTCCGGTGAGCTCACCATACTGCCGATCCATGAGGGTACTCAGAATTGCCTTCCCGGGGGCTCCGAGCTCCACTTGGCTTGCTCCATAATTGGAGTAGGCTTCGAGCCGATCCTGCTCATCGGTGCTCGCAACCGAGATCACATTCGAGAATCGGAGATTTGCGGGATGTCTTGGTTTCCGGTCGTTGTCGGAATGACCGTTTCCAGCCGAAGCAACGAAGAGCACTCCCCTTGCCTCCGCCGAGCGAACGGCTTCCTCAAGCGCCTTTGAGTAACCGATTCCGCCCCAACTTGCGTTGATGATCCTGGCCCCCATGTTCACGGCGTAGTGGATCGCGGCGATCGCATCAGACCCCCAGCCGGCCCCCTTCTTTGTCCACCGAACGGGCAAAATCTCCACTCGGGGCGAAACTCCGCTCACACCGATTCCGTTTCCCATGCTTGCACCGATGATGCCCGCAACATGGGTTCCGTGATGAAAATCATCAGAAACGTCGGGGTTTGAGGCTTCGAAGTTCCAGCCCCTCACGTCATCAACCAATCCATTTCCATCATCATCCCTTCCATTGAAAGGAATCTCACCCGGGTTGACGAAGATACGGTCCACGAGATCCGGATGTGAAAAATCCACTCCCGTATCGATGACCGCGACCCGGACAACGGAAGTCCCTTCCGGCACAAGCTCACGGGCCTTGTGCACCCCCAACTTGGAAAGCGCCCACTGTTCGGACTCCCGGGGATCTGCAACCGGATCCGTCTTCAAGGGGTCGAGTGAAATCCTGGCATCCTCTTCCACCCACTCGACGGAGGGATCCATCTGAAGCGTGCGAATGAGCTTTCGCCTCTCGCCCCTCGAGGTTCGGAGGAGGTGCCAACCGGGCAACCCGGGGAGCGACTCTGCACCCACCACTTCCGCACCGGATTTCACAAGCAACCGGACTTCAGCGAACACGGGTTGAACGAAAAGAAAAGCGAGCAAAAACGGAATTTTCGACATGCTCGAAGCATAGTCCGGAGAGCCGTTGAAACTCAAGCTTCAAAGCCATTGTCTTCCCGCACAATCCACCCCATGATGGTGCCCATGAAACCGACCCTGATCCTTGGTAACCAACTGTTTCCAGAATGGACATCCGCAGGTCCGTTGAAGCTCGGACCAAAAGAGCGTGTGTTGATGATCGAGGATCCGGGGATCGCCGGCCGTTTCCGATATCATCGGTCCCGGATCCATCACACCTTCGTTGCCATGCGGGATTTCAGGGATCATCTGCTTCACGCGAAGATCAAGGTGGATTACTTCGAGCTTGAATCCTCACTCAAGACCCCCTTCGAGCAGCGGCTTTTGCAGGAAGTCGGAACGGGTGGCTCTTTGCGCGTGGCCGCGATTCCGGACCGAAGCTTCCGGGCAGAACTTGAAACCCTTTGTTCAAAACACGGCATCGAGCTTGAAACCTTGCCGAGCCCGCAGTTCCTCTGCGGGGAAACCGGGTTCCGGACCTATCTCAAGACCGTGAAAAAGCCCTTCATGAAAACGTTTTACGAACGGGAGCGGAAACGCCTTGGAATCCTCGTCGACAAAAACGGGAAACCCGTGGGCGGCCAGTGGAGCTTTGACGTCGAGAACCGGAAAAAACTCCCGAAGGATTACCGGGAACCCGCCCTTCCTTCGATTCCGCCCGGGCCACATGACGCTGCGGTCGCGGAACTCGTGGCGAAACATTTCAAGAATCATCCGGGAACCGACGCTCCCCGATTTCTGCCCGCAAACCGGAAGGAAGCCCTGCACTGGCTTCAGACTTTCCTGAAAGAGCGCCTGCGGGATTTCGGTCCTTATGAAGATGCGATTTCACGGGATCATTCGACCCTGAACCACTCGCTCCTCTCCCCTCTTCTCAATCTCGGTCTTCTGAGTCCAGAAGAAGTTGTACGGGCTGCATTGAAAGATGGTGAAACAAAAAAAACTCCGCTCGCATCCCTCGAAGGATTCATTCGCCAGGTGATCGGATGGAGGGAGTTCATTTTCGGAATCGATGCCGTCTACGGTGAAACCCAGCACCAGTCGAATTTTTTTTCCCACACCCGGATGCTCTCCCCCGCTTGGTATGACGGGACCACGGGGATTCCTCCCCTGGATGATGCAATCCGGAAGGCGGATCGCACAGCTTACCTGCACCACATCGAACGGCTCATGATCGTGGGCAACCTGATGCTGCTTTGCCAGATTCATCCACAAGAAGTTTACCGGTGGTTCATGGAGATGCAGATTGACTCCTACGAGTGGGTCATGGGCCCGAACGTGTTCGGGATGGGCCAAATGAGCGATGGCGGGATCTTTGCAACCAAACCTTACATTTCGGGCTCCAATTACATCCTCAAGATGAGCAACTACGAAAAAGGCCCCTGGTGTGAGATCTGGGACGGATTGTACTGGAGCTTCATTGATCGGAACCGACCGTTTTTCTCAAAAAATCCGAGACTCTCGATGATGGTGAAGTTGCTCGACAAAATGCCTTCCGCCCGCAGAAAGGATCTGTTCACCCTGGCCCGCGAGTTCACGGAGAAGGTCGCCCCGGAAGGATCAAAATAAATAAATCATTTTTATTTACAAAATAAACGGTTTCCGCTAAAACCGCGGCCATGAAGAAACCCATTTTTACTTTTTTCGTCATGGCACAGTTCCTCAATGTTCAAATCCAGAGCGCCTTCGGCTCACAAGGACTCCAGCAAGCCTTGTCTCCCGAATTGAATTCGCGAATCGCACTCATTGAATCGCGGATTGCCAACCGTCTCGACAACCTCGGAGAAAAAGCGCAACTCAAACTCGCCTACCGTCTCTACAAGCTCGATGTTCGCCTCAGGAACAAAGCTCATTTCATGAGTGACGACCAACTCAACCGCGCAGCAAACGGTGAGGGACTCCTTCAGGAGTCGCTCAGCAGGGCGGATGAGGAGATCGTGACCGAGGCGAAGGATCTTGCCGTGCTCGAGGACATCGGGAACGAGCCGCTTCCGGAATTCCAAAAGCAGACCGTGTCGGGCGAACGGGTGAAGCAACAGGCGGATCCGCTCCTCCTCCAGCTGGGCTCCTCCCTGGATGACAATGGACTTCTCACCCGGGCGAGTTTCGATCAATTCCAAGACCGGATCCTTGGCCTGCAGGAGAAATCGCTGCGTGAGCCCGCCGGGTTCGGCCGCCTCTTGGTGAAGGTAATCCTCTCCCTTCTCATTATCATGATGGCACTTTCCCTGATCACAGCGATGATCAGCTACATCATCGGGTACGCGCTGATTGGCCTCTTCTTCGGCGGCGGCTGGGTATTCCTGCTGATGACCGGCGTCGTATTCAGTATCATGTTCTCGGTCCGCGTCTTCATCCGGGTCGGATCGACAGGAGCTTCGGTTATTCCACAGCCCCTTCCGGCTTGACCTTTCCTTGTTTTGACAAATCCCTCCAGCTCTTTCCCGCACGCGCGCGAGGATCGAGCTGGAGTTTTCTTACCCAATCACTGTGTTCTTCATAGGTCTTCGAGAACATGTGAGTTCCATCGTTTTTCGAAACGAAATAGAGATAATCGGTATCGGCAGGGTAAAGCACCGCCCGCACGGACTCGGGATTCGGATTCGAGATCGGACCCACCGGAAGTCCGGGCACAGTATAGGTATTGTAGGGAGATGGCCGCCTGAGGTCTTCTCTTGTGAGATTTCCGGTATACGCTTCCCCCATTCCATAGGCCGTGGTGGGATCACTCTGGAATTTCATCTTCTTCTTCATCCGGTTGAAGAATACGGAAGCAATGACCGGCCGTTCAAAAGAAGCTCCCGTTTCCTTTTCAACCATCGAGGCAAGAATCACCACTTCTCTCCGCGAAAGACCGATCTCCCTGGCACGGGCCTCGTATTCGGGCGTCCAGGTGTGCAAAAAGGCATCCACCATCCGCTTGATCAGATTGAGTGCTGTTTCCTTGCGATCGAAATAATAGGTGTTGGGATAAAGATACCCCTCAAGACTCCTGACCCCCTCTTCCCGCAACCCGAAGGAAACAATGAGCTCAGGCGAGCGAAGGATCTTGAGCACCGCGTCCCGCGTTCCCAAGCCCTCCTTTTCGAAAATCTCAGCCACCTGAAAAATGTTGTTTCCCTCACGAATCAGAATGGAGCGCTGGATTCCGATTCCGCTCTTCAGGATTTTGAAGATCTGAAGCGGGGTAAGCGAAGGACTCAACTCATAGTCGGCGGCGCGAATTCCGCTCCATCCCCCTGTGATTCGGCCAAGCCAGTAAAAGAGCGCACTGTTCTTGATCACACCCTCTTTCTCGAGCGCGAATGAAATCTCGTGCGGGCGCATTCCCTTCAAGACATCAATTTCAACTTTTTTGCTTGTTGCCGCTGCATCCTTTGCTTCATTCGCAAACCGGTAAAATACGAAAGAAGTGGAAGCGATTCCGAGAAACGAAAGAAACACGAGGAGCTTTGCCCATTTCATGATGGACTCAGGATACCACCTAATTTTCGCTGGACTAGACTAAAAACCTCTGTTAATTTTTCGCGGTCGTTCGAAAAATCCAAATTTTTGACAATTTTTTAATCAAATCCTCATTCCGCTTTCTGCTCAAGTAACAAAGGAGTTCTCCCATTAGTACTCAAAACACCCCCCAGAAAAAGCCGGCACAAAAACCCCCTCACGCAAAGGGGCGACCCCAGCAGCGCATCATTCCCGGAAAAAGGCCCGGGCAGGACATGACCGGACTTCCAGCGGATGAAGATGTGGTTGAAATGGATTCAGGCCTGGAAGCCGTTGAAAATCAACACGCCTCACCTGAATCGGAGGTCATTCACTCCACTCCGTCCACGGAGGTTCAAAACGGCGAAGCAGGACAAAAACGCTCCATGCACCTCAAGGAGCTCAAGAACAAGAAGGCACACGAGCTCATCGAAATGGCGAGCGCCCTTGGAATTGAGAATTCCGGAAGCCTCCGGAAACAGGACCTCATTTTTGTCATCCTTCAGAAAAAAGCCGAAAAAGACGAACATATTTTTGCGGACGGCGTTCTCGAATGCCTTCCGGACGGTTTCGGATTCTTGCGTGCTCCCGAGTACAACTATCTTCCCGGGCCCGACGATGTCTATGTGTCACCGTCCCAGATCCGTCGCTTCGGTCTCCGCACCGGGGATACGGTGAGTGGATCCGTCCGGGCTCCGAAAGAAGGCGAACGCTACTTTGCCCTTCTGAAGGTCGAGCAAGTCAACTTCCAGCCCTCCGAACTCAATTCCGAGCGCACACTGTTTGACAATCTCACGCCCCTGTACCCGAAGCAGCGCCTGAACCTCGAATACGTTCCCACCAACTACAGCACCCGGATCATCGACCTCATGGTTCCACTCGGAAAGGGACAACGCTGTTTGATCGTCGCCCCTCCTCGGGCAGGAAAAACCGTACTTTTGCAAGACATTGCAAATGCGATCACTTCGAATCATCCCGAAGTGAAACTGATCGTTCTCTTGATCGATGAGCGTCCGGAGGAAGTTACCGACATGCAACGCTCCGTCAAGGGCGAGGTCATCTCCTCCACCTTCGACGAACAAGCTTCCCGTCACGTGCAGGTTGCCGAGATGGTCATCGAAAAAGCCAAACGCTTGGTCGAAAACAAATACGACGTGGTGATCCTTCTTGATTCCATCACCCGTCTTGCCCGCGCCTACAATGCTGTTGTGCCTCCGTCCGGGAAGATCCTTTCCGGGGGGGTGGATTCAAATGCGCTTCACAAGCCGAAGCGTTTCTTCGGCGCCGCGCGCAACATCGAAGAGGGCGGATCACTGACCATCATCGCGACAGCTCTAGTCGACACGGGGTCAAGAATGGACGAAGTGATTTTCGAGGAATTCAAAGGGACCGGCAATTCCGAAATCGTTCTCGACCGAAAGCTCATGGAGAAGCGCGTGTTTCCTTGTCTTGACATCAACAAGTCCGCGACCCGGAAAGAGGATCTCCTTCTTCCCAAGGAAGTCATCAATCGGATCTGGATCCTTCGCAAGGTTCTGCATCCCATGAACACCGTGGATGCAATGGAGTTCCTCCTCGACCGGGTGGCCCAGACCAAAACCAACGAAGACTTTGTAAAATCGATGAGTAACTGATGTTCGACAAACTCGAGGCGGTTGAATCGCGCTTTTTGGAGATTGAGCACAAACTCGGCGATCCATCGCTTGCCGACCGCCCGGACGAGTTTCGCCGGCTCTCCAAGGAACACGCATCGCTTCAGGAAGTTGTGTCGGAGTTCCGGAATTATCGAAGACTCAAGAACGAGATCAACTCCAATCGTGAGCTCCTTGCCGAGGGAGACGCCGATTTTTCAGCCATGGCCAAGGAGGAACTGAAGAGCCTCGAGCCCGAACTCGAGGCAAGCACCAAGCGTCTCCAGGTGCTCCTTCTTCCGCAGGATCCAAACGATCAGAAAAACATCCTGCTTGAAATCCGTGCCGGGGCCGGAGGGGAAGAGGCTGCGCTCTTCGCGGGCGAACTCTACCGTCTGTATCAAAAATTCTCCGAACGCCAAGGTTGGCGCACCGAGGTGATGTCGGTGAGTCAAGCCGAGAAGGGTGGCTTAAAAGAAGTCATCATGATGATCGAAGGCCAGAAGGTTTTCTCAAGGCTCAAGTTCGAGGCCGGGGTTCACCGTGTCCAAAGAGTCCCTGAAACCGAGGCGCAGGGTCGGGTGCACACTTCCACCGTCACCGTGGCAGTTTTGCCCGAAGCCGAGGAAGTGGATATCAACATCAATCCGGCCGACCTTAGAATCGACGTGTTCCGCTCAAGCGGTGCCGGCGGACAATCCGTAAATACCACCGATTCTGCAGTTCGAATTACCCACATTCCATCAGGTGTGGTGGTTGCATGTCAGGACGAGCGTTCTCAACTCAAGAACAAGGAAAAGGCGATGAAGATCCTGCGCTCCCGAATCCTTGAAGCAGAACAGGAAAAAGCCGCAAAAGAACATGCCGATTCAAGGCGCGCCATGGTCGGAACCGGCGATCGTTCCGAACGGATCCGCACCTACAATTTCCCCCAGGGTCGACTGACGGACCACCGAATCGGATTCACACTGTATCAGCTCGGCGATGTGATGGAGGGACATGTGGATCAGCTCCTCGATGCCCTGCAAACCCATTACCAAGCGGAAGCCTTGAAACAGGCCGGATATGCAAGCACTTAAGAAGAAGGTCCTCGAGCTGCTCGGATCCACATCCCATTCGAAGTCGCCTGAAGCCGAAGCCGAACAGATTCTTTTTCACGTCGCACGGATGAGTAACCACCGCATCAGAAAGCCGAACGACCTGAGTATTCATGAAGTCTCCTTTGGCGCGGGCCAAACCATTGAGGTTTTGGAAATCGCCGGGAAACGAGCCAAAGGCGTTCCGCTTCAGCACTTGCTCGGGTATCAGTTTTTTTATTCCCGCGAGTACGCAGTGAATTCATCGACTTTGATTCCAAGGCCAGAAACAGAGATCCTCGTGGATGAGGCCATTCGCTTTCTGCGCACGCGGGCACCACGTCCGGATTTCCGCTTCGCGGAGCTCGGAATCGGCTCCGGGATCATTTCGTGCGAGATTCTGGCTCATTTTCTCGAATCAAAGGGGGTTGCATCCGATGCGAGCCCCGATTCGATTGCGCTGGCCAGAGGAAATCTCATGGAGCATCTGGGGCCTGACTCCGTCTCCCGGATCCAGATCCTCCAGAGTCCCTCCAGCACCACGGGGTTTGAGATCTTCGAACCCTTCGCCCCTTTCGATTTGATCCTGTCGAACCCGCCATATCTTTGCCCCGAGGACGAGATCGACCCCGAGGTAGGCCTTTACGAGCCGGCCTCTGCCCTTTTTCCACTCACCAATGGAACCCCTTCCAATCCACTTCACTTTTACGAAAGTCTCTTCAATCATGCCCCTCGACTTCTCTCTCGGGGTGGCGCGATCTTTTTGGAAATCCCTCACGAACGCGCCGAAAAGATTCTGGCGCTTTTCTCGGGTGGTGGGTTCGATGAACCTCGCCTGATTCCGGACCTTACAGGAAGAAACCGTCTTTTGTTTGCAACACGGGCCGAGGCTCAAGGAGAATGAAATGGAAAAATTGAGAATCATGGGAGGGAGTCGCCTCGAGGGTTCTGTCGGGATCAGTGGAGCAAAGAATGCAGCTCTCCCCATCCTCTTCGCCACTCTCTTGAGCACTGAAAAATCAACCATCCGAAATGTCCCCGCCCTTGCCGACATCCGCACGACACTCAAAGTGCTCGAGGCATTGGGGGTTCGCACCAGTTTCGACGAAAACTCCCATACGATTCTGGCAGACGGCACTTTGATCGAATCGATCGAGGCGCCCTATGACCTGGTGCGGACGATGCGCGCTTCGGTACTTACCCTTGGTCCTCTGCTTGCGAGAAAGGGAGAGGCAAAGGTGAGCCTTCCCGGCGGTTGTGCGATCGGAGCGCGCCCGGTTGATTTCCACCTCTCAGCACTCGAGGCTCTCGGGGCGAGTTTTTCGATCGAGAACGGATACATTCACGGAACTGCGAAACAGGGTCTCCGCGGAGGGATCATGAAACTCCCGTTCCCAAGCGTGGGAGCGACCGAAAATGCCTTGATGGCGGCGGCGCTTGCTGAAGGGACATCGATCATTGAAAACGCCGCACGCGAGCCGGAAATCATTGATTTGAGCGAGGCCCTCCGGACCATGGGTGCCGAGATCGAGGGAGCAGGGGACTCGAGCATTGCCATCAGGGGGAAAGCCTCCTTGCGGGGAATGAATCACACTGTAGCGCCCGACCGTGTGGAAGCCGCCACCTTCCTGTGCGCAGGCCTGATCACCGGTGGAAGCGTCGAGACCAAGGGGATTGCACCAGGCTTTCTCGGCTCCGCACTCGACACCCTTGAAAAAATGGGAGCGCGAATCGAACGCATGCCTCATTCGGTTCGAGCCTCGTTTTCGGGGTCTCTTGAGCCTGTTTCCCTTGAAACTGCGCCTTTCCCGGGTTTTCCTACCGACATGCAGGCCCAATTCATGGCCCTTGCCGTGCGAGCGAATGGCCAATCAACCATCAAGGAAAGTATTTTTGAGAATCGGTTCATGCATGTGCCCGAGCTCTGCCGCCTGGGTGCGAAAATCAGAGTCCAGGGAAGCGTGGCCGTTGTCGACGGTCCGTGCGCACTCACAGGGGCAACGGTCATGGCAACCGATCTGCGTGCAAGTGCGTCCCTGATCCTTGCCGGGCTTGCCGCCAAAGGTGAGACAAATGTGAGGAGAATCTATCATCTCGATCGGGGTTACGAGCGAATCGAAGAAAAGCTCCAATCCCTTGGTGCGAACATTCAACGGGATTTCGACAAGTGATCACTCCCAAGGAAATCGAAGTGTATTGCGAAGCCCACTCGTCACCCTCACCCGCAATTTTTTCGGCTCTGGACAGTGAGACCAGATCTCACGCACCCGGCGCTTGGCACATGCAAGTGGGAAGCCTGGAGGGCCGCTTCTTATCACTTTTTGCTCGCGGGATTGGCGCAGTCCGCGTCTTGGAGTTTGGTACCTTCACAGGGTGCAGCACACTTCATGTTGCCTTGTCACTTCCAGAGAACGGTAAAATCACAACCCTCGATCGTGATCCTGCGGCACTTTCAATTGCAAAAAAATTCTGGGAACAAGCAGGTGTGACTCACAAAGTGGAAAGCCTGCTCGGTGATGCCACGGCCAGCTCTGAGCGCCTGGAAAAGGAAATCCGGTCGGGGACTCGACCTCATTTTGACTTCGCATTCATTGATGCGGACAAAAGGGCCTATCCCGCCTATTTTGAGCGCGCCCTGGCGTGTGTAAAAAAGGGGGGCTGGATCCTCGTCGACAATGTGCTTTGGAGTGGACGAGTTCTCAACCCCCGGGATCCAAGCGATCACGCTCTTCACCGCTTCAATGAGCTACGCAAATCAGACCAAAGAGTTGAACAGGTCATTCTGCCGATTCGAGACGGGGTCATGCTCTGCCTGGTTCTCTAGGGGACCAAACCTTCCTCATTCAATGAATCTCACTGTATACTTTTGTGCACACCTGCCTGTGAACGAGAGTAGACAGAGACACATGCGTCAGATAAGCCGAACGCTAGCTCGATTTTAACTGTTTGTAATCTATGTGTTTTTATTGCGCACCCTCCTGGGAACAAGTGGCACGAGGGTTGCATTAAACTGGTTGAGGGACAATTTCATCCATGTTCAGGCGTTTTGACCCAAAATCACACCACCAGGTCACAATTCGGCGCGAAGCTCGAATTGAGGGGGTCGGTTTGCATTCTGGAAAAACCGCATCCATCACACTGAAGCCCGCCCTTCCGAATACAGGAATCATTTTTGTTCGTCGAGATCTGGAGAAACCTGTCGCGATTCCTGCAACCTTCGAGTTTGTGACTCAAACCCGTCTTGCGACCACACTTGGCCGCGGAGATGTGACCATTTCAACTGTGGAACATCTTCTTTCTGCGTTCAGACTTCTTGGAGTCGACAACGCGCTGGTGGAAGTGGATGGCCCTGAAGTTCCGATCATGGACGGCTCCGCCTCAAAATTCTGTGATGCCATTCTTTCAGCCGGATTTTTTGATCAGTCCGTCCCTCGGAAAGTTGCGGCCGTGAAGAAGCGCATCGAAGTACGCAAAGGCGACAAAGTCGCCCTGATCGAGCCCTCGAATCGACTTCAGATCAAGGCGCGGATTGAATGGTCCCATCCCGCAATCGGTGTGCAAGAGCTCTCCTACACCCTTGGAAAATCGGACTTTCAAGAAATTTCAAAAGCTCGAACCTTTGGCTTCCTGAAGGATGTCGAAGCCCTCAAGAAAGCGGGCTTGGTTCAGGGTGGCTCCTATGAAAATGCAATCGTTCTCGATGACTCCCGCGTGGTGAACCCCGAAGGGCTCCGCTACGAGGACGAATTCGTTCGCCACAAGGTACTGGATGCGATCGGCGACTTCGCTCTTTCCCCAATCCCCATTGTGGGCAATGTCACCCTCGTCAAGGCAGGGCATGAGATTCACGCTGAACTGGTTCAGTCGATTTTCTCAAATCCCGAGAACTACGAGGTTAAAACCCTTGACGAGATTGAGGCTCCATTGGATTCTCCCTTTGCAGTTGGCCAGCGGATCATGAAACCCGCTAGGGTCCTGCAGGGCTCCTTTTAGGAATCCCTACCCCTGATTCTGATTCAGTCGAGCTATGGCGCAGCCTGGCTAGCGCGCTTGCTTGGGGTGCAAGAGGTCGTGGGTTCAAATCCCGCTAGCTCGACCATTCAAAAGGCCCGCTGATCTTGGAATCAACGGGCCTTTTGAATTCTAGATCCTTCTCCTTACAAGAGCGTTCCCGAAATCCACATTCCCACTCGCAAGGTCTCCGCAAATGAAGCCTGGCTCCCCGTGGACGCACTCACCCGCTGCGCCCCGATGGGCACGCCTTGAATGAAGGGATAAATCCGCAAAGAGGAGCTCGGCTCGTAGGTCACCCCCATTTGCATGGAGATCGGCTGCAGTCTCCATGCCGTCGAGTTTCCGTTGTTCACCATGCTTGCTTGGAAAGGGTTCCAACTCGATCCAACCTGCTTGCGATAATCCAGTACAACTCCTGATGTAATGTAGGTTTTTTCGCTCACCTGGTAGTTGATCGTTGGACTGAGAGCAAGGGCAAGCTCTGGCTTGTTCAATCCGGAAAAGTTCGCTCGCCTCGATTGTGGCTCCAAGGCGTTGTCGTCCGCATAGAAGAAATATCTCGGAGACAGGACCGAAAACACAGACCACCTTGATCCGCTGGGCTGATAAGAGAAATTCGCAAATACTCCTGGATTGAAAAGGATCTGTCGTTCTCTTGAGGTATACCCCGTGAATGGAGAGGGCAACACATAGGGCAAATCGGTATTGACTGCACCCGAGAGCTTCCAATCCTTGCCGGCAGCAAGCTTTCCTGAAACTCCAACCCGGGGAGATTCCCACCGAAATGGAGTGAACTGCTTGGACTCAACCCCGTTATTGAGGAGAATCACGCTTCGAGTCTGAAGATCGAGGGCAATGTCCTCATTCAACTTGTATCGAAAGGAGATGACGTTAAAGAAATTCAAACCGTCATCGCTGGGCCGTCCAAACTGGTTTGGAGGAAATGCCCGGAGATCAGGATCGAGGCCGGGCCCGTCGAAAAAACTGAAATACGTAATCCCGATCCTGGATTTAAGACCCGACTTTATCCGCTCCCCATCCGCCTGACTTTGCCCCGTTGGAGCTATACTGGACGAGCTTCCCTTGATTTGCGCAACCGAATCGCCCCCGCAGATCAAAATCGCGGACGCAATGACCCCATTGATACATGAAGATATTTTCCCCATATCCCCCCCCCTTGCCACGCGGATCCTAGTCGAAGGGCATCAATGAAAATAGTTGATATTTTCTAGCTGAAGCTTCGCTTTTTTAGAACTCAAATGGACACATGGTTCAGTGGCGTTCAACGGCAAGACCGTTTCTTCACCTTCCCTCCCATTCGGGAGCGTCGTTCCTCAAGTCATTGAGGTATTTTTGCCAGGAGTCGTTATTGTTGCCTTGATCATCCAAGGAAAGCTTTCCAATCACAGTTGAATTTCTGCAATTGTCGCGAACCCGCTGAGCCAAGGCATCGGAAATCCGCACCGGGGGCTTTCTCTTCAGGCAGGTGGCTTTAATCTCGTTTTTCACAGCTTCGTTGTCCTCTTCACTGTGGCTGTACTCATCGCCATGCGACTGCGTCTGAAGGGCCGAAAAACTGGAAAAATGATAACAGTCTTTTCCTGTGATTCTCACACTTGATGCATTTCCTTTTGCGTCATAGGTAAAGAAATCAATGAACGCCAAGCCGCACTTGTGGTTGGGATTGAGAACAAACGTGACATCCCTCTTGCTGTTCTTGGTGTGGGAAATAATGGGGTACATGGTAATCCCCGCTTTGGAGTGGTACACCCGCGCCACTCCCTTCGGAGTTGTTACCTTGAAATCCTCGTAACCGCTCTTCAATCCTTTGCGTGCAGTTGCCTCCGCATCTGCACCCCAGATTCCGACCAACTTGGTGACACTATCGGAACAAGCGATCTCGGCACGGGACTCGGCTTGAAAAACCTGAGAAATCAGAACTAACGCAAGAAGCACCTTCATTCCAAAAAAATATCACTCCTCAAGGCACGCCTCAATCACCGATGCAGGGTAGGCAATCATTGCATCGTCGGCAGCACTCGATCGTCAAAACACTGTCAAAACCACCAGGCTTATTTTTCTCATGCAGGACTCAGAATCCTCCGAAATGTAAAGAACAACCCTGCTTAACCAAGGAGACCATTGAATGAGCAAGAAAAAAGGAAAATTCGACCTGACACGCATCGTGCACGAAGGCTATTTGAAAGACGGTGAGACGATTTTTTTTGTGAGCAATCCTTCATTGACCGCGAAGGTGCAGAAACAACCAAACGGGGAGTTCAAGATCTGGACAAACGAAGGAACCACCACGGTTCATGCATTCGCCGTGAAATGTCTCGGCTCGGAGCCACCTGAACATGCATCAAGATGGTTTCGGAATGAAAAAGGCGCAACACTCTATCAACTTTGGCACATGGCTGAGGGTGAGGAAATGGCCGCCTGATCCAGCTTGGTGATCATTCAAAAACAAAAGCTCCTCCGGATCATTCCTGAGGGGCTTTTGTCTATAGAAGAGTCCTAGGCGGAAACCCGAGGTGCGTGAACGCCAGATGCGTGGCCACTCGACCCCTTGGCGTTCGCTGAATGAATCCCTCTTGAACAAGAAATGGCTCGTACACATCCTCAAGAGTGTCTCTTTCTTCAGAAACCACACTCGAGAGAGTTTCAATTCCGACCGGTCCGCCGTCGAATTTTTCAATCATGGCGGTAAGCAGCTTTCGATCCATGGAATCAAGCCCCCGCTGATCGATCTCAAACAGATTCAGCGCTTCATTTGCGGTCTTTTGATCAATGGAGAATCCGGTGACCTGCTTGAACTTCACTTGGGCGAAATCCCGCACACGTCGTATCAGGCGATTTGCAATCCTCGGGGTTCCTCTTGCGCGGGTGGCGATCTCAAGCGCTCCCTCAGGGGTAATTTCGACATTCATGATCCGTGCGGAACGGACCACAATTTTGGCGAGATCCATGGGTGAATAGAAATCGAGTCTCATTTCCACCCCGAACCGACCCCTGAGCGGACTCGACAACAACCCCGTTCTCGTTGTGGCTCCTACCAAGGTGAACTTTGGAAGGTCGATCCGGATTGTGCGGGCGCTCGGACCCTGCCCGATGATCAAATCCAGTTTGTAATCCTCCATCGCTCCGTACAGAACTTCTTCGATTGCCATGTGCAAGCGATGAATCTCATCAATGAACAACACATCTCCCGGCTGAAGATTGGTGAGGATCGCCGCTAGATCGCCCTTTTTTTCAACCGTAGGACCGGTGACCACATGAATCTGAGATCCCATCTCGCGCGCAATGATCTGGGCAAGAGTGGTTTTTCCCAAGCCTGGCGGTCCGGCGAGAAGAACGTGATCAAGCGCATCACCGCGTTGCTTTGCGGCCTTGATGAAAAGCTCGATTTTTTCACGTACTGCATCTTGACCGATGTATTCCTCGAGCGCTTGGGGCCTGAGCGTTTGCTCAACCTGCACTTCGTTGGATTCCTGATGCACACGGGGATTCAGCTCACGATTCTCCATGGTCAGGCTCCTCCCTGAAGCGCGAATTTCACCACATCTTCAACTCTCTCGAGTTTGAGCTCTTTCTTGAAGGCGGCCTCAACCATCTGTTTGGCCTGGATCTCTTTGAACCCCAGACCCTGAAGGGCAAGATACGCTTCGATGAAGAGCTTGCTCCCGCGATCGATCGCACCTTCCGCAGTTGCCCCTGCCGCCTGGCCTGTGGAGGCACGATCCTTTGCCGACCTGCCTCGAAGAATGCCCGATTCGATCTTCTTTTGTATTCCGTCCTTGAGCTCGAGAATCATCCGCTCTGCGGTCTTCTTTCCAACTCCCGAAATGGAGGTCAATCCCGCCTTGTCCTCCGAGAGAATCATCTCAATGAGGTTTCCATCGTCTGTGTGAGAAAGTAGAGCCAAGGCCATTTTCGGTCCGACCCCTGAAACAGAGAGGAGAGTGGTAAAGAGATTCTTCTCGAAGCTGCCAAGAAACCCGTAAAGGTCAAAAGCATCCTCGCGCACGTGGGAGTACACATGAACTGCGGCGCGATCACCGGGAATCAAGGTTTCATAGCGGGGATGATCAGGTGTCTTTACCTGATACCCCACGAAGCCCTGGCCGGCACTGCCCACCAGAACAATCATTTCGCCATTTTGCCGCTCTTTGATGATTCCCTCGAGATATGCCAACATGGGCTCATCATGACGCGAATGCCAGGAGTTTTCAACGCTTCATTGGACGGCTCGTTGCGAGGGCAGCCTGAGCGACATCCTTCAGGCTGCGGCCGGCGCGGGTAGGGGATTGACCGCGGATTTCAGAGGTTTTCGAACCAATCGCATGAGCAACCGCAAGGGCAAGGGCGTCGGATGCATCCGCGGTCGCAAAGTCCTGGGCACCGAGCATCAAGGTCAACATTTTTGCAACCTGCTCCTTGTCCGCCCGCCCGTGTCCTGTAATCACGCTTTTTACTTCCGTCACACTGTACTCATGAATTTCAAGATCATGAACCGCCGCCGTAAGCAACACAACCCCGCGGGCCTGCCCCAATTTAAGTGCGGAAACTGCGTTTTTCGCGAAAAAAACCTTCTCCACGGCCATGACTTGGGGTCGATACTGCTGGATCACCTCGGAAAGCTTGATGTGGATTTCCTTGAGACGCGACGGAGTGGTCTCGTCGACAGGAATGTCCTTGTATTCCTTGTGATACAGCTGGATGGTTCCGTGATCCACGACACGGATCCGGTTCCCGGTTTTTTCAACCAAACCGTAACCCAACAAACGGGATCCGGGATCGACCCCGAGAATGATCATAGAACAGCGTGGTGACCGAAATTCTCAACAGCGATCCGCTTCAAACGCTCTGTCGCCTCGTTGCTTCCCAGGATCCCAAACTCGCGACCCACCTTTTCAAGATGCTCGAGAGCATAATCAAGATCATCTTTTGTATGGGAGGCCATGTAGCTGGTCCGAATCAGGGAGCATCCTTCCGGAACCGCGGGACGAACCACCGGAGTCACAAACACTCCTTCGGCACAAAGCTTCTGGGTCATCGCAAACGAGGCTGCATCATCACCGATCAAAAGAGGAATGATCGGGGTGCGGCTGTTCAGAGTGTTGTACCCCATGGCCTTCAGGTTTTTGCTCATATATGCGGCGTTTTTGCGAAGGTGCTCGAGGTGTTCAGGCTCGCTTTCCATGATGTCGAGGCACTTCAACACTGTGGCCGTTGCCGCGGGGGACATCGCCGCAGAGAACATGAAGGGGCGGGCTTTGTGCTTGATGTAATGAACCACATCCGAGGTACCCGCAATGAATCCACCAATCGATGCAAAAGATTTGGAGAAGGTCCCCATCACAAGATCGACGTCCTTGTGCATGCCGAAATGCTGGCCTGTTCCTTCGCCCTTGGGTCCAAGAACCCCGAGCGCATGGGCATCATCCACATACACCTTGCAATTGTACTTCTTGCCGAGCTCGACAATCCCCGGAAGATTGAGAATGTCTCCTGACATTGAGAAGACCCCGTCTGCGATGATCAAGGCACCATCGTACTTTTCACGGGTTGCCTTGAGGATCCGCTCGAGGTCCTCCATGTCATTGTGCTTGAATCGAAGCGTGTCGCCCAAGGCAACCTGCGTTCCTTCAACAATGGATGCATGATTCTCCCGGTCACTGTAAATGACATCGCTTCGCCCGATCAATGCGCCAAGGGTTCCCTGGTTCACAAAAAATCCGGTGGAAAAACAAAGTGCCGCCTCTTTCCCGACGAACTTGGCAAGGCGATCCTCCAGCTGTTCATGGAGGTCAAGGTTGCCATTCAGGAATCTTGAACCGGTACATCCGGTGCCGTACTTTTCAATGGCGTCCTTCGCCGCTTCCATGACGCGAGGATCATGGGTAAGTCCAAGATAATTGTTCGAACCGATCATCACTTGGCGCTTTCCACCCGTGACAACGTTGTTTCCGGTGGATGCTGTGATCGCTCGGAAATAGGGATACAAACCCATTGCCTGAAGCTTCTTTGCATCCTCGAACTTGTAACACTTTGAAAACAGATCACCCGTTGAACTCATAAAATGCCTTTCCAATTCAAGTGGTTATAATACATGACCGCTTTGTTTTGCAACTTAAATCCAGAACATTGCATTATTTGATTAAAATGATACACTAATAACGGGAGATAACCACTTGATCCATAAAGTAAATCGACCCGAATTCCGGTTGGTGGTGAATTCGACAAAATCCACCCAGAATGACCCCGGCTCAAGCCAAGGGGGCGGGGTGGCCTATGAAGGCCTCCCTGACAAGGGGGAAAGCCGGGACCAAGGGAATAGGGATGACGAGGGGAGTGCCGAAGACGAACGAAAAGCTCGCCGGGGGCTCCTTGAGTTCGGAGAGCTCGTCCTGGAGCTTCAGGGGGTAAAGAGAGAACCTCAACCCAATCCGGGACTGACCACGCAGTACCAAAGAGAAGGCTCCGTCACGAAGGGACTCCTCCTGAACAAAAAAGCGGAATGAATTCTTTGAAGAAGGACGGCTGCCAGTTTCAACGTCGATACTGGTCATAATCCGTCCGATCCGGGGCGTCCGGAGCAAGATCGAGATACCCCTGGAAAAATTGTCGCGCTTTTTCCGGATCGCCGCTATCCCGGTAGGCCAAGCCCATCTTTTTGTAAATATCCGGATTCCCCCGATCAAGCGCCATCGCGGACTGATACAATGCGATCGCCGAGGAATATTGGCGTTTGAGATAGTTGGCGTATCCCGCTCCTACCTTGGCCTGGGCATTTCTCGGATTCAACTCCATCGCCTTCTTGAAACTCTTGAAAGCTTCCTCCAAATTGCCGGCCCTTGTCTGGATATTTCCCTGTTCAGTCCATGCAGCATCCATTCGCGGGTTCAACTTGATTTCGGAGGCCAACTCCCGAAGCGCATCCTTTACCCTTCCCATCTTGCCGAACATGATGGCCCGTTTATAGTGCAGCTCGGGAAACCTCGGGGAGACCTGAAAAACCTTGTCGAGTTCGGCTTCTGCTTTCTCGAAATTGGAGTCCGTGACAAAAATCTCAAATCTCTTGAGATAGCCATAGGGATCGGAAACCTTCCGATCCGAGTAGCCTCTCAAGGCATCCAGCGCCTGGTCCTTCACATCTTTTTTGACCAGCATCTGTCGAAGGTAAAGGTCACCTTCTATTTTGTAGGACTCAGGGTAATCTGGATCGACAGACTTGGCCTGTTCAATGAACTGAAGACTTTTCTCGTCCTCATATGCAAGAAAATAAAGATCGGCAATTCCTGCAAGAAGGTCGGCTCTTGCCTTGGGAAGTTTGGTCAACTCCTCCTGCACCCGAGCCACCGCAGCCTCAATTCCATCGGTCTTCAACATGCATTTCGCGGATCCCATGATGGCACGCAGGGAAAATGGATCAAGTCGTTGGGCCAAGGAGTAGAAGAACTGGGCATCCCGGCACTCTCCGGCCTCACGCATGACATCCGCATAGGAAGAGTAAACGTCCGTATCAATGGTGTCGCGCGACATCGCCTTTCGATAAAACATGACGGCGGCCTTGAGATTGTTCTGATGAAGAGCGAGATCACCCGCAAGCCGATCCACCGAACTCTTCAACTTCGGATGCGTGCGGTATTTCGCAAGACTCTTCTCGGCCTCCTCCCACTCATGGTTCTGAATCAGGGCATCGATCATCTTGATCGCAATTTCCCCGGAGTCGGGATTGATCTTCAGTGCCTTCTTGTAATTGGTTTGGGCCCGCAGGAACTCTCCACCCTTGTAAAGCAGGTCACCCATTTTCTCAAAGGGAACCGTCGAATCGGAGAAGGCATCCTGTGCCTGAAAAAAAACGGATTTCGCCTCATGAATCCTTCCCGCCTTGAGGTCCCGCTCTCCCTGAAGCACAAGCGCATACATTTGGGCGAGCTTCTGGTATTTCGGGTTCTTTCCGGAACTTGAAAGAAGCGAGTAGTACTCCAACCGCAAAGTCTCGTTCCTTGGATCGATCGAAATTGCAACCTCCAGGGTCTTGATTGCGCCCTCGACATTCTGGTCGATCAAAAAAATCTTGGATCGGTAGATCAGTGATTCCACATACTCACTCGGACTTTGATAGCTCGGGTTCGCAACAAGGAAACCCACATCCCCTTCGCGCTTCTTCAGCTCGCCCTTTTTTTCACTGATTCGAACCAAGCCAAGTCTTGCCTTGGCATGGTACTTCGAAAGAGAAAGTGCTCTGCCGTATTCGGCTTCCGCTTCGTCGAATTCCTTGTTTTCCTCATGAAGGTGGCCGCGCAAATAGTAGAGCCTCGGGATCTTCAAGGCACTTGCCGGGATCAAGTTCAGGTACTTCATCGCACTCGAGTACTCACCTTTGAGCGAGTAGAGCCAGCTCAGGTAAAAATACAATGCGGGATCGAACTTTCCTGTTCTCTTTGAGTGCTCAACCAAGCGCTGAATTCCCGCGTCGTATCGGCCCTGAACGGCTAGAAACTCCACCTCCGCAAGAAGTGTTTCCACCAGGTCCAGCTGTTTTGAACTGGAAAGGTCGATCAGCTTCTTGATGACTGAAAAAGTGAACTCGTCCTTGTTCGACGACTCAATCAGGTTCAAGTAACTTGACGCAAGCATTGCCAGCGCCTTCACATTCTGCGAATCAACACTCAGCGCCTTGTGAAACACGGTCGCAGCATTGCGGTAACCCTGAACATGATCTTCGGCATAGAAGGCCAACCCGCGGTCATAGATCTTCGAGCCGGCCTCGGGGTCCGGCCTGTCCGCACCGGAGGCCGGGAGCTTTGGCCGAATGGGAACCATTTGCACCTTTGGGCGGGATCCCTGCATGGCATCCTCATCATCCTCGACAATGAGTTCGTAAAACAGGTATCCAAGACAAAGAAAGCCGAGGAGCCCCACGCCAGGGAGGAGCTTTTTTCCGCTCTTTCTGCCTCCCGAAAGATCCTTTGAGATGAGCTCTTTCGGTCGTTCGAGCACGACAGTCTTCTCCGAAGAGGTCCTGAGACTCGAAAAATCGTCCATGGGCACTGGTTCGATGGCCTGAGGCGCTGGTGTGCCCGGTGCTTGGGCGATCCCTGTCTTTGTCACCTCTTGAATTCGCGTTCTCTGATTCTCCGGCAAGGCACTCAGCCGGGTGTTGAGCTGAGTGCTTTCATCCCCTGCAAACTCGTTTCGTTCGGTCCGAGCAGTTTCACCCGCGGGGTCAATCGGACTCGTTTTGATGAGGATCGATTTCGTGGGGTCGAGAGGGGTTACGCTTTCTTGCCGGGGTTCGACACCACTCGTGGTTTGCTCGCGCACGGGTGCAGTATCCCGGAAAAGACCCTCAAACTCGGGATAGTCCTTCACCTCAAGCGCGAACTTCGCAGGATACAAGGAAAGCTCGTCGTTCTCCTTGAGCTCTCCGCTTTTAATTCGCCTGATGATTTGTTCCGTACTGAGAGGGGTGCTCGAATTCCCGTCCCGGTATCGGATCACATACAATTTCGCCATTTTCCCTTAATGGATCAGCGGGATCCCTTTCAGGTATTGTAACATGGCATTGGGAATTATCCCGAGGAAGAGAACGAAAACCGCCGCACCCACGGCAACTAATTGACTCCCGGGAGTGAGCTCCCATTCACCCGACGTCGGGGCGGCTTCCCGCATGGTCATCAGAGCAATTGCTCGAAGATAGGCATATGCTCCTACGACAGTACAAAGTGCGGCGATCACCACAACTACGGTTTCCCCTCCATTCATGGAGGCCATGAACACGAAGTACTTTGCGAAAAATCCAACAGTGAAAGGCATCCCTGCCATTGAAAACAGGAAGATCGTCCAGAGACCGGTCAAATAGGGCGAACGTTTCATGAGGCCCGTCAGGTCGATCAATTCAGTCCCCGTATCTGCCGGGGATTTGGAAAGCGCAAGCAGCACAAAGGCTCCCGTGCTCATCACACAATATCCACACAAATAGATCAGAACAGAGGATGCGGATGCCCCGGAGTCGAAGCTGCCGAGGACACCAAGCATGAGGTAGCCCGTGTGGGTGATCGATGAATAGGCAAACAATCTCTTGAGGCTTCTTTGAGTAATCATGACTGTTGAGCCCACAATCAGGCTCGCCACAGTAACGAACCGGAGAGCCGACTTCAGCCATGCCAGATAATTGCCCATTTCAGCGGCACCATAATCAATCATATGGATCAGCCGAACCAGCGTGAGAAAGGACGCTGCTGTGATGATGGTTGCCATGATCCCCGTCACCGGGGTGGGAGCGCCCTCGTACACATCGGGTTTCCAAAAGTGAAGGGGCGCGGCTGCAACCTTGAACAAGAAGGAGACGAGGAGCAACAAATGCCCGAGTTCCAGCATGACTCCACCTGATTTGGAAGCCGAAAACACGCCCGAATAGGTCAGGGTTCCCGTTGCGCCAAATACAAATGAGCTTCCCAACAAAAACACCGCTCCCATGGCTCCCCCGAGAATGAAGTACTTGAGAGCGGCCTCATTGGATCTGGAATCGTTTCGGCGAAATCCTGCAAGGGTATAGGCGGGCAGGGACATCACTTCGAGCGCAATGAAGGTAAGGATGAGATTGCGCGAAGCAACCATGACCGATGCCCCCAATACCAAAATCAGGAGCAAATGATAGTAGTCGGAAATATGAATGCGCTCCCGGCTGAGGTAGTGCCCGGTCCCGAGAATGAACATCGCTGCAAGAGCGCACAGGCCTCCCAGAACAAGAAGGGTGAGAGAAGAGATCTCAAAAGACCCTGCAAATACCAAAGCCGCCTCGGACGGCTGCTTCCCCAAACTCAGGACTGCCGTACCAACCACCGTGATCAAGGCGGAGATCTGTGCCGGACGCTTCGACTCGGTTCGAATCACGCTGATCAGCAAAGTAAGGAGGATCCCTGCACAAAGAGAAATCCACGGACCCAACAAGTCAAATTCTGCGCTCATCTCAGTTTCCCTTCAGAAAAATCGACGTTTGAAACCCGAAAACCACTACCGCCATGATCAAGAGGAAGACCAGAACCAGTTCAAATCCGCTAAGGTCCTCGGCATGCGCCCCTTGTTTGCCAGGGTCAGTGGAGGAGGCTCCGAAACCCATCTGCTGATAAAACTTCAACATATACGCCGCTCCCAGAACTGCACCGAATCCGGCCACGACGGTGCTCAGGGTGCTCACAGGCCATGAATTCAGGAGAACCAGGAACTCTCCCGCGAAATTCAATGTTCCTGGAAGGGACACGGAGGCAAGCATCACCACAAACAAGGCTGTGAAGAGCACGGGGAACTGTTGCGAGAGGCCGCGAGGCACCCCAAGATCGAGACCCTCCGATCTTTCATCAATTTTTGAGAGAAGAAAGAACAGGAGCGCACTCACCATGGTGTGTCCGACGCTCAAGAAAATCGCCGAGAGCGCACCCTGGTTCTTCATGGTGAACACACCCAACATGACGAATCCGAGATGGCTGATGGAGGAGTACGCAAGAAGTGCCTTTGGTTGATTTGAGCGATACGCAAGGAGTGCCGCGTAGACAACGGAACAAGCCGCAATGGCCATGAGCACACCCTGATATGTCCCCATCGTTTGTGGAAACAGAGGCATCACGAAGCGGATCATTCCATACACGCCAAGCTTGGAGAGGATCGCCGACATCCAGATTGTGGCCGGGAACGGGGCAAGAACATACACATCCTTCAACCAGGAATGAAAGGGCACGAGGGGAACCTTGATTGCAAAGGCAAGAAAGAACCCGAAAAAAGCGAGCTTCGCATGAAGCTCCGGGAGCCCACCCGCTACCGGGATCAGGCTCCCCAGATGGGAAGAGACTGCTCCTCCATCCTTCACCTGGCGAGAGAGAAGGAAGAAAACCGATACCAACATCAAAATGGAACCGAGGAAACTCATCAGGAAGAATCGGAAGACTGCAGAAGCCTTTTGATTTTCACCCCAAATGCCGACCATGAAGATCATAGGGATAAACACCGACTCATATCCCAGATAAAAGACAATCAAGTCTTGGCTCAAAAAGGCGGTATTCAATCCAAACAGCAGGAAAAATCCGAGGGCTGTGAAAAGCTTGGGACTTTTCCTGTACCACACGCCTTTGGAACTGAACGCGATCACAGCTGTCAAGGCGTTCATCACGACGAACCACGCGGACACGGAATCAAGCCGAAGCGAAAGCTTCGCTCCGATCTGGGGAAGCCACTGTAATTGGTGCTCAACAGCAAACCGGGCCGCCGTCGCGGCTGAAGTGGCAAAGAGGATCCCGGAGGACTCGTACACCGTAAGGGCCAGGAACAAGAGACTTGCAAAAATCGCATATCCCCTTTGAACCGCTCTCGGAACCACCAGGCTCAGCACCATCGCAAACAAGGGCAACGTCAGAAGAAAACTCAAAGAATCGCTAATTTCCATACCCATTGACTCCAAACACAAGGCCAAACATCAAACCAAGCAAAGCAAGAACCATCATCAGAAGATATCCCTGGGCTGAACCGGTCTGAACGGTCTTGAAGAGATTTCCCCCGAGGTCCACCGCTGCACCGGAGACCTGAAGGATCTTCTGAAAGAACCCGTCTTCCAGATAACGACCGAAGAAGGACGCTAGCGATTTCACGCCCCGACCCACCACGGCTCCATAAAACTCATCCACCCGAAATGGATCCTTCGTCGCTTCAACCTGGATGGTGCCGGAATATTTACGATAGCCGAGAAAGGCACCCACGCCTGCGATCAAAAGGCTCAAGGCCATGATCACGGCAGGTGAAACCGAGGATGCCCCTTCCCCGTGAGCGGTCTCAAGATGCACAGGGACCCCGAACCAGCCTCCCGCCAGTGATGCCACCGCAAGAATGACCAGAGGAAGTATCATCACCAACGGGGACTCATGAACATGACTCCCGGCTTCCTCGGACAATCGTGATTCACCGAAGAAAACCAATACATAAAGGCGCGTCATGTAGAATGCGGTCAGAAGGGCGGAAAATGCCAGGACACCGAAGACCCACGGATTCCCGTGCGCGGCGACGAGTGCCTCGTGCAGGATCATGTCCTTGGAAAAAAATCCGCTGAAGGGAAACAAGCCAAGAATTGCCGCCCAACCAGCGGTGAAAGTCCAAAACGTGAAGGGCAATCGCTTTCGAAGTCCGCCCATCTTGAAGACATCCTGGGTTCCGGAAAGGGCGTGGATGACACTCCCGGCACCGAGAAAAAGAAGCGCTTTGAAGAATGCGTGGGTTACCACATGAAACACGCCCGCTTCCGCCGCACCCACTCCGCATGCAGCAAACATGAATCCCAATTGGGAAATGGTGGAATAGGCCAAGACCTTCTTGATGTCGGACTGAAAACAGGCTGTGATGGCGGCCATCAGAGCGGTTGCCGCTCCTACCGCTGAAATCACCAACAGCACGGTAGTGGACTGGGAGATGACCGGGTTCAATCTCGCGAGTAGGTAAATTCCGCTGGTGACCATTGTGGCGGCATGAATCAGGGCAGACACAGGAGTCGGCCCGGCCATCGCATCAGGAAGCCAGGTGAAAAGAGGAATCTGTGCAGACTTTCCGGTACAAGCCAAAAAGATCAGCAGACCAAAGACCGTTGCAACATCGGGCCTGAACTCGAAGCCGGCGAGGCGGGCCAAATCAAGCGTGCCCGCAAACTTGAATGCAATGAACATTGCAAACAGAAGGCCCAAATCTCCAATCCGATTCATGAGAAACGCCTTTTGTGCTGCAGCGATATTTGCCATCTCCTTGGACCAGAACCCGATCAACAAATAACTGGCAAGACCTACGCCTTCCCATCCGAGGAACACCTGGGGCAGGGAGGAGCCCAGGACCAGATTGAGCATCATGAAGCAAAACAGATTCAGGTAGCAAAAATACCGGGCGGAACCCCTGTTTTCCATATACCCGATTGAATAAAAATGGATGAGCGCTCCCACTCCGGTGATCACCAGCGTGAATGCAGCACTCAGGCGATCAAAACGGTACCCGAACTCGACATGCAAGGCCCCGAGATTCATCCATGAAAAGAGGCTCTCTTCCAAAACCGGTCCGACACCAGCGGAGCCCTTGAGCCTGGCCCAGGCGATGAGTGCGCACACAAAAGCGGCAACCATTGCCGACGAGGCTATCAGTCCGGCAACCCATACCGAGGGCTCCCGTTTCCGGGCTGCAGAATTGAAATGATAAAATGCGTTCAGGGCGAACCCCAATAGAGGCAAAAATACCAACAAAGTGATGATCATGTTTCAATCCCTCAAAATCTGAATTTGATCGGAATCGACCGTTTTCAAAGTTCTAAACAGTGCGATCACAAGGCCCAGACCCACTGCGGACTCCGCTGCTGCGACTGTCATCACAAAGAGAACGGCCAGGTGCCCGTCCAATGAGTTGTGGATCTTCGAGAATGCCACAAAACTCAAATTGACACCGTTCAACATCAGCTCCACGCACATCAACATGACGAGGAGATTCTTCCGGACCAAAAGACCGAAAAGGCCAACACCGAAAATGACCAGGGAAACCACCAGCATCATCCAAGGCTCTAGCATCGTCATGGCGCGGTCCTCCCCGACGATCCTTTGCGTTTTGCAATTGCGATGGTCGCCACAATGGCACCAAGGAGCAAAAAGGATGTAAGTTCGAATTGAAGAATGTGGTCAGAGAAGAGTGCATTCGCAATGCTCTTCACGTTGCCTCCCTGCTCCTCCATTTTTTCGACGGTCCAATCCCCGGCAGGAACGATCCCGCGCGCAAGAAAAGCAACCTTTACGAACAAGAAGACAAGAAAGGAAACTGCCACTCCGGAAATCACCTTGAAGGTTCCGCTCGAGGACTTGAAGTCCTCCACCGGACGATCCTGATTCAGGAGCATGATCACAAACACAAAAAGAACCATGATCGCCCCCGTGTAAACGAGGATTTGCAGAGCAGCCACCAAATGGGCGGACATCAGGGCATAGAGCCCCGCAAACGCGAAAAACACCGCCACCAGTGCAAAGGCGGACGCGACGGGATTCTTTTTGAAGATCACCATGAGGGAACCTAGAATGGCGATGGTGGAAAAAGCGACAAAGGCCAGAAAGGGGTAGTCGATCATTTGTTACCCCTTTGCTCGAGAAGAAAATCCTTCTCATACACAGTTCTTGATTGCTGGCTCATCTCGTAAATATTGGAAAGCTTGATCGCATCCTTCGGGCAGGCCTCCTCGCACATGCCACAAAAACAACACCTGAGAGAATCGATCTCGAACTTCACCGGATACTTCTCCTTGTCCTCTCTTTCACCTGCGACGATGTGAATGCACTCGGCAGGACACACTGTGGGGCACAACATGCACGCCGTGCAATTCTCAACACCGTTGACCGCTTTGATGTAGTGCTGGCCGCGGTAGCGGCCCGAATAATCCCGCCTTTGCTCCGGAAACTGCAGTGTTACCTTCTTATGGAACAAAAAATTCTTCATCGTGATCCACAGACCGCGGATGATCTCAATCAAATAGAGCCGGTTCAAGAAACCGGGCTTGCGAATTGCCAACATAATCAGAGCACTCCTTTATAAATCAGGAAGCCGGTCACAAGGACGTTCAGTAAGCCAAGAGGAAACAAAACCTTCCAGCCAAAATTCATGAGCTGATCAAAGCGAAATCGGGGAAGCGTCCATCGCACCCAGACAAAGAACCACATCCAAGACGCAACCTTGATCACAAAAGACAACCCTTGAAACAATACCTCGACAAGACCCGGATTCGGAAAGAGGTCGAGAGCCTGCACTTTGGAAACCACAATTGAAAAGAAGGGCAGGAGCTGCCACCCGCCGAAAAACAAGGTGGCGATCAGCGCCGACGCGACTGCCATGTTGATGAACTCCGCCATCATGAACATCGCAAACCGCATGGATCCGTACTCGAGATGATATCCCGCTATCAACTCGGACTCGCCCTCAGGAAGATCAAAGGGGAGCCGGTTCGTCTCGGCGAACACCGACACGAGGAACAACAGGAAACCAACGGGTTGTATGAAAACCCCCCACTTTGGAATGGCGATCGAGCCCAGCATGAAAAGAGTCTCCCCTTGGGCAGATGCGATGTCACCGAGCTTCACGGATTGAAACACCATCATCAAACCAACCAGAGACAAACCCAGGGTGAGTTCGTAGCTGATCATCTGTGCGGAACTCCTGAGGCTTCCGAGAAGGGAATAGTGGTTGTTGGACGCCCAACCCGCCATGATGATTCCGTAGACCCCGAGCGATGCAATTGAAAAGCAATACAGGACCCCGACATCGAGATTGGCGATTTGAAACTGGGTTGTGGTGCCCTCCAGGGAAAGGGATCCGGCAAATGGAATCACAGCAAAGGTCATGAAGGCGGGAATGACCGCCACCCACGGCGCGATGGTGTAATAGAACTTGTTCACGTGTGCCGGCGCACGATCCTCCTTGAAGATGAATTTAATCACGTCGCAGGCCGCCTGAAACAATCCGAACGGACCCATTCGATTCGGTCCGAGACGGTTCTGCATCAGGGCTGAGCCTCTCCGCTCGACAAACAACATGATCGGAACTGTGGCCAGCAACCCGGCAAGCACGATGCCGATTTTGATGAACATCAGGGTCTGCTCAAGGGTGCTCACGGATTCACCTCGCTGCTCTTTTGATTCAACACTAACATCAGGATCTCACCCAATGCTTTCGACTTTCCTCGCGGCAGGAGTGCACGCTTGAGAGTCTGCGAGGTGCCTTGGTGATTGAGGATCGTTCCATCCTTTTCGAGAAAGCTGAGACCGGGAAGAATTGCATGAACGCTGTTTCTTTCCTTCTCAAGAAAGACACCCACTCCATATGCTTTTTTCGCCTCGATCCGAGGCAATTCGGCACGCCCCCCCCGGAACACGACAACCACGGTGGACTTTGCCGCTCCCAGCAGGGGAGGGATTCCCAAGGTTTCTGCACCCTTGAGATTGGAGGTCTTGCTCTTCATTTTGAGAATTCCATCTTTCGGACCATCTTGTGCCGAGGACTCCACACCGGGAGTTCCGAAGCTCCGGATTGCCGCACGCGGCGCCCAGATCCGTGCCGCCTCTTGGACCGATTTCATTTCCTCAAGCGTCAGATCGGTCCCCACAAGGAAAAGAACATCCTCTCCACCCGAATCATTTCGAAGGGCGGTGAGCAGCTCATCCCAGCGGGTCACGAGCCAGGACTCACCGGCCTTCCGCATGGGATCCACAATCCTGCTCGGATCTTGGGCGTACTGATAATTGAACCTGCCTTCATCGCACATCCAATACTTGTTGATCTCTAGATTCTCGCGGGGAACACACCGGTACACGACATTGCCTTCGTGCTGTACCTCCATGTTGCACCCCTTCGAACAACCCTCGCAAACCGTCGGGGTTTTCTTCAACATCCACGCCCGCTTCCTGAAGCGGAAATCCTTCAGGGTAAGCGATCCGGTCGGACAGATGTCGGAGTAATTGCCTGCATATTCGGTCTTCAGCTGTTTTCCGTCGATGGTGGTGATGTCGATATTGTTTCCACGTTTGATTGCGACCATCTCATGGATTCCCGCAACTTCCTCTCCGAAACGAATACAACGCGTGCAGTGAATGCAACGATTCATGTTCTTTTGAATCACCGGTCCCATGTCGACGTCCACATAAGTGCGGCGCTCTTCACTGTGTCTCATAAATTCGCTGCCATGCCCGAAGGAGTTGTCCTGAAGGTCGCATTCGCCTGCCTTGTCGCAAATCGGGCAATCCAGCGGGTGATTCAAAAGCAGGAACTCCATGGTTCCAGCCCGGCCCTTTTTCACGGCTTCGGATTGGGTCTTTACCACCATGCCCTCGGCGGCCTGGGTCGAGCATGCGGTCTGCAACTTGGGCATTTTTTCAACTTCTACGTAACACATCCGGCACTGGGCAACCACGGACAGTCCGGGGTGATAACAGAATACAGGAATCTCGATTCCCGCCCTTTTTGCGACTGTGACCAGATTTTCCCCGGCCTTGAAGTCCACCTCTTTTCCGTCAATGGTACACTTAGGCATGACTGCGCTGTCCCTTCACATAAGCATCAAATTCGGACCTGAATTTTTTCACAAAACTCTGCACCGGCATTGCGGCGGCGTCCCCGAGTGCACACAACGTTTTCCCGCCGATGTTGCCCGCAACATCCACAAGCAAATCGACATCCGTTGATTTTGCTTCGCCATGGACCATCTTGTGAAGCAAAGACTCCATCCAATGACACCCCTCTCGACAAGGTGTGCATTGGCCGCATGACTCATGGGCGTAGAACTTGGTGATCCGGAGGAGCAACTTCACCAAATCGGTATCCTCGTCAACAACCATGATCGCAGCGGATCCCATCATGGTACCGATCTTCATCAACGGCTCCACGTCGTACACCGCATCGATCTCGTCGGCAGTCAAAACGGGGGAGGAGGAGCCTCCTGGGATCACAGCTTTCAGCTTTTTACCCTTCCAAACTCCACCACCAAGCTCCTCGATGATTTGTCTGAGCGTCATCGATCCCGCCGGCACCTCGTAGACTCCTGGACGATTCACGTGACCTGAAAGGGAAATCAGGCGCGTGCCACCGGACTTGTCAATCTTTCCGAGCTGGGCAAAGGCCTCACCACCCATGCGGATGATGTGCGGCACATTGGCAATCGACTCGACATTGTTCACCGCAGTCGGACACGAAAACGCGCCGGATACTGCGGGAAACGGAGGCTTCACGCGCGGCTCTCCGCGCTTGCCCTCGAGGGAGTTCAGAAGGCCGGTCTCCTCTCCGCAGATGTAGGCACCGGCACCCCGATGTACGGTGATTTCAAGCTCGAATCCGGATCCGAAAATATTCTTCCCGAGAAAACCTTTCGCACGGGCCTCTTCGATCGCCGCTTCCAGCAGAAGCGCTTCCCGGACATATTCCCCCCGAATGTAGACATACGCGTGTTTGCATCCGATCGCATAGGAACCGATCAAAAGCCCTTCGATCAAAAGGTGAGGGGTGTAGCGGATGATCTGCCTGTCCTTGCAGGTGCCGGGCTCGGATTCATCGGCGTTGCAGACAAGATATTTGGGCTTTTCGGAGTTCTTCGGAATGAAGCTCCACTTCATTCCCATCGGAAAGCCGGCTCCTCCGCGTCCGCGGATGTTCGCCTTCTTCACCTCTTCCACCACCTGGTCGGGAGTCATCCCGCCGAGCACCTTGCGTGCTGCTTCATACCCGTTCATTTCCGCGAGGTAATAATCAAGGGTGCGATTCGAGTCCTTCCAAAAATGCTGAACAAAAAGGGTTTTTGCATTAGTGCTCATGCTTCACCTTCTCCAAGAAATGATTCAGGGACTGAATGTCCAGATTCTCGACATAGTCGTCATTGGCCATCATGACGGGAGCTGTTGTGCACGCTCCGAGGCACTCTTCCTCGGAAAGGGTGAACATCCCGTCCGGAGTCGTTTCCCCGCACTTTACCCCGAGTTTTTTTTCCGCATACTCCATCAACTCGTCGGCACCCCTCAGGCAGCACGCCACATTGGTGCAGATCTTCAAATGCATCTTCCCGACCGGCTTCAGGTTGTACATGGTGTAAAAGCTTGCGACCTCGCGGATCTGCGCTTCGTGAACCCCGATGTACTCGGCAACCTCGGCCAAAATCTCCTTGGGCAGCCAACCATACTCGGCCTGCGCTTGGTGAAGCGCTGGCAAGATCAGAGCCTTCCGGTTCGGATACCTCGGCTCCTTGCTTTTCATCGCTTGGTAAAATTTCTCGGAAAGAAGTTTCTCCTTCATCGATCCAGTTCTCCCGCAATCACATTGATGCTTCCAAGAGCCGCCACGAGATCCGCGATGTATTCGCCTTGAATCATCGGATCCAATCCCTGGTAATGCCAAAACGAAGGAGAACGGATCCTCATCCGGTGAGCGGAGGGCCCGCCCTTGCTGATGATATAAAACCCCAGCTCCCCGTTGGCCGCCTCAAACGGCGTGTAGGCCTCACCCGTTGGAACATCAAACCCGGTCATGAAGAACTTGAAATGGTGAATCAAGCCTTCCATCGTATTGTAGACTCGTTCCTTTTCCGGAATGCGGGTTCTTTTGTCCTCCGACCAGATCGGCCCTTTTTTGATTCGATCCGCACATTGGGTGAGAATGTTGAGGCTTTGCCGGATCTCCTCGAGCCTCACGTAGTAGCGATCGAACACATCTCCGGTTTGGGCAACTGGAACATCAAACTCCACCCTGTCGTAGAACATGCAAGGTTGGTCCCGTCTCAAATCAATGTCGAGCCCGGCGGCACGGGCGTTTGGACCCGTGTAGCTGTATTTCAGGCAATCTTCCTTGTTGAAAATGGCTACGCCCTTCGTCCGCTTCAGCCAGATGCGATTTTCTGTGAGCAAACGATCCATTTCATCGATCACATCGCGGGTTTCCTTGACCCACTCCTTGACCTCGCGCTCCCAACCTTCGGGGGCATCACCCATCAAACCGCCGATGCGCGTGTAGGAGGTCGTAAGGCGGGCTCCGCAGAGCTTCTCGATCAGTGTGTAAGCCCGCTCCCGCTGATGGTATCCATAGAGAAAATACGAGAACGCACCAAGATCGACCGCGTTGATCCCGACGCAAATGAGGTGGTCAATCACCCGGGCCAACTCGGCACACATCATCCGGATCCAAATCGCCCGTTCAGGCACTTCAATCCCCATCAAGCGCTCAACGGACATGGCGTAGGCAACATTGTTCGCAAGTGCCGAGCAATAATTCAGCCGATCCGTATAAACCACAAATTGGTGGTAGGTCCGGTTCTCTCCCAGCTTTTCCTTGGCCCGGTGTGTGTAACCGAACTCACTGACCGATTTTTCAATCACCTCTCCATTCAGTCGAGCCATGCATCGAAAGGCTCCGTGCATCGCGGGATGGGTAGGGCCGATATTCACGAGGACCTTTGAGTCCTCAAAAATATCATCCGAATCTTTTTTCAAGGTTACATCATAGGTCGCGGGAAACCCCCATCTTGCGATGTCGAGAGGGGCATCCACTTTGAAGTTCCTGGAATTTTCGTGATTCATTTGAACAGCTCCGGATCAATCGGTTCGGGAGTGAGAAACACCTGGTACCCCCGCAGCGGGTAATCTTTTCGCAATGGATGCCCCTCCCAGCGCACATCCATGAGAATCCTTCTCAAGTCTGGGTGCCCGTCAAAGCGGATTCCAAACATGTCGAAAATCTCCCTCTCGGCCCAATTCGCTCCCTCCCAGAGAGGAATCAGTGTCGGAAACGTTTCCTGCTCCGAAAGTTGGATTTTCATCCGGATTCTGGCTTTGCTCGAAAGATTCATCAAATGGATGATCAAATGGAAGCGCTTCTGTCCACCCTCATCGGACGCGGTATAATCGGTCAGGAAGCTGAAGCCATGGACCTCCTTGAGCTCCCGGAGAACCGCCAAGGACCCGGCTTTCGACACAAAAAAAGTCGGGATGTCGACGGGATGGGATTCCGGGAGGAGAACCTCCTCGATCGCTTCAGGAAATTGATTCTTCAGCGCCTCCAGGACCGAAGCCCACTGGGAGGAAAACTTTTCTTTCCAATTTCCGTAAATGCTTGAAACCGGTTTCTGAATGTTCATGCGCCCGACTCCTTCAGCGCCCGCTCTCTTCTTTGGGAGTGGGTTTCACCATGGGCGATCATTTCCTTCAAGCGAAGAAGCCCGTTCAAGAGCCCTTCCGGGGCGGGCGGGCATCCGGGAACGTACACATCCACGGGAACCACGGTATCAATCCCCTGGGTCACACTGTAGACATTGAAAATGCCTCCAGAGGAGGCGCAGGCCCCCATCGAAATCACCCATTTTGGATCCGCCATTTGGTCATAGATGTTTCTCAAAACGGGAGCCATCTTGAGATTCACGATTCCCGCCACGATCAAGAGGTCGCTTTGCCGGGGCGAAAACCGAACAACTTCCGCTCCAAAACGAGCCATGTCATATCCTGATGCCAGTGTCGACATCAGCTCAATTCCGCAACAACTGGTTCCAAAGGGCAGGGGAAACAGGGAGTGCTTCCGCGCCCAATTAACCATGTCCTCAAGTTTGGTTGTAAAAAAATCCGAAGCTCCATCCTTACTCATGACTCACTCCCACTCCAGGGCGCCCTTTCGAAGCACGTACACATACCCCACAAAAAGCACAGCAACGAAGGCAAGCATCTCAAAGAGAATGAAGGTGCCCGTGCTCATGAATTTTTTGTAAATCACTGCCCACGGATAAAAGAAAACTGTTTCGACGTCGAAGAGAAGAAAGAGAATCGCAACGAGATAAAAACGAACAGAAACCCTTTGTTTCTTTACGTTTTCAGTGATGGGCACGCCGCATTCCGCGGGTGAATCTTTCGTTTTGTTCGGCAACTTGGGTCCAAGCCACGTGGTGATCAGCAATACGGCCCCGCCAATGACCACTCCCGCTGCCATAAGGACCAGCACAGGAAGGTACTCCATTCTCGTTTCCTTTCTGATGTTGTAACGGGTAAGACCCTACCACAAATTCAGGGGCGGATGACGATTTAAAACCGCAACCAACTGCGGCCGAAGGGAGGAAAGGGCAATGACTCCCATTAAATAGAAACCTAGGAAAAAAACCTCGCCGCGGGTAAAGGATCTTTGATTTCCTTTTGAGACCCGTACAAGCAGGATTTTTCCAATGATTTGAGTTGAGGCGAGGAGAAGCATCAACCAGACCACGGCCAAACCGGCAGCGGCAACAAAGTTTGATGAACCCAACAAGTCAAAGATCATCTGATAATATCGCTCTCCCATTACGAGCGGAGGGGCCCCGGGAACTGCAATCAGTGCAAACAGAATGAGTGCCTTGTTCCGATACTCCGATTCCAAGAATGCATGAGACACCAGAAGGAGCGTGAACAAGGTGCCGATGGTAAGCACAAACAGCGCCGGCACCGCCAGCTCACCCGGAAGCAGGATGGAAAAAACGGGGATTCCACCCAGAACAGGGTAGATCGCCGAGATCCATGCATGATGCTCTCTGGTCAAAATCGCATAAACAGCTGAACGGATTGCCAGGAAGGAAAGAACCACTCCCAGGATCCATCGTGGAACCGGGTTGGCTCCCTCGGTGAAGACCCCCAATACCGGAACTCCGATCCTGATCCAAAAAGTGCTCGTGACCAAAAGCAAACCGAAAGCCAACACCGCCAATCCCAAAGGGGCTTTTCCGACAAAGACTGAACTCACGGACGGCACGATTCCGCACAGGAATACAAGGACGACGAATGTCGCCACCAGCCAGTTCTGGCCGGAAAGATCCCGAAGAGCCACGGGCCACGTGGAAAAGTTGATGGAATCAAAGAGCGAGGAGGAGAGCACGAACAGCATTGCGATCAAAACAGCCCAGATCGAAAACCACACTGATTTTTCCCTGAACACGGTTACCCAAGACGGGGACTCGGCGGATTCAATGAGGGTGATGCTCATCGAGGAGATATAGATCCCGAGAGCTGAAACAAGAAATGCGACGAGGTTCTGGGACAAAGCCATTCCGCAAAGAAAAAGAGAGAAAAACTGAAGAAACAAAACAGACCGCTGCTTGTCCCTCACGCTGATTCCTGTGTGGAAAAAAACCCCGAAAGAAAACGCACCCAAGGCCAAAAGGGCAACCACCCTGAGAAAAAAAGACATGGAATCCGAAAGGATCATTGAATCCGGGGAGTCAAAAAACGAGAGATCCGGCCTCAGGACAAAATACAACAAACCGCCAAATGCCACCGATGAAACCAACAAAGGCATGGCGCCACGGGTGTGCCGCGAGAACGCCATCAAAAAGAGCGACCCGAAGAGGGACATGACGATGAAAATCTCAGGAACAAAATTCAAAAGGATCACTTGAGACCTCCCGACATTACCCATAGCATTCCGCATCCGGTGGCGACTTGAACCGCCACTACAACCCAAAAGCGCAGCATGGTACTGCGAAGCGCGGTCAAGGGAGTTCGAGGCTCACACAGGACGAACACCATCGCCTGCATGAAAAATCCAAGGAACCCCAAACCCACCCAGGGAATTCCCAATTCGAAAAGAATGCGCCCCACACTTTGAAGAGTGACGAATCCAATCAAGCCCGGGAGACCAAGGGTGGAAACCCTGGAAAAGGTGAAATGCCCCTTCCCCATGCGGGCAGCAGAGCTCATCAGGACGACGGAAGTAATGGAGGCAACCGCGAGAGATGCCAACGCCTGACGCATCAAGGTCTCATCCGACGAAGCAAGCGAAATCAACGCAAATCCGACCATGGACTGGGTCCAGAATACGATTGCCGGCCTGATTCTCAAACGTGCAAGACTCATCAGACCGGAAACCAGGACTGTGACGCCTCCCACCAACAAAACCGCAACCTGCCAAACATCCCCGATTTCCCCTTGAATCTCGCTTTTCCATCGGGCGAGAACCTCCAATGTCGCAAATGCAGGAATCAAAACCGAACCGACGTAGGATCGAAGGGTGAGGCGCTCGAAAAAACGCGAGAAAAAGAGTCCCGTCACTCCGTTCGGTATCACCAGCAAAAGCCCAACCAACCCGAGCGTTCGCCCGGGCCCATTCGCTCCGAGGGCATGCCCGAAGATGGCGAGCATGGAACCGGCCATCACGACAGCAAACCGTTTTTGGGTGACGCCGTTATTCTCCCTTCTTGTTCCAACCGAGGCCTGCACAAACGCCAGAACCTGGAGAAGAATCAGCATCAGAATGCCAAACGAAATGGAAGGGGAACAATAAATCAACAACGCGAGAAGCACGGGCACCAAATGCTGCCTGGAAACACTCAACAACCACGAGAGAATGACCATGGCTCCCCAAAGGGTGAACTGAAAGATCAAAAAACACCTCCGAGAAAAGCGACACTCAAGCCGGCGAGAATGGTCAGCCCGAGGAGCCACCAAAACAAACGTTCGAGTCCATTCTCGATTTCGAGACTCGGGGAGGGCAGAAAACGCCGGCTCCAAGGCTCCTCTCCCGAAATCAGACGGCCGCCCCAAAAAATGAACCCATCCGGCTTCGGACGTATGCGCCTGCAAAAGCTGAGAAAGCCCTCCGGACGGAGACGGATCCAGACACTCATCCCCAACAGCGCCATGAGAATGATCGTGGAAATGGCGACCAGCTCTGGATTGCCAATCAACTCCTCAACTTCGGCCCGGAAGCTCGCGAGAACCAGGATGGAACCGAAAAGCTCGGCCCAGGAAAGCACCTGATGCCCACGGGGAATTTCTGTCCAACGCGACACCTCGGCCAGAACCCAGTACAATCCCTGTCCAACCAAGGCAACTTCCAGGAATTCCGGGGCGGGATGGTACTGGCGAAGAAAAAGGAATGCGGGCAGGGTTCCCAGTGCTCCACCGCCAAAATTTACGGAAATCAAGACGACACCGATGAGGGAAAAGAACGCTCGTCCGGGATCACTCGCAATGGAACCCGCAAGGATGAAAAAAAACCCTGCAAGGTCCCTGACTTGAATCCATCTTCTGCAACCGAGGTCCATTCTGTGCCAAATCACGAGTGCCGCGAGCCAACACGAAACAAGAGGACCCTGGAAAAAGGCCCCGGCCAGCACCATCGCAAAAGGCAGAATCCGCCGTTCGCGCACCAGAGCCACTGCACAAAAAAGGGAGAGCACGATTGCATTCTGATCAAACCGGGTGAGCTCAATTCCGTTCATGGTCGAGCCTCACTTCCATCCGCACAAAAGACAACAGAGCCAATTGGATCACCCCGAAGATCAAAACCACACCCTCAAGGGCAACTTGGTCTGAAAAACGGTAAACCACAACCAGAACAAGGGTGAGAAGGACCCTCATCGCGCCTCGAGCCAGATCGAGGGCGTCCATCGCGGTAAACATCGAAAAGAGCGAATAGAAAAGCAGAACCACAAACAGAACGATCATCGTTGCCGCCTCTCCACTCCCAGAACAATCATCAACATCGCACTGAAGAAGCCCAGCAGAACCACGACCGGAAGAGCCCAATCCAGACCCGCAATCCCTCCGGATTCCGCTTCCGCCGGATCACCTGCGAGAACGGGCAACAAGAATGAGACAAGTACAGCGGTCAGGATCCCGGCCCTGATTTTCGAAACAAAATTGGACTTTTTCTCGTTCGAGCCGAGCAAAAGCCGGGTTCTTCCCATTTGGAATTCAAACAGAATTCCGAACACGAAGAGCATGACGCCGAGGAAGGGAACCCGCCATCCGAGCCACACGGAAATGCCGGTGAGAATCGCCAGGTCAATCCGGAGAATCATGACAACGTCCCCCGTCCGAAACTCATTTTCAGGTCTTTTTTGTCGAACACCGCTGCTTGAACCTCTTTCGTTTGAATCAAGGAATTCGGCTCGCACACATCGATGCATAACCCGCAAAAAATGCAGTTTGAGAAATCGATGTCAAACCGGGATACCCAAGGCCGCTGATTGCGCTCTTTGATCTGGGAGTCCACCTCGATGCACTTCGTGGGGCAGGCCTTTGCACAATCCCCGCAGCCCGTGCATTTTTCAATCTCGTTGAAAACCAAGCCTCTTGCCCGCGCTGGAAAATCATCCTTTCCACGGGAGGAAACCGGATCGGGATAGAACTCCGTGTCCACCTTGCGGGTCCCGCGTATGTTGAAAAAATGCTCCAGAATCCGCCTAACCATCCACTCCTCCACCGGCGGTCAACGCCAAAACCAACATCACCATGAGCCATAGGGCTCCGGTGAGGGGAAGAAAATACATGATGCCAATCTTGAGCAGGTCCTTTTGTCGCATGCGGGGAAAATACACCGCCAACACCCTTGATCCCATGAACAAGGCGGACGTCTTGAGGTTCGTATCAAAGAAATACTCTCCACCCCCCAGGAAAACCCGTGTGGTCACCATGCACCAACCGTAAAAACGGACGGACTCCAGCCAAGAGGCTTTTTCAAGAAACCCCCGGAAGGGATGCTCTTGAAACAGGATCATTCCTGCAATTTGGAAGGGAATCACAAAAAAGAGATGCAAGGGCGACCACATGGCCGCACCAAGATCCGCATTTCCGGAGAGGGCGAAGGCCCCCAGAAGGCAAAGGAGTGCGACCGCGGACGAGATCGCGAATGAAACCTGCTTTTGGTCCGAATCAATTCGCTCGAAAACCTTTCCCGCACCCGATTCCGAAGCAACCAATGTGAATCCGACGAGTGCGAGCCAAGGAAAGACAAGATACTCGAATCGAATCCCGCAAACAAAAGGCAGGGAGCATTGAAAGGTGAACAACACCCAATACCAACTCGATTTCCGGACCTTGACTTCAAGAAGGGTGTCGATCCACGTCTGCCAGATGAATGCGGGAAGGGCAATATCCTTCCCCACGCGGGATTCGTGCCGTGCGAGCTCCCTCTCAGACCAGGAATAAATCAGAAATGAGAACGGAAAGACCGATACCAAAGAAAAAATCGTATCAATCATCGATCCACCTCCGAAAGAGACAACGAGAGACTTTCCAGAATCACCGGAAGATCCTCGAGCGACTCCCCTTCAAGCGCGGGAAATATCGAGTCCTTGATTCGATCGGACGGGGTTTGCACGGCAATCGTTTCCACGCGATGCTCCCGATCGAGCGTCAATTCAACGCACCAATCTCCGCGGGTGGACTCAAGTGACTCCTCCACCCTGACGTCCAACGAACTTTCCGGCAGAGGGTGCCGGTATTCGCCCTGCGGACTTTGCCGAACCAGGTTCTTCAGGTGTGTGGAAATCCTGGTGCAGCTCTCCAAGGAATAGAGAAGGCGGGACTCGACATGACTCACCTGTCCGTACCTGGTGTTCTCCACTGCGGAACGACTGACAAATCCGTACTCCGATCCGTCGAGCACGACACCAAGAGCATTCAGACGATCGTGGAACGGGTGGGTCCAACAAAAAAGCTCGCTGATTCTCCCGTGATCCTGCAAAAAAACGTCAAGCCAGAGCTCCAGGCGAACCTGGAATCCTTCGGTCAAATCATACCGGGCTCCACCCGGGATCAAGAAAAAGTATCCAAACCTGGATCCCGACAAAAGCTCAATCAGGTCCAAAAGCTGTTCCCGATGTTTCAAGATGGAATGGTAGAGGATCCGAAGGCCAAACCGATGTGCCATTCGCGAAAGATACTTGAGCTGGAGATTGAGCTCACTCAACTGACTCGCAATTTCCCGAAGCCACAAGACCCTCTCGCCGACCTCGACTTCCACGGCAGACTCCACCGCCTCACTGTAAAGTCGATCAAGCAAAAAGGCGCTCTCAGGCTCGATTCGACTGAAAAAAACCTGTGCCTCCCGGAAGTGCTTTCCCAACATCCTCGACTCGATCCCGCGGGACGCATACCCGAAACCTGCACTTGCCTCGCGAATCAAATCCCCGCTCATCCCCAGCTGAAGGCGCATGGGCCCCGGCAACCAGACATGCACCGGACCAATCTCGATGGATTGCTGGATCACGACTGCACCTCACGAAGGGAGATCACCCCATTCATGATCGCCTCCGGGCGGGGAGGGCAACCGGTAACATAAACATTCACTGGCAGCTCCCCTTCTTCTCCGCCGGGGAACAATCCTCCTCCGCATGCGCAAGTTCCTACAGCCATCACATATCTCGGGAGAGGCATCGCCTCATAAAACTTGACCACCTCCCCAAGCAATAATGGATTCAACGAGCCTTGGATGATCAAAAGATTCGCATCGCCATCCTGCTCGGCGGGAACGCATCCCAAACGTTCCAGGTCATATCGACTGGATTCGGTTTGGATCCAGTCATCGCCACAACAGGAGATTCCCACACGGATGTATTTCAGGGTTGGCTTAAAGTGCCTCATGATCATCCTTCTTCGTTGAATCTCGCGTCACGTGGAAGAACGACAAAAACACTACCATCATGACCAAAATCAAGATTAAATACGGAATGATCCGGATCCTCTCCGTGACAAAAACCGGGATGGTGACAAGCGTTGCGACCCAAAGATAAACGATCACTTGTGTGAACTGTGTGGTTCTGAGTTCAAAGGGTAAAATTCGTTTCGGATCCATTTGTTACGGAAAAGGCTACTGAGAATGAAAGGGCGAGTCAATGCCTCGTGGCGGCCAAGAGTTAAAATTCTCCTCTCCCCTGACACAGGCGTTTGCCGCTGTTGAGCGGGCTCGTTCAAGTGCCCGCTCGGTTCAACTTCTTTGCTTCCCGAGATCGGAATGGATTGATGAGTTTCAGCAACTGCTCGAAAGCCTGACCCGTTCGGGTCGTGACGAGTCTCCTTCCGTGGAGATTTGCATTTGGAGTCCGTGGGACCATTCGCCCTATTCCCCGATCGCTTCCTCGCTGAACCCGAGGCGCGAGCGCCTCCGAACCCTCTCCTCGCTCCATCACCGCAGGAGCCCGATCATCATTCTTGCCTCGGTGGAGGCATGGAGCTTGCCCACCATCAACCGGCGGGAATATTCCGGATCCATCCTTGATCTCATTCCGGGACAGGAGCCCG
This sequence comes from Bdellovibrionales bacterium, assembly GCA_947502835.1. GTDB lineage: Bacteria > Bdellovibrionota > UBA1018 > UBA1018 > CAIMNF01 > CAIMNF01. The sequence goes on from CANNBJ010000002.1 coordinate 187,115, forward strand.
TTTCTCGGGATTCCCTGAAGAAGCGCCTCAAATCCCTCGGATACATCCCCACTGACCTTGTGGAGGAGCCGGGTCAGTTTGCATTGCGGGGTGAGATTCTCGACCTCTTCGATCCCGCATCCAATCTTCCGAATCGAGTCGAATTTTTTGATACGATTGTCGAGTCCATTCGAACCTTCCACCCGGAAACCCAGCGCACCCTCAAGGATCGCCCGGATCTGGGTATTTTGAATATTCATCCCGCGGAAGAGTTGCTTTTCCCATGGGAAAGGGGTGAGGACGTTCTGGAAAGGATCAAGGAATACGCGGACCGTTTCCAGATCTCGAGGAAAATCCGGGACCCCATCTTTGAGAGCATTCGAAGCGGCTATTTACCGGAACACCATAGATCCTGGTTCCCCTTTGTCCACGGCTCCATTGAAAGACTCGAGCACCATTTGCCTCCAGACACGACGCGGATTCTCTTCGAACCAGAACAGTTCCCGATTGAGCTCGAAAGATTCCTGGCCGGCTTGGAGAAAGAACGGCTCAAATACTCAAGCCCTCACTGGATCTCTCCGGATCCCGATCTTCTTTTTGCGGGAATTTCAAACTCGGTCGCTCATCTTTTGGAAAACGCGAACCTGCTGGTTCGCGCGAGCCCCGAAGACCCCCTTTCACCCCCGCCTCTCGCTTCCGAGCAGATTCCACCGGGAAGGTTGGACATCGGGACCATACGCGAAAGATTGAGTGAGGGCTTCGGGATCTGGATCGGCTGCCGGGGATTGAGCCAACAAGAGCGAGTTCGACATCTGCTCAAGGAAGATGCATTGAATCCACTCTTCCGGATTCTCCCGCACGATTGCGGCGAATCCCTTCTTTTCCCCGAGCAAAAGCTGTTGGTTCTCTCTGAGACCTTGCTCTTCGGTTCCAGAAACACTCGAAATTCCACCCCAACGGAATCCCATCCGCGGTTTGACACCGAGGGCGAGGGACTTGAGTTCAAACACCATGATGATCTCGCTCCGGGAGACCTTGTTGTGCATTCCATGCACGGAGTGGGGAAATATGTCGGACTCCAGGAAATCCGTTCAGGTGAAAACCACCTCGGAGAATACCTTTTGCTGGAATATGCCGGGGGAGACAAGCTTTACATTCCTGTCTACAGGCTCAACACCATTCAAAGATACGTGACTTCCGGAGCTACCGGAACTCTTGACCGTCTGGGCACCGGACAATTCGAGAAAGCAAAACTCAAGGCGCGTGAGTCCGCAAAAAAACTCGCGATCAATCTTGTGGAAATCTACGCCCGGCGATCCTTGGTGAAGGGGCCCAAGTTTATTGCCCGGGATGAGCACTATGACGAGTTCTGCGACTCATTCGAATTCTCCGAAACCGAGGGCCAACTTCGGGCCACATCGGAGGTTTTATCGGATCTCGAGAAAGGAAAATTGCTGGATCGACTCGTCTGTGGTGATGTTGGTTTCGGCAAAACGGAGGTGGCGATCCGTGCCGCTTTCCAGGCCGTTCAGAGCGGTCTTCAGGTAGCCGTGCTGGTACCCACCACACTTCTTGCATTCCAACACGAGCAATCGTTTCGTCGAAGGATGGCGGACCTGCCCATCCGGGTGGAATCACTTTCAAGATTCAAATCAAAAAAGCAGCAATCCGATCTCGTGAAGGACCTGCAAACCGGAAGGGTGGACATCATGATTGGAACCCACCGGCTCCTCTCAAAGGATGTTCAATGGAACCGTCTCGGTCTCCTGATTGTCGATGAGGAACACCGGTTCGGCGTGGAGCACAAAGAGAAGATCAATGCAATCCAGGCCAATACCCACACCCTCACCCTCACCGCCACTCCGATTCCCCGGACATTGAACATGGCCCTCTCGGGCCTCAAGGACATCAGCGTAATCAAAACACCGCCCACAAACCGGCAACCGATCAAAACCCATGTTTCGACTCTCTCACCGGAACTGATCAGATCGGCAATCGAGACCGAACTCTCCCGCGGGGGACAGGTCTTTTATCTCTACAATCGGGTCCAATCCATTGAGGCAAAGGCGGAGGAGATCCGCAAACTCGTTCCACATGCAAAAGTCCTGGTGGCCCACGGACAGATGACTGAGACCGAAATCGAGGAAAAAATGCTCGAATTCTATCAGGGTCGGGCCCAGGTTCTTGTTTGCACAACCATCATCGAATCGGGAATCGACATTCCAAATGCGGGCACCATCCTCATCCATCGGGCCGACAAACTGGGACTTGCACAACTGTACCAGATCAGGGGTCGGGTTGGCCGCAGTCACCGAAAGTCGTTTGCATACCTGCTGGTCGAGGAAGATCAAGCCCTGAGTCGTGAAGCACGGATGAGGCTGGATGTTCTTCAGCGTTTCGTCGAGCTGGGAAGCGGATTTCAAATCGCCTCGTACGACCTTGAAATCCGGGGCGGGGGCAATCTCCTGGGGGGTGAGCAATCCGGACACATTGCCTCTGTCGGATTGGATCTCTTCACGCAGCTCCTGGAGGAAGCTCTTTCTGAACTGAAAGGAGACGGCACAGCACTCAGGGAAGTGGCCTTTGAACCTGAAATTCAAGTGCCGGTTCTTTGCGAGATCAGCACAAAGACCGTTCCCGACCCGAAAATCCGCCTCTCTCTTTACCGGAAAATCTCTTCTGCGCGAACGCCGGAACAAATCGATTCCCTGACAGACGAATTCAGGGACCGTTTTGGCGAAATCCCCGCTGAGACTGACAACCTGTTCTGGCTCATCCGTTTGAAGAACCTTCTGATTCGGGTTGGCGTTGATTCTTTGTCGATCACTCAGGGGAAAAGTGTTTTTTCCGTCAGAAAAACATCACCGATCGAGATCGACTCGGTGATGAAAAAGGTCGCCGGACCGAAGGGCTACCGCGATCCGCGGGTTCAGCTCACGCCCGATTCGAAGATCGTGTTTCAGATCGGATTCGAGACCCTGCGGAGTCATGTTTTTGAACTGGAAAACTTTCTTCAACAAATCGCCCCTAAAGCATTTGAAAAGCACTTTTCCGGCTGTTAGGATTTTCATATGAAAACACAATTTTTCCGCGTTGTTGCTGCAGGAGTACTTCTCTCCCTCAATGGTTCACTGGCGGCTACCGAGGTGGCCCGTGTGAATGACAGGGTGATTACAGTTGAAGATGTGAATTCGAAGCTTTTGGAGGCCTCGCGGGGGAATCCGATGGCGGCTCCTTCCCGCAAGCAAGTCCTGGATGATCTCATCAAGCGAGAGGCGGCCGTTCAGGAAGCGAGAAAGATGAAACTGGATCAAGATCCTCAGGTCGTTGATCGCATGAACAATGTACTCTATTACGCCCTGATTGAAAAAAAGCTGGGACCGGATTTTGACAAAATTTCATTTACCGAGTCTGAAACCAAGGGCTGGTATGAGAAGAATCCTGAAATCCGCACGAGCCACATCTTCATCTCTCTCCCTCAAGGGGTGAGTTCCGATGAGGAGGCGAAAGCCGAGAAGCGCTTGGGCGAGATTCTGTCCGAGATCAAATCGGGAAAGCGCTCCTTTGCCGAAGCGGCTCAGCAATACTCGGAAGACCCGAGTGCCCCCATGGGCGGAGATTTGGACTACCGGATGAAGGATCGACTCGATCCGGCATTCTTCAAGGCTGCGGTAAAGCTCGGAAAGGTGGGTGACATCGCCGGCCCTGTGCGAACGCCTTTTGGATACCACCTTGTGCGCTTGACCGGCAAGAGATCCTGGCTGGAAGCGGACCGCGCCCGCGTAAAGCGGCTCATCCTCGAAGAAAAACGACAGGACCTGGTCACCAGATTTCTCAACGATTTACGTCAAAAGGCCAAGGTTTCAACCAACGAGAAAGCCCTGAAGGACTGACGGTTCCGCCTCGATTAAACATTGGAATGACAACGTTTTTGTGAGAAATCTTGGGAGTGATGAACTTCCGGGATTTCTCATTTCTTTTCACCGCCCTTCTTGCGGGTACGATTGCGCGTGCCGAATTGGTGGATCGCCTTGAGGCGATCGTCAACAAGGCTCCAATCTTCAAATCCGACATTGAACGATTCCGGTCCACGGTTCCTCTTCGGGCCAAGGTGGATCCGCTTTTTGCAAATGAACCCCTCTCAAAAAAAATGAAGGCCACGGACGGGGAAGTCCTCGAGTTCCTGATCGATGAAGCCATCATCCTCGACAAGTTCCCGGTCTCGGACAATGAAGTGGAGCAGGAGATCAACGGCATTCAGAACAATCTGAAAATTGACCGCGATACACTGAAGGGCGCCATTCTCCGGGAGGGATTCAAGTTCGAGGACTACGTAAAGATGATGCGCGTATCCGTGGCAAAGAGGCAACTTGTGGATCGGGAGATCCGGAACAAGGCTGCCGTTTCGGACGATGATGTGAGGGCAGAGTACAATCGAACCCGTTCCGGCTCCAAGTCCTTCCGCGGCTCGTTTCAATTGCATTTGATCAGGATCTCAAAAGCCAACTACAAATCCATCGCAGCAGCGAAGGAGGAAGCGACAAAGGCTTTGGATTCCTTGAATCGGGGTGCAAGCTTTGCGGATGTCGCAAAATCGGTGAGTGATGACGCTTCCCATGAGAGCGGAGGGGATCTCGGATTTCTTTCCTATTCTGAAATGTCGCCTATCCTTCAAAAAGAGGTTCAAAAACTTGGTCCCGAAAAAAGGAGTGGTCTCCTGGAAGACAAGTCATCCTTTCTTATCGTCAAAGTAGGGGAGGTTCGTGCGGATGGGGATGCCGCATTTGAGAGGGAAAAAGATGTGATTCGCGGCCGGTTGATGGAAAGCGAGTTTCAACACCAGGTCCGGATCTGGCTTGACCGCGAGCGGGGTCAAAACTTCGTAAAGGTGAATTCGATCCAAAAATGAATCGCTTTGAACTCGCAATCACACCCGGCGACCCGGAAGGCATCGGTCCCGAAGTCACCGCAAAAGCACTATTGAAGCTTGAGAAGGCGTTGCGTCCCGTCTCGGTGAGCATTTTTGGCTCGAAGGACGCATTCAAGCGAGAAAAGGCCTTTCTACGCAAAACGACCGCCTCTTTCATCGAGCCCCCGGCCCGATCCTCCCCCGGATATCAATCGGGTTGGGCCATTCAAGCAGCTACACAGTTTGTTATGTCGGGAAACCCGCGCCGGGCGCTTGTCACCGGACCCATCAGCAAAGAACGTCTGACATCGGCGGGCTTCAAGTATGCAGGGCATACCGAATTTCTGGCCGACCTCACGGGTGCCAATGCGGTCACGATGATGCTTTCAAATGAACTCTTCAGGGTGGCCTTGGTGACGAATCACTGCCCACTCAAGGATGTCAGCGCAAGGATCACCCGACACTCCCTTGAAAGAACCCTTCAACATTCGCTGAACCACTGCAGAACGGACCTTGGCAAAAAGAATCCGAAGATAGCGGTGCTGAGCCTGAACCCGCACGCAGGAGAGGGCGGACTTCTCGGTCTTGAGGAGAAAGAGATCATCATTCCAACCCTCAAGGGTTTCATGGCAAAGAACAAGGGAGTCCAAGTGAATGGACCCTTCCCTGCGGATTCTTTTTTTGCCCTGGAGGCCTTGCGTTCATCCGCTAAGCGACACGACATCATCATCGCCCAATACCACGACCAAGGATTGATTCCGGTCAAGCTGAGTGATTTTTCATGCAGCATGAACATGACCTTGGGTTTACCGATCATTCGGACCTCGGTCGACCATGGTACGGCATTCGACCTTGCCGGAAAAGACCGTGCGGATCCGGGCAGCATGATCTATGCCATTGAGAAGTCCCTCTATTTTTTAAAGAACAGGAGAAGAAAATGAACCCTACGATTTTCCGCGAGTATGACATCCGAGGAATCGCCGGATCCGATTTGTCCGCCGATTTTGCCAGAAAACTGGGCCAAACCTATGCTGAATGGGCCATCGGGAAAACCGGCAGGGAAAACCTTACGATCTCCGTAGGGCGCGACTGTCGATTGACAAGTGATGAATACGCAAACGCATTGATTTCAGGTTTGCGCACCTCCGGAATGAATGTATTGGATTTGGGGGTTTGTCCGACACCGCTCACTTACTTTTCAGTTCACCATTACCATACCGATGGTGCCATCATGATTACCGGCTCCCACAATCCGGCAGAATACAATGGCTTCAAAATCGGTCTCGGGAAAGACACCCTTCACGGCGAACAGATCCAGGAACTGAAAGCCGTCATGCTCAAGGGAGCTTTCGGAAGGCGTCCTGAAGGAACCCTCCGAACAGTCTCCATCATTCCCGAGTACCTCACCTATGTCAGTGAACAGATCAAACCATCCAGGAAGCTTCGGGTGGTCCTGGATGCAGGAAATGGCACTGCATCCAACGTGGCCCCCGAACTCTTCAAACTTCTCGGGGCCGAAGTCATTCCGCTTTACTGCGAACTCGATGGCCGTTTTCCGAATCACCACCCCGATCCAACAGTCCCTGCAAACCTCAAAGCACTGATCGCGGCCGTGCGTGAACACAAAGCGGACTTTGGCGTCGGGTATGACGGGGATTCCGACCGGATCGGGGCCGTGGATGAAAAGGGCAGGATCATCTACGGAGACGAACTCATGGTGATTTTTTCCCGCGAGGTCCTGAAGACGCACCCCGGGGCCACCATCATTTCCGAGGTGAAGTCGAGCCAGAGGCTGTATCAGGACATTTCAAGGCACGGCGGTAACGGAATCATGTGGAAAACCGGTCATTCCCTCATCAAATCCAAGATGAAAGAGACCAAGGCGGCTCTGGCAGGCGAAATGTCGGGGCACATTTTTTTCGCCGATCGCTGGTTTGGCTTCGATGATGCGATTTATTCATCCGCCCGCCTCTACGAGATCGTTTGCTGGAGCAAATCCCTGTCATCCCTCCTTTCGGATCTGAAGCCCGCGGTAAACACCCCGGAAATCCGGATCGACTGCGAGGAGGACAAGAAATTCGCCCTCATCAGTGAGGCTGCCAAGCTGCTGATGGATCCGGGAGCAACCTTGACCACCATTGATGGACTCAGGGTCGACTTTGAGGATCACTGGGGATTGATCAGGGCTTCCAACACCCAGCCCGTGATTGTCATGAGATTTGAGGCACAAAACGACACCAAACTGAACGAAATTCGCAAAAAATTCGAAGCGGCACTCAATTCAGCTGCACAGAAACTGGGTCATGGTCCATTCAAATACGGGCACTGAAATCATCGTAAAGGGAGCCAGGGTTCATAACCTGAAAAACATCTCCCTTCGAATTCCGCACGGGTCCTTTTGCGTGATCACCGGGCCATCGGGTTCAGGCAAATCCTCCATTGCGTTCGATACGATTCATGCGGAGGGACAGCGGAGATATATCGAAACCTTTTCCACCTACGCTCGACAGTTTCTTGAGCAGGTCGAAAAGCCTGACGTGGATGCTCTCGAAGGGCTTTCTCCCACCATCGCGATTCTCCAGAAAACAACTTCCTACAATCCGCGCTCGACGGTAGGTACTGTCACCGAGATTCTCGATCATCTGCGTCTTCTTTATGCCAGAACATCCAAGGCCCTTTGTCCGGAGTGCTCCGATCCCATCGAGTCGCTTTCCACTCAACAGATTGTCGATTCCATCATGGCACTTCCCGATGGATCGCGTTTGATCCTGTTTTCACCGATTGCGCGGGAAAAGAAGGGCGAGTTTCAAAAGGAACTGCTCGCTCTCCGGCAGAAAGGGTTCACCAAAGTGCGAGTGGATGGACAGGTTCGGGATCTTGCGGACCCGATCCGGCTTGAAAAAAACTTCAAGCACACCATCGAGGTGGTGGTGGATCGGATCATCCTGAAGCGCAATGATCCATCACTTGCCGCGAGACTCCATGAAAGCACGGAGTTGGCGCTGAAGGTGTCCGGCGGCGTTCTCTTGCTTTCGGAGCAATCTCCGCAGGAAAAGTCGGCAACAGAGCGTCTTCTGTCGCGGAATTTTGCCTGTAGCAAGTGTGATGTTTTCCTGCCAGCCCCTGAGCCCCGATTGTTTTCCTTCAACAGTCCCGTCGGCGCATGCAAGCGCTGTGATGGCTTGGGATATGAATCCTTTCTGGAGCCCTCGGATTCAGAGGACTCACGGGGCGGGGATACGCCTTCGTTCCAGTATCATTCCGTTTGCCAGGAGTGCTCTGGGGCGAGGCTGAACCGTGAGGCCCGCTCCTTCAGGCTATCCGGAAACGATCTGCCCGCGGTGTGCGACCTTCCGATCGATGAGCTGGCTGGTTTCTTGAATGGGATTCAGCTCTCTGAGCGGGAAGCACGAATTGCCGGAGGTCTGATCCGCGAGCTGTTGGAGCGCGTGGGCTTCCTGGTCAAAGTGGGGGTGGGCTACCTTTCCCTCTCGCGACCACTCTTCTCCCTTTCGGGGGGTGAGGCGCAACGAATCCGCCTCGCGTCGCAGTTGGGCAGCTCCCTCGTCGGAATCACGTATATCCTCGACGAACCCTCAATCGGCCTCCACCCCAGAGACAACCAACTTCTCATCAACAGCTTGAAACGGCTTCGCGATCTCGGAAACACGGTGATTGTCGTGGAACATGATGAGGAGACCATGCGTGAGAGTGACCATCTCATCGATGTTGGACCCGGAGCGGGCGTTCGCGGGGGTGAGATCATCGCCGCCGGAACCCCTGAGGAGGTTCTTGAGTCGAAGAAAAGCGTGACTGCGGCCTATCTGCGCAAGGAGCTTCTGGTGAATCCACCCAAGGCCCGCAGGAAACCGGATTCGAAGAATCGCCTTGTTCTCGAGCGGGTGAATATCCACAACCTGAAGAATCAAAAAGTCGCGATTCCACTCGGAGTATTCACCTGCATTACCGGCGTATCGGGGAGCGGGAAGAGCTCCTTGATCATGGACTCCCTCTATCCATTGTTGCTGAAGCATTTTTATGATTCGAAGATCCCCGAGATGACCGCGAAAATCACCTCTGGTCTGCAAAATCTCGACAAAGCGATTCAGATCGACCAGGATCCGATCGGGCGCACACCGAGATCCAACCCCGCCACCTACACCGGAATCTTCAATTTCATCCGCGCGCTGTTTTCGCAGCTACCGGAATCGAAGTTGCGATCCTTTCAGCCCGGCAGATTCTCCTTCAATGTGAAGGGCGGTCGTTGCGATGACTGCGAGGGGGATGGCCTGAAGAAAATCTCGATGAACTTCATGGCTGACGCATACGTCACATGCGACACCTGCAAGGGTGCCCGATACAAGGCCGACACCCTTCAGGTCCTCTATAAAGGGAAGAATATTGCCGAGGTTTTAGCAATGTCGGCCGAAGAAGCTCTCGATTTTTTCAAGAACATCCCGCCGATCCAGGAAAAACTCCAGGTGCTGTGTGATGTGGGCTTGGGCTATATTCGGTTGGGCCAGAGCGCGACGACGCTCTCCGGTGGCGAGGCTCAACGGATCAAATTAGCCAAAGAGCTCTCACGCCGTGCCACTGGCAAGACACTTTACATCCTTGATGAGCCGTCCACGGGACTTCACTTTGATGACATCAAAAAGCTACTCGCCATTCTTCATCGCCTCGTGGACCAAGGCAATTCCGTGCTCGTCATTGAACACAACCTCGATATCATTTGCTCGGCGGATCACTTGATTGATCTTGGCCCTGAAGGGGGAGCCGCAGGAGGACGCATTGTAGCAGAGGGCACCCCAGAAGCCGTTTCGAGATACAAAGAGAGCCGAATCTCTCCCTTTTTGGTCGAGAAGCTCAATTAAAAAAGCCCTTCCATCCATAAAGATGAAAGGGCTTTTCCTGAATTACGAAAAATCGCTTACTTGATTTTAAGGAATGCGATCACGAATGCGTACAGAACGAGAGACTCGATCAACGCAAGACCGATAATCATCGGAGTGAATACTTTATCGGAAGCCGCAGGATTGCGGGCAATTCCTTCAAGTGCCGCTGAAGCTGTTTTTCCTTGGCCAAGCGCGCCACCAAAAGCAGCAAGACCAAGACCCAGGCCAGCACCCATTCCGGCAAGATCCATTGCTCCACCGGAAGAGGCTGCGTGAGCTGCTTCTTGAGCAAACGCGGATCCAGTCATCATTACTCCCGCAATTGTCATCAAAACTGTCTTGAATTTCATATTTCGTTTCCTTTCATTGTTTTGAGTTTTGAACTTGTTTTCTCAGTGATCGTGACTCGCAGACAACGAGATATAAACCATCGTCATCAAACAGAAAACGAACGCCTGAACCAGAGATACAAAAAGTCCGACGCCGTAGAAAATAGCAGGAACCACGTAGGGCAGCAAGTCATTAAAAATGCCAAGAACCACGTGGTCGCCCATGATATTCCCGCGCAGTCGAAGCCCCAAAGAGATCGGCCGGAACACATGGGATGCAATTTCCACAATCAGCATCAGTGGCGCAAGCCACAAGATCGGACCCATGAAATGCTTGAGATACCCCAAACCGTTTTCCCTGAGGCCGACATAATTGTAGTAAAGGAATACAAATGCCCCCAAGGCAAAGGTTGTGTTGAGATTGTCCGTGGGCGGAAGAAGCCCTGGGATCAATCCAATGAAATTGGAGACAAAAATAAAGAGAAACAAAGCTGCAATGACCGGAAAATACTTTTCCGCACCATGCGCACCCATGACACTCACTGCGAGGCCGTAGAGCTTTTCAGAAACAATCTCCAGCAGATTCCGTAAAGTGAACTTCTCATCAGGTACGAGACCCTCGTCTTCTCTTTTCTGAGCTGCGTTGAGTTGAAGACGGGCCACGAACGCCAGAACCACAATGATCGTCACGATCATTACTGCCATGAACACATGTCCGTAATGGTGAACATTGTCGTTTTCACTCATGAAGGGAATCAAACTCAACCAGTTAAAACCGTGCTCCACTGCAACAATCCTTACTTTGTTTTTTCCAACCTCTTTAGCCAAACTGCCGAGAGAATGGGCCCGAGACCCATGAAAAGCACGGCCACCGCGGCTGGAAAAGGAGGTTCATTTCTTAATCTTTTCAGGGTTATAGCCAAAAAGCCCAGACAAACCAACTTAAAAGTGAAGTAGAATGCGACCCGCAACTTGCGGACCGGGTTGGCCCGGAAGAACAACTCCCAAAACAGGAGAATCAGGCAAGAAAGGTCCAAAAGCACCGCTTGATAGACTTGAAGAAACACCCGCAAGCCGCTTGGTTGTTTGCCGAAAAGAAGAGCCCCCAAGAGACCCCAAAGAACGGCGATCCAACCCAAAATTCTTAAGAATGCCTTACTTTCCTTGTGTGTCAGACCCATTTTTCTTTCTCAACATGATTCCGATCCGAAAAAAGGCCAGTCCGAGGCCTGCAATTGCCCCGAATACGGCAATTCCCGTGCGGAGAGCGTGATTACGAAAGAGGAACAACAGGATCCCTCCAATGACAAGGGGAGTGAAAACCACTTCCGCAACAATGAGGGAGAAAAGTGCGAGTTGCCGGTATCGCTCATCATCATTCATTTCCGCTTTTTCCTGATCCTTTCCGACAACCGAAGCACCCTGACTTTGATCACGTTGGGCGCCGGATAATCCGATTCGATGGACTCAAACAATGCGGAGGCTTTTTCAAACTCGTCCATCTCCTCCAGGGTCGCCGCCTCTCCAAAGATCGACTGAACATAAAGTCGATGGTCGACGGTTTTCATCGAGGCCGAAAGCTCTTGAAATGCTTTGAGCGCCCGTGGATAGGCCGACTTGTCGGCTTCGCCAAACGCATACCAGGTATGGGCCAGATCATATTTCATTTTCGGTGCAAGGGATGATGCAGCGTAGTCTTTTAATCCTCGCTCGTACCACTCCTGGGATTTCCGGATCTGATTCAGGAGAAAATGGCTCCGTGCGATCCGGTAGACAAACTTGGACTCCTCATCATGTGAGAACTTCCTCTGTTCCAGGAGTTTTTGATAGTGCTCGATTGCCCTCTGGTATTGAGCGAGCTTGGAGAAAAGAATTTCACCGATCTCCAGCTGCGCCTGCGGGGCAAGATCGGATCCTGCAGCACGCTCCAGAAAGAGCTCGAAGTTCTTGAGCGCCTCCTGCGACTGTCCGAGAAACAACTCGCGGGTCATTGCCGCGCGCCACAACGATTGAAGGCCGATTGCCGAATTCGGCGCCTCCTTCACAACAAAATCGAACTCTGAAACCGCTGCGAGATAGTTTTTCTCCGTCCAGAGCTTTTCGGCAGTCAGGTAGTGGTTTGAAATGGAGGACTGAACGGTGCATGCGGATCCCGTCACGATAAATAGGGCGATCGCGAAACGGGCAACCATTTATTGGGTGATTTCCGTGGCAGCACCGTCGTCGGGCAGATTCTCGACCGCCACAACCTTCTCTCCGGCCTCTACATTCATCAATCGCACACCCTGCGTATTCCTGCTCTGTTCGCTGATTTCACCGATTCGTATTCGAATCAGCTTTCCTCGTGTTGAAAACAGCATGAGATCATCAGTGGGCGTGACCTGTCTGGCCGACATCAATTTTCCGGTCTTGTCCGTCACCTTGAGAGTGATGATGCCCTTTCCACCCCGTGTCTGCACCCGATATTCACTGACCGGGGTTCGCTTGCCATAGCCAAGCTCGGAGACCACCAGGATCTCATTGGAAGATTCCGCCGGGTGAATGAGTTCCATTCCGACGACGGAGTCTCCTCCGTCCAAAGACATTCCATACACGCCATAGGCGGTCCTGCCCATTGGACGAACATCCTTCTCCGAAAAGCGGATGCTCATGCCGCTCGCGGAGGTCATGAAAATCTCATTCGTTCCGTCCGAGATCCTGGCACCGATCAGGGCATCACCGTCCTCGATGGAAATCGCGTTGATCCCGTTGGTCCTCACGTTGCGATATTCGCTGAGCGCGGTCTTCTTGACGATTCCCGAGCGGGTCGCCATGACGAGAAAGTTGTTTTCGATGTACTCCTTCACCGGCAGGATCATCATTACTTTTTCATCGGCCTGGAGGGCCAAGAGATTTACGATGGCTCTTCCTCTTGAGGTGCGGTTTCCTTCAGGAACCTTGTAAACCTTGACCACATAGAGCCGCCCCTTGTCCGTCAAACAGAACAACTGGCTCAGCGTGGTCGTCCGGAAGATTTGGGTGACGAAATCCTCCTCGTCCGTGTTCATTCCGATGATCCCTTTCCCTCCCCGCCCTTGGGATTTGAATTGTGCGGGATCCTGTCTCTTGATGTATCCAGTGCGGGTGATGCTTACCAGGGTGGGCTCATCGGTGATCAGAGACTCCATGTCGATTTCGATATTCTCATCGATCGTGATCTCAGTCCGGCGCTCGTCTGCATAGCGCTCGCGAATTTCCGCGAGTTCGGTCTGGATAATCTCGTAAACACGGGACTCCTTGGCCAAAATATCCTTGAGATCACCAATCAAACGAAGAACCTCATTGTATTCCTCTATGATCTTGTCACGCTCAAGCCCCGTCAGGCGCTGCAACCTCATATCCAAAATGGCTTGGGCCTGCAGTTGGGTGAACTTGAACTTGTCCATCAATCCCATCAGGGCCTCCGGCGCATTTGCGCTGGCGCGGATCAGGGCAATCACCTCGTCGAGATGTTCAACCGCACGTTTCAGGCCCTCCAAAATATGCAAACGCGCTTCGGCCTTTTTCAGATCGAAAATGGTGCGACGAATGACAACATCTTTCCGATGCTCAATGAACGCCTGAAGCATTTCTTTCAGGTTGAAAAGCTTCGGCTGCTGGTGGTCGATGGCCAGAAGAGCAATCCCGTAACTGTCCTGAAGCTGGGTCATCTTGTACAGCCGATTGAGGACGACACTCGAGCTTTCGTTCTTCTTGATCTCGATGACAATTCGCATGCCGGTGCGATCCGACTCGTCCCGTATGTCCGAGATGCCCTCGAGCTTTTCTTCGTTCACGAGGTCGGCAATCTTTTCGATGAGCCTCGCCTTGTTCACCTGATAGGGGAGCTCTGTGACAATGATCCGCTCGCGATCGTTCTTGAAAGTTTCAATCTCCGTTTTTGCCCGAATGGTGATCACGGCCCGACCTGTTTTATAGGCCAGCTTCAATGCGTTTCCAAAAACGATCCCGCCTGTGGGAAAGTCGGGACCCTTTACGTGTTCCATCAAAGCATCAATAGAGAGGCTCGGATCTTTGATCAGTGCCGTGGTGGCATCAATGACCTCGCCAAGATTGTGCGGCGGAATGTTCGTCGCCATCCCGACTGCGATTCCGGTGGAGCCGTTGATCAAAAGGTTGGGGATTTTCGTGGGAAGCACCAGCGGCTCTTGGAGGGATCCGTCATAGTTCGGCCCGAAGTCCACTGTCTCTTTTTCGAGATCCGTAAGAATCTCGTCCGTGACCTTCTCCATTCGGATTTCCGTGTAGCGCATTGCCGCCGCTGAATCCCCGTCAATGGATCCGAAGTTTCCCTGACCGTCAATCAACGGGTAACGAAGGGAGAAGTCCTGAGCCATCCTGACAATGGTGTCATACACGGCACTGTCTCCGTGCGGGTGGTATTTACCGATCACATCTCCGACCACACGCGCAGACTTCTTGTACGCCTTGTTGAAGCTGTTGCCGAGATCGTACATCGCATACAAAACACGTCGATGCACAGGCTTCAAGCCGTCACGCACGTCGGGAAGGGCTCTGCCGATGATCACGGACATCGCATAATCGAGATAGGCTCCGCGCATCTCCTCCTCAATATTTACCTGTACAACGCTCTTTTTTTCCGGTGGTTGATGATTAGATGATTCCATCGCTTATTCCTGCTTCCCTAAAATCTGTAAATCGCCGATGCCCACGTGAATCCGCTCCCGAACGCCGCGGATGCCACGAGCATCCCTTTTTTCAATTTTCCCGTCCGGACCGCCTCATCCAATCCAATGGGGATCGTAGCTGCGGTGGTATTGGCGAATTTCTGGATGGTGTTGAATACTTTCTCTTCGGGGATCTCGAATTGTTTGGCAATCATGTCATTGATCCGAAGGTTTGCCTGGTGAAAAACAAAAAGGTCGATGTCCGAAGGGGTGAGTCCGTTGGCTTTCAAACCCTCGATCAATGCCTCGGGCATGCGCTTCACCGCGTGCATGAACACGGTTTTTCCATTCATTTTCGGCCAATGCAATCCATTCTCCAGCTCCGAGGCGCCGACTCTCTCGCTTGAGTTTCCGGTTCCGGGGGCGGGTGTCCACAACTCCTCGGCAAAGGCCCCATCCGCGTGAAGGTGGGTGGACAAGATGTGGGGTTCGCTCTTCGGGTCCCGGATGTCAACAGCACCCAGCACCACAGCCCCCGCTCCGTCTCCAAAAAGTACCGTCACATCCCGGCCCCGGTCATTCTTCTCAAGACCCTTGGAGTGAACCTCGGCTCCGACCACCAGGATGTTCCGGTACACCCCGTTACGGATGAATTGGTCTGCGATCGAAAGCGAATACAAAAACCCCGTGCACTGTTGCCGTACATCGAGTGCCGGAATCCCGGGAATCCCGAGTTTTTTCTGAAGAAAACATGCGGTGCCGGGAAATTCATGGTCGGGGGAGAGCGTCGCCAAGATGATCATCTCAATTTGGTGTTTTTGGAGTCCGGCCCGTTCAATGGCGATCTCGGATGCCCTCAAGGCAAGATCTGAGGTGGCTTCGTTCCCTTTAACCCAGTACCTCTGCTCGATTCCGGTTCTTTGGCGAATCCACTCATCGGATGTATCCATGATCCTCGCCAAATCGTGGTTGGTGACCAATCCTTCAGGCACATGCATTCCTGTTGAGAGAATCCGGCTCCGTAGCATCAGTTTCCGCTCCTAAACATCCAGGTTGCGCACTTTGAGTGCATTCGTTTCGATGAAGTTCCTGCGTGGTTCGACTTCATCACCCATGAGCAGGGAAAATGCCTGATCCGCCTGAACCGCATCTCCCACCGAAACCTGGGAAAGCGTGCGCCTTTCCGGATCCATGGTGGTCTCCCAGAGTTGCTCCGGATTCATTTCCCCGAGCCCCTTGTATCTCTGAATGTTGATTCCGTTTCGGGTGTGGTCCAGAATCGCATCCAAAACCGATGCCATGGTTGGAAAGCCCCTCGTTTGACCCTCACCGAGCTTCAATTCGATTTTTCCATCATGGATTTCCTCGGAAGCCTTGAAGTTGGACAACATTTCCTCATATTCAATGCTCGAAAGGAGCCCCGGGCTCACTTGAGTGACACGACTCGTTCCATTCAATCGCGTGCGGATCTTCAGCGTCTGGGATCCATCCGCTTCTGGAATGGCATTGAGCTCAACCGTGTACCCGGACTTGGCCAGTGCAGTGCTCATGAGCTCCTTGAGGCTGTTGAACTTGGAAGGGTCCCTGAGACTCTCCAGGGCCGTATGATGATTGATCAACAATCGGAGAACGTCCGGATTCGATCTCCGGGAGAGGCGCTCGATCGTTTTTGTATACTTCGAGGTGCTTCTCAGAATCTCGACAAGTTCCTCCTTCGCCAACTGTTTTCCGCGAATGGTGACGGATGCCGAATCCATGCCCGCCTGAAGGAGAAAACTGAAGAGTTCGGATTCATTCCTGAGGTACTGTTCCCTTGATCCTTTTTTCGCCCGATACAACGGTGGCTGCGCGATGTAGAGATAGCCCCGCTCAATCAACGACGGCATTTGTCTGTAAAAAAAGGTCAGGAGAAGAGTGCGAATGTGGGAACCGTCCACATCGGCATCAGTCATGATGATGATCTTGTGATAACGAACCTTGTTGACGTCAAAATCGTCTTTTCCGATGCCCGCACCGATTGCGGAGATCAGCACACGGATCTCCTCGCTGGAGAGCATCCTGTCAAACCGGGCTTTCTCAACATTGAGGATTTTTCCCTTCAAAGGAAGAACCGCCTGATTCTTCCGGGAACGGCCTTGTTTGGCCGAACCTCCCGCCGAATCCCCTTCGACCAGATAGAGTTCACAAAGGGAAGGATCCCTTTCCTGGCAATCCGCCATTTTCCCGGGCAGCCCGCCGGTATCGAGCGCGGTCTTTCTGCGGGTGAGCTCGCGGGCTTTTCTCGCGGCAATCCTCGCTACTGCGGAATCGATTGATTTTTGAATGACTTTTTTCACAATCCCGGGATTGGTTTCGCAAAACTTCGCAAGCTTTTCTCCCACGACCTGGCTTACGATTCCCTCAACTTCACCATTCCCGAGCTTCCCCTTGGTTTGGCCCTCGAATTGGGGCTCAGGGACCTTCACCGAAATAATGGCCGCCAATCCTTCCCGAATGTCCTCGCCCTGAAGGGATTCCTTGAAATTCTTGCTCATCCCGGAATCCACGAGGAACTTATTGATCACCCTTGTAAGAGCCGTCTTGAATCCCGACACATGGGTTCCACCCTCGATGGTATGGATGTTGTTCACATAGGAAGAGAGGGTCTCAACATAGGAATCGTTCCACTGAAGTGCGATGTCGACCACGACACCGCCGACTTCTTGATTGAAGGCGATCACATCGTCATGGAGCCTCTGTCTTGATGAATTCAGAAACTCGACAAACTGGATGATTCCGCCTTCGGCATGGAACTCCTGCATCACGGAGTTTTCGATTCGTTCATCCGTGAGCTGGATCCGGAGTCCCTTGTTCAAAAAAGCAAGTTCTCGAAACCTCGCGGCGAGCGTATCGCCTGAATACTCAAGAATCGAAAAAATCTCGGCATCGGGTTTGAATGTGGTCTTGGTTCCGGTTTTCTCAGAAACTCCGGCTTCCACCAGGCCTGTTTGAGGATTTCCCCTTTTGTAGGATTGTGTGAAGATTTTCCCTTTTTGGCGGACCTCGACCTTGAGGCTCTCCGAGAGGGCATTCACAACTGAAGCACCAACTCCATGCAATCCCCCGGAAATTTTGTATGCACCGCCCTCTTCGTTGAACTTTCCTCCGGCGTGCAACTTGGTCATCACGACCTCAACAGCCGAGATTCCAGACGGATGCATCCCTGTTGGAATGCCCCGACCGTCGTCTTCCACGGAAATGCTGTTGTCCGAGTGAATGAATACCTTGATGGTTGTGGCATGACCCGCGAGCGCCTCGTCCACCGAGTTATCCACAATTTCATACACAAGGTGGTGGAGTCCTCGAACACCTGTATCACCAATGTACATGCCGGGACGTTTCCTGACCGCTTCAAGCCCCTCAAGAACCTTGATTTGATCAGCAGTATATTGCGTATTCACTTGTGTCGAACTCATCAGCACATCCTCCCCTGATCCATCCGAATCAGAGTTCCACTTGATTCCAGGCTTTGTGACAAATCATCAGTGGATGTCACAAAAATCTGAAGATCCGAATCCTTCAAATACCTCAGGAGAAAATTTCTCCGGCTTGAATCGAGCTCCGATGAAAAATCATCAATCAGAAGCACGGGCTTCACTCCGGCGGTCTTCTCGAACTCCTCAAGCTCCGCGAGTTTGAGTGCAAGAAGCACCGAACGAATCTCTCCTTGGGATCCCACATCCGCCAAGTCCGGCAGGAGGGGGGAAACCCGGTGGCCAACCTTGAACATCAAATCATCCCGGTGAGGACCTACCACACTGGTTTTGCGCTGCCTCTCGACAGGCCCTCTTTCCACCATTTTTTGATGCAGGTTTTCCACCAAATTTTGTAACGATGGAAAGTCAAAATGTCCATTGAAATAAAGGGTTTCTCCGGTTTTATAGGCTGCGAAAACAGGCGTCTGGGACGGGGCGATCTCTTGAAGAAACGAAAGGAAAATCCGATCAATCCTTTTCAGAAACGACAAGCGGGACAAAATGAGTTTACCCCCGGAAAGAGCGAGGTTTTCATTGAGGATTTTCAAAAGGTGACCATCAATTCGTCCTTCTTGCTTCAAAAGTGCATTCTTTTGGTCGAGGGATTTTTGATAGTGTTTCAAAAGATCCAGGTATTCGGGACTCTCACTGGAAATGGACTGGTTGAGATAGGTTCTTCTGATCCCCGGATCGCCCCGGATCAGATCGGTCGATGCAGGATTCAGATTGATTGCGTGGAATTGGATCGGCGAGTGATTCGATTTGAGGCCGAAATATTCCACCGCACTTCGGGAGATTTTTTGGTTGATGTAGGCTCTTTTCTCAAATCTCGATGGGCCCTGAACCAATTCAACCTTGAGCTCCGCCCTTGTGGATTCTGCGATCCGGAAATCACCCCTGATCTGGCTCATTTCACATCCCGCTTTCAAGAGGGGATGAAGATCGGGATCCCGGAAGGAGCGCAAGTTTGAAAGAACGTAGATGGATTCAAGGATGGATGTTTTTCCCTGGCCATTCATTCCAAAAATAAAATGAATTCCCCTTCCGCAAGGGAGTTCCACTTCCTGGATATTGCGTATGTTTTGAATGTGGAGGTTTTGAAGCTTCAAGTCCCGTTAGAGTCTCATGGGCATGATGACATAACAGTGGTTCTTCTGAGCCGCTGATTGAATCAGGCCTGGCTTGGTCTTATCCTTGAAGTTGAACTCGATGTCCTCATCTTTCATGACTTCAAGGCAATCGAGGATGTACTTGGCGTTGAACCCGATTTCAAAGGTTTCGCCCTGATAACTCAACGTGATTTCATCCCTGGCTTCACCCATGTCAGGATTGGAGGACGCTACGGCCAGGATTCCGTCCTGGATACTCAGCTTCACTCCCTTGCTTTTTTCATGAGCAAGCAGAGAAACCCTCTTTAGGGCTCCGAGGAGATCCTCTCTCCGCAGACGAACACTCTTGTCCAGGTTTTGCGGAATCACTTGCCTGTAATCGGGGTAATCCGCCTCGATGAGCCGAATGAACAAGTAGGCTTGCTCGGTTTTTGCGTAAAGATATCCTTTTTCAAATGCAATTCCGACGTTCTTCGTTCCTTGAATCATCTTGTGAAGTTCGGAGAGACCTTTGCTTGGAATGACTACTCCCCGTTTCAGTTCGATTGGCTTCGTGAATACCTCGTAATCAATATAGGAAAGCCGGTGACCATCCGTTGCAGTCATGCGAATCAGCGAGTTGGGGAGCACTTCCAAAAACACACCATTGAGATGATACCGGGTTGCATCCGTGGAAACAGCAAACTCGGTCTTCGAGATCATTTCACTCATTCGATCTGAATTGGCGTACGTGTAATTCTTCTCATCAAACAGGGGAAGGGTGGGATAACCGTCCGCTGCAATGCTCACTAAATTGAATCGCGCCTTTGAGCAGAAGATTTCAACCCAGTGATTCGGTTTGAGGTTGAAGTGCATGGTCTGATTGGGGAGTTCCTTGGTGATGTCGAGGATGTGCTTGGTTGGAAGAGTCATCCTCCCCGGTTGATCGATTTGCGCATCGAGATTGATTTGAATTCCAACTTCCAGGTCGGTTCCACTCAATGTGAGTTTCTGATTTCGGGTTTCAAATAGAATATTCCCGAGAATCTCCATTGTGTGTTTCTTCTCAATGACAGAGGAAATTTTTTGTAAGGCCGTTAACAGCTGATCCCTTTGAATACTGAACTTCATATTCATTCACCACCTTGAGTGGGAAATGACTCTCATAAAAACATATATATATAAAGATCTTAGTAGCATTAGTGCTGTGAATGCGGTGGATAAACGGACAAGGGTTCGATTTTATTCATTTATTAAAAAAAAATCCGGTGAAAAGGGTCTGGGGCATAAAAATCGGGATTTTGTGGACAGTCTGGAGACGGGTCTCCTTGGGACATTTTTGGGACTTTTCCACCCAACCATTCACCAGTTTTTGACGGACTGATTTACTTTGTCCTAAGGTGGCTAATGATTTTCTGAAGAATTCCACCAACACTAGGGGAAACCCCGGTGAATCCTTGGTGGAGTGGGTGTTGATGATTTTGAAGTTGTCCACCAAACCCAGAATTAGTGCATAAATACATGAAATGATTAATTTAAATAATCAACCATGCAGGGGGAGGATGGTGAATGAATTTAGTGGATACTCTGAATAGTCAAAAGCTTTTCAGTGGTTAAGGTGGAGTATCCACTCCTGCTTCAACAGAAGAATGGGTCTGGATGGGCTTTTTACGGCAGAGGGGAGAAGCTAGAGTTGTTCCCGAATGGATTCAATGTTTCGCTTCAGTTCCGGGTCTGTTTCAAGCTCGGATTCAATTTTTTGATGGGCGTGAACGGCCGTGGAATGGTCTTTTCCGAAGATTTGCCCAATCTCGCGGAATCCGAGACTCGTGTACCGACGGATCAAGGACATGGCAATCTGTCTCGGAAGGGCAAAATTTTTCGCTCTCGAAACCCCTTTGAGGTCCTTCATCTTGATTTGAAAGTGCCGGGCAACCGCATTCAGAATCATCTCTACAGTATATTCCTGGCCTTCTTCCGGAATGGAGTTTTGAAGCACCTGTTTGGCCAGATCCAAGGTGATCTCCGAGCCGGTGAGGGAAGCATACTGTTGGAGTTTGACAAGGGCGCCGTGAAGGTTGCGTACGGTATCTTTCACATAGGTGCCCAAGAAAGTGGCGACCTCATCCGGAAGGTAAATGTCATCTGATTCCGCTTTGGCTTTCAGAATTGCAATTCGAGTTTCGATTTCCGGAGGGCGAATATCAGCGACGAGACCCATTTCAAAACGGGTGCGGATCCGCTCCTCAAGTCCATCAATGTCCTTGGGTGCCTTGTCCGAGGTAAGAACAATCATCTTCTTCATGCTTACCAGCGTGTTGAATGTATGGATGAACTCCTCCTCGGAACGGTCCTTTCCCACGATGAACTGGACGTCATCAATGAGAAGAAGGTCGACATTTTCCCTGTATTTTGACCTGAATTCACCGGGCTTTTTGTGTTGGAGGCTCTCGATGAACTCGTTCACGAAATTTTCAGCCGAGATGAAATACACGCGAATGTGGGGATTCTTTCTGCGAATGTGATTGCCGATGGCATGGAGCAGATGGGTCTTCCCGACAGCGGGCTGTCCGTAAATGAACAATGGATTGAATTGAGCAGCAGGGTTTTCCGCCGTTGAGAATGCGGAAGCGTAGGCGAATTGATTTGAGGGGCCCACGATGTAGTTGTCAAATGTGAGATTCGGGTCAACCCGGTCTTCAAGGGAGGCGTGAGACTTTGAATGGAACGACGCTTGCGCGGGCCCGGGGGGCTTCAGGGGACCCAGCGACTCGATGTCCAGCGGGCGGGGGGGGGCAAGTGGATTCATCTCAACAGATTGAAAGGACTTGGGTTTTTCTGTCTCCTGCGCTTTTCCACCGTGGTCAATTTCGATCAGAACTTCGCAGGCTTCTCCCAAAACCTTGGTAACGGCGGATTCGATTTCGTCCCTAAAGGTGGATTGAATAAAGTTCTTATAAAATTGATTAGGTGCAAAAAGGATGATTTTCACCCTTCCCGGTCCCAAGCGTTCCGCTTTTCCCCATTTCAGGGAATCGAGCCAAAACTTCACTTCTCCGGCATCGTGATGATTCACGAGGATGTTGTGGTACGTAGATGTCCAAAGGTTCGTTTGATTCATGAAAGCAATCCCGATTCAATTGAGTTGGGTGAGGCTAGCACGAGATCTTGGAAGTGACAAAGGGTTTGGTGGATCGTTTGGTTGACAAATACCCAAGAGTTCCAGTAAAACTTGCTTTCTACAAATTTTGAGACAAAGGATTAAGTCATGAAACGCACATTTCAACCCTCCCGGAAAAAGAGAACGAAAACCCATGGTTTCCGCGCCCGCATGGCGACAGCCAATGGCCAGAAGGTTCTGAAGCGCCGTCGCGCACGGGGAAGAAAAAACCTCGTTCCCACTGTTGCTTCCAAGTAATCGAATCTCCACCAAACATGGATTTTCCCAAGACCGTTCGGGTGCGCTCTCGGAGAGAGTATCTCCGTTTTTTTGATGGGAGCCAAGTGAAGCGCTTAGGGGCCTGCACGCTCTTCTGGATTCCCGGATCACAGGCCCAGGCCCGGCTCGGGATCACGATCAAGGCAAGGGTAAACAGCGTCTATCGCAACAAACTGAAGCGTCAGATTCGGGAGAGTTTCCGCAATCACCGAGGCAGTCTTGGGAGTTTTGACTTCAATGTCGTGGTGCCGGGGAGCTTTCGGGTGGATCACACTTCACCCGGCAGGGTCCGGAAGGCGCTCGAGGAAACATGGAAAAATGTCGGTGTTTTTTAGTGTTTATCGAAAAGTTGTCTCCCCGGTTTGGCATTTCGTGTCGCGCACAATCGGCGGGAATCCCTTGTGCGGTTGTCGTTTCGAGCCAACGTGTTCTGTGTATGCGGAAGGAGCGATCCGCGAATTTGGTGTTTTCAGAGGAGGCATGAAAGCCGCGATTCGGCTCTCAAGATGCCATCCTTTCTCAGGTTCTGGAGGTTATGATCCGTTATGAATAAATGTGTAAGTCTTGTTTTTGTCAGCTTGTTTTTCGTGTTCAAGACAACTCCTTTGGTGGCCGCACCAACAGAGATGAGCCTGAGTGGTTCGACCCTTTCCGTGGGAGAGGGACCTCTTTGGATTCAATCCTGGCGGCTGAAAGAAGGAACGGGAATCGATTTGAACACAGTGTCCGGACTGGATGGCGCAAATCTGATTCTTACCTTCAGTGGAGATGAGTTCGCGTACCTGAATGGCGCGATCCAGCCGGAGGTGAGGAAGCTTTCTGACGACCGGGTTGAGTGGCTTTTTCAAGATTCCAACGTTGAGTATCGCCGAACCTATGAGGTGAGCGGCGACGGGGTTCGGGTGAGTGCAAACATCAAGTTCAAGAACAAGGCTCCGGGCAAGGCCTATTTGAGCTTTGTCGGCCAAGGGTTCGGAGTGGTGAATACGGATGGAATCAAAACGCATCCTGAAAAGAGCGACCGCGAGGTGCTGGTGTATGCCGACAACAAGCTTGAGCGCCAGAGGGTGGAGAAGTCCGAGGAGCGTACGGTGGTAAAGGGAACACCAAAGTGGTTCGGTCTCGGGAGCCGTTATTTTCTCTTCGGCGTTCTGCCTGAAAAGACAGTAGCAGATGAGTTTTTTTACGAGGTTCTTGAAGGGCAAGCCGGGGGAGAGTCTTTGGTTCGGGGCGCTCTTCAGTTGCCGGTAAGTCAGAACGAAGTGAATGCCACTGTGAGACTTGCGTTTTTGCCGAAACGCCTGGATGCCCTGAAGCGGGTGGATCCGACTCTCGATCTGTCGGTTGATCTCGGATTTTTTACCATCATCGCCTATCCCATTTTGAAGATCCTGCTCTTCATCCACAAGTTTGTTGGAAACTACGGAATTGCCATCATCATTTTAACCATTCTCATCAAGATCATGACCTTCCCCCTGGTTGTGAAGAGCATGAAGGGGATGAAAAAAATGGCTGAGTTCCAGCCGAAGATGAAAGCATTGCAGGAAAAGCACAAGGACGACAAAGCGGCATTGAATCTTGAGATGATGGCTCTCATGAAGCAGTCGGGATACAACCCGATGGCCGGTTGTCTGCCGATGTTGCTCCAGATGCCCATCTTCTTCGCACTGTACCAGGTCTTGAATTCTGCGCAGGAACTCTATGGAGCCCCGTTCGCATTTTGGATCAAGGATCTGTCCATTCAGGATCCTCTGTACATCACGCCGATCCTGATGTCGGTGGTGATGTTTCTTCAGCAGAAGCTCACCCCGCCGTCCCCCGGCATGGATCCGGCTCAGAGGAAAATGATGATGTTCATGCCGCTCATCTTCGGAGTGTTCATGTTGGCAACACCCTCTGGTCTTTGTGTTTATATGCTGGTCAATTCAATTGTCAGTGTAATCCAGCAGCAGTACCTCAACAAAAAGCTTGGAGTGCCCGGGAATGCCGCAAGCATGGCAACCAGCTTCTAAGGAGAGGCATTTCGACGCTTCAGGGTATTTCTCCAATCGAACGATCGTGGCATTGACCACCCCGCCCGGGGGGGCGCTGTGCGGAGTCAGGATCTCAGGACCTGCGGCGATGGAGATCGGCTCCAGGCTTGGAGCCTTGCAGTTCACCCGTGAGGACCACAGAAGGGCTCGACGTGTTTGGATTCGAGATGGGTCAGGTGCTCACTTGGATGAGTGCATCTTGTTGCCATTTTTCTCACCCCATTCATTTACCGGGGAAGACTCGATCGAGCTGTTTCTGCACGGAAGTCCCATGATCGCCCAGCGGGTGTTGGAAG
This sequence comes from Bdellovibrionales bacterium, assembly GCA_947502835.1. Classification (GTDB taxonomy): domain Bacteria; phylum Bdellovibrionota; class UBA1018; order UBA1018; family CAIMNF01; genus CAIMNF01. The sequence continues at coordinate 212,265 of CANNBJ010000002.1, forward strand.
AATGTTTCGTCCATGGCGCCAGGCTCGCTCTTCCCGGGGAATTTTCCTTTCGGGCCGTGAAAAACGGCAAGCTGCAGCTGTCACAGGCCGAAGCGGTGAAAGAGTTGATTGCGGCGGACAACGACTTCTCCTTGGAGTTGGCGCTTGAAAAACTCGCGGGCTCACAGCACGAATTGGTAAAGCGGGTTCATGGCGACCTTTTGCAGCTGTGTACACTTTCGGAAGCGGGGATCGATTTTTCCGATCAGGATCTTGAAGAGGTTTCTCTGCCGAGACTCAAGGAAAGATTGAGACTGGTGGTGAGCTCCCTTGAGGCGCTGCGGGGAAGCTTTGATCGGGGCAGACGGTTTCGGGACGGGATTCCTGTTTGCATATTCGGGCTTCCCAATGCGGGGAAATCCTCTTTTTTCAATTCTCTTTTGGGAGAGGACCGCTCCATTGTTTCTGAGATCGCCGGTACCACGCGCGATGTGGTTCGAGAAAGGATCAACCTTCGAGGCGAGGCAGGACAGGTTGCTTTCCGTCTTTCGGATACGGCGGGACTTCGGGTGTCCTCGGACTTGGTGGAGGGTCTCGGGATCGAACGGTCGATCCAGGCCGCCCGGGAGTCGGATCTGGTGGTGGTTGTAATTGACGGATTGAACTCGAATTTGGAGGAGCTCAAAACCCAGTTTGAAATGGTTCCTTGTGAAGGGAAGCAGGTCGTCTTGGTAGTGTCCAAGGCGGATCTGCTTTCACAGGATGCGCGCGAGAGCGCTCATGCCGCCGTTCGCGCCAGTTTTGGAATTGACCCATTGTTTGTTTCCTCGCGGTCTCTCGAAGGGGTGAAAGAGGTTGCCGCGAAAATGGCGGATCTTGCATCAACTCTTTTGCGGCGAGGTCGCGGCGAGGTGGTGCTGACCCAAGTGGAGCATGTAAGGGCAGTTGAGTCGTCGCTTCAGATCCTGGAACGGGCAAGCGGTGCATTCGACCTTGTGCTGTTTGCGAGCGATGTCCGGCACGCAATGAACGCACTCGGGCCCTTGACGGGAGAAACGCTGCCGGATGATGTGTTGGGCAAGATTTTTTCGGATTTTTGCATAGGAAAATAAGGAGACCGGATGATGACAATCGAGTGTATTGGCGTGATTGGAGCAGGACAAATGGGGCAGGGAATTGCCCAGACGGCGGCGCAAAGCGGCTTCGGCGTTTGTTTGGCTGATCGGGATATTGAAGTTGCGCGTAAGGCTGTGGAGAGAATCGGGGCACAGCTCGAGAAGTTGGTTGCAAAGCAGAAACTGAGTTCCGAGCAAGCGGCGGCAGTGCTCGCGAACCTGCGCGCGGTGGAGAGTTTGGGTGATCTGAAGGACTGTGATCTGGTGATCGAGGCTGTTTCGGAAAACCTCGACCTGAAAAAGAAGATCTGGAGGGAGGTGGATGCCGTATCGAAACCTTCGGCCATTTTCGCTTCAAATACGTCTTCGATCAGCATTACCGAGTTGGCCGCGGGGACCCGTCGATCTGGACAGTTTGCCGGAATGCACTTCATGAATCCGGTGCCGGTCATGAAGCTGGTGGAGGGAATTCGAGGGATCCAGACCACGGATGAGACGTTCAACCTGATCCGCGGGGTGGCCGAAAAAATGGGAAAGACCTTCGTCGTGGCGAGGGACATGCCGGGATTCGCAGTGAACCGGATTCTCATGCCCATGATCAATGAGGCGGTTTACGCGCTCTATGAGGGCGTGGCATCCGTTGAGGACATTGATACTGCGATGAGGCTCGGGACAAACCAGCCAATGGGACCGCTTACTCTCGCCGACTTCATCGGCCTGGATACGTGTTTGGCGATCATGGAGGTTTTGTTCGAAGGCTTCGGCGACACCAAATACCGGCCATGCCCATTGCTTCGCCAATATGTAACGGCCGGATGGCTTGGTAAAAAATCAGGTCGGGGATTTTACAAATATGAGTGACATTTTGAGAGAGGAAATCGCCGGGGAAGGGGTCCTTGAGCTGAGTATTCACCGGCCCGAGTCGCTCAACGCACTGAATATCCAGGTCCTTGAGGAGCTCAGAAAAAAGCTCGAGTTCATTGCAAAAGAGGAGAGCGTGCGGGTTTTGATTTTGCGCGGGGCCGGCGAAAAAGCGTTTGTGGCGGGGGCTGACATTTTGGAAATGCAGAAGATGAACCGCTCAGAGGCGGCTCGCTTTTCGCGACTCGGGCATGAGGTTTGTTTGCTTTTGGAGCAGATGCCGAAAGTCACGATCGCCGCGGTTCACGGGTTTGCTCTCGGGGGAGGGACGGAGTTGGCCCTCGCATGTGATTTCATTCTTGCGAGTGAAAAAGCCCAGTTTGGTCTTCCTGAGGTGAGTCTTGGCGTAATCCCGGGATTCGGGGGAACGATTCGCCTGTCACGCAATCTTGGCGTGGCTCGTGCCAAGGAGTTGATTTTTTCGGGGGATCGAATCAAAGCGGACGAGGCAAACCAGCTGGGATTGATCCGCAAAGTACTCTCGCACGATGGCTTTTTTGATCAGGTTCGTGCTTTTGCGACAAAGATTTCCGGCAATTCCCTGGATGCGATCGTTGCGGGAAAACGTCTCCTGAACGAGTTCGAGGAAAGTGCGGGGATTTATCCGAAAGTGGATGCGGAATCCCACAGGTTTTCATCTCTCTTTGAAACAGTCGACCAGAAGGAGGGCATGGCGGCTTTTTCTGAAAAGCGGTCTCCGAGGTTCAGGGGAATGAGGGGCAGTGCGTGAGTCGGAGGCTCGAGCTCTGGGTGGTGAGTGCAGCGGTTCTGGTGTTTTTTGCACAAACATCCACCTTCCACTTGATGTTTGATGGATTGACCTACGCGGCGCTGGCGAAGAACATTCTCCGCTCGGGGGATTGGAGCCGATTGCATTACGGCCTTGAGCAATATCCCGACTTTTTTCAGCACCCGCCCCTCGCGATTTGGATTCAGGCGGCAGTATTCAAGCTTTTCGGTTTTTCAGAAGCCGTTTCCAGGGTTTTTCCGGCAAGCTTGGCCGTGCTGTCAGCTTGGATGCTTTTTGCATATACGAAACACATTGCCGGGAGGTCGGCCGGACTGTTCGCAGCCCTGGTGCTCATCAGTTCCTCCCGATTTGTGAAATGGGCATCGAATTTTTACTTGGATGGTATCCTGTCCTTTTTCGGTCTCGGCGCGGCCATTTTGATGAGTCTCGCCAGTGCATCAGAGGTGAGAAGCACCCGACGCTCGAGAGCCCTCATGATTTTGGGAGGCGCGTCTCTTTCGTGTGCCTTCATGGTGAAGGGCGTTGCGGCCTTGCCGGCCGCGGGTGCTTGTGGCTTGGTCCTTTTGTTCCACATGGATCGGAGGTTTTTGATCCATGTGTTGCTTGCCATCATCGGGATGGCCGTCCCGTTGATGATTTGGTTTGGCTTGGGAGATGGACTGGATTTCCTCGAAAGGTATTTTGCGATCAGCGTTGCCGGTCGTGCGAGTTTTCAACAGTTGTCCATTCACCCATGGCGTAATCTGTATGCGCTTTGGCTCCCGTGGTTCCCGATATTTGTGTGGGGTTTGATTTTCGGGTTCAAGGCATGGTCGAAGCGGGAACCGATGGGGCGTGAGTTGGTGATGTGGAGTTTCGCCGCTCTTGCCGTTCCCCTTGCGTACAGCTTCGGTGTTGTTTACATGGAACACTACCTGACGCCATTTTATCCCTTGGCTGCGATCCCTACAGGAGTCATGCTTTCCCGGTGGTTTCCGGCTTTTGCCGAGAAGGCGGAAAAGTGGATGTGGGGCGGGCTTTTTGTTACGGCTTTGCTTCTCGCAACGTTCGCTCCAGACGTGAATCAGCAAAAACAACACCCCGCCGATTTTTGGTTGGCAAGCGTGAATAGCCTGAAAGTGGATTCGCGATCCCGAATTGACAAGATTGTCTTCACAGAGAAGGCCGGTGGGCTATGGCTCAATTTGGCGATTTTATTGGCGCGAGGGGAAGATCAGGCCATTGGATCCTTCGATCCGCTTCGGCAGCCCCAAGCGGGAATGCTCATGGTGGCTTCACCTGGGGAAGTTCCGTCTGCGAACTGGGGAGAGGTTTCTTGCCTGAGAACACCGGAGTTCCGTTTTTATTCCAGTCGAAACGAAAACTATTGTGAATGAAATTTAGGGGTGATTCCAGTCTTTAGGTGTGCTTTGATGTGCCGGAGGTGAATATGGACTATTCCAAATCATGGCCCAATCTGGATGAATCACAAAAAATGCTGATGGATTCCATTCATCAGTTTTCAAATGAAGTTGTGGCTCCAAGAGCTGCGCACCATGATGAGACCGGGGAGTTTCCGGTGGACACGGTCAGACAAATGGCCGGGATGGGGCTGATGGGAATGATGGTCGAGGAGGAGTGGGGCGGATCAGGACTCACCACCCTTGATTACGCAATGGCGATGGAAGCGATCTCCGCCGCATGTGCATCCACAGGCGTCATCATGTCGGTGAACAATTCGCTTGTTTGTTTTCCAATACAGGCCTTTGGCAATGATCACCAAAAGGGGAAGTTCTTGAAGCCCCTGGCAATGGGTGAGAAACTCGGGTGTTTCGCGCTCTCAGAGCCAGGACACGGTTCCGACCCTGCCGGACTGAAGTGCCGCGCTGAAAAGGTGCCGGGAGGGTACAAGATCAACGGCTCGAAGAACTGGATTACCAATGGTCGCGAAGCGGATTATTGCATTCTGTTCGCAAGCATCAACCCGGAGCTCAAGCATAAGGGAATCTGTGCCTTCGTGGTTGATACCAAAACAAAAGGCTATAGCGTGAACAAACTTGAAAACAAGCTTGGAATCACAGCCTCCTCCACAGCATCCTTGTTTTTTGATGATTGCTTCGTTCCCGACGAGTGTTTGCTCGGGAAGGAGGGGGATGGATTCAAGATCGCAATGAGCACTCTCGATGGGGGTCGAATCGGAATTGCCTCACAAGCTCTCGGAATTGCGACCTGTGCGCTCGAGGCCTCCAAGAAGTTCGCGATGGAACGGGAGCAGTTCGGAGCCCCGATTGCCAAGCTTCAAGCAATCCAGTTTTACATCGCGGAAATGACGACCAGGCTTCAGGGGGCCCGTCTGTTGACGTGGTTTGCTGCAACCAGAAAAGATCAAGGACTTCCATTTACCCGAGAGGCGGCCATGGCCAAGTTGTCTGCTGCGGACGCCGCGATGTGGATTACCACCAAGGCCATCCAGGTGCACGGGGGATACGGGTATACCAAGGACTATGTGGTGGAGCGTAATTTCCGCGACGCCAAGATTACAGAGATCTATGAAGGCACCAGTGAGATCCAGAAGCTGGTGATCGCGGCACAGGAGCTTGCCAGAAAGTAGTTTTTGGCTGTTTTCTCGGTGAGATTGTCAACATCAGGACATCTCCGACGGGTTCTTGAATTGATCTGAGCTGGGTTTGGGGCTATGATGCCCGCCATGGCAAATGACACCAAGACGATCGCAGATCGGCGAAAAGAGTGGGATTCCCGTCTCGCCGCAAACACAAAAAAGTTTCCGGAGCGTCCGGTTCGTTTTACCACACTGAGCGATATGGAGGTCCCGCTGCTTTGCACGCCGGATGACCTTGAGAGTGTGGGCTTTGATTTCGAGAAGGATCTGGGGTTCCCCGGTGAGTTTCCCTATACGAGGGGCGTCCAGTACAACATGTATCGTGGAAAACTCTGGACCATGCGGCAGTTTGCAGGGTTCTCTTCTCCTACAGAAACCAACAAAAGGTTCAAGCTTCTCCTTGAGCAAGGTCAGACGGGGCTTTCAACCGCCTTCGATATGCCGACGTTGATGGGGTATGATTGCGATTCTCCAAAGGCGAAGGGAGAAGTGGGAAAGTGCGGTGTCTCGGTGTCTTCACTTGAGGACATGGAGGAGTTGTTTGAGGGAATTCCCCTGGGGGAGGTGACGACCTCGATGACGATCAATGGTCCTGCGATTGTGATTCTCGCCATGTATTACGCAATGGCCGAAAAACGTGGTGTTCCGAAGGAAAAAGTGAAGGGCACCCTACAGAACGATATCTTGAAAGAGTACATCGCGCAGAAGGAGTGGTTGTTTCCGATTGCGCCAGCTGTAAAGTGCGTAATCGACACCATTGAGTACGGAACCAAGCATTATCCGAATTGGAATACGGTTTCGATCTCCGGGTACCACATTCGTGAAGCAGGAGCCACTGCAGTGCAGGAGCTTGCCTTCACATTGGCCGACGGGATGGCTTATGTGGAAGAGTCGATCAAGCGTGGCATGGATGTGGACGAGTTCGCACCGCGGTTGTCGTTCTTTTTTGATGTTCACAATGATTTTTTTGAAGAGATCGCCAAGTTCAGGGCTGCCCGTCGTATCTGGGCACACTTGATGAGAGATCGCTACGGCGCGAAATCACCCAAGTCATGGATGTTGCGGACGCATGCCCAAACCGCGGGGGTCTCCCTTACCGCACAACAGCCCATGAACAATGTGGTTCGAGTTGCGGTACAGGCGATGGCCGGAGTCTTGGGGGGAGTGAATTCCCTTCATACGAATTCGATGGATGAAACCCTGGCCCTTCCAACTGATGAGGCGGTGATGGTGGCTCTGCGCACGCAACAGGTGATTGCGGAGGAGAGCGGGGTTGCTAACTATGCGGATCCATTGGGGGGTTCGTATCTGGTGGAGTATTTAACGAAAAAAGTTGAGACTGAGGCGCTCGAGTATATTAAAAAAATTGATGAGATGGGGGGCATGATCAAGGCAGTTGAAAACGGGTATCCCCAGGCCGAGATTGGAAACAGCGCGTATCACTTCCAACGTCAGCTGGAGAAGAAAGAAAAGGTGATGGTGGGTGTCAACCGCTATCAGTCCGAGGAGAAGAAGCGTGCATTCGAGACCCTCTACATTGATCGTTCGGTGGAAAAACGACAGTCGGAGCGTTTGAAGGCATTGAAGTCCAAGCGCGATCCCCTCAAGGTGCAGCAGGCATTGAGTTCCGTGAAACTCGCGGCAGAGAAGGGTGAAAACCTGATGCCTTCGATCATCGGGGCGGTGAGTGTTTACTCGACACTGCAGGAGGTGTGTGACACGCTCCGTGGGATTTACGGTGAGTATCGCGAGGAAGGCAAATTCTAGCAGGATTTTAGGGAATTTTATGAATCAGACAGTATTGACGGCACCACAGAGAAATCGAATTCGCGTTTTGATCGCCAAGCCCGGTCTCGATGGTCATGACCGCGGGGCAAAGGTGATTGCACGAGCACTTCGGGATGCTGGTTTTGAGGTCATTTATACCGGGCTACACCAGACACCGGAAATGATCATTCAGGCGGCAATTCAGGAGGATGTTCATGTGATCGGCATCAGCATCCTTTCGGGCGCCCACAATGCACTGGTTCCCGAGGTGATTCAGGGGATTCGAGGTGCTGGTTTGAATGACACCTTGGTTTTGGTCGGGGGCATCATCCCAGAAGAGGATTTCGAGGGTCTGAGGGCAGCCGGCACAGCGATGGTTTTCACGCCCGGCACCGCGTTGGAAGAGATCATCAATTATATCGACAAACATGCCCCGTCGCGTTAAAATTCGCGACCAATATGGTTCGGTATGATGTTATCGTAATTGGCGGCGGGCACGCAGGATGTGAGGCCGCTCATGCCGCTGCTCGACTTGGGGCAAAGACCGCGATGGTCACCTTGGACCCATCCAAAATCGGCGCCATGTCCTGCAACCCGGCGATTGGGGGTTTGGCAAAAGGGCAATTAGTTAAGGAAATCGATGCCTTAGGTGGATTGATGGGGCGAATCACCGATTTGGCAACGATTCAGTTCCGGCGTTTGAATTCAAGCAAGGGGCCTGCAGTTCGTTCCTCGCGCGCGCAGTGTGACAAGAATAGGTATGCCAGATTCATGCAACGCCACCTGGCGGGTGTCGCGCAGCTCGAAGTTTTGGAGGGCGAGGTTACTGGACTTATTGTTGCTTCCGGGAGTGTCGTTGGGATCAGGTTGAACGGGGAGGATGTGTTCGGAAAGTCCGTTGTGATTACTTCGGGGACTTTTCTGCGAGCCATCATGCACCGAGGAAAGGAACAAGAAGAGGGTGGTCGTTTGGGAGACCAGTCAGCAAAAAGTCTGAGTGGTGATCTGATGAAGCTCGGGTTGCGTTTGCGAAGACTGAAAACTGGCACTCCGCCTCGCTTGCACAAGGATTCGATTGATTGGTCCAAGACAACTCCCCAACCCGGCGACCCGGTGGCCACCCCATTCTCCTTTTTTCATCAGCCAAATCCCTATCCCTTTCTTCCCCAGGTGAATTGTTTTCTGACATATACCAACGAACGAACTCATGAGCTGATCGAGAGAAATATCGGGCTTTCAGCAATGTACAGCGGTGCAATCACCGGGGTGGGACCCAGATATTGTCCATCAATTGAAGACAAGATCGTGCGCTTTAGAGATAAGGATCGGCATCAGCTGTTTCTAGAGCCGGAAGGCCTCGATGTCGACGAGATCTATGTCAATGGGATTTCGACCTCTTTGCCTAAGGATGTGCAGGAAGAGTTTGTCCATACTATTGACGGCCTGCAGAAGGCAAAGTTCATCCGGTATGCTTATGCCGTCGAGTATGATGCCATTGACGCCCGCCAGCTCAATAACACCCTCGAAAGCAAGGATTACTCCGGCTTGTTTTTTGCGGGGCAGGTGAACGGAACTTCTGGTTATGAAGAGGCAGCAGGGCAGGGGATTATCGCCGGAATTAACGCGGCACACCGCGCCCTTGGGCGTGGAAGCTTTAGTTTAACGCGGGCAGACGGCTACATCGGAGTATTGATCGATGATCTCATACTGAAGGGGTCTGATGAACCGTACCGGATGTTTACATCAAGGGCTGAATACAGATTGTTGTTGAGAGAGGATAATGCTGATTTACGGCTTAGTCCAAAGGGCATTGAGATTGGACTGCTGAGCGGTGATTCGGCCAGGTTGTTTCAGGACAAATTGAACGAAATGGAGAATCTCAGAGGCAAGGTGGATCAATGGTTCTTTTTTCCCAATTCTGAAACAAATGAACGGTTTTCAGGAATGGGGTTGAATGTGATTAAGGATCGAGTTTCCGCCGGGGTTCTCTTGAGGAGGCCAGAGGTGACCTTTGAGACGCTAAAGGGACTCGGTTTCCCGTTGGATGCTGAGGCTACAAGCCCGATATGTGAACAAATTGAGATTCAGGCTAAATATCAGGGTTATATTGAGAAGGATCTGGAGCTTTTGGCAGGGGTAAGGGTAGCCGAGGGCATGCCGATACCGTGTAATCTGGACTTTAATGTGGTGGCCGGTCTTTCAAATGAGATTAAGGGCCGCCTGACGACCACACGCCCGCAGAATCTTGGGCAAGCCTCCCGAATCCAGGGCGTGACCCCTGCAGCTGTGGCAAATTTAATGATTCATCTCAAGAACCTTGGAGTCCGCAGCCCGCCAACAGGGGAGAGTAGTCAGAATGCTTAGCCAGGCGGAGATTCTTAAGGCTATCCACGCCAAGGGGCTTCCAATGGATGAAGAACATGCCCTCTCGGCATCGCGCTTTGGGGAGGCATTGTATCGGGAGAACCAACTCCAGAATCTTACCCGAATTCAAGGCGCGGAGGATTTTGTAAGTGGCCACTTAGTGGACGTGGTTGAGCTCTTATCCCTTCCCACCCTGGGCAAAAGGGTACTTGATATTGGCACTGGGTCCGGTGTCCCGGGCCTTCTGGGCGCGGCGCTTTCTTCGAGTAACGACAGAGTTTGGTTTTTAGCCGAGTCTGAGCAAAATAAAGCTGACTTTTTGGAGCGAACCAGAAGCGAGCTCGGTCTTGAGAGGGTTACAGTGTTTCCGAAGAGGGCCGAGGAGGTGGCCCAGGTCTGCATGCCGGATACTGTTATCGCAAGGGCTGTTGGAACTGTTGATAAGCTGGCCGGTTGGATCTGGAATTGTTCCACGTGGAACAATCTCATATTATTCAAAAGCAGAGGCTGGGAGCTCGAATGGAGTGAGGCGCAGAAAACTCGTTTCGGCAAGAAATTGACGATTATCCACACCCATGACTACTCTTCCGAAGGCAAAACAAGAATACTGGTTACCCTAAAAAGAAAATAAATTTGATTAATCTTTTTTGTTGATATTCAGAATATTCTGAGTAATCTGTGGTTAATAGCAGTAAAAAGTTTGAAAAGAATTGTTCTCCACCGCAACCACACTAGCTATTCGCAAGATAGCGCGACAGAACAATCTAACGAGAAGGGGGGTTTTAACACAACAACAGTGTTACCCCCTTTTTTATTTCATCAATTTGATGTAGAAGTGCGGGAACTTACATTTATTTCGGGCGGAAGACATGGGAAAAGTAATTGCAATTGTGAATCAAAAGGGTGGCGTTGGAAAAACAACGACCACGGTGAATCTGGCGGCTTCGCTATCGCTGGCCGATCAGCGCGTACTTCTCATCGATTTCGACCCACAAGGAAACGCTTCTTCGGCAGTAGGAATGGCCCAGTCGTTGGATGAGGGAAATCTCACAATTTATAACGCGCTCCTGGGAGAAGTTCCCCTTTCCCAAGTGATCAAGCCTACCGGAATTGATCATCTTGATCTTGCGCCAGCCAACCCGCACTTGGCGGGGGCAGAGATTGAGCTTGTCAGCGCCTTTGCCCGAGAAGCGAAAATGAAAGCTGCAATCGCGGAAATCAAAAGCAGCTATGATTTCATCTTCATTGATTGCCCGCCAACACTTGGCCTTTTGACGGTAAATGCACTGACTGCCGCCGACTCTGTGATCGTCCCTCTTCAGGCGGAATATTTCGCGCTGGAAGGTCTTGGTCAGCTCATGACCACGATTGGCCTGATACGCCAAAGCGTCAATCCATCACTTGAGATTGAGGGAATCGCTCTTACCATGTTCAATTCGCAGCTCAAGCTCAGTCATGAGATTGAAACCGAAGTTCGAACCCATTTCAAGGACCAGGTATTTAAAACAGTGATTCCAAGAAACATCAAGCTGAGTGAGTGTACCTCATTTGGGAAGCCCATCGTTTTGTACGATGTAAACTCGAAGGGCTGTGTTGCTTATCTTGATTTGGCCAGAGAGGTTTTGGAAAAATCGAAGAATCAAAGGGCGCAAAAAGAGCAGCCTTTCTCGCCTGCACCGGAAATGGGGGTTTGATCCATGAATCCATCGCAAACAAAGTCAGTCCTCGGAAAGGGTTTAGCTTCACTTTTGCCACCAATTCCATCCGCTCCAAGTGTAACCGAGGTGGCGCAGCCCCAGGTTGAGGCGCAAGGGACGCCCGTGGTTCCGCCGAGCGGAGCTGTTCTGGCGCGCCCCATGGTTGATCCTTCGGAAAGGCCCGGTATGAATCGGGACCGCCATCCCGGCATTGCGGTGCTGGATATCTCCGAAATCAAGGCCAACGAATTTCAGCCACGCAGGGATTTCGATGAACAGGCGTTGGAGGAGTTGGCGCAGTCCATTCGTGAAAACGGTCTCATTCAGCCGCTGGTGGTCAGAAAGTCTTCCGATGGATATGAGTTGATTGCCGGTGAGCGCAGACTGCGTGCGAGCAAAATCGCTGGTCTGAAAATGGTTCCCGTTGTGATTCGGAAGAGCACCGATCGCGAGGCGCTGGAGCTTGCAATTGTTGAGAACATTCAGCGAGAAGACCTGAATTGCGTGGACGAGGCACTCGCCTACTTTCAGCTCATGCAAGAATTCCAGCTCTCACAAGAGGACCTTGCCAAGAGAATGGGAAAGGACCGGGCCACCATCGCGAACGCACTCCGGGTCTTGAAGCTTTCGGACTTTATCCTTGTGGAACTGAAAAAAGGACACCTTTCCAGAGGGCATGCGAAGGCATTGCTCTCCGTCGAAGACGTGGCGCAGAGAGAAACCTTTGCCAAGGAAATTCTCGAAAAAAGCCTTAGCGTGCGACAGGCCGAAAAAACAGCCCAGGAATTGAAAGTGGCTCAGCCGAAGGCCGGTACCGCGGCAGGGCTGGCGAAGCCGGTTTTGGGATCGGACGCAGAGATGCTCAAGCACATTCAGGACCTGACTCGAAGGTACATGGCCAAAGTGGAAATCAAGGGCACCCAACGCTCAGGCCAGATTCAAATCAAGTATTCTTCCAAAGAGGATCTCCACAGGGTCCTCGGGATTTTGTTGGGAGATGCCTGATGAATTATGACCTCAAGGATTTTCCATCCCCAGAGGTGGTCTCCACCCAGGTTACCGGGGTTTTGGAGTCCTCGGTCGAGTTTAAAGGGAACCTCGTTTACAGCGGTTGTTTCCATGTAAATGGTGTAGTCAACGGGGTGATTACCACGCCAGATATGTTGGTGATTGGTGAAACAGGTCGTGTAACCGGTGAGATTCGGGCCGGAGTAGTAATCGTTTATGGCCGCGTAGAAGCTACGATTGAGGCAAAATACAGGGTAGAAATTCGAAAACCAGCTGTTTTCAAGGGAGAGATGAGCACTCCGAGTCTAAGAGTCGAAGATGGCGTGATCTTCGAGGGAACCAATAAAATGACATGACAAGCTTGACCGTCTTTGATTCTGCGTGGTAGCCAAAGGGAAATATTTTATCTGCCTTTTCCATATTTAGCGCAGCAATAAGGGCGAGTGAGCATGAACGAGATTCTCGAGCAACTTGAGATAAACAATACATTTTTCTATCAATTTGTCCTCTTTGGGGTCTTTTTCCTTTTGCTTTCCGAACTCTACATGAAGCCAATCCAGCGTCTGATTGAAAAGCGCAATCACAAACTCAAGGATGACATGGCTTCCTCCGCTGAGCTCCTCAAGAGCGTGGAGTCGAAGTTTGCTGAATACCAAAAGGCAATTTCGCAAGCGCGTTTGGATGCCATCAAGACACACGAAGCCGCACTCAACGAAGTAAGAATGGAAGAAGACGCCCGCATCGCCAAGGTGAAAGATGAGCTGAAGAAGGACTATCTAAAGCTGCTCCAGGAACTCCAGGACGAGAGGCTCAAGGCTGAATCTGAACTGAAGCTCCAGCTTGGACCGATTTCTGAAACGCTCGCACAAAAGGTTTTGTCGGGGGTATGACAATGGAAAAGCTTTTATGGCCTGCACTGAATCTCTTGGGTCTTCTTGGATTCCTGGTTTACAAGACCAAAGGTCCGTTTTTCACCTTCCTAACAGGTCGAAGGATTGAAATTTTCAATGGGTTGAATAAATCAAAGGCACAGCTTGAAGATGCGGAGAAAAAAAGGTCCGAAGCTGAATTGAGGATTTCTCGCTTGGGTGTTGAAACGGCGGAAATCGCCAGTGAATGGAAACAAAAAAGCCTGGTGCAAGCAGACGCAGTTCGCCAGTCCTCGGTTCGGGTCATCGCCCAGATGAAGTCTGAAGCTGAACAAAACAAATCGGCGCTCCTTGATGCGACCAGAGCCTCAATTCGAGCATCGTTTCGCAAGGCGGTTCTGAATTCGGCAGAGCAGAAAATCATTCAAGCCTTGAATCCGGAACTGCACGCGAAGGCCAATCAGCGTGTTCTTGCCGAGATCATGAAAGGGGAGTCCCTCGCATGAAGGTTTCCCGGTTGTATGCACAAGTTCTTGTGGACGTTTGTCTCTCTGAAAAGCCAGAAATCAATTTGGGTTCAATCACGGCTGAGCTGCACGAGTTTTCACAAGCGCTGGTGTCAAATGCCCTTGCTTTGAAGACATTTGAAAGCCCAATGCTGTCCGAGGACGAGAAGACCAAGGCAATGGACTCTCTTTGCAAAAAGGCCGGCTCTTCGGTTCTTTCCACCCGCTTCCTGGCCTTGTTGATGAAAAAGGGGCGGCTTGATCTTCTGCCCTCCATCCTTGCAGAAGTGGAGCGCATTCAGGTGGAACGCCGTGGAGGGTTGATCGGAGAATTGGTAAGCGCCATTCCTCTTGATGCAGCAGCGCTGTCGGGAATCGCGGAAGTTCTTTCCAAGAGATTTCAAAAGCCAATCCAGTTGAACACGAAGGTTGATCCGGCGGTCATTGCGGGAATCAAAGTAACCATCAATGGCGTGACATACGACGGAACCATCAAATCGAAGCTCGCCAAGTTTGCGAGCATGTAAAGAAAGATTCGTAAGGAGAGAAATATGAGTTTGAAAGCCAGTGAAATTGCGGATGTGTTGAAAAGCCAGTTGTCCAATCTCGACGGAAAGCTGGACGTATCAGAAACCGGCTCGGTTCTTGCCGTCGGTGACGGGGTGGCAAAAATCTATGGCTTGGAAAAAGCCATGGCCGGCGAGCTGGTTGACTTCGGAAATGGCGTTTCCGGAATGATCCTGAACCTGGAGGAGATGTCGGTGGGTGCGGCAATCCTTGGAGATGAGACCCTCATCAAGGAAGGCGGGAGCGTAAAGAGAACTGGCAAGATTGTTCAGGTGCCGGTTGGAAAAGAGTTGCTTGGACGAGTTGTAAATGCCCTCGGTCAGCCCATCGATGGACTTGGTGAAATCAAGGCGAGCAAGTACGGCCGTGTGGAGGTCAAGGCTCCGGGGATCATTGAGCGGAAATCGGTGCATGAGCCACTTCAAACTGGAATCAAGGCCATTGATGCCATGATTCCGATTGGTCGTGGGCAGCGAGAGCTGATCATTGGGGATCGCCAGACCGGGAAAACAGCGATTGCTATTGATACGATCATCAATCAAAAAGGCAAAAACGTATTTTGTATCTATGTTGCCATCGGGCAGAAACAATCGACAGTCGCTCAGGTTGTAGACCGGCTCAAAAAGTCGGGCGCCATGGACTATTCGATTGTTGTGGCGGCAAACGCATCAGAGCAGGCCCCCCTTCAATTTCTGGCGCCCTATACAGGCGTGACCATGGGAGAGTTTTTCCGCGACAACGGCATGCACGCGTTGATCGTTTATGACGATCTTACCAAGCAAGCGCAGGCCTATCGCCAGCTCTCTCTTCTTTTGCGTCGTCCCCCGGGGCGCGAAGCATATCCGGGAGATGTTTTCTATTTGCATTCACGTCTTCTTGAGAGGGCAGCGAAACTCAGCGACAAGCTGGGTGCGGGTAGCTTGACCGCGCTCCCCATTGTGGAAACACAGGCCGGGGATGTGTCGGGCTATATTCCCACCAACGTGATTTCCATCACCGATGGCCAGATTTTTCTCGAGAGCGATCTTTTTTACAGCGGTGTCCGACCTGCGGTGAACGTTGGTCTTTCTGTTTCGAGGGTTGGTGGCTCGGCCCAAATCAAAGCCATGAAACAAGTCGCCGGAACACTTCGGATTGACCTGGCGCAGTTTCGCGAGAAGGCGGCATTCGCCCAGTTTGGATCTGATCTGGATCCTGCAACCCAAAGGCAGCTTGCCAGGGGACAGCGTTTGGTTGAGGTCCTGAAACAGCCCCAATATCAGCCGAAGCCGGTGGAAGAGCAAATCCTTGTGATTTTTGCAGGGGTGAACGGTTTCTTGGACAAGCTGCCCACGGCCAAGTTGGGGGCGTATGAGTCTCAGCTTCTGGATTACTTGAGCAAGAATCACCCCGCGATTTCCAAAACGATCACTGAGAAGAAAGCCATTGATGATGAAACCAAAGGCAAGCTGCTCGAGGCCTTGAAAGCATTTGAAAAGGTATTCACCTAATGCCTAGCATCAAGGATCTGAAAAGCCGAATCACATCGGTGAAAAACACACAGCAAACCACCAAGGCCATGAAAATGGTCTCGGCGGCGAAGTTGCGGCGTGCGACTGAGGCAATCCTCAGTCAAAGACCCTATGCGAGAGAAATCTCAAGAATGATGCATGCCGTAACGGCTGGCAATGGTGCTTCCGAGTCATCAGTAATGGTGCGTTCTCCACAGACGCTGCTGGTTGTGATCAGTTCTGATCGCGGTCTTTGCGGTGGATATAATGGGAGCATTACAAGAGCTGCTTTGGCGAGTCTCTCGCAAAAGAAACAAGAGGGCCGTGCGGTAAAAGCGGTATTTGTCGGCAAAAAGGCCATGGAGCTTGTGAAGTCCCGCGTTGCTGTTGACACCATTCACTATGAAGAGTTCGGCGCGAAGGTGACCTTTCGCAAGGCGGTGGAACTTTCGCGGAAAATCCAACCGCTTTTCGACACTGGGGCTGTTGACGAGGTCATTTTCATTTTCAACGAGTTCAAGAATGCAATTTCCCAGGTCGTGAAAACCGATCGAATTCTTCCCTTGGAGGCGACAGAAGAGAGTGATGTAGACCCGGTTCGCACCGACCTCACTCTGTTTGAACCTTCAAAGCCTGAATTGTACGAGTCGCTCTCAGCGAAGTATTTTGTGGTTCAGGTTTTCAGGGCCTTGTTGGAGGCACAAGCATCCGAGCATGGAGCCCGAATGAGCGCCATGGAGAATGCGACAAAGAATGCGGGTGATATGATCCGAAAGCTCACCCTTCAGTATAACAAACAAAGACAAGCTGCGATTACCAAGGAGCTTCTGGAGATCATCTCTGGAAGCGAGGCGCAGAAAGTACAAGCGTAACTAAGGAGAACAAAGACATGTCAGCAAGTGCAGGTCAGAATCTAGGGAAAATCAAGGCAGTAATCGGACCCGTTGTGGATGTGGAGTTTCCCGCCGGAAAGGTTCCACCGATTTATCAGTCAGTCCGGGTCACCAATAAAACCAATGGGGACAAGGATTGGAATCTCGTACTCGAGGTTGCCCAGCATCTCGGTGAGAACACCGTTCGCTGCATCGCCATGGATGCAACGGATGGTTTGACCCGTGGGCTTCCTGCTCTCGACACCGGAGATCAGATTATGATGCCTGTGGGCCCTGAGACACTCGGGAGAATCCTGAACGTCGTCGGAGAGCCTGTGGATGAAGCGGGTCCTGTGATCGCAAAGAAACAGTGGGGAATCCACCGGGCCGCTCCCAGCTTTAAGGAGCAATCCACTGCGGTTGAGCCTTTTTATACCGGCATCAAGGTAGTGGATCTGATTGCGCCTTATGCAAAGGGTGGGAAAATTGGTCTTTTCGGTGGTGCCGGAGTGGGCAAAACCGTATTGATCATGGAGCTGATCAATAACATTGCCACCCAACACGGAGGCTACTCGGTGTTCGCAGGGGTGGGAGAACGTACCCGCGAGGGAAATGACCTGTTCATGGAAATGAGTGAGTCCGGAGTCATCAAGAAAACCAGTCTTGTGTACGGCCAAATGAACGAACCACCTGGAGCCCGCGCACGGGTTGCTCTCTCGGCTCTGACAATTGCCGAGTATTTCCGTGACGAAGAGAACAGGGACGTTTTGCTTTTTGTGGATAACATTTTCCGCTTCACTCAAGCAGGCTCCGAAGTGTCGGCACTCTTGGGTCGTATCCCTTCCGCGGTGGGTTATCAGCCTACGCTTGGAACGGAGATGGGGGAGCTTCAGGAACGGATCACTTCAACCAGTAAGGGTTCGATCACCTCCATTCAGGCGGTTTATGTTCCTGCCGATGACTATACCGATCCGGCACCCGCGACCACTTTCTCGCACCTTGATGCAACCACCAACCTGAGCCGCCAAATTGCCGAAATGGCGATTTTCCCGGCGGTGGATCCATTGGCTTCCACGTCGAGAGTCTTGGACCCGCAAATCGTGGGGGCGGAACATTATCGAGTGGCCCGGATGGTGCAGGGGATTTTGCAGCGGTACAAGGAGCTGCAAGACATTATCGCCATCCTGGGAATGGATGAGCTTTCCGAAGAAGACAAGAAGACGGTGGCTCGCGCCCGAAAGATCCAGAGATTCTTGTCCCAGCCAATGTTCGTTGCAGAGCAGTTCACCGGTCTGAAAGGCAAGTTTGTGAAAATTGAAGATACCATCAAGGGCTTCCGCGAGATTGCAGATGGAACTCACGATCATCTTCCAGAGCAGGCTTTCTACATGGTGGGAACGATTGAAGAGGCCGTTGAAAAAGCCAAAACCCTTAACTGATTCAGGAGAAATGGATTTCCCATGAATAGCTTCAGTTTAAGCGTTTACGCGCCCGAGCGAAAGCTCACCCAGGATGAACAAGTCCAATCCTTTGTGGTCACCTCCACTCAGGGTGAACTCGAAATTTTGCCCGGGCATGCCAATATGATTTCGGCACTCGATACGGGTCGTTTTGTGTACACCCCGGTCGGAAAGGCTCCAGTTCACGGAGTGATTTCGAGTGGCTTTGTGAATGTCGAGAATGGGGCCGTAAAGGTGATCGCTGAAACACTCGAGCTTGCACAGGAAATTGACGTTTCTCGGGCGAGGGTCGCTCAGGTAAAAGCAGAAAAGATGCTTGAGGATGCAGCGTTGGATCCATCTTCTTTCCGCAAGTATCAGTTGAAGCTCCAAAGGGCATTGATTCGGCAGAGTCTTGGCGGTAAGAGCTGAGTAGTCAGACCTAAGCGTTTATTTTCGTTGTTCTTTCCTGAAGCCTCCGAGATAATCAGAGTCATTGATAGCTCGTGGCAACGATTGCCGGAAAAACAGGAATGAACGGAATCATTTCGCACTTTGACAAAAGCAGGGTCAAGATCAGCATACGCGTGTTGAATGCAGCAGCCATAGGCTTCAGCCTTTTTGGTGGTTTCCTTGCTGGAATGAACCTTGATTTAACGAATCACACCTTTTTCACATCACTTCATGATCAGCGGATCAGGTTTGAAAGCATCCAGTGGATCAAGAATGCGCCTACAGTCCGCATCTCCCGTCTCGGAGAATCCCTACAAGAGTCCACTGTGCAAGTACCCGCTCCGGACCTTATGAAGATCACTCGATCTCCCGCGCGGTTCGCAGCCGAGAAAGACGGGGTGGTACGCCCCTCCTTCAACCTTCGTCGTCTCAAGAGAGTAATTGAATCAATCGAGACACATGAACGTGACGACTTCACCGACTTCCAGATTGCCGCGAACTTGCATCGGGGAGCATTCAAGACCCTCGAAGAACGAAGGACTGAATCGAAAGAAGAGTGGGTGTGGGGAAATGACCTGAGTGTTCAGGTGCCCGTTCCGCGTCCAAAAGCCCATTCCGAGTGGACCGAGGTGAGTGCAGGCTCCGAAAAGAAGCCCGAATCGAAGATTGAACCAAAAACCGAATCCAGAATGGAGCAAATCACTCTCGCTTCATCGCTCAGCGAACAGGAGAAGTCGGACCTTACGGGGCTTCTCCTTCAGGAGCAGCTCAAAGATAGAGGTGGGAATAGCGCCCCGACACCCCCTGTTCCGAGTAAAACACGCCCTCTGATCCTTGCGCAAAATCAAGGAAGGCCGGACAGAGTTCAAAAAGCATTTTCAGAAAACACATCCTTCAAAACAGCTGCCGCCTCAAGCGATCCAGGACCGTGTGGACTCGGAATTCAACATGTTTTCAGCTTTCCAGTAAATGATTCTTCTTCTGGCCCGGAGAGTCTGACCTGTCCTGAAAAACTTACCTGGATCTCAAAGTCATGGGCGCAAGAAGGTTGGATCAGAGTCGAAGGACCCAGGCACACGCCGACGATTACACGGCAACCCGCGCCCAATCACGTTGAAACGCTCTTATTTGATGAGCAACAGCTCGGAGCGATATTTGTCAAGACAGGGACAAGAATCACCAAAGGAATGGGCAATGTGATCGGTCTGCTTCCCGCAGGATACAAGGTTGAATTCACCGGCCGGTCCGAGGAAACGGTATATTTTGAATCCAATGGGAAACAGTTTTTCGCGATCCTCAATGTCGAACCGGGCGCAGGCGTGCTTGAGCTGGTTTCAGAAAAAAGTCAGGATTTGAATACCACTATTTTTGTGCCTGTGCTCGACGATACCATCACCTTCCTTGCGTTGTCCGAGCCGGAGATTCGAGACATTCCCGTGCGGGTCTCCAAGAACGGAACCAGCAATGATCCGGAAGTTGTTGGACTCACGGTGGGCCTCTCCACGCAAAGCTCCATTCAAGCGATCACCAAGAGCGACGGCACAGCAATGTTACGCAATGTGCACATGATCAAGGGCTATCCAGTTCACGTGGACATTGGCTCAAGGCAAGGGCAGGAGCCAGGCTATCTCTACCGTTATGAGTTGGGAAATCCCGATTCAAACGGCGTATATCATCTCAATCAGGTGGCTGAGAAATCGCTGGACCGGTGGCTGGGGCAGGTCAAGCAAGGGTTGAGCGACCAAGGTGCTCTTGTGGTGGGAGCTTATCATAGATCCAGGATTGATGGATTCAAGGACGAATACCGCGTTGAAACCAAACCTCTTACGGCAAAGTTCGGTCTGGAGCCCCTTACCTATACTATTCTTTGGAATGGCGAAATCTCTCTTGAGGAGCCGCTCGAGGGGGATCTGCCCCGCTTCATGTCAGTCCAGGTTTCGGAGGGCTTGAGTCAAGTGGGCCTGAAAGGTCCGAAGGGCGAAATGATCCGAAGTGATCTGATCCCTGTTTCGCCCAGGGTAATCCATGTGTTATCTCCCTAATCATGATTTCATCCCAGAAGTTCGAAGAGTCAATTCAGAAACTTGAAAGCCTCGTGAAGAGTCTCGAGTCCGGGAGCATGCCGCTTGAGGAATCGCTCGCGGCCTTTCAAGAGGGTGTGGGACTTGTAAAAAACTGCCAAGCCCTTCTGTCGCAGGCTGAACAAAAAGTCGATCTGTTGATCAAGGCCAATGCCGAGGGTGTTGAAACCAGGCCTTTCTCCGGCTCAGAGCCGTGAAGACGGGAAAACCGAAACAAAGAATCGATAAAGTTCTCGTGGATCGTGGCTTGGCGAGTACAAGGGCAAGGGCACAAGCCATGATCATGGCCAAGAATGTCCTTGTTTGCGATGTGCCTGTTGAGAAACCAGGCGAAATGATCCCTGAGGATGCGCCGATCCGGCTCCGGGAGCCGGAGATGAGGTATGTTTCGAGAGGCGCACTCAAGCTGATCGGGGCGCTCGATCACTTTCAGATCAGTGTTCGGGACAAGATCGCAATCGATGTCGGGGCATCCACGGGTGGATTCACAGAGGTATTGCTCGAAAGGGGGGCTTCCTCTGTCCATG
Source organism: Bdellovibrionales bacterium (assembly GCA_947502835.1). Lineage (GTDB taxonomy): Bacteria > Bdellovibrionota > UBA1018 > UBA1018 > CAIMNF01 > CAIMNF01. Next base: position 233,270 of record CANNBJ010000002.1, read on the forward strand.
CAATTGATGTCGGAACCAATCAGTTGGCCTGGAGGATTCGCTCGGACCCTAGGGTGGTCAGTGTGGAAAACTACAACGCAAGGAATTTCAATCCGCAAGACTTCAGCGCGAGATTTCAGATCCTTGTCATGGACGTATCCTTCATCTCGATTCGACTCATTCTTCCGGCGCTCAAGGCCGGACTTGAACCCGGTGCTGACGCAGTTATTCTTTTCAAGCCTCAGTTTGAACTCGGTCGGGAATGGATCTCGGACGGCGGAATTGTGAAGGATCAGGATCGTGCCAAAGAGCATCTACAAGAAACGTTGACCTGGACGGAGGCATTGGGTTTCAAGTCAAATGGCTGGATCGATTCCCCGATCCGCGGAACCGATGGAAACCGCGAATATCTCTTGCACCTCGGCTATCCGAAGGAAAGCTGAACCGCGCTGATTTTTAGGGTGGGATGATGTGAATTTCGGAGTATGATCTGGCCTCATGAGGATGAGCAGAAAGCTCAAAAACGGAGCCAAGTTGTTGGGTGTTCTTGTAACGGGTGCCACCTTTGCAGGTGGTGGACTCCTTTGGTACGCCTACGCCAAAATCAATAAGGAAGTTCCCGAGATCAAGAGGGTCTCCGACTATCGACCGCTCGGAGTGACCCAGATCCTTTCCATCGAAAACGGGCAGACGAAGATCATGGCGGAGTTCTACAAAGAGCGCCGCTACTTGACCCCCTACGACCAGATTCCTGAAAAGCTGGTGAAGGCATTTCTCTCCGCCGAGGACTCAACTTTTTTTGAGCACCAAGGGGTAAATGTCTTTGCGATTGCAAGAGCCGCCCTTGCCAACTTTCTTGCAGGCCAGGTGGTCCAGGGTGGAAGCACCATCACCCAACAAATCGCAAAATCCCTCTACCTGAGTCCGGAGAAAAACATTTTCCGGAAAGCAAAGGAGCTGTTCCTGGCACTTCAGCTGGAGAAGAATCTTTCAAAAGAAGAGATTCTTTATCTTTATCTGAATCAGATCTACCTTGGCAGTGGAGCGTACGGGGTCCAAGCGGCGTCACGCACTTATTTTCAAAAAGAACTGAAAAACCTCACTATTGCCGAAATGGCATTGATTGCCGGCCTTCCGACTGCTCCGGGAAAGTACTCTCCACTCCTGAACCCGAGAAAAGCCAAAGACAGGCAACTCTACGTTCTCAAGCGGATGAGGGAAAATAAATTCATCTCCGAGGCGGAACAAAAGAACGCTGCACTCGAAAAAGTGAAGCTGTTCGTAAACGATGGAACAGAGAGAAGGCTTGCACCGTATTTCGTGGAATATCTGAGGCGTCACTTGGCCCAGAAATACGGTGATCAAATGCTCTATGAGGATGGACTCAGCGTCATGGTTCCCTCCGGGGCAAAATACTCGCAGTATGCACAGGATGCACTCGAGTCCGGTCTTGAGGAGATTGATCAGCGCAAAGGGTATCGTGGCCCGGTAAAAAACCTTCCTGAGCCGGAGTGGAATCCGTTTCGAGAGGAAATGAGAAAAGAGCTTACAAAGGAGCATTTCCCGTTTCGCTTCCTCACTCCCGAGGGAACCTTGGATTTGGATTCCGCTGTGGCGGAGTTCGATCCCAAGTACGAGAAAACCCTCGTAGGAAAAAGGCTGAAGGCTCTTGTCACTCAAATTTCCCCTGACCAAAAATTCGCACAGGTCAGCCTCGGCCTTGTGAGTGCGCAAATCCCATTAGAGGAAGTCAAGTGGGCGAGCTCTGTGAATCAACCGTCAAAGCCGCCGAAGACGATTGGGGAAGTGTTGCACCCCGGGGATGTCATTTGGGTGAAGGTGAAAGGATTCTCCAACGGGGTCTGGAAAGCCCGGCTTTCTCAGATCCCGGAAATTCAAGGAGCCCTCTACTCCGTGGATGTTGAAACCGGACAGATTCTTGCGATGGTGGGTGGATATGATTACGAATCCTCCGAATTCAATCGAGCGGTTCAGGCAAAGAGGCAGATGGGTTCCACATTCAAACCGATCATCTACGCGGCGGCTGTGGAGAGTGGTTATACCCCCGCCAGCATTATTGTTGATTCCCCCGTTGTTTTTGAGGACAAGGAAAACGGTGTTTGGAAGCCCGAGAATTTTGAAGAAAAGTTTTATGGCGACACCACCTTCCGGCAGGCGCTGATCAATTCGAGAAACATTCCCACAGTAAAGATCGTTCAGGATATCAAGGTTCAAACCGTAATCAACCTCGCAAAGAGATTGGGGTTGGATACGCAATTTATTCCGGATCTTTCGATTTCCCTCGGTTCCGCTGTGACGACGGTTCAAGATTTGGTCCACGCATTCACCGCATTTCCGTTGGCCGGAAAGTCGTTTCGAGCAAATGTGTTCCAGTCGATCAAAGACCGTGACGGCCGCACTCTCGAAACACAGGCCGATTTGCCTGTGGAGAGTGGAACTTCTTCCACTGATGGCCAAGACGCGAAGAAGCCGGTATTTGCCCCGGTGGTTCCGGGAATGCGATTGGATCCCAGGGTCGCATACCTGATGACGTACCTGATGAAGGAAGTGGTGCAATTCGGCACGGCTGCAAAAGCAAGCAGCATTGGTCGACCCCTGGCAGGGAAAACCGGTACGACGCAAGATTTCAGGGATGGGTGGTTTGTCGGGTTTTCTCCAAAAGTGGTCACCGGAGTTTGGGTTGGGTACGACGATCAGCGTTCCATGGGAAGAGGGGAAACGGGAGCAAATACAGCTCTTCCCATTTGGATCAAATACATGAGCAATATACTTCGAGATTATGCCCCCGAGGATTTTTCAATGCCCGAGGGTGTCACATTTGTGAACATTGACCCGAAGTCCGGGCGCCTCTCGACTGGGGGTCGGTCCATCAAAGAAGTGTTTATTTCAGGGACCGAGCCGGGCGCCAGACCCTTGGAGGACGAACCTGCGGCTTTAGGAGATGCCCCGAAGGCATCACCGCGTAAAACCAACGATCTTGAGGAGGACAATGAAGAAACCTTACGCGAAGACCAGTAAACAAGCTCTTGCCGCTCGGGCGGTGGCGTGGAATAAATGACGCGATTTTTCCCTGTTCCGCGATCGTTCGGGATTAAAATCGCTTTAGTTGGCTCCCTTTTTTGACCGATGAGGATTATGTGGAAACACGGGTATTGGAACGCCCCTTAGCACGCTCGATCAGCCTCCATCTTCTCTTTCTGATTGTGGCATTTTTCTATGTCACGCATGGGCCGAAGCTTGACCTGAATCAAGAGCCAATCGAGGTTGCGGTACTCGAGACCGACAAGGCTGCGCCGAAGAATTCGATCGTGAAGCGCTCAGCAGGGGACCAGGTAAAACACGCTAAAAAAGACGCCTACCTGAGCGACAAGACAAGGGCGGTTCGCGAGGAGCAGTCCTCGCGAAATGAAGGAGAATTCACCGAAGCTGGCGTGCCGGACCAGCGACCCTTGGCTGCAAGGCCCAGGTTGGGTCTATCGGACTTCGGCCTGAAACTGAAGGTCCAACCTCAAGATGATTTCAACAAACAGAGGAACTGGGCAAAAACCCAACTAGGTGAGGCTCTGAAGGGCGGGCAGTACATCCAAGGAATGAAGGAGGGTGAGTTTTCGGCCCTAAATACCAAAGAGTTTGTTTTCTATTCCTACTTCGAAAGGGTTCGAAAGCAATTGGATCAAGCATGGCAACCCATTCTCCGAGAGAACGTACATCGCCTCTTAAAATCGGGGCGGCACCTTGCCTCGAATTCGGATTTTGTGACAAGGGCCCTGGTTACCATGAATCAAAAAGGGGAAATCATGAGAATTCAGGTCCTTGAAGAGTCTGGTACCCAAGATTTGGATCAAGCAGCGATTGATGCTTTGAACAAGGCAGGACCGTACCCCAATCCCCCCAAGGGGCTCATTGATTCGATGGGCCATGTGGAAATCCGTTGGGATTTCATCCTGAAGACCTAATCGATCATGGCCTGGATTCCGCGCTTGATCACCATGTCACCCCAAATGGTGTCGAGCTTTCGGAAGGTGTCGATTAACCTTTCTGTTGCCTCTTCTTTGCTGAGCCCCAAGGACTCGGCCAGATACTGGGCGGCAAATATAAGACTGGTAAACTCAGGCGATTGCATGATTCCCGAAAGCTCGGACGAGTGATCCTTCACCAAATTTGCACGCGTGGTGAGAATCGACGTATTCAAAGCACTCATCCATTCACGGGTATCATCACTTATACCCACTGAGGAGCGGTAGTCCTTTTCCATTGTAGATGACTCTTGAAGGCGTAGTTGTAAGTCCAAGTTGTTATTCATCCCAAATCCCGAAACTGCGAGTCCACGAAGCTACTCGAAGAAATAATTTTTTGGAAGTGCTTTCTCTCGGAACAAACCTCATATAAAATGCGGTTATGGAAAAAGTGGCTAAAATAGGCGAAAATCCAACGAAAATTTCTTTTGATCCTCCTTATCAATTTTCAGCCAGGCACATTGGGCCGAACGAAAAAGAGCAAGCCGGGATGTTGAAAGCCCTTGACTTGAAATCTCTTGACGAGCTTGTTCAAAAGACGGTTCCGGATGCCATCCGGATCAAAACCCCGATCAGGATCGAGGGCGTGCATGACGAAAGAGTTGTTCTCGAGAAGCTTAAGACCGTGGTTGGTAAAAACCAGGTGTTTCGCTCCCTCCTTGGTCTCGGGTTTTCGGATTGCATTACGCCAAATGTAATTCTCCGGAATGTTCTCGAGAATCCCGGATGGTATACGCAGTACACACCTTACCAGGCCGAGATCGCCCAAGGGCGCCTTGAGGCGATTCTGAACTTCCAAACCATGACGATCGATCTGACCGGTCTTCCTGTTGCAAACGCGTCCCTTCTGGACGAGGCAACGGCATGCGCCGAGGCAATGACCATGAGTCAGGCATTGCACCCGGATTCGGCGCGTAAAGTGTTTTATGTCTCGAAGGCGCTTCATCCGCAAAACATCGCTGTCATTGAAACCCGTGCCACGCCGCTTGGAATCGAAGTGAGAACGTTTGATCCCGCATCCTATTTACCCACCGAGGAAATGTTTGGCGCGATTTTCCAATATCCAGGCACGGACGGACTTCTCGACACCCAGATCGAGAAAAAAATTCTCGATGCAAAATCGAAGGGGCTGATTGCCATTGTTGCGGCGGATCCCCTTGCTCTCACACTCCTGAAGAGTCCGGGCGAGCTGGGCGCTGACATTGCCGTGGGGAGCTTTCAGCGGTTCGGTGTTCCCATGGGATTCGGGGGGCCGAGTGCCGCGTACCTGTCCTGCAAGGATGAATTCAAGCGAAATATGCCAGGCAGGATCGTGGGTCTTTCCAAGGATCTCAGGGGACGTCCGGCAATTCGGCTTGCCTTGCAAACGCGCGAGCAACACATCCGGCGAGAGAAGGCCACAAGCAACATTTGTACGTCCCAAGTGCTCCTCGCAGTGATTGCCTCCATGTACGCCGTGTACCACGGACCAGCGGGCCTTCGTCAGATCGCAAGCCGCACACATGGACTGGCGGTTCTCCTGGCGAGGGGTTTGACGAGCCTCGGGTTCTCCCTGCTGGGAGAGTCTTTTTTCGATACCCTGACCTTCAGGACCGGTACGGAGCTGGATGCGAAGCGGTGGGTTTTGGAATTTTTGAAAAGTGGAATCAATATCCGTCATTCTGGAGAGTGGCTCACGGTGGCACTCGATGAAGTCACCACCCTGGAGGAGGTCTCAAAGATCCTGAATGTTTTCTCGGCGGGTAAGCTGTCTGTCGAGAGTCTGCTTCAGGAAGACGTGTTTGAGCAAATCCCCGTCGGTCTTTCAAGAGGCACCCCGTTTCTAGAGCATCCCGTGTTTCATCAGTACCATTCCGAACATGAAATGCTCAGATACATGTCGATGCTGGAAAAGAAGGATTTATCGCTGAATTTTTCGATGATTCCCCTTGGCTCTTGCACGATGAAGCTCAATGCAACCGTCGAGATGATTCCGGTAACCTGGCCGGAAATCGGAAAACTCCATCCAGCTGCCCCGAAGGCCCAAGTGGAAGGCTACCTCGAACTTTTCAGGGACCTTGAAAGCATGTTGGCCCAAGTAACCGGCTTTGACGCTGTTTCCTTGCAACCCAATGCCGGGTCACAAGGTGAGTATTCCGGACTTCTTGCCATCCGCGCTTATCACGAGTCGAGGGGTGAGTCTCACCGGACTGTTTGTCTCATTCCCAAATCCGCACATGGCACCAATCCCGCATCCGCAGTGATGGCGGGGTTTCAGGTCGTGGTCGTCGAGTGTGATCGCGACGGGAATGTGGATCTGGCCGATCTAACTCGACTTGCACAGGAGCATTCTTCAAATCTTGGGGCCCTTATGGTGACGTATCCGTCCACTCATGGGGTTTTCGAGTCTGCGATTCGCGAAATCTGTTCGGTAATTCATCAACATGGCGGTCAGGTGTACATGGATGGAGCGAACATGAACGCGCAAATTGGATTGTGCAGGCCGGGAGATTTCGGACCGGATGTGTGCCATTTGAACCTTCACAAGACATTTTGCATTCCGCATGGGGGCGGGGGCCCTGGAATGGGTCCGATTGCCGTAAAACAACAGTTGGCGCCCTTCTTGCCAGGGCACGTCTTCTCCGCATTCAATGGAGTGAAGGTGGGTGGCACGGTAGGTGCGGTTTCATCGGCTCCTTGGGGAAGTGCGAGCATTCTCCCGATTTCCTGGGTCTACATGAACCTCATGGGATCGGAAGGGTTGAAGAAGGCCACGGAGGTCGCCATCTTGAATGCGAACTATATGGCGAAGAAGCTTGAGGCGCACTATCCGGTTCTCTATAAGGGCTTCGGCGGTCTGGTGGCCCATGAGTGTATCCTTGATCTGCGTCCCCTGAAGGCCGAAACCGGCATCGAGGTGGAAGATGTGGCAAAGCGGCTGATGGACTATGGATTTCATGCGCCGACGGTGTCTTTTCCAGTAGCGGGCACGATCATGCTGGAGCCAACGGAAAGCGAGACAAAGGCTGAAATGGACCGTTACATTGATGCATTGATTGCGATACGCGCCGAAATTGAGGCCATCAGGACTAGAAAGGCTGATCGCAAGAACAATCCTCTCAAGAATGCGCCACACACCGCAGAAATGGTAACCTCCACGGAGTGGGTTTTTTCGTATTCCCGAGAAGAGGCTGCTTACCCGCTGCCATATCTGCGGCAGAAAAAGTTTTGGCCATCGGTTGCAAGGATCGACAACGTTTACGGCGATCGAAATCTGGTCTGCTCGTGCGCTCCGATTGATGCCTATCGCAATGGATGATCCGTAAGAAATATTTCCTGGAGGTACATCAAATCGGGGACACGTCAATGTTCGGTGACCCGGCAAGAAGCCAGAGTTCCGAGGCCCGATAAAGGCATGAATTTCTGGCAGCTGGGCCGGTATCGTCCTCAAGGAACTTGACGCGGATCGGAGATTCCTTCTTTGAAAAGGACAAAATCTGGGCAGAGCACATGGCACAAGGTCGAAGAGAAACCCAAAGAGTCGATTCTCGATGAAACCCTTGTAGGCCCTGTTCCACAAGCGAGTGAACCAGTTGTAGTTCCGCATGATTTGTGCGGTTTTCAAGGCTTTGACTCCATGAGTACGCAAACACTTTCCCCTCGGCACCAGTGAGAATCGCACTCACTCGCGTCCTTCCGCTTGCTCGCCCTCGAAGGAGTTCAAGCCAATGCTTGATGTTTCCTTCGGAAACCGAGAGTTCTTTTGGAATCAATTCTTCAAAAAAAGAACTTTGTGAAGGGGGACTCACCTCGCGGAACTCGCCTTGATGCGCAGTGAAACGCTCAAGGAAATGATCCATTGGTAAATAAGTGATTCTTTTTGCAACAACCTTGACCATTCCCGCACAAAGAGGAAGTGGTTCGTAGTTGCAAAAAATCCTTTCCCGGGTGAGAGCGATGGAGCGTTTGGGATCAAGCACACAAAGACCCCGAATGAGCGCTGTCACGGGAGTTTCGACCCCTTGATGGACTCTGCGCGCGAAAAACAGGGTGCCGTCGTGGATCAGAAACGCGGCGACACTCGCAAGATCAGAGGGTTTTGACAAAGGAGGAGTATGCCGATGCGTCCAGCAGGGCTTGGAACTGGGACTTGGCGGTATCCGACTCGATGACAACCATCCATTCGCCGTGGGCATTTGTATTGATGCGTCCGGGATCGGAAGCGAGGGCCGCATTGACCTCCACGACCTTTCCTCCGAGAGGTGAGAGCAGATCCGAAACCGCCTTGATGCTCTCCACAACGCCGAAGGTTTCGTGTGGCTTCAATTCCCGTCCCGTTTTCGGGAGTTCGAGATAAACAATATCGCCCAAGCTGCTTTGGGCGTGATCTGTAATTCCGACCCTGACACGGTTCTCCGCAACCAGTTCTGCCCACTCGTGATCCTTGGTGTATTTCAGATTCTCCGGATAATTCATTCAGTTCTCCTTTTTCTTCTCAAGAAACGGTGTTTTGCAAACTTCAAATTCATGAAAATCATCCCTGATCTTTACGGTGACCCGGGTTCCCGACCTCTCATGGATCTTGTCAATCAGAGCGATGCCGATCGCCCTCTTCAGGCTCGGACTTTGGGTGCCGCTTGTGATGTGCCCGATGATCCGGGAGCGAGTCTCGTCCCACACCTCGTAACCCTGCCTCGGAATGCCCCTCCCGATCGAAAGCACTCCTGCGAGACAACGGGTCTGGCCTGCGGCTTTGACTCGTGCGATCGCCTCTTTACCGATGAAGCCGCCTGTTTTACCAAGTTTTGTAATCCAGCCCAACCCTGTTTCCAATGGATTTGTGGTTTCAGTGAGCTCATGTCCATAGAGTGCGTACTTCATCTCGAGCCGGAGAGTGTCGCGTGCGCCGAGACCGCAGGGCAACAACCCGAAAGGCGAACCGACTTGAAGCAGGGAATTCCAAATCTTCTTGCTCGACTCACGACCCGTATAGATCTCAAAGCCGTCCTCCCCGGTATATCCGGTCCGTGCGATCAATGCGTTCTCGCCGCAAACGAGGCCGGGGGCACACCAATAGGTTTTCATCTCCTGAAGATTCACGGGAGTGAGCTCTTGCAGAATCGAGGCTGCACGGGGTCCTTGGATTGCAATCTGTGCCGTTTCGTCAGACTCATTGGTAAGGACCGGTTTCGTTCCCGGGAAGAGTGCCAGAGAGGTCGATAAGTGCGAGAAGTCTTTGTCAATGTTTGCCGCATTCACCACAAGAAGGAATTCCTGTTCCCCGAGACGATACACCACGAGATCATCGATGATGCCTCCCTCTGGATTGCAGAATGCCGAATATTGGGCCTGGAATACAGCAAGTACTGAGGCGTCGTTCGTGGTCACATGATTCACGAACTCAACAGCGCCCGGACCTTTCACTCGAAGCTCGCCCATGTGGCTGACATCAAAGATCCCGCACGCGTTTCGAACCGCATCATGCTCAAGAGTGAGCCCGGAATACTGGACGGGGAGTTCCCAGCCGCCAAAGTCCACCATCTTGCCGGAAAGCTTTTTGTGTTCATCAAATAAAGGGGTTCTTTTCAACATGGCCTCAATCTAGCCTTCCCGGCTTGCAGCCGCAAATGTGTTTTCAAGCAAAACCTGGATGGTCATGGGCCCGACTCCGCCCGGAACCGGGCTGAGGGCATGAGGGATGCCAAGGATGGAGTCCGTGTCGACATCCCCGGTGATCCGGCCACTGGTGTCTCGATGGATCCCGACATCCACGACCACGGATCCGGGCTTCAGCCAATCGCCCTTGATCAAACCGCGGGATCCAGCAGCAACAAAAACCAAATCCGCAAGTTTACAAAGGGACGCGGGATCGGGCGTGCGTCGATGAAGCTGAATCAGTGATGCGTTTCTCGAAAGCAGGAGCGAAGCAAGCGGTTTGCCGACAATGGCGCTGCGACCGACCACGCACACCGTGCGTCCTTCGATTTGAATTCCGTAGTGGTCCAAAAGGAGAAGGATTCCGCCGGGAGTGCAGGGAATGAAACGGGGGTTCCCGGTAACCAAGAGCCCGATATTCTCAGGATGCAGACAGTCCACATCCTTCGATGGATCCACCCAAAGTGCGACATCCTTTTCCTTGAGCTGCGAGGGAAGTGGGCGCTGAATCAGGATTCCGTCCACGCGTGGATCCGCATTCAGCTCGCGGACGCGCTTCAAAACGGTTTCCGACGGAACGGTTTCTGGGAAGCGAATGGTCTCACTTGTGAAGCCCACCTTGGTTGCTGCATTGGCCTTTCGACCCACGTATACCTGACTGGCAGGATCGTCCCCGATCAAGATGACACTCAAATGTGGAGCCCGACCTAGAGTAGCCCGCAATCGGGTGGTCTTCCCCTGTAGGTCCGCTCGTCGTTTCTCCACAACGGGTTTTGCAGAGAGTGAAATCATGATTCCACCACCATCAACCCGGCAAGAGCAGGAATTTCAAAAGCCTTCGTCATGAAACCTCTTCGCCACCACTATAGCAACACTTGGCAATCTACAGAAGTGGAGGCTGCCATAAAACTGGCATCCATGAAAATAGTGGATCAAAGATAAATTGCCGGGTTTTGCCTTTGCATGGGGAGCCTTGTCCCCGTTAGAATGGTGGAAGGTCACTCCCTCAGGAAGAGGGAACGAAGGAGACAGAATGTCGAAACCCTTATGGCCGGCGGTATCCGGTGCGGTAGCCCGCGATATGCAAGTCGAGGTGATCTCGAACAATCTCGCCAACGTGAATACCAACGGTTTCAAAAAGGATGCCGTTGATTTCAAAGAATACCTTTCCAAGAACGAAAAGGAACGGGACCTCACGGTTGACATCCCAAGATCACCGATCAAGGACAAGGATCTCTATCCAATTGACGGCCGCGACCAGTCATTTGTGATTGTAAATGGCACTCATACAAGCTTTAAAACCGGCGGCCTCAAGGTGACGGACAATCCCCTGGATCTGGCGTTGAGCGGGCCGGGGTTCTTTGAAGTCGCCACCCCGGCAGGGGTCCGGTACACTCGAGCGGGAGCCTTCAAGCTCTCGCCCGATGGGCGTTTGGTCACCAGTGAAGGACACCCGGTTCTTGCAAAAGGCGACTCCGCCTCGGACCCCGCATCGAGGTACATTCAGTTAAGCGGGCGGGAAGGTCCGATTCATGTCAACGAGGCCGGCGAAATCTATGCGGGCGACACACTCGTAAGCCCTGTCTCGATCGTTGAATTCGGCGATTTGAAAACCGTTCGTAAATCCGGTTCCCTCTATTTCGAAAACAAGAGCCCAGTAGCGAATCCACCCCAGGCCGGGGCCAGCACGCTCGTAAAGCAAGGGATGCTGGAGACTTCGAATGTAAATCCTGTCGAGGAAATCAGCAATCTGATTCGGGCCAATCGAATGTTCGAGCAGGACCTGAAGGCCATGAAAACGGTGAACGAAATGCTTCAGCGCGAAGTAAACGATATCGGAAAACTATGAGGAGGATTGAAACATGATCAAGGCTCTCACGACAAGTGCCACGGGGTTGGAAGCGCAACAGGCGAACATTGACCGGATCGCCAATGATCTTGCGAATGTGAATACGGATGGCTACAAGAGGGAAACCACTGAGTTTCATGATCTGATGTATGAAAACATCAAGGATCCCGGCGCACGCCAGGGAGCCTCGACAGTCTCACCTACAGGCATACAGAAGGGGATGGGGGTCAAGGTCGGCTCGAATCACAAGCTTTTCGAGCAGGGCTCCGTGAAACTCACGAGCAATCCCTATGATTTGATGATCGAAGGAAAAGGATTCATTCCAGTCACACTTCCAAACACCGGAGAGGTTGTGTTCACGCGTACTGGAAATTTCAAGCTCGATGCCCAGGGCAGAATCAGTCTCAGTAATGGCGCCTTGCTCGAGCCTGCCATCGCAGTTCCCTCGGAGGCAACTGGTGTGGTGATCACCCCGAATGGTGAAGTCAAGGCCGTGACGTCCCAGGGAGAGCAGAACATCGGTCAAATCCAACTTGCGAACTTCATCAATCCCCAGGGTCTGATGTCGATCGGCAATAATTTCTACAAGTCAACCGCCGCAAGCGGACAGGCTCAGACGCTGGTCCCGGGTGAGGGCGGAACGGGAACTTTGCTTCAGGGCGCGTTGGAATCATCCAATGTCAATGTTGCCAACAGCATGATTGAAATGATCGGTGCCCAGAGGGCATATGAAATGAACACCCGGGTGATGGGAGTTGCCGACAAAATGCTTGAAGCGACAACGAACATCGTGAGATAATTTGAGGAAAGGACTCAGGGAAGGGTCCTTGGACAGGTTCATTCACCAAGGAGGGTGGAACATTGATTTTCCGACTGGCTTCGGCCGCACTTTTCCTGATCTTCTTTGCTGAGTCTTTTGCGGCCCCTGTGGAGTCGGGCCTCGCTGAACAATTGAATCAAAAATTCAAGGCCGCCCTCGAAGAGCGAATTCCCGGAGCGGAGATTCGCCTGCCCTCCCTCGAAAAAATCTGCTCTGAAGCTCCCCTCGTGAACTACACCGGAATTTCAAAGGTTCGCCTTGTGGAAGATCGAGCACAGGGAATTGCTCTTTTTGAAGTATCGGGATTGTCCTCCGGTGGAGGCGATCGCACCGACCTTGTGCAAACTCCGTATTCAGCCTGGAAGCGGGTGCTGACGGCGGCTCATAGGATTTACCCGAATACCAAATTGAAAAACGAAGACTTCAAGATTCAAGAGGTGAACGTGGCAAGCGGGTCACCGCGGGAATACCGAGGAATCATGCTCCCCGCCGAAACCGAAATGACTGGGAAACAGAGTCGACAAACCATTCTTGAGAACCATTTTGTCACGGAGACTGCGATCGAGAAGCAGCCCGAATTGCGAAAGGGCGACATGGTCCGTCTGGACCTGACCTCCGGGGACCTTACTTTGAGCACCCAAGCAACCGCAAGTGAACCCGGTTCTGTCGGTGATCGCATTCGTGTCATCACGCAAAAATCCAAGAAAGAAGTTGTTGGTACGGTTCGAGAGGACCATTCCGTGGAGGTGCGGCTATGAACAAGTCGTCTATCTTGCAATGGATCCTCCCCGTCGTGCTCACGGGTTGTGCTCATCTCAACCCTTTCAAAACGGACAAGGCGATCGACTACAATGCCCTCACCTATGGTGAGGATTCAAATCCTGCTGAAAACCGACGGGGCGCATGGGGAGGTGACTCCGGCCGCACTTCACGAACTCCGGGCACTGTGCCACGCAAGGATAACCCGGTGAGTGACGAGTCGCTCCTCGATCCGACCGAGGAAGCGGTGAAGGGCAGAATCGAGGCAGGGAGAGGTGTGAATGGACCGAAATTCGTTCGGGGAGATCGGGCCACTCGTGCCGATTTCTACGACAATGCTCCAAGCGACGGCTCGCTCTGGGCGAATGAGAATGACGGCAACTATTTTTTTACCAAGGGGAAGGTTCACGCGGTCGGGGATATTGTCTCGGTGAAGCTGGATGACAACTTCATCCGCCAGATCGCCGAGGAAGTGAAGAAGAGCCTCACTCCCGCCGAGCAAGAGGTTGAAATGGCGCTCTACTTGAAGAATACCGACGGGGCAAGGAATGATGAAGACCTCAAGGCGTACCGGAATGTCGCATCGGAAGATCTGAGATCCTCGGAAGCGGAAGAGGTGAAGCTGCGGATGGAGCGGGCGGTGCGGTGGTCCCAGGTGGATTTGAGCAAGGCAATCGGACTCACGCCCGCAGAGGAACTGAGGGCTGAGATCGTTGACAGGTATCAGAACGGTAATTTTAAAATCCGAGCCGTGAAAAGGGTTCTTTACAGAGGTTCGTCAAAATCAGTTGCATTGGTGGCCGTGGCCCCTGTCGCGGATTTCGATGAAAAGGATTTGATCAATTCAGGAAAATTATATGAGTACAAGATCCGCGTCGGTCGTTAAGAACACACTGATTTTTGCAAGCTCGCTGATGATTGCGTGCGTACTCCTTGAATCGGCGCGGGCATCAACCACAGTCGGAGCCCGATTGAAGGACATCGCCGCAGTGAAAGGGGTCAGGGAAAATATCCTGATCGGGTACGGCATTGTGGTTGGCTTGAAGGGAACAGGGGACTCCAGCACCGATGTTACCGCCAAGTCGCTTGGCCGATTGTTCGGAAAGCTCGGCTTGGATGTGGAGAAGAATGCGGCCGTGAAATCAAAGAATGCCGCAGCGGTAATTGTAACAGCAAAGTTGCCCGCCTTTGCAAGATCGGGGACGCAGATTGACGTGACCGTTTCGTCGATCGGGGACGCGGCCTCGCTCGAGGGAGGAACTCTTCTGGTGACCCCTCTTCGCGCGGGCGATCAACAGGTGTATGCGGTTGCTCAAGGGCAGGTGACCTTGGGAGCACTCACTGACGGAAAGGCTGCATTCCCGACCGTGGGTAGAATCGTTTCGGGCGCCTCGGTGGAAAAAGATGTTGATACGAACTTCTCCGGTAAAAAAAGCTTTCGTTTGTCGTTGAACAATCCTGACTTCACCACAGCAGCGCGGGCGGTTGCGCTCGTGAATTCCGAGCTCGGGGGCAAATTTGCCACAGCGAGAGACAGCGCCACAGTGGACATCGTGGTGCCCTTCAACTATGACGGCAACACGGTTGATCTCATGGCAAGAATTGAGAACATTCGGGTCGTTACCGACGCAAAAGCGAAGGTTGTCTTGAACGAGAGGACCGGAACTGTGGTGATGGGGGACCGTGTGAGCATTGCGCCGGTTGCGATCTCTCATGGAGATCTTTCCATTCAGGTCAAGGGCCAGGCCAAGCCCGAGCGTTTGATGGAGTTCAAACCGGGCCCTCGAGCAGATGCGGATCGAGGTCTTCTCAATGCAAATGCAACCGTTGCGGATCTTGTGAAGCTCTTGAATGCCCTCGGAGTGGCTCCGAAGGACATGACAGCGATTTTCCAAACGATCAAGGCCACCGGGGCGTTGCAGGCCGAGTTGGAGTTCATTTGAAAGGTATGTGCAAACGGAGGTAAGGACGGACGCAAGTCCAAGGAAGGATGAAAAAGAGCTCGATGATCCAGGAAACAGAAATGAAGCAACGATCTGCTAGGATGGTGGATCCTCTCAAATCTTTTCAATTCATGGAGCTCCCGTCGGAACAAGAGGTTCCAGTTCTCCCCCGTTCTTTTGCACAAGGGGCCGGGGGTGTCTTGAAATGAAGACACCCCCGGCGAACCTTGGACCCTCGCCTCAGGTTCAAAAAAATGACGATCCCAGAATCACCCCGGAGATGCGAAAGGCTGCCGAGGGCCTGGAAGCGATCTTCACCTCCGAGATGATGAAGGCCATGAGAGGGACGGTCCAAAAGTCAGAGTTTTCCCTTAAAAACTCGGGATCCGAAGTCTATGAGGGTATGCTCGATCAGGAGTATGCCGAAACCTCCGCCCGTCAGAACGCCATAGGTCTTTCAGGACAAATTCTTGATTATTGGTTGCGCTCGATGCCTGACCCGAAGTACAATCTAAGGAAGAGTCCGGACGCGGGCTCAATGCGTACAGGAGGTACACATGAGGATCAATCCAGCGAATAGTTCCCCGGTTCAGGGGTCTGAAACTCAAGCGAGCAAAAAAGCAGAGAAAGCCAAAGCACAATCCTATGAGGGAAAGTCTGGCGGAGCGGCAGGGTCCATCAAGTCCGATTCTGTCAATGCTGAGATTTCAACCAAGGCGCGGGATATGGCCAAGGCAAAGCAGATTGCCTCGGATTCATCCGATGTTCGCGAGGCCAAGATCGCTGAATTGCGCGAGAAGATTCAAAACAAAACCTATAATGTGAGTGCGGATGCGATTGCTGATCGTCTTGTGGATGATCATTTGCGAATGGCAGGGGCCTGAAATCATTTAACAGCAACCTCCAAGCAGGATGCGGGTGAGGAAGAGCATGGAAGAGCAGCAGGATCAGAATTCGAATCCGGGAAAAAGGCTTCATGAGAGCCTGCAGAACCTCATTGGCCTGCATCGGCAACTGTATGAAATCACCAAGCACGAGCATGAGGCGATCACCCAGGCGGACACGAAGGCCACTTATGAATCGGTTGCGAACAAGGAGGCGTTGATTCACTGGATCCACCAAGCCGAGCTGGAGCGCCAGGCAGTCACCCTTGCGCTGAAAAAATCTGAAGGGTTCGACGAGGACTCCAATCCCTCCCTGAAGGAGCTGATTCTCCACTATCAGTCGTTGAATCCCGAGCTTGCTACCAGGTTGCAAGCAGACTTGAGTGCCCTCGTGATTCTGGTGGAACGGGTCAAAAAACAAAACCAAATCAACGGGAGTCTGATCGAACAATCACTCAAGCACATCAACAATATGAAGGGAAACATCTTCGGAGAAACCACCCATCAAGGAAAAACCTACAACCAGATGGGCCAAAAAAACCAGGTCGGCGGAACTCCCCATGGACCCCGCTTGGTATCAAAAGAGGTTTAGAGAATGGCTTTGCTGAATGTCCTGCAAACCGGAAAATCCGGGATGAGCACCGCGAAAGCGGGAATCGCGACATCAGGGCATAACATTGCAAATGCAAGCAGCGAGGGATTCTCCAGGCAGCGGGTTCAGTCTGAGGCCGCCGTTGCAAAACAAGCAGCCGGACAGAATGGCGGACACTTCATCGGGGAGGGTTCCCGTATCGCTCGAGTGGAGCGAATCAACGATGAGTACCTTGAAAAACAGCTCCGCGAAGGGGCGAGAGATACGGCGTTTCATGAGGAAAAACAGGTTTTCCTGAACCAGGTGGAAGATGTTTTCAATGAGATGAACGGGGACGGGTTGAATCGCCTGATTGCAAGATTCCACAACGACTTCAGGAAGCTTTCCAACGAGCCTACCTCCGAGGCAATCCGGCAGTCAGTTCGTGAATCATCCCAGGCCATGGTCCGTGACTTCAAAAGGCTCCGAGGCGAAGTGGAGAGCATACGCGGCCACATCGACAATCGTATCGAAGGAAGTGTCCGGGAACTTAACACCTTTGCGAGCGAACTTGCGGAATTGAACAGAAAAATCGTTCAAGCGGAGGTCCAGGGTACGGATGCTGCGAACGACTTGCGCGATCGTCGGGATCTCGTGGTCAAGAAAATGAACTCTTTGGTGGACATCACTGCCCACAAGGACAACCAGGGCAATCTCAATGTCGACATCAAGGGTGTCGGACCCCTGGTAACGGGGGTGGTCACCTCCGAGTATTCCCTTGCAAGGCACGGAGCAGTTGGCGAACAGGGTTCGGTTGAAAACTCACTTCAAATTTCAAGAAGCTCCAAGAGCGAACATCATATCACCGACCAGTTCAAGGGTGGGCGGATCGGAGCGCAGGTTGAGGCCCGCGACCGGGCGGTGAACCAGGTTCTGTCCCGTTTGGATGAATTGGCATTCTCGATTTCAAACTCGGTGAATGAGCTGCATGAGAAAGGGTTCACTCTCGACGGGAAAACAGGTGTGAGATTCTTCGATGCACCGGCCCAGGTGGCAGGTGCCGCCGAACGAATCGGGTTGTCACATGAGGTCCTCGGAAACACCAATAATATCGCTGTGGCCTTGCAGCCAAACGCACCCAGTGACAATCGCAATGCCCTTGCGATTGCAAACCTGCAGAACCACCATCTCATGAATGGCGGACACACAACGGTCGACGATTTCTACAACTCCATTGTCTCCGAGGTGGGAGTGGCCAGCTCGAGAAACAAAGAGGCTTTGGGTCAGCAACAGAGCATCATCACCCAGCTCAATCGCGTGCGTGATCAGGTTTCAGGGGTCTCGATTGACGAGGAAACCACGAACCTCATGCAGTTTCAGCATGCGTTCGATGCATCCGCACGGGTCATCCGGGTGGCGGACGAAATGATGGATACGGTATTGAAACTGAGGGGTTGAGAACTAGATGAGGGTTACGGATAACACCAATTTCGGAGTGGTTCGGGACAGCATCAGCAGGTCCAGGGGGCGGATGGAGAATCTGCAGATGGAGTCCGCCACCTTGAAAAAGCTGAATCGACCCTCCGATGATCCTGTGGGAGCCGCCAAGGTCTTGGAAGTGAGGACGGATAAAGTGAACAATGAACAATTTCAGGTGAATGCGAAACTTGCCCAGGCTTTCTTGGACAACACCGATCATGCTCTCGAGGAAATCAGCGAGATTGTGATGCGGGCGAAGGAAATCGCCATCAACCAGTCGAGCAATGCGAGCTCGACACCCGAGTCCCGGTACGGCGTGAGTGAAGAAGTAAGTCAGCTCTTTCAAAGGGCGGTTGCAACTGGAAACCGGCGAATCGGCGATCGTTATATTTTCGGTGGATTCAAAACCACCGCGGCCCCGGTCGATGCTGAAGGAAACTATCGTGGTGACGATGGTGAGGTGATGATTGAGGTGGGTCGGGAAGTTTTCATCGGAGCCAATGTTCCTGGCCACGAGGTTTTCAATACGAATCCTGAGGGCTCCCTGGATGGACAAAAGCTGAGAACCGGGCCGGGAGATGGGCCTGATCGCCGCCTCGCGGGCGAGTCGTCGCAGCCCGGACCCCAGAATTCGAATCTCTTTCAGCAGTTGAAGGCCCTTCGAACTGGTCTGCTCACGGGGGACATCGAAACGATCCGGGGCACACTGGATACCTTTGATGATCTGTTGGGAAAGGTAATCTCCACCCGCGCGAAAATCGGAGCGAGGATTCAGAGTATTGAAGGGAACATGACCGCACTTGACCGGCATAACGTAACCAATGCCCAGTTAACCTCATCCATTGAAGATGCCGATATGACCCAAGTGGTGAGCGACCTTGCCAAAGAGGAGACGGTTTTCAAGAGCAGTCTTGCGAGCTCCAAGCACCTGATTCAGCCTACGCTTTTGGACTTTCTGCGATAATTCGCTTGTGAAACCTGACTGAATACGCTAACAACCCCTTTGGGTAACGGATTGCTTCGTTGTTCAGTACATGGAGGTTGTTCATGTTAGTGCTGACCCGCAAATTGGGCGAGACGATTGCGATTGATGATCATATCAAGATCACAGTCGTGCAAATCAAAGGCAAACAAGTCAGATTGGGGATTCAAGCCCCGAAAGAGACCAAGATACACAGGGAAGAGGTCTATTCCCAGATCCAGGATCAAAACAAAGTTGCGGGAAGCGCCCCAACAAGTCTTGAAGACGTCACCAAGGCCTTCGAAGACTAGGCGTTACGCAGAGAGTCATCTTTCTACGGATAAAGTGTCAATTTATTGTTCTAGGTAAGAAAGATCCTTGCTCGTGTCCTTAAAGTCAGATTATTCTGATTTTGGGGATGAGATCTGTCCCTGGAGGTAGTTGTGGTCGTACAAACAGGACGTTTTGGCCAGATAGAAGTTTCCACAGACGAAATCATTTCGATTCCGAGCGGAATACTTGGGTTTCCGGATGACCAGAATTTTTGTTTGGTGGATCCAGGAGACGAGACTCTGATCCTTTGGCTCCAGTCCCTGACAAATCCAAGGTTGGCTTTCCCTGTTCTTGAACCACGCATCTTCAAGTCCAATTACATCGTAAGGCTTTCTGCAGCAGAGTTGCGTGAGCTGCGCCTGGCTTCCATTCACGAGGCCAGTGTCTTCACGATCCTGACCATTCCGAGTCAGCTCCCCGAGATGACCGCCAACCTGAAAGCGCCGCTCGTCATCAATGTTCGCGATCGCATCGCAAAACAAGTAGTACTTCAAGAGAATGATCAGCCGATCAAGCATCCGGTTTTCAAAGAGCTTCGTGCCCAAATTGTGGCGTTTCGTGGCCTGCCCAAGGAATCGTCGAAAGCCGTCGACCGAGCTGTTCTTGCGGTCGATTCCCTTCCGCTTACGACGAAGGTCGAGCTGATTTGATCAAATCAAGATACGCAATCGCTTCCCGGTGAACCGGGTCAAACTCTAGCACCGACTCCCATTCAAGTTCTGCGTCGAGCACGTTTCCTTGGCTGTAGTGGAGAAGGCCTAATTGAACACGAACGGAGAGATCGGTTGTCCTTTCTTGCTTCAGTTGCTGCAAGTCCTGGATCGCGCGCGTAATGAAGCCTTTCTTTGCCAATGCTTTCGCTCTTTTCACGCGCATGTCGATGGATCCGGGGTCAAGGACAATCGCCTTGTTGTACTCTTCAATTGCCTCGTCAAAACGACGGTATCGAAAGTACAGGTCTCCCATCTCGAAATGTTTCACTGCGAACCTTCGATCAATTTGCAGATCATCTCCGATCTGCTTTAAAAATACGCTTTGATTCGCCTGCTCAAACACCTTCTTGGCCTCGTCATAGCGGCCAATGTCATTCAGGATGATGCTGAGGCAGACCGCGGAATCTGTGTGCTTTGGCTCAATGAACAAAGCGCGCCGCAGATCCTCGATCGAGTCCACCAGGCGTCCTTGATAGGATCGCAAGAGCCCGCGAAGATAGTAGAAGTCGGCGTTGTCCGGCTCAAGGGAAAGCCCCTTCTTGAGTTGCTCCTCGGCGACAGCATACTTTTTCTGTTGAATGTTCTTCTGGATTTCTTTGGGTGGAATCATGGCCTCATTCCGCCTTGAGTTTTTCCATCAGGGCCTTGGCCCGGGGCGCCGGATCCGACTCGCCATAAAGAGTGAGAATCTTTTCCAGGCGCATCCGCGCTGAATCCGGCTTCTTACGCTTGATGTAAAACTGTGCGATTTCGAGCTCCTTTTCGGCGAGTTTGTTATACGCCTTTTTCTTCATTTCAGATGCTGCTGTCCTGAACTCCCCATCAGGATGTCTCCGGAGGTAAAGCGAAAAGGTACTGATCGCACTCTCTGCCGAGCGAAGGTCACGGGCAATGGTGGTAGGAATATCATTGTAGAATGCCTCGCCCGCACGAAACAAGGCATAGGGAGCCCGATCATGTTTCGGATACAACTCCACGAAGGTCTCATAAGCAGAGGCGGCCTCTGGATAGGATTCCTGCAGAAAGTAAACATCTCCGATCCTGAGCTGGGCAAGCGCTCCATAACTGGAGTACGAAAACTTGCTCTTGATCACACGCAATTTATCCAACGCAAGAAGAAACCGGTCGTTCTTCACGTCCTCGTCCGCGTCCTCGTACATCTCTTTTGGATCATTCTCATTGATGGCCTTCCCGGCGCACCCCAAGAATATCTCGCAGGTGCCCAAGAGCAAAAAGAGGGCGAAAAAGGTTTTCAGAGCTCGCATACATTCTCCTAAAGCGGCAAGAGGCTCGAAGCGGGCAGCCATGCGGTTTCGTTCCCCTTATAGCGCACTTTTTGCCATGTTTCATTTTCATTTGCGCTGGACGGCGAGCCCACCATTCTGACCTTCACACCCGTTTCAATCGGTGAAATCTCGGGGAATGTGAGCCCCGGACCGCTCCGGAGGAGCTCCTTTACGATCAATACGGCAGGAGGATTGGAATTGGCCGAGCGATACAGCCCATAGAATGCGAAAATAACGATCAGGCCGAAAACCCCGAACCAACCGGAGGGCTTGAGCAGGGCTTTGAGCAGGCTCCGCGTTTTCAAGTAAGCCCGAATCCACAACAGGGAAACGATCAATGTGATCATTCCGATGACTCCGAAAATCTCGTCTCCCTGGATCCGATCAGAGAAAAGCTCAAGCGGGCTTGAAGTGGAGTCGATGCCGATTTCCGAGCCTATCGAACTGAGGTGCTTTTGGAGAGCTTGCTTCGCAAGGTTGAGATTCCGCTGCACCTCAGGATCATGGGGTTTCAGGTGGTTTGATTTTTCGAGATATGCGACCGCAGGACCCGGCAAACCCATCTTTCCGTGCAGAACGCCAAGATTGTAAAAATAGGTGGCGTCATAAGTGGGCGTGGTTTTCAAGGCCTCGATCGCCTCCTTGAATTTTCCGGAGTGCTCGAGCTGCGACAAATCTGCCATTTGGCTTAATGTAGCGAGAGGGTCTCTTTGATTGCAACAAAAATAAGGTTTTGATATTAAAAAACAACATGTTGAGTTTTGATAAATTCAAGGATCATGCAAGGCGGGTTCTAAGCATCCCTTCACACGCGGAGTCGGGCAATGAGGAGCTTGTGCGTTACCTCCAGGCTGCCATGCATGACTATGGGATGAAAACCGCAGTTCAGCCCGTGAGCCATTCTTCAGACCAGCTGTCAAAGAGACAAGCAAATCTTCTCGGATTTGTTTCGGACTCCCTCGTCGATCGGAGCACCCGCAGGGGCCATCTATTTGTGAACCCCTTGGATGTTTCCACCGGCAATTTACCGCAGCTTTGGACTGCCACCCAGGGCAACCCGCAGGCACCCGTTGTGAATGAGCATGGGATCGTGGGGGCAGGGGCGGTCCAGGGCAAGCTTGATTTTTTGTGTAAAATTTTTGCGGCGATCGATCTCGTCGATAAGCGGGTGCGAAGCCCCATCTATCTTGTGGGAACGAGTGCTTCGCACTTTGGGATGATGGGAAGCAGGTTCCTGATTGAATCCTTGGCGGTAAATCCCAAAACCGTGCATACCTTTGCGCCGACCGGAATGAGATCGCAGCCGAGCGCCACGGGCCAAGTTTCCTTTTCCGTGGATTTGGACTCCTCCATACGGGAACGTGATTCAAGAGGGTACAACCGGAGCCTGACGGTAACCGCGTATGGATTGGGAGTGGATTTTTCCACTCCCAAGAATGCGATCAATGCATACGAGCTTTTGATGGACTTGCTTTTGCAAGCGACCGAGGCCGGGTTCGATTTCCAGTGGTCATCCCTTGAGGTGAAAAATGGTTCCGGAACCAATCCCGACCTGGCTTCAGCCAGAATCGCGCTCACATCCTTTCAGTTCGAGGATTTCAAGCGATTCTTGAGGGAGAGGATCGGCGAAGAGGATCAAGCCCGGTTTTATCGTGTCGATTTCGCGGGCATCACCGAGACAGTGACCAGATTTCTCCCCTCCGAGTTGATCGAAGTGGTGCTTGAGCTGGATCATGAGTGGAAACTCTTTGTTTCGAGTCTGAACGCACATTCTGATGCCAGCTTTGCAGTTCCTCAGAATCTCGGAGCTCTTTCAAGGATCCTGATGACCCCGAACGGGAAGATGCGGGTGGTGTTCGAGATCCGGACGTTGCCGTCGGTGGATCTCTCCACGCTTGAGTCGACCTGGAGAGAGACGGTCGGGCGGGTTTCTTCGAGATATCAGAATTTCCACTTTTCTGTTCAAAGGGATTATCTCGTGCCGGGGACGCCGAAAGCACCCGGGGCCGAGGGACTGTTCACGAATTATCTCAGTGATGCGGGACTTTTCGCCAAGGCAGGCTTCCCTGTTTCTGTCCTAGGCTGTGGAACCGTCGAACATTTGCCCAAGGGACCAAATGAGGCCATTCGCTGGGGCGACCTCGAAAGTGCGATTGCACTCTATCGTGATTTGATGCTTCGATTGAGTCAGGAATAACCGAGTGGAGAACTGCAAGAGTCTCCTCAATGCCGAGCGAACTTCAGCACCGGTGGGAAGCCGATGCCAGCAAGGAGTTCTGGAGGTGGATTTTTCCGAGATCCCTCTTGCAATCCATTGGGCGAAAGAGTGTTTTGGATCGGGGGGAAATGGCAAACCCCTGAGCATCTCGATTGAAGATCTCCAGAGGGTGAAGGATGCATTGCTCTCGCTCCGGGAAGATTTATATTCCTGTGCAAAAGAGGAATCGGGGCGAACTCGTGCCGATTTTGATCTGGAACTCAAGACACTGCTCAGGTATTTGGAGGCGTTTCAGGCCGCCCATCCGGGTTTGCAGGGGTGCGTGCCAAGGGGAGTTTCAGTATGGATCGGCTCTTCGGTTTGGCCAATCCACTATGGAACCCAAGCTCTTTTGGCGAATCTTTTTGCAGGGAATGCGCTCATCTTTAAACCATCGGAGAAAGTCACTCGAATCGTTCTCAAGTGGGTACAGGCGCTCAGGGAGCTCGGGGGTCCGTTCCAAACGGTTCAGGTGATTGTCGGGGAAAAGGAGACGGGACGCCGACTGGTTTGTCATGAGGATGTCGACCTCGTGATGGTTCAGGGCACCTATGAGACTGGAATGAGGGTTAGGCAAGACACGCTTTCCAGTCCCGGCAAAGAAGTGCTCTTGTTCCTCGGTGCAAAGAACCCTGTGATTCTGAACCGCGAGCCCGACCTCGATTTATGCAAGAAAATCCTCGAAAACGCGTTTGTTTGTGCCGGCCAACATTGCATGAGCACGCCACTGCTTTTTGTCCGGTCTGATCATCTTGAGCAAACGCGGATGATGATCTTGCGAGCTCACCATGAAATGGTGGCGAGTGATGATGCCGGTGAGTTCTGGTTTGGACCCTTTCAGGATCAAGCACGGCTTGAAAGATATTTAAAGTTCATCCATGTCCTTGAAAAGGAGGGCGCACGCCTGGAGAAAAGAGGGAATCGGGATCGGGAGCGCCTCGAGTCCTGCTTTGCCAGTGCAACAGTGGCGATTTTCCCTGCGCTGAGTCGGACACAAACTCGAAAGATGGAGAGTTTCCAGGTCGAGGTCCTCGGACCGCATCTTTCCATTGTACCATTTGAGAACCTTACGGATCTGGAGGCGCTTCTTGGCGGTCTTTCTTTTGGAATGGCGAGCTCTTATTTCGGGGATCCAAGTGAAATCCAGGGGATTCTTTCACGCAATCCGCTGGGAACGATTGCGCTCAATCACGGGTCATTTGAGCTGAACCCTTGGAGAGCACCCATTGCACGAAAGAAAAGTGGAAATCACGGCCGTTTCGGGCAACAACTCCTGGATCAAGTGTGTTTGGAGCGAGTACAAAAATAAAAAGCCCCGTGTTTGCACACAGGGCTTTTCGGTGAAACTTTTAGTTGAGGTTCAGTTATCGAACTTGGTTACGTTGTACGCTTGCGGACCCTTTGGGCCGGATACCAATTCGAATTGAACAGCCTGTCCTTCAGAGAGGGTCTTGAAGCCATCTCCCTGAATCGCGCTGTAATGCACGAAGATATCTCCGTCTACGGTCTCGGTTTGAACGAAGCCAAAACCTTTTGCGTCATTGAACCACTTCACGGTGCCTTTTACCTGAGTTGCCATTAAAATCCCCTTTCAAAACTAGATGTGAGCAACAACTGATGTCTATAAACAAGGGATAGCGGTTCGTCAGATTTCCGTCAAATAAAAAAAGCAGAGCGGTTTCCCGCTCTGCTCTGAGAGTTTTTATTTAAAGAGAGTTTAGACGTAGCACATCCTTTTTTTGTTCAGATCATTCCACCATTTCCCCAAGAATTGAAATTGCCACTCAGGGGAACTGCGACGGGAAGAGATCCTGCACCTGGATTTGAGGGCTGGACAAACCCTCCGTTTTGTGGAGACCCGCTTGGAGAGAACGAGGTCGCGGAGAATCCATTGCTTGGTTGCTGCATGAACCCAGGCTGCTGCATGAACCCAGGCTGTTGCATGAACCCAGGCTGTTGCATGAACCCAGGCTGTTGCATGAACCCAGGCTGTTGCATGAACCCAGGCTGTTGCATGAACCCAGGCTGTTGCATGAACCCAGAGTTGTTACCGGCTACGGGGAAGGTAGCGTACTGGAATCCATTTGCTTGAGGTCCCATTTGCTGGCCAGGGAAGTTCACTTGGTTATTGAAAGCCCCGGGCATCATTCCATTCATGGATTGCTGGATACCAGAGTAGCGCTGCGACAGGGTTTGGTACGTCTTCAGGGTCTGCTCGTACTCAAAGCGGGCCTGATTGCAGGCGGCAAAAGTGGCAGGGTTCATCCAAGCGCAGCTTCGCTGCATATTCATGCCAAGGTATTGAAGGTCGGCGTGTCCGCTGTTCAAAGCGTCCAGAACCTCAACGTGTGCCGGATCCAGAGTAGAGAGGAAATCCACTCGCGCAAGGCCGCCTTGTGAAAATTCAGAGGCGATTTGCTTCTCATTCTCGCGGCTTGCAGGATCGAGACCTGGAAGCTGAGAGAGCGCATCGTGGGTTGAGGCGATGAAATCGGCATGGTCGGACTCGGCACCACAAACCTTCCTGCTGTAGAAGCTTCGTTCATTGGATTTGGATGCGCAGGCCTTTTTTGATTCTTCAGCGATGCGTTTATTTGCATCAAGAAGAAGGTCCATTCCCGCGGCAACCGCAGAGAGCATTGCTTCCTTGTCCGCGCCATCCATCGAGAGCTTATCCATTTGTTTTGCAAGATCCATGAGCTCTTCACGGAGGCGCTTCAGCTCAGAGAGGGACTTTGCATTACGAATCCCTTCTTCGATGTGTGCAAGTGACTTCCGGATCAGCTCCTTTTGGGTGCCAACCAGGAAAGAGTAATCCAGTCCGTTCACTTCGTCGATCAGCTCGCGGGTAAGCTCTGGATTCTTGTCGCACTCAGGGCAGTTTCCGACTGCGAGTTCAATTTTCTTGAATGTTGGAGACGCGGCAAGAGGGCTTACCTCGGAGAATTCCCCGGACTCGTCCAGAAGGCCGGCGATCATGGCGCTCCCGGAGTGATCAACGTACTTCTTTAGCTTGATGCCTTTATTCTTGGACTCCTTATTCTTTTCAACGCACTCGGCGAGAGTTGTTTCGCCCTCCACTCCGGTGTACACGAGTCCGACGCCCACGCGCTTGGAGCGCTTCATCAGCTCTTGGGTGGTCGAGACGGTTTCGCTCGAGTCTGCTTTTTCAGAATCAAAGTACTTGCGATCCTTAAGCTTCAGGCGACTTGCGCAGGCATCAGGAAGTGATCCAGTCACCTCAAGGTTGTGATCTACAAATTGAAGTTTCAGGTTGTGCTCGCTTAGATCGTCAGAAGTCAGGTGCACGCTTGCGGTTGAAGCTGCGGGCGTTTTTGATTCTGTAGGGGTCTTTGCTTCAGCAGCCTTTGCCTCTGCAGCCTTTGCCTCTGCAGCCTTTGCCTCTGCAGCAGCCTTTGCCTCAGCAGCAGCCTTGTCATTCAGATGCTTTTCGTGTGATTCGTATAGCTTATTGATCACTTCTGGATTGAGAAAAGCTTCTGTGTTCCCCGATGTGGCGCCAACACCATTGTCATCCCTAAACTTAATCAAAGCCTTTTGTAAATCGGCATCGACCTTTCCGTCCACATCGCCAACAAATCCAGTAGATTCACTGAGGTCTTTAAGAATCGTCTCAAGTGCTTTCGTATCTTGTTCTGAGAGAACTTGTTTCTTTTTCTTAACTAGGTATCCCTTCCCGTTAATCGCGGGAGTATCTTTATGTTTCCCAAAGCTCGCTTGTGGGAGCCCGAGTAGGGCAATGATCATGAGGGAACTATAGACTGTTTTTTTCATACATCTCTCCTGAAAGGTAAAGCTCTCAGGTAGGGAGAAGCAAGAATGGGGCCAGTGCCAGGATGCCCTAGACAAGGATTAAGCTCCCTGTAAAAGGTTTGGACTCTACAGGTGTCTAAAGAGTGGACAGCCTGCTCCAAGCCTTAGGCGTTGACCGCTTCCTAAAAACTGAATAAGGTCTGAGAACCATGAAAGAAGACTACGTTTTAAAAGGAACCACAGCCCAGGTTACGCTCACGCTCGAGAAGGAAGTGGCTGAAACCATTAAAAAGATGGCGGAGTTCACTAAGTTCGGTGAGTCCGAAATCGTGAACACAGCAGTAAAGCGGTTTATTGCCGTCCATAGCGACTTTCTTCCGCGCAAGAAATAGACGCTTCAGGTCCCGGCCCTTGGTAACAGAGGGAGATCCTCTCCATAAATTTAAACTAAACCTATTTACAAAATAACGAATTTCATTTAGCTTCCGCAAACCCCGCTTTTGGGGGTGGAGGTTTGGATGAGGTTCAAGGATTTAGTCGTATTCACTCTTCTTTTTGCAGTCACCGCTCAATCAAATGCGATTGAAATGGACTCAGGCGTTCCCGGCCTTCAGGCGGAGTCCCTTCGTAAGGATCAGAAGTATTTGGACCGTTTGTTTTTTGATAAGAACGAAACCCATGCGAAAACCAAGGGCGTTCTTGGGTTCTCGGGCGCAGTGAATGCGGAAAGTCTTCAGGCCTGGCTCAATGAGCGGGTTGCCCTTGTGATCTCCGAGAGCATGGATCTTGAAAAGTCAATTCTAGTTGCTCCCGGGAAGGCTCGGTATCCGGAACCAAAGGTACTGCCAAAGCCGGATCGATCCAATGTGAAACCAAAGCCATCCTCAGGCGGGCAGGGAGGTTCAGAACCGGTTCTAGTGATGTCCAACACGGGTGCGGCTCTTTACATGCTCGCAAAACAAAATCAGGTTTTACTTGCTCTCAAACAAACCAACGGAAAGCCATTTCCACTGGTTTCTCCTCGGGAAGGCGTAATCCAAATCGGGAAGGGGTTGTTCCTTGAGAAATTCCGGGTGAACCCTGAAACACAAGATCACCCTGCGAACTCTCTCTCCAGACTCTCAACGCTTTTCCATGAGGCTCGACATAGCGACGGCCACGGGGCAACTCTGGGGTTTCCGCATGCCATTTGCCCGGAGGATCATTCCTATGCGGGGCATCCGGCTTGTGATAAAAACCTCAACGGCCCCTACACGATCGGAGCACAGGTTCTAGGCAGTTTGGTTGAAGCCTGCGCTGACTGCAGCACAAAGGAAAAAACCATCCTCAAGGCAATTGAGGCGGATTCAAGATCCCGGGTGCTCAAAGTCTTCAAAGACCCAAGCGGGAAAACTCTCCATGCCGGGATGTGGAGTGATCGCCCGGAGAGGATGATTTCCTTCGTTCGTGATTCGGGGCATGGTTTGGAGTAGTTTTGAAGAATTCGATTTTTGCTGGTTTTGTTACAGGTCTGTGTGCGCTGATTTATTTGAATTCCGGAACAAAGGAAAAAGCACCTGATGAGCCTTCGGGTTCACTTGAGATGCCCCGTCCAGTGCAAGAATCGGCGGCAGTAGGACAATCTCCTGTTGGCGGTGATCAGGATCCGGCCGCGACCTTTGCGCCTGTGACAGACGGGAGTGGCACCGTCTCAGAGGGCCTGAATCTTGAGATTCAAAAAGTGAGAAAGGCGCTTCCATCACTTGCGGAACTGAGGAATCTTCCTTCCGATGAAGTTCATGGAACCCCTGCCAAAATCATCGAGGCGGGTGCGGCCTTGGGTGAACTTGAGGAATATCTCGAAAGACGACCTGAGGAGTTTCCCGAAGCAAGTCGCTTCTTTTCGGATTGCGCGGTAGGAAGCGAGTTTCCCTCGTCGATCAGGGCAATGTGTCTCCATTCCCTGCGCAATAATCCAAGCCAATGGGCCCCCGGGGTAAGCGCAAAGCTTGAGGCTCTGCCCTCCGAGGTAACTGACTTGGAAGCCCAACTCTAATTTCTCACTTGTTTGCTTGAGAGCCGTTCAGGTGGTGGAATCCAAAAGCTCGGCGATATCCTTCACTTGAATTTGATCCGTCATGTCTTTTGTTTTGACCCCATCGGTGATCATCGTGAGACAGAAAGGACAGGAGCTGGCTACGGTCTTTGCCTTGGTCTCAATCGCTTGTTCGGTCCTCGTGACATTGATGCGGGCTCCGTGATGCTCTTCCATCCACATCCGGCCGCCACCCGCACCACAGCACAGGCCCTGATCATGATGTTGCTTCATTTCAACCAGGTTCACCTTTGGAATGGAGGATAGAACAGCCCGTGGTTGCTCATATACATTGTTCCACCGCCCAAGATAGCAGCTGTCGTGGAAGGTAATGGTTTCATCCATTGCTTTGTTGGGCTTTAACTTTCCCGCCGACAACAGGTGCGCAATGAATTGAGAGTGGTGATAGACCTCGTAGTCCCCGCCCATGTCCTTATACTCGTTTTTCAAGGTATTGAAGCAGTGGGGGCACGCGGTCACGATCTTCTTCACGGAATACCGATTCAAGGTTTCCACGTTGGTCTTGGCCAATGTTTGGAACAGGTACTCGTTTCCGATCCTTCGGGCAGCGTCTCCTGTGCAGGTTTCCTCGGTGCCAAGAATCGCGAACTTTACGCCCGCCTTGTTGAGCAGGCTTACAAACGACTTCACCACTGATTTGTTGCGATCATCATAGGCACCGGCACATCCCACCCAAAGAAGGACATCCAGGTCGGCAGCAGTTCCGGCTTCAGCCATGGTCTTTATGTTCAGACCTTCCGCCCAGTTCGCCCTCTCTGACGGACTGAAGGCCCATGGAGTACCGTTGGTTTCCATGTTCTTGAAAACGGCCTGAACTTCGGCCGGGAACCTTGATTCCATCATGACGAGGTTTCGGCGGACGTCATAAATCTTGTCCGTGTGTTCGATGAAAACCGGACAGGCGATTTCACAAGCGCGGCACGAGGTGCAGGCCCAAATCACATCTTCGGTCACATGCTCGTCAATGACGTGGGTAATGCTTTCGGCCTTGCCTTCAAGAATGGCAGCCTTGTTCGCATGCAGGTTCTTTTTCAGATCCACAATCAGATTTTTCGGTGAAAGTGGTTTCTGGGTATTCCATGCGGGGCAAAGTGCCTGACAACGGCCGCACTCGGTGCATGAATAAAGATCAAGTGCATCCTTCCAGCTCATCTGACTTACGTTTGCAACTCCGTACTGGGTAACCGTCTCGTCCTCGAAGTTGATCGGAGTCATTCCCTTCTCGCGGTCAAGTTTCCGCAAGAAGGTGTTCGGGCCGGCCGCCACAATGTGGAGGTGTTTGGAGCCCGGAATGTAAACTGCGAAGCCCAAGACAAGACACATGTGGACCCACTTGAAGAAGGTAAAGAGACCTTCTGCGGTTTCATGCTCAAATCCAAATTCAGATAAAGCCGAGGAGATGTGCTTTGATACAAAAAAGGACTCAGAATACTCGGGGCTCGAGGCCAGGATGTGGAAACCATTCATCAAGAAGATGGAGACCATCAGTCCACCTGTGAACAGGAGTACGTTGTTCGCATCCGAGGACTGCCCGAGGTTCTTCGGCCGAAGAACGAGGCGCCGGTAGGCCGCAAAAAGCACTCCGATCAAGACAAACAGAGTGAAAAAATCCTGTGAAAAAATGAAAAGGGAGTAGGGCCCCCGTCCGATAAACTCGAAGGAGGCCCCGGAATACAAGGTCATCAGGAATTGTTCGACTGTACCGAAAGAAATTACAAGGAAGCCCCAGAAGATCGCAGTATGAGCGATCCCGATCCACCGGTCCTTGAGTACTGCCTTCTGACCCAGCACGTTTACGATCGTGGTTTGAATGCGTCTTCCGATCTCTTTGACTTCCGGAGCCTTTCCGGTCTGAGCCTTCAGGAGCTTGTAGAGCACCATGAAGCGTTTTCCGGAAATCGTGAGAGCGGTACCTGCAACAGCCAAGAATGCAAACGTTTGCCAAGTCATTGAGTATCTATTCCTTCAGTTTTTTGAATTCGTTGGTAAGTGCGGGGACCACCTGGAAGAGATCACCCACGATCGCATAATCCGCGATTTGGAAGATCGGCGCTTGTGGATCAGAGTTGATTGCGACAATCACTTTCGAGGTCCGCATTCCTGCAAGATGCTGGATTGCCCCGCTGATGCCACATGCGATGTAGCAGGCAGGTGAGACCACCTTTCCGGTTTGGCCGACTTGATCCCGATGCGGACGGTATCCTGCGTCCACGGCTGCGCGAGACGCACCCACGGCCGCGCCGACGGTATCCGCAAGATCCTCAAGGATCTTGAAGTTATCGGCACTCTTGAGCGACCGGCCTCCGGAAACAACAATGGATGCTTCCGTCACATCAGGTCGCGCTGATGTACCCTTCACAACATCCAGGATCTTGGTCTTAAGTCCTGAAAGGTCTACCGAGATGCTTGATGCATCTGCGGTCTTCGACGTGTCGGGCTTGGGCAGTCCAATCGAGTTTGGCCGAACAGTTGCCATTTGGAGGCCTGTTCCCGTGAATTCCACCTCGGCGGTAGCTTTCCCCGAATAAATCGGCCGACGAAGTTGAAGTTTCCCGCCCGAAAACGCGATGCTCGTGCAGTCGGATGCAAGAGCGCCGTCCACCATGACGGAAACCGTGGGGAGAAGCTCTTTTCCCATAGGGGTGTGGGCTGCAAGCACGATTTCTGGATTCAAGCTCTTGATTGCCGCGGTAAGGGCGCGAGAATATGCTTCCCCGAGATACATCTTGAGTCCCGGGTCTTGCACCAAGTGAACTTTGTTTGCGCCGAATTGGGCAGCCTCGTTTGCGAGGCCCGCGATTCCATCGCCGATGATGACAGCATGTGTTTCGTTTCCAGCCGCAGCAGATGCCGCAACCAGTTCGTAACTCGCTTTTTTTGCCTTACCTTCTCTTTGCTCGATAAATACAACGACTTTCGCCATGACTACACCACCTTCGCTTCGTTATGAAGGGCGGCCGCAAGAGCATGTGCTTGCGCTCCGGCGTCTCCTTCGATTTTTTTACCGGCCTGTTTCGCAGCGGGCAGCTGCAAGTTTTTCATTCTGACTTTCTGGTCCGCCGATGAGACGCCGATCTCGGCGAGCTTTACGGCTTTCACTTCTTTCTTCTTTGCCTTCATGATGTTCGGCAGAGTTGCGTAGCGAGGATCGTTGAGGCCCTTGCTGCCCGCGACCACCGCTGGAGCTGTGATTTCGACCATCTCGAATGACCCGCCCTCGATCTCGCGTTTGCATTTCATCGTCGTGCCGGAATACTCCACTCCGCAGACCACTGTCACTGAAGGGATTCCCAGGTGGGCTGCCACGAGCTGGGGCACTTGCGCCGCACCATCATCGAGAGCTTCTTTCCCGAAGAAAACAAGATCCACCTTCGGTTCTTTTTTAAGGGTCATGGCGATGGCCTTGGCTGTCATGGCACTATCGGCAGTTTCGGGGAGTTCGACGTGAATCGCATTGTCCGCGCCCATGGCGAGAGCGGTTCGAAGTGTTTCGACGACACGGTCCGGTCCCGCAGAGATTGCAGTTACGGTTGCACCGGGAGTCTTTTCTTTGATGCGAAGGGCTTCTTCAACACCGTACTCGTCGTAGGAAGACATGATCCACTTGATTCCTGCCGAATCGATGCCGCTTGAGTCGGCATTCAATTTGATTTTGGTTTCAGTATCCGGAACCTGCTTGATGCATACGTAGAGATTCATTTTGATGTCCTTTCCGGTTCAAAAATGAGGTTTATAATTGGTAAATTATAGTGAATTCAGGACTTTTTTTCCAAAGGATTCCGCGGAAGTCCGGAACAAATTTTTGGAAGCAAGGAGAGCCATTCCTGCGAGAGGCGTTTGGTCTCACCCTCGGGGCGCAGGGAACCGCCGCTTGAGAATCGCAGCAGCTCGGAGAACTCGAGAAATCGGGAGATGGTCTGGCAGGTTTCGGGGGAAACCCCATGTGTTTCAGTCAGGGTTTTGGCCAAATCCCGACTTGGAAGGGCTCTTGCGCTGATTCCGAAGCTCTCATCCAAGGTTTTATATAATTCGTCTTTGGCTCGTTCCAAAATCCTCGAATATGCCTGATCATTCGAGTTTGAATCCTCGATCCCATTGAGTTCTTTTTGAAGGTCCTTCCACCGTGAATCGTCCGACTGTTGCCGCTTCAAGAGTTCAATCTTGAGATTTGCCCGCTTTCGTGTCTGATCCCAGGCCACAAGACCAAGAAAAATCGCGAAAACAGTAATGCCAAACCAAGAAACCCATCGCCAAAGCGGGATCCCGAGCATTCGATTGGTGGTTTCAATTTGTCGGTCTTTTTCCCGGATGTTCCCATAGGACTGCGATTCGGTGCCCGGCTTTGGTCCATCCAAAGCATCATCCAAAGAGGCCGCGCCCGGGAGAACGGGATTGGTGCTTGAACTGCCCGGCTCTCCCTCCTCGACATGAATGGGAATCTCGCGGGACGATCTCCTCTGGTAGCTTCGACTTTCGGGATTGAAAAACTCAAACTCGACAGCCGGAATCCGAGTGTCACCCTTTTCCGTCGGAATGATCACGACTTCAAAGGTTTTCTCCTGCTGGCCTTGTCCGAGATTCCTCGTTTTTCCCTGGGACTGGAAAAATTTGATTCCCGGAGGCCAGTCCACCTTTGGAAACTCGATCAAGCTTGTATTGCCACGCCCCTTTACGGAGTAACGGATGGTCATCGGGCTATTTGCCCGGATCGGGCCGGAATCAAGCTGTGATTCAACCTCAAACTCGCCCACGCCACCGGTGAAGCGGGGGCTTCTCCCCTCCTCGGGGAGCGGGGCAACCTCAAGAGTGATGGGATCGCTCTTGGAGGTTCCCGTTCGAGGAGCAACCTGGGAGAAAAATTGAAAAAACGGATCTTCCATCAGGTCGTCGTTCGCTTCGTTCTTCGGAATGTAATCCACGCGCACTGAGAATCCGTCGATCTTCAGTTTGCCTTCCTTGATGGGGTAAACCGCATATCGGGCAAGAAGCGCGCGCTCAAAGGGGATTCCTCCGAGGTTGACCGCTTCGAAATCGGGACGATTCGAGAGGATCGGCATTTCCAAGTCCTCGCGGATGAATCCCTGGAACGATGGATATTGCATCACATCACGTATGTTTGCACGGGTTCTTCGATACAAGAAGTAGCTGACGATGATCTGTTCACCCTTGTAGGCGCGGGTTTTGCTCAGCTCTGCTTTTACGAAAAAACTGCGGGAATCCCCGGTCAGGGCGGGGGCATCCCCGGGAGCAGGTTTTTTGTAGAGATTCTCCTGAATGACCTGCACCGTGATATCAGGCGCACGAGCACCATTGAGGGAGATATTCCGGATCTTGAGTGCGCCGAGCTTGAGGGGGCGCAGGATGTAGGTGATGCTCTGTTCGGACTTGTTCTCGAATTTCCCGTTGATGTACACCGATGAGAATCTCGAGTTCTGAAACTGATTCATGATCTCGAAATCGGGAGCCTCGAATCTGGGGGTGAAAGAACCGGTATCCTCCGCCGCCGCGGAGATCTTCAGGGAGACGGATTCATCCAAGGGAACCTCGGTCCGGTCGACCGTGGCCTGAACGCCGGCACTCGCGGTTTGAGTCCAAAAGAGCACTGAGGCAAGCCAGAAGCCAAACTTCCATTTACCAATCGTTTTCATCGGTGACCTCTTTTGGTTTCTTTCCTCCAAGCCTGCGTTGTACCAGTTGTTTTTCCCGATCCGCAAGATCATTCATGAGGCTTTCCGCCACATCCTTGGAAAGGGTCCGCCCTCGAAATTGTCTTTTCCGGCCCGACTCCTGTTCCGGTTCCTGTTCCTTGGGCGATTGTCCCTGTGCGGAGCGGGATTTCTCATTCTCCTCGCCTTGTGAGCCGTCGTCCTTTTGTTCCTTTGAGTCCTTCTTCTGATTCTGCTGTTGTTGAAATGAGACTGAGAGGGCCTTGCGAGCCCGCTCTTCAAGCTCTTTCAGTCCGGAACGTTTCGCAAGCTCAATCGATTTTGTCAGCCGGTCAAAGGCGTCCTTTTGGGATTGGTTCTGCTGGTGAAGGATGCCCTCGTTGTAGAGGGATTTCGCTGCGGTCTCGAAGTCTCCGAGAGACAAGGCCCTTTTGGTGGCCGACTGGAGGCGACTTGCGGCCACATCCTTGTTTTCGGTTCGGGCGAGCGCGGTGCCTTCATTGTAGGAGAGAATCGCATCGTCCGGCTCGGTTTCGAGAGCCTTGGAGTAGGCCTTGGAACTTTCTTCGTATTTGCCTGCACGATACTGCTCGGATCCCTTTCTGGATTGCAAGAAAGTGTCAAGGTTGTCCGCGTTGGCGGGAAAGGGGAGCAGTGACAGGAGGATCGCCAAACCCGAACGAGGAAAGCCGGGGCTTCGGTAACCCGTGAAGAGATGAAGGAGAAAAAACAGGATTGCGAGAGCTAGAAAAACCTGGAAGCGATCGATCCGGATCACCTCCATTCTCTTCTTCATCTCATCCCGTGTGAGGCTCTTGAGTGCCTTCCCCAACTGGTAGGCGGCATCGTCCGGGTTGATGAGTTCAAGGTGGTTACCTCCACCGGCTTGGGCCAGCTTTGCAAGCAACGGTCGATTCACCCTTGATACGACGGGCTTTTGGCTTGCGTCTTTTTTGTAGGTTTGCAGGACACCCCGCTCATCCCGGATCGGAATGGGGGCCCCATCCGTTGTGCCGACACTCAACGTGTAAAAACCCGCGCCGAAATCCTTCAGGCGGGCTGCCGCCTGCAGTGCTGCTTCCCCGAAATCCTCTCCGTCGGAGATCAAGATGATCGCACGGGACTGCTTGCGTGTGTCCTCCGCGGAACGTTCAAAGGCTCGAATTGCGACATCAATTGCATCACCGATCCTTGTTCCCTGGCTCGCCATGGAAGAGGGGTCGAGGGTCTCAGCCATCTCATTCACATAATCGAAATCATTGGTAAGGGGTACTGTGAGAAAGGCCTTTCCGGCAAAGGAAACCACACCGGCGCGATCGTCCCCGAGCTGATCGAGAAGGCTTCGAATGAAAGTCCTCGCGCGTCCAAGCCGGCTCGGCGGAGTGTCCTCGGCAAGCATGCTGTTGGAGAGATCCAGGAGAAACAGGATGTCCATGCCCCGGGACTCGATCATTTCTTCACGCTCGCCCCATTGGGGGCGGGCAGAGGCAAGCGCCAGGAAAAAAAGCCCGAGTCCCATGTAAAAATGCTTTCTGCGAAAGGTCGCCATAGAAAAACCCGGAATGGCGATTTTCCAGAATCCGGGTTCGATCCACTTCCGCACTTTGTTTTGAAGGGAGACGGAAAAATAATACAAAAGCGCGGAGATGAGGATCAGAAGAGGGAGCAGCATCAAGGCTTTCTGGTTTGCGAAGCTCATGCCCACTGCCTCCAGAGAATCAGGCTCATCATCCGTTCAAGAATGAAAAAGAAAAGTCCGGCGTAGGCGAAGGGGATGAATTCCTCGTTGTAGTGAATCTTGTCTTTTGTGGTGATTTCCGTTTTCTCCAGCTGGTCGATGTCCTTGAAGACCTGCTGGAGAGCGCTCTCGTCCTGCACTCGATAGAACTTGCCATTTGTTTTCCCTGAGATTTCGGAAAGCAGGGAGGGATTCAGTCGATTTTCGACCCAGGCATAGGTGTAGCTCCTGCCGGCCGGGGTTTCAATCGGGAGCGGTTGCCGCACACGCCCCTCGGTTCCGATGGCAATCGAATAAACCTTGATCCCGTACCCTTGGGCAAGCTCCCCTGCCGTGATGGGATCGATCCTCCCCACGTTGTTGTCGCCATCCGTGAGGAGAATGATGATTCTGCTTTTGGCGGAAGATTTCTTCAGGCGGTTGATGGAAAGGGCAAGGCCGTCTCCAATGGCGGTCCCGTCCCTCAACCCGGGTCCGCCGGGCTCCACGGTTGCCATTTGGCCGATGAGCAATCCATAGTCCAGCGTGGGTGGGGCAAGAGTGATGGGTTCCCCGCTGAAAATGGCGAGACCGATCCGGTCGTTTTGCCTGCCTTCAATGAAGCCCTTGAAGGTTTGTTTCGCGATTTCCATCCGGGTGTTGGAACCCATATCCTGGATCAGCATGCTGAGAGAAACGTCCAGCACCATCATGATATCGATCCCGTTCGCTTTTCTCTCTTGCGACCGGGAGAGGGTTTGCGGCCTTGCCAGAGCAAGCACGCAGAAAACCAGGCCCGCGGTTTTCAGGGCGGTCTGTATCCAGGAAACGGGAAGGAAACGGGTGCCGGGCCGCTTCCCGCCGAAAATTTGGAGATGAACCGAAGGGAGTTTTGCCCTCTGATTCCACAATCGGGTGCACAAGAGGATCAGTGGAATCAGAATCAGCGCCCACGGAAAACCGAACTTCATGGGGACCCCCCCTCGCCCGGGGTTGGACCGAGAGCCCACTTCTGAATGATCAAGGTTGCCTTGACCTTCAGGTGGGAATGGGTTTCCTCAGTGAATGAAGGGTAGTCCTCGATTTTTGTGAATTTGAACTGGTCGAGTTCCAGAAAAAGCAGTTGGATCGCGCGGAGTTGTTCGCCTGAAAGGGCCTCTCTTCGCAAGAGGTTGATCATCTCGTCGGTGGTGGATTCGAGTGCATCCACTTTGAATCTTTTTGAAAAAAATTCCTTGATGATTTCGGAAAGTCCGAAAGAAACGACCTTGAGGTTGGCAGGGCTGAAGGGGTGCCTGACATAAAGCTCATCGATTTTCCGGAGCGCAAGAATGTGATCGGGTTCAGGGGCTGGCTCCCGGACGGGCGCTGGTTTTGTCCGGACAGGGCGCCTTTTGTAACGAAGATACAGAATGCGGACCAGAATTCCGAAAGCAACCAGAAGGAGCGCCAGGTAAATCCAGTACCGAAGGGGCAGGCGCAGATCCACCACATCCATGAAGTCCGGTTTTTCGTTCGCTTGGACTTCCGGACCCTCGACCGTGAGTGAAAACGGCTTCGTCTTTCCGATGACCCGTCCCTCCTCATCCAGGATTGAAAGCGATGGAAGAACCGCCTTTCCCGTGCGTAGAGGGGACGCGATGAATCGGAGAAGTCCGTTCTGATTCAGGGTCCCTTGAACCAGATACCATCCATCCTCCTCGAGTTTGGTTTTCTCGTCCGCTGGTTTCAGATTGATGATTTGCCCCGCTTGGCCCGACACAGGATTCAGATCGGCCTGAAACGTCAAGCGATCCCCGATCTTTGCTTTTGGATCGGAAGAGGAGACTCCGGATATGGAAAGGGGCACCTCGGTGCCGACCTGTGCCGGAGTCGGGGTACCCGAGTCCAACGCGAGCACAGCGGCACCGAAGAATCCGGACAGCAGACCTGCAAGAAAAACCGGATTAACGATTCGTCTTCCGGCGTTTGAGAAATGATACAAGTTTTTCAGCATGTTCCTCTGAGGTTTCCACGTGCAGGGTTTCCACGCCCGCAAGATTGAAAATTTGCTTGGTTTTTGTCTCGAATTGATCAACGGAATCCTTCAATAATTTCCTGATCCCGGGCGAGTCGGCTCGAAAATCGAATGCCAATCCCGTCTCGGGATCCTGTATGTTGATCAGGCCCACATCGGGAAGCAGGGATTCCGCCCGATCCGCAATCTTGACCGCAACGACATCATGTTTCCGGGATAACTGCCGAAGCGAATTCTCGTAACCCTCCGCCTTGAAGTCACTCAGAATGAAGACGATCCCCGAGTGCTTCAGGAGTCTTCGTGTCTCTTCGAGCGCTTTCTTCAGTCCTGTTCCGCCCGCCTCTGTCGGAAAGGCTGCGAGGTCCCGAATGATCCGGAGAACGTGGTTCTTCCCTTTCTTCAATTCTATGGTTTTCCGGACACGGTCGGTTACGAACAGAACTCCCACCTTGTCCCCGGAATTCGATGCTGCATAGGCAATCATCGCTCCCAATTCGGCCACCACGTCCTTTTTCATGTTCTTCACCGATCCGAAATCCGTAGAGGCGGAGAAGTCGGCGATGATGAAGACATTCAGCTCGCGCTCCTCTTCGTACTGCTTGATCAGGGGCTCGCGGCTCCTGGCACTCACTTTCCAATCGAGGTGGCGGATGTCATCACCGGGGGTGTACTGCCGGTGCTCGGAAAACTGAACCCCCTGCCCGCGGAACTTGCTTTTGTAGCCGCCCGTCATGATGTCATCCATCATCCTGCGGCTTGAGATCTCAATGCGTTTGACTTTCTTGAGGATCGACTCGTTCATGGCACTTCAATGCGATCGAGAATTTTCCTGACAAGGATTTCCGAGTTGATGTTTTCCGCTTCGGCTTCGTAGGTGAGGAGAATCCGGTGCCGGAGAATGTCGTAGGCTACCGACTTGACGTCCTCGGGAGTCACGAACCCCCGATGCCGGATGAAGGCATTCGCGCGCGAGGCTTTGGTGAGCGAGAGGGTGGCCCTCGGGGATCCACCCGAACTGATGAAGGGTTTCAGTTCCTGAAGTCCGTACTTTTCTGGATATCTCGAAGCAAAAATGATGTTCAGGATGTAGTCCTTGACCTTGTCGTCCATGTAGATGTCGTTGCAGAGTTTTCGCGCATCGAGAATGGCTTGGGGGCTGCAGACCTTCGCTGCGGTCGGAGCCTCGTTCGAGGTCATCCGATTCATCATGATTTTTTCCTCGGCGATCGAAGGGTAGCCCACCTTCACCTTGAACAGAAATCTGTCGAGCTGAGCCTCGGGAAGGTTGTATGTTCCTTCCTGCTCGATCGGATTCTGGGTGGCGAGTACGACGAATGGATCATCCAGATGAAACGTGGTCTCACCAATCGTCACTTGGTGTTCACCCATTGCCTCGAGCAGTGCGCTCTGAACCTTGGCCGGTGCGCGATTGATCTCGTCGGCAAGGACGATGTTCGTAAAAATGGGTCCCTTTTTTGGAAAGAACTCATGTGTCTTCTGATTGAAGATCATGGTTCCGATCAGGTCGGACGGCAGGAGGTCGGGTGTGAATTGGATGCGGTTGAACTTGGCATCAATGGTTTGGGCAAGGGTTTTCACGGTGAGGGTCTTGGCAAGTCCCGGCAAACCTTCAAGAAGAACGTGTCCATCGCAGAGAAGGGCAAGTACCAGCTTCTCGATCAGCTCGGTCTGACCCACGACCACTTTTCCAACTTCTTGGAAGAGGACATCGATGAACTGGCTTTTGTCGCGAATCACTTCGGTAAGCTGCTGAATGTTGGGTGATGACATGTTTTTTATCTTCACCTTGTTTAAGGAGGTGCGCAAGAGTTGCGTGGAAATGTCTTTGGACTCGGAGGGTTTCTGACATGCAGTCAGAATACACAGCGCGACAATCGGTTATAGACTGATGTCGTCGGGTGGAGGAGGTGCTCTTCGATTTGCAGGGGTGGCCGAGGCCGCGGATCCGTCCTCGTTGGCGAGGTTTGCGAACAAGGTGTATTGCCCAAGCCAAGCGAGTTTCACGGTGCCAGGTTCACCATGACGGTTTTTTGCAATGATGATCTCTGCAATGCCCTTTTCATCGGAATCCTGATTGTAGTAGTCGTCCCGATAAATAAAACAGACCAAGTCGGCGTCTTGTTCAATGGCTCCGGACTCCCTCAAATCGGAGAGCATGGGGCGCTTGTCGGTTCGACTTTCGACGTTTCGACTCAATTGGGAGAGGGCGATGATCGGAACACCGATCTCCTTTGACAGCTCTTTAAGACCCCGTGAAATCGCAGAGATTTCCTGTTCCCGATTTCCACCTGCGGAGGCCGTCTTTGGGCCGCGCATCAGCTGGAGGTAGTCGATCACGATCAAGTCGATTTTTTTCTCTTTGGCCTTAAGCCTTCGGCAGCGGGAACGCAAATCCATCACCGTGAGGGCAGGGGTATCATCAATGTGGATTTTGGCCTGTCCCAATTGTTCCGCTGCAGTCATCAGGCGCCGGAATTCCTCTTTTGCCAAGGCTCCCGTTTTCAGGCGCTTTGAGTCAATCCGGCTGATGGAGGAGAAAAACCTGAACCCCAATTCCTCTTTTGACATTTCAAGTGAGAAGAGTGCTGCCACGGAGCCCTTGACGACGCATGAATGTAGCAAGGCCGAGATGAACCATGAGGTTTTTCCCATACCGGGACGCGCGGCCAGGATGGT
The DNA here is from genome assembly GCA_947502835.1 of Bdellovibrionales bacterium. Lineage (GTDB taxonomy): Bacteria > Bdellovibrionota > UBA1018 > UBA1018 > CAIMNF01 > CAIMNF01. Next base: position 274,741 of record CANNBJ010000002.1, read on the forward strand.
CACTTGGCCCGGATGCAAACCGGTCGTGAGTTTGTCGAACTCATGGAAGCCGGTGGGCAGACCCACGACGTCCTCGCCGCCGGAGAGGAACAATTCTTGGACCCGGTTCATGTTGCTCGAGATGACCTCGGCAAGACTGGAGAAGCTTTTCTGGGTTTTGGTTTGCGAAACTTCAAAAATCCGGGTTTCAGCGAGATCGATGTAATTTTCGGTGTTTTCCACACCGGTAAGGCCCTCGTCCATGATGAGCGAGCAGGTTTCAATCAGGCGGCGCTGAAGTGCTTTTTCACGGACGATTTTTCCGTAGTGAACCACATTCGCGATCTGAAAGGAGGCTTGATCGAACAAAGACGTGAGGGTGCCCACTCCGCCGATCGAGTCGTACCAGCCACGATCCCGAAGCGTCGATGTCAACGTGACGAGGTCAACGGGCTTTCCGGTGTCCGAAAGAGCGCAGGCCGCTTCGAAGATCTTTTGATGGGCATCGAGAAAATAATCCCGGACCTCAAGACCGATTTCCCGAACTTGATCCAAAGTGGAGTTGTTGACGAGTACAGATCCGAGGACGGACCGCTCCGCCTCAAGGTCTTGAGGAAGCCTCTTACGCTGGGATGGAGGAACGCCGTGACCCTCGTTCAAAGGATTAGGCTCCTTCTTTGACCACCCAAACCTTCAGCTGAGCTACGACTTCAGGAAGAAGTTTCACTTCAACGTTGTGTACTCCCAGAGCCTTGATGGGCTCCTTGATGTGAATCGAGCGTTTTTCCACTTCGATTCCGCCCACCTTGAGGGCGTCTGCAATATCATTCGAGGTCACAGAGCCGAAAAGCTTGTCCTTCTCACCCACCTTGCGGGTGATGTTGCAGGTGAACCCGGAGATCTTTTTGGCAAGTTCTTCCGCGGTCGACTTTTCTGCGGAGCGCTTCTTTTCAAGCATCTTCTTCTGATGCTCGATCGCGCTCAGGTTGTTTTCATTCGCTGCGACCACTTTTTTTCCTGGAATGAGGAAGTTGCGGGCATAGCCGTCCGCTACCTTAACAACATCACCAATGCGGCCTAAATTTTCTACGTTTTCTTTCAAAATCACTAACATGGGGATTCTCCTGAATCTGAATTGGACCCCTAGATTTGCCCGAATTTCTTGCGAAAGTCAAACCAAAGGTCGAAAAAGCCCGCGCTGACCACAACGGGGCTTCCGATAAAGAGCGCGATGCCGTAAATGGCGGTTCGAAAGAAGCCCTGAATTCCCGCCTTGTTCAGGAAGAAGCTGAGAATGCTGAGTCCCTGGAGTCCATACAACACCATGAATAACTTAAATCCATTGAGCCCGATCAGGTACGGTGCTTTGTCTGCAAATGCAAAAAGAGCTGCTGAAACCAGAGTCGGCCAAACCAGCCATTCGGGGTTTTTGTATCTGGACCAGAACGACTTTGAAAGAAAGCCGCGAACCAGTTGGGACGCAAACAGGAGATTCACCCAAAACGAAAGAAGAAGTGAGATCAGAATGCCTGAAGGAAGTTCCGTCATGATCTTCCGATAAAGTCCACCCCGACCCTCTGCTTCAACGAGCTCTTGAATTGCTCCCTGCGGATTCAGAATCAGTTGGTCCATGATCTGGAATACTTCTCCCCGCACATATTCCACCGGCCCGAGACCGACATTCCGGCCAAGAACCACAAGAGCCGCGAGGATCACCTGAATCAGGAAGACGTAACTGATGGCGGCGCTTTGCTGGATCTTGCCGGTCCTCCGGATCAGGAAGGGGAAAAGGATTCCCACGCCGAGCCAGAAAAATCCGGCGACCCAGAGGGCCTTCGGGTCGTTGAGAAGAGCAAGGATCGCGAGGTTCGTAAAAAGAGCGCTGGCGCTCACCCAAGCCCTGTTCTTCAGTGTCAGAATGAACAAGGGTACGGGAGAAACCACCAAAAAGAGCGGGGTTTGAAACAGAAGGAAAGATAAAAAAAATGGAGCAACCCTGAAAATGAATTTCGGGATTGCTCCAATCTCTAAGGGCTTCTCGTTCATCAGAAATCAGTTCGAATGAGGTCCGATGGAAGTGAAACCAAGGAGCGCCAAATTGCGGGCGCGCTTGATCTCTGTCGTGAGTTTTCTTTGAATGGTGGCGCAGTTCCCGGTCACGCGGCGCGGAACCATCTTCCCATGCTCAGTCATGAAGGAGGAGAGGAACTTCGGGTTCTTATAGCTGATGTTCGCTGCATCTTCCTCGCCGCTTGTGAAGCGGCATTCTTTTTTGCGATTTCCGGAAGAGAAGCGGCGCCCTTTTTTGCCGCCCATATCGTCCATCGCGTCTTCCATGTCTTCGTTGTACCGGGAATCTCTATCTTTTCCTGTGTCTCTTGCCATTTTATTAGTCCTCTTGAATCAATCGTTAAGGGTTATGCCATGATCTCAGGCTGCGAAGGGCGCTCTTCCCGCTTCAGCGGGGTCCCGTTCGGGAAATCCTTGAAATAAACGTCTTTGTGAAACTCCTTGGCGAGGTTCACGGTCATGAATCGGAGGGTGGATTCGTGCAGGCGGAGGTTCCGCTCGATTTCATGAACCACATCGCCCTTCCCGGTATAAACGAAATGGGTATAGTGACCGCGGGTCTCTTTCTGGATCGGATAGGCAAACTTGCGCTTTCCCCAATCTTCTTCGTAGACAGTCTCACCGCCGTAGGCTTTGACAATCGCATTCAAGCGATCTTTGAGGGTTTTCAGGCCGTCGTCGCTGAGATCAACGCGCGTAATGAAGGTGGTTTCGTAACCAGGCAATTTCATGGGGTCTCCTTGTGGTTTGCGCCCCGGGAGTCAGGCTCTCGGAGCAAAGAGTTAATACAATAGACCGGTATGGATACCATGGATTGAGGGCTGCGATCAAGCGCCAACTGCCGATTTTTCCCGTCTTTTCTCGATCATCGCCACCACCAGAGTTGCCCCCTCGTACATCAATCCCAGGGGCGCCATCAGGAGAAGCATTGAAATCGCGTCCGGGGGTGCCACAAACGCCGACACAATCGTGATCGCCATGTACGCATTTCTTCGTTGTGTCCGGAGCGTTGAGGAATCCAGAATTCCAATGAAGCCAAGGAGAATCAAAAGAACCGGAAGCTCGAATGCCGCGCCAAACAGGAACATCAGTTTCAGGCAGGTTCCGTAGTAGGAGTCGATTGTGAGCAGGGGGGCATCACCCGGCAAACCAAAGGACACGAAAAACTTGAACCCGATCGGGAAAAGAACCCAATAGGCGAATGCCGCACCCGCGAGGAAGAAAAAGCTGGCCGCACTCACAAACGGGATGGCAAGACGCCGCTCTTTTTGAAGGAGTCCGGGTGAAACAAAGGACCAGAGTTGGTAAAAATAGTACGGACTGAAAAGAAAGAGGGATGAGTAGCCTGCGATCTTCAGGTGGGTGAAGAAATTCTCGAATAAGCTCGTGAAATAAAGCTTTTGCTGTTCGGGCGGGAGCGCGTTGAAAAGTGGTTTTTGCAAAAAAGCGAACACCCACTTGTTGGTGAAAAAGTAGCAAAGAAGAAATCCGGCAAAGAACACGAAAAGGCACCGGACAAGCCTTGTCTTGAGTTCATCTAAATGTTGCCAAAACCCCATAAAGGCGTTTGAATGTTCCTGGTCCACGTGAAAGAAGTTCTAAGAACGGAAGGTGGTTGTCAACCGTGGCTTCTCGGCATCAGACAAAAAGGGTTCTCTCCGTCCTGGTTTCCTCCGGAATTCTGGTTTTTCTGATTGGAATCTATTTCAAGAGCATGTTGCCCGTGAGTGGCGGCGAAGGATTGGATCGTCCGCCCGCCCGAGGCCAGGTATTGAGGCCCGAAATTGAATCCGCATTGAAAGTGGGGGCGGATGGGCTGTCAAAGGCCTGGGTGACCCTTCAGACCACGCGCGGAAAGATTCGAATCCGCTTCTTTTCTGAAGATGCCCCGCTCTCGGTGCGAAGAGTTGCGCAGTTGATCGATTCCGGATTCTACAATGGGCTGGCCTTTCATCGAGCGGAGCCGGGGTTTGTCATTCAGGGAGGTGATCCCACCGGTACGGGAAATGGCGGATCAGGGGTATTGCTTCCGGCCGAGTTCAACCAGAGGAAACACGTGGCAGGAGCGGTGGCCATGGCCAGGAAATGGGAGGAACCCGATTCCGCAGATTCTCAATTCTACATCACCCTTGGGAACCAATTTGATTTGGATGGGAAATACACCGTGATCGGGCAGGTCATCGAAGGCCTCGAGGTTGCAAACGAAATCAGGGTGGGGGATCGGATGACCTCCGTTACCCTGGAGGTGCAATGAAGCCGCGCGCATTCGTGGTTCACCGGGACCCGTGGCATAAAGGCGAGCATTCGATGAAGATTGCGGATCGGGAGCTCCAGTTTGCAATCCCGCACGATGTTTTTTCGACGCTTAGAATCGATGAAGGAACAATTCTATTGCTCAAACATCTGCCTGAATCTCCACCCGCCAAGGTTCTCGATCTGGGCTGCGGTTACGGAGCGTTGGGATTGCCGGTGGCAGCGCTTCATCCCAAGTCCAAGGTAAAGCTGGTGGATCGCGATCTTCTTGCTGTCGAGTGGGCCCGAAGGAATGCGGTAAAGAATGACCTTCAGGGTGTCGAGGTTGAAGGGAGTCTTGGATTCGATCAAGTTGAGGACCGGGATTACGACTGGATTCTTTGCAATGTTCCGGCCCGAATCGGCAAGCCATTCATGGTTCATCTCTTCAAGGAGGGGGCTCGACGCTTGAATCGCGGGGGTGAGTTGCGGGTTATTGTGATTCGCGATCTTGTGCCTGTGATCCGCGAGATTTCCAGGGAGACGGGGATGGAGCTGAAAGAGTGTGCGGTTGGTCCACGGCATTCGGTGTTTTCTCTCTCCGCACCCGAGGAGGCGAATCACGCTCTCGATGAGGAGGTTTCCGGACTTTATTTGCGGGACATGGTTCAGGTTTCAGGAATTGAGTTCGAACGCCCCTTTGATCTGGGGGGGGATGATCCCAAGCGTTTGAAGTCATCGCTGCCCTTGCTTCTGGATGCTTTGCCAAGGCAGGAGATTCCCGATCGCATTCTTTGCGTACGCAGCGGCTATGGGATTTTGCCGGTGCTCTTTAAAATAAAATGGCCCGACAGTTCGATTTTGGCGTTTGATCGCGATCTGCTCGGCCTGAAGTATGGAGCGCGGAATTCGGAACGCATCCTGGGAGAGGGAATGGTGAAGTTTGCTGGTGGTTGGTTCTTCCCTGAAACGATTCCGGTGACAGCGGAATTCGATTTGATCGTCATCGAAATCTCATCCTCCTCCGGAATGGCGGTTGCCGCGGAGGAACTGAGTGCAGCTCTCGCCCGAACATCCAAGGGAGGCAGGGTTCTCGGGGTTTGTCTTGATAAGGTCTGGCGTGAATGGATTCAGCCTCTGATTCGCCGGGAGGGGCTTCCTGCCCGTGCCCTTGCCTCTCGCGAAGGGTTCACTGTTTTTTCCGCGGAGAACCGGGATTAGGCAAGCTCTCCACCTTGATCCCCGTCCGTGAGAGTGTTCTTGCCACGCGCTCACTGCCCGTGTTGTTCCATAGATCAAAGAGGCGAAGGACGTCTTGTTCCGTGCGTGTTGCAGTGGTTGCCTCGGAAACCTCGGAAAGAATGCTCACGCACTTCCCGAATTGATCGGAGAGTTCCGAGAAAAGGGAGCGAAAGTGTTTCTCCTCGCTCCGTTGGGCGGCATTGAGGTATGCCGAGCCGCCCAAGCCGATATAGTACTTGATGTCCAGGTTTGCGCGACTCAAGCTTTCACTGAAAAATCCGGCCTTGAAAAGGGAGATGTCACCGACGTTCTGGAAGAGAACCTTTTGTTCCGGATGGGCTTCTGCTTCCAGGGCTTCCTTGTACAAAAAGGCGAGGGGTTGCTCTTGCAGGCTTCCATCGCTCGATTTGGAATAGAGGGCTTCGCTGAAAATAAAACGTTTCAGCAGCTTGACCACGTAGAACTCCGTTTCAGGTTGAAGTTTCACCCGTTGACGATCGACTGCATTCCTCACCAACTCGAAAAAGAAGGCTTCCGGGGTGGCGTCCAAGGTGAGGTCGGTGGATCCCGGATTTTCTTTTATGCCCATGAAAAACGGCACCTCTCCTCTCCAGTATATCCGGAGGGAGGCATCACCCTCAACCAGTCATTAATTTGTCAATGAGGTCTGTTTAATTCACCACGACGGTGACCTGCGGCGAATCCAGTAAAAGCCTTCGGCAGATCGCCCGCACCTGGTTTGCGCCCACTTTTTCAATGGATTTACGCACATCGCCCTCGGGAGTGATTCCGTCCCGAAACAGGAGCTCGAGTCCGTGGTTGCTTGCCAAGGACCAGCTGGCCTGCAGGTCCATGGCTCTCTGGCCCAAATAGTAATTCTTGGCTCTCTCCATCTCAGCCTTGGTGGGGCCGGATTTTGCCATGACTTCGATGACTCTTCGAATCTCCTCGATGGCTGCATCCTTTTTGTCGGGGGAGCAGGCGATATAAGTGCCGGCATATCCTGCCTCGAGGCCTTCCATGCTGACTGGCGCAACCGAATATGCCATCGAGCGTTTCTCGCGAAGCTCAATAAAGAGGCGTCCGCTCTGACCGCCCAAGATATTCTGCAAGATTCTCAGCGCGTGACGTTCCGGTTGGTACATGGTGATTCCAAGACCGCCCACCATGATGTGGGTCTGTTCACGCCCGAAGTTTGCGCCCGCCCACCGGGGAGCCGAAAGGGCTGCCGGGGACGGAATCAGTCCTTGATGAAAGTGACTCGTTTGCCCCTTCATCCGCCCGTCGAGCTCTGTAAGCCACGAATCCAGCTCCTCGCGCGAAATGCCTCCGCACACAGAGATCACCATGTTCTTTGGATTCACGAAGGTCGAGTGGAGTTTCTGAATGGTGGAACGTTGAAGTTGTTCCACTTGCTCGACGGAACCGTAAGGGTGGACGGAATAGGGGTGGTCACCGAACAGGTTTTCCATGAAAAGCTTCGAGCAAACCTGGGAGGAGTGGTCTGGAATGGATTTGATCTGATCTTCGATGACACGCTTTGCATGGGAGAGCTCGTCCTCCGAGAAGGAAGGTTCGAACAGCACCTCGAGGAAGAGGCTTGAGAGCCGATCCCAATCCCGCGTCAGACCCGTTGATTGAAGACCAAGGGAATTCCTCCCGCTGAATCCATCCAGGGATGCTGCAGAGCCCTCGACGATCGCACTGATTTCCTTTGAGTCGCGCTGTTGCGTGCCCTTTGCCCACGTGCGTCCGAGAAGGTTGCTGCCACCAAGATACGAACCGTTCATGGTCATCTCGGAGCGGGATCCCCCGAATGCGGCGGCATAAATCGAATAAACCGGAGACCCTTTGCGCTCGTGAAAGGAAACGCGCAGTCCGCTGGAGAGTGTGAATACTTCCGGACCTTCCGCACGCACGCTCTTGGGCCGGGAAGCCGGATTTGAACGGATGCTCGACTCAGGGATCAGGTCCTCCACTCCATGAAACGTATGAAGGGTCTCGCCCTCCGGTTGAAAGAGAACCGTGCTCGCACGGGATCTGGAAAGATACTGCCCGCTCAGGCGCTTGAGTGTCGAAGGGGTTACGGTTTTGATCTGCTCCAGGTACTCGGAGTCAAAACGCAAGTCGCCAAGTGAAAACCGGAGAAACCCGAGCCTGCTTGCCAGACCGTCAACGGTCTGTGTCGCATAAAGCTTTTCGCTTTCGATATTGGTGATGACACGCTCGATCTCATCCTTCCGTGCGTCGCCACTCCTGATCTTGCCGATCTCGGAGAATGCAGCCTCAAGCACCGGAACTAGATCAGAGGTTTTCTTCATTTCCGCAGAGAGGAGAAACATTCCTGGATCCTTCGGGATGTAGACGCTGGCGCTTGCGTCGGTCACCAGGGATCGTTCATAGAAAAGGGTTTGGTAGAGACGGGAGGACTCACCGGATCCGAGGACCCCCGCGAGCACTTCAAGAAGGGGGGCGTCCGGATGTGTGAGCTCGGGAATCCGGAAGGACACTGCAAGCTCCGGAGACTTGATGTCGAAATGCTTGGAAAGGAATCTTGGTTTTTGTTCCTGTTTTTCGGTGATGCCGGTGCTGTTCTTTTCGGCTCGTTTTGTGATGACCCCGCCACCAAAGCGCTTCTCCAGGATGGAAAGCAGCTTTTTCTTCCGCGCGCCCGACCGGTCGTGGATCGGCCCGACCAGTACAAGTCCCATTCTCCCGGACACATAATTTCTCCGGTAATAGGACTCGAGCATTTGGACCGTTGCCGACTTCAAGGTTTTCTCAAAGCCAATCACGGGTCGGCCGTACGGGTGGCTTCGATAGGTGAGTTTGAAAAGATTTTGATACAGCTGACGGTCGGGAGAGTCCTCGCCCCTGCGCAGCTCCTCGAGAATCACCTCCCGTTCACGCTCGAAGTCCTCTTTCAGGAATTTCTGGGGTTTTGCCATCTTCCCGAAGTGGTCGATCGCACTCTCCCAGAATTGTTCGGAGCAGGTCACGTGATACACGGTTTGATCAAAGCTTGTATACGCGTTGATCTCTCCCCCGAGAGACTCGATCACGCGGGCCGTTTTGCCGGTGGAGGCTGTGCCGGTTTCCTTGGCGCCCGCGTCCTTGAAGAGCATGTGCTCGAGGAAGTGCGCGAATCCGGCTTCTTCGGGGCGCTCATCGGTGCTGCCCGTTCGATTCCACCAGTGAAATGTTCCCACCGGGCCATCAAGGTGTTGCAGGACCACGGGAATACCGTTCGAAAGAAAGTGTTCTTCTGGTTTTTGGGAGGAAATCATGGAGCTACTCCTTCAAGTAATTTTCGGGCTCGCCTTTGTTCAAGAATCTGTTCCGGCCGGAAGCCCGGAAGGGAACCGGGTTCTCCTCGCGCAGCCACCTCGAGGTGTTTTTTTGTCAGCCCTGCATTCTCGATCTTCTTACCGTAGATAGCGGCAAAAGAAACGTGATTCCCGAAAAAATCCGGAGCGGCACGCAGTGCCTGTTCAAAGTGTTTCTTGCTGAGGGCCAAATCATCCTCGTTCCATCCCGGCTGTGTGGCAAATTGGATTCCGAAAAAACGGTGCACACCGGCGAAGTAGTAGTTCGGACGGAGTTCGTTCACGCGTGCCATCATTCGCTCAATCCGGTTGCGGTACCGGAGGGCAGTGCCCACACCGGATTGCTCGGCCCAGCGCGAAAGGCCAATTGCATGCCAAAACAGGGCCTCCGCATTTTTTCTCCGGAGCAAGGAGATGCCCGTCAGGGGATCGGCCTTGTTCAAGGATTTTCTGTAATCCGGATTCTCCAGCAAGGCCATTTCCGCCCAGTGGGCGGCCTCCCCGAAGTGCCGGAGTTTTTCGTTTTCTTCCGCGGAAAAATACTCCGCAAGGAGATACTCCGCACGGGACATTAGAACGAAGTCGGACTCTCTCCTTGCGGTGCTGTTTACAATGGCGCGCTGGGAGGCGAGGAATGCAGTCAGCGATTCCCGTTGATCGCGCCGCGACCACCGGATTCGATTGGCTCTTTTCAGTTCGATCACATCCGAAACGCGCAACGATGAGTCAGGGGCTTGACTGGGATAGGGATTCACGAGGTTCGCCGCGCAGGCTCCGATCAGCAATGGCAAAATTGAAAAAAAACCGAAGAATAATCTCATTTTGGATGTAAGATGAACCATATGATAACGGTGAACAAACAGCAAACAAAAGACGGGCTGCTCGTCGAGCTCGTTGGAGCAATCGAGGAAAACGTTCATCTCGAGCAAATGATCGGTCCCGTGAAGGGTGCTCTTGTGGTGAATTGCAAGGGCGTGACCCGGATCAATTCCGTCGGAGTGAAGACGTGGATGAAATACTTCCAGGGACTAAAAGGCCAGGGAGTGAAGTTCAAGTTCGTGGAATGCGCCTATCCCATCATTGAGCAACTCAACATGATTTCCAATTTTTCGTGCGGTGGAGATGTGGAGTCAATCCTTCTTCCGTACTCCTGTGTGAAGTGCCAAAACGAATTTGTTGCAAGTTGCACAACGGCTGAGCTTCGTGCAAGCGGTCTCACCGTACCTGCCGCCCGCTGCGAAAAGCCGGACTGTGCGGCCCAATTTGACGACGACCCCGAAGAATATTTTTACTTCCTGGAGGATTGAGCACGCATGTCCAAAGAGGTGCTTCTGATTTCAGATCACCCGGATGACCCGTCCTTCCTGGCGGAGGTCGTCCAGCAGGTCGGGGCGGAGCTCGTCACGGTCCCGGACCCTCAACGTGCAATGGATCACTTGGAGTCGCGCGGGTTCGCTGCGATTTTTTTTGATGTCACCAAGATCTCGAAATTGCGGAGCCTGGAAATGGAGGTCCAAAAGCGGTTCGGACTTCTCGGTGAACAAGTTCAGGCGTCCCGAATGCATTTCATCAGTGACAAGCCCCTTTCCGAAAAGCGTGAGGTGATTCAAAGCCCCTTCTTTGGCAGCTTTTTTCAGCGTCCAAACGGGAACTCCGAGGAAGCGGGAAAGTATTACGGGAGGATCCTGAGTGCGGGTGAGGAAAAGGGTTCAAACTTTCTTGTAAGATTTCTGGGTGAGGAAGGCGATGTGCAGGAGGTTTCCCTCACGCGTTCAGCACAAAAACAAGAGGCCGCAGAAGCGGTCCGGAATTACCTTTTGCAGGGGAGGGTGCCTGCGCGGATTGCGAACACCCTCACGAACGTGGTGGATGAGCTCTTGATGAATGCAATCTATGATGCTCCCAGTGATGAATTCGGGAAGCCGATTTATTCGGTAACCTCGCGGAATGAAGACCGCATGCTCACGGGTCGGGAGAGCGTTGAGATGAAGGTCGGGTTTGATGGAAATTACCTGGGAGTGAGTGTTACCGATCATTTTGGCTCACTGGATCGAACCCGCCTTCTCAATCATGTTTCCATCAACTATCGGGATCAGGAGTACAAGGTCAGGCAGGGCGGAGCGGGAGCCGGTCTCGGTCTTTCCTCTATTTTGAGCACCGGCGGCAGTCTCCTCTATCATTGTGAGGATCACAAGAAAACCGAAGCGATTCTTATTACCCGGGTTTTTGAGAGCTATCGGGATTTTCGTGCGCAGTTCAGGTTGTTTTCGGCAAGGTTTTATGGGTAATTCGATCATCCTTGCCTCCGGCTCCCCAAGAAGGAAGGAACTCTTGCGCATGGCGGGAGTCACGTTCCGGGTGGTCTCCCCGGATGTGAATGAGGAGCCCCTTCTTCGGGAAGATCCCGCTGCGATGGTCAGACGTCTTGCCAAAGAGAAAGCCCGTGCTGTTCACGAGCGTCTGGGACTGAAGTCCGGAACAAGAATCATCATTGCAGCTGATACCACTGTGGTGAATGCCGAGGGCAAGATCCTGGGGAAGCCGGTCAGTCGGGCAGAGGCAGTGAGAATGCTTGCCTCGCTTCAGGGCCGGGACCATTTTGTGTTTACTGGATACGCGATTCTTGTCGGAGATTCAGGGAGAATTGCCAGCAGCGTGTCCCGTGTTGTCAAAACCCGCGTGCGAATCCGGAAAATGGGATCAAGGGATCTTCACAGGTATGTCAGTCTCGGGGAGAGTTTTGACAAAGCGGGCGCGTACGCGGCACAGGGTTTTGGAATGTCGATGATCGAGAAGATACACGGGAGCTACACCAACGTGGTGGGGCTGCCGATGGCTCAATTGCTCGAGGATCTGAGGAAGCTCGGTTGGAGGCCTTAAGCCTGATTCGATCCAAGGTGGAGGATGCTTCGAAGCGGGCGGGAAGACTCCATCCCCCGATCCTCATGGCAGTGAGTAAATTTCAACCCCTTGAGAAGATCATCGCTCTTCATCGGGAAGGTCAGAGAGTGTTTGGCGAGAATTATGTTCAGGAGCTGGTTGCGAAGAAACAAGCACTCGAGGCACAGGGCATTCTGGATTGCGAGTTTCATTTCATTGGGAAGCTTCAAACCAACAAGGTCAAACAACTTCTGCCCCATGTGAAGGCGATTCATTCCGTGGATTCACTTCGCCTGCTCGGGGAAATTGAAATGCGCGCGCAAGCGGCGGTCCTCAGGCCCGAAGTTTACGTTCAGGTGAATGTTGACTGCGAATCGACCAAGGGAGGTTTTCGCATCGAAGAATTGGACTCCCTTTGCGAAGCCTTGAGTGGATGCCGAAGTCTCATTCCGGCAGGTTTGATGGCGATCCCCGATCCCGGTAAAGACCCGGAGCATGCATTTCGTCAGATGAGGCAACTCTCCGAACGTTACCAAAAGGTTGTGGGGCCTGGTTTGTCGATGGGAATGTCAGCGGATTACGAATTGGCCATTCAACACGGGACAACCATGATTCGCATGGGAACGGCACTCTTTGGAAAGCGGGAATGATTTACCTGGTGCATTTCGGCCATCAATAAAAGACTTTCGGGAATGGCTCAAAAAAATCCATTAAATTCATTTAGTTAGAAGTTATTGATTTCACTGAATTTTTGGCATAAATCCTGCTCGGGTTTCTCCAAGGGTTGAAACCCGCAACAAAGGAGCCACATGAAGCGTTCGATTCTTCGATACTTTTGCACACTCATTGTACTTGGCGCTGGCCTTGCAGCGTGTCACGGGACCACCACTGTTAATCAAGATCCGTACTACCGGGCTTGGTACGATGTGTACGGCTATTATTGCGGGGAGGGCTATCCTACGGCCGGCTGCAATTTTTACGCAGATGGAAGCAAGATCCTGATGAGCGAGGACCCATACTATCGTTCGGGGATTACCCTGTACAATGACTATTGGACGTATACGGACTCCTTCGGGTACCGCAGGTCGTATCTCGGATTTGCTTGGTTGAGTCCATCCGGGATTTTGTATGATCAATACGGGAACGCCCTCAATGAAGCCGACGCAGATGCGATTTCGCCAGACGTGATCACCGGCGCTGCCACCAAGGAGCTCGAGTTGCGAACCTCAGCGGGTCGGGCTCTTGCCCAAAAATACGCACTCAACGAGGATCGCGGGATTGAGATTTCGAAAACCCTTCAGGACTGGGCAAAGCTTGGGAAAGACAGGGCGCGTACCGAGGCGGATGTTTCGGATTTTTCGAAAAGACTGTTTGGTGTGAGCGGCACTCGTGCGCAGAGTGCGCTTGCCATCGCAGCTGCCACGAGGAACCTCAAAGAGGTTGAGGAGCTGAATGTCGACATCGCGGCCCATTGGGGTACCACCCCCGAGGTGTCCAAAAAAATCCTTCATCAGTGGTATCGCGATGAGGCGAGAGCTCTTGGATATTGAACCCGAACGAGGGATGAATCAAGGGGGGTGCGGAACTCGATTCTGCACCCCTTTTTTATTTCTTCAAAAGTCCGATCTCAAGGAGCCTTTGCTTAAGGTAAGAGCCTGCTGTGATGTTGTTTGCCAGAACCACTTCTGATCGTGGATGCAGAAACAGAGGCATGGAGTAACGGGGTTCCTTCGCTTCCTCGCCAGAGGGATTCACGACACGATGAGTTGTAGATTTGTAGTATCCGTTCGAAGCAAGTTGCAACATGTCGCCCGCATTGATGGCAAGACTCCCCGGATCGCAGGGCACCTTGTGCCAGGCACCATGGGTGTCCTTGACCTCAAGACCTGCAGCCGTTGCCGAACACAGCAGGGTGATCAGATTGATGTCTTCATGAGCAGCCGCACGAATCGCACCGGCCTCTTCGGAACCCTTCAACGGCGGATAATGAATCACACGAAGGAGATTTTCCTCGGAGCCAACCACCATCTCGGAAAGGGGCATCGTGAAGCCCTTTCGTACATGGTCCGGTGAGGCCTTTTGAACCCAATCAAGGAGTTCCCGTCCCGTCTCCACCAGTTGACGGTAAAGGTCCCACGTCTGTTCAGCCAGAGCCTCTGGCAGTCGGGACCTGGGATAGACATGAAAAAACTCCTTCAGGTCCTTGATCGGGCTGTCCTTTGCATTTTCGGAACGGAACGGAAAGTACCCAGCCTGTGATTCCGGCTTGAATGTATATTGGTGCTTGGTCTCGCTTGCGAAAAAATCCGCCCATTTGGAGTACACGTCATTGATCAGGCTGGCGCGAATGGGGTGGTCGGTGATTACGGCAAATCCGGTTGTCCTCAGGGAGTGGCAGAATCGTTCCGGGGCCTCGGGAGAATCGTACTTTACCTTTAAAACATCCATGGGTCCTCCTTATCACCCGGAATGGACTAAAACAATGAAAATGCCTCGCAATCCAGCCGGTTTTGGCAGAAAATGAAGTCCTATGTCCATTCGGGAGAAGAACCTCGCGAGAATCAACAAAGCAGTCCTTCGCCACCATGAATCGAGGTCGGATTCCTCGGGAACCGGTGCACGATTCCGGGCTACCCTTCAGATGGTGCTCTCCATGTTGCACTATGAATTCGTGAAGAATGATGTGGCAATCCGGGCCCAATCCCTCTCTTACTTCACCTTGTTCTCGATCCTGCCCCTGATCGCGGGCATTTTTCTTGTCCTTGGGTTTTTTTCCCAGTGGGCCCCTGCTCAAAAAGAGTTTGAGGAATTGATGACGGGAGTGCTTGGATCCATTCCTTCGGATCAGCGTGAAGTGCTCATGTCATACATTCTCCAGTTCAAGGACCAGTACCTTCAGAATCTTTCCCAAAAGAGCGGCAGTATCGGCGTGTTTGCGATCCTGGTTCTTCTTTGGATCGGGGCAAGGGTCTATTTCAACGTCGAATCCCTGATGAACCGCATTTGGTCCGTCCGTGCGGAAAGGCCATGGTTTGAGCGGATCAAGAACTTCATTGTGACCATGGTGTTTCTCCCCCTGATCTATGCTCTTGTGATCTCCCTTCCCCGCATCGTTGAGCACCTTGGGAACCACCATGTCGGATTGTTTCTTGACCAGGGGCTCTTGATTCTTGTCATCTTTGCAACCCTTCTTGCGCTTCTGAAAGGGTTTCCGAACACAGAGGTATCGTGGAAAAGCTCCCTATCGGGTGCTTTTGCGGGAACCCTCGGATATGCCCTCGCGAACACATTTCTGCGGATCTATTTTCGTCTCGGGACGGATACGGCATACGGGAAGGCTGGTGTACTTCCGGTTTTCGCGTTTTTCATCTACGTGGGCTGGTTGATCTTTATTTTTTCAGTGGAGGTGAGTCTCCTGGTGCAGCGGGGGCCGCAGATGTTGGAGCGGAGATTGCCTGCCACAACACTCGGATCGGCGTTGGTCCTTGAAAAAGTCCTGAAGTTTCTCGAACAGCGATTTGAAAGGGGGGATGGTCCGCAACAAGTGCAATCGATCTGTGAATCCCTCCGGATGGGTGAAGGAACGATTGGAGTTGCGCTGGAATATCTCGAAAGAAAATCCTGTGTCACCCGGGTGCGGCCGGCTCGGGGGAATGAGGGCGAACTCTTCCAGGTGTCCAGGATTCTCCCGGAGGAGGACCTCTCGAACCTCTTGCGCGAACACCTCCAAACGGCGAGGATTTCGCGTCACTTTGATGTCGAAGGCCTCCTTCAGCGTCTCCGCGCTCCCTGAATCCATCACGTCGGGTGTGTCAAAAAATACACATCTCACATTTTCAAAATTGATTGTGTACCATTGTAAAGGTTTAAAAAACCCGCCATGAGGGCGGGTGCGAAGGAGTTGGAATCATGGGACAGAACCAAAAAAAGCTGTTTGAAGAGTGCAAGGTGAAACTCTTGAAAGCACGAGAGGAAACCTTGAACGGGTTGAAATCGCTCGATCCTTCGCTTGCGACCGAGATGGTGGGCGACGAAGCGGATCTGGCATCGGCGCACATCAGCCAAACGCAAGCACTCAACCAGAGGGACAAACTCCTGTACAAGATCAAGGAGATTGACGAGGCATTGGCGCGGATGGAAAATGGCAGCTACGGGATCTGCGAAGAAACCGGCGAAAACATCGAAGAAAAGCGCTTGATCGCGATCCCTTGGACCCGCCTCAGTCTGGAGGGGGCCGAAGTTCGCGAGCGCGAGCAAAAGCGATACGATCAGAAGCTCGCCTGATTCCCTCGCCTCTGATTTGAGTTGCCTACTCGCGGGGTTTGTATTTACGATCCCCCCATGTCCCTATTGACCAATCCTGCCTTGAAGAAGTTCTTCTCCGGACGGCGCCGTTTCCAGTTGGCGTGGGTGTTCGCCGTTTTCCTGATTTTCAGCGCACGACAGTATCCGTCGATTCCCGGAATCATTCTGTGCTTTGCGGGAGCGACGCTGCGGTTTATGGCGAGCGGTTATCTCAGGAAAGAGGCGAAACTCGCAGTGGGGGGGCCTTACGCGCACACACGGAACCCGCTGTATCTCGGGACCTTCCTGATGGCTCTCGGGGCAACTCTCAGTGTGGGTGCCTATGGACTGACCGCGATCATGGCGGTCGTGTTTTTCCTGAATTACCACTATGTCATTCAACATGAAGAGGCCAAGTTGCCTTCTTATTTCGGCGAGGCATACCATCAGTATTGCAACCTGGTTCCAAGGTTTCTGCCAAGGTGGACTTCTCCCGAACGAAGCGAACTTCAGAGAATCAATCCGGCGCCGGAAGTGTATCGTTTTTCCATGAGCCTTGCGAATCAGAATCGTGCATTCGAGGCCTACGCTTCGTTTGTTGCCCTGATCGCCGGCATGGCGGTTCTCGTGTTGATCAAAACCAGGCTCGGATTCCTCTACTTGTAGAGGATTGGCTGGATCTCAAGATAGATGATCTTGAAAATGGATGCCAACGGAACAGCCACCAGCATTCCCGCGACGCCGTAGATTTCTTGTCCGACGGCCACCGAAAGCAGGAGCGTGAGAGGAGTCAGGTTGACAATCTTCGCAACAAAAACCGGGAAGATCAGGAAGTTGTCGATCAGGTTTACGATCAGAAGCAGGATCACTGCCGGCCAGAAAAGATGCTGATGGGTTGAGGAAAAGGCGAAGATCAGCAGGGGGGGCGCGGCTCCGAGAATAGGGCCCAAGTACGGGATGAAGTTCAGCAGGCCTCCAATCAGGGCGAAAAGTCCCGGATAGGGAGCTTTCAGAACAATCATGCCGAGATAAGTCATCAACCCGAAAAGTGCCGCCTCAAGGAGTTTGGCCCGAAGAAAAGTTCCCAAAGCCGTAGTGATTTTTCTGATCACGGATGTCGCGGTTCTGGAGAATCGTTTTGGAATCAATTGAAGATAGAGACGCATGAATGTGTCGCCATCCTTCAACAGGAAGAACGAAAATACGGGCACCAGAAGTGCTGCTGATGCGAGATTTCCGAGGATTGCCGGAATGTGTGTCAGGGCCCAGCTCCGGATCTGGGTCAGCCACTGGTTGATTGAAAGATAGGAGCCGAGGTTGACTTCGATTCCCAGATGCTCCTTGAGACGTGCTTCGATCTCACCGACTTTGTTCAGGACGGAGTCGCTCAGCGCGGGTAGAGAGTCAATGAAGCCTGACCATTGCAAAGAAATGACCTGAATCAAGCGTGTGACGCCGAAAAGAAAAAAAATGCTGAGAAACGCGTAGAGAAGAAGAATGCCCAATAGCCTTGGAATTTTTTTTGTTTCAAGAAATTGGATCACTGGATTGAGAATCAAAACATTCAGGAGCGTGAGAAGTGTCACGGCACGAATAGATGGCGGATAAAGCAGCACCAAAAGCAGGAAGGCCGTGATCGCAAAGAGAAACGTGGTCTGCAGCTTCTCTCGTGGCCTCGATTCAGAAGTCATGATGTTTGGTGAGATTACTGAGCAAGGCTTTGGCAGCCAACCCACGTCTTGTCATAACCGGGTGCACATTGAGGAGCCTTGGTGATGTCAGTGGGAGCAACTGCAGGGATCACGGGCTTGTAACGGCTGGAGGCGCCCATGAGTGCGTTCTCCGCCATATCCACGAAGAAAACCGCAAGAATCACTGCGGCCGCGGCAAGCATTAGTCCAACAATTGTAAGTCCCTTTACCTGTGTGTTCATGATGGAATCCATGTAGCACAGCTTAGCGGAAACAGGCACCATCGTCGAAAAATAAAATGAATTTCGTTGAAAAACTCTCTAGAGTACGAATCCCGTTGGGAAACGACACGCTTGATGATAATATCCGACGCGCCAAGTCGATTATGAAACTTTTTCAAAATTCCCTGACCCCATTGGTTTTGGTGTGCCTCTGCAGTTCCCCTGTTTTTGCGGCATCTTCGCTTTGGACCAATGACGGCGCCGAGGAATCCATTTCGGGCCTGACTCCGCCTGGAGCCTTGGGAACAAATTCCGCACCCGGGGTTTCCTGGCAGGAGTATTTCAAAAAAAATCAACGCCTGAAAAACATGAATCTTGGGCTTCGTTTTGGCGGGAACCAGACGCTCTCCCGAAATGAAAGTCAATTGATGCTTCCCGCATCCTTGGCAAAAATCTTCACGGCAGCCGCAGCCCTCAAGTTTCTCGGTCCGCACTACCGGTTTGAAAATTCCTTTTCCGCTACCTTGGATCACGGGGACTTTACGGTTCGAAACCCGGTTTTCAGGGTTTCCGGTGATCCTACTTGGGGTCACGAGGCATTTGAGGGTGGCCTCGAAACAACGAAGGAAAACCTGAGGTCGCGGTTGTCAAAAGTGCTGGACCTCCTCAGGGATCACACGATTCGGAGAGTCCAAGGTCCGATCCGTATCGAATCCCTGAGGCCGGAACTTGCCGGATATGTCCGTCCCAAGGGGTGGCGGGACTCATGGAAGCTTGAGTGCATGGCTGTGATGCAAACAGAGTTTCAGGCCAACGGGAATTGCGGCCGGTTTGTGATTCATTCCCTGGGGCGCTCCGGTTGGGTTACCGACGGGGTGAGTGTGCCCGTCCGAATGAGGCTCTCCAAATCCAAGGAGGGCTCCAATGGTGTCCGTGTGACCCCGGGTTTCGATGAGCGGGGGATGATTCGGGAGTATGTATTCACGGGTTATTTTTCAAAGGGACCTTTGGTTTTTGATTTGCCTGTTCACCAGGGAGCCGATTGGCTCAGGAATCTCTTTCTCGGCATGCTCAAGGATGCGGGAATCGAATACGACGAGGGGCCGCGGGAATCTTTTGATCACCAGAATTCCGAGGGGATCGAGGTGGATCTTTCCTCGCGTTCGATGTTGGAAATTCTCGAGCAAGCGGTCCCCTACAGTATCAACGGTGCAATGGATCGCATCTTTCTCGAGGTCGGGATGCACAATCAACAAGGCCTCTCCGTGGAATGGATGAACCGCATGATCGCGGACCTGGTCAGCAATGAAAACTTGACGGCAGGGATCGGGCTCCAGGACGGGAGCGGACTCAATCTTCACAATCGAATCCGTGCCGACCTTCTGTACGAATTTCTTTTGCGACTCCGGGGTGAGTCGTATTTCCGTGATCTATTTTCCTCCCTCGCTGTTGCCGGGAAATCGGGAACTCTTCTGAACCGCGCGACATTGGTCGCTTCGAGTCATACCTATGGAAGGATCCATGCGAAGACGGGCACGCTCAACGGGATCACAAATCTAGCGGGATATTTCCTGTCGACTCCCGGCACCGAACCTGAGCCTTTTGTAGTGCTCAGCGAGTCGGATTTCACCGCCCCCGCGGCAAGGCCTTTGATTGATGGAATTGTTGTGAATTTTGCAGCTCAAAACTCGGAGAAAACTCGAAACTAAACCGAACACCGGTTGACAAAAATGCCAAAAGAAAGTGACGTTAATACCATGAAAATCCAGAACATCAGATTCCCGGAATACCTGAAAAATGAAACCCTCAAGAGATGGGTCTCGGAAACGGCAGCTCTCGTTGAGCCCGAAGAGGTTTATTTCTGTGACGGGTCCGATGAGGAATACGGCAGGCTCTGTGACGGGATGGTCGCCTCTGGAATGCTGAAACGGTTGAATGAGTCCAAGCGTCCCGGCAGTTTTCTTGCCCTTTCGGACCCCTCCGATGTGGCGAGGGTCGAGGATCGAACCTACGTGTGTACCCGCAATCATGAGGACGCGGGACCCAACAACAACTGGATGGATCCGGTGGAGATGAAAAAAACTCTTCAGCCTTTGCTCAAGGGATGCATGCGCGGAAGAACTATGTATGTGATTCCATTCAGCATGGGTCCGATCGGTTCACCCATTTCCCAGATCGGTGTCGAGATCTCAGACTCTCCTTACGTGGTTGTGAACATGCGAATCATGACCCGA
Organism: Bdellovibrionales bacterium; assembly: GCA_947502835.1. Taxonomy (GTDB): domain Bacteria; phylum Bdellovibrionota; class UBA1018; order UBA1018; family CAIMNF01; genus CAIMNF01. The sequence goes on from CANNBJ010000002.1 coordinate 294,900, forward strand.
ATGGGTCGCAAGGTTTTGGATGTTCTCGGGGATCGGGCGGATTTTGTCCACTGCCTCCATACAGTGGGCGCGCCCCTCGAAGCAGGACAAGGGGACGCGAGCTGGCCTTGCAACAAAGAGGTCAAATACATCACACACTTTCCAGAGGACAAAACAATCATTTCCTACGGAAGCGGATACGGAGGGAATGCGCTTCTCGGGAAGAAGTGTTTTGCGCTCCGGATCGCATCCTTCATGGGGCGCCAGGAGGGATGGCTTGCAGAACACATGCTCATTCTGGGTGCGGAAAACCCGAAGGGCGAGAAGACCTATGTTGCTGCAGCATTCCCGAGCGCGTGCGGGAAAACCAATTTTGCAATGTTGATTCCGCCAAAGGCACTGAATGGATGGAAAATCACCACCATCGGCGATGACATTGCGTGGATCAAGCCAGGGAAAGATGGCAGGCTTTATGCGATCAATCCGGAGGCGGGATACTTCGGTGTTGCTCCCGGCACATCGCTGCGAACCAATGAGAACGCGATCAAGACGATTTCAAGGAATACCATCTTCACCAATGTCGCTCTGACTGAAGACGGGGACGTGTGGTGGGAAGGCTTGAGTGATCAACCGCCGGCAAAGCTTACGGACTGGCAGGGAAATCCGTGGACTCCTGAGATCGGAAAGGAAACTGGAAAAAAGGCTGCCCATCCGAACGCACGTTTCACGGCGCCGGCGAGCCAGTGCCCTTCCATTGATGCAAATTGGGAAAACCCGGAAGGAGTGCCGATCAGTGCATTTATTTTCGGTGGAAGAAGAGGCACCACGGTGCCTCTCGTGGTCGAGCCAAGGGATTGGGAGAACGGAGTCTACTGGGCGGCGACCATCGGCTCGGAGACGACCGCTGCGGCTGCAGGCGCTGTAGGTCAGGTTCGGCGTGATCCGTTTGCGATGCTTCCATTTTGCGGGTACCACATGGGCGATTATTTTCAGCACTGGCTGAACATGGGCAAAGCGTTGTCGCATCCTCCGCGCATTTTTGGCGTGAACTGGTTCCGGAAAGGGCCGGATGGAAAGTTCATGTGGCCCGGTTACGGTGAAAACATGCGGGTTCTGGAGTGGATCATTGGCCGCGTGAAGGGGGTTTCCAAAGGCAAGGAGACCGAGATCGGTACGATCCCGAACTATTCCGACTTGAATTGGAATGGAATGGAAATGAGCGAACTCCAGTTTGAGTCCGTTTCACGGATCGATCGGGACGAGTGGCTCCAGGAGCTCGAACTCCAAAGTGAGTTGATTGCGAAATTAAACAGCAGGATTCCAAAACGGTTCCATGAAATCCACAAGACCCTCACCTCACGATTCGACACAAGGAACGGAGTGTTGAAGTCCGGCAGCGCCTCCTCGCTAATGCTCTGACCCGATTTCGATTTTTTTGGCAGGGATCCCGGCCCATGTTTCGCCGGCCGGAATCCGTGTCTTTGGAAGGACGACGGAGTTGGGAAGGACTTTGGCGCCTTCTCCGATCTCCGTATCAGCCATCACGATTGCGCGAAGTCCGATGGTCGCCCCTTTGCGGATCACAACCGGAGCGGTGATCAGGTAGCCGCGAACGGCATAGTGGGCAATGATCGTGGCCGAGCCTCCGATGGTGACCTCGTCCTCAAGGGTGATGAATCCCGGATCGCTGATATTGCTGGTATTCACCTCGGTGCGAATTCCAATCCTCATTCCCATGTTGCGATAAAAATAAACATTGAAGGGAGTAGGAGTGATCCAGTCGAGAAAAGCGTAGCGAACACAGTAGGTGAGAATATTGTGAGCGAACCAAGGGAATACCCGGGTGGAAAAATAGGGACCCCGGTAAGGCCGCAGACGGGTCAGAACGAATCGATTGGCGAGCGGAACGATCAGAATCGAACAGAAACCGAAGGAAAAAAAGAAGGCAAAGAGCGTGAAGCCCCTAAGGAAAAGGGAGGGGAGCATCGGAAGGGAATCGCTGATCCGAAAGAGCCAGAGCCCGAACCCGATCCCGGGGGCTGCGGCCAAGCCGAGAAGGATTGCCACCAGAACGTAGATTCCGCCCAACGTGACGGATAAAATGGGTGCTTGATATCTTCGAAGCAGACGCTCGTACCAGCCCCTTGGTCCCTTGAACTCGGAGCCTTGTGGGTTGATGTCCTCTTTCTTTGGGTTCATCAGCCCAATTCTACAAGGGAGGCCCCCGTTCGGCTTCAAAAAAGCGGGGTGATGTGAAAAATTCCCGAATGAATTCATTATCTTCGATTTAACCTCCCTGTATCTTGAACAATTAACTCAAGTTTAGTCAAAGACCTGCCGATAGGTTCCTCAGGAGGATTCATCATGGGAAAAGGTAAGAAACCGGAAATGGAAGCAGTGGGGGCGGAAGGTTGCAAATGCGGAGGCTGCAAGCGGCCGCAATTCAGATTTACGTTCTGTTCCGAACACTATGATTGGTTCAAGTTCGGATTGATCACCAAAGCCGGTCAAAAAGTCACTGACTTCGACAAAAAATTCGACCACTTCATGGCCTATCAGGAGCGCATGAAGACTTCAAAGGCAGCCTGAACAATTTTGTCCCTGTGCGAGTTCCAGGAGGTGGGCGCGCAGGGAAGCCGGATTTGGGTCCCCTTACCCCGGACCCGAAAAGATGTCCCGTCAGGAGTTCCTGAAACGGGACAGCAAGGCTGTACCCACCACCTCCTCAGAGCGGAGGCCCGGGAGACACGAAAGTTTCGTGTCTTTCGGGCTCTCCGTATTTTACACTGGTCACCATATGAGATGGTTGATCTTGCGAGGACTGGTACGGGAGCAGCGGCATTGGGGTGATTTTCCAACACACATGAGGAACGCCTTGCGGGAGTTTGATCCTGAGGTGGAAGTGCACATGCTTGATTTCCCGGGCTTCGGAACGGAGTCGGAGCGCAGTTCCCCCTTCAGTATCGGCGAAATTGTGGATGATGTCCGGAACCGCTGGAAAACCATCGCATCAGACGGGCAGAAGCCATGTTATCTTCTCGCAATCTCCCTGGGCGGGATGGTGGCGATGAACTGGGTTTCCCGCCACCCCGAGGACTTCAAAGGATTGGTTCTCATCAATTCAAGCGCCACCGGGTTCAGTCCTGTAACCAAAAGGCTGAAGCCGCAAAACTATCCCAAACTTCTTTCTTTGTTTTCAAGCGGTGATGTGGGGATTCGCGAGCGAAAGATCCTTGAGATGACCACCAACCTCAGCGGGGAACGTCTGAGGGTCCTTTCCGAGAGGCATGCGGGATTTGCAAAAAAAGTTCGAAAAACAGATGCGATCGCCCAGATCATATCGGCAATCCGTTTCCGTCCGCCTTCCCGGCTTGGCATTCCGCTCATGGTGCTCGGAGCAAAGGGAGATCGTTTGGTGGATGTCTCCTGTTCGGAACAGATCGCACGAAGATTCCAGGGCCACTTGGAGCTGCATGAAACCGCGAATCATGACCTGGCGACAGATGACGGGGATTGGATCATTGCAAAACTTCGAGAGTGGATTCCCTCTGCCGGATGAGGTGGCACGCGGTCAGAGACCCGGGATTCTGTGCCACTCCCACCAGGCACCTTTCGTGTCGACAGAGTCTTTTTTCTGAAGTGTCCTGAACTTCAAGCCATCCGGGGTTTTCTTGAGACGGATGCTCACCTCCTCCGGAAGTGAAAGCGTCTTCTCGGTCTCTTCGAGCGAACTCAAGAATCCGTCGATTCCAGCTTTCCTCAAAGAGAGCACCACCTCCTCCGGCGAATGCCCAAGGGAAAAGTCATACTTGAAATACTTTGGTTCATACGGAATGCGGAGCCGGTCACTGATCGGGAGCAAACAAAAACCGGGGGGAAACCTGGAGGGAAGTTGGGGTGGACACTCCATCTTTCCAAGGTTTTCTTGAAGGTCTTTGGGAACGCAGAAATCGATGAAGCGATCCCTGATCTCCGAAAGTCGCTCTTGATGTTTTTTCTCGGTCGGCAGCTTCTTGAAAAGGAGGCTGTCGTAATGCCTTGTGAAGCGACCGATAGGGCCCGAGTATTTCTTGCAGCTGCCGAATCCCGGCATGAGAGCAGCGTGCAGATCACTCGGGCTCAGGTCCCAAAGCGCCTCGGGATCGACGAAAAATCCCCCGCGCATTTCAGGATGATTCAAGGCGTGAATCCTTCCCTCTTTCCCGATCCTGAATTGGTACGATCGGTCGCCAAACGAAAGACCGCTCAGCCTTCCTGATTGGAACTGGAATCTGGATTTCGGCTCAGAGCCGATCCAATCCTTCAGTATGGAGCCTTCCGGCGGGGTCGAAAATTTCGCCCAATCACCGGTGGTGGCAGTTTTTGGGAAAAACCGGCCCAAGGGAGCATCGGAACGGAAAACAAAACCGGGTCCATCCAGATGACCATCACGGAAGCTCCGCTCTTCCAGGGTTCCAGGGGCTCCAAAGCGGATCTCCCGACCGTTTCGAAGAGAGTTCTTCACGGAAGCAATGCGGATGATCTCCGATTGGGACGAAAACTGGATCAAGAGTCCCTGATACAGACCATTTTGATCCTTACATGTGGCCCACGCGGGTCGTTTCGGGTTTGGATGAAACCTTCGCTCGGTTCCTTCCGGACAGGGTGGAATCTCCACCCCTGCAAACGCAGCAGCCCCCGTCAGGAGCTTGACTCCCGTCAGGCAAAGCGCGGACAGTGCGAGGGGGCGAATCATGAGGATCATTTTGACTCGTTTCTTCAGGTATGAAAAGATATTTGAGTGACTGAAGTGTCTATGGAGGGACGAGTCAATGGCTGTAAATTCAAGCGTTCAAAACCCAATCAATCCGCAACTTCTGCAACAGCGGCTGCAGGTTCGGGAGCAGGAAATCAACGGATTGAAAATCCAGAACCGGCACCTGCTGACTCAAATTGAGGAGCTTGAGAAGCAGGCAAAGCCAAATCAAATTGACACGCAGTTTGTCGCTGACGAAGTCCGGAAGCATCTTGAACCGGTGATCCAGCATCTTTCCGGGACAATTACCTCTTCGTTCGAAGTGCTTCAGAGCACCATGCGTGGAATCTATCAACAAAGCCAACGCTCCCAAAAAGCGGTGGAGGACATGTCGGCTTATACCCGGGAGCTCGAGATCCGGTTGAATGATCAACGAAAACAGGATCAGAATTTTTATCAAGACAGGATTTTCTCCATGATCGGCAATTTCACCGACCGTTTGGAGCGGCAGATTGAAGTCCGGTTGAAGTCTCTGGGGACCGTGGAGGTTCTGAACGCCAAGCAAAATGAGATTCTCAACGAGCTTGAAATGCTGAAGAGCAACTTCAACGGTGTGCAAAAGAATTCCGAAGCAAGCAAGGGTGAGATCTCGAGGATCGAGCGGAACTCAAACGAGATTCAACAGAAGATTGTTGATGTACAAGTGCAGAGCCAGGGAGCGCTCGAATTGCTTCGCGATGCACTCCAGCAGATTCAGAACCACCGCGCTGAATTCAAGCTCATCCGTTCCGAACTGAAACTCACAATCGATCACATGAATGAAATTCTCACCAAGGTAGAGGAAGAGCGCAGCATCGGGGACGGAACTCTGAATGAAGAGTCCGGCGACCATCTGATTCGCTCCCTCGTTGAACAGAAGCAGAAAGAAATTGAGGGAATGGAGAACACCCTGATCCGCGAATCCGCCGGGAAGTCGGAGGAGGACGCCGCGATCATCCTGTCCCTCCTGCGGTCCCAGAAGGAGGAGCTTCAAAGGGCTGCGAATCAAGCGAAATCCTATTTACAGGAAAGCTTGAACGCGAACTCCGACCCGTCTCCTGAAGTCATCCATGAGAGCAGTCCTGTCGGGGAAAAAGGCCAGTAATGGAAAGGCCACCCGGAGTGGTTCAGAAGCCCAAGCGGCGCCCCTCCGTGCCGACCCCCCAAGGGCAGTCGGGGGATGGTGCTGCAAAACCCGCGGTAAGACCGGTCTGGTACAAGCGCCGGTACTTGGTCTATCCGAAATTTCAATTGACCCTGATTCTCCTCAACACCTTGATCACAACCGCTCTTTTCACGTTGACCATCTTTCTTGTCATGAGGAGCCACCTCTTCCTTGAGACCCTGGTTCGTCAGACGCGACTTCCCGCGCAGGGGTTGTTCATACAATTGATGACCGAACAATTGAGAACCCTTGTGTTCTACATGGTGATTGCCTTTGTGGTCACCATTCTATCGACAGCGACACTCACGATGTTCATTTCACATCGGATGGCCGGCCCGATCAAACGATTGAGCGGATTCTTCTCCGAAATCGGGAGAACCGGAGAGTTCCCCCCCGAGATCCGATTTCGCGAGGGTGACTTTTTTCAGGAGTTGCCGCCTCAAATCAATGAGGCTTTTCTTGCGATTAAAAAAAGATGGCTTCGATAGTGGGCAGGTTTTTGCTTCAAGGTGTTTCACTGGCTCTGTTGATGTCGGCCACAGGATGCGCCGAAATGAAGGCACTCGTGACAGTCCTGTTCACCAAATCCGCGGCACTCAGCACCTCGGCTTTTGAATTTGATGAGATCCACTCCGGATCCGGAGTGGTGTGTGCAAGTTTTCTGGACAAGAGCATGAGGTGTCTTGGCTCGGGGTCTCAAGGAAACCTCGGAACATTCAATTCGGGGCCTGCGGATTTGGAGGATCCGGTGGTTCTGGCGACGACGGGAAAGGAGTTCACCTGCATTGTGACGGGCTCCGAGCAGAAACTCTCGTGCTTCGGAAGAAACGATGCGGGTCAGCTCGGAAACTCCAAGCCCCGAGCACAGGTTCGACCCGTTCCTGTGGGCGACCTGGACAATGGAGGGGCTCAGGTGGTCGGCGTGAAAGAGATTTCGGCCGGGGATCGACATGCATGTGCACTCCTGAAGTCTGGGAGGGCGGTGTGTTGGGGTGACAATTCGCATGGCCAGCTCGGAAGTCCGATGCGTGAGGGCTTTGGGGCAAGGACGGTTTTGGAGAATGACAGGAGCCGGACTCCGGTCACCGGGGTCAAGTCCATCACCGCCGGCGCGAATTCGACATGCATGGTGCTGAGGGAGGATTCGGCTGTTTTCTGTTTCGGAGAGCGTTACGGATCGAAGAATAGTTTCAACTGGGTGCCTGCCAGAGTGGAGTTCGAGAATCAATCGGGGACACTCAATGAAGCCAAGGCGGTGGGATTGGGGCGGGGCTTTGGCTGCGCCTTGACCAAATCCTCAAAAGTTTATTGTTGGGGAAGAAACGATTCGAACCAATTGGGTGTCGGCAATTCTTCCGGGGGACTGGAACGCGCCACAGAGGTGCAAGTCGCATTTCCGTCCCCGGGCCCCCTCACGGGAATTCTCCAGATCACCGTGGGCGAATCCCATGCCTGTGCACTTCATCGCGAAGGACGCAGTGTTTTCTGTTGGGGCAAGAACGACAGCTATCAGCTCGGAAATTCCTCAGCACGGGGACTTACGGAGCAGGTCGCGATTGGCCCGAACAATCTTTCTCTCAAGGAGGTCCGTGAGGTGCGAGCTGGTCCGGATCGTACCTGCATTATTTCCATGAGGGGGGAGGTTTTCTGTTGGGGCAACGGGCGGAACGGACTTCTTGGAAACTCTCTCACCTCCTCACCCTATCCCGTGAGGGTGCTCGACTCGAACCAGGATGGTATTTCGGGTGCAGCCGGCTTGGCAGTGGGGCATGACCACTCTTGTCTTGTGGAGGAGCGGGGCCGATTGTTCTGTTTTGGAGTCAATTCGCATGGACAAATGGGATCCATCAGATTCTCCGGAAAGGTTTTGGATTCGAACGGAAAACCTGTAACGGGAGTGACCGCCTTTGATGTGAATGGATCAAGAACCTGCCTGATCCACGGGGATCAACAAGGTCTGGGATGTTTTGGCGCCAGTAATGCGGGACTCTTTAATGAAAAAATTGAAAAAACCGGAGTTTCCCCGATTGATTTGAAGCTAGGGGGAGAGTCGCTCCGGAGCCTTGCAAGTGTTTCCCACTCGGCGAATCAGATCTGTGTAATCGGCAGGAATCAGGTGGTCACCTGCCAGCCTCTCGGAGAAGGTGCGCAGGGTGGCTATTCGCCTGTTGGCACCACTGGCCCGATCCGGGATCTGTGGCAGATCAGGACACGTGCTCGCCTCACTTGTGCGCTGACTCAGGAGTCGGGTGAAATCCACTGCTGGCGGCATGAGACGGTCAACCAGGTGAAGGTAGCCGAGCTTGCCTTGATGGGCGGGGTTCCCTCGCGGGATTTCATCAGTCTTGTGATGTCGAACGAACAGGTTTGCGGAATCCGGGGCGCCGGGCGGGAGGTGTTTTGCGGAGGGATTCCGGATACGGGGCAGGTGAATCTTTCGCCTCTCAAGGACTCTTCCGGAAACCCCCTGAAGGGGATCTTGGTATTGAGCGGCGGGGACAGGCATGTTTGCGGGATCCGGGATACAGGAGGTCTTGTGTGCTGGGGCGACAATTCTTCGGGCCAATTGGGATTGAGGAATCTGAAGGAAAGCCAAGTTGCCGTTCAAGTGGATTTTGCGGATCCGCGCCTGAAACAACTGGAGCGAGTGAGTGCCGGTGAAAAACACACTTGTGTGGCAACACCCCGGGAACCCGCATTGTTCTGTTTTGGTGAGTCATTCTTTGGTGGAAGTCATTCTGTTGATCCAGTAGAATACGCGCTATGATTCACAAATGGGTGGGCACACCCGTGGCGCTTTTATTGATTCTTTTTCTCTATGCCTTTTTTCTTTGGAGTTTCAGCGTCCCCATGACGGGCGATCAGAAGGTGTACTTGACGGTGGCTCTGGAGATGATGGAAAGAGGTGAATGGGTGATTCCTTATCTCTTTGGTGAGCCGAATTTTTTGAAGCCACCCTTTCAGTACTGGAGCACCATTTTAGGTTGGAAAATCTTCGGGTTTGGACTGTTTGGCGCCCTTTTTCCCTCCGTACTTGCCCTGCTCGCATCTGCAATCCTGGTGAAAAAAATTTCAAAATCCGCGGATTGGAGCCCGGCCGTATTTTTTGCATCCACATTGGCGTCGATGACCTATGGAACGACTGCCCAAATGGAAATCTGGGTGGTTTTATTTTATCTGGCATCCTGGCATCTGTATCTGGCCGGGAGGCTTGGATGGGCGTTTGGAGTGGTTGGGGTAATGGCTTGGATCAAGGGCCCACTGTATTCCGTGCTCTGGGGGCTTGGCTGGATTCTCCATGAGGTGTTGAATGGGTGTGCCCGCAATCTCCGCTCCCCGAGGACCTTGTGGAAGCTTGCCCTCGGGATCGGGGTGGGACTCTCCTGGTTTCTTCTTGCGGCGCGGGAATTTCCCGATGAAGTCATCGGGGTTTTTTTCAAGAGGGAGAATCTTGAGAAATTGAACACCCCTCTCGGATCGCCCTTGGGATTGTGGTCGGAGTTTCTGGGAACACTCTGGCCCATGTTGCCTTGGCTCTTGATCTGTCTTCTGGATCCGTTGAATCGTGCACGGATTCTCGGTCGATGGCGTTTTTATTTGTCATTCGGTATTTTTCCGGCCCTCTTCTTCACCTTCTTTCCTTATCGGGTGGGAACGTATCTCTATCTCCTGACCCCGCTCGCAATTTGGTGGATGAGCCCCAACCCTCCGAAGGCCGACACAAAAGGACTCCGGTTCCTTCAAGGAGTGGTGCTTGTTCTAGGAGTGCTTCTCGCGGTTTTTCTGGTACGACTCGGATCCGGGGGCTGGATTGGTCCGATCCTCGGAGGGTTTGCACTCTTGTCCGCGGGCCTCTGGATTGTTGGGCATTTTCGTTTGAGTCCTGCCCTGATTGCCATTTCCAGCCTCTGTTTGGTCAGTGCAGTGAGACTTGGCGGGATCGAGCTGGGAAGCCGCGATCTGGCCGGGTTGAAGAGTGCAACCGCGGGCTCGGAGATGCCGATTGCCTACCTCATGGAACATGCGGACATCTGGCATGAGGTGGGATTGGTTTCCAGTGCGCTTGGAACGCGCGTGCATCTGCTCAAGGAGCGCAGGGAATTGCCAGCTTTCGTTGCTGCCGGTGGCCGGGTGATTCTTGCGGATGATCAGAGGGAGATGGAGGCCGGGTTGACTTGCGTGGAGTGGACCCGATTTAAACGGCGCATGAAGTTTCCACTGAGAGAGTTGATTGTGAAGGGGATTCCCGTCGATCGCCCGGAGTTGTACCGCAGTTTCCGGATCTGTCATTCGCCCGAAACTTGACAGCACACGATAGCGAGTTTAGGTATTCAGTGTATGCCGTTGTACGAATATGCCTGTGAACCATGCCAAAGCACCTTCGAGGTTACGCAGAGTTTTAGTGAGGAGCCTTTGAAAAACTGTCCGAAGTGCGGAGCTGCAGTGAAGAAACTCATGAGTCTTGGCGGCTTCGCTCTTCGAGGCGGAGGATGGTACACCACGGACTACAAAAAAACCTCCAAGGAACCCAAAGGGTCCTCTTCGGAGGGTTGATGGTTCCGATGTACGCACAGCGTGTTGCTGTGGTGATCACAACCTACAATAACCCGAGAAGTCTTGAACTCTGCTTGCTCTCCCTTCGGGAACAAACCTTCATGAACTTTGAAGTTCACATTGCCGATGATGGATCCGGTGATGAGACGCGGCAATTGATTCTCACGCTTAAAAGGGACCTGCCGTTTGAGATCTATCATCATTGGCATCCGGATGAGGGATATCGAAAGGCAAAGATCAACAACTCCGTGTTTCGGGATCTTGACCCCTCGCGGATCGGAATCGTGGTGTGCGTCGACCATGATGTGATCCTTCATCCGAGATTTGTGGAAGACCACTTTCGGATTCACAAAAAGGAGGGCTTCTCCCCGCTCCTTTTCATGGGAAGAAGGATTGATCTTGGCCCTGAATTGAGCAAAAGGCTGGATTCCGGAAATGTGTTCCGCTTTCAAAGGGGGCTTTCTCTCGGATTGGTGATGTCCGCCCTTTGCGGCGAGACAAAAAACATTCTTCGCTCAGTCCGTCTGGAGGGGCCGCAGTGGCTGTTGAAGCTCCTGAAGCGTGACAGGGTGTTTGATCTTTTAGGTTCGAACTATTCGATCGATCTGAAAACGCTCCAGGATGTGAACGGCTACAATGAGGACTTCAAGAGCTATTGGGGAGAGGATGGAGATCTCTTTGTGCGGATCAGAAACAAGGGGATCAGGCACTTTGGGATCATCGGATACGCGATACAATGGCACATCCACCACAAAAGACTGACCGAGACTCCCGAACATGTTGAAGCCTACCAGGCGCTTCTCTCGGATCGATCCTACGTTCAATGTAAAAACGGGATCAGAAAGATCTGACCTGGCTTCGTGATTTCAAACGCTCTCAGGAGAGGAAAAGCATCTCACGATATTTCGGCAGCGGCCAAAAGTCGTCTGCCACCATGGTCTCCAGAGCATCGCATTGTGCCCGCAGGGATTCCATGGCGGGCTTCAACTCCTCTGCGATCCTTGCAGCCCTGGACTCTTCACCGTCCATCGAACGGATTTGAGCAAGGGTCCGGTCCAGACGCTTGAGTTCCGACTGCGCACTCGAAAGCGTTTGATAAAGCTTGGAGAGGACTTCGGCTTGCGGAGCCTGGAGCCCCAAGGATTTCCCTGCCGCCACACCTTCGGCAAGAATGGTCGCATACTGGTAAGCTGCAGGGAGGATCTGGGTTTCTGCAATGGTCTGCAGGGTCTCCCCCTCGATCATCACCTTCTTGTTGTAGATTTCAATCCGTACATGAAAGCGGGACTTGATTTCCTCTTCAGAAAAAACCTTAAGTCCCGAAAGAAGCTTGATGGATTGGGGGCTGGCAATCTGGTGAAGCGCCTCAGGGGTGGTTTTCAGGTGCGGAAGTCCGCGCTTTTCGGCCTCTTTGACCCAGTCTTCCGAATACCCGTTTCCTTCAAAGCGAATGGCTTTTGTTTCCTTGATGGCATCCTTCACCACCGAGAAAATCGCCTCCTCCCTTGATTTCGAGGTTTTCATCCTGTCCGCGAGGGCACCTGTGATCTCGTTGATTCCATCAGCCACGGCACAGTTCAGGAGGGTGACCGGGAGGGAGCAGGAGGCAGAAGCCCCCACGGCCCTGAACTCGAACTTGTTCCCTGTGAAGGCGAAAGGTGAAGTCCGGTTTCGATCCGTGTTGTCCTTCATTACGGTCGGGAGACGGCTGACACCAAGTTTGATCACGGCCTCGGTGTAATTGAGATCCTTGTGGGCATCCTTCTCGATTTCATTGAGCATGTTATCGAGCATGTTGCCAAGGAACACCGAGATGATCGCGGGGGGAGCCTCGTTCGCTCCCAATCGATGATCATTGCCGCTCGATGCGATTGCAGCCCGGAGAAGTCCGGCATGTTTGTGCACACCCTTCAAGGTTGCCATCAAGAACAGGAGGAATCTCAGGTTCTGATGGGGCGTCTTCCCCGGCTCGAGCAGGTTGATTCCCTCAATCTCGGAGCCGCCGGAGGAAACCATCATGGACCAATTGTTGTGTTTCCCGCTTCCGTTCACACCTTTGAACGGCTTCTCGTGAAGAAGAAGCTCGAAGTCGTGTTTCTTGGCCACACGCTTCAGGACTTCCATGGTGATGTGGTTGTGGTCGATCGCCACGTTCGCTTCCTCGAAGATCGGCGCGGTTTCGAATTGCATGGGGGCAACTTCGTTGTGCCGTGTTTTCGTGGGTACCCCGAGCTTGAAGAGCTCCGTCTCGGCTTCATTCATGAACGAGAGAACCCGCGCCGGAATGGATCCGAAGTAATGGTCTTCGAGCTGTTGGCCCTTCGGAGGAGATGCTCCCAGCAGGGTCCGCCCCGTCATGACGAGATCCGGCCTCAGAGTGTAAAAGGCACGATCGATCAGGAAGTATTCCTGTTCAGGTCCGAGGGTGGTGGTGACCGCCCTTGCATCGGTATCCCCGAGAGTGTGAAGAAGCTTGCACGCGCTCTCCGAGAGGGCCTCGTTGCTTCTCAGGACTCCGGTTTTTTCATCCAGGGCATCACCGTGATAGCTGATGAAGACTGAGGGAATGCAGAGGGTTCGAGTGGGACCGATTTCCGCGAGGAAAATCGGAGAGGTCGGATCCCAAGCCGCATAGCCGCGGGCCTCGAAAGTGGTTCTCATTCCACCGGAAGGGAAACTCGAGGCGTCCGGCTCGGACTGGATTAGCTGTGCGCCCGAGAAACGCTCGATCGGTGAACCGCTCCCGTCGACCGTGAGGAAGGCGTCATGCTTTTCGGCGGTGGTTCCAGTTTGAGGTTGAAACCAATGGCAATAATGGGTGACCCCGTTCTCCAGAGCCCACTCCTTCATTGCGTGCGCAAGGGCGTTGGCGACTTCCAGATCCATTTTCTTGCCCGAGTGACTCGTTTGAACGAATCTCTTGAAGATGTCATTCGGAAGCTTTTGCTTCATTTGCTTCAAACCGAAAGTGTACTGTCCGTAAAAGTCGGAAATCTTCAGCTGCTTTCCGTTCTCGTCCCGGGGAGGGTCGGTCATGACCGGCTTGCGGTGATTGATGGTTTGCAGTGCCTGAAAGCGTGGATGAGATGCGGATCTTGACATGGTACCTCCCAATGAACCCGCGCATTCTTTCACTGAAACTCGAGATTTTCAATGGGAACTTAGTACAGACGGTAGATCGAAAACCGGGATTCGAGACCGCCGTTTCGAAGATCAAAGTGCTTCTCCGATTTCAGTCCGATGGAATGGATCAGTTTCTTTTCGGAGGTGATGATTCCAGCGGTCCAATTCTTGTAGTGGTGCTTCAAAGTGGACCCGATGTCCCGGTAGAGGGGAATCAATGTCTCGATTTCATCCAGACGCACCCCATAAGGCGGATTTGTCACGATCAACCCTTTTGATTGAAGGGCATTGCTGGATTCGAACCGGCGGACACTCAGTTGCACAAGCCCCCTGAATCCTGCATTTTCGAGATTCGACCGGGTCAGCTCCACGGCTTCGGGGTTGTGATCCGATCCCGAAAGGACTGGCAGCCTCCCGGGATCCAAAACCCTCTCCGCACTCACTTCCTCAAAGATGCTTTGGAACAGCTCGGGCTGATGTCCGAGCCATGCAAAGAAACCGAATCGACGGCGGTACAGTCCGGGTGCCGTTCGGGTGGCAATCATCGCGGCCTCAACCAGGATCGTGCCGGATCCGCAAAACGGATCATGAAATGCGAAACCCTCGTTGCAGAAGTATTGCCAGCCTGAGAGCAGGAGAAGTCCTGCAGCGAGGTTCTCCTTGATGGGTGCTTCCAGAGTGGATGTTCTGTATCCGCGCTCGTGAAGACTCGGTCCCGAAAGATCGAGGTATACTTTCAGGATTTGGTCATGCAGGTGCAAGCGGATCGTAATGTCGGGTTCATCCCTGCTCACATTGGGCCGCTCCAGCCCTTTGTTCCGGAAATGGTCCACGATCGCATCTTTCGCTTTCAGCGCCCAAAACTGAGGGTTTACAGGAATCCTTCGTTCCTTGGTCTCACCCGCGGTCAGGTAGACTGCGAACGTGGAATTCGACTCGAAAATCCCGCTCCAGTCGATGCCCGCAAGGGCTGCGTAGAGTTCCTCCGGTTTGAAGATCTTTTTGAACCGAGCCAATAAAAGGAGAATCCGGGAGGCAGTGCGAAGTTTAAGATTCGCGAGGTATGCGGTACGGAGATCCCCCTCGAATTCCACTCCTCCCGGGTAGGCAGCGGTGATCTTCGCCGGCAGTTTTTCAATCTCTTTTCGCATGGCCTCGTCCAGTCCTCCGGGACAAATGGCAAAAAAAGTGAATTTGCTCATTTTGGACTCCCGGAGGGTGTGGGTGAAGGATTCGCGGGTTCAAGTGGGGGGGGGAATCCGTAGAGCGGGGTAGGCGCCTTTTTCACGCCACATGCCGAGAGAATCAGAATCAAGAACAGGAGTTTCATCGATGTTTCACCATTTCACGGCCAATCCGAGGGCAATGCGATCCAATCCCACATCCGCGCGGAGATACCATTGTGGACCAATGGCATACAGCAGGCCCAGACCTGCGTTTGGTTGGATTCCCTCAAGGATGCCCAGTCCCGCTTCCGAGGCGTTTTCCGCGGAAATCACCCAATTGAACTGTGCGCCCACATGGGCCAAAAGAGCGAAGGTTGGATTGAATTGAAGGGTGTACAAAAGTTCCGACCGGATGGGGATCACATCATAGTTGTCGAAGGTTCCGAGGAGGTTGACCCTTGAATAGTATCCGAGCCCGAACTCCAGTGAAAGAGAGTCCTGGGGGGCATGCTCCGTGAACCAAAGATTTCGATCGATGATTTCATTGTAATATGCGGTGAATCCATTGTGAGCTGTGCCCGGGATGACGAATCCCGACATGTTGGAGAAGCTCCCCACACTCAAGCCAAGCATGTGTTCGTACTGAATCACGGGCGGGTGCTCCTCGATTCCCGGTCCGCCTTGCGCGTTGGTCGAGGGGGTTTCGTCGAATTCTTCACCTGATTTCAAATTGCGTGGACTGGTGGAGGCATCGAGTTCCTCATCAAACCGCTCCACCGATCCGGCAACAATCGGAGACCCTGATTGCGGTCCCCCGGAGCCGTCATCCCCCAAAAGTGCGGGGGCATTCGGATCGGGTGGTTCCTGGGCGATCGGTTCCTCCGCCTTGGGTTCCCCTGCCATGGTCTCTGGAGCAGGCTCCGCAGTTTCGGGTACCGGATTTGCTGCGGTGGCGGGAGCGGTGGGGATGGATTCGCTCATCGATCCCCGAGGCACTGCCGATGCCACGACGACAGGCCCGGAGGTCGGCGGATTTTCCGGTTGAGGGGGTGAAACCAGGTCGGCGACTTTTTCGGCTGCAAGGTATCTCTTTTCCAGCTCGAGGCGTCCCTCCTGATCGTATCTCCGGATCCTCTTGGCAATGATTTCCTTGGAAATGGAATCCGTCTTCAGAACCCGGAATGCCATGACCGGACGATCCCCGATTTGCACCAAGAGGAGGTTGCCTGTGCGGGGCACGTCGGTTTCGAGTTTGAATCGATACACCCTTCCGGAACGACTGATTTCTTTCGGGGTGATTTCGAGCTGCCGGGCGTCGATGGAGGGAAGGATTTCCGCCATGGCGGGATGCCTGAGGCGTTCGCCGCTGAAGAGAAGAAGCATCCCGAAAAACAGGCTTTGACGAACAAAGTGTTTTGTCTTCAAACTAAGGTCCATTGTATCGTATGGCACACAAAGCTTCCATTTATTTGCTTCTGTCGGTCCTCGCAGTGTCCCGGATTCAGGCGGCATCCTCATTCGATGCAAGCCTGAGAGAAGCCATTTCCAGTAATGATTGGGCGGCACAGGTTTCCCTTTTGCTTCCTCGAAAGGGTCAAAATTTTGAACAGGACTTCCAACTGGCCAAGGCCCTCCTGCAAAACGAAAAAAGAAGCGAAAGCTTGAAGGTGCTGTCGGGCCTCCTTCTCTCAGGCAGGGATGAGCGCGTTCCGAGACTGATGCGTGTCGCAAGCGAGATGTTCTTCAGTCAAGAGACGTCCAATCTTCATTTTGAGGCAGTTCGGCTTCTGAGTGTGGGCAAACATCCGGAAGCGAGGGAGCGCCTCGAACAGGCGAATGCCCGTGAGGCGGGCAATGTCCTTGTTCTTACGCGCCTCATTCAGTGCGAAATCCTTGCGGGTGCAATGGATCCAGCCCTTGCCCATTTGAAAGAGGCTCTCGCTTACCTCCCTCCGTCCGCTGAATTGAAAGGGTTTTCCATGAAGATCGCCCTGATGGAAGAGGCGGGGAAGCCGGGAGAAACAAAAGGGCTTGTCCAGCCCAAACGTCCCTATCCGTCGGCCCAGGTTCCTTTCGTGTTCATGTTGGAGACCCTGAAACGCTTGGGAAGGGAGGAAGACCTGCGGTCGATTCTCGAAGGTCTTCCGAAGCAACATCCGAAGTGGAGCCATGCAATGGCTTGGGCTTGCGCGAGCGGGAGCCTTCCCGATTCCCTCAAACTCAAATTCAAGCAACAGCTGAAGCGTGAATTGGAGAGTCGGGAACGATTCGAGAAAGAACTGGCCCGCGAGATGGCCGATACCCAGCATTTCTGGATTGGCTACATTTCCTACGAGGAATTAGTGAAGAACACCCGATGAGGAAGGGCCGCTCAGGCGGATTGAGCCGTTTTCCTTCTCAAAAATCTCCTGACAATCGAGACAAAGTGTTGCATCCGGCCGAACACGGAGTCTCTTTACTGGAATGCCCGCATCACACTCAATGCAGATTCCGAATGTACCGGCCTCAATCCGCTGAAGGCTTGTGTTGATCTGGGCCAATTCCACTTTCCAGTGTTGGCTCATGCGCTCTTTGGTGAACCATTCGCCTTCCACGTCGGATCGGTCGATGACATCCTTCATGGACTGTTCGTCCTCGGCGGGGATGTTCTTGTTCAATTCCTGAAGATTCAAAATCGTCTTTTTCTTCGCCAAAAGCTCGGTTTTCAGCTGGGACACGGTTTTCGGATTCATGGAATCTCCTTTTTGTTTTTCAGAGCCGTTTTTTTAGAGGGTTTCGACCATAAAGTCAATTGAGCCGGAAACGGATTGGGAAGGACCCTGAATCAATGGAATCGAGTGAAAGACCGCGCTTCTCCGTCGTGTATCCGGGAAGGTTGGTGTTGAAATGCGGCCCGGTTCGGATAGAGTTCGCCCAAGGAGATTTTCATGGGTTTGTTTCTTTTCGTCGCCTTTTTGTTCTTTTTGCTGCTGGGCTCTTTCTCGACCGTTCAGCAGGGAACCGTGGCCGTACTCACGATTTTTGGAAAATATTCGCGGATCCTCCGGCCCGGATTGAACCTCAAGATTCCTTTCATTGAGGTGGTCTTCTCAAGAATTTCCTTGCAGAACCAGTCGGTGGAGCTTCAGTTCCAGGCTGTCACCCAGGACCAGGCCAATGTGAACTTCAAGGCGATGCTCCTGTACTCCGTCATGAATTCGGACGAGGAGACCGTGAAGAACGTGGCCTTCAAGTTCATGGATTACCGGAGCTTCATGCAGACGCTCGCACGGAGCGTTGAGGGCAGCATTCGATCCTTTGTGGCAACAAAAAGGCAATCGGAGATTCTCTCATTGCGGGGGGAGATCACACTTGCAGTGAAAGACAACATGGATCAGCACCTTGCCGAGTGGGGCTATCACTTGATTGATCTTCAGGTGAACGATGTGACCTTTGATGAGGAAGTGATGAGGAGCATGAGCAAGGTGGTTGCAGCGAACAATATGAAGGCGGCTGCCGAAAATGAAGGCCAGGCTCTTTTGATCACGAAAACCAAGGCGGCCGAGGCGGAAGGAAATGCGATCCGGATCCAGGCCGAGGCGGAAATGAATGCAGCGGTTCTCCGCGGACAGGCAGTCGCCCGATTCCGGGAGGAGGTCGCAAAGGGGATGAGTGCGGCGGCCGGAGAGATGCAGCGCTCGAATCTGGATTCCTCGTTCATTCTCTTCAGCATGTGGACCGAGGCGTTGAAGCAGATCAGCGAAAATGCGCAAGGGAACATGATGTTTTTCGATGGCTCTGTGGACGGGATGCAGTCGAATCTGAGGAATCTTCTCGCTCTAAACTCCAAGGCGCTTTTCGATCAGGAGCAACGCAATGGAAAGTGATTTGAAGATCTCGGACTTGGTTGTCGGTACCGGAAAAGAGGCGGTGAAGGGGGCATTGATTCGAGTCCACTATGTCGGAACATTCGAAAACGGAACGAAGTTTGACTCGTCCTTGGACCGGGGCAGGATGCTGGAGTTTGTTCTTGGTAGCGGGCGCGTGATCAAGGGGTGGGATCAAGGGATTCTTGGAATGAAGGTGGGGGGAAAACGACGGCTCTTCATTCCCTCGCACCTTGCATACGGGGATCGGGCTGTAGGGCCGATTCCTCCCCATTCAAACTTGAACTTCGAGGTCGAGCTTTTCGAGGTTTTGACCCGGGAGGAGTGAGCGCGGAAGAGCCGGTTTTCATTCGGGAATGGTTTTTTCATCAGGCTCGCTTTACATTTTTCAGAAGAAAGCCTAATTTCTGCCGAAATTAAAGAGGAAGGTGCTCGTGGGGACTCAGAAAATTTTTATTGCAGTGGCCGGGAACATCGGGACCGGGAAAACCACTCTGACTCAAATGCTTGCGGACCGGTTCAAGTGGGATGCTCATTTCGAATCCGTAACCGACAACCCCTACCTCTCGGATTTTTACAACGACATGAAACGCTGGAGTTTCCCTCTCCAGATTTATTTCATGACCCATCGGGTGGCCGCGCATCAGCGCATTACCGATGGAACCGCATCTGCGATTCAGGACCGCACCATCTACGAGGATGCCAACATTTTCGCGAGGAATCTCTTTGAACAAGGCTTGATGGAAGAGCGCGATTACCGGAATTATCTTGAAGTGTATCGTGTGGTCACCAGTGCGTTGCAGCCTCCTGTTTTGATGATCTATCTGCGGAAATCACTCGGACGTTTGAAGGAGCAGATCAAGAAGCGTGGCAGGGATTATGAGCAGGATATGCCCTCGGATTACCTCTCCAACCTCAACCGGTACTATGATGAATGGATTGAGGGATACAGGATCGGAAAAAAGCTTGTGATTGACAGCGACAATCTTGATTTCGTGGCCAATCCGAAGGATTTCGAATCCATTTGTGAACGGGTGATCGGATCCCTCGATCAGCAAGACCTCTTTCTTTCCCGATAGGAGTTTGCTTCAATAGGGAGAGTATGCGAATCCCCTCTGCCCTGGCTCATCTGATCGTTCTTGTTGTTGCTTCCTCGTGTGCGTCCTTGCCTGAGGAGCCTCTGCCGGCCGCGAACTACGACCCGCAGCTTGATTCCGGGCTTCAAAGCGGAAAGACCAAGTACAAGATCATCATCGATTCCTTTGATCGCGCGGGGCGGGCACCGGGGGTCCGGGACTTCGATTCATTGGATGAGTTCAGGCCCAAGACGCGCTGTTTTTTGACAAGATCCTCGGATCCCGACACCATGTCTGAAGTTGTCATTCGACAAATGCAGGTCACCTATCCCGGGACACCCGGGTACGGGCCTTTGTTTCCCGGGGTGCCCGAGCGTGAGGAAACCGTTCTTGTGCTGGGGAAGAACACGGCCTGGGTGAACAGCGCCAACCTCACACAAGAGAAGCGTCAGGTGTTTGAACTCCATTCGATGGGAAATACCCTTGTGATTCGAATCAATGAGAACCAGTTCGGAATTTACGAGGACTTTGGAAATCCCGCAGAGATCTGGCTCAAGAAAGGTTCGGACGGGAATGTTTTCTTCAAGGTTTTCAAGGTTGACGCCGAGCGCAATCGAAATGAAGCATCGGTCGGATACTGTTTCTTAAAATAAATTCAAAGAAATTAAAGCTTTAGTTGGCCTTCGCCGAAGAGCGCTGTGGAGGCCAAATATGGACCAAATTCTCGGGCGGAAAAGCAAATTCGCAGTGCTGATGTTTGCGATTCTCTTGATCTCAGCATGTTCTTCATCGACCGTGGATCAGGGTGAGGGTTCACCGGAAACGGCAGCAAGCACCGAGATGATGAGCGATGATCCGGCTGCAGGTGAGGAAGTTGCATCCGCAGAAGGAACGCCCCCTGCAGAAGCAAATACGGACGCAGTCCCTCCGGTTGCAGAGGAAGAGGCTCCTCCTCCGCCAGTGGATCTCGCCTCGGCTCCCTCGGAAGCAGAGGTGCCCCCTCCTGTTGCTGATGTGACCACAACCACGCAAGAAGCTTCCATTCCCCCGCCGCCGCTTGACGCACCCTTGGCGGACACCGAGGCAAAACCGATGGTCAGCGAGAATCCAAGTCTGGCGCAAGAGCCGGCTCCTTCCTCGTTCGAAGCCTCCACCAGCCCCCCGCCTGCGCCCGCCGAAGAGCCCTCTCTTGCATCCGCAGGATCCGGCTCGGTTGCGGGTGAGGTCACACGATATCGCGTGAAGCGCGGGGATACGCTGATGAAAATCGCGTTTGAAAATTACGGGGACCTTTATCGTTGGAAAGAAATCCTCGATGGAAATCAGAGCGTCCTCAAGGATCCCAATCAGATCGAGCCGGGAACCTTCCTGATGCTTAGCGGGGCCGGAATGGTCACGATCGAGCGCAACGGAGAGAAGTATCTGATCAAGTCCGGGGATACCCTTGGTCTGATCTCAAACGAGGTCTATGGCACGCAGGCCAAATGGAAAAAGCTTTGGGAGAACAATCGCCAGCTGATCAGGAACCCCAATCGGATCTACGCGGGCTTCAACCTTTATTATGTTCCGGAAGGACGCATTACCCAGGATCAATCCCTTCCATTTAAAGGGAGCTCCGAACCCGACCAGGTCGCGACCGGTCCCAATCCCGGTGATGCAGAGCGCGTTCCCAACTCGGAACAATAAAACTCGAAAATCCCCTTGGAATGATCCGGTGATCCTTGTTAACCTCGGGATCACCTATGGATAGCTTGAAAAATCGTAATTTCAATCCTGACACCCTTCCCGGCGAATACAATGTAGTGGCTCTTTGGACCCGTTTTCGGGCGGAGAGAATCAAGGCCGGTCTTTTTGCCGGAATCTTTGCCGGTGTCATGATGCAGGTATTTGGAATGGTGTATTCCCTGAGCCAAGGGATGGATGTCACCACCCCGATGCGGATTTCAGCCCTTCCGATTCTTGGAAACCGTGCAATGGAGATCGGTTCCAGTCCGGGGATCCTGATTGGTCTTTTCATGTTCTTTCTCTTGTGCGCCGTCTTGGGGACGACCTATGCGCATTTTACGGGGACCAACCACAAGTGGAATCGATTTGGCATGGGTCTCACATGGGGTGCGTATTCCTGGATCTTCATCACCTGCCTGTTCAGTCCTGCATTTCGCGCGTATGAAGAGGCTGCGATTCCCCGTGGTGTGATGTTCTTTGCTTGGATGGTGTTCGGAATTTCCCTGATGAGTGTCGCGTGGTTCGATAAAAAAGGACCTGCCCGTTAACGGGCTTTTTCAAGAATTCGGGTGGTGCTCCTTCCTTCCAGAAAGGGAAGAGTCTTCACTACCCCCCCGGATGCCACCACATCCTCGTAGCCTACAATTTTTTTAATCTCATAGTCACCGCCTTTGACGAGTACGTCAGGCTTGAACTTTCGAATGAGCTTCAGAGGTGTATCGTCCGAGAACGAGGTCACAAAGCTCACCGACTCGAGAGCTGCGATCACTTTTGCGCGGTCTTTTAAAACGTTGATCGGTCGTTTTGGACCCTTCAATCGCTTGGTCGAAGCGTCGGTATTCAATGCAACCACCAGGATGTCACCAAGTTTCCGTGCTTGTTCGAGATAAGTGACATGCCCGGCGTGCAGAATGTCAAAACAGCCATTCGTGAAGACGACCTTTTTGCGCCCTCTCTTCTTCAAAACGCGAGCCAAGGATTCCGCTGTATGGATTTTTTCACGGATCATGGGTTCTGGATCTTCTGACGGACTTGGATTTTTCCGAGTCGGTCCTGAGGGAGAAAATAAAATCCAAGTCCAAAGCAGAGCACACCCATCATGAACACCACAGAGCGGAGAAAAAGCGACTTGTGGTTCCGTTGGAACTCGAGATTGAAGAAAGCCTTGCCGATGGAGTTTTCGAAAAGCAATTCCTGAAGCGCGATGAAGATCCACTGGGAGAGGATGAAGAAAAGCAAAAACTGAGGCAAGCTGTCCCGGACGATCCCGAAATCAATCTGGAAATGGAAAAGGAGGAGAGCGGCCAGATTGGTGCCGATCCAAAACCCCGCGTGGATTACGGAATCGAGGAGATAGGCGAAACATCGTTGACGGATCAGTCTCGATTCGGAAGCAGGAGCCGGAGAAGCCTTAACGGCAGAAACCTTGGAGGGAGTAGGTCGAGAGACTTGGGCAGGTCGGCTCGAAGGGACGATCGAACCCGTGGGAGTTTGGAGCTGACGCGCAGTCTTCAGTTGCGGGCGAACCTGAGGGGGCAGTTGTGTTGTGAATCTCGGCCGACCGGCCGCCGTTGCGCCCGTACCCATCTGGGGTTTTGACTTGCTTTCAGGTGCATAGGGGAGTCCATCCGAGAAGGGATGAAATCCCATTCCTTCATGAAGAGGCTTGAACTTGATCTTCCCTTTTTCCATAGTGCTCCCCGACAAGCAGTGAGATTCCGAGCAATGCTGCGGTTTCAGCCCTCAAAATCAATGAACCCAAGTGCACTCTCTTTATCCCTTTGTTTCCGGATACCGTCAATTGCAAAAGCCTGCTTCGTTCGCTGGCACTGAAGCCGCCTTCCGGTCCAACCAGAAGACAGGATGAGGTTCCAACCGAGGACGCCCTGAGATCAAATGAAAAATGGGAACCTTGCGCTGCGTTTCCGGCGAGCTCCTCGTCCAGCCAATACGTGGATTCGGAGCCTGCAGTGAGGGCGTCGATCGTCTGCGGAGGGAGAATCTCCATTCGATCAAGGCGTCCGCATTGCTTGAGGGCTTGATCTGCGATTTTCTGCCAGCGCTCCAAAAATGTTGCGGCACCCTTTTTATGAGTCTTCACCACCGTGAATTCCGTTTCCATCGGTGTCAAGGTGCGAACCCCGAGTTCCACTGCTTTCTCGACCACCCACTCCATGGCATCGCCCTTGAGGATGCTCATCTTCAGGTGGATCGGCAGCGAGAGAAGGTGCGGCTTGATGACGGGCGGCGTGATCAATTCTCCGAAAACCCTTCTGTCCCGAAAAACCAGTCTTGCCGGAGCACACTGGCCTTTCCCGTCGAGGACTTCAAATTCATCTCCAGGGCCCAGCCGGAGAACCGAAATGAGATGTCTGGCTTCGCCGTCCGGAATCTCGACGAGTGACTTTCGATCAGGGAGGAGATCCTCACAAAGTACCCTGCGCATCGGAATTACTCTAAACGAAGGAGTCGTAAAAAGCGAAAAGAATCATCCTGGGTTGGGACATCTCCTTCAAACCGCACGCGGTCCGAGAGAAGGATTCCGTGTTTCCAGGTGAAGAGAGGAATGACGGGGAGATCTCTTTGAATGAACTCCGTGATTCCTCCGAGGGACGTTTCGGGATGGTTTTTGAGCAGTTGATCAAGCTCAGGGGAGGAATATCCGAAATAGTTTCTTTTCCTTCCGGTTTCAAAGAAATCCCGGATGGGAGTGTGGTCTGTCTCGCGATGGATTCGTGAGGCGAAGATGTCGAAGTCACCGCGATTGAGCTTGCTGAAAAAGAGGGATGTCTCAAGAGGAATGATTTCCACTTCGACCCGGATCTTCCGGAGCGCCTCCCTTACGAGGCTGGCGAGCTCTGCGCCTTCACGAACCGGTGTGGTGAGGTATCTCAATGTGAATCGAGGATGTGGTCCCGGAGTGGCAAACCCTGCACGGTCAAGATCGAGATTGGCGCCTGCGGGGTCGCCCTCCGCCGTCGAACCGGGAAAGGGTTCGACGAAGCCGAAATACTTGGATCGTGTCCAGAGTCCGATCGGAAGGGCTTTTTGAATTGCCCGTCTGACTTCGATCCGGGACAAAACCGGATCGCGAAGATTGAACCCGAGATACGAAAGATGAAACCCCGGGCGGATCCGGAGGTGTGAGCCGGCCTTGGCAAAATATCCGGTCTTCGACAATGAGAGGGTATCAAAGAGCACATCGCATTTTCCGGATCGATACAAAAGAGCCCGGGCCAGGTCGTCCCGTACGACCTCGAAATGCAATGGAGGAAGGCGGGGGGTTGGTGGATTCAAGGTGAATCGTTCGAGCGATTCCCGGTCCCCGATCGTGTAGTGTTCCTCTTCAATCAAGGGAAGGATCTTTCGAGCCATGATGTCAGGGATTTGACCGGGGGAAAGTGTGTTGGGGGGGCGATCGATCAGTACTCTGATTCCCGTTTTTCGGATATTCTTTCCCTCGGGCGGTAACGTGAAAAGAATGAGTCCGCAGAAAAAAAACATCACCACGATTGCAGCAATTTTCATCGGCCTGTTTTTTCTGTTGGCACCCACGGCCCCGACCATAGCGCAAGAAGGGCGCTTTCAAAAGTTTGGAGTGAATCTGGATCCATGGGCGGAATCGCAAATTCTGTTCTGGCGGAAAGTCTATTCCGAATACACCTCCCGGGACCACATGATTCATGATTCAATCAATCTCGGACATGTCTATGAAGTGGTCGGTGACCCCGGGGCTGCGAAACATGCCGTGGACGCTGTTCGAGCCGGTCTCCTGAATCTTGCCCGGGCAACCCCTGCGGACCGGGTGGAGGAAAAGCTGGAGCCTCGATTGAAACGCCTCTATTTGGCGATGGAGGCCATCGAGGATTCGAAGGCATACGAATTCGCCGCCCATCCTGATCGAATCAGGGTTCAGACCGGACTGAAAGAAAAACTCGAATCGGCATTTCTGGTTTCGAGAAAATACCTTACGCGGATGAGGGAGATCTTCCAAGAGGAGGGTGTTCCGGAGGATCTGGTGTACCTTCCATTTGTGGAAAGCGCATTTGACCAGGAAGCTCGCTCCAAGGTCGGCGCCACGGGGATCTGGCAATTCATGCCCGCGACCGCAATGATGGACTTGCGGGTCACCCCGGCCATTGACGAAAGGCACGATCCGCTCAAGTCGACGAGGGCCGCCGCGCGCTTTTTGCGGAAAAACCGCGATTTACTGAAAAGCTGGGGTTTGGCGGTCATGGCGTATCATCACGGTGCGGGCCTCGTGCAAAAGGCGATCCGGAAGGTGGGGAGCAGGGATCCCGTTGCGATCATCAAGGCTTTCAAGGATCCATCCTTTCGCTTTGCATCCCGCAATTACCTCTTCGAGTTTCTTGCCATGTCTGACGTGGTTTCAAGTCAGAATCCCTTATTCAGTTCCGGCCCCGACGGGGGCCTTCCGAAGTTCATCACTGTGAGCTTTCAAACAAAAACCAAGGTCAAAGACATCCTGCAACGATATCATTTGAATGAGGCGGAAATCCGAATCTTGAATCCCCATTTTCGCGAGCCGATCTGGAAAAGTGAAAATCCGATTCCGGCACACTATCCCGTGAGGCTTGCCGGGATTACGCTTGAGGAGTTCCGCAGGCTTGAGTATCCTTGAGTCAAGACACCTATGCCAATGTACATCATCGGGATCGCCGGAGGCTCAGGCTCCGGAAAAACGACCTTTACGCAAAAAGTATTAAGCCAGGTCAATGATTCCAAGGTGGGTGTGCTTCATCAGGACTCGTACTATCTTCCTCGTCCCCCGACCCATCTCAAGATCAACAATGAGCTGAACTTCGATCACCCGGAAGCGTTTGATTGGGAGTTGTTTCGGTCCCATCTCGAACAGGTGCGTGAAGGAAAGCGGATCGAGAGCCCGGTTTATGATTACAACAGCTCCCGCCGGACTGCGAAGACACAGACCGTGGGTCCCTGCAAGGTGCTGATTGTGGAGGGGATCTTCACGCTTTGGGATGAGGCCATCCGGAAACTTTTTGATCTCAAGTTTTATCTCCATGTCGAATCCGACATCAGGTTCATCAGGCGCCTGTTTCGCGATCTCAAGGATCGCAATCGAACCCTCGATGACATCATCCGGCAGTACTATGATACGGTAAGACCCATGCATCAGCTTTACTTGGAGCCCACGCGGCAATATGCGGACATCATTGTGGGAGAAGAGACCGACACAGCGGCCGCAATGCTTTCTGCAATGATCAAACAAAAACTCTACGAGTTGAAATCATGAAGGGTGCAGTCAGGATCACTCCCTACGGGGGGCTTGGAGAGATCGGCATGAATTGCATGCTGATTGAGACGGCGCGATCTGCCATTCTTGTGGATTGCGGACTCATGTTTTCGGAGCTTGATCACTTCGGTGTCGAGTTCGTGATCCCGAACTTCTCGCACCTCCTCAAGAAGAAAGACAAAATCAAGGCAATCTTCGCAACCCACGGACATGAAGACCACATTGGTGCAATTCCATTCGCAATCAAGGCCGGCATCCGAGTGCCCGTCTACGCATCGCACTTTACGAGTCTCATGGTGCGGGAGCGATTGAAGGAGGCAGGTCTCGAAACCGCGGTGCCACTCAATGTGATGAACCCCGGGGGGCCGATCCACTTCGGGGACCTCACGGTGACGCCCGAACGGGTCAATCACTCCATCATCGATTCGTGCGCCCTTTTCATCGATACGCCCATCGGAAAGATCATTCATACCGGCGATTTCAAGATCGATCCGTCTCCCCACTTTGGCGATGTCATGGAATGGAATGTGTTCAAAAAAGCTGGCGATGAAGGAGTGCTTCTCCTCATGTCGGATTCCACCAACGTGGAGCGCGAGGAAGAGGGAATCCAGGATGAACACATCTCGGTGAACCTCGAGGAGATCTTTGCTAAGGCAAAGGGGCTGATTCTGGTGTCGATGTTCTCGTCGAATGTCGGGCGGATGGCGAATCTTTTCAAGCTGGCCGAAAAAATGGGGAAGCGCATCGCCCTGACCGGCAGAAGCATGGAACAGAATGTCCGGCTCGCGATGGAGCACGGAGCCATCTCGTTCCCACGGTCCCACATGATCGCGATTGATGAGATCGACCGGTACGACCGCAATCGGGTGCTTGTGCTTTCGACCGGATGCCAGGGTGAGCCGAGATCCGCCCTGAACAGGATCGCCCATGACGAGCACAATCATGTGTCGTTGACGGAGGATGATCTCGTGATCCTGAGCTCAAGCCAGATTCCCGGCAATGAGGTGCCGATCAGCAAGCTGATCAATGAGCTGTTCCGCCGCGGTGCCCATGTCCTTTATGATGCGATTGAGGACGTGCATACGAGCGGCCATGCCACAAAGCCGGAATTGAAGAAGATGATCCAGATGGTGAAGCCGAAGTTTTTTGTGCCGATCCATGGAGAGTACAGGCATCTGGTTCATCACGCGAATCTTGCCGCCGAGAGCGGGGTGGAAGAGCGAAATGTGTGTGTGATCCAGAATGGAGAGGCCATAGAGATTCGGCCTGACCGGATTGAGATCGTCGAGGTGGTCACCGAGCTGCGCCTTCTTGTGGATGGTCGTGAAGGGAATGAAATCACAAAAGACCTGCTTCGCGATCGCAGACGCCTTGCCGAAACGGGGGTCGTGATCTGCATGCTTGCGCGCGAGAAGGAGTCCGGCAGGATTCTGACCAAGCCGGAGCTTCACGCCAAGGGCCTTGTGAATGCTTCCTTCGAATCGTGGCTGATCGATGAGGCTCTCACGGTCGTCGATCAAGTGCTTGCAGTTTATAAAAAAGAGCTCAGGCAAGGTGTGATCGACCCGGATCTTGGTGAGAATATCCGCATCGAGCTCCGCCGGTTTTTTGAGCGGAATCTCGGGAAAAAGCCAACGGTTGTGCCGATGATTCTCGATGTCTGAACGGACGATCGATTATGCTTCGCCGGCCAGTTCCTGCTGCTCGGGCTTGAGATGGTTTCGATAGGGTAAATAGTAGCGTCTTAAAAATTCGGCCTTGTCATTCCTGTAGCTCGCTACGATCCCGAGTTTGTGCCAGAGTCGAATGACCTCCCATGCGCCGTCGAATTGGTACGGCAGGTATCCTGATCGAGCGGAGTTGGGGTGGAGGTGATGGTTGTTGTGCCACTCACCCGCAACATATCCGGGCCAGATTTGATTGATCGAACGGTCCTTGCGATTGAAGTCGATGCCATCCCTCCGTTTGTCGACTCCTCTTCCGTGGCCATCATAGTTGAAAGTGCGCACTCCAAAGGCCCAAACTCCGGCCATTCCGAATATGGCGACGGCGAGGGGTGTTCCACCAATCCAATAAAAGAAGGCGTAGTGAAGACCCCAATTCAGGATGTAGTGCAAGATCGTGCGGAGCGGGTGGGCGATGGTTCCCCAGCGACGGTACTGTTGATAGGTGTTGGTCTTGACTCCGGTGTGCTCCACCATCCGGGCCACCCGGAGGTAATCCTCCTCGCGAAGTGATCTTGAAATCGGCTGGTGATTGGCATCGGCAAGAAAGCAATAAAGCCATCCGCCGTTCACATTGTACGGATCCCAGGGACCCTCCGAGTACTTGTGATGGACGTGATGTGAGACGAGGTAGATTTCCTCAGGGATCACCTTGATCACCAGATTTCGAGCAATTTGAAGCCAGAAAGGATGGCTGAACCTGAACGCCCGATGTGTGCCGTAGCGATGCAGATAGATCGTGCCATGGGTGCCCATGAGCACCATGCTGTAAACAAATCCGATGAAAAACAGCTTCCAGCTGAGGTATTTCAGAAAGAAAATCACGAAAAAAGGAACAAAAAGGAAGGCGGCAAGCCAACTCACCGCAACCAACCAGTTCCGCTTGTCCCTGAGAAAATTGAGTCTTGAGAAAAACTCCTTCAGGATCTGGGAATGGGTGGGTCTGGTGAACCCGCCGTTCGCATCTGTAAAGCCGTAATGAGGACGCTCAAGAACCGATTGAAGCAGACACACAAGGACCTCCTGAATCCGACTCAGTCTAGGCTGACGGCTGCCGGTTTCCTAACGAAATCGTGAGTCTTCGGGATGTTTTCCGTGGCCAAAGCCCCTGTTCATCAGTGGGCCTTTTTGCTAGGCTCGCCCCATGGCATACCAACCGAATTTGATCGAGCCCAAGTGGCAGGCCCATTGGGAAAAGAACCAAACCTTCAAGACCGAAACAAACTCAAAAAAACCAAAGTATTACGTCCTCGACATGTTTCCCTATCCTTCGAGCACCGGCCTTCATGTCGGCCACCCGGAGGGCTATACCGCCACCGACATCATGGCCCGTTTCAAGCGCGCAAAAGGCTTCAATGTCCTTCACCCGATGGGGTGGGATGCGTTCGGGCTCCCTGCCGAGCAATATGCAATCAAGACCGGACAGCATCCGGCAGTGACTACCCAACAGGCAATCGACAATTTCCGTCGGCAGCTCAAGATGCTCGGATTCAGTTATGATTGGAGCCGCGAGATCGCAACGTGTGATCCGAAGTATTACCACTGGACCCAGTGGATTTTCTTGAAGCTTTATGAAAAGGGCCTCGCCTATCAAACCGAGGTGGCTGTGAACTGGTGTCCGGAGTTGAAGACCGTGCTTGCCAATGAAGAAGTGGTTGATGGCAAGAGTGAGCGCGGAGGCCATCCGGTGTATCGCGTGCCCATGAAGCAATGGATGCTGAAGATCACCGGGTACGCAGAGCGGCTCCTGCAGGATCTCGACGGACTCGACTGGCCCGAGAGTACAAAAGAGCTCCAGCGCAACTGGATCGGAAAGAGCACAGGCCTTCAAATCAGTTTCAAAGTCGAAGGGATCCCGGATCATTTCGAGATTTTCACCACAAGGCCCGATACCCTCTGGGGCGTGTCTTACATGGCGCTTGCGCCTGAGCACCCCTTGGTTTCGAAAGTCACCACGCCTGCGCAAGCTGCCGCAGTGAAGAAATACCAGGAAGAAGCCTCGCAAAAATCCGAAGTTGCGCGCCAGGATGCCTCCAAGGAAAAGACGGGATGTTTTACGGGTGCCTACGCGATCAACCCGGCAAACGGCGAGAAGATCCAGATTTGGATTTCGGATTATGTTTTGATGACCTATGGAACGGGTGCCGTGATGGCTGTTCCGGCCCATGATGAACGCGATTTCGAGTTTGCAAAAAAGTTCGGACTTTCGATCAAGACCGTGGTTTCCGGAGGCAAAGACGGTGAGTGTTTTTCAGGGGAGGGAGTGAATGTTGATTCCGGATTCATCACCGGACTCACCACCGCGGACGCCGTGAAAAAGGTGATCGAATGGGCCGAAAAAGAAGGTCTCGGAAAGGGCACGGTCAAATACAAACTCAGGGACTGGCTTTTTTCGCGGCAGAGGTACTGGGGCGAGCCATTTCCGATCAAGAAAGACAAGAGTGGCAAGATCATTCCGCTCAAGGACAGCGAACTTCCTGTCACGCTTCCCGATGTGAAGAGCTATGAGCCAACCGGCACAGGCGAGAGCCCGCTTGCCGGCATTGCGTCGTGGCGTGAAATCAAGGACGAGAAGACGGGTGAAATCCACCTGCGCGAAACCGATACGATGCCGGGCTCCGCGGGTTCTTCGTGGTACTTTTTGCGCTACATCGATCCTCACAACGAAAACGCTCCGTTCAGTCCCGAGAGTGAAAAATACTGGATGCCGGTCGATCTTTATCTCGGGGGTGATGAGCATGCGGTGGGGCACTTGCTCTACTCCAGGTTTTGGATGAAGGTTCTGTATGATTGCGGGATCGTTTCACACAACGAGCCATTCCGGAAACTGGTGCACCAGGGAATGATTCTTGGCGAAGATGGCGAAAAAATGTCCAAATCGCGAGGAAATGTGATCAATCCGGATGATGTCGTGAAGGAGTACGGGGCCGACACGCTCCGAATCTATGAGATGTTCATGGGTCCGCTCGAGAAGGACAAGCCCTGGTCGACCCAGGCAATCGAAGGGACCTTCCGCTTCCTGAATCGCGCCTATCGCCTTTTCTACAATGAGGATCGCACACATGGAAATGACACCTTCAAAGTGGTCGATCGTCCGCTCACGCCGGAGGACGAAAAGATCCTGCATCAGACCGTGAAGAAGGTCACGGATGACATCGAAGGAATGCGTTTCAACACCGCGATCTCGACGATGATGGTGTTTGTGAATCACTTCACCGCATTCGAGCAGACGCCCAAATCCGCCATGAAGGTGTTCACCCAGCTTCTTGCGCCTTTTGCTCCACATCTGTCCGAGGAATTTTGGTCCGAGTTGGGAGAAACGGAATCGCTCTCGTATGCTGTTTGGCCGACGTACAATACGGAGCTCGTGAAGGCGGACACCGTTACGATTGCGGTGCAGGTTCTCGGAAAACTCCGGGGTACGCTTGAGGTTGAGCCCGGGACGGACCAGGCGGCGCTGGAATCATTGGCGAAGCAAAACCAGGCGATCCTGAGGTTTCTTGAGGGCAAGCAGGTCGTGAAAGTGATCCATGTTCCAAACAAGATCCTGAATTTTGTGGTGAAGTGATCCGGAGCATTGTCGATTCCGTGACGCAGATGTCATGGCGCTGCCCGGTCCTGGATCTGGGCAAAGCCTGCCGATTTCGAGATGCCGTTTCCGGTTTAGAATCATAAACAGGGAGCGAGCCATGAGTGATTTCGGAGCTTTGGAACGAGTAACCTTGATCGGAGCCGTGTTCTTTTTTTCGATCGGGATTGGACTGATTGTCGACGGGAAAAAACTCTTTCTGCACCAGCTCGAGGTGTCGGAGCGGGTGAATTATCAAAACACTCTCAATCCATATTGAGGTTCAGGGAATAAAAAAACCCCGTTCCCTTTGGAAGTGCCTTTACAGCAAATTCGTGTCGGAACGGGGCTCTTAGGTTGGATGTAATTTCTAAAGGATGTTCAGTCGGCCAACGCTAAATCAAAAATGGCTCAGGAGGAGGGATTCGAACCCCCGACCAATCGGTTAACAGCCGATTGCTCTACCACTGAGCTACTCCTGAAACGTAATATTTTAAGTAACGAAAAAAGAATTCGTTGTCTATACTAAATTTCATGCCTCGAATCCGCCCCTATTTTGCCGCAATTTTCGCATGTTTTCCACTATTTTTCAGTGATTTTGGACATGCAAAACCACAGCTGCTCCGGGCTGTCTTTGAGGAGCCGGAGGTGCCGACCAAAAAGGGCAAGAAATCGAAAAAAGTGTTGCCCAAATTGCATCAGGAATACCAATTGCTTGCCCGGGCCAAAGAGGCGGTCGACAAGAAGCTCTCTGTGTCCTCCGTGGATGCGCTTCAAAAAGAGTTGCTTCTTTTGAGATTGAAGTCCGAGATCAAGCCGCTCGAAAAGGAGTTCGAGGAATTGTTCCATGCACTTGAGATCAAGAAGGGGACATTGCTTGCGAAGCGGAAGATTTGGACTCAGGCTCTGGCATCGCTTCAAAGAGGGACCTCGGGGTTGAGCACATTCAAGTGGCCCTACTATTGGCGGGAGGAGGCAAGCGAAGGGCTTTTCGGGATCTGCAGCCGGGATTCCGGGAACAAGGATGAGGCTTGTTTGAGGCTTGCTCGCAGGGTTTTGGATGTTTTTCCCAAGGCTGCAAATGAAACAAAGGTGCTCCGTGATTTGTCGACCCCCGAGGCTGTGCCGCCCACCGATTACGGAGTGGACCGACTTTCCCAGACCTACTCCGAGAAAATCGAGAAGGATGAGGAGGCGTTCCGGCAGCTGCTCGACTCGTATCTGAAAGGCTTGGACAGCGATATGATCCGGGAGGTTCGCGAGTTTCAGGAGCTGTATCCAAAGTCGGCCCTTCGCTTCAGGGCGAATTTCCTGTTGGCAGAGGTTCTCGCCCGTGGAGGGAACAAGAAGGAGGCTGATGCGATTTATCAAGGCATCGTAGAGCAGATTCCACTCAGTTATTATTCGATTCTTTCAAGCGAGCGTCTCGGGACGGATCTCAAGGGGCGGGTCTCGGAGGATCCCGTGATGATCGACATTGAAACCCAGGAGTTGAGCCCCCAGGAAAGAGCATCCCTCGAGCGGGCGGTTGGATTGATGAAGCTCAAAGAGTCGCCGGCCCTGGGAGTGGAGTTTGAGAATTTCTCCAAAGTGAGGAACTACAGCTCCGACTTCCTGCTCTACCTCATGAAGCTCGCTTCCGCGGGGGGGCAGGATTTGCTGGCCTTCCGCTACGCAAACGAACTCATTCAAAGGAAGTTCACCCGGATGGCTTCCCGGGAGGTTCTCGAGATTTTGTTTCCGGACGCGTTCCTTTCCGACGTTCAGGTGGAGTCGACCCGCGGAAAACTCGATCCCCTTCTGGTCCTCAGTCTGATCAAACAGGAGTCGGGCTTCAAGGCGGACGTGATTTCAAGCTCGGGAGCGCTCGGATTGATGCAGCTCATGCCGTTCACGGCCGTGGATGTTCAGAAGGATTTGAGGCTTTCCACCCTCAAGGACCCTCAAGTGAACATTTCAGTGGGCGTGCGTTATTTTCAAACGCTCATGGAAAAGTATGAGGGAAATCCCGCGTTCGCCCTTGCCGCCTATAATGCCGGTCCCCATCGGGTAGCCAAATGGAGAAAAGAGGCGGCGCCCTCTTGGTCCGTTCTTGATTGGGTTGAAGCGATTCCATTTAAGGAGACCCGGGATTACGTGACCTCGATTCTTCGCAACCGGTACTGGTATCAGGTAAAGAAGGGTTTGACCCCTGTGAAGATCACCGAACTTAAGGGATTGACCGCCCTTCCCAACGTGGATAAAAATTGAGCCGAAGGGTGGGCCGTTCTATGTCCATGCAGCGATTACGCGAGTGGGTTCTTCTTTCCGGAAGCTCCAATCCCGATCTCTCCCATTTGATTGCGGAACGTCTGGGCCGGCCGCTTGGCAAGGTGGAAATCCGCAGATTCAGTGACGGCGAGATCTTTGTCGAAATCAAGGAGAATGTCCGGGGACGGGCGGTCTACCTGATCCAAAGCACCTGTGCCCCCGTGAATGATTCCCTGATGGAATTGTTGGTGATGATGGACGCCTTGAAGCGCGCCAGTGCAAAAGAGATCAATGTGGTCATCCCGTACTACGGGTATTCAAGACAGGACCGGAAGGTTTCCCCCCGAACCCCGATCAGTGCGAAACTGACCGCGGATCTGCTGACGGTGGCGGGCGCCACAAGGGTGATTTCGGTCGATTTGCATGCCGGTCAGATCCAAGGGTTTTTCAACATCCCCTTCGACAACCTGTATGCCATGCCGGAGATCCAGAAATACCTTCAGGACAACATTCCGGAGGTCCGTGATTCGGGAGGGAATCAGATTGTGATCGTGAGCCCGGACGCGGGAGGGGTGGAGCGTGCGCGGGCCCTTGCAAAACGGCTCGATGCGGGTGTTGCGATCATCGACAAACGGAGGACCGGTCCGAATGTCGCAAGGGCAATGAATGTGGTGGGAGAGGTGAAGGACAAGGTCGCGATCATTCTTGATGACATGATTGATACCGCGGGGACCCTAACGGAAGCTGCAAATGCCGTTCTCTCCCATGGGGCCAAGGAAGTGTATGCGGCGGCGTCTCACGGGGTCCTCTCCGGTCCTGCCATCGAGCGGATCCGGAATTCCAAGATCAAAAAAGTGATCATCACCGATACGATTCCTCTGCGAGAGGATGCGAAGGATTCGGAAAAGTTTGTCCGTGTTTCGGTGGCCGATCTGCTGGCAGAGGCGATTTACCGGATTCACCATTATGATTCCGTGAGCTCCCTCTTCACATGAGGTGCGAGGGATGAAAATTGTTGTCGGTCTTGGCAATCCCGGATCCCGGTACGAAACCACCCGCCACAATATCGGATTTCTCTGTCTCGACTACCTCGTTGAACAATGGAAAGCGGATGGGCCGGTAATCAAGAACAAGGCAGAAGTGTATTCGGCCAAGGTCGAGGGTGAGCCGGTTCTCCTCATTAAACCCCAAACGTTTATGAACCTTTCCGGGCGCTCCGTTGCGCCATTTTTCTCCTTCTACAAATGCGCCCCCGAAGACCTGATCGTCCTGCATGACGAACTCGACATTTCCCCCTTGGAGATTCGATTCAAGACAGGGGGAAGTGCAGGAGGGCACAACGGGCTCAAGTCGATTGACGAGTGTTTGGGATCGGAACAGCAGGCGTATCACCGTGTCAGGCTTGGAATCGGTCATCCGCGGAATTTCCAGTCCCGGATGGATGTTGCTGACTATGTTCTCGGGCAGATCCCGGATTCGGAATGGCAAGGGCTCGAGCCTCTCTTTGAGAAGGCCGAGAAGGGAATTCGGCTCGTTTTCAGCGGAAAAATCGGTGAAGCCATGAACAAATTCCATGGACGATCCAAGGGATCTCAAGATAAATAGTCAGGATCTATGAGTTTACAATGCGGAATCGTCGGTCTTCCGAACGTCGGAAAGAGTACTATTTTCAATGCGCTTACCAGTGCCAAGGCTGAAGCTGCAAACTACCCGTTTTGCACCATCGAGCCGAACACGGGAATCGTCAAGGTCCCGGATCCCCGTCTGGAGCAAATCACGAAGTACATCCCGCCGCAGAAGCTTGTTCCGGCGATCATGACCTTTGTCGACATCGCAGGGCTTGTTCGGGGCGCTTCCAAGGGAGAAGGTCTCGGCAATCAGTTCCTCGGGCACATCCGGGAGACAGATGCCATCGCGCATGTGGTTCGATGCTTCAATGATTCCAATATCGTCCATGTGGAGGGATCGGTGGATCCGATTCGTGACATTGAGACCATCGACACCGAGCTTGTGCTTTGCGATCTCGAGGCTGTGTTGAAGAAGCTCACCAATTCCCAAAAACAAGCTCGGGCGGGAGACAAAAAAGCAGCCGCTCTTGTCGGAGTGCTCGAGAGAATCAAGCCCATGCTCGACCAGGGAAAGACGGTACGCGCCTGCGGTCTCAGCCCTGAGGAAAAAGAGATCGTCTATGAGATGCACTTCCTCACGATCAAACCGGTAATGTACATCGCAAATGTGGATGAAGCTTCCATTTCCGATCCTTTTGCGAATGAATACGTGAAAAAAGTTGCTGAGCATGCCAAGCGCGAAAATGCCCCTGTGGTCCCGATCTGCGGAAAGATCGAGTCCGAAATTGCAGAGTTGGCGGAGGAGGATAAAAAAAGCTTCCTGTCAGACCTCGGAATGGAGGAGCCGGGTCTCAATCGGGTGATCCGC
Source organism: Bdellovibrionales bacterium (assembly GCA_947502835.1). Taxonomy (GTDB): domain Bacteria; phylum Bdellovibrionota; class UBA1018; order UBA1018; family CAIMNF01; genus CAIMNF01. The sequence goes on from CANNBJ010000002.1 coordinate 331,581, forward strand.
GCCGGATATGATTTGCTCGGTCTGCAGACTTATTTCACGGCCGGAGAGCAGGAAGTCCGTGCATGGACCATCCACAAGGGCTGGAAAGCGCCCCAGGCTGCGGGAGTCATTCATACCGATTTTGAACGCGGCTTCATCCGTGCTGAAGTGTTTCACTATGAGGATCTCATGAAACACCACTCCGAGGCCAAGATCCGGGATGCCGGTCTCTTGCGGCTCGAAGGAAAAGAGTATGTCGTTCAGGACGGCGACATCATGCATTTCCGCTTCAATGTTTGACCGGATTCGAATCAAAGGGGCGGGTTGTCTCGACGGACCATGTGCCAGAATTCGCGCAGAATGTCCTCGGTGGTGACAATTCCCCTGATTTTCCCGGTGAGCTTGGATTCCACGAGCAAGGCCGAGATTTTCTCTTCGATCAGGATTTGGATCACCTCTTGCAAGGGAGTTCCCAGATCTACGGTGCGGGGAGGCCAACTCATGTACTCTCGAACCTTGCGCTGGGGAGAGAGTACTCTCTCTGCTTCCCCGTTGACTGTCCTGACCACCATCCCCCGTTGAATGTCCCGTTCGCTGAGCACACCGATCACATCCCCGCGGGAATCCGTAACGGGGAGGTGCCGGATCCGGCGTTGGAGCATGAGATCGCTCGCTTTTTGAAGGGAGTCTGTCTCTTCAATGCAAAGGGGGTGTTTGGTCATCACTTGTTCCAGTGTTTTCGTTTGAATCATCGGGACCTCCGTTTCGAGTTCCCATCATAGCCCTGCGGGATCTCCGGGAATATGATCTGCGACAGGAATCGCATGAGGATCGTCATGGTTGGGTCTTGGCACCGGAATTGCTTTGGATTCGATCGAGGAGATTCCATGAAGTACAACCAAGTTCGAATGTTCATTTTGTTTTTCTTGATGTTTTCAATCCCGGCGGTTGCGCAGGTTCGCGGGCAGGCTGTGATCAGTGAGGGTCAGGATTACCGGGAGCGCACATTGAAGGACCAGAAATGGGGAATTACGCCTCAAATGGGGGCTCTGCTGTACGAGGATCAAGGGGGAGCTGCAACAGCGCGGGCTGCTGTGGGTGCTGCGCTCGACCTGAATCTCACCGATCCCATCCTCGGTGACGACCCGATGGGGAATTACATCGGACTGAGTCTTTCCGCGATTTATTCACATACTGGCCCTGGAAACGGGAACTTTTTCGGCGCCGCAACCGGCCCCGGAGGAGGCGCGAATCTGCTCCAGTTGCCACTGGATCTCAAGGTGGGGGGCTATTTCTCGGACACCGTTCGATTCACTGTTCGAGGAGGAGGCAATCTCATCTACCGGAGTGATGCGAGTTCCATCAACTTGGGTGCGGGATCCGATTCCCGGAATTCCCTCTGGAAAGTATACCCGAATGTGGGCATGGAAGGTGAATTCAAGGTAAGCCGGAACATGAGCATCATGGCAAGGCCCGACTTGACCATCACGCCGGGGAAAAACCTCTTTGTTGCTGTGGTGGGGGCTACGTTCCTTGGATTCTAAGGCCGATCTTGCCCCGACAAAGCTCTTTTCAAGTCGGAGCCTTTCAAGCACACTTCCCCCATGAAGCGAAGAAATCCGGGCCGGTCCTTTTCGAAAATCAAAGCTGTTGTTGTCCTTTTGTCTGCGAGTGCCGCAGCAGCGGGGGAGCGCAAGGTGATTGTAGGCGGGGAGTGCAATCTGGAAGTGGAGCCGGATCGTGGCAGTGTGATTCTGGTGGCGGATGCACAGGCACCCGATGCGAAAGCGGCAATCAAGAGGGCCACTGACCTTCATGAGAGGCTTCGATCAGAGCTAAAGAAAAGCAAGGTGAAGAATCTCGAGTTGACCCAAGCCGAGTACAATGTGCAAGAGGTGACTGCCTGGGAAAACAACAAGAGTGTTTCGAAGGGATTCCAGTGCCGGATCGGACTTCGCGCGGTAACTCCCGAGATTTCCGCGCTTGGAGAGGTGCTTGCGATTGCCGGCGATGCCGGAATTCGAAATACGCACTCCCTCCAGACATATCTGTCGGAGGCCCGAACCCTGGAGCAAAAAAAGACCTGCCTCTCGATTGCCGCGAAGAATGCGAGAGAGAAGGCAAGTGAGCTCGTGAAAGCACTCGGAGGAAAGCTGGGAGCGGTGCTTCAGATCGAGGAGCGCACCGCTTCAGGCATGCCGCCGCGACCTTTGATGATGGAAAGTGCTCCGATGATGGCTCGATCCATGCCGGCTCCTACGATCGAGGCCGCAAAACAGAACATCCACCTTGAGGTCGATGTCACCTTCCAAATTGAGAATTGAGGATTCAATTCGACTTGGAACTCATTCCCACTCCGATCATTGAGATCAAGAGAGAGCAGGCGGCAAGGAGTTGGATCTTCCCAAGGTGCAAATCGAGAAAAATCGAATTGATGGCAACTGCTGTGAGCGGGAATGAAAGTTCGAGCAGTGTGGCGCTTGAGGCGCTCACCTTCTTCAGTCCCCGGTAATACAGGTAGACGCCGAAGAAGCCCGGGATGATGGCCATGTAGGCAATGCTGCGCAGGACTGTCCACTCGGTCCAAACAAACTCGGCCTCGATTTTGAGGGGAGGACTTTGGCGTACCATCACAAAGAGCAAAACGAGACCTGTCGAGAAGCGCCAAAACGAGAGTGCAGCGGGGTTCGCGCGCGAGAGCGTTGCCTTTCCGATGACGGTTGAAATTGCCCACAAAACCGCAGCCAAAAAAGCCAGGACGGCACCATGGTTCGCTTGGCCCAAGAGTGTGGTGAGTCTGATCCCGTCGGGAAAACTGAGGAAAAAAGCACTGATCAATGCGAGGGCGCCCCAAAGGAAAAACGTTCGGGTGATTTTTTCACCGAGGAAAAGCCAGGAGAGTCCGATCACAATCAGGGGTTGGATCTTCTGAAGGAGAATGGAGACGCTCGGATTCACAAGGCGGAAGCTTTCCGTAAAGCAGAACGTAGCAAGAACCGACCCGAAAACGCCGATCAGGGCGGCTCCCAGTGTCTGGCTCATTCCCATGAAGAAGTCCCGTCTCGCAAACCACATCAACCACAGAAAGCTTGCGATTGTGGCAAAGAGGTGCTCGAAAAAGACAATGGTGAGTGCGGACAGATCGTGAAGAAGGGGCTGCCGGAAAAGCGTATCCGTGGCCCAAAGTCCCGCACCTAGGAAGACAAAAAAAGAGTTTCGCATGAGTCCATCCAAGTCCTGAAGTGGCGCGGTGCCTGTTTTGAGAGAGTTTCGCGGAGGGCGTCCTTTTTCAAATCCTCGGTTCCCTCGAAAAACTTCGGATCAAACAGGGCGAATTGAATGTTGTTCGGTTGATACCGGTCGGGATCCGAAGCCGTCACATGGGAGAGAAGCGCACCCAAGGCCGTATTGGCCGGCGGAGCGGAGTGGGGTCGGTCCTTGATCCGCGCATGAATGAACACGGCCGCAAGCATCCCGCAGGCTGCGGATTCAAGGTAACCTTCCACGCCTGTGATCTGCCCTGCAAGGTAGACCCGCGGATGCCCTTTCAGCGAGAGATCCGGACGCAGGGCTTTCGGGCCGCACACAAAGGTGTTCCGATGCATGGAGCCCATCCTGAGGAATTCGGCATTCCGAAGCGCCGGAATCATGCGCAGGGCTTTGGTCTGCGCTCCGTATTTCAAACGGGTCTGGAATCCCACGATATTGTAGGCCGTCTTGGATCGGTTTTCGGGCCTGAGTTGGACTGCGGCGTGGGGTCTTCTCCCGGTTGCAGGATCCGTGAGTCCAACGGGCTTCATGGGGCCGAAGCGAAGGGAGTCGCGCCCGGTTGCTGCAATTGCTTCGATCGGCTGACAGCCCTGGAAGTACTTTTCCTTTTCGAAGTTCTTGGTCGGGACCATTTCTCCCGAAAGAATCGCGTCAATGAATGCGTCGTATTCTTCCTTGGAGAGAGGACAGTTGATGTAGGCTTCCTCTCCACCCTTGTCGTAGCGATTCGCGGTGAAGGCGGAGGACATGTCGATGCTCGATGCCTCGATGATCGGAGCGATGGCATCATAAAAATAAAGATCATCCTGTCCGGTGGCCTCCGCAATCCAGGATGCCAGGGAGTCGGAGGTCAAGGGACCTGTGGCAATCAGTGTGATCTCGCCCGGAGCTTCGAAAGGTTTGGTGATTTCTCCCGCTTCAATGACAATGTTGGGATGGGATTTCAATTTGCCTGTGATGAAGCTCGAGAATACATCCCGATCCACTGCGAGAGCCTCTCCTGCCGGAACCTCGGCCATGGTTGCGGCATCGAGGATGAGCGAGCCCACCATCCGCATTTCAGCCTTCATCATTCCGGGTGCGGAGACGGGGGACTTGGATTTGAGTGAATTGGAGCAAACCAGTTCGGCGCACTGGCCGGTCTTGTGGGCAGGGGTGGTCTGGTGAGGTCGCATTTCATGGAGAACGACCCGGACTCCCCGTTCCGCCAAAAACCAGGCGGCTTCGGATCCCGCCAGACCCGCTCCAATAATATGAACCGTTTGCATTCTTTTTGAATTAAACTAAACAGAGTATGCCAGCAACCGTAAAGGATTGGGTTGATGCATTCCTCGAGTACGGCATCAACGAAAAGAATTGGTCACCGGAAACCCATCGGGCCTATCAGGGCGACCTCGGTCAATTCGAGGATCACCTGCGGCGTGAGTTCGAGATTCAGTATGGATCGGATCTCGGGCAGATCCAAGCGGCTCATTTTCGCTCCTTCACCGCCGAGCTGATGAAACGAAACGAGAACGTTTCCGTTGCGAGGAAAATGAGCGCCCTCCGCAGCTTCTTCAAGTATCTGAAACGCAAGGGGGCCATTGAGCGAAACTGGCTTGCATTGATCCCGTCCCCGAAGATGGAGCAAAAACTCCCGACATTCCTCAAGATCGAGGAAATCCTGGAGCTTTTGCGTGCCCCCGATCGAACCACCTGGACCGGGCTTCGGGATCTTGCCCTCATGGAACTGATGTACGGGTGCGGCCTCCGGGTGAGCGAGGTATCCGGGCTCAGGAGTGATGCCTTTGAGGCCAAGACCGGTTGGATCAAGGTTCTCGGCAAAGGCCAAAAGGAGAGGTGGTTGCCTCTTCCGGAGACTGTACAGATCGCCTTGAGAGGCTACCTTCAGGCGCGCCCCGAACCAAGGGATGCCACATGGGTGTTTCTCGGATACCGGGGAACGCCCCTTACCTCACGAGGCATTGCACTGATTCTCGCGCGCCAGATCTTGAAGGCTGCAACTCTTTCCCCTGAATGGATTGACGGGAATCGTCGGATCTCCCCGCATGCGCTCCGGCATAGCTTTGCAACCCATCTCCTGAGTGCGGGTGCGGATCTGAGGAGCATTCAGGAGCTTCTGGGCCACTCAAGGCTCTCCACAACCCAGCGGTACACCCACCTCAATCTCGGGGAGATCCAAGACTCCTATCTTCGAGCCCACCCTCTTTCAAAAAAGTAAAACTTCGTGTCTACTGGTGGCCTCCCATGGATTTCAATTTCATCGTGGATTTCCTCATTGATTACTATGGCCCGATCCCCTACCTGGCGATCTTCCTGATCCTGCTTGCCTGTGGACTTGGAATTCCGATTCCGGAGGACATCACCCTGATCGCGGGAGGAATCCTGACGTACTACGGGGTGTGCGATGTTTGGCTGATGATTGCCGTCGGAATGGCGGGCGTTTTGATCGGGGATTCCCTTGTGTACTTGCTTGGCCGGGTCTTCGGAAAACGGCTGATGAAGAAATGGCCGTTTCGGCTTTTTCTTGATGACGGAAAAATCGAGGGGATTCGGGTCAGACTCCATGAGCACGGGTCCAAACTCCTCTTTTCGGCGAGATTCATGCCGGGTGTCAGATCGACCGTGTTTTTTGCTGCGGGATTGCTTCATTACCCTTACCGGAAAATGATTCTTTTCGACGGGCTTGCCGCGGTCCTGAGTGTTCCTGCGATCGTGTATTCGGTATATCACTTCGGTGATTTCCTCGAGTCCGTCATCAAATGGATCAAGAAGGTCGAGGGCGGGATCGTCGGACTGATCGCGATCTCCATTCTGGTGATTGGATTTCGTTTCTGGAGAAAACACCGAAAGAAGGTCAAAGCCCGGACGGGATTGGAGTGATCAACATGAGGCGCGTGTTCGTGAACCGTTTTTTTCGAATGACCCCGGGACTTGGGATTGCGTGTGTCCTTTTGACAGGTGTCGTCTCCGGGGGGGCGAACGCCGAGGAGATCGAAACCGACATTCCGGCTTTGTGTGAATCACTCACCAAAGCCTTCAAGAAAAGGAAATGGGGCGAGGCACCGTGCGGTTCCATCCAGTGGGTGCATGACACCACTTCCGTTCAGGGGCGCCCGCTTTTGTTTGCAGAGTTTGGACCGGAAAATGCTTCGAACCGGACCTTGATTTTTTCAATGGTTCATGGCGATGAGATCACTCCGCTTTATGTTGGATTCGAGTTGGCGAAATGGGCCTCGGAGCACATGAAGAATTATCCTGACACACGCCTTGTGATTGCACCGCTTGTGAATCCTGACGGATTTTTCGGATATCCGAAGACGCGCACCAATGCCCATGGAGTGGACTGCAACCGAAACTTTGGAACCAAGGATTGGAGGAGTCAGGCACTGTCTTCCTGGAAAACCAAGTTCCATTCGGAAAAGCGAAGGTTCCCCGGTTACAAGCCGGACTCCGAACCGGAAACCTTGTTCCAAAAGGCGATGATTGATCGGGTGAAACCCTCGAAAATCCTCTCCATCCACTCTCCCTTGAATGTGCTTGATTATGATGGGCCGGATCATCTCAAGCTCGACCGGTTTGACGCCTTTTACGTTAAAAAATGCCAGGAATTGAGGGAAAAGATCAAGGCGAAGTCGACCGGGTTTTTTCCCGGATCGCTTGGGAATTATTCGGGGATTGAGCTTGGCATTCCCACCATTACCCTTGAACTTCCGACGGCAAATGCCGCCCATGCCTCCGAATATTGGATTCAATTCAAACGGGGGATCGAAGCTGTGATCAAGCATGTGATCCCGGACAAGGACAAGGAATGAGAACCTTTTTCGAAACGCACATTGAGAAGAAACGACTTCCGATTCCGGTGGCGCTGCACCGGGAGATTCGAAAGACAGCGCTCCGCCTGCCTGAGCTCGATGTCACGGGACGTGCCTGGAGCAAGAAGAACTATCCCAAGGGATATACTTCGTACGGTTCACTGTCGGAATTGCATCGACACTTTACGGTCTTCGAACGTTTAGGAAATGCTCTGGACCGCGAGGTTCGCGCCTACGCCTCGGGGCTCGGATTCGAGTCGAAGAAAGAAAGGCTCGCGTTGACCTCACTTTGGGTGAATTTGATGCCGGAGGGCTGCTACCACGCGTTCCATCACCATCCACATTCTGTGGTGAGCGGTACCTATTATGTGGACGTGCCTCGAGGTTCAAGTCCCTTGCGAATTGAGGATCCGAGGGCCCCGCTCTTCATGGCGTCTCCGATGCGAAGGATTCAAGAGGATCTCGTGCCTCGCGCGGGGGAGGTCATTCTCTTTGAAAGTTGGCTGAAACATGAAGTGCCTCCGAATCGAATGAAGGGCCTTAGAATCAGTGTAAGTTTCAATTATGAGCTCGATCGTTCGTCTTCGCGCTAAATTCCGAAACACCGGTCAAATGAGATGTTCTGGGTTTCCAAGCCATAGCTGAATTCCGCGGAGCCGCAGCCGGTCAGGCGAATCGAGCTGGTTTTTCCGTCAGAGCAGGTCGCCTGCCATGAGCCTGAAACGGGGCAGTTGCAGGTCGAAGACCAGGTGACATCCTCCGGAGAAAAATCGCACGAAAAATCACTCTGATTGTTCTTCACCCGGATCACACCTCCCGAAAGGACGCGGCTTGAGCTTCTTTCGGCCCCCGTCAAGGTCAGATCAGAGAGTGTGCTTGAGGTGAGGTCCACAAGGGTGCTTCCATCAGGCAGAGTGAATACGCGACGGATTCCATCGCTTGAGAACTTGAATTGTGCTGAATTGCCCAGGCCCGAAACATGCGTGAGACGCTGTCCGTACCCGGATGGAGCCTCGCGGGAAACCTTGAGTGTGGCACCACGCAACCCTGTCACGGTGAACTCCGGCACACGGGTGATGATTCCGCCCGAGAGAGGAAGGCCAAGGGAGCATCCTGCGCCTGCGCCACTCCACTTGAGAGAGACTGTGCCGCTGAAGGAGGCAAGGCCCAGGGTGCAGTCGGAAAAGGTTCTCACCATGCTTCGGGAGCTCGTGTGACAGAGTGCAAAGCCCGTATCAATGCAGGAAGCAGCGTGGGCCACCGGCATCAGCCCCGGAATCGAGAACTCAGGATTGAGTCGATCTCTCATGCGGTGAAAGGATCGTTCGTGCTGGCTCAAGGTCCCACTGGATCCCCCGGCCTCATCGATCGAGGCCATGACATCTCCCACTTGCTGGGCCAACTCATCAAGAACCTCATCGGATACATCCGGTCCTTTCGCACACGAGGAAAAGGCAAAGCACAACAAAAACAAGGACATCAGATTGATGTGGCGAATGGTTTTCATCAGGTGTTGATCCCTCTAGAAAAGGATAAAATACCAAATTAAACCGGTCAAGCTTGCCAGGCCAAAATGGTTCAATGAAAATCGTGGATTATTTGGAGAGGGGTTTTGGCGCAAGCTCTTGTTTTTCAAAGAGGGTGTATCGGATCCCTGCAATTGCCCTGAAGTCCTGGCCTTGAGGCCCACCGATATGCCCAACCGCTGCCCCTGCGGTGATCGCAAGACCATCGGGTGATCCATAACGAAATCCAAGGTAGGCATCGTTGGGAGAGATGCTTGGACTGAAGGGGATCATGCTGATGCTTTGGAGTTCGAAATTCATGCCCCACTCCTGGTTGAAGGGAAGAAACCCGCCCACCCCTGCAATCAGGCGCTTCCGGTAATCAACCGCAACCGGAAACTCGGGCGGATTGATGTAGAAGGAGTTCATGGCGGAGGCGTACCCGAGGTTCACAACCAGGGTCCAGTCCGCAAACTGCCGCTCGAGCGCAGCCCTCAGGGCAATGTAGGTGGAGGCATCAGAGACGAAATTGTAAGTGTCACCCGTTGCAAGATGAATCTCCGGAATCAGGGCGATCGAGGTATTGCTTGCATCGTCCGTCAACCGGATCTTCCCCATGAACTTCAAATCGCCAAAGGTGGTCACGCTTCCGGTTTGGTATTCTGAACTGAGTGGAACGACAGGAAAGGTCACAAAATGAATGGGTGCTGCAACGAAAACCGCGAAATTATTGGAAAGCTTGATTCCAAGAAACGTGTCGACGGTTTGGATGTTGTCAATGATGTTGCCCAGTTTTGCCGTTCCGGCATTGTTGAGCGCAACGAAGGGCTCTGATACGAAATTGTAATTCATTCCGAAATAGAAACGAGCGGTCTTCGGCCACTCGGAGCGGAATCCGTCCTCAAGGATCACAAAACGATCGGAGGTGGACGGGTTGTAGGTCTGCGCATTGATACTGTTCACCACCGCATGGGCGTTGCAGGAAAAAAGCAAAACGCCGAGCCAGGAGGAAACCTTCCATCTTTTCATGGGGCTCATCTTATGCAAAGGGGGCGGGATTGTGAACTAAAAAGGCCGATCCGGGATTCCCTGAACCGCAAGAGCCCGATCAAAATGACGAAAGCTCTGGGCTCCGTCATCCAGAATCCGCCGTCCCGGGCAAAGGATGGGTTCATCGGGAAAGTCCAGGTCGTTGTCCGGGGTTTCCATGAGAGCCCTGAGGTCGCCCGTTTTCTCAATCACTTCCTTCAAACAGAGCTCAAACCAGCGGCGATCCCGTTCCGAATCAAGCTCGACCTCGGCAATTCCCCCCGGTTTGTATCGATAAAATGCCGGAACCTCCTTGGACCAGAGCAGGGGAGGAGAGAACTTGGGCTGATGGTCCGGGTTGTGGCGGGATTTTTTACGGTGGGACACGCTCGTATTGAGATCAACGATCTCTCCATACGGAGTGACCGTCCAGAAATGGGTGTGCTCCCCCCAGCAGCCGGCCCACATGAGGGACTGATTCTCCATCACTTCGATCCAGGCTGCCTCGCCATAAAACACATTCGCCTCGATCCCGAAGCGACGAAGGGCTTCGGTGGTGACGGTTGCCACGAGCAGCGGGAATTCGGAGCGGTCTCCGGTGACCCTGTCGGTGACTTTGGTCACGAGCCTTGAGAGAGTCGCGATCAATGCAAGAGGGGTGGATCCGACTGCGTTCGACGGGGTATTGTTCATTTCGGAGCGCTCCGGTTTCTTGTTTCAAGTGCGAACCCAAGCCAGCCGGCCATGAAAAGAAGGCCGCCCATCGGTGTGATCGCACCAAGGGCTTTGATTCCGGTAAAGACAAGGGCGAAAAGGCTGCCGCAAAAGATGACGACTCCGAACAGAAAGCACCAGCCGGGCCAGGACCTTCCGGACCGGGCCAGCCCGAAAAGAACAAGTGCCACGGCATGGATCATCAGGTAATGGCTTGCGGTCTTGTAGATCTCAAAGAAGCGGGGCTCGACCCTGTCTTGAATTGCATGGGCACCGAAGGCGCCCAGAACCACTCCGAGGAAGCCCAGGAGTGAACCAATGGATGTCCAGTTCATATCAACTCCATTCCCCGCTCAATCATCTCTTTTCGCTCCGGAAGTCTGGAGCGAAGCGCTTCCAGGGTTTCGTAGAGTTTGGCAGTAATCACATTGTCGGGCTCGCGTTCGGAGTAGATTTCAAGAAGCTCCAGCCGAAGGAGCCAGTCGTCGGGAAAATACCCCTCGAGCTGTTGGAAAACGGTGTCGAGGTAGCGAAGGTTCGTCTCGCCGGAGTCTCGAAACTCGCGAACCTGTCGGTACAGAAAATTCAGGGTTGTGTTCTCCGGTGTGAGGTTGCTTTTGTGTGCATGAACCTTTTTGCCGGATTTTCGTTGGTGCGGGGAAAAGCTTTTTCGATCCGCCGCCCCCCCGAAGACAGAGGTTACCCGGGAGCCGAGCACAAGAGGATAGAAGCTGGAATTCTCCGAATACACGAGCCGCCCTTGCTCATCGGTGATTCGAACGTGTTCAAGGAGATGGATCTTCCCGCTCTTTCCGAGTTCGACGGTCTTGTGAAAACGCCCCTGCAAGCGGAGTCCGGATTTGGTGTGGAGTCCGCTTCCGTGCACTTTGCCCAAAATTTCAACCAAAGGGGTGCTTGCCACGCCGGGATTGAAAAGCGGAACGAGGAACTCCTCTGAAAGGAGGTGCGGGGCAAGCTCGTGCGACGCCCGGTCGTGGAAGGAGAATTGTTTTGCGCCGGAAAGGACGAATCCCGCTTCCTCGCCGGATGCGGTGAAGAGCGCATCCTTCAGGATGCCGGTCAGTTGAATCCCGGAGTCGAGCACTGCGGTCACGGTGTTTTGGGCCTCGACCCCGAGTCGAAGCCCGTAGGCCCCGCCCCGACGATAGGCCATGGTATCTGCAAACTCCTCAAGGGCAAAGGTCAGCTCTTGGAAGTTTCCGGCCACAAACAGCTGCGGCTGAGGGCGGGTGATGTCATAGGAGGTGTTGATGGAGGCTTTGAGTGTGAAAGGCACCTTCCTCACTTCCTCGCTCAGGCAATGATAGCTTTCGCTGATCGAGGAGAGGAGGCCTGCTCCATAAATCAGGGGTTCACCCGAACTCTGGATGAGTCCGTATTCGGTTGTCCACCATGCCATGCGGGTGAGGAGGGCGGCTTCGGAGGGTTTGACCTCTCGATTGGACACCTCTTCGAATTTCTTCTGGATCACGGCGATTTGCTCAGGAGTGGAATGGGGATCTTCCTTGATCTCGGAAAGTTGAAAGACAGCTTCGTACAGTTCGAGATCGGCCTTGGTGATGATCGCGTTTCTTGCGATCTCGCCATAGGCTTCAAGGTATTTCCGATACTCCGGGTCGGCAACGATCGGGACATGGCCGGCCGCCTCATGGATGATGTCAGGCGACGGGGTGTAGCCGATGTTCTCGAGCTTGCGAATGTCACATGCGATTGCCAGAATTCGCAGGGATTGGAATTCAAGAAAGATGGCAGGAGGAATGAAGCCGTTGATTGCCACCGCACGCCATCCGAGTTTTCGAAGGGCGGCATCCATCTCGGTTACGAGGGGGATGCGGTCCGTGGAGATTCCGGTGGTGCTCAAGCCTTGGACGTAGAGCGGATGACCGTGAACAGCGAAGAACGCCTGGGACACCCTCATCACATAACGCCAAACGGCTTGATCGATCGGGGTGTAAAGGGAAGGGTCTTGCTCGGTGATGTATTCACGCAGGTGTTCGGGGATGGACTCGAGCGGAGCGTTCATGTGAGGCGATTGGGCTGATCCGGATCGTCTTTGTCGTTTGATTTGCCCTCAAGGCCTTTTTTGAAAGCACCGATCCCCCTTCCAAGAGCGGAACCAAGCTCGGGAAGTCTGCGGCTTCCGAACAGGAGAACCACGATTGCCAAGATAAGAAGATGACCACCACTTAAACCAAACATGGAGCAAAGAAGTACCACAAAAGGCTGGATTCCGCATGGATTTTTCGCTAAGTTGGCCTTTCGCTTCAAGGAGTTGTCGTATGGAAAAGCAAAAGCCGATCACGGTTTCGGCGCGATTGATTGCCAAGAAATCCCTCACGCCGGATGTCGTCGAGTTCACCTTTCGGTCCGAGCCGTCTTTCTCGTTTCAACCGGGTCAGTTTATCAGCATTGTGATTCCCGGTGCGGGCCCCGGTGGACGCGATCTCAGACGTGCCTACTCAATCGCCTCATCGCCCGAGCTCGCGTTGGATGGCCAGCCGGCATTTGAGCTCTGTGTGAAGTTGGTCGAGGGCGGTCCCGGGACCACATATTTGAATTCACTCAAGCCCGGTGAGGCCATGACGGGAATGACACCGTTCGGGGATTTTGTGTACAAACCGAAGGCCGGACGTCATGCGATTTTCATTTCAACTGGAACGGGTCTTGCTCCGTTCCGTTCGATGGTCCTCTCGAGGATTTACGCCGAACATCCCCCCGCCTCGACGCGAATCCTCTTCGGTGCAAGGGCTGAAAGCGATTTGCTCTATACGACGGAAATCGTGAAGGCGCTGGGGACAGGTAATCTGGTTCAGGCCCTATCCCGCGCTCAGGCGGATTGGTGCGGATTCAAGGGACGGGTTACCGATTGGCTTCGTGAGAATGAGGGCCAGATCGATTGGGCGAATACCGAGTTCTACCTGTGTGGCAATGGGGCCATGATCGATGAGGCCAAGCAGATCCTTGCCGGGAAGGGGGTCGAGAAGACGTCCATCCACCAGGAGGTTTATTACAAACCCAAGCCCGGCGAGACACACGCGAATTGACAAGGATTCGGATTTGTCGATAGGGTGGGTCTTCACCCTACTCAATGCGGAGAGATGGCAGAGTGGTCGATTGCACCGGTTTTGAAAACCGGCAGGCTCGCAAGGGTCTCGGGGGTTCAAATCCCTCTCTCTCCGCCATTCCTTACTAATCACCTATTTTCATAAGATCGGGGTCTTCAGGAATCCCTTACTCCTCCATGCGGCATCGTGCCGCCTCGCTTTCGCGCATCCCGCGCTCGCGAGAGTCGTCGTAAGGGATTCCTGAAGGCCCCGAATTTCTGTAAGTGGTGGTCAATAAGGGAAGGCGGAGAGAGAGGAGAGTTGGTTACCGTCGTTGGGGTTCACAATTTTGCCACGGAAGTAGCGTCAGCTGCGACGGCAAAATTGCACAAACCGGAGGTTTGCCCGCAGGGTCGAGGCCAGGATGGGCTGGTGACAAAAATATCAGGATGATATTTTTGCACAAACCGGAGGTTTGCCCGCAGGGTCGAGGCCAGGATGGCCGAGATGAAATCCCTCTTCCTGATGTCACTGGATTCCTCAACGCCTGCCTTCGAGCAGTTTCCTCACAATTCCTGTCGAATAGGCGCTGGCCACTTCTTGAATGAATCGACTGAAGTCCTGATGGGCGTTGTCATCGCCTGCATCCGAGATGGTCCGAACGACGGAGAATCGAATGCCGTGCTCGGTACAAACTTGCGCAACCGCGGCGCCCTCCATCTCAACGCAAAGGGCATCCGGCAATTCGTTCCTGAGCCGGGAAATCTCTTCCAAGGACTGAAAGAAGCGATCTCCACTCACGATCAGCCCGGAACGAACCCTGGCCTCATCAAGCGCGAACTCGGCGCGAGAGCGGGCCCACTCAGGGGAAGTCCTCAGGTGAGAAAGGAATTCGACTACCGCGTGCTCGAGGGCCTTTGTGCATTCAAGATCTGCTTTCAAATGGGTGGATCCCAGCAGGGGAATTTCATATCGGGAGAACAGGGGCCTCGGATCAAGATCGTGTTGAAGGAGTTCGGATCCGATCACCACATCGCCTACCTTGAGCGAAGGAGCCACGGCTCCCGCAACGCCGGTAAAGATCAGCTCCTCAATCGGGTACTTGGCGAGCAAGTGAGCCACAGTTGCAGCGGCTGCGACTTTTCCCCAGCGTGAGCACACCAGCACCACTTCTTGACCATAAAGAAGTCCCCGATGGTAGGTTCGTTTCCCGGCCTCGAAGCTTTCCGTGACAGAGAGGTCTCTCAGAAGTCCCGCGTTTTCCTCAGGCATTGCACTCATGATCGCGATTAGGCCCATGCAAGTCATGTAGCATACCTGGCAAGTTCGCGGCAATCATCGGAGAAATGATCCGCTGTCACCCTATTGCGCTTGGTACACGGTAGGAGCGCTCGCTGCAGCCTCGATCTGAAGGGTTGTTGCATACCCGGTGAGTTTTTTTGTTCCGGTCGCGTTCGAAGTGGAGGAGCCGAAACACTTCACCTTGTTCAGGTTCGTCACGTAGCACGCATGATTGTCGCCTGCTGCGATATCAACCGGCCATTCTGTCGCACTCGCACTCAAGCTTGCTGCAGGAGGCATTCCGTTTGAAGCGAATGGAACGTCGGACAAAAAGCCCGCCGCACGACCCAGTTGGCCTTGATTTCCCTTGCCGAAGCACTTGATCGAGGAATCGCCAAGAAGGGCGCATGTGAAGGATAGCCCGACCGCAAGTTTCCTCACCTCGGCACCAGAGCCGAGATTTACAGGTAAAAGTAAGCTCATGTCACCGCTTTTTCCGCCGACATCGATGATGGGAACACTCGTTCCATTGCAAGCAAAGAGCCCTTCACCATTGGAGTTGCGCATATAGCATTGACCGAGAAGCCCCGCAAAGGTGCTTACGCTTTCAACCGATGGTTCAACCGCTGTTTTTCCGAAGCAACGCAAAACTCCCGTCTGGCTTCGCGCGCACGTACGGGCACCGAAGGAGGCTACGACTTCAGATGCATTGAATCCGGAGCCCAGGGCAATCTCCGGCAGGGAACTCATTGCCCCGATCTTTGGATCGGAAGCCGAGGTCGGCTTTCCGTAGTTGTCCATGTTCGGTTGCCCGATTTGCCCGTAGAAATTGTCTCCCCAGCATCGGGCCTTTCCATCACTGAAGGATGCGCAGGTGTGGGAGGAACCGGCGGAGATGGAAACAGCAACCCCTCCCGGAACCGCGACTGTGGGAAGAGAGTTCCCCATTTCACCGGATGCGTCGCCAAGGTTGCCTGTCGTCGCTGTCCCAAGTTGGCCCGACCCGTTCGAGCCCCAGCACTTGATCGAGCCATTCTCAAGAATTGCGCACGAGTGCTCGAAGCCCGCAGAGATGTCGATCGCCTTGAGAGCGCCCGAGGTGCTGCTTCCCAGGTCTATGGGGGCAATCGAGTTGTTGGACAGAACAGGAGCGTTCAGTTGAACCACGCTTCCGCGACCGAGTTGTCCGTATTGGTTGTCACCCCAGCAGGTGACCTCTCCCGATCTGGCGGGAGTTGCAGCGGGATAATCGACAATCGCGCACACATGATATCGACCAGGAGCGAGCTTTCTTACTTTGGCGCCCGATCCAAAATTGATTCTCGCCATGGTTTGCACCAGCTGGTCACTGAAGTTGGAGCTAAGATTCTGCCCAAGCTCTCCTTTCAGGTTCGAGCCGAAGCAAATCGCTTCTTCCAATTCAGTGATGAGACAAGTCTTTAAGCCACCAGCAAAAACGCGAATCCCCTTCACCACGCTGCCCGTGAGGGAGAGTGTCTTGGAGAAGCTGTTTTCAGGGCTTGCGAGATCCTTGTAGGCGATCGAAAGGGTTTGTGAATACGATCCAAGCGCTGTGGGTGTGAAACTCAACTTGATCTTGCAGCTCGCACCCGGGGCAAGGATTGTACTTGAGTTGCAGGTGCTGCCGGCTGAGTCCATGGAGAATGGTGCCGAAAGACCGGTAAACGTTAGGCTCTTTGCGCTCACCACATTGGTCTGTGGATTTGTGATTGTGGCCTCGAGGCTCGCAGGGTCAACTGTTCCATCGGGCTTGATGGTTTTGCTTCCGAAGGCCAAAGGTGATGGGCTCAGAGAGAGGTTAGGATCCTGAATCAGAGATGAGCCTTGCAGGGATAGATTCAGCTGAGCATTCACTGCGGGTGCGGGCCCGGAGGCGTTTCCATTCCCGTCCTGGTAGTTCACGAGAATTGAAGAGGCGCCCGGACTCTGGATCACGGCTGATGGTGCAAATTTGATTGAAACCACGCACGAAGAAGAAGCGCCGCTTCCTGGCTGGAGCTCGGAGGCCCCGCATGTGGTGCCAGCGGAATCAATCGTGTACGCGGAGTTTGAGGGAGTTGAAAAACTGAAATTCTTGGCGATCCCTCCGGTGGTGGCCGGAGCAGTATTTGTAATGGTTACCGTCTTGATCTGTGACTGAGATGGCACCGTGTTGATGATGCGGGCATCGAAATTGATCGAAGCTGCGGACAGTGTGAGGGTAGGATACTTCTGGCTTGCCGTACCACTCAGCGTAAGGGTAATGATGCCCGGAGGAGTCAGAGGATTGAGGGGCGTCAGCTGTACCTGTTTCGACTGGGCTCCCCACGAAGTCGGCACAAAGTTGAATTTGATCGAGCAGGTTGTGCCAGTCGGGGCGGCAGCGGTTTGTGGAGCCGCACAATTGTTCTCGGTGATGCTGAAAGGTCCTTGTCCCGTTGGCCAAGTCACGGAGATCGGGGCGAATGCCGAGTGCCCCCGGGCAGTTAGCGTCACTGTTTTCACTTCAGAGCTTGAGTTCAACGCGTATTGAGTCGAAAATTGTACACTGCTCGCGTTCGCAGTGACGATATTCAAGTCAGATCCTGTTCCGGAAAGGTCAAGATCAATTGTCTTTACAGCTTGAGCCTGGTCAACCACGCCATTGTTGTAAACAATTCTCAACTTGTACCCCGTGTAGACTTGGGCGGCTGCTGGTTTGAATCTGATCGGAAGGGAATAGGTTTGGCCCGCATTGAGTACGAAACCGGGATTGACGCTGGACGGGGTGGTTACGAAGAAGGGTGAGGTCGAGCTTGCTCCGGCGGGATCAATCACGGAAACAGAATTGACTGTGACCCTGAAGAATCCATCAACCCTGACGAATGCATTGATCGAAGCCGACTCAACATTCTTGATCGTTGTTGGGAAGGAGACGGGGGAGGCGGCGGTGCTCGAGGTGCCGCTTGCGACATACTTCAGGATCGACGGATTCTTTTGGGTCGCCTTGATTGTGTAGGGGACATCCACCTTGCCGGAATTGTTCGTGGACGGGGTGCCTCCACCCGTGTACGTGGTGACGATCAGATTTTTCTGATACGGGGGGTCCGTTTCGGTGCCGATGGTAGTGGTGCTTGAGAGTCCCACAGAGAATCGGCACGACTGTTGAGACCCACTGATCGTGAAAGGGGTGTTGCAAAGCGGAGGCGTGGCGCTGGCACTTGAAGGAAGCACTCCCGGAAATGCGACTACGGATGGAGAGCCGCTGAAGAATTTGAACTTGCTTCCCGTCTCATGTTGTCCACCAATCCAATTCAGGGTTCCTGAGCCGGAGAAGTTCATCGTTCCTAGCCCTGAGTAAATATCTGGAGTCCCACCGATCATGACATAGCCAAGATCGATGACTGTTCCAGAGCCGCCGGTCGGATTGGTAATAGTAATGCTCGCGTCCCCAACTGCAGAAACGGAGTGAGAGATCGAGGGGTAGGGTTGGTTGCGTCCGTCCTGATACTGGAGAGAGAATGATTTGGTTACGGTTCCCCCCGCTTGCGGACTGAAAAGGAGCTTAAAGATACAGCTCCCCCCGGCAGGAATGCTTGTGCATGCTTGTGTTTGTGCTGAAGTCTGCACAAGGCTTCCCGAGAGCGTGCTCGACCCACCTGCAGCCTCGGTGAGACTTAGTCCGGATGCGGCTACACCGCCTGTGTTGTTGACAACCACGTTTGCAGTTGAGCTTTGAAAGACCTTTGCAGTCAAAGAGGTGGATGCAGAGGAGAAGGAAAGCACAGCAGGATTGACCGCAGTTCCTGTCGGATTCACGGAAACGGTTTGTGTGGCCCCGGTTGCACTTTGCTTGAAGCTGAGCACGATCGCACCACTCAAGGTTCCTGCCGCGGTGGGTTTGTAGAGCAATTTGTAGATGCAATTCCCGCTGATTTCCACGTTTGTTCCCGTGGTGGGGCAGGTGCTTCCGGTGGCTGCAAGGCTCACGAAATTGGGAAAGGTGATTCCCTGAAACAATGCGGGACCGGAACCAGATTTTTGAATCTGCAGGTCGGCTGTTCCCGGATCTGCAGCATTGGTGCTGGTCGAGGACCAAACCACGGTTCCAAAGGCAGGAGCCTGACCGCCCACAACGGCGAGAGAGGGGGGCACCACAACGTCGGTTCCCTTACCGGTGAGTGAAACCTGCGAAACAAATGCGGGTTCCGAGCCGTTATTGTATTCGACCGAGAAGGTCTCGTTCACTTGCAGGTTCCCACCCTGGGTCGGGGAGAAAACAATGTCCACGTAGCAATCCTTCCCGATGGAGGAGAGATTGCACGGGGTGAGATTGGAAGGAATGTTACTCGTGGAAACAGAGAAACGGGACGGAGAAGAGGCGAACTTGAAGGAGACCGAGGTGGCCGGAGAGAGAGGATTGGGCGAGGCCGGATACTTGTCCGTGTTCGCATACACCATCACTCGTCTGCTTCCCGTGAAGTCCTTGGTGACGGATCCGAAATCGAGGGACTGCAAATCATCCTGATTTGAGGATCCTCCGTCTTTCAATTTGAGGAGCGCAACGCTTCTGCCTTCCCCTTCAATCGGGAATCTGACGATCTTTCTTTCTCCCAGATGGTTCTTGAATTCCGCAACCAAAAGAGGCTTGAAAGAGCTTACGATTTGAGGGTCGAACTTCACGTTGACCGGACAAACCTCCGCCTTGTTGGGCGCGAGTTTTCCACAATTGGCAGTAATCTTGATCTGCTCAGAAAGTGACGGATCCGAAAGGCTCAGGCTTTGAATTTCGAGCTCATAATCCCCCGTATTCCGCAGTGCATACTCCTGGGTGGCAAATTGACCCAAGGCGAGACGGCCAAGCTTAACCCTGGATGCAGAGAGGTACTCCTGGGGTTTTGTCTCCGCAGTAACCACAGCAGGGGGTTTTTTTGCCAGCTCGAGCGTGGGGAGGATGTTGATACCGAATTTTTGGGTACAGCCTTCCAAGAGAAGTGCGCTTGCCGCAAAAGCCCCAAACAAACCCTGATTGATTCTGTTCATGTGTTTCCCCCAAACAAACCGAGCCCCCGATCGCGCGGAGAGCCCAATCTCCTCTAGGATACATTTGTTTGATTAATTTAATCAAGTACTATTGTCCAGTGAGGAACATCGGACCGAGATGGAGATAATTTTTCTTCATGGTTTCAATGGTTTGTTTTGTAGAGATCCAGAAAAAGTCGGGTGGGAAAGGGGAAGATGCTTGAAATTTATACTATTTTAGTCAAGAATTAAGGAGGGGAGGCTGGATTCTGAAAAAACTCAATCAAAACGGCGTAAGTCTTGTAGAAATGCTGGTTGCGTCCGCGATTCTTGGAATCCTCGCGCTTGCGCTGACCATGCTTTTTTCACAGCAGAGCAATCAGCAGAACAACCTTCAGATGCAGGCCTCCTTTGATTCCCTGTTGAATTCCGTTCAGAGTCAGGCGGCAAACCCGGCGATCATTCTCCATTCGTCCAAGAAAACGGAGACACAAAGGAATGTGCCCGAGGAGTAGAGCGAAGGATCTATGAAAAAGTTCAGGTTTCTATTCATGGTGCCGGGATTCCTGATCGCAAGTGCGGCATCCTCCCAGACGAGTGGTGGTATCGGTGATGCGGTACAGATCGATCAGACACAGGTTTCCTTGAACCCGATCCTGAAGAGGTGCTTGAATGGGGGGGATTGTCCTGTGGCTCCAGAAGGGCAAGTGGGACATCCTTACCGGATCTTCGTACCGGGAGGAACACAGGAAACGACCGGGTTTTACTCACAAAGCATGGTTTGGATTGCGAAAAAATCCGACAATCCGCCTCCACAGGCAAAATTTCTGGTGGAGGCCTGGTTCGCACCGCTCTGTTCTGCGGGCGGCGGGCTTTCGTGTACGGTTTCGCCGGCGGGTTCCCTGAAGTTTTTCTACCAGGTCTCGGCGGTGAATCAATCGCGCCAAGGGGAGAGAAGGATTCAAACCAAAAACAATTTCAGTGCTCCCCGGGTCGTGAGTGTGAAGGAGGTCAAGGATGCAGAGCCGGACCCCTTGGCATCGATCATGTTGACGGGCGATGTGCATAGTTTTGCGGATTGCCTGAATGCGGGATCGGGAACGCAGGGGGCTCCTTCTTGTGTGATCGGGTTTGGAGGCGCGGGGTCACCGATGTGTTTGGACACCAGCAATATCCCTGCGATGCAACAATATTCCGGGAATTCTTATTGCGCCTTTCCATCGGGATGCCCCGCCGGTTGGACGGATGTATCCACTCGTGACCAGGGAAACCCCTGTGGCAGCGGGATCTGTTGTCAGTAAAGGCAAGCAATCCAAAGACGTGATATAGATCCCAGCGTGGAACGGATGCGGAAATTTCATTTTGAGAACGGGATCGAGCTTGAGTTCTTTGGCGGCGCAGGGGAGGTCACGGGAAGCAAGGCGGTCTTGTCCGCCCATCGCAAGCGAATTCTGGTGGATTGCGGTCTCTTTCAAGGAGAGAAAACCAGCCGTGAGAAGAACTGGGCGCCCATCCCCGAGGCGTTGACCGGTTTGGATGCGATCCTGATCACGCACGCCCATCTGGATCACTGCGGCTCTCTTCCCCGAATGCTGTCGGTTGGATTCAAAGGCCCGGTGTATTGCACTCCCGGCACCCGGGATTTGATGCGCATTATCCTCCTCGATTCCGCGCACCTTCAAGAGGAAGATTCTGAGTACGCCAATCGTACCGGCTACTCGAATCACAAACCCGCAAAGCCGCTCTATACTGTGAAAGACGCCCAGCAGATTCTGAGACAAGTGCGGACACTTGCCATCGGGGGCTGGCAAACGGTGGTTCCCGGAGTCGAGGTTCAGTTCACCCGCGCCGGACATATCATCGGTTCCTCTGTCGCGCGTTTTCGGATCAAGGGCGAAAAACGCGATTTTCATATCACTTTCAGTGGCGACCTCGGACATGGCAGGCAGGAGACGATTGCACCTCCGGATCCTTTGCCGGATACGGAGTGCCTCGTTCTGGAGAGCACCTATGGGGATCGCGTACATGAAAAGCAGAGTGCACTTGCGCTTCTTCAGGAAAACATTCAGCAAATTTCCAAAAACAGCAGCACCCTCGTGATTCCCTCCTTTGCTGTGGGACGCGCACAGGAAGTGCTCTTTCTGATCCGAATGCTCGAGGACCAAGGGCGGATTCCCCGGGTGCCGGTCATCCTCGATTCGCCCATGGCCGAGGATGCAACCGCCGTGTATCTTTCGCATCCCGAGGACCATCCCCCGAATCTGGGATTCGAACGGAAACAACGAAACTTTTTTCCCCGTCACTTCGAGTGGACCAGGACAGCGCAGGAGTCGGTTGAGCTTGCAAAGCGAAAGGGCCCTTTGGTGATCCTTTCGGCATCCGGAATGCTGCAAGGAGGTCGGATTCTTCACCATTTGAAAACGCGGTTGCCGAACCCCGAAAACATCGTTTTGTTTGTCGGGTATCAGGCCGAAGGCACCAAGGGTTGGTTCCTCAAGAATTACGGAAAGAAAGAGGGTTCCCTTCGAATTCATCACGAGCCTATTCCGGTCAAGGCCCAAATCGAATCCATTGATTCGCTCTCGGCCCATGCGGACGCGAATGATCTGGTTTCCTGGATCCGCAGTTCGCCGAAAAAGCCCGATCAAATCATTCTCAATCACGGACAGCCGGATGCCACGCAGTCTCTTGCTGAGAAGATCAAAAAAGAACTCGGGATCAAAGTCATTCCCCTGATTTGAGTTTTGGGGTAGGATCTGCAGCATGAAAAACACAACAATCGCCCGTATTTTCTTCAGTCTTTTGATTGCTTCCGGATTCTCCGGAATTCGAGCGGAGGCGGCCTCCTCTTTTTACGACTTCAAGGTGAATACCCTTGCCGGAGTTCCGGTTGACCTCTCATCCTACAAAGGCAAAGTGCTCATGGTGGTGAATACGGCATCCAAGTGCGGCTACACGCCCCAGTATCAAGGACTTCAAACATTGTATCAGCGCTATCAGCCAAAGGGTTTCGAGGTTCTTGCATTCCCGAGCAACGATTTTGGCGGACAGGAGCCGGGGAATGCAAAAGAGATCAAGACGTTTTGTGAAACCAAATACAAGGTGAACTTCCCGCTGTTCGAGAAGAATCCGGTTTCAGGATCCATGAAGCAGCCTCTTTATGATTGGCTCATCAAGAATGAACCCGGGAACATCCGCGGTCCGAGCGATGTGAGTTGGAATTTTGAGAAATTCCTGATCTCAAAAGAGGGCAAGGTGCTCGCCCGATATCGCTCGAGTGTGACCCCCGAGAGCCCCGATGTGGTGAAGGCGATCGAGGGGGCCTTGAAGTAATGTCCGGGCTTGCGGGCATGCTGATGCTGGGAGCGAGTCTCTCGTTTCTCGTGCCCGCGAATGCTGAAGCCGCGGCATTCAGGTCGCGGGGAACGGAGGCGGGAATGGCGGATAAGAAAACAGAGGCGAAAGTCCTTCGACATCTGAACCAGGAGCAGTTCCGGGTCACGCAGCTCTGCGCAACCGAAAACCCGTTCAACAACGCGTATTGGAATCATCATGATGCCGGAATTTATGTGGATGTGGTCGATGGAAAGCCACTCTTCAGTTCCAAGGACAAATTCGATTCCGGCACCGGATGGCCGAGTTTTTCGCGTCCCATTGAGGAAAAGTTTGTTGCGCTCTCGGAAGACCGCTCTCATGGCATGGTCCGCACCGAAGTGAAATCGAGCGTCGCAGGTTCTCACCTCGGACACATGTTCGATGACGGTCCCGCTCCGACCCGCAAGCGGTATTGCATCAACTCGGCATCGCTCCGGTTTGTGAGCGCGTTGAACCTTGAAAGAGACGGGTATGGAAAATACCTTGGGCTGTTTTCGAAAGAGGTTCTCGATGCCGAAAAAAAGAAACGGAGTGAACGCATGAAAAACGGCGACTATCAAACCTTGGTTCTTGCAGGCGGCTGTTTCTGGGGCGTGCAGGATTTGATCCGGAAATTGCCGGGGGTCATCGACACCGAGGTCGGCTACACAGGCGGATTTACTGAGAATCCAGTGTATGAGCAGGTCAAGAAAGGCACCACGGGTCACGCGGAATCGGTGCGCGTGGTTTTTGATCCGAAAGTCATCGGAATTGAAAAGCTCCTCGATTTGTTTTTTACGCTTCATGATCCCACGACAAAGAATCAGCAGGGCAACGACATCGGATCGCAATACCGCTCGGCCATTTTTTACTCAAGTCCCGCACAAAAAGAGGCTGCACTCAAAAAAATCAAGGAATGGAATGACTCCGGAAAGTGGAAACGTCCGATCGTGACTGAAGTCGTGGAGGCTTCGAAGTTCACTCCTGCGGAATCCTATCACCAGGACTACCTGGTGAAGAACCCCGAGGGGTACACCTGCCACTACTACCGGGAGTTCTGAAATGCAGGAATTGCGCCCCTCTCCCGCAATCAGCGTGAATTCGGATGTTTCGATCCGGGAAGTGCTCCGGATCATGAAGGAGCACAATGTGGGTTCGGTGCTTGTGAATTCGTACGCCCCGCCGCATGCACTCGAGGGGATATTCACGGAGCGGGATCTGTTGAAGTGGGTGGCCGACATCGCCCATAATGATGCCTGGGACAAATCGATTGCAACGATCATGACGAAGAAAATGATCACCCTGAACGTCCTTGAGCTCGATCAGGCGGCCGAGACGATGATCCGGCACAACTTCCGGCATGTTCCGATCGTGTATGATTCCGAGGATGGCCGCTCGCATGTAGCGGGTGTGGTCTCGATGCGCGATCTGTTCAAGGGGATGGTGGCCGAGCGAAAGCAGAAGAAGCTGCTTGAGCAATTCAACGCCAAGCGTGTTCTGGTCCTTGCACGTGAGCGATCCGAGCGCGAACTCCAGCAAAAGCTTCTTGCAGATCATGTGAATCTTGTATTCCACGTTCCGGCGGCGGGAACGGCGGGAGAGGTGCCGGACGCCGGTGCCTCGCTCGATCCGGCGCGGGTGATTCCGGATGTTCTTTCGTCTGAACTTTTTGTGATGGATCTGGATCATCTGCCGTCCGAAGCATGGGTCGGGATTTTGAAGAGTGTGCTTTCAGAAAAGAAACGGCCTCCTGTGTTCATTGTCTACGATCCCGTCATGCAGGACCCGAGAAGCGTGCTTGCGCTCAAGCAGCTCTCCCAGGGTTCTGTCATTCACGTATTTCCGAAGCCGATAAATCTGCTTGAGTATTTGCGGCAAATGGAAAAGAGCCTGAAATAAAACTGCGCCGCAACGCGCAAGATGCATTCCAAGAGTTTAATCTGCTTTCCGTGGTTTCATTTCTTGATACACTACCCAAGGTAAAATCCACGAAAGGACCTAAATCCCATGATCAGTTTTGAACTTTCAGACGAGCAGAAACAACTTCAAGAGCTTGCCCGCAAATTCGCAAAAGAGGAAATGATCCCGAAGGCTGAACATCACGACCATACGGGAGAATTTCCGTATGAGGTGACCAAGAAGGCCTGGGAGCTTGGCTTGATGAACACTCACATCGGTCAGGAGTACGGCGGACTTGGTCTGGGTGTGCTCGACGGAATCATCATTACCGAGGAGCTTGCATACGGATGTACCGGAATTGCAACCGCAATGGAGGCAAACGCTTTGGCTTCCGCTCCGGTCATGGTTGCCGGAAACGATGCCCAGAAAAGGCAGTTCTTGGGTATGCTCACTGCTGAGCCAAAATACGCCGCATATTGCGTGACCGAGCCCGGTGCGGGGTCTGACGTTGCTGGGATTACTACGACGGCTAAAAAGGTCGGCGATGATTATGTCATCAATGGCGCAAAGATGTGGATCACGAACGCCAATGTTGCAAGCTGGTATTTTGTTCTCGCTTATACTGATCCTTCTCTCAAGCACAAGGGAATGACCGGCTTTCTGGTTCCCCGTGAAACTCCCGGCATTACGGTGGGGCGCAAAGAAGACAACCTTGGGCAGCGGGCATCTGACACGCGCGGACTCACCTTTGAAGACGTGAAGATTCCATCGAAATACCGTCTTGGAAACGAGGGTGACGGATTCAAAATCGCCATGAGCGCTTTTGATCACACTCGTCCAGTGGTTGCAGCAGGAGCGGTGGGACTTGCAAGACGCGCGATGGATGAGTCCATCAACTACGCGACCACGCGCAAGACCTTCGGGACCCCAATTGCCGGATACCAAGCCGTGAGCTTCATGATTGCCGACATGGCGAAAGACATCGAGGCTGCGCGCTACCTCGTTTGGCGGGCCGGTTGGGAAATCGATCAGGGACGGAGGAATACCAAATTCGCAGCATTCGCGAAGGCCTTCGCAGCAGACATGGCGATGAAGGTCGCCACCGACGCGGTTCAGGTGTTCGGCGGGTATGGCTATTCAAAGGAATATCCGGTCGAAAAGCTCATGCGGGATGCAAAGATTTATCAGATCTATGAGGGAACTTCGCAAATCCAGCGTCTGATCATCGCAAAAGAGATCTTCGAGCGTCGCTGAGTCGCGGTTTCAAAAAGAAAAAGTTTGGGTCAGTCCTGACACCTGTGTCGAGGCTGACCCATCTTATTTTTAAGGTTCACGCGCGATATTATATTTTGAGGGGGTGTATCGCGTGTTCGGTTCTTGCAGTGATTTCCGAAAAAGAACATTTCGATGGGTTTTGTCCGTCCTGGTGATCACCCACAGCGCGATTTCTGCGCGTGCTGCCGCTGCGAATCCGATTCAAACCGAGCTCAGGAGACTCAACAAATGTTACGCCCAATTTGTGGGGTTGCGGATTAAAACAAGTGACCCTCTTTGGCAACAGGTCGCGGCTGGCACGAAGAACGGGGTGGATGCCTGCATGGATGTTTTTCATCGGGGCGATCTTGGGAGTGATGGCCGAATTTCTCAGGTTGCGGGAGAGTATGATTCGGTCGGATCCCAGATCCTGAGTCGTTTTCTTGAGTTTTATAGGTCCACCTTCTACGTCACTGACATCGCGACATCGACCGGGTTTCAGCCAGATCTGTATGATGCGAATTCGCCTGCGTTCCATTTTTTGTATTCTGCGTTCAAGCCCGGCGAATTGTATTCGAATTCGGTGAAACGCGCTCAGGGACTGCGCGCATATCGCCTCAGTTTGCGCACGGGTCCCAGAATCCGTTCCGTGATTGGACTGAAGGCCTTGGTGCAGTATCAACAAGGCAACACCGCAGATGGTGCGCAAACCATTGTCAATTTCAATCCCACTCTTGTCGAAACAGGTCGACTGATCGGCATCAGGCCGGATGAGGTGTCCAATGTGGAAACCGCGATGCAGTGGAAAAGGGTTTCGTTTCAAGGAAGAAACGTGAGCGCCTCCATGGGAGCTGGATTTCTGGGCGATCAAACCTATCTCACTGCCAATAACAATCAGGATGGAGTTTGGGCGAACAACAACGGCACCATCAGAATTTTCAGAGTCTGGGCCCGATCCATGCTCAGTGATTCCTTGGGTAGACCACTCCCGGCCCTTCGGGCCTCGGATGTGACCTCAGAAGTTGAAGCCTCTTCGGACATTCCTTGGAGACAATCGAGCTCCTGTCTTCGATGTCATGATTCCATGGACAATGCCGCCGGAGCGATCCGGAATCTTGCCAGGCTCAGGACTACCGACGGAGGCGAGGGGCAGGTGAGGTTCTGGGTGAATTTCGTAAGTCCGAGCGATATGGCTACGGCTGCCCCCTTGCCCCGTACCAGACTCGAAATCGGAGATTCCTCGTACTTCAAGCGCCCCGCCGATTTCAAACTTCGGTATCGAAGTTACGACGGAACACTCGTCGATGTTTCCGGCACGGGCCTTGCCAGTCTTGCAGAAAAGATTGCAGAGACGAATGACTTCTATGCGACAGCGGCGAAACGGCATTATGAGTTTCTGACGGGGATTGCTGCAAATCTAGATGACATTACCGATCCCGATGCGGTGTCCCTGAGTCCTGCTGAGCTGAAGATCCGAAATCGAGTCATAGAACTGGGGATCGCCTTGAAGAATCATCAGAGCATACCCGCACTGATTCGTTCCATCCTCGCACTCCCTGAATACCTGGATCAGTCGGCAGCAAAAGCGGGAGGTGGCAAGTGAGATCAATTCGCTTCCTTTTGCTTTTAGTGCTTTCGTCCCCCGCGTGCGACATGGCCCGTACGAGGCTTGTTTTCATGGAGCCCGAGAGCGTAGTTCAATCAGAAAAGCTCGAAACCTTTGGTCAATCCCTGCAGCTTGCAGACCGCTCCTACGTGGAATCTGCCTTGAAGGATGTCTTCGAAGTAACTCCCGAATTCCCGGAGGCCAAACAGCTCGAGGATCTGATCTATTTTGATGGGTCCTTCGGGGGCGGATGTGATCTCTACGGAGCATCCGAAGTCGTGAGCGGAACCGCAGCCCAGGCTGAATTCAAGCGCGCATCCTGCGGGATCAAGCTTTCTGAGAGTCAGCCTGTGACTTCAAGCGCGCAGAGAATGGCACAGACAGTAAAGGCATGTGATGTCTTGATTTACGGGGCAAATACGTTTCCGCGGGTGATGGCGAAAGTCATTCCCGGGTGGACAGCGGGTAGGGCAGCGAATCGACCCACGCCTGAGCGATTGAAGGTTGCGTACGCACTGTTTGACCGGACAGGACTCCTTCCTGATACCGTGATTGAGAAGCTGATGGATCTTTCAAATTCCGTAAGCGATGCGGATGAGGCTTGGAGGTGGGTGCTGAAGGCTTACTGTGAATCACCGGAGTTCTTGCAGGCTTGGTAGGAAGGAATTCAATATGGATCGACGCAAGTTTTTGAAAAATACGATTGGCGGGATTGGCGGATCCATTCTCACCTCCTCACTCATCGATTTCTATCTTCTAAATGTTTACCGGGGAATGATCCATCAGGCCTTTGGGCTTCCGCAGGGAGGAGAGGTCGAAAAGAAATTCCTGAACGTCGCAGTGTATGGTGGCATGCCGGGCTGGATGTGGAACATTCCCCTTCGGCCCAACGGGGATTCGGATGCATTCAGCTACGGGTATCAAACCAATGATCCCTCAAAAAGCATGCTTTGGACGAAGTTCGTCAGTGACTCGGCGGCTCCGGGTGGCTTCTCCGGGCGTTACGAACATACGAGAGTGGGGGATTGGCATTTGCCCCATCTGTGGTCCGGGTTGATCGCAAGGCCTGATGGACAGACCGAGCAAATGAGCAAGCTTGCTGCAAACATGCTCGCCATGCGTGGAATCAAGCTTCAGTTTGATGATCATGAAGGCAACCGATATCGAAATGTCCGCCCCGAAAAGGGGTTGTCCATCGGTGGGTTGGTTGCCGATCGGGCTACCACTCCCATGCCTGCAATCGCATTTGATGCCGGGGTGAACTATTTCAAGTCTGCAAAAGGAATCAGTCAGCTAGAACTCACGAAAGATCAAACTTTTGCCAGCGCTTTCTCAAGCTTTCAGGGGGCGGGTGAGCGGATCAGCGGGAACGCCACACTCCAAAGCAAGCTGGATGGAGTCCTTGATTTGATGAAGGCAAACTCGGCCCTTAAGAATTCCTCCCTCCCCACTACCTATTCCGACCGGGTTGCGGCACGCAAGCTGATGACGAAGGACCTGGTCGCACTGGAGGCCCAGTTCAACACGATGAAATCGAAATATCTTGATCTCATCACACGAGCCATTTCAGATCCCCTGCTGAGACTGGAAGGCCTGGATAATGTCGCCATGCCCGGGCAGGTAAGCAAGCACTTCAGGCTCTCGACTACATCGGATGGTTCCAAGCAAGGAATCTATTATGGTGGAGATGACATCCGGAATCTCGCGGCAAATGCATCGATTCCCTGGCTTGCCGAGCAGTTTGCAATTTCCGAACTGATGCTCACCGGGGGGAGCATTGGCAGCGCATTCAGCTCTTCCATCAACATTGTTGCTTTCGGGGGCTTTTTTGCAAAAGCGGACAAGGTCTACGTGGGCGAGAGTTCGACGGCACCGGTTCTCAATCGTCAGTATTATTTTCCGGTTGATTCGCACTATGTCGGATCGCATGCGCACTTAATCCTTCATTCAAAATACGCACGCGCCCTTTCATCTTGCCTCTATGAATTGATCACTCGTCTGAAGGGCGTGAGTTTAGTCAACGGGAGTCTTTTCGATTCCACTCTGATTGCGGTGACGACCGAGTTCAATCGGACCAATGATCAACTGCAAGTGGGAACGGGGCACGGATATACGGGCTCGGGCTATACCTTGTTCTCGGGATCAATCCCGAAGACAACAGTCGTGGGAAACATCAAAGCCGATGCGGCAGTCGAGAATTTTGGTGGTACTTGGGGAGAGGGGGCGCCGATGGGGGGCACCGTTTCGAATGGAAACGTCCTCAGCATCGGAAATGCAGTCTCCACAGCTTGTCAGATTCTTGGAGTTCCTTCTCCAACGCCCCTGTATCCCTCACTGGCCACAAGGAATCCCGTCACGGGAAAGGTGTCTGTCCCTGAAGTCTGGGCAAGGCCCGAAAACATTTCATGAATCGACAAAGACGGAGTCAGCGCCCCTCGTCTTCAAGCGCGGCCTTGATGCGAAGGTAGCTCTCAAATCGAGGCAAGTGCTCATAGGGCTCGCGCTTGATTTGAAGCTCATAGAGTTCAGGGAAGTATTGAATCAGGTCTTTGGGGCCAACGTGGATGAGTCCGAACTCCTTGATCCCCGGAGTGTCGATGAATCGGGTGCCTTCGCCAGCCGCAATCATCTTTGAAACGGTGGTGGTGTGCTTGCCCTTTCCGGTGACTCCGCTCACTTCGCCCACCTTGCCCACTGTTTCGCCGAACAGGAGCGAAAGAAGAGAAGTCTTTCCCACGCCGGAATGACCGCAGAATGCCGAGGTTTTTGATTTCAGCACTCCCCGGAGAACCTCGAGTCCGGCCCCCGTCCTGGTCGATACCGGAAAGCAACGATAGCCCAGATCCTCATAGAGCTGCCACGGGCGCTCGGATCCGGAATCGAGATCCATCTTGTTGATGACGATGAGGGGCGTGATTTGCGCCACCGTTGTTGCGATCAGGAAGCGATCGATCAGGCCTGGCGAAAAGTCGGGTTCATGCAGGCTCGAGGTGATCACGACGAAGTCGAGGTTCGCAGCAATCGTATGCATGATCTTGCCTTCGCGCCCCGGAGCTTTTCGCGAAATGAAGTTGCGGCGTGGCTCCACCTCTTCGATGACGCCGTCTTTTGAGCCGTAGAGGTGGACCTTGACCCGGTCACCGGGCGCGACGGGGGATCGCTCCCGCCATTCGGCATCGCGATCGACAATCTGGCCGCGCCGGTAGCTGCAGAGTACCCGCTTTGATTCATCCTGATCGAGAATGACATTGGCCATCTTCGGAAAAACTTCACTGATGACGCCCGTTGCGCTCATTTTTTCCTCGCAAGAATGGCGACCATGTCCATGTTTTGATCAATGTACTCCCGGTAAATCAAGGTCTCGAACTCCTGCAGGGACGCCTTCAGTGCGCCCCCTTTCACCCGGAAATCATCCGGAACAAGGCTTGAAGCCGGTCGGCCGTTGTCCCTCTTCAAATAAAACATGATGTAACCGCCTTTCTTCAGTGCGCTCTTGAATTTCGGAAGCAGGCGCTCCGAAAAAAAGAGGGAGACCAGGATGAAGTCATAGGCTTCTTTCGGGTAGGGATATTCGAACAGATCCCCCACGATTCCCTTGATCGAGGTCTTTTTTGCCTTTGCCTCTTGCAGTGCCCGATCCACGGCGATTTGCGACAGGTCCACGCCCTCGACCTTGAAGCCGTTCCTCGCTAAAAAAATCGCGTTTCTTCCCTCACCCATTGCGGGGACAAAGGCCCGCCCCCGTGGAATGATTTCCAGGTTTTCCCTGAGGAATCCGATCGCATCTTTGCCGAAGGCGTGGTTCTTCTTTTGGTAAAAACGATCCCATGCGGAGTGGTCCTCCTCCGGGCTCTCCCCGGTGAGGGCCTCGAAGGTTGCGGAATCGGGAGGGGGCAAGGGACCTGAAGAATCCGGAAGAGCGGGAGGCGCGAACAGGCAAAGGAGAAGAATGAGGCCGAAGACCCGACCGGAAGTCCTTTGAATGCTCTCGAGCCCTGTCATCCGCACTCAAGGAGCCTACGAAATTCCCGTGACTCCGTCAAAGAGATGCTCCAAAATGCGGCAGAGATGGTGATGTCGCGAACGCTCCGGATTTTAACGATTTTCATGGTGGGGTTTCCCATCCTTCACCCTTTGCTTTCGGCACTGGTGTTTCAGCTTCCGATCAAGGGGGTGGTGTCGATTGCTCTTTCACCGCTCTTCTACCTCTTATCGGTGTTCTGGGTGATGAGTGGCATCGGGATCCGGTCGTTTCATCACTGGTCTTGGTATACCTTTGGAGTCGCACAGGTGCTTGCTGCCTATTTCAATGCCTTGATTCTCGTGAATCACAGCAATTCGGAATTCAAAGGGTTCTCCTTCGGGTTTGTCATGTTGCTTCAATACCTCCTGTTTCGCCTCGTGGCGCACGAGGTTCGTGTTCCCTACCTTTTCCCCAAGATCAACTGGTGGGAGAGTGGAATCGCCGGCACCCACCACCTTGAAGTGGATCTCACACCCACCCAAGGGGGAGTTCCCGCGTCCAAGGGGCAGCTCCTGGATTTGAATCTACGGGGGTGTTTCATCAAGTCCCCCCATGATTTTCGTCTTCATGATCCGATCCAGGTCCGGATCAATGCCTACGGGCAGGAGCTGGTTTTGCCGGGAAGAGTGGTCTGGAATGCGAAAAGCACCGTGACCCATCCGAAGGGGATCGGAATCCAGTTCGGCGAGCTTGAAAGACCGCTCAAGCGGAAAACCAGGGTGCTCATCAAATATTTCAACCAGCAAAAGGAGAGTTCCGGTGGAAACCCAGCCCTACCTGCTTGAGGCACTGAAGCTCGCCAAAGAGGCCGGAACGCGGGGGGAGGTCCCTGTCGGTGCGGTGGTGGTTCATGAGGGAAGCGTTGTGGGGCGCGGATCGAATTCGAGGGAGGTCGAGCAAGATCCCCTGGGTCATGCGGAAATGCAAGCGCTCCGGGATGCTGCCAAAGCACTTGGTTCGTGGCGTCTCGTGGATTGTGATCTGTACGTTACGCTTGAGCCGTGTCCCATGTGTCTTGCCGCTTGTCAGCAGGCGAGGGTCCGGAAGGTGGTGTATGGAGCGCGGGATGAAAAGGGGGGTGCCCTTTGCCTTGGATTCGGTGTTCATGATCACCCGAAATTGAATCACCGTTTCGAGGTCATCCACTCTCCGATGGAGGAGTGTTCGCAGGTGCTGAAGGATTTTTTCAAATCCCTCCGGAATCAGTCCGGTTGAGTGTGATAGGGTCCATCCATGCAAGAATCGTTTTTTAAAAACCTGCTTCATGTTCTCGGCAATCGCCGGATGGGTGTGACCTTGATTCTCGGGTTCTCCTCCGGAATTCCCCTTGCGCTGACCGGAAGCACGCTTCAGGCCTGGCTGACCCAAGAGAAGGTGGATCTCACCACAATCGGGATTTTTTCGTTGGTGGGGATGCCCTATACGCTCAAGTTTCTCTGGTCCGCAGTGATGGACAGGTATGTTCCGTCGTTCTTCGGGCGCAGGCGTGGTTGGATTCTCATCACCCAGATTCTCCTGATTCTCGGGATTGTCGGGATGGGCGTTACACATCCCGCTACCTCGCCGTTTCAGATGGCACTCATCGCATTTCTCGTCGCGTTCTTCAGCGCAAGCCAGGACATTGTGGTGGATGCCTGGAGAACCGAGGTTTTGAAGCCTGAAGAATACGGTCTTGGGGCCGGTACCTACACCATGGGTTACAGGCTTGCGATGATCGTCAGTGGGGCATTTGCACTGATTCTTGCGGATCGGATGCCGTGGAGCCGGGTGTATTTCTGGATGGCGCTCTCCCTGGGGGTGGGTGCCCTTACGACGATGTTTCTCGCACCCGAACCTGAAATCCGGGAAACCCCGCCACGCACCTTGAAGGAAGCCGTGGTTTTACCGCTCGTGGATTTTTTCAAAAGAAAAGGCTCTCTCGAGGTCCTCGCATTCATTGTTCTCTACAAGATGGATGTTGTGGTCGCCCTTGCTTTCACAACGACCTTCATGCTTCAGCTTGGCTTCACCAAAACGGACATCGGAGTTGTGAACAAAGGGGTGGGAATGATTGCGACCCTCGTCGGGACCTTCGCAGGCGGGATCGTGATGACCCGTCTTGGGGTGAAGAGATCGCTTTGGATCTTCGGGATCCTCCAGGGTCTCGGAAATCTCACCTTTGTTGCCTTGGCACACGTGGGTAAGAATTATCCCCTGATGGTGGCTGCCATTACGACGGAAAATCTCCTGAGTGGAATGGGTACGGCCGCATATTCCGCCTTTCTCATGATGTTGTGCAATCCCAAATTCACAGCAACCCAATACGCGCTCCTCACGAGCCTCATGGCGTTCACGAGGGTCCTTGCGGGGCCACCGAGCGGATTTTTGGCAGAGCACGTGGGGTGGGAGATGTATTTTTTGATCGCCATCTCCCTGATGACCCCCGGTCTTTTGCTTTTGACCCGATTTGACCGCTGGAAATTGCGGTCCTGAATAAACCGCTTAATTTAATCAGGTACTCTGCCGAAGAGGGAGCATGGGCGCGGGCAGAGGCGAAATCATCAGGAAAATAGGGGCCTCCCTCGTTGATTTCATTCTGGAATTCACGGGGGGAGTGCTCGGGTCCTATTTTGGAGCGATGGTCGCAGCATTGGTCACGGTCATGAACCAGAATCCAAGCCCCCATGTCATGCAAAGCTCCATCAAGAGCGGGTTCGGGATCGGGTTTGTGTTTTGGGCCCTTGGGGTTTCCTTTTTGAACCGCGTCTTGATTCAGGGAATTTCCCGCGCATCCATTGGCAAAAAGATCTTCAGGCTTGAACTGATTTCAACAGGAGATAACCTGACTTGGTCGAAAGTCACCTCCAGATGGGTATACTCCATTGGTTCGCTCTCGTTTTTTGGCTTGGGATACCTCTACGCATTGATTCATCAGGAGTTCCGTACCCTTCATGATGTCATCTCGGACACAGATGTGGTTCCCGCGTTCGAATCATCATCCCTTGAAATTTCTCCCAAGGAAACGATGCGCGAGTCCGAGGTTGCCATCCAGAGA
This sequence comes from Bdellovibrionales bacterium, assembly GCA_947502835.1. Classification (GTDB taxonomy): domain Bacteria; phylum Bdellovibrionota; class UBA1018; order UBA1018; family CAIMNF01; genus CAIMNF01. The sequence continues at coordinate 366,411 of CANNBJ010000002.1, forward strand.
ATCGTGATTGCGAAGGCCCGGACGGAAGGCCCTTCGGCGACCGTTATCCAATTGCCCACGAAGCCAAAAGGCGACAAGAAAGACAAGAAAAGGGTTGCGTGAGTTCTGTGCAGGATCCGTTCGGCGGGAAGCTCAATTTCCCGTGACGATCGTGCAGACTTTTCCAAACACCCCGAGAGTACTCTCGTAGTGCTGATCCACGGAGCTCACCGAGGTGATGGCCCCATCCTTCATGGCTGCCGAGAGGGTTGCATCACCAGAGGTGACCAATCCGAAGTAGTTCGAAGAACATGCGGTTCCCCGCTTTTTCCCGGCAGGATTCTGGGTCACCATGATCCCCTCATAATGATCGGTGCGGATCAAACCCGGTCCGGTCCGTGAGGAAGGTGTTGCACAAGAGACGAGAAAACATCCGAGAGCCAGGGCGGGGAGAATCTGGTTTTGAATCATGCCCTCATTTGAGCAAATCTTTACCCTGCGGGCCACAGGTATCTCAGGAGCAGGACCCGTCTGTGACCAGGCGTTCGCGATCATGGATCCGTAGTTCATCCAGATTCCATGTCGGATAATCGGAAAGGGAAGAGGTTGTGGTACGAACCGAGACCTTCAGTCCAAAGGTCTCGACAGTGTCCCGTTTTTCGCGGGTAGAGTCGGGTTTGGGTCGAAAAATGAGCACTCGTTCAGTTGCAGCCATGGCGGGCGGATCCTACATGCTATTTCCGACTGAGTCAATCCAATATTGAACGAAATCCTTGGAGAGACCCCAACTGGTCTTTTGGAGTCGGCGAAACACGACTCACTCCGATGGATTCAAACCCCGGTGCTCGTAAATCATGCCCACTCCATGAGGGCAGTTTGCGTTTATTTTATTCATGATTTCATACTCTTAGAGTCTTGCAAAAAAAATCCTCAAGTTTTGCATTCGGGGGCCGATAGGAGAATTGTCCACGCTGGAGGTGCTTTGGTGGGTACTGAAAGCATGGGCACTTGACTGGGGGCCGTTTCATCTAAATTCGGAGAGACCAAAGACTGAGGAGGTCAATCCGGGTACAGCGAGGTGATGACGGCTCCTTTTTTTTTCGCTAGGCTCAGGCCCATGTCGATCAAAATCTCCCTCAATCACATTGGAATCGCTACCGAGGCCGGTGGCACCTCGTTGGAGCGCCTGTTCCGGATTCTTGGCATCGGTCGCGGTCCAAGCGAGCAGGTTCCGGAGCAGGGAGTGAATGTCCATTTCTTCAATCTCACCGGGGAGCCCCCGCATCTGGAGCTCCTTGAAGTGATGGATCCGTCAGGGTCAGTTGCAAAGTTCATCGAAAAGCGCGGGCCCGGCATCCATCACCTGTCCTTCCAGGTGGAGTCGGGAAGCTTGGACTCCCTCTGCGAAACCTTGAAACAAGAGGGATTCCGTTTCACTTTCGATGCGCCCAAGCGCGGCGCACAGAACATGCGAATCAATTTCATCCACCCCTCGACCGCAGGAGGAGTGTTGATCGAACTCATGGAGTCTTCGAATGCCCATTAGAATCAGTGAAACGCTGAAGCGGCTGTTGATTGTGTATGTCGTGGTGTTTGTCGTTCAGCAGTCGCTGAGCCAATTCGCGGGCTTCCCGTTCAATGCCTGGTTCGGTCTCATTCCGAATGCAATCCTGAACGGAAAGGTATGGCAGCTTTTCACGTATAGCTTCCTTCATGCGGATGTGATGCATCTGATCCTGAACCTTCTCGTCCTCGCGTTTGTGGGGTCGGACATCGAAGCAGTGTGGGGTCGCCGCAAGATGCTGCTGTATTACTTTTATTGCGCCACGATGGCAGGGCTCTTTTATCTCTTCATTCAGTTTCTCATGTCCAATCCCTTGTACCTTTCCATTCCCATGGTGGGTGCATCCGGTGGAATTTATGGATTGCTCCTGGCGTATGGAATCCTGTTTCCCGAGCGGCAAATGTTTTTCATGATGCTGTTTCCGATGAAGGCAAGCCAGTTCATCTGGGTTCTTGCAGGAATCGAGTTCCTCCAGGCCGCATTTTCCTCAAACCAAGGGGGCTTGGGTGCGATCGCGCATCTTTCCGGAATGGGCGCCGGGTTCCTGTTTCTTTGGCTTCAGGCCAAGGGCTTTCAATTGACCCGCGGGCCTTCTCCGAAAAAGAAGAAATCCGCCTCCCACTTGCGACTCGTGAAGGGCAATCCCCCGGACGAAGATGATCGCAACGGGCCGAAAACCTGGCACTGACCCGAGAGAGGTTTCATTGGATTACGTTGAATACAATCGAAAGGCATGGAATCATCAGGTGGCGATCCGCAATCGCTGGACCATCCCTGTCACACCTCAACAGATTGAGGAGGCAAGGGGCGGGATTTGGAGCGTTCTCCTGACTCCGGCCAAACCAGTGCCCATGGGTTGGTTTCCTGCAAAGGGCGGAAGAATGGACGGGGTGAAGATTCTGAATCTCGCCTCCGGTGGCGGGCAGCAAACTCCGATTTTTGCGGCAGCAGGGGCTCTTGTCACTGTTCACGATTTTTCCGAAAGCCAACTTGAGCAGGATCGCAGCACCGCCGATTCAGCAGGCCTCGACATTCGTACCGAGTGTGGCGACATGAGGGATTTGTCCCGGTACCCGGAGGGGAGTTTTGATTTTATTTTTCACCCTTGTTCCAATACGTTCGTCCCGGAGATCCAACCCGTTTGGGACGAAGCATTCCGGGTGCTCAGGCCCGGTGGAGAAATGATCGCGGGGTTTGTGAATCCGATCCTGTATTCGGTCGACCCCGACCTTGATGCCAAAGGGATCGCCCAACTCAAATATGCCATTCCGTATTCGGACCTCACCTCCCTGACCGAGGAGGATCGGAGACGGTACACCGATAAAAATGAGCCTCTTTGTTTTGGCCATAGTCTTGAGCAACAGATCGCAGGACAGCTGCGGGCGGGGTTTCACCTGATAGATTTGTATGAGGACCGCTGGGGCGATGATTTCGAAGCTTCGGGCGCACTGAATGCTTTGATTCCCTGTTTTATGGCAACGCGCGCGATTAAACCGATTTCCTCTCAGGTGTGCCGCTGAGCGTGGCCAAAACCGGCTATTTCTTTGACATTTCAGATGGTTTCACGTAACTCTTCTCCACTATGTCATTACTCCACGAAGCCATTCAGGATAAGAAATTCGATGTTCGCATGCTCGAGAGGAATCTCGTACGCAATGTGGTGACCGACAAGGAAGCAAAAACCTTCCTCGATTCACTTCCCGATGATGCCGAAAATGCCGCATACATCACCCTGGATGAGCTGAACGAGCAAGGCACATAAGGTTCAAACCGCATTCCTGGGGAACACACCATGGGTCAAGCATCTGCATCTTCGTCCACCACCAGCACAGCTCCCGCGGATGGGATTGAAAATCTTGTGATTCTTGGCACCGGACCTGCGGGTCTTACGGCCGCGGTCTACGCTGCCCGCGCGAATCTGTTTCCTCTTTGTGTGGAAGGAGCACAGCCCGGAGGGCAGCTCACCATTACCAGCGAAGTCGAAAATTATCCCGGCTTTCCGCATGGAGTCCAGGGGCCCGAGCTCATGCAATCCTTCCGTGCGCAAGCTGAGCGCTTCGGAACGAGATTCAAGGTCGGCGATGTTCAGGCGGTCGATCTGAAAAACAAGCCATTCACATTGAAGCTCGCTGACGGGTCGGAAGTGAAAACCCGGGCTCTTGTGATTGCAACCGGTGCTTCTGCCAAGCTTCTTGGACTCAAGAACGAAAGCCGCCTGATGGGGCGCGGGGTTTCGGCCTGCGCCACCTGCGATGGATTCTTTTTCAGAAATCAGGACATCGCGGTTGTCGGCGGCGGTGATACCGCGATGGAAGAGGCGAACTTCCTGACTCGCTTTGCGAAGTCCGTGACGCTCATTCACCGTCGGGACACCTTCCGTGCTTCGAAAGTGATGCAGGATCGCGTTCTCAAAAATCCCAAGATCAAGGTGATCTACGATACCGGAGTCGAAGATGTTCTCGGCCAGGACGAAGTCATCGGCCTCAGAATCAAGAATCTCAAGACCGGAGTGGTGAGCGATTTGCCTGTGACCGGATTTTTTGTTGCGATTGGACATCAGCCGAACACCAAGCTTTTCAAGGACCAGCTGAAGACCACCGCCGCCGAGTATCTCATCATTGAGCCGGGCTCCACCCGGACTGAAATTCCCGGCGTTTTTGCTGCGGGAGATGTTGCGGACCATGTGTATCGCCAGGCGATTACGGCTGCCGGCACCGGATGCATGGCGGCGATCGACGCCGAGCGCTGGCTTGAAAGCGAGCACGCGGGCTCCCACTGAGCGGGTCCGGGGCGGAGGGGACGGTCTTGAAATCGCGCTTGAAGCTGTCTCTTGAAATCGCAATCCGCTTCCTGCTTTCGAAAAGCAGGGGGAATTTTCTCTCCTTCATCACCATCATCTCCATCATCGGCGTCAGCGTGGGAGTTCTTGCTCTTCTGGTTGTCACAAGCGTGGTCAATGGCTTTGAGAACGAACTTTCCCGGGTCATCACCGGAACCCAGGGTGAGGTTCTCTTCTACACCCGCGCCAGCCCCATCCGCGATCGGGGGGCGCTTGAGAAAAAGATCCGTGAGTTTGCCCCGGGCATCGAGGCCATGACCGGATCCTTCGTGAGTGAAGTGATGTTCCATGGTCCCGATGGAGTCGGGGGTGGCGTGCTTGAGGGCGTGGACCTCGCGTCCTGGAGCTCGGTACTTTCGGTGGGGAATCGATTGAGTGAGGGAGGCGCTCTTCCTGTCAATGATGGCGAGATCCTTCTCGGTTCAGCGCTCGCAGAAAAGCTCGGAGTCAAAGTCGGAGAGGCCATCCGGGTGATCATTCCTTTCTCCAGCATGGAGGAAGATGAGGACCAGGGATTCGGGGCCCCCAGGGTCCAGGACTTCAAGCTCGTGGGAATCGTCCATTTGGGAATGTATGATTACGATTCAAAATACGCCTATGCCCCCCTGTCCTCCGTCCAGCGCCTGGTCTACGGAGAGGATCTGGACTTCATCACCTCGTTCCGGATCAAGCTGAAGAATCCTGCCGCCGCTCAGGCTGTGGGGGCCGAACTTTCACAGCATTTCGGCTTTCCGTACCGAGTGCGCGACTGGAGTCAGCTGAATCGGAATCTTTTGTACGCGATCAAGCTCGAAAAAGCGGTCATCGCGGTTCTCCTCACCGCGATCATGATCGTGGCGGCGTTCAATGTGATCAGCGCACTGCTCATGATGGTGTATGAGAAGGAAAAGGAAATCTCCATTCTCAGGGTGCTTGGCGTAAGGAGACGCGATCATTTCATCCTCTTTGCGATGATCGGATCGGCGCTCGGGCTTGCGGGCACCGTCGTGGGCGTGATTCTCGGATTCTTTTCAACCCTGCTTCTCCGATCCAACCGCTTCATCGAGTTGCCAGCGGAAGTGTACCATCTTGAATACCTTCCGGTGATCATCCGATGGACCGAGTGGTGTGCGATCGGGCTCATGGCATTTGTGATTTGTTTTCTTGCGACTGTGGGTCCTGCCGCCCGAATTGCACGGCGGAATCCAGTGGAGGGTTTGAGATGGACAACGTGATTTTGAGGGCGAAGAACCTGCACCGTGAATTCAAGAAGGAAAAAGACCGGATTTCCGTTGTGAAGGGAGTCACGCTCGATTTGGTTGCCGGAGATTGCGTTGCCATCATGGGAGCCTCGGGGGCGGGCAAGTCGACCCTCTTGCACATGCTCGGGGCGCTGGATCGGCCAAGCCATGGGGATCTCTATTTTGGTCCAAAAAACACGAATGTCTGGAAGATGTCGGATGAGGAACTTTCCGACTTCAGGAACCGGAATCTCGGATTTGTGTTCCAATTCCACTACCTCCTTCCGGAGTTCACTGCGCTTGAAAATGTCATGATGCCCGCACTCATTTCCGGCATGAACCGGGAAGAGGCTGCTAGGCGCGCCTCCGAATTGCTCCGGTTTACGGGGCTTGGAGAACGCCTTCATCATAAGCCGGGGGAGCTTTCGGGCGGAGAGCAGCAGAGGGTTGCCATTGCACGGGCCGTGATCCTGAAGCCAAAAGTGCTTCTCGGGGACGAAATGACGGGGAATCTTGATTCAGAGAACAGCAAGCGGGTCATCGACCTGCTCCTTGATCTCAATCGCGAGTTCGGAATCGCCATTTTGATCGTGACCCATGACCAGGAGGTTGCCAACCGGATGAAGCGGGTTCTCACGATGAAGGATGGAAAAATCCTGGGTTCGTGATACTGAAGATTTACGCGTGAAACTCCTGTTCGTAGTAATTGCATCAAGTATTGTTTTCGTCCGCGCCAGTGCCGCTCCCGTGATCGGGGTGGACACGGTCGGATTGAAACGGATCGAGCGGGATGCTGTTCTGGAGAAGATTTCCTCCAAACCCGGAACCGAGTACTCCCAGGAAAAAATCCGAACGGACATCGAGGCCCTTTACGGGATGGGGTACTTTGAGGGGATCGAAATCTCCCGGGAGGAAAAACCGGAAGGAATCGGTCTTCGCCTTGAATTCAGGGAGCGACCGCTCATCAACGAGGTCCTGTTCGAGGGGAACGAAAAGATCGGAACGTCCGATCTGGAAGAGGCCATCAAGGTCAAGAAGTGGTCGATTCTCGATGTGAACAAGGTTCAGGCGGACGTCGAAATCCTTCAAAAGCAATACGAGGACAAGGGGTACTTCCTCGCCAAGATCACCCATGAAACCCGTCCCGACAAGGACGGTGAAGTCAAGCTCGTCTACAAGATCTCGGATTACGAGAAGGTGGAAATCAAGCGGATCACCTTTTTGAACAACAAGCGTTTCACTTCGGACAAGCTGAAGGGTCTGCTGGCCGAGACCAAGGAAGGCGATTCGGTGAGTTTCCTCTCGAGCGGAGGTTCGTTCAAGGAAGCATCTTTCAAGACCGATCTCCAGCGGCTCACCTATTTTTATCTCGAGAACGGGTACCTGAAGTTCCGCCACGAGACCCCGGTGGTCACCATCAGTGACGACAAGAAATACGTCTACATTTCCACCTATCTGGATGAAGGCGAGCAGTATTCCATCGGATCGTACGATTTTTCGGGTGATCTTTTGTTTCCGAAGGACGAATTGCGCCAAGAGGTCAAACTCAAAGAGGGGCAGGTGTTCACCATTTCCGGAAGAAATGCCGACATTCAGCGACTCACCGAGAAGTACCAGGATCTCGGCTATGCGTTCGTGAACGTCGTTCCGCGCATGGAATTCAATGACGAGGCGAAAACCGTTTCGATGGATTATTCCTTTGAGAAAGGGAATCTCGTCCATTTCGGTGAAATCCGTGTGATCGGAAACTCGAAGACCTATGACAAGGTGATCCGTCGGGAACTCAGGATCTACGAGGGCGAGCTTTACAGCGGGACAAACCTCAGGATTTCCAAAGAGCGGGTGGAGCGCCTCGGGTTTTTTGCTCCGGGCGAGACACAGTTCAACCAGATCCCCCGCAAGGGTCGTGATGATGTCGTGGACATCGAAATCCAGGTGAAGGAACGCTCCACGGGGAGTGTGACTCTCGGGGCAGGGTACAGTTCGGTACAAGGGTTTTTCTTTCAGGGCAAGATCCAGGAGATCAATCTTTTTGGACGCGGGCAGAATCTCAGTTTTGAAACCCAATGGGGAAAGGAAGATCTTGTTCGAAGCTTCTCTCTCTCATTTCTTGATCCCTATGCCTTCGATACCAACTGGAGTGCGGGATTTGACCTCTTCATGGCGAATTCGCCGATTCCAGACCGCTACCTGATTCGCCGGTCGGGTGTGAACCTCCGCGCGGGCTATCCGATCAGCGACTACACGCAGGCGTTCGTGACCTACAAGTTTGAACATCTTCGGGTGCTTGCCAATTATGCCGACATCCAGAATCAGAATCGCACCAACAATCCCACGCTTCCCGCCTTGCGTGCGGATGATGCGCTCGATAAGGGGATCCTCTCGAGTCTTGTCTTCAGCATCGTGCGCGACAAGCGAAACAACCGATTTGAAACCTCGGATGGAAACTACCAAAGCGGGTCGCTTGAGATTGCGGGTCTGGGCGGGGTCAAGAATTTCGCAAAAATCCTCCTGAACAACCGCTACTACAATAATTTTATCGGAAGCTTCGTGTTCAAGAACAGCACCGAGTTCGGGGCTCTCATGAATACCGGAGGGCGAGGAATTCCTCCCTCAGAAAAGTTCTTTCTCGGGGGTCCATGGAACATGAGAGGCTTTGATGCCTTCAGTCTCTCGCCGATCGCCACCTATGCCGATGGATCGGTGGAAAAGCTCGGAGGGGTCTCCCAATTCTATTCCCTGTTCGAGTTGGAACACCCGCTCATCAAGGAAGCCGGAATTAAATGGGTTTTGTTTTATGACATCGGTAACTCTTTTGGAGGGGTGCCATTTTTTGATTCGGGGCAGAGTTTTGAGCTCCGCCAGAACTATGGATTCGGGATCCGATGGTTCTCCCCCCTCGGGCCTCTTCGCTTCGAGTGGGGTTTCCCGGTGGGTCAGAGGCGGATTGCCACTACGAATCAGATCGAGTCCAGCCCCTCATTCATTTTCTTTATCGGCCAGCCGTTTTAGGATAAGCTCACTCCACCAAAGAAAGGCATGGATTCACACATGAACAAGATCACACCCTTCATTTTCATCGCTTGCAGCCTCCTTCTGAACGCAGGGCTTGCCCGCGCCGGGGATTTCAAAGTCGGCATCATCGACATGCAGAAGTGCATCCAATCCTCCGAGACCGGGAAGAAGGCTAAGTCCGAGCTCGAGGGAGCCTTCAATAAAAAGAAAAAAGAGCTTCAAGATCAAGAAGCTGCACTGAAGAAGGCGCAGGAAGAGTTTCAAAAGAAACAAGCCGCGCTCAGTGATTCTGCTCGCAAGGAGCAACAGTCCAAGCTTCAGGAAAAATTCATGAAGTATCAGGAAAACCTCCAGCGCTCCCAGACGGAGATCCAGAAAAAAGAGCAGGAGATGAGTGAGCCGATCATCCGCAAGATTCGCGAGAAAGTGACCGAAATCGCAAAGAGAAAAGAACTCAGCCTCGTGATCGAGAGCAACCCTCAAATCGTGATGTATTCGGACGAGAAGCTCGACATTACGGAAGAAGTTCTGAAGTCCTTGAACTGACGCGCGTGAGCGCGGTATTTGGTACCCATGTTTACGCTCGATGATGTTTTAAAATGGTCGGAAGGACGCGTGGCCAATTCCGGGGAAGGTCACACGCCTGGATCCGCCCCTTCGACTGCGTTCCAGCGCTTTACGACCTTGAAGGATGCGGGACCGGAAGATGCCGCATTTTTCTTTTCCAAGGACTACGAAGCTGAACTTCGTGTTACCCGCGCAGGCCTCATCATCACGGGCGATGCGTTTGTCGGTCCTTTGCAGGCTTCCGGGCTGCCTCAGTGGAAGACTTCCGTGTTTGTGTCCTGTGCGGATCCTTACTCGGCCATGGCCAAGGTGACCCGAGAGGTTTCAAAGACCGCATCCAGCCACGACCACCAAAATGCACCCCCGGAGTCCCGGATCCACCCGAGTGCGGTTCTTCATCCGTCGGTGAAAGTTGGAGCAAGGGTCACCATTGGTGCCCATGTGGTCCTCGAAGCCGGAGTCGAAATCGCGGATCGGGTTACCATTTATCCGAACGTATTCATCGGTTCGAATGCCAAGGTGGGGGCCGGCTCCACGATCTTTCCGAATGTGGTGATTTATGAAAAGACCGTGATCGGAGAGAGGTGCCGGATTCACGGAGGAGCTGTGATTGGTGCGGATGGATTCGGATATGCGCCCAAGGTCGATCCGGCAACCAAACTGACCATTGATCACCAGAAGATCTACCATCTGGGCCGGGTTGTGATGGGTGACGATGTGGAGATCGGCGCGAACTCCACGATCGACCGGGGTACGCTCGGAGACACGGTGATCCACTCCAAGGTGAAGATCGATAACCAGGTTCAAGTCGGCCACAATGTCGAGCTCTGCGAGGGCGCGATTCTGTGTGGCTGCTCGGGTGTTGCGGGCAGCTCGACCGTCGGGAGGTTTTCGATTCTTGGGGCGCAGGCAGGTCTCGGGAACAAGGTGAATCTCGGGGAGTATTCGATCCTTACGGCATATACGGGTGCTGCGAAGGATTTCCCGCCGCACTCTGTTTTGGCAGGGATGCCCGCGCGTCCCCAGTCCGAGCAGATGAGGATCCTTGCGATCCAGCAAAAACTTTTGAAAGAACGAGGAAAGAAAAAATGAGCGAAGCAAATCCCTATCGTTTGGAGCAGCGCGAGATCCAGGCATTCCTGCCCCACAGGTATCCGTTTTTGATGGTGGACCGGATTCTCGAAATCAACGGCCCCGGAGCCCTGGATGACGACAATCCCAAAACCAAAGTCGGAATCAAGGTGGTGGGCATCAAGAATGTCTCCGTGAACGAGCCTTATTTCACCGGACACTTCCCGAACATGCCGATCATGCCTGGCGTGCAGATCATCGAGGCGATGGCCCAAGTGGCGAGTTTCGCATTCTATCCCACCTACATGAAGAAGACGGCCGACGAGCGTGATGGATTCCGCTGTTTCCTCGTGGGCGTGGATGGTGCGCGGTTTCGCGTGCCCGTCGTTCCCGGGGATACCCTCCGGTTTGAAACCGAAGTGAGTGTCTGCCGCAGCACCATGTGGGGCTTTGCCTGCAAGGCGTATGTGGAAGGCAAGCTCGTGGCGGAAGCCAATCTCATGGCCAATCTGGTTATGAATTCCTGAGGGAGATCGTCGATGAGCAAGATTCACCCAAGCGCAATCGTTCATCCGGGGGCCGAACTGCACTCCACTGTTGAGGTGGGACCGTATTGCATCATCGGGCCGAATGTGAAGGTCGGAGAAGGAACAAGGTTCCGGAGCCACGTGGTGGTGGATGGATGGACCACGATCGGCAAGAACAATGATTTTTTCCAATTCGGTTCGATCGGAGCTGTGCCGCAGGACCTGAAATACAAGGGGGAGCGGACCGAGCTCATCATCGGGGATCACAATACCTTTCGTGAAAGCGTCACTCTCAATCTGGGCACGGTTCAGGGGATTTCCAAGACCGAAGTGGGAAGCCACAATCTTCTGATGGCCTATGTCCATCTTGGACATGATGTGGTGGTTGGCAATCACACGATCATCGCCAACTCTGCGAATCTAGCGGGGCATGTTACGGTTGAAGACTACGCAAACGTCGGCGGCATGACCGGGATCATCCAGTTCATCCGGATCGGTGCGTATTCCTATATCGGAGGATGCTCCATCATTGATCGGGATGTCACTCCCTTCACCGTGGTGGTGGGTGCCCGTCCTGTGGAGTTGAAGGGTGCGAACATCATCGGGCTCAGGCGCCGTGGATTCAAGAACGAGACCATCACCGCGATCAACGAGTCCCTGAAGCTTTGGAAGCGTTCCGACGTGATGAAGGAGCAGTGTTTGCTTGAAATTGAGAGTCAATTCGGGGAGCTTCCTGAAATCCAGCGACTTGTCCAGTTCATCCGAAAGAGCGAGAGTGGTTGCGTGAGATGAGGATCTTCGTTTCTGCTGCGGAAATCTCCTCCGATCTCCAGGCAGAGAAGATTCTACGCGCATATCTCGATCTTCATCCCGGGAAGTCCTTTGAAATCTGCGGGATCGGTGGTCCGGCTCTCCGGTCCATTCCGGGATTCCGCGCCCTGGCTCATGCGGAAGACATGCGGGCAATGGGCTTTGTCGAGATTCTCTCGAAGTACTTTTTCCTAAGGGGTGTTTTGAACCGGGTGGTGGCATGGCTCGACCGGAATCCGCCCGACGTCATGATCACAGTCGACTATCCGGATTTCCACTTCGCGCTGATGAAGCGCCTGAGGAGTCGTTCCTGGTTCCGGGGAGCGGTTCGCATCTGCGGGATTCCTCCCAAGGTCTGGGTGTGGAGATCCCGCAGGGTGGAGCGGATTCGTGCCGATTTCACCGGGGTCTGGGTGATCTTTCCGTTTGAAAAGGCATTTTACGAGGCCCGCGGAATTCCCGTGATCTATGAGGGCAATCCCCTCATTTCCGATTTAGTCTCGGGAGCCGGCGGCAAGGATTCATGGATCACTTCCGATGAGGTGAGGATTGCAGTCTTGCCGGGGAGTCGGGACGGGGAGCTCAAGGCCCATCTCCCCATCGTGGGACCAACACTGACCGAGTTTTCACAACTGACGGGCAAGCGCATTTGTGCCGAGGTGCCGATTCCACCCGGGCTCGACGAGAGCACGTTCAGCCGTGAATTGGTGTCTACGGATCGTGTGCACTATCGCTTGATTCCCAACGGCTCTGCCGAGGTTCTCGCACGGAATTCCCTTGGCCTGATCAAGTCGGGCACCTCGACCCTGGAGGCGGCCGTTCTTGGATGTGTTCCTGTGATTTTTTATCGCATGAATCCCCTGAGTGAATGGATTTTCAAAAGGTGGGTTCGGTACACGGGGCCCGTTGGACTTCCGAACATTCTCCTGGGAGTGAAGGAGCGCGCCCGCTCGGTGTTTTCCGAATATCTGGGCGCCGATGCACGTCCCGATCTTCTTGCCACCGCCCTGAACCGTCTGGTGGAACAACCGGATGTCCTTCGTGAATTGTCTGAAAAAGGAATTCAACTCAGGAATTCCCTGGTTCCGGGGGCGGGCGTTCCCCGGGCGATTGCGATGCGGATCTCGGAATGGATTCTCAATCCTCCGCACGGGACCGTTCCCCGTTCGGGAAGTGCCATGATCGGAGTCCTCTCGTTTCTTTGGTCCTCGCTGAACCGGGTGCGGAGATGGGTCAGGGCTCTTGCGGGAGTTCGTCCCGCAGGTCTTCCTGTCAGATCGATTCTTGTAGGAAATCTTCAAGCCGGTGGTGCGGGAAAGACTCCCATGGTGATCGCAATCGCAAAGACTGCGATCGCGCGTGGACTGCGAGTGGGTGTGATTTCGCGTGGCTATGGCAGATGCAATCCCGGCACGCTGAAATGGGTCGGGCCGGGGGACCCTGTGGAGGAAACCGGGGATGAGCCCGCCGAGATCAAGGCTGCGGTTCCGGAGGCGATGCTGGTCCTCTCTCCGGATCGTCTCAAGGCGGCACATGAGCTCGTGGTGAAGGGTGTCGACCTCATCATCGTGGATGACGGGTATCAGAATCTCGGGTTCAAGGCTGATCGAACGGTTCTTCTCGTTACCGACGTGAAGCGCACGGAAATGCCCTACCGCGACTTTGATTCGGAGGCAGCGGGGGGTGATTATCTGATTCAACTGAAGGGGCGTTCCTCGAATCGCTTCCCCCACGCCCGCAGGATCGGATGGAAAGTCACAGAGGTTCCGACAGGACCGCTTTGGTTGTGGACTGCGATTGCGGACCCCGCAGAGCTCATAGGTTTTTATGAGGCGATCGGTGTCCGATTTCGGAGTGTCCATACCGCGAGGGACCATGCACATCCGGATCCATCCCGGATCCAAGAACTCCTTACTGCATCAAAGGCCGAGGGAGCGCGCCTTGCAATCACTCGAAAGGACGCGGTGAAGCTTGCCCCCTCCCTTCGGGATCAATGTGTGATTTTGGGTCGCGATCTCGCTGAAGACGCCTTCTTTGTTGAGCTTTTTGAAGGTTTACAATAAGGGTCCAGAAGCTTTAGGCTAGGGGGGATGATTCCCCATCCGTTGACCCGACCGCAATGGCTGCTGTTTACATTCGCAGGTGTCGTGCTTGCCGCCTGTTCTTCTTCGAGCCTTCGCAAATTCGATGAGGGGGATCTTGGCAAAGAGATCTCGGCGGATGTGGCGAATAAATTCGAGATCAAAGAGATCAAAGCTCCCACTCCCGTCCCGGCACCCGTTGTCGCGGAAGGAAAGCCGAAGCCACGGAAAAAAATCAAGTCGGTGGAGAAACCCTCCCTCGAATCAGAAATAAAAAGAGCGAGTAATACACCTGTGGTTCGCAGGCTGGATCCCATGCCATTCCAGGTGGGGGAGCGGCTCAGTTATGATTTGCGGTATCTCGGGGTAACCGCTGCGACGTTTCAAACGGAGATCCTCCCCTTGAAGCAAATCGGAGAGCGGAAAGTGTATCCGATTCGAGCCAAGGCTAAAACACTGAGCCTTTTCGAGCTTGTGTACCGAGTCGATGACACCGTTGAATCGTTTTGGGATTTCGACGGGCTCTATTCCCATCGCTTCACGATGGAGCTTGATGAGTCCAAGCAGACCCGCAAGGTGATTGAGCTCTACGACTACGAAAAGAATCAAAGCCTGTATTGGAATCGTGTGGATCACGTTGAAAAGGGGTTCAAGGAGCAGAAAGAACATTATTCGATCAAGCCTCTTTCTCAGGATCCGCTTTCCTGTCTCTTTTTTCTTCGGGTGGCGCCCTTGCCGGCAAGCTCCGAGGGTGAAACGCGAATGCCTTTCGTGATGGACGGAAAACCGTGGGAGAGTGTCATTCGGTATCTGCGCACGGAGACGATCTACGCCGGGGGCAAGAATCGCGAGGCACGCGTGTATCAACTGGTCAACTATGAGCAAGGCGAGTTGAAAAACCGTGATAATACCATTTGGATCTCGACGGATGAGCACAGGTATCTTCTTCGGGTTGAAACCAAGCTCAAGGTTGGTTCCTTTGCCGTCGCGCTCGACAGGATTCTATGACCCGCATTTTGGTTCGGACCCCGAATTGGATCGGGGATCAAATCCTCGCATATCCCTTCTTTCAGAACCTTCGGATGAAATATCCGGATGCCTGGATCACGGTCGTGTGCACCGAATGGGTGAAGGATCTTCAATTCAAGGGTTTCATTGACGAAGTCAGGATTCTTCCGAAAACCCGCGAAGATGATTTCTGGACTGCCGCTAAAAACCTGTTCCGTTTTTCCGCCACGATCAAGGCTTCAGGCCCTTGGGATCTCGGGATTTCACTCCCGAACTCCTTCGGTTCGGCGCTTTTTTTGCGTCTTGCGGGGGCCAAGCGACGGCGTGGATATGCCGCGGACGGGAGGGGGTTTCTTTTGAACGAGGCGGTTCCCTTTCCTCGTGGTCCGGATGTGCACCGCTCAAGGGCATATCTCGATCTTCTGTCGCCCGAGGGTCTTCCTCCGTATTCCGCAGAGGAATATTGGACCAAGGGTCCCGAGAATGATTTTGATCCTTACCTGCATTGGCCTGAAGCCGAGGCGATCGAACCTCCCTTTGATCCGTATTTTGTCGTCGCACCGGGTTCCAATGCGGAGTCGAGGCGCTGGAGCATTCAGCACTTTGAGACCTTCATTGAGGGCATGGTCGCGCGGTATCGCATGAAGGCTGTGGTGGTGGGAGGCAGGGCGGAAAAGGCTCTTGCAAAGGAGTTGATTCGTCGGGGAGTCCCCATTGAGGATTATACCGGAAGGGGCTGGGTTTCTGCTCATTGGAAGGTGTTTCGGGGTGCCACTTTCACTCTCTGCAATGATTCTGGTCTCGCTCATGTGGCGGCCCTCTGCGGGAGTCGTGTTCAGATAGTCTGGGGGGCCGGAGATCCGGCACGGACGCTTCCCATTGGACCCGGACCCGTCCGATTGAAGTCAAATCCCGTTTCCTGTTGGCCTTGCGAGCGGAATCAGTGTCGATTCCAGGATTCGAGGCTGAACCAATGTTTGCAGGGGATTACGGGTGAAGCGGTTTTTCAGGAGGTGGAACATGGATTCCTCATGGGGTGAGCTGCCCGCGGTTTTGTTTCTTTTTCTAACCTCCGAGTTCGGTGAAGACGAGCAGCTGGCGGTTGAGGATGTGTTCGAGCTCCATGCCCGGGAAGTGAAGTGGCGGGCCATTTGCATTGAAAATTCCGAAATTCAGGAGCGTCTGCAACTTCTCGAGCGGACGAATGTGGTCACTCTGCCTGCACCTCCGGCCCGCAATTTTGATCGCGGCTTCCGCGACGTTTTAACCCGCGAAATCGGCAAGGGGGTCGGTTTGTTGCATTGTTATGGTGCGGACCACCTTGGAAGCATTCTCCCCTGGATGTTCAAGTTTCCCAATGTTCCAGTCGTTGTGAGTGAAGGACCCAAGGTCAAGAAGCGCCTTCTCCATTTTTTTCAAAGTCTCTTTTACTCGAGGATTGATGCAGTTTTGGTGCCTTCCTCCACGCTCAAGAAACGGGTCGCCAGCATGCGCCCCGTACTCGCCAATCGAATCCGTGTGGTTCATCCCGGGCTTGATTTCAACATTTTCAATCCGGATCACTTTGATTTCAAGGTTTTGCGGAAGAAGTGGGGAATCGATCCGAATATTTACATCGTTGGCATGATCGCATCCCGCGAATACACGAAGGCCCAATCCGCTTTCATCAAGGCGGCAGCGTCTTTCCTGCGAAACGAGGAGCTCGCCTCCCGAACCAAGTTCGTAATCGTCGGTTTTGAGCATGAAGGGAATGAGGCTCTGATTGACCTGATTCACCAATTCCAGCTTGAGGAGCAAATCATTCTTGCCCCCGCGGAGGAGTCGATCCCGAAGGTTTTGGGATCTCTTGATGTCTACGTCCTGCCCTCAAGCAAGGCGATGTTCGGTCTTCAAGCGATCGAGTCGCTTGCCATGGGGACGCCGATCATTTGCGCAGCTGGGCCCGACTCAAATGAGTGGACTGGGAACTCACAGGGTGGGCTTGTGATGCGCTCCGGGGACTCTTTTGATCTTCAAAGAAAGCTCCGGATGATGCTCGATGATCCGGAAGAGCTCAAAATCATGGGTCAGCGCTCGGTGCAGTTTGCCCGTGAAAATTATGACAGGAACCTCAGAACCGAGAGGCTGCATGAGATTTATGAGCGCGCCTGCCGAAGGCGGGCTGACCAAGCCAAATGATCAACAAAGTTTAAATAATAAAACTAATTTTGTTTAAAAAATGCTTGTGGAATTTCTTTTGAGCATGTAAAACGCTTTTCATTGAAACCAATTTCAATGAAAAGGATTGTACTCATGAACTCAAAACGAAATTTCATCACCGCCCTGCTTGTTCTCCAAATTGCTTCAGCACCGATCGTACGTGCGGCTCCCGAAATCCAGATCCAAGAGGATCAGAGAAGTGTCGAGTCCCTGGGCGGTTCCCTGGTGGGCCCCGAGGAGTTCGACCAATATCAGGCAGCACAGGTTCGGAATCTGAAGGCAATGAGTCCCGAGGAAGTGCGCCTTGACCTTGAGCTGCAGGCGGCCCAGCTGGATCAGATGGTTCGTGATCAGGCGGTAAATGGGCAGCCAATCGATGCCCAAACGCTGACCCGCCTCTCAGCCCTGAGTGAAGGGATCAAAGCCCAGGCCGCTGATCCTCACGTAAAGCGTAAACTTCTTCGCAGCTTGATGGTGGTACCGAGGGTGATCGCCCAAGGGATCGGATACGCGGGCCTTGGTCTGATTGACCTCTTTGTTGCGCCGATTATTTTTACAGGACCTTTGGTTCAAGGGATCATCGCAGGCGAGGGGAAAAGCAAGGCTTTGAACGTGGTCGGGTTCACTGGTCGATTCATCACGCATGGAGCAACACTCTATACCCAGGTGATGATGCTTGGACTTCAGTTTCCGCTCCTCATGATGGGCACCATTCCGATTGTGGCCACGATTCATCTGATCTGCGGCCGTCATGGTGAATTCAAGAGTCCTCACACCGAGAAGTTCTGTGAAATCACGGACGAGAAGCCTGCGGAAATCTTCGAAGGAATTTCAGAGGCCGGGCTCAAAACAGGAATCGCCATCAACCGCGTGCTTACCGCTCCGGTTCGCTGGGTGGTTCAACGCCGAAAATGAATTTGATCCTCACGGGCTCTGTCTGAAAGAGGCCATGCTCCCTCGGGAGTGTGGCCTCTTTGTTTCGTTGGAGGGTCAAAAAAAGGATCTATTCGGACTTCCAGGCCGCCATTTTCTCGGTCATGTAAGTCACAAGCTTTTCAGCGGGGATCCGCTCTTGGGTCATTCCATCGCGTTCACGAATGGTGACGGTCTGATCGGTGAGGCCGTCGTAGTCGACGGTCACGCAGAACGGAGTTCCGATCTCATCCTGCCGGCGATAGCGCTTTCCGATCGTGCCGCCTTCATCATAGGTGGCGCGGAAGTGCTTCTTCAGATTTGCATACACCTTGTCGGTCAGCTCCATGAGTTCAGGCTTTTTCATGAGCGGAAATACGGCCACTTTGTAGGGCGCAAGGTTCGGATGAAGCTTCAGCACCGTGCGCTCGCCCTCGAGCCGGTAAGCATCGCACAGGGTTGCAAGAAGCGCCCGATCACAACCTACCGAGGTCTCGATCACGTAGGGAATGTATTTTTCCTTGGCTGCTTCATCAAAATATTCGCACTTCTTGCCCGAGAACTCCTGATGGCGCTTGAGATCAAAGTCAGAGCGGTTGTGGATTCCCTCGATCTCCTGCCAGCCGATTGGAAACTGATACTCGACATCAAACGCCGCGCGCGCATAGTGGGCAAGCTCACCCGGCCCGTGCTGATGGAAGCGAAGTTTTGAGCGGCGCAATCCGTTTGCAAGGTGCCAGTCAATTCGGGTCTGCTTCCACTTCTCAAACCACTCCATGTCGCTGCCGGGTTTTACAAAAAACTGCATCTCCATTTGCTCGAACTCGCGCGTTCTGAAGATAAAGTTCCCCGGTGTGATCTCGTTCCGGAATGCCTTTCCGATCTGTGCGATCCCGAAAGGGATCTTTTGGCGTGAGCTTTGTTGAACGTTCTCAAAGTTCACGAAAATCCCCTGTGCGGTTTCGGGGCGGAGGTACACAACGCTTGCTGAATCCTCGAGAGGTCCCATGAAGGTCTTGAACATCAAATTGAACTGGCGTGGTTCGGTGAGCTGGCACTCGCCGTGCTGGCCCGGGCGAAGTGAGCTTTTCTTGCCGCAGTTTGCGTGTTCGAGTTTGTCGGCGCGAAAGCGTCCCTTGCAGGTTTTACAATCGACAAGCGGATCCACAAATCCTTCGACATGCCCGGATGCTTCCCAAGTGCGAGGGTGCATGAGGATTGAGGCATCGATGCCTTCGACATCATCCCGATCGGTCATTGCGCGCCACCAGGAATCCTTGATGTTGAGCTTGAGTTGGACGCCGAGCGGACCGTAGTCCCAGCACGAGCCGATCCCGCCGTAAATTTCAGAGGAGGGGAAGATGAATCCCCTGCGTTTGCACAAGGACACGAGGTCCTGGAAGCTCTCGAGTTCCTTGGATTCTACCTTGGCTGAAGTGATATGGGGAGTTTCGCTCATGGAAGAAAGGCTAGCATAAGGCCGGGTTTTGGAAAAGGTCGAGAATGGATCAATCTCTAAAGAGTTGAGTGAACTAGGGATTGAGACGAAATTATCATGATTTAAAGCTCAATCTTGCCGATTCCATCATTGAAGGACCCCATAGCTCAGATGGGAAAAGCTGTGTATCAGGAACTAGCTTACGGTGTTTTGCCAAATGATCGTGTGGATTCGCTCTGCCCTGAGGTGTTCTTTTCGAAGTCAGCGTAAGGGGGTCATCCGAAATCGACCTCCACAAGCCAAGGAATCAAGGGCTCCACCTCGATTCCGTCCTTGGTGCTGAAAGGCCGGCTTAGCCCCTTTACCAGTTGGATTTGCCTGAGAGATGGATTCAGTGATTTCAGGTGAGGGTAAAAAATCCCAAAATTCCTGGATGCTTCCTGATCACTCGTTTTTACTTCAATCATGGAAATGGGTTTTCGATCATTGCAAATGAGAAAATCAATCTCATGGTGGAATTTATCCTGAAGGTAGTGAAGCGAGTAGTTCTCGCCATCGCGGTCATTTCGAAGCAAAAGCTCCTTATGGAGCGCAAGCGCAACCAAATTCTCGAGTCTTGCACCCGGGTCCTTGATTCTTGGATAATCAAAGAGGTAATATTTCGGAGCTTTTTTAAGCGAGTACTTCAAATTTTTTGAAAAGGGGCTGACCTTAAACAATGTATAGGAGTTCTCGAGCCAAGTGAGCCAGCGTTTGATCGATTTATCATCGGTCTGAAGGTCTTCGCGAAGCGAGTTGTGGCTTAAAGGTGAAGCGACTCGTTCCTTCATCAGCTCAAAAAGAAGCTCAATGTCCGTGATTCGGCGTACGGCCTCAAGCTCCGGAAGGTCTTGCCGGATCATGACATCGAGGTGGGTCTTGCGCCAACGTTTGTATTCAGCTTCTGAGCCGGATAGGTAGGGTTCAGGGAAGCCACTTAAGTTCCAGAGCTTCTCGAATTTTTTCTCCGGTGATTCTGACCCGTAATCTTTCAGTTCCTTTAGATCCAAGGGCATGAGTTGGTATTCTAAGTATCGTCCTGCCATGGAGTCGCCTACCTTTTTGAAGGTATTGAGCTTTGCACTTCCTGTGACCAGAATCTGATTCTTCTTCTCAGTGTCGGCGATCCCCTTGAGCCAGCGTTTCCAATTCTTCATTTTATGAATCTCATCGAAAACCCAGAGGCTCTTCTTCCGATCCCATTGGACCGAAAGGATTTTCCTTCGATCCTCGAGACGATCATAATTTAAATATTCAAAAGATTTATCAAGGAGCGTGGAGAGGGTTGTTTTACCTACTTGTCTTGGACCGGACAAAAGAACAATTTTTTTTTGGAGATCCTTTAAAAGCAGGGGTGCGAGGTATCTTTTCATAAATCTATTTTCGGCTCTAACGCCGAAAAAGTAAATAAAAATTCGGTGTATAGACCGAAAAAGTAAAGAGCCGATTCAGCAGGGGTGTCACCGAAAGCGACTCGAGCTTCGAGTGGCGTAATCCCTCGATTTATCGCGGCTATAAACAAAATAAAAAAATCCGCGTAGGTCATAAAGTACACATCTTGCAAGCGGCGGCGGCGGCGGCGGCGGCGATAATTTAAGAAATGTATTTGATCCCTTCAGGGGAAGAGAAAGGAACTTAAGATGAAGCGAGCGGTATTTGGTTTGGTGTGGGTTTTGATAATGGGGAGCGGGGGAAATGCGAATGCTGCTTTTTTTGGGTTGTTTGGAGGGGATGAGGCGGTGCCGAGTGAGCCCGGCGATCTTGTTGAGAAGTGTGACCCCAAATCTGGTTTCATGGGGATGTATGATTCCAGTGGAGTTCTCGTGAGTATATTAAATACGCCGTGTGTTTCGAAAAGACCTTGGTTTTGCTCTGATAAAAACAAAGATCCACCCGAGGTGTATCAAAGTGGTCATTGTACGGATGATAACCCCAATCCCAATAATAATTGTGGAGCTTTGAAGAATAAATGCGAGGGTACAGGGTTGACATTTAGTAGTTGAGAGCTTTGAAGTTGAATCACAAGCAGGAAGTAACTGCTTGTGATTCACAGATTTTTTCGTTTCTTTCGCTTTCCAATCCATCAGCAAGGATAACGATTGCTTCCGAGCATTTCAGTTGCACTGTCGGCCATGAAAATCCGTCTCACTCCTCATCCCAAAGCAGCTGAATCACGGTCTGGCCCACGACCTTCAGCGTGGTGCGCGAGATGAACTCCGAGGTGTCTTTCCGGGTGTGCCACTCGGGCGGGAATCGGCCCTCCTCGGTCATGTGAATCAGGTCCACCACCGGAACTCCCAAGCCGTCACTCAGATAGATGTGGTCATCCACCACGGGGCCAATAAAGGATTTTGGAAAATAATCCTGAAAGCCGAGTTTATGTGCGGCCTTTTGAATGCGCTCGATGACCGCGCCCGCACGTTGAATGGAATAGATCTCGGCCGGGAATGTGGCGCCGATCCTGCCAACCATGTCGAAATTGATTCCAAACTTTGGCTTGTAGCCCTGAGGAATCGGATTTGCGGCAAAGTGCTGCGTGCCCAGGCAATAGCTTTTCGGAATCGAGGGCGTGCCCCAGTCCTCGGCATCAAGAAACAGGAAATCCACTCCGAACGGAAGCTCGCGTCCCTGAAGTGCCTTCGCAATTCCGAGCAGCACCACTACGCCACTTCCACCGTCATTTACGGCAGGGACCGGGAGCTTACGAAGTTTCGGATCGGTTTCCTGATCGGCATACGGGCGTGCATCCCAATGTGCCGAGAGCATGAAGCGCGTTTTTGCGCCGGGGTTCACCCTGCCGATCAGATTTCGAATCGGAATTTGATGGCCATCATGGGTTTTTGCAGAGGTCTTTTGCTCAAGAACTTCGGCCCCCGCCGCCTTTAGGGTGGATGTGATCCAGTCTCCGGTCGCAGTACTTTCCTTGCTCCCGGGCACCGCAGGGCCCAGTTTTTCGTAGGTCAGGATCTGTTCGAAGGCTGCGTTCTCATCAAAAACAGGGGCTGTGCCCTTTTTTTTGGCTTTTGAAAAAAAAGGAAGCTCACAGGCGGAAAGAAGGGTGAGGGAGAGGAGTGAGAAACCGATGAATGTGCGCGAAGTCATGTGCTTGGTTTGTAGTAGCCGATGATCCAGGAAAAAATCCACATGGGCCCGATGAAGATGTGTTCAAGTGACGTTAAGAACGCCGGCGATTTCTTTTCATAAACGAAATGTCCGAGCAACTGAAACACCCAGCCGGCCACCTGAAGGGCGATCAAGATGTTCATGGGCACGTGTCTGGACCAAAGATAATTCACATAGCAAAACAAGGTGAAGGGGATCCCGAGCTTCCAATCCACCTTGAGCGAGAAAGTCGCTCCAGCAAGAAGCAGAACCACGCCGAGATCAACCGGAAAGAGACTCTCCGGAGATGGGCTCCAGAGCACCACATGCGAGAGCAGGCCCAAGAGACTGAACAGTACGAAGGGAATTCCAATGAAGTGAGTGGCCTTGTTGCCCTTGGTGCGATGGTACTGCTCGTAGTCCTTGAAGTAGATCATGAGGGCTGAAGTGGGAAGTGTGGTCATGTGGCAAGTCTAGCCAACGCCCATGGATTGGGCAAGGCGCTCTAAAAGAAAACCGTTGAGCCCAAATTGCTTGCGGGGGCCAAGCGCCTCCAGTAAGTTGATTGCCTTATGACAGGCGCACAAATCCGCAAGATCTTCCTCGATTATTTCAAGAAGAACGGCCACACCGTGGTCGAGAGTTCCTCGCTCGTTCCCTCAAACGATCCGACGCTCATGTTCACAACGGCCGGAATGGTCCAGTTCAAGGATGTGTTCCTCGGTAAAGACCCGCGCCCCTACACACGGGCCTCGTCCTCCCAAAAGTGTGTGCGTGCAGGTGGCAAGCACAATGACCTTGAGAACGTAGGCTTCACTGCCCGTCACCATACTTTCTTTGAGATGCTCGGAAACTTCTCGTTCGGGGACTATTTCAAAAAAGAGGCGATCCATTTTGCGTGGGAGCTCGTCACAAAAGAGCTGAAGCTCCCAAAAGATCGCCTCTATGTGACGGTGTTTGAGACCGACGATGAGGCAGCCGAGATCTGGCACAAGCAGGAAGGCGTGCCCCTCGATCGCATTTACCGTTTCGGGGAAAAAGACAACTTCTGGGCCATGGGCGACACCGGCCCCTGCGGACCTTGCACCGAGCTCTTCATTGATCGCGGTGAAAAATACGGGTGTGGCAAACCCACCTGCAAAATGGGCTGTGATTGCGACCGGTACATGGAATTCTGGAACCTCGTGTTCATGCAGTATGATCGCGATGCAAGCGGCAAGCTGAATCCGCTCCCCAAGCCTTCGGTCGATACGGGCGCGGGTCTTGAGCGTCTGGCCTCGATTCTTCAGGATGTGGATACCAATTACGACACTGACATGTTTGTCGAGATCATCGGTAAAATTTCAAAACTTGCAAACAAGCCTTATTTGCCGAAGACCAAAGATGAATCGGTATTCTCTTTCCGTGTGATCGCCGATCATGCGCGCGCGACCACCTTTCTGATTTCGGACGGCGTGATGCCTTCGAACGAAGGACGGGGTTATGTGCTTCGCCGGATCATGAGGCGGGCGATTCGTCACGGTCGCAAGCTTGGTTTTTCCGGGCCGTTTTTGCATCAGTGCTGCGGCTATGTGATCGATCAGATGAAAGAAGCGTTTCCGGATCTTGCCGAAAAGCGTGCTTTCATCGAGCGCGCAGTGATGGCCGAGGAGGAGCAATTCTTCAAGACCCTCGATCGCGGCCTCGTACTCTTGGATGAGGAGCTGAAAAAGCTTCAGGATAAAAAGACGCTTTCGGGTGCGGTTGCTTTCACGCTGTATGACACATTTGGATTTCCGCTGGACCTGACCCGCACCATCTGTGAGGAGCGCGGCATTTCTGTCGATGAAAAGGGATTCGAAACCCACATGGAAAAGCAGCGCGAGGAATCGCGCAAGCACTGGAAGGGCACGGGCGATCAGGTGCTGGCGGCCGAGTGGTACCAGCTTACAGATCAGCTGAAAAAGGCAGGCAAGCTTCCGGAGTTTGTGGGCTATGAACATCTCGAGGCAACGGGCGAAACTCTTGCCGTGATTCCGTCGCAAGCCGAAGACGGATCTTTGCTCACACTTGCAGTTTTCTCGAAGACTCCGTTTTACGGCGAGTCGGGCGGGCAGACCGGTGACCGGGGTCGCGTGCGGTCCGAAAAGGGTGACTTCGAGGGTGAGGTGGTCGATGTACAAAGGCCAGTGCCCGAGTTGATCGTGGCACACCTGAAACCAAAGCGCGGAATCCTCAAGGTGGGCGATCGCGTTGTTCAGACCGTGGAATCGGATACTCGCGCGCTTACCGCCCGGAACCACACGGCTACTCATATGCTCCAGTGGGCGCTTCGCTCGGTGCTTGGCAATCATGTGAAGCAGGCGGGGTCGCTTGTGACGCCTGAACTTTTGCGGTTTGATTTCTCCCACTTCCAGGCTCTTGCTCCTGAAGAGCTTCAAAAAGTGGAAAACCTCGTCAACGAGAAGATCTGGGGCGGAGACGCCGTGAAGAAGCAGGTCATGAACAAGGATCAAGCGATTCAGGCCGGCGCGATCGCATTCTTCGGCGAAAAGTACGGTGACGCGGTCCGGGTTGTGTCGGTGGGTGATTACTCAACCGAACTTTGTGGTGGCACTCACGTCGATCAGAGTTCCGATATTCATCTCTTCAAGATTGCATCCGAAGCGGGCATTGCAGCCGGAGTACGAAGGATCATCGCCTACACCTCAAAAGGCGCCTTCCAGTACCTTCGCGATCAGGACCAAAAGTTGAAGAATCTTCGTGATCAAGTGAAGGCTTCTTCGGTCGATGAGATTGGAAACAAGATCGATCGCATGATCGAAGAACAGCGGGAGCTCAAGAAACAAATCGAAAAACTCCAAGCATCCCAGCAGGGTGCCGAGATCGAAGAGTTGCTCAAAATCGCAAAAGAGATTTCAGGAGTGCGGGTGATTGCCGGAATGGTGGAGCCTGCATCCGATGGAATGAAAAAGCTTCGCGAGATGGCGGATCGGATCAAGCAAAAGGATGCAGCATCGGTTGCCATTCTCGGAATCAAGGAGATGGGCGAGGCCGGGGAAAAGCCATACCTCGTGGTTGCGGTCGGAGCCAAGGTGAGCGGTGTGCATGCGGGTGAGATCATCAAAGGGTCCGCCGACAAATTCGGAGGCAAGGGCGGCGGGAAGCCTGATTTTGCCCAAGCTGGTGGAACCAGGGTGGATCAACTTCAATCCGCGATCGACGCTGCAAAAGGGATCGTTCTCGAAAAGCTCGGGAGGTAGGGGCGTGGTGCTTCGGTACGCCCTCTCCGTACTTTTGACGGCGACCCTCCTTGCGGGGGGACTGTCGTGTACCCGAAAGGACGATTCCGCACAAAACATTCTTCGGGTTCCGGTGAAGGAAGATCTCAAAACCCTCGACCCCGCAAATGCCTATGATGATGTGAGTTTGGATATTCTTCCGAACATCATGGAGTCGCTGTACCAATACAAATATCTCGACGAGAACATGGTGCTTGAGCCGCTTCTTGCGGCAGCGATGCCTGAGTATTCAAAGGACGGGCTTTCGGCTCGCGTGAGTATTCGAAAGGGCATCAAGTTTCAGGACGACCCGTGCTTCCGGTCCAATGGGGGACGCGGCAGGGAACTTAGGGCGGATGACTTTGTGTATGCCTTCAAGCGTCTTGCCATTCCCTCGCTTCAATCCCAAGGTGCCTGGATTTTTCAAGAGAAGATCTCGGGGTTTGACGAGTATGAAAAAAAACTCGCAAGTGTCAAGGGCGAAGATTTCAAAAAAGCATTTGAGGCACCGATCGAAGGCCTCACTGCAATCGATGATCACACTCTTCAATTCAAATTCACAAGGCCTTACCCTCTTTTGAATTACATTCTTGCGATGACCTTCACCGCGCCCGTCGCGCGGGAGGCGGTCGATGCCTATGGGGACCATGATGGGAATCTCCGGGATCATCCGATCGGCACCGGCCCCTTCCGGCTGAGGAGCTGGGAGCCCGGGGTTCGGATCGTGATCTCCAGGAATCCGAATTTCAAAGGGGTTTTTCCGGACCAGGGATCCGAGGAGCTTCGCAGGCGGGGTTTGCTTGCAGATGCAGGAAAGCCGATTCCGTTTCTTGAAGGGGTTTCTTTTGAAATCATTCGTGATGAGGCAACCAGGATGAGTCGATTCTTGAAAAAAGAAATAGATCTTCTTGAGTTGATGAAGGAGTCCTCAAAAGTGTTTCTCAAGGGGACCGGTGCATTGCGAGAGGATCTCGCAAAGGACGGCGTTCAGGTGGACCCGGAGAACTCACTCGTGGAGTATTATGTGGTCTTCAATCTGAAGGATCCCCTTCTTCAGAACAAGATGTTGCGCCAGGCGATTTCGAGCGCAATCAATCGTACGGAGTGGATCGAGATGTTCGAGAAGGGGCGTGGCATTCCGCAAGATCAGGTCGGACCTCCGGGATTGTTGGACCGAATCCCCGATGCCGCACTCAAATATGGATACTCCCTCGAGCGAGCCCGACAGTTATTGGCGAAGGCCGGCTATCCGGAGGGGAAGGGGCTGCCGGTGTTGAGTTTCGACTTCCGCGGAACCGAACAGAGGTTCGAGGAAATGGGAGAGATGTTTGTCCGTCAGTTGGGAGCAATCGGAATCCGCGTGAACCCTGTCTTGAATTCCTTCCCTGCCTATCTTGAGAAGGCGAAGCTTGGAAAAATGCAACTGGCGCTTGGTGGATGGACCTTTGATTATCCGGATGTCGAGAATGGCTATCAGATTCTCTACGGCCCGAATCGTTCTCCGGGACCGAACGACTCGAATTGGGAGAATGCCCGCTTTGACGAGCTCTACCGAAAAATTGCGGCCGCTCCTTCCGGAACCAAGGGTCGCACCGAGTGGGTGCGGCAGGCGGAGGCCCTGATCCAGGAAGAGGTGCCTTGGGCTTATGGGTATTTTCTCAAGGTCCATCTCTTGAGTCATGCCCGGCTTCGAAATCATCACACGATCCTCATGATTCAGAACAAGTACAAGTATTTGCGGATCAGTGAGGAATAGCGTGTCGGTCCCGACCCAATCCTTCACCTAAAGAATCAATCAAGGTTTGCCTGCTTTTTGTCGATCCGGATTTCATGGCCGGGTGGGAGTCCGCTTTTGGCATGCGAAGTTTGTCCCTGATCCTGATCGCAGCAACTTCCTCGTGCGCGCCCGTGATCTCGGAGCGCACGGATGAACAGGAGTGGATCCGGTATCGTTCCGAACTCCAGACTCAATCCAGGGTTCCGGCCGCCGAAAAACAGAAGGTGCCTTTGAGTGAGCCTCTGCTGCTTGCCCTCGAGTCTGTGCCGGCACGGAGCATCTTCCTTGAGTGTTCCGCAGAAAGAATTCCTGAAGCTTGCTTTGCTCCGCGAATCCGTGAAGCGGTTGATTCCGCCTTGACCGGCGAAATGAAAGCCTTCAGGGCGATGGCTCTTGAGGAAAACACATATTCCAAGGTGATGGATCAGGTTCTTGCCTTTCATCAAGGGCTGTTGTCCGGGATTGAGATTTCCGCCCGTGATCGGGTCAGGAGGCTTCTTGAGTCCTGCGGTTTTCCAGGCACGCGTGGATTCTCAAAAGAGGTCGAAAATTGTGTCGCCGAGACACGGGAATCCGACACGGACCTGCTCTTGACCCAAACCTCTGACCGTTTGGGCCTGCGAATCACTACGGCCGCGGCGAGGGTCTGGATTCTCGAGAATCAAATCAAACCCCTCTATGAAAGTGAACTTGCGCGCGAGCGAAAATCCTCGGTGGTCGCAACCGCGCCATCGCCTTGACGCACGGTCGGTGCATTTTCACCTAAAGATGTGTCCAGCATGACCCGATAGGAAGGACAAGGAAGAGAGAGGTTTTCTTCCATGGAGACGGAAAATGGGATCATTCAAAATCAGGAGACTCCTCGGAATGGCGGCGCTGTTTTTGCTGTGTGCGGGCGCCCGTGCGAATGCCGCCGAATACAGTGTGTATGAGGTGTTCCGGGCGATTGATCTCGGTGAATCCGACCGCCAACCCCCAAAGGAAATTTTCATCAACATGGGTGCGCTTCAGGGCTTGAAAAAAGGAAGTGTCCTTGATGTGTACCGCAAGATCTCAAGCTTCGACAATGTTGCCGAGAAGCTGGCCGGCGAGCATGTGGTTCCGGTGGGAAGGATCAAGGTCATCCACACCGATGAGAAAACCGCAATCGCCCGGATGGATCGATTCGTTTCGCTGGAGCAGGAGCCCGCGCTCCTGCCCCAGTCGATCATGATTGGCGATCTGGTTCGCCATGCAAACTGAATCGCCCCTTACCCGGACCTAATTCGGAGCCTCTTCGATCGTCATGACCGAGTCCTCCGCGCTGGTTTCAGCGGTTTCCGTTGTCTTTTGCTTTTTGTGGAGAAAGTTCACTCGATCCGCATGGATCTCATGGATGTAGTGAAGCTCTCCTTCCTGATCTTCGTACTTCCGGATTCGGATCCCTCCCTCCAGGAACACTGCCATTCCCTTTTTGAGTTCCTCGTTCACTTTCTCTGCGGGTTTGCCCCATGTTACGATCCGGTGCCAGGTGGTTTCGCTCTCGTTCCGGGAGCGGTGCCAGGTCTCGGTTGCCAGACTGAACTGGCTCACCGGTGTTCCGTTTTTGGTGAATCGTAAAATGGGGTCGTTGCCCAAACGTCCCAACAACATGACTCGATTGATGTCCCTCATGAAAATTCCTTTCTATTTTGAGGTTGTTTTCATGCCGAAGCGTTGCGATTGTTGTGCCAATGAAAGCAGTGCTGAAAAAAGGATTCGGAATCGGAGGAAGAATCGCGCGAACTCTTGCCGCGGATCCCGCTCCTTCGTTCCCCTTCGGGACGGCGGAATATTGGATGGAACAGGCACTCCTGCAGTCCATGGAGTCGGTGGGACGAGCCCAACCCAATCCAGCAGTTGGATGCATTCTCGTTCAAAATCAGCAGTTCATTGGCCGTGGCAGCACGAGGGCGTGGAAACAGGAACATGCCGAGCGGGTCGCATTCTCGGGGATTGATCCCGGAGCGAATCTTCACGAGGCGGTTGCCTATGTCACGCTTGAGCCATGCACCCATCAGGGATTTCAGCCCCCTTGTGTGAATCTTTTGCTTCAGTCTCCCATTCCGAAAATCGTCATCGCAGTTCCGGATCCGGACCCTCGCGTGAATGGTGCGGGAATCCGGATGCTGCGCGAGGCTGGCAAAACGGTGGAGGTGGGGATTTTGGGTCCTGAGGCCAGGGCATGGAACCTGAATTTTTTCATGACGCGCGAGACGGGGCGACCTCTCTGGGCTGCCAAGTGGGCGCAGACTCTGTCCGGACACCTGTGCGATGCGAGTGGACACTCCAAGTGGATCACGGGAGCTGAGTCCCGGGCGCATGTGCACTGGCTTCGGCAAAAATACGATTCCATTGTGGTGGGCGCACGAACCTTTCTCCTGGATCAGCCGCAGCTCACGGTTCGCGATTGTGCGGAACCACATCACAGAAGCCCCGAAAGATTCGTGTTTGACCCGAAAGGCAGAACCCTGGATCTTCCCTCCGAACGCAGGGTGGGCTTCCGGATCTTGGTTTGCGAATCGGAACTTCGTGCGCGAGCAGGAGGGATTGAGTCCGGGATCATTCCGGTACCCGCACCAGTGGATTCCCCCGAGCTATGGGGAGTGTTTCGGCAGGTTCTGGAGTCTCTTGAGTTTCCGAGGCCGCTCCAGAGCGTTCTGGTGGAGGGGGGGCCCGGGCTTCTTCAAGAGCTCCTTAAACACGACTTTTTTACTGTGGTACATCGATTCGTCGGGGCTCGCAGTTTTGAAACCGTTTCGGAAGAGCATCGGATGGCGTGGGCTCCCGGGGAGGGCTGGAGCTTTCAGACCGATGAAGAAATTCACGGGGATCGCTTGCACGAATGGATAAAAGAGGTTTAAATAAGCCCTGTAAAACCAAGGAGATCAAAAGATGATGAAGAAGTGGGCGTTCGTGCTTGTTGCGGCAACTGTGGTATTCTCGGCCTGTTCCAAAAAACCGGCTCAGGAGGAAGCGACTCTTCCTTCTGCTGCGAATGCGGATGAAACCATGGGTGATTCCGATTCCGGAAAAGCCATGGGCCTTCAAACCGTGTACTTCGGATACGACACCTTCACTCTGAGCAACGAGGCGAAGACGGTCCTCAAGGCCAATGCACAAATCATGAAAGACAAGCCCTCCCTCAAGATCCAGGTAGAGGGTCATTGTGATCAGCGCGGGGGAATCCAGTACAATATTGCCCTCGGTGAAAAGCGTTCGAATGCGGTGAAGAAGTTTCTCGCGACCCAAGGCATCGCAAATGACAGGATTTCCGTCATCAGCTTCGGCAAAGAGAAGCCGGCGGATCCTTCCGAGAGTGAAGCCGCTTACGCGAAAAATCGTCGTGGCAACTTCGTGGTGACTTCCCGCTAAATGAATTTCAAGGTTTTGAAAAGGGGGCTTGGTTTGGCCCCCTTTTTTTTCATCGCGTGCTCGGTCACCGCCGTACGGCCCTCCCAGGAGATGTCGGACATGGAGGTGGGAATCAAGGCGGCAACCGAGGTGAATGCAGACCTGCTTGCCCCCGAGCTCTATCGACTGGCAACCGAAACCGCCCTCCAGGCCCGTCGGGAGTACCGACTCAAGAACTTCATGGACGCCAAACGATTTGCCGAACTGGCACGCGTCCATGCAGAGAGGGCCGAATTTGAGGCGATCCGGAATGGCGCAAAGCGGGAAATGATTCCCGAGGATCCCCTGGCCCAGCCTTCCTACGCACCCGAGCCTATTGCGGAGCCGACCCCGATTTCCGGCGATTCAAGCACACAGAAGCCCGAGGGGGGAGCCCCTCCACCCGCCGAGCCGAAGGCCCCTTGATCTCCTCTTCTGCAGTTTAAAAAATCCTTAAAAAGTGAGAGAATCTCCGCATGAATCCTAAGTTCCTTCTCGCCTTTCTGTTGATCCCGTCTGTCGGTGCTTGCGTGACCACACGCGAGGAGTTGAACCGACAGCGAGAGGCCGCAGCCGAGCTCGATGCCAAGCCCATCAAGAGTGAAGAGCTCCTGAAGCCCGAGGCGAACGCACCCGTGGCCGCCGCCCCTGCACAATCGCCCGCCCGTGCACCAGTGGAGACTGCTCAGCCTGTGCCGGTTCCGGTCAAGACTGATCCCACCACACTGAGTGAAGATGAGCTGAGGGCCGAGCTTGCGCGCGCCAACGGACGATTGGAGGAAATGCAGCACGAGCAGGAGATCAAGGAGAAGTCGACCGGCGAGGATCTGAAGAAAGCCCAGGAGCGGATCGCAGCCCTTGAAAAGCAACTGAAGGAGCTCACTCCGGAAACGGTTGCCGTGCCCGAAGGCAAGACCCCGCTTGAGGCTGGAAAGGATTCATACGGCGAGGGAAAATACGAGGAAGCGATCGTGTTCTTCTCCCGGTTCCTTTCCGGACAGGACTCGGGGAAGCAGGTGGAGGAGGCGACCTTTCTCAGGGGAGAGTCTCATTTCAAAAAACTCCAGTACAACAAGGCCATTCTCGACTTCTCCAAATTCCCTGAAAAGTTCCAGAAATCCCCGTTTCATCCGAAGGCATTGTTGAGAATCGCGGAAAGCTTCGAGGCAACGGGACGCAAGGATGATGCGAAGGTGTTCTACTCGGATCTCGTCGAGAAATTCCCCAAGACGGCCGAAGGAAAAATCGCGAAGAAAAAGCTGAAGAAGTAATCATGAGTTTGATCCTTGGAATTGAAACCTCGTGCGATGAGTGCAGTGCTTCGGTCTTGATCCACGAAGGAGCGGGATATGCGCCCATTTCCATCAGCACCTATTCGCAAATCGAACTCCATCAGCCGTACGGCGGAGTGGTGCCTGAGGTGGCATCCAGAAACCATCTCGAACAGATCGATCCCGTGATCTGGGATGCGCTCGGGCGGGCGAAAGTTGAGGTCGCGGATCTCGATGCAATCGCGGTGACCAATCGTCCAGGCTTGATCGGCGCACTCCTTGTTGGAGTTACGGCCGCAAAGGCTCTTGCATATGCGAGCAAAAAGCCATTGGTTCCGGTCCATCACCTTGAGGGCCACTTGATGAGTGCCTTCCTCCGAAGTCCAAAAACAGGAGTGCCGAAGATTGAATTTCCTGCGGTGTTCCTTCTTGCCTCGGGCGGGCACACCAATCTTCATTGCATCGAGAATGCGCCCGAGCTGTGGGAAGCCACCGTGCTCCGGGATTCGCTCGCGGGCTGCTCCATGGATGATGCCGCGGGAGAGGCCTTTGACAAGTCGGCAAAAATTCTCGGATTTCCGTATCCGGGGGGGAAATGGATCGACGAGGAGTCATCCAAAGGCGGAAACCCCGCAGCCTTTGATCTTCCACGGGGTCTCAAGCAGAAGGACTCGCTCTCGTTCTCCTTCAGCGGATTGAAAACCGCTGTCGCACTCCTGGCCCAACGACTCCTCAAGGAGGGGGTGCTTCAGGCTGCGTTGCCTGACGTTTGTGCAAGTGTGCAAGAGGCGATCGTGGACCCCTTGATCCGGAAAACCCTGACCCTTCAGAAAATGAAGAGCGCAAAGACGATTGTCGTTGTGGGCGGGGTTGCTGCGAATTCGAGGTTGCGGGCTAGATTCTCGGCGGAATCACCGGTGCCCGTGGTCTATCCCGATCTTCAGTATTGTACCGACAATGCCGCGATGATTGCGGCTGCGGGCGCGGTTCGGTATGCCCAAGGCCATGGGCTGAAGGCGTCCGATTTTCTCAAGTTGAACGCCTTTGCGATTGCGGAGCACTGATTTGATGCGAACGTTTGACAAGCAAAAGGCATTTGGCCAGCACTTTCTCAAGGATGAGCGAATCATCTCGACGATCGTGGACGCGGCATTTTGTTCCCTGGAGAGGAATCCCGGACATGCACTCCTGGAAATCGGGCCGGGAAAGGGCGCCATTACGAGACCCCTGCTTTCCAGGCTTCCTTTGGATGTGTCCTTTCATCTCGCGGAGCGGGACCGGGAGTTGATCGAGTTCTGGTCGGGAGAATCCCGGGTCGGCGTTTTATTTAAAGGTGATTTTCTGGACCAAGGAGAGGAGGCTCTTCGGAGTCTCGGCAAACTGATCGTGGTCTCGAACCTTCCCTATTCGGCCGGAACCGCGATTGTGGTGAAGCTTGCCTCGATCCCCGATTGTGTCTCCGAAATGGTACTCATGTTCCAGGCGGAAGTGGCAAAGCGCCTCTACTCGGGTGCATCCACCCCTGACCGTGGAAGTTTGTCACTCTTCATTCAGAATGAGTGGGATGTGGAACGGTTGTGCGTGGTTCCCCCCACAGCCTTCCAACCCCCGCCGAAGGTCATGTCGGAGGTGGTCACACTGAAAAGAAGGCCCGAGCCCCTGATTGCTCTCCCGACGGACGGCGAGAAGAAGGCCTGGAATGACCTGTTGAAGTTGGCATTTCGTCATCGCAGGAAGATGATCAAGGGGAATTTTTCCGGAACCGTGTGGCAGAAGGCGCTTGAGCGGAGCGGGGTGGATCCAACGAAGAGAGCCGAGGGTCTGGAGTGGGCGGAGTGGATCCGGCTTTGGGATTCCGGCAAGGAGGAAGCGTGCAGCCAATCGATCGAAAATTGAAATCATTTTTGAAAATCATCCGGGATCACTTTCTCTCGGGGCTTCTGGTGCTTGCCCCGATCTTCATCGTGGCCTTCGTGTTTCAATGGATCCTCGGTGGAATCATGAATTGGATGGAAGAGGGGCCCTTCCGCATTTTCTTCCACGATCCAGCAAGCGAGATCGCGGGAGCGTTCCGTTTCGTTCTGATGCTGGGGATCCTCTTGACCGGAGTCCTCCTGATCTCGGGTGTCGGGTTGTTTTCGAGGCTCTATTTCGGCCGGAGGCTTTTTCAATGGCTGAAAGAGGGGATTGAGAAGATCCCGTTTTTCGGTGCGATTTACTCTTCCCTCAACCAGCTTTTTGCTGCGGTTTCTCCGGAAGGTGGCAAGCAGTTCAATCGGGTCGTGTACGTGGAATACCCCCGCAAGGATGTTTGGGCCGTGGCATTTGTGACGGGTCAGGCCACCCTGAAAGGGATTCCGCCCGGATCGTTGAGCGTGTTCATTCCCACGGTCCCGAACCCGACCTCCGGATTCCACTTGATGGTGAAAGAGTCTGAAGTTATCGACAGTGGCCTCAGGGTCGAGGACGCATTCAAGCTGATTCTCAGTCTTGGAGTGGCGGTTCCCCATGAGTGAGTCTTCGGGCGAAAAAATCATCGCGACGAATCCAAACGCACGATCCGATTTCTTCCTCGAGGAATTTGTCGAGGCCGGGATCGTTCTTGCGGGTACCGAGGTGAAGAGCATCCGGAGCCAAAGCCCGAACCTGAAGGACTCACATGTTGAGATCAGCAGCAAAAAGCGCGGCGAGAGGGTTGCGCCGAAACTCGAGGCGTGGTTGCTGAATTTCCATATTGCGCCGTATTCCCACGGAAACATCTGGAATCATGAAGCAAAACGCCCAAGAAAGCTTCTTCTGCATGCGCACCAAATCAAGAAAATGTTCGGGGCTCTCACCCAAGAAGGAAAGACGCTCATCCCCACGCGAATCTACTTCAAGAACGGCAGGGTGAAGGTCGAGGTTGCGATCGCAAAGGGCAAGAAAAAAGGCGACAAACGCGAGGACGTGAAGAAGCGGAGTCAAAATCGTGAAATGCAACAGGCGATGAAACAACGCCAGCGGAGGTAAGGGTTGATGGAACCGATGGAACTCATTCGAAGGATTCCGAAGGCAGAGCTGCATTTGCACATCGAGGGTTCGCTTGAGCCCGAGTTGATGTTTGAGATTGCACGGAGAAACGGGGTGGAAATCCGGTTCAAGAGTGTGGAGGAGGTGCGGAAGGCCTACTCTTTCCACAATCTTCAATCGTTTCTCGACATCTATTACGAGGGAGCGAAGGTTCTTCTTCATGAGCAGGACTTCCATGATCTCACCCGGGCATACCTCGAACGGTGCCGGGAGGATCATGTGGTCCACACCGAGATTTTTTTTGATCCCCAGACTCATACGCATCGGGGAGTTCCCTTTGAGACCGTTTTCAAAGGCATCCAGCGCGCACTTGTCGAGGCGCGATCCGAGTGGGGCATCAGCTCGAAACTGATCCTTTGTTTCCTTCGGCATTTGTCCGAGGAGGACGCGTTTGAGACCCTTCGCCAGGCGATTCCCTTCAAAAAGGACATCATTGCCGTGGGACTCGATTCTTCCGAGGTGGGACATCCACCTTCCAAATTCAAGAGAGTCTTCGACGCCGCACGGGCCGAGGGGTTCCTGACCGTTGCCCATGCGGGCGAGGAGGGCCCTCCTGCGTATGTTCGGGAGGCGCTCGATTTGCTCGGGGTCAGAAGAATCGATCATGGAGTTCGCTCGATCGAGGATCCGGCCCTGTTTGCAGAAGTGGTTCGAAAGCGGATTCCCCTGACCGTGTGTCCTCTCTCCAACATAAAGCTTCGGGTCTTTCCCCGTTTGGAGGATCACAATTTGAAAATCCTCCTGCAGAAGGGGGCCTGTGTGACCTTGAATTCGGATGATCCTGCCTATTTCGGTGGCTATCTGAACCAGAACTTCAGGGAAACCGTCAGAGCCCTCTGCTTGACCTCAGATGAGGTCCGAACTCTCTGTGAGAACTCGTTTGAAGGCTCCTTTTTGTCAGAATCTGAAAAGGAAGAGTGGATCCGGAAGATCCGGGAGTTGAAATGACAAGCCTGAAGAGTTTGATCCCGTGGGTCTTTTTGTTCGGTCACCCCGGATTGAGTGCCGCGCAGTCGGACCACGGCTCCTCCCGCGTGGGGAAGTGTGAGGCCGGAATCCGTTCCTATCTGGCGTTCGAGAAGAAGGGCCGGACTGTGGTTGAGGCTGCCGCCCCGCTCGGTGCCGGTGCTTGTCGGGACGCGGTCGGTGATGTGGAACAGACAACGGTCGTGCTCGCCTCCGAATGCGGAACTTTCCCCTTCGAGAAATTCGAGAGTCCCCTGAAGTCCGGGCTGCAAAAGGTAAGAGGGGTGATGCCTTCCGATACGGTGTTGGATGTAATCTCGAAGGCCAGATTCCAGCACATCAAGGCACTCAAGAGTTTTTGTGGAATGGAGCCTCCTCCGGTCGGGGTGACTCAGGACGCGGCCGACTGTTCCTGGTTCATCGATGTTCAGCTGAAATACTTTAAAAAGCTCGGATCCATTCTGGCTGGTCTTGCTGTGAATTCCGCGAAGTCCTGCATTCAAAGGTATGAAATCATCAAGAATTCAAGGCTTCAGGTTCCGGAAGCGTGCCGGCGCTATACGATGGAGACTTTTCCCGGCGAGGATGTGAAGGTCAGGATGGTGGAGCTCTGGTCGGATTCAGGTCGGACCCCGAATCCGGGCGAGAATATGGCCGATGCGTTTGTCAAACTCAGGGCCAATGGCCTCCCCGGCTTGCGCAAGCTGTGCGACTCGGGTGCGCGGTAAGGCGGATTTGAAACTGGACTTTGCCCTGCCGACCTTGTAGAACAAAGGGCCTATGGCACGCGTTACGATTGAAGATTGTTTGACCAATGTCGAAAACATGTACGAGCTGATTCATCTTGCAACCCGCAGATCGCGTCAGCTCTTCAAGGGCGCGGATGTGTTGGTAAAGTCGAAGAACAGGACCGTAGTGAATTCCCTTCGCGAAATCGCGGCAGGGAAAGTGGTTCCCTTGTACAAGGGCGAGGATGAAGGTCCTCTTCCGGGCGAACTCTGAGATATTTCTTTCTTACCCTTCGGGGATTGAACATTCCCTATTGCGATGATGCGCTTTCTCTTTTGCTTTCTTTTGTTGTCCGTTTCAGGGTCGGCACAAGCGTTCTTCCAATATGCCCCCAATCGAGCTGTGCGCGAGGAAGTGGAGCAGCATGAATTCCGGATTCTTCCGCGCTCCGATACGTTCGTCATGGCCTTGGATGGTGATTTCTTCAAGCCGGTGTTTGTGGGCAGCGGTGAGGGCGACTATTACCGGGAAGACTTCTATCATGGGAACGGGTACTGGCTCGATCTCAGGGGCGAGTTTCAACCCACCAAGCATCTTGTTCTGAATCTCAGAACCACTCTCACCCAAGGGACCACCAGTAACGGGCCCACCTTCAATGCGCTCGTCATTCCGAGGCTTGGGCTCACGTACCGTCAGAGCGGCTTTTTGGGTTTGGAGTGGGAAACCCGGCTCGGAGATGTGGATCGACAGACCTTGGGATCGGGGATCTTCATCGAACAAAAGGAAACCGCGGGGGGAACCATCGCCGCCCGGGGCGGGGATTTTCATGCGCGACTCCTTGTGGATGGAACAGGGAGTTTCACCCTGGATGGGGGAGTTGCGGCGCTTGAGGTGATTTATGGAGAGGGAGTCCTCGGAGCCACAGTGATGATGCTTGAGCGGGATGTGGGATATCGCCCCCCGCAGTTCACAGCTACCTTGTTTTCAAAAGGGAGTTTCACCGAAGGGTTCGGCTATCGGGCCGAGGCTGGAGGGAACGAGTTGAATTATGCCGCACTCGCGGGATTGGACTATGAGGTTGACCTTGATCGCTTCAAGTTCCGGATTGGACCACAATACCGCCACTACGGACGCAAGCTCTTCGGGGATCTTGCCGGAGCGATCAACCAGACTTATGTCGGCTATGATCAAAACGACAAGCCCTTTACGAATTTCCTGAATATCTCGGCCTATGGGGACAATGTTGATGCTTTCTCAAGCCAGCTCGGGGGAGAGTACCGATTCAATCGTTTCTACAGCGTGTATGCCCGCTCCGAGTGGTTTGCATTCCGGTTTCATGACCGCCCCGATGTGAGCGGGATCTTTTACCGTGCCGGATTCCGATTCTTCCCGTTTCCGGGAAGAGAGGATGAATTCGGTTTACTCATCGGAAACCAATACCTGATTGCGTCCACCCTCGGCGATTCCGGGAGAGTGGTGGCTGCGCCCAACCAGTTTGACCTTGAGAACAAGCCGCTTTTCATGCAGCAGACTTTCTGGATGGTTCACTTCTCCATCAAAATGTAGATCTAAAGACAGTATCGTCGGGTTGTGGGATCGCCGCAAAATCGTTTCAATCCACGAACGATCCGGCCCATCTCGGCGTTTTCCTCGGGGCTGATCCTCACTTGACCCAGCAGGGACGAGCGTGCCGTTGCCTCGGGGGTTTCTTTCACTTCATGCCACAACGGATAGTGGAGCTCGCGCTTCCCGGTGGATGCGTTGAATCGGATCTCGAGAAACTTCGGCGAACGGACAAGGTCGCTGAAATAGAAGTTGATGTCCCACAATTCGATTCGTCCCGTACCATCCGGATTCAAACGAACTCCGTTGGCAATCACGGAGTGCACATCAAGGGATCCGCCGAATTGTTTTCTGGAATCAGCCGCAGTGAAGAGGATTTTCGGGAGCTCCCCCCTCTGCAGGCGGGCGCGAAGAGACCGGATCAGGCGATCGATTCCCGCCTCATCGAGTTCATCGGTGGAGGAGAAGAATGTTCCGATGCTTCCCGTGGAAATCGCTCGCAAGGCCCAGGCCTCGGTGGTTTTGAGTTTCAGGTAAAATTCGATCTCCGGTACCGCCGAGAACTCGGAAAAACTCGTGAATCCAGGGATAATCCTCGGTCTCCCGCTCAGGATGTCATTGATGATCGACTCGTAATGGCGGAACCATTTTTCATTCTTCTCTCTTCCGTTCGCAAGGTAGCCAACGGGTGGTGTTGCATTCGGTTCAAAGAAGGCAAGGTAGGCGAAATACTGGTTCACCGTCGAGAATCCCCAGCAGAATCCGTACTCGCGATCCGAGATCCCCGCAAACTCGTAGTCACTGTTGACGAGAGCGGGGCCGTGCTTGCGGTCGAAGTTTCCGTAAAGATACCGCATCTGGCGCGTCTTCAGGAAAGGGACGAGAAGATCATGGTAGGAAAAATGATCACGGTAAAACGTTTCATCTTCCCGCATCTGCCGATTCCCTTTCCAAAACCCCGTGGGCGACATTGGATTCAGTTTTGAGAGCGCCGATCCGGCACCGATGGATGATTGGGTCCGGAATTTCTTGAGCTCAAGATGGAATCCAGTCCGGGGACTTGGATCTTCGGTGGGGCTTGATCGCTCGTCATCGAGTTCGTGGGTTTTGTGACTCAGCTGGGGTTGCCTTTCCACGTCCCCTTCCACCAGTACAACCTCGTAGCCCCCCATGGAGAAAAACGGCCGGGTG
The DNA here is from genome assembly GCA_947502835.1 of Bdellovibrionales bacterium. Classification (GTDB taxonomy): domain Bacteria; phylum Bdellovibrionota; class UBA1018; order UBA1018; family CAIMNF01; genus CAIMNF01. The sequence continues at coordinate 406,019 of CANNBJ010000002.1, forward strand.
GTTTCGGCGAGGGAGTCCGGACCGGGGATGCTCAGGAACAGAAGGGGGAGAACCGCGATTTTCATGGCGCCGTTATATCTTTTTTGTTTAAAAATACAACCCTGGCGCTCCGAAATTTAAACCTCGTGAATTTAACTACTTGCGCATGAGTTTCGACCGGCGGGTGGCGGCGAGCACGGCTTTGATCAGTGTCACCCTCAGTTTTCCCTCCTCCAGGGCCATGAGACCATCGATCGTGCAGCCGGCAGGGGTCGTCACTTCATCCTTCAGTGCGGCCGGGTGCTCCGCGCGGTCAAGCACCATCTTTGCAGCACCCATCATGGTTTGGGCTGCAAGTGCTGTGGCCTGTTTCCTCGAGATGCCCACCTTCACTCCGGCTTCACTGAGGGCCTCGATCATCAAATACACATAGGCAGGGCCGCACCCGCTCAGTCCTGTGACCCCGTCAAAGAGGCTTTCCTCCAAGACGGTCACCCGACCCAGTTCTCCGAAAATCCTTTCTGCAGATTTCAGATGGGAATCCTCGCTCCTGGGTCCCTGACAGATCGCGGTCACTCCACTCTTGATCAGGCACGGCGTATTCGGCATGGCTCGAAGGATCGCGGTTTTCCCGCCGCTCCACTCTGAGATTTGATCCGTGGTCACGGCGGCACAGATTGAAATGATCAGCTGGCCCGCGTGAAACAGTTTCTGGTTCGACTCGAGAATCTTTTGAACCTGGTGGGGTTTCACCGCAAGCAGAATGATGTCACCCGAGCGGATTGCGTCTTCATTTGAAGTGGAAACCTCGATTCCGAGATCTTTTCCCGCATCCCTTGCAGACTCGGCGGTGCGGGTGGTGCCAAGGATGCGGTATCCCGAGCGAAGGGGGCTGTCCATGAGACCACGTGCGATCGCTTCACCCATTTTTCCCATTCCAATGATCGAGAGAGTTTGCTTGCCCATATCCCTCCATTTTGCAGGAACGGCCATGCAATTTCTATTGCTTTAGTGAGGCGCTGTGGCTGCGGGAGCGGACTTTTGGTTGTGAGCGAAGAGTCGGCTTTTTGACTGTACGGGTTCGCATGACCAAAGGAATCACGTCTTCAAGTCTGGATACAAATCTGATGTCGAGACTCCGAAGCAACTCGATCGGCAGATCATGAAGATCCCGTTTGTTCTCCTCGGGCAGGATCACCCGATCCACCCCGGACCTTCGGGCTGCGAGCAGCTTTTCGCGCACTCCTCCGATCGGTAGAACCCGACCCGTGAGGGAAAGCTCGCCTGTCATTGCGGTCTTCGCTCTTCCAGGGATGCGGGTGAAGAGGGAATACACCGCGCACGCGAGCGTGATTCCGGCACTGGGGCCGTCCTTCGGAATGGCGCCCGCAGGAATATGGATGTGCACATCCCGGTCCTTGAGAAGATTCGGGGAAATCACCATCTCCTCGATCAGCTTCTTCTTGATGTAGGTCCAGGCGATTTGGGCGCTCTCGAGCATGACATCACCCATTTGTCCGGTGAGCCTCAGTTGGCCGCTCCCCGGGAGTTCGGCCGCTTCGATGTGGAGAATCTCTCCCCCCAGCGCGGTCCAGGCAAGACCTGTCATCACGCCCGGTGTTTTCACTTCGGTTGCAAGCTCCTGCGTGTAGCGTTTTGGTCCGAGGAGATCGAGAAGATCTTCCTCCCGGATCAAAACCGGAAGCTTCAGGCGCTCGCGCGATTCCTTGCGTTCGACGATTTTGGCTGCCGTCTTGCGCGCGACCCTGCCTAGGAGCTGCTCAAGGATCCTGAGGCCCGGTTCCCTCGCATAATCAAGGATCAAGCGTTTCATTGCATGGCGTTCGATCTTGAGGTCCGAGGATTGCAGGGCGGTTTCCTCGAGAACCTTGGGTAGAATGTGTTGTCTTGCGATCTGTTCCTTTTCCTCGAGTGTGTATCCTGCGAGTTCGATCACTTCCATCCTGTCAAGCAAGGGGGCAGGGATGCTCTGGACCGAGTTTGCCGTTGCGATGAAAATCATCTGGGAGAGATCAAAAGGCAGATCAAGATAGTGATCGAGGAAGGCGTGGTTCTGTTCCGGATCGAGAACCTCAAGAAGAGCACTCGCGGGATCGCCATGATAGTGGGAGGCGAGTTTGTCGATCTCGTCGAGGAGAATGACTGCGTTCTTGCTTCCTGCGCGTTTCGCAGCTTGGATGAATTTTCCCGGCATTGCTCCGATGTAAGTGCGCCTGTGGCCCTTGATTTCGGCTTCATCCCTCATGCCGCCCAAGGAAAACCGGTAGAAATTCCGGCCCATGGCAGTGGCAATCGATTTTCCAATGGAGGTTTTTCCCACACCCGGAGGGCCCACAAGCAGGATGATCGAGCCCTTTTTTGAGACAAGCTTCTTGGACGCATGGAGGCTTCGGACCGCGAGGAACTCGATGATCCGCTCCTTCACCTTGTCGAGTCCGCTGTGGTTGGAGTCGAGCACCTCTCGGGCATGGGAGAGATTCAGTTGATCTGTGGTGAGCGTGCTCCAGGGGAGGGAGCAGAGCATTTCGAGATAGCCAAGGGAGATCGTGTATTCGGGTGATTGCTCACTCAGCGTTTCGAATTTGGAGAGTTCATCGAGCGCGGCTTTTTTCGCACCCTCGGGCATGCCGGCGGCTTCGATTCGCTCACGAAAGGATCGTGCGCTCTTGTCCTTGCCCTCTTCTTCCATTCCGAGCTCTTTCTTGATGAGCTTCAGTTGCTCCTTCAAGAAGAATTCCCGCTGAAGAGTTGAAATCTTCTGGTTCACCTCGTCGTTGATTTTCTTTTGCACGGTCGCAACATCATGCTCCCGTTTCAGGAACACCAACAGTTTCTCAAACCGTGTCTTGACGGGAAGGGTTTCCAGGAAGTCCTGGGAGTCGCTCTTTCCGAGACCCAGTGCAAAAGCCACAATGTCCGCGACCACTCCCGAGTGAGGTGCGTTGATGAGCGCAAGCTTCATTTCCTCGCTGAAAAACGGGTGTGTCTCCGAGAGGTCCTTTACGTGATTGATGATCGTGCGTGTGAGCGCATCAAGTTCAAGGCTCTTTTCGGGTTGGATCTCATCGAAATACTCCGGATCCACGACAAGGTGGGGGTGCTCGGAGAGTGTCCTCCTGCTCCGGAAGCGTTTCAGGCCCTGGATCAGGATTTGGATGGATCCGTCCGGAAGTTTGATCCGTTTCAGGATTTTCACGGCAATCCCGAACGAATAGAGGTCCGCGGACCCTGTTTCGTCCGTGATGGACTCCCCCTTGGTCATCATGAGCCCTAAATGATTTTGCTTTCGGGCAATGATTTCCTCCACGGTCGCAATCGCCTTTGGATGCCACACCACGAGAGGGAGAACGAGGGTCGGGTAGAGAACCGGACCCAGAATGGGGATCGTGAACAGATCCCGCGGAAGAATCTGGTCTGGAAGAATGATGCCCGGATTTGCCTGAAGGATCTCGCTTGCGTTGCTCACCTTGATGGTGATGGGCCCTAAATCGGGAAAATCAAGGTTTCAGGTCAATAATGATTCGGGAGGGATCGGTGAGCTCGAAAACCTCTGATTTTACACCTGTTTGGCATTCCATTGAGAACATCCAGCGATCCGCTTCCACCAGGGGAATGAATTCCATTTTCTTGATGGTTTTGGTTTTTCGTGCGGACTGGATCGCGGTTTGGCTGGAGAAGTCGAGCTTGGCCTTTCCGTAGAGAGTCACTAAAACCCGATTGCTCGCCGGATCATTTTGCACCATGAAAAACGGCGGGCGCTTGGAATCCGCCAAATCCATTACCACCCGATCGTAGCCTGCGGGATTGGCAGCGATCCTCACGCTGACCACTTTGAAATCGGATTGAGCCCGATCCCCTCCTGAAACAGAGCCCTCCGAAAGGTAGAGGTTTTTCTTGAGTTTCAGGGCTTGCCGAAAGGCGCCCTCGTCAAACTGGGCATGGGCCGCTCGGGTGACAAGGAAGAGTGCGAGAAGGAGGATCAGGAATCGGATCGACATGTTGGCTTCAGTCTAATCCTGCGCCGAATTGAATTCAACTGAAAGGCCGCAATCACGAAGAATGGCCAGAACCACCCGAGCAGGCGTCCGGCCAGGGAGGATGGGGTCGCGCGGGAAGAACGAACTTCCCCTGCCCGGGCGGCGGGCACTCCGCAGAACCCGAAATCCTCCCGGGCGCTTTTCGTACTCGAGTAGCGAACGGGATTCCCCGGAGGCGAGAAATATTCGGGGGGCGAGTCTTCCGGGAGACATCGCGGGTTGAGGGGAAAGGTCCCGTTCTGGAAGGAGACCACGAAGAATGCTTGGTCCTTCAGGGAAAGTGTTCGGAAGGGAAGGGGCGCATCGCTGGGAAAGAGCGGAGTTGCGCGAATCGTAATCCTCCCGAAAGCCGACCCCTCGATCCGGGTTTCTGCGATCTTGAACCCGGAATCCGAAGAGTACAGCGGGTACTTTGTCTGAACCTGAATTCGCCGGCCTTTTTCATCGAAAGCCTCAAGATTCACGCGAATGGGGGAGAGCAGGAGGTGCGTGAGGCCGGTTGCCGTGAATGGGCCGTTTGCAATGAAGGAATAGGCAACGGGCCTTGCGACGGATCCGGCATCGACAAAAAAGGGCGGTGCGATTTCATCGCCGGAGGTTCCTCCTGAGGCGGGGATGTTCCGGCAGTGAAGCGTGATGGATCCGGTATCGGAAAACCGGCGAGGTGTGACGGTGAACTCACGAAATGTGTGGGAGTCCGCTTCGGTGACGAATTGAATCGGGAAGGATCGGGTGCCGCAGAAGTCCTGATTCGCCGGAAGGTGAGCGGGACCGATGGAGTCCGGCGGGCCCGGGTACGGCTCAAGTGCGAGCCCCACGTCCCCGGGTTCGAGCGCTCCAAAGACAAAACGTCCGTTCCTGTCGGAGACGACACGCGCCAGAGGTAATCCGGTCTTTCGTGAAATCGCGATGATCTGCACCCCGGACACCGGATTCTTTGAGGGGTTCAGGACCACACCCGAAAGGGCTCCGGTGGGCGAAGTGCTTCCATAAAGATGGCGTGCTCCTGCAAGATCGTCGCAACCCAAGTGTGCTTGATCGAGGTATTCCACAAACAGCATGGAGGAGTTGAGGTCTCCGCTGTGTCCGAGGCCGATGGCATGACCAATTTCGTGGGAAAGAATGGCATCGAGATGAACCGCCGGGCGCAAAGCCCTGGGATTCGAGGATGAATCTGCGGGGTTTGAGGAGAATGTGTAGTTGCGATCATTCAGGATGATGTCGGATTCCACAAGATCACCCGTTGCGCTGTTGAACCAGACCTGCGTGTATCCAATCACATTTGGATCAACGGAGCTTCTCGAGTTGCTCGCAAAGAATACGGAGCTGAGACCGTCGGAGGATGCCTCGGGCGGATAGATGGCGGGGTCGGTTCCCTGCCAGTAATCGAAGTCGAGAAATCCTCCGGTGGCCCCGCGCCACTGGTGCAAGCCTTGAATGACGCCCGACCTGAAGTTTCCGCTTGGAAAACCGTCTTGATTGTTCGGGTTCCCTGCGAGCATGAGCTTCTGCCCGTATCGAAGTCGGACCGGCTCACCCGAATCGGTCGACGTAATGGTATAGGCATGGGTTTGGAGTGCAAAGAAGGAAGCAGCAATGAGAATCCGGCCGTGGCTCATCCTTGAGTCGCTTTCGGGGTGAATGGCGGGAATCGAACTCTTGATTCCGCCTCTTGAAAAACAGGATATCCCGTTTACTTGCGCCTGAGGTAGAAGAAAATCGCGAGCAAGGCGCCCCCGAAAAGGAAGAGAATCCCGGCAATTTTTGCCGGATCGGAGGACCCTGCGGGCGAGTCATTCCGGACCTCATCGTGAAGGGAGGGGGTGGCACCGGGTGCGGGAGATTCATCGAGTTTCGCGGATGATTCCGCTCTGACCGGGGGGCGCTGGTCCTTCGGGCCGGAAGAGGCATTGGCGGGTGGTGGTGACGCTTCCTTCTGGATTGCGATCAGTTCTTTCAATTGTTTCAGGGTCCACACCCGTTTGTTTTCCGCAACACCGGGGCCGATTGCTTCGCGGGCCTCGGGACCGTTGGAGAAGGTGAACAGGCCTCCGGTAAGTTCCGTTTCCCCGGATTTATCGGAAAGTCCGAACTTGCCGAGTTCAAGACCAGTCACCTCGTAGGAGTGATCCTCGTTTTCAGGGCCAAGAAAAAAAACAGACACCTCCCCGTCCTGGAACTCAGGCGAGCCCGGGATGTGAAGTGTGGTGCCATCCTTGGTGCCGCCGAGCTTTCGAACCTGAATCGAGGACCCCGTGATTCTGCCCTTCAAGACCTCAAGCACCTCGATTTCAGCATAGGTGTGAACATTTCTCTCTCCGCTCGAGGTGATTCCGAATTCAGAATGGGGTTGATGGAGTCGCCCGCGGACGATGTTTTGCGAATCCCGGGTGAATTCCTCGAACGGCCGGATGTAAAAACTCGTTGCCAGCGAGTCACCTGCCAGGAGGGTGCACATCAAGAAAAGGAAGTGCAAGTTCATGCCAACTATCGTATCAATGTTTGCGATTCATGGCACTTCTTCAAAGATCCGTAGTCGAAAAAACAAAGTCGAGCGTCATCTATTTGGTGCTGTTCATTGCGCTTGTTTTCGCGGTCATCGGGATCTACCGGGGTGGGGTTCACCTTTCCGGGCTTCGCGCCGAGACGGTCGATCTCCCCGATCTTCCGGGCGCCATCCTGCTCTCGACGATGCGCATGGCGATCGCATATTGCTCCTCCCTCGTGTTTGCATTCATCTTCGGCCTTCTTGCCGCACGAACCGCAACCGGTGAGCGGTTCATTCTTCCGGTTCTCGACGTTCTTCAGTCTGTGCCCGTGGTGGGTTTCTTCCCCGCAGCCATCACCTTTTTCATCGGGATCACCCAAGGCCATCGGATCGGGGTCGAGCTCTCGGCAATCTTCCTGATTTTCACGTCCCAGGCATGGAACATCGGATTTGCGGTGTACGAGTCAGTCAAGGCCATTCCCGTTGAGAACGAGGAAGCGGTCATGAGCATGGGGCTTCCCCAAAGTCAGCGTTTTTTCAAACTCTACCTCCCCGCCTCGATCCCGAGGGTGATCTACAACTCAATCCTTTCTTGGTCAAACGGGTGGTTCTTCCTGGTTGCATGCGAGATCATTGCAATCGGTCCGGTCAAGTACAACTTGCCCGGCATTGGAAGTTTCCTTGCCCGTGCCGCCGAGGAGGAGAGGCTTGAATTGGTCCTCTGGGGTTTGTTTGCACTCATTTGCGTGATCCTGGTTCTTGATACGTTCATCTGGAAGCCGCTCACCATCTGGTCCGCCCGCTTCAAGCAGGATGCGACCGCAAATCAGGACGAGGAAGATGTGGGAATCTTTCTTGATCTTCCAAAGACCATCGCATCGAGATTGTCGTTTTTCACAGAGCCGCTGTTGAGGATGTTGATCGCGCTGACTTTGCCGGTGCGCTGGTTTCTTGTGGAGGTGATTTTCCCGCTCTTCTGGGATCTGCCGGTTGCCCTTTTGTCGAAGCTCGTGAAGGGGGTCAGTCGTCCCATCGAACCCGTTCTCGAGGGGACGAGGAAAATGCGCGTCGCCATCGGATACTTTGCTCTCGGGTTTTTGGTGGTCTTGGGCGCATTTTATGTATGGAATTGGTTCCAGGGACCCCTTCCTGTTGTGCTCCGGGATCTGCCGATGAGCATTCTTTATTCCACACTCCGGATCCTCACAGCACTCTTGATCTCCTTTGCCTGGGTGCTTCCCCTCGTGTATCTCACCTGGAATCGACCAAAGCTCAGGCATGCCCTGACCACGGTGGCCCAGCTTGGAGCCTCCATTCCTGCGACTGCTCTGTTTCCTTTGATTGTTCTGGTCGGAGTGCGAAAGCTCGGGGGTGGAATGGAGTTCGGAACCCTGGTTCTGCTCACCTTTGGAATCCAGTGGTACGTTCTTTTCAACGCAATCGGTGGAGCCGCTGCCATTCCCTCGGATCTGGTCGATGCTGCTAAATCATATGGATTGAGTCCGTTCGCAACGTTTCGTACTTTGGTGTTTCCCGCAATCCGCCCGGCCTTGATCACGGGCGCCATCACGGCATGGGGTGGTGGATGGAACGCTCTCGTGGTATCAGAATACATCACGGTGAAGAGTGAAGTCGTCAGGGTCAAAGGCCTTGGAGCGCTGCTCAGTTACTCCGTGTATGAATTGGGAGACGGTCGATCCATCAGCTTGTGCATTGTTGTGATGGTCGCCTGGATTTTATTTGTGAACCTGTTGATCTGGCAGCCTCTTTACCAAGAAAACCTTGAAAAGTTCAGGTTCTCCTCATGATTCAGGAAGCGCATACCCTGATCGAGCTTCAGCATGTGACCCGAAGGTTCATGCTCCCCCAAGGGGAGGTGACCGTCATCGAGAATATTTCCTTCAAGGCATTGGAGGGTGAGTTCATCACGATCGTGGGTCCCTCGGGCGCGGGCAAGAGCACTCTGCTTCGGATGATGAATGGGCTGCTTCCTCCGTCCGAAGGGGCGGTCTTGTACAATGGGCGGGAGCAGAAGGGCATCAATCTCGATACGGCCATGGTATTTCAGAATTTCGGACTCCTCCCTTGGCTCACGGTTTCCCAGAACATCGAGCTGGGCCTTGAGGCTCGCTCCAAAGACGTCGTGTACCGGCGATCCCAGGTAAACCGGTACATCACCAAAGTGGGTCTTGAGGGCTATGAGGAAGCTTACCCCCGTGAGCTTTCCGGCGGCATGAAACAAAGGGTAGGGCTTGCGCGCGCGCTGGCGATCGAGCCATCGCTCTTGTTGATGGATGAGCCCTTTTCTTCGCTTGATGTGCTTACTTCCATCAACTTGCGGAACGAACTTTTGGACATTTGGAGTGATCGTGAAAACGTGGTGAACACCATGATCATGGTCACCCACAACATTGAAGAGGCGATTGAGCTTTCGGATCGGATTTTGATCCTCTCGAATCGTCCAGGAAAGATTGCAGGCGAGCTGAAGATCGACCTTCCGCGCCCGAGACGAAAGCGGGATCCGCTTTTCTCGGAGTATGTGGATCGGGTCTTCTCGTTGCTTGCTTAGGGAGAATTTATGAAACACGCAGCATTACCTGAAATTGGAATCAGCCAGATCCTTGGACTGGTGGAGCTTTTGGTCGGAAAAGGCGGGCGAGAAGACATCTACAAGCTTGCAGGGGAGCTTTCAATGGAGCTCGGAGAAACCCTTACAGTGATCAAGGCAGCCGAAATGCTCGGGCTTGTTCACACCCCGGGCGGAGATGTCGTGGTGGAGGACTTTGGAAACAAAGTCGTCGACGCATCCATCACGGACAGAAAAGACCTGATCCGCGAGAAGCTCGAGCACTTTCCCTTGTTCAAGGTGATCCGGGATTATCTTTCGAGCCAAGAGGAAACCGAAGTCACCCGCGAGGAAATGCTTGAGAAGCTCGCCGAACTCATCCCGAATGAGGATGCAGAAGCCTCCTTTAGCTCTATTGTGAACTGGGGCCGCTATTCCGAGCTTTTTGGCTACAATGATGACTCACAGACTTTTTATCTGGGTGAGAGCCGGGCGGAGTGAGATCCTCCCGCTCCCCCGTGAAGCGCCGAAATCGTTTTCATTGATTCTTCCCTGACATTCTCCTGATTTGCCCTCGTGAACCGGGCGGGATACGGTGCGATCGCCCGTTGGACGGACGGTTTCGGGAGGTATGATGTTTTGTTTGCGGACTTTGGTTTCAGTTTCTTTGTTCCTTTTGGTTTCAGCAAAGGGAGTTTCTGCCGCCTCTGCGGCGCCATTGGTGCAGGTGCTTCACCACGCGATGGAATTGTCATCTCTTCAAGATCCATTTGAAGAAATCTGTCGGCTTGCGGGGAGCGGAGTGACTTGCGCATACAAGGCGTTCATGGTGGAGGAGGGGCGCATTCGCGATCGCGTTGCGATTATGGAAAATATTGAGCAGAACCGCGTTGTCGGTTGGCTCAGGTTTTCTAAGCGCGGAGCTTCGAGAGCTGCGGTGGAGAACGATATGTCGACACTCTTTGGGAAGTTTTCAGAAGCGCCGGGTCTCAGTGGAGAGAGGTTCGATGATTTGAAGAGTCAAATGATCCTGTCCTTGCGTGCATTGCAAAAGAAGAGTCACAGCCGGTTTCGCGGTATTTTTTGGTCCGGAGTTGAAAACGGGAACGCGCTTCTGGTGTTTCTCCCGAATGAAAAATTTGGTGTGACTGAGGTCGGATTGCTGATCTTTGGCAACGTGTTTGAGTCCATGTAATGCTCTCCGGGGCTTGAAAACAGAGACCAGGCATTGACCACTCACGCCCCCGACTTCAAAATCAAATGAGTAATCTCACTTCTCTTTCCAAGGCGATTCGGGGGGCCCCAAAATCCCGTTCCCCGATTCACATACAGTTGTGTTTGATCGTTCACCCGGTATAACCCCTCCGAGTACTTCAGAACCGTCTTTACGATGAAGGAATAAGGATAAAACTGCCCCGCATGCGTATGTCCTGAAACCTGAAGGTCATAGCCTGCCTCGGCTGCCTCCTTGATGCTGAAGGGGTTGTGGGCCAGCAGAATCTTGCAGGTGGCGTTGATTTCATTTTTGCAGGCAGCAAAAGGGTCACTTCGGTGCGATTCCTCATAACGATGTGCGGAATGGTCGAAGACTCCTGCCAGCAGGAGGTGTTCGTCTCCTGCGTCACTCTTCCGGGTCAGGATATGATTCGAGTTCTTGAAGACATGGACGCCGATGCTCTCCAGATGTCGGACCCATTCGTGCACACCCGAGTAATACTCGTGGTTACCCGTGCAGAAATAGACCCCGCTTGGAGCCTTGAGGCGGCTCAAGGGTTCGATTTCGCTTCTCAGTTGCTCAACTGTGCCGTCCACAAGATCACCCGTGATGAAGATTGCGTCCGCTTCAAGGGACATCACGCGCTCCACCACGTTCTCAAGGTAATCGCGATGAATGAGTGGGCCGATATGAACATCAGAGATTTGCGCGATTTTAAATCCGTCAAAAGACTTTGGCAGAGTCCGAAGCTTGATTTCAACCCGTTCAATCAGGGGGCCGGCATTCGCCTCGAACATTCCAAGAACCGACGCAGCGGTCGATCCGGCAATCAACCCGCGGGGGATGCCTGTGGTCATGAAGATCCGCTTTGCCGGATCAAAAGGCTTGGAAAAGAGCCGAAGGATCTCGACAAACAGGAACACCAGGAAAACGGTGCCAATCCAGCCGAGCAAAGTGAACTGCGTCCATTGCAAAAAATAATCACCGAGTGAAGTCGCGGGAGTGTTGAGGACCCGATTTGAAACGGGCCCTGCAATCATGAGGAGTCCGGAGATCCAGAAGAACGCCGCCATGATCCGGTTTCCCTGCGGCGAAAGTCCAAGGTTCCGTTTCAAGATTCGATAGGTCAGCCAACACACCAGGAAGGTGACGGTGCTGAAGAAGAGCGCGAAGCGAAGGAGCATGCTCATGGGCTCAGCCCTGGCTCACGCTCATCATTTTCATGAATTTTTCGCGTCGATGCATGAGTTCTTCGCGGGAGAGGCTCTTCAAGCGGCCGATGCTGAAATCCTGAATCGTGAAGCTTGCCATCACCGTCCCGTAGACCACCGCGCGCCGGAGAAGCTGATCCCAGCCATTGGGATCGAGCTGCATCATATCGCGCTTGGCGCCATTCTCGGCAAGGTAGCCCACCACTGCGCCCGCGAAGCTGTCGCCTGCGCCGGTTGGATCAATCACCTCGTCAACAAGGTACGCGGGTGCGAGAAAGGCGCCGTTCGGAGTAAAGAGCGCCGACCCGTATTCGCCCCGCTTGATGATGATGTTGGTGGGGCCCATGGTTTGGATTTTTCGCGCCGCCTTTTCAAGGCTCTTCTCGTCAGAGAGCAGGAATGCTTCCTTTTCATTGATGCACAGGAGGTCCACCCGCTTCAGGGTTTCTTTCAGCTCCGCAGGCTTCCCTGTGATCCAGAAGTTCATCGAGTCGCAGGCGACCAACTCGTGTCCGTTCACCTGGTTCAAAACCTGTTGCTGCAGAACCGGATCAATGTTGGCAAGAAACACAACCGGACAGGACTTGTGGGTTTCCGGAAGTCTCGGGTCAAAATGTTCGAAAACATTGAGCGCGGTCGCCAGGGTTTTAGCTTCATTCAGGTTGGTGTCGTACTCTCCGACCCAATGGAAGGTCTTGCCTTTCGCAACCTGGATCCCGCTGACATCGATGTCACGCTTGCTGAGAAAACTCAGGTGGTCCTGCGGAAAATCATCTCCCACCACGGCCACGATCTTAATCGGCGAGAAGAGGGATGCGGCCAAGGAAAAGTAATTCACGGATCCGCCCAAGACCTGATCGGCACGTCCTGCGGGGGTGCGTACAGAGTCAAATGCCATGGAGCCAACTGTCAAAATAGGGCGGTTTTTCTTGGATTGCATAGGTGGCCAAGTCTAATAGCGGATCTCCTTCGGGTCAACGAATTTGGTCCGTGGACGGGTTTTCGGGGAAGTGGGAATCGGATTCGCTTCCAGCAGAATTCTCATGGATTCGAGTCCACTCAGCGAGATCGGAATCCTGCTCCACTCCTTGGGCGCGGGGCAAGGGAAATCCCGATGCCACACCTCGAAATGTTCGCCCAGTGCGCCATGGGGAAAGACGAGCGTTTGCAGACCCGGACTCATCCGGACTTCGAGTGTCTCTCCCCGGAAAGCCTCGGAGGAGCGCAGAATCCTTTCACGCTCTTCACCCGATTCGATCGGTCGATAGCCGAAAAAGCGCAGGATCGCTCGCCAGAAAGAGGCATCGGGTCGATGGGAGCTCCTGTATTCAATGATTGTCATTTCACGAGTGGAAACCATGCTTGCCCACGCAAAGATGCACGAACCCATGAGAAGGGCAATGCCCCTGAGCCATCTCAGGGTTTCAGGCGCGAGTTTTGGTTTTGAATCGCCTCCTTGAATCCGCGATAGCGTTTCAGAAAACCACGCTCGAATCCGATCAAGGCGACGAGGATCAAGAAGCTCCATACGCACATCTCCACGAGGCTTGAGCCTGCATTCCTACCGCGACCATCGGACGGACCATTCATGGTGCTTCTCCGCTTGGATCAGGGCTTCGGTTTCCAATTTTGCCACGCGGATTCCAAGCCGGATTTCCTTTGGCAAGGCCAAAAGGGATGCTGTGGTTTCAGCCTCAAACACAGTGGCGCCCGGACTGAGCACTTTGAAGTCGAAGTCTGGAAAAATGCCCCGAAACGGCTGATTTCGGAGGCCGCATCCAAGACCGGGAAAGGTATTCCATCGGACCCGCCTCTCGTTCCAAGCGGTCTTGATGGCCCGTTGAATCACGGATTCGGCAGTGATGAGTTTCCCGAACAACTCAAGAGCCATTGGTCCCGATGGAGTTGCAAGCAAGGGAAGGGTGGCAAGCCGGGCTGCCTCGATTCTCCGGTAGGATGCTGAAAGATCATTCAACAAGTGGCGAAGAAGGTGCGCCGCGCCTCCCGCACATCGATCGAGCGTGATCTGTCGTTGGGCGATGGCCCGAATGTGGATCATGGTCAATCCGAACCCTGCTCCGAGGAGGAAGACGAGGAGTGTGACAGCTCCCCCCAAAGCGAGGAAGCCCTCCCGACCCATCCCTGAAAAGGGGAAAGAGGATCCGGACTTTCGAGATCGCGAAGGGGACTCAGGGATACGGTCTCTGTCACCCCACTTCTGCAAACGATTTCCACCTTCACCGGTCGATTTTCCTGAATCAGGCGCGCCCTTGCCTCGAGGAATGCAAGTCGGGCGCATCGGGCACGCTGATACTCCAGGCCTCCCCAATGAAGGATCCCCGCAATCAGGGGAAGGATCAGGACAAGCAGTACGATCGAGTGTTCGATCAGGATCTGGCCTTTCCGGTTCATGGCACATGGATTTGTTGAAGGTGTTCATTCACGGTCTCCAGCTTGGCTTTGATCGTTGTTCCAAGGGTCTTCGATGCTGCAATCGAGCCCACCACGATCAACATGGCAAGGATCATGTACTCGCTGAGGCCTTGCCCGGATTGGTTTCGGATGAGGGTTGGTTTCATTTCAGTGTACTCCTTCGGGACATGCCATCTTCAAAAAGCGGGCCAAAGTCCGACCGGTTTGACTTCGGCCCGCCATCTGGGCACAATCGAGGCAAGATGCAAAAGAGCGAAAAATTTTATATTTTCAGTTGGAAAGAAGTTCTGGTGCTCGGATTGGTGGCTCTCACGGCAATCGGATTCTTTTTCACCCTTGGGCTCCATTACGGAAAGAAATTGAATCTTGAAGGCAAGGAGCCCGAAGCTTCTGTCGCAAAATTGGAGTCCGGTCCGGAATCCGTACCTCCGAAGGAAACACTCGAGCAGGGAGCGCACCACATCGAAGGCACTGCAGAGGAAGCAATCCGCGAGTCCACCCATGATGAAATGGAAGCATCAAAACTGAAAGTGGAGCAGCCAAGGCCTGTGGATCTTCCCGACCACAAAGTCGAGTCCGGTGCGCCGGAGGCGGGATCTGAGACCCCGGCGGGCAGATTCGCTCTGCAGTTGGGCTCCTACCCGAATTCCAAAGATGCCCAAAAGAAGATTTCGCAATTCCTGAAGCGCGGGATCAAGACCGAAATGCGCACCGCACTTGTGAATTCGGAAACCCGGTATCGGGTGGTGATCCCCGGGTTTCAGAGTCTGAAACAGGCGGATCAAAAGGGCAAGGAACTCAAGGAGTCCAGAAAAGTCGAAAGCTTTGTCGTGATCAAAGCAGAGTGATCAGCTCTTGCGCTTTTGGGCATTCAGTTTTTCAAGCTCGGTCAAGAGCCCGAACGCCCGATACATGAAAATGATGTTTTTTCCGTCGTAGTCAAGGAGGACCTCTTCGCCCGAGACCAGGGTGATGTTCTTGATGAATCCTTGATCCAGCAACTCCTGCGCAAAACCGAGCGGGATTGCATTTGATTTCAATACCGGTCCGAGATTGAGTCGCTCCATGCCTTCTTCCAGGGGGGTGGCTTCGGCACGGTTCTGTACGATCAGGGTCAGGACCTTGAAGCCGTTGAGTGAGATTTCCTGCCTTTTTTCATGAGCGGTGAGATTGAGTTCATTCAGGAAGTGGATCCATTGATCGAGAAACCGGATGTCGGTAAGAAGAAGGTCTCCCTTCAGGATTTCGATTCCCTTGAATACCTCGATGAGGGAAATCACCTTTGCCGCAGGAACTTGAAGGATCTGACCGCTGAATTTCTCGAGGAGTGCGGTCGAAAACTCGATTCCCTCCGAGCTTTGGTTTTTCCCGTATCTGCTGGCCACAACGAGCAGCCCCGTGCTGAAGCGCAGCAGTTCCTGAATGGTGATGAAGGTGTATTCCTTGGTGCGGTTTCCGTGTTTGTCGATGTCGTACTCGGTGGAGACATTCTCAAGGATCCTGATGCGGTTGTTCGCGCCCCTCACTCTTGAGGCTATCGTCTTGATGAGGCTTACCAGCCACTCGGGAGCCTGGCCCAATGCTGCGTCCAATGCGGGTCTTGTGATTTCGATCACTTCGGTCGTCACCAGGGCTTCGGCGGATGCAGACCGGGGCTGACCATCGAAAAACGAAAGCTCACCCACGACTTGTCCTGAGCGGAGTGTTTCGATTTCGATTTTTCCGTCCCCCTTCCGTTTGAAAATCCGGATGGCCCCGCCTTTGATGACGTACATGTTCTTGGATTGGTCCCCTTCTTCGAAAAGGATGTCTTTTGCCTTCAATATGATTTCTTTGGATGCCATATCACTTTTTCCTCATTTCGATCGACCCATCCCATTGTTCGGGTGGAGGTGAGTTCCGGAAGTCGTCACAGCGTTCCAGGTAGACTTCGGATGGCTCATCCGCCACCCCGTAAATCTCCTTCGAGAGGACGGAGGCTTCCCGGAAAAGGGTTGCAGCATCCTCCCAAAGACGCTTCCGGAATGCCGCCTTCCCTTCCTCGAATTTGCCGATGATCCTGGGATCGGTCGGCTGATCGGAAACGGAGATCAGGCCCACGGCATTCTTCTTGCCCTTGACCTTGACCGTATCGAGAGTCCGGCAATGAAATCGGGTCTGCTCCTGTGCGGGGATCTTCTCGAGGCATTCTTGTGTGGTCAGGATGTCGCACCCGTAGAGGCGGGTGAGGGACTCGAGTCGGGATGCGAGGTTTACATGGTCTCCGATGACTGTGTAGGCGAAGATTCGCTTTGAGCCCATGTTCCCGACACTCACGACCCCTGAGTTGATTCCGATTCCCGCACCGACCTCGATTCCGTACCGTTTCTTGAAGTCGGGAGCGATTTCCTTCAATCGTTTGGTCATTGCCACCGCCGCGGACCAAGCGCGTTCCACATGATCGTCCTGATCCAGCGGAGCTCCCCAGAAAGCCATGATCGCGTCCCCGATGTATTTGTCGAGGGTTCCCCCGTGTTCAAAAATGATTTCCGTCATTTCCGAAAGGTACTCGTTCAAGAGTTGGGTGAGGGTTTTGGGGTCCATGTTTTCGGAAAAGGAGGTGAACCCGCGAAGATCACTGAAAAGCACCGTGAGTTCCTTGCGTTCCCCTCCCACCGCGAGACGCGAGGGGTCCTTGAGAACAAGGTCCACCACCTGGGGAGCGAGGTATTTGGAAAAAGCATCCCGGACAAATTTCTTCTTTCGCTCCTCGAGAATGTACCGGACGGAGAGAATCAATCCGAAGATCGCAAGGATCTCGAGAAACAGGAAAGCAGTGGGGAGATTGATGTGGTTTCCAAACAAGAGCCGGATGTCGATCCACCCGAATCCCGCCATGAATGAGGTGAACAAAATCAGGCTCGGAATGGCTTGAAGGGTGGAAAACGCCCACGAAAAGAGAAGCCCCAGCACGATGAGCGAGGCCAGCGGGAGCCAAGGCATTCCGATTCCGCTTGCGGAACGAAGCTCATCGCGGTCGATCAGGTTGCCGGCGGCGGTTGCGTGACCCTCCACGCCCGGCGTATTGAAGTCGAAGGGGAATGCCCGCATGTCATAGATTCCCGTGGCGGAGGTGCCGAAAAACACATGGGAATCCTTGAAGATCTCTCGATCTGCCGGACTGCCGGATTCAAGAGTCCGGAACAAGTCGATCACATTCACATACTTGAAGGAACGGCTCTTTCCCTTAAAATTCAGATTGATGTAGCCCACGGGTGTGATGGCGATGGGATTCCCCGGATCCTTTTCGAAGTAGGCTCTTGAAATCAAGCCATCTGCGGAGAACTCGAGTTTCAACCGGTCGTCACGGGCAAGTTCCGCCAGCTTCAGTCCCAACGACGGATACACCCGCCCGTTGGCGAAGTTGACGAGACCGTACCGGCGGATATAGCTGTCGGAGTCAGGATTGATCTGAAAGGATCCCGCGTGGAGTGCCGCGTCCGCGAGAATCGGGATGTTCGAGAATACGCGGACCATGAACTGGAACGGACTTCGATCCTGGATCGCATCGGGAAACCCGTAGGGATCGGGTTGGGCGAATTTGGCCAGAGTGGTGTCGATCGTTTGATTCAATTCGGGGTCGTGGATGGGGCATTCTTCTTTCAGTGTGTACCGGGGTTGGCAATAGAGGTCGGCTGCATACCCGAGGACCAGGCGTTTGCGATAGGCTTGGATCACACGGGCAAGGTTCGGATCGCCTTCCAGTTTCCTCGCCTCCGACAAAAGAAACGGTTTTTCCTTCAAAAGTTCATAAAGCTCATCGGGGACGGTTTTTTCCGCTTCTGAAAAGGTGACATCGAGTGCGAGGGTTTTCGCGCCCAGTTTGAAGATGGCATGGATGATGTCGGCATAGGTGTTCCGCGCCCATGGCCACCTTCCGATCAAGCTCACTGAATCATCATCGGCATCGACAATGATGATCTTCCCGGGGGCCGGCTCCGGCCCGCGGAGACGGAACTTGATGTTGGTCATGAGTCCATTGACGGACTGTGCGATCGGATAAAGTTTGTCGTTCAGTGCGGGATGCAGTTTGCCTTGTTCGCCCAGGTCGGAGGTGATCTGAAACACCGAAGCGGTCAGAATGATCGGAATCGACAAGGCCCAAAGAGGAAACTTGGTCATGGTACCGTGCGCCCTTTTCTGCGACTCAAGGTGAATGCGAGGGTTCCAAGGAGAAGTGCACTCACAAGGAGAATGGTTTGAAACCGTTTGAATCCCGAAATGACTCCATCAATGTTGGATCCTGCGGCATGAGCGAGATTCATCAGAATCGAAAGGTAAATCACAGTCGAGATGCCATTCAGGAGGTAAAAGGTCCTGGGATGGATGCGGAGGGTTCCCGCGGTGAAAAAGAGGGCGGTCCGGATGAAGGGCATGAACCGGATGCAGAACACAAAACGACTCCCTTTTTGCGAGAGGAACCCTTCCGCCTGTTTCAGTTTCGATTCCGGGAGGATCCATTTGAACGGGGCCCTTCGAAGAAGTCCCGGGCCGAATTTCCGTGCGATGAAAAAATTGATCGAGTCACCGGTGATCAGCCCGAGAAAGGCGATGGGGATCAGGATCGGCAGCTTGAACAGGCCTGCAGCCGCAAGCATGGATGCAGCGATCAGAATCAGATCCGAATTGAGAGGTGCGCCAACACCGCATGCGATGAGGCACGTGTAAAAAACAAAGTATCCTTCCGGACCGCTGAACCGCATGAGAAATTCCCTGGCCTGCTCCATCCCATCATTTTATGGAAATCGAGCCGAAAAATCACCTGAAACCCGTGTGGAACGCGAGTGCCAAAATAGTGGTATGTCAAGGGCCCGCCTGGAGGTTCCGTCTGAGGCAATCAATTGCGGATTGAGCGGCTCTTTCCTTGTTTCGTTCGCGGTGATTCTCGTAGCGATATTCACGGGCAACCGTTCCACCTGCATGGGCAAGTGCGATCCAAACGGTTCCCACCGGGGCAAACGGATCCCCGCCGGTGGGGCCGAGATAGCCCGTGGTTGCAAGACCGTAGTCGGTTCCCCACTTCCTCCGGACCCCTTCCGCCATGGCGCGCGCGGTTTCCCCGGAAACCACCCCCCGGGACTCGAGCAGCGCTCCCGGAATGCCAAGCTCGCTCTGTTTCAGTTCCTCCTGATAGGGGATGATCGCTCCGCGCAGGACTTTGGATGCGCCCGGGATCTGGGTCAGGCGATGGGTCACGAGACCCCCGGTGCAACTTTCAGCCAGGGCGAGCGTCCGGTTCAACTCCCGCAGGCGGGTGATCACAAGTGCATCTATGCTGCCAGGCTCCCGTCCAAAATAATCCTCTCCGCACGCCGATTGAAGCTCAGAGGTCATTTCTGCGAAAAACGCTTCTTCTTCCGGAGTCCGGCACCGCATTTGGAGGCGGAGTCTCACCGTGGTCAGGCTTGGCAAAAATGCGAGTGTCATGGAGGGGATGGAGGCAACTTTTCTGACAAAAGGATCAAGCCGGCTTGCAAGTGCGCTTTCTCCAACCCCGGTGGTGAGAAGAGTGGTTTTCAAGATCCGCTCGCCCGATGCCAAGCTCTTTGAGCCAAGGTTTGGAAGAACGAAGCGTTCCATCATGCTCTTCATTTCATGAGGGACTCCGGGCATCACAAACACGGAGGTCTTGCCTTCTTCGAGGAATTGCCCTGCTGCGGTTCCGCAGTCGTTGTCGATTCGAGTGGCTCCTTTCAGTAAAAAGGCCTGCTTCCGGTTGTTCTCTGTCATCTCGCGATTCCGGCTCCGGAAGAATTGCTCCAATGTACCGAGCCACTCCTGATCCATTTCGAGCGGGACCTTGAAAAACCGTGAGAGAACTTCGAGGGTGATGTCATCGTGGGTCGGACCGAGGCCTCCTCCGATCAGAAGGGCATCACTGCTCTTCAGAAGAAAGGAAACCGCGTCCCGGATGGAGTCCTCTCGATCCCCCACAGTGAGATGAGCGGTCACTTCCCAGCCGATTTCCGTGAGCCGCTCACTCATCCACTGGGCGTTCGAGTTCAGGACCTGACCGATGAGGAGTTCGTCTCCGATGGTGAGGAGGGAGGCCTTGCAGGACATGGTCTCACTCCTCTTCGTTCGCACGAAGGCGCTCAAGCACCGAAAAGTCTTCGAGAGTGGAGGTGTCGCCCGAGGTTTTTCCCGTGGTGACCATTTCACGCAGCAGTCTCCGCATGATCTTTCCGGATCGTGTCTTCGGGAGGGCATCGGTGAACCGGATCTCGTCGGGCCGCGCAATCGGACCGATTTCCTTTGCCACCCAAGTTTTGAGTTCTTCCTGCATCCGCGGGAGATCGGGGGTTCCGGTCACCGCCCCGGATTTCAAGGAAACGAAAGCGATCAGCGCGCTTCCCTTCAGTTCGTCAGGCCTTGCAACCACCGCGGATTCTGCAACCTTCGGATGGGAGACAAGCGCACTTTCGATTTCCGCCGTGCCGAGGCGATGTCCACTGACATTCACCACATCATCGACCCTTCCCATGATCCAGAAGTATCCGTCCTTATCCTTTCGGGCCCCGTCGCCCGTGAAGTACCACTTCTGTTTCTTGAAATCCGAGAAGTAAGTTTTCGCGTATCTCTCCGGATCTCCGAAAACATTCCGGAGCATCGAGGGCCAGGGATGTTTCACGACGAGGAGGCCGCCTTCATTGGGTTTGCAGGGCTTCCCCTCTTTGGTCACCACATCCGCAAGGATTCCCGGCAAGGGAAGCGTCGCAGAGCCCGGTTTGGCGGGGATTGCACCCGGAAGGGGTGCGATCAAGATCGATCCTGTCTCGGTCTGCCACCAGGTGTCCACGATCGGACATCGCTTCTTCCCGATGACCCTGTGATACCACATCCATGCCTCGGGATTGATCGGTTCGCCGACTGTCCCCAATAATCGAAGGGAGCGAAGATCGTGTCGCTCCGGAAAGTCCTCTCCCAAACGCATGAAGGAGCGGATCGCGGTGGGAGCCGTATAAAAAATCGTGGCCCGATGGCGATCAATCATCGACCAGAGGCGATCGGGAGCGGGGTAGGTGGGAACGCCCTCGTACATCAGCAGGGTCGCGCCGTTCATGAGTGGTCCGTAGGCAAGATACGAGTGTCCGGTGATCCAGCCGACATCCGCTGTGCAAAAGTAGATGTCTTCGTCCTTCAGATCAAAAACGACTTTGCTTGTGTAACGGGTCTGGGTCAGGTAGCCACCGGTCGTGTGCAGGATTCCTTTCGGCTTTCCGGTGGATCCGCTCGTGTAAAGAATGAACAGAGGGTGTTCACTGTCAAACCCCTCGGCTTTGCAGTCGGTGGAACAACCGGCCAGGAGATCGCTCCACCAGACGTCGCGTCCTTCCTTCATCGGGGTTTCCTGTCCTGTCCGTTTCAGGACCACCACGCTCTGAAGACCCGGAACCTGATCCAGCACTGCGTGGACCGCACCCTTCAAGGCGGAGGGGGATCCCTTTCGAAATGCGCCGTCCTGGGTGAGCAACACTTTCGCCCTCGAGTCAAGCAGCCGATCCCGCAAGGCTTCGGCCGAGAAGCCCCCGAAGACCACATTGTGGGTGGCTCCGATCCTTGCGCAGGCGAGCATGGCTTGCAGGGTTTCCGGAACCATGCCCATGTAAATTCCCACCACATCGCCTTTTCGCACACCCAGTGAGCGCAGGCCGTTTGCGAGACGGTTCACGTCAAGGGAAAGCTGCTGATAGGTGAGGGTCCTGACCTCTCCGGGCTCCCCTTCCCAGAGAATCGCTGCTTTGTTTTTCCGGTGGGTGTTCAGATGGATGTCGATCGCGTTCTCGCAGGCATTGAGTTTTCCGCCTGCAAACCATTTTGCGAATGGAAACTTCCACACGAGGGTTTTCTTGAACGGTTTTTGCCAGAGCAGTTCCTTTGCCTCGTTGGCCCAAAAACGGGTCGGATTGCGCTCCGCAAGCCTCCTCATTTTTTGATAGGAGGCGAAGCTTGCGATTCCCGCGTGTTTCACGAATTCGGAACTCGGTTTGAAGGTTCGGGATTCTTTCAGGACAGAAGAAATTTCAGGCATGGGGAAGGGTGTAATCCACCCCGGACAGGCTTCGCAAGGCGGAAAGGCGCCCGTTTTGCGAAATCATGATTTGTGGTAGCGTCGGATCATGAAAAAGATCCGACTTCTCACTCCCGGTCCGACTGCGATTCCAGAGTCGGTTTTGGCCAAGTTCGCCGAACCCGTCATTCATCACCGTACGTCCCTGTTTGAGACCGAGTTCAAAGTCCTTCAGGATCATTTGAAATGGTTGTTCCAGACCAAACAATTGGTTCTCACTCTGACCTGCACTGGCACCGGAGCCATGGAATCCACGGTCGCGGGGCTGTTTTCCCCCGGGGATTCCGTGATCGTCGTGAATGGCGGCAAGTTTGGCGAACGCTGGACAAAACTCTCGAAAACCTACGGGCTGAATGTGGATGAGATCCTGCTCGAACGGGGTACGGCGGTTTCCCTGCAGGAGTTGGAAGCAAGAATGCGGGCGAATCCCGGGGCAAAGGCCGTTTTGTTCCAGGCCTCCGAAACTTCAACCGGGGCATTGATGCCCGTGAAGGGGATTGTTGATCTTTGCAGGACCCATGGAATGCTGAGCGTGTGTGACGGAATCACGGCGGTGGGGATCCTGAATCTGCCCATGGATGAGTGGGGAATCGATGTTTTGATTACCGGGTCGCAGAAGGCGCTGATGCTGCCCCCCGGGCTCTCCTTTCTTGCGCTGAGCGAGCGCGCATGGAAGGCGACGGAATCTTCCCGATTACCGAAATATTACTTTGACCTCGTTCGCGAAAGAAAGATGCAGGAAAAGCAGCAAACAGCGTGGACTCCCGGCATCTCCCTGATTCACGGGGGAGTGGAATCACTGCGCCTGCTCCGCGAGGAGGGGCTCCCCGCTTTGTTCGAGCGACATGAGCGCTTGGCCCGATGCACGCGTGCGGCCGCAACGGCGCTGGGGCTCGAGTTTTTCTCGCGATCGCCTTCTCCCGTCCTGACGACGGTGAAGGTGCCGGAATCGTTTTCGGTCGAGCAGGGCAAGCAGATCCAGAAAATCATGCAGGAAAAATACGGGGTCATCATCACGGGAGGACAGGACGAGCTTCAGGGCAAGATTTTGAGGCTGTCCCACTTCGGATACTGCGATGTGTTCGATGTGATGACCGGAATCGGAGCGCTGGAGCTTGCCCTCGCCGACCTCGGGCACCCGGTCAGGTTCGGATCCGGCACAGGGGCGGTTCTCACGGCATTTCGGGAAACCTGAAGAGACTGCACTCGTTCCACTCGAAGTCTTTCACGCAGCCCAAGGCTCTCCGGATCGGAGTGGAGAGAAGATCCTTTTTCCGGTCGTCCCCGTCCGTGTGGGTGTCGTGCAGGTATTTCCGCAGGACATCGGTCTCCCTGGGGAATTCCCTCGCGAGCGAAGGGCCGTCACATTGCCAGGAATTCCCGGCGAGGAAGGTCATCCGCCGATCCCATGCCGATTGGATCTCGCGCAACTCCTCGGCAATCACCAGGCTCCCGATCGAGTCCGCAAAGCGTTCCGATGAGGGGGAACTGAAGTCTTCGTCGATGAGTTCCTTGCGCTCCGAGAATTCTCCTTCATTCCGGATCATTTCTGCTTCGATTCGTTCAAACAGGGAGGTCGTGAATTTCAGGGAATTTCTGAGGCGCTCTGAAGGGTCGCTCGCAGAGGAACACTGATACTCCATGCCGAATACGGTGAGGATGGAAAGCTCCCCGCTCAAATCCTCATGTTTCCACTGGGTCTGCAAGTAGTGGCATGCGTTCATGAAGGACGGGTTCTTTGCCCTTTTTCCATTTGCGAGGGGAAGCGCGGGCTGGGTGATGCGAATGAAAGCCTCCTCATCGGCAAGGGCGCGGATTTTCTCCCGGATTGCGGATTCGGCAAAGCGGGTGATTGCCTCCTCCCGAAGCAGTCGTGTCTCCGGTTTTTTCTTGAGGCAGCGGTTGAATTCCCTGAGGGGAGGCTCGAATCCTGAAATGCCCTCCATCAGGTCGCGCGTCCCGGTTTTGAAGTCGCTCCAGTCCTCGCAGGAGGCGGCGGAAGGGGTTCCCCCGCAGAGGCGTTGGTTGAAGATTTCAAGTTTCCGGGAGAGCTCGCTGCTTTTGTAAAAAAGATGAAGGCTCCTCGAGTGATCAAGCGCATGAGCCATTTCATGGGCAAGGGTGATCATCATGTCCTCGCTGTTGAAATCACCCGCGCACACCGTGAGTGCGTTGAGATTCGGATAGTAGAATGCGTTCATGTTGGTTGAGGAACAATCTTGATCGACAATTTCCGGCAGGCTCCCCGGCAGGACGAGGGTCAAGGAGCGGATTCTCCCGATCCAGTCGGATTTCAGCTCCTGAGTCACGGGCAGGGAGGGGATCAGCTTCAGGTAGGTTTTCCTCAGTTTTTCAAACGTCGTGGTCACTTTCTTCCAATTCGGATGATCGCGCCAGATTGCCTTGGAAATTTCGGAAAGAAGGATTTTTTGTTCTATCTTCGAGGTGTGAACCATTTCCGGAGGGAGGAGGGATGCGGGGATCCGGGGGAATTCGGGAAAGCGGTTGGTCAGTCTCGTGATCAGGGTGTCACTCAGAGCAAGGTTCCACAGGTGCTCCACCCGGTGCTCCACCTCATTGGCCTCGATTCTGTCCATCAAGGACATCTTCTCGAAAGGCTCACGGTGGATCAGCGAGTCGAGTGTTTCGAAGTACCGGTGTGCTTTCAGGATGGAATAAAAGTCGCGGGGCAATCGTTCGCGATTCCGGATCTTGCTTCGGGAGAGCTCGTGATACACGTGGTGGAGGCCGTTCCGTGTTTTCCCTTGCAGGATGTAAATGGGGCCACCCCTTTGCTGCTGGATGATCAAATTGCCTTCGGACTCCGGACCATAGAGTGAATCGCAGTACTGAGACATGAGGGCGAGACATCCGGTTTCCGAGGGACGCCTCATTTCGGTCCCGGGAGGGGAGAGGGTCGTGATCCCGGCATCCGTCTCGCTGCTGACCCTGAACATGCTGCACGAAACCAGTGCAGGACCTCCTAGAATCAAGAAAATGGTTTGAAAAACGAGCCGGTACATCATCCTTAATGATCTCATTGGAGCGGGACGGGGGGTAGTGTGTCGGGCAGGACCCTCTTTTAAAAAAATCTTGATCCCTTGGGTCGCATCTGTTAGACCTGAGCTTCCTTTCAAGCAGTTACGATGAGTCCATAGCTCAGTTGGTAGAGCATTTCACTTTTAATGAAAGGGTCGAAGGTTCGAATCCTTCTGGACTCACCACTTTTAAGCCGAATCAAATGGTTACTGACATCATTCCATTCCTAGGTACGGTTTTTTCCCTGGCAATCCTCGAAACCCTTCTGTCCCTCGACAATGCGGTTGTTCTTGCCCTCATGGCCTCCGAGCTTCCGGAGCGGGAGCAGAAAAAGGCTCTCAAGTACGGACTTTGGGGTGCCGTGATTCTCCGGATTCTCGCCGTTTATTTTGCAACCCAGCTCGTGAGCATCGCATGGGTGAAGGCCCTCGGGGGCGCTTACCTTCTTTGGCTTGCGATCGTTTATTTCGTCAAAAAGGGTGGGGGCAAGAAAAAGACCCATAGAACCTCGAAGAACTTCTGGGCAGTGGTTTTCTGGATCGAGTTAACGGATTTGGTTTTTGCCATTGATTCCATCCTCGCTGCGGTGGCGATCACCTCGAACTACTGGGCGATCGTGGCCGGTGGCCTGATGGGTGTTGTGGCCATCCGGTTTGCGGCGGGCAGGTTCATTGTTCTGCTCGAGCGCTATCCGAAGATTGAAACCTTTGCGTATCTCCTGGTGGCGGGGGTGGGCCTCAAGGTTCTGGTCCAGGTCTCCTATTCCTTTTGATAGCTCTGTACTTCGATCTGGCTTTCGGGAATGCCGAGAATCTTTGCGATCGGGCCTCTTGAAAGGGATGAGGTTGCAACAAGCCCGACCATCAGCCGTTCCGGCTCAAGGAATGTAGCCAGGGCCGCATTCACCTGGTCCCGGGTGATCTTCGAAATCCGGTCGGCGTAGTCGGTGAAATATCCCTCAGGAAGTCCAAAGACCACCTCGGTGAGCCGGTTCTCGAGGCGTCTTTGCGGGGTGTTGTAGGTGAAGCCCGCACTGTTGATGATGCTCTTTCTTGCAAAATCAAATTCCTTCTCTGTGATCCCGTTTTGCTTCAGATCCCGGACCATGTTCAGGGCCTCTTGGATTGCAGCGGGGGTATCCGCATTCTTCGGAAAGAAGCCGATCTTCCACGAGTGGGGGCTGCTTCCCAGTTTGAAGTTGCTCCCGGCTCCATAGGTCCATCCCCGTTTCACACGCAGTTCAATCATGAGGCGGGCCTGGAATCCGGCCCCGCCAAAGGCATGGTTGGCAAGCTGAAGGGCGTCGAGATCCGGGGTTTTGAAGGAGACCCCCTTCTGTCCGATGAGCACTTGGGTTTGGGTCCGCTCGGGTTTGTCGAAGATCACCACGCGGAGTTTCTGATTTTTCTGTTCGAATTCGGGAATCGGGGCGATCGAACGGGAATCCGCCTTTCCGCGGGAGACCGCCCCCACAAACTCCTCGAATCGGGAACGTTCCGCATCGCCGGCAGCCAGAAGGACGAGATTCGGTCCCGTGATCAGTTTTTGATACTGACTCTGAAGGTCCGCAACCCCCAGTTTCTGGATGTCCTTGATTTTTCCATGATTTGGCTTCGAATAAGGGTGTCCGCGGAAAAAGGTTTCATCAAAGCGGAGCTTCACAAGCGAGCGATCCTGGTTCAATTCGTCGAGAAGTGCGGAACTCTGCTCTTTCTTCAGTTTTTCCAGCTCAAGGGATCGGAATGAGGGTGTCGTGATGATCTCGGTCAAAAGTGAAAGGTATGCCGGAAGGTTTTCGGAAAGCACCATCCCCCGGAATGCGATGAACTCGGCGCGGGTCTCGAACTCGATTGCGCCCCCCATCTGATCAAGGGCAAGATCGATCTGCGACTTTGTCTTGTTCTTGGTGCCCCGAAGCATCAATCGCCCCATCAAGTCGGTGGCTCCGCTTTTCTGATCGGGGTCCTGGGTCGCGCCTCCGCGGAAAGCAGCGGTCACATACACAAGTGGGAGCGATGGGTCCCGTTCAAAAAAGAACTCTGCCGCCAAAGCGGGTACATGAAGGAACACTTGGACGAAAACGAATGCCAGAATGGTTTTTGGTTTCATATAGATTCTTCCCTGTGGATTTCTCATGGGCGTTTTTTCGGCACCGCAATCACGACGGTCATTTTCGAGGTGTCGAAGTAGCGTTTCACTGCATTCTTGACCTGTTCCGGGTTGAGGTCGTAGACCTGATCCTGCAAGCGGATTCCGCGCTCAAGCCCGCCCACCGATGTCTCGGCCTGACCGATGAAGTTCGCCTTTCCGCTCGCGCTCGCGAGTCGTTCCAGAAACTTGAATCTCATCACATTCTTCGAGCGGGTGAGTTCTTCTGCGCCCACCGGAGAATTCTTCAGGCGATCGATTTCCCGGAGGATCACCGTTTCTGCAAGAAGCGCACTCTTTCCCTTTTGGAGATCGGCCTCGATCATGAAAAGGCCCGGGTCCTTCATCGTGAATGATCCCGAACTGACGGAGACCGCGATCCCCGAATCCACCAGCGCTCTTTTCAGGCGGCCGTTTTTCCCCTCGGACAGCAATCCTTGGATGGCTTCGAACGCGGGACTGTCGGGGGAGTCTGCGGCGGGCACCTTGAAAGCCATCCAGATTTTCTCGACCTCGATGTTCAGTTCGAGTCTCTTTCTTCTCTGCGCTGTTTGCTCCGGTTCCGGTTTCACAGGAGCGTCCGGAATTCTTTTTGCCGGAATGCCGCCGTAGATCTTCTCGACTCTCCGGAGAGCCTTCTCGGGATCGACATCCCCCACGATGACCAAGGTTGCGCGATCCGGGCTGTAGTAGCGCTCGTAAAATTCGCGTGCATCCTTTGCATTCATCACATTGAGGTCCTGTTCGTATCCGATGACCGGCCAGTGATAGGGGTGCTCGAGAAAAGCGGTTTCAAGCAGGGTTTGATAGATGGTTCCCTCCGCGGAATTCTCCTTCCGGAATCGCCTTTCGTTCTGAACCACCTCCCGCTCGGTATTGAAGGATTGCTCATTCACGATGAGGTTCACCATCCGATCCCCTTCAAGGGAGCTGATGAGGTCCAGGCCTTGTTTCGGGAGTTCCTGGATGTACACCGTGTGATCATTCGAGGTGAATGCGTTCTCCCCCTCTGCCCCGGCCTCTTCGAGCAGCGCATCGAACTCACCTTGGGGATGTTTCGTTGTTCCCTTGAACATCATGTGTTCAAAAAGGTGGGCGAGCCCCGTTTTGCCGGGAACCTCATGAATGGAGCCGACGTTGAACCAGGTTTGATAGGCGAAGGTGGGGGAAGAGCGATCCTGAAGGATCATGACCGTGAGTCCGTTCGGGAGCCTGGCCCGGCGCACCTTGAAATCTCCCACAAAGGGGATCACCTCGAAACGTCCCTCCGTTTGAACTTCCGGATGGCCGGGGATTGCCGGTTTCTTCGGGGTTTGGCTGCAAGAGGCCAGGGAGGCGAGGAGAATCACCAATGAGAGCTGCTGGAGTGGTCGCATATTCCTCCCATGATCCATGAAACGCGCCCGAATGTCAGTGTTGATGTGTTGACTGAATGGGATGGATCTTCGTACTCTGGGAGAGGGGGGCGAATGGCACAACTGAATCACTACCGGAAGCCGCGGATTTTGCACGCCTCGGGAGGCGATCGCCGGAGGAACGCCGTGTACTGGGTGTTCGGACTTCTGGCGCTCGGGTTGATCGGTTTCGGGATCAAGCAGGCGGTGCGGTCATCCCTTTTCACTCTCCGATCCGTCGTGGTTGAACCGTTGTCGTCAAATTACCCCTTGAGTCGAGAACAGGTGCTGGAGATGGCCGATATCCGGGTGGGTTTCGGATCGTTGTTCGATCTCAAGCTGGCTCCTGTCGAATCACGCCTTCGGGAGCACCCCTGGGTTAAGGGTGTGATCCTTGGAAAACAGTTTCCCGGGACGCTCTCCCTTCGGGTGGTGGAGCGGACTCCGGTTGCGCTATTGACCGAGACGAACGGAAGAGTCCTGTATCTGGAGTCGGATGGCTCGACGTTCGAGGATCGTGCCCTGGTGTATCCGGGAGAACTGCCGATTCTGACCGGATTTTCCTCAACGGAGTCCGGAGTGCTCCGAAAAATCAATACGTTCGTTACCACATGGTTCGGGCCGGATGTGATTCCCGGGCTCAAGCTTTCTTCTCTCAGTTATGATGAAAAACTCGGCTTGCGCGCGATGATCTCGTACCCCATGAAAAATCAGAAAGTCATGAGAACCGTTTTGGAGCTCGGCTTGAACCTTGAAGATGCCGCAGAGCTCCCTATAGAGAGGCTGAAGAAGGTTCTTCAATACATTGCGCAAAGATCGCAACCCGCGTCAAAGATTTGGCTTGGGAATGGTAAAAAAATCGTTGTCAAATTTTCGAGAGGTCCATAAGCTTTTCGATAGATTGCGTCAGATGGA
This sequence comes from Bdellovibrionales bacterium, assembly GCA_947502835.1. GTDB lineage: Bacteria > Bdellovibrionota > UBA1018 > UBA1018 > CAIMNF01 > CAIMNF01. The sequence goes on from CANNBJ010000002.1 coordinate 435,576, forward strand.
ATTTTGTCGCAAAAAAAAAGCGACATGTTAGCATTAGGGATAAGTCGCTGCCCGTGCTCATGGAAGGAGGAGGGTCAAGTGTCAAAAAAAGATTTGATCGTCGGTTTGGATATCGGCACCACCAAGGTGGTTTGCATTGTCGGAGAGGTTCATCCCTTTGTTCAAGGTGAAGAAACCAAGATCGATATCATCGGATTCGGCCAGTCTCCTTCCACAGGATTGCGCAAAGGCGTCGTCATCAATATTGATTCAACGGTTGAGGCGATTCGAAAAGCGGTAAAAGAAGCCGAAAACATGGCTGGAATCAAAATCAGTTCCGCTTATGTGGGGATTGCAGGCACGCACATCAAGTCCTTCAACTCCTCAGGAGTGGTCGCAGTCAAGGACAAGGAAATCACGGAACAGGATGTGCAGCGTGTGATTGAGGCCGCCCAGGCGATCGTGATTCCACAAGACCGTGAAGTGCTTCATGTGATTCCCCAGGAGTTCATCATTGATGATCAGGATGGAATCCGCGATCCGGTCGGAATGAACGGTGTTCGCCTTGAAGCCAAGGTTCATGTGGTTACCGGTGCCATATCGACTGCCCAAAATCTCATCAAATGCGCGAATCGAGCTGGAATTCAAGTGACCAAGCTCTGCCTTCAGCCCATTGCGTCGAGTGCAGCGGTTCTCAGCAATGACGAAAAGGAGCTCGGTGTTGCTCTTGTGGATATCGGTGGTGGGACTACCGATATCGCGATCTTCCGTGAAGGTGCTCTTCTTCATACGGGAGTTCTTCCTGTCGGGGGTGTTCACATCACAAACGACATTTCAGTCGGAGTCCGCGCATCCATTGATGCGGCCGAGAAGATCAAAGTGGCCCATGGATGTGCAATGGCTTCGCTCGTGAAAGACGAGGAGACCATCGAGGTTCCGGCAGTGGGCGAAGGCAAGTCACGTGTGGTATCCAGGAAAATTCTCGCTGAAATCGTAGAGCCCCGGGTCGAGGAGATTTTTTCACTCATTCAGACCGAGATCACCAAATCGGGATATGCCGATTTGCTTGCGGCCGGAATGGTATTCACCGGCGGAACCACACTGTTGCAGGGAATGATCGAGCTTGGTGACTTCTATTTTGAGGTTCCGCTGAAGCGCGGAGTTCCGATCCGTCTTGGCGGCCTCAAGGAGGTCGTAAATTCCCCGAAATTCTCAACCGCGGTTGGTTTGCTCAAATATGGAGCCGACCAAATGAGCCGTGGCCATCAGGCGTCCCATTCGATCATCGGGGACACTTTGATGGGAGAAGACGGAATTGTGGGCAAGATTGGGGGCCAGATGAAAACCTGGTTCAAGGATTTGTTCTGAAAATTTTCGAAAACAACTAACACAAGGAGGCGTAGTACTATGTTCGAAATTCAAGAAGAGAAAACACTGGGAGCAAAAATCAAGGTAGTCGGAGTGGGTGGCGGCGGCTGTAACGCGGTCAATACCATGATCCGCGCAGGCCTGAGTGGAGTCGAGTTCATCGCTGCCAATACAGACAAGCAAGTGCTCGAGAGTGTTCTTGCTCCGCATAAAATTGCAATCGGTCAAGAGCTGACCCGTGGACTTGGCGCGGGTGCGAATCCGGATGTCGGCCGTAAGGCAGCCCTCGAGGATTACGCTCAGATTTCTGAATTGCTCACGGGTTCGGACATGGTGTTCATCACGGCAGGGATGGGCGGTGGAACCGGAACCGGAGCAGCCCCGGTTTTCGCGAAGATCGCAAAAGAAGTGGGTGCCCTCACGGTGGGTGTTGTGACCAAGCCGTTCCTGTTTGAGGGTAAAAAGCGGATGAAGCAGGCTCTTGAAGGCATCAATCAGCTTCGCGAGAGCGTGGATTCCTTGATTATTATTCCGAACAACCGTCTTCTGAACATCTCGGGAGCATCGCTTTCGATGATGCAGGCGTTTGGAAAAGCCGATGAAGTGCTCCTGAACGCGGTTCAGGGGATCTCGGATCTCATCAATCACACAGGCTACATCAACAGCGACTTTGCCGACGTCCGCACCATCATGGAGAATAAGGGGCTTGCTCTCATGGGGATCGGATTCGGTCAGGGAGATCACCGCGCGGTGGAAGCTGCGACCTCGGCGATCAGCTCGCCCCTCCTCGAGGACATCTCCATCAACGGAGCAACCGGGATCATCATCAATATCACCGGTGGTTCGAACCTTACCCTTCACGAGGTCAATGAAGCGACATCCATCATTCAGGAAGCAGCCGATGAAGATGCTCAAATCATTTTCGGAACCGTGATCGATGAGGCATTGAACGACAAGGTGAAGGTCACTGTGATTGCTACGGGACTCGGGTGTGATGCTTCCGCGCTTCTGACCGAGATGAAGAATGCGAATCCAGTTCGCGCCAATACGCCTCCTCCTGTACCAAGCCAGGTGAATCAGGCGATTCAAACTCTGAATGATTCTTCTGCCAATAAGAATCAGGTGAATCAGGAGACCCAGCAAAATGCGAATCAGCTGAATCAGTTGAGCTCAGCCGCGGCGCCGAACGCCAACAATGCTGGTTCTTCGAATTCTGGAATGAATGGGAATCAGAATTCCAATTCGGCGGGTGCCGAATCCCCCGAGCTCGCACGGGCCCGGGAGATCGCAAAGCGCCTCGGGATGATCAATCAGGACGGGCAGGATTTCGATGTTCCGGCTTTCATGAGGCGCGGATCGGAAAACACAAATAACGCCTGATTTCCGAAAATAGGGTAGTGTGACGAGTGCCCCGGTGAGTTTCATCGGGGCACTTTTTTATGGGGAGGTCCAAGATGAGTAAACTCAGCCCGGGCGCGACGTTTCTTTCTCAAAAACTGAAATCCACTACCCAAGCGATCCCGGCATTCCATGTGGTGCTCGGTTCCGGCTTCAAGGACTCCATTGTGGATGGAGGTCTCCCCGATTCTTTTCGTGTGTGTGGCGAGCTCGATTTCAAAGAGGTTCCCGGCCTCCACTCTTCCACGGCGCCGGGACATACTGGAAAATATGTATTCGTGGAGCACCAGAAGTCGGGCAGGGCCGGAATTCTTCAGGTGGGTCGGCTCCATGGATATGAAGGGCTAGACCCGCGTGAGGTGGTTCAGACGGTCATGATCAGCCGGGAGCTCGGAGTGAAGGACTATTTTCTCACCAATGCAGCGGGAGGAATGGATCCCGCCCACCGGGTCGGAGATGTCATGGTGATTGCGGATCAGATCAACCTTACGGGCCGCAACCCGCTCTATGGGCCAAATCCTTCCAAACCGGATGGTACGGAGTGGGGCCCGAGGTTTCAGGATTTGACCCTGCTCTTTGACGCACGCATTCGGGAATCCCTTCGTGGGATGCTGGAGGGGCAAGCTCTTCGGGTGCACGAGGGCGTGTATATGGGGGTTCAGGGACCTGCATTCGAAACCCCGGCGGAAATTCGTTTTTTTCAGCGGGTCGGATGCCACGCGGTGGGAATGTCCACGGTCTGGGAGACGGTGGCGCTGAAACATTCGGGAGCAAGGGTTTGCGGGATCTCGCTCATCAGCAACCTGGCCGCAGGAATGGCTCTTGGAGCTGATGGAAAGCCGGAGGAGCTGGATCATTTTGCCATTCTGGATGCCTGCAAGGCTTCATCCCGTGCGATTCTCCGTGCGATCCTTTTGACCGTGGAGAGTCTCCCCGCGCATTGATTGCCGAGCAGTGCAACGAGTATTGTTGATGTATCGCGATTGAACGAATGTTCAGGATTTATACGGATCTTTTGAGTTGTCCATGGTGGATTCACGCCCAAAACCCCCTTCCGGGCGGCCTTGGCCTCATGGCATTCAACTTGCTCTACTCCAGATACGGAGATGTTTATGATGAGTTTCATGAATAAAAAGGGTTCACTTTTTTCAGCGCTGGTACCTGCTTTCCTTTTGGTCGGGTGTGGAATGATGGGCCTTTCCGGAAGTTACAACGTCACCCAACAGGGCGGGCAGTTTCAGCAGAATCCGGCGTGTTCCCAGATCATGCTTTCCATCAACCAGAGCGGGAATCAAATTTCAGGTCAGGGACAGAATCAATGTTTCACCCAGACCCTTCAGGGAACCTCGGCCAATAACGGACAGGCGAATGTCACCCTCACGCTCATGCCCTCCGGCTCCGGCCAAACAAATTGGATGAACTCCCCGGGCAATACGTACAACCCCTACAACAGTGGCTTCCAGAACATGGGGGGCATGGGGTGCACCTACCAAGGAATGTTGATCATTTCGGGAAACACGATTTCCGGAAGTTTGAATCCGACCGGAAACTGCATGAATCAGGGGATGATTACCCTGAACGGCACCCGAATTTGATGCTATGATCCGGAAATGATCCGGATTCCAACGCTTCCCTCAGCCGAACAATCTTTTTTCTACCGGAATGGACGTCTCACGGTGGATGGAGTCGCTCTGGATGACCTCGTGGAGAGGTTCGGATCGCCTCTGTACGTCTACTCGGGAGCCAGCATTCGAACGGCCTATGCGGCCATTACCCAATCCTTGCGAGGGCTCCCTCTTCAAGTTTGTTATGCGGTGAAGGCGAATTCAAATCTCCATATTTTGAAATTGCTGTCGAGCCTTGGTGCCGGCTGTGATCTTGTCTCCTATGGAGAGTGGCGTCGAGCCGAATTGGCCAAAGTTCCGCAAGGGCGGAGGGTTTTGTCCGGGGTGGCCAAAACCGCAAAAGAACTCGAGGCTCTTTTCAAGCACAAATTCGCCGGGGTTTATTCGATCCACGTGGAATCCGCGATGGAATTCGAACTGATCATCCTGATGGCCAATGCCTTGAAGCGGGAGGTGAGGGTCGCGTTCCGATACAATCCGGACGTGGATGCGAGAACCCTGGATAAAATCTCAACCGGACGCAAGAAAGACAAGTTCGGACTCACGCGCGAGGAGATCCTCGATCTCGCAATCACCTATGGAGATGATGACTTTGTCAGGATCGAGGGACTCAGCATCCACATTGGCAGTCAGATCACAAACCTGAAACCCTATGATCATGCCTTTGAAAGACTTGCCGATTTGAAAACAGAGCTCGAATCCCATCTGGGCAGGGCGCTGTCCTATGTCGATCTGGGAGGCGGGATCGGGGTCCGGTATCGGGATGAACATCCCATTTCTTTGGCGCGGTACGCGAGCCTCGTGAAGAAGCATTTCAGGAAAGTACCGAGAATCCTGATCGAGCCCGGGCGAAGTCTGCTTGCGAGTGCGGGAGCCTTGGTCAGCGAAGTTGTGTATTCCAAAGAGCGTGGAGCCAATCGTACCGTAATTCTCGATGCCGGGATGAATGATCTCGTGAGGCCCGCACTGTATGATGCGTACCATGAAATCGCCCCGCTGAAGCAGGATGGTTCAAAACCTGTGAAATGGGATGTGGTCGGTGGAATCTGCGAGAGCACGGACTATTTTGCAAAAAGCCGCATGCTCGCACTTGAGGGACTTCCCGGTGAGCGTGTTGCCATCCTCTCGAGCGGCGCTTATGGGTTCTCCATGAGCAGCACCTACAACTCCCGTCCGAGAGTGGCTGAGGTATTGGTGGATCGGGGGAAAGTAAAACTGATCCGAAAGAGAGAGACATTCCAGGACCTCGTAAAACACGAAAATTTTTGAGTTGAGTGGGTGCGCGCGGAGGGACTTGCCCAAGCTCCAAGAACTCCATCCTTTTCAAGTTCCCTTTTTAGGAAATTGAGCAAGGTGAGCGAGCGAGATGTATGTGAGAATACTTCGAGCGAGCGAATCCGAAGCGAGATGATGTAAAAAGGGAATTTCAAAAGAATGGTGCGCGCGGAGGGACTTGAACCCCCACACCTTACGGCACCAGATCCTAAGTCTGGCGTGTCTGCCAATTTCACCACGCGCGCACGAAGAGATGTCCCACACTTTAATCTGTCACATCTTCAAAATCCAGTGTAAAAATGAACCCTTGAATCATGAAAACCCTCTTCGGTTCGGCACAATCGAACAGTGAATTCACGGCTGGATCCGTCGTTGCCATCGGCAATTTTGACGGGATCCACCTGGGGCACCAGTCCATCCTTGAGACAGCCAGGGAGCATGCTCGTGAGCTCCATTTGCCCCTGGTGGTGTATACCTTCAATCCACATCCGACCCTCGAGCTGAAACCGCAATCCAATCTCAAGCTTCTGATGACCTACGAGGAAAAACGCGAGCTTCTCCCTGGATTTGGGGTGGATTATTGCGTTGAAGAACGATTTGATTCGGCATTTGCGGCACTCGGAGCGCGCGAATTTTTTGAGCAGGTGCTTCTTGCCTCGCTTCACGCAAAAGTGATTGTGGTGGGTGACAACTTCACCTTCGGTCGGAAACGCGAAGGTTCCATTCCTGTGCTCCGTGAGTTTTGCCATGATGCCTCGGTCACTCTTTGCGCCATCCCGCCGCTCGAGTGGGACGGCGGCGTAATCTCAAGCTCCAGGATTCGGGAATGCCTGGCCCAAGGCCGGGTTTCAGAAGCTGAAAAAATGCTCGGTAGGCCGTTTTTTTATCGATCCGAGGTGATTCACGGCGATAAGCGCGGAAGGACTTTGGGGTTTCCGACGGCAAATATGAAGTGTCAGGAAAAGTTCCCTCTCAGGACAGGGGTCTATGCCACGTCAGTGCTTTGGCATGGTTCCCTTTACCCGAGTGTGACGAATGTCGGTGTGCGTCCCACCTTCGATTCCATGGATCTGAGAGTGGAAACCCATATCCTCGACCAGAGCTTCGAATTGTACGGAGAGCACCTCGAGGTGAGGTTTCATGAACACATTCGCGAGGAGCGGAAGTTCGCCTCGATTGCAGACCTCACGGCTCAAATTGCGAGCGATACCATTTTGGCGCGGAAGCTCTTAAGTTCTCGGAATTTTTAAATATATTTGCTCTTCCCCGGGACTTCCTCCAAAATTGGAGATATGTCTCGAAAACTCGTCGAGCTTTTATACAAAGAGCGACTCATCACCCAGTCCCAGTACTCTGAAGCCGAAGTGATCTTCAGGTCAAACGGGGATGCCATCCGGCAGTTCATTGAACGAAAGCAACTCTCGGAGAGCAAGCTGCTTCAGTTCCTCGCGCAAAAATTCTCGATGACAGCACTTCCGAATCTGACCAAGTTCGAGATCAAGCCGGACATCATTGCCATGGTCAATCCCGATCTCGCGCGAAAATCTCAATGCATCCCCATCCGGTACGACCGCGGGATCCTTGTGGTTGCGATCCCCGATCCGACCCAGATCAACCTTCTCGATGATCTGCGCTTTGCCACCAAACTGAACGTGGAGGCGGTGCTTACGGGCTTCGCCTCGTTTGATCTTTGTTTCATGAAGCATTATGCCGGAACCCAGACCATGGGCCGGGCGCTTGAGCAATTCAAGAAGGATGCGCAGATCGCAGGAAACAAGGAAGAATCCATTCAATTCATCGACCAGCACCAGGTGCACGAAGTCGGGTCGGATTCCGCCGAGGATGCTCCGATCATTTCCGTTGTGAACGGAATCCTCACCGAAGCTGTCCGCCTCGGCGCGAGTGACATTCACGTCGAACCCTACGAGAAAGACTTCCGGGTGCGCTTCCGGATGGATGGAACCCTGGTCGACATCACCCACATTCCGATGGAAATGAGGCGCGCAGTTGTTGCACGTCTCAAGATCATGTCCAGGATGGACATCGGGGAATCCCGAGTGCCTCAGGATGGCAGGATCAAGATCAAGATTGGAATCAAGGAGGTCGACTTCCGGGTGAATTCTCTTCCGACTCTCTTTGGCGAGAAGGTGGTTCTCCGGATTCTCTCGAAAGGAAACCTGAAGCTTGATTTGCGCACACTCGGGTTTGAGGAAGCACAGCTTGAGATTTTTCGGCGCGGAATCGCGCAGCCAAACGGAATGGTCCTGGTGACCGGACCGACCGGAAGTGGAAAAACCACCACTCTTTATTCCGCACTCATGGAGTTGAACAAGGTCAGTGACAACCTCTCGACCGTGGAAGATCCGGTGGAATACAACCTGGAGGGAATCAATCAAGTCCAGGTGAACAAGGACATTGGTCTCAGTTTTGCAGCAGTACTGAGAGCCCTCCTTCGTCAGGACCCGGATACGGTGCTGGTCGGAGAGATTCGGGACTTTGAGACGGGCGAGGTTGCCGTACAGGCGGCACTGACAGGGCACCTGGTTCTGTCGACTCTTCATACAAACGACACAGTTTCCACCATCACCCGGATGGTGAACATGGGGATTGAGCCGTTTCTCGTGACGGCATCTGTGAACACCATCGTTGCACAGCGCCTCCTTCGAACCCTTTGCAAGGCGTGTCGGCAGCAAGTGAAGGTTCCAGCCGAGAAGATCGATGGTCTCGGCATTTCGAAAATCGCGAGCTCCGGCAGTTTCTTCCAGTCGAAGGGATGCAAGGAATGCAACATGACCGGCTACAAGGGCCGTGTTGCCATTTACGAGGTTCTCGAGTTCCATTCGGATCTGAAGGAGATGGTATTGGCGGGGAATACGGCCATTGAAATCAAGAGGGCTGCGATCCAGAACTTCGGATTGCAGACGCTCAGGGTTTCAGCACTGAAGAAAGCAATGTCGGGACTCACTTCCATTGAAGAAGCCGTGTCGATGACGAGTGAATAGGGTTTTGCAGGGAGGCAGGAAAAATGGGAAAACTAACGCTGATTGCATTGCTGAGGGCCATGGTTGAGCAGGATGCATCCGATCTTCACATCACCAATCAAAGTCCTCCCCAGTTCAGGATTCATGGAAAATTGGCAAAGGCGAAGACGGATCCCCTCACTCCCGAGTCCATCAAGGATCTGGTCTATGAGATTCTGACCGAGTCCCAGAAAAAAACCTTCGAGGCGAATCACGAACTGGACTTCTCGTTTGGCGTCAAGGATGTCGCTCGATTCAGGGGGAATCTCTTCTTTCAGCGAGGGAGCATGGGCGCGGTCTTCCGGAAGATTCCGGTCACGATCCCGGACTTTGATTCGCTTCGTTTGCCTGAAACGATCAAGAAAATCGTACGGCAGCCAAATGGCTTGTTTCTCGTGACCGGACCTACGGGATCGGGTAAGTCTACCTCGCTCGCGGCCATCATCGACTTCATCAACCGAGAGGACAATGGGCACATTCTGACAGTTGAGGATCCGATCGAGTTTACCCATCCGCATCGAAACTGCATCGTGAATCAGCGGGAAGTCGGAACGGATTCACACACATTCCATGATGCCTTAAAGCACGCGCTTCGCCAGGACCCGGACTTCATTCTGGTCGGGGAATTGCGGGATCTTGAAACGATCGAGATGGCGCTCACCGCCGCCGAAACCGGCCATATGGTTTTTGCGACCATGCACACCAATAGCGCGGTTCAGACGATTGCGAGGGTTGTGAACGTGTTTCCACCGCACCAACAGGCCCAGATCCGACAGCTTCTCGCTGCGACCCTGGCAGGAGTGATGACCCAGCAGCTGGTTCCGAATTCGGGAAGGCCCGGTCGTTCGGCAGCCTATGAGCTCATGGTGCCGACTCTTGCGATTCGAAATCTCATCCGCGAGGACAAGATGCATCAGGTGTACGGGGTGATGCAATCAGGACAAGCCGGCACAGGAATGCAAACGATGAATCAGGCCCTTGCGGATCTGGTTCGAAAAGGAAACCTTACCAAAGCCGATGCGATGGGATACAGCCTTCTCCCAGAAGAGCTCATGAAGATGGTATGAGGAACGAGTGAATGGCTGAGTACCAGTATGTAGCCCAGGACGGGGCCGGAAAAAAAGTGGAGGGACGCCTGGAGGCGAACAACGAAGGTGAGCTTCGGATGCTCCTCCGGAGCAAGGGCCTTCGTCCTACACGAATCTCAAAGGTGGCTCTCGGGCAGATGGATGTCGGTGCCACACTGAAGAGAATGATGGGAGGCGCTGCATCCCTCCCTCCTGATCGTCTGATGAACTTTGTAAAGCAATTGCAGACCATGATTTCTTCCGGTGTTCCGCTGGTCCAGGCAATCGAGCTCTTTCTGGACCAGGAATCCCATCCGTACATGAAGATGATTCTCACAACCTTCCGGGACCGGCTGAATGGAGGAAGTTTTCTTTGGGAATGCATGTCCGCCTATCCGGATGTCTTTGAGCGTGTGTTCGTGGCGCTCGTTCGCGCGGGGGAGTCATCCGGAACCCTCGATGTGATGTTGAAGCGATCCGGAAAGTACCTGGAGAACTCCTATCGATTGAGGCGTCTGATCAAAAGCTCAATGAACTACCCGATTATCGTAACTGCGATTGCGGTCGGGGTGATCACGCTGATGTTGACTCTGGTGATCCCTAAGTTTGAAGAGATGATTGTTTCGGGTGGGGGTGAGCTTCCCTTGCCGACCAAATTTGTGATTGACCTCTCCCATGGGTTGATCAATCACTTTTTCACAATTGTGCTTGCGCTCGGTGCTGGAGTGTATTTGATTCGCCAGTATGTCAAAACCGACGAGGGAAAAGCGGTACTTCAAAACATTGCAATGAAGCTGCCGGTCATGGGGCCCTTGATCATTCAAAGCGGGGTTGCGCGTTTCGCACGAACCATGGGCACACTTCTTTCCTCCGGGGTTCCGATTGTCGATGCTCTTGAGATTTGCAAGGACGCGGCATCTCACATCGCCTACGAGGATGCGATTGGGTTGATGAAGCGCGAGGTGGAGCTCGGTGCGTCTTTCAGCAACGCAATGCTCAGGCAACAGGCTTTGTTTCCGAAAATGGCGGTCCAGATGACGGTTGTGGGTGAAAACACCGGAAATATGGACAAGATGCTCGAGAAGGTGGCTGACTTTTATGAAGAGGAGGTTGAAACCTCCATTCAGGGAATGTTGAAACTGATTGAGCCGTTCATGTTGGTTTTCATGGGTGGAATTGTCGGTGGACTCCTGATAGCAATGTATTTGCCTATTTTCCAGATGGCGGGGAATACCGGGAACTGATCTGAATCTGATTCAAGCTCTAATGTGCAAGGAGATCGAAGATGGCGGCGATTGATCAAATCAAGAGACCAATACTCGGCAGATCAGTGAAGATCGAGGCGTTAAAGCAAATGATCACCCGAGTAGCGCCTGCGAAAACAAACGTTCTGATCATCGGAGAAAGCGGAACCGGGAAGGAGCTTGTTGCCCGGGCACTTCATGAATTGAGCCCGGTGAAGGATGGCCCCTTTGTTGCGGTCAATTGCGGCGCGATCCCCGAGAGCTTGATCGAAAGCGAGCTTTTTGGGCATAAGAAGGGGAGTTTCACGGGGGCGATCGCGGATAAGCCAGGGCTCTTTGAGGCGGCCGATCGAGGCACGCTCTTCTTGGATGAGGTGGGTGAGCTCCCGACCTCCATGCAGGTCAAACTTTTGAGGGCTCTTCAGGATCGTGCGATCCGCAGAGTTGGCGGAAATGATACGATCAAGATTGATGTGCGCATCGTCGCTGCCACCAACAAGAATCTCGAAGAAGGTGTAAAGAAGGGTTCATTTCGGGAGGACCTGTACTACAGATTGAATGTGATCATGCTTGAGACTCCGCCGCTTCGGGAGCGGGTGGGGGATGTTGAGGAGTTGATCAAGGTTTTCTTTGAGCGCTTCAATGAAAAGCAAAAACGAGGTCTTTCGGGTCTTTCCCAAGACGCACTCTCGGTGCTTCTTTCCCATCAGTGGCCGGGAAATATCCGCGAGCTTGAGAATGTGATGGAGCGTGTGGTGACTCTTGAGTCGGGATCTGAAATCCAAGTTTCAACGCTTCCCCCCGAGCTGGTCCTTTCGGTGAGACGTGCCCAAGGGCTGCCGCGTGAACTCACGCTTCGGGCGAACTTTGCGCTCGGGCCCATCGACTTGGATGCGGTTCTTGGAGAAGTGCGAGCCTTTTACGAGCGTGAGGCACTCATTTTTGCGAAAAATGATTTGGCAGCCGCAAAAATCCTCTTCAAATAAAAAAACCCCCCGCCAAGTTCTTTGGCGAGGGGTTGAACTATAACCAACGGATCAGATGCCAGGTTGGCTATTTACCAAAGCGCCGACCTCATTGATTGTCCAAATATCGGGCAGGTTGGCCCCCCCATTCCTGCCTCCAACGTTTCCTACGCCGCCGATGACGTATTGAGTAGCACTAGTAATTCGACCCTCTGCGCCGAGGGCGGTGCTAGGTCCGTTAAGAAGACTAGCCACAGGCTGAGGTGCGGTTGCCGGTGCTACAAACGAGTTTGCTGCCCACTGAACGTTTGCGGCAACGCATACTTCTGTAGCAGGGCCAGCACCACCACCTTGGGGCCAGCCTGCAAAACCATCGCACCGAGTATTCCCGGCAGGTCCACAAAAGTTAGCGGTCAAAACAGCGCCATTAAACCCAATGGCGTATCGTGTTTGTCCCGCGCTGGGCTGAAAGCCAGCCTGCTGAATGCAACCAGAGAGGCCGTTTTCAGCACGAAATGATTCCACCGCAGTCCTGGCAGCGGCAAGGGCAAGCTTCACTTCCGACTGGCGGGACCTCGCCATAAAACTATTGAAACGCGGAATTGCAAGTGTTGCGAGAATCCCGATGATGGCAACCACCACCATGAGTTCCACCAAAGTGAAACCGGCCTGTGAGCGCAAAACTGATCCCGCACCCCTGGATTTATTTTTGATCACATTACTAATTTTCATATTCACCCCTCGAGAGATTTCTTTTGCTCTCACTTTTGGATAGGATAAGGGACACCGGATGAATTTGCGACAGATTTTTCATTTGCCTTGCCTGATTGCGGTTTTTTTTTGCGTCGGTTTTCATTTTTCAATTTCCGGTGTTGAGTTTGAATGTGCGAAGGATGTTTCTGACACAGGGTACGAATTGACACCCCGATTTGTTCGTTTCATCAGTGGTGGTTTGTGGCCTGTGATTGTCGATTGGGAATGGCTGAGATCACTTCAGGAATTGGGGGAGATGACCTACTCTAAAGAGACCAGCGCGGTCATGGAACAATCCTATCGTTTGATTCACGGACTTGATCCATTCTTCTTTGAGTCTTACGAGCAAGGATCGATCGGATTCATGGTTCTCCTCAAGGAGCCTGACGCTGCCTTGAGAATCCTTGACCGTGCGATCAATGTTTTTGAGAGCGGTAGTTTTCCAAAGGAGCACTGGACGCACGCATTTTTGCTTTACCTGAATCGCGCATCCGTCCATGGGTACCAAAAACAGGACTTCGCCTCTGCAAAACGTGATTTTTTGAAAGCGAGCGAAATCCCGGGAGCCCCTTCTTATCTGCAGTCCATGAAGACTTGGCTTGCAGGCGAGGATTCGGAGAGGGTCCTTGCGGTCCGAATGCTTAAGATCTTGGCCTCAAATACGAAGGATCCAGTATTGAAGGCGTTCTATGAGGAGGAGAAAAAACGTTATGAATAGTGCTCGGTTTCCTGCGGTCGAATTGAAGGATGTGGAGTGGGGAGTGGCAGGAAAGAATATTCTCAAGTCTTGCTCCGTCAAGGTTGGCTTCGGGGAATGTGTTGGAGTCATTGGGCACAATGGAGCCGGAAAGACCACATTGTTTCAAATCTTGATGGGATTCAAGATTCCCAGCCGCGGTGACCTGTTTCTTAATGGCGTGTCCTCGCTTAATCCGAAGTCGAGAATTGGTGTTGCTTATGTTCCGGAACGTCCTTATTTCAACGTCGAGCAAACCTTTATGGATTTTCTCTCGCTTCACTGCGCACTTGCAGGCCTAACTGCCGGAAAAAAGATGTACGAGATCAAGCGGGTGTCGCTCGAAGTGGGCTTGCAGGATCATCTTGTTCAAAAAATGAAATCCTTTTCAAAGGGGATGCTTCAGAAAGCGTCTTTGGCCCAGGCTGCGATCGGAGACCCTTCAATCATGATTCTGGATGAGCCGATGAGCGGCTTGGACCCGGAGTCACGTGATGTTCTGCGAACTCTGATCCAGTCGTGGAGATCGTCCGGTAAGACGATCCTCTTTTCTTCCCACGCGATCGAAGATCTCGAGGCGCTTGCGAATCGGGTGATTGCTCTCTCGGCAGGGGAAATTCGTTTTGATGGATCATTAGAGGAATGGAGGAGTAAAAGATGAGCCGGGATTCGTGGATTGTTTCGCAGATACGTTCCTTTTTCGCGATTGCGATCTACACTTTCCGGAACCTGCTCCGCGAGAAGATCCTCTATACACTTTTCTTTGTCGCCATCTTTCTTCTCATGATAGGGTATCTCGCTGCATTGTTGGTTTGGGGCCGTCAGGATAGAATCCTGCTTCATTTTGGAACCTTTGTGAATGCTCTTGCGGTTCTTGCTGTTTCGCTTGGGGCCGGATCCAGCGTTTTGCGAACTGAAATTGAGAACCGGAGCATTTATCTCCTTCTTGCGCGCCCTGTGCACCGAGGAATCCTTCTGGTTTCAAAGTGGGCCGGAATTTCACTCTTCACGCTCGCTTATTCCACGCTTCTGATGTGTGTTGTGGGTGCGGGCATTCTTTTCTTGGGCGGTCCTGTCAAGGGGGCTTTCTTCCAAAGTTTCGGCCTGGTCTTTGTCGAGTCCTTGCTTGCATCCGCCGCCTCGATTTTTCTTTCCTTTTTCCTGAGACCTGGACTTTCCGCTGTGACCTGCCTTGCCTATCTGTTTTTAGGCCACAATCACGACCAAATTTCGTATTTGATCAAAAAAGGGGCAGCGATCCCCGGGGTTCTTGTGGTCTTGCGCGGGATTACCCCCGATCTGTCGCTTCTTTTGATGGATACGCGGGTTTTCTATGATCAGCCTCTTGCTTCCTCGGAATTCATTCTTCGTGCCGGGTACGGCTTTGGTTGGGCCTTCATGTTTGTTTTGTTTGGCAACGCGGTCTTTTTCAGGAAAAATCTCTGAATGCTGAAGTCCACTCTTGTCATTCTTTTTGGATTGATCATTGGAAGCTTCCTGAATGTGGTGATTCACCGTTTGCCGCTTGATCAGTCCGTGGTGAAGCCCGCGAGCCGGTGCCCTTCCTGCGGAACGGGGCTCAAGTGGTTTCACAATGTGCCCTTGGTGAGCTACCTCTTGCTTCGCGGAAAGTGCGCGGCTTGCGGAAATCCCATCTCGTGGCGGTATCCGCTCGTGGAGTTCCTGACTGCTTTTTTGTTCTGGGCAAGTTTTCGTGATCTCCCTTTCGGTGTGTTCGAGTTCATCTCCCAGTTCAGGATCTGGTTGTTCATTGCTCTTGGTGTTGCGATTGCATTCATCGACCTTGATCACCGGATCATTCCGGATGAGTTGAGTCTCGGAGGCTGGCTGATCGGGGCCCTCACTGCATATTGGGATTACCGTGCGGGGCTCCCCTCGCTTTTGATTGCCTCTGTAGCAGGATTCGGGTTTTTCTTCCTCTTTGCCCTTCTCTACGAAAAGGTGACCGGGCGCGCGGGCCTCGGAGGAGGAGACATCAAATTCATGGGGACGATCGGGGTATTTTTGGGCTTCGGAGGCATCTGGTCGTCCATCATGATCAGTTCGGTTTTGGGCAGCGTGGTCGGGATCGCAATTGCGAAGCTGAATCGATCAGAACAGGCATTGCGTACTGCGATTCCCTACGGCCCTTTTCTGGTGGTTGGAGCTCTGGTAGAACTCTTCTTCGAGGTGTCACGATGGATCATCCCCTAGAAGATGAGTGGAGAAATTTCGAGCTTTACGAGAAGATCCGCGTTCGCGAGCGGCGCCAGCGATTTTGGACCATCACTCTTGCGGCTTTTTTGTTTCTGGCCCTTTGCTCCGTGCCAGTGATTCAGGATCGGCTTCCAAAGTGGCAGTCTTTGGATGCGGCCCTTGAGATTTCCCTGGAGCTTGAGCATCTCAAAACCCGCGCCATCCAGGAAAAACGATCCGCGTGGTTGCGCTTTTCCGGTCCGGGCGAATTCAGGGTGGATTTTGTCTCTGATTGCGAGTCGAAAGCGGATCCCGTGGTTGAAAAAGTTTCCAGGTGGAAGGATCGCGAGGGTTCCCTCAAGGTGCTTGTTCGCGAGGAGCTTTCACGCCATTCCATTGCACTTGGTGTGGATGAGATCTGTTTTGACCCGGTTTACGGACTGAGTGGGGTGAAATCCCGCATTGTTTTGGTGATTGCACCCGTCAAGGACTTGACGGAAGGTCGTTTCGAGCGCGCATCGTACGTCGAGCTCGAAGGGGAATCGGCAAAAATTTCCATAAATTAGAGTCAATGAATTGTAATTTCCGCGCGCGCTGTGTAACCTCTTAAAGATGGCATCCGCTCATGGAAGGGCAGGAAGTGGTTCCGGTTTTCTCTCTCGCTTGTTCGGTTCAGGAAAATCCCTGATCGGCTTGAGCGTCGGTGCGTCCTGTACCAAGGCAGTGGAAATCAACACTCGTGGTAAAGGGTGGACTTTCAAGTCCTTCGAATCGAGTCCTGTGGAGGGTGCTCTTTCGGATCAGCGTGAAATCATCAACCCATCCTCTGTATCCGAGTCGATCCGAGATGTCTTCTCAAGAGCGAGGATTTCAACCAAAGATGTGTGCGCTGCTGTAACGGGCAGCGGGGTGATCATCAAAACCCTCACTCTCAGCATCACCAACATGAAAGAATTGAACGACCAGGTGCTCTGGGAAGCGGAACAATACATCCCCTTCGATATCAATGATGTGGTCGTGGATTACCAGGTCCTCCGGAAACTGAAGGACAACCAGGTCGAGGTGATCATTGTGGCGGTGAAGAAGGATTTTCTGGATCAGTACCGGAGTGTCATCGAAAGTGCCAAGCTCAAAATCAATGTATTTGATGTGGAAATGTTCGCTCTCCAGAACTGCTTCGAAATGAACTATGATCCTCCCTTGAATCAAGCGGTGTTGTTGGCGGACATTGGTGCGATGAGCACAAAAATGGTGATTTGCTCGGAAGGTGTCCCTCTCTTCACGAAGGATTCACCCTACGGCGGAAGCCTCGTGTCGCTTGAAATTCAGCGGGAATTGAAGCTTCCCTCCATCATGGATGCCGAAGCCTTGAAGATTTCCGGAAATCTTCCGCAGGAGGTTGCCGAGATCGTGAACCGCACCTCCCACACGATCGGTGCGGAGCTCAAAAAATCCCTCGATTTCTACAATGCATCCTCGGTCGGACCCCCGGTTTCAGTGGTGTTCCTGTCCGGAGGAGCGTCTCGCGCCCCGGGGCTCGTTCAGGTCGTTGCCGAATATGTGGGGACACCTGTTGAATTCTTGAATCCTTTTGAGAGAGTTCACCCGAATCCGAAAAAGCATACGCCTGAATTTTTGGAAACCATCGCACGGGAAGCGGTCATTCCGATGGGTCTTGCCATGCGATCGAGGGATGCGAAATGATCCGGATCAATCTCGCGAAGAAAAAACCGGCATCGATGGGCGGAGGGGGGATGGGTGCCTCTGTCGGGAGCGGTTTCTCGCTGAAGTCGATTTTCGAGGGTAGAGGCGGGGACATCTGGACTGTGGGCAGCGTTCTCGTAATCCCGCTCGCTCTGGCCATCGGTGCAAATATTTATTATGACGACTATCTCCTCCAGCGCACGGCCGAGATCCAAAAGCAAATCACGGATCGTGGAAAAGAAAAGGAAAAGCTCCAACGGGAACTTCTAAGTGTGAAGGGATATGAGGCCATCAAACAACAACTTGAAGAGAATTCCTCGGTAATCCGGAACAAGATCGACACCATTGAGAGGCTGATTCGGGACCGCGATTTCGCGACGAAATCCCTGATCACGATGGCCCAGTCCATGCCGAAAGAGATGTGGATTGCCGAATATGCCTTTGATGACAGGGGCTATCGAATCAGTGGCTCAAGCCTGGATGCGGGCATGATCTCGGAACTGATGGGGCGTTTGCAAAAGAGCATTTATTTTACAAACCTTCAGTTGATCTCCAGCTCCTCCACGGACGGACAGGGGATGAAGGCGGATTTCTCGCTTCAAGGCAAGGTGGAATGATGGAGGCGCTCAAGAGATTCCCCTCCCTTTTGTTGTTGGCAGCGTGGATCGGGTATCTCGCATATAACGTCTATGAGTTCGAGTATTCGGAATCCGGCGAGGCACACAGGCTGCAAGCGCAGGTCAAACAGGCTGACTCGGAGCTGGATGGAATGCGAAAGAAGAAGAAAGAAGGTGAAGCGTTCCTGAAAAGCCTTGATTCCAAAAAAGAGGAGATCAGGGAACAGGCAAGGAAGCTTGCAGGATACCAGGGTGCGCTCTCCGAGGCTGCGGACATTCCGAATCTCATCAAGATTCTCCTCACGGAGGCGCGCAAGCTCGAGATTCGGGTCGAGAAGATGGAGCCTGGCCGGAAAAATCAGAAAGAGTATTATTTGGAGCAGGAATTCCGGCTGAACATGAAAGGCAATTTCCAGCAGATTGTCCTCTTCATGCACCGGATTTCCCAGCTGCAGCGGATTCTCAGGGTGGGGAATTTCAGTCTCAAGAAGAGTCCGATCAGCCTCAGTTCCCGTTTTGTCACGCTGGATGCGGGGATCTCTGTGAATGCTTATCAATACACGGTGAGCAAGGAAGATTCGCTCAGTAAGGAAGCGGAAATCAAGGGAGGAGCGAAAAAGTGAAACTGCTTCTGCCTGTTCCTCTTTTTCTTCTCGTGACCGGAATTGCCTCGGCAGCGCCAAACCCCGATGCCCCCGGCTCATCCATTGAATCGATCCTGAATGAGGGCTTGATCCGAGCCCTTCGGGATCCCTTCGAGGAGCCCGTGGTTGTGAAGGAAGTGAAAGTGAAGGCTCAATCGGACCTTGAACTCTATCAATTGAGGGATCTGAAATTGAATGGGGTGATCACAGGTCCGAAAAAGACCCGTGCCTTGATTGTATCTCCGAAGGGCCAAACCTTCTTTGTCAAGGTTGGGGATTTGGTGGGGGCCCGTGAGGGAAGAGTCACGAGCATCGCTCCCGATTCGGTTCAGGTGGTGGAGTATTTCGTGGACGATCAGGGAAAGCGGTTGCCTGATCGGTATGAGATGCGGATGGACGGAGAGCTTCGACTCCTGGACAGGAAGGGCAGGAATTGAATGAAAAAACCAATGGGACTTTTTTTGGTGACGTTTGTTTTGGCTGGAAGTCCAATTGCGGAGGCCCAGGAATCCGCCCCCCTCGACACCATCGAGAAGTCGGCGAGGGAGAAGAAATTCACCGGATCCCCCATCACACTCAAGCTCAAGGATGCGGATATCAACGAAGTGATGAGGTTGATCGGGGAAGCGAGTGGATTCAATGTGGTGGTCGCTCCGGGGGTTTCGGGAAAAGTGACCGTTTCCCTGGAGGATGTGCCATGGGACCAAGCGCTTGATGTTGTCATGACTACGATGAATCTTGCTGCGGAACGATTTGAAAGTGTGTTGAGAGTCATGCCCAGAGAGGTTCTTTTGAAGGAAAAGCAGGCCATCCTCGAAACAGAGAGAATCGCATCCCAGGCAGCGCCGCGGATCACACGGATATTTCCGATCAGTTACTCGGACCTGACCCAGCTTTCAAATCTCCTGAGTGGATTCTTGAGTACTCCGCCCGGAGGAGCCGGAGCTTCGGGAGGTGCCCAAACGGGAGCTCCCGGCGCTGCGGGCTCCCCGGGTCAGGCAGGTGGGGGCGCGGCGCTTTCCAGCATTCAAATCGATCAGAACACGCAGAGCCTGATTGTGAGGGACACGTCCGAAGGAGTCGAGCGGATCCGGAAAATGATTGCTCTCCTTGATGTTCAAACGCCCCAGATCATGATCGAGGCGAAGGTGATTGATGCAAACGAGAGTTTTGTGAATACCATCGACGGGAAGTTTGGAATCACGGCAGGGGGCAGTTCGATTTCCATCAATGGGGCGTCACTTGGCGGAGGCGCTTCCTCAGCAGTGAGTTCCGGTTCTTCTGCGGCGGCAAGCGCTGACAATGGTCCGAACTCCTTTAGGATTGGAATCGGGAACGCCTTCAGCTTGAACGCCATCTTGAATTATTCCGAGGCTGAAAATACAGCAAAAGTGATCACTTCACCCCGTTTGATGGTTTTGAGCGGAAAAAAAGCGAATATCAATCAAGCGAACAATCTGAGTGTGCAGCAACAGACGGTAGTGAATGGAGTCACCCTGAATCAGACTGTATTCATCCCTTACAACACGAGTCTTGATGTCACCCCCCGCGCAACCAACGAGGGGTCTGTCTTCATGAAACTCAATTTCCAAAGGGATGTGGTCCAGCTTGATGCAAATGGTCAGAACTCTGTTGCTCCAAGAAGTGTAACCACCGAGGTGGTGGTTGAGAATGGAAACACACTGGTTCTTGGAGGGGTTCAGAGCTCATCAGAGGCAAGCGGATCCCGGGGATTTCCATTTCTCAGGAAAATCCCGATTCTCGGCTGGCTTTTCGGGACCGAGAGTAGAGCTGCAGAGAAAAACGAGTTGATGTTCTTCGTCACTCCCAAGATTGTGAATGTGAGGAAGACCGCCCTTGGATCCGGGAGCGATTCCGATGCGGAACAGAAATCGGAAAAGCTATGAAGCCCGCTCGAGGGAATCCGCAGATTTATCACTATCTCAAGAAATACCAGGCTGATCCGAAGTCGAGGGTGTTTGCGCCGCTTGCGGAAGCATATCGCAAAGCAGGTCTGTTTGATGAGGCGATTGAGATCTGTCGGGATGGAATCCGCTATCATCCGAATTTCATCGGGGGGAGAGTTGCGCTCGGACGTGCGCTTTTTGACAAGGGAGATTACGAATCGACCGTAAAGGAGCTTGCACCGGTCGTAATGGAGGTTCCGGACAATCTCGTGGCCCAGAAACTGCTCGCGGAGAGTTGTTTGATTTTGGGTCGTCTCGCAGAGGCTCTTGTCGCCTACAAAGTGCTTCTTTTTTTCATGCCCAAGGACCAGGAGATCATCAAGCTCGTTCAAGAGCTTGAGTCCAGAGCCTACGAAGATGGTTTACTTGTGCTTCAGGATGATCCCGTTCCCCTGAAAAGCTTCACGGTGCAGGCCGCCGATCGAGCCCTTTCAGCGGATCCCCTTGTGAAGCGTCAGGAGTGGATCAACCGAATCGAGTTACTTCAGGCCCTTCTCCTTCGAGTTCAGCGGATTAAACTTGCGAACATCAGTTGACCTTTGGTATCCGATTCTTTACCGGAGAACCTATGGCATCTGTATACCCAACGAACGAATTTCGTAAGAACATCAAGCTTGAGATCGACAATACCCCGTTTCAGATTGTGGATTTCCAGCATGTGAGTCCGGGGAAGGGCAGTGCCTTCACTCGAACCAAGCTGAAGAATCTCCTGAACGGGAACGTGATTGAACGGACTTTCAAATCAGGCGAAAAGATTCCTGCTGCGAACGTTGAAATCAAGGACATGCAGTTTCTCTACAAGGACGGCAGCGGATTCAACTTCATGAATACCGAGAATTTTGAACAGATCATCATCAGTGAAGAGCAAATCGGGGAGCAATCCTTGTTCATGCAGGACAACATGCAGGTTCAGGTTCTATTCTACAATGAAAAGCCGATCACCGTTGACCTCCCGACCTTCGTTGAGTTGAAAGTGGTGAAAACCGATCCAAGTTTCCGAGGCGATACGGTCACCGGCGGTTCCAAGCCTGCCACCCTCGAGACGGGTGCAGTGATCCAGGTGCCCTTCCATATTTCGGAAGGGGATGTCCTAAAAGTGGATACAAGGGATGCAAGTTATGTCGAAAAAGCAAATAAGTAAGTCCAAGAAGAAGAACACCTCCGAGGCCATCAAGCAGCCTTCATCTCTGCCATTTGAATTCGATGCCCTGAATCAACTTGCGGATTTGCTCAAGGACAAGGGAATTGCCGAGTTCGAATGGTCCAAGGGGGATCAGAAGATCCACGTAAAAACCGCACTTGCGGGAGCGGTCCATTATGCGATGCCTGCTCCTCCCTCGGTCGCTTCGGCGCAAACCGTGGTGCAGATGCCATCGGTGCAAGCGAACGCAAACTCCTCTTCTGCTCCAGCAACCGAAACGAAGGATCCCGCAACCTTCAAGAAGGTTCTCTCGCCGTTCGTCGGGACCTTTTATCGCTCTGCCTCGCCCACTGCGGCTCCGTACGTTGAGGTGGGCAAGCGTGTGGCACCGGGAGATTCTCTTTGCATCATTGAAGCCATGAAGCTTATGAATGCGATTGAGGCGGATTTCGCGGGAAAAATCGTTCAGATTCTTGTTGAGAACGGGCAGCCCGTCGAGTTTGGCGAGCCGCTCTTCGTCATCGATACCGCCTGAGGTCTGATTCATGAGTTCAAAGAAACCGCCGTTCAAGAAGATTCTGATTGCCAATCGCGGTGAGATCGCGCTGCGGATCATTCGCGCGTGTCGCGAGCTTGAGATCAAAACAGTCGCTGTGTATTCTACCGCCGACGAAAGCTCGCTTCATGTGAAGCTCGCCGACGAAGCGATCTGCATTGGTCCGCCCTCTCCGAAGCTCTCCTATCTGAACATGATGAGCATTCTCTCGGCCGCCGAGGTCACCGGGGTTGAGGCAATCCATCCCGGATATGGATTCTTGTCTGAAAATGCCGAATTCGCGAGGCTTGTCAGAGATTGCAAGCTCACCTTCATCGGTCCCACTCCCGAAAATATCGAGGCCATGGGTGAAAAAACCAGGGCACGAGCAAAGGCCCGCGAAGCGGGTGTGCCGATGCTTCCAGGAACACTCTCGGCGGTAGCGGGTGTCGAGGAGGCAATCGAGGCCTCCGAGAAAATCGGCTATCCAGTGATTCTGAAGGCGGCAGCTGGTGGCGGGGGCCGCGGAATCTTCATCATCCGCAGCTCCAAGGATCTCCAAGACTCGTTTCAGCGCTGTAGCGAGGAAGCAAAGAACGCATTCGGCGACGGATCCCTGTATGTGGAAAAGTATTGCGAATATCCACGGCACGTCGAGATTCAGGTTGCATGTGACAAACACGGAAACAGGGTGTATCTCGGCGAGCGCGACTGCTCGATCCAGAGGCGGCACCAGAAGCTGATCGAAGAGGCCCCGAGTGCTGTGCTTACTCCTGAAATCCGCAAGGCGATGGGTGAGGCGGCGATCGCACTTTGCAAAAACGTGAATTATGAAAGCGTCGGAACCGTAGAGTTCCTTGTTGATCAGGACCTCAGTTTCTATTTCATGGAAATGAATACCCGCATCCAGGTGGAACACCCCGTGACCGAGATGGTGACCGGTGTGGACCTGATCAAGGAAATGATCCGCATTGCTGCCGGTGAGCGCTTGAGCGTGGATCAAAAGGACATCGTGCTCCGTGGACATGCGTTTGAAGTTCGGATCAACGCCGAAGATCCCGAGACCTTTCACCCGTGCCCCGGCAAAATCACGGCACTTCATGTGCCGGGAGGGTATGGAGTCCGAGTGGATTCCTTTGTGTATGATGAGTACAAGGTCGTTCCATTTTACGACTCGATGATCGCAAAACTTATTGTTCACGGAAAAGACCGTGATGAAGCTGTGGCAAAAATGCGTCAAGCATTGGACGAGTTCGTCGTAAAGGGCATCAAGACAACCATTCCCATCCATCGCCAGATTTTCGCAAGTCAGCAGTTTGTCGAATCCCGATATACGACGCGATTTATCGAAGAATTCCTCCAAAAGTAGCGCCTTTGGCGTTATCCTTTTTCATGGAGGAATCTGTGAAAAGTGTCTGAAAATACGGGAGAAAAGAGCAAGCCTGCCTTCGATCTGCAAGTACCCAAGGCCTCCGCGGGGGATGAGGTGGAAAGTGCAAAGATCCTGTTCCAGGAGGGCTTGCTGGACGAAGCAAAGCGCATCCTTCACAGGGTTCTGATTTCACATCCGTCCTATGGGAAGGCTTCACGCCTTCTTGAGCAGATCCGCAACTCCGAACTCGATCAATTGTTGAACCGGCCCGGATCCCGGGCATCCGATCGAAGGAAACCCGAGGACCCTGCGAAGATCGCACGCAGGCTGGAAGCCGATCTGGGAATCACGCTAGAGCAGGAATCCGGCTCGATCGATCCGGCACGGGAGAATTGGGTTCATGGGGGTTCACTTCTGCCGCGTGAGCGGTTCGATCTTGCAATAGCCTTCTTCGAGATGGGGTGCCTCCGCGACGTGATCCGCGAACTCGAAGAGGCCATTCGACAGGTTCGACTTGAAAGTTCAATTCTGGATGAAACCGGCGTCTCGATGGTTGCACTCCTCTCGGAATCCTTGATTTTATTGGAGCGGGCATTTGAAGCAAAAATGTTTCTGGCCCCCGTCCTGAACGAGCCTGAGATCTCGCATGAAACCAAGCTTCCGCTCTACTACCTTGCCGCGAGATCGGAGGAACTCCTCGGAGCAAAAAAAGAGGCAAAAGCTTGGCTTGAAAAGGTGATGGAAATCGATCCGTTGTACCGGGATGCGAATTTCCGGATCAGGTTGCTGTGAGGAAAATTTCAAGACTGAAACTCGCATTTCTTTCCTTCTTCGGGATCACCGCACTGTCGGTGGGCGGGGGGGTGCTTTATCTGGAAAGTGAATCGTTTGGTCAGGTGGTGAAGAGGATGATCTCGGCCAGATCACCCCAAAAACTTGGAGTGGTCGGCGACTTCAGCCATCTCAAGATTTATTTTTTCCCTCCGGGCATCGGGATTGCCAATCCGCGAATCCACATTGAAAAGGAAAACATCGCAAAGATCC
The DNA here is from genome assembly GCA_947502835.1 of Bdellovibrionales bacterium. GTDB lineage: Bacteria > Bdellovibrionota > UBA1018 > UBA1018 > CAIMNF01 > CAIMNF01. The sequence continues at coordinate 460,226 of CANNBJ010000002.1, forward strand.
CGGTTGAGGGGGATGTCGAAGCAAAAGAACTTCGCGCAGCGTTCGCCCCTTTTCAGATGTTTTCAGGAGTCTTGCAGGTGGAGGAACTCGAGGTCTCTGGCGGTGCCGTTCAGGGACGGATCCACTCCGAGATCTTCAAAGATTCCCCGGGGCCGAAGACCAAGTCCGTCCGCCTTGGTTGGAAGGAGTTGTTCCAGCTGCAGATCAGCGGAGTCCACTTTGTCGATACCTATTTGAATGTGGTCACGGAACTTCCGGGAGTCTCCAAGCCCGAGTTCGGTACGGAGTTTGTTGTGAAGGACCTTCACCTCGGAAAAGGGCGCGTGGGGGACCGTGAAGGCATTCTTTCGAACGCTGTGGTGAGGGCCGTGCGGATTTCACCTCCCCCGATTTGGGGACCCTTTCCCTTCCGGGAGGCAAATCAACTTCAATGGAATGTGGAGTTCACGGATCAAGGACTCAGGCTGAATCCATTCACTTTGGACATTTCCGGTGTGCACCTCGAGGTGGATGGCGGGATCACGGGCAATTTACTGGATGAGAAGTCGGACGCACGCTTGAAAGCCGCCGCGACGCTTTCCGGGGATGCGGGAACCTTCTTTCTCACCAATCGGAATGATCCTTTGTGGTCGGGTGAATTGGATGCAAAAGGCGAAGTGAGTGCGGATCTCAAGAATCTCTTGTCAACCTTTGCGGCGAAGTTCGTGGTCGACGGAAGAAGGCTCGCCTATGACCGGATGCAGGTCTCCACCCTTCGGGCGGAGGGAGAGGTCGACTTGCCTGCAAAACGGGTGCGACTGGATGCGCTGGAGGCAACCGACGGCACTCGCCCGGGTGACCCCGGAAAGCTGAGTGTGAAGGGGCTTGAGATTCCGTTCGAATTGAATCGTGAGTTCGGGGCGGAAGTTGTTTTCAAAAATGCGGACATTCATTGGCTCGGCGGGGTGGTGGCCAGTGCGGTCTATCCCCTCGAGGGTGCGCTCAATGGATCTCTCGGGTTCCAATATCTCCCGGCGGGCAAGGCGTGGAGAATCAAGCTGCGCCCCGATCTCGGGGTCCATCGCTTTCAGTTGACCAATCAGAAATTGGGAGAGAGGCGGATCCGCAAGGAAATCCTGAAACCCGCCCTTCCCCTCATCCTCAAGGGAGGAGTTGAAATCCATCCCGGAGGCCTGGAGTTCAAGGATTTGGGTCTTTCCTTGCGCAAATCCCAATTCAGGATTGCCGGTGGAATCAGCGGATCCACGGGTTTTGAATTTACGGCAAAAGGTCCCGTTGAGATGGCGGAGGTGTCCGAGATTGCAGGAAGCTCCATTCGAGGAGAGGGAACTTTGGAGGCAAGAATCCATGGCACAGCCGACGAATTGCTCCTTGATTTTGACACCTCACTTTCCCGCGCCCAATATCTGGGCCTTGATTTTGGAAGTGTGAAGGGGCGGATCACCTATGATGACGGAATCTCGGAATTGCGATTCACGGGGATTCGAGCAAGCCAGAAAAACACCTTCTACTCCTTGAAGGAGGGATTCATTGATCTCTCCGGAGGGGACGATCTTCACCTGCCGATCGAGATTCACTCGGGACGAATCGAGGATCTCGCGATTGTTTTGGACAGTTTAACAAAAAAAATCACTTGGTTTCCCAAAACACTGCGAGGGGAAATCCACGGAATCGTGGATGTGGGCGGGAAAGTGGACACCCCGAGACTGGTGATCGGGGCACGGGTCGAGGGCTCGGACTGGACGTGGATGGGAGAGCGGTTCCGAAGGGTGAAAATGGAGCTGGGCTATGATCAGGGTGTTTACTTTGCGCGGAAAGTGGACCTGTTGAAGTCCACGGGATCCTTGAGGGGCGCGATTGATTTTGATGCGAATGCGGACCGGATGGAGTGGAAAATCGAAAGCGAGTCGTTCACCCTCGGGGATCTCGATTTTTTCGATCGCTTGGAGCTGCCGGCCCGCTCGAGAATCCGGATCCGGAGCTCAGGGTCCGGAAAAATGGGCGCGCTGGAGTCGGAAACGATCTTGCAAGGATATGACACGGAGGTGAAAGGCGAGAGATATTCACCCTCCGATCTGTCGCTGACGATCCAGGATCGCATCTTGAAGGCGGACGGAAGCTTGTTCGGAGGCCAGCTCACCGGACAGATGAAGTATTCCTTGATCCCAAGGCAACCGTCCTCCTTCCGGATGGATCTGAACAATCTTGATTTTTCTCCACCGCTGCTCGTGCTGAACCCAAAACTCGTGGACGATCCTGAACTCAAGGCGAGGGTGTCCGGGCGCATTCAACTTGATTTCCTGAGCACCCAATCTGAATTGGCCAGGGGTGAAGTCCAGCTCACATCCTACGAATTGAGAAAGAAGGGATTTTCCCTTCTCCTTTCCGATCCCATCCGGATGCCCATCCAGCTCGGATACTTTCAACTCAAGCCATCGAGCTTCCGTTTCGGAAATTCGGAAATCACCTTGCAGGGCGAGGGCCGCCGGGGAGATGTCGATTTCCGATTGAAGGGGATCGCCGACCTCGGAATCGCGGAAGTCCTCACGTCCGCGGTGAGCTCCGCATCGGGAGAGGCCAAAACGGACCTCCAGATCCACGGCCCGCTCAAGGCGCTTCGTCTCGATGGGCAGGTGGACTTGGACAAGGGGCGTGTCACCACCCGTTGGATGCAGACCCCGTTTGAAGACATCGATGGGAGGATTCTGATCAACCGCGGCAGGATTTACCTCGAATCCCTCGATGCCTATCTCGGGGATGAGGTTTTTTCGATGAGCGGAAAGATCGACACATTCACCGATCGTTTTCCTGAGCTTGATTTGAGGGGTACCTTTGACAACAACAAGATCAAGATGGAGCCCTTTGACCTTGTGAGAGGAAGGGGGACCCTGACTTTGAAGGGAATCGCACCACCGTATGTGATTGGCGGGTCGTTTGAGCTCAATCAAGCAGTGTTCAAGAAGTCTTTTTCGGGGGATGGTTCCGGAAACACGGGAAGAGGCGGTCGGTTTTTGCCGAAGGACGAGAGCAAGCAAATGTCCACGGATCTGTTCGAGCTTGATTTCTCGGTGAATGCGAATCAGGGATTCCAGGTGAAGAACGAGATCATCGATGCGGAGTTCAAGGGGAAGGCGCGCCTGATCGGCCCGCCGGGACAACCGCGTCTCCTCGGTGAAGGTCGATTGATCTCGGGGAAGGTGTTGTTCAAGGATCGTCCATTTATCTTTGAGAGTGCGAAAATCGAGTTTGATGATCCCTATCAGTTGGATCCGAAATTCAACGCTTCGGCAATCAGCGAGGTGAATCAATACAAGATCCGTGTCCTCGTCTTCGGCCGCGCCAGTCAATGGAAAGCTGAATTTTCGAGCACCCCGTTTCTCAAGGAGAACGAGATCTTCGCCGTGCTTTCCTCCGGGGGTGCGGGAACACAAACCGGCCGTTTCAATACCCGGGACCGAACCTTCGTGAGCCAGGGTGAAGCAGCCTCCCTGATCCTTCACTCGATGGACTTCAGCAAGGATGTCCAGGACAAGACCGGATTCCAGTTTGATGTCGAGGAGGCGATCGACAACCAGGCCGCAAACAGTATTTTCCGCCCTCAAAACCTCTCGGAAAACATTGCAGCCCCGAAAGTCGTCTTGAAGCGCAATGTAGGGCGGAATGTCTCGCTTTCCTTCGGCAGCACGGTGGGGGTCGGTTCAAGAAACCAGCGCGAGGTGAACGCCGAATACAAACTCACTCCGGGTGTGTCCATGCTCGGGGTCTGGAACAACATCGAAGGAGTGAATACGCGGGAATCGAGAACGTCATTCGGACTTGATCTCAAATTCAATCGAAGATTCAAATGATCCTGAAGCGGGTTTTGGGCACTCTGATGTTTGTCCTGATTGCGGGAATCGGAAGAGTCCATGCCTTTCCGATTGATGAAATCAGGACTGAAGGGGTCACCCAGGAGCAGTGGGAACAGGCAAAAGCCGTGAGCGGTCTCCTTCCCGGGGATGAGTATGAGAAGGTTCGAACGGACCGCGCGGTGGAAAAGCTCAGGGATTTTTTCCAGAACAAGGGTTTTCCCCGATGCGCCGTCGATGCCGGACTGGTCATGAAGAATGAGACCCGCACCCTGGTCTTCACCTTTGAACTGGGAGCACCCCTGGTGCTGGCGAAGGTTGTTTTCGAGTCCTCCGAGGACGCATTCACCCCCGAACTGGCAAGAAAACTGGAGCGTGTGGTTTCATTGAGAAAAGGGGAATTGTTTGATCGTGACCGGATCAAGGAAATGAAGAGATCCGTCGAGGTATTCCTGACCAACCAGAACTTCATTGATTCCCGGGTGAAAGACCTGAAAACCAAGGAGTCGAGCGAGGGGATCGAGCTCGGTTTCGATCTCGAGCTCGGGGAGCAGGTCGTATTTTCGGTGCAGGGAAACCGGTATTTCTCGCGCAACGAGATCATGGATTTGATCGAGGCGCAGCGGCAGATCGGGCTCGGAAGGGATTTTGTGGGGGTCATCAGCACGAGAATTCGTGAGGCGTATCTCGAGCGGGGATTCCGGAATGTGACGATCCTTCCTTATTTTTTCGAGGCACACGGAAGGGAATCGAGAAAGGTTCTCTTTCAGATCGAGGAGGGTTTTCAAGTCAGGATTGAAACCATCCTTTTTGATGGAAATGAGTCCTTCTCCGACGAAGCGTTGGAGGAGATCTTTTTCCGGGTGGCGCCCGACCGGATCCGGGCACGCATCCACAATGCGAAGATGGTGGATGTTGCAGCCGCCAACCTGATCGAGGAACTGAGAAAACAGGGATATCTCTCCGCCAAACTGATTGCAGTCAAAACGGATGAGAATTCCGAGGGACGTTCCGTAAGGATCCGGATTTTCTTGAATGAAGGGCTGCAAACCCGCATCCAGTCGATCAGCTTCGAGGGAAATCGCGAGGTCGGCTCGAATGAGATCGAAAAGGCGCTCGATCTTGTGGAAGGAACTCCCCTCGATCCGGCCCGTCTCGAAAGCGGGATCGAGCGGATCAAAAAGCTGTACCGTGATCTGGGATATCTCGCTTTCCGGATCAAGAACGAGGAGGATGGGCTCCGGCCACTGGTGACCTATTCGGAGAAAAACCAGATCGCCTATCTTCATTTTGAGCTGGACGAGGGTTCTTTGTTCACCCTTGAAGGAGTGGACATCTTCGGCAACGACTTCACCCGGAAGCGTGTGATTGAACGGGAGGTTTCTCTTGTGCAGGGTGACCCGCTTTCGGAGTCCCGATTGCTCGAGGTGGAGGAGCGTCTCCGGAGATTGGGGATTTTCAGTCAAGTAACCCTGGAATTGAAAGACGTGACGGGGAGTCCCCGTCGCAAGCGATTGCGGATCACCGTGCAGGAAACGGTTCCCGGAAACACCACCGCGGGGATCGGGTTCCGAAACGATCTCGGCATCCGTGCCTTCGGGGGATTGTCCTATTCCAATCTCTGGGGGCTCAATCACACCTGGGCATTGGACCTGACTGTGAATCGACGCCTCAATCTTTACCGGTTTGTCGAATACACGGCCCAAGTCAGCTACACTCTCCCGTGGGTGTTCGCCGGAGACACCACATTCCGCCCCGGGATTTCTGCAGAGAAACGACAGTACATCCAGTTCGATGCGGAGACGTTTGCGCTCAGTGCGAACCTTGATCGGATGTTGTTCCGTCCGTGGCGATTGTCGGGCACCCTGAGTTATGCACTCGAGAGGATCCAGCAATTCAATGCAATTGATCCTTCGCAAAACCAGCAGATCACGATCGGGTCGATTACACCCAGCCTGAAAATCGACCTCAGGGACAATCCTCTCTCGCCAAAACGGGGGGTTTTTGCCAATGCATCCTTTGAGTTTGCGAACCGGTTTCTGGGAACCCAGATCGATCCGATTCCCATCAGTTATGGGCGCTTTCAAGCAAGGTCGGATGCTCTTTGGAACTTCCTTCCCGACTTTGTCTGGTACGGAAGTGTTCGGGGAGGCTGGCTCCGGAACTTCGAGAATCCGTATGACGCCAACGGGAACTTGAATCCCCAAATTACCGTTCCTCTGATCAAGCAATTCGCTCTGGGCGGAATCAACTCGATTCGTGGATTCACGGAACAGGAAATCAACGTGCAGGCGGGGGACAGCGATCGAAGGGTTTCGGGCTATTTGACCTACATCAACTATCGGACCCAGATTGATTTTTATCCTTCCCCGCAAGTGTCCATTGGGCCCTTTCTGGATGCGGGAAATCTGCAAACTGATGATTTTTCCCTTGGAAACCTGAGGTTTGGGAGTGGAATCGGCCTCAGATATGTGACCCCGGTCGGTCCCGTGAACTTCGATTGGGGCTTCAAACTCTTTCCCCGTCCCGGGGAAGCTACGAATGTGTTCTACTTTTCCTTAGGGGTGATCTAGATCCTCTATTGACGGGGAAGCCCTTGTCGGGTAAACCTTTACGGCTATGTTTCAACAAAAGTCTTATCTTGCTAAAAAAGTGGGCCCCCATTTTTTCGAAATCAAGGGTCCGAACGCTCCAAAGTGGTACGTCGTTGATGTGAAGGATCAGGTAGTAGGCCGTGTGGCATCCATGATTGCGAAAGTAATCATCGGAAAGCACAAAACCTCTTATACTCCGAATGTCGATACCGGTGACTTCGTCGTTGTCTTGAATGCAGACAAGGTTGTCTTGACCCGCAACAAACTCGATACAAAAATTTATCGTGATTACTCCGGATACATTTCCGGTCTGAAGGAAAAAACCGCTCGAGAAATGCTTCAGCAAAAGCCTGAAGAAGTGATCAGGCGTGCGGTGTGGGGGATGACCAACAAGTCGTCACTTGCCCGTCATCAAATGAAGAAACTCAAGGTGTATGCGGGAGCAGAGCATCCCCATGCCGCTCAAGGACTTCAGGAGCTTCCTCTTGCAGCCAAGCGTCGCTCCGCAATGACCAAGAAAGTTGTAAAAAAGGCTTAAGGTAGATTTATGTTGGAAAAAGAAATTCATCACATCGGGAAAAGAAAAACTGCTGTTGCTCGCGTGTACCTCCGTCCTCGCAAAGGAGAAGTGGGCAGCGTCAGTGTGAACGGTCGCTCTCTTGAGGAGTATTTTCCTCGTCCAGCACTTCAAAAGATCGCGATGCAGTCCATGGACTTGACTAATAACAACGGTCAATTCGACGTGTATGTGAATGTCGCAGGCGGGGGTATTTCCGCCCAGGCGACAGCCATCCGCCACGGGATCGCGCGTGTATTGAATGAAATGGATGCAGCTCTTCGTCCGGGATTGAAGAAAGCCGGATTCCTTACCCGTGATGCACGGGAAGTTGAACGGAAGAAGTACGGCCTTGCCGGAGCACGGCGCCGTTACCAGTTCTCCAAGCGCTAATTTCAACCAAGTCAAGACTTTGTCGGTCCGGGTTCCCGTTGGGGATCCGGACCGTTTTTATTTGGTGAATTCAGGTTCCCATCGGCTGTTTTCATGCCATAATTTTTGCTAAGAGATAGAAAAACAAGGGAAAAACTATGAAGCAAACTCAATTGGTTCTTTTGGTGGTTTTAGGCTTGGGATTCGGGATGGATGCATATTCAGCCAATTTGGCAACCGTGAATGGAAAGATGATCACGGATGTGGACTTCCAGAACCTCATCGCCGGCCTTCCTCTTCAACAGCGTGAACTTGCGAAGAAAGATCAAAATGTTCGGAAGAAGATCATTTCTGATTTGATTGATCAGGAGCTGATGATCCAGGAAGCATCGGCCGAAAAGATCGAGAGCACCAAGGAGTATCAGGATGCACTGAATCTGATGCGCAAGCAGGCACTTGTGAATGCAGTTGTTGCCAAGAAGCTTGGCTCCAAAGTGACTCCCCAATCCGTGAAAGAGTTTTACAACAGTAGAAAAAACGCCTACTCCACGGACCAGATCCATGCCCAACATATTCTGCTTGCGACTGAAAAAGAGGCGGAAGACGTGTTGAATGAGGTGCGAAAGCCAGGAGTCGACTTTCAAAAGGTTGCGGAGAGCCGTTCCAAGGATCCGACTGCAAAGAATACGAGGGGCGACGTTGGGTTCTTCTCTCGAAATATGTTCGATCAAGCCTTTACAGACGCTGCATTCCGCACCTCGGTCGGGGAAATCACCGGACCTGTGAAGACAGCATTTGGCTTTCATGTGATCAAGGTTGTGGATCGCAAGGTCGGGAAAGTGCAGGAGTTCGCCGAGGTGGAGCAGGAGGTTCGTGCGGACTTCCAAAAAGAGCTTCTCCAGAAGTTTGTCATGGGCCTGCGCAAAAAGGCCAAGATCAAGGAGTGAGTTGAAGTTTGCGGCCCGGAGCGGAGGACTGGAATCCCCTGCTCCGGGCTTTTTTTATGAAGAGTGACCGTTTCTTCCTCTCGTATCTGTTTTTTCTCCTGTTGTTTTTCTACTCGGCGGCACTCCGGTTTGAGTCTGAAATCGCACCCGTGGATGTCGCCGGCACATCCTTTCCCTCCCCGTTCCTATTCCTAACGCTGGCTGCATTGGCTTTGATGATCTGCTTGAGAGCCGTCTTCAGGATTTCCATGGTTTATCTCGGGGGAGTTTCCTTCCTCTTGACCATCGGGTTGTTCATCGGCGGGCTCAATTTTGAAGAGAAGGTGCTTCGGAGCCAATGGCGGGTGAACTCATCAGAGCAGGTTTTTGCAAGAGTTTCTGGACACTGTTCCCCCAAGGTCGGTAGAGCGATGCTTCGCTTTTTCAATCGTTCTTTCCGGTCCAAGAAGGATGCGGATCAGCGTGAGTTGAAGATCGATTCGGAGTGCCGTATTCGTCATTTTCGGTTTGTTTCAGACCAGGCTTCCGGTCCATGCTTGGCAAGGGAAAGTGCATCAAAGTGTGCGTTGAGATGGGCCGGGGTTTTTGGACAGGCGAGGGTCTGGGATCACTCAACACGGGAGTACTTCTTTCAGTGGATGCTTGAGTCCTGGCAAAAGGATCATGATCCCGAGTCGATGGTATCCTTCGTGCTCCGCGACCAAGAGCTTGTGAATCTTGCTCCAGAAGCCGGACAGGAGAAAAAGCACGATGAGGTCAGTGGAAAGATCTTCCGGCAGGTTTCCGATTTGATTCAAGAAAAAGCCGAGAAAGGGAAGCCGCAGCCTTACCATTTCAAGTTCAGGGAATCATACGCCGACTATCTCTCTCGCACCCGATCGAATGGAAGTCCCTGAAGAGCGGACTCAGTTGTAATCCCGGGCGCTGATTCCATATTTCTCAAGTTTCCTGAGGAGGGTTTTCTTGGGAATATTGGCATGCATAGCGGTCTGGTTGATCTTTCCCTGGAACGCCTTGAGGGCATTGATCAGGAACTGTTTCTCAAATTCCTCTTTGCTCGCTTGGAAGTCGAATTTTTGGAACCTCATCTTGAAACTCATGGCTTCCCCTTCCAGGGGAACTGCTCCGGGTTCAAGTGAGACCGAGGCAACCGGGTCAGCCCCGGTGCTTGCAAGAGAGCGCAGTTTCTCAGGAAGGGATTCCCGTGTGATCAGATTCCCCGATTCGAGGACAAAGGCATGCTCAAGCACATTCTCAAGTTCCCGGATATTTCCGGGCCACCGATGCGCCCTGAGAGCTGCAAGTGCCTGCTCATCGAGACCCTTGATTTGTTTTTTGTATCGCAAGTTGAATTTGTCCACGAAGTACTTGGACAGGGATTCGATGTCGTTCTTGCGCTCACGCAGGGGAGGGAGCTTGATCGGGAGTACGTTCAGCCGGTAGAACAGGTCCTCCCGGAAAGAGGCGTCCTTCACCATGGACTCAAGGTCGCGGTTGGTGGCCGCGACGATCCGGACATTCATTTCGATTTCGCGATTCGATCCCACGGGGGTGAATTTTTTCTCCTGGAGCACACGGAGAAGCTTCACTTGCATCGAGGGAGGGATTTCCCCGATCTCATCAAGGAACAGCGTTCCGCCCTCTGCGTATTGGAATTTCCCGATTTTTCGGGAGTCTGCTCCGGTGAAGGCACCCTTCTCATGGCCGAAGAACTCACTCTCCATCAGGGTCTCAGGAATAGCCGAGCAGTTCACGGCAACAAAACGGTTGTCCTTCCTCGGTCCATTGTAGTGGAGGGACTGAGCCACGAGCTCCTTTCCGGTGCCGCTTTCACCGCGGATCAGTACGGCCGTGTCCACACGGGCAAGACGGTCAATCACACTGAAAATCTTTTTCATTTCGTTGCTCTCGCCAACAAACTCATTGCCGCTCGGCAGGTTGAAGACCGGCGCCGAGTAGGAGAGGGATTTGACCATGTTCTGGCTTCGAAAGGCTTGGTCGATCATGTACACTAGATTGTCGGATCGCACGGGCTTCTCGAGATAATTGAACGCACCGAGACGGGTGGCTTCAATCGCATCACGGATATTCGAGTACGCGGTGAGGATGATGACCATGATGGAAGGATCGTGTTCCTTGATCTCCTTCAGGGCGTCGATCCCGCTCATCTTCGGCATGTTCACATCCATCAAGACGAGATCGTATTGGCCCGCCTTCACCCTGGTCACGGCCTCTTCCCCGTCGGATGCCTGGTCCACATGATACTGACCGCCCGAAAGCGCCGAGCTCACGGTCATTCTCAGGTCCGAATCGTCGTCGACAACCAGAATCTTACGCATGGGCATTCTCCTTTTTTTGATCGAATTTGGTGACTGGGTTCTTGAAACGGAGTCCGGCTTGGATGAGGTCTTTTTCCTGCAGATTCACGGGAAGGGTCAGTGTGAAGGTGGTTCCTGCACCGTTCTTGCTCTGGACCTCGATGGTTCCCTGATGTGCCTCAATGAAGTATTTTGAGAGATACAGGCCAAGACCCGTTCCCTTCACGCGATAGTTCTGGTCATTCTTGATCCGGTAGAAGCGGCTAAAGAGGTTTGGAATCTCGGACTCCGGAATGCCGGGGCCCTCATCACGGATCGTCACGGTTACGCGATCTCCGGTCTCTCTTGTGGCAAGAAATACGGTTGTATTTTCGGGAGAGTACTTGATCGCATTGTCGATCAGATTGCTGAGGACCTTGGAGATCAATTCCGAATCGATTCGAATCGGGAAAAGAGGCTCGAAATCGGTTTCAATGGTGATTTTCTTCGAGCGGGCATTGAAGCGGAGTTTCGACACCACGGATTCGAGGAGCGGATTGATGTCACGGGATTGCAGGGAGACCCGAATTCCCTGGCTGTCGAGTTTTGTAAGCTCCAGAAGGGATCCGATGAAGTTGTTCAGTTCGTGGTTTGCTCCCAGGAGATGTTCGATCAGGTCGCGATCCTCGAGCTTCAAGGTTTCACCGAGGGATCTGCGCAATTGTTCCGTAAGCCCCTGAATCCGGGCGACCGGTGTCTTCAGGTCGTGGGTCACAAGCTGGATGAAATTCGTTTTCAGTTCCTCCACCTCGTGAAGGATCCGGTTTTCCTTCTCCAGAGCGAAGCGCTTCCGGTGTTCGGAATAAAGGCGCAAGGGGATCATGAGGTAAAAGCTCAGGGTGAGGGAGAGGATGGGCGCGCCGAGGGGCAACCAGCGATTTCCAAGGAGTGGAATCGGCTGAAACAGGAGAAGGGAGATCAGTGCCATTCCCGCGAGGAGCACGATGGTGAGTCCGATCAGCCGGGTGGGTCGGATCCGGAAGGAGGCAATCACCACAATGACGGAAAGGAGGAAGCAGAGGATCGCCAGAGGTGTTGGCGGAATTTCCGCGAGGCCCTGCTGATTCAGGATGGAGTCGAGAATATTTGCCTGAACGAGGAGTTTCGGGATCGGAACAGGGTTCTGGAGCGAGTTCAGAAGTGTGAAATCGGAGGGGGTTTCCCGTTGGAAAGAGCCGACCAGAACGATCTTATCCTTGAGGGTCCGCTCCGGGATCTTGCCTTCCACAAGGTCCGCAAACGAGTAGCGGGGATATGCGAAATTCTCATATTCCGGATCGTACACACGCCCCTCGGATTGATGGAGGCGAAAGAAAAAGTATTGGGCTTCCGCATCCGCAGATTTGTAGGTTCCGGGAGGATTCTGGATGGACTCGTTGGAGTAAACACGGTTTGCGAGCGCCATTTCGAAGGTCATTTTGTCGTACAGGGATACCAGTGCCCTGCGGGTTACCTTGTCCCGTCCGAACGTGGCTCCATCCTTGTGAATGATGGCGACGGATTGCGGAATCTGGCTGAGCGGATAGGGAGGACTGAGCTCGCCTCCCATGTCATAGGGGATTCCGAGCATGAAGGGGATCCCTTGGGCGTTCAAGCGAACGGTCGATCGGTAAAACTCCTGCACCGACTCTGAATGGAAGCCCGGATCATCGAGTCTCTGAACCTTGTTGAAGTCCACAAGGTATCCAACCGCCTTCACTTCCTGACGTTCGAATTCCTCCACGGCTTTCTGATGATATTTCAGGGGAAGCGGTGACACCTCGCTCAACTGGTTCAGTGTCTGATCGTCGATCGTGATGATGGCAATCCGCTCGTCGATCGAAGGCTTTACAGACCAGGATTGTCTCAGGTCGAACAAGGGAGCTTCGATAAAATTCAAGGGAAACGCCATGACGGAGACTGAAATCACGGCTGCCAGGAGCACATGCAGAAGCGTCTCTTGGAGGGAGACGGGAAGCTTAAGGAATCGAAATGCACCTGGTACTTTAGGCATACATCACCCGAAGGTCGACGCATGGTATCATAATGACACCACCTTGTAAAGATTTAGTTGAATCAGTGAGTCGCGTGCTTGAGGAGCGGGATGCCCATGTGATTGAAGTAAATCTTTTTAATTGAAGAACTTCGAACCATAACCGCCTTCTCGCGGAAGAGAGGACTGGCCACCGCATCGCTGCGGGTAAGTACCAGCTGTGCCTCCAGGAATCTCTTCGATGCTTCTGTCGGGGTTCTCGCTCGAACTCCTTCCTGAATTCGCTTCTCAAAGATTGAACTCGAGTAATTCATTCGATTGTAGGTCGCGTCCCGGCTGTACGGGAGGAGAAAATCCTGCGGGGAGAGCACCTTGGCAGTCCAGGTGATCAGGGTCGCATCGTAGTCCCCGAGGTTCATGTATGTTGTGTAATCGCGTGACTGGCGCGCATCCAATTCGACATTCAGTCCGAGCGTCTTTCCAAGGTCCCTTTGAAGATTCCTTCCGATGGACAGAAACGGTTCGCTCAGGCCGGTCAGGATTCTGATTTTCAACTTTGAGGTCCTGAGGATTCCGGACTTTCGGATGTGTTCCCTGGCCTCCGCCGGATTGAACTCGAGCACGGCAGGGGAGCCGGATCCCGGAAGAGGGGGAGGGATGAATGTTTTCACCGGGATCAAGTGCGATGAATCCGAAGGAAGCACGCTTGCCGCGGAGACGGCCTTCAGGATCCCCTTCCTGAATTCCCGATTGCTCATCGGGAACTTTGCAGTATTGAGTGCAAGCAGATGTCCCCGAAGGAGTTCGAGATCCACGGGGGTCTGGTCCGGAAGTGCCTCGCGAAGAAGATTCGGGGGCAATCCCCAGAGAAATTCGAAAAATCCGCTCTTGAATTTGCGGATCATTTCATCGCGGTCCGATCCAATCTGGAAGTTCAATGTGTCGATGTCGCTTTTCACTGCCGCAGAGTGCGGGTTTCTCTTGAGCACAACGGATTTTCCCGTCTCGTAACTCTCCAGTGTGAAGGGACCGGATGAGACCAGCACCCCCGGTCGCCACCAGTTGGCGCCGTATTTTTCAATTTGGTCTTTGCGCACCGGAAAAAGCGGCCAAAATGCGGTTGTCCTCTCCCAATCGGGATGCGGTCTTTTCAAGCGAACCGTAAGGGTATGATCGTCCACAACCGTGATTCCGACTTGAGCGGGATTCTGGACCTCGCCGCGATTGAACTCCTTCGCATTCACGATGTCGAACAGATAATAAATGTAAATAGAAACGGATTGTGGCGAGAGCAGTCTGAACCAGGCATTTGCAAAATCGCCCGACAGAATCGGCCTTCCATCGGACCATTTTGCGTCCTTCCGGATTTTGAAAGTGTAGGTCATGAGATCTCTGGACTTCGATACGGAGTCGGCGAGAGCCGGGATCAGGACTCCTGATTCCGGGTCATGTCCGAAAAGCCCCTCGTTGAGATTGAGAATCAAGGGAGCCTCGATCATGGTGGAGAGTCCGTTCCAGTCCAGGCTCACCGGGGCTTCCATCAGCGGAATGTTGAGGGTGCTGCCGAATGCGGGAGGGTTCAGCAGAGACCAGGAGAAAAGTAGAAAGAACATGGGCCATTCCCGCATGATCCCATGATATCGCCGTGGCAGGCACTCAATCAATGTCTTTCGGGAAATCACTCAAACAGGTGCTTTTTTCGGGCTCACGGCCCGCAATGACCTTTTCAAGGACCACCTGGGACTCGGGGCAGGAAGATTCCGCTTTCTGGCCACTCCGGATGTCGAGGCGCATTTCAATGAGGTGGTCGCTTTCCGGGAACGGAAGCTCCGGCTCGTATTGAAGGGATCGTTTCATCAAATCAATCCAGATCGGAAGTGCCGCAACCGCGCCGGTGAGGTGGACTTTCTTTTTGATTTTTGCGGTCTCGAGAATCCCCTGATCCAGGCCCACCCAGACAAGTCCGGTGAGTTGAGGGGTGTATCCGACAAACCAAGCATCGCGATAATCATTCGTGGTCCCTGTTTTTCCCGCAGCCGGCCGGTCAAAGCCGAGTGCTCGGGCGGATCGTGCCGTGCCGTCCTCGAAAACCCCTTGCAGGAGATAGGTCATCATGTCGGCAATCCCCGCATCGAGCTTTGGTTTTGGTCGATATTCATTTCTGAAAAAATCGGATCCGTCCGGGTTGAGGATGGATTTGATCACCAGAGGTGTGTCCGAGGAACCGTGATTTGCGAAGGTCATGTATGCTTGCAGGGTTTCGATCGGGCTCAGTTCAAGACTCCCGAGGGCAACTGAGGGAACTTCGGGGACCCTGGAAGTGATTCCGAGTGCCCGCGCGGTCTCTGCAATCCCGGCGAGACCCGCCCTTTTGGCGATTCTCGCGGCAGTGGTGTTGATCGACTTGGTGAGCGCGGTCTTGAGGGGAATCCAGCCCAAGCGCTCTCCCTCGTAATTCGAGGGGCTCCAGGCGGGTTGTTTTGAATCATATTTCCATTTCCACTTTTCATCCTGCAGCGGATAGGCCGGAGTGTAGGCGTTTCCGTTTGCGTCCTTGATTTGCCGGAATGCAGTCGCATATACGATCGGCTTGAAGGTGGAACCCGCTTGTCGTTTCATGTTGAGCACGCGATTGAATGTGCTCTGGGAGTAGCTTCTTCCCCCGATGAGGGTTCTGATCTCGCCCGAGCTCTGATCGACCGCTGCAATCGCCCCCTGGAGCTCGAATTGGCCTTTGATGCCGAGTTTGGTCTCAATGGCTTCGAGTCCCCGCTGGAGGGAGTCTTGTGCGATCTGGTTCATTCCGAGATCGAGTGTGGTGTACACTTGAAACCCGAGTTCAGGGATCTCGGACTCCTCGAATCGATCCTGAAGGAGGCGAACGAGTTCGGCCTTCACGTAGTCAACAAAATAGGGGGCACGGTTGCCTGCTTGGGGCGCCTGCGCGAGACGGATCGGATGGGCAAGGGCCCTCTTGAATTCGAGTTCGGTGATCTTGCCTGTTTCCAGCATCCGCTCAAGCACATATCGTTGCCGGATCACCGCGCGTTCATAGTGTTTGTAGGGCGAATAGAATGCGGGACCCTTGATCAGGCCCACGAGCAATGCGATTTCGCCGGAATTGAGATCGGTTACCTTTTTTCCGAAGAAGTATTTGGCACCTTCGGCAAAACCGCGCACCTCATAGGCTCCGATCTGTCCGAGGAAGACTTCATTGAGATAGCGCTCGAAGATCTGTTGCTTTGAGTACTTGAATTCGAGGACGGGTGCCAGGAAGAGCTCGTTGATCTTCATGAAGAGATTCCGGTTTCTTCGCTCCATGAGATTCTTCACGAGCTGTTGGGTGATCGTGCTCCCTCCCTGGGAAAAGGAGAGCGTCTTCAGGTTCACAAAGATCGCGCGCAGGAAACCGCGCGGATCGATCCCGAAATGGTCATAAAACCGGTTATCCTCGGCAGCCATGACGGCATCCGGAATGGTTTTTGGAAACTCCCCGAATTTCAGGACCTCGCGGATTTGCGACTTCTCCGAGCTCAAGGTGGCGACGAACTCGGGTTCGAGATAGAGATCGTTGATCTCCTTTCCGTCCGACTCGATGCTTGCAAGGCGCGAGTCCGGAGACGGGCCTTCGAAACGAAGTGTGACCGGTTTGTCTTTCAAAGAGTGCGTGGGGTGATCAGGGGGCAGGAGGTATTCAGGGTATTCCGGGGAGTGGAGGGTGAAGGAAACCTCGGTTTCGGTTTGCTTTGTGGAATATCCCAAGGCTTTCAGTTTCTGCTCCACCGTGCCACGGGCGAGGGGGGCGGCAATCCGGCTTACGTTTGAGTAGATCCGGGTGGGGATGAATTCGGTCGGGGTTTCAAAGGCGGATTCGACCTGCTGGAGGAGATAGAAAAAAAATGCAAGAAAGACCATGCCGATTGCTCCAAGGATCCACAAAATGGTCCTGCGATTTTTGGCCAATTTCTGAATCAATTTCATTCTTTACCCTTGACTCCGTCCTTGCGCGCCCCGTATTTTCGTTCTCCAATAAGGAGAATCCACCCATGCCAGTTCAACACCACGTGATGCGTCTATGGTTTGCGAGCGTCCTCACTGTAGGATTTCTTTCGCCGGTAGCGCAAGCATTAGATTTCGATTGGCAAGGTCAGTTTCGTGCCGAAACAAACACGATTTTCGGATACTCCAATGCGCCCGACGGGGTGGATACCGGGTATGCTGTTCCTCTCAAGGCAGACACTCCTGCAAACTTCCAGAACCTCTTTTTGAGCCTGAAACCCAGGATCCTCGTCAATGACAACGTGAGCATTCACGGGGATCTATGGTTCAATGCTCCGGACACCGGCCTTTTTGGCTCGAATGCCCCTTCTTCACCCACTTACTCCAATACGTCGACCGGGAATGGATTGATTTCCGCGCGCGCCTTTTTCACTGAGGTTGCCACCGATTTCGGAACCTTCCGGATTGGTCGGATGCCTTTGCAATATGGACTCGGATTGATCTGGAACTCGGACTCGGACCGCAGAAGCCGATTGCCTTCCTTTGGTGATGCAATGACTCTGGTCACGAAACTCGGGGCGTTCAAGGTCTCTCCGATCTTTGTGAAATACCAGCAGCAGCAGCAGCAACCCGGAGCTCCTGGAGTCACAAATCCCGCCCTGAACTCTGGAATCACCGATTATGCCCTGTCCTTGGCTTATGCCAATGAAGATGAGCAGTTGGATGTGGGGCTTTTGTTTTTGAGAAGGCTTGCCGGATCAAACTCCGGAGTCGTGGATCCACTGAGCGGTCCTACAGCGGGCACAGCTGGATATGGCTATAATATTTGGGATTTCTACGCAAAAAAGAAAAGCGGGATGTTCACCGTGGAGGCGGAAGTTCCAATTGCAAGTGGTCTGGTTGCCTCAAAATCATTCAGCACGGTCGCGGCGGCGGTCAAGGCAAGGGCCGACTTTTCCGAGAATTGGAACCTGAAGGTGAATGCCGGAACCGCAAGCGGGCAGGCGAGCGGCACCCAAGACACGTTCACCGCATTCTCCTTTCATCCGGACTACAGGCCGGGACTGTTGATGTTCAATTACAATTACCGGAACATCGCGAATGGTTCAGGATCCTTTTTCAACAATCCGGTCACAAACGCGCGCTTCTTGTCGGTTTCGGGGCAGTACGCCAGCGGCAAGTTCTCACACGAGCTGCTTGGCTTGTTCGGGATGGCTGATCAAACCGCCACGGGCACTGGCAATTACTTCAATTCCCTTACTGGAAATTATCAAACAGATCTCAGTGGATCTGCTCAGGAGAAGGGACTCGGTTTTGAGTTGGATTACTCTCTTGGATATGACTGGGATGAATTCACCCGCTTTGGAATTGATACGGGACTCTTCTTTCCAGGTGCCTTTTACAAGTTCAGTGCCACGTCCACTCCAAACGATGTGAAGACCGTGTTTGGAGCCCAGTTCGGAATGACCGTGAAGTTTTAGAAAGAGGAACCCGCGAAGCCCCGATCAGAGCCAACCATTCACCTTGTACCAGGCAACGGTCTGGGGAACACCGGTTTCAAGGGTGTATTTCGGTTTGAAGGTCAGCTGATCGAAGGCTTTCTGTGAAGAGCAGATCCAGTAATCTGAAATGAGTTCGTTCAGCTTGTCCCGATTGAGAGGAAGACTGCGATTCAGGAGTTTGCCTGCAATCGTTCCTCCGGATGCGAGAAGGGAGACCAGCGTGTCCGGAATCTTCACCCGGATGGGCTTCACTTTCAATTCGCTTGAGATGAGGGCCATGATCCGCTCGAATGTGTAGATCTGTCCGTCGCTCACGTTGAATCGCTCGCCACGCGAGAAGATTCCCGCGTCTGCGGACAGGGAGTTGATCAGCACTTGGATCAGATCATCCACGTGAATCGCACTGTAGTATTTGTGTCCGGTGGGAGTGCGCGAGGGGAGAACCGGAAGCCAATTCTTTTGAATGGATTTGAAAAACAGATACACGTTCCTGTCTCGGGGGCCGTACACCATGGGTGGACGGATCACGATGAAGGGCAGCTGGCCTTTGAGTTCGTCAAGGTACAGCTCGCCCCGAAGTTTGCTCTCTCCGTACATGGAAACCGGATAATCCGGATCCTGTTCGAGCTTGGGGGCGAGACCAACGCTGGGACCGCTTGCGGCAAGTGAGGAGACGTAGATGAAGCGACTCACACTGCCCGACGAGGCTGCGGCTGACGCAAGGTTTTTCGTGCCCTCCGCGTTGAACTTGAAGTACTCTTGGCGATTGCGGGCTGCGGTGAGTCCTGCAAGATGAAAAACGACATCCATGTTTTTGCAGGCCCGCTTCAGGGAATCGGAGTCAAGGATGTCGCCCGTGATCCGTGTGAAGGGCACACCTTTCAGATGGGCTGCGGACGCGCTTGGGCGCATCAGGGCGCAAACATCATGTCCTTTCTCGGCGAGTGCAGAGACCAAGCCGCTTCCGATAAATCCACTTGCTCCAGATACCAGGATTCTCATAAGCTCCGGTATACCATGCAATCCGGTAAAATGCGCGTCACTGTTTTGGGCTGCGGCACCTCGACCGGCGTCCCGTTGATTCACTGTTCTTGCAAAGTGTGTCGATCGAGGAATCCGAAAAACAAACGACTTCGAGCTTCGATCTGGGTTGAGGTGGACGGCCTCAGTTTACTCGTGGATGTCTCGCCCGACTTCAGACAGCAGGCGCTTCGAGCACGGATTCCGGCAATCGATGCGATCCTCCTCACGCATCCTCATGCCGATCATATTGGCGGGCTCGACGAGATCCGGAGTTACAACTACATCCAGAACAAAGTCATTCCGGCCTACGGGCACGAATGGAGTCTGCGTGAATTGCCGGCTCGGTTCCCGTATCTTTTTTCCGGAGAAAAACCGGAGGGCGGCGGCATCGCAAAGATTGAGCTTCGTCCCTTCGGACTCCGGGATTCCGGATTTGAACTTGGTGGAGTGAAGGTCATTCCGATCGAGCTCGATCACGGATCGCAAAAAGTCGCCGGATTCCGGGTTGGCAATTTTGCGTACCTCACCGATTGCAATTCCATCCCGGAGGAGTCCTTTCAGCGTCTCGAGGGTCTTTCGGTTTTGTTGTTGGATTGTTTGCGCCTGGATCGGCATGCCACGCATTTGAATCTGGAGGCGGCCATCAATTACTCTCATAGAATCGGAGCCAAGCGCACCTATTTCACCCACCTCGGGCATGATTTCGACTACGTTGCGGCTTCACGGAAGCTGCCGGAAAAGCATGGTTTGGCCTATGATGGCCAAGTCATTCATGTTAGAAGATGAGGCTCAAAAGTTCAAAGGAGTCTCTATGATCGTAGGCGTTCCAAAGGAAATCAAAAACAAGGAAAATCGCGTATCCATGGTGGTCGCGGGAGTGAGGGCACTCACCCAGGCCGGCCACAAGGTTCTGGTGCAGGCAAGTGCCGGCTTGGGTGCCGGGATTACCGATCAGGAGTACGCGGCCGCCGGAGCGACGATCATCGAAACTGCGAAAGATGTTTTCGCCAAAGCCGACATGATTGTGAAGGTGAAAGAGCCGCTCCCTGAAGAGTACGATCTCCTTCGGGAAGGCCAGATTCTTTACACCTACTTGCATCTTGCGGCAGACGAGCGTCTCACAAAGGCGCTTCTCGACCGGAAGATCGTCGGAATCGCCTACGAAACCATTCAGCCAGCGGACATGTCTCTTCCCCTGCTTGCGCCGATGAGTGCGGTCGCGGGTCGCATGGCGACCCAGATCGGTGCCACTTATCTGCAAAAAGATCACGGTGGGAAAGGGATGCTGCTCGGTGGGGTTACCGGAGTTGCCCGTGCCAATGTCACCATTCTCGGTGGCGGGGTCGTCGGCGTGAATGCCGCCAAGATGGCCGTGGGTCTGGGCGCCAAAGTGACCATTCTTGATGTGAATGTGGATCGTTTGGAGTATCTGAACGACATTTTTGGAAATTCGATCCACACGCTCTATTCGAACAACGAACAGATCGAAAGATCCGTGATCGAGTCGGATCTTGTGATCAGCGCGATCCTTGTGCCGGGCGCGAAGGCTCCGAAGCTCGTGACCCGTCAAATGGTGTCCCGAATGCAGCCGGGTGGCGTGATCATCGATGTGGCGGTGGATCAGGGCGGGGCGGTCGAAACCTGCCGGCCCACCTCGCACGAGCATCCAACCTATACGGTGGATAACATCATCCACTATGCGGTTCCGAACATGCCGGGCGCTGTTCCCCGCACTTCGACCTATGCGCTGACGAATGTGACCCTGAAGTACGCGCTCATGCTCGCCAATCTCGGTTGGAAAGAGGCCGTCTCCAAGGATCCGGCCCTCTACAAGGGTGTGAATCTTTCCCACGGCAAGCTCACTTATCGTGCTGTGGCTGAGGATCTGGGGTTGCCTTACGAAGCCCTCAAGATCTAAACTGTTCTTGAGATGAAAAAAATCGGCCTGATTCTGGGACTCGTCAACACGGTTGCGATTGCAGGCGTGCTCGGCCTCTTTGTCTATACCAAGCTCATTTTCAAGCGACCCGCGATTACCGAGCAGAAGGAAAGGGTTCGGATTGAGACCGCAGAGTCATCCGCCCCCTCCCATGACAAGACACAGCGGGTCTTGATGCCACTGGACCCGATCACGGTGAATCTCGATGCCTATCAGGGCGCGGATGGAAAGCCGAAGACCCACTACGCTTCCGTGAGTTTGTCTCTTGAGCTCCGGAGTGAGGCGGATCGGAAGAAGGTGGAAGAGGCGAAGCCCGCGATCCTGGATCATGTGATTCAGAATTTAAGCAAACGGAAGTTTCAGGATTTGAATCAAGTGCAGGGACGCTATGTGTTCAAGTCCCAGGTCATTGATGATACGAATGAATACCTGAAAGCCCCGATCGTGACAGAAGTGTATTTGTTCGATCTTTTGCTTCAGTAGAGCGGCTTCAGGCCTGATTACATCTCGACTTTTGCCTCAAAAACCGCACCGGGATCGATTTGAAGAGAGGTTGTTTTCACCGATCCCGCCAATTTTCCAAGCGGTGTGATCCAGACTCTTCCGCTTGCCTCGATGTGGCCCTTGAGAAAGCCGTCGATGATGATTCGATCACACAGAATCCGGCCTTCCACCAGAGAGCCCGACTTCAGAATGAGCAGGCTGCCGGGATTTCCGTGAATCTCACCCTTGATTTTGCCATAGAGATGCAGCTCGTTTGCGACCGAAAGGTTCCCCTCGATGGTGATGTCCGATCCGATCACAGTGAGCTCGCTTGCCTGAAGGGATTTATTTTCCATACTTGTAGGTCTGAACCTTGATGAGTTTGTTGTTCAGGTCAAAAGCAAACACCTGGATTTCCCTCAGTTGCTCGTTGGTTTCAAAGGGTCCGAATCGTGCTTTCAGGACCCGAAACCGCGCCACCGAGAAATACTCGCCCCGGTTTGCATCGAAAAGGGCGGACCCGCTCGCCGTATTGAGCACACCGTCGGGGTGAGCAAAGAGTCGATCGTTTGAGCGGCCCAAGGCAACCAGGTGTCCTTGTTGGCTTCCCTTGCCGGGGTCGCGGTACATCACATTCAGGGTGAAGTTGGCGTACTTTCCCTGCCATTCTACGCGGGCATCCTCGAGGCGGATGCTGGGATCGGTGCCCGCCGGTGGAACCGTAATTTGCTCGGCAAGGCCATTCCAGACGCCATCCCGCCCCTCAACAGGGACTCCGGGGGCTGGCGATGGTCTTGTGTCGGTCGCCTTCGGGTCGGTCGGGGTTGATCCGCTGGATCCCGCAATCACGGGAGGTGCGTTTGAGGTCTTTTTCTCAAGCGCGATTTTCAAGTTCTGAACTTCATTTTCAAGCTCGGCAACCAGTTCGGGCCTCGCGGATCGTTCAGAGTAAAACTCCCGAACCGCATAAATCGTTGAGACGAGAGCCAGGGTCAGGAGAGCCCAAGCCATCCACGAAGCGCGATGGATCCAGTGTACGGGCACCTTGAAGGTTCTGGGGTTCAGATTCTCATGATGCACCTGAACGGTCAGGATTTTGTCGTTGTTTTCCGCCTTCAACATCCCCCTCACCCTAGCATTCAGGAGGTTGCAGGGCAAACGCCTTAAAGCTTTTCAAGGGGGTTTCCGAAAGGAGAGAGGATGAAGATTCTATTTTTGGATTCTCACAAGGATGTTCTCGGAAACTGGGTCGAGCCGCTCCGGGCCGGTGGCTGGGGAGTGGTTCTTGCTCGAACGGTGGACGAGGCCACAAAACTGATGGTTCTCCACGGCGACGGGGTCGAGGCGATCGTAACCCACGAAAGTCTTGTGGCCTTCGCGGAAAAGGCGAACAAGCCCTTTTTGGTCCTTACGGAATCCTGGACAGAGAGAGAGATCCTCAAGCATCAGAACTCAACCCACAGCGCAAAGGGGTATCTTCCCTACGCCGGATCCTTGGAGCGGGTCCGTGGTTTCTGGGCAGATGTGTCCGGCAGTTCGGAAAAAGTCCTTCAAACCGGAAAGGACGGAATCACTCGCACCGGAGTGAAACTGGTGGAGGCAACCCAATTTCTGACCCGTCCAGAACCTTCCCGGGCATTTTCGACTTCCTCCGTGTCATTGCGGGCACCTTCCAAGACCATGAGCGGTCGCTCCACAAGCACCGCGATCCGGTCGATCCAAGCCATGTCGTCTTCCCTGGCCCCAAGTTCCGAGGAGGTCCAAGAAGTGCAGGAGGTTCCTGTTTCCGAGGGATCGGCCGCGCGAGATTTTGAAACGGTGGAAGCGACCCGTGTTGAGCCCATTGTGCGCAATGTGGAGCCTCAGCAAGATGACTTTGATCAATCCACCCGCATGATTGATCGTACTGCGGCAACTTCCGCTTTGAGGATTTCCTCCGCGGAAGAAAACAGGGAGCCCTCGGGTTTCGAATCGCCGCTCGAGTCGGTTCGCAGGGAAGTGGATTCCTATTTTTCCACGCGCGCGCCCGAGCCGCGTCCCGCGCTGAAGTTGGTGGCCGAGGCGAATCCGGATGTTGAGGCCCTTCGCAACTACCTGGCAATGCGTGAACAGGATGTTGCCGTGTTGAGCGGACAGATCCGGTCTTCCAAGGAGCGCATCTCCCAAATGGAAGGTGAACTCAAAATGGAAAAGGCCCGGAATTCCGAGCTTCAAGAGCTTCTGAGCAAGGCGGAGCAAACCATCAAGGGGTATGATCTCGAGAAGCGGGTCGAGATGGAAGTGGTCGAGAAGCAGGTGGATGACCTGGATCGACAATTGAGGGAGCGGACAGAAAAAGCGCGAGTGATCGAAACCAAGCTCAGGCTCATGAATGAGGAAGTTCTGAAGGTCAAGGACCGGGTTCGTGTGGACATCCGGAGAATCCGCGTCCGCGAGAAGGAGCTTGAGGGGCAGCTTGAAATCCTGAAAAAGGATTCCGCGGCCCTGCTTCAGGCCCGGGATGAGAAGATCCTCGAACTCAAGAGGAGGGTTGATCTTCTGGAGTTCAACATGGAGCTTGCCCAGGAGCAGGTGGAGAAAGAGCGACGATCCACCGATGAGCTCAGATCCAAACTCCGGGATGCCGCGGATGCAATGAAGCAGGCCAACGGCTACTTGGAGCAGTAGGCCTGAAAGAGCTGTTTTTTCGACCGAAATAATTGAACTTTCGAGCATTATTCTCTGGCCGAAATCGCATAAAAACCGATAGGATCAAGCCCCATGATGGTGGTGGCAGTGATTCCCGCTCGTTATGGTTCGACCCGGTTGCCGGCGAAGCCCTTGGCCGATATTTGTGGCAAGCCCATGATTCAGTGGGTCTACGAGAAAACAAGACAATCCAAATTGTGTTCCAGGGTTTGCGTTGCCACGGATGATGAACGGGTGGCAGCGGCGGTAAGATCGTTTGGCGGGGAAGTGGTGATGACTTCCACCGAAATCCAAAGCGGTACCGACCGTATGGCTGCCGTTGCCGGAATGATACCGGGGGATGTGTTTGTGAATGTTCAGGGAGATGAGCCCCTGATTGATGGGGCATCGATTGATTTTGCGATTCGCCCTGTGCTTGAAGGGAAGTTTGATCTCACATCCCTTCGGGTCCCGGTAAAATCCGTTGAGGATCTGAAGAATCGAAATGTCGTGAAGGTGATCGTCGACGATTCGAATCGTGCCCTTTACTTTTCGCGCTATCCGATTCCCTATTCCCGGGTTGAGCCTGAGACGGCAAAGGCTCCCTTCCTTTGTTCCCAGCATGTCGGGATTTATGTGTATCGCAAGGAGACCCTACTCAGGATGAGTTCACTTCCGGTAACGGAGCTCGAGCGCGCGGAGAGTTTGGAGCAACTTCGTGCGATGAAAGCAGGGATTCCAATCGGAGTATTTGAGGCAAATTTTGATTCGGTGGGTGTGGATACTCCCGAAGATCTTGAAAAAGTTCGTTCCCTGATCGGAGGAAAGCAGCATGGCAAAGCCTAAGAAGTATATTTTCGTGACCGGAGGAGTTCTCTCGAGCATCGGGAAAGGAATATGTGCGGCTTCTCTCGGGATGCTGCTTGAGCAGCGGGGAATCAAGGTGACCATGCTCAAGATGGATCCGTATCTCAATGTCGATCCGGGAACGATGAGCCCCTTCCAGCACGGAGAAGTGTTTGTGCTGGATGATGGAACCGAGACGGATCTCGATCTCGGGCATTATCAGCGTTTTGTCCATGGCGCCAAATTCAGCAGGAAGAACAGCTTCACTGCAGGTCGGGTCTACGATGCCGTCATCAAAAAAGAACGTGCCGGCGGGTATCTCGGAAAGACGGTGCAGGTGATTCCACACGTCACCGACCAGATCAAGGAAAACATCCAGGCTGCGATGGAGGATGCGGATCTTGGAATCATCGAGGTGGGGGGAACTGTTGGGGATATCGAGGGGCTTCCCTTTCTTGAAGCCATCCGCCAGATCAAGCATGAAGAGGGAGCTTCCAACGTTTTGTTTGCACACCTTACGCTTGTTCCGTACATTCCGACAGCGGGAGAACTGAAAACCAAGCCCACCCAGCACAGTGTCAAGGAGCTTCGGGAAATTGGAATCCAGCCTGACATTTTGATTTGCAGGACGGATCGCGTACTCGAGAAGGGAATCAAGGAGAAGATCGGATTGTTTTGCAACGTTCCCGGCGACTGTGTTTTCAGTGCGCAGGATGCCGAGAGTATTTATGATGTTCCGCTTCTGCTTTCAGAAGAGGGTCTCGATGACAAGGTGGTCGAGAAACTCGGAATTTGGACCGGACGGCCTGATCTCTCCAAATGGAAGAAAATGGTGAAGACCCTTCATCATCCTGATCATGAGGTGAAAATTGGAATCGTGGGCAAGTACACGGACTGGCGCGATACCTACAAGTCCATTTCGGAGTCGCTTGTGCATGGAGGGGTTGCGAATCACGCCAAGGTTACTCCGGTTTACATTGACAGTGAGATGCTCGAGAAAGGCGATCTTTCTGCACTTCCCGAAGTTTCAGGGATTCTTGTTCCGGGTGGATTCGGCGAGCGCGGGATCGAAGGCAAGATCAAGGCAATTGAATACGCACGAACCAGGAAGATCCCGTTTTTCGGGATTTGTCTCGGAATGCAACTTGCGACGATAGAATACGCACGACACGTGTGCGGGTTGACCGATGCGAATTCGGCTGAATTCAAGCCGGAAAATCATCAAAATGTGATTGATCTGATGGACTCCCAAAAAGGTGTGAAGGATCTTGGTGGTACGATGAGGCTTGGGGCGTATCCATGCCGTGTAAAGCAGGAGAATAAAGGGAAGCCAACGCACGCCTTTGCCGCCTACCAAAAGGAGATGATTTCCGAGCGTCATCGCCATCGCTTTGAAGTTTCAAACGCCTTTCGCGGACGACTCGAGGAAGGCGGGCTTGTGGTGAGTGGACTCAATGTCAATCCCAAGACCTCTGAAGAGTTGGTCGAGATGGTGGAGCTTCCGGATCATCCGTGGTTTCTCGGGTGCCAGTTCCATCCGGAACTTCTCAGCCGTCCTCTTGAGCCGCATCCGCTGTTTGTCGGCTTTATCAAGGCTTCACTCAAGGCAAAGGGGAAATCCTGATGTTGCACGCCACCGTCCCTCCGATGACCCTGATTGCCGGCCCCTGCGTGATTGAAGATGAAGGTTTGGTGATGGAGATTGCAACCGAGCTCAAGCGGCAGCTTCATGGCCTTCCGCTCCAGTTGTTCTTCAAAGCCTCTTTTGACAAAGCAAATCGTTCCTCGATCGACGGGTTCCGCGGGCCCGGGATGAAGGAAGGTCTCAAGATCCTGACCAAGGTGAAGGAGCGCACGGGGCTCCCGCTCCTGACCGACATTCACACCCCGGATCAGGCCGAAGAGGTTGCCAAGCACATTGATTTTCTCCAGATTCCAGCTTTTCTCTGCCGTCAAACGGACTTGATCGTGTCCGTCACGGAAGCCGCGATCAAATGGAATCGAAAAGTGAACATCAAGAAGGGGCAGTTTCTCGCTCCATGGGATGCAAAAAACATCGTCGATAAGGTCAGGGCAGTGGAGGCGAGTCATTCTTCGAAAAAAGTGGATCTTCACCTTACAGAGAGGGGAGTGACCTTTGGCTACAATACTCTTGTGGTGGATATGACCTCGTTTCAAACAATGTCCAAATTCGGTGTGCCCACCATCTACGATGCCACCCATTCCATCCAGAGTCCGGGCGGTGGTCCGGGCGGGAAATCCACAGGAGGAAAGCGCGAAAACCTCGAAGTACTCGCGCGGGCCGCGTTTGCAGCCGGAGCGGATGGGTTGTTCATGGAATGTCACCCCAGACCGTCCATGGCAAAGAGCGATGGACCGAATGCATTTTACCTTGAGCATGTGGGCGCTTTTGTTCAGCAGATTCTCGAGTTCCGAAGGCTCGCAAAAACCCTGCCGAAACTTCTCCCGGAGGCTCAGGGATGAAGCTGCATCTTTCCGAGTCTGAATTTGATGCACGCTTGAAGCGCATCAAGCTGCTTCTACTGGATGTGGACGGGATTCTCACCAATGGCACCCTTTTTTATGTGGAAGGTCAGGGCTGGACGCGCACGTACAACATCTACGATGGATACGGGATCAAAACGATTCAGCGTTCCGGGATCAAGGTCGGCATCATCAGTGGTGGAAATTCAACGGAACTGAAAGAGCGGATCAAGATGCTTGGAATCCAGCATGCTGTTCTCGGAAGTGAGGACAAGCTCTCCTCCATGAAACAGATTCTGGCGGAGACCGGGCTCAATCCGGAGGATGCGTGCTTTATGGGGGATGAGTGGTTTGACATTCCGGCGCTCAAGGCTGTGGGCCTTGCGATCACTGTGCCCGAGGCCATGCCGGAAGTGCATGAGGTGGTTCATGCGGTCACGAAACGTTCCGGTGGTCATGGTGCGGTTCGTGAAGTGATTGATCGGATCAGGCATGCTCAGAATCTAAGTTTGCCGACGTGAAAACGAGAAATCTGTTTCCTGCATTATTGGTTCTTGCCGCATGCGGTTCGGGACAAGGATGTGTTCCAAAATTCACTGACCTGAAAAAGAAGTATCCCCATGTGATCTATCACGGGCGAAAGCTCCCGAGCGAAGTTGTACTCAAGGAAAATCCTCCGCCCTTCTGGGCTCCGATCTCTTCGATTCCGAAGCGAGTCAAGGGTGCGATACTCGTTTCGGAGGACTGGGCCTTCTTCCAGCATGGAGGCTATGATGAAAAGCAGATTCAAGAGGCGATCAAGGAGAGCATCGAAGCAGGTAAACTTACCCGCGGTGCAAGCACGATTACCCAACAGGTGGTGAGGAACCTGTACCTGTCCAAAGAGAAGAGCATTGGAAGGAAGGTTCATGAACTTTGGCTCTCGACCAAGATCGAGAAGGTCATTGGGAAGCAAAAAATCCTCGAGATTTATTTCAACATCGCAGAGATGGGCGACGGGATTTTCGGAATCGGGCAGGCCTCGCGCAGGTACTTTCAGAAGTCCCCCTCCGAGCTTCGCCCAAAGGAAGCGGCCTTTTTGGCAATGCTTCTTCCTTCTCCCAAGCGTTACTCGGTGTCCTTCACAAGGAAAGAGCTGAGCGGCTATGCTCGGAGGACGATTCGTTCGATCCTGAACAAAATGGTGATGGCGCATTATTTGACGCCTGAAGAGAGAGATGCAGAATGGGCCACCCCGTTGGCGTTTGAAACGAAGATCGATGTTTCGATTCCTCCCGAATCGGGCCCTGACGAAGAAGGTTCTGAGGAAGAGGGTGCCGAGGGCGAATCCTCAAAGCCCGCTCTTGAACCAAGTCCCTCGCCAAACCAGAGTTTGCAGTCTTCCTGATTTTTTGCAACACTGATGAAATGAGACAAGGCCTCGAAATGGCTGTCAAAAAGTACACATCGGCCCGTCGACTCAAGCGTTCTGCATTTCTGCTCGGGGTCGTGTTGCTTGTTTTTGTCGGGGGTTGGTCGATCGGCTATCTGGGCTCGAAATCCGGATGGTCCCTCTCTAATGTCTTTGCGCCCGCACAGCTGAC
This sequence comes from Bdellovibrionales bacterium, assembly GCA_947502835.1. Taxonomy (GTDB): domain Bacteria; phylum Bdellovibrionota; class UBA1018; order UBA1018; family CAIMNF01; genus CAIMNF01. The sequence continues at coordinate 489,398 of CANNBJ010000002.1, forward strand.
GAAATCGGAACTGCGTGAATTGATCCGCGGGGTTCGTTCAAACGAGCTGTATGAGTTCAAGCGAAACGAAGTGTCTTTCCCCGGTTATGAAGAGCCAGTGGTTCTTGACTATGCCTTTGATCCCGCGATTCAGTCCCTCTCCGAGGATCTGCTCGCCCAATACAAGCCGGATCTCGGTGTGATGGTTGCGATGGATGCCTCGACCGGACGCGTGCTTGCCATGGCTGGGATCAATCGCGCTTTTGAAATCGAGGGCAATCCCGCACTCGAGTATACGTTTCCCTCGGCATCAGTGTTCAAGGTGGTGACCGCCGCGGCTGCTCTTGAAGAAAGAAAAGCGAATCCCGCAACACTCATCTCCTACGCGGGCCGGAACCATACTTTGTACAAGTATCAGGTTCTCAAGGAGCGGGTGAGCGGCTGGATCCGTCAGATCTCGTTCAAGGAGGCCTTTGCCAAATCCATCAACACCGTGTTTGGAAGGCTTGCGGTTTTCGAACTCGGAAAAGAGCCGATCCGGCTGTTTTCCAACCGGTTCGGATACGGTGAGGAAATCCAGTCTGATTTTCCGGTCGTCATGTCGAAGGCGGCAAACCCTGCGAATGAATATCAGCTTGCGGAAATGGCCTCCGGCTACACGCAGGACAATGTGATGAGCGCAATTCATGGAGCCATGATTGCTGCGGCTGTAGCGAATGATGGAATCATGATGCAGCCCTATTTCATGAATGCGGCCTATTTGAAGTCGGGAAAAACGGTGTATCGCTCCGAGCCTGCAATTCAAAGCAAGGTGATGAGCCTGGAAACGGCACGGGAGCTTCGGTCGATGATGCGGGAGACGGTAGCCCGGGGGACTTCACGCAAAGCCTTTCATGGATTCTTCCGAGGAAAGTTCAGCGAGCTTGAGGTGGGAGGAAAAACCGGTCACCTTACAGATCGCAATCATCGCGGACGAATTGATTGGTTTGTGGGGTTTGCCCAGGCCCATGGGCGAAAAATTGCGGTTTCGGTTCTGACCATGCACAAGAAATACTGGACGGTGAAGTCCTCGTATCTTGCCAGGCGGGCGTTTGAGACCGCGTTCAGCCAGAAGAAGGTTGTTCGGAATTAAATCGGGATTGGTTCTTTACGCGCCCAAAATCATTGTGTAATTCACTTAGTGAAAGCACGCACTATGCAAAAAATTTTGAAAATCCTGCGTCTGGAAACGCTCTCCGAGCTTTGTCTGATCTTACTCAGCTTCGTTCTATTTATGGCGAAATCCTGGGAGAATTCCATTCATAGCGTTGATTCGGCATTGCATGCCCGATTGGCTCTTGAGGTGACCAAGAATGGATGGGTGCCCGCTTTGCCGATGCCCTCGTATGGTGCTCTCGATCCCAGACCTTTTTTCAATGACCAGCCGTTCACCCTGTTTTATTTTGTCGGCCAATGGATGCGGCTTTTGGGTCCAGATGCATGGTCCGCACGATTCATTCCTGGTCTTTTCGGGGTTGCAACAATCTACCTGCTTCTCTTGATTGGAAGAAAGTATTTTGGCAGGGCTGTTGGTTTCGGGGCTGCATTGATTCTCATGCTAACGCCGATGTTTCTCCAAGCATCAGCTCGATTTCAACTTGATCCCAGCATGACCTTCTTTATTTTGCTTTCCTTCTTTTTTTGGTTGAAGCGAAATGATTCAGGGACGGTGGCGAGCGTCGTAGGTGCGGTACTCTTTAAGGCGCCGACGGGTCTTCTGGTTCTCCCTGCTGGGTTTTTGTGTGATTTACTCCGCTCAAGGGGGTTCACTCTCTCTTCGATCCGTCGGGTCTTAACGATTTCTTTCTTCTCGATCTTGTTCATTTTACTGTTTTGGTGGATGGTCAATCGAATCGCGGGACAAGATCTTTTTTTGGACTATTTTCAGCGGCAGGTTTGGGGGACTTCGGTAAATGGCCGGTTTGAAGACCGCCAGTATGATTCGTTGTTCTTCTTCAAGGTTTTTGTTCGGCAGCTTTGGCTTTGGATTTTGATTCTGTTGTTCGGGCTCGGGTACCGACTATTCAAGCGGGATTTGAGTTTTTCCCTGGAGGAATTCAGAAGCGAGCCATTTTATCTTTCATGCGCCATGACTGTGGTCCTTGTGTTGGTGGTGTCTGCGGTTCGGTTTCAGGCAGTAAATTATTTCATGCCTGCCTTTCCGTTTATAGCTCTGATCCTTGCTCTTTTGATTCAGAATGTGATCTCGCGATTTTGGGTGTGGATGGAGAATTTCGTCGTCCATGCGACTCCCATCACCATGTTTGCCCTATTGATTTTTCCAGTAACCCTCGGTCCTGAAATGATGCCTGCCTTTCGTCATTTTGCCCCGTTCATCCAGACTGCAGGAGATTGCTCAGACTCAGTCATGTTCATCGATGGAAATTTGTATGGCGGGAAGAATACTTATTTTTGCCAGATCGCCTTCTATACGGGAAGAAAGGTGCTTCCAAGCTCTTGTGATCAGGCGTTGGAATTGATTCATGAAAGGAAACCAGCATGGATCCTGCTCTCGGGGAACGATCAAGTGAATTGCTTGAAGAATCAAGAGCTCTCCGAATATGTGACCCGAATTCAATTTGGATCCCAGTATTTATGGGGGATTTATCCCGTTGGTAGATCCCAATTTGATTTGACGCCTCTGCTCAGGCAGCTCGAGCCCCCCTTGGATTGTAAGCCAAAAGAATTGAGAGACAGTCCTTGGCTGAGGCTCTAGAGGAATAAATTGACGGGTTCGGTTTCGTGCAGGAGGGGCCCCGCCAGTTGAAATCCATACAAAAAAGTAGTATTATATTGCCGAAGGATTTCCATGATTTATCTGGACGGACATTCCACCACTCCTCTTGATCCGCTCGTGTTCGAAGCGATGAAGCCCTATTTCCTTGAGCGCTTCGGAAATGCGTCGCACGGGTTGCATCGGTTCAACTGGGAGGCCGAGGCTGCGGTGAATCGAGCGCGCGAGCAGGTGGCTGGATTTTTGGGTGCGAATGCCAAGGAGATCATCCTCACAGGTGGGGCAACCGAAGCAAATCACCTTGCGATCCTTGGATCGGCCAAGGCCCTCCGAACCTCCGGTCGGATGCGGATCTTGTCCCTGGAGATCGAGCATGCCTCCGTGCTCGGTGCCCTCGAATTGATGCGAGAGCAGGGATTCTCGATTGAATGGGTGGCTACCCATCCGAACGGGAGAGTGGACCTCGCGGATCTCAAATCAAAGCTCCGGAGTGATGTGGGCCTTGTCTCCATTGCGCTTGCCAACCATGAGGTCGGGACGATTCAGGATCTTGGTCTGATTTCAAGGCTTGTGCATGAGGCCGGAGCGTGGATGCACACCGATGCGGTGCAGGCGGCGGGAAAGATTTCGTTCAGTGTGGATTCGATGGGCGCGGACCTCTTGACCATCAGCGGCCACAAGATTCATGGCCCGAAGGGCGCAGGAGCGCTGTATGTGCGCAGAAAGAATCCAAGGGTGGAGATCGCACCGATTCAGCGTGGCGGCGGTCAGGAGCGGGGGCTTAGGCCGGGAAGTCCCAATACGCCAGCACTCGTGGGTCTCGGAGTTGCCTGTGAGTTATCAGACAGCTTGATGAAAACCGAAGTCCCCCGTCTGCGGGAGCTGAGAGATTCCCTTTGGAACCTGCTTGAGCACGCGCTTCCCTGCATTCGCAGGAATGGTTCAACGGAGCATGCTCTTCCTCACAATTTGAATGTTTCAGTGGAGGGAGTCGATGGTGCGGCTCTTTTCGGGCGATTGAAGCGGGTTGCGGTTTCGAATGCCTCTGCCTGTTTGAATGGGACTCAGGATTATTCCCAGGTTCTGACTGTTCTCGGTGTCGAAAAGGGACTTGCCCGTGCGACTCTTCGGTTCGGACTCGGGCGTTTCACCACAAGGGAAGAGATCCTTGCCGCAGCCGAGGAAATCATCTTGGTGGTGAATGATCTTCGTAGAATGGAAAAAGAGTTTGCGGCCCAAACGGGCACGGTTTATGGAAATGGCGGGTGCACATCATGATTACTATGACCAATAATGCAATTCAGGAAATCAAGCGGATCCAAACCGCGGATCCATCCCATCAGGGATCACATCTGCGGGTCCAGGTGATCGGAGGAGGCTGTTCCGGAATGAGTTACAAGCTTGATTTCGAAACCGCGGCCACTACGGAAATGGACAAGATCTTTGAGCAAGAGGGTGTGCGGCTTGTGATCGACAAGAAATCCTTCATTTACTTGACCGGAACCGAGCTGGACTTTTCCGGTGGACTGAACGGGAAGGGTTTTGTATTCAGTAACCCGAACGCCAAGCGGACCTGCGGTTGTGGTTCGAGTTTCTCCACATAGGATTTTTCAATGCCAAAAGTAAAATTTCTCCCGTCCGGAATCGAGGCAGATGCCAAAGAGGGTGAGACCCTCTTGGATCTGGCCCTTGCCCATGATGTTTCCATCCAGCATGCATGTGGCGGATTTTGTGCCTGCACAACATGCCATTGCGAAATCCTCGAGGGTTTTGAAAACCTCGAAAAACCGGATGGAGACGAGCTCGAACGTCTCGAAGTGCTTGAGGCCAGGACCGGGCATTCCCGACTCGCGTGTCAGTCAAAAATCAAGGGCGACCTCACCGTGAGGGTAGTGAACTTCGATTGAATCTCTTCTGACTGGCATCTTTGAGTGGGCATGGCCTTCGCAAATCTAAACGCCATGCCCGATCAAAGATGCCAGTGAGAGGTTCCTTCACTCTGGTGAGTGGATTCTGCCCATGAAGTAGATCTCATGGCTCTCGCGATTGGCGAGCAGGAACAGAAACGGCTGGTCACAGTGGAAGGGCGTGTTCGCTTTCATAGTGAAGCTTGTGGTTTCCATCGTGAGAGCCGTGGCAGCGGCCGCAGTGGTCCCCTCCTCGTCGACATCGATGGATACAGCTTGAATGACATCGCCCAGGCTGAACTCCAGGCCTGGATTCAGCGATTTCCATTCCCCCGGAGTGAACAACTTCCCGTACCCTGCAAGAGAGAGGTCGTTCTTGAGGGAGGTCTTTTCATTGACCTTGAACTTAGGAAGAACCAGTTCCACCCGTTCGTCTTTCATTTTTGCGAGTGTATCATCCACAAGAGTGGCATCGATCCTGGCTTCCACGCTCTTCAGATCGAAGTCTTTCTTTGGAAGAACCAGAACCATCGCGAGCGGTGAGTCCTTATAGGGGAGTTCGAGCCATTTTGAAATCTCGTTCTCATGGTATTTGAATGAATGAACCTGTCGCATCATCATGGGGGAGGAGCTTTCGGATGGAGAGCTGCGGAAGGTTCCGTTCGCCGTTTCATTCTTCCGGAAGGGGGAAGTCCAGCTCCCCTTGAAGTACAAGGTGTTTACGGCCAGAAACGGCACTTTCGGATCGAGAGTTTCCAGAAGAACGGGAATCCTCCCCTCGGTCCGGGACTTCACCCATTGGTTCATTTCCTTCAGGTCGAGGGTATGGACTTCTGCGGAGAGAGCATGCAGGGACTCAAGGAATTCCGGTCTCAGATTTTTTTTCTCTTTCAGCCAGATGGAGTTTGCGATCAGGAGACGTGATGGGGAGTCCTTTGCCGAGCCGAGGCGTTTGGCAAGATCCCGCTCACCTTTGAAACGATCGGATTCCTTGGTCGTGAATCCGAAGCCTGTTTCCAAGGCGAGCCGGGCCTGCTCTCCGGCCATGGGATAGACCATCTCGAGCGCCATCTTCAGGCTCAGGGGCGAAAGGGCGAGGTTTCTTGGTTGGCCCGAATGCATTTTCATGATCTGAAAGGGAGCCTCGCCCTTTGAGATCCGGACCGGGGCCGGGTAATCGGAGCCCTTGATGGTGCCACTCGATGCAATCGGGGCTTCGGCTTCCTCAACCGGAGAGGCCTCCTCTTTGCGTGTGCAAGAAAGGAGAGAGAGCAGGATGAGCAGGGAGATCAGGGTTTTCATGGGTTCTTTTGTAGCACGGATCAAGGGTTTGTGTGAGATCCAACCTGCGACTTCGGATCCAGAATATCCCGGAGCGAATCACCCAGGAAATGAAACCCGAGCATGGTGAGGAAGAGGGCAAGTCCCGGAAAAATCATGAGGTGTGGGTAGCTCAGCATGCCCCGGAACCCTTCATTGGCCAGTGTTCCCCAGCTTGCATAGGGGGGTTGAAGTCCAAGACCAATGAAGGAGAGGAAACTTTCGGTCAGGATGTTGTTTGGAATCTGGAAGGTAAGGGAAACAATCATGGGTCCCATCAGGTTCGGAAGAATGTGCTGAAAGAGAATCCGCACCGGAGTCAGCCCGATCGCGCGCCCCGCCTCAACGTAGGGAAGTTCGCGTGCCTGAAGAACCAAGGCCCGGACGAGACGGGCCTGGGTCACCCAAGTGGTCATTCCGATCGAAATGAAGATCCCGAAGAAGCCCCGCCCGAAGAGCAAGGAGAGGAGAATCGCAAGGAGAAGCATCGGAAAGATATAAAAAATGTCGACCACGGCCATGATCATCCGGTCCGTTCGCCCGCCGAAAAATCCCGCAAGCGCTCCTGTCAGGGTGCCAAGGATGAGGGAAAATCCCGCGGTACAGAATCCGACGGCAAGGGAAACGCGCGCACCGAAAAGAACCCTGCTGAACAGATCGCGTCCGAGGACATCTGTTCCCATCAGGAAGCCGGGTGCGGGTGCAGCCAGATTGGGCCCGACGCCGACCTCGTCGTAGGGAAAGGGCGCGATCATCGAAGCGAGGAGCGCCATGAGGCAAAGGGTTCCGAGGAGAATCGCACTTCCCACAAAGCGCTTGTCGGAGAGGTAGCGATTCCTCATCCCTCACGCTCCACGCGAATCCTGGGATCGATCAATCCGTAGGTCAGATCCACCACAAGATTGCAAAGAATGAGGACCGAGCCAAAGACAAGGGTCATTCCCATGACCAGTGGATAGTCGCGATCGATCACGGAGGTCACAAAATGGGTGCCGAGTCCGGGGATCTGGAAGATGGTTTCCACCACATACGAGCCCGTGATCAGGGAGGCCGTGATGGGACCAAGAAGGGTCACCACCGGAATCAGGGAATTCCGGAGAGCATGTTTGAAGAGGACGCGCGCCTCGCTCAGGCCTTTGCTGTGTGCCGTGCGGATGTAATCCGCGTGAAGAACTTCGAGGAGGCTGGTTCGTGTCATTCGCGCGATGATGGCCAGTGGACGGAAGGAGAGGGTGAGGACGGGGAGGATCATCGATTTCCGGTCTTCCCAGAGTGCGGGAGGCAGCCAGCCAAGAGTGCTTGAAAAGAGAAGAACGAGCAAAGTTGCGATCAGGAATGTGGGGAGTGTGATCCCGGAAACCGCAACAAACATGGCCGAGAAGTCGAGCCATGTGCCGCGTTTCCAGGCGGAGAGCACTCCCAGGAGAACTCCCGCCACCACAGAGATCAGAAGCGCCCAGCCTCCGAGAATCAGGGAGGGAGGAAGCGCATCCGAGATGATGTCACGGACGGGAGTGCCGATGTAGTGAAACGAATCCCGGAGATCGCCGCGGGCGAGGTCACGACACCACTCCAAAAACTGCACTGGAAGAGGACGGTCCAGTCCGTATTTTGCATCGATATTGGCCTTCACCTCGGCGGGCCAAACTTTCTCTCCGTCGAAGGGTCCGCCCGGGGCGAGACGCAACAGGAAAAAAGTTGCAACGATCAGGAATGCGAGTGTGGCTGAGGCCTGAAGGAGGCGTTTCATCAGAAACGAAATCATCAGGGCCCGTCCTCATCTTCTTCGTGAACGGAGGAGTCGAAATCCGGATTCAGCATCGGCGACTTCGGATAACGAACCCAGCCGCCGCCCGCAGGAAAATTCCGGGGAGGGGCGACGCACTCATTGCGGTCGTAAAGGAGCACGGTATAGGCGCTGATGAACGCATCGAAGGCGTTGATGTTCTGGGTGATCTTTTTCATGTCACGGTCATAGATGAAGATGTCCAGGGTTTCGCTCATCCGGGAGAGAATCGCTTCGCGGGCGTGCACACCCTCCTCGAGTTGGCGGTAGCGCGAAATGGTCCTGTGGGAAAGCTTCAAAAACGGCATCAAAAGCGCGATGGTGAGTTTTGGAAGAACTTCGTGCTTTTCGTATTTTCCGAGATGGAACTTCAGGAAATGCATTCGTCCGGTAAGAGGCGCCTTGTTGCCTCCGAGGGTCTCATCGATCTCAAACCGGGCCTTTGCGGGCAGCTTGGGGAGCACTTCGTTTTTCAACCACAGCTCGACGGGGCGCTGGGTGTACGGGGTAAAGAATTCCTTCATTCTTGCGTTGCGCTTGGAGGTGCTTTTCTTGTTTTTTGTCCCGGAAGGGGACCGGGATGTCCTCATCCAGCGGACCTCGGGAACGGTACAGGCTTCGGGAAGCGGACATGTCTTGCGTGTACAGGAAATGCACGGAGGGAGAGTGAGAGGGACATTGATCCCCATCTTGAGATCCGGATGCTCATCCGCATGTTCCGTGATGGTCTGGATCAGGACCTCATCCGAGCTGTGGCCTTCGTCTGCGCCGATCCCCGAGTGGACGTCGAGCACGAAGATTTTCCTCTCCTTGGGATAGTATTCCAAAACCGCAATCGTGGTTTTTGCGTTCTTTGCGCCGGATAAATCCAATCCCAAGTATCGTTTCTGATTCATGTCCTGACCGTAAGTCCGTGAGGCACCGCCTCAAAGGGAAGGTGGCGGATTTCACTTGATTTCAGGACTGCCGCCTTTACGGCCTCGCGGATTTCCGGGTTTTTGTCAGGCAGGATGATGAAAAAACATCCGCCCCCTCCCGCGCCGCACACCTTGAAGGCAAGGTCGGTCACCTCGCGCGCACGACGATAGGCTTCATCCATTTCAGGGGTGCTGATGCCGGGGGCGAGGGTCTTCCGGGTCTCCCACTCTTCCCGGATGGCGGCGACCGCGGTTTTGAAATCCTGCTTGAGAAGGGCAGTCTCGAGCTTTGCGGTTGCTGCAACGATGGCCTTGAACTTCTGCTCGATCGAAGCATCCCGATCAATCAAGCCCTTGAAGAGCTGCCAGTTGTTGATTCCGGAGTTGCGGGATTTTCCGGAATAGAAAAGCAGGGTGCGGGCTTCGATTTCCTTCAGGGTCTCGACCGGCATCGCCGATCGGGAGTTCTTCGCAATCTCCCAGCTCAGGGTCTGAAGTCCCCCGAAGGCGGCTCCATAGTAATCCTGAAGTCCCGCCGGACCATACAAAACCTGGCTTTCGACATCCCGGGTGAGTGAGATCAGGAATTCCCCGTCACGCTCGAGATCAAGCGGCGTGCGTGGATTGGTCCACTTCCAAAGAGCGCCAATGATCGAGATGCTGAGGGCCGAAGAGCCGCCGAGTCCGGCACCGGCCGGGCTTTTGGCCTCGGTCTTCATGTGCAGGGAGAGTGCGCGGGGGTTCGAGTGGAGTTTTGCGAAATAGCGCAAAAGTCGAACGGGAAGCACAAGCTCCGGAATCGCAGTCGTGCGCGAGTCCAGGATTTCCTCCCAGGTAAAGGTATGGGATTTCTTGAGATCAATCGACTCGAGGATCACCATGGGGGTGCCGGAGGGTTCCGACACGAGTGTGGTTTTCGCAAAGAGGTTGATTCCGCAGTTGATCGTTTTCGGCGAATCGAGCAGAAGATACAGAGGCCAGATGTCCACCGTTCCACCTGCAAGGTCGATTCGTACGGGGGCCACCGATTCAATCGTCATTTTTTCAGTGCTCATGTCTCATCCCTCAAGAACGCCGATGTAGGGCAGGGCGCGGTATTTCTCGGCATAATCAAGACCGTAGCCTACCACAAATTTCTTCGGGATCTTGAATCCGACATGGTCGATCCTGAGATCCTTGACCCGAAGGGCCTCAGGCTTAAACAGCAGGGCTGCTGTGCGAATCGAAGCAGGCTTTTTTGCGTTAAGGTAATCGAGCATGTAGCTCAGGGTAAGGCCAGTGTCGACGATGTCTTCGACGATCAGCACATGTTTTCCATTCAAGGGTTGATGCAGATCGAGAGTGACTTTCACTTCTCCGGTCGACTCGGTGTGATTTCCATAGCTCGACACTCCCAGAAACTCGCACGTCACATCCATCTTGAGATTCCGGATCAGGTCCGCGAAAAAAATCACGCTCCCCTTGAGGGTGCAGATGACGGTGATTTCCTGATCTCCGTAGGCTTGCCGGATTTCGCTTGCAAGTTCCCGCACGCGGGATTGAATCGTTTCCTCGCTCAGGAATACAGGGGGTTCGGAAAATTTCACTGCGGAACTGGATTGGGATTTTGATTCAGACATAAGCGTTGTTCATGATTTCCCCGAAGCCGCCGCCCCCGGGTACGATGTATTGGTTTTCGTTCAAGCCCTTTTCCCGGTCCCAGTGGGTGCCTGGAATGGTTTCGAGGATCGCGGGCTCGGAAAGACCTCGGTCAAGGCGGATTGCATAAATTTCAAGTTCGGGGCACGCACGGGTCACTTTTTTCAGATACTCGGGGGTGACAATGCAGTGGAGCGCGATCCAGCGTTTTGCTGACCCGTACTTGCGATACAGCTCGAGCGTCTCAACCACGGTGGCTCCGGTCGCACCCATGGGGTCGGGGATCAGAACGTAGGCACCGTCCACGGGCCCACCAATCTTGTGTCCGGAGACCAGGCTGCCCGTCACATGGTGGGACGAATCCGTTTGACGGGCGATGCTGATGTGGTCCTGGCGCACTTGTGCCGGATCGAGAAGGTAGTTCAGGGTCTGATAGCAGATCATCGAGGGCAGGGTGCCTGCACGTGCAAGATTCACACTGATCGCCCGGGTTTCCGGGGCAAGGGCCTGATGTTCGAATTCGCCTTCCGGATGCTCCGTGCTCATGCGCGAACGGGTGGTGCAGGTTTCTTGTGGAAATTCACGATTGATCACGGTTCGAACCAGCGATGTGTAGATCTGGCTTACGAGTTCGTTGATGAGAGGCTGAGTAGTCACAGCAGAGCAGAGCCGCGCAAGCTGAGTAGTCAGAAAGGGATCCGAAAGCAGGTGAACGCGCGGACCGTAGCGATGATCTTGTTCCGAAAGCGTGTAGGGGAGCTTCTGATGTGCGGAATCCCTATGCGGTTTCATTCTTTTCGGGATTTTTTTGGATCAGTTTTGACTTCGGGAAAAGCCCGGTTTGGAACGAGGTGATCGTATTGGGCTCATGGCAAAACCGGCAGCGGGCTTCGTAATAATCATGAGCCCCGACCAGCACTTGCTCCTCCGTGGTTGCGCCACTCGGTTCCGCTTCGCCCACCAGGCGTTGGGACCGGGTGGCAGGTTCGCCGCACACCATGCAGACCGCGGAAAGTTTTGTCACATGCTCTGCGATTGCCAGAAGCTTTGGCATGGGTCCGAAGGGCTGGCCCCGGAAGTCCATGTCGAGTCCGGCACAGATCACGCGAGTTCCACGGTAGGCAAGCTTCTGTGCAACGTCCACGAGGGTTTCATCAAAGAACTGGGATTCATCAATCCCAACCACGCGGGTGTTGTCTTCGACCTTCTCGAGAATTTCGAGAGCGGACGTCACGGGAGTCGAAGCGATCTTATTGGCATCGTGGCTTTGCACATGATCGACACTGTAGCGTTGATCAATGACGGGCTTGAAGACCTGGATCTTTTGCTTGGCGTACTGGGCGCGTTTCAATCGCCGCATGAGTTCCTCGGTCTTGCCGCTGAACATGCTCCCGCACACCACTTCCACCTGTCCGTTCTGCAAATTCCCCATCGCCATAGGTCCCTAGGGGTATCGAACTTCGGGCCTGTTCGTCAACTGGCGGATCCTGAACAAACTGGTCCCTTTGAGTGGGCACGGACATCAATGGACTCACTAGAAGCTGTTTGGAATGATTGAATTTTGGTCTCCGAGCCGCGTCCTGCGGCCTCGCTTTTGTCAATCCTGACTCGCGAGAGTCGACCAAAACTCAATCATTCCAAACAGCTCCCGGCTAATCCACTTAGGTCTGTGCCCACTCAAAGGGGCCAGTTTGTGATCTCTTGCATGCAGACAGGCAGCCTAAGGGTGCAGTGGGAGTAATCTTCATTGAAAGCAGTTTTTCTCAAGTATCTGTAATTGTTGCTGTTTAATTTATTTCACCTATTTAAATACACATATTATAATGAGTCAGTGGAGATCGATCTTAAGCGCCTAAGAGGTACATTTCGGTTAACCCAGGTTGAACTCGCTCATGAGAGCGGTGTCAGCCTGCCCACCATTCAAAAAATCGAATCAGGACAAGGAAATCCCACGATCGAGATTCTGGAAAAGATCCTCTCTGCACTCGGTCTTCGGGTTCAGCTAAAATGTGAGGAATTCAATGTGGGTCGGGCCATTTCCCTCGGGGTGCCGCTGACGGGCAAAAGGGATCCCGGAGCCCCTCCGTCGAAAGAGGCGCTCAGGATCGAATCACGGAAGTGGATCCACCAAGTGTTGGGGGGGCAGCTACGCGAGCGGGATGAAGCCGCAATCTGGGCCGTATTTCTCGCGCTGAAAATTCACTTTCCCAAAGTATATTCGGAGTTCATTGCCTCCCGCGAGGTGGAAGATGCATTGAAAGAAAAATCGAGAGAGGGAAAAATCATCAAGCTCTATCGAATTGCTCTTGCTGAAGTGAGTCAGTACCTGTGAATCCAAGGACATTGAAAAAATTCATTGAAATCGCCTCCGACCGCCTGACTGGAGAGTGGGTTGTGATCGGAGGAACGGTGCTTCCCATTCTTGGAGTCGAGTATCGAGTCACACTTGATATTGACCTCATCAGGATTCGTGAAAAAGAGGGCAATTCAGATTCATTGATCTTGATGGAGATTGCCGAACAAATCGGTTTGCCAATTGAAGCAGTGAATCAGGCCGGGGCTTATTTTTTTTCCAAGGTGGAAAATGCGAACGATCATCTCGTCATTCTGAGGAAAGGGAGCAAGTGCACCATCTACCGACCGGACGTTTGGTTATATATTGCGCTGAAGTTGGGTCGGTTTACGGAAACTGATCTTGAGGATTGTTTGCTCATGATCAAGCATCTGGATGAAGAGTTTCAGTCTCAAAAAGCGGGCATCATTCAATTGATTCAAGGAAAGATCAAAGCCTCCAAATCCGGAAGCGATCAGTGGCTGAACCGTGTACATGAGCTCCTAAAAAGATGCCAGAAGTAGGCTTTAAAGAAATTTAGTGAAAAACCCATGAATCCTACAAAACCCCATAGTTCCAAGGTCCGAAAACCCACTCCTTTTGAATTCGTCTTGGATGAATTGTCCGCCCTGGACCTTCACACCCGTCCGATGTTCGGCTGCACTGCGGTTTATATTGGAAGCAAGATCGTACTTGTTCTTCGAAAGAAGGCGAATACGGATCAGGATACAGGGATCTGGGTGTGCATTCCCGACGAGCATGTTGCCGTGATGAAAGAGCGCTTTGGAATGTTACGGGGAGTGAGCTTCTTTGAAGATCCGGACTCCGCGTGGCAGGTTTTGCATGAAACCGATCCTGCATTCGAAGAGACGGCGCTTCAGTTTTGCTCCATGATCAAAAAAGGGACCCCGCTGATTGGCAGGGTCCCGAAGCAAAAAAAGACAAGGGTGAAGCGGAGAATAAAAGCAATCAAATAGCAGTCATATGCTACAAATTCGCCCTAAGTTTGGATAGGGGTCCAAGGTATATGGGAAGTCCTCAGAGTCAGATGAATTTGGCCGACTCTCGCGAGTCAGGACAGACGACAGCGAGGCCGCAGGATGCGGCTCGGAGGCCAAATTCATCTGACTCTGAGGACCATGCCCTGTTTCCCTTGAAGCTCCATACACAACCTTAGGGCTAAGTTTACTCAGTCCTTGATCTTGATGCTGAGAATCTTCACATCCTGATTCGGGCGATCCATTTCGTTGCGGGCTACCTTGGAGATCTTGTTCACCACGTCCATTCCTTCCGTCACTTCGCCGAAAATCGTGTGGCGTCCGTTGAGATGGGGAGTCGGAGCAACGGTGATGAAAAACTGGGACCCATTGGTGTTCGGGCCGGAGTTCGCCATCGCAAGGATTCCTGGTTTTGCAAAACTGTCGAGCGGGCCCACTTCATCCTGAAACTGGTAGCCCGGGCCTCCGATTCCCTGTCCGAGCGGATCTCCACCCTGAATCATGAAATCCGGAATGACCCGATGAAAGATGGTGCCCGTGTAAAGGGATTTGCCTTTCATCGTCTTGCTCGACTTCGGGTCGGTCCATTCTTTTTTACCGCTGGCAAGGCCTGTGAAGTTATCAACCGTAATGGGTGCCTTGTCCTTGAAAAGGGTGACGGTGATTTTCCCCATCGAGGTGGTGATGATCGCACTCGGGTTCTTCGCAGGTTTTGCGGAAGTCGCTTTTTCTGCAAACACAGGGTTGGAGAACAGAGCTAATGTCAAAGCAAGAAGTTGAGTTTTCATGAACCCGACTCTAGATCAGCCGGGTTCGCGGATCAACAGGGATTCATGCCTTTTTTGGCGGTTCCAGGCGCGGAAACAGCACCGGAGGATCCGAGAGGGTGTAGGTCTTCGGTGCAAGATCGAGGGTACCCGGTTTCATTCCGACAGAGGCGAGGGCCTTCGAGCCGGTCTCCGGCAAAAACGCAGCCAGAACTTGTGACACCACATCAATTCCGTAAAGCCCGTTGTACATGACCTCGATGAATTTTTTGCGGGATTCGGGATCCTCGTCCTTCAGACTCCAGGGGGCTTGGTCATTGATGTATCCGTTCACGCGATTCACTTCGGACCAGAGCCGGTCAAGCGCGCGATGATGTTCACGCTTTTCCATATGCTCGTTCATTTCTTGGATGAAGGAGGAGAAATCAAATGCGATCGGCAGCCCCGCAGAGGGGATCGAATCGCCGATTCGCTTGCGGGCGAGCTTCACGACCCGCATGAGCAGATTTCCATAATCATTTCCGAGCTCCGACTGGTGGCGCTTCAGCAGGTCCTCGAGGACAAACGCACCATTGCTGTTCGAAGGGATCGCACGCAAGATGTAGTAGCGCATGGAATCGAGGGGCACCTTTGCCAGAACATCGAGTGGGTCGACTCCGTTGCCCAGGCTCTTCGACATTTTCCGGCCGTCGGCCGCGAGGACCATTCCGTGCACATAAATTTGCTTGGGAAGCGGAAGCCCCGCTGCGTGAAGCATGATCGGCCAGATCACCGCGTGGAACCAGAGGATGTCCCGCCCGATCACGTGGGTGTCATTGGGCCAATTCCCTCCCGGTGCGGATGCCGTGTAGTAGTTGATGAGGGCGTCGAACCATGTGTAGATCACGAATTCGGGCCTGCCCGGTACGGGAATCCCCCAGCCTTTCGCAGGACGGGTGATCGAAAGATCGCGCATGGGTTCACTCTCCAGGCGTGAAAGGATTTCTTTTCTCGAGAGGTCCGGGTTCACGAATCCGGGATTTGCCTGGATGTGTTCGATGATCCATTTCTGGTACTGCCCGGTCTTGAGAAAAAAGCCCTTTTCAAGCACCTTGTCGAGGGGCTTGTAGTGCGCAGGACACTTGCCGTCCGGTGCTTGCAGATCGGTGTAATAGGCTTCGCAGTTGCCACAATAGAGACCCTCGTACTCGCCAAAATAAATGTCGCCCTTGTCTTCAAGGATCTTCCAGATCTTGTGGGTCGCCTCTTGGTGACGTGGCTCGCTCGTGCGGATGAATTCATCATAGGAAATATTGAGCTTCGAGCAGAACTCGCGGAAGAGGGCCACATTCTGGTCCACGAAATCGCGTGTCGGAAGGCCCGCGCCCTCGGCACTTTTCACGAGGTTCTGTCCGTTCTCGTCAGTGCCGGTCAGGAAGTACACCTCATGACCATTCAAGCGATACCAGCGGGCATAGGAGTCGGTGACGATCTTTTCGTAGGCATGCCCCATGTGGGGGGCTCCGTTCGGATAGTCGATTGCGGTGGTAATGGAAAATCGCGTTTTGGTCATAGGGGCTTACCCTATCAGAATCAGCCGGCGCGGAAAAGGGCCGCAAAACCAAGACCCAAAACCCCTAAAACGCAGCCAAAGGCGATCATGATGAGAATCCAAGGAAGGAACACGATGCCCCCCGCCCTGAAATAGGAGATCCGGTATCGGATGCCGATCCCGATGATCAGAATGGCAATGTGGTAAATCCAACCGATTGCAGCACCCAGATTGAGCGGAAGAAACCCGAGAATCGCTGCGACAAGAGAGGGGGCTGACGAAACGGCCAACAGGCGGATGAAGAGCGAAAGATCGACCGGGTCGCGACCACTGTGTGGATCCTTTGGGATCAGAATCAGCCCGCCAAGATACAGGACGAGGCCCGAGACGCAGAAACTTGCGACGGCTTGGAAGGGGGTCACGATGAGAGCCCCGATTTCAAGGGCAAACGGGGACGAAACCGGAGAAGCTGCGGTACCGGCCTGGTTCCAGATCGACTCGGGGACGTCCTTGAAGAGCGGCAGGTTCGAGAAGCTCTCCTGGATCCGTTTCACGCTGTCCAGCAGGGTTTCATGCTTCACGACCCGGGTCAGCCATTCAAGAATCGCGGCAAGCCACTTTACCAGGATGCCGAAGGCCAACGCCTGCGCAAAACCGATGGAAGGGAGACGTTCTTTGTAGAAGCGCGTCGGCTCGGTCAGAACATGAACCAGATCCTTGAAAAACGATCGAAGAAAATCCATTCACTTAGCTTTCCATGAATCGGCTTTCAGGGGAAACGCATTCTTCAGGACATCCGAGAGAAGAAATGCCTCGTTGATCCCGGAAAGAAGGTCGCGCGCATGGAGTTTTCCGGAGGATTCGTACACGAGGTAGGAGAATTTTCCCGGACTCTTCTCGTCGCCAAAGGAGAGGGTGAGGGAGTCTCCGGATTTCCGGGGGGCCGGAGTCTTGATTTCCGGATTGTGTTCACTTGCCATTTGATCAATCAGTCCCTGGATCTTCGAGGGGTCAAGCTTCATTCCGGAGTCCTTTTGAATCCACTTTCCCCCCTCGTAAGCAAATTCGGCAGGAGCAGGATGCGCGGATCCCTTCAGCTGCACACGGGTAATCAGAACCTTTTCGCCCTGGGTGAGGAGGAGATTCCTTCGCAGTTCATCCCGTTTTTTGTTGATCTGAACCATGAGGTTGCTCTCCACCTCATAAACGAGTTTCAAGTCCGGCGACCTCAGGAAGAATCGCTTGGCCTTTTCGAGGATCTCGAAACGAACGGGGGCGCCTTTTTTCAAGTGAAGGTCATACCGGAGCATGGACTTCGCGCCCTTCCAATCCGCATCCGCAGGGAATTCTTTCGCCCGGGCCTGGGCGACCGAGGAGAGCAGGGTTCCGACACGGTCCTGATCGGCCGCCATGCCGTTGATCTCCCAGATTCCGTTGGTGAGTTTCCCTTCCAGTTTTCCGGATGGGATTTTCGCCGTGAAGGAATCCACTTCCATTCGATCAAATCCGAAAATGGTCTTGTCCCGAAAATGGGTCAAGCCCTTGTCGAACAGATTCGAGCGGTAAAAATTCGCGACGAGGAAAATCGTATCCGTGGTGATCTTGCCATCCACCGCCGAGGCCACGAAGACCTTGTCCCCGATGGGATGATCTTCCCCGAACCAGGCGGTAACCTTCTTGCCGTTTTCGAGGGTAAGCTCCACGAACGAGGTATTGAGATGGGTCCGTTTCGGATCGCTGAGCCCGTACTCATCGAGGATTGAATTTCGCTTCTCTTCGGTTTCATCCACAAGGCTTACGGTTTCGGCGGCACTCATTCCGGAAACATTGTTGAGATAGTCACGGATGTTGTCTCCGTCCCCTTTCAGGGTTTCCGGATAGGTGATCGTCCAGTCCGCAGTGGATCCCACCTTACAGGTTTTTTTTGCCAGGCTCTCGCATTTGCCCTCGATCACGCCCTTGGCCGATTTGATTCTGAATGCGGCGATTTGGTCGGTTTCCGCCGCAAAAGCCAGGGGTTTCTTGGTTTGGGCATCGGCACGTTCCTTCTTCGGCTTGTGCGAGAACTGGAGCCAGTACGTGAAGGATCCAAGCACGAACACGGTTCCGGAGAGGATGAGGGCGGGCTTCCAATCGGGCTTCTTCATGGCGGCGTCCTCCTCAGAGTTTCTTCCTGCGGACCCAGATGACGATTCCGAATACGGCGATCAGGATCGGAATCAGAATCACGCAGGAGAGGAAGATGGCGATGCTCTGATTCTGCGAGAGTTCCAGCGTCGATCCTTCGTCCTCTTTGGCGCGGATCGAAATCATGTTCTCATCCTCCACCACCCAGCTCACGGCATTCAGGAATAGGTCCACGTTGGCACCGAAGCGCGAGAACTGGTTGTTCGGAAACTGTCCCGATCCAAACACCACGAGCCGGGTTTCACGGGTTGATTTCGAGTCCTTCCGTTTTCCGTTCACCTGGATTGCGGTGGTGAGGGGACCTGCAGGATCAGTGGCATCCTTCTTCGCAGAACCCTTGGCGAGTGCGGCGAAGTCGGTTTCTCCGAAGGCGTTTGGAGTGGTCTTGGCCACCCAATTTGTTTTCAAGCCCTCGGGAGCCGGGTTCCCAAGTTCAAGCGGGCGGGAAAAGGGAAAATAGGCCTGTCCCTGGAAGTCCTTGCCAAGAGCGGTCTCCTTGTTGAAGGTGGCAATGATCGGTACGGTTGCATCCACTCCAATCATCTTCGAAACCGGATCGACGATGAGGGCGGACTTCGTCGAAACCCCATAGCTCTCGAGAATTGCCTTCAGTTCCTTGTTCTGGTCCTGACCATTCAGGGTGGCATCGATTCCGACCACCATGCGGCCGCCTTCCGAGAGGTAGGTTTCGATGAGCTTCACTTCGTTCGGGAAGAGGGCCTTGTTGGCACCCATCATCACCACGGCCGAGCATTCGGCCGGAATCTTCTCTTGTTGGCTCAAGGTGAGTTCGCGAATCACGTACGACTGGTCCTCGAGTCCCTTCTTGGAAGCCGAGAGTCCCGTTGCGGTATTGTCGGAAAAGGATGCTTCTCCGTGCCCGATCACAGGACAGATCGTGAGTTTTCCGTCTTTGGTGAGCTTGATCAGCTCATTGGTGACCTTTTCCTCGGTGATCTCCTCGATGCGGGAGGTTTTGCCCTGGTAGGTGAGCACCAAGGTGTCCATTTTCTTGATGCCTGCCGCTTTGGCGCGAGTGGGTTCCTTGTTCGGGTCAACCGTCTGGTATTTGAATAGGGTTGAGGCCTTCTTATAGTTCTCGAAAATCGGGCGGAATTTTTCGCGTGATCCGAAATCCCCGTAGAGGGTGGCCTCCACCGGTTCCTTCAATCCCTGCATGAGCTTCGTGGTCTGATCCGAGAACGTATGAAGCTTGTTGCGGGTCAAATCAAACCGTTTCGGATACTGCTTCCCGAGGAAGTTCAGGAGTCCGACGATCGAGACGACCACGAGGACGATGAAAACGGAGTTCACTCCGAATGAAATCTTGCGGCTTTTTTGTTCTTGATTCGCATTCATGGTTTTATCTCCAACGATAAGAGTCCAGGACCCGGTGGGTGAAGAAGAGTCCGAGACCGACGAATGACAGGTAAAAAATCACATCGCTCGTATCAATGATTCCTTGGCTGAAATTGTTGTAGTGCTGGATCAGCGAGAGGTAATCGAGGAAGTCGCTCCAAACCGGCCCCGCCGACTGGGAAGCCCAATTGATGAGCCACAAGAAAAGTCCGGCCGCAAAGGTGAGAGCGCCCGCAACGATCTGATTCTCGGTCATCGACGAGAACAGCACTCCTGTGGCGATGTAACAGCTCGTGAGCAGGAAGGTTCCAAGATTGCTTGAAACCAGAGCGCCCACGTCCGGGTTGCCATAGAGGACAAGAACCACGGGATAGACCGCAGTCAGGGCCAGCATGGTGACGACCAGAAGCAAGGCTGACAGGAACTTGCCCACGATGATCTCGGAAAGACGCATCGGGGAGGTCATGAGCAGCTGCAGGGTCTGGAGCTTCCGTTCTTCCGCAAAAAGACGCATGGTGATGAATGGCACGATGAACAGGAAGATCACGTTCATGTTCCCGTACAAGGGGCGGATGATTCCTTCAGTGAGGCTCGCTCCCTTGCCCATTCCGAACTGCTTGTACTGGATGGATTGCACGGCGAAGTGCTGGAGATTGAAGAAAAACATCCAGCCCATCAGCGCGAGGAACCCCGCGATCACGATGTAGGCGATCGGGGAGGTGAAGTAGCTCTTGAAATCGCGGGACGCGACCGCCCACATTTTCTTGAAACTGAATCTCATGTGTTGTTCTCCTGTGTGGTGAGTTGCAAAAACACGTCCTCAAGGCTGAGCTTCTCGGAGGTGAACTCGAGCACACCCATCCTGCTTGCGACTGCAGCCTCAATGATCCGGTCACGGATTTCACCTTGCTCGGGCAGGATCTCAATCGAGAGCGTGCCGCCCTCGGCGGTGACAGCCTTCACTCCACCCACCGATTTGAGTGCGGTGATGCCGTTCTCGGAGGGGTTCTTCACATTCAGCGTGTAAAGCAAGCCCTGCCGCATGCGAGTGGTCAGGCGCTCAATCGTATCCTGGGCCACGATCCGGCCTTTGTTGATCACGATGATTCGCTGGCAGGTGGCGGTAACCTCGGGAAGGATGTGGGAGCTCAGGATCACAGTGTGTTGGCCTGCAAGGCTCTTGATCAGTTCCCGGATCTCGATGATCTGAACCGGGTCGAGACCTACGGTCGGCTCATCGAGGATCAGGACCTTCGGATCGTGCACGAGGGCCTGGGCAAGGCCCACCCTTTGACGGAACCCTTTGGACAGGTTGCCGATGATCCGGTTCTTCACTTGGGTGAGACCTGTGCGCTGAAGGGCGGAGTCCACGGCGGATTTGAGTTTTGCTTTCGGCACATCATGGATCCGGGCCGCAAACTTCAGGTACTCCTCGACCACCATCTCAAGATAGACGGGGGGATTCTCGGGGAGATAGCCCACGCTTCGTTTCACTTCGAGCGGGGATTCAAACACGTCAAAGCCGTTCACTTTCACGGTACCGGCACTTGCCGGCATAAAGCCGGTCAGGATTTTCATGGTGGTGGATTTTCCGGCGCCATTGGGTCCCAGAAATCCGACAACCTCTCCTGAGTTCACGGTAAAGCTCAAGTCGTTCACGGCAGTCCTCGGGCCGTAGAATTTGGTGAGACCGGATACGTCGATCATGGTCGGTTTCCTCCTGATGAAAAATTTTTACGCACTAGAATGATCGCGTTCCGGAAAATGTCAAGATCCTTGCGATCGAGGCTCTTTCATGTCACCTTTACGCCAAGAAAAAAAGGGGTAGGTCTATGAAACTGAAAATCGTTTTTTTGGCGACTGCTTTTCTCGGTCTTTCAGCGGGTGCGGCTCCGAAATCCGCTGCCGTCTTTTCAAGCAAATCCGGAGATGCCTACCGGAAGCTCCCCGATGCCAGAAAGGCCGGCACCCTGTTTCTCACCATGCTTGGAAATCCCAAGGTTTTGGTTCCCCTTCTTGCCGATGATGTTCCCTCCCGGAACACGGTGGATTATCTCTTCGCCCAGTTGATGCGGCGGGATGCCGAGACGGGCGAGTATTTTCCGATGATCGCCGAGAAGGTGGAGGTTTCCAAAGACCGGAAACTCTACACCTTCACGATCCGGAAAGAGGCGACATGGGAGGATTCCACGCCCATTACCGCCGAGGACGCTGAATTCACCTTCCAGACGCTGATGAACCCGAAGGTGGAGGCCGCCTCCCTTCGTTCGTATTTCGAGGGGATGAAGTTCGAGAAGCTCGATATTCAAAGCTTTCGGTTTTCGGTAGAGAAACCAAACGTGAATACCTTGGCCTCGATCCTCGACGACTTTCTGATCATTCAGAAAAAACAATTCGCCCAGGTCCCGGACTTCAACAAGGCAAAGGGTGTGATGGAACCCGTGACAAGCGGCCCGTATCGGCTGAAGTCATTCGCCCGTGATCAAAAAGTCGAACTCGAGCTGAAAAAAGACTGGTGGGGTTTCAAGATCCCTGAATTCAAGAACATGTTCAATTTTGATTCGGTGATGCTCAGGATCATCTCGGATCCGGCGCTTGCCTACGAGAAATTCCTGAAGGGCGACATCGACATCCTCGAGATGAACGCCGAGACCTTCGGCAACAAAGTAAAAGGCGTGGACCGCGACAAGTTCGGAGCCGATGCTGAAGCAAAGCAGAACGTGTGGGCCAAGCACTTCATGACCGATGCTCCTGCGCCCTGGACCTACATTGGATGGAACAACAAGCGTCCCGTCTTTTCGAGCAAAAAGACGCGCCAAGCGCTTGCCCACCTGATCCCCTATGATGACATCCTGACCAAGGTCTATCACGGGGAGGGTGTGCGCGCTGTTTCCCCGTTCGGGTCACGAACTCCGAATGCGGCTCCCGATCAGGCAGCAAAGGCTTTTCCTTTCGATCCAAAGAAGGCCCTTCAACTCTTGAAGGAAGATGGATGGGCGGATCTTGACCATTCGGGAGTCCTGTCCCGGATGATCGATGGCAAGATGGTGAAGTTCGAGTTCACCATTCGCTACAACTCCGAGAATCCGATGCGCTCAAAGATTGCGCAGATGGTGAAGGAGCAGTTCCGGAAGGCAGGAGTCATGGTGAACATTCAGGCGCTCGAGTTCAATGCTTTGCTCGATCGTGTGGACAATCGTGATTTCGACGCCGTCGTGTTGGCTTGGGGCAAGGGGATGCTTCACTCCGATTCAAAGCAGATCTGGCACTCCAAATCTGCTGAAAACAAAGGCTCCAACTATGTTTCGTATTCCAATCCGGAGGTGGATCGCCTGATTGAACAGGCCACGACGGAGATGGACGGGGCAAAGCACTTCAAGCTGAATCAAAAAATCGGAAGCCTGATTTACGATGACCAGCCCTATGCTTTCATCGCCGAGGTCCCGGGATTCATGGCGGGTCTCAGGCGCGAGAAGATCAAGGCAAAGAAATGGGTCATGAAGTACGATGACACCGCACCGACCTGGATCTACTCGAGTGCGCCCTGAGGAGCTTCCATGATCCGCTACATTCTCCGCAGACTGCTCACCATGATTCCCATGTTTCTGCTGATGACCGCAGTGTATTTCTGGGTGCAGAATTCGCTCCCCGGGGGCCCTGTACAGGAGGCTCTTGCAAGGATTCAATTCGGAGGAGGCGAGGGAAGCGGACGAACGATGTCGGTCGAGGACATTGCAAAACTGCGTGCGGAGCTCGAGGTCCAATACGGACTCGACAAGCCCGTGCCGGTCCGTTACTGGAATTGGCTGAAGAAGATCACGGTGCTTGATTTCGGGGACTCGACCGCCACCCGGGAGCCCGCGATGAAAACGATTCTGGAGCGTGTTCCCGTTTCGCTCGGGTTTGGCATCCCGGGGTTTTTTCTTACCTACGTGGTCTGTATCTTTCTCGGACTCCTGAAGGGACTCCGAGATGGCACAAAGTTCGATACCGCAAGCTCGGTGATTCTTTTCATCGCCTACAGCATTCCTGCGCTGGTGGTTTCAGTTGTATTGCTCATGGTGTTTTGCACGGACCGGTTTCTTCCGGGGGGGGCGATCTTTCCTCTGGGGGGTGCGCGGAGTGATCAGTGGGATACCTTCACGTTCGCCCAAAAATGTGCGGACTACGCAAAGCACATGTTTCTGCCGGTGGCCTCTTCGCTTCTCGGGGGATTCACCTTCCTGACGCTTCTCATGAAGAATTCACTTCTCGATGTTCTGAACAGCGATTTCATCCGGACCGCGCGCGCCAAGGGTCTCTCCGAGGGACGGGTGATCCTGAAGCATGCCCTTCGGAATGCAATTCTGCCACTCATGGTGGGCTTGGGCGGGTTTCTCTCCGCTTTTGTCGCGGGTTCGATTGTGATCGAGTCCGTATTCGGCCTTCCCGGCATGGGGAAGCTCATGATCGAGGCGCTCAATTCGCGGGACTACAATGTTCTCATGGGAGTTGCGGTCATCCAGTCGGGGGTGGTCATGTTCGGTCAGCTTTTGAGTGACATGGCGTATGTGATCGTGGATCCGAGAATCGATTTCGGGGGGAAGGGGTGAGATGAAGGTGTCCACGGGCAGCGGTGTTTGGTCACGGATATCGCCTCTCACGCTTCGGCGCTGGAAGTCTTTTTTTCGCCAAAAACGGGCCTGGTTCGGGCTCTCGGGCTTTCTCCTCGTGTTCTGCTTTTCGATGACAGCCGAGATCTGGTCAAACAGCAAGCCCTTGCTTCTGAAGCGCGAGGGTGTCTGGTACTTCCCCGCGTTGAAACAGTACACGGCCGAGACGTTCGGGATTACCGACAGTTTCGTGGTGGACTATCGGGAACTTGTGAAGGCCGAGAGCGGATCCGGCAAGGTCTCGTACGCGCTTTTTCCGCTGAATCCTTGGGATCCCTTTGAGCAGACCTCGGATGTGATGACAGGCCCGTCAAGCTCGCACTGGCTTGGAACGGATTCACTCGGGCGGGACGTGGCCGCGCGATTGATGTACGGCCTAAGGGTTTCTCTCTCCTATGGCATTCTCTTTTGGCTGGCTTGTTTCTTCATCGGGATCATTGTGGGAAGCGTTCAAGGATACTTTGCAGGGCGCCTTGATTTCTTCACGGAGCGGGTGAAGGAGCTGATCGAGATTTTGCCCTTTCTTTCCGTTGTGATCCTGATCAATGGTCTCATGAAGTCCGATTCGTTCTGGGTGACTCTCATGGTGGTGGTGCTGCTTTCGTGGGTCGGAATCGCATCCCAGCTTCGTGCCCAGGTGCTCTCCATCCGGAACCGGGAGTATTGCGAGGCTGCGCGTGCGGCCGGAGCCCGAAATGCGAGAATCATCTTCACTCATGTGCTCCCGAATGCGCTCACTCCGATTCTGACCCTCACGCCCTTCACGATTTCCGGGGGAATCACAACACTTGCCGTGCTTGATTATCTGGGATTCGGATTGTCTCCGCCCACCCCGTCGTTGGGAGAGTTGCTCTCGCAGGGGCGGGCATACATTCAAAATGCACCTTGGCTACTCATTGCCCCCACGGTCTCGCTTTCATGGCTACTCATCTCGATCAATCTGGTGGGCGAGGCCCTGAGACAAGCCTTCGATCCGCGGCGGTGAGGGGTATCGGGGACGACCATTCCCGTGCCGTTCCTGAACATGAAAAGCGAAAGGGATCTTGTTGGCAAGTCCAAGGCCCAGGTGATATCCCCTCCTCAGGATTGGAAGAGTCATGGGATCTCGTTTTTTTTCGCCCTTTCGTTCTTACGTAGCCGTTGTTGCCACATTGTTCTTGGCGTTCACCCTTCAGCCCCCGGCACAGGCCGATCAGGCGGAGGACGGCAAGATCGCGGTTGTCATCGATCAGGCCATTTCCCGCGCGGGGGCCAGGGTCGGAGTCGGATCACCCCTGACCCTGCGTCTGCCTCGCATTGAATCCTCGCATTCGGGACTTTTTTTGGGTCAGATGGTCGGGGTGGACGGGAAGTTCGATCAGATGATCCTTCTCGACTCCGATCTGCAGAGAGTTTTTTTTGCGGATCGCTCCCGGGTCGAGATCAACAGGAACTCCCTTCAGAAAATTCTTCGTCCCTATCCGCAGGTAGACGGTACGTGCACGGGCTACGCCCTCCATCATTTGTTTGCGCAGATGGGGGTGACGAGGGTTGCTGGAAATGAGCAACTTGCCGAAACCTTTTCGACCGAGGCCCGGCGAACCCAGTTTTTGGTTCGGGCAATCAATGACTATTACCTTGCAACCCAGCATCGAAATTCCATCCTCGGAATCATGAAGGGGTATGCACGGGAGTTCGGTCTTCGGTGCGAGAAGGAGATCTTTAGCGATTCCATCGCGGCGATTCACTATGTGACGGAAAAAACGTCCCGTGGAATTCCGGTGCTCATTTCCTACTTCATCGGGCCCGATATGGTGAATGGTCCCTACACACTGCAGGATTTCTCAAGCTTTACCGGTTCAAACGGTTCACGATCTTTATTGGATGGCCGGCTTTGGGTTCCTCGAAAGATCGGGGAACGCCAAAGCGGGGGGCATAGCGTCGTTGCGGTGGCGACATTCGAGTGGCGCGGCAGGAGTGAGTTCCTCATGCTTGATTCGGACTGGTCCGAGCCAAGGGTCTGGGATGCGAGCTCTATTCTCTCAGGAAAGGTTGATTTCAAGAACCTCGAGTTTTACTCTTGTGAGAACGAAAGATGAATCCTGATATGCTTCCCCCCGAGTTTGGTCCCGGATGCCCTTGGTATGAGGCCTTTGAAAAGTATGGCGCACCCAATGTGAAGTGGTGTGAGCGAAGGGTGTGCGAGGTGCTCAACGAACCCTCGAATGCCTGGTCCAATCTTGCATATCTCGTGGTTGCATTGTTCGTGTTGAGAATGGCCCTGGATTTGCGGAAATCCAGGCAATCGACCCGTTCCGCCATACTTTTTTCCGCCGTGATTTTTGTCATGGGGGCATTTTCATTCGCGTTTCATGCGAGCAACAACTTCCTCACCCAGATCTTCGACTTCATCGGCATGTACCTGTTCGTATTTTTAATTCTGGTTATGAACCTCGTGCGGTTGGGCTGGATCCAAAACATGCTCGTATTCTGGCACCTGGCTTTGGTGGGGCTTGGAACCGCAACCCTTTTCTGGATGCGCAGCCAGGGGCTTCCGTATCAATTCATCATTGTTGGCGCCGCAATTCTGATCATCGTTACAGAGATCCTGGCCAAGAGAAGAACAAAGATCGCCATGGGGCGCGACTTTTATCTCGCGATGTCGTTTTTTGCAGCGGGCGCCGTCTGTTCTGCTCTGGATGCAACTCGAACCATCTGCGTACCCGAGAGCTTGATCCAGGGGCATGCAATCTGGCATTTCCTCTCGGCGCTCGGCGCCTATTTTTCGGCGCGGTACTACATCGCGCGCACCGATGGTTCCCTCAAAGCAGCGTTCATTTCCACTTGATTCAGCGGGTATCCAGGAGCAGTTTTTTGCCCATTTTGCTTCGGGGTGCTTCCACAATGCTGCGTGGACCGGATTTTCTTGGTGCATCAAACCGTTTGCCGGCTCCAGTGCGGGATGCTTCATCCCGTGAACCTTTAGTTGAAGCCTGACGTTTTTCCCGCTCGTATTCCCGCAGGATTTCGCGGTGACCCGGCTTTTGGGGCTGAAGGAGCGCTTGTTGGATTTTTCGATCCTTCCACTCTTTTGCCACGAAGAGCGGCTTCATGCTCATGGGATTGAGCCCCGTCCAGTACATCGCCGTCGCAAGGGTCATCGGAGTGGGAATGAAGGCCTGAACCTGCTGGAGGTTCCATCCTTTTTCTTTCAGGTAGTCGTACACCTTTTCCATTTTTTCGTGGGTGGTGCCCGGAAAGCCCGAGATGAAGTAAGGCACGACATACTGTTCCTTGCCTGCTTCCTCCGACACTTCCTTGAAGTAGCTCACGAACTCATCGAAATTCTTAAGCCCCGGCTTCTTCATCAGATGCAGGACTTCGTCATCGAGATGCTCGGGCGCGACCTTGAGGTGACCGCCGACGTGGTTTGAAATCAGCTCGCGCAAATACTCCTGCCCGGCTTTCTGATCTGAAAGCGCAAGGTCATACCGAAGGCCTGAGGCGATGTGGATCTTTCGAATGCCCGGAATTTTCCGGGCCTTTCGCAGCATTTCCACCTGCGGAGTGTGATCATGCTGAAGTTGGGGGCATACCTTGGGATGGACGCACGAGAGCTTCCGGCATTTGCTCTGGATCTCGGGGCTTTTGCAACTGGTGCGGAACATGTTGGCGGTAGGTCCGCCGATATCGGACACGATGCCTTTGAAGCCCGGAACCTTGGTAAGTCCTTCGACTTCCTTAAGCACGCTGTCGCTTGAGCGCGACTGAACGATCCGACCTTGGTGCAGGGTGATCGCACAAAACGAGCATCCGCCATAGCAGCCGCGAACCGAGTTCACCGAGAAGCGGATCATGTCAGCTGCGGGAATGCGATGTTTGTATACGGGATGCTGTTCCTTGGTGAAGGGCATCTCGTATACCGCATCCATTTGCTCGGTCGAAAGGGGCAGTGCCGGTGGATTGATGACCACGGCTTTTGAGCCGTGATACTGGATCAAGCGTTTCCCGTTGTAGGGAGAGGCTTCGTATTCAATGAAGTAAGCGGCTTTTGCGAATTTTCTCTTGTCGTCGCGCACTTCCTCAAAGCTTGGAATCGTGAGGCGACCTTCAAGAGTTCGCGCGTGGTCCTTGCTCGTGAGAAATGCGATTCCTCGCTGGGTCTTGATGGTGTCAAGTGCGCGGGTCGTTGCTTCGTGGGAAAGTGTGACCGGCCCGCCGATTTCCTTTTCTGCTTCCTTGAATGCCTCGACCATCATTTCGGTGGTGCGTTCTCCCATTCCAAAAACAAGGAAGTCGGCTTTCAGCTCGGAGAGGACCGAGGGACGCACCCGGTTTTGCCAATAGTCGTAGTGAGCAAGGCGTCTCAGCGAGGCTTCGACTCCGCCGACCACGATCGGAGTATCGGGAAAGGCCTTCCGCGCAAGTTCGGAGTAAACAATGGAGGCGTAGTCCGGGCGCTTTCCGCCCACGCCACCTTCGGAGTACATGTCGTCGGTGCGTTTCTTTTTGTTGGCCGTGTAGTTGTTGATCATCGAATCGACGGTGCCGCTTGAGACGCCGACGAAGAGTCGTGGCCGACCCATCTTCAAAAATTCGGTGTGGTCCTTCCACTTGGGTTGCGAGATGATTCCGACGCGAAGCCCGAGTTTTTCAAGCCAGCGGCCGAGGCAGGGAATTCCAAAGGTCGGGTGATCGACATAGGCGTCTCCCGAAACGAGCAGCACATCGAGCTCGTCCCAGCCGCGCCACTCCATCTCCTGGCGATTGGTGGGAAGGAAGCGTTTCACGGCCTCGCGGTAGACAATTTCATTGGTGATGGGGGTGGTTTTCGCCTGCATGGTTGACGGATTGTATCGGATATGCAAAGGTTTGGCAAGAACTCCCTCGAGAGAAGGCCGAGTAAACTTATTGAATTTACTGTTTTTTTGGCCGCAAAAGTCTATTTCCCCCTGAAGGAAGAATGTTTCATGAATCGGATCGTGCTGCTCTTCACACTGCTCTCTTTTCTTTCGTCCCAGATGGCTCTCGCCGACCGAGTTGCCCTTCCTGACCGCGTTGCATCTCCGACGGTTTCCTCTCATGACCTGCGTGCTGCGACTTCGGAGCTGATTCGAGTCGCTGAAACCGCTCTCGCTGCAATCGATGATCAAATCGCACGCGGCCAGACTCAATTTGAGGTCACGCAAGAACGGATTCTTGAGACCATGGGAATTTCAAAAAGTGAGGAAGAGGCACTGCTTGCAAGCAATGAAACCTTTTTCAGGATCAAGAAAAGATCTGTTGAAAGGGCCTTGGTAAAGGCCAGTTTCTTGAGGAATGGAATTGTGCGGGCTCTTGGTGAAGTGAGATCTTTGGAACATTCTCAGGTCCAGGCTCAAATGCCGCGCGCCTTGAACCGGCTTTTGACATTTGTGATTGTGGCGGGGTCCACGCTCGCCGGAGTGGTTTACCTTCAGCCCTGGGTGATTGCCACAATTCCCGGTGTGCTTGCCTTAGGGCCGATTTATGTGGCTGGAGTGATCGGTTTTGCCGGCGGTTGCATTTTGGGCGCGATCTTCCAGACTGTATTCCAAACGGAGTGATTGCGATCTGAACTGCCCCCGAAGAATGGACCTGATTTAAAAGGGTGCCGCACTAAGTGTCCGTTATAAATACGGTTTTTCATGGTTCACAGGATCAAAGGTCGGCTGCCTCGATTTTTGAGGAGAGTCCAAGCCAAAAGCGTTCAAATGTACCGGCGCTCGCCCTTCTCTTGGGGGCCTCAGGTCCATTCTTCGGGGGCAGTTCCTAGCGGCCACCCAGCTCAAGGATCTTATTGAACAAAATCTCTGGATTCTTTTGATGCCCGAGAACTTCTTTGAGTGATTCCAGGGCCTTCAAGCCATTCTGGAGTCGTTGGTCATTGAGTTTCACGAGCGAACGCTTGAGGTCACCGGCGTCCTTGGATCCGCTCGGTTTGTAGAGAACCGCCTTCAAAAGTTGAACCTTCTGCTCCCGGATCTTCGCTTGAATTTCATCATTCTGGACCGTGAGAGTTTCGATGATGGAGATCAGCTTTTTTTGGGTATCAGAACTGATGGCCTTATCGGCCATCACCACTTCCTTGAGTTGTTTTTCGAGTTCCGCGTCGGCGTAGGCAGGCGAGGTTCCGAGCAGGGAAATCGCGATCAAGCATGCTTTGGTTCGGGCGAATGGCTTCAATAATCCGAAGGAAATCGTTTTCATGGCCGGATCATACCTGAAATTCGATCAGATCGCGCTTTTTTCCATCGCACAGGATGAGGTCACAGGGGAGGGGTGCCGGTTTCGAATCTATATCCTCTATGGATAATCAATACTTACTCACACGGTGGCCCGGGATTTTGCAGCTGAAAACCACCGTTCGCTCGAGAAATCACAAGGACCATGCGATCCAAAGGTGGTTTTTCAATGAACTCCGCGCCTAAAACCGGAGACGGATGTCCTTGAGTAAAGTGTGGACTGGCCCGAAAAAAGGGGGCAGTTTAAGGGAGCCATGAAAAATCGAAACATTCGCGATCTCCTCTCCAGGATTGAAACCCGCATTCCTCCAAAGGCGTCCGAGGATTGGGATCAGGTGGGTCTGATTGTCGGGAACGCAAACCAAAGCTTGCGAGGAGCTGTGGTCGGTGTGGACCTGACCGAGGCACTCTTGAAAAAGGCCGAAACAACCCGCTCGAATCTGATCGTGATTCATCATCCTCCTCTGTTTCCAAAAGGCCGTGGAATCAATCGTTTGGTTCTCGGGTCGGGAACGGACCTTCCCACGCTTTTGTTGAAAGCATTTCAAAAAGGAATCTGCGTGTATGTCGCGCACACCAATTTCGATCGGTGCGCGCTCGATGCAATGGCAAATCTTGCGAAGGATCTGGGAGCAATCCCGCACGCCCGTGTTTGGGAAGAGCCCGAAGAGGGAAAGACGCTTCTCAAGAAGCTTGTGACTTACATCCCGGTCGATCATTTTGAGGCGGTCCGGGATGCCCTGTATATGGTCGGGTGCGGTCATATTGGAAATTATGATTGCTGTGGATTCGGAATCCCTGGATTCGGAAATTTCAGGCCGCTCAAGGGGGCGTCTCCTTTTCTTGGAAAAGTCGGTGAGATGGAAGAGGTGGAAGAAGTTCGACTCGAAACCTTGATCGTTTCCGGAATGGAGGAAGTTGCGATCCGAACTCTCAAGGAGGTGCATCCGTACGAGGAGGTCGCCTACGATCTGTACCCTGTGGAGCAGAATCCCGTGATGAAAGGAATGGTTTGGGGAATGGGGTACGGTTTCGTTGCGGACCTTGCAAAACCCGTATCTTTCGAGTCTTTCGCGAAGAGGGTCAAGAAAGTATTCAAGGTGGATCGCTTCCTTGCGAATCAAATCACCCCGAAGCAGGTCAAGCGAATCGCGTTCACACCCGGAAAGGGTTCGTCCTTTTTGAAATCGGTGGGCGCCCACGGAGTCGATGTGTTCATTACAGGTGAAGTGGGATACCACGGGTCGCTTGATGCTGCTCGAAGGGCACTCAATGTCATCGAGCTCGGGCATCGCGAGAGTGAGCATTATTTCCTGAAGACCTTTGAGAGCTGGTTCAAGGAGTGGAAACTTCCCGTTCAAATGCTTGATGAGCGCACGCAGCGGATCCTTTAATTCAATGTTTCATCCGAGAAATCGCCATCAAGGTCACTACGATTTCGAAGCATTGAAGCGCAGCAGTCCAGACCTATCCCTCTATGTTGCAAATAACATTCATGGGAATCTTTCGATTGACTTCACAAATCCAAAGGCTGTGAAAGCGCTCAATCGAGCTCTTTTAGAGGCGTATTACGGAGTCCGGAACTGGGAGTTTCCTGAAGGGTTTCTCTGCCCTCCGATTCCGGGTCGCGCAGATTACATTCACCATGTGGCTGACCTTCTCGCCGGCGAGAACTCAGGAGAGATCCCCCGCGGAGCCGCTGTGCGGGGTCTTGACATCGGAGTCGGGGCCAACGGGATCTATCCCATTCTTGGATATTTCGAGTATGGATGGAGTTTTGTCGGGGCCGAGATCAATCCCGAAGCCATTCGGGCTGTCTCGGCGATTCTTGATTCAAATCCCGCTCTTCGTGAAAATGTGCAAATACGCCGGCAAACAGCTGAGAAGAATATCTTTCACGGAATCATCCAGTCCGATGAATTCTTCGACTTCTCAGTGTGTAATCCTCCGTTCCATTCTTCCTCCGAGGAGGCGCAGGCGGGCACCCGAAGAAAGTGGAAGAATCTTGGGAAGCCTGTTGGAAAGAGGCATGAGAAGCAGCTTGCGAACTTTGGAGGACAGGCCCCGGAGCTCTGGTGTGAGGGGGGAGAGATTGCGTTTTTGAAGCAAATGATCCTTGAGAGCGGGGATTGCAAATCCCGGTGCCGATGGTTCACCTCGCTGGTTTCGAAGTCCCGTTCCCTCGAGGTTCTTGAGCCCCTGCTCAAACGCATTGGGGCCCGGGCGGTCCGGGTACTGGAAATGACACAGGGCCAGAAAAAGAGCAGGGTGTTGGCCTGGACCTTTTGAAGTGCCCCCGAAGATTGGACCTGGCTGAGAAAGGATTCAACGAAAAGCCCGATGTCAGGGATGGTTTTGTTTGGCCTTGCTCCAAGGCTCCGGCTGCGCGATTTTTTGATCCTGCGATCCTATAAAAACCGCATAATTACAATTGGTTGCATTTCCAAATGGCACTTCCAGGTCCAACCTTCGGGGGCACTTAGGGGGCCTGAATCATGGCCCAGCATTCCCTCGGAAACAGCATGGAAACCGTGGTCCCGACATCCAGCATGGAGTCCACCTCAAGACGCGCACCCAGGCTGGTGAGAAACTCACGGGCAGCCCAGAGGCCAAGCCCGGACCCCTCAGCCTTTCCCCTGGTGAATCCGCGCACTCCCATGTGCTTCAGATCCTCTTCGGAAATGCCTTTCCCTTGGTCCATCACGGAGAGAATCAGGGATTGATCCTCCGCAAGTCGGACGCTGACCACGATCGCGGATTTGGCGGGAGATGCCTCGATGGCATTGTTCAGTAGATTCGAGATCACCCGGGCGAAGGTTTCTTTCTTCGCGAACAAACCAAGAGACTCCAGGGATTGATCAAAATCCAGATGGATCGGATTCCGCTTTGAGTGTTCAAGGATTTTCTCAGAAATCAGTGAATCGAGCGCTGACTTCACAGTCATCATCGAATCCAATGGAATTGCCGCCTTCGAGGCAGGACTCGCACATGTCCCAGAGACGGAATCTTTCAATCGGGGAGATGGATCAAGAGATGGTGGAATCGCCCTCAAGTCTTTTGCGATCTCTGAAATCCTCTCAACCGATTCGATGAGTGCACGCTTCTCCTCTGCCGAGACGCCCTCCACTCCGGGCAGGATTGCCCGAAGAACAAATAACGGCGATCGAATGTCGTGTTCCACCTGTTCTGCGGCGCGGATGCGTGAAATCTGGGCCTCGTGAATCTTCCTGATTTCAAGCAGATCGTCGAGATCACGTTTGAAGGAGGCCAGGTTCGAAGAGAGATTTTCCTCGGTCCTGTGGATGTCCGTGTTTCTGTTGATCGAATTCAGAATGAGTCCGAGCTGGCTCGACATGGCTCGGGAGAAACGAATGGATGCATACAGGGTTGTCAAGGCGGAGATCAGAAGCAGGAAGAAAATGATCCCCACTCTTTGTGCAAGTCCCATCCAGAGACTGGAGTGATCAAATGAGAGTTCAAACCAGCGATCCCTTGGGTTGGAAAGGAACTCTTTTCGGCGGGAAGTTCGGACCTCGGTGTTTCGTCCGGGGGGGCAGGAATGAAACACCCTTCCTCCATCGCTGAATGAGGCACACTTGATGGAGGGATGACTTGAGAGGGCGCTGGAAAAATTCTTGAATTCGAACCCGTCTTTTGTTGCGGCTGGATTCTGGAGTGTTTTCCTGATTACGGTGACGATCGCGTCTTCACGGCGGTTTGCTTCAAGTCCCGCTTTCACAATGGAATAGATCAACTCGGTACAAAACACCGACAGGAAAACGAAGAGGACCACCCGGCTGACCGCTTGGGCAATGAGGGATTCGATTGGTTTTGAGGAGGGTTCCTCAAGCGCATGCAAAAGAGCGATCGTAACAGAAGCGATGGTAAAGAGGCAAAAGAGCAGAGGCAGGGCTGCGCGATGCAGGCCTCCAGCGTCGACACATAACGAAATCAGCCCTAAAAACAGGTGACCGGCCGCTTTTGGGTTTTTCAAAAGGCCGGCGAACTCTGCCTTTGTTCGTTCCGGAGTTACCGAAATCCGTTTTCCGGTGAATGATCGAAGTGAGGAGTCGAGGGAGTTCCTTTGTTTTCGATTGGCTGGTGCAGGCCCGGAGATCAGCAGCCCCTCTGAAATAATGCTGGTAAGCAGGGTTGCCACGAGAAGTGTTCCGAACTGCAAAAGAATGCTGTTGTTTCCAAAGGAGAACACACAAACCGAACCTGCGGATAATGCGAAAAGACTCCCGATCCCGAAGGAGAAGCCAGTAGCTGACTCGACTTTCATT
Source organism: Bdellovibrionales bacterium (assembly GCA_947502835.1). Lineage (GTDB taxonomy): Bacteria > Bdellovibrionota > UBA1018 > UBA1018 > CAIMNF01 > CAIMNF01. The sequence continues at coordinate 524,072 of CANNBJ010000002.1, forward strand.
AGGCGAAAGAAGAGGACTTCGCGCAGCAGTTTTCGCAGGAGGATGAATCCCACACTGAAGAAGGGCACTGCAAACGCGAAGAACCTCGGAGAAGGTTCAAGTGTGGCAAAGACCCTGAAAATTTCGCCGGTGAGATGATTGCTTGATAAGAGTCCCAATGAAACCAGGAGTGTCACCAACCAGAAGTTCCGCTTCCTGCCGGAGGAGGGTTCTTCTTGTCCTTCGGATTCCTCCCGGCTTTTGTCACTCTTTTCGAAAAACCGGAGGAGAAAGTACTGCGCCAGACTGCAACACAGTGACAGCAGAATCCAAGAAATCCAGAGGCCGCGCATTGAGCTGTGAGACAAGTCCCGGTGAGCGCTTATGGCCGAATCGGTTCCGAAAAGTCCGGCGGAATGAAAGATCCTTGATGAAAAAGCGGCTGTACATCCGGCCAGCAGAAACCCGTAAAATCCCGAATGGATGCGGGGAGGAGCCTTGAATGCAAGTGGGGTGATGATTTCACTGAGGCCGCGGATCAAAAGGTGGATTGCGATGGCGAAAGTGAAATTACCTTCCGAGAATCCCGGGTGAAAGGCGATCGGGACTGTCACGAAAATGCTGATTAGATGGCTGATGTCATCGTTCAGGTCTCGATGTCGCTTGAAAGGAGTGATGATGCGGAGGATTCCTTTTGCGATGCTGTTTCCATGCCTTTTGTTATCGTGTCTCATGCGATTTTGTTTTCCGGCTTTTTGGTGAAAGTGTTCATTGGACGAGGTAAGAAGAGTGCACTCGAATCCCTGTCCCTTTGCCTGAAGCCGCACAGGGAGTGGTATCGTCTTTTGATCTGATCGTTTGTAGAGGGCGGGCTGAACCTTCGAGGAATTCAGCTGCAATTTTTCGATTGGAAATCAGTCGGGCGTGGCGCGAGTGTCGCTGGAGTCGTTGCTCCTCTCAATGAAAGTAAAACCTCTTGGGCGCCCGCTGAGGAAGGGCGGGGAGAGCTTGAGAGATGGCTTGCCTGAGACTTGCGGTTTTATGAGCGGAAGCGGATTTGAGCAGTTGATGTTACGTTTGGGTACTTCGGATCTTTTTTTGTGAGTTGGATTCATTGTACAGCCTTTGATCGGAGCGCGAGCGTATCAGTATTTTAAATGGGTACAATTTAATAATTCTAATGATCTCCCGGTCCGCGAGGCCGGGTTGGATCAGTCGGAATTCAGAATTGCAGGGACACGATTCACCTTTCCTTGCATATTTTTATGGGCAGTTTCGAGTAAGCACCTGAAAGAATTTTGGTTTTTTGCCACGGTTTCAGACTTTCGCATCCCAATGATGCGGTTCTGGATTTGTCCAGTGTGACACCGGCTCGATGAGTTGACTGATTTTATCAATAATGCAACACTCTGCGTCAAATGTGGTTGGGTCTATTCCTTTTTCAACTCTTGGGTGTGGAGTCCCGTATAGTTTCAGGGTGTCACGGTTCGCCTATTGAATCGATGCCTCCAGAAGCGCGCGTTTTGGAGGAGATTCCATCACGAAGGGGATTTCTGTATCTCCATCGAATTCGGAAGAGAACTCCCACAATGGAGGAAAAGGGGGTGCACCTCAAGTACTGGAAGGCGGTTCTGAAGGCCGCGTTCCGCGAACACCTTGAGCGGGATCCAACCCCTGCAGAATTTGAGTTCCAAGAGGAGCGCCTGTTGGTTCTGGTCACTGAGCTCGTGAAGCATACCGAATATGATGGAGACGGGAATTTCCTGCCACTTCCCTCCCAATCGAGTGACCATAAACTAGTTCGGATTTCAGGGTTCGATGTGATCAATTTGAGAAAGGGAGCGCTCGAGAATGAGGAGTTTTTCCGATCCAGGTTTCTATGTGTCGAAGGATACTGTTTTGTTCCCGATCTCTTTCATCTCAGGTCTGAATGGGGGACTGTTGAAAAGGATTTTCTTTTCCTGAGGTCCGATCGAAAGCCTGAAGGGAGGCGTAAAGCGGGATCAGTGAAGTGTCCCACTTTCAAGGATCGGACACGGAAATCTGTTGGTTTCACCGTGGAGTATCCGAAGAAACGCCATGAGAAAATCAGACTTCACTACCTTTCTGGCACCAGGGAGATGAAGGTCATTCGGACCAGGATTTTGGATCAGGTTCACTTTCGGTTTTCTGAGGACTGAACTTTGTAACTGCTCCCGAAGATTGGACCTCGTCGGGTTCAAAACCGGTCCGAGGTTGCTTTTTTCCCGGGTTTTTAAACTAGCTTTTTGTGATTTTTCACAACAGCCGTGCTTCCTGAGGATGTCTGCCTGAAAAGGCTTATGGTTACGGGCTGTTATTGAAAAACTCGTCTCCTTCAGGTCCAATCTTCCGGGGCACTTAGAAAATAACCCCGCCCCCAAGACAGACCTCATCCTGATAAAAAACCACGTATTGCCCGGGCGTTACTGCGCGTTGTGGAACGGTGAAATCGACGCGTACCGACTGATCCTCCAAAACGGTCACCATGCACTCCTGATCTGCCTGTCGGTATCGAGTCTTCGCGGTACAGCGGAAGGATTCTTCGGGTGGCTGACCTGAAAACCAATTCAGTTCCCGTGCTGACAAAGAGCTTCGATAAAGCTCCGGATGATCGGTGCCCCGGACCACGATGAGTTCATTTCGTTCGATATCCTTTGCCACGACAAACCAAGGTTCGCCCTCCCCTCCCAATCCAAGGCCTTTGCGTTGGCCCAGGGTATAGAAAGCGACTCCGTCGTGTTTGCCGACAAAATCGCCTTCAATGGTACGGATGTTCCCGGGCTTTGCTTGAACGTATTGGCTGAGAAAGGATTTGAATTTGCGTTCTCCAATAAAACAGATCCCGGTGCTGTCTTTTTTGGTGCTCGTAGCAAGGTTGTGTTTTTTTGCGATTTCCCTCACCTCGGTCTTGGGAAGATGGCCAATGGGGAAGAGGACTCGATCGAATACATTCCCCTTTACTGCTGTTAGAAAGTAGGTTTGATCCTTGAGCGGATCGTTTCCGCGAAGGAGCTCCATCTTGGATCCATTCTGGGCAGGAGTGGACCGATCGCGCACTTGGGCGTAGTGACCAGTGGCGAGGAAGTCACAGCCAAACTCCAGAGCTTTCTTTAAAAAGAGATCAAACTTGATCTCCCGATTGCACAGTACGTCGGGATTCGGGGTGTAGCCTGCCTGGTACTGTCGCAGGAACTCACTGAAAACATGATTTCTGTACTCCTCAATAAATTCAATGGAGTAGCAGGGGATGCCGAGCGAGGAGCTGACCTTCTGAACATCTTCGTAATCACGGGTCGCGGAACAGTTGCCGTCCTCGTCCGTTTCGTCCCAGTTCTTCATGAAAAGGCCAATCACATCATAGCCTTGTTCTTTAAGTAAAACGGCAGCTACGGAGGAATCAACACCCCCCGACATTCCCAGAATGACTCTCTTGCCATGGCCGTTTTGCATGAAGGTTTCTTACCACAAATTGCTCGAACTGCCCCCAAAGATTGGACCTAATTCTCCACACAGTGACCTAATGCGCCTTATTCTGGCCTGATTCCTGAAATTCCCAGGGCATGAAATTGAAATGCCCGAATCTTAGCCATGATTTATCAGGTCCCGTTGCCTTTATTCCCCATCCCATCGTCCGGAAAGGCTACTACAGTCGCAAATCCGACAGTCGTAGGCTCCAGCGATTTCTGTGCAAGACCTGCGGCATCCGGTTCTCTCGCAGTACATTTAGCAACCGTTACTATCAAAAGGTCCGTCGGATCAATGAGCCGCTTCGCAGGCTTTTCGTGTCCGGGGTTTCCCAGAATCGCGCGGCCCGCATTCTTCGGGTGAGTCCGAATACAATTGCGAGACGATTTCTGTTTTTGGCGGAAGAAGCAAAGCGTTCACAAAAGAATTTCATTGCGGCGATTCCCAAACGTACCATTTCGAGCCTTCAGTTTGATGATCTCGAAACAAGCATTCACACCAAGTGCAAGCCCGTGAGTGTATGTCTTGCAGTTGAGTCAAAGACACGAAAAATACTGGGATTTCAAGTGAATCAAATGCCGGCAAAGGGAAGGTTGGCGCTGGTTGCGCGAAAAAAATACGGACCACGCAGGGATGAGCGCTCACGCGGATGGAATCTGCTGCTGAAAGGGATGGGGCTTCTTGCAACAGAGGAGGTTCACATCACATCGGACGAGAACCCGCACTATCCGAAGTGGGTGAAAAGGCATCTTCCGAGTGCACGCCACACTCGGATCCCGGGTGGACGGGGTGCGATTACGGGGCAGGGAGAGCTGCGGGACAAGCGGTTTGATCCTATGTTTGCATTGAACCATACGTGCGCCATGCTTCGGGCGAATGTCAATCGGCTATTTCGAAAGACTTGGTGTACGAGCAAAAAAGTGGAGCGGCTTTGGGATCACATCGCGCTCTACGTGGATTACCACAACCGTGAATTGACTTTGTCAGGTCCAATCTTCGGGGGCAGTTGTATCAGGACACGACAGTTTGAAGAGCACCCGATTCAATCGCATCGCACAAACTCAGGCAGTGTTCGAGCATCACATTGATCTGTGCCCGGTCGCCTCCCTGGAGTTTCTGGCTCAGTTCGAATTGACTTTGCATTGTGCGGAGAACGGAGCTCATCCTGTATTCGAGGCTCGCCTCATTTTTGATTCGCGCATCGGACGCAAGTCCACTCAATTGCTGGGAGATCTTTTCGGAGTTGATGACGATGTCCTCGATTCTACGCTCGTGGCTGAGTTGGGTGGATTTGAGGCGAATGAGAATCTCCTCAAACTCCTTCAGCCAACGAGCATAGTCGAGTTGTTGTGTTCCAGCCGAATGTGTGGTTGCGGAGGGAACGGTTGATTGACTCTGGTTTGAAAACTTTTGGAAGAGGCCGGGATTCAGGCGTGTTGCTCCGACTCCAAGGATGAAGCCGAAGAAAACCACCCCGAAGACCCACGGAAAGCTGTTGCTTCCCCCATTTCCTGATCCGAAGAAATCCCGTTTGATGGAGTCCCGCGATTGCACGGTGTCCTTCATTGCCTTCATGCTCTCATCGACCGCTGCCCATGCAGCGCCAGTTGAGAGGGAGTTGGAGGGAGCGGGTGAAATCTTCTTTGCGATCGGTTCGAACTTCTTGTCGAGAATTCCCCGTTTTGCGATGGCGCGAGCCTGGGGAAACTGACGCGCTTTTCTCAGGGTCATGATTTCCTGCACTGTCACCAGGTATTGGCTGAATTCGGCTTCCACTCCCCATTGTCTGGGCAGGGGACTTTTCTTGATGGCTTCAAGTTGTTCCAAAAGTGATGCATTCAGTTCGGCCGCGAAAAGGTCCTTTGGAACCTCATTCACCGGCACTGGCGCAATGCTGGATGGATCCAGGGCCATGGCCCTCCAGAGATTTGACTGGAACCTGACGATTTCGGGCCATTGGAGATTGTTTTCGGCGGTCGCAGAATCCTTGGAGGACTGGATCGCCCGTTCAAGTTCAGAGAAGGCTTCTTGAAGACCTGCCGGGGGAGCTTCGTGTGACATTGGAGTCTTGGTTTCGCCGCCTTGGTTGCGGGACTCTGAATTCGTGTGGGATTCACCAAAGGCGACACGCGATTCAGACCCGAGGCTCCGCGAAGCGGTTCCGGCAATTACGATTGCTGCGATGACGATCCATCCGTTGATCTTCATTTGGAAGTCCCTTTCCATGAATTCCTATCGACCGACGATGCGATCCTCTGAATGGGAATTGTTTGCCGGCACGGTGCGAACATTCGCAGCCCAGAACACCACTCCGAGCACCAAGAGGGAGTAGGCAAGAAATGCCGGTTTGTTTTGAAATACGGGAGTGTTCACCGATTCTCCGCAGGAGTGGATCTCCTTGATCCGTGATGCTTCGGAGGGATAGAGATTTCCGGATAAAATGCGCAGAACCCGGTTTGATGTCCGAATCTTTCCGCAGGAGAGCTTTTCGATCGCAGTCACCAGTGCATCACTGCTTGCGCCCATTCGGACTGCGAGCAAATCAGCCTCGTGTTCCTGTTTTGTGATCACCTTTGACAGAAAGAATGCTTGGGAAAAGACACTTCCGAAGATCGAAACGGCGATCAGGGGCAGGTTTTTTGGAAAAAGAAAGGCGACCGGAACCGAGATCCAGAATGCACAGAGAGTCATCAGGAAAACAGAGGAGAAGATTCGCTTGGAGCCGTGATGGTTTTGAGCATGCGCGGCTTCGTGGAATGCAACAGCCAGAATTTCCTGATGGTTCAACTCACGGATCAAGGGAAGTGTGATGAAGAGGGTTTGCCCCATGAAACCTGCGGCAAGGGGGGATCCGGTGATGAAGGCGTTCTTCACCTCCGATTCAGGATCGTCAATCAGGAAGACTCCGGAGAGGGGAATTCCTTCCTCTTTGAATTTCGCCTCGATTTCCAGCCTGAGAGGGGAATCCGCGAGGGGAGAACATGCATGTTGCATTCGTACGAACAGGGGTGTGAAAAACGGGATCGCAAAGGGCAGAAGCAAGATCGAGAGGTGGAACTTCGAAAAAAGAAGACACAATCCTGCGCCCACGACGAGTCTGCTGCCGTTCCTCCGGAGGGACGCCAGATGGGTTGCTCGTGTGTGTTCCGGGGTGGGGCGTACTCTGCGATTCATTTCGGTCTGATATCGACCCGCGAATTGGTACAGGAAAGAAAACGAGATGATCGCAGCAAAGAGCAGAACCATCGCGGAATTCTGGGAGTTCCGATTGAAGAGAAATCCTCCCGCAAAGAGAATTCCGAAGATCAGCATCGAGAGGCGGGTGGTTTTGTTTTGAACGGTTTCCGCGAGAATCGGCCGTGTGCGATCGAGCCAATTCTTGAAGTAAAATGGCACTCCCGTGATTCCGGCAATGCAGGTCCAGACTGCGATATGGTTTGAGCTCGGGTTTAACATCCTTGTCCTCCCGAGGATCAGTTCGGCTGAATTGAGGATTCAATGAAGAGGCAGATTTAGCCGGGTTCCAGGGGGAGGCCGGGTGAAGTGCCCCCGAAGAGTGGTCCCGGAGTCGAGGGTGCGGTCTATATGTGCTGGTAATGATGACGTTTTTCTTGGCGATTGCCTCGCAATCCCGGAATGTTTGGTTTTGCGCGCCGGCATAAGTTCAAGGTGAGAGAGGCTAGCGAAGACTTTCGATTTCCCCGAGTTCCCGGGAGAGTTGCTCCACGGCCGAGCTTTCCAGTTCGATGGCGCGATCCAATCGATCCAAATCGCTCTGCAGGGTTCGGAGTTCGCCTCCCCGGTCTGCATGCGAGCCTTCAAGGCGCGCAATGGCTTTTTTTTGTGCCTTGATTTTTGCGTTGATGCTGCTTTTTGAGATGTGTTCCCCGGAGGGGTGGGAGTGGGCCTCCAGAAATGCCTTTTGCTCCGCTTGAACCCGTTTTAATTCCTCCCGAAGTTCGCTCAGGAGGACGGTGTCTTGCATGCGGGGTGACTCATTTGGTGATGTTTCGCGCAGTTTCCGGGGTTTTCCCTTCGGCCGTAAATCATGGATTTGTGCTTCAAGAGTTCGAAGGCGATCCTTGATCTTTGTGTAGACGGGGTCAATGTTGAGATCCTGTCTTGATTCCTTGAGAGCTACTTTTTGCTCTTGAAGTGAAGCGAGCTCTGAGCGCATTCCAGAGAGCATGTGTTCGCGCTCGTTCGGATCCTGCGACTCCGCAGCGCGAATCCTTTCTCGCAGCTGATCCCTCTGTGATTTTAGACGCGTCAATTGCTCCTTGCGGTGTTCAATGCGGGACCTGATGGAATTGATTCTTGGACCCGGGTCCGACGGGGTGGGGGATGATGCCGGCTGCATGGCCGAGGGGGTGCTTTCGGCCTTGCTTGACTCGACGCGCTGTTCCGGTTGGCCTGAGAGCTGGTGGTTTCGATAGGCCAAGAACGCGGCGAGGATCAGGAGTGCTGGGAGGAGGACCTTGGTCATGGCTAGATTTTAACACACCAACTGCCCCCGAAGATTGGACCTGGTGAGGGGGCAAGTCTGCTTGAAAAGAGATTGTGGGAGGGCATTTTGGAGGAGGTATTTGGCATCGAATCCTGGCAGCCCGTTGATCACCTCAAGTGTGTGGAAAAATGCTCTTGATTTCATTAGCTTAAAGAGTATCTGCCGTTCCTTGGGACCATTCTTCGGGGGCAGTTTGCATTGACAGCGCCCCCTTTGCCCCCATCCTCTACTCAGGAGTTCACGATGGAAACCTACGCACCTTGTTCCAAATGCAATCGACTGAATCGGATCCCCTTGAATGCGGATCCTCGGGGTGGAGGCTCAAGGCCCGAACCTGTATGTGGTGCCTGCAAGATTCCGCTTCCCGTCCACGGGGCGGTGGTCGAGGTGAGTGCGGAGGGGCTCGAGAGGCTCATCGCGAAGAGTCCCGTTCCTGTGGTGGTGGATTTTTGGGCGCCCTGGTGCGGGCCTTGTCGGATGTTTGCACCGACCTATTCATCCGTTGCGGGAGAGTTTTCGGGAAGATATGTTTTCGCCAAAGTCGACACCGAGGCGAATCCCGCTGCGGGGGATCGTCACCGGATCAGGAGCATTCCGACTCTTGCGATTTTCAAAAACGGTGGCGAGGCTCAAAGGCAAAGTGGCGCGATGGATGCGAATGGACTCAAACAATGGCTGGGACTAAGGTAGAAAAACTGAAACGAGATCTTGCTGATCGAGGCTGTACGCCCTTTCAAATCGAGGTCCTGCTCGAGACTGCGCGAATTCCGCGCGGCGAGACCCGCAGCTATTCTGAAATTGCCCGCGCCATAGGGAGGCCAAAAGCCACTCGTGCAGTGGGCTCGGCACTCAGGCGCAATCCCTTTCCGGGAGAACGTGTGCCCTGTCATAGGGTGATTCATAAAAGCGGCGCGATCGAAGGCTTCATGGGGTCGCTTGATCCGGATTCTAAAGAAAACAAGAAGAAGCGGCGGTTGCTGGCACAGGAAGTTAAGAGCCCGGGCTAGGAGATATACAGAGTTGACAAAGTGTTCGGCATACCGTACAATCTAATAGGCGTGAAATATCGGCTGATCAAATCCAGCGAATACATCATTTGGTATGAAATGCAGAGCCGGAAGACTCAGGCGATCATTGACGCTCGATTTGACCGGATTCAACTGGATGCTCACTTCGGCTTTATCAATCAGTTCGAAGGGTTGATTGAATTGAAGTGGACTTCAGGGATGAGAATTTACACTTTTATCCACGATCGAACTCTGGTTGTGGCTTTGAGCGGAGGAAATAAAAATGGCCAAGACAAAGACATTAAGAAAGCAAAAAAAATCAGAGAGGCTTTTCTTCGTGGAACATAAACCATCCTCCAGTAAAGGGCTTTCAGATAAGAAGTTGGTTCGAGAGATTTTGATTGATGCTTTGACGAATAACGACATGGATACTTTTCAGGATGTTCTCGTGGGGTACATTCGAACTTCATCCAAAGTCGAACTTTCCAGGAAAACCAATTTAGGGCGTACTACGCTTTATGATTTGATTGATCCGGAAAAGCCATTCAATCCGACTCTGGATACCATCGGGAAAATTTTCGAGGAATTGGCAGCCTGAAGCAAATCACCCCCGCGCAATGCGCTCATCAAGGCGTGAGGTGATCTCGCGTACGGCATGATCAAAGCCGTTTTTCAGTGCAACGCCTGCCTCAAACTTGTGGCCGCCGCCGCCGAGTGCCATGGCAATCTCGTTCACCACGACCTTGCCTTTTGATTTGATCGAGACGCGGGTGGATACGCCGTCGTCCTCTTCGCGGAACATGCACACGACTTCCGCATTTCTCAGCACAAGGAGCATGTTCAGAAACGACATCGTGTCATCGGCCGAGGCCTGAAATTGCCGCCTGAGTTCAAGGCGCATTTCCATCCATGCGAGCTTTCCATTTGCGGAAACCCTTGTGTTCTGAAGAAGGGTACCGAGCAGCTGGATGTGCGAGAGTTCCTTGGTGCTGTAGATCTGCTGATAGATCTCGTCCGGACTCACCCCGAGCTCGATCATGTGGGCTGCGATCTGGTGGCAGGTGGGAGTCGTGCGCGAATATCGAAAACTATTGGTGTCAGTCATCACCGACACATAAAGACCGATTGCCATGTCGCGATTGATTTCGGTGAGACTCAAATCAATGAAAAGCTCGTACAAAAGCTCTCCAATCGAGCTTGATTCGTCATCCGACACAAGCATCGCATGCGGCGGGTAGGGAGTGATTTCCTTTGCGCTCAAGAGATCCGGGTGATGATCCAGAAACACGATTTTCTTTGCACGATCCTTGAGTGCATCCCAGGTTTTTCCAAGCCTGCGCGGATCGTTCGTGTCGACGATGACCCAGAGATCAAACTCATCCCAAGTCTCGGATGGTGCGGGAGCCTTCAGAAAGTCGGAGTTCGGATCAAGAAAACGATACCGTGCCGGGATCGGATCCGGATTGTGAACCCGCACCTCTTTACCCGAGCATTTCAGATAGTGATAGAGCGCGGTCTCGGCACCCAAACCGTCACCATCCGGTTGCACGTGAGTGGAAACCACGATTCGATTTGCGCGGGCGATCCATTCTTTGAATTTTGCAAACTCCGGATTGTTTTCGCTCAAGGTTCACCTCGGATGTGCCGAACTTTAACTCAGCATGGCTTCTGAGAATATGACAAAAAAGATCGACCCTTTATACACCATTTTCGAGCAACACCTCTTCAATTTTCAAGATCCGAATGCCGATCGGGGCACCTTCGTGGAGGGGATCGTCAAGGAATACATCGCGCACCTTCGGAGCGTGGGTCTGTCGGTTCCGATGGAATGGCAGGAGCACATTTTCGAAGAATTGTTCTTTCAAGTGAACTCAATGCTCGTTAAGAAGATATACGGATGTCACACGATCGACGAATACACCGCCAAAGCGACGACGGCGCAGAAGCAGCGGGCGAAGGCTCAATACAAAAAGTTCCAGAGCGCAACCCGGAAGCCGAAGAAGGAAGCCGCCTAAGCCCTGCTCCCCTGAAGGTCGCACTCGTCCATGACTGGTTGAATGGAATGCGTGGAGGCGAGATCGTATTTGAGGCGCTTTTGGACCTCTATCCGGATGCCGATGTCTTCACCCTGATCCATGAGCCGCGCAAGCTCTCGTCTTCTTTGCAAAAGAAGCTCGCGAGAACCCGGGTTCACGCATCTTTTTTGAATGTTCTGAAGTTCACCCGCTCGCGCTACCGGCAGTTGCTTCCGATTCTGCCTTTTGCGATCCGGTCCTTTGATTTGTACCCCTATGATTTGATTGTTTCATCCTCTCATTGCGTGGCAAAGGGGGTACGGAAGCATCCGGAGGCGGTTCATGTCAGCTACCTTCACGCTCCGATGCGCTATATGTGGGATCGGTTTCAGGATTATTTCGGGAAGGGGCGGATTCATCCTCTGTTTCGATGGATCGCACTTTTGGTAAGGCCCTTTTTGCAAGCATGGGATCGCAGGACTGCGGCTAAGGACCGGGTAGATGTGCTTTTAGCCAATAGTAATTTCATCGGGGAGCAGATTCGTCGCTGTTATTGTCGCGAGGCGCGTACGATTTATCCCTTTGCGAGGCTTGATCGCTTTAAGCGGGAGCGACGGCCCGGGAGCTTTTACCTGATGGTCGGAGCCTTTGCGCCCTACAAGAGGACCGATCTTGCGATCGAGGCCTTTGCGCGCCTTGGGCTTCCGCTCAAAATCGTCGGTTCAGGGCAGGATGAGGAGCGTCTTCGGGATCTTCGGGATTCGTTGAGGGCGAGAAACGTGGAATTCATCAGGAATGCCAGCAATGACGAAATCGAGCGTCTGTATTCCGAGTGCAAGGCCTTTATCTTTCCGGGGGTGGAGGATTTCGGCATTACGCCGCTTGAGGCGATGGCCTCGGGCGCACCGGTGATTGCCTTTGGTGAGGGTGGGGCCTGCGAGACGGTCACGCCTGAGACGGGGATTTTGTTTTCTGCGCAGACGGTCGAGAGTCTTTGCAATGCGGTGATGGACCTTGAGAGCGGGAGGCGGCATTTTTTTGAGAACTCCTGCCGCGCGCGTGCCGCATTCTTTACGGAATCGCGCTTCAAGGAAGAGATTCAGAGTGCGGTCCGGGATGCGCAAAAACTCATTGCATCAGCACCTTTTTGAACACGATGAATTCAGGTTTTTTGAATCCTGCTTAGAAAACATTTTAAAATAACGCTCGAAGTAAACGCGTCGTGTATATTGACTTCATTGCAAGTTTGAGTGAATTGATTTTTCAAAAACTTTGAAAATTTTTTTCATAAAATGCGTAATTTGCCTCAAAAAATGGGTTTTTTTAAAAAATGCGAGTGGCATCCGGGCATGATTCCGCACTAATGTGCTTGGGCTTTTGCGTCATAAAAATCACTTTTTTGCGCGTGAGGATAATTGACATTGGTCGGCACTTTCTTCACCCTGAAGGTACAGACAAATAACCCGTGAGGTTCTCAATGGTGAGTTCCTCCAACCACAACAACGAAAAGGAGTGTTTTGGTCATGAAAAATTACCTTACACTAGTATTGGCTCTCTCAGTTGTATCGTCTCCCGCATTCGCGTCACGTGCTCGTCTCGAGTCACTCGGCGAAGGCAAAAACGGATCATACTACATCGATGATTCACGTAACATGTTCCTGAACCCAGCATCGATCGTTCGCTACAAAAAGAAGATGATGCTCGAGCTTGGTAACAACACAAACTCAGCAGTTGACTTCACAAATATCCTGGCGGGTGATCCTGTGACTTCAGGTCCGGATACAGCAGTACTTTCCCGTCCACAAGGCGGTTTCACCAACACTTTTGGTGATTTCACCTATGCTCTTTACCTGAACAACACTTCTGATCGCGCGATCAATACTCTCGGAACAGTACTTGCTCCAACTGACGCAATTGAATTCGCTCTTGCAGGCGAAGGATCTGTAAATTGGGGTGTGAGCGTTCTTCACGGTGGAAACCGTGCGGGTGATGCTTCTTCTCGCTACTGGGCGGCTCGTTTCGGTGTAGAGAAGGATGCAATCGCACTCTTCGGAACTGTAGGAATCGACAGCAAAGCTAACAACGCTGCCGCTCCTGTGTCTGCTCTTGTTGCCGGTACCAATGAAGTAAAAGGCAACACCAGCCTTGACCTCGGTGCAACTTACAAGATGGACGAAATGACCGTCTTCGGTAAGTTCTTGACCACAAAGGCTACTTGGTCTGGAGCAGCTGGAACTACCAACGAAGGCAAGACCACCGCTTTCGGAATCGGTGCCGGATGGAAAAAGGAAATGACCAAGTCCACCAACATGTTTGTTCGCGTGGAAGCAGATTCTGCCAAGTCAGAGAACACTGCAGCTACCCTCGCTGCCTTCAATTCAAGCTTCTGGAATGTTCCAGTAGTGCTTGCTGCTGAAACTCAAGCAATGAGCTGGCTTGCGATCCGTGGATCAATTGCTCACTCACTCCTCGGTCAGAATCTTTTGACCCGGGATGACCTTGCGAATCAGACCACTGTTTCTGCTGGTATCGGGATGACCTTCGGTGATCTCGTGATCGACGGAATGGTTGCTTCTAGTGGTCTCGTCAACACTAACGACAACATCGGCTTCGGTTCTGGCGTGAACTCCGGTTCTACCTTCGGTTTCGGCGACAGCATGATCAGCCGTATCGGTCTTACCTACAACTTCTAATTCGATCTTGAATTAGAGGCGTAAGCCAAAAAATGTGAACCCCCGGGAAGGCGACTTCTCGGGGGTTTTCGTTTTGGTAAAACCAAAACACCTTCATTCGCCTACCAATAGCCTGAATCGCTTATGCGCAGACATCTCCCTTTGGATGAGATGCTTCCTCCTCGAACCTCCTGTTCTTTTCGCTCTCGCCATCGTGGCTCGCTCAAAAAGTCGGAACCATCTCATCCAAAGGGAGCGAGCGCGCATCCGGGAGTCGGATGGTAAGCGAATGAAGGTGCTTCATTCCAGGGTCACAGGGGAGTACGAGATTCGCGAAAACCCATAGTCTTGGATTCTGCCGCAAGCTACCTTGGGGGTCAGGGAGCGGGACCTGTTTATCCCGGACTCAGGCGAACAAGATCATAGGATCTCGAGCTCTTCCGCCACACTTCCACGACCGCGGGGCCCTTCCAGATCTCGGCAAGTTGCTCGGGCGAATGGACCCACTCGCCGTTGATCGAGACCACCACATCACCCACCTGCAGCCGATCCCGAAGGTAGCCGCAGCCCTCACAGCTCCGGGTCACAAGTGCCCCCTCGATCTCGGAGGGAATGTAGTGCATGATCCGCTCGCGCGGGCCGATCCGGCTCACGGCCACTTCTCCCACCACAACGCTCGACTCGGCGGAAACCGTCTTCAGTTCCTTGAGTGCATCCGGCGAGATCGAATCAAGCCGCACAATCAAGGTCAGTCTCTCGCCAAAACGCCTGAGCTTCACCGGAACCTCATGACCCACAGGAAACGACTCGAACAATCCCCTCTCGGTCGGCGCCCGCCCGTCCACAGTCTCGATGATGTCGCCCGCATGCAAACCCGCAAGATCCGCAGGACCCCCTCGCGTGACGTGGGTGATGACCACATCCGTCTGCGAGGCCTGGAGCTGACCTGCCACACCGGAGTCGATATAATTGCTGAAATTTGCGCAAAACCGGCAAGGCATCTTAAAGAGCAACCGCGCTTCTTCTTTGGCCTGAAGCTTCTGAAGGGACGCGGTCTCAAAGCGTTTCAGCTTTGATTCAAGATCGGCGATCCGCTCCTTCAGCACGATGTTCTCGATGCCCGCTTGTACCTTTTCCACATCGATTTTTTCGGCGTCCTCTGTCTTGGAATCCTGTGAGGTGAGCCGGGGCGGGTCTTCTTCCTGAAAGGTCTCTTTCAAATCCTGCATCCGGCCTGCATCCGCATAGAGCATGACAAAGAATCCAAACAAGAGGGTCATGAGATCCGCATAGGACACAAGCCAGAGCTCCCCGTGCTCGGGCCCCGCATGAGGCTCGTCCTCATGCATGGAAAGGTCCGAAAGAATCCGCCGCGTAAGCGAGGATTCCGGGAATGAGTCGGGGCGGAGAGGGATGGTTCTTGCACCTCCGCTCATGAAACGCTCCGCTGATGGATTGCGGTCTCCTTGGCAGGAGTTGGAAATTGCTCCTCAAAGTGGTTGTGAACGTCCTTTCGTTCACTCAGGCGCAGGAAGCTCACAAGTTTTTCCCGGAGCACCACAGGATCCTCGCGCCGATGGATCAGGATCAGTCCGTGCACCATGAGATTCCGAAGCTCCACATCTTCCATCCCGAGCCGGTTCGCATAATCAGAGAGGGGGAGAAGGATGAAGTTTGCAATGCCCACCCCCCAAAATGTGGCAACCATGGCAGTCGCCATGGCGGGACCCACGGATTCCTTTCCGCCCGAACCGAGTTGCGACATGAGCGAGATCATTCCGGAGGCGGCACCGAGGAGTCCGAAGGCGGGCGGGAACTTCGCAATGGCCGCAATCGATTTTGCGTCCTCGGAATAAGTGCGCTTGAAGTGATTCACGCGGAGCTCAAGAACCTCCTGAAGCTCGGACTCGTTCAGATGGCCTTCGCGAATGAGATCGATCCCTTCCTTCAAAAAGGGATGGATGCGTTCCGGAATCATCACGCGCGAGGATCCGGCCTTCAATATGTACGCGTGAGCCGAGATCAGGGTCTTGATCAGGTAGGCCTTCGAACGCTCGTTTCGAAAGAGTGCTCCACTGACAAAAAACTTGAAGATCGCTTTGATCCTGCCCGGCGGACTTGCAATGAGCGCAGAGGCGATCGTTCCCAGCACCACAATGATGAGTGCGTGCGAATCGAAAAAGAGGGCCGGATTTGCGGAGCGTCGAATGACGCCCTCGGCTACAATTCCGATTCCAAGGACCAGGCCAAACACCAGGTTTGCATTCATGAGAAAACCCCTACCTCTCTAGTTTATCCGTGTCTTATGCGACGCGTCAAATCGAACCTGTGTAGGCCTCGACCGCATTAAAAACCCAATTATTTCATGCATTTAAAATCAATCGCTTGACTTGCCGCCGTCAAAATCGGTAGGCTTCCCGCCTATGCTCTATTCGCTGCTCTATCCGCTCCACGAGAGCTTTAGCGTTTTCAATGTTTTCAAGTACATCACCTTCCGAAGCTTTGGCGCCATGATGACCGCCATGATCCTGAGTCTCATGCTCGGCGCGCCCTTCATCCGGTGGCTCAGGGCCAAGGCAATCGGGCAGAGCATTCGTGAGCTGGGCCCTGAATCCCACTATTCGAAAAAGGGAACGCCCACCATGGGAGGCGGACTCATCCTGGGCTCCATTCTGATCTCCACTCTTCTTTGGTCCGACCTGAGGAACCACTACATCTGGATCTCGCTCTTTGTCCTGATCGGTACGGGACTCATCGGATGGATCGACGACTATAAAAAAGTCGTGATGAAAAACTCAAAGGGCTTGAGCGCCAAACAAAAACTCGTGTCCCAAACTCTTGTGGCGCTGATCGCATCGGTGCTGCTGTACCAGTTCCGGGATTCGCCCCCGGTGTTGAAGTTTCCGTTCTTCAAGGACCTCTCACTTGATCTCGGGCTGTTCTACATTCCCTTTTCCACCCTCGTCATTGTCGGGGCTTCAAATGCGGTGAACCTCACCGATGGTCTCGACGGTCTTGCGGTAGGGCCCACGATCACCACGTCCATCACGTTTGCGATCCTTGCGTATTGCGCCGGGAACTTTGTGATTGCCGAGTACCTCCAAATCCCGTTTGTGAGCGGGGCAGGGGAGCTTTCCATCTTTCTTGCGAGCACGGGTGCCGCCTGTCTTGGCTTTCTTTGGTTCAATGCCTATCCCGCAGAAGTGTTCATGGGGGATGTCGGTGCCCTGGCCCTCGGTGGGGCTCTTGGAGTTGCGGCGGTGATCACGAAAAACGAACTCCTTCTTGTGATTTGTGGCGGAATCTTCGTGCTGGAAGCCGTAAGTGTGATGATGCAGGTGGCGTCCTTCAAGCTCACCGGCAAGCGGATTTTCAAGATGGCACCGCTTCACCATCACTTCGAAAAAAAGGGGTGGCATGAGTCCAAGGTCACGGTTCGATTCTGGATCATTTCCATCATGCTCGCGCTTGCGACACTGGCCACACTGAAGCTGAGATAAAAGGGTTAACTTAGGAAATAATGAAGGAAATAATGAGGATTTCATCATGAGCAAATTCAAAGGTAAAAAAGTACTGATCGTAGGCTGCGGCTCTTCCGGGGTCGCATCGGCAAAATTCCTGGTGAAGCAAGGCGCTCGCGTCATGATCACGGACATGAAGCAGAGAACCGAGCTTGCAGAGCCGCTCAAGGTCTTGGGTGACCTGAAGGTCGAGTTTGAATTCGGAGGCCATACCGAGCGCTCCTTCATGGGAGCCGAGATGATCATCGTGAGTCCCGGCGTGAACGTGGCCCATCACCCGCTCCTGCAGGCGGTGAAGGCGAAGGGAACCCAGGTCACAAGCGAGGTTGAACTTGCGGTGGGCGAGCTGGAACAGCCCCTGATTGCGATTACCGGAACCAACGGAAAATCCACGGTCACGACCCTGATCGGGGAGCTCTTCAGGGCCGATCAAAAGTCCGCATTTGTGGGTGGAAACCTCGGAACCCCGCTCATCGAGTATGTGACCGAAGGGCAGGCAGGTCAGGTGGCCGTATGCGAGCTCTCGAGCGCGCAGCTTGAGCTCACGGAAAAGATGGTTCCTGCAGTGGCGGTGTTCACGAACATCGATCAGGATCACCTCGATCGATACGGCACCATGGAAAACTACATCAATGCAAAGAAGCGCCTCCTCAAGGTGTGCGACCGCAACTCGTGGGTGGTGTTGAATCACGATGACGATGTCGTGCGCGGATTTGCAAACGAGTGCAACGGCAAGATCGTATGGTTCACGCTCGAAGACCCGATCAAAAAGGGGGGCGAGTTCGCCGAAAAATTCTTCGGCGCCTATTATGATGCCGCTAAAAACATGATCGTGACCAAGCTCACAGGCAAGGACGAAGTGTACGCGCTTGAGCAGTTCAAGCTCTTCGGGGATCACAACAAGCAGAACCTGATGGCCTCGATCTGTGCGGCCCGGGTCATGGGGGTGAGCCAGCAGGCCATCCAGAATTGCATCAACCAGTTCAAGGGGCTTCCGCATCGTCTTGAGTATGTCCGCAAAAAAGACGGTGTGTATTTCTTCAATGACTCAAAAGCCACGAACATTCAAAGCGTTCAGGCTTCATTGAATGCCTTCAAGCGCTCTCCCATCATCCTGATCGCGGGAGGCAAGGACAAGAACATGGATTTCGCACCCCTGGCCCAGATCGTTCACTCCAAAGTGAAGCTCCTGATTCTGGTGGGCGAGGCCAAGGAAAAGATCAACCGGGCACTGGGCGATTTTGCCGAGACGTACCTTGTGGGAACCTTCGAAGAGGCCGTACTGATGTCTTTCCAAAAGTCTCGAAATGGGGATATCATTTTGTTATCGCCGGGATGTTCGAGCCAGGACATGTTCCGGGATTTTGAAGAGCGAGGGGAATATTTCAAGAAATTGGTCCACCAGCTATAAGCGTTTTTTCGAGAGACAGCCTGCGGGCGACCTGATGCTCCTGGTGCTGGTCGTCGCCATGGTTCTCTTCGGCCTTCTCATGGTCTACAGTGCATCCTTCATCTTTGCGGAGGAGCGCACGGGGGATGGCTATTCCTTCATCAAAAAGCAGCTTCTCTATGCCGTGATGGGCATGGGAGCGCTGTTCATGGCCTCCCGCGTTCCGCATCAGCGCTGGTATCAGTGGGCGCCTGCGGCGGTCTTCACTGTTCTCGCAATGCTCGTGCTGGTCATGGTTCCCGGAATCGGTGCGCGCGTGGGCGGTGCCCAGCGCTGGATCAATCTCGGGATTTTCCGCTTTCAGCCCGCCGAGCTTGCAAAGCTTGTGGGCGTGATGTTTGTCGGACGACAGCTTGTGCGCCATCAGCGCGAGCTTTCGGATTTCAGAAAGGGCGTGGTCGCCCCGATCGCACTCCTGATTCCGGTGATGATCCTGATGTTGCTGCAGCCCGATTTCGGTTCCACCGCTCTTCTGGCCGGAACCACCTTCGTCCTCATGTATGTGGCGGGAGTCCGTCCGCTCTTTTTATTCGGAGGATTGTTCGGGGGAATTGCGGCCGCGACGGTCCTGATCGTGACCTCGCCGTATCGCCTGGCCCGGGTGATGACCTTTCTTGATCCTTGGCGCGACCCTGCGGGCAAGGGGTTTCAGGTCATCCAATCCATGCTGGGGCTTCACAACGGGAGCCTGCTTGGTCAGGGGCTCGGGAACGGAAAAGAAAAGCTCTTCTTTTTGCCGGAAGCGCACAATGACTTCATTTTTGCGGTGATCGGCGAGGAGCTTGGATTCATCGGGGTTGCAGGCGTGATTTTCGCCTACATTCTGTTTGTGTACCGGGGTCTCAAGATTTCCTGGAATGCACTGAACCTGAGGCAGGATCGCTTCGGGTTTTATCTCGGGTGCGGGATCTCCCTCTTGCTCGGACTTCAGGCGTTCATCAACATGGGGGTGGTCATGGGGCTGCTCCCGACCAAGGGTCTCACGCTCCCCTTCATCAGTTACGGGGGTTCGGCGCTTACGCTGAATCTCCTGGCAATCGGAATCCTCTACAGCATCTCGAAGGCCAATCAAGGATCCTTCCATGAAGCAGAATGATCGCCTGATTGTCGCGGGTGGGGGAACCGGCGGACACATTCTTGCGGGAGTTGCGATTGCCGATGAATGGGTGCGACGAACCGGCTCGAACTCTTCCGTTCTTTTTGTCGGCGCGGAACAGGGTTTGGAAGCGCGTCTTGTTCCAAAGCATGGATATGCACTGAAACTTCTCAAAATCGGAGCCTTGAACCGGGTGGGCCTCAAGACCCGCCTGCTCACGTTGTTTCAGCTCCCCTTGAGTTTTCTCAGGGCGCTCCTGATTCTTGTGACCTTCAGGCCCCATGCAGTGATCGGGGTGGGCGGATATGCCTCCGGTCCGGTGGTGCTGCTTGCGCGGATTCTTTCGCCCTTTTTCGGTTTCAAGACGGCGATCATCGAGCAGAACTCGGTGGCCGGATTCACCAACCGCCTGCTCGGGCGCACGGTTCATCATGTGTTTTGTGCATTCAAGGCTGGTGCCGCGGAGTTTTCCAAGGAAAAGGTGATCGTGACCGGAAACCCCATTCGTTCCTCACTGAAGCTTTTGCCCCCGGCTTCGCTTGAGCCGTTCACGCTTTTTGTTTTTGGCGGAAGCCAGGGTGCGCTCGGGATCAACACCATGATCCTCGATGCCCTTCCCTTCTTGAAGAATCACGGAATCCGGTTCATTCATCAGACAGGGGTCAAGGACTTCGAGCGGGTGAGCGCGGGCTATGAGCGAGAAGGAGTTCCAGCACGGGTCGAGAAGTTCATTGACGACATGGGTGCGTGCTACAAGGAGGCGAGTCTCGTCGTGTGCAGAGCAGGCGCTTCTTCCATGACCGAACTTGCGTCGGTCGGGCGCGCGCCGATCTTCATTCCTCTGCCCACGGCCGCGGACAATCACCAGGAAAAGAACGCAAAGATTTTCGAGAGTGCCGATGCTTCCTGGGTGGTTCCGCAGGGGGCGATGACGGGTGCGGGATTCGCCGATCTGATTCTCTCGCTCAAATCAAATCCCTCGAAGATCGCATCCGTAGAGCAACGCATTCATTCGTTTTATCAGGCAAATGCGGCCGAAGTGATTGTGAATACACTCGGGGCATCCCCATGAAGAAAAGCCATCAACTCCATTTTGTGGGAATCGGAGGCATCGGCATGAGCGGGATCGCCGAGATTTTCCTCTCGCAGGGGATGAAGGTTTCCGGCTCGGATCTCAATCGCAGCGAGACGACCGAGCGGCTCGAGAAATTGGGGGCGAAGGTGATCCTCGGGCATGAGCGTGGCCATGTTCTCGGTGCGGACGTGGTGGTGATCTCCTCGGCGGTCAAGGCCGACAACCCCGAGGTGCTGGAAGCAAAAGCGCGCGGGATTCCCGTGATTCCTCGTGCTGAGATGCTTGCGGAAATCATGCGCGGGAAAACCGGGCTTGCCATCGCGGGGACCCACGGAAAGACCACGACGACATCCATGGCAGCCCAGATCCTGATGAAGGCCGACCTTGATCCCACCGTTGTCGTCGGAGGCAAGGTTCAGGCGATTGGAAGTAATGCCAAGATGGGGTCCGGAGATCTGGTCGTGGTCGAAGCAGACGAGAGTGACGGGAGTTTTCATCTTTTGCCGGCTACCTGTGCGGTCATTACCAATGTCGATTCGGACCACATGGAGTTTTATCAGAGCCGCGAGAATCTCGATCAGGCATTCCTTGATTTTGCCAAGAAATTGCCCTTCTACGGCCGCGTTTGGGTCTGCCTCGAGGATCCGGGGGTGCGCGCGATTCTTCCGGGGATCACCAAGCCCTGTTCGACCTATGGATTCTCGGATCAGGCCGATCTTGTCGCGAAAAATCTTCGCACCCAGCCGGGGGGGAGGCAGATCTTCGATCTTCACTCTCGAGAGCACCCGGCGGGTCTGCATCGCATGCTGGGCACCATCACCTTGAATGTTCTCGGGCGGCACAATGTCCTGAATGCGCTCGGAGCGATCGGGATTTCATTCAGTGCGGGAGCGGATTTCAAGGCTGCGAAAGCGGCGCTTGGCGAGTTTCAGCATGTGAAACGAAGATTCGATGAGCGGTATTTTTCCGAGGGCACGGGCATCCGGATCATCGATGATTACGGACATCATCCCACCGAGGTTCAAGCGGTGCTTTCGACGGCGCGCCAGACCGAGCCCGGAAGGATCATCACCGTGTTCCAGCCGCACCGGTACACCCGGACACGGCTTTGTTGGAAGGAGTTTCTCTCCTGCTTCCGGGATTCGGACGAATTGATCCTGCTCCCGATCTATGCGGCAAGCGAAGAGCCCATCGACGGGGTGACCTCCGAGGCTCTTGCGAGTGCCATCGATGCGGCGGGCGGAGCGGGAAAACCCCGAGTCCGGGTGGTGAAGTCCCTCGAAGAAGCCGCCCTTCTGGTCGCAAAAGAAGTCAAGCCCCGCGACCTGATCCTGACCCTCGGTGCGGGCTCGATCACACGGCTTCCCGAGTTGCTCATTCCGCTCCTTTCCTGAGGGCTCAATGAAAGGAGTGGATATCCTTTTAAATTGCCTCAGTGTAAAATAGAAGCATGTCCCGCCCCCTGCACACCTTTGTCCTGAGCGACATCCATCTTGCCGACGCCGAGCTCGGACTGCCGGGGAAATCCCTTTGGAAACGATACAAACGGCCCAAGTTCTTCATTGATCAGAGTTTCAAGCGCCTGCTCGACTTCCTGGAGAACGAGACGCGGGGCGAGACGTGCGAGCTGATTTTCAACGGGGACATCTTCGACTTCGATTCTGTGATGCGCCTTCCTCTTCATACGAGTCTCCATCTGACCTGGCTTGAGAAGAACCGGGGACTGTTTCCGGAAGAAGAGAAATCCCGATTCAAGATGGAGGTGATTCTCTCGGATCATCCGGTGTTCGTGCAGGCGGTCCGCGAGTTCGTCCAGCGCGGAAACTCCGTGGTGTTCATCGTCGGGAACCACGACATCGAACTCCACTGGCCGCTCGTGCAGAAAGAGGTGCTGAAAAGCCTCGCCCTCGCGCCCGAAGAGGAAGCCCGTGTCCGATTCTGCGAGTTCTTCTATGTTTCAAACGGGGATACCGCGGTAGAGCACGGAAACCAGTATGACGATTACTGTGTGTCGAGCAATCCGATTCATCCCTTCATCAAAAAGGGCAAAAAGATTCTCGTGCGACTGCCGTTTGGAAACATTGCGGGTCGCTACATGACAAATGGAATGGGGCTTTTCAATCCCCATGTGGAGAGTTCCTTTTTGATGGACCTTTCCGAATACTTTCGTTTTTTTTACAAGTATGCGATCCGCGTGCAGCCCTTGATCGGTTTCACATGGCTCTGGGGCGCTTGCGTTTCCTTCTGGGTTGCGATCACCGACGGGTTGTTGCCTGCGATGCGTGACCCCCTGTTTGTCGAGCAGCGGGTACAGGAGGTGGCGGAAAAGGCCAACGCCTCTCCGGAGATGGTTCGCACCCTGCTCGAGCTGAAGGTGCATTCCGCGATCTTCAATCCGGTGAAGATCGCACGAGAGCTCTGGCTCGACCGGTTCCTGATCCTGGTTCTGATCGGATTCTTGAGTTTCCAGATGTATGCCGTGATCTATCTGATGTTTCCGATCTCGAAATTCTGGTTCTTTTTCTTTTTCGTTCTGCTCGTGCCCGGACTGATCTTCTACTCGCGGAACATCAAGAGTGTTGTGATTGAAACCATGGAAGAGATCTTCAAGAATGCCCCCATGGTGGCGAAGATCACCAAGACCAAGCGTGTGATCTTCGGTCACACGCACAGGGAGCTTCACACGGCAGTGGACCAGGTGGAGGTCATCAACACCGGAACGTGGTCACCGGCGTTCAAAGATCCGGAGTGCCGTGAGAGTTTTGGAAGGAAGTGCTTTGCCTGGATCCGGTATCCCGAGGGAGACCTGACCCGTGAGCGCGAAGCTGATTTGTTCGAGTGGAATGATCCCGAGTTGATCAAGATTCCGGTGCGAAAGTGAGATCCCATGAAGTCCGTCACCCTTGAAGCCGTACAGAACGCGCAAAAAATCCTTGAGAAAATCCTCCCTCCCACCCCTTTGGTTCGAAACGAGTGGCTCTCGAACCTCTACGGGTGCGAAGTGTATTTGAAGCTCGAGACCCTGCAACCCATCGGTTCCTTCAAGATCAGGGGAGCGACCCATCGGATTTCAAAGCTTACGGAGGCCGAGAAAAAGGTCGGAGTGATTGCCGCATCCGCCGGCAATCATGCCCAAGGAGTGGCCTGGGGGGCCCGTCATTACGGAACCTCTGCGATGATCGTCATGCCGGAGACCGCAGCCCTCACGAAAGTTTCCAACACCCAGGCGCTCGGAGCGAAGATCCACCTTGAAGGTGAAGCCTATGATCAAAGCTTTCAGGCCGCCCAAAGGATCATGAAGGAAACGGGAAGAACCTATGTCCATGCATTTCACGATCCGGATGTCATTGCAGGTCAGGGAACGGTGGGGCTTGAGATCCTGAGCCAGCTTCCGGGCGTGGACTATGTTGTGACCTCGATCGGGGGTGGTGGACTTTGTTCGGGCATGGGAGTCGCGATCAAAGCGCTCAAGCCTTCGGTCAAGATCATTGCCTGCCAGGCAGAGAATGTTTCCGCCATGGCAAAGTCCCTCACGCTTGGTTCCGTGGTGGAGAGCCCGAACCTGGGAACCCTTGCGGATGGGATCGCAGTCCAGCGGGCGAACCCCGACATGTTCGGGATTTTGAAGTCCGTGGTGGATCGGGTGTTCACCTCCGACGAAGAGGAAATCGCGATGAATGTTCTCCGGCTCATGGAGATGGGGAAGGTGGTGTCCGAGGGAAGTGCGGCAATTGTGCTCGGGGCTCTGGATCGCTATGCAGAGGAGCTTCAGGGGAAGAAAGTCGTATTGCTTGTCTGCGGCGGGAACATTGATGTGAACATGATCTCGAGGATCATTGATCGCGGACTGATCCGCTCTGGCCGGCGTCTGCACCTGAGGGTCAGGATCCTCGATAAGCCGGGGTCTCTTTCCAAGCTCACGGCATTGATTGCGAATCTGAAGGCCAACATTTTGCAGACGGTCCATGATCGCTCCGAGATGAGGATCCGGCTTGATGAGACCGAGGTGGAACTCATGCTGGAGACCCGAGGGCCTGCGCATTCCGAGGAAGTGGTGAAGGCCTTGCGGGATGCGTGTCGCGATGTGGTGGTGATTTTCTAGCGCAACCGATCAAAAGAATTTCGATCTTAGCCCGCTGTGGAAACACCCACTTGACGCGGGCTCAATCATTCACATGGAAATCCTCCTTCGGTTTTTCATGGTTGCGTGCGACACCTGCGCCCGATGAAAACTCTGATCGTGATGTTGGCAATCTTCGCTCTCTTCCACCAAAACGCAAACGCCGCTCCCAGAAGCGTGGCATCTGCCGATGCGCAGAAAGGAACTTCCGCGGGTTCACCCGAACACCACTTCGGCCTCGGGCTCGCAAGCTTTGGAGCCGGGGGGGCGGCGAGCACCGCGATCTCGGCCTGGATTCCGCTCAATCACACGATGGGAATCCAGACCTATCTCAGCATCCCGACCACAAGCGGGAACTTCAATTTTTACGCAGGCGGAGCCTACAAGTACACACTCTCTGGTACCGCAAACTCCGGGTTTCATGTGGGTGGGGATCTCCTCGTCGGTGCCGCAGGAGGAGAGTTCACTTTGCTCGGAGGCGGGTTGATGGGGTTGCATTTTACCCCCGCACCCTCTTTTCTTCTCGGACTGGATGGTGGGCCTCAGGTGAGTCTTGTGGCAAGCAAGGCTGATTTTTTGTTATCCGGGTTCTCCGGTCTTCTCGGGGCGAGCTTGATTTACTTTTTCTAGGCATGCTAGCTTCAAGCCCGAAGCTCTATGCATGTTACCGCGAACTCAAAAGAAGTGATTCCGGGCTCCGTGTTCTTTGCCCTGAAAGGCGCCAAGCACGATGGCCACCTGTTCATTCGTGAGGCCCTCGAGCGGGGTGCAGTGAAGGTGTTTGCCGAGAGGGATCCCGGGATTCCCGGAGTCGAGGTTTTGGGAGACGGCGCGCGCAAGCGTCTTGCCGAGATGGCAAGCGAGATGATGGGGCATCCGACCCATGCCTTGAAAATGGTCGGGGTGACCGGCACGAGCGGGAAGACGACCACCACCTATCTCGTCCAACACATTTTGGAATCTGCGGGAATTCCGTGTGCAAGGCTTGGCACCAATGGAGGAGAGTTTCGGGGCCATTTGGTGCCCACCTCGAATACCACCCCGGATGCGATCACGCTTCAGAAGTGGTTCGCAACGGTTCGGGATCAGGGGGCGAAGGCCGTGGTGCTGGAAGCTTCCTCGCATGCGCTCCATCAGGATCGGTGCTGGGGCATTGCCTGGGATTCGGTGTGTTTTCTGAATCTGAGTCGCGAGCACATGGATTATCATCCCACCCTCGATCACTACTTTGAGGCCAAAGCCCTTTTGTTGACGACCCATGCGTTTTTTTCGCGCGGGCTCGGGAAGACCGTGCATGCCCACGCCCATCGGGATTCGGGATTTGGCAAACGGCTCCTCACGGAAAACAAGGAAATCGAGGGTTTCTCGGTGATGGATCAGATCCGGGACCTGCAGACCGGTTCCTTTGGTCTCCGCTTTGATGTGGAATTGCAGGGGCGTTGGATCTCAACGGAATGCCCTCTTTTTGGCTCTTTTCAGACCGAGAACATTCTTGCCGCGCTCACGCTCTGCACGAGTCTCGGAGTCTCCCCCGAGCAGGCTTGCAAAAGTCTTTCATCGTTCGGCGGAGTTCCCGGGCGCATGGAGTTCATCCCCAATTCGAAGGGTCTGTTTGTATTTGTGGATTATGCACACAAGCCGGAAGCGCTCGAAAAGGTCTTGCTCGCAATTCAGGGCGGCGGACGGATCTGGACCGTATTCGGATGCGGAGGGGATCGGGATCGAAGCAAGCGTCCCGTCATGGGCGAGATCGCAACAAGGCTCTCGCATCATGTGATTCTGACGAGTGACAATCCCCGAAGCGAGGATCCGATTTCGATTCTTCGGGAAATCGAATCCGGCATTGAAAAAAAGAATTTCGAGATTGAACCCGATCGCAGGGCGGCGATCGAAAAGGCCGTACAATCTGCTGCTCCTGGCGACATCGTCCTGATTGCGGGCAAGGGCCACGAGGATTATCAGATTGTGGGAAGCGAAAAGCGCCACTTCGATGATCGGGAAGAGGCGAAAAGGGCTATTGGTGTTCCGGGCCAGTCCTCCTGATCGGGCTCGGACTCGGAAGGGGATCAATCGTGAGCTGCCTGGAGTCCTTTGCGTTTGGTCGACTCTCGCGAGACAGGATTGACGCAAGCGAGGCCGCAGGATGCGGCACGGAGACCAAACGCAGAGGATTCCAGGCAGCTTCTGTCGAACTCCCTCATGTCCGAGTCCGATCAGGAGGACTGGCCCGGGATTACTCCTCGAGCACCAGGTTCACCCTGACATTTCTGGAAATCATGGTTCCCGTTTCAGGGGTTTGCTTTTTGATCAGACCGAATCCCTTGATCTGAACCCGCGGGACAAAGGGTTTCAAGGCCTGAATCGCCTCTTGCGGGGTGAGTCCGATCAGCGAGGGCATGACGGGGTGGTCGAGATTCACTTCTTTTGTACTCTGAATGCTCTTTTCCAGGATTTCGTCACTCGACTGGGCCACTTTGATCAGCTCGGAATCCTCTTGCAGGGGAGCGGGGGTGGGAGTGCTCTCCACCAGAGGCATGTGGATCTTTTCGGTGGTCGGGATCGAAAAGCGCGCCACCACCTTGGACAGAACTTTCGAGAACAGGGGAGCGGCGGTTGCCCCTGCGTAGTAGATTCCCCTTGGTCCATCAAGAAGGGTCAGAACCACGATGGGCTGCTTTACGCCGACCGGATAGCCGATGAACGAAGCAATGTGCCGGGAGCTCGAGTAGCGCTTGGTTTTCGGATCGACGGTTTGGGCGGTACCGGTCTTCCCGGCGATGCGGTATCCTTCCAGTCTGGCCTTGTGTCCGGTTCCCTTTTCGTTCTCGGTCACGCCCACCAGGGCTTCCGTGACATCTTTCACGGTACCGGGCTTGAAGAGCGGAATTCTTTTGATCTCTTCTTTTTCCTTCCGCTTCATCAGGGTGGGTTCCACCAGATTTCCGCCATTGGAGAGAGCTGCATAGGCGCGAATCATCTGGATTGGAGTCACCATCACGCTTTGTCCGAAGCCGATGGTGGCAAGAGTGAGCGGCTTGATGCCCTTCGGATTGGATGGCATCCAGCCCGTGATTTCGCCCGGAAACCCGACACCGGTGCGGGATCCGAAGCCAATTTCGCGAAGGCCCTGGACGGTCCTCTCGGCGCCGAGCTTGAGCGCGAGTTCGGCCGCAACGACGTTCGAGGAGACCTCGATCATTTTTTTCATCGAGATGTAGCCGAACTTCTCATGTGCTTCCGCCTCGCTGATCGTACGACCCTGGATCTTGAATTTTCCGTAATGGCCAAAGAGTCCATCCGTGACCTTGACTGCGCCTTTGTTGATCGCCGTTGCGAGGATCAGTGGCTTCATCGTGGAGCCCGGCTCATACCCGTCGGTCAGCGCAGTGACCTTCTTCACTCCGCGCCGATGGGGGGCCTGGGCAAGAGCGAGAAGCTCCCCGGTCACGGAGTCCATCACGATCACCATGCCGGAGTCGGAGCCGGTTTCTTCGAGGGACTCATTCAAGGCTTCCTCAACCGAATATTGGAGGGAGGCATCAATCGAAAGCTCGACCGGCTCTCCATCCTTCATCGTGGTGTCCTTGCCTTGGTTCATGAGGGTGGGTCGTCCGAGTGCGTCCTTGAAAGCATCGATTGCCGCACTTTTTCCGCGGAGCCCGGTGTTCTTCCAGAGTTCAACTCCCTCGATGCCCTCAGCATCCACGTTCACCGAGCCGATCAGGGAGGAGGCGAGTTCTCCGTGCGGGTAGACACGCTTCATTTCTTTCACGAGCCACAGGCCTTCCGGCATTTCGCCGGAGGGTTGCAGGATCCCGGCCTTTCGGAGCTGCTCGATTCTCTGTTCCGACAAATGCCGTTCAAGCCAGAGGAAGCTTTTCTTCGAGTCGAACCGTTTCTTCAGCTGTGCCATCGGGATTCCGAGCGCGCGCGAAAGAAGATGGGCCGTGGAGCGGGATTTCAGGATTTTTTTTGGATTTCCTGCAAGGGAGGAGGTTTCAAGATTGATCGCAAAAGGTTCGCCGGTGCGATCCAGGATCAAGCCGCGTCTGGGCTTCATCAGGATTTTGGATTCAAACTGGCGGCGGGCCAGGGTTTCGAGTTTCGGATCATGGATGATCTGGATCCAGGTGGAGCGAACCAGCATTCCCACCGCGAGCAGTGCAAAGACACAAATCACCAGCGAAAGCCGGATGCGCATTGCAGGGGTTTGATAGCTCGCCGTGTTCACGATTCCGCCCTCAGTCCTTCAGTTGGATGAGCTTGTCCGGGGTGGGAGCGCTCAGTTTGAATTTCTGTTTTGCGAGCGCCTCGAGGCGTCTCGGAGAGCGGAGTTGGGCGACTTTCAGTTCGAGTTTTTCGTTTTCAAGTTTCAGATTGTGAAGGGTCTTGTTTGCCTGATCAAGCTCGTAGGTCGTATGAACAACACTCAGGCGGAGCCATACGGTGGCGAAGGCGAGAACAATCAAAACCGGAATGGTCCAAATCGGAACGAGTTTCCCCATCTGCACGTTCAAGAGTATCCCGATCAACAATGGGCGGGCAACCAAAAGATTTGAAATCACGAGCTTTTGCAGAGGTTTACCTCTGCCTCGGATCAACGCATTGACGAGGGGGTTTCGGGTTCTGACGGCTTGCGGATTGCGAGCCTGAGTTTCGCACTTCGGGATCGCGAATTGAGTTCGATTTCCGAATCTCCGGCTTGCAGCGGTTTCTTGAACGGCAGCTCATAGAGATTCCGCTTCCGGAACTCCTCCTTGACGAGTCGGTCCTCAAGGGAATGAAATGAGAGGATCGCAATTCGACCTCCGGGAGCCGTCTTCGGGAAACCCTTCAGGATCAGGGTTTCAAGTTCCTTGAGCTCCTCGTTGATCTCGATTCGCAGAGCCTGGAACGTTCGCGTTGCCGGATGGATTCCTTGGTGACGCATGCCCGGAGG
The DNA here is from genome assembly GCA_947502835.1 of Bdellovibrionales bacterium. Classification (GTDB taxonomy): domain Bacteria; phylum Bdellovibrionota; class UBA1018; order UBA1018; family CAIMNF01; genus CAIMNF01. The sequence goes on from CANNBJ010000002.1 coordinate 553,939, forward strand.
AAACACGGATCGAATCGCATCCGCAAGATCGGCGGTGGTCTTGGGCATCTGGCCCCGGCTCCTGAGATCGACAATCCGGCGCGCGATTTTTCGGGAAAAACGCTCCTCCCCGTAGCGCCAGATCACATCGGCAAGATCGGTTTCGCTCACCCCTTCCAGCCACTCGGTGAGCGGAATGCCCCGGGATTGGTTCATTCGCATGTCGAGGGGGGCGTCGAAGCGAAAACTGAACCCCCGGGTTTCCGAATCGATCTGGTCGCTTGAGATGCCAAGATCAGCGAGAACCCCGTAAAGTGGCCGATTTCCAATGATTTTCATCGACTCACTGAAGGCGCAGTGATGAAGTTCCATGACCCCGTCCTCCAGCTCTTTTTGGAAGCGGGAACGGTTTCGACTGATTGCGTCAAGATCTCGATCAACTCCGATCAGGCGGTGGTTTCGGGCCCCCGGAATCGAGGCGAGTTTTTCGAGAAGCCTTGCCGAATGACCGCCGCCACCGAGGGTGCAATCGAGGATGACTCCGGGCTCGGAGTGTTCGGGAAGGAGCCGGATTCCCTCGGCCAAAAAGTCCGTGATCGGCTCAAGCAGGATGGGGATGTGACGGGTGGTTTCAGAGGCGCTTTGTGCTGACATAATCGAATGATTTCGCTTGTTTCTGCCCTCTCACCTCGGTAACCTACGGATCGTGGAAAAAAACCCGTATTTGATCCCGAACACCAACCGCATCTACACCAATGCGCGGAAGCAGAAAATCGCTCGCGACATTCTGGAGCGTTACACGGGCAGTGATCTGAAGCAATTTCAAAAGCAGATCATCCTCACGAACTTCGAATATTACCTCGATCGCTTTGCCGTGCTCAGCAATGGCACCAAGACGCGCGGCTCCGCCATGAGTGCGGTTCACTCCGAGCGCGATGGTGTTTCGATCATCAACTTCTCGATTGGCTCTCCCACTGCGGCACTCATCATCGAGTGTCTCGCGGTGCTGAATCCGAAGGCCGTGTTGTTCCTCGGGATGTGTGGTGGCTTGCACCGCTCTCTCAAGAAAGGCGACTTCATCCTTCCGACCGCTGCCATTCGCGATGAAGGGGTTTCGCACCACTTCTTGCCGCGACAAGCTCCGGCGCTCCCGACCTTCAAGGTGCAGAAGTTCGTGTCCGAAATTCTCGTCGAAAAAGGCATCGATTATCGCACGGGAGTCGTGCACACCACGGACTACCGGTTTTGGGAATTCAACGACAAATTCAAGGCGGACCTCAATCATGAGCGCGCGCTGTGCATCGACATGGAAACGGCCACCCTGTTTGTGGTGGGCTTTGCAAGCAAGGTGCCGATCGGGGCCCTGTTGCTTGTGTCCGATCTCCCGCTCAGGCGCGGGGGGATCAAAACCAAGCGTTCCGCCTCCTCGGTATTCAAACAATTTACGGATCAGCACCTTGAGATCGGCATTCGCTCCATGAGCGAGATCGCCGATCGCGGAGAGCAGATCAGACATTACAAATGGTAGGGAGCGGGAGAGATTTATGATTCAGAAAATACTCGAGTTTTTCACCAATGATTTGGCAATCGATCTTGGAACCGCGAACACTCTCGTGTTCTCGAAAGGGCGCGGCCTGATCATGAATGAGCCCTCGGTGGTTGCGATTCACCGAAATGCCCGCGGTCAAACCCGGGTTCTTGCGGTCGGCAAGGAAGCAAAAGAAATGCTCGGACGCACGCCCGGTTCGATTCAGGCGATTCGGCCGCTCAAGGACGGGGTGATCGCGGATTTCGAAGTGACCCAAGCGATGCTGAAGTATTTCATCGGTAAAGCGTCAGAAGGCCGCGGGTTCATTCGTCCGCGGATCATGATCTGCATTCCGTACGGCATCACCCAGGTAGAGAAGCGTGCTGTAAAGGAATCTGCGCAGTCTGCCGGAGCACGTGAAGTGTACCTCATTGAGGAGCCGATGGCGGCCGCGATTGGCGCCGGTCTTCCGATCCGTGAGCCCAGCGGAAACATGATTGTCGACATCGGCGGCGGAACCACCGAAGTTGCCGTGATCTCTCTCGGCGGGATTGTTTATTCCCGTTCGGTACGTGTTGCAGGCGATAAATTCGATGATTCGATCGTGAACTACATCAAGCGGAAATACTCGCTTCTGATCGGGGAGAGAACTGCCGAACAAATCAAGCTCTCGATCGGGTGCGCCTATCCGTTCGAAGAAGAGCGCACCTTTGAAGTGAAGGGCCGCGACCTGATTTCAGGAGCACCGAAAACCATCGAACTGAACAGCGAAGAAATCCGCGATGCGCTTGCAGAACCTGTTTCCGCAGTGGTGGATGCGATTAAGGTGGCCCTTGAGCGGACCCCGCCTGAACTTGCAGCAGATATCGTCGATAACGGAATCGTTCTTGCCGGTGGTGGGGCGCTTCTTTCGAATCTCGACATCCTGATCAAGGAAAAAACCGGCCTCCCGGTGACGGTTGCCGAAGATCCGCTCACCTGCGTGGTGCGGGGCTCGGGCAAGGCGCTTGAGGATCTCGATCTTCTGCGCAAAGTGACCGTGATGTAATTCGGGTTCCCGGATTCAATCCCATGGCCTACAACAAGCGCGATCATTATTATCATAAGGCGAAAGAAGAGAATTTCGCGGCCCGCTCGATTTACAAGCTCGAAGAGATCGATCAGAAATTCAAGATCATCAAGTCCGGCATGAAAGTGCTCGACCTCGGGGCCGCTCCCGGATCCTGGTCGCAGTACCTCTCCCAAAAAGTCGGCGAGCAGGGCCGGGTGTTGGGTGTTGATTTGATTCAGGTCGAACTCACGCTCGCGAATGCGGTTTTCATCCATGCGGATCTCAGGGACCTCAACCTTGATCAGATCTTCGAGCAAAACGGCTTTGCGCCAATCTTTGATGGTGTGTTTTCGGATATGGCGCCAAAAACAACCGGAATCCGGATCACCGATCAGGCCCGCTCGATGGAGCTTTGCGAGCTTGCTCTTGACATAGCGGTGAGGTTTCTCAGGCCCGGCGGTAACTTTGTCTGCAAGTTCTTCCACTCGGATGATTTTCAGGCGCTCAAGAAGCAAATGGATGGAGTGTTTGGACGCGTTGAGGTGCTTCGACCGAAGAGTACCCGCAAAGAATCCAAAGAGATTTTCTTGATTGGAATTTCGAAAAAGAAAAACGGATAGACCTGGCGACGGGCTGTCGGGAATTCTTAATGCTGGACTTGCCACTCCGGACTGCTGCAGATCCCGTACATCACCCGAATCCATTTGTCTGTGTTGTTCGTCGTCGCGGTATTTCCGAGTGCGGTGAGGCCCGTGATCACGGCGCTCGATGGCGTTTGAAGTGGATAAAAAAGCTGGTACGCCGTAGTCAGGGTCGCAGAGGCGGGTGCAGGAATCGTCGCAGGCAGTGTACCACCGAAAACTTTTGTCAGAATGGCATTCCTGGCCGTCGCATCGCTGAGGAGCGCATCACAGGCTTTAGCGACGAGTGCGAATCGGGCTGAGTTCAGCTGAGCAGGGAGCACTGCGCTCATTCCGCTGAAACATTGCTCATTCGAAGGAGAATAAGTGATTAAATTTCGACCCTCGTCCACAGCTGTAATTTTAGCTGCATAGGTGTCGCAGGCTCCCCCCAGGGAGGCTTGCGTGAGTATGTTGCTTGTGATTGCAGTATCGGCAGCTCCCCCTGCGCTGATGGGGCCGAATAAGTCGCGGAGCATGGAGTCCACATAGCGTCGATCCACCAAGCGAAGTTCGGATTCAAAATTGATGCTTGCTGCGGGCGTATCGCCATTTCCAGTCGTGGTGCCGGAAGTGGTAAAAGTCAGAGTGCTTGAGGCTCCCGGGCTTGAGCTTGAATTAAGTGCAAGTACCCTGAAAAAATAAGAAGTTCCGCTGCTCAGACTTGCAGTATGGGGCGAAGTGGCAGCGATGCCTGCGCCGGAAAGAGGAGTGCTCGTTCCGAGGTCCACCTTGTAGGACAAACTGATTCCTCCAGCAAGCGCTCCTTGTTTTACCCAGTCTTTGAGGAAGGTGAGCAAGGTGGGAGCAAGGGCAGTGGATACCCCCATGTGTCCTGAATTGATGATCTTGTAGAGTCCTGACTCCTCGGGATTAATGACATTGATGCGGGCGGTGCCAGGAAAGGTGTTGACCATCGTTCCGACCAGGGATTGGTGGGCCAAGTTTGCATCAGTGGATGCATGTTGGGACAGACGATAGCCAGAGCCTACCGTACCATTTGAAATACTATGGCAGCCGACGCAATTGGTTTTTAAGAATCCATAGAGTCCGCTCGACGTAAACGAGGTCAGGGACACGGTACTTCCCGGGGTCCAGGTCAGGATTGCGCTGTTATTCGTGACCGAACTCGCGGCAGCGGCGATCGGACTCTTTGGAGCTTCAATCGGAATCGGAAGGGTGGCGGGACTCGATTGAGCAGTGGCAGAGGAGTTTGAGACGCTGATCCTGAAGTAGTAAGTTCGGCTGCCGAATAAGCCACTCACACTCTGGCCTGATGCGAAATTGCTGATCGAGGTGGAATTATTCAGGAGTAAGGGGTCGAGTCCGTAGGTAAGGGTCCCACTGGTGCTTGAGCCAGTAAAGGTCACCGTAGTGCTGTAGGTATCTGCAGGAGTGATCTGGGATCGGACAGGGCCCAGGCTCAAGATCGGAGTTGCAGGAGCGGTAATCAGGCTCCCGATCGAAGAAGACGTGCTTGCGGTGCTGTTATTCGCAGTTACACGATAAAAATAAGTGCTGCCGAGGCTGAGACCGGCCAGAGTGTGAGTCAAGATTCCGCTGAGCCGTCCTGAGGAGAACACATTCGTTTGAAATGAGGAATCTAGACTCCATTCGACCAGGTAGGAATCCACGGTGCCTCCACCGCTTCCCGCTTGCCAGGTGATTGTGGCTGAATTTCCGGTGTTTACGCTGATCGTTGTGATGACTGGAGCGCTCGGAGCAAGAGGCGAGGTGAGAACGTTGAGAGTGTTGGAGGGCGCGGATGCGCCCGCGGCAGAGTTGGCATAAGCAACGAGATAGTAGCGGGTCGCAGGCTGCAGTGAGGAAATCGTTTGGGTGAGAGCTGTGATGCCGCTGATCGTGGTGGCTTGAGAAAGGTCAGAAAAGAGACTGTATTTTAAAGTGTAGGAAGTCGCTCCTGTGACTGCAGACCAATCCACTTTCACAGAGGACGCAGTCATCGAACCCATTCCCGCTGTAATCACCGGAGGTGCGGAGAGGGTTTGTGAGCTCAGCACTGCGGAGCTGGCCGAGAGTGAGCCTGCGTTTGCCGTAACTTTATAAAAGAGAGTCGACCCGGCTGAGGCAGGGAGGGTCACAGTTGAGGTCACTGAATTCTGCGTGGAACCGAGCGATGAGGTGGGTCCGTAGGCAATCGAATAGGTCGTACTGCTCCCATTGGTCGAGGTCCAACTCAGGGTGATGGAGGTTTCTGTGGCAACTGGGGTGATCGAAGCCGGGGCCACGGGTGTGGTGATCCATGAACTTTGAGACGCAAACGAGGAGGTTGCAGAATAGACTGCAGCGACCTCATAAAAGTACTGGGTGCCGGGATCAAGGGAGGTAAGCGCATAGCTCCTGAGGCTTGATGCAAGGGAGGTCGCGGTGGCACTCGCAAGCAGAGCCTGAGTTTTCGCATATTTCATGCGGAAGCCAGTGGGAGCACTCGCCCCCCCGCTTACCGTCCAATTCAGGGTTGCGCCGGATGAGGTGATGGAAGTTACAGACGAGAGCGTAGGAGCTCCCTGATTCAAGGTAGTTTGAAAAGAGAGTGGGACTGCGGAAGAAGTTCCGGCAGAGTTCTTAGCCGCAACCGAAACAAAATAGGTCGTACCGGGGGTGAGTGAAGAGAGAGTAAAACTCGTAGCGCTGACCGTGACCGGAGTGCCAGTGGGAGGATTGGTGGTTCCGGAAGTCAGGAGATATTCAGTGGGAGTGCCGCCAGTTTGATTTGGAGACCATGACAAAATGGCTGAATTTTGAGAGGGTACTGCCGAGAGGTTCTGTGGAATGCCGGGCGGACTGATCTGCGTGCGGAAAACTTGGGTGGTGGAGGGGGTGGAGCCCGAGGTGTTTTTCGCAATCACTTGGAGCGAATAACTCTGATCGGAGATCAACCCACTCAAGGTAATCGTGGAGCTCTGGGTGTTTTGAGTCGTCGGACTCGTTTGATTGACTTGGCCTAAGACTACATCATAGGAGTCCGCGCCTGGCACAGGTTGCCAGCTGAGGGTGACGCTCGAGGAAGTGATGGTCATCGGTAGGGAGATGACCGGTGCACTGGGCCTCGTCTTGATCGGAAGGATGGCGGATGCGGTCTCGCGGGTGAGGTTTTTTGCAATCACCTGATAATAGTATTGGGTGCCCGGATTCAAGCCTTGAGCTAAGTAGGAGGTGGATGGAGTTCCGGGAACGATCGGACCCACCAGATTGCGGAGTCCGGGAAGGTTTGATTCGAGAGTGGGATTCACTCCAAACAGGATGAAAAAAGAAGTGGTGGATCCGGCTCCACTCCCGGCTCTCCAACTGAATTGGATGGAGGATAAGTCTGCAACGGCAGTAAGGGCCGTGGGTGCAGGAGGGGCAAGATCCAGGGTTCGAAAATGGGCCACATCCGAATCGTTTTGACCGCTTGTGTTTTTTGCCCTGATATACAGATGGTACTCGGTTCCCGCGCTTAAGGAAGTGAGTGAAATGGGATTTGAGGGATTCGAAAGCAGGATGGGATTTTGAAGACCAGGATCGGTGCTGTAAAAAAGTTGATGTTCGCTTGCGTTAGAGCCCGGGGTAAAGGGGATCTCAAGTGAGGTCTCTCGTGAGATCGGGGATCCGAAGATGGGCTTTCCGGGAGCGGGACTCATCACGGTGAAGCTTCCGATCGAGGACGTGCGGAGTATTTGGCCGCCCGCCATTTCAGTGATTCGGTAGAAGTAGATTGCTCCTGGAGAGAGGCCCTGAAGGGTATAGGGAGGAGTGAGGTTCGGGACGGATATTGCATTGGAGAGCGTGGAGGAGAGTGAGTATTCAAGAAGAAAGCTCGTTACGGGGAACGAGGTTTGGACCCCAATCGATGCATCGGTTGACCAATTCAGAAGTTGAGAGCTTTCACTGAGTTGCGTCGATTGAAGTAGGGTGATTCCGGTGGCCTTCTGATCCGAAAAAACGAGTTCCCCTGGATTGCCGAACTTCGAGCAACCATTCAGAACGAGCGAAGTGAATGCAAGGAACAGGGATAGGCAATTCATGTGGAGGTGTGCCCTCCAGGCGGGAGTGTGGGATCGAGCACGAGTTTTCCATCACTGCCTTTAGTGACGAGTGAATGATCGTTTGGAGTGGGGGATGGGATCTCAAGAGCGGCCGCAATGGTGCTTGCGACCCGTCCGATCCTGAGGGGTTGCGGATCTGAAGGACTCAGGTTGTCAGCGAGACCCCAAGAGCCGAGATAGTCGTTGGTAGCTTGTCCGCCTCTTTGGCCTGAATCGTTTTTGATTTTTCCGACAAGCTTGATCCCGTTGATCATCCCGGAGTGAAGGGAGTAGTTCGAACCGTTGTAGCCGTGATCGGAACCAGTCATATCGGTCCGGGCGCTTCGATTGAAGTCTCCGGAAACCTGAATCAGGGTTCGATCAAACAAATTCAAGGTTGAACCATTCGGGGCCGTTCCCGCGTTGACTGCCTTGAATCGAGTGATCAATTCATGGAGGCAAGCATAGAATGCACGGATTTGTTTGATCGTGACGATCGTTGAGGGAATCGCACCATAAAAGTGATGATCATTGTTGCCTGGATTTGCACCGGTTACGCCTCCCATGTGCTCGATCAGAATGTTCGCAACCGAAGTAAAGCCATTCGTGAACATGTACTCTGCAAGCGCCATTCCCTGGGCAAGGCTGTAAACCACCGATGAGTTCGTAAATGCCGCATTGAAATCAGTACCAGTCCAGCGTGAGCCACCTGAATTGATTTGGAATGCATTGAGAGTGCTACTCGAGTTCGAGACAGGGTCAAGTTCAATGGGGAGAAAATGGTCGATCTTATTAAACCCGGTGCCACCCATGATCGAAAGTTGAATCAAGAGTTTATATTTTGAGACCAAGGCATCGTACGTCCCAGCAAGATTCGTGATGTTTTTTGTGAAAATGGCTTTGGCATTTGCTCGCTGGGCATAGGTGGTCGGCAAGTACTTGTGGAGCAGGAGCGAGTCCCCGCTCATCGCCGAAAACAAATTATCAAGGGCAGAACTGATTGTGGTTTTTTCGAGTGAGGTGATCGAGCCTAGTCCCGTGAAGGGGGTGAGAGCCTTGGTGAGCGGGTTGGTCCAATCGAGGTCACCAAGGCTGAGCTCTGGAACTCCGGTTGCAGATTGATAGGCTTGAACCTTGTCATATCTCCACCCTTGAATGGCGGGGATCGGAGTATTCACTTGGTCTGCAAGAAGCCCGGTGATCGAAGGTTGGCCTTGCACGGGCTGGGTGGGCAGACGGCTGTCGATTTGGTGGGAATCGACCAACAGGTCTACTCCCATGATCATCATGAGATTTGAAGCCAAGGCATCCGAAAGGTTGATCGGCGTGCCTGCAGCAAAGCTCGTTCCCGACACAGATACTGTCGGAATGGATTTCGACCAAATGAGGGGCATGTTGATGCCCCCCAAGACTGGATTCGAGTAGCGCACGTCATTTACTGCCTGATAAATCAGGAACTGGGTGGTATTGGAGATGGTCCCTGTGATTTGGGTGCCGACACTTCGATTGGGGGTAAAGCCAGTGCCATGCTTTAGGGGTAAATCCATGTTCCATCTTGAAATTCCCATCAGCAGATGAAAATTGATGAACTTGTTTGGATTTGGATTTACTCCTGCCGCAAAGGCTTCGGAATTGCGGATCATCTCTGTTGCCATCGAGGCCACGAACATCTTGACCGGATTTAAGTAACTCACTCCCGCAAACCAGGCTGAGCGCTTTAGAAATTCACGTCGGGATGGATCCGTTCTTTTTTTCATGGGGCTCCCCAATCCGGTCTGATAAAGGCCTGTGAATTGATGATTTCGAGGATCAATGACTTGAGGCTTTTGCTGGTCTTCAGATTTTGTCCAAGCGCGATGACTTGATTGCGATGGTAAATTTGATCTGGGTTGAGAGAGGCTGCGGTTGGATTTGCCTGTGCCCTGACTTCCAGGTTTTCCAGGTTCACGCTGATGCCGGTAAAATATTTATAGTACTTGCTTGCCACACAGGCATAGAAATCATCTTGAGCGGCAATCGCCGTACCGAGAGCACCGATTCCATTGATGTCGAGATCAATGAGCGTTCGATTCGAATCGTAAGAGCGAAAAAAGAGCTTCCCTTTTGGCGCCCGGGTGTAAAAGAGTGGATCAGGAACTTTTGGAAAACTAAGATCAGTTCCGCCCTGATCGGGGGCAAAGGAGCCTGCGCTTCGATTGGCAACGAATTGGATGGATCCCAAATCATCCGGGCCTCCGCTTTTCACCGAAATCAAGTTCCTGAAAATGGCGGCTCCCCGATCCATCGACACATGACACTGCAGGCAAGTTGACGAAAATCGGTAGGCAGAGGCATCCGGATATGTGGCACTTGAGATCGGGGTAATATCCGGGTAGTCAGAGCTTAAGACCACAGGCAAACTCTTGCAGAAAAAATCCTGATAAATGTTTCGCATGAGACGTCGCCTGAGCAAGGTGGTACCGTTTTGAAGCATTCCTTGGTTCACATCCGCTGAAATCAGATAAGACTGGGTTCCGAAAAGTCCGGCACCTGTGGGGGCATTCATGTCTCGGGTCGCAGTATTGCTGGTTCCTACGGTGGACGCAGGGAGGTCTCTATCAAGCTTCCCTGAGGAATCGGGGTAGAGAGTGGCATTTGGCACAGCAGGGACAATTCCAAGCAGATCTCCTTGTTGAATATAGCTCACGGTGGTCAGCGTGGTATTTCCCGGGCCATGCGCTGAAAAGGCGGTGAATGGGCTTAAGAGTTGGTAGATTGGAGCGGAAGTGAGGGTGCGCATTGCCGTAAAAGTTTGATTCCCGGTTAGAATGGTTGAGAAGTCCGCACCAGGCTTCAGGGTGAAATAGGTAAATGCATTCGCGATCTCATAGGTGTCGATCAAATGGGGGATCGCCTGCTTTTGAATGGCATTGAAGTACTCGGGAGTTGCAATGAAACCCCGAGCAACTTCATGGAGTTTCTTTATGACCCGTGGATCTCCTGAAAGATTTGTCGAGGCCAGTGCGGCACCATTCAGGAGTGCAGCGCACGCATCCTTGGCGGCAGTGCTCCCGGAAGCTGCGGTTTTGATTGAGGTTAGCATCGGGTTGGATCGATCTGCATAGGGAACGGGTTTTCCGGTGAGTCGCTCATAGCAACGGTAGTAGCGACGAAGTTCCACATCGTCCCCGTAGGCAAACTGTGCAAAAAGAATAAATAAACTCCCGAGGCCTAGCGCCCGGAGCAGAGCCGATCCCATAGTTACAATTGTAGAGGTTGACACCAGCCTAAGATAGTGAGGCAGTCCGGACACCCCTGAAAATAGCCGACTCCAATCGTGCACAAGGCACCCCCACTCAAGATTATAGGGATTGGGGGTGTCGGTAAGTAGATGTGTCTTTCAAGACACAGATCGATTCTTTTAAGAGGCGCGAAACTACGCTATGGTTTGACTCATGCAACACACCGACATTCACGCACCCAAAGGAAATCAATTAACTTGCCAAGGCTGGGTTCAGGAAGCCGCGATGCGGATGCTCATGAACAATCTTGATCCTGCTGTGGCTGAGAATCCCGATGATCTTGTGGTGTATGGCGGAATCGGAAAAGCCGCGCGGAACTGGGAGTCCTATGATGCCATCATCAAGACGCTGAAGTCGCTCAAGAACGACGAGACCCTTCTCATTCAAAGCGGAAAACCCGTGGCCGTGTTCAAGTCCCATGCGGATGCGCCGCGGGTTCTGCTCTCGAATTCCATGCTCGTGCCGAAGTGGGCCACCTGGGAGCACTTTCATGAGCTCGATCGGGCGGGTCTCATGATGTATGGCCAGATGACGGCCGGTTCCTGGATCTACATCGGCACCCAGGGGATCATTCAAGGCACCTACGAGACTTTTGCTGAAGCCGGACGCAAGCATTTTGGAGGGAGTCTTGCAGGACGCGTGGTGCTGACCGCGGGACTTGGGGGCATGGGTGGAGCGCAACCGCTTGCGGCTTCGATCGCAGGCGCGGTTTCATTGAACATAGAAATCGACCCCATTCGCGCAAACCGCCGCATTGAAACGCGCTATCTTGATGAACTGTATGAAAGCCTTGATGAGGCGCTTGCGGCAGTCGAACGGGCAAAAGCAAAAAAGGAAGCGCGCTCGATTGGAGTCATCGGAAATGCAGTGGATGTGCTGGAGGAGCTGCTCAAACGCAAGTTCCATCCCGACATGGTGACGGATCAAACGAGTGCGCATGATGAATTGAACGGCTATGTGCCGCAGGGTCTTTCGCTCGAAGAGGCGGAAGAGATGCGCGCGGCTGATCCTGAAACGTACAAAGCCCGTGCGGTTGCAAGCATGGGGAAGCACGTAGCGATGATGCTTGAGTTCCAAAAGCGGGGATCGATCGTGTTTGATTACGGCAACAATATCCGGGCGCAGGCGGTGAAAGCCGGAGTGAGTGATGCGTTCAAGTTTCCCGGATTCGTCCCGGCCTACATTCGCCCGCAGTTCTGCGATGGGAGGGGGCCGTTCCGCTGGGTTGCGCTTTCGGGTGATCCCGCCGACATCGCGGTCACCGATCAGGCACTGAAGGAGCTTTTCCCCGATCACGAAAGCCTGCATCGCTGGCTCGATGTTGCGGCAAAGCGGATTGCATACCAAGGGCTTCCTGCGCGGATTTGCTGGCTTGGATTCGGAGAGCGCGTGAAGGCCGGTCTTTTGTTCAATGAGCTTGTCAGGACCGGCAAAGTAAAGGCTCCGATCGTGATCGGGCGGGATCACCTCGACTGCGGTTCGGTCGCATCCCCCAATCGCGAGACCGAGGCCATGAAGGACGGGTCAGATGCGGTGGCGGACTGGCCGATCCTGAATGCCCTCATCAATTCTGTGAATGGCGCGTCCTGGGTGAGTCTTCATCATGGGGGTGGAGTGGGGATGGGATATTCCATCCATTCCGGCATGGTGATTGTGGCGGACGGAACTCCGGAGGCTGCAAAGCGGCTTGAGCGCGTGCTCACAAGCGACCCCGGAATGGGAATCGTACGACATGCGGATGCGGGATATGAATCCGCAATCCAGAATGCCAAGACGAAGCTCCCCGAGTTCGGCGCGCGCATGCCGATGATCAAGTGAGGAAAAATCGATGAAAAAGGCGACCACAAAAAAAGGCGTTTCCAAAACAAAGCCGATTCAAGCCTTCGTGCACGCATCGTATGTGTACACGGGCGAGGGGATCGTCGAAAAAGAGGGACGCATGCTGGTTCCCTCGGATCTATCCGGGATTGAGGACGGGGCGGTTGTTTTCGATTCTGACAGGATTTTGTGGGTCGGTCCCACCTCGGAGATCCCTTCGGAATACAAAGGGGTAAAGAGGACGGATCTCAAGAAGCGCAATGCGATCATGCCAGGACTCATCGATGCGCACACGCATCTGGTGTTTGCGGGGTCCCGTGCCCATGAGTTCGCCAGGCGCTGTGCAGGTGCCACTTATCAGGAAATCGCAGAGGAGGGCGGCGGGATTCTCACAACGGTGAACGCCACAAGAGCCGCAAGCCGGCAGGAACTCTTTGAGTTGGCTCTTAAGCGCGCTCTCATTGCGTATCGCCATGGAGTGCGTACGATCGAATGCAAGTCGGGGTACGGGCTTGACCACGAAGCTGAAATGAAATGTCTGAAGGTGGTATCGGATCTCGCAGAGGCGCTCCCGCAGATGACCTTTGTGTCCACCTATCTTGGAGCGCACGCGGTGCCTGCGGGAATGAAGAAGGCGAAATACATCGACGAAATGATCCACCGCACGCTTCCCGAAGTGGCAAAGAAGAAGCTTGCGCGATTTTGTGATGTTTTCATTGAGGAGGGGTATTTCACCCTTCAGGAGGGCGAGCGTATTTTGCGGGCTGCAAAAAAGCTCGGCCTTGAAACCAAAGTGCATGCCGATGAACTCTCCAACACCGAATCCGCGCGCCTCGCTGCAAAGCTCGAAGCATCCTCGGCGGATCATTTGCTGAAGATTTCCGACAAGGGAGTAGCAGCCCTTGCGAAATCCGATACGGTCGCCATGATGCTCCCCGGGACTGCATTTTACCTGAAGGCACAGTTTGCACCGGCGAGGAGGCTTCTGGATGCCGGTGCGCGAGTAGGGATCGCGACCGATTTCAATCCCGGTTCCTGCTATTCCTTGAATTTGCCACTCATGATGAATCTGTCGGCGCTGTATCTTTCGATGAATGCGGCCGAGATCTTCGCGGGTGTCACCTATTCCGCGGCGGCGAGCCTTGGACTTCAGCACCGAAAAGGGGCCTTGATGGAAGGATATGATTCAGACTTCGTGGTGCTCCCGTATGAGCATTTCGAGGAAATGTACTACCGCATGGGCTGGTAAAAAGTGAGCTTATGAAAAAGATCGTCATCCACTCGCCCGGCGGGCATACGCACTTGAAACTGGAAGAACATCCGGATCTGGAAGCCGGGCCGGGACAGGTCGTGGTGAGTACTCATGCGGCGGGCGTGAACTATGCCGATGTTTGCGTGCGCTGGGGCGTGTACGAATCGGCAAAACGCTTTGTCGGATGGCCCATCACCCCGGGATTTGAGTACTCAGGCTTCATCAAGCATGCGGGTTCCGGTGTGACCCGATTCAAGCCCGGAGATCCTGTGTTCGGGATCGGCTTTTTCAATTCCTATGCAAGCGAGGTATGTGTCTCCGCCAAGCATGTCTATCCGATTCCTGCAGAGCTTGGCTTATCGGGAAGTGCAGCATTTCCGGCCGTGTTCATGACGGCCTACCATGCGCTTTTCCAGTTGGTGCGTCTTCCGGCCCGTGCCCGCGTATTGATTCATTCAGCAGGAGGCGGAGTGGGCTCGGCACTCGTTCAGCTGTGCAGGATCGCGGGATTCGAAAGCGTCGGTGTGGTGGGCAGTTCACACAAGGTTTCGTATGTCAGGGAGCTCGGTGCAAATCACGTGATCGACAAGTCCAAAGAAGATTGGAGCCGTCGAGCAAAGGAGCTCGTACCCGGTGGATTCGATGCAGTCTTGGACGCAAATGGCACTTCCACCCTGAGAGCAAGCTACGAACTCCTGCGACCGACCGGAAAGTTGATCTCTTATGGCAGTCATTCGATTCTTCCGATGTCAGCGAGCGGGAGGATGAATTATCTGAAGGCCGCATGGGGAATGATCCGGATGCCGAGGTTTTCCCCGGTTCGTTTGTTCACCGACAACAAGAGTGTGATCGGGTTCAATTTGTCGTTTCTCTTTGACCGCGATGATCTCATCACCGAGGGAATGGATGCTCTTCTCCGTTGGGTGGAGGAGGGAAGAATCATCCCTCCGAAAGTTACCGAGTTTCTCCTCGAGAATGCCGGAGAGGCTCATCGTTTGCTTGAGTCGGGTCAAAGCACGGGAAAGCTCGTGCTCCTCATGAACCGAAACGCGAATCCTTCTTGAACCGCTTTGGAAGATGCCGGAGGCGGACCTTGAGTTCGAATGCGCGAAGGATGATTTCACGAACCGAGAGATGGGATAAGGTCGTTCCAGGATCGGGACGAGCTCCGGGTTCGATTCCAGCGCCGCGCAAATAGAGCCAGATTCTCTTGGATTCCGGGTATTTCCTGCCGTGTTCGCGCCAGCGTTCCCCGCCCCTTCCGCGTCCATGGTCCGTGGTCACCACGAGCAAGGTGTTTTTGCCGTACTTCCCGCTTTGATCAAGTACATCCGCGATCTCACGGATCCATTGGTCATAGGAACCGAGAGTTTTCAGATACTCGGGATGATTTCCCGCATGAGCCCATTCATCCGCATCGAGCAGGCTCAGGTAGAGGAATCTTGGTTGCCTTGATTTCAAAAAGTGAAGCGCATGCGCATAGGTGAACGAATCGTAGCGCGCACTCCAGATCCCGGGGCGATTCCATTTCGGGATGGATGCGGCCTGTTCCAAATCAATCCGGTCATGCACGGGATCTGCGAGGTTCGCAGGGTCAAGGCCTGCATTCAGGTACAGGGGAGAGCTGCTTCGCTTGTAGGCGCGCTTCAAATGCTCCCAAGATGCGAATGCGGCCATCTTTCCCGGATCAAGATTCAAGGATCGTTGGATGACCTCGGGAAAGGTCTCGCGCTGGACCCCTTTGCAAAAATTGGAATAACAAAAGGGAGTCGACCCAAGGAAGATGGATTGGTAGCCGGGAAGGCTCAGGTTCACCGGATTGGAGACGTGAACGGTGGAGTCGATTTCATCACCGAGGAGAACTCCTTCGGAGGCGAGGTCTCCGGTAAGGTGGGGCATCGCCGAATTCCGGAAGACCGATTCCCATTGGATTCCGTCGAGAGTGACCAGAATCACATTCGGTTCCGCCCGGGCTGGCACGCTGAACGAAAGAAACGGGTTCAGGAACAAAAGCAACAACAGGGCGAATTTCATGAACGGGGTTCCGTCGAGGTTGCTCCGGAGCCTGTGCCATACTCATCGCCGTGAATCAGGGAGATTTGGGTGACCGAGAGCAAAAGCACGAGGGTGAATACGATCTGGAGCGGGGTCAGAACGGTGTCGAGGAAATGATAATTGAGGAGGATCGCCCCAACCGGGAAGATCAGCTCCACAATCGTGGTTGTGGCAGCAGTCGTGTGTTTCATTCCGGAGTAGTAGGTCCACATGGCAAGGACTCCCGGAAAGAGGCCGAGGTAAAGATAGGTGAGGCGAATGGAAGGGTCAAAGAGGGTGTTCAATTTCGAGAACCCCGATCCGAAATGAAGAATCACGCAAAGAGTGGCAAGGCCGAAGACAAAGCGCCAGAAGGTGGCGATGAGGGGATCCACCTGATGCAGGAGGCGTTTTCCGGTCACCGTCGAGACCGCCCAGATGAAGGATGCACCGAGCGAAAAGAGAACCCCTTTCGCGGGAGAGGGGCTTGGGGAAAAGTTCGGCATGGGCGTTTCAAAAATATTGAGGACCACGCAGGCGAACACTACGACCGATGCCCATTTGAAAAAGTTACGGCTCGGAGTTTCGCCCAGAACCCACTGGGCAATGAGCACGACGGCGACGGGTTGGGTTTTTTGAAGGAGGATATTCAGGGTTGGATTCAGGTACTGGAAGGCTTCCGTGAACAGGAGAAGGGCGATCGCCGATCCGCCCGCACCCACAAAGGCGCACCCGAGCCAGTTCTTCAGGCCCCCGAGTTGGAAGAGGCGGGTGCCGGACTTGAAGAGCAGAATCGGAATCAGGGCAAGAACACCGATCAGGTGTTCCACGAATACGAGAAACGCAGGATCACTTTTCGCGATCGCAGGAACCCGGACAATCGCGTCCGTGGCCCAGAGGAGGGATCCAATGCCGACCAAAAACGGGCCCAGAGTAGGCTTCATGATTCGCCGAGCCACTTCTCCAGGAGTTGGTGGATTTCTTCAGTGTTCCAGTCACGTCCGCCCGGCTCGACCATCAGGACTTTTCTGGATTGATCAATGATGAGGGAAAGGGGGATGGCGTGAAGATCGAAGACTTCTCCCAGTTCACCCTTGGGATCCGAGAAAAGCGGAAACTTCATTCCGAGTTTCACGGCAGCCGTAGTTGCCACCGGATGGGGGTTTTCATCGACATTGACGCCCAGGATCTCAAATCCTTTTGGGTTGAACTTCTCGCGCAGGGCGTTCAGTGAGGGCATTTCTTCGATACAGGCTTCGCACCAAGTGGCCCAGAAATTGATGAGCATGACCTTGTGTTTCAGGTCGCCCAAGCGCACGGTTCCGCCGCCCATTTGGGTGAGTTCCAGATCGGGGAGCACAGCGCCTTCGATGAGTTCGATCTGGGCCTGGTTGGATTTCATTTGTCGTTGGGTCGAGGCCTTGATTGCCAGAAGCGCTCCGACCACCACCGCCAGAATCAGCACAACCGGGATCATGAGGCGTTTCCGGCTGGGAGGGGGTTCCGGTACATAGGATGCGGTTCCAGTTGGCTCCAAGTCTTGGGAATCTTCCATATTGGTGCACTCTAGCGTAAAATGGGTTTGTGGGGAAGAAATCCGATCAATCCGGACAAGCGATTTTGGAATACGTGATGGTGCTGCTCGTGATCCTTTCCATTGGATTTGCCCTCCAGTCGGGCATCCGGGGGTCGCGCGACAAGCTCTGGAAGCGGATCATTTGTGATGTGACCGCCCCCTGTCCCGGCTGTGCGGCGCCCGAGTCCGCAAAGAATGTGCTCCCAAATGGCGGGAACTGTCCCAGGTAATTCAAATGAAAACGGGAGGAACCGATCCGGATCCTCCCGTTTCTTGATTCAGTGAAAAGAGTTTACTTCTTGGAAGGTGCCGCTTTCGGTGCTTCCTTCGGCGCTTCTTTCACAGCAGGCGCTGCCTTTGGTGCGCTCATGTGAACTGGGGCCGACTTGTCAGGAGTTGCTGCTCCTTTTTCATTGGTCGGAGTCGTGGACCCTGCGGTCGGAGTTGCGGGTTTTGCGCCCACTCCGGCTTTCGCCAGTACTTCTGCGCGAAGAGTCTTGATGACTTCCGGACGCTCCTTCAGCCACCTGATCGAATTGTCGCGGCCTTGTCCGATGCGCTCATCCTTGTAGGAGAACCAGGTTCCGCTCTTCTCGATCAGGTTGTGGTTGACGGCGATGTCGAGCAGATCGCCCTCTTTTGAGATCCCTTCACCGTACATGATGTCGAATTCGACTTCTTTGAACGGAGGCGCGAGCTTGTTCTTCACGACCTTTACGCGGGTGCGGTTCCCGATGACGTTCTCGCCATCCTTGATCGCTTGAATGCGGCGGATGTCGAGACGCATGGATGCGTAGAACTTGAGCGCGTTTCCGCCGGTGG
>CANNBJ010000003.1 GCA_947502835.1 Bdellovibrionales bacterium
TATGGATTCGATCGATCTTTGGGGAATGCGAGCAATGAGTCTTGATTGAGACAGGCTCGCCTGTCCCGCCAAAAACATAAACCTTCTTGCGATCGTGGAGGGGCTCACTCCCAGCAGCAAAGCAGCTCGATTTTGTGACACTCCGGAAACGAGAAGCTTATAGAGTGGAGCGTTGATCCTCCTTACTTTTTGATAGTAGCGTGGATTGAGAGTACTTCTTGAGAAGAGCAATCCACAGGTCTTGCACTGGAATCGCTGAATCCTTCGGCTGTCGGATTTGCGACTGAAGTAGCCTTTCCGGACTACATTATGATGCTCGGCAGGGGTCGTAACGCTTGGGGAGGTTGTTAATTTCAACTTTAGACTCGGGCAGCTCACACGCATGCCATCGACTTTTCAGGAATCAGGCCAATTCGCGTTCTTTTCGGAATGCGCCTTGAAACTCAGGTGCAATCTTCGAGGGCAGTTAGTGATGGTCAAGGGGTCTGCCAGTCGGGAGAGTAACAGACCGTGGTCATGATGTATCGCCAGGATGCCCGAAGGTCAGTGGATTTTTTTCCGACGGCGAGGAGGGCGTCGATGACTGCAGGGACGGGCTCATCGAGGGGATAGAAAAACTGGTAGAGTTTCGCAACCGTCTCC
Source organism: Bdellovibrionales bacterium (assembly GCA_947502835.1). Lineage (GTDB taxonomy): Bacteria > Bdellovibrionota > UBA1018 > UBA1018 > CAIMNF01 > CAIMNF01. The sequence continues at coordinate 643 of CANNBJ010000003.1, forward strand.
GGAGTGGGTTCATGCTCGGGCTTGGGACTGAACTGCCCGTACAGTTCCGGCCACGCCGGGTGGATTTTTCGAATGGCCCTCTGAAAATATTTGTAGTCATTCAATAGGTCATCACAGGCGACCGCCAGGATCGCAGACCTGTCAGGCGCACTCACAGGAAGAACGGTTTGCTTCGGATAATAAGAACAGCCCCGGTCTTGAATTTGGAAGGCCGGAGTTGCGCCATCAGTCTCACCTCTCATGTAATAATCGCAGGCTCCTCCAAAAGGGGTACTTAATTTGGCGCCGATCGTGGCAGCCTCGGCCTCAGTCAGGTCGAAAACATCGGCCAGAACGGAACGCACATAGTAGCGGTCCCCCATTTGGATCCTGCTCTCAATTTCTGCGGTTTCGGGGCGCAATCGAAGATCATCAAAAAGAAGATTGCCGGGCTTTGAGGTGCAGGCGGAGATCAAAACCAGCGTTGCAGTGAGAACTGGAACCTTAGACATTTTTCGGTGCTCCGATCAAGGATTGGACTTTGCCCGCGGAATCCTTTTGGAGAATGGAGGGGTAGGTCGTGGCCGGGGGAGTGAGTCCCATGAGGTTTGCAATCGAGGCGTGGACGTGGGCTGGGGTCAGGACTTGGTTTGAAAGCTGGGAAATCGGAGCGCCTGCCCCCCAGGTGGATCGGGTGCCGGACCCTCCGTTGATCTTGATGTCGCCCACCACCATGGGGTGATCGATCATTCCTGAGAAAAGACTGTAAGTCCCTCCCGTTTCGCCATGACCCATGAGATTCCCGGAATCATGGGGATCACGGCCGAATTCGCCGGCAAGCCCGATCACGGTGTGGTTGAAAAGGTTGTCACTCAAACCGACCGTTTTCGCCTTGAGTGCCCGGGTCAATTCATAAATGCAGGCGGCAAGGGCACGGTAGTAGCGACTGAAAATGAAGATTTGTGAAATCGCCCCGATATTATGAACATCGTTGATCATGGCGCCCTTGAAGTTGTTTTCAAGGACCCCTGATTTACTGATTTGTGAAAAGCCTGAATTGATGATTCCCGATCCAAGAACGAGATCCATCGACGAAGTGTATCCGATCGGATCAGTCCCTTCGGTCAACATGAACTCGGTAACCGCCATTCCGCTTGCAAGTCTATCGATGGTCACAGTGTCGCCCAGCATTTCGGTTTCGAGGTCCTGTCCCGTATAATAGGTTTTCGGAAACCCATGCCACATGATTTCAAAGGGTGCGGTTGCGCTGCCGGCGATGGTGAACTTGTCAACTCCCTGAAGGCGAAGTGCGGCTTCATTGAAAGAACGTCTGATGAGCTCTTCGTATTTCAAATAAAGTTCATTGTAACGGGCATTCAGATCCCCGAATTGGGTCAGAATCAAACGCTTGGCAGTAAGCCTATGCTCGTAGGTCTCGGGAGCGCGTCCCTTCAGCACAGAGGAGTGCGCCTTCATCAGGTCGAGTGCATGATCGATGTGTTCGCTCACCGAAGCTTCGGTCATGCGGAGAGGATTGCTTCGGGTGAGTTGGTAGTTTGAAAAAGTGGCCTTGAGCGGACTGAGTGTGGGTGTCGGGGAAGAAATGGAGGTGAAGGTCTTTCCTTTTCTCGACTTGAAATGGCCATTGCTCCCGACACCTGCTGCGGGAAACACGCAAGGCGAGGAATCCGCAAATGAGCCGGAGAGCGAATATCCACCCGTCACAGGAACCAGGTGCATGAGTCCGCCCAAGAAATGATTGTCAATTGAGTGGACTCCGCGGATTCCGCACCAGTTTTTTGCAAGCTCGGTCATGGGAGCGCTTCCGCCGCCTGCGGTCGGTATCAGGCCCTGCCAGAGGATCGGCAGATGAACTCCCTGGAATTCAAAGGTTTCATGCACGGTTGAGTGGCTATTTCCACCTGTCGCATCGGGAATGACTTTTGTGCCAAGCATGGAAAGCTTCGGATCAGTGGGATGGGATACAAAGTCACTGCCGCTTCCGAAGGGGCGTAAGGCAGAATCAAAGAGATGCCGTGGAGGAGATCCTGAAAGCAGAATCGTGAGATTCTTCTTCAGGCTTGAGGCATCGAGTGCCGGAGCGGCCATAGCAGCGCGGCGGAACATTCCAGAAAGCACTTGGGTCAGGAAAAGCTGAAGCGGGCTTGCAGCCAAGAGCGCACTCCCCGTGGCTCGTGCGGTGTTTTGAAGGAATTTTCTCCGATTCATTTATTCACCCCCGCGTTTGGATCAAGAAAGAGCGGCGATGCCACCATTCTTCGAAACGTTTCCCGAACATTCTGATGTTTCTTCAGGTCAAGCCCGTACTGGATCACCAGTTCGCGAACCCATTTCTGACCCGCTGTCAGATTCAAGGGGCGTTCGGGGTTGGCCGGATCGCCCAAGACCGGAGTGACTCCTGTCAGGAAGTCGAAAAGACGACTTGCCTCACAAATGTACAGGTCGTCCTGACGGGCTACCGCTTCACCCATTTGTTGGAGTCCTGTGACCTTTTCGTTGATCAAATCTCCTTTGTAGTTCCTGAAGAAAAGTCGCCCTTCAGGGGGGCGTTTGTAAAAATCCGGATCGGGATTCAAATCAGGATAGGGAGCGGATGGAAATGCTGCGGTTTCAAGTGGAACAGATTGATCCGTCCAAAATCCAACCTTCACACCAGGGGCGACGTTTCCGTCGGTGGAAAAGAAGAGGCGCAAGTAAGCCATTCGCCGGATGGAAGCTCCAAACTCATCCATGGGCGCATGACAGGACATGCAGGATCTTGAGACCCTCCAGGGAATTTGTGAATTTTCCCGAACCTCACTGATCACATCATTGGAGCGGACCACGGGGAGGTCCCTGCAAAATGCATCCTGGTAGGCATTTCTTCCGAAGAGGCGGAACGCATTGAAGACACCATCGGATCCGCCCATATTGTCGTGGGTGGCAAGATGATAGGTTTGGGTACCCAGGAAGCCCGCACCAAAATGGGCATTCATATTCACTTTTCCAAAGTACTTTTCATAGCCGACGACCAGGGCATCCGGAATGTTTTGGGTGGAGTCCTCTATCAGGCCCTGCAGCTCCCCGCGCTCGACCAAAACGGGATTCCAGGTCGAGTAGTTGTTTCTCGGATTGTTAGGACCATGATAGTTTCCTTGGGAGAAAAACAATTTGTGTCCGTTCCATAATCGCAATTTGCTGTTCCCGCCCAGGCTCCGGATCGCCCGGAGTGAGGCCCCCCTCGTCACCACTTTTGAAAAAGGCTCACCTGCTTTCAGGAACGGATAAATAAAATGATACGAAGTCTGATTCACATCCGTGAGGTCTGCCGCAAAGGTGATCTGGCTCATCGGGTCTTCGATCGAAAAGTGACGTCGGTGGGCCGCCATCAGTGTGCCCGCAATCTTGCCGGCCAGGGGATCCGGCACGCCATTGACCAGCGGAAACCGGCCATCGGGTCCGAGTGTGGCCTTTTCAAGGAGCTCCACACAGGCATCCGTCCCCGAGACAATTCCATTTTTCACTTTCACAAAAAGGGGATCATTCGGCCGGATGCGTTCGCTGACCAGCAGCCCGTAGCACTTGGTCAGACGGCGAAGCTCAAGGTTCACCGCCGAAGCCGCGAAGCCCCGATCCGAGACCAACCCCTGAACCATCATGAGGATCAGTACCCCTACGACTCTCATGATTCCATGATCCCAAAATTCCGCGGGTCCGAATACTGTGTCTCAAATGACTGTCTCCAAAGTGACGATTGCCCTTGGTTTGAGACAAGATTTCCAGTGAGTTGATTGAAGCTAGGATCAGCTCCCCCTGAATGAAGACCTGAGGCTGGCACGATCCCTGCTTTATAGGTTTGTGCCGCCGACGAGAGAAAGCGGTGAAAGGAAAGCGACACTCGATTGGTGTTTCAGCAGGTGGAAGTCCTGCCGGAGAGGATGTTCAGCGACTCCGAAGCACTTTGTTCGCGGAACGGGGGTGACCCCGCTTGGCGAAGAAAGAAAAGGCCCCGGTACCCCGGGGTCAGCGCACGAACAGGTTACAGCGCGAGCGAATCCCGCTGAAGACGGATCAAGCGCCGAGTGAGGGTGAAACTTCACGAAGGCAATACTGTGGGCCAAGAGCTGGATGTAGGCAGCCCGTCGGCTTGATCCGGATGAGGGAGTGACATGTTCCGAAGAAACAGCGATGAAAGTGCGGAACTGGTCGGATTTCGGAGGCGGCTTCAAACGCTTCCGGATCACTTGGCAACAGGTGATTGAATCCGAGCAGGTCGGTGAGGTCGACAAGCGTTGAAGATCGGGGAGCACAAACCGGTCGGAGCGAGGACCTCTGGAGGAAGCGCGTGAGCGCTTGATGAGTTGCGGATTCGTCTTTTACGGGAATCCGGCGCCGGGAGTGGCCAACCTTGGTTTCATCTCTGCATGCGAGAAGCACGCTTAAGGAGAATGAAGCAGGGGGAATGCCGCCCGTCGAAGTGGCTCCCTCCGTCAGCCGTAGCGGGGAAAACCCAACGTGCGGTAAAACCGGGGTGGGTCGTGGATCTGCAAGCTGCAAGGCTTGTGACGCCACGACCCTCCCTTTTTTACATTAATTCAATTTAATTCTTGCCATGCCGCCGGATCAATGGTTTAAGTTGACCCATGATCCGGAACCCCCCATTTCCCGGTATGATCGCGGCGTTCGGGCTTTTTTCTTGTCTGAGTGCTCCGGTGGTTCATGCGGAATCCCTTGGCGCACGAATTCACTCCCTCTACGGGGAGTTTTCCGCGAATACGTCCCCCGAGGTCGGGATGCCCCCGCTCGAGAGCTTTGAGCTCGTTGCGCGGACCGTATGCAAACTTCGCGAGGAATATGCAACCGCATCGAAAATCGCATGGGTGGATTATTCGCTTCCGTCCGATCAAAAACGGTTGATCCTGTTTGATTTTGATTCCAGAAGGGTTTTGGCACGAACCTTTGCAACCCACGGATCGGGCAGCGCGGGGCATTTGCATTTTTTCGAGGAGGATCCCTCGGGAGGGATTCCTTACTCCCGGCGAAAGGTTCTCGGGTTTGGTTCGATCTCGGAGACGCGATTCTTCAGTCTGGAACCGGGATCCAATCAAAGTTCTCTTGGATTGGCGCTTGCCGATCCGTCCTCGTATGTATCTCCGCTCTGGGGCGATCCTGCCTTGCGCATGAGCGGATTGGAGGCGGGCCTCAATTCAACGCTTCGCAGGCGGGGCGTGGTCTTCCATGCGTTTTCCTATCATGAGGACCAGGTTCTGCGAGCGCGGGCTTCACCACTCAGTGAGGGATGTCTGATGCTCCCCGGCGTCGAAGAGGCCCGAAAATGGATCGATGAGCTCAAAAATGCATTTGTGGTGATGTTCCATGAACGGTTGATTTCAAAGAACCTCAATGAAGAAAGCCACGAGCAGGATCTCGAGGTCCATCAGGTGCTGCGGTTGAAGGTGCGGGAACGATTGCGGGAAATGGCGCTCGACTTAGGGTGGAGTGAGCGGCTGCTCGCCGAGAGAACTGAGGCCTATGAAAGGAAACTTGAAAGGGAGTGGTTGAATCGCGCGAACGAAACCTACCGGCTCATGAGAAAAGGATCACGCTTTGTCGGGGCGCAACTTCGGGATGAAACACGCTGCTTTCCGGAAGTCACCGGTAGACACATTTGACGGAGTAGGTTTCAAAAGGCATCCCGAGGTCCGCGATGTCCGAGTCGCCGTGATCAAGACTGTAGATTTGTGCAAGTCCTTTTCGTTCAACGGTGGAAGTCCAAAACCAAAGTCTCTTTTTTTGAAGTGAGATGAAGAGCTCGTGAAGCCCCTCGGAGTCCGCCAGGCGGATCTCATTTTCGGTTGGAAGGCGAAGGCCTCTGCCTTTGCAGTATTTTTCAGCATCAAACCAGTTCGTATTCGATTTGATACGGTCCGCCCAAACCAAGCCCTGCGCATCGCGCCAACCATCGTCCGTGCGGATGAATTCAAAACCGGCGCTGCTCAGGCATTTTGAGCCAATGGGGGGATTTTTCATCGAACCAAGCATGGTGCAGGGAATGATGTTTGCGAGTTCGTGTTTTATTGCAGAGATCTGCCTGGATTCAGTCGAGGGACCACTGGGGGCGCATTGTTCTGATGCCTGTGAGATTCCAAAAGAGAGGAGAGACAGGCAATAAACGAAAACCGTAAAACAACTTTGTTTCATAATTCACCCTTGATCAAGAGAGTAGAGAGCAAGCTTCGGGCCACTCAGGAGTGCGTCTCAGTGGAGATTGGAGGAGTAGGGTGTATAGGAATCCGACAGGTGTGGGTTTCACGGTGATTCAATTGCATATGGTTTACAAGAACATTTCACCAGTTACACCTCGTGCTACGAGGAGCGCTTGTACTTGGCAGACGGTTCCTTATCGATCTGTGGATTGCAGCGGGTTTGTCCAGTCGACCGACCGCTACGGTCGTAGGGTCTGGGGTTGGCAGAACTACCACTTCAATTGTCCTTGATTTCAAACACCGAGTATTCTTCTGGACGGCGTATTTCGAGTGTGAAATACGCCGTTTTTGTTTGTTTTTTTCGATCATCAAGCGATGTGTTTTAGTGTAGGATGCCGCCCACTATGTCAAAGCGAAGTGATGACCTTTTACGGGAGCGTGAGCGCCTTGCCGAACTCGGCGGGGGCGAAGCCAGAATCCAGAAACAACATGAGGCGGGCAAGCTCACCGCACGCGAGCGGATCGAACTGCTGCTTGATCCCGGGAGTTTTGTCGAGCTCGACAAATTTGTCACTCATCGCTGTACCGACTTCGGCATGGAGTCTCAAAAGATTTACGGTGACGGAGTGGTTACCGGCTACGGCACGATCAATGGCCGGAAGATTTGCGTCTTCTCCCAAGACTTTACCGTATTCGGCGGCTCTCTTTCCGGCGCGCATGCGAGCAAGATCTGCAAGGTGATGGATCTTGCGCTCAAGACCGGGGTGCCCGTGATCGGCTTGAACGACTCGGGTGGGGCACGGATCCAGGAAGGCGTCGAGTCCCTTGGCGGCTATGCCGAGATCTTCTGGCGCAATGTTCAGGCAAGCGGTGTGATTCCCCAGATCAGTTTGATCCTGGGTCCTTGCGCGGGTGGAGCCGTGTATTCACCTGCGATGACGGACTTCATTGCCATGGTCGAAGGTTCTTCTTACATGTTTGTGACCGGTCCTGATGTCATCAAGACCGTGACTCACGAAGAAGTCACAAAAGAAGACCTGGGAGGTGCCGAGACCCACGCAGCCACGAGCGGTGTGTGTCAGATCGTCTATCCGGATGAGCGCGCGATGTTCGAAGGGGTGCGAAGGCTCCTTGATTTCCTGCCATCGAACAATCTTGATGCGGCTCCGAGAAAGGCAGCCGGGGATTCGCCCGAACGCCTTTGCACTCGAATCAATGAGATTCTGCCGGATGTATCCACGAAGCCCTATGACATCCGCCAGATCATCGAAGATGTGATGGATGATGGAGATTTCTTTGAGATTCACAAAGCATACGCTGCGAACATTGTGGTGGGATTTGCGCGTCTGAATGGGCAAACAGTAGGAGTGGTCGGAAATCAACCCGCCCATCTGGCAGGATGTCTGGATATCGCAGCCTCCAGCAAGGCCGCCCGTTTTGTGCGCTATTGTGATGCCTTCAACATTCCCCTCGTGACCTTTGTCGATGTTCCGGGTTTCTTGCCCGGGACCGCACAAGAGTACGGCGGAATTATCCGTCACGGAGCGAAGCTTTTGTATGCGTATTCTGAAGCTACCGTGCCGAAGCTTACCGTGATCACCCGGAAAGCCTATGGCGGGGCGTATGATGTGATGTCCTCAAAGCACATCCGTGCCGATTTGAATCTTGCGTATCCGAATGCCGAGATTGCGGTCATGGGCCCGGATGGAGCGATCAATATCTTGTACCGGAAGGAAATCCAGGACGCGACCGCGAAAGGCAATCTCGAGGAAGCGCGGGCGAAACTTGTGACCCAGTACAAAGACACCTTTGCGAATCCCTACAAGGCAGCCGAGCTCGGGTACATTGACGAGGTGATTGATCCGAAGTTCACCCGCAGCCGACTCATCCAGGCGCTCGACTTGCTTGCAGGCAAGCGCGAGGCGGGACCTAGACGCAAACACGGGAACATCCCACTCTGATCGGAGCTCACATGAAATTCGAAGTAAAAAAGAGAGAGCCCGTATTGATTGCAAACCGTGGAGAGATCGCGATCCGCGTCGCACGGACCGCAAAGATGCTCGGGTTTCCGACTGTCGCCGTGTATTCTGAGGCGGATCGTTTCTCGGAACACGTGAAGTTTTGTGATGCGGCGGAATTCATCGGCGAGTCGGAGCCGAAGAGCAGTTATCTCATCGCAGACAAAATCATCGCGGCCGCAAAAAAGCACAAGGCAAAATACATTCACCCGGGCTACGGCTTTTTGTCAGAACGTCCTCATTTTGTGGAGGCGGTCGAAAAGGCAGGGCTTGTGTTTGTGGGGCCATCCGCAAATTCGATGCGCGTGATGGGAGACAAGATCGAGGCCAGAAAAACGGTTGACTCGCTTGATGTTCCCCGTGTTCCGGGAAGTCCCGGAGCCGTGAAGGATGCAAAGGAGGCGCTCGAGTTTGCACGCAAGGTCAAGTTCCCGGTTCTTTTGAAGGCAGCAGCCGGCGGCGGCGGGAAGGGCATGCGTCGGGTGGACACCGAGGAGGAGCTTCTCTCGGCGTTTGAGTCTGCATCCCGCGAGGCTTTGAGCGCTTTTGGTGATGGTGCGATGTATGTCGAGAAATACATTCTCGAGCCTCATCATGTCGAGATCCAGGTGTTTGGCGATGGCAAGGGTGGTGCGATTCACTTGGGTGAGCGGGAGTGCTCGATCCAGCGCCGGCATCAAAAGGTGTGGGAAGAGTCGCCCGCGCCGATTCTCGAAGTTCATCCGGAAACCCGGAAAAAAATGTTCGAGTCCGCAGTGCGGGTTGCGAAAGTGATCAAGTACGCTGGTGCGGGTACATTTGAATTCATCGTGGATGGAGCCGGAGATTTCTATTTTCTTGAAATGAATACGCGCCTGCAGGTTGAGCATCCTGTGACCGAGTGGGTGACGGGAATCGATCTTGTGGGAATGCAACTGCTTCTTGCAGCCGGTGAACTCACCCTTCCCCCGCAAGAGAGCATCACCCGAACGGGGGCCGCAATCGAGGTCCGCGTCTATGCCGAGGACCCTGAGAACTTCCTTCCGGCGCCCGGAAAGATGGGGCGGATCGTTCAACCGAACGGGCCCTTTTTGCGCTGGGATTCGTCGTTTGAATCGAGCGGGGAAGTTTCCATGTTCTATGACCCGATGATCGCAAAGCTTTCGGTCTGGGGGCGGAATCGTGATGAAGCGGTCGCGCGGATGAGGGTTGCTCTTGATGAACTTTCGATCGAAGCGCCTAAGAACTCCCGTGGACAGGCAAAAGGATCCCTCAAAACCAACGTGGTGTTTTTGCAACGCCTCAGTCGTTGTCCGGATGTGATCTCGGGGAATACCACGACCGATCTGATTCCAAGGAATCCGCAGCTCACGGAAAAGCTCCCTTCGGCGGATCTCAGCAAAGACGAGGCCATCGCGCTTGCGCTTCTGCGCCTGACCGAATCGCTTGACTCCAGTGCTTCAGATTCGAACTCAGCAGGGAGCGGGAGAACGGTTGCCGGCGCCTCGGTACGAACTCTTTGGAATGAGCGCTCACGTTTGGAGGCACTCCGATGATTGAAGGGTTGGCAGGCAAACTGAAATTGGTGTTTCTCTCAAATCCCAAGGGGCGATCGGGCGAGACCGAAGTGCGGCTCATCGATGGTTCCATCGAAAAGGTTCGCTGGCACCGCGATGATCAGGGAATCTGGATTGAGACCGGAAGTGGATACTCGGGCTTTGATGTCCGAAAAACCGAGACGGACGAGGGTGGATTCGAGTATCAGCTGCTCCGGCGTCGGCACGCCGGGGTCCTTACCGGAGTGAGTTTCCTGAAGGCGGGCGAGCAGGGTGATGCCTCCTCAAGCGGCAAGGCCAAAAAAGGCGCACGCGTGAAGAGCCAGATGCCGGGCAAGATCGTGCGGATTCTGGTCAAAGCGGGTGACGAGGTGAAAAAAGGCCAGTCGCTGCTCGTGATGGAGGCCATGAAGATGGAAAACGAAATCAAGAGCCCGCAAGACGGCGTGATCAAAGCAGTGAAAGTCACCGAGGGGCAGGCAATCGAAAGCGGTGCGGAGCTCTTGCTCTTCTAGCCGTTTCCGCGGGGGCCAGTCCTCAGTCCTTGATTTGGCTTTCGATCAACTTACGGATCTCTTGAAAGAGATCCTTTGCACCTTCGTCGCTGATCGACGGTGAATTCAACTTCTTTTGAGCACCGGTGGAATCAGTCAGGGTGACCGAACTCCAGCTCCCGTAAAGCTTCATGTTCTCTCCTTCTGCGGGTTGTTGATCCGGTTCCCCCTCGACTGCAATCTCGCCCTTCATCAATTTTTTTATTTTTTCCGAGAGTTCCTGCTCCTCAATTTTGAGAGTCTCGGTTCTTGGCTTGAAATTTTTCTGGAGAACCTTGATTTCAAGGGCGCTCTCCTCCGATGCCGGGGCGTCGATTGTGTACTTGAGGTCTCCTCCTCCTTCGGTTTCCCACATCAAAGTTTTGATCGTGGCGACATCAGCCGGATTGAGCTTCTTCTCGGTCGAGGTCCGGATCAATTGGTTGAGTTCTTCGAAAAGCCCGGCAAGGCTTTCATCCTTGATGATGGGTGACTCGACGGTGACGCACTTGCCATCCTTGTCCGTGAAAATGATCTTGGAGTCTTTCTTCTTGGAATCGGTTTCGACTTTGGTTTTCCTCTCAAAGAGGGACTTCAGTTTCTTAACCAATGCTTCATCCTCGATCTTCACGGTATGATCAACCGATTGGGAACCCACATGTCCCACCTTGACTTCGAATTTTGAATCAAGAAAAACCAAAAGGTAATCAAGCGCATCCGCACCTGTCGAGACCCACTCCATGGATTCAAAGGGAGCCTCGGCCTGAGTGACCTTCACAGGGGGTTCCGGGGTTCCAGGCGGGGCCTTTTGGGCAGCGCAGCCGGAGGCGAGAAGGGTCAGTACCAAAAGAGAGAAAAGCGGGGATTGAATCTTCATGGGGCCGAATGATCCCATGTTTGATTATTTTAGTCAAGCAATATTGAGGGAGACTTCCCGATTTCAAAACCGGTACCTCGTGGACTACTCTCCGCAGCCGTTCGCAACAATCGGAGGAGTTTTTGGGCAAGGCCCCTTTTTCTTGCACGACTCCTCGATCCTCTTCTTCAAGTCCAGCTTTTGCGCACATTCGCTTTTTTTGCCAGCGGCCGAAATGAGTTTCGAAACGCAATCCGTAAGCCCTGGATTTTCGCAATCATCGGTTTCAAGCTGTCGGGCGCAAAGAGCCATTTGCCAGCGAATGAGGTCGCCACGGACGGGGCATTTTTTGGCTTCTGCGAGAGGGGAGGTAAGGAAAAGTGCAAGCACAAGGATGGTTCTCATTCCTTTTGCTTACGGCCGGCGGGAGGAAAGAGTCAACGGGAAACGGCTCAGCTGCTTTTCCGGTACTGAAGAACCTCGCCAGTCGTTTTGCACTGTTCATCGAGGCATGATTTCAGGGTGAACTCCGATCCGTCGGCTTTCGCTCCTTCCACACGGTACGTGGCTCCGGACTCCTCCATATCCTTCTTTAGGGTCACGATGCACGATGTTGCCTTGAATTCAGCGGTCGAGGAAGCGCTGTCCATCAAGGCCAGGTTGGATTCCACCGACAGAAGCGAGTCATCCTTAAGTTCTGTTTCGCCGGTCTTGACCGTGAAGCTTTCGGTCTTGTTTGACGTCACAGAGTACGACTTCATTCCATCAAAGTCCTGCATCAGGATGAAGTTTTCCACCCGGAGGGCAGTGGTTTCTTTGGAAACAATCCAGGATCCGGCGAGTCCCTTGAGATTCGCGCATTCCGATCCGGTGGTACCGGATGAGCCTTTTGCATCCTGATTCCCGGACTCGGCGAGATCCACTACGGGGATCTCGATTTTCTCTCTCTTTGGCTCTTCTTCGAATTTAAAGTCGCTGGATTGCCCGTTTGATCCTGTTTCAGTTTCTGATCGGTTCAACCCGTTAGAAGTTGCAGATGAGGATTCTTGTGGGGCGGTCGCGGAGGAGGGGGCGTTCGCAGAAGGATCCATTTGAAGGCTGTCGAGGCGAAGGCCATCCGCTTGAGTGGGCTTTGATCCCTGCTTTGGAAGGATGGGGCCGACGTTCGAGCATGCCGACGCAAAGAGGACAAGGAGGAGTGCGATTGGAAAGGAGAACTGTGTGGGTTTTTTGGACATAGGGGCACACTTTATATTGTTTGACAAAAAAAGTCAAGAATTAATGATCTGCTTCTGAACTTTGCGAACTGCCCCCGAAGAATGGACCTAATTCAGAGGGGTATTGTTCTAAGTGATCGTCATTAAAACGGTTTTTCAAGGTTTATGGGATCTAGGGTCGGCTGCCGCGATTTTTGAGACGAGTCCAAGCCAAAAGCGTTGAAATGAAGCGGTCCTTGCCCTTTTCTTGGGGGCCTTAGGTCCATTCTTCGGGGGCAGTTAGGATGCGACCGAATTTCCGAGTTCCTGAATTTCCGCTTCCAAGACCTTCTTCTGATCTGCAAGGTCAGAGCAGGATTCATCCTTGCAGAACACATATCCGATCTTGGTGCTTGAATTGGTCTTGCTGGCTCTCACAATCCGGAAAAAAGTCGTACTTTCAGGCGTAGTGCGGGCACTGGGGATGGACTTTTTGACCATACATGACCGTGGATCATATTCCACGGTGGAGGTGATTTCACTTGTATTCACTGCGACGCCATTTCTTTCCGTGTTGAATACCTCCTTCGACAAAAACTTTTGGATCGGACCAGATGTGGATTCCCCGGTTGCCGGTGAGATTTCTGATCGACTTTTGTATTTGGTATCTCCTATGGCAATTGTTGACGTCCAGATTCCTTCGAGAGAGCGGAGGGATTTGCAAGCTTCCGGGGAGTTCGATGCCGGCTGATTGTTCGTTTGTTTGTCAGATCGCGAGTTATCAGCACCAAGTGAGGAGTGATCTTGCCCGGATGCAGGTTGATCCTGCCCGGATGCAGGTTGATCCTGCCCGGATGCAGGTTGATCCTGCCCGGATGCAGGTTGATCCTGACCGGATGCAGGTTGATCCTGACCGGATGCAGGTTGATCCTGACCGGATGCAGGTTGATCGACCTCTTTTTGTTTTTGGCTGGGATTCGATTTCTCCTCGATCAGCCGTCGTAAATCATCAAAAAGAGTTTCCATTCCTTTTGTCCGAAGAATGGGGGCGCGGATGGTCCATTCCTGATTCGCGAGGGTTTCAAGCAGGACCTTGCTCTGTGAATCACCCATCTCAAGGGAGTCGAGCACAACCTCATTCCCATTTTGGATGAGGATTCCCCCGTACTTGCCTTTTCCTTCAAACAAGGATGAGACCTTGTCCATGATGTCACCCGTCAGCACGATTTCATGATTCATGGACGTAAAGTTGTGACGCGCAAGACTCAGGATCAACGTCCCGTCCTTGTCTTGACCAATGGAATAAAGCAGATCCTTGGAACCACTGGTCTCGAAGGTGAGTCTTGCCAAACGTAGGTCAGTTTTCCTTGCCTCGCGATCTTGATCTTCTTGTGTTTCCCCGTCTGGAGCGGGAGTGTTTTTCGGATTCCCGGGGTTGTTCGTAACGATCTTCTCGTCCGTTTTCAAATCAGCCGAATATCCCGGTTGAGCGGTGAGTTGCTGCTTTGTTTGACAGCCTGACAGCAGGGCTAAAACCAGGAATGCGAAAAGAGGGCTTGAGGTCTTCATGGAGCGGAAGGGTACTATGATGTATCATTTTAGTCAAGTATTAATTGACTTTCGCACTTCTCTTCTCGCGAGGCCCGGGAGCGACTCCGGCGGCATTCCGCAAGTAATTGAAATCATGAGTCTTTAATTTATCTTTAGGGCGGCGTCATTCCTGACTAAAACTTTTCCAGTTTTTGCCGATACGTCTGACGGGAGAAACTGTCCATGAGCTTTGATTACGACAAGGTGAAAGCCAAACAAGAGGATGCGCACGGCAACAGCTGGACCGCGTACTCCGACCTGTTCATGATGCTTTCGACCGTGTTTCTGCTCCTCTATGTTTCGGTGGGGCTCAGAAGCCAAACCTCCGGGGTTGCGGTTCACGAGAAGATCAAGCAGCTCACCCAGAAGAACGCGGACCTTGAACAACAACTCCAAGTGTACAACACCCTTCGCGAGCAGCACATGAAGAACGAGGCCACTGAAGAGGAGGCCCAAGTTTACGACAAACTCATGAACAAATTGACCCTTCTCCAGGACGAGGCAAAAGACGAGAAGAATCGTTTGCGCCAGGCGGCCAAGGAAAACGAAGAGAAGGAATATGCGCTCAATGAATATCAGCGTCTGATCCGGAACATCATCAACACGAACGTTCTCTCGAAAACCCAACTGGCCAAGAAGGATGTCATCATCGCGAAAAAAGACACCATCAATGAAGAGCAGCGCCAGATGATCGAGGAACAGGAAGAGGAGATCAACGCAAATCGCGAGAAGATCGCGCAAACCGAAAAGGATCTCAAGAACAAGATTCGAGCGCTTCGCGAGGCCCGTGAGAACGAGGAAATCTCGAAGTCACAGATGGAAAAACGCATCGCTGCCCTGAAAGAGAAGTCGCAGGAGACGATCGAAGCCCTGGAGCGGAAGAACCAGAAGGCGCTCCAGAAGTTCGCGCAGCAGGAAGCCAAGATCAAGGCTGACTTTGAAGCTCAGCTCGCGCAGGAAAAATTGAGTGGCGCCGAACGGGAGCAGAGAATGGCCGAGTTCGAAGCGGAGGCGAGTGCACGGGAAGCAGCCCTGAAAGGAAAGGTCAGTGCACTTGGCTCGAAGGTGAGCGAACTTGGATCCAAGGTGGCTCAAGTCGAAGCTGAAAAGGGCAGGGCCCTTGCATCGGTGGATTCACTGCAAAAAGACCTGAAGCGCGCCCAGGAACTTGCCAATGCACGGAAAGAGCTCGCAAAGAGAATCAACTCCGAGCTGAAGCGGGCAGGTCTTTCAGGATCGGTGGATGAGAAGACCGGTGACGTGACCCTTGCCTTCGGAGAAGAGTACTTTGATGCCGGGAGCTCGAAGCTGAAGCCCAGCATGGAGACGACGCTCAAGAAATTCATGCCCGGGTACTCCTCGAGTCTTTTCAAGGATCCCAAGATTGCAAACAACATTGAGAACGTCGAGATTGTCGGGTTCGCATCCTCCACCTACAAGGGGCGGTACGTTCCACCAGATAGTCTCGATCCCAAGGATCGCGAAGCGATCGAATACAACATGAAGCTGAGTTCCCAGCGGGCGAATGCGATCTTCAGCCACATCGTGGACACGAAGAAAATGAGTTTCGAGCACCAGAAGGATCTTCTTCCGAAGATCAAGGTGGTGGGTCGCGGATACTTGCCGGAAGGAACGAGCGGGAAAGATTTACCGAAAAACATGACCCAGAAGGAATTCTGCGCACGGTTCAACTGCAACCAGGCCCAAAAGGTCGTGATCAAATTTAAATTGAAGGATTGAGGAGAGCGCTATGAACACGGGAGTAACGGGATATTTCTTGGATCTGTTGGTGACATTCGGAAAGGAGCTTTTGCTCCCCTTCCTGACCTTCGGCTTCGTGTCCGCCATCGCCCTGCGGTTCCTGATTTTCTGGACTGTGAAGCGGGAGGAATGGTTTGTGATGGAGTTTGAACGAAGACTTCAGCGCTACCTGATTCATGAAAATCCCCATGGGGTTTTTTCGTTCACGGTCACGCTCAAGCGGATCCTCGAAAAAACCTTCTATGAGCTCTTCCAGACTCGAAGCGAGATGCACCGCCGGAAGTTCGACCACATCATGGCGCCCAGTGATCGCATTTTCCTGATTCAACAGGGGTCCGCCTATCTGGTTCGTGATTCCATCAAGTATGCGTCCACTCTAAGGAAGGACGAAGAGGTGGAGGAGAAGGATGAGTTGGTGGAGGTGTCCAAGCACGCCCTCTCGCTCAATCCCTGCTTCACCCGTTTGTTCGGGATCTTTCCGATTGGTGCGCTCAATGACTTCCTGAATCTGCTCCCGGGGCTTTTCATTGTAGGCGGGATTTTCGGTACGTTTCTCGGAATCATGAAGGCGCTTCCCGAACTTCAGGGTATGAATCCGAGTGATGCCGAGGGGACAAAGCTCATCATGGATACCTTCCTGGTCAAGATCGCCTTCTCGATGAGCACCTCCACCATGGGGATCCTCTATTCTGTTGCCTATACCATTTTCAATTCTTTCGTGAATCCTGAGAAGCTTTTCGTGGAGGTGGTGAATCGTTATGAGCGGAACCTGCACCAGCTCTGGCGCAAGAGCCGCAACAACGACCTTGCCGAACTCACGCGTTTTGACGAGCACCGCGATCCGGTGGAGGCTCTTGCGGAGCTCTCTCTCAAGAAGGAGATCGCTGCGGACGAAGCCAAGCGTCTCAAAAAACAGACCGAGGACCGACGGGGAATGAGCTATACGGGGCCTGTGAGCACCAAGGCCGCGCCTCCGCCAATGGCTGCGATCAATCCAAAGTCTTCACGCGATGATGAAGGGAACGGGGACTCAGCTGCTTGAAACCAGGCCTTAGAATCCGCATGCGCTTTGACGGGCGCGATACCGAAGTGGACGTGGGCGCCGATCAGTGTGTGATCGGTCGTGCGGACTTTCTTGCGGTGCGGATGCCTGCCTGTCCTACCATGAGCCGTGAGCATTTGCGGGTGGAGTACGGGGATGGCAAGGTTTGGATCACGGATCTGGGCTCATCAAACGGGACTTTCCTCGGGGGGCGAAGGCTCCCGCCGAAGACTCCGATCGAGTACCGCGGACAGGAACTGGTGGTCGGCGATCTTGAGATGGGAACCAAGGTTTGGATCTTGTACAACGACACTACGGCCCAAACCAACAAGGCCATGGAGTTGAGCGAGCGGATCCAGCTCCTGCACTTTGAAATCGCGGATCTCGAAAAAGCCAAAGCTGTTGTCGAGGAGAAGCAGCAGGTGATGGTGAAGAGGGTGGAAGACCTCATTTTCCGCGAGGTCGAGCTCTTCAAGTCCATCGACGAGCTCAAGCGTAAAATCGAAGAAGGCATGATGGAGGCGGAGTTCATTGAGCAGACCCTGAAAGACTGGGTGCTCAAGAAGGAGGCTGCCGAGATTGCGCTCAGCCAGCACGAGGCGAGCATCGCGGGGATTCAGCAATTCAATGGGGAGGAGGAAAAACTCCTCTTGGAGAAGAAATCCGAACTCGAGGCTTATCGGGCGAGTCTTGAGCAGGACCGGGCCGAGTCCAAGTCGCGCCACGAGCTGGAACTCGAGCGCATTGAGGCCGAGTCAAAGCTGAAACGGGCCCAAATTGAAAACGAAATTGAAGAGCTTAGGTCAAAAAAGCTGACAATCGAACGGGATCTGGAGGCGGCAACCCTTGAACTCGAAACCGCGGAGCAGCGCGAACCCGAGCTTCGCGCAGAACTCCGGGGGATGGAGGACAGTCTCCATACGGCTCGTGCGGAGCTGGAAGTGGTGCGGGATCAGATTCCGCTCAGGCGCTCCGAACTGGGTGACTTGGAAGCCCTCGTAACCAGCATCCGGAAAGAAATTGAAGCATCCCAAGGGAAGGCCGCCCTCATCATCCAGGCAAGCGAGGCTGAGGTCCGCCGGATCGAGTCCGAGTCTGCGGTCAGCATTGCCAGAAAAGAAAAGGAATCGGATGACCAGATCGCCAAGTCGCGCGAGGAGTGGTTCGGGCAGAGTGAACAGAGAAAGATGGAGCTGGATGGGGTGCTTCGTGCGCGTGAGGCGCAGGCCGATCAAGCCATTGCGGCATTGAAAGAGAGTTTCGAGGCGCAAAGGACGCGTGAACGGGAATCCTTTGATGCGGAGATGCGGGTTGCGCGCGAAAAGTGGAGCGCTGAAACCAAGGCAAACGTTGAGAAGTTCCAGAGCGAGCAGACGGCAATCACGAAAGCCTGGAACGAGGAAGTGCGTGTTACAAAAGAACGGGATCTGCAAGATGTCCGTCTGATCCGTGCCACTGAAGAGCAAAAAATGCGGGAAGTGATCACCGATCATCGGGTGCGATTTGCAAAACAGGTGTCTGCAAGTGCCTTGGCAAGGATCACCGGGGCTGATGCAAGCCTGAAGCCCGTCATGACAGGGCTCGAGGCCGAGCTGATCCGGTCCATCGAGGAGTACGCCAGGGGTGAAGGGTATCAGGTCGAATCCCATGAGGTGAGCCAACGAAGGTTCATCCGGAAGACGATTGCCTGGGCGGCAGGAAGTGTGGCAGTGGTGCTTGCGTTGATCTATGGACCCGGATTCTTTGCGAAGAAAATCGACGTTCTGAAGGCCGAGAACGCGGCGGAAAATGCGCAGTTCATGAAGGATCTTCGGGACCAACGCGAACGAATGCTCGCACTCAAGCTTGAGCCGAGATCCGCATTTCAAGAAACCTATGTTGACAACATCCTCTACAATCCCGGCTACCTTGCGCTCAAGCAGGATGAGGCGGTTCAGAAGGAGTGGACTGCGGTTCTGTCCAAATTTTTCTTCGAGGTGTTGCTTCTCGACGACCAGAAAGTGGTGAACTACATCCCGGTCGAGACCTCCCTCGTCCGATCACTTGCGGATGTGAACCAAGTGTTGAACACGGCCAACTTCGATGTGAATCTCAAGAAAATGAAGAGTCTTGAGGAGGAAAAGCAGACAGAACTCTGGATTGCGGCGGGGAGCAAGGACAATTGGGAAAAGCTCCGCAAGCGGGAAGCCGAATTCTATGCCGAGAAGGTGAAGTCGATGGGAGATCAAAAGGCACAAGAGCGCATCCCTGCCGGAAGCGGCCCTTAGGAGATCCGCTCCAGGAAACCCGCCCGAATCAAAACGTGATTTTGGACTTTTCGAGGAGCTTTGCGCGATTCAGGATCTTGATGGAGCGCCCCTTTTGCTCGATCAGCCCCTCCCGTTCAAGGTCCGCTAGGGTTCGGATCACGGTCTCCGGGGTCGTACTCGCCCATTCGGCGATCTCTTTCCGGGTCCAGTTCTTGTCATGAAAGTTCTCGCGGAGGAATAACAGGGCTTCCGCAATCCTCTCGGCGGCGGAATGGGAGGAAACGCGTTTCAGCCTTTGCTCCATCAGGCGGAAGTCATGGGAGAGTTGCATCAGGAACTTCATGGCCAGTTCCGGGGTTTTTGCAATGAGATCCATGATGGTGGCTTTGGGAATGAAGCAAATCTCCGCATCCTCGACCACGATCGCCGAACTTTGATAAGGCTCATCCGAAAAGAGTGCCCGGTAACCGATGAGGGACCCGTCGTTGAAAATCTGAACAATGTGGGATTTTCCGTTCTCATCGAGTGCCTCGAGTTTGACGGTTCCCGAGGTCACACAGTAGATTCCGGTTCCGGGATTTCCCGCATAGAACAAATACTGGCCCGCCTTTTGGCGGGTCTGGAACTTGTTTTGATCAATGAAATCGAGGTCTTGTTTTTTCAGCGAGCAAAAAAGACTCTGCGACCTGCTCTCGCAATTGCTGCAACTGTGTTTGGTCATTGCCTGGTCTTTTTGCATTGGTTTCCGTTCTCGCGAAACATGATCCCGGTCATGTTCTTTGTCCGGCCCATCATACCATCAAAGAGGGGTCTTTCGCTACTCTTGGCTCAGGAGGCAAATCGCCATGAGTAAATCCATTCCATTCATCCAGAAATACATGACCACCACCCCTCATTCTGTGGGTCGCGAGCAGCCGCTTGCGACTGCGCAATCCCTGATGACCCAGCACAGAATCCGCCATCTTCCCGTAATGTCGGATGGCCAGCTGGTGGGCATTTTGTCCGATCGCGATGTGAAACTTGCGATGTCTCTTCGTGGAGTCGACCCGGAAATCTGCAAAGTCGGGGAGATTGCAAATGAGGAGGCGTTCCTCGTGAAGCCCGATTCAAAGCTGGATGAGGTGGTAAAAATGATGGCCGACAAAAAGATCGGGTCGGTGCTCGTCGTGGACCATCACCGTTTGGTCGGGATTTTTACGACCACCGATGCACTTCAGGCTCTGGGCGAACTGCTTCAAACCCGTTTGGCACACTAGGAGCGGAAGGATGGAAGCCCGTCTCTGCCTTCATTGCGGACAATCCGCTTCAAATCCGGTGCTCGCCGACTTCTGCTGTCAGGAGTGTGCGGCGATGTATCGGATTCTGGCCCGATCCCTGCTTGTCTCCCTGCATGGGGAATCCCCGAGAGTCGCGCGAGCCGGTATTCCATGCCCGCGGATTGAAAAAGATTTATCAGAGCGGAGGTGTTGAGGTGGCGGCCCTTCGGGGGGTCGACCTTGATCTTTACGAGGGAGAATTTGTCGTCATTTTGGGACCTTCTGGCAGCGGCAAGTCGACTCTGCTCAACATCCTGGGGGGGCTCGACTCCGCAACCGAGGGAGAGGTCTTCTATCGGGACCACAACCTGGTTCAGGCGGATCCGGACGAGCTGACCCGCTTTCGTCGCGAGCATGTGGGATTCGTGTTCCAATTCTACAACCTGATTTCGAGTCTCACGGCCGAGGAGAACGTGCAGCTCGTGACCGAGATTGCCGAGAATCCCATGGATGCGGCCGAAGCCCTGCGATGGGTGGGGATGGAGGGCCTTGCGGCGAGATTTCCTTCTGAGCTCTCGGGAGGCGAGCAACAGAGGGTGGCGATTGCGAGGGCCGTATCCAAGCGCCCGGACATTCTTTTGTGTGATGAGCCCACCGGAGCCCTTGATGTCGAAACGGGACGAAAGGTGATTGAGGCGATCTTGAAGGTCAATCGTGAACTTCGCACTCTTTCGGTGGTGATCACCCACAATGCGGCCATTGCCGGAGTCGCAGATCGGGTGATCAAGCTTGCGAGCGGGGGAATCGTGGAGGTGGTCCGGAATCCCAAGAAGGTTGCTGTATCGGAGCTTTCATGGTGATGCGGGTGCTCGGCAGGAAGGCCATCCGAAATCTCATTTCCTTGCGTGCCCAGACGGGCGCCACCGGGATCCTCGTGATGTTCGGTGTGGCTTCCCTCGTGTCCACGTGGAGTGCGTACGAAACCCTGAAGTCGGCACGAGATCGTTTTTACAAAAGCCACCTTCTTGGAGATGTGTTCTCCGAGTACAAGAGTGTACCCCTCTCGCTCGCCCGAAAAATCAGGTCCATTCCGGGTGTCGACCAAACCTTGTTTCGCACTTCGGTTCAGGGGTTGGTCCGGATCGGGGATCCGGCCATCGCCCGATTCCTCTCGGTCCCCTCCGGGCGTGATCCCGGGGTGAATCGCCTGCACCTTCGGGAAGGGAGATTGCCCGTGTTGGGGAGCGAAATCGAGGTTGCGCTCCATGAGGGATTTGCGAGGGCGTATTCCCTTCACCCGGGTGACCCGCTCACTGTGCAAATCGAGGGGAACCAGGTGCGCGTCAGGATTGCAGGAATCGCGACATCTCCCGAGTTTGTCTATGCGCTTGGTCCCGGGGTTCCACTCTCGGACGATCGTAGATTTGCCGTTCTATGGATGCCGGAAGAGCATTTGAACCGTCTGGCCCGGATGACAGATGCTTTCAATTCACTCGCGCTCACGCTTCGTCATCCTTCGAAAGCGGATGAGGTGAAAGGACAGGTCGATTGGATCACGAGGAATTACGGCGTGCGTGCGGCATACGGGCGGGATCGATTGATCTCCGCACGGTTCGTCGATCAGGAGATCGACCAACAAAGAGCCTCAGCCATCATCACCCCGCTCGTGTTTCTCGGGATCACTGCGTTTCTGATCCATGTGATCTTCGGAAGATTGCTGAATCTCCAGCGGCCCGAAATCGCAACACTGAAAGCCTTGGGATATTCGAACAGGAGCATCACCCGTCACTACCTCGGCATGGTCGTGTTGATGATTCTTGTCGGATCCATTCCGGGCATTGGAATGGGAATGTTTTTCGGGGGCATGATGACGCGAAGCTATTCCCGTTTCTTCCGGTTCCCTGAATTCTCCTTCGAGCTCGATCCCCGATCTGTGGTTGTCGGAGTTGGCATTGCGATTCTTTCCGGAGTCTTGGGAGCATTCCTGAGTTTGAGGGCGATCTCGAATCTCGAGCCATCCCAGGCCATGCGCGCGCCCATTCCCCGGCCCATGAGACACATCTTTCTGCATGCCCGCGCTCACCTCCTTTCCATGCGCTCAAGAATGGTGCTTCGAAACCTGTTTTCGCGTCCCTTGCGTCTCACCTTGACGGTTCTCGGGATTTCAACAGCATCCAGTGTGATCATTCTTGCGCTTTCTTGGGGGGACATCACCGACTTCATGATCACGACCCAGTTTCAAAGAATCCAGCACGAGGACTTGGATGTGAGTTTTCGAAGAACCGTGTCAAATGGAGCACTCCAGAGTTTACGAAACCTTCCCGGGGTTCTCGAAGTGGAGGGAGTCCGTCGGATTCCGGTGCGGTTTCGAATCGCCGGATTCTCGAAAGAGGCGATGTTGAGCGCATGGCCGGACTCCCTGCGTCTCCGTGAAATCGTCGATTCCGATCTCAATCCGGAGCCTCTTCCCCTTCAAGGGGTTCTCCTGTCGGATGCATTCCGGAGAAAAGGGGGAATTCGTGCGGGGCAGGAGGTCTTCATGGATCGGGTGGATCCGCCGTTTCAACGACTTCGATTCCGAGTCGCAGGGTTTTCGGGGGATGTCATCGGAATTGGTGCGCATTTGCGGATTCCCGAGCTCGAGGCGCAACTGAATGAGGCCCGCGGGATCAACGGCGCGCTTCTGAAAATCGACCCTCGCGAGAAGGAAGCGCTTTATTCGAGGTTGAAGGACTATCCATTGGTGGCGAGCATCACGAGGAAGGACTCCCTCTATTACGGGTTCAAGCACACGCTTGCGGCCATGATCCGGACCGGGACCAGGCTCATCACATTCTTCGGGCTCGGAATCGCTTTCGGTGTGGTCTACAACACGATCCGGGTGAGCTTCTCCGAACGGATTCGCGAGATCGCAAGTCTCAGGGTTTTGGGACTTGCCGAGCGCGAGGCCTTTCAACTTCTCATTTCAGAGGTGGGACTCCAGCTTCTATTGGCGCTTCCCGCGGGCTGCTTCCTTGGAACCGGACTTGTGCACTGGATGATGACGAGTGTGAATACGGAGGACTTTACATTTCCCGTCGTGATTGATGCCCGATCCTACCTCTATTCGATGGCTCTGGTGGGGGTCGCATTTGCACTGAGTGTGGCGTCGATGCGTCAGCTCTCGAAGAAAGAGTCGATCCTCCAGACACTCAAGATCAGGGATACGGGGTGATATGGAAACCAAGAACTCATTCAGAAAGAAAATTTGGTGGATCGGGTCAGGGCTGCTTCTCGCAGCGGGAATGGTCTGGGTGTTTCGTCCGAAGCCGATTGAGGTGGATGTGGCTCTTGTAAAGGAGCAGGACTTTATCGAGCGCATCGAGGCAGACGGGGTGCTCCGTTCGAAGAGACGACTCATTGTACCCGCATTCGCCATGGGCGAGATGGGGGCCGTGGATCTGAAGGTCGGGGATCGGGTGAAAAAGGGACAGACGATCACGACACTGTTTTGGGATCTTGAACGAAGTCCCCTCCGTTCACCGATCACGGGTGTCGTCTCCAAGGTGTTTCGCGAAAGTGCCGGCCCCGTGCAAAGGGGGGAGGCGGTCATTGAGGTACTCGATCCGCACGAGCTCGAAGTGGCGGTCGAGGTCCTGACTTTGGATGCCTCCCGCATCCGGTCGGGGAATCCGGCCGTGATTCAGGGGTGGGGGGAAGACGGCAGCATTGCCGCGCATGTCATCCGGGTAAGCAAGGCGGGCTTTGTGAAGGTCTCCGCTCTCGGAGTCGAAGAGGAGCGGACCGAGGTGGTGCTCGGGTTCGATTCAGGGGCGCGCGCACTTCCAAAGGAGTGGGGCAGTACCTTCCATGTCGATGTCGAAATCGAGGTGAACCGGCTTTCAAGCCAACGGGTGATTCCGGTCGGGGCCCTCGTTCGAGAGGGGGAGGGATGGATGGTGTGGCAGCTCCGGGCTGGCCGCGCGCATGCACAGCCGGTTCGCGTGCGTGCGATTTCCGGGGGCCTGGTTGCTCTTGAACCACAATCCCCCGGACAGGAAGAGAGCCTCCTTCCTGGCGAGAGTGTGATCCTGTATCCCGGCGATTTGATTCAAAAGGAAATACGGGTGAAGGCGAGAAACTGAGGGGGACTCATGAGCATTCGACTTTCTTCACTCCGCCCGTGATCCGGTCCAATTTCTGCTCGGAATCCTTGAGAAGGGTCATTGTTTTCTTCTTCAGGGTGATTTTCCCGTCACTCAAAAGCGTTTCGACCTTCGCGTGGAATTCCCGGAGTTTTTTCACGCGATTTTGCTCCCAGGTTGTCTTGCATGCGTTCACATCGAGATCAATGATGGTTTTACGGACAAGTGAGTCCGCCGTCATCACGCTCGGGCGTGATCCGGTGTAGCCATGCTCGATTTTGTCCTCCATCTGGGTTCCGATGAGGAACACGGCGCCCCAAGAAACCGGATTGATGGCATTGCTGACAAAACCCTCGCCATAGGCTTGGGTGGAGGCATCCACGGCAGACATGCCGCGGAGTCGCTTTTCCAGCATGTTCGCAAGGTAGTAGTGAACCGCCCATGAACTCCGTTCCTGGCCCATCGAGTTCTCGGCTTCGACAAATCGGGAAGGTTCGTCATAGCACCCGATCGAGAGCAAAAGCTCCGGTTTCAGATTCTTCATCGCAACCGCTTTTTTCATGTACTCCTCGGCTTCCTCTCCGCCACCGGAGTGTTGGAGTGAAACCACATCGAGGTATTGGATGTCCGCGGGAATTCCCCGAATGCACGCATCAAGATCGTTGTCTTGGGTGTTCGAGCGGACGCAGTAGTAATCCGAGATGCTCTTCAGTTTTGAGCGGACAATCTCCTCCCCGTAGGTGTCAATGATCCCGGTCGCGACATCCGAATTCAGTGCGGAATCAATCAAGACGATCACGGCACGCTTGCCGCGAAGGGCGACTCGTTGACTCTTCTTTCCACCGGCAGCCCTGAAGATCGGGTAGGCGATGGTCGAGATTCCGGCTTTCGCGACACCCAAGAAGGAGTTTCCCACCTTGAGCGAGGCATCGAGGAGCTCGAGCGTCCCATCGAGAGTTTTCGCGGTGCCCGGATCGATGATCCCGCTGACAAAGTCACGCATTCCGTTTCGGATCAGCTTCCCGGCGCCGCGCAGTTCGTCCCATGCGCCCGCAAGATTGTGGCCCGGGGAGCGGGTGACCGATTCGGAGGCGAGGCTCGTGATCATTGCCGGAAGGTCATAGAAGATTTTTTGAAGGGGCCAGGAAACAAGTTTTACCGGAGAGTAGACCCAAGGAGAGCGGTCAAAGTCGCTGTCCACGAGCCATTTTTCCTTCACATCCAGAAGGATCTCGCTTGGCTCCACCAAGTCGGGCTCGCGTTTGGAGTGATCCAGGGCGGCGCCCGGATGGAGAAGGGGAGTGGCTGAGTATCCACGGGACTTCCGGATCAGGGAATTCAACGACTGTTCGAATGCAGCAAGGGATTCCGCACCGACTCCTTCGAGTTCAAAGACCGAAGCTTCGCGGGAGTTGACCCGTCCGAGGAGGTTTTTCCGAACCACTTCCGTGTCGATGGTTCCTTGCGAGAGCTTGACGAGAACATCCACGCGCGGAGACCGATAAGCGATCGTCTGTTCCGCAGGTTCGAATCGGATCTTTCGTTTTCTGCCAAAGGGAAATTCGAACTCCACGTTCCCGAGAATCGCTTTCTGGATCGTCGGGAGCCTGTAGAGCAGCACCTCGATTGCCGACGCTTCCCGGTAGCGAAGGGATCCGTTGTTCCGCTCACGCTCGGACGCAAGAAGGTGAGCGAGCCGGTAGATGCCGGCCCGGGCCACTTCCGCCCGGTCGGGGAGGGTGGGAGTCGCGCAGGCGACTTCTTTTCCGATCAAGAGGGACAAAACCAACGCCAATGCACTTCCGAAACGAATCATGGTGCCGCGGACGCTATCGCAATGGTTTTAATTTATCAATAGAATTTGTTTAATCGAGGCGTGCAAAGGGCCCCCATTGCGAGAACTCTTCTACTTCTGGACCCGTTTCAACATCCGGTTCACCTCGGTAAGCACAGTCACAAACCCGTTCGGGTGACCCTCGATCGGCCCAAGAACTCCATGCCCGCCCCCTTTGACTTCCAGATATTTCAGGTTTGAGGGATTCTTTTTGGTCCAAGCTTGAAAGACCGACTTTGCGCTCTCACTTTGAAAAGGATCCTTCTGCCCGATCAGCAAAAGAGTCGGAGTCGTGCCCGTCGGTTGATCCTGATTCCCCCAAGGCAGGTTCCCGTATGCGGGGTCGGCGCGGGTTTGAACGGCGGGATTCTTCGCAAGGCTTCCGCTCCGGTACATCTCCGATTCCACGCCGATGGCGAACTCCAGCCCGAGCTCCCGCTCGGGCACAATCAGTCCGGTCAGAATCAATCCGTCGATGAGGCCCGGATTCCTTCGACTCACTTCGATCAGGAATCCCGAGGAGTAACAGAATCCCACGGCCACGAAGGGGCGGTTCGGGGCTCGAGCGCGCAAATCTTTCACGTACTGGGTGTAGTAGTCGATGATGCCTTCATAGGTGTCGAGCGGTGTGACGTCCGAGTTGTTTCCGCATCCGGGCAAATCCGGTGCTTCGGCGTAGATGTCCTGGACCCGAGGGGTCTTTTTCCTCATTTGATCGAGGGCGCTTCCGGGTTCAATGTTCTTCTCGGCCTTTGTCAGAGCCTGCATCATGTTGAACATGGAGCCACCGTGACTGATCTCTGCATTCATTCCATGAAAAAGTCCCACTACCACTGAGGCTTTTCCGGGCGCCACGCTCTTTGTGGAATAGTAAACGGTGGTCGAGTATTTTCCGTTTTCGCCGAAAGAATGGGGTCTCATGGCAAAATGCCTGAAGCGGGATCCGGCCGGAGTGACGAGGGCTGTTCCTTTCGTGGCGGGAATCACTTTCAGGGTTCGGATGGAGAGGAGTGCAGGGCAGTCGACGGGGCCTTCCTGGGTCCGGAGGGAGGCGGGATCATCATGGGCTAGCGCATGAATGGGCAGCCCGATCAGAAGAAGAAAACCAGATAAACCAAGCATTTCGGGGCGTAGACTGCCATAGCTGATCAAAAAAGTAAAATATTTTCAGACCGCATTGACGCTTAGCGTTATTCAAAGTAAAATGCTCTCGGTTTGCGACCCGGGAGGCAGAGATGAATCCAATCAATACCGTTAAATTCCTTCTTTCTGTAAGTGTTTTACCGTCTTTTTATTGAGCGCGCTTCATGAGGTGGAGCCGGCTTGCGATCAGCTTTCTAATTTGTTTTTTCCCGAACTCCGGGTTTGGTGGCCCTTTGGGCTGTCTGGAATCCCTGAAGCCTGAACTCAAGGAGAACCCTGGGAGTGCGGAGTGGAGCGCGACGATTGCAAGTCTCGGAAACCGCTACGACCGGATCTTTCCCGAGCTTGGAATTTCGCGCATGGACCCGAAGCTCAGAAAACTCACCGTGAGAGCCTTGATTGCGATTGATCTGAACTCGGCAGGGCGTGACTTGACGCCAACCCTTGTGTTGCAGCTTCGAAATCTTTTGAGTCGTTTCAAGGGACATCCCTCATTGGAGTCGCTTTCTGCGAGTTATATCGGAAGCTTTGCCCGGGGAAATGTCGAGGACGCAAAACGTGAAGCAGCGATTCTTCTTGAGTACTTGCAGCCCTCGGAAACGGGGAGTGCCCCTTCCTTGTATGGGATTCATCCGGAGGATTCGCCGATCTGGCAAGAGACGGGAAAAGAACACTCCGCGGTGGTGGAGCGGATCACGGTCAAAGACGTCATGGGCAGGGATCATGGGATCTTCCTGCTGATGGGACACCCCGAGAATGCAACCTCCGCCGTTCAGCGCTTTCATCAGATCCTGAAGGTTCGTTACGGATCCGAGCTCTACATCAATGATGATCTTGTTCCGAGCGCACTCGGGTTTTACCAGCACAATCCGGAGGCGGGAGGCGCGGGGCCTTCCTACATCATTCTGCGAAGCGAGAACCTGAAGTCCGATTTCCTTGATTTCGTCGGCTATCACGAGGGACGTCATGTGATGTTCAAATCGGCGCGCACCCGAATGAAGCCGATCGGAGCGGTCGAAATCCAGGTCTCCGCGCAGAACGGAGTGGACCTCCCGGTGTGGTATGAGATGGATCTTCTCGTTCCGACTCCGGAAAACGAGGCGCTTCGGGCACGGCATGCACTGGACAAGAACGCCTATAGAACCTTCATGACGTTTGAAGAGAACTACAATCATGTGAAAGACCTCCAGTATGCGCCCCGCCTCAGCCATCAGAGGGTGTTGGACTTGTTTGATACGCACGAGGTTCTGCCGCCCTACCGGCTTTTTGATCTTGAGCTGGTCAGGAGCAAGATCGATCTTCTGAATGAAATCACCTTTAAAACGAAGAATACGGCACTGGATGCCCGTCTTCTCCTCGAGAAGGAAGTGCGGGCCCTCCAGAAGGACATCGGGAATGCTCCTTCGGTGATCCCGATTCTCGAGGGACTCGGAGGCGAGGCAATGGTTCTCGAGGTGAACGGCAGATACTCCATGAAGATCGATTTCCCGACCACCCCGGAGCGGGATCTTGCACAGGAGCTTTTGCGTGCGTACGAAACGTTCCAGACAACAAGGGAGCCTGGATTTGATTCCGGAGTCGCATCGAAAACCGAGATTGAGAACGGGTTCTTGGCTGTCCTCACACGGTTTCAGGAAACGCTTTCAGAGCGCTTGATCGAGTCCTACGATTTCGCCCTCGGGATCAAGATCGGGCTTGCGGGCCTTTCGGATCGTTTCAAGATCGTTTCAGTGAAATCCGGAATCACGAAGGAGGAGTATCTGGACTTCAGACGGGAACTCTTCCACCAGGGCAGAACCGCAAAAAGGGCTCTCTTCAAAGAAGGGACTGGAGAAGACGATTCCAATCCGCCCGGGCCCTGAGTTCAGCAAGCACGGAATAGAGCCCCCATTGAAGGCGGTTTACGAAGAGCCAGTCGCGGGGCAGGGAGGAGGATGCCCTGTTTTTGTTGTTCAGGATCACCCGTGCCCAGATCTCCTCCACGAAGGCCGGAGTGAATGTGAATTCTCCCTTGGTCAGGAAGGGCGAATACAAAAAGGAAATCATCTCGAAGTGGTGGTCGAAATCAAAGCACGCCGGATCCGGAACGTAGCCCATCCGGACCACAAGTTCTGCGACCTTCGTGCGATCCTTCGCAAGAAGCGCCCGAAGCAAGAGAGCGAAATCCGCGACAAACTCCGGAGTGAACTCCTTTACACTGCCGAAATCATGGAAGATCACGGAGTCATCCTGGAACTGGAAATTGCCCGGATGGGGATCGCAATTCAAGATGCGGTGCCGAAACAGGCTTTCAAATGCGAATCGGAACAGGACGATTCCCGCCTCGTTTTTGCGATCCTGTGATGCGACCTCGCAAAAACTGCGAAACGAGCGCCCCGTGAGGTTTTCCTGGGCAAGAACGCGTGAACTGGAAAATTCAGGAAGGGTTGCCGGAATCTTGATGGTCGAATCCCCCTCATGGATCCGTCGGAATCGCTCCTGGTACTCACGCTCCCGCACATAGTCGCACTCAAGGTCGGCCTGACAGGCGAGCTCCTGGACAAAAGACTCGCGATCTTGTTTCCGGAAAATGAGGGTGCCGAACAGGTCGATGAAGCGGGTGTACTTCAAATCGGAGTGAAGGGATTTTTGAATGCCCGGATACTGGATCTTGAGTGCAATCCCGGTTCCATCGCGAAGGCGGGCCTCATGCACTTGTCCAATGCTTCCCACACCGAGAGGGACCGGGTTCCAGGATGCGAAGAGAAACCGTGGGGGCGCGCCGAGTTCTTCTTCGACGACGCTCTCGATCAGATCGGTTCTGAGCGGGTTTGCATGACTTTGCAGAATTTCAAAGGGCTCTCGCAGGCTCGCGATCCCGCCTGCCTGAACGTAGCCCACCATTTGGCCGGCCTTCATCATGAGTCCCTTGAGATTTCCAAGAGTCTTCACGAGTTTGGCCGAATCCCTCGCAGGGTCCGGACTCGCGCCCGCCCACCGTAAAAGAAATCGTCCGGCAAACCGGGCGGCCAGTCCCGCAACAGCCAGGGAAAGCTTGATGTTCCTTGAAATCCCGGTCCCGGGAGGCTCGGTGGAGAGGGAACGCTCGGGCTTGGGAGCCTGGATCCCGGCTTGGTCCTCGTAGATTTCGATCAGTTTCAAGACGGGGCCCGGGATCGTGCGAGCGCCGCTCTCCCAAGAGGAGACGGCCGTATGGGCCACTCGAAACTCGCACGCAAGATCCCGTTGGGAGAGTTGGAGTGCTTCTCTCAATTTTCTCAGGCGCAAGGCCTCGGGACGGCGTTTTGATTCCGGCTGCGAGCGGGGCATGGCGCGCGAATCTTACAGAATCCGACAAAAACAGGCAATGAAAAGGGGCGTTTTGGTGTTCACAATGTGGAATTCCGGAGGCTTCGGGGGGAATTCCTTCTCTTTTATAAACAAAATAAGTATAAAGCTTCGCATGAAGCAGTACATTTCAATCCCCTGTCTCCTCGTCTCCCTCCTCCTTGCCGGTTGCGGCCAGGCGAACACCGCGAACGGGCATCTGGGCTCGATCGATCAGACCGCAAAGGAGATGAAGGAGGAGCTGAAGAAGACCCGGGAGTTCCTGGATACTGCAACAACCCAGTCCCAGAGAATTGCCGATGCCCTGGTTTCGCTCCAAACCCTGGCTCAGGACATGGTGAAGATCATCCAGACCACTTTTGTGAAGAAGCCTCCGGCAGCCACTGACGATATCGATTCGGTTCTGGGTGGTGGAGCGGACGAAGGAGAAAAGAAATGAAGGGATCCATGAGAAAGTCTTTTTTGTTGTCCATGTTTTTGGCTGCCCAACTTACCCATGGGGTCCGGGCAGTGGCCGGGGAAACTTCGATCTCGGAACACCACTGTGCGCCTGCTTCGATTCAGGGCGTGCACACGCTGTTCACGAAATACAATGAGTATTCGCGCATGCCCGGGGCTGCCTACACGGTGGATCTTGCAGGGGTGGAGGTTGAACTCATTCGCATGGTCAAGTCGCAAGCAAAACTCGTGAGCTCCACCGGTAAGGATTCCCGCAACAATGTCTGGATGGTTCTTCAGCCCGCTCTGGTGGAGGACGGAGCCCTCTATCCGCGGTTCTTGCTCGACTGCGGGGTGAAATGGACCGGCTCCAATCGGTTTGACCAGCTCTGCACGCTTCAAAAGGACAAGCAACACTTTGGTCTTGATGACCTCAAGATGAGTGTCCGTGCGATTCAGGGTGAAAAGGGGTGTGGGGCCAATCAAACCGGCATTCAGATTGATGTCAAAATGGTTTCCAATCCTGCGCACGTGGAAAGAATCAAGACGGGAGCCTTGGGCGCCGCCGGAGTCCTTGCTCCGCTTTTGTCGGTATTGTTTGATGAGGACAGTTTCTTTCGGGAGTACTTCAGCTTCATCTACGGCGAATGGATCAAAACCCTCTGAGTTCGCTGCTAGTAGGGTTTCCCGAGTTCGAAAGTGTATTTCCCGGGTGCGTAGCCCGCGCGTCTTGATTCAAACAGTTCGCGATACGCTTTTTCGCCATTGTGCATGCTTGAAAAGGGGAAGATTGCAATTCCGCCGCGTGGTGTGAACTCGCCGATGACCTCAAGGTAGCGGGGATTCATCAGGGTTCCGAGGTCATTGCAAATTTTTTGGATGCAGTCCTCATGGAAGTCCCCGTGATTCCGGAAGCTGAAGAGATACATCTTCAGGGCCTTTGACTCCACCATCTTCCGATCCGCAATGTAGTTGATGAAGATCTTTGCAAAATCGGGTTGTCCCGTCAGCGGACACAGTGAGGTAAACTCCGTGCACACGAAGCTGACCCACTGGGGAGTCGACGGGTTCTTGTTGGGAAACGCTTCCAAAAGCCCCGGGTCATACTGGAACCCGTAGCGGGTGTCCTTTTTTCCGAGATGGCTTACGCCCTTCAGTTCTGATTTCTTTCGTCCTGTCATGGTGCCCGGCCTACTTTAAAAACGATCCTTCAAATCGATAAAGGTTGCTGATGAGATGATCGAGTTCCTCTGGAGTGAGCCGTTCGTTGAGTACGGGAATCACACGATAGCGGTCATTTATGCTCTCCATCAGTGAAAAGCAGCCCAAAAAGATGCGCTCATTGTCGGCCATCGTCGAAAAAGAAAACCCATTTTCCGGGCCCGTTTGCGATTCGAGAAAGGCTTCCCAGCGCACCAGGCCCGGACTATCCTGCCTTGGAAAGCGCATCTGGGCTTCGCGCCGGAAACCGAGAAGCTTCTCATTGAGTGCCTTGAGTCTTGGATCTCTTTCAATCTTGACCCTGAAGGCGGCAATCTGGTGCTCTGTATCGTGCTCGGGTTTTACCTTGTCGAAAGGAACAATCGGGGTTTCGGGAGTGATGGGAAGCCCCCGTTCCTTCAGAACCGCCGCCATCTCGGGCAAGTATTCATTGGGGAGAAAAGCGGTACCCGCCTTGTTATTCACGGAAGAAATCACGCCGTTATCGAAATGAATCTCACCCAGGGCGATCAATTTTGGTTCTGCACCGAGGTACTCCTCGAGCTTTCGGTAAAGGGAACGGTGGGTGACCACGGGTGCCACTTCATCAAAATCGGGAAACCGTTCTGAGAACACCAGGTTTTGATTCTGATCCAGAATGAAGACATGGGGCCCATCGCTTAGCCTCGGAAAACTCTCTCCACGCTTTAGAATCTTGCCGAAGGAATGTTTTTCGCCTTCCCGGATCACAACATTCGCGTTCAGAGTCAGGGTGGGAAGTCTTGGTTTCAGACTTTCGGGACAATCAAGGGCCATGCCCTGACCGGGTGACGAAAGCAGACAAAGGATGATGAACCCAAACATGGCAAGCGCCTTCATAATACTCCTACTCCCATTCAATTGTGGCTGGCGGTTTCGAGGTGATGTCATAGGTCACGCGGTTGACCCCTCTCACCTCATTGCAAATCCGATTCGAAACCCGGCCTAAAAATCCAAGATCAAAGGGATAAAAATCAGCGGTCATTCCATCGCTGCTTGTCACCGCACGAAGCGCGATCACTTGCTTGTGGGTGCGTCCATCGCCCTGAACTCCAACCGTCTTGATGGGAAGCAGGATCGCCATCGCCTGCCAGATCTTCGAATAAAGACCCTCGGACTTCAGCATTTCAATGTAAATCTCATCGGCATGCCGAAGGGTATCCGCTGCCTCCCGGGTCACTTCGCCCAAGATCCGTACGGCAAGACCCGGCCCTGGAAACGGATGACGCTCCAAAAAGTCGGAGGGAACGCCGAGCTCACGGCCAATCCCCCGGACCTCGTCCTTGAACAGGTCCCGGAAGGGCTCGATCAGTTTGAATTGGAGATCCTCCGGAAGTCCGCCCACGTTGTGGTGGGACTTGATCGTGTGTGAGTGATGGGCGGTGGCTCCCGCAGAGCCGGAAGACGGTGCGGGTGAACTCTCAATCACATCGGGATACAGTGTTCCCTGTACGAGGAAAGACGGTTTTGTCCCGAGTGTTCTTTCCAGGTCCTTTGCGGCATCGTCAAACACCGCAATGAACTCGGCTCCGATGATTTTGCGCTTCCGCTCGGGATCCGAAACACCGGCGAGCTTTCCGAGAAATCGGGTTTCCGCATTGATTCTGGTGACGGGAAGATGGAGTTTCTCGGTGAAGAGCGCCATCACGCGATTTCCTTCTTCAAACCGGAGAAGTCCCGTGTCGACAAAAATGCAGTGCAGGCGCTTGCCGAGGGCCCGATGCACAAGGGTTGCTGCAACAGTCGAATCCACACCGCCCGAAAGTGCACAGATCACCTCGGCATCAGCCGGTACCTCGGTCTTGATTTTTTCGACCAGGGTATCGATGAGGGAGCGCATTTCCCAATCGGCCTTCAGGCCCGAAGCCCCGGTCAAAAAATTCCGCAGGATCTCGGCTCCTTTTTCGGTGTGGGTGACTTCAGGGTGGAACTGGATTCCAAACAGCGGTTTCTTTTCGTGTGCGATTGCGGCCACCGCCCCCTCGGCACTCCGGGCGGTCAGATGGAAGCCATTCGGTAGTTTCGAAGTTTCATCCCCGTGGGACATCCAGGCCTGGAAATTGCGAATGCCCGAAAAAAGTGCGCAGGGATGCTCGACGGCAACGCCCATGCGACCGTATTCGCGCTTGTCGGCGGCCTTGATGCGGCCTCCATGATGCTCCACCATGAGTTGCATTCCATAGCAGATTCCCAGCACGGGAAGATTTTTAGAATCGAGGTAAGTCCAAAGCTCGGGCGCGGGTTTCGGACTTCCGGCTTCGTAGACGCTTGCGGGACCACCCGAGAGAATCACGGCCTTGGCACCAAAATCCTCGATACGCTGAATTGAGGAAGTTCCGGGCAAAACGTAGGAATAAAACCCGAGTTCACGGATTCTGCGTGCGATGAGCTGGGTGAATTGGGAGCCATAGTCCAGAATGAGAATCTTGTTCGGAGCGGGGTGTTTCATGATTGAGTTGTCCTGTAGTTTGGAGCTTCCGTTGTTTGAGCGATGTCGTGGGGGTGTGATTCCGCAAGACCCGAGTTGGTGATCCGGACAAAACGGGCTTTCTCCCGAAGTTCCGGAAGCGAAGCTGCACCCACATATCCCATCCCCGCCCTGAGTCCGCCCATCATCTGGTGAATGTTGAACGAAAGACCGCCCCGGTAGGGGACCCTGCCTTCGATTCCCTCGGGAACGAGTTTTCCGCGTTCATTCACATTGTTCTGGAAGTAGCGGTCTTTTGAGCCCTGGGATTGTGCCATCGCGCCCATCGACCCCATTCCGCGGTACATCTTGAAGGATCTGCCGTTGTCGTTGATGATTTCGCCCGGGGATTCATCCGTGCCGGCAAAGAGCGAACCGATCATCACGACTCCCGCACCGCAGGCAAGCGCTTTGGAGATGTCGCCCGAGAGTTTGATGCCGCCATCGGCAATGATCGAAATTCCACGCTCTCGAGCAGCACGTGCACATTCGGTGATCGCATAGAGCTGGGGAACCCCGACACCCGTCACTACGCGGGTCGTGCAAATGGAGCCCGGGCCAATTCCGACCTTCACGGCATCGGCTCCGGCATCAATCAATGCAAGAGTTCCTTCCGGAGTTGCGACATTGCCGCCGATGATTTCGACTTTATTTCCAAATCGTTTTTTGAAATTCCGAATCGCTTCGAGCACTCCGCGGGAGTGCCCGTGTGCGGAATCCACGCAGAGGATGTCGACTCCGGCCTCGACAAGTGCGTCGGCTCTTTGCAGGGCTTCCTCTCCAACGCCGACGGCCGCGCCCACCGGCAATGGTCCTGAAGCAAGCGCAGTTTCAGTTGCTTTCCAATTCTTCACTTTCTCAACTTCGGAGGCCTGTTCAGCTACGGTCAGGTTCTTGTGGATGATCCCGAGTCCGCCCTCTTGTGCCATGACAATCGCGGTCCTGCTTTCGGTGACGGTGTCCATGGCGGCGGAGAGAAGCGGAATCCTGAGTTCGATTTTCTTCGTGAGGCGGGTGCGAGTGGAGACCTCCGAGGGAAGAACCTCGGAATAGCCGGGCAACAGCAACACATCATCAAACGTCAGGGCCTCGATCGGTTGGATCATCGCGTCTCCTTATGAAGGCGCATTCTAGCACAGAAACCCGAAAAGCTGAACCCTTTAAGTCGGGAATTGTTGCTGCCGAATCCATTCAATTCATTGAGTCCCGGCCCCGCTTCGTTGTGTTTACTTCCTCCTTCGAGTAAGGTTTTCCGCACATGAAATCCTTCAACACCCGCTCGCGAATCCCAGTGAAAGAAGTCTATGGTCCGGAGGATTTGCCATCCGATCTGAAAGAACGCCTCTCCCTTCCCGGAAGCTATCCCTTCACCCGAGGGGTGCAAAAAACTATGTATCGGGGCCGGAACTGGACCATGCGTCAGTACGCAGGATTCGGAACAGCGGAAGAGTCCAATCAGCGGTACCACTACCTGCTTTCTCAAGGAACGATGGGGCTTTCGGTTGCCTTCGATCTTCCCACCCAACTCGGATATGATCCCGACCACGGGCGCTCCAAGGGCGAAGTGGGCAAGGTCGGTGTGTCGGTTTCAAACCTCGATGAGATGAGAACGCTCTTCAAGGGCATTCCTCTTTCAAAGGTTTCGACCTCCATGACCATCAATGCCACCGCACCGATTCTCCTTTCGTTTTATGTGGCGCTGGCGGAAGAGCAGGGTGCGAGTCTTCAGGAACTTCGCGGCACGGTTCAAAACGACGTGCTGAAAGAGTACATCGCGCGCGGAAACTACATCTATCCCCCGAAAGGCGCGCTCAGGATCATCACCGACATGTTCGCCTGGTGTTCAAAGGAAATTCCAAAATGGAATCCGATCAGCATCTCGGGCTACCACATCCGGGAAGCGGGATCGTCGGCAACCCAGGAGCTTGCGTTCACGTTCGCCGATGCGATCGCCTATGTTGATTCTGCGGTGAAGGCCGGGCTTGATGTGGATGCGTTTGCAGGACAGCTCAGTTTCTTTTTCAACGTCCATAACGATTTCTTCGAGGAAGTCGCAAAATTCCGTGCAGCGCGCAGGATCTGGGCCCGCATCATGAAGGAAAGATTCAATGCAAAGGATCCACGCTCCATGATGCTGCGGTTTCATTCCCAGACCGCGGGCTCAACACTCACGGCCCAGCAGCCCGAGAACAATGTCGTACGTGTCGCGGTTCAGGCTCTTGCATCGGTCCTTGGCGGAACCCAATCGCTTCATACGAATTCGATGGATGAGGCACTCGCACTTCCGAGCGAGTCGGCAGCGCTTCTTGCGCTACGAACCCAGCAGGTGATCGCATCCGAAACGAATGTGACCCAGACGGTGGATCCGATGGCCGGCAGTTACTTTGTCGAGTCGCTGACCGCCACGATCGAGGAAGAGGTCTGGAAATACCTCTCCGAGATCGAGCGGCGTGGTGGGACGGTGGCGTGCATTGAATCCGGCTACATTCAAACGGAGATCCTGAACTCCGCCTACGAAGATCAAAAGCGAATCGACGCAAAAGATCTCGAGATCGTGGGTGTGAATTGTTATCAGGAGTCCGGAAGCTCTAAAAAGATCGAGACCATGAAGGTTCCGGCCGAGCTCGAGGTGAAGGCGGTTGAGCGCCTCCGGGCATATCGTGCAAAACGGGCATCCGGAAAGGTTCAGGATTCGCTCAGGGATCTCTCGGCCGGGGCGCAGGGGGATGCCAACCTCATGGGCAGGATTTACCAGTGCGTGAAAAGCGAGTGTACACTGGGCGAGATTTCGGATGAGCTTCGCAAGGTGTATGGCGAATATCAGGAGTATTCGGGGTTCTGATGAGCAAGCCGGGTCCGAAGCCTTTTTATCATGAGGGAATTCGTTTTGAGTGCCAGGGTTCCGGGAAGTGCTGCACTTCGCGCGGCTCCTATGGATTCGTTTACCTTACGCAATCGGATGTGAAACGCTTAGCGGATCATTTCGGGTTGTCGGTTGCCCAGTTCAAAAAGCAATACTGTGGAAGCAAGGACGGGCGCGTGTTCCTGATGGATCCCCCCGAGGCAAATGGGGATTGCATCTTTCTTGAAGGAGGCAATCGCTGCGGAACCTATGTGGCCAGACCCGAGCAATGCCGGACCTGGCCCTTCTGGCCTGAGAACATGAAGGCAAAGACCTGGAGGCGCGAGATCGAATCCTACTGCCCGGGAGTGGGCAAGGGACGTCTTCACACGCGCGAAGAGATCGAAACGATTTTAAGGAACCAAGAGCAGGATTAGGCCCGCTTGGTTACCTTTGACTCAGGAACCGGTTCGAATTCCACAACGCCCGTATCAAGACAGAAAAAGGCACTTGCGATCATGAGTTTCTTTTCAGCGATCAGTTTTTGAACGATCGGGCTGTCTTCCTGGATTCGCTTTACGGTGTTGTGGACATTCTCAATCCCGCAAATATCTACAAGCAATGGCTCGTTTGCGTACTTCTCAACATGCTTTTTCACGGCTGGCTTGATCCGGTCCACAAGGTCGGTGAGGTTTTGGCTCGGAAGGGGAGCCGGAGTTTTCACATTATTGATGGTAGCCTGAATGGCTCCGCACTTGGAGTGACCCATGACAAGAACCAAGGGAGTGTCGAACTGGGTCGCGGCGAATTCGAGTGACGCAAGGAGGGAGGGAGCAATTACGTTTCCTGCGACCCGAAGCACGAAGAGATCTCCGAGTCCCTGATCAAACAGGTGTTCCGCCGGAACCCGCGAGTCCGCACAGCTTAGAATGATACAGAAGGGTTTTTGTCCGTGTTCGGAGAGAATCTTCAATTTGCTCGGAGTCGGAAAATGCTCCACTGAACGCAAGCCTTGCTGGAATCGGAGATTTCCCTGCTTCATCATTTCAAGAGCTTTCAAGGATCGTTCTGCAGAGGATTGGATTGTCATGGTTCAAGGCCTTTCCGTGGGTTGGGTTCTACTGATTCCTCGGTACTATTCCCTTTTTTTTCGAATTTAAAAAATAGAAAAATATAATTTCACGATTCAAAATAAACGAATCTTAAATCCTGAAGTCCCTAAGGAGTGCTTCAGAAACAGGATTCTCTATTTTTCGTTTGCCTGAGATCAGGTAAATGGACTCTGTGACACCCTTGAGTTTTCCGAGTTCGATCAATTCTTTTGATTTTACGAGAGAGGCAGCCGCCAATTCGGGCAGCGGGACCACGCCGAGACCGTCCACGCCCAGGATTTTTTGCAAGGCGGTATCCTGCGTTTCCGCGACCACGAGCGGATGGATTTTCTGGGTCTCAAAATAATGATCAAGCTCGAACCTGAGTCTGCTGTGTGCAGTGGGAAGGATTGTGGGCACGCCGCTCAGAGACCCGGGAAACCCATCGCGAAGATGTTTGAATTTCGGGTGTGCATACACTTGGATGGGATACTCGATGATCTTTTTTGACCGGAGTTGCGATTCTCCCGAGACCTGGTGGGGGTGATTGGTGAGAATCAGGTCCACCCGATGAGCAAGAAGTTCGCGGGTCAGATCCTGGGTCGTGCCCTCGAGGAGTGTCACCGTACATTCCGCAACCTCGTGTGCGGCCTTCACGAGCCGAGAAATCAGGTGCTTTGGAATGCTGTCAAGAGCGCCAAGTTCCACGTGGATGCGATCAGGCTGGCGGCGGTCCTGAAGCACTTCGACCAATTCAGATCCTGTCCTGAAGATTTCATCCGCATATTTCAAGGCCATTCTTCCTGATTCGGTAAGAATGAGTTTCCGGTGTTTTCGCTCAAAAAGAGGCACTCCGAGTTTGCTCTCGAGGGTTTTCAATTGGGCGCTCAGAGTGGGCTGCCCCAAACGCAACTTGTCGGAGGCACGCGCGATGCTCCCCTCCTGGGCAATGACTTTGAAATAATAGAGATGATGGTAATTCAGCCAAGAATCCATGATCTCAGTCCTGTAAACCGGCTCTTCCCTGTTTCGGTTCCGGGTTTGCCAAGCAGAACCGTGAAACCGAAGACGATGCAGGAAGTGAAGAGAGGAACGCCCAAGGAGTAATAGTGGTGGTCCTCGGAATATCGAATCGAAACAATCGACCCTGCTGCAAACGCGAGGAAGCAGGCGATCCTTGAAATGTTGCTTCTTCGAAGAACCGACTGCTCCGCCCTCGATCCGTTTCCGAACATGCTTTTCGACAAATCGATCCCGAGATCCGTGCTCAGGCCCGTCAGGTGGGTGGTGCGGATGAATCCCCCCGTCAATGTCGTGAAGCACGCGTTTTGAAGCCCGCATGCGAAGGAAAGGGAGAAGAGAAGGACGAAGTCGTGCAGATAGAGAAGGTCTTCGCCAAACGGTCCAAACAAGCCTTGTACGCCGGAGATCAACAGGATGAGGAGCAGGACGGGAAGGGCGGCACTCACGCGCTCATAGCGAGGCGGAAGATTCCGGGCCTGGCGTGCGGAGGTATAAAGACCCGAGAAAAAAGCACCGAGGATGAAAAAAAACGGGGTCCCGAACATCTCAAGCGCAAAGGCCCATTTGCCCTCGCCGATCGCAAGACCCACTTGGGTGCCAAAACCCGTCACGTGGGAAACAAAGCGGCCGCAAGCAAGGAAGCCGAATGAGTTGATGAATCCGGCTTGGAACGACAGCAGTGCCCAGAGCGGTAAATATTTTGATTTCAATACTTTGTCTTTTGGCCAAGTTTCCATGAATCCTCCCGAGAATGCCCAACCTTATCCGCGTGGGGATCATTCCATAAAATTGTAAATTTGAACAATTTAATTCGTTTTTTTGGAAGCATCAGCTCTTTCGTGTGAATGGAGCGAATCAAAAGGATGGTTTGACGCGCCATGGCTTGTTGGTTACAAGGTCGGCAGGTGGAGGAATTGAAAATGAAAATCCTGAACATTGTTTTTGCGGTGGTGCTCTTCTGGGGAGTCTCTGGGCAAGGTCGGGCGTATGCCCGTGATGCGGGCGGGTACGAGGAAACCTGCCGTTTCCGGTATCGGGAAGCGATCCGGCAAATGCTTCCTGCCGTTGAGTCTTTCAATGCGGGAGGGATGTCGGCAGGAGAGTTTGTCTCTCATTTTGCGGGAGTTGAGACCCAGATTGGAGCGCTCCGAACGGTGTGCCTCTTTGAGAGCGATGAGACCCGTGCCTGCGTCCTCAGGTACAAGGCCCAATACAAAAAGATCCGGGATGAGATTGATCTCTATGCGGTTGCCAATCATGTTCAAACGGAAGTTCATCCTCGAGCCCTTTTGATCGAGGCGTCCCTTGCCGTGATTGATTTTCAATGCCGTTGATCTTTGCTTGAGTCCTTGTCCTGGAATTGGCACGACGGTTGCTTTGCTTGCCGGATGGAGGAAATCCCAATGGCGCTCGCAGCTCGGTTTTTGCTGTTTCTCTTGATGTTGGTGTCCGTGCTTGGATTCGGAGGCTTTCGCGTTTGACAGCAATTTTTTGTGGACTGAATTCACCCCCATGCTAAGGATAAATCCATGGGGTTGATTTCAGGGGCTTTGATTTTGGGGTTTTTCGCGTCTGGTGGCTACGCTGCCGAAGGGGCAGGCGAGTGCTCGTTTGTGGATTTGCGCCCCAAAGCGGCGCTTCAAATGCGGAACCAAGGGGATATTTCCTGGTGCTACGCCCATACGGCGGCCGACCTTTTGCAGTTCGCTTCGGGCTTTTCCGAACCGGTTTCCGCAGCGGACATCGCCGTTCAATACAACAAGGGCCTGTGGCCCGGGTTTTATCGATGGGTCAATGGCACGCTCGTACCCGAGACCGGATTTGTCGGGAGTGCCTTGAGGAAGGCTGCTGAGTCCGGCTCTTGCCGGGAATCGGATTTTCCCTCGGATTTTTGGGTCAGGGTCGACTCCGGACAGGGTGCCCCGAAACTTGGGAAAAAAACGCTCAATGTGGCCATTTCGGAGATCCTTGATCTTCAGCGGCTGGTGAGGTCGGGGATCTTCAAGGCGAGCGCTGAGCTTCCCTTTCATTATGAGTTTCCGGGTGTCGGACGGGAGGAGTTTTTCTCCGTCCTGAAAAACAATCCAAGGCAGCAGGTTCTGGAGGGGCTCCGGGAGAAAGCATGCGTGGGAAGTCGCAGGCCTTATCCGTTCGGCATCGAGTCCATTACCATGCATGTGCGTGGTCCCGGAATGTTCCGCAGGTTTCACGAGGATCTCGAGTCGGGGCGCCCTCTGTCCCTGGATTACTTCTACGGGGTGCTTGAGAATTCGAGCCGGATCAAAAAGAGACTTGCGGATTTGCACACCTCAATCGTTCTCGGGCAGCGCTTCGATCCGGCCTCGGGAGAGTGCCAGTACCTGATCAAGAATTCCTATGGTGAAAGTTGTGGCTCCTACGACCCGAAATGGGAGTGTCAGGGCGGCTATCTGTGGATCGGAGAAGGGGCGCTTCGCGAGGCTTCCGTCAGTTATGTGCGTCTGAAGACTCAAGAGAAGTGATCTTCAACAAACTTCAGGTGTGCTTCGGCGCCGATCAGGCGGAGTCGCTCTTCCCGGGGCAGCTGGTTTTGGGCCAGATTGATTCCGGAGCGAACCTTTCTCACCCGATCGATCGATGCTTTGAGCCGGACGGGGTCCAGGCGTCCCTCACCCAGCGCTCGTTTGATTGATTCCATCGCAAGCAGTGCGGCTGATTCCGAACGATAGCAAAGCACATCGCATCCGGCTTGAAGGGCCAGGATC
This sequence comes from Bdellovibrionales bacterium, assembly GCA_947502835.1. Lineage (GTDB taxonomy): Bacteria > Bdellovibrionota > UBA1018 > UBA1018 > CAIMNF01 > CAIMNF01. The sequence goes on from CANNBJ010000003.1 coordinate 43,136, forward strand.
GGCGCTTCCTCCGCACCGTAGTTTTTTGTGATCGCACCCATTTCCATGTCGTCGCTCACGACAATCCCTTGGTACATGAGGGTCCCCCGAAGATGATCCTTCAAAAAGGTGGGGGAAAGGGTGCCGGGGTTTTTTTCATCCAGGTGCGGAAGCAGGATGTGGGCGCTCATCACGAAATTCGCACCCGACTTCATGGCGCGGTGGAACGGAATCCACTCCCGTGCACGCAGCGTTTCGAGGGGCGTGTGAACCGTCGGAAGGGATTCATGTGAATCCAGGTGGGTGTCCCCGTGCCCCGGAAAGTGCTTGATGCAGGGTTCGACCCCTTCGGTGAGATGGCCGCGCACGACGGCAGAGGCCATTCGGGTCACGAGGTCGGAGGTGTTCCCGTACGCACGATCCCCGATCACCGGGTTTGCGGGATTCGTATTGATGTCGCACACGGGAGCGAAGTTGAGTTGAATTCCGGCACAGAACAGCTCTTTTGCCTGAATCCTCGTCAGATCGAAGGTCAGATTCGGGGAGGCTTTTTCGCCCACTTTTTGCGCCGTCGGGAGAAGGGTGAAGTCTTTCCGGAACCGTTGCACCCGTCCGCCTTCCTGATCCGCCGAGATGAGTGCGGGAAGCGAATGTCCCGATTCGCGAACCCGTGATTGGATCTCATCGGTCAGTGCGATGAGCTGATCCTTTGATTCGTAATTGTGTGAAAAGAGGATGAAGAGCGGAGCCCTTTTTTGAGTGATGGTCGTGATCGTTTGAGGGGAGAGGGTTTTGCCCTCGAATCCCGTGATCACGAGTTCTGATTCCGAGTAGTCCTGATCGAGCATGGGGTCAGTCTAGTTTCGATCCTCATGGCTTAGCAAGTGGAATGAGGCAAGCAGCAGGCAAAGGGGAATGGCTGAGCAAGCAAGAATCCAAGGTGCCTCAAGGAGATAGTCCTTTCCTTGCGCTAGGAGTCTTCCCCAGGTTTCGTGCTGCGGAACGGAGGTCAGTCCAAGGAAGGAAATCGAGGTTTCGATCAGGATCAGCCTCAGGGTGACGAAGGGAAGCAAGGTGAGGATTGAGTCCCGGAGCGCGGGAAGCAGATGATACATCCAGATGTGAAGCGGAGGTGCGCCCATCGAATTCGAGGCGAGGATGAACTCCTCCGAGCGGATCTTCCGAAGAAAACTTTCGAAATACCGCACTGTGGAGGGAAGAATCATCAGGGTTGTCGCCAGATACGCGGTGAGTTCGGCCTCCGGAAAGACCACGCCCAGGGAAAGGGCCAGAAGAAGCCCGGGGAGTGCCGAGAAAAGATCGAGGGTGGAGCGGATCAGGAGTCTCAGGTGGCCCTTGTCCCCGGAAGAGAGCAAGGCCAAGGCAAGCGAGAGGGCGATGGTGAAAAGAAGAACAGGAAGCAGGGAGATCAGGGTGGAGGAAATCGACGCCAGCGTAAGGGTCGCGCAATTCCGTCCAAAGGCATCCATCCCGGGCTGAAGTGCGCGTTCAAGCCGGTGGGCCTCGATCCGCTCCAATGGAATGCGGGCCAGAAGGGATCCTGAGAGGAGAAGAAAAATGAAAACAGAGGCGAGCCCTCGGATCGCGCTCATTGGATCCTCGGATCCCACCAGGATTGAAATGCGTACCCGGCCTGCTGGGTTGCGAGCGTGAGAAATGCGGCACTGGTCATTCCCGCCTCGAGGACGGGATAGTCACGCGAAAGAATCGCCTCCGACAAAAGACTCCCGATCCCGTTCCACTGGAACAGGGTTTCCACAAGGATGCTTCCGTTCAACAGGAACCCGAGCTGGGTTCCGAAAAACAGGATGAATCCGCCCAAGGATGGAGCAAGCAGGTTCCGTGCAAAGACCCGGATTTCCGGGAATCCGAGAGCGCGGGCACCTCCCACGGAACCCAGAAGGACTTCCCTTTCCAGCCTGCGGGAGAGAGTCCGGTACCAGAATCCAGAAAGATGAAGCGCAAGGGTGAGGGCGGGAAGCAGCGGGTTGGGTGCCGGGAGAAAGAGGAGAAAGAGCGGCCCGAGGACCAGAATGGGAACCGAGGCCAGGATCAGACTGATCACATTGGATGCGGATCTCCGGATCCCCCCCAGAAAGTGGAAAAACAGGAGCCCGAAAGTCAAGGGAAGGGAAATTCCGAGGGAAAGAACCGCGAGTGCGGCAGTTCGTGTCCAGGCGTGCGAAAGGAGTGCAGGGGTCCCTTCGTCGCGAATCAGGGAGCGGGAGGCGGGAAGGGAAAAAATACGTTCCCAGGGAGTGCGATCGAGGTTCATTCGTTTTCGGAGCTCGTCGGCATCGATGTTCACGAGCGATTCGTGGACCAGGAATTCCGCGGGATCCCCTGGAAGCAAGTAGATCGCGCTTCGTGCGAGAATCCAGATCAGTGAGAAAACCAGGAGTCCCCGGAAAAGTCCCTTCATGGTTGGAGAAACGACTCCGCGGTTTCCCTGCTGGTTTTCACGGCCACGCGTTCAAGCGCGGGAATCTCGATGCGAACGGCATCGCCCTTGGGATTCACCCACCACATCGCCACAATCTTGTTGAATTCCACACGGAGTTTTCTTGTTTTGCTTGTATTTGCGAAATCATCCGCCCGCATTTCATAGGCGGTTCCGCGGATCACCGGCACCTCTCCCTCGACCTGGTCCTCAAGGATGGCCTGGAACTCCTTGGGTTGAACTCCTGTGATTTGCTTGTAGTTTTTATGGATCCAAACAGGAAAGAAAGAGGCGAGGATGAGTTTGGGCAGCATCTCCGCGCGCAATGGTTTTGATTGAAGCGCTCCGGTCCTTGATTTCACCGAGAACACCCGCCCCTTCGGGTCCACTGTGCCGTCGATGACTTTTTCCTCCCCGTTCACCTGCGTTCTGAAGTTGTAAAAGAGGGGAGCGAGAGCGGGGGCGTTTTTGGCGGTGGCGCCCAGGTTTTCACTGCGGATCCTCTTGCCCTCCCGAATCCACGTGTTCAGTTGAATCTTGACGCGATCTCCCGAGATTTCCACTTTCTCGTTATAATAGGAGTGGGGGGCGTTGCGTTCACTGACGGTGTACCAGTTGTCCCAGAGGATTTCGCCTCCGGAGGAGGACATGGGGATGAGAAGGATGAAAAAAGCCGCAATTCGCCGGGTTTTTGACATGAAGGTTCTCCTTACGTTCGGGGCGGTGCTGAGCCTAACGTATTTCAGTTATTAAGGAAAGATTCCGAAGAGGAGTCGGGAGAAAGAGAATGTTCACGTTCCACATTTCCGAGTACGCAGGCTTCGTGCTGTATGCAGGGTACGCGCTCATCTTTGTTTCGGTGGGCATGTTCTCCTACATGTTGCTCTCGGAACAGGAAAACATGTCGACTGCGGAAAATCTCCGCGAGCTCGATGGAAAAAAGACCACCAATGCGTTGGTGAAAATCACCCGCCCGTTCTTCTCGCAATACCTGGTCCCCGTGGTCCGCAGCAAGTCGTTCTTCGATGAATCCCGCGTGAAATACCGCCGCAAGATCATCAGCGGCGGACTCAAGGACCAGTTGAATGCCGACGAGTTCATCGCCTTCAAGATCTTCCTCGTGGTGTTCTTCCCCTTGGTGGCAGGGATCATCAATGCGCTCAAGCTCTATGAAGTTCCCATGTTCGTGGTCCTGGCCTTGCCGTTTGTGGGTTTCATTTATCCGGACATCTGGGTGAACGGCGAGATCAAGGATCGGCACAAAAAGGTGATCCGCTCGCTTCCCTTCGTTGTGGACCTGCTCGCGCTGTCAACCGAAGCCGGACTCGATTTCATCGGGGCGATTCAGAAGGTGGTTGAAAAGGCCGCGCCGAGCCCCCTGATTGATGAGCTTGAGCAGGTCTTGAAGGAAATCAAGGTGGGATCGGCACGGGGAGAAGCGCTTCGCGAAATGGCGATCCGGATCAATCTCCAGGAAGTGAACTCCTTCATCGCGGTATTGGTTTCGGCGGATCAGATGGGTGCCTCGATCGGAAAGGTTCTCCGCCAGCAATCCGAACAGATCCGTGTCCTGCGGTTCGTGATGGCCGAAAAAGCGGGAGCGCAGGCAAACCAGAAACTCATGGCGCCGACGTTCGGATTGATCCTTCCTGCGATCATCATCGTCATGCTCGTCCCGTTCCTGCTTTCGGGGGGAGGGCTCTGAAATGGCAATGAACCTCATCCGAATGCATGATCGTGTCGAGATCGCCTCCCGTGCCGAGATTGCGGACCGTTTCGGTGCGCGTCTGAAGGGGTTGATCGGACGATCCAGGTTTGAAGCGGGTGAGGGTCTCCTTTTTCCAAAGTGCAACAGCGTGCACATGTGGATGATGAGCATTCCCATTGATCTGGTGTTTCTGAAAAAGCAGGCCTCCGGATGGATCGTGCTCAGTGTTCACCCCGGACTCAGGCCCTGGAAGCTCCTGCCGGTCGGGAATTTCCGCGCCGATGATGCGCTCGAACTGCCTGCGGGAACCATTGAACGCGCGGGATTGAAATCCGGGGAGGTGCTATGCATCGCCTCGTGATCGTTTCAGGTCCCAACCGTGGAAGCTCCTTCAGTCTGGTCGAGGGTGAAAACTCCATCGGGCGGCAGATGGACAATCATATTGTGCTCAGTTCCTCGAAAGTTTCCAAGCGGCATTGCGCGCTTGTGGTGAACACACGGGATGTGGTGCTCCGGGATGACGGAAGCACGAATGGAACGTTCGTGAACGGAGCGCTCACGAAACAGCAAACCCTGCGATCGGGAGACAAACTTGGCGTGGGAGAGTTCGTGCTGGAGCTTGTGAAATCCCAGATGCCCGCGGTGCCGGATCCAATGCAAGAGGGTGCTCTTTCAAACGCGACCATTCCCCCGGGGTTTGGCGACCCGGGCTTTGGCGCCCCCCCTCCGGTGGAAAGAGTTACGATCGCAAAGGCGAACTTCAAGGATGCGGTTCCCGAAGTCGAGATCCCCCAGGATCCGGTTGGACGTCTGGTCGCGATCTTCGAGGGAAAGATCATGCCAAAGTTCTATGGCATGTTGATGAAAACCGAGTTTCGCTCTGTGGCCGGGACCATCTTCCTTGTGATGGGACTTGTGGCGGTCGCTGGATCCGTGATGCCGATGCAGGATCTTGCCGAGCAGAGCATCCGCAATGAGGCGTTCATCCGTGCGAAAATCCTCTCACGCGAGCTTGCCGACCGCTTTGGCCCGAACTTCGTGAATCACAACGAATCTTTGATTGATTTCTCCTTTCTTGAGACCGAGGATTCCATCAAGTCGGTCGTGATCACCAATCCCTCCTTGCAGATCATTGCTCCGGTGTCCCGGCTCAACCAGATCTACGCGGGCGGGTTTGAAGCGGTGTTTGCGCTGAAAGCGACGAAGATGTTCCGTGAAGGGCGCGAGACCGGGATCGGAATGGTGGGAACCGACCAAAACATCGCGGTTTGGGCGGAGCCGATCAAGATCACGGACACCCGGCAGTTGAAGCCGCAACTTGCGGCGATCGTGGTGGTGGCAATCGATTTTTCGGGGAACATGATTGCCTCCGGTGGACTCGGGGTCGTCTATGGCACCGCAGCCGCCGTAGGGGGAATCGCGCTCCTGATCGGATACCTGATCCTCATGAGGCTGTCTGCAAAACCCTATGAAGTCTTGAACGAGGAACTCGACCGGGTCCTTCGGGGAGAGATCACCAGGGTCACCCAGGAGTTCAAGCTCGAGGAGACCAAGGGCCTCTGGGAGAACATCAATACCGCAGCACAGAGAATTCCCAAGAATGCATCTGAATCGATGAGCCTGAACGAGGTCTCCTGGGATCAGCGCCTTGAATCCTACCGGGCCCTCTCCGAGCAGGGAAAGTTCGCCTTCCTGGGCCTCGACCCGACTCTTCTCGTGGTTTCCATGAACGATATTTTTTCGGAGGCAAGCGGGATCCGCGCCGAGTCCGTCGGTCAGCCCGTGAGTGTTGCCGCAGATCAGGCTCTTTCCGCCCTTTCGAGCGATTTGTTGCGGGTCGCGTCTTCCTCCTCGAGCCGCTTTGCGAGTGATCGCTTCTCCTTCCAGGGGGACAATTATGATGTGATTGCGATCGCGGTGCCCAATGGCGATCAGAACGGTTTGGCAATCCTGTTCAAGAGGAGCGGTGGCTGATGGCACAAGAAATCGTTCTTCGATTCAAGACCGCCCAGGTCCCCTTGCAGGAGGGAGAGTACGCGAGATTGCGGGTGCTTCAGGGCCCGGATCTCGGATCGGTCTATGTGATCAAGAGTTCCTCCCTGACTCTCGGACGGGGCGAGGGGGCTTCCCTCAGGATTTCGGACCTCAAAGCCTCAAGGGTGCATGCCCGGATCGAGTTCACTTCCAGTGTCGGTTGGCGCATGGTGGATCTCGGGAGTGCGAACGGAATCTTCTATCGGGGAGAGTTCCTCCGTGATTTCCCGCTCAAGAGCGGGGACCACTTCACTGTGGGCGACACCATTTTCCAATTCCTGATGAATTCCGAGTCGGGTCAGGTCTTGATGGCTCCGATCGCAGATGATCCCGAGCTTGAAAAACGGGAAGTGGCCTTCGCCGAACAGAAGATCCGGGTCCGATCCCTCGGGAAGGAAGTCAGGTTTGCGGCCGCGAAAAATGCAAAAAAGACGAGTCCGATCGTGGTGGTCCTTGCGGCTCTTTTCGCGCTTGCATACATTTACCCCGAGGAGGCGGGACCGATTCTCTACGACTACGGTCTTGACTTCGTGGCCGATCTGATCGGCGCGCCTCCGAAAGGAAAAATGGTTCAGAACAAGAAGGTCGAAAAGAAAGCGGATTCGGAGGAGAAGGAGCGGGGACTTGCCTCGTACGGAGCCCCGAATGTCACGCCCGAGGTGGCGCGAACCGCGGAACAATACTATCGACAGGGATTCCGCGAGTTCAAGGCCGGGAATTATCTCAGGGCACGCGAGAGTTTCGCACTCGCGCTCCAGGTGAATCCCGGACATGAGCGCGCCAGGGACTATTTCGAGAATGCGGTGAGTGAGAATGAAAGGGAAGTGAAGAGACTGATCGCCTTGGGGCGGCGGGCCCGTGATGTGGGTCGCTTCAAGCTTGCGAAAAGCTATTTTTCAACGGCTCTCCGGCACAGTGGCGAAGATCCGGAAGATCCCATGGTCATGGAAAGCAAGGAAGCCCTGAAAGAGCTTGAAACCTCGGGAGGCATGCGATGAGCACGCTTTTGCGTCTTGAAGTGTTTCATCAGGGCGAGCTCTTGAAGGAAATCCCGTGGGACGGGAGCACCCTCTGGGTCGGGCGCGGGGAGGATTGTGGAATCCGCCTCGATGATCGAGCGATCTCACGCAAGCATGCCGTGATCCGCCGGACCGAAAACGGGATGGAGTTTGAAAAAAAATCGAAGTTCGGTGAGGCCAAGGTGGACGGAAGGGATGTCGACCAGGTGACTCTTCACGGGGGCGAGTGCCTTGCGTTCGGGGAATATGAAATCCGCCTCAAAAAAGAGGGAAATTCCGGTACCGGGCGCGTTCAGGAAGCAACATCAGCCGCGGATGCGCCTGCATTCGAATTGGAAGACCGGCTTGGTCAGACTGCTCCGGTGTTGGACGGGAGCGATCCCATGGCGACTCCCGCAGAGGATGCTATCGTGGATCCCTTTCCCAAGGAGTCCTCTGCGATCCTCGATTTCGAACGGAACTCGGAAGCCCTTCCGGAGGTGGACTCCGGGGGCTCCGCTGCGGAGGTCGCCCTGGACGCCGGGGGTGATGCTCCCGGAGTCGATCCCTTTGCCACCCCCGCGTCCGGCGGGCAAACGGAGAGCGGGGCTCTTCCGGATTCGGGTCAGTTCCAGTTTTCAGGCCAGGACAGCGACGGAGTCACCCGTGTTTCGCGCCGCGAGCAAGGCAACACCAAGCCGATTCTCGAATTCGGGGACGCCGGGGATGGCGGACGGATTTATGAAATGGCAGACAATGAGATTGCCATCGGTCGGGCTCCGAATTGTCACGTGATTCTGGAGGACCGGAAATCTTCGAGAAAACATGTAGTGATCTTGAAGCAGGAGAATCAATGGGTGTTGAAGGACCTTGGATCCGCCAACGGGACCCAGGTGAACGGAACTCGTGTGGAAGAGCACATTCTTGCCAGCGGGGATGAAATCCGGATCGGAGACACGAAGTTCAGGTTCAAGGTGGTTCAAGCGGACTTTGATGAAAAAAAGGCTGCGTTCCTCCAGGTTCCGCTCGAGGAGTCCCGTTCCATGTCCTCGTTTCCCGTCGACCCGGGGCCTGCGTCTCCGCCCCCTTCGATGATTCTGCCTTTTGACTCCTTCGTTCCCGGCGCGGCACCGACACCCCCCGGTGGTCCCGTCCCCGTTCCGGATTTTTCCGCCCCCGAGGACAAACGCAGTTTGATCCAGAAAGGTCTGGACCGGTTCCGTTCCGCACCTCCCCGGATGCAGTTGATTTACACGGTGCTGGTGCTCACCTTGTTCTATTTCGGTTTCTACGAGGAGGATGAAGTCGTTCAGAAGGCGAAAATCCAACCTGCTTCAGTTGCGAAAAAGGATGGGGTGAAAAAAGACGACAAGAAGAAGAAGCTCCCGGGCGGTCCGACGTTCGAAAGTTTGACCCCCGAACAGCAGGCCTACATTGATTCCGAATACAAGATCTCCCTCGAACACTTCAAGAATCGCGAGTATGACAGTTGTCTGCTCGAACTTGGCAAGATTTTCTCCATTGTCCAGGACTACAAGGAGGCCCGCGAAGTGGAGGCCCTTGCCCGGGAGAAAAAACGCCAACTCGAGGCCCAGGAGGAGGAGCGCAAACGGAAAGAGGCTGAACGCCAGGCCGCCCTCAAGATCCAGGCACTGATCGATCAGGCGGGTCTTCTGATGGACCAGAAGAAATACAGGGAAGCGGAGGAGATTTTTCCGGAAATCGAGTTGTTGCAGCCGGAGAACATGATGGTCTCGAACTGGAGAAAGCGCATCCAGGAGGAGAACGAAGCCATCGAGAAGGCCAAGGCCGATGCCGCGAAATTCCAGAAGAGGCAGAAGGAGATCCGGGAAGAGTTCAATGCTGCGGTGAAGACCTTCGAGGAGAAGAATTATTTCGGCGCGCTTGACAGGTTCGATGCCCTTTTGACCCGCGAGGGTCTTCCCCCGGAGCTTGCCCGCTTGGTGAAGTTGGAGATCCGCAAGGTGGAGGATGCGATCGCATCCGAGAGGGATCCGCTCCTGGAAAAGGGAAAGGCATTCGAAAAAGAGGAAAAATACACCGAGGCGTATCAGGCCTATTCCCAAGCGCTGAAAGTCGACCCCACGGACAATGAGGCCCCCGCGGGGATGAATCGAATCCGGGGAGTTGTCACGAATCGCGCCAAGGGAATCTATTCGGAGGGGGTCATTGCAGAGAGTTTCAGTGATTTCGATCTCGCAGAAAAAAAATACCGTGAGGTGCTCGAGGTGGTTCCGGTGGATCATGAGTATTTCGTGAAAGCCTCCTTGCGCATGAAAAAGCTCATGGCCCTCAAGCGCCTTTCAGGCGAGGGTGCTCCGGAGGAGATGAAAAAATGAGCGGTTGGAGCAAGCAAAGACTGGCGTTGAACTTCGCGGAGGCCTTTCAGGTGCAGGGGGCGAATCCTGTCCAGGAGGATTATTTCGAGATCAATGTCGATCGCGGGATCTTCCTGTTGGCGGATGGTTTCGGGGGCAGTGCCGGACGCGAGGCTGCCGAACTCGCTGTCAAATCGGCAAGAAAGTTCATGGAACAGGAGGCGGGGGACCTTGATGCGACCCTCCCCTTCGAGCTCCGGCCCTATTATTCCTTGGCGGGAAACGTGCTTTTGAATGCGATCGCATTCGCAAATCAAACGGTCTTTCAGCGCAATCAAGGGCGATCCTGGGAGCATTCCGGGGGGGCGAGCCTGATCGCTGGGTATCTTGAAGGCAAGCTGCTCTCGGTGGCACAGGTCGGGGCCTGCAGATTGCACCTCAAACGGGAGCGCCAAATGAAACAAGTGGCCGCCCCGAAGACCCTTCTCTCCCAGGTGAACCCGTTTCTGGAGGAGGGCGAGGGGGATTTCATTCCGCTGATGAGCATCGGAACCACGCGCAGACTTGAGCCTGAAATCGTTGAGGTTGAGCTCAAAGCGGGAGATCAGTTGTTTTTTGAAACGGCCGGGGTCGGGAAACGCCTTCGCGAGGCGGTCGGGAGGATTGCGGGCCCCTCCGTATTAAGCCAATTGGTTGACGAGGCGCAGCCGGGGCTGCAGGCCAATGCTTCGATGATCTGGCTCGGGTTTTAATTACATAAAAGCCATGTAATAATTACAGAAGGGAGGGGGCTCGGTGAAAAAGCGATCAAAGGAATCGGGACAAGCGGTTCTCGAATACATCATTCTTCTCTCCATCACCATGGGGATCGTTGTCGCGTTTGCGAAGAACATGACCTCTATTTTCGATCAGGGAGCCCCTAAAATCGGGGGGAAATTCGAGAAGCAGATCCGTGCAGGGGCTGCACCGGCGGGACTATGGAGGGAATGAACCGTTCCGGGCAGGCAATTGCCGAATACATCATCCTGCTTGCGATCGTGGTCCTGGTCTATTCCGCCCTACTGAAGAGTCTTGGAGGGAGCAGTTCGTTTCAAGCCCTCCGCAAGCCTTTCGTCGAGCAATACAAGTATACCTACCGCTATGGACATCCGGATGCGAGGGGTCAAGATGATGGCGGTCCGGTCCTGATCCCCCAATACAGCGATCCCCCCGGTGCCCAGGGGGCAAACTTCAGAATTTTCATCAATCCGTCGAAACAGTAGAGGGATGGAGAAGAAAGTGCAAAACCGCATTCAAGGACAGGCGCTCATGGAGTTCGTGCTCGGACTCATGGTGATCTTTTCCTTTTTCTTCTTTTTCATCCGGATGTCGGCCTTGTTTGCGGTTTCAAACTTCATCCATTATGCAACCTTCATGTCCGCCCGGGCCTACTCTTCGGGTTCTGTCGATCCGGACACGAGGGAGGAGCGCGCACGGGAGGTTCTCGATTCCACCGTTACAGGAAAGTTCAAGTCCCTCATTACCGCCGTGGATGAGCCATTGATCGGCGGAGGGCCGTACTTCAGTGCAAACCAGGCAACCGATTTTTGGAACCAGGGAGTTTCGTTTCCTTTCAAGGCCAAACTCAGTCTTCATCCTTTCACACCGAAGGATCAGGCGATTGAAATGGAGCTGGTCTCGGAGAGCTGGATGCCGACCAATCCAACACGACAGGAATGTCTGCAGGAGAAGGCGAACATCCGGCAGAACACGGGAGCTCAGGAAGTGGAGTGGGACAATGGATGCTAAAGGGCAGAGCATTCTGGAAATCGTCGTAGTGCTTCCGTTTCTGTTCATTCTTGTCGGAATGCTCTTCCGTCTCAATCTTGGTCTTCAGATGGCGATCAACAATCTTCAATACTCGCGATCCCAACTCTATGTTCTGAGCGGAAACTCGCCTGAATACCCGAGACTCTCGTTTCGGCACAAGCTTGCGGGATCGGGACGCACCTTTGCGGAAAGGGAGCAGGATCTGATGGTTCTCGGAGTGTCCGACCCGAAGGCGTTGAGTGAGAGCGAGGAGGAAGGGTCGATGCCTGCGATTCCCCAGAAGCAAAGAGTGACCCGAGCGGGGGTTGCAGGCGGGAGCGAAGAAGCAGGCGAGCCGGAGAAGCGCACCAACGTTCGCGTGCGCGAAACCTCGGCGATTTGCACTCAAATGAATTCGGTTTCCAAAAATGTCAATTTCGACACCTCCGGGGTCGTGGGCCTGAAGGACGGGCGATGGCCGTTCCGGAAGCTGGTGTGTCAGTACGAGAAGAGATGGATCGGAGAGTACGATGAACAGTAAAACAATGGGATTGTCCGTGATCATGGCAGGTTTCGCCGTGTTTTTTGTTCTGACGTCCGTTCAGAGCATCGAGGACAATGCGAAAACCCGCTTCGGGACCGAGATCACCGTTTTGGTGGCCCGCGACGACATCAAGGAAATGGATACCCTCGTGGAAAGCATGATTGAGTCGAAGGTGGTGCCGATGAATTTTGTGGAGCCGACTGCGATCCGGTTCAATAAAAAGGTGAAGGAAGATGAGGCGGATTTTCAGGAAGAAGTGAAAAAACTCATCGGGAACGTGGCGCTTGTGTCCATCAAGAAGGGCGAACAGTTGGCATGGAACAAGATCACTGAAGCAAGCATCAAGACGGGGCTTGCGCCCCAAGTGGCTCCGGGGAGGCGTGCGATGTCGGTGATGGTGGATGAGATCTCGAGTGTTTCGAAACTCCTGAAACCCGGCGATCGCGTCGATCTGATTTCCGTGATTGATGTGGGCGCGAGCGCCGGAGGGCGGGAAAACAAGATTGCGAAGACGTTGTTGCAGGATGTGGTGATTCTTGCTGTCGGTCGAAGTGTCACAAACAATCTTGCGAGAAAAATCGATCTCGATCCCCAGAATGGAAAAGCGAAGATCAAGTCGCTCGTCGATTACGATGGCTATTCATCGATCACGATCGAAGTGGATCCGAACCAGGCGCAGCTTCTTGCAGCGATCATGGCAGGGAGCGGAAACCGGCTCATGTTCACGCTCAGGAACAACGACGATGTGGACCGTTCCGCGCTGGCTCCCGCCCGCGCAACGGACGCACTCAACGAGGGTGTGCGCCTGCCGGCGTCCACACCGACGGGGGGCAAATGATGCGGATCCAATCAAGGTTCGGGATGGTTGCAGTGAGAGTTCTCGTGTTTGCGATGTGGACGATGATGCCATTCCCGGCTCTGTCTCAAGATGCGGCGCAGCCCGAGGTTTCGGAGCCTGAAGCAAAACAAGGCGAGGCCCAGGACAAGGAATACGCGGCAAAGAAAGAAGAGTCGGTACAGGAAGCGCCCCCCCGGCAGAAGAGACTTCCGAAGATCAGGCCCTCGTTCATGCGCTCGCGGCTCACTTCAGACAAGACGGAAATGGAAGCGGATCATCGCGTCCTCGTCCTTGCCACCGGGGTCGACAAGGTGGTGGATCTTGATCCGGATCTCAAGCTCGCCGACTTGAATGCCAAGGACGCGATCGGGATCGGGAACACCCAAGTGGTGATGGTCAATGTCGTGAAGACCGGCGAGGACAAGCAACTCCTCATCAAGCCGGTGGGGGAAGGCGAGACCAATATCCGTGTTCGGGACCAATACGGGAACATCGCCATCATTTTCGATGTGATGGTGGCAAAGCAGAATCAAATCCGTTTTTATGAGCGCTTGAAGGAGAATTTGAAAGAGGTGGAGGGGATCACCATCTCGCTCGAGGACAAGAACATCGTGTTGCGTGGAGAGGTGTTGACGGTCGCGGATTACGGAATGATTTTCAATGAAATCGGAGACAAGGCCTACGGGGAATATGTGGTGAACAAAGTCACCATGTCGCCCGTCACCCTCGGAATTCTCTCCCGGAAGATCGAGCAGGATCTCCAGGGAGTGGTGGCGCCGACCCTCAAGGCCGAAGTCATCAACGGAAAGATCATCCTCGGTGGAACCGTCGAGTCCCCCGACCAGAAAGTGCGTGCAGTGAACCGGGCGTATTGGTTCCTTCCCGTGATTCGACTCAAGGATCCGATCACAGGCGCCATGAACATAGAGAGCATGTCGGAGGACAAGCGTGCGTTCATCCTTCAGAACGACATCAATGTGGTGCCTCCGCCCCCGAAGCGCGACAGCAAGCTGGTTCGCTTGTCCGTATATTTTGTGGAACTGTCGAAGGATTTCATGAAAGCCTTCGGATTCAAATGGCAGCCGGGATTCACAGCTGATCCGACCATCGCCATCGGGAGCAACGCCTCGGGTGCTGCTGCCGCAGGATCGCAGGGAGGCTTCAGTTTCAGCGCCACCCTGAGTTCGCTCTTTCCCGCCCTTTCGGCTCCTCCCTCAAATGCCTCCTATGGGAGGGTGATGAAGTCCGGAACGATTGTGACGAAAAGCGGAAAAGAAGGAAAATTCGTCGACTACATCAATCTTCCAACCCAAACCCTGGGGCAAAACAGCCAAGTTGGTAACGGTCCTCCGATCCGCGTCGGATTCGAGGTTGCGGTCACTCCCACGATTCTCCAAGGGCAGGACGTTGAGCTCGATATGGAAGTCACGCAGACAAGCCAGGTGGGAAAGGCCGCTGCAGGCACCCCGATCACCTCCGAGCATCGAACACGGGCGAATTTGTATATGAAGTCAGGGGAAGTGGCGGCGGTCACTGCGGTGAACAAGCAGGATGTATCAACTTCATTCAACCGGGATGATCCGAAGGTGGCGGGCTCCGGCGGGCCGACCACGGCACTCTTCAATCTGACGCGCTCGAAAAACATGAGCAAGGCCAAGGGGCAATATGTCTTCTTTGTCACACCGCTCATCATTGAAAGCGCATCGGATGGAACCGAGGACCTGAAAAAGAGCTTCAGGATGACGTCGAGCAACAGATAGGAAACGGGAGGGCACGCCATGGGACACATCATTGCGGTGGTCGGTGGAAAGGGAGGGGTGGGCAAGAGTGTCTTCGCCGCGAATCTCGCCATTGCGTATCAACTCAACTCCAAGCAGCGGCCGCTGATCCTGGATTTGGATTTTCAGAGTCTCGGCGACCAGAACATCATTCTCGGGTTGAATCACCCGAAAACCATCATTGATGTCACGAAATCCCAGACTTCCGTTTGGGAACCGAAGGCGGTTGCTCCGTTCATGGTGAACTCCCCCCAGGGGTACAGTCTGATCGGCGCCCCCCGTGAGGCCGCACTTGCCCGGGACATTGATCTTGACGGTTTGGGCAAGTTCCTGAAGGGCGCTTCGCAGATCTTTCCTTGGATTGTCATGGATTGCGGAAACGGAACCGAACCCCATGCCCTCAAGGCAATGGAGCAGGCAACTCTGATTTTCGTGGTCACCACACCGGATGTGATCGTGATCAATCAGACAAAGAGGATCCTGGCGAAGGTCCAGGAGCTGCTCTTTCCGCCGGAGATGGTCCAGGTGGTGGTGAACCGTTTTTCCCAAAGCAATGTCATCAACCCGCAAATGATTCAGAAGAATCTCGGGAGAAACCCCTATTTTGCGATTCCTGACGAACCCGCGACCTGCGAATCGGCTCTCGCAAAAAGTCAACCCTTCACGATTGTGAATCCAGGTGCGGCTGTTTCGAGGGCGTACTCCGATCTGGTGCGACGGATGGAGTCCACTCGAATGCTCGATCAGCTTTCAAAGCTCAACAAGCCCACCGGAGTGGCCCAAAAACTCCAGGTGATCCAGGGCGGAGCCGGGGCCGATGCACCGCCGGCGGGAGATGGGAATGCCGCGCTTCTTGCCCGCTCCAAGATCGGGGCGGTGGACCCTTGGACGAGCATGAAGCTTCGAATCCATCGGGGATTGATCGACGTGGTCGACATGAAGAAGATGAATGCGGACGTAAGCGATCCGAAGCAAAAGGAGGTCATGAGGGAGAAGACCCAGAAGGCGATTCTCGACATCCTTGCGAAGGAAGACACGTCCACCCTCTGTCCCACGCGGGAGCTCCGGGCCCAGCTGGTAAAGGAGGTTCTCGACGAGGCCTTGGGACTTGGTCCCCTCGAGGATCTTCTTGCGGATGATTCCGTCACCGAGATCATGGTCAATGCAAGAGATCAGATCTATGTGGAACAGGCGGGAAAGCCTGGACTTTCGAAGGTTACATTCTCCAGCGAACAACAGATGATGAATGTGATTGAGCGGATCGTCACTCCGCTGGGTCGTCGCGTGGATGAAAAAACACCGTATGTCGATGCCCGGCTTGCGGATGGATCGAGGGTTCACATCATCATTCCCCCTTTGGCCCTTCGAGGTCCGACCATCACAATCCGGAAGTTCCCGAAAAAGCGGATCACCTCCGCCGATCTCGTGAAGTACGGTTCGATGACAACCGAAATCGCCGATTTCCTCAGGGCCTGCGTCGAGGCGAAATTGAACATCGTGGTTTCCGGGGGTACCGGATCGGGGAAAACCACTCTCCTGAATGTGCTCTCCAACTTCATTCCAGCCACAGAACGCATCATTACCGTCGAGGACGCGGCCGAACTTCAATTGGGACAGGAACATCTTGTCCGTCTCGAGACCAGGCCCAAGAACATCGAGGGCGAGGGTGAGGTGTCGATCCGGGATCTCATCAAGTGCTGTTTGCGGATGCGTCCGGACAGGATCGTGGTCGGGGAGTGCCGGGGAGGAGAAGCCCTCGACATGTTGCAGGCGATGAACACGGGACATTCGGGGTCTCTCACCACAGTGCATGCCAACAATCCTCGGGAGTGCATCGGACGTCTTGAGACCCTGGTCATGATGGCTGGAATGGGACTGCCCCTCAAGGCGATTCGGGAAACAGTGGCAAGTGCCGTCAATCTCATCATCCAGCAATCCCGTTTGACGGACGGTTCGCGGAAGGTGACTTACATCTCGGAGGTGATCGGGATGCAGGGCGAAACGGTCACAATCCAGGACATTTTCATTTACAAGCAAGAGGGGCTCGACAAGAACCGAAAAATTATTGGCAGGTTCGTGCCAACCGGGTTCATCCCGAAATTTGTCGAGGAAATGGAGGCGAAGGGCATGAAAATCTCAAGAGGACTTTTCGCGGTCAAATAAGGCTTGTATCATAATTGGTATGGGAATCTCGCTTCCATTCTGGGCCTTAGGTGTTCTGGTTTTTGTGAGTGCCTTTCTTGTGGCCGTTCAGTTTTCCGACCGGATTCTCGATTGGTTCCGCTTCCAGTCCATCGGGACCCGCGATTACATCGTCGAAAAGCTCAAGTTGATGATGATCGATGTCACACCTGAAAAGGTGCTGGCGGTTCAGATTTCATGCAGCGCGGGTCTCGGTTTGCTCGTGTTCATTCTCTGTCTTCCCCATCTCGGCGCCGGATTCGCGTTTGGATCCATGGCCATGGTTGCCGCATGGCTTGCCCCCAAACCGGTGATCAACCTGATGTACGAGCGAAGAGTTTCCCTGTTCGTGAATCAAATGGTCGATGGCCTCGGACTCATGTCCAATGGAATGCGGTCCGGATTGTCCGTCGCGCAGGCGATCGGCCTGGTCTCCCAGGAGATGCCTCCCCCCATTTCCCAGGAATTCGAGTTGATCCTGAATCAGAACAAGATCGGTCTTTCCCTGGAAGAGGCGTTTTTGAATCTGTCCAAACGGATCGTTGCCGATGAAGTGGAGATGTTCGTGACTTCGGTCAATATCCTGAAGGAAACAGGCGGAAATCTCGCCGAAACCTTCGATACCATCACTCTCCTGATTCGCGAGCGTATCAAGGTCGAGAACAAGATCAAGGCAATGACGGCCCAGGCCTTCATGCAGGGCATGATCCTCATGTGTGTGCCTCCGTTCATGATGTTGACACTCTCTCAGACCGATCCGGAGATGATGAAGCCGATGTTCACCACGATCCCGGGGTGGATTGCATGTTCCGGGGTGGTGATTTTGGAAGTGGCGGCGTATATTGTAATCAAGAAGATAACGAAAATCGACGTGTAAGGAAGCTCAAGATGAAGAAGATCTCTGTATTTTTACTCGCATTTCTCTCGGTGACAGCCGCCCATGCCCGCGCAGATGTGAGTCTGCGAAACGGGAATTTTTTCATTACCCTGCGGGACATTTCCTATCCGGGGGGGCTCGAACCCCGCATCGAGCGCGTCTACAACTCGAAATCCGATTACATGGGAATGTTCGGATACTCATGGGGGACAAAGTATGAAGTCAACCTCATTCAGGACTCCGATGGAAGTCTCGTGATTACCGAGTTCGGGGGAGGCGCAACGGTCCGATTTGTACCGAAAAACCTGACCGCGGGTGCCGGTATACCCGAGATCCTTGAGGCTGCGAAAAAGGCGGGAATGATTTCGGGATCGAAATCGATCGAGGATTTCCGGAAGCGTCTGACCGAAGACTATGCATTCCGCGCCAAGAATTACGGTGCGCTGATGAACAAGGGCCTCCTGCCCAGGAACACGGTCGCCGAAGGAACGCAGTTCACCTCCCGGCAGTTCCAGTACCAGTACGTGACCAAGGTCAAGGGTGGTTACACCCGGGTGATGGAGGAGGGCACGGTCCAAAAATTCAACGAGGCGGGCAAGCTTGTTCAACTCATGGATCGCAACAAGAATTTCATCAATCTTTCGTACGACAAGGCCGGGCATCTGGTGCAATTGGTGGACAACCAGAATCGAAAGATGAATTTCTCCTACAATGTTCATGGACATGTCGAAAGCATCAAAGGCGAGAGCGGAAAACATGCCGATTTCAAGTACAACAAAGAGGGATTCCTGGTTTATAGTCGTGATGATGCAGGGGTGGAGAACACCTTCAAGTATACGACCGATGAGTTCCGCAACATCACCGAAATCGGATTCCCCGGCCAGAAGAATGACAAGGGTCGCCCAAAGCAGATGGTCATCACCTATTACGGGCGAGACAAGAAATCGAGCGTGAAGTCGGTGACCAATCCCGACGGTTCGATGAATGAATACGAATACCTCACTGATTTGAACTCACCGAGTTACTACGCGGTAAGGGTGATCGCAAAAGACGCGGGAGGCGCAAAGATCAGTGATTCGAAGTATGAGTATTACTCCAAGGTGAAGCCGGGCGGGGAAGATGTGACAACTAAAATGGTCACCACCGTGGATGGAGAGGCAACCGAGACCCTCTACGACGAGAAGCTCGGATTTCCCGTGAAGATCACCAGCAGTGGTCGAGTGACAACGATGGAATATGATCCGAAGGGGAGAATGGTGAAGAAGGTCACCCCGTTTGAAACCACGGAACTCACGTATGACCAAAAAGTCGGCAAAGTGAGTCGGGTGGTGAAGAAGCTCAAGAGCGGGAACGTCCGGTGGAGCGAGTTCCAGTGGGACCCGGCCACGGCCAATCTTTTGACTGCGAAAAACAGCGACAAGAAACAAGTGAAGTTGGTGTACGACACTCAAGGCCGGATTCGAGCCTTGGTGGATGGAGCCAAGCATACGATCACCTTCAAGTACAACGAGCTTTCGAAGCCCGTGGAGATTGCGGATGCCAAGCTCGGCGTTGTGAAGTTCAAGTATAAAAACAGTGGAGAAGTGGACAAGATCGAGAGCAACGGCGGGGCGAGCGTTTCGGCTGAAATCATGAGAGCGCTTCAGACCCTGATCGACATCACGGCACCGGCCGGGGTCTCGATGGGGATTTGATAAACGACCAATGTTTAAAATTGTGAAACGGGATGGTCCAAGGTATCCTGTGGATCGGGAGTGTTGAGATGAAAAGCGATAAACCTTTTTTATGGAGTCTCGGAGTTCTGCTTTGCGGCCTGTTGGGCGGAATCGCTCACGCAGAAATGAAGGCGTCCAGTAGCGTCGATTTGCCGAGCTGTTGGTGTAATTCCTGTCAATCAATGGTGCAATGTACGAACCTTGAGGATACTAATGACGCTGCCCCTGCCAGTTTCAGCAAGTCGTCTTCTGGCGGGACCGGCACCAAAGGGCAGTAGTGAGTTTTCAACCGAAAACGCTGAATCCTCCTGAAATCAAAGGTCTTTCTTGTTGAGTTTTGCCCTGTTTTTCCGCTATAGTGGGCGGCATTCGCCCTGAAATGATAGCGGAGCAAACATGTCGGTGAAGTCACTGCAAAATCGTCACGACCAAGAGCGCCCCTTGTCTCCAAGTGAGGCGAGCAGGATCGCTCCGCTCAAAAAGCCCGAGTGGCTCAAGATCCGGCCACCTGGCGGTGAAAACTACCTGCAAATCAAGCAACTGCTTCGCGAGCGGAACCTTCATACCGTGTGTGAAGAGGCGCATTGTCCGAATGTTTCGGAGTGCTGGTCCGGGGGAACCGCAACCTTCATGCTCGGCAGCGAAGTGTGCACGCGAGCATGCCGGTTTTGCGCGATTCAAACGGCACGACGGCCACCCCCTCTTGATCCGGATGAGCCTTTCAAGGTTGCCGAGGCGGTGTCAAAGCTGGGCTTGAAATATGTCGTCCTGACTTCGGTGGATCGTGATGATCTGCCGGATGGAAGTGCTGCCCATTTCGCTGCTACGATCCGCGAACTGAAACGTCTTGATCCCGGTCTCCTGGTGGAGGCTCTTGTTCCCGATTTCCGCGGCGATTTGAAGTGTGTGGAAACGATCGTGGATTCCGGGTTGGATGTGTACGCGCACAATATTGAAACCGTCTATCGCCTCCAATACCGGGTTCGCGACCCGAGGGCAGGGTACCAGCAGAGCCTGAATACCCTTGAGCATGCCAAGACCTATGCGGCAGCCAGGAACCAGAGTTTGCATACCAAGAGTTCCATCATGTTGGGTCTCGGGGAGACCGAGGCCGAGTTGGTGACCGCGTTTGGCGATTTGAGAAGGCACGGGATTGATGTGCTCACTCTCGGGCAGTACCTGCGGCCCTCGCTCAAGCACTTGCCTGTCGAAAAGTATTACACCCCCGGGGAATTCGAATCCCTCGAGCTCACGGCAAAGGGAGCAGGGTTCCTGTACGTGGCATCGGGTCCGATGGTCCGTTCAAGTTACAAGGCTGCCGAACTGTTTTTGGAAGGTTTGATCCGGAAAAATCAAGAGAAATGACAAAGGAGAACAACATGGAATTCAGATTGCCCGAGCTTGGAGAAGGCGTTACCGAAGGTGAATTGATCAAGTGGAAAGTGAAGGAAGGCGATACCGTAAAGGATGATCAGCCCATCTGCGAAGTGATGACCGACAAGGCCACCATTGAGATTCCTTCTCCCTTCAGCGGAAAGATCAAGCAACTCGTTGCCAAGGAAGGTGAGATTGTCAAAGTGCACCAACTGATGGTGGTGGCGGAAGTGGCGGGTGGAGCATCGCCTTCCACGTCCTCGGCTCATTCCGGAGGTGGATCAACCCATTCGACGCCGGCACCCGTGAGTTCTGCAGCGGCGATCCCCGCGCCCGCAGCAAAGACAAGCGTCTCGAATTCCAGTGATGTTCTTGCTTCCCCTGCAACCCGCAGGCTTGCGCGCGAAAAGGGGGTTGAGCTTTCCAGTGTTGCTGCCAGCGGTCCACACGGGAGAGTTCTGTTGCAGGACATTGAGAGTGCTCTTTCGGGCGGAAGCCCGGCGGGGGCTGTTTCCGGCGCCCAGAGGGCCAAGGCTTTCTCTCCAGGTGAGGTGGAAAGAACTCCGATCCGTGGAATGCGAAAGAAAATTGCAGAAAAGATGCGCCAATCAAAGGACAAGGCTGCGCACTTCACCTATGTGGAAGAGGCTGATGCCACCGAGCTCGTCCGTCTTCGTGCCCAGGCCAAGGCGATTGCCGAGAAAAGAGGGATCAAGCTCACATATCTGCCTTTCATTTTGAAGGCGATGGTTGCCGCACTTCGACAGCATCCAAGACTCAATTCGACATTGGACGAGGCGAGCAATGAGATCGTCACCCACCACACCTACAACATCTCTCTTTCGGTCCAGACTGAGGACGGGCTCACGGTGCCGGTAATCAAGCATGTGGAGCAAAAGTCGATCTTTGAGCTGGCGCGCGAAATCGCCGACATCGTCGATCGTGCACGCAAGAAGAAGCTTGTGATGGAGGACTTCCAGGGGAGCACGATCACCCTCACGAATGCAGGCTCGATTGGCGGTTTGTTCGCCACTCCGATCATCAACTATCCGGAGGTCGCAATTCTCGGATTCAACAAGATCTTCAGGAAGCCCGTGGTGATCAACAAGGGTGGTAAGGAACGTCTCGCAATCCGTGACTGGACCTATTTCTCGATCAGTATGGATCACAGGATTCTGGATGGGGCGGAAGCCGCCGAGTTCATGAAGACTTTTGTGTCTTATATCGAGAATCCTTCTTTGCTTCTTCTGGAATCTCTCTAAAAAAGGAATCTGAATCATGGCAACTCTTCAAACGGATGTAGTGGTAATTGGTGCTGGCCCGGCCGGATATGTTTGCGCAATCCGCCTTGCTCAACTTGGAAAGAAAGTCACGGTCATTGAAAAGGCAAATGTGGGCGGAGTGTGCCTGAACGTGGGATGCATTCCCTCGAAGGCCTTGATTCACGCGGGAACGGTGTATGACTGCACACGGCATGCCGAAGAAATGGGGATCTCCATCAAGGGTGCTTCCCTGGACATGAAGAAACTCATGTCCTGGAAGGGGGAAGTGGTAAAGAAGCTCACCGGCGGTGTCGCTCAGCTATTGAAGGCAAATGGCTGCACTCTCATTTCTGGAGAAGCGAAGTTCACTTCCGCAACAGCAATCGATGTGAAGACTGCAACCGGAACAGATGTGATTCAGTTCAAGCAAGCGGTAATTGCCACAGGTTCAAGACCTGCAAAGATTCCAGGATTTGACGTGGATCAGGAGCTGGTTTTGGATTCCACGGGCGGACTCTCCCAGGACACGGTTCCGGGAACTCTTCTGTGCGTTGGCGGCGGATACATCGGACTTGAGCTTGGAACTTTTTATTCCAAAGTCGGCTCGAAGGTGACCGTCGTTGAGGCAAGTCCTTCGCTTCTTGGGATTGTTGATCCGGATCTGGTTCGGGTCGTACAAAAGAATCTTCAAAAGCGGGGAGTCGAGATCATGACCTCGACCATGGTCAAGGGTGTGAAGAAGAACGCAAAGTCTGTGGAAGTCACTTTTTCTTCGGAAGGAGTTGAAAAGAAACAAACATTTGATCGGGTTCTTGTCACGATCGGCCGCACGCCGAACACAGAGGGACTTGGCTTGGAGCGGGCGGGTGTGAAACTCGACTCCAAAGGATTCATCCCTGTGAATGAACGAAGGCAGACCTCCGTTCCGAATCTCTTTGCCATTGGCGATGTGGCCGGGCAACCATTGCTCGCACACAAGGGATCAAAAGAGGGCATGGTCGCCGCGGAAGCGATTGGCGGCATGAAGACCGTGTATGATGTGAAGGCGATGCCTGCAGTGATCTTCACGGATCCTGAGATTGCGACCGTGGGTCTCACCGAGACGGAGGCCAAAGCGAAGGGCTTGACGGTTGCGACGGGAGTGTTTCCGTACGCCGCGAATGGAAGGGCACTTTCAGTTGCCGAACCTGACGGAATGGTGAAGCTCGTGAGCGACGCCAAAAAGGGAACTTTGCTTGGATGCCATATCGTGGGGGCGGAGGCTTCCAATTTGATTGCGGAAGCAACGCTGGCCATTGAGATGGGCGCACATGTGGAGGATCTCGCTCTTACCGTGCACGCGCACCCGACACTTCCTGAGACCATCATGGAGGCGGCGGAGGTTGCCCTCGGGCATCCGATCCACATCTTCAAGCCGAAGAAGTGAGTTGCCCCGTCCACTGCAATTGTCCATGTTCTAGACAGGTGTGTATCGAATGGAAACACCCCTCTGTCTAAAAAACGTGCTTCCATGGATTTCATGGATATCCGTGTGGCGTGAAATCCCATGGATTTCGAGTGCTTGCGATCAACACTCTCCTTTTCTCTCTTTTGGCACACCTGATGCACACCTAGGGGTATGCGGCACGTCGGGTCCAATGAGAGAAAAAAACAGGAGAGTTGATATGAAATTGTTTACTGTATTGTCGTTGCTTGCCGCTTTGAGTTCCCCTGCAGTCGCAGGAATTGTTTCGAGCAAGGAAGCAGGAAAAGCCCACTGCACGAAGATGCAAGGAGATCATTCCTTGGTTGATTCCTCCTCTTCTTCCCTGAGCAAATCAAAGACGTCCGCGTCTGTTGCGAAGTAGACTCTTCGAGCAAGATAAAAATTCACGAGGGCCGGTCCGGGATGGATCGGCCTTTTTTTATTTTCTCTTTTGGGATTGCTCGATCACCCGGCTCAGGGCCTTTTGGTCCTCCGGCTCGATTGCCGGCTCGACTCCGGGATCGATTTTGCGGATTTCCTCAACCCGGGTCTTCAGTGCCTGCGAGTAGTTTTCCGTGATTTGATTGATCTGCCGGCTCGGGCTGAATCCGGAGACGGAATTCATTCCTCTGAGAACGTGTTGTGAAACACTCACGCCCTTGATCTCGACAATGTGGGAAAGAACGAGAATCACCAGAACGAGGAGAGTGGCTTTGAAAATGGATCCGATCAGCTTGAGCATGGTTCCTCAGGCGGCTCCGCCGGAGAGACGGGGCGATGCCTCCATCATACTCACTTGATTCATGACCTTCATCACTTCATCCGTTTGAAATGGTTTGATGATGTAATCTTTTGCTCCGGCCATGATTGCGTCTGCAACGAGATTCTCTTGCATCATCGCGGAGAGGATCACGATCCTCGCATCCGGATTTATGGCGAGGATCCTTCGAGTGGCTTCCACGCCATTCACGAGCGGCATCACCAGGTCCATGGTGATGATTTCGGGTTGAAGCTCTTGATAGAGTTGAACTGCGATCTCGCCATTCTCCGCCTCGCCCACAACTTTGAATCCCCGCGCGGAAAGGATCTGCTTCAGGGTTTTCCGGACGTAAGGGATGTCATCAACGATCAATACGGTTTTCATTCGGTTTTGCATGGAATCACCACCTTCCATGATTCTATGATTCCTTTGGAATTCTTTCAATGCTCACGCTTTCGATTCGTCTTCTGGTTGCATCGCGGATGGTGATCTTGAGCCGGTGGGTGGGGGTGTCAAAAAACAACTCATCACCCGGATCGGGAATGCGGGAAAATTGACGCAAAAGAAAGCCTCCAAGGGTGTCATAGTCGCCCTCGGGAATCTCGAGTTTCAACTCCTCGTTGATTTGGGGTACTGGAGTTCTGGCCTTCACAAGCCAGAGATTGGATTGGAGTTCACGCACGGGGCGCTTTTCCGGATCGTCCTCGTCTTCAAGATCTCCCACAATCTGTTCGAAGATGTCCTCGCGGGTGAGAATGCCGACCGCGCCCCCGAACTCATCCACAACGATCGCGATTTGGTAGTTCCCGTCGATCATCTCATTCAGGATCAGCTCCAGCTTTTGATTCTCGGGAACATAGATCGCTGGCTTGATGAATCGGTCGATCTTTTGATTGAGATCGGTCTGCCGGATGATGTGGTTGAGCTCGAGAATCCCGATGACATTGTCAATTCGCTCATCAAAAACAGGAAGGCGGGAGTGTTTCTTTTTTGCAAAAACATCGAAGGCCTCGAAAAGCGAGCTTTGGCGCTCAATCGCATCCACTTGGACGAGAGGCAAGAGTCCGTCCTTTGCGATCTTGTCCCTGAACTTGAGGATCTTCCGGATGAGCAGCCGCTCATTGCTTTTGATCTGGGTGTCTTCCGGATCGGAGGCGAGAAGTCCCTGCAACTCGTCCTTCGGGGTTTCCTTGCGTCCGCTCCAGATCATTTCGATCGGACCCATGATCTTCGCGATCTGGGATGTATAGAGGGTGGTCAGGTGGATCAGGGGGAAGAGGGCTTTTTGTGCATAAAAGATCGGCTTTGCAATCTTCGGCACGATGTAACCCGAGTAATGGCGATAGACGAACTTCGGGATCAGTTCCCCGAAAAGAATGACAAGAAACGAACCGAGTGCGACCGCTTTCCACTCTCCATGACGGGGGTCGATCGCTCTGAATTCGAGGGTAAGGAGCACCGAAATCGCCATGACACAGGAGCTGGTCATGATGAGCGTGGTCGAGAGGATCCGGTCGGGGGACTTCAGGAGTTTCAGTGCAAGCAGAGCTCCGAGGTCGCCTTTTTTTCCAAGTTTTTTCAGATAAAGCCGATCCGCCGAGAGGAGGGCGAGTTCGGAGCCGGAAAAAAAGCCCTCGATCAGGAGCAGGCAGAACAGAATGAAGGGGGTGAGTGGATTCATTCCTCGAATGCCTCCTCGATCAGTAGGTCCAGGATGTTCTGGAGAGTCACCATCCCGCTGATTCGTCCATTGGGAGCGCGGGTGAACGCCACCTGCACTTTCCGGTTCTTCATTTTCCTGAACAGCGCATCCAGACTCAGGTTCGCTGGAACCGTAAGGGGTTCCGAGCAAAGTTTCATGATGTTCTCTTTCCTGACCTCGGGATCGATCTTGAGCTCAACAAGATCCTTTACGTTCAGGATTCCCACAATGTCCTCCTTGCTTGATCCGGTCACCGGAATCCTGAACACTTCCTTTTCTTTCAAAATCGACTGATACGCTTGCTCGACAGTGAAGTGGGAGGGAAGTGTGAAGATTTTCCGGATGGGAGTTGCAATCTGCTCCACGCGTGTGTCGTCCATTTCGAACACGTTCTTGATCAGTTCGAGTTCGGTTTCATGAAGATTTCCCGTCTCTGCCTGCTCCTCAGCGAGGACAATGAAGTCCTCCTCGTGGAGCTTGTGGAGTTCCTTGATCTGGGCCTCCGGGATCAGGAATCGAAAGAGGGACACAAGGGGGCGGGACACGAGATAACAGGTGTACAGAAACGGGAGGAAGAGCGAAATCACCAGATGATTTGACTTGGTCGCAATCACTTTCGGGGTGAGTTCGCATCCAATCAGGATGATCGGGGTGGTGATCAGGACTCCCAGAATCGTACTGAGTTTCCAGTCGAGGTCCAGTGGATCGACCACGGTGGATGTGATCAGGGAGGCAAGACTGATGTTCACGACCTCATTGAAGAAGAGCACTGTGATCAGAAGACCCATGGAGTCACCGATCAGGGTCCGGATCCTCCGGAAGAGCGGCTCGGATTGGTCCTTGATTTTTTTCAATTGAACACGGGAAAGCGAGAAGATTGCGATCTCGCTCGAGGAAAGCATGAAGGAACAGCAGATGAGGATCAGGCAAAGAAGGGTGATCGACATGAAACGTCCGGGTCCTGTTCCTTTCTACACAAGAAAGCCCGGATCGGCAACCCGACCCGGGCTTCTTCAGTTGAGTACAGCCTGTGGATCAAGCTGCTGGCTTTACGGACTTGGCTACTGCAGGTTCTGCTGCGGCAACCGGTTTTTGTTTCTTGCTCTTTGAGGTTCTTGCCTCGCTGGAGTCTCCGCCCGCTCCCGGAAGGATGGTTGCGAGTGGTTTCACTTTCCCGGAGAGTGCGACTTCGAGTACCTCGTCAATCGACTTGACCGGGACAAAATTCAATACCTTGCGGTACTCCTCAGGGATCTCCTCGAGATCCTTTCTGTTCTTTTCCGGAATGATGATGGTCTTGATTCCATGTCTCATGGCAGCAAGCGACTTCTCTTTCAATCCGCCAATCGGGAGGACCCGGCCGGTCAGGGTGATTTCACCCGTCATTGCCACATCCTTCCGCACAGGGATGCCCGTGAGGCGGGAGATGATGGCAGTGGCCATGGTGATTCCGGCCGACGGACCGTCCTTGGGCACGGCCCCTTGCGGGAAATGAACATGGATGTCGGTTTCGCTCAAGACATCGGAATTGATTCCGAAGTCTGCAGCTCTCCAGCGAATGAGGCCGAGTGCCGCCTGAGCCGATTCCTTCATCACATCACCGAGCTGGCCGGTGAGGAGCATTCCGCCTTTTCCGCGGGTGGTAGCGGTCTCCACATAGAGAATCTCGCCGCCAACCGAGGTCCAGGCAAGTCCTGTCGAAATCCCGACCTCGTCCTTTTCCTGTTCGTCTTCACGGGAATACACGGCGGGCCCGAGATACTTTGCGACCACTTCTTTCGTGATCACTGTGGTTCCGGTCTTGCCTTCTGCAACAAACCTCGCGGTTTTACGGCAGACGGTGCCCACCAGGCGCTCGAGGTTCCGGAGGCCGGCCTCGCGAGTGTAGTTCTCCACGATCGACTGGACTCCCTCGTCCGTAAACTCGATCTGCTCATTGGTCAGTCCGTTTTCGGTGACTTGTTTCGGGATCAAGTACCTTCGTGAGATGAAGTGCTTCTCCTCCTGGGTGTAGCCTGAGAGGTTGATCACTTCCATCCGGTCGCGAAGCGGAGCGGGAATCTGCTCGAGGGCGTTGCATGTGGTGATGAACATCACATTGGTGAGATCAATCGCCACATTCAAATAATGGTCGCGGAATGCGTAGTTCTGCTCCGGATCAAGCACTTCGAGGAGCGCTGCCGACGGATCCCCCTTGTAATCGCTTCCCATCTTGTCAAGCTCGTCGAGAATGAACACGGGATTGTTCGTTCCGGCCTGCTTGAGACCCTGGATGATCCGGCCCGGAAGTGCGCCGACATAGGTGCGGCGGTGGCCGCGGATTTCCGCCTCATCCTTTACTCCGCCGAGAGAAATTCTCACGAACTCACGGCCGAGAGCCTTGGCGATGGATTTTCCGAGAGATGTTTTACCAACTCCTGGAGGGCCGGAGAAACAAAGGATTGGACCTTTCATGTTGTTTCCCTTGAGCTTTCGGACTGCAAGGAATTCAATGATGCGTTCCTTGATCTTCTCAAGTTTGTAGTGGTCGTCATCGAGGATTTCCATCGCATGATCAAGGTCCAGGTTGTCCTGGCTTGCCTTCGACCAAGGGGTGTCAATCATCCATTCCACATAGGTGCGCATCATGGATGCTTCCGAACTCTCCGGATGCATGCGCTCGAGGCGCTGAAGCTGCTTCAGGGTTTCCTGTTCCACGTTTGCGGGCATTTTTGCAGAAAGAATCTTCTCGCGAAGTTCGTTCATCTCCTCGGATTTCGGATCATTGTCACCGAGCTCGCTCTTGATCTGCTTCATTTGCTCGCGGAGGAAGTATTCCTTTTGGGACTTTGTGATTTCCTCTTTGGTTTGGGAGCGGATCTTGGCTTGAATCGAGAGAACTTCGGTTTCCTTGTTCAGAAGTTCATTGATCTTTTGAAGCTTGGCGAACGGATCATGGGTCTCGAGTACTTCCTGGGCAAGACTTACCTTGAGTCCGAGATTCGAGGCCACGAGATCGGCCATGCGGCTCGGATCCTGGATGTCTTCAAGGACCATCATGATATCGGGGGCCAGGACCTTGCCAAGGCTGATCATGCGCTCGAGTTGTTCCTTGATGGTGCGCATGATGGCTTCGGACTCGGATCTCTTGTCGGTTTGAAGTTCCTGGATCTGATCGACCTGCACCTCATAGAAGGGCTGGGTCTGTGTGAACTTCTTCACCCGCGCCTTGCAGAGACCTTGGGTCAGGATCTTGATCCGTCCATCCGGGAGTTTCCGCATGCGGATGATCATGGCAACGGTTCCGGTCTCATAAATTCCGTCCGGAGTCGGCTGCTCATCGGCGATGTTCTTCTGGGAAGACAAGAAGATGAGTTTATCGGTTTTCGCAAGTGCTTCTTCCACGCTTCGAATGGAAGAGTCGCGACCCACGAACAGTGGGATGATCATGTAGGGAAACACAACAATGTCACGTACTGGCAGCATTGGGAGTGTGCTAGGAATTTCGATTTGTTCGCCGTCGTAATTGGTTACCATTTAGCCTCCAACAGGTTGTACTCAAGGAACAGTTCGGCGGGCGGCTTCGGCACCTTTAGGCTTTTGTTTTCATTGAAATTTAAAAGTGAAAAGGTCAGGAATTATTCAGAAGGAACTCAAGGCGTCAAAGAGTGCCTGCATCCGGGGAAAGAGGGGTGCTTCGAATCGAAGATCCTCGCCCGTGATCGGATGCCGGAAGCCCAGAATTCGTGCATGGAGCGCTTGTCCGCCAAGGGCCTTGGTTGTGGACCGGACGGTCTCCGGCAGGGCTTTCCATTTGGGTTGGTTCTCGCTCGGGGTTCCGTATGCCGGATCACCCAGAAGAGAGTGTCCGAGGTGGTTCAGGTGGACACGCACCTGATGGGTTCTTCCGGTCTCGAGCCTGGCCTCAATCCAGGAAGAAAAAGGGTTTTTTCCCTCGATTTGGAAGGATTTCAAGAGAGTGAATCGTGAAACCGCTTCCCTGCCCCCTTCGGAAAGAACGGCCATTTTTTTCCGGTCATTCGGATTTCTTCCGATCCGGGAGTGGAAGCGGAACTCACCCTCCCAGCGGGGAGAACCGAAGCAAAGAGCCCAGTAGCGACGCTCGATCGTGTGGGTGGAAAACAGGCGCGAAAGGCCCGCATGGGCCTCGTCGGTTTTTGAAATCACAATCGCACCGGAGGTGTCCTTGTCGATCCGGTGTACGATTCCGGGCCTGAGTTTTCCTCCGATCCCGCTCAAATCCTTGATGTGATGGAGGAGGGCATTCACCAAGGTGCCTGACTTCTGCGTCTCCGAGGGATGTACCGTAAGCCCCGGCGCCTTGTTCACCACAATCAGGTGCGGATCTTCGAAGAGGATCTCCAGGGGAATGTTCTCCGGCTGAAGCGAGATTTCGCCCGGTGGCGGGAGTGTGAGTTCAATGGTCGCACCTTCCGTAATCCTGTCTTTTGCCCTGATGGAGAGGCCATTGACCAGGATCAGTCCTTGCTCGATCAGCTTTTGAACTTGCGAGCGGGAAAGAAGCGGGATTTCTTCGAATTCCTCGAAAAGATCATGAAGATACCGGTCAGCCCGATCCTGCACAGGTGCGGGGGCTTGCAGCGTGAATTTGCGATTGGACATCAGGTTTTTTCCGGAGCCGCCATCCTCATCCGATCGAGATACTGGCGGGAAACAAGGTCTTGCGGAAGCTTCAAGCGGCGACTGACCTGTTGCAAAAACCCTCGAACATAGACCACCGCGGGCAATTTTCCGTAATTTTCCTCCTCCAAGGCATGGAGGTAGGATCTGGAAATCCGGGTATAATCCGATAAATCCTCAAGGCTGATCCGCTTGGCCTCCCGGATCCTGCGGATGGCGGGACCACTCCACATTTGCTCGGACCGGATTACGTGGTCGATGTCGTTCATTACCGCATCCAGCGAATTCTGGAGGCTTTGCATCGTGAACGAAGGAGAGGGAGAAGGGGCTGCTGCAGGTGCGGCAATCGGACTTGGGGCAAAAGGATCCGAAAAGTCCCGATTCATTGCAAAGCTTGTCATTCCGGATTCCGCAGGCGGGCTCGAGGTCATTCCAGCAAGTTGGGCGCTGCTCATGGCCGAGGGAGCAGGGGCTCCAAAAAGGTCCATGGACGGGGACTGCGTACTCGGCGCCCTGAACCCTTGGGTTTCATCATAGGAGCGTCGTTTTTCGGGATTGGAGAGGACCATGTAGGCGTTCTCCACGTTTTGAAGCATCTGCTCGGTCTCATCGCGTGAGAAAACGCTGTAATGGGCGATGTTGTCTTTTCCGTAGGCGGACTTGAGGCGAAGGTAGGCGGAGCGGATTTCCTGCGGGGTGGCGTCCGGGGTCAATTCGAGAATGTCGTAAAGGCTCAGCGGCTCATCATTCAGATGCATAGCTCTATTCTGCAAGCGTATGCTCGATCCGGGCCTGTTTCAACAGATAATTGACGATTCTCTCGAGATGCGTCGCGATCCGCGAATTCGGAAACTCGGCAAGAATCGGTTTCATGCGCCGTACGGATTGCCAGACATTTGGTTCGTATTCGATGTACCCGAGATAATCCAGATCGATCCCGAAGTACTTCTTTGCCACACTCTTCATGGAGAAGCCGACATCGACATCCGTCTGGGAGCGGGATTGGTTGATGACCAGGCTGACTTTCCACTCGCGAATGATCCGCTTGAGTTCGTTTGCAACGCCCGGATTCTGGAAGTTCACCTCGGTGAGCAGCTGTTGGGGAGAGAGGATTCCCAGTTTGTGATTCGGAACCATGGCGGATTCAATCAGGGGGCGGATGGATTCGAGCTCGGGCCGTTGCAGGAGTTGCTGGTAGTAGCTCGCTTTCATGAATCGATAGGCGTTTTCAATCGAGGTGGGTTCCGGAAGTGCGGTGATGATCCGGACCTGGGCAAAGTTGAAAAAATCGAGGGTGAACTTGCTCGTTCCCGCCCCGAGATCAAGAATGATGAATTGCGACTTCAGGCTGTGGATTTGCTGCAAGAGGTGCGAGATTTTCGAGTCATCGATTTGGGTGATCTTGAGATCATCCTTCGCGCCACCAATGATTTGAAGGTGGGGATACTGCGTAGGAGTGATGCAGGAGGAGAGATCAGAGGTGTTGCCGTTCAGAAAATCCGAAACGCACCGCTGGGGCGGACTTTGTCCGAGAACGGTATGGAGGTTTGCGCCCCCGAGATCAAGGTCGATGGCAATGGTGCTGTGGCCCTGTTTGGCAAGGCAGAATGCGAGAGAGGATGAAAGCAGGCTTTTTCCGACGCCCCCCTTGCCGCCGCCGATCGCCCAAACCTGCTTGTGCATTTGATGTCCGCGATACAACGAATGGGATTGCTCGTTCATGATTCGGTCATCTCTACGGGATTACGTACATTTACGCCTTGGAAACCTTCTCTTTTCTAGCCTAAATGACAAGGTTTTATTGTCAAGTAAGAAGCGATCGGTATAATGGGGGGCCATGAAACAGGATCCGGATTCGTCACCGTCTTGGCGGCTGCGATTGAGAAATGACCTGCATCTTGCACGGAAGGTCTGGCATTGCGCAATGGGGGTGTTCATGGCCCTGGTGTACGGATTGGGGACCCCGAAGATCATTTGTGTGATGCTCCTCGCTTTTGGCCTCGGATTCTTCATGGTTGCCGAGTATGCCCGTTTGCTCTTTCCTAAGGTCAATGCGTTCGCAATCCGGGTGATGGGACCGATCATGAGAAAGAGCGAGGTCAATCGCGTCAGCGGCACCCCGTTTTACGTTGGCTCGGTCCTCCTGTCGGTGGCGGTGTTTCCCAAAGCCATCGCAATCCTTTCCATTTTATTCCTTGCTGTCGGGGATCCCATGTCATCGATCTTCGGAATCACCTGGGGGGATTTGGGGCCGCGCTTTTCCAACGGCAAATCGTTGATTGGAACCGCAGCCGGCATGGGTGTTTGCTGTCTCATTGCGTTTGCATACCTGGTTTTTTTGGATGTGCCGTTGTTCCCCGCGGTATTCATTTCGCTTACAGGCGGAATCGCGGGAGGCGGAGCGGAGATGATCCCGCTGGAGATTGATGACAACTTTTCCATTCCCATCGTGAGCGGCCTTGCGCTCTGGATTTCATTTTTGGTTTTTAATGTTTGAATGAATCTTTTAAAGCAAACTGCATTGATCCTGGGACTTGCGAGCCTTTCCCTGGGAAGTTGGACCCTGTTCAGGGATTGGCGGAACAAAATCTCAATCCTGTTCTCCCTGGTTTGCTTCATTGTCGCCGTATGGTCCCTGAGTTTCGTTTCCCATGCCACGCTGTTCGGACGCTTGTCCTACGACATTCATCTGTTCTGCAATGTGCTTTTGGTTCCCTTCACCCTGGAACTCATTTCAAGGATCTTCCTGAAAGAAAAGGACCGTTTTAGTTCGATCCTTGTCGTGACTTCACTGGCAGGTGCTGCAGTTCTCGGGATCATGATCCTTTTTTCACTCGGGTCGGGTGATCTTTTCAGGAATCTCGTCATTTTCTGGCCCACGTTGATTCTTTTTCACTATGGGCATGTGATCGGCCTTGAAGTGATGCGTTCGGGCAGGCTTCGTGATGATTCCATATCCTCCTCAAGAAAGCTTCTCCTGTACGCGGGGCTCGGACTCACACTTTCGATCTGCACTTTCGACCATATTCCCCGCTACGGATTCGCACTTCCCGCCATTGGCAACCTGCTCTTCACCCTGTACCTGTTTTTTGCCAATCAGGTGATCGTGCCCGAGAAGCTGCCCGGCTTGGAGGCGCTGGCCTCGAGGTTTCTTGCAGTGCTCACGCTTTCTCTTGTCATCACGGGCTTCTTTGCTCTCCTGTACTCGTACATCAGTGCAACGTTTCCGCTGTTTTTGCTGAACTCTTTTTTGATCTCCTTTGCGGTGCTCGCACTGTGGTCGCCTCTTCTCACTTTCTTCCGGTACTTGACCTCGAGACTCTTTGTTTCCCGAAAGCAGGATCAGCTCGGAAAGATGGAGCGCTTCAAGTTGCACTCGGAAACCATTACCGACAGGGCCGCGCTGTTTGATGCGGTGAAGGAGTTTGCGAAACGCGAACTGGGGTTCAATTTCCTCGAGCTTGAGCTTTTGCCCGCAGAGTCCGTTCTTCCTGCCTTGGTTGCCTCGCATTTTGCGGAAGCGAATGCCCTCAGGCAGGTTCCTTTCCTGTATCGTGCGTTCCTGGAGCGTGAGCGCGAGCAAGTGCTGACCCAGGACCGCAAGCGGGATTTGGAACTTCAAATGGAGTATTTGCGAATTCTCGAATGTGATTTTTTGTCCGTGCTGCCTGTGGATGAGGAACGGGTTCTTCGGGTCCGGATCCGCGAACACGGCTCCCGGAAGACCTCCGCCTTCACCGGATTCAACAGGGTTCTTGAATTCCTCACCCATGTGGCGGCCCAGTCGACGAGGGTGGGGCAGATTGAAAGGGCCCGGGAGAAGGATCGCCTGATCCTGCTCGGGGAAATGGCAGCGGGCCTTGCCCATGAGATCCGGAATCCTCTGGGAGCAATCCGCGGGGCGGTCAACCTGATTGAGCCTGAACCCGGTCCCTGGGGACGGGTGATTCGGGAGGAGGTGGACCGCTTGAATCGTCTGGTTTCCCAGTTCCTCGATTTTTCGAGAAGTCACGAGGACAAAAGGGAAACCACCACTACAGGCGACCTGGTGCAACGGGTGGTGAAGCAACTCGAGGCAGGGGTGCCTGCACCAGTCAGGGTCGAGGTTGAGAATCGCTCCTCGGACGGAATGATCTGTGTTGTTCCCGATTCGATCCGCCAGGTGATTTCGAATGTGATGAACAATTCACTCAAAGCCCTGGAAGGAGTCAATGATCCGAGGATTGGAGTCACCATCCTCCCCACAGGGTTCCAAATCAGTGACAATGGCATCGGGATGGATGAGGAGACGATTTCCAGGGTCTTTCATCCTTTTTTCACAGGATTCAAAGTGGGCTCGGGACTTGGTTTGTCGATTTGTGAAAAACTCGTCCGTGCGGATCGGGGACGGATTGCGATTCAGTCGGCTCCGGGGCGGGGCACTGTTGTGAGTGTGGAGTATCCGGATGCGCGATAAAATTCTTGTGATCGATGATGAGCCGAACCTCCGGAAAATTCTCGAGGCGACCTTGAGTCGCGGTGGATATGAGGTGTTTTCGCATGAGAGTTTCGAGTCGGCGAAACTCTCACTGAATACCGAGGCCGTGGACATGGTGATCACCGATCTTCAAATGCCGGAAGCGTCCGGCATGGAGGTCTTGAATTACTGCAAGCAGTACAGTCCGGATCTTCCCGTGGTGATGATCACCGCATTCGGGACCGTTGAAAAGGCGGTGTCCGCGATGCAGGCCGGCGCCTTCGATTTTGTCCTGAAGCCGTTCCAGAATGAGGAGCTTTTCCGGATCATTGAAAAGGCGATTCAAAGCCGGATCCGTCGAAAACGCGAACCGGCCACGGAGATGATGAGCGCAGTGGGTGTTGGATCCGTGCCCCTGCCCCTGTTCGGAGCAAGCGAAGAGGCGCGCGTGTTCAGGAATGATGTGGAGAGGATCGCTAGGTCTGCGGGTTCGGTATGGATGACAGGCGAGATCGGAACCGGGAAGCGGAGCGTGGCTCGTGAGATCCACCGGAAATCCGGTCGTGCCAGGGGGCCCTTCATCCAAGTGGATCTTGATGCGATCCCACCTGTGTTCCATGAAGCTGAATTGTTCGGCACTGAAAAAGGTGCGTCTCCCTTGAGTTTTTTCGCAAAACCCGGAGCCCTTGAGCTTGCCCGGGGAGGAGTGCTCTTTCTTGAGGAGATCGACAGTCTCTCCCCTGAGGCGCAGAACCGCTTTTTTGTCGCTTTGGAGAATGAGTTTTTCACCCGAACGGGGGGTGTGAACCGTCTCCCCGTGGATTTCCGGATGATCGTGACCAGTTCACGGGATCCTGCGGTTGTGGTGAGAGAGGCTCGATTTCATGTGGAGCTTTTCGAGCGATTGAGCACGGAGACTCTCGAGTTCATTCCGCTCAGGAACCGGAAGCCGGATCTCCTCAGTGATTTCATTCCGTATTTTGTGGAAAGAGCATCCCGCGGACGTGGAATTCCGCCCCTCAAGTGTTCCGAAGAGGTTTTGCAAGAACTGGTTTCCCGCGAGTGGAGGGGGAACCTGGGAGAACTCGAAAAGACCATCACCCGCGCAGTGAATCGCACTGAGGGCGCCACGGTGGAGATTGCTTCGTTGCGGGATGAGGGGCACTGAAGTTTCGTTCAGGGTGTGCATTCCACGGTTCCATCCGGGTTTCGTCTGATTCTGCCTTCCCGGATCTCGACTTCGAGCTCCGTGAAGTGGCCCGGAACCGAGCGACCCGCTTTGACGTCGTGTTCGAGCAAGATCCTCTCGTGGCACGTACCCAATTCGGATTGAATCACAAGAATGAGCGCTTGCAGTCGACTCCGTTTCGGTTTCGGAAGATTGAATCCTTTCTGACCCCCGGGGCAGGAGAGAAAACCCCAGGAAGGCAGGAGACTTTGAGGTCCGAAAAACGGACTCGCGACGGGATATCGGTCTGGATGCTGCTGACTCAGGAGTTTTTGATTCCCCTGGAAGAAGGGATCCTCCGGGAAGCAGCTCGTCGCATACAGGTCGCGGTTGAATTTCTGTGCCCATGCGGCCGTGTTCAGGGTCCCCGAAACCGCAGCAGCCTCCACCACCCAGACCGCCTTGGAGAAGCCGGCAATCATGCCGTTTCGGTGATGAAAGGCACGGGGAAGGGGCGGACTGCCGGCTTCAAAGGGGGACAGGATCATTCCGCCTGCCGAGAGGATTTCCCTTCGGAGCTGCCGATTCTCCCGGGGATACTCGACATCAATTCCGCATCCGAGGATGGCAAGGGTTCGCAGTCCGTTTTTCAGGGCAAGTTCATGTGCCGAGGAGTCAATCCCGCGGGCAAAACCGGAAATAATGATGAGACCGCTTCCGCGCAGAAGCTCCAGCGTTCTTGCCAAGAGTTCGAGAGAGCGTTTTTGGGGATGACGGGTACCCACGATGGCAAGACCGAGATGGGGGAGGTCCTCCAGAAGGCCGGTGTCCGCGGATTGGGTTTGAATCTCCACGAAGTCCGGAGTGCGGTACCCGTCAAAGCTTTTGAATACGCCCAGCGAGCAAGATGCGATGCGAAGCACATTCATGCACTCTCCTGTTACAAGGTTTGTGCCAGAGTTGCCGTGAGGGAATTTCAGTTGCCGAGGATTTGCCCGAGGAAGGCGCGGGCGCGCTCATGGGTGGGGTTGCGGAAGAAGGCATCGGGACTTGCCTCTTCGACAATCCGTCCCTGATCAAAAAACACGATTCGGTCGGCCACTTCGCGGGCAAAACCCATTTCATGGGTCACCACAATCATGGTCATTCCCGAGAGAGCGAGTTCTTTCATGACCGTGAGGACTTCGCTCACCATCTCAGGGTCAAGGGCCGACGTGGGTTCATCAAAAAGCATGACTTTCGGCTGCATGGCCAGCGCCCGCGCGATTGCAACCCGTTGTTGTTGCCCGCCCGAAAGGCCGGAAGGATATTTGTGGGCCTGCTCGGCGATTCCAACCCTTTTCAGGAGCTCAAGTGCGATTTTTTCCGCCTCTTCTTCGGGAATTCCCTTCACCTTCATCGGAGCAAGGGTGATGTTCTGAAGGACGGTGAGATGGGGAAACAAATTGAAACTTTGGAAAACCATCCCCACTTCCTTGCGGATCAGGTTCAAGTTCGGCCCGTCCTCGAGGGGAATGCCGTCAATCACCACGGAGCCGCCCTCGAAGCTTTCAAGGCGGTTCAGTGTGCGGATGAATGTGCTTTTTCCGGATCCGGAGGGACCAATGATCACCACAACCTCGCCCTTTTTCACGGTGAGGCTCACGTCACGAAGGGCTTCAAAAGAAGCGTAGGACTTCACGAGATTCTTCGCGATCACGACGTCCACGGAGCGGTCGATATTTTGTTCAAAGGGGGACATGGAAGGCCCGTTATAATCGGTTTCTCCAACGAATGAAATGGAATTTTCCCGGCAAGGCTCGCTCAATGGAACATGTGGACGATCCGGAACTGTGATAAGGTCGGGCGATGCTCGGAACAGGTTTGGAATGGGTCCCTCTCTGGGGGCTTTTGGCTCTTGGAGTATACTTCTCAAGTCTTCTCGCTCTTTCGTTCTATCGGGCGAGATCCGCCACGCTTTCGGACTATTACATCGGAAGCCGGAACTCGACCTGGTGGCTTGTCACCCTGGGAATGATCAGCGACTCGGTCTCGGGGGTGACCTTTGTCTCGGTCCCGGGTTCGGTGTTTTCGCAAGGGTACTCGTATTTCCAGATCGTTCTTGGCTATTTTCTCGGGTACCTCATCATCGCAAAGGTGCTTCTTCCGATTTATTACCAGCGGAACCTCATTTCCATTTATTCCTATCTCGGGGAGAGGTTCGGTCCTTTCGCCCAAAAGACGGCATCCGTGCTTTTCATCTCCTCGAGGACGTTCGGCTCGGCTGCGCGGCTCTATATTTCGGTCATGATCCTTCACCAGGTCATTTTCTCAGGTCTTGGGCTTACTCCCGGAGCCTCGTTCACCCTCTCCGTCGGCTTGATCGCGTTGTACACCTACAAAGGGGGAATCAAGAGCCTGGTATGGACCGAGGCCTACCAGTCGGTGATTCTCCTCGCCGCCATCGGCTTTCTGTTTGCGGTGCTTTGGGCTTCGGCTCATGACCCGATGAGCGCGGTGACCACACCCCGGATTTTTTTCACGGATCCCGGCAAGCCCAATTTCTTTCTGAAGCAGATCTTCGGGGGAATGCTGATCACCTGTGCGATGAACGGACTCGATCAGAACATCATGCAAATGAATCTCAGTTGTCCCCGTCTTCGGGATGCCCAGAAGAACATGGTCACCCTTGCCTTTGTCATGGTGATCGTGAATTTCGTGTTTGTTGCTCTCGGGGCCCTGGTCAGACAGCATTACTTCACGGCGCCCATCGCACCTCCCTTGAACAGTGCCGGTGGAATCGCGCTCGATCGCACCCTTTCCCACCTTACGCTGACCCTCTTGGGAAAATCCGCAGTCATGACCTTCATCATCGGTCTTTCAGCTGCGACGTTCAGCAGCGCTGGCACCATTCTCCCTGCAATCGCCTCCTCAATCGAAATTGATTTGCTTCCTTCGCGCCTTCGGAATCGCATTCCGGTCAGACTGGTCCACGGGCTCGCCGCCATCCTGATCCTCGGCCTGATTTTCCTGATTGACTGGATCGGAACCAAGTCCTTGATTGATCTTGTTTTGCGATGTTCCGGATACACGTATGGTCCGTTGATCGGTCTGTTCGGACTCGGAATTTTCACACGGATCCGGCTTCGCCATCGTCATGTTCCATTGCTTTCGTGCTTTTCGATCGCAACCACCGCCTGGATCGACTTTTCGATTTCACGTTGGTTCCATGGATACCAGCTCGGTGTTGAATTGATTGCGATCAATGCACTTTTGTTCGTGGGAGCGGGATTGATGTTTTCTAGAGAACGTCCGTCGGGCCCCGAAGCATCTTTCGCCAATGCTTGAGGTTGGTTTTTCGTGCAAAGGAACATTGTCCGGAACCCAAGTCCGAGGTGAAGGGTCCGATGTAGGAGTTCATGAGATTGCGCTTGTTTCTTAAGTGGTACAGTCCTTGGTAGTGCCCGAGTTCGTGTCCGACTGTGTAGGCGTTTTTTGCATATTTTTCCGAAACCAAAATGCCAAAAGGGCCATTTCCCGGCATCTGGGCAACCGCAATGGTGGCATTGGTCCAGGGTCCCACGGCAACGATGAGGAACCGGTTGTTTTCATCAAATCGGGCGCGGATCGTATCAGAGTCGCGTTTCCAATCGGGACTGTAGGGGAGCCCCTGGCTCTCCGGGTGGATCGCTTCGTATTTCTCCAGTTGGAAGGCAATCTTGCATGGTTTCCACACCTGGTTCATTTCCTCGATGAGTTTCAGGGTTTCGGATTCCTTCAATACGGGAATGCCGCTTTCATTTTGGAAGGAGACGACTTTCAGTCCAAGGCACTGCAGGTCGGGATCGTTTGATCGGCAGGTGGCGGAGTAGGTTTGAGTGGAGGAGTTCTGAGGCGGAGCTGGATCCATGGTTTGGGCCGGTACGGTCGGTGAAATGGGGGATGCTCCCGGTCCGCATGCGGAGAGCGCAAGGATCAAGAGAACAGGATTCAGGGATTGAATTCTCATCGTACGCACCTTTCTTCCATGAAGGGTCATGAGTTCTTCGCCGATCGAACGGCATGGATTGAGTATGTGGGCCCTGTTTTCCTGGTAAAACCGAGATCTTTTGGCGCCTGCTGTCCGGATTCTGTCGGGGGCGATTTTCAACCTGTGTTGTTGAATAATGGGCTCTGAGTCGTGGTTACCTGATCATTTTCATTTGACAATAAACAAAATATGTGTAACAATGTGCGCCGTGATTGTGTTGCTCCGGTCTCTGCTGGTTGCCTTTCTGGTTTCAGGTCCTTCTGCCCACGCAGCGATCGTGCCTCTTTTCGCCAAGGAGATGCATCTCGTTCAGCCTCCGGGGCTCCGCGAGTGGATCAATCGGGCCGCCTCGTTTCATGTTTGGCAAAATGAGGATGCCCTTCGGGATCTGTATGCCGGGACCGATCGGCAGGGTTCAGTCGCAACGGGATTTTGCGTTCCCTCTGCCATCGGAAACGCCCTTCTCAGGGAGTTTTCACGAACCAACCCGCGCGCGAGCCGCCTTCAGATCCCGGGTCTGATCGGGAAGGGAGCCGTGGACACCGCCGTGCTGGTGCGTGAGCTCGGCGAGCGCTGCGGTATCGGCGGGCTGATGGGCAGTTTTGAACCCTGGAAGTCCTCGGAATGCATGTTGGATTTGATGAGCGAGTCAGGGTACCCGCGAGCTACTGTGAGGCTGATCCGGAATTACGGTTCGCGCGAACCGATGGACGGGATGCTCTACGAGGAGCGGGCTCCGGATCTTGAGGACCTGGTTTCGTCCGTGAGAGCGGGATACCAGGCGATTCTCTCCCTCTCCTTTTTGCGCTGGAGTGAATCAGAGGGTGTTTGGAAGAAAATGGCAGGACACTCCGTGAATGTGGTGGGTTACGGGAAACCCGAAAGAGGAGGGGACTCGAAGCTCAAGCTTTACATTCAAAACCCGACCCGCAATTACCAGTTGGACTTCAAAACGCAGGTATTTGACGAAATCTCCCTGCGGGCGAATCCCGATTTGGACACTGGCAACCTGAAATATTCAAACATCGAGGTCGAAGGAGCTCCTGAAACCCTGATCCAAAAAAAGGGCATGATCACGGTTGTCTCTGGTTTGATTCTGATCAATGCCAATCCCGCATCGCTTCAGGGCACCAACTGACACAACTCGTGGACCCGGTCCTTGATCTTTTTTGCGGCGGGACTCAGATTGATTCTCGATGGCTCGCAGTCCTTCGATTGAACGATCGTAAATCGCTGCGTTCGCTCGATCCGGCCTTGGATCACGAGTGTGCCTGTATCACATGCAGCGGGAACATCGGAATAGGGCCCGCTTGCGGCTTCTTTCAGGAGAGTGCTCAGTTCCATCCGTTCGGCATCTGTGATCCGGTCCACGAGGGAAGATCGAAAGGTCCAGGTTCCAGATTCGGAAATGCCTCGGAGGTGCGTTCCGGTTACGCGTCCGTCCGAATGGATCTTGCAATGGTTCTCAAAAGCATCTTCCATCCGAGTGAATCCGGAAATCTGGGTAGCCTGCAGGAGAACCAATCCGGCGAGAGAAATCATCGGCGGATGTATATCAGATAAAGATCCCGAGCGCTTCGGAAAGTTTCACCCAACGATGCTCCGGGTCGACCTCGCGCGGGGCTCCTTGGATGTCTGAGAGCGGCGCATCGGTGACCATTCCATTGCGATACACCACTGCTCGATTCCATTGATGGGTGAGTGCCAAAGTGGCAGCCTTTGCGCCCATGGATGCAGTGAGAAAGCGATCCGTGGTGGTGGGGTAACGGGCGCGTTGCAAATGGCCAAGAACGACATGGCGGGCTTCCCAGGGAGAGTTTTGTTCGATCCATCGCGCAAGACGTTCTCCAATGCCGCCGAAGCGAATTCCCGTCGAATGCGGACTGGTCGAAAAAATCGGATCTTCGCCAATGGCCTTGGCGGCCTCCGAGACAACCACAACCATGCCGGGCTTCCCGGCTGCGTGCGCATCGCTCAGGAATTTCGCAAGCTTTGGACGGGAAAAGGGTCGTTCCGGAATCAGAATCACATCCGCGTACGAGGAAAGGCCTCCGCCGAGCGCAATCCACCCGGCAGAGCGGCCCATGGTTTCAATCACCATCACGCGGTGATGTGCATTTGCAGTGGCCCGAAGCGAGTCCACGGATTCGGACACAACCGAACATGCGGTATCGTAGCCGAAGGTGATTTCCGTACCCTGCAGGTCATTGTCGATGGTCTTCGGCACGCCGATGACTTTCAGGTCCGGAGCAAGCTCCTGAATGCCCTTGAAGGTACCGTCACCTCCGGCGGCAATGAGTCCATCCAGTTGCAAGGATTTGTAACCGCTTTGGAACTCCGCACTTCGGCCCTGAAGTTTTGACTTGTTTGAGGTGCCAAGGTAGGTGCCTGCCATGGCGTGGATCCCGTTGATCGAGTCGAGGGTGATGGGTTTGGTCCGGCCTGAAAAGATTCCCTCGAATCCGTCTCGGATTCCCACGACTTCGACCCCATGACTGAGAAGAACCCGGGCTGCCGCCTCGATGATCCCGTTGAGTCCGGGGGCGTCTCCTCCGCCCGTCATGATTCCGATTTTCATCACAGATGAATCCTGCGTCCATCGACGGCGAGAGCCGCCTCTTTGACTGCTTCGGAGAGTGTCGGATGTGCGTGACAGGTGCGGGCCACATCTTCTGCTGATCCGCCATATTCGAGCACGGTGGCGCCTTCCGCGATGAGATCGGATGCCCTTGGACCGAAGATGTGCATGCCAAGCAACTTGTCGGTCTTCGCGTCCGCAAGGATCTTCACCATGCCCTCGCTCTCGTCCATCGCCTTTGCCCGACCGTTTGCGAGAAAGGGAAAGGTCCCGGTTTTGTACTCGATCCCTTTTGCCTTGAGCTCTTCTTCCGTATGTCCGACACCCGCAATTTCAGGCCAGGTGTACACAATCCACGGGATTGTATGGTAGTTCACGTGACCCGCCTGACCGGCCATGATCTCAACGGCGGCGATGCCTTCTTCTTCGGCCTTGTGGGCGAGCATCGGGCCTTGCACGCAATCTCCCACGGCGTAGACTCCCTTGGTCTTCGTTTCAAAATGGTCGTTGATGTCGATTCGGCCCTTTTCGTTCGCAGAAAGCCCGATGGTTTCGAGCTTGAGACCGTCCGTGAAGGGTCTGCGGCCGGTTGCCACCAGGATCAGGTCGCACTCGATGGTTTCCTTCGCCTGGGTTGCACGGTCCATGACCTCGATGTGCATCTGGTCGCCCACCTTTTTCGCACCCATGGCCTGGGTATTCATCCTGAATTGAAGGCCCTGCTTTGTGAGCGACTTCTTCGCCTCGGCCGCGATTTGTTGATCCATGACCGAAAGAATCTTGTCCGCGAATTCAATCACGGTGACCTTTGATCCAAGCCTGCTCCAGACGGATCCCATTTCAAGGCCGATCACGCCTCCTCCCACAACGACCAGGTGTCCTGGTGTTTTCGCGAGTTCCAGCGCATCTGTCGAAGAGATGATGGTTTTGCCATCGAATTTGAGTGTCGGAAGCTCGATCACCTCGCTCCCGGTGGCGATCAGGATTTTCTCGGCTTTCAATTTGCGCGGAGCGGGACCGTCCACTTCGACAATCTTGAATGACCCTTCCGTTCCGGCAAAACGACCATAGCCCTGCGCCCATTCGATTTTGTTCTTTTTGAAGAGTCCTGCGACTCCTTGGGTGAGTTGTTTCACCACTTCGTTCTTTCGGGCGATCATCTGGGGCACATTCATCCTGATCTCGCCCGTCTCGATGCCGTGCTTTTTGAATTTGTGCTGAGCGAGTGAAAAATGCTCGCTCGAATCAAGAAGTGCCTTCGAGGGGATGCACCCCACATTGAGACAGGTGCCGCCGAGGCTTGCGCGTTTTTCCACGCACACCACTTTCATGCCGAGTTGGGAGGCGCGGATCGCCGCCACATATCCTGCAGGACCGCCGCCAATCACGATCAGATCAAATTGTTCCATAAGGGAGTTCTCTTCAAGGGGTTAAGCAAAATCAAGGCCGAGTTTCGTGGGATTCTCCAAAAGATCCTTCAGAGTCACAAGGAAGGTCACGGCCTCCTTGCCATCGATGATCCGGTGGTCATAGGAAAGAGCGAGATACATCATGGGTCGGATTTCGACCTTGCCGTTGATCGCAACAGGGCGGTCCATGATCTTGTGCATGCCCAGAATCCCGCTTTGAGGCGGATTCAGGATCGGCGTGGAAAGAAGGGATCCGTAGGTGCCACCATTGGAAATGGTGAAGGTACCGCCGGTCATGTCCGCAATCGAGAGCTTGTTTGAGCGGGCCTTCAAGGCAAGGTCCCCGATGGCCTTTTCAATCTGGGCGAACGTGAGGGATTCTGCTCCGCGAACCACCGGCACGACCAAGCCGCGCTCGGTTCCCACCGCAACACCCACGTCGCAGTAGTCATGATAAACGATGTCGTTTCCATCAATCGAGGCGTTCACTGCGGGAAGCTGTTTGAGTGCAAGGGTGCATGCGCGGGTGAAGAACGACATGAACGAGAGTTTCACGCCGTACTTCTTTTCGAAGGCGTCCTTGTACTGTGCGCGTGCTTCTTGAACCGGCTTCATGTCGACTTCGTTGAAGGTGGTGAGGATCGCAGCCGTATGTTGGGCAAAAACGAGACGCTCGGCGATGCGCTTCCGGATTCCCGGCATCGGAACGCGGCGGTCGCCCGGCTTGTCCTGAATGGATGGAATGGACGAAGCGGTGGGGGCATTTCTTGCGCCACCGGATGCAATGAAGGCCATCACATCACCCTTGAGAATGCGAC
Organism: Bdellovibrionales bacterium; assembly: GCA_947502835.1. Lineage (GTDB taxonomy): Bacteria > Bdellovibrionota > UBA1018 > UBA1018 > CAIMNF01 > CAIMNF01. Next base: position 88,018 of record CANNBJ010000003.1, read on the forward strand.
CGTCTTTGCCGGATCCCTGGATCTGCGCGGGATTCACCTGGTTTTCGACAACCGCCTTCCGTACGGCCGGGCTCAGGGATTCCAGGCCAGCGGAGGTTGAGGGAGTAGATGTTTGGGATGGAGTGGGGGGCGGCGTCTTCACGGGTGCGCCGGAAGAGGGAGGCGGGGGCGGAGCTTTCACAGCACCGGCTGCTGCGCCGGCTGCTGCGCCGGCTGCTGCGCCGGCTGCTGCGCCGACTGTGCCCTTCACCGAGTCATCGATGAATGCAATCACGGACTTCACGGGTACTTTCTCGCCATCCTGCTTGATCACGGTCAGGGCGCCGGAATGCTCGGCCACAATCTCCACAGTGGCCTTGTCGGATTCGATCTCAAGGAGCACGTCTCCGGCATTCACAGCCTCGCCGTTTTTCTTGTTCCACTTCAGGATGCTCACTTCGGCGATGGACTCTCCAACGAGGGGAGCCAGGATCTCGTGTTTCATGGGTTCTCCTAATCTTGAAACGCTTTCAAAATGATTTCTTGTTGTTCTTTGTCATGGAGCTTTTTTGAGCCCACGGCGGGAGACGCGCAGATCTCGCGTCCCACATAGGTCAGGCTGAGTTTCGGGAATCTTGCTCCGAAGTTCGAAAGGGCGCCGCCCCACATGCCATGGAAATGAATCCATGTGCCCATGTTTCGTGGCTCTTCCTGTACGAAAAATACTTCTTTTGCGGTGCCATACTTTTCGATCACCGAGGCAAGCCGGGTTTCCGGCCACGGATACAGCTGTTCGAGCCGCAGAATCGCAATGTGATTTGCATTCCGCTTTTCGCGCTCCTCCAGCAGCTCGTAGTAAACCTTGCCCGAGCAAATCATGAGACGCTTTACGCCGCTTGAGGCCCTTGGATCCTGGAAGTGCTGATCATCAAGAACTTCGTGGAAGGAGTGATCCGTGAGATCTGAAAGCTCGGATACGGCCTTCGGGTGACGAAGCAAGCTCTTCGGGGTCATCACAATGAGTGGTTTCCGGAAGGGCCGCTTCACCTGACGGCGAAGCAGATGGAAAATCTGAGCCGGAGTGGTCGGGTAGACCACGGTCATGTTGTTTTTGCCGCAAAGTTGCAGAAACCGTTCAAGGCGGGCGGAGGAGTGTTCCGGCCCCTGACCCTCGAATCCATGAGGAAGAAGAAGCGTCAGGCCCGATGCCCGATGCCATTTCGACTCGGAGGTGGCCAAAAACTGATCAATGATCACCTGTGCGCCGTTTGAGAAATCCCCGAATTGGGCTTCCCAGATCACAAGCGAATCAGGGTCTGACACTGAGTACCCGAACTCGATTCCCATCGCTGCCGTTTCGGAGAGGTGGGAATTGTAGATTGAGATCCTTGCGTCGGGATGAAGCTGGTTCAGGGCGATGTGTTGGGCGTTTGTGTTGAAGTCGAAAACCGCGGCATGACGGTGGGTGAATGTCCCGCGCTTCACATCCTGCCCCGACATTCGAATCGGAATGCCTTCCTGGATCAGGGTTGCGTAAGAGAGAACCTCTGCATTCCCCCAGTCGATTCCCTTGCCTTGCTCGATCGTGCTGATCCGACTCTCGAAGAGGCGTTCGAGTTTCGGATGGATTTTGAAGCCTTCCGGGAAACGATTGATTTTTTTTGCAAGCGTGATGAGATCGTTTGCGCTTACCTCGGTCTTGCAAGGCTTGAAGAGGTCCTCGTCGTGGGCCGAGTGATACTTCGACCAGTGGGGGCCCTGGTATTCGGAATAGGTCGGTTCGGGCTTCTCCGCGCGGACCTTCTCGAGAGCCTTGATGAGCGGAGCCTGGGCCTGTTCGATCAAGAGCTTTGCGTCGTCCATAGGGATCACACCCTCGCTTGCAAGGCGTTGGGCGTAGACATCCCTCGGGGTGGGATGACCCGAGATGGTTTTGTAAAGGGCGGGCTGGGTGAAGGAAGGTTCGTCCCCCTCGTTGTGGCCGTACCGGCGGTAACACACGAGATCGACAAAAACGTCCTTCTTGAACTTGTAGCGGAATTCGGTTGCGATCCGGAGTGCTTGCCAAACCGCCTCCGGATCATCGCCGTTCGCATGAAATACGGGTGAATCAAAGGCTTTTGCAAGATCACTGCAATAGCGGGTCGAACGCGAATCCAGGGGATCGGTGGTGAAGCCGACCTGATTGTTCGAGATGATATGGATGCTGCCACCGACCGAGTAGCCTTCAAGGCGCGCAGCTTGCAAACTCTCGTAAACCACGCCCTGCCCCGCGAACGCCGCATCTCCGTGCAAGAGGATCGAGAGGACCGCCTCGCGCGAGGAATCCCCGCGCTGCCTTTGTTTTGCGCGGGTCATTCCCATCACGACCGGATTGATGAATTCAAGGTGGGACGGGTTGAAACCCATCGAGAGGTGAACGGCCTTGCCCTGGCGGGTGACGTGATCGAGCGAGTGACCCTTGTGGTATTTCACATCGCCTTCACCGTGGTCTGTCGAGAGCCGGTAATTGTCGTCGAACTCCGCAAAAAGGGTTTCCGGGTTCTTTCGAAGTGTATTGATCAGCACGTTCAAGCGCCCGCGGTGAGCCATCCCGAGCACCACCTCGGATGCGCCGAGGGAGGTCGCAGTCTCGATCACGGCATCAAGACCCGGAATGAGCGCCTCGCCACCCTCGATCGAAAAGCGTTTCTGGGCAACGTAGCGGGTGTGAATGAAGCGTTCGAGAGACTCGCTTTCGGTCATGCGTTTTAGGATGAATTTTTTGTCCTCGGAAGAAACAGAGAAGTTTCCGCCGAGCTTTTCAACGGAGCCTTGGATGAATTCGCGTTCCTCCGCGGTTTGCATTTGTGCAAGCTCGATCCCGAGCGGGCCGCAATAGGTTTTTTTCAGGAAGTCCTCGAGTGCCCGCACGGGCATGGCGGGAAGGCCCGCGAAAGAAGAGGATTGAACCGTGCGATCGAGATCCTCCCGGCCGAGGCCGAATGAGGAAAGGGCGGGGCCGTTCACCGGTGCGGTCGCATCGGCAAGCGGATTGATGCGAGCAAGGGTGTGTCCTGATTCACGATAGAACTGAATGAGCTTCAGTGCCCCGAGCTCGAGTCTCAAATCCGCGGACGCCCCGGGCGCTACTGCTTCCCGGGTTTCCCCTTTTGCGAAAGCCGATGCCGCATCGACGAGCGTGGTGACTTCGCCAAGATAGATTCCGTCGAAGAAATATCTCCACGAAGGATCGATCGACTGAGGATCCTTCAGGTAACTTTCATAGAGGGTTTCGATGTAGTCCGCGTTGATACTTTTGAGGTACTCGAAGTTCCGCAAATCAGGTTGGATTTCAGCATTCACGCCGGATTTTTCCTTTTATTTCACCCTAGTTGTTGTAAAGGTTTTCGTCAATCGGTAGAGTAACCGGATATGGGTCAAAAGAGAACGAGTCGAACGCACACCTGCGGTGAATTGGGAGTCAATCAATTGGGCCAGGAAGTCCAACTTTGCGGTTGGGTGTCCAAGCGTCGGGATCATGGCGGGCTCATCTTTATCGATTTACGTGACCGCTACGGTTTGACTCAGATCGTCTTCGATCCCGCTCTTTCGGGAGGGGCCGCGTCCCACGAGCTTGCTGGAAAGCTTCGCTCCGAGTTCGTGCTTTGGTGCAAGGGCAAGGTACGGGCGAGACCCGAGGGAATGACCAACTCGAAGCTTGCAACGGGAACCATTGAAGTTGCATGCTCCGACCTGGTGATTCTCTCGGAAGCAAAAACTCCTCCGTTCCCGATTGAGGACGAAATTGATGTGGCCGAGTCCCTCCGTCTTGAATACCGCTACCTCGATCTGCGCAGGCCGTATCTCCAGAAAAACCTTCTGACCCGCCACCGGATGCTCCAGATTGTGCGCCAGCATCTGGATCAGCACCGTTTTGTCGAGGTGGAGACCCCGATCCTTTACAAAAGCACTCCTGAGGGTGCCCGGGACTTCATCGTGCCCTCTCGTGTTCACCCGGGATCTTTCTATGCCCTTCCCCAGTCCCCGCAAACCCTGAAGCAACTTCTCATGATCTCAGGCATGGACCGGTATTTTCAGATCGCCCGTTGTTTCCGGGATGAGGATCTGCGGGCGGATCGACAGCCCGAGTTCTCGCAGATCGACATTGAGACCTCTTTCCTCGATGAGGAGGATCTGTTTCCGATCTTGGAAGAAATGATCCAAAAGCTCTGGAAAGAGATCCTGAATGTCGACATCCCGAGACCCTTTCCGAGAATGGCCTATGCCGAGGCGATGAGCCGCTTTGGAAGTGACAAGCCGGATGTGCGATTCGGACTTGAGCTGCAGGACCTTTCCGAGATCTTCAAGGCCTCCGCCTTCCAGGTTTTTTCAAACGCGCTTACTCCGAACGCCCGTGGAATCCGGGGTTCGGTTCGTGCGATCGTGGTTCATGAAAAAGCCGATCAGTTTTCGCGCAAGGATCTCGATGATCTCACCAAAACGGCAGGCTCCTACGGAGCCCGCGGACTGCTTTGGATCAAGATCACCCCTGAGGGCGAAATGCAAAGCCCTGCGGCAAAGTTCTTCTCCACCGAGGAAAAAGCCGCATTGACGGCCAGACTCGCCCTCAAGCCCGGCTCGCTTGTATTGATTGTGGCCGACAAGAACAAGGTGGTTTTCGATGCGCTTGGCGCAATCCGTCTTGAACTCGGTCATCGCCTCGGGGTGGTTCCGAAGCCTGAAGAGAAGAAGTTCGCGTTTTTGTGGGTTGTGAATTTCCCTCTCCTTGAGTTCGATGACAAGGAAGGACGGTTCTTTGCCTGCCATCATCCCTTCACATCACCCAGACCGCAGTTTTTCGAGGACTTCATTCAAGGGAAAAACCTCGATCACATCGAAGCTTCCGCCTATGACATGGTCCTGAATGGAGTTGAGGTCGGGGGCGGGTCACTCAGGATTTATCGCTCTGATGTTCAGGCCGCCATGTTCAAGCTCCTTGGGCTCACGCCAGAGGAGGCGAAAGAGAAATTCGGGTTTTTCATCGAGGCACTCCAGTACGGGACTCCCCCGCACGGAGGGCTTGCCTTCGGGGTCGATCGACTTGCGGCCCTTTTGTGCGGAGTGGGCCCGATTCGGGATGTAATGGCGTTCCCCAAGACGCAGAAGGGAACGGACATCATGGCGGGCACCCCGTCCGCAGTCACTCCACAGCAGCTGCAGGAGCTGAATGTGATGGTGGTCAAACCAAAGACAAGTTGAGTGGAGGGGAGGAGGAATGGAAACGACTCCTGAGTTTTCCTACAGGACACGGACCGAAAATCTTGCCCGGTTGATCTCGGAGGAATTCGATTTCCTGATCATCGGTGGCGGCATCACGGGGGCGGGTGTGGCTTGGGATGCGTCTTCGAGAGGGTACAAGGTCGCCCTGATTGAAAAAGATGATTTTGCGCACGGTACCTCCTCCCGCTCATCAAAACTCGTGCATGGCGGACTTCGGTATCTTGAGAACTACGAGTTTCCCCTTGTTTTTGAGGCCTTGAGTGAGCGTTCCTATCTTCTGCAGTCCGCTCCGCATCTGGTTCGGCCCTTGCCGTTTTTCATGCCGGTCTACGAAAACAGCCCTCATTCGGCGACCCTTCTGAGTGCAGGGATGTGGTTTTATGATCTTCTTTCGCTCTTTCGGGCCCCGGCACTCCATCAGCGGTTTTCCGGAGGAGTCACCGCGCGAATGGTTCCCGGTATCAAGAAGGACGGACTGAAGTGCGCCTTCAAGTATTACGATGCATCGATGTGGGATGACGCCTTGGTGATCGACGTGCTTGTGAAGGCACATCAGAACGGAGCCTGCATCGTTTCCCAAGCCAAGGCCATGTCCTCGACAAAAGACTCCTCAGGGACCATCACAAAGATTGGGTTTCGGGACATGATGTCGGGTCGGGATCAAGAGGTGCGCTTCAAGAAGCTGATTGTGTGTGCCGGAGTGTGGACGGATGAGGTGGGGGCGCTCCTCGAGGGAGCGGCGTGGAAGCCATGGATTGCGCCTTCCAGGGGGCTTCATTTGGTTTTTGATTGGAAGCGGTTTCCGGTTCCGGGGGCGGTGACCATGCAAATCGAGGATGGCCGCATCGCCTTTGCGATTCCAAGACATGATTATGGTCCTGGAATCACCATTGTCGGAACCACCGATGGGCCGTGCACCCTTCCTCCGGATCAGGTGGAGGAGGAGAGTGATGCGATTGCCAAGGATCGGGCCTACCTGATCGAGCTTCTCTCGCAGTATTTTCCGGATCTGCATCTTCAGGAATCCGATGTGATCAATCATTACATCGGGATTCGTCCCCTGGTGAACCCCGAGCGGAACCGGGGGGAGGGCTCAAAAAGCCTGCAAAAGGTGTCCAGGGAGCACACCATCGATCATGGACCCGGCGGATCGGTGGTCGTGGCAGGAGGAAAGTATACCACCTTCCGGAAGATGGCCGAAGAGATCGTGGATTTTGCATGTGCGGGGCAGGAGCATCGTGAGCCGGACACCGAAGTGGCACTTTTCCCCCCAGCCCTTCCGGGCGAGGTTCAGCGGGCCCGCGAAATTGCCCGGGCGAGGGGAATTGGTCTTCCCGCCGCGCTTTTTGATCGCTACGGAGCCGATGCGCTCGAGATCCACAGGATTCATGAAGAGGTGTGTGATCGTTCCGTCGAGGATCCCGAGGGGTTTCCATTGCTGGAGGCCCAGTTCCGGTATGCTGTCCGGCACCAGATGGTGCTCTCTGTGGAGGATTTCATTCGAAGGAGGCAGCCTTTGCATTTGTGCCGGGCGGACCATGGGAGCCCCTGGTACCCCTTGCTCGAGAAGGCACTGAAGGATGAGCTTCACAAATAGGCTCCATTTCCCTATGATCCCGGGCATGAATCGATTTTTCTCGCCCCTGATCGTTCTTGGCTCGCTCCTTGTTTCCTTGAGCATGGCGGCACCTCTTCGAACCACCGAAACCGCACTTCCCGGCCAAGCGCGCACTCCTGAGGTGTATCCTGACCTGAGTGCGAAGACCTGGTGGCTTTTCGCCGGCCTCGATCTTGGCGGGATCAGCTATTCCAGCATCAATCTTCCCACCGAAGGCGCTCGAAGCGGGTTTTCGTTTGGAGGCAGGCTTCTGGTTTCAAGGCATTCCGGGAGTTTCGTCATGGATGGAGGGCTTGGGTGGAAATGGATTTCGGCGAGCGGAGTAAATCCGAACAATACAACGGACAAGATTTCCTCAAGGCTTCCTTTTCTTGATTTGTCGGTGCGCTACCGGATCAGTGATCACTTCCAGATCGGCCCTGAGTTCGAATTTTGGCTCGGAACCGACAACGGACTCAATGAATACATTGCCTCGAACGAAAGCAATCAGGGAAAATTCCTGGGCGTGCAAGCGGTTTATGAATGGGACCGCCACAGAAAGTACAGGGTCGGCGGAAAAGTCATGACCGGCCTTGGGGTTCCAGGTCGAACGGTGACCCAATATCTTGCGTTTTACCAACTCAGTTTTGATGTGTTCGGGGAAAAAATCGAGCCGGTTCAAAATAGGGCGGTTGAGCAAGTCACGGCCTCCGATCTCGAGAGGGCGGATTCCCTGACACCTCGTGAGCCGATTCCGATGACCACAAAAGACGGTGCATCCGCTTCGAATCAGAGCCTCGGGTACTCCGAGCCTGCAGAGGATGTGATGAGCACTCCAGCACTACCGGAGGAGAACATCGAACCGGAAGCAACCCCGGCCCCTGTTTCGTCTCCTGAGACCCGGGGTCCCGGCCGCAAGCCGGTCTTTTCGAAAAAACTCGTCTTGACCCTTGGGACCAATGACCTGCCCTTTGGAAAGAGTGATTCGAAGCTCCCTCTTGCCCATCAGGCAAGGGTCCGGAACATCGGGAAGTATCTCTTCAAGAATCAGACCGCCTGGAATCGTCTCGAGATTTCGGCTCATACCGATGGGCGGGGAGACGCCAAGAAAAACAAGAAAATCTCCCTGAAACGTGCCGAGCTCATTCGGAAGATTCTCATGGAGGGCGGGGTTTCGGGCAAGCGGATCAAAGCCTACGGACTCGGGGCCACAAGGCTGATCTCTCGAGGAAACAATGAAAAGGCATGGTCTCGAAACCAAAGAGTCGAGCTCGAGTTCACGGATGTGAAGGATTCGGCGCTCATCCGCAAAGCGCTGGAGCAGTAGGCATTACTGGATCAGTTTGCCGACTCTTTCCGGCCTGAAGGACCACTGGGAGTCAGAGAAGGAAACCCGGTGCGACATCCAGATGGCAAATGCCCGTCCGCGAATCGAGTGTTTGGAGATGACCCCGAAAACTCGGCTATCCCGGGTATCGTCGCGATTGTCGCCTAAAACAAAGAAATGATCCTCCGGGACGACAATCTCGGAATCGCTCTTGATGCCCTCGAAGGAATCGTCTTCAAGGACCAAATGGGTGTTCGAATCGATCGTTTCGCGGAAGAGGTGGAGCTTGGAGGGAGTGTAGCGTCGCTCCGGGTCGAACCCCTTCTGCGCCAGCATTTTTTCGCGTTCTTCGCCCAGAATCTCGATCTTTTGAACCGGGGATCCATTCAGAACGAGGTTCTTTGCATGGAAGCGGATCCGATCCCCCGGAAGTCCTGCGATTCTCTTGATGTAAAGACTTTCCTGTCCGGCCTCCGGCGGAGTGAAGATCACCACATCACCACGGGAGGGAGCCTTGGCCTCGGTCAGGTACCACGGACGATTTCCAAAGATCTCGCTGAAGGGGACGTGCAATGAGTATTGGAACTTGTTCACAAAAAGAAAATCCCCGATGAACAGTGTAGGGAGCATGGATCGTGTCGGGATCCGGAAAGGCTCGATGATCGACGAGCGGATTCCGAGGATCACAACGACAAGAATAATGAATAGGGGAATCTGTTTTCGAATCATGGTGTGACCCTAGAAAATCTTGACCTTGATCCCTTCTTTTTGCATGAATTCCCGGATCCGAACCGAATCAAGCGGCTCCAAACGCCACAGGAGATTGTGAAGCAATTCGAGGGTCTTCTGCCCTTCGGGGGAGCGGGCATTTCTCGTGATCGCGTGAATGTCAGCCGTGACTTCCATCAGATTGGTGATCAGTTGGGCCAGGTCCTTGGAAAGAATCTTGCTTTGATCGATTTTCTCAAGAGTCCGGTTGAGATTGTTGCTGAGTTTGTACAAAAGTTCGATGGAGTGGGTGAGATCCCCCTTGTTTTGCTCGATCAGATCCTGGATCTTTCCTGCAAGGTTGAAGCTCTGGGAGATGAGCTGGTCGATCCGGGGAGGATCCACTCCTGCAATCGCATCTCCGGGCAGGAGTTGGGGGGAGTCGATGGTGCCGGGTGTGATCTCGATGTAACGTTCTCCAATGAGGCCGGCAAGGTTCACGTAGAAGCGCGAATTCTTGCGGATTCCGGGGAGCGCGGCTTTCTTGACTGAAATCTTGAGTCGAACGGGGGTGTACGCGAGATTCGAGCCCTGATCGGCACTTCCCGCCTCTTTCTCGGAAACCTTCTGGTTCGGACCCGGGGCGAAGAACTCGATTTCCTCAACCTTTCCGACTTTGATCCCGGAGAGACGCACATGTGACCCGAGATCAATGCCGCCCGCGAAATTGTAGGTTACAAAAAAGTAGTTCTGGTCGGTGAAGGGATTCTTGAAGCCAAGCAACCAGGCGAAACCGATCGCAATCACGACGGTGCCTGAGACGAGGGCGCCCACTTTGGATTCATTCGTGAATTTCATGCGAAAATCATCGTAACCAACATTTCAAAGGAGCGCACTAAAAATAGCGGTCAGGATGAAATCCACCGTGATCACCGCGAGGGTGGCCGTCACGACGGCATCGGTAGTGGCCTGTCCCACGCCTTGGGCGCCCCCCTCGCAGCGCAGTCCGTAGGCGCTCGCAATCGGCGGGATGAGCATTCCGAATATGGCTGCCTTGGTGACTGCACAGAGCAGATCGATCGAGTTGATGAATTGCCCGAGGGTATTCAGGTATTCCTGGGTGTTGAAATGATATTTTGTCACCGCGGTGAGCATGGCGATGAGAAGGGTGATGGTGATGGAAATCAGGGTCAGGCAAACCGTCGAGAGGATGCATGCGATCCATCGCGGAAAAATATGGTAGGAGACCACATCGATCTTGAGAAGCTTGAACGCATCGAGCTGCTCGGTGATCTTCATGGAGGCGAGCTCGGCTGTCATCGAGGCGCCGACTTTCGAAACCAAAAGCAGTGCAGGGACCGCGATTCCCAGTTCCCGGAGAACGAATTGCCCCGTGAATCCCGGAATCATTGAGACATTGCTCAGGGCAAAATCCATATGCCATGCGATCTCGGAGGTCATGACCAGGCCGGTGAATCCAGTCGCAATCGAGATGATGGGAAGACTCCCGATGCCGATCGTTTCCACTGCGTGTCCGATCTCATTCTTCCGGTGTGGCCCCACGGAAGCCTGCCGGAAAAGCTTTCGCAACAGAAGGAGTGACAGCAGAAGTGTGCGGGCATGGGCTTTGAGGGGGGATTGGGCGGCGTTCATTTCAGCGCTCCTGCCAGATTGATCACCCAGTAGACGAAGTCATGAATCCACTCAAGAAGGCTTGTCGAGATGAAATTCGCAAGCACGATGTAGATGTTGATGTAAATCGCGGATTGGGTGACCGCCTTGCCGACACCGCGAGCACCTCCGCTGGCAGTATAGCCTTTGAAGGTTGAAATTGTGGCGACAATGGTGCTGAAGAGCGTGGATCGAACCAGTCCCTCAAACAAGGTCCAGGCCCCGGCAAAACGCGGAATGGAGGAAATGTACTGGTAGAGGTTCATGCCGCTGAAGGACTGGGCGACCAAAACCGCACCCAGTACCGAAACAAAAAGACCGATCGAAAGGAGAATCACGGAAGAGAGCACGATTCCGAAAAATCGCGGGATGATCAGGTACTGGATGGGGTCCGTCCCGAGGCTCTCCACTGCATCGATCTGCTCGGTGACTCGCATGCTCGCAAGTTCCGCTGTGGTATAGGCTCCGATCTTACCGGCGAGCAGGAAGGAAATGATGAGCGGTCCCACCTCCCGGATCGTCGCGGAGGTATTGAGTCCACCCAGCAGCGCCTGGGCATCAAAGCGCCTCAGCATCGCATCGAACTGCAGAACCAGGATCGCCCCGACGAACACCCCGGCAAAGATCACGGTGCTCATGGTGCGCATTGAGACTTCGGCAACCTGGGCAATGATCGGTTTTCCGTATCCCGAGGTCTTCCGGTAAATCCGGACGACTTTTCCCATGAAAAGCCAGGCGCCCCCGAATTCGTGCAATACATCCACCAGCGTCTGTGCCGCACGCTCGAAATAAATGCCGGCTTTTCCGTTCATTCGAACCTCCAATCCGGAGGGAGCAGTGACAGGGTTTCTTGGAAGAATTCACTCACGAGGGGAATCTTGCTTTTGACCACTTCCGAGGGAGGGGCCATGAGCAGGATTTTTCCCTGATCAAGAAACAGGATTTGATCCGCGATGGAAAGCGCGCAGGCCATGTCATGGGAAACGATGATGCTGGTCACCTTGAGGGTTCGGGAGAGTTCATGGATCAACTCGTTGATCGAGCTCGTGCTCAAAGGGTCAAGCCCAGTGGTTGGCTCATCAAAGAGAAGGGTATCCGGACCTGGAGCAAGGGTCCGGGCCATGGAAACCCGTTTCTGGACGCCATAGGAGACTTCACCGGGATACAGGGAAAGAATGTCCGGAGAGAGATGGACGAGAGCAAGCTTCTCGTGGACGATCGCGTTGATTTCCTCTTCGGTTGGATCCCGTCCGATTTTCTCGCGGTACTGGGGGGTTCTGAGTCCGAACGCAATATTGTCGAAGTTGGTGAGGGAGTCGAGAAGGGCCGGATGCTGAAATACCATCCCGCAGCGCTGGCGAACCTTGGGAAGCAAGTCACGACCTTGCTCCGTGAACATCGCGCTGACTTCGAATTGGTCTACGTGGATTTTGCCGGCATCCGGCTCCAGTACGCCGATGATGTGCTTCAGGGTCACGGATTTCCCCATTCCGCTTTTTCCGAGAATGAAGAGGATCTCGCCTTTCTTCACCTCAAAGGAAACCCCGTCGAGGATTTTCTTCGGACCGAATGCCTTGTGCACGTTTTCGAAGCGAATGCTCATGGCCCGTTCGCCCCCTTGTCAGAGGTGATGGCACTCGAGTAAATGAAGTGCTTGAGCGCCGGATCGCGGGTCTGTTTCACCTGGTCGGGACTTCCGTGGACCTGCAGGCCGTGGCCATGACAGAATCCGATCCTGTCGGAAACCTGATACGCACGCTGAAGATCGTTGGTCACCATGATGAGTGTGGTTTGGTTTTTCCGGTGCAATTTCAACATCAGTTCAGCGATGGATTTCGAGGTGATGGGGTCAAGCCCTGCGGTGGGCTCGTCATACAGAATGACCTCGGGTTCTATGATGAGCGCACGAGCGATGCCGAGACGTTTCTGCATCCCCCCGGAGATTTCGTCCGGGTGGAGATGGGCGGCATGGTCGAGACCCACGGCCTTCAGGAGGTCCATGGAGCGCTCCTTTGCATCATCCCCGTGGACATTGCAGGTTTCCGCAAGCGGGACAAGAAGGTTTTCCAGGAGATTGAAGGAATCAAAAAGTGCGTTCTTCTGAAAGAGCATGCTCACCCGTTCGGAAGCAACCGTGATGGAGCCACCCGAGGGAGGAATGAGGCCTGCGATCATCTTGAGAAGAATGCTCTTTCCTGCTCCCGACGGACCGATGATTCCAAAGGCTTCGCGAGCCGGGACACTGAAGTTGATGTTTTCGAGAATCAAGCGGTCCTTGATCTGCAAGGAGACATTCTTGAGCTCGATCATAAGACCTCAAGGACGGGGATCAGGATTTCCTGTGCGAGAAGTTTCGCATTGAGGGGGAGATTGACGAGTTTCCGCTTTTCGGCGAGGGTCCCGAGGATCCCGCAGAGCCGCTCCGGGGAGAGTCCGCGGACCTCCGAGATCTGAAGCAGGAGTTCACGCTGGTCGGAGTGGGTCCAAACATGGGAATCGCCGCGAATGGAAGCCTGAAGAAGGTCCGAAAAAATGGATTCCAAAAGGTCGAGTCCAAGGTGGGTTTGAGTCTGCGACTTTGAGAGCGTTTCCACCAGTTTCATCCATTCGTGAGCGGGGCTCGACAGAAGTCCCAGAATCTGTTCACGAAGGGTCCAGACCTCTTCACTGGAAAAATGGATTGCCCGAGTGAGACTTCCGTTTGCCGATCGGGCCGCCACCTGGCCCCGGATGGAATTGAACTCAAGTCCTTTGGAAGCCTTGAGGATTGCAAACAGGGGCTCGGAGGGGATCGGAGAGAGGCGCACCTCCATGCAACGGGACAGGATGGTGGGAAGAAGCCGCGAGGAATCGGATGCGGTCAGGATGAAGATCCAGTTCTTCGGGGGTTCTTCCAACATTTTCAGAATGGAGTTGGCGGCCGCAGGAGTCATGCGATCTGCATCCGCGATCACCACGATCTTGAAGGGCTCGCTCACCGGTCCGAGACCAAGTTTAGATTTCAGATCGCGAAATGCTTCGATCTTGTGGGAGCCAAGGCGGGAGCCGTCCTCGGGCGCTTCAGGGTCGAACCAATACAGATCAAGCCATTGGTCGCGAAGGGCGCGTGTGCAGGAGGGGCAGTTTCCACAGGGGTCTCTTCCGGTCTTCTTCTCCGAAGGAGCGGAGCTGCCGAACAGATCCGGTCCTGAATCGGATTCGGAATTCGCAAACAGGGATTCGTCACAAAAGAGCGTTTGCACCAGGTGCAGGACCAGACTCTTTTTTCCAACACCCTCGATTCCTGTGAAGAGAAGAGTGGAATGGAGGGATGAGCTCTCCTCGAAGCGGTCAAGCAGGGGAGAGAGTTTCGGGGAGTGAACCTCGAGAAAGGAAGTGGAGAGGGGAAGGGACACCTTCATAGGAAGTCCCCGAGCACCCGAAGCGCAGCTTGGCACACCTGCTCGGGAGTCTTGTTTTTCACGCGCAGCACGCGGAAGCGTTTCTGGTCTTTCCGGATTGAATGCAGGAATCCTTTGCGAACTTTTTTCTGGAAGGCGATTCCCGCCTTCTCAAACTTGTTCGGGTCTTGTGCGCGCGCAAGGCCCTCCTCAACCGGGAGATCGAGAAAGAACGTAAGGTCCGGTTTTCGTCTTCCCGTTGCCATGTGGTTCAACTTTTCAATCATTCCGGTATCAAGTCCGCGGGCAAACCCCTGATACGCCAGGGTGGAATCCGTGAAGCGGTCACAGAGCACCCATTGCCCCGACTGAAGAGCCGGGAGAACCGTTTTTTTGAAGTGTTCAGCCCTGGCAGCCTCGTACAGAAACAACTCGGTGAGAGGATCCATCTCGTGGTGGAGAATCAAAGCCCGGATCTGCTCCGCAACGGCAGAGCCCCCCGGTTCACGGGTCACGACGTGGGGGATCTTCAGGGACTGAAGCTTCAGGGAGAGGTTCCGGATGAGCGTGGATTTTCCGCACCCTTCGGTCCCCTCAAACGTGATCAACATAGCCCCTAAGGTTTCTCAAAGGGGGGGAAATCTCGTCAAGGTTTAGTATTGGATGTCTTCTTGGGAAGGGCTTGATTTCGGGCGATCCGCAGGGGGGCCTCCCGAGCCATCCATCGGAGGGGGCGGATAGGCAGCACCCCCGTTGGTGCCGCCGAAACTGCCTCCTGCGTTGTCCGGATAGGGGCCGAGATCGCCTTCGTTGAATTCGTCACTGAGGGGGGCATTCTTGAGTTCCTCTTTCAGCGCTTTCAGCTCTTGCAGCTCTTTTTTGAGATCCCGGAGTTCCTCAAGATCCTTGTCGACGGTCTTCTTCTCGGCAAGTGGCTCCTCGGCGGGTTCCTCGGAAGACGGCAACACCGGGGCGGGAGGGGGCGTTGGGGCAGAGCGTGTTTTCACGGTGACAGGTTTGGTCGGAGTTGGTTCCGGCTTTTTCTCCACGACCGCCCGGATGGTCATTTTCTCTGTGGATCGATCCACCACTTCGGTTTTTGGAGGCAGGGCGGAATCGGACTGGGTTTCCCCCTTCTCGTTCTTGGCAGCGGTTGGCGCCGGGGTGTTCGCGAGCTGGTACCATTGTCCCAGGGCCAGACCCAACAGGGAAACCAGAATGCAAATCGCTACCAGACGTGTCACGGAAAGGGGCTTCTTAGCGTTCAGCTTCTCTTCTTCAGAGGCTTGTTGCGCGGATTGAAGCTGTTTTGCCTCTCGTTTCTGGCGGGTGTTTTGAAGAATGTCGAACATCTCCGCCATGGGATCGCGTTTGGATCCTGATGTTGAAGTTTCCGCCATCTCTCGTTCCATGGACTCGATTTCCTTCAAAAACTCCTCTTGGCTCGGAGCAAAGGTCGCAAGGGGTGGGGGAAGAGAGTCGTCAGGTGATTCCACAATTTGGGACTTCGGCGGAGCGACCGGTTCGGGGGAAGGAGGGGGATTTTGAGGACTCGGAATCGGTTTTTCGGATGAAAGGGGTTCGGGAGAAAGAGGTTGTTGAGGACTGACTCGTTTGGACTGCGACTGGCGCGCCTGCTCAAGACGCCAGTCCAGAATGGTTTGCCAGTTTGAATCTTTCAGGCTCGTGGAGATCCTGTGATGGGGAAATACCTCACCATCGGCAATCAGTCCCATGACTTCATTTGTTTGGTAGGGGCCCGATCTGACACCGTCGAGATCAAGGAACCACTGATCAGTCATGAGAAAATAGTAACATGTCGATTCCGTTGAGCAAAAAAAAACCCCGCTTCCATTCGGGAATGCGGGGTTTTGAAGGTCGGTTTATTGACGCCCGAACTAGAGGAGTGCGCCAGAAAGATACAGATTGAACTGCATGTTTTTAGCAGCATTGGTCACACTGGAAGAGTCCATACCCACAGGCTCAATCGAAATATAAGGGGTGGCCGTCCAGCCCTTGAGGAACTCCCAATTCGCACCCACATCGATTTCGTCACTGTCGTTCACGAGTCCGGCCCCCATTTTGGCCTGTGACAGGAGCTCCGGATACACCGAGGCAAAGGCGCCCAGGCCATCCTTGATCTGATAATCCACCTCAAACCAAGGCTGGACCACGGAAGTCACATTTTGGGAGGGGCCAGATGCCTTGAAAAAGTTTTGCTGAAGTGTTGTGCCGGTGTTGAAGGAGAATCGGCTGTCCTGCAGGGCAATGTCCAGATTGGCGATCAGCTCTGCACCCATGAGGAGCTCCCGCTCCCGGGAAATGCTCGAGGTCGGGAGTTTGAGCCTGGGGGTGAGGGTCAGGTCAAGCGTGTTGGTTTTGACCAAATGCCTGAAATTGGCAAGAAGGCGGTAATCGCCATTTGTGACATCCATACCCTCCCGTGATGCAGCTGCCGTTACCCTTGCCTCCATTCCGAAATCAATGGACTCGCTCGGTGCAAGCAGGAAACGAAAGCGGTTCTCAAGCTCTTCGGCCTCGGAACTGTTGCTGTCGGCTTGGCTGAAGTTCTTTGAGTTCAGGCCTGGCCCCCTCAGAATCCCGAGATAGTTGATCTTGAATCGCGATTCGTTCGAGTTTGCCGCGGTTTGATCGACTGAAATCCCGGTGCTTGATGCGCTCAACGGTATCGTACTTTGCGCAAATGCCTGGATCCCCCCCAAAGCACACGCGCAAAGCACAAGAATGTGCTTGCTCATGATGTTCCCCCTAAAAATTCACTGCTTAAAAATGGTGAGGGAAACCTTGATGCTCTGTCAAAAAAAATAGAGTTCGGCAAATAAAAAACCCCGACTCGGGAAACCCGGGCCGGGGTTTTGAAATTTTGAACGCCGAAACCTTTAGTTGCGGGGTCCGCGAGGGCCGCGATCACGGTCGCGGTTTCCGCCGCCCATTGGACGACGATCGCGATCTCCGCCCGGACGTGGCTCACGCGGAGGAGGCGGCACGTATCCTTCTGGAGGAGTGAGGAGCGCCTTGCGGGAGAGGCGAACCTTTCCTTGTGCATCCACATCGAGAACTTTCACTTCGACCATGTCGCCTTCCTTCAGAACGTCATTCACATTGTTGATTCGCTCGTACGCGATCTCGGAAATATGAAGAAGTCCATCCTGGTTCGGGAGTACGCCGATGAAGGCACCGAAGTCAGTGATCTTCTTGACTGGCCCCTTATACGTCTTGCCGACTTCTACCACTGCGATGATGTTCATGATCATCTCAACGGCCTTCGCGGCAGCTTCAGAATCGTTTGACGCGACATTGCAGGTTCCATCGTCTTCGATATTCACCTTGGCACCGGTCTTGGCCACGATGTCCTTGATCACCTTACCGCTTGGCCCGATCACGGCTCCGATCTGATCGACCGGTACCTTGATGGTGGTGATACGAGGAGCATTCTTGTTGAGATCGTTGCGAGGAGTCGAGATCGCCTTGCTCATTTCGCCCAGGATGTGTTGACGGCCTTCGAACGCCTGTTGAAGCGCTTGCTTCATGATCTCGCCATCGACACCTTCGATCTTGATGTCCATCTGGATTCCGGTCACGCCATCTTTGGTTCCGGCAACCTTGAAATCCATATCGCCCAGGTGATCCTCGTCTCCGAGAATGTCAGAGAGAATTGCAACCCGTGAGCCTTCCTTGATGAGTCCCATTGCGATCCCCGCAACCGGCTTCAGGAAGGGAGCGCCCGCATCCATGAGTGACATTGAAGCAGAGCAAACCGATCCCATGGAAGAGGAACCATTGGACTCGAGGGTTTCGCACACGATTCGAACGGTATACGGGAATTTTTCATGAGGAGGCATCATCGCGAGGATGGAGCGCTCCGCAAGGGCACCGTGACCGATTTCGCGGCGGGATTGTCCACCGAAACGTCCCGCTTCACCTACGGAGTAAGGAGGGAAATTGTAGTGAAGCATGAACTTGCCCATGGTGTTTTGGTACATGCTGTCGATGATCTGTTCATCATCGGCAGTTCCAAGGGTGGTAACAGAAAGAACCTGGGTTTCACCACGGGTGAAGAGCGCTGAACCGTGGGCTTTTGGAAGAAGTCCGGCCTCAACGGTGATCGGGCGAATGGTCTTCGTGTCACGTCCGTCGATCCGGACCTTTTCAGAAAGAATCATTTCGCGCATCAGGTTGTACTGAAGGAGTTCCACGAGGCGCTTTACTTCTTTTTCCTTGGTTTCTGCTGCTTTTGGTTCTGCTTCTTTGAGTGATGCAGGAACGAGGGCTTCAAGAGTCGCCTTCTTTGCATCCTTCACCATTTGGTAGCGCGTCTGCTTTTCTTTTGTGCGGAGCGCTTTGTTCAAAGGATCCTTGGCAAGGCCTTCGATCTGCTTCATGAGGTCTGCAGGAGTGGAGAGTGGAGTGAATTCGCGCTTGGGCTTTCCGGCTTTGGTGCGAAGCTCTTCAATGATGCCGCAAAGCTTTTTCACTTCTTCGTGACCCTTCAGGATCGCAGCAAGGCAATCGGCTTCAGCGGCTTCTTGTGCGCCCCCTTCGACCATCATGATTGCGTTCTTGGTTCCGGCAACAACGATCTCAAGGTCGCACTCATCCTGCATTTGATGCCAGGTGGGGTTCACGATGAATTGGCCATTGATCCGCCCCATTCTCACGGCCGCTGTCGGACCGTTGAAAGGAATGTCGGAAATGTGGAGGGCTGCTCCCGCTCCAATGGATGCTGCCATTTCAACATCGGCTTCATGATCGACAGAGAGCACGGTCGCGATCACTTGGGTTTCGTAATAGTATCCTTCAGGAAAAAGCGGGCGGATCGGACGATCGATCAATCGAGCCGCCAAGGTGGACTCGGAAGAAGGACGGCCTTCGCGTTTCAAGAAGCTGCCGGGGATTTTACCGGCGGCATAAAAGCGCTCGGCAAACTCAACGGTAAGAGGCATGAAATCGATCCCGGCTTTTGGTTCCTTGTTTGAAACCGCAGTCACGAGCACGCGGGTGTCACCGTAGTGAACCAGAATGGAAGCGTCTGCCTGTTTGGCCATGCGGCCGGTTTCGAGAGTGAGTGTCTTCCCACCGAGGGTGGTGCTGACGGTTTTGATGTTCATCATTTGGATGAATTCCTTTTCTTTATTGGCCCTTTGACAAGGCCGTGGGTGGAGGGGTGCCCGGGCTCCGGACATTCCAGTGTTAAAAAACAAAACTGCGAAGCATTGGGTGCACATTCCCGCTCGAAAGAGCCAAAAAGGTGCATGCTTCGCAGTCTTAAATTATTTTCTGAGTTCGAGTTTGGACAGAAGTTGGGTGTAGCGGGACTCGTCCTGAGACTTCAGATAGTTCAGGAGCCGGCGGCGCTGTCCGACGAGCTTGAGAAGACCAAGGCGGGATGCGTGATCCTTGGAGTGCTTCTGAAAGTGAGGGTTCAAAGTATTGATGCGATCGGTGATCAGTGCGATCTGTACTTCAGTGGATCCGGTGTTCGTGCCTTTGGTGCCGAAGGTCTGGATCAGGTTGGCCTTTTTGGCCTTGATTTCGGTTTTACGAGCTTTGCCCATTTGCATGTGTCTGTTTTCCTTAAAAATAGCAGTACTTCTTTTGAGTACTCGATGGGTTTTTATCTGTTTTAGTCCTGAAGGGTGTACCACAGGGTCTGTAAGACTGTAAAGTGCGAATGATTCAAGGAATTTAGATGAGTTACGGGACGGGAGTTAGGTTAGGGTTCAAGTTTTCTGGCCGGGATGTCGAAAAAGCGTTGTGGACCGGATTATACGGATATTGCTCATTTCTTTCATTCCCGGCGCCTTCGGCGCAGAGAACCCCTGTCAGGAGAAGCAGGGAAAGACTTGGGTAGCCAAGCCGGACTATGAATACCGCTTGGATGAGAGCCCAGGGTCTTTGGCGGATTCGAAGATTTTGGATCAGGATGGACTCGGAGTCTGCTACGCAGCCGTCGCTTCCACAGTTCTTCAGTCGACCCTTACCGGGAACCCCGAAGTCTCCTACCTTCAGATTGCACTCGATTACAAAAAGGCCGAAACGAAAAACCGGAATTCCGGACGTCTGAAAGTGACACGATCCACGTACGGATCCACGAGCGACGAGACGCTTCTGGATGGCGGACAGTTTTGCGAGAAGTTCAAAGAGATCAAAAAAGCAAAACTCTGTCCGAAAGACAAGGTGGCCCTTGAAAACGTGGAGGAGGATCCTTCAGTCCAATATGAAGCCTTTAAGGTCATGGGCGGATTTTTTGATTACAGCAGGAAATTCGACCCGCAAAAACGGCAAAAAATGGTTGAAGGGATGAAGGCCGCGTTCGGGGAGATGAAGCGTGAGGCGGAAGACCAGTGCAAGGACTCACACCGCACTTTGAAAGGGTATTTTCCGAGAATTCATTCCAAGATCCAAGGTCGGATTCGAGATCTGGAGTGGGACACTGAGCAGATAAAGAAACGCCTAACCAGTCTCGATAGTAGCCTTTCCCAAAGCAGGTGGCGCTCGGGTGATTTGCAGGCCAGCGTCGATGAGCGAGAGGCGATGATCTCTCAACTCGAGGAAGCCCTTGCCAAAGATCTAAAAAAGAAAGATCGCCGCTCCACAATGCTGGGGAAGTTGCTGACCCGAAAGGAAAAGTTGCGTCAGATTCGCTCAAGAATGCGCACGAACGAGCGGACATTGGATTCAGAAACGAGAAGTCGAGATCAGGAGCAGGAGGAGTTTTCGGATTTGCAAGAGCTGATCGCGACCAAAGAGGATTTGAAAAAGGATTTGTACGAGCAGCTAAATGCGGCCGAAACGGAGCTCGGGGAGCTTCGGAAATCCGATGCCGCTCTGGGTTCGGAGCGCCCCTCCCCTGAAGCCGGAATGGAGGGGGCGACTGAATTTGTGCCGAATCCGGAAACTGAAAAAAAGGCTCAGAAAAAATTCGACGAGCTGACCCAAGTGATGTCCGATGTGAGAGCTGAGCAGAGTTACAGTGATGCGGCAAAAAAAGCATTTAAAGCGGCAGGCATAAGCCTGCCCGACAGTGCTCTTGAAATGCTGGATTACAGGGGGTACGACCTCAAAAACAAAGCTCTGCTTTCAAAGCCTTCCGCCTGTTTCAAGGAAAAAATGGGGGAGTGGGCCTACGAGGACAGCTCACGGACAAAAGAGGTTCTTGCTGAAAATTTTGGTGACTGTGTGAACGTGCGCTTGGACCAGTCACTCAAGGACATCCTGACCTTGGCTTCGAAGCTCGGGGATCAACTGGAATTGGAGACTCTTTTTGAGCATATTGGGAAGGACCCGATTCAGTTCGTGGAAAAACTGATCGGATCCAATTGCACTCCCGAGGATCGAATCTCGATACCCGACGCCATTTCGTGCAAGAATGTGGATATTTGGGGGATGCTCCAACAGAATCCAAACATGAATCGAGAGGAGGCGGCCCGCGACCCTAAGTTTGTGAGCAGGGTCACCTCAAAATTCCGTGACTCCGCCTTCTCTGCGCTCAATCAAGGACGCGCCGCATACCTTTCTGTGTGCGGGGATTTTTTTGACAACCCGAAAGCCGACTCGAAAATGGGTGCCCAGTGCAAAGGCGGCTTTCACGCAGTCACCATTGCAGGCTTTGCATGCAAGGAGGGGCGACCTCAGTACCTGATTCAGAATTCGTGGGGATACCCGGAGGACTCTGACACAGGGGAGCCTAGCGTCAGCAATGGCAGAACCTGGTATTCAGAAACCAGCATCATCAAGAACTTCAATTCCATCGAGACCCTCGAGGGTGGTGCCCAGTGATGATGACCTTGCATGTGTTTTTGATCTTCTCGGCTTTCGCTTTTGGGGGGGGCGCTCAGGTTAAGGAAACGTGGAGGGTGGGGAACTTCTCGTTCAAGACCGAGGTGAACCGGAGACTCGGCATCATGGTGAATCCCGCCTGTGCCGTCGATCGGCCAAGTCATCCCTGCGGTGCCATTGTCTTTGCAAAAAGAGCGAGCAAGAAAGCTCTCTCAAAAGAAGAGCTCTCGGGAGGAAAGAATCCCGGAGCCGTCCTTTGCCATCGCTCGGACGGCAGTCGGGTGGTGATCGCGGAAGATCCGAATGGGAATCAGGCGAGTTTCTGTGTGTTCAAGGATGGATCCCTGATTAGCAGCAGCTCGCTCCTTAAGATGGCGCTTCGGAATGATCTGGGTGGCAAAGGTCGATGAAAAATCGCGACCGACGGCCCCTACCGAAGGTACGGCTCAAGCCTCTTCTTCAGCTTTTCAATGAGCTTGCTCTCGATTTGACGCACTCGTTCGCGGGTAAGCCCGAACTCGTCAGCGACCTCTTGCAGGGTTTTTGGCTCCTCCGAGAGGATTCTCGCGCCGAGCACCATGCGCTCTTTTTCATTGAGCGTGGCCGTGAATTCCGGAAGCTCGCGTCCGAGGGCCGATAAGAGCTCCTCGCGCTCCAGGGTCAGCTCGGCTGATTCGCGCGAATCGACCAGGGTGTTCAGAAGCCCGCGGTTGGGCTCATCGGGATTGCCCGGGGCCGGGGCGTCGATCGACATCTCGGCGCCCGAGGAAAGGAGCCTTTGCTCCATCTCGATCACGTCCTTTTCCTTCACATCCAGGTTTTGTGCAATGAGTGCGGGCGCCGCACGGATCCCTTGCGCCTCCAACCGCTGTTTTTCTCGCATCAAGTGATAAAAAAGCTTCTTTTGCGCATGCGAGGTTCCGACTCGCACGAGCCTGAAATTATCGAGCAAGTACTTTAGAATGTAAGATCTGATCCACCAGGTCGCATAGTACCCAAGGCGGACGCCCTTCGAGGGATCGAATTTTGAAACGGCCTTCATGAGGCCGATGTTGCCCTCCTGAATCAGATCAAGCAGATTGTGGTACATTGAGCGGTACTCATAGGCGATTCGCACCACGTTCTTGAGATTTGCGGAGACCAGGAGCTTTGCCGCATTCACATCGCCTCGTTCCTTCATTCGCACGGCGAGTGCCTGCTCTTGTTCGGCGGTCAAGATGGGGGAGTTTTTGATCTCCTGGAGGTAGCGCTTGAGCGGATCTGACGGAATCAGGGTCTTTTCGTTTTGCTCAAGAACCTCGGGCGCATAGGGGTTGTACACCACGGGCAATGCCGGTTCTCCGGATTCAGAATCGGATTCTTGCAAAACCCCCTCGTTCGAGTGGCTTTTTTTCGGGGGTTTTGGCTTTGGGCTCTTTGCCATGGGTTTTTCCTGTTGCGGTTTGGAGAATATCATAGATAGTCAAAAACTGAATGAGGCAGGAAGCGAAAAAGCATATCTACCCGAATGGTTTAACCTTGATTGTTGACGAGGCGCCGCAGCTTCAATCGGTTGCCATCGGTGCCTGGGTGAAAACCGGCTCCCGCTACGAGGACCCCGAACTTCAAGGGATGTGCCATTTCATCGAACACATGATCTTCAAGGGAAGTGAACGAAAGAGCGCCACTGAAATTTCCAAGGCCGTCGATCGTGTGGGAGGGGATTTCAATGCATTCACCTCGCGGGAGCATACTTGCTTTCATTTTTACCTCCCCTATCAGGAGGTGGGACTTGGTGCGAATCTTTTGAAGGAGATTTTGTTCAAGCCGCTCTTTGCGCGGAAGGAAATCGAGCGCGAGCACCAGGTTGTGATCCAGGAAATCGCCATGACCCGCGAGAATCCTGAAGAAGATGCGTTTGACCGTTATTTTGAGAAGTGTTTCGGAAAGCATCCGCTCGGACGGAACATCCTCGGGACTCCCGAGAGCGTTAAGGGGCTGAGCCGCGAGAAGGTTCTGAAGTTCTTTCATCACCACTACCGCCCCGAGAATATGGTGCTTGCCGTATCGGGTGCGATCACCTTTGAGCGCGCAAAACGCGAGTTTGCAGTGATCGGCGGGAAGCCTTGGCCCGGCCGAGGCAAGACACGAACCCCTCCTGCCTGGGGAGCGCATCCGCCCGAGTCCACTGTGCCTGGACTTTGGTGGGTGGATGAGGAAAGCGAACAGGCGCACGTGATTTACGGAATTCACTCGCCGCTCAAAAATCAAAAAGACCGCGTGGTCTCGACCATGATCCAGCAATATCTCGGCGGTGGAATGAGTTCGGTGTTGTTTGACCAGATCCGCGAGAAAAAGGGCTGGGCATACACAGTGTACGCAAATGCCGTGCAATTCCTCGATTCAGCCGTGTTCACTCTGTACGCGGGAGTGAAGCCTGAACGGGTGATGGATACGATTCGCGTCTTCCACTCCGAGCTTGCACGCGTTGCTCGCGAGGGAATTCCTCCCGCAGAGTTGAAGAGGATCAAGGACAGCCTGATTTACTCCTTTGAGCTTTCGCTCGAAAGTTCGGAGTCGAGGATGATGTCGGTGTCCAATTCCGAGCTGTTTTTCAAGCGGGGAATCACCTTCAACGGCTACTGCGAAGCTGTCCGGAAAATCAGGACCGAGGACACCCGGCGTCTTGCGGCGGAGTGGGTGAAGTCGTGTGATCCGACGATTTTGGTGCTGGCGAAAAAACCCCGCAGTCGGCAGCTGCTCGGGAAGATCCGTGATGAGGCTCTTCGGGTCACAGGATGTGCAGCCCAATTCGCCGAACCCTAGAATCCCGGGAGGGCGGTTTTTACTCCACAATCTCGACCTGAACGGCTAAAAGAGGCGCGATCATGAAATATTCAGTCAACTTTTTCCATTGGTTCGGGTTCCTTGTCGTCATTCCGGGAATTGCCTTCGCAGAAGGCGATTTCTTGAAGTCGATCGACGCCATCGAAAGGGAGGTTTCCCGATTGCACCTCGACCGTGACCGGTGCGCAGAAGAGGGGGCGGCGGTTGTCAGTCGGGTTCGAAGCCTGGATCCTCATCGCTTTGACTTGGAGGAGATCAAGTCGAGCGCATCCGAGGCCGTTGAATTGCTGTTTGATGCGCGACTCATGATTCACGACGATCTATCCGATCTGCATCGCGAGGGCTCCCTCGTTCCGGAGTGTGTTCGTGTTGCCCGTAGGGTGATCCGGCATCTGAGAGGTGTCGAGGATTACATCGGATCTCTTGCATCCATGCACGGATCGAGTCCACTTCCTTCAAATCCCCTCTCCCCGGATTTTCTTCCGAATGCCACATTGGTGAACAGCGATGTCCGGGAACAGGTGCGGCTCCAGTCCGGGGATATCCTGCTCAGTCGCGGGAATGCAAATGTGAGCGCTTTGATTGCGAGAATGGCTGATGAGGACACACAATTCAGCCACATCGCGATGGTCTATGTCGATCCGGGAACCAAGGACGCATTCACCATCGAGGCCCACATTGAGGTGGGCGCAAAGATTTTTCCGATCGGAGAGTGGCTCAAGGATGGCAAGGTCCGCACGGTGCTCTTTCGGCAGAAGGACCCGATCCGTGCGGCGGTTGCGGCAAGATATCTTTTTGAGCGTGTAAAGACCGCGCAGGATTCGGGACGGCCGGTTCGTTATGATTTTCCTTTTGAAATGGACGATCATCGTGAGCTCTTTTGCTCCGAGGTGGTGAGGCAGGGATATGAATTCGCATCCGCCGGAACCTTCATGGTGCCTGCGTTTCCCAGCAAGTTCACGATGAAGAATCGCGATCTCCTGGAACGCCTGGGAATCGCGGTAGAGGAATCTTTTTTGCCCGAGGACATCGAGATGGATCCGCGGTTTCAGTTCATTGCGGAATGGCGCGATTTTTCAAGAATCGGGGATGCGGTCCGGAAGGATGCCATCATGGACGCGATTTACCACCTGATGGAGGAGGACGGCTACCGGTTCCATCCGGCAGGGAACCATAGAGTGAAGGCACGTCTTGCAAAAGTGCTTCGCAATCTTGGATTCATGAAGGAGCGGATGCCCACCTACATGAGGGTGAAGACGATTGAGGTGAATCTCATGATCGAGGATCTCATGCGGGAACTGGAGGATCTGGTACGCGCACCGGCACTGATGCATCAACAGGAGACAGGTCGCCCCTTCAGTTTCTTCCAGTTCTCGGCCGAGCTTGCCCGCCTTAGAAATGAAGGTGCATTCCGGGATGCCGCCTTTCAAAGGTGGTTTTATCCCTAACGCCTGATTGCGACGGGAATGCCAAATCCGGGTGTTTCTGTGTCGTTTTTGACCCATCTGTTCAGCGCGCTCCCGAACAAATACAATGGAAGATGACGCCACAGGCGTTGGACTTCGGGGGTTTCCATGAAGGCAGGATATTCGGCTCTCATCATGCTGGGATTGATCCAGACCGGGTGCAATCTTTTCGAAAAGCTTAACACGAGGATTGAACCCTCGAGGCCGAGTGTGGTGGAAAGTGCCCCCTTGCAGCCGGTGGTTGCACTCGATGGTGTGCTCACCGCCCTTCAGGATGGAAGAATCCTGATCACTGGTGGTTTGCTTTGGGACCCGAAGTACGTATCTCAGGCCAATCTCGGAACACGTAGTCAGTACTCCCAGATTTATGATCCTGTTTCCAAAAAGTTCTCGGCCCCGATGCTGATGAAGCAGGAGCGGTATCAGCATCAGGCAGTGCTATTGCCGGATGGGAGAGTGCTTGTGGCCGGCGGATCCTGTGACTCCTGTTTCTCAAACGCTTCTCCGCAGAATCCGAGAATCGCGAAAGCCGAAATTTTCGATCCTGCAACCGGTTCTTGGAGTTGGGCCGGAGAAATGGTTCATCCCCGCGAAAACTTCTCCCTGTTGGTTTTGGACGGAAGGGCGGTTGCCATCGGAGGAATGATCTGGGGAGATGTTGTGGATCCTTTGGATCCCAGTGGATATCTCTCTTCCATTGAGATTTATGATCCGACCACCGACCGGTGGCAGGTTTCAAGCGCAAGACTCCCCGAGGGAGTGCATACTCCCATTGTAGTCGCCCTCGATTCCCAGAGAGTTCTCATTGCCGGGGGGTTCGCGGAGGATCCGACCGGAGTGGGCTCACGTGAGATTGCCTTGTCGGGGATCTTCACGATCAATGCAACGGCGGAGCGATACAAAAGCGGAGCTCGAATGCAGGTGCCGAGGGCTCTCGCGTCCGGGATTCTCCTTTCCAACGGACATGTTCTGGTCGTCGGGGGAAGCAGTCTTGGTGCCCATCTGGATAGTGCGGAAATCTATGATCCTTCCAATGAGCGGTGGAGACAAATCCAGCATCGACTCCCGCAACCCCGCTCCGGTGCCGCGCTCATTGTCTTGAGAGGCCAGGTGACCTTGCTCGGCGGGGATACAGGGAGCGCAACGCTTTTGGCCGGTTTCAGTCCTCTGGATGAGGTCCTTTCCTACGACGAAGTGAGCGAGAGTTGGCTCATCTCCGGATCGCGACTTGCCAGTCCGAGGGCCTTTCCACGGGCCCTTCCCGTACTGAGCGGGCAGAGTGCGTTTGTGTTCGGTGGATTGAGTTACCCGGGAGTTTCATCCTTGAATCTCTTTGAGATTCACTGATTTCCGGAAGTGCGAACGAGCTCACCCTCGATCCAGTAATTCCCGAGCAGCGGGATCCCGGTGCGAAGGATGAGCTTGACCTGATCCCATCCCAGGCCCGGATTGCCCGGATGGTACACCAGATGAAATTCGTATTTTCCGTTGTCAGGAATGATCTGGATCAGATGGGCATCCGCATGGGTGCGATCAGGAATCCTGCCTTGGTGGATGATGGTCGCGCCCTCGGCTTCGATGGCTCCTACTTCCTCCAGCTCAAGGTAACCCTCCTCCTTGAGGAACTCCTCAGGAAGAAGCTGTTCGTACGTTCCTGAGAGATAGCCCGAGGGAACGGGGACGATATTCTTTTTTGTAATCTCATACTCGACTTTGATTCGAATCATCCCGGGGATGTCGGATTCCGAGGCGGTGGCAGTAAGTTGCCCGCCCTTGTGAAGTTTTCCGGGAAGGATCGCGAAGGTCGAGGTGGATGGATCGGCAAACGCAGGAGCCGAAAGGGTGACCAGAAGAAGAAGTGACAGAGACTTTACTGTGTTGAACATGAAGTCCTCCCGCCCCGGACTTTGTCTTACCAGCCGCAGGTTTGTCCAGCGTTCTTTGCCTTGAGCCAGGACTCAAGGGGAGCAAAGTAGTCCCGAATTGCGCCTGCATCCATCTCCCGTTCACCGGTAAGTTCGAACAGGGCTTCCTGCCAGGGTTTGCTTGCCCCGAGTCGCATCATTGCCATGAGGCGGGCTCCGGCCTCCTTGCTTCCGTAGATTGAGCATTCCGAGAGGGGCCCTGAGTGCCCGGCCGCTTTGCAAAGAGCCCGGTGGAATTGAAACTGAAGGATGTGGGCAATGAAGTAGCGGCTGTAGGGAGTGAAGGAGGCCACATGGTATTTCGCCCCCGGATCAAAGGCATCCGAATCACGATTGCCGGGAGCTTTCACTCCTTGATACCGCTCACGGAGCTCCCACCAAGCTTTGTTGTAATCCGCAGGTTTGGTTTTTCCGGAGAACACCTGGTAGCGCCACTTGTCCACAAGGAGACCGAAAGGGAGAAACGCCACCTTGTCGAGCGCCATCTTGAACAGGTACTCGGGATCCGATCCCGGTTTTTTCGGGGAAGCCGACTTCAAAAGCCCGATCGTCTTCAGATAGCCCTCTGTCAGGGAGAGGTGGATTGCGTCGCCCAGACCTTCGTGAAAGCCGTCATTTGCTCCGCTTTGGAACAGGAAGGGTTGATCCTTGTACATGAGGTAGTAGTAGATGTGACCCAACTCATGATGGATGGTGCGGAAGTCGTCTTCCTCGGTCTTGATGCACATTTTGATCCGGACATCCTCCTTGGAGTCGATGTCCCACGCGCTCGCATGACAGACCACTTCGCGATCCCGGGGTTTTTCAAAAAGGCTTCGCTCATAGAATGTTTTCGGAAGTGCCGGCATGCCAAGGGAGGTGAAAAAGCCCTCGGCCGTTTGCACCATCTTGACCGGCGTGTAGGCCGCCTTTTGCAGGAGGGCGCCGATGTCCGCTGCCCCTGATCCTTCGACTGCCGCGAGATCGGGAATGTTCGACCATTGTTGCGCCCACATGTTCCCGAGGAGATGGGCGGGAATGGGCCCTTTTGCGGAAGCCGTCTCTTCTCCGTAGGTGCGGTTCAGGCGGGAGCGCATGAAACAGTGGAGTTGCTCGTAAAGCGGGCGCACTTGATCCCAGAGGCGATCGATTGTTTTTTCATATTGATCTGAAGGCATGTCGTACTTCGAAGTCCAAACCTCGGAGAGGTCTCTGAATCCGAGTTCCCGAGCCCCCTCGCTCCCCAGTTCAATGATGCGCTCGTACTTGGCCTTCATGGGCTTGGCAACCGAGTGCCAGTCATTCCAGGCAGCCAGGAGTTCAGATGGATTTCGGGATGTCTTCAGAACCTCCTCCAGCGCTTGCAGGTCCCTGCATTTGCCAGTGGAATCGCATGACTTTCCGCTCCCGTACATGCTTCCGAGTTCCGACAACAGCCGGGTCATCTCCGAATTCCGCGTTGCATTTTTCGGAGAGGGAAGAACGAGGCCGTTGAAAAGGAGCTCGAGTTTCCGTTTTTCCTCTGCAGATCCGCCACGGTACTTTTTCGCGTCCTTGGCATATTGGGTGCTGAGTTTGTTGAGCTTTGCGTTTGCATCCGCCGTGAGTCGGGTGGTGTCCTCGGTGATGAAGTTCTGCTGAATCCACTCCGCGCGCTGACCCTGTTCGGCCTCATCCCGAAGCTCTTTCTCTGCACTTTTCAGGAACTCACGGGGAGAGGAGGGGGTTCCTTTGGCGGAGGCGAGGAGAGAGTGGCCAAGGACAAGAAGCACAGCAATGAGGCGGAGAAGAGGTTTCATGGTGCGCCCACGGTACAAAAGGGATGCCGGCCTTTGCAATAAAAACCTGAGGACGGATTCGACGGTTTTTGCCATTCTGTACCTGATGAAGGCTTCTTCCATGACCGGTCAGCTGAAGTTGGGTGTGTTGGCAGCGGCAACGAAAGCGATCGCCCTTTGCCTTGGATGGGAATTTGTTTCCCGCTCCAGTGCATGGATCAACCATACCTTTGTTGATCTTTGGGGCTGGCTCGATTTCATGAAAAAGTCGGCCAACGGGCTGGTTCCCTATGTCGATTTTTCAAAAGAGTATCCGGTCGGAGCGGGAGTTCTCTACTGGGTCCTCGGCAGGCTCAATCCGGGTGGGGATCCCACACACTTCCTCCAACTTCATGCCGTGGTCATGAGCATCTGGGATGTTGCGAATGCCATGCTCCTGTTTTCGATTCTGCGGGAATTGAAGGTCTCCCGTCCGTACTTTTTCACGTGGTTGTTCCTGCTCCTTCCCACAGCAGTGATTCTCTCCCCTGTGAGATTCGAGGCCGTGGTCCTGACCTTCGTGTTGCAGGGGTACCGGATGCATCTCAGGCAAAGATTCCACCTGGCCACGTTCTGGTGGTCCATCGGCGCGCTGATCAAGGTGTTTCCCCTGCTCTTCATTGCGATCCAGGAGCTGGAGATTTTTCAAGCCACCCCGGGCAAGTGGCGCAGGATTCCGAAACATGGGTTGTGTGCCGGTTTGATCGCACTTGGTGTCTTCGGGGTGGTCAACGGGCCCTTCCTTGTTGCCGGATTCCTGAGGAATGGGAATGCCGATGCTTGGCTTCACACCTTCCTGTTCCATGTGAATCGCCCCCTGTATTGGGATACGATTCTCGGAGTCATGCACCTGTGGCGGGGGGCTTTCGAGTGGGAGCGGTATGCAAGCGCTTGGAGTTCAGCGCTGATGCTGGTCTTTCTGTTCTGGCCCGTCCGTCTTCGAATCGAGGCGCGAAGTGTGCTCATGATGTGTGCGGCTCTTGTCTTCAATCGCGTGTATTCGACACAATTCCATTTGTGGTTTTATCCAATGCTGGTGGTTCTTCTTGCCACTGCCGGGAACGGGGTTTCATTCAGGCGATTGTTTTGCGCTCTGGTCCTTATCGATGTGGTGAATGTGCTGGTATATCCCTTTGCATTCTCCGAATGTCTTCAGGAGATCCACACCTTCGGCAACGAGGCGGCCCTGGTGTCTGGGGGGGCCTGGACTGTGTTTTTTTCCGCCCTGATCCTGCTTCGGGCGTTGATCTTGATCGGAGTCATGGTGCTGATGATCAAAGAAAAATCCCCCATCGAAAGACTTCGATGAGGGATTTCAAAGTTTGGAAAGTGGGATCGGATTACTGATTGCGCTTCCGGAGTGCCATAATGACCACGATTCCGATGGCGACGATTCCACCGTAAAAAATCATTGGATCATCCAGAAGAGCCGCAAGGCCGCCCGCAGACTTGATCTTCGGTTTTTCATCGCTCGCGCCCACCGGTGAGAATACGGTGTCGTTGGAGATGTCGGTGGGAACCTTCGCACCCGCGAAGAGATTGCTCGAAGCGGGGGCTGCATTCAGGCCGCCTTCCCTCCGGAAAGCCTTGAGCGACTTCACGAGTTCTTCAAACATCGAACTGTACTCGGCATACTTGTCCTTATTGACAGAGTAGGTCACAAGGATCCCGATTCCATCCTTCACGGTGGCAAGATACCGGGTGTAAAACCCGGAGATCTCGGAGTCCACATGCAGTGAGTCCACCCAAGCCTGCTCGGAGATGGATTTGTTCTGTGCGTACTTCACCTGGGAGGTGACTTGTTTGCCTTGAGAGTTGCTATAGGTTTTGGGATTTCTGAGGTAGCTCAGGTACTGGTCGAGGGTGTCCTGATCGCCCTGGATTTTCGCGGCAAGAATGATGATCGCTTCTTTGCGTTTTGCGGCATCCTGTTGGTTTTGGCAGACCCACTCGGTCCCTTCGAGAAGGCAGACCCAGTTGGCCGGGAGTTCAAACTCCACAAATTGGTTGGCGAATTTTCCGGCGTGTGCGGGAAGGAGTGAAGACACTCCAAAGCCCAGGACAAGCAGAACTTTAGCTAGCAAATGATTCATTTCATTTCCTCGTGTGTTGAGGGCCTCAGCGCACCAGGCGGCGCGCACGGGACCCGTTTTCAATCGAACGTTCTTGGAAATATTCTATCACACTCAAAATTGCTTCATCATCTTTTACCTGGGTGACTTTGGCCCGGGCAAACGGAGTCGATTCGGAGAAAATGTCAAAAAATTGGCCTGATTCAACTCCATCCATTGAGCCTTTGTCGATGCGGACCAGATACAGCTGATCGTTCGAGTTGAGAACCTCGGCTTCGAGGTCATAACTTGTGAACTCCCTCCTTCTTGAAAGTGGCGGAGCTTTTGCGCGACTCGATTCCGATCGGACCCGGTTGCTTGTGCTGCGCTCGTCTGCTTCATCGGCGGGCGGGGCCGGTGGTGCTCCAAAGTCGAGGGTTGCACCCACGAGCAGGGTGATCCCTGCTGCCGCATTGGTTCCCACCAAGGGCGCCAAGGCACCCGCGTAGAGTGTCTGCCCGAACCGGTTCTTGTACCCGAGCCTGCCTGTCACCTGGAGAAAGGACGGATTCAGTGCGTTGATCAAAAAGCTCCCCCCGGAACCCGCGATCCGATCCTGGTTCAGAACATTTTGAGCCGCGAGATCATCCGTTGCGATATCCGTGTTCAGGGACAACTGCCCCGCAACCCCGGCCTCGTACATGAGTCCTTTCACTGCGGGATCGCGCTTCAATTTCAGGACATAGGGAATATGGGAGGAGAATCCCTTTGAACGGTAGGTGAATCCTGCGCCCCCCTCGAGATAAATTTCCCGGGAGGCGCTTAAAGGAAATTCGAGGAAGCCCGCTCCGGTGACATCGATGGTGCCATCCCCGAGGTAGGCCTTGCCCGCGTTTTTCGCATCTGTGTTGTTGTACGCGGGAAGGGTGGCTTCAGCTTGCAGATTCAAATTGATTCCCGATTCGGAACTCCAAGCCCGATACGCAGCACCAAGGAGCTGATCGGCCAGTCCGAAGGCGCTCAGGTTCGACTGTTGCAAAACCGACACGCGGACCGACTGCAGGGAAACTCGCCCGAACAAAAAGAGGTCGTCCGTGATTCCGATGCTGCCATTCAAATCAAAAAGAAAACGGGAATGAGAGGTGTCATTCGGAATGGGGATCCGCGCGGACTCCACATCGAAGTTCTCGGAGCTGAGAAAGAATGATACTTGTGGCTCAAGGAGAAGGCCCCTGTGGGATCCGGTACGATTGATCAAGGGGTTTAACAGAGGGTGGGCGGGGGATGGGGTCGTGCTCGTGATCCCCCATGAAATCAAAATCATCGCAAAGCGGCTTCCCCAAACCGATACTTGAGTTTTCATCTCTTTCATTCTACCTTTTCCCCCCTAAGGAAAGCAAAGATCATGTCAATTTACGAAGAGTCGCTCGAGTACCATTCCAGTGGTCGCAAGGGTAAAATCGAAGTCGTTCCCACCAAAGCAGTCACCACCCAAAAAGACCTGTCCCTTGCGTACAGTCCGGGGGTTGCCGAGCCCTGTTTGAAGATCGCGGAAGATGCGAATCTTGCTTATGAATACACCACCAAGGGGAACCTCGTGGCCGTCGTTTCAAACGGGACCGCGGTTCTTGGGCTTGGCAATATCGGAGCCCAAGCATCCAAGCCCGTGATGGAAGGGAAAGGCATTCTCTTCAAGAAGTTTGCGGACATCGACGTGTTCGATATCGAGCTCAATGCTCCGAATCCGGACGATGTGATCCGGGCATGTGAGATGCTCGAGCCCACCTTCGGCGGGATCAACCTTGAGGACATCAAGGCGCCCGAGTGCTTTTACATCGAAGAGGAACTGAAGAAAAAACTCAAGATCCCGGTCTTCCACGATGACCAGCACGGGACCGCCGTGATCAGTGGTGCTGCATTTCTGAATGCGCTTGAGCTGGTGAATAAAAAGATTGAAGACATGAAGGTTGTGTTCTGCGGAGGCGGTGCCGCCGCCGTTGCGTGCGCAAATCTTTACATCAATCTCGGCGTAAAGCGCTCGAACATCATCATGTGCGATTCGAAGGGTGTGATCTACAAAGGGCGCACCGAGGGGATGAATCCTTACAAGGAGCGCTTCGCAGTCGACAGCAAAAAGCGCACTGTGGGTGAGGCGCTTGATGGAGCGGATGCATTTGTGGGCGTTTCAGTGAAGGGGATTGTCACCAAGGAAATGGTTGCGAAGATGAATCGCGACCCGATTATTTTTGCGATGGCAAATCCGGAGCCCGAAATCCTTCCTCAGGACATCCTGAGTGTAAGGGATGATGCGATCATCGCAACCGGTCGCTCGGATTATCCGAACCAAGTGAACAACGTGCTCGGGTTTCCGTTCATCTTCAGGGGCGCGCTCGATACCCGTTCGATGGCGATCAATGAAGAAATGAAGATGGCTGCAGTGAAGGCACTCGCGCAACTTGCCAAGGAAGATGTGCCTGAATATGTTTCACGCGCCTATGGCGGGCAGCAATTCAAGTTCGGGCGTGATTACCTCATTCCCAAACCCTTCGATCGTCGGGCTCTTTTGTACGTTGCGCCTGCGGTTGCGCAAGCTGCGATGGATTCCGGGGTTGCGCGGATCAAGATCGATGTGAAGCAGTACCGTGAGAAGCTCGAGACCTTTCTTGGTTTTGCATACACCGCAATGCGATTTGTCCGAAAGCAGGTCCGCAAGGCCGAACGCGACATGGGTCGCAAGATCACTCTTGTGTTTCCGGAAGGCGAGCATCCAAAGATCCTCCATGCCGCAAAAATCGTGCGGGATGAGAACCTGGCCGAGCCGATTCTGCTCGGGAACCCCGAGAAGATCAAAGCCGAGATCGTGAAGCTCGGGCTCACCGAGGCTATGGAGGGTGTCCAGATCATCCGTCCCTCGCAGAGCGAGCTTTTGCCGAGATTTGCGGCGCGCTTTTTTGAAAAGCGTCAACGCAAGGGTGTGACGCTTGCCAATGCAGAGGTGCTGATGAAGCAAAGCACTTACTTTGCGGCAATGATGGTGGAAGAGGGGCTTGCCGATGGAACCATTGGCGGGATTGCGCAAAGTTATCCCGACACGCTGAAGCCCGCGATGCAGGTGATTGGTGTGAAGCCCGGGAAAACCTTGGCCGGGATCTACATGATCGCAAACAAAAAGAAGACCTATTGGTTCGCCGACACCACGATCAATGTGGAGCCGGATGCCGAGGCGCTTGCCAACATCGCCGTGACCACGGCCGAGCTCGTGAAGACCTCGACCGGAACCGAACCGCGAGTTGCGATGCTTTCGTTCTCGAACTTCGGATCAAACGAACATCCTGCGACCCAGGCTCCGAGGAATGCGGTACAGATTCTGAAAGAGCGTCATCCTGAATTGATTGTGGATGGTGAAATGCAGGCGGATACGGCACTCAAGCCCGAAATCTCAAAAGAGAGCTTCCCATTCAACGGCGTTCCCGGGGATGCGAACATCCTCATTTTCCCGAATCTTCATGCCGCAAACATCGCATACAAGCTGGTGTGGCGCATGGGCGGGGTTGAGGCGATCGGCCCGATTCTGGTCGGCATGAACAAGCCCGTGTGTGTGCTTCAGCGCGGCTCCGATGTGAATGACATCGTGAACATGGCTGCGATCACAGCCTTTGAGGTTTACAATACGAAGCGCGAAGGAAAGGAAATCAAAAAATGAAGAAAGAAATTCTGACCACCCAGGCTCCGGCTCCCATCGGACCCTACTCACAGGCAATCGAAACAGCATCCATGGTGTTCTGCTCAGGACAGATCCCGCTTGATCCAACCACAGGAACCATTGTGGGTGAGGGGAATGTCGAGGCGCAAACCACCCAGGTGATGAAGAACATCAAGGCGGTTCTCACCCAAGCCGGACTCGGTTTTGCGAATGTCGTGAAGACCACCATTTTCCTGAAGAACATGGGCGACTTCCCGAAGGTGAATGCGATCTATGCCGAGAGTTTTCAGGCGCCTTTTCCGGCCCGATCGACCGTTGAAGTGGCCCGCCTTCCGAAAGACGTGCTCGTTGAAATTGAAGTGATCTGCGCCCGCTGAGCACTCATGCGGTTTCTTGGCCTTCTACTGTCCGTTTTTTTTGGTGGGATTCTGGCGGCAGCGCTTCTCGTGTGGTTTGCTGCAGGCGAGATCTACGACTACTCCGACAGTTTTGACTTGAATCGCGATGGAAAAGAGATCGAAGTCGTGGTCGTCTTGGCGGGCGGAAAGGGACGGATCCCCCTTGCCGTCGAGCTCTGGAAGAAGATCCGTGCGGCCCGAACCGGGCGAACAGAGCCGGTTTTGTTTCTCTCGGGGCTTGGCAGGAATACCGGGGTCGATGCACTGGCGGGGCAGGGAGTCCCTGACGAAGATGTGAAGCTCTTTACCAGGGAAAACCTGGTCTTTGAGAATGTGAGCGAGAATACCTTCGAGAACGCACAGCTGTTTTCTTCGTTTGCGCGCCAGAAGGGATGGCGCCACGTCTTGCTCGTGACCGCGAGCTATCACATGAGACGCGCCGAATTCATCCTGAAGCGAGCCCTTGATCCGGAGGTGCGTTTACGGACGGAGACCCTTGATGCCGGTCATTTTGGCCGCAATGAATGGCGCAAGGATGAGGTTTCGATCCGAGTGACTGTCCTTGAGTACTTCAAGTGGTTGTATTATCGATATAGTTATTGATCATGGGTGAATGGGGGGACGTAATGTTTCGGATTCTTCTGTTATTGCAGGTCGCTGTGGTTTGTCTTGCTCCGGCGTCGCATGCGGAGGAGGAGCGCAGGATGACCAGTCTGTATACGGAACTTTCGTTTGGAAGGGATGCGTACCGTGCACAGTCGCTTTCTGCGCAGATCGGGGTAGACCGTGTGTTTGCGTTTCCGATCGGCCTCTCCCGAAATGTGAATGACTTCACCGATGCCACTCTTTCTTTTTTTGCGGGCG
This sequence comes from Bdellovibrionales bacterium, assembly GCA_947502835.1. Classification (GTDB taxonomy): domain Bacteria; phylum Bdellovibrionota; class UBA1018; order UBA1018; family CAIMNF01; genus CAIMNF01. The sequence goes on from CANNBJ010000003.1 coordinate 124,771, forward strand.
GGGATTGGGATTTCGGGCCGAACCTGACCCCGAGGGTTGTTCTGAACTTTTATCGTGAGCCGAATTCGGTCATCGGTCTTGGGATTTCACTTTCGAACCGGTTTCATCTGGAGGGCCTCTGGGAGGGACGGCGTGCTTCCGTGTTGACCCTCGGAGTGGAGGGAACACGGTATGCCGATCGAGGCGTTGCCTCCCCCGTTGTCGGTGATTCGGGCCTGTTCAGTTCAAAACGGGGAAGAGGGCGGGGAGGATCAACCTCCACCTTGCTTTCCACCGGGGTGCTTCAATCCTCGGTTTGGTTGAACTGGAATCACAATCTTTCGGATCTTTGGACCATCTCCACCTCGGGACAAAAGTATTTCTACCTCGGAGCCGCGCCCGTGGACGGGAATGCGGCCATCAGCGATCGCCCCTTTGTGCCGACGCAATCCCAGCTCCTCGTGGACGGATTTCCAGAATGGACTGCGGATCTCGGAGGGAGCGCGTGGTTTGAGTCTTGGGATATCGGCGCAAGAATTGCCGCAAGCAGGGCCAGGAATTCCTCCTCGGGAGTCCTGTTTGCACCCGCCATCAACGGAGGATGGCATGCCACCGAAATCCTCACGCTCGGGGGGACAATCTCCCATGCAATTCAATCCTCTTCCACTCTCGTTTCTATGAATGCCGAGTGGGTTTGGTGAGCAGGAGCTTACGGCTTTGCGAGAACGATTTCCTGTTGCTTCAGTTCTTCCATGAGGTGGGAAACCGCCTGCGCTCGATGGGAAATTTTGTTTTTGATGTCCGATCCGAGTTCGGAGAGGGTCTGGGTTTGGCCTTTCGGAATGAATACGGGATCATAGCCAAAGCCGCCGCTTCCTTGGGGTTCGCGCGCAATGGAGCCTTCCAAGGTTCCGACTACGTGGATCAGCTTTCCTTCCATCACCAAGGCGAGGTGGCACACAAAACGGGCAGTGCGTTGGCCCTCGGGCACATTCTTCATTGCCTCGAGAAGCTTTTTCACATTCGCTGAATCCTGCGTTTCTCCCGCCTTCGGGATGGCAAACCGATGGGAGTGTACGCCCGGCTTTCCCCCGAGGGCATCCACCTCAAGACCTGAATCGTCGGCCAAAGACGGATAGTGACAGCCGTGATTGCAGGTGCGGGCCTTGGCAATGGCGTTGTCGTAGTAGTGGTCGGAGGTTTCGACAAAGCCGAGTTTGTCTGGGTTCCGGATGTGCTCTTCAATTGGATGGAGTTCCACCCCGGAGTGCCGGGCAAGGAGTTCCCGGAACTCCTCGAATTTATGACGATTCGTTGAGGCTAAGACAATGACATTGGCCGTTCTCATGGAACAGGATTCTAATCAAAATGGACGATGTAGGCCAGTGTTTTGATCCGGGTTGCATTTCCGATCTGGAGCGCTCCGGTTTGGCGCACATAGAGGTCGAAGAGCTGGTTTGCCCAATAGAGTTCATCGGTTGAGCAGCCCGAGCCGTCCGTATAGCACTCGGCGAGCCTGCTCAGGATCGAAGTGCAATTTCCATGGAAGTTCCGGATCAGGCGGAATTCGAGGAGAAGCTCGCCTGAAATTGTGCCTGTCGACCCGTCGGAATAGGTGATGGTTCCGGGCCTGGATCGATCCAGTTCCCCGAATTGTTGCATTTGGAGGTTCATGGTGCAGGCCGGGTCCGCCCCGAATTGCTGGAATTCCGATGAGGTGCTTACGCCAATCGTTCCGTCAGGGTTCAAGAGGGTCCCGATGCAGTTCGAGTTTGCAGGGTCAAGCATGCAGGAGGTTTGGGAGAGCCCGATGAAGAGGTGGACTCCCGGGGTGGCGGTCGGTTCGGTGAGGTAAACGGGATTCGTGAAGTTGTCGAGAATCATGCTCGGAACCGCGGAAAGTGGAGCGTTCAAATTGTGAGTCTCACTGTCGTCATCATAGAGAACGAAGGTTTCGAGTTTGTGTACCTGGGTTGAGAAAAGTTCGATGGAATTGAAGTTTTTCACCCCTTTCGGTGGTTCCGAATAGTTTCCGAACCGGCAGCTCGAAAGGCCGGGGGATGCCAGGATCAATAGTCCCACGAACAGGGTTTTTTGAAGATTCATGGAGAATCCTTTCTCTCTGCCTTCCATTTCGGAGGGGAGAGGGATTCCCTGAATGGGAAAGAATTGCCGGGGCAGGGCAGCTTGTGGCACCTTGGGAACACCCCATGAATCCGCATTTCTACCGGGCCACCTCCGCCCGATTCCTGTTTTCCCTGTCCGTGCAATCCCAGGCTGTCCTCATGGGTTGGCAGATGTACGAGTTCACCCATGACCCCTTGAAGCTCGGATTGATCGGACTTGCGGAAGCCATCCCCGCACTCTCGCTCGCCTTGTTTTCCGGATATCTTGTGGATCGGTTGAACCCGCTCAGGATCTACCAGACGATTCTCTGGGTGAGTCTTGCCTCGGTGCTCATTTCGTGGAGCGCAACGGGGCCGGCGGCTTTGTTCGGGGCGGCGATCCTCACGGGTCTTGTACGGAGTTTCTCCTCACCTTCCATGGGGGCGCTGATTCCACGATTGATTTCACGATCGGAACTGAAGAAATCGGCGGCCTTCACTGCGCTTGCGTTTCAGTTTGCAGGTGTGGTGGGACCGGGACTTGCGGGAATCCTGCTTGGAATCCACGGATACACCTATCCTTATGCCTTTTGTGTCTCGGCGCTCCTGGTTGCGTCCCTTACTCTCCTGACGCTCGAGTATCGGCACCCGGTCCCGGATCAAGCGAGTGTCCGGAAGAAAGCATTTCTGGGAGAAATGCTCCTCGGAATCCGTTTTGTGTTCAATCATCCTGTCATGCTGTCTTCCATGAGTCTTGACATGTTTGCGGTCCTCTTTGGCGGAGTGACAGCACTTCTTCCCGTGTTCTCCGCAGAGATTCTTCATGCGGGGCCATCCGGGCTCGGCTGGTTGCGTGCCGCTCCGGCGATCGGGGCCATGATTGCAGGAGTGATCCTGCTGCGTCGACCGATCTCGAGCGGGGCGGGGAAGAAGCTCCTCGTCGCGGTGTTCGGGTTTGGTCTTTGCATCCTCGTGTTTGCCCTCTCGCGCAGTTATGCGCTTTCGTGGCTCATGCTCGCCTTGAGTGGCGCACTGGATTCGGTCAGCATGGTGATTCGCGGCTCCATTCTGCAGCTTGCATCGCCGGATGGAATGCGGGGAAGAATCGCCTCTGTGAGTGCGATCTTTATCGGGTCCTCCAATGAAATTGGTGCATTCGAATCGGGTCTTGCCGCACGCCTCATGGGAACGATTCCCTCCGTTTTGTTTGGCGGGGGTATGACCCTTCTGACTGTATTGATCGTGGCGATTCGCGGAAAAAGATTGCGGGAGCTTGATTTGTCCACGTATGAGAAAAGGGTTTGAACCCGACTCAGGAAACTTATGCCAAGACTCGACTTCAAACTTGAAAAGACAGCCACAGGATCCGCTGCCCGTGCAGCACGCTTTCGCACCCTGCATGGGGAGGTGATCACTCCTGTGTTCATGCCGGTCGGGACTCAGGCGACGGTGAAGAGCCAAACCGTCGAAACCCTGAAGGCGACCGGCTCCAGTGTGCTTCTTGCCAACACCTATCACCTGCTCTTGCGTCCCGGCCCCGAGGTCTTCCGGAAATTCGGGGGAATCCACTCATTCATGAAATGGGATCGCCCGGTGCTCACCGATTCCGGCGGCTTCCAGATTTTCTCGCTCCCGCATTCTCGACGCATGAACGAGGAGGGGGCTCAGTTCCAGAGTTACGTCGATGGAAAGATGATTCTGCTCACTCCCGAGCTCAGCATCGAAACCCAAAAGGCCATCGGATCGGACATCATGATGGTGCTTGATCAATGCATTCCCTCGACTGCAAGCAAAGAGGAGGCCTTGGCCGCGATGAAGCTCACGCACCGCTGGGCGGTCCGGTCGCTTCAGGCGCGCGGGGATTCGCCCCAAGCGCTTTTCGGAATCGTTCAGGGGGCCTGCTATCGGGATTTGCGCGAGAAAAGTGCGGAGTTTCTCACGAAACTTCCCTTTGACGGGTTTGCCATCGGAGGACTTGCCGTGGGTGAGTCAAAAGCGGAGCGCGAGACCTTCACGGGCATTGCCGCCGCGATGTTGCCCGTGCATCTTCCCCGCTATCTGATGGGGGTCGGGACACCGATCGACATTCTCGAGGCGGTCCACCGCGGCGTCGACATGTTCGACTGCATTCTTCCATCACAGCTGGCCCAGAGGGGAACCGCATTCACTTCGCGCGGGAAGTTCCAACTGAGAAGAAGTGTGTACAAATTCTCGGAGGAACGGCTCGACCCCGCATGCGATTGCGAAACTTGCGCTCACTACTCGCGAGCCTATCTTCATCATCTGGTCAAGTCGGACGAGGTTCTTGGATGGCACTTGATCGCCCGGCACAACATCCATTTTTATCATCAGCTCATGAGGGAGATTCGGGAGAGCATCTTGCAGGACCGGTTCCTTGCCTTCTATGAGAAAATGAGGCTTGAGCTCGTCCGGTCCGATGAGAAGAATCCCTCGACACCCTTCATCCCCGCCAAACCAAAGCGTTCCGAGAAGCGCCTCCGGCTCGGGGATTATGAAGTTCACACGCATGAGAAAGGTTTCTCGAGCATTCGCCAGGTGAGTTCGGGAGAGGTGATGCACTCGGTGAGTCCTCCCGAGGAAGAGGCCAGACGTTTGTATCTTGAGCCCTCCCGCCTCAAAGAGCGCTTGCAGAAGCGTGACGAGATTGTGATTTGGGATGTCGGACTCGGAGCTGCATCCAATGCAATGGCAGTGATCGAGGCGCATTGCGGGCCTGGAAGGATCCGGATGGAAAGCTTCGAGATTGATCTCGACCCTCTCCGGCTTGCGCTCAAGAATCCTCATCTCTTTCGGCACCTGAGGAGTCCTGCTCCCCATGCATTGCTTCGGGATGGAAGGTGGGAGTCGTCGACCGATGAGCCCGGGGATCAGAGCAGCGGATCAATCGAGTGGCGTCTTTTTAAGGGCGACTTTCTGGAACGGATGAAGGAAGCATCCCGGCCGGACCTCATTTTCTTTGACCCGTTCTCACCGAAGGTGGATGTGCCACTCTGGAGTCGCGAGTGTTTTTCGCGGATTTTCGCCGCTTGTCGGGACGAAGGTGCGATGCTCATGACGTATTCGGTTTCCACTGCGGTACGAGCCATGCTCCTTTCCGAGGGTTTTTTTGTCGGATCGGGGGCTGCATCGGGGCCCAAGTCCGAGACCACAGTGGCCTACCGGGGCAGGCCGGATCCCGATGCCTTCTCCAGGTTGCTCGGGGCGGAGTGGTTGCAGCGGTGGGAGCGAAGCAGTGCAAAGTTCCCTGCCGGACTTGACTTCTCAAAGCACAGCGAGTTTGAGAGCTTGATCCGCTCGCATCCGCAGTTCAAAGGTTGATTACGCGCCGATCACCACTACGAACTCGGCCTTCTCGACTCCCCCCAAGGAGGAGAGGATTTCGGCGGGCTTTCCGCGATGAAGGGATTCCCGCGGGGAATTGAGCTCAACGGCAAGAAATGTTTTCCGATTCTTGAAGGGCGATTCCGCAAGGGATTGGAGCAGGGCCTTCAATCGATACGGAGTGTCCATCAGAACAATGGTCTGTTTCTGCCGTTGATGAATCTGATCGAGCTCTCGTTTTCTCTCTTCTCCCGAGGCGGGAAGAAAACCCGCAAAAAAGAACGATCGGTGATCCAGTCCGGATAAAGCGAGTGCAAGCGATACGGAATGGGGAAAAGGACTCGCAGTGACCCGGACTCCGGCCGAGTGACAGGCATCCACCAGCTTCATGCCGGGGTCGCAAAACGCGGGGAGTCCGCCATCGCTCATGAGTACCGCACGGGCACCGGATTTGAGGCGGTTCAAGATTTCCGGGATCGGGGTCGCGACATTTTTTCCTTCGGTGTGTTCATTGAATGGAATGAAGCGTTCAATCGCCTCACGCGGGAGACCCCAGCGCAGCCAACGGATTCTCGCGACCTTGAGCTCTTCCACCAGAATCAGGCTTTCGGGGTCCGCCGCCACATCCTTCAGGAGTTCAAGCGCGACCGGCTCAAGCGGCAAGGACTCCTCGATCGGAGTGGGAATCAGGATGAGTCCCGATTTGAAATTTTCAAGAGAGCTCATCGAATGCCTCCAGGATCTTGATGAAGTAGGGTCCCTTGTACATGGTCTTTGCAATCTTCGAAAACTCCCGGAACGTCCATTCGGGGGTCTCATAGACGTAATCCACAAAGGAGTGGCAGACCATGAACAGACAAGAGAGGGGGTAGAGTTGCTTGAAGTCGACACCTTCGGGGAAGCCCCGCCCATCCGGACGTTCCTTTTGTTGGATCAGGATTCTCTCGACATCGATCGAGTCTTCGGTCGAATCACGGGCCATGAGCGAGCTGTAGATCGGCCCCTCCAGAAAAATCTTGCACTCCTCCGAAGTGAGGGTCGACTTCATGTCCTCGAACTCGGGAAGACCCCGGATTCGGGCGAGTTTTGGATTCTCAAAATAACGGATGTCGTGCAGATAGGCGGAGAGAATGAGTTTGTCGAGGGTCTTCTTCGTGACCCAGCCCAGGATCCGGCCAAGAGAGCACGAGACATAGCAAAGGAGATCGATATGGGTTCGAAGATAATTGCCCCCGCGGTCCACTTTCAAGGTTTTCATCGCAGTTTGGAGTTTCGGAAGCTTCTCCAATCGTTCGATTGTGTCCTGCATGTTGCTCTGAACGGTTTCGAGATACTCCTGGTCTTGAAAAAACTTTTCCGGATCGACGCGCTCAAAGACGGGAGTCCGGATGAATTCGAGAAACCCGGCCTCCGGGATCTCGGTCTCAAGCCTGAGTGCAATCGAGTATTCGTCGCTTCGGATGATGTGGCATTCAAGGTCCGTCGGGGCATCTCCGAGCCGCTTCAGTCGCAGCGAAGGAGATGCGTGGATCCGTACTTTGGTTTCGGAATCGCTTTCCAGTTTGAGGCCTGAGCGTGAAGCATTGATCACCCTGAAGTTCACTTCCGCGCCAAGAATCTCAAGGGTTGCGGTTTTGCGGTCCTCCTTCGCAAAGTGAATCCGGCGGTGCGAGCGCTTTTCCTCAAGGATCATTTCCTCCGAGGTTTGCAGGGTGAGAAGATTGTCTTTGAGGGTGAGGATCCGGCACTTGGCCACTCCCGAGGTTCCGGAGAACCTCACAAACACGGAGTCAAGATCGGAGAGTGCGGCGGGCACAATCTTCAATTCCAGCACGAGCAGGTCCTGATCCTCATCGTACCGGTGGAGCGTTCCCGTGAAGAGAATCCGCCGTTCGTCCGGATGGATCCACAAGGCAAGCTCCGACTTGGGAGGCACGCTTCTCAGCATTGCCTTGATCTCACGGAGTTTCCGGGTCAGACGGAGCTTTGAGTCCCTCATTGAATCCGTTTCAGTGTGCAGCGGGAGCGCGCAAATTCAAAATAGGGGGATCCATTCATCATTCCGCTGATGGAGGTGCGGTACCGGATCTCAAGGTCGTTCCCTTCGGTGAGCGAAAGGGACCAGTGGGATGAGCTGTTCCCCGAGAAGTACCCGAAGCCATAGAGTCTTTCTTGCCTTGATGCGGAATCGGAAATCCGTTTTCGCGAGGTATTCAGGGAATCAAGAAGCAGGGTTCGGGTCGTCTCTCCTGCGGGGGAGAATCTGTGGTCGGGATAGACTAATGTGATGCTGAGGCACCCGTTTTGTTCGATGCGGATCCGGTCGCCGGACGCGATGACGAGGCCTATGGGAAGGGGCGTGGCGTGTCCCGAATAGGGTCGGAAGGTATGGCACTTGTTGTCCTGGAATCCCGTAAACTCGAACATTCCGCTCAGGTCGGGACATGCTGCAAATGTGTTCTGGGCGGAAAGAAACAACAAAAGTGCGCGGAAAGCCTTCATGGTTCGGATTTATTACACTCGATCTATTTAGTCAAATTCAGAGCATCGCGGAGGGCATCCGCAGTGCGAAACACAAGCATCATCTCATTTCGGAATGTCTAAAATGTTTGACACTTGGCCGTCCTGAAAGCAGCATTCGCAATGGTTCAAAGGAGACGATCCGTGATTGCTCTTTTCTTGTTTTTTCTTTTATCGACCCGGGCATTGGCTGACCCATCTGTGGTTCTGATCGAGCTTGATCCAACCGTCCTGACCCCCGGACCGGAGATTTCCTGTCCCGGGGATGACGACGGAGAGCCCGAAGGTGGATTCGAGTCCTTCAAAAAAGCCGTGAAGCAGAGGATTCTCCCGAGAGTTGCGGTACGTCTCAATGCCGGAGTCCCCACGGGGCTTGGGGCAGGGTTGTCCTACCTTCCGGGGGGTGGGAAATGGGCAAGTGCTTCCGTGGATTACGGGATTCTTCCCCCCTTTACCTCGGTGAGCGGACGCGTGGGCGTGACCCTTCCGAAACTCCGGATGTTCCGTTTGAAGTTCGGATTTACCCGGATCGGGATCGGCCCGGTGTGGAGACGGGTCAGTGCCTATGAGGCGAATCGGTTCATCGACGAATGGTACGGGAAATACGGAGTGTATGATGTGAATTATTCGATTCCTGAGAGCGTTTTCCGTCTCGCTGTGAACGGACCGACGTTTGGCATCGAGTGGAAATATAAAAAGCTCTGTGTGGAGGCGGGAGTTCATTATGCCGATTGGCAGGCCGCGATTGCTCGGCTTTATGACCAAGCGGGAAACCATGTGATGGAGAGGACGCATCGCCTTCAGAGCGCAGGTATTTTGAATGCGGAAGATGTTGAGGCTACGGAAATTTTTTTGCGGGAGCGCAGGCATCAGCTTCTCGGAGAGGAGCTGCCAAAAGCCTTCAGCAAGATTCCAACCGGCTCGCGCTGGGTTCCTTATGCTGAAATGAGGCTCGAACTGCCCTTTGCCATGCAGTGACCCTGCCGGGGTGGAACAGAATTTCTAGAGTTCCTCGCGGTATTTGCAATCGGGGGATGTGTCCGAGGGGGAGCAAATTTCATAAACACGGACTGAGTCGATTTCAGTAACTCCCTCCGTGGTCAGGTTTGGATCGATGGAGGGTTGGGCATAGAGCGAATCCGCAAGAGGCGCGACCGTGGTGTTCATCCAAATCATCATTTTGTCCCTTGGGATCTTCACGTTCAACATCGTCCCATCCGGTACGGTTTCATAGCCTGTCTTGAAATTCGGATTTCGGGAGGCCGGAGCAAGATCCGATGCCCTCACTCTGTAAATATCGCTGAGGGTTGCGGGATTTTTTCCGTTGAACCACCGAAGTTCAGTTTGATCCCATTCCACCACGTAATGCAGAAGGTTTCGCCCGAGCGCGAATGGATCATTGGTCTTTTTTGCGATCTTCGAAATATAGGTGCCCCGGACATCCTGCCCTGTTGCGGGGTCGGTACCGATGGTGTGCAGGGTTCCGTAATTGTAAGCAGGCTCGTCTGCCCAGTATTCGACCGCATCGATCTCTCCGGTTACCGGCCAATCATAAGGCTCCACAGTGGAAACCATCCAAAGCGCAGGCCAAGCCCCCTTCACCCGCGCAAGTCGAGCCCTGAACTCGATTCGGTGGTTGGGAGTGACCTCGAAACCCTCTTTCTGGAAATGGGCTTCAGGGCGGCTGGTTACCGATCCCGATGTGTAGCGGCAGTAGTAAAGATCAGGACGTGTGAGAGCGAGATCCCCCCGATTCGTCGAGGTCAGTTTCAGCGAGTCCCCGTTTGCGATCACGTCTTGGGGATGCAGTTCATTCACGCCGATTTCGGTATCGGATTTGCACCACTTGAAATTCACGCCCTTGGGATTTCGACGGATGTTTTGGTCCATGCCGTTGTAATTGTGATCCGGGGTCCAAAGGCACTTGTTCAGGTTCTTGAATTGGGATTGATTGATTTCCGGAGGACAGACAAAGCCCGGATACCGGTAACACCTGATGATCCTTTCGTAACACTCCCTTGGATAGTTCACATAGGTGCGGCTGGCATGGTCATACTTCTTGGAAGTTCCGGGACCTGCGAACTCATCCTCAAGCACCAGACGGTACTTGTGCCCGGGCAAATCGAGCGAAGTGATGGGATCGGCATCGGTGATGCATCCGGTGAGGAACGAAGGAAGGAGCAGGAATGCAAGACACCCTTGAATCAGTCTTTCCACTCGAGTTCCCCTCGCGCCACCCTGAAATCATTGAGGGAGCGTCGATATTCCGCGTAGGATTCAAAACGGCGGATTTCCGCCTCCGCGAGATTCTGTTCGCGGATGTTCAAGGTGATCAGGTTAGAATCCCCGTTCAGAAAGCGCTTGTTTTCCATCTTGACGAGCTCGCGGGCAAGTTCGAGCTCGCGGGTCGCGATGCTCATCCGTTCAAGCGAGAGGTTGAGTGTGTTGCGTGCTTCCTCGATCTGGTTCCGGATCCGGATCCGGGTCAGGTCGAGCTGGGCTTCCTGCCGGATCAACACCGAGTTGGCCTGGGATTTCCTGGCTTGCGCTGCCCTGGAGGGGATCGGAAACTCGAATACGACTCCGGCTTCACTCTGTGCAGGATTGAGGGATGCCACCGAAGTTCCAAGATCTTTGGAAGCGTTCAGGCTCAAATCCAGTTTGGGCAGGAATTGGTTTCGCGCCACCCGCTGGTCAATTTCGGCCTGTTTGACGAGAAGATCCTGGCGGAGCGATTCCGGGTGATTCGCCTCGAGATCCCGGGTGTCCCGGGGAGCGACGGGGGAGAGGGAGGCGCCGGAAGGATAGGCGTAATCGGGAATCTCCTTCAAGTCGAGCGAGAAGGGGCTCGTCTCCTCCGGGCCCTTGATGAAGCTCTCGAATTCCAGTTTCGATTTGATGAAGTTCCGTTCCTGCTGGGCGCGAGTCGATCGCCGCTGAAGCACGATCCGGTCCCCCTCGAGCTGCTCGATTTTTGCGATGTCCCCGCGCTCCACCCTTGTCTTGATCTTTTCCTGACGGTCAAGGGAAAGTCTCAGCAAATCCTCCGCAACGAGCAGCCGCTTTCCGTTGGTATACCAATCCCAGTAACGCACTCCGAGTTGTCGAAGGAGGTCGAGCTTCTGGGATTTCTCCTGCATCTTCGAGAGTTCATCCGAGAGTTCCCCTTTCTTTACGGCGCCCCGGAGCGGGTCGATGAAGCCGTTTCTGAGCAAGGGGATCTCAAGGCCGAACCGGACTTCGCCTCGGTCCTGGGTTTCCCATTTTCCTTCATACACCGGAAAACGGCCATCACCGGCGCGATAACCCACCAGAACCTGCGTTCCCCATAGAGAAGTCCGCTGGAGAAGGGAGATGTCGGATCTTCGATTCAGGTAATATCCCCGGAACTCGTTGAAATAGGAGGCCCGAAGGACAGGATCATAAAAAGAACCAAGAGCAAGCTCGTACTCCTGGGCAACACGGTTCCGGTCTTGCTCCACCACGATGCTCTGGTTCGACTCCTGAAAGAATCGGCCCGCGAGATCCGGAAAACGGAGAGCGGCGTTTGCTTGGACAAAAAGCAAGGTCAGGAGTGCGGAGAATAGGGTCATTTTTTCTCCTCTTTCGGCTTCCCGGATCCTGCAATCCGCTCGGGAGCAATGGGAAACGCATTGAACTGTCGCCAGAGCTCATATCCGATCGACACCGACTTGATCGATACCCACCCCACGGCACGCACACCCTGCCTGAGAAAGGAGGGATCGGGCCAGTCTTCATCCACAATCGGCACCACCATGGTGCGGAATTCGCCCTTTTCGTTGCTTGTCGGATCAATCCAAATCACCTTGGCGGGGAAGGTACCCACTGCAACCGACGGCCACCCGGAGAATTGGATTGCGGGCCAGCCTTCAAACTGAAGGCGAACTTCCTGATCCTTTTGGACAAGGGGCATGTCGTTTCCACGCACCCAGAGTTCGACCGCGCGGGATTTTGTATTGGGAATCAGGATGCTCAGCTCGGTGCCTGCCTTGATGAGATCGCCCTCTTGCCCGGTAAGCCGCCTGAGAACGACTCCATCGGTCGGGGCCGACACCAGCTGTGCTGCTTGGCGCGCAAGTCGTACCTCGATCCGGGCGAGTTCGGACACGGCATTCGCCTCATCGGTGAGGTATTTCACCAGCTCAAGATTGGCGAGCTCGTAGTTGCGCTTGGAAGAGATTCCCTCTTCAAAGAGTTTCTGCTGTCGTTCAAGGTTTTTTCTCGAGGTGGAGATCCCGAGTTTGGAGGCTTCGATCTTTTTCTGGGCGGCGGACTTCTCGAGTTCAAGTCTGCTCACGATGTCGGGATCGACATCCATGAGCTCCACGAGAGGATCACCTTTCTTGACCTGGGTTCCCTCCATGATGAACCATTGCTTCACGCGACCGTCAATCGGAGCGATGATTCGCTGTTCCCGCTCGGTGGGTGAAAACGCAACCACGCGGCCTTTTCCCGGGACCGTCTGAATCCAAGGGAGAAGCAACAGGGCAAGAAGCGTCGTTCCGCAGGCAATCAATAAAGATCGAGCGGCCTTCCGGTGGATCAAAAGTTCGGATTCTTCGAATTTCATGGATTCCTCCGCGTGAGGGTTCCGGACGGAAGTTCAAGGATCAGGTCGCATTGATTTGCAATTTCATGGTCATGGGTTGCGATGAACACCGTCTTTCCTTTCATCTCGATCAGGATCCGGTCGAGAATCTTTTTTCGATTCTTGGAATCGAGTTCGTCCAAAACCTCATCCACCAAAAGGACATCGGGCTCATGAATGAGCGCGCGGAGCAGGGAAAGCCGCGAGAGTTGACCCACCGAGAAGGGCAGTGTCCGGGATTCAAGGGACGTGTTGAATCCCTCGGGAAGGGACTGGATCGACTCCTCGATCGAAAGCTCGCGTGCCATCTCGACCACGCGACCAAAATCAATGGACTTCCCCAGAAGCAGGTTGTCCTTCAAGGATTCCGGGAGCGCCTGGAAGTCACCAGCGTAACCGATCCGATCGCGCAACTCCTTGATGTTCAGATCCTTGTAGTCGAAGTCGTCCACCCGGATCACGCCGTGGACCGGGGAGCGCAAACCATAAAGAATCTCCAGAAACGTACTTTTTCCCGCGCCCGAGGTTCCGATGATGGCAACGGTCGTTCCCGGGGCGACCCGAACGCTCAGGGGAGACCACAGGATCGGTCCGTTCGGATACCGGTAGTTCAGAAGGTTCAACTCGAACTTGCCGAGGATGGAGGAAATAGAGTGCCGTTCGGAGTGGGCCTGTTCCTCGGGGATGGAAAACAAGGATTCGAGTTTCGAGAGGGAGGCGAGGATCGAGTAGAAACTCTCGATGATCTTGTCGAGTTTTCCGATGGAGGCAAGCACCCCCGCCAGAATGATCTCGGCCGCCACCAGCTGACCAAGAGAGAGCTGGGTTTTGAAGACAAGCACCCCTCCGACTCCGAGCAGGAGAGTGGAAGCAAGCATGCTGATGAGGAGAAATCCGCCATGTTGGCGAATCAAAACCCCGAAGTGCTGTCCTCGGGCTTCGATGAACTGTTGGGACAGAGCTTCGGTTCGCTGCGCGGCGAGATCCGCACCGTGGGAGCCGCGAAGGGCGACTGCGGGGCGGGAAAGTCCCATGATCCAGGTTGCGATCTCGTATTTCTTCTCAGACTCCTCCAGTTTCGTCCGGAGACCATCGCGCCCGATGATTCGGATCACGAAGGCAAGACTGGCAATCAGGAGAAAGTCAAAGAGCAGAAAGGCAGGATGGTAGAGCGCCACTATCAACATGCCGGATCCGACAACCAGGATGAAATCAAGCACATCGATGATCAGGGAACTCAGGTTCTTCTGAACCGAGAACAGCTCGAGATAACGCGAAAAGTAGGTCTGATCGTAGGTGGCATCGAGTGCCTCCTCCGAGAGGTTCGGAATGTGTGCCCCGAGTTGGCTCGTGGTGCGGTAGAACACTTTCAGCGTAAGCCACTCCACCACATGGCGTTGGGCGAGTTTCAAAACTGCGCTGAAGCCAAGACCGACGAACACCATGAAGGACAGGGTGAAGATCGGAAGAAGGATCGAACCGAAGGCAACAGAGTTCACAAGGTTCTGCACCGCGATCGGAATCGAGAGGGAGAGGAACCCGACCACGACCGAATAGATCACGATGATCCGGAGCTCGGATCTGCCGATCTCGAAAAACCGGGAGACTTTCTTGTAAATTTTTGAATAGATCTCGGGATCATTGGTGCTTGCCATGGCTTTTCGATATACCAGAAGGCCTATATGCCGGCCAGAAGTGGGGCAAATTAAATGATTTTGGTTCAAGAAATCCCTATGGCCGGATTCGTGCTATGCTCGCCGCCATGGATCCGAAGATCAATATGATTCAGGTTGCGTCTCCCATCAATTGGGATGAGTACTTCATGTTCCAGGCGATTCTTGCCTCCTACCGTTCAAAAGACCCCTCCACCAAGGTGGGCGCGGTCTTTGTCGACCAAAACCAGCACCAGATCAGCATGGGCTACAATGGTTTTGTGGCCGGGATCGATGAGTCAAAGCTCCCTTGGGGCAAGGAGCCGGGTGTGGGCCTTGAACATCAGAAGTACGGGTATGTCGTGCATGCGGAGGCGAATGCGATCCTTCATGCGCATGGAAGTCTTGCCGGCTCGAAACTCTATGTGACTCACTTTCCCTGCAATGAGTGCGCGAAGATGGTGGCCTCGAAAAAAATCAGTGAAGTGGTGTACCTGTCCGACAAGCATCACCACCTCGAGATGAACCGGATCGCAAAAAAGATCTTCGACCTCACGGGCCTTCGCTACCGGCAGCTTCACCTTGATGAGGGACTTGTTGAGAATCTGCATGGGCATTTTCTGAGTTCCATTCGCGATACATGAGCATCATCTTCCAAAACAGCTTCCAAAGCCTCCCGCGATTCTTCTTTGAGGAAATCGAGCCTACACCGCTTCGCGATGCGTCCCTTCTGCATGTGAGTTCGCTCCGGCAGGAACTCGGGCTCTCGGAAGTGCCCGACCATGAGTTCCGGACTTGGCTCAATGGCGAATCCCGAATCGAGGGAGATCAGCGCATTGCCACTCGCTATGCGGGCCACCAGTTCGGAGTGTGGGCGGGCCAGCTCGGAGACGGTCGTGCGGTTTCCCTGGGCGAGATCCTGAGTCCGGAGGACACCGGGGCTGATTTTGGGATCAGCAGGGGGATCGGGAGAAGGGAGGTCCAAGTGAAGGGGCTTGGCAAAACTCCGTTTTCCCGATTCGGCGACGGGAAGGCGGTGCTTCGCTCTTGCATTCGCGAGTATCTGTGTGCCGAGGCAATGCATGCGCTTGGAATTCCGACCACACGATCCCTTGCGATCCTGGCAGGTACGGGCGCGGTGGAACGCGAAGAGGTCGAAACGGAAGCCTCGGTGGTTCGGGTCTTTCCAAGTCAGGTCCGCTTCGGACATTTCGAAATGGCGAAACACTTTGACCGCAAGTCGGAACTTGGCGCTCTCATTGAATATACGCTTACGCAGATTTACCCCGGGCATTCGGTCGAATCCATGCTCGCAGAGGTGATCGATCGCACTGCTCGAATGATTGCACTTTGGCAGTCGGTCGGATTCTGTCACGGTGTGATGAATACGGACAACATGTCGATCCTCGGGCTTACCCTTGATTATGGCCCGTTTGGATTCATGGAGGATTTCAACTCACAGCACATTTGCAATCTTTCTGATCGTGAAGGGCGGTATGCGTACGTACGCCAGCCTCATGTCGGGATGGAGAATCTTGAGCGTCTTCTCGTTTGCTTTACGGATCATGTGCCGCGAGAGCGGCTGATTGCACTTCTTGAGACCTTTCCCGAGCGCTACCGGGAGCATTATTTATTTGTGATGAGACAAAAGCTCGGACTTGTCGAGGCTCGGGCGGGGGATGCGGTTTTTCTGCAATCCCTGTGGTCCACGCTTGAGCAGTGCCGAGTGGACTCCACCTTTTTCTTTCGAAGCCTGTCCCGGTATGAATCGGGGAAAATCGGCTCAATGGATTCATTTTTTGAGTCGTATCCGGTGCTCCGGGAGGATGCATCTTTGGTGGTCAGATGGCTCAAAGAATTCGACGATCGTATCAAGCTTGAGGGATCCACAGACTCCGCCCGGATCGAAGGAATGCTGCAGAAAAACCCGAAATTTGTTCTCAAGAACCCCGTTGCAGGGGCTGTGATCGCTGCAACGGGGTTCTCGGAAGGAACTCTCATTGGAGAGTGTCTGAGGGTTCTCCAATCGCCCTTCGAGGAACATCCGGAGATGGAGGGACACCCTCATTTCGGATTTTGGGCCCGCCCGCTTCCGGAGGCGCTCAAGAATCGGGCACTTTCGTGTTCGAGCTGATCCCCGGCGCGAGCACCCGAGGTCTGAATCTTCAATCCGGGCCGCAAGGGGCCTTGAATTTCATTGAGGATGGGATTCAAACGCGCAAGAAAGCCATGAATCGAGTTTTTCAGGGAGTGACCCCTGAGGTCACGCTCTGGAATCACAAGACTCGCCCGGGGCGGAATTCCTGCATCACTCTGCATTCGTTCCATCGCGCGCTCTCCGGCGCGGGTGCCCCCTTGGGTGGCAAAGAACGCCACGCGCTTGAGGTTCTTTTGGTGGCCTCGCAAAAATGATCGGACCGGAGTTGCTACCCTCCCGCCCCAAATCGGACCGCCCACAATCACCAACTCGTAGGATTCAGGGCGTTTTCCGATCACTTCAATTTCAGGCAGGCGCCCCGTCATGGAGTGAAGGAGCGCCTTGAGAAATCCCCATGCACCCGTTGGGTAATTGGTTTTTGGCCGGAGCTCAACCCATTCGCACCCGAGTTTTTGAATCAACGCCTCTGCAAGGACACGCGTGTTTCCGGATCGTGAATAGTAGACCAACAGGATTTTTGGATTCATGGCCACTCACAAACTTCCTTGTGTTTTTGATTCAAGGCAAGAATGTCCGCATTCAAATAAGAGTCAAATCCTGCTGCTTCCAAGGCGCGCGCAAAATTGTCGCACACCAGATTCAAGGATGCTTGGTCCGGAATTGGAAATACCGGCGTGCAGAGCGTCTCTCCTTCGGATTCCACGGCGCAGAATCCGTACGGAAGATCAGCTCTCGAAGTGGACGAGGCAAGTAGAACGAACAGTGCGATCATTAGTCTTTTCATGAAGACCCCCTTGAGTGGATCCGAGCAATTTCCGTTCCACTGAAGAAGTCCAGCTCCACAGGGGGGGGACTCGATTCAAAGCCTCTGTGCGGGATGTTTTGGCACAGCAGTGGGTCGGAGGCCACACGTCAGGCAGATGGGTTCATTCCACCGGAAAATCGAATTCCTTGGCCGGGTGGGGCTCGTTCTTCAAGGTGAAGTGCCACCATTCTTTCGGGTAGTTTTGAAATCCTTCCGATTCCATTGCATTCCTGAGAATTTTTCGATGGAGTGCAGCCTTGGACGACGTGTTTGGATGATCGGTGTTTGCGAGGTCAGAAAAACAGTCATAGGCAGTGCCCATATTGAGTTGACCCGTTCGTTCAATGTCTCGCGTATCCCTGCAGTCTCCGCCTGATTCCTTGTATCGGAGAGGAGTGTCTTTGCTCGAGCTTGTGGCCGGTTTCTTGATCAAGGTCAGGTCCACCGTACTTCCCCGGCTGTGCCCCGAATGATCCGCAATGTATCCCCGTTCGATCAGAGTCGATTTCGGTTCGTCAGGGTAAAAAATTGACTTCATTTTCAAGTCAGCTCCAGTGCGTGTCCAATCCACAAACGCCCGGACTGCCTGGGCCGGGCGATAGCAGTCGAGGAGTAGAAGAGAGTATCCTTTTTTTGCAACCCGAGCTTCCACGCGGTGGAGGGCCCAAGCTGCCCGGTCAGTCAGGTAACACTTGTTTGTACGGTATCCTGGAACGACACGTCCCATGAAGTTCCATTCGCTTGCATAGCGCATTTCCACTTGGATGTCAGGATGAATGGAGCTCAGGTCCACGAACCCCGGGGGCGGAAGGGAGGGCTCGGCCACTTTAAGGGGATCCGCTGAAGTAGGATTGGTAGCCAAGACGATTGAGAGCAAAACCATGGTAAGAGGTGCGAGCGTTTTCAGTTCCATTGGGTTTGGTTTCACCCGGAATCCTTTCGATTGCAAAGCTGAAAGGGGTTTTTCTTTCCACTTCCAGCTCCAAACCCTGTCAAAAGCCGGGAATGAACTTGTAGGAAGGCATGTCTGGAAGTGGTGCGACTGAAAGATAGTTGATGATCGTACTCAAATCAGCGGCACTTGAGGTGTCCACCGGAATGTCAGGGTGGGTGAGGGTCAAAGCTTTTCGCCAGGTGTTGCTCAATTGCATTTCAGCTTCGAGCGCTTGCTCTTCGCAGTCGTTTGCGTTGTACGGATCAGTAAGATCAAGACTGCATGCGGTGTTTGCACGAAACCCCTTACCCAGTGAATAGTTGCTGTCCAACCCTGTGAATGCATTCTGGATCCTCGGTAGAAGAAGAGTCAGGTCTGTCTCGATGCTCCCTGGGATTGAATCAGGGAATGCGCTGTAAAGATCACTTTGGGCGGCTCCGAAGATATAGGTTTGATGGTAATACATTGCGACGGTTTTGTTCAGCCAGGTATCGAACTTCCCATGAAACACGATCCTGACGTAATCGGCAATGTCTGAGGGCAGCACATCGAAGACCGGGGTCCCTTCGGGTGGATTGCTACTTAGAGATCCGAGGTGTTGGTTAATTCTGATCAAGACAGGGGCGAGTCCGCATGGTTCCGGGTTCGGTCCTGTAGGGGAAGAGGCTGAGCAGGCGGACGAAGCAGCATCGCCGAAGGGTTTCAGTATTCCGCTGCTGAGTGTACCGACATCTTCAAGAGATCGAACCAAGGAGTAGGCGAGATGATGGAGCATGAGCCGCAGATCAGGATCAATCACATCCAAAGATGGTTCCAGGACTTGATTGGTGGCCGCGTTTGGCACTGATAGGGCAGCCAGTTGAGCATCCATTCTTGCCCTGAAGCGAACGCCAATGGGGATGAGATCCGCTTTGCCTCCGGAATTTAAAGCGCTCAAGAACTCATTTGCGAATTGGTCCAAGGAAGATGGATCCTTGCGAAGTAGGATCGAGGTCCATGTGATGAGAAGGGCTGCGATGTCGGTTTGGGAAACTCCGCCCCGAATGGTGCTGTGATCCCACGCAAGTACATCGCCGACCAGGCCCTCTTTCAGATCGGAGTCTGGGCCCGAATAGGAATCGATTTCATCAATTTGACTCTTCAGGAAAATTAAAATGGTTCTCTGATCGCCGCCTATCTGAAAAGACCCATAGTATGAGTACAGGCTTGAGAGCAAATCCACAGAACTTTCCAGAGCCCGTTTCCGATAAGTCCCGATGATGCTTTGCTGAACCAAGAAGTCCTTTTCGTGTTGCAGAGCATTGCTCAAGATGGTCATCGCGTTTTGTTTTATAGTATAGAATTCCTGAAGCTTGCTCTGAGGAAGTGCCTCAGCCGTGGTAGAGCTGCTTACCGTAAAATTTGAACTGTTCAGATCCGCTTGGGTCAGGAGCTTACGGCGCTTTGCCAGGCCCTTGGCTTCACCGCCTGAAACAAAGATTCCGATTTTTGAATCGTCCATGGATGCAAGTTGAGTTTGGAGTGATCCATCCTGATTGGTGAAGGTGTAAGATCCGTCAGCTGCAACTGGAGTTGAACAAAGTTCTGTCCAGGTCTGAGAAGCATCATCATAAACCCGCAGGTGAGCGCAGTAGGTGAACGAGGAGTCCGTACAGCTCTCAGTGCAAGAAGCTGAGGCCTGAGTGGATGAGATGAGAAAGATGCCTGAAATCAGTACGAGAAAAGCCGTGGAGATCTTCATTGTTCCACTTTCCCTTGTATGATGTACGGTCCACTGGTGCCCCCCGTAGTGCCTCCGGAGGTCCCACTGCCGCCCCCACTGCTACTTCCGCCGCTGCTGCTTCCGCCGCCCGAGCCCGTTGTCGCGGAGGTTGCATTGTTCAAGGAGGCAGGAATGGAAGACCGCGTTTTCGGAGTGCACGCCGAGAGTCCGAATGAAAGTATGAACAAAAATACAGGAACATTCTTCACCCATCCCATAGAATTAGGATATCTTAATTTCTTGATTATTACAATCAAGTATTAAACGAAAACCGATTTAGAAACCGATGCCATTTGAGGGTAGGGTGGGTTTTAAGGACTTTTGCGCAGCATGAGGCAAGTTCTGGCGCCAATTGGGGCGATCCTCTGATTTACATTATCAACGAAAATAGTTGCAACTCTGCACAAAACCTCTTAAATCTTGCGTTAGCAAGGGGGGGCCCATGCAACTACATCAGCATCGGTGGGGTAAGGTTTTATTCGTCTTTTTTGTCGTAGGATTTTCGGGAGTCGATTGGTTTTCGATTGAAGAGTCGATGGCGCGGACGGTAGGCGCCACAGCAATTCCAATGAAGCGAAAATCGAAATCACAAGGGAGTCGAAGGGGTTCCTCAGTGCCCTCGACAAGTGCGGGGGCGATGAGCTCTTCTGCGGTCACCGCAGAGGTGGATGCGACCAAGCCTGAAGCGGCAGCCCGGAACAAGTTCGGAGTTTCGTATTGGTCGATGTTCACGGGACCTGCAATCGGGCAATCGTTTGATCAATCAAAAACAGGCAGCGGGGAAGTGAGTGAAACCGGGGCAAATTATTTTCAGATCCTCTTTGCCACCTTCAGCCCGAATCCCGATCAAGTGGTCGGCGCACAGCTCAGGACTTCAACGGATATGAATCGTCCGGCCTCGGCGCCAGTGATGGATTTCCTGAATCCCAGGATTTATTTTCATCAGAAGAATGTGATCAACAACAACTGGGTGAGCATGGGCCTTCAGCCCTTTGTTGAGATTCCGACAACCGAGGCATCTCGACAAAACAGTCTGAAAACAACTTTGCTCTTTGCCCAGAACTTCACTTTCAAGATTCCCGATGAGCGCTGGACTCTCCAGCTGACCACGATGATCAACCAGCATTTCTATGGAGAGGCGAGAAGCGGGGCACGTACCACCGATCTTGTGGCGTTTCCGACGGTCGGCTACCAACTCTCAAAGTCCTTTCAACTTTTGGGATGGGCTTGGTTTGATTGGACCCGCCGCAGGGAGACGGTCTCAGATTCCGGCGCTACCGTGGCGCCTGCCGGATTTGACTCCTGGAGTGATAATTATGCGCGACTGGGTCTGAACATTTCGGTGCTTGAGAATGTGCAAATCATGCCGTGTGCACAGGTTTTTTTGAACAATCTGCGCGCAAGCAATACGACTTTCGGCTTTGATTTGTCGGCAAGTCTCTAGGGGGTTCCGTGATGGGCTTCAAGGGGATCAATGTTCTGATTTTTGTTGGGTTCTTCGGGATGAATCCGGTGCATGCACAGGATTCATGGTTTCTTGGGTATCGCCTCTCGCCTCCTCCAGTGGCCGGATCCGCTGAAAGTGATGAAGACTTCATTCGTCTGCATGAGTATCAGGATCATCGAACTCCTGGTGCGTGTGAAGCTGCGGAGTCTCAAAGTGATCTCACACTTGAGAATGGATTTGGTCCTGAGACCGGGGTCCTGACAAAGGATGAGGTCAGGCAAGTTCGAGTGCTTGGGGCAAGAGTGATTGCGAAGGCCTTGGTGCCTGTTCTTTATTTCAAGAATAGATTCAAGCGCCCCCGTCCATTCCGGACGGATCCCACGCTTTCGCCCTGTATTTCCAAGCCTCGATTCGGGGATGATGCTTATCCCAGTGGACATTCCACAGTGGGGTATGCCTTGGCACTTGTGCTCTCAAAAAGGTTTCCGGAGAAGCGGGATCTGATCCTGCGACAAGGGCTTCAGATTGGAGAGAACCGCCTCATTGGTGGGGTTCATCATCCAAGCGATGTAATTGCAGGACGAAGGCTTGCCGAGCAGGTGGTGCGCGGGATGCGTAAGGAACATCACTTGGCCTTCATGGGGCCGTCTGGAAATATGCTGAGGGTTCGCTAAAGGCTGCGGGAATTTTTGCCCGCATATTTGAATTGTTTACGCTACCTGCCTTACTTCGAATCTACCCGGGGCTCATGCAGTTGAAGCAGGTCCTGGTCTTCGCCCGTTCACCTGCACATCCGGCTCAGGTGTGCAACATCGAGTCGCACCTCACGGCTCGGCTCCTGCCTCGCCGCGCACGCGCGCTTCAAGTAAATCATCTCCGCTTTGTTGTCTTTATAGTTTTCCATATTCATCACAATGAGCGCGAAGGTAAATGCGTCCCGAATGACACAGGTGCGGGGCTGAAAAACCACTTCGGATCAGAGCATGTTCGTGCGAAAATTTTCTCAGAGGTACCTTTATGAAAGCACTCTTTTTCGCTGCGGCCTTGTTTCTATCCTTTGGTATCGATTCTTTTGCAAAACCCGGATGTCCCAAGGGGGTTCAGAATACTGTGTGCGGAACTCGTTGTGATGGATCGCCGGTGGGTGGCACCATGCAACCCTGTGCGAGTGGATGCTGTTGCAAACCCGCGGTGCCTTGTCCGACCACTCAGCGCGACTCACCCGTGGATGAGAATCACGAACTCTTGGCGCAGTTAGGGATCGAGTAGGCTCGCGTTGCTCGCGCGAGGGTCCTCACCCACCCCCTTCCTACAAATAATTTTCCCCTTGCGCACGAACCCACGAGGAAGGTTCCCGTGACTTCATCATCTCGGCCCAGCGCCTCCATTCTTTTAAATCCCTTTTTAGGAAATCGAGCGAGGCAAGCGAGGGAGTCGTACGCAAAGGTACGTCGGACTGAGCGCGTCCGAAGGGAGATGATGTAAAAAGGGATTTAAAAGAATGGAGGAGGGGATGGGATTCACCTCGCGCCTCCTGCTCTCGGCCCTGCGGGCAACCTTTGTTCGCTTTCGCTCTCTGCGGTTGTGCAAAAATGCGATCCGCGCATTTTTGTCGAACCCACGTGAGCTCGCGTTGCTCGCGCGTGAGTTCTCACCCACCCCTTCCTCAAGAAGGTTTCCCCTCGAATTTTCCATTTAAGGAAGGCGAACGAGGGGAAGCGAGCGCAGGTGTATAAGTGATACTCCGAGCGAGTGAGCCGAAATGAGACGATCTTAAATGGAAAATGCGAGAGGGAAAATGGAGGAGGGGATGGGATTCGAACCCACGAAAGGTGTGACCCTTTACACGCTTTCCAAGCGTGCTCCTTCAACCACTCGGACACCCCTCCGGAAAACAGATTTAAATTGTGTTCACCTTATAGCACGCCAAGAGGCGGGAGTCTAGGATTCTGAGGCTCTCCACTCATTGGAAATCGTTTGGGTGCTCGTTCTTGAAATCCTTCGGCTTTTTTTGACTTCAGAGTCATTTTTGGAAATAAAAAACCCCCGGCATCCAGAGGAAGCCGGGGGTTTGAAGTGAAACAAGTCCTTATTGCGCAGAAAGTTTCTTGGTGTAGGCAGCCGGAGGAATTGCAGCGGCTCCTGGTACGCACGAATCCTGGGTTTTTGCAGTCTGGGTGCAACCAGAAGCTGAGTCTACAGGCTTCGAACATGTTCCGATTGTTTGTCCTGTGAGAGGACCGTTGCAGTTCTGGTTTTGAAAGGTGCAGGTCACGTTCGCGGCAGAGGGGCCATTTTCTACGCAAACTTTTTGAATTTCGCAGGCCTTTGAACCTGATACGGCGCAGTTTTGGTTATGAGCATCAGAAGCACAAAAGTTCTGGGCGCCTTGGTTGTTGCAAGACATGGTCATTGCGTTCGGGTTTGTGTAGGTCTGAAGCTGGCCAGTGTAACCGCCGGTTGTTGGGGTGTAGGAGAAGGTGCGGACACCGACACTGTAGTTCATGGAGCCGGGAATTCCTGCTCTTGCTACGCATTGGCTACACTTCGCATTCATTGCAGCTGAGATCGCGCTGTTTACAAGACCTGCAATCACCGCGACATCGGTGCTGTTTGTTGACACGGTTCCGGAAATGGTGCCCAGAGAAGTGGGGCTGACACCGCTGGTTGACCAATTCACTGTGAATGCATTTGCATTTGCTGCGAACAATACCAAGGACAAGAGTGATAATAATTTCATTTTGATTCTCCCAATTGAATGCCCAATTATGACAGTTTTGAAGCCCCCGTTTGGGGACCCTGATCCAGACTAGACGGAGAAAGGGGATGATTTGAAGCGAAAAGTGATGGAGTGTGTGCTTTGTTTGGATCGAGGACTCGATCTCCGTCAAAAGCCCGATAGTGCCCTCGATTCAGCCTAGTTCCCGAGCCTCGATCACTTTGATTCCCCGGTTGGGGCTCTTTGCCTCCTCGACCATCCGGTGAGCGAGGGATTCAACCTCGGTGGCAAATCTTCGAATCCAACCTCTGGGCAAAGCCCTTGAAATGAGGATTCCGATCCGTTCTGCGGGCCTTGATTCCTGACGTTCCCCGATCAAAAGCCCGGGCCGGAAAATCACGGTAGATTTGATTTCAAGCTTGCAGAGTGCCTGTTCGGTTTCTCCCTTCACTTGATTGTAAAAGATCGGGGAGTCGGGGTTTGCGCCAGTCGCGGAAATCACAAGAAAGACCACGGCTTCGCTCTTTTTTGCAAGCTGTCCGAACTGCACGACTGCATCAAAATCCACTGCTCGAAAGGCTGCCCGGGAGCCCGCATTCTTGAGTGTGGTACCGAGTGCGCAAAAAAAAGTGGCGCCTGCCGGAATCGAGTGTGAGTCCGATAGTTTTGAAAAGTCCGTGATCACTCGCTCTTCGATCTTCGGGTGTTGAAAACTGAGGGAGCGCCTCGTGACGACAATCACGCGGGTGATTGAGGGGTCTTCCAATAAAAAACGAAGAATCTTTGAGCCCGTGAGGCCTGTGGCTCCGGCAATGACTGCGATCATGGGGGCCCACATTAGCCGGCTTTTGCAAGGAGTGGATGGTTTTCTTTAATTCCTGATTGTTTTAGTCTTGATTTCAGACGGGAGATTTCATAGGATCGTGCAGCCATGCTTTGTCGATGGATTTCATGGATCATGATGGCGGCAGCCCTCCTGCCTGACGGGATCTCACTTGCGCAGGTCCGGTATGGAAACGGCTATCTGCATCCTGAATCCAAAGAAATTCACTTGGATGGCGAACGCTTGGGCAGGTGTTTTTTTGCGGAAGCCAGACGGCATGCGTTCATCTCGATTCCGAACATTTATGAAAAATACCCGGAGCTTGAATCCTACCTTCAGGGGGACAAGGGGTACTCTTACTCGACGGGGCTTGAGCAAGAACTCAGGAGAATCATCCTTCTGCAGCCTGCAGGCAGTGTGGATCCGTACAAGATTTTTGTTTGGTCTCTTCAGCTTCATGAAGGACGGCTGTTTCAAGCTTTGCTTGCGATTCATCAGCTCCTTCGCAATGAGGCCCGCTTTTACCGGGACTGGGTGAACTACCCCTCGAGTTACGAGCTCATGAGGCATTTCTTCAATCAATTTGTCGATATCCGCGGCGACCTCGAAGAGCGCGGTCAGGGTTTTCACGGTGATCACCGGGGTTCCTGGTACCGGATTTGGGGCACCATGATGGATTCACTGGGCTTTATGATGCCATCCAAAGAATCCTCAGGCACAGCAATCGAGGTGCTCGGTGCGGCCTCGAATCTGACTCTTGCATCGATCTATGGAGTTTTTCGCGCGCAGGCAGCGGAGTGGGTGAAGCCAATCATCATGTACGGAGCACACGATGAGAGTGATCCACGAAAAGCGGAAGTCAATCTGTGGGGATATGCCACGATCGAGGGGATGGTTTTGGCATCTCAAGATCCATCCTGGAGCGAAGAGAGCTGGGAGACATATCGAAAAATTTGTCACAAGCCCGAAGTCTATCTTCGGTGATCCGAGGTTTTAACTGCATTTCGGGCAAACGCCCGTAAATTCCAATCGATGGCTGAGCTCACGAAATCCCATCTTCTCAACCTGTTTTTGGATTTTTTCGATCTCACAGGCATCGATCGATTCAATCATTCCGCACTTTTTGCAGCTCACATGGTGATGATGATGATGGTCTTCGTGGGAAGCGTGTTGATACTCATACCGGAGCGCACCATCCACAAGTGTGGTGTGGGTCACAAGGCCCGCATCAGTAAACGTCAGAAGAGTCCGATACACTGTGGTCCAATCCACTTTGGTCTTCCCCTCCGATAGAGACAATCGCTTTACGATTTCGTCAATGGTCAGCAGACAGTGCTCTTGCTTCAGGAGTTCAAGAACCTTCACGCGAACCGGAGTGAGTTTCAGACCTGCTGCGCGAATCTCTTCGGCACAGGGAGAATGTGCGTTGGAATTGCCTTTCGCTTCTGATTTTGATTTTTTTTTGATCGGCATTTTTGCAGTTGGTTTCACCCGATTTTTTGCGAGCGAATTTGTTTTGGTTCCCGTCTTTGCTTTCACGGGGCGACACTATAGCCGGAATCCATTTCTTGACAAAATAAATTCGAAATGACAATGATTTGCATTCACTCATGCCCCGAAAACTAAGATCCTCTTTTGCTCGAAGCCTTCTGCTCCATGGGGCGCTCCTCCTGATGATTGCGCTTTTGGTCTATCATCCCCACAGCGATGAGCCAGCCAATCCTCCGATCATCATCGAGAACATCAGCCTGGGAAAAGAAGTGAAAAAAGCGATTCACACGGTGGTCCACTCGATCGGACTCCCGCACACGGAGCCGGAATCGTCCGAGGATCCGGAAGAGTCGACTGTTACGAGTCAGCAGGATCTCCCTTCAAATTCCGAGGCCTCTCCGAACACTTCGAGTGAGGGCGGGGCGGCAATGGAAGCAAGCGAGATGCAAAGATATCTTGCCGGTGTGGTTTCCAGAATCAATGAGCGAAAGCGATATCCCAAGGCCGCGCAGTTCCGGGAGCAAGAAGGCCAGGTCAAGGTCCTGCTTGAGGTTTCACCCGAGGGTCGCGTGCTTCGGGCGGAGGTCGAGAGCGCATGCCCCTTTCCTCTTTTGAATGAGGCTGCTCTGGATGCCGTTCGCGCGATGACGGTGCTCCCGCCGCTTCCGGCCTCCCATTCAGCGAAATCGATTGTTTTGCATGTCCCGATCCATTTCAAAATCGAGCGCTGATTTTTTTGATGCAAGTGATTTGCATTTGAGTTAGGTTCGGCCGCATGAAATTCCAAATTGTGTTCGTGCTAGTCGCGAGTTCCCTGTTTTCCGGTGCGGCCAAGGGTGCCGAATCTCTCGGGTCGAATTTTGAACTGGATGAGATCAGGGTACTTGGCCAATCGGGCAAACGCTCTGCATTTGATTCCCTGCCGAGTGTAAGCAAGGTGAGTGGCACGGAGCTTGATCGAAAGCGGAAGTCCACCTTGGGAGAGACACTTTCTCGCGAGGCAGGCGTTTCGGCGACCTTCTTTGGACCGAACTCAAGTCGTCCTGTGATCCGGGGTTTGGATGGGGACCGCGTGCGGATGCTTGAAAACGGAGTGGGGCTTCTTGATGCTTCAAGCGCAAGCCCTGATCATGCAGTCGCAATCGATCCCCTCCTGATCGACTCGGTCGAGATTCTTCGCGGGCCCTCGGCGCTTTTGTACGGAAGCAGTGCTGTGGGCGGTGTGGTCAATGTGCGCACGAACCGGATCGCAGAGACGCAATTGGATGCAGGTCGTTTTGACTTGAATCCTGCATACAATTCGGTGGACCAGGGCAAGAGCC
Organism: Bdellovibrionales bacterium; assembly: GCA_947502835.1. GTDB lineage: Bacteria > Bdellovibrionota > UBA1018 > UBA1018 > CAIMNF01 > CAIMNF01. The sequence goes on from CANNBJ010000003.1 coordinate 152,439, forward strand.
TTGGAGCGGTTGCTCGTCAAAAATTAGGAGATTTCGTACTTCATGTGGATGCTTCCATCCGCTCAAGCGAGAACTATGCGATTCCTGGACAGGCGAGAACGGTCGCACAGCAGGCGGAAAAACCTCTCGTTCCTGGAAGACAAGAGAGCTCCGGTGTTGTTGGAGATAGTGCCAACCGTACCTCACAGGCAGCAATCGGAATCAGCAGGCCCTTTGAGCAAGGGTTCATCGGAGCGGCTCTCTCAGGCTATCTTTCAGAGTATGGAGTGGTTTCTGAATTGGGAACGATCTCTGACCCTGATAAGAAGTCCGTGATCATCGACATGGACCGCGTGAGGCTCGATGCCGCGGGTGAGTGGCGTGGTCTTTTGGGACTCGACTCTGTTCGCTTCAAGTCTGCCTATTCGAAGTACGAACACAGTGAGATTGAGGAAGGCGAAGTCGGCACCATCTTCCGGAATCGAGGAGTGGAATCCCGGATCGACGCGAAGAAGGGAAGTTTTGTCTTCGGCGCTCAGCACCAGTACTTCCGGCTGAGTGCGGTGGGTGGTGAGGCTTATCTTCCTACCACGAAGAACTCCTCGATTGCAGGGTTCGGTCTTTGGGAAGAGTCTTACGGACGACTGAAGCCATCTCTGGGCTTGCGTTTGGATTCTGCAAGCGTGGAAAGCGAGGCCAGTGATACCTTCGGAGCCGGAGCACTGAAATCCTTTTTTGCGCCGAGTGCCTCACTGGGGATGCAAGTGGCTCTCAATGAGCCCGTGGCCGGTGCGCCTTCCTGGACGATCGGCTTGAACTCCACCTACACCGAGCGTGCGCCGAATTATCAGGAGCTTTTTGCGGATGGCGCGCATGTTGCGACAGGCATCTTCGAGCGGGGCAATGCTGACTTCACGACCGAAAAGAATTTTGGCTATGAGGCATCCCTCAAAGTGAAGGATAAGCTGCAAGAGGCGCGTTTTTCGCTCTTCTTACAGGACTTCCGCAATTACATCGCGCTCTCTCCGACTGGTGAACCTGAGATAGACAATCTTGAAGTCTATCAGTTCAACCAGGTCCGTGCCCGATTGTTCGGAGCAGAGCTCGAATATCGGTATCGACTTGAGGAGATACTGCTCTCCGGAAACTGGGACTTCGATTTCAAGGTGGACTGGGTTCGCGGACTTGATCTCACCAATGGTGGAAACCTTCCTCGCATGGTTCCGATCCGTGGGACACTCGGTGCGAATTACCGCCATGCGCTCTTTTCAGCGGGCCTCGAATACCAACGCACGGAAGGGCAGAGCTTGGTTGCCTCAAACGAACGTGCAACTCGCGGATACAATTTTGTGAATCTCTCGGGTGAAGTGCCGTTCAACACAGGATTCGGACTCTTCAAGGGTTTGGTTCGGGTGAACAATCTGTTTGATGTCGAAGGCCGAAATCACATCTCGTTTGTGAAGGAAATCGCACCTCTCCCCGGAAGAAACATCTTCGTAGGGATTCAGGCTGCAATTTGAATGAGGCAAAGAAGGGCCGGGAAAGAGTCACTTAAAGATCATGCGCAAGTTTCGGGCTGATCTTGTATTCCTGAAGGAGTTTCGCGAGGGCTTCCCTGGCCCGAACGCTCTCAGGATGGTCGGGAGTGGATTTTCTCTCGGCCAGGATCAGCTCGTTTTTCATGGAGTGCTCCCATCCCACCAGTTCAGTCACGGTGACTGCGTAGCCCTTTGAGTTCAGAAAGAGTCCGCGAACCACGTTCGTTAGGTGGCTCCCGAATTCGCGTCGATGAAGAGGGTGCCGGAAGAGAGGATGTTTTTCGGAGTCCCGAATGAGATCGAGCTGGCTTGAAATTTCGGCCTGGCAGCAGGGAACCAAGGCAAACGCGTGCGCGTTTTCGCGGATTCCAAACAGGATTGCATCATCGGTTGCCGTGTCGCAGGCATGGAGCGCGCAGACCACATCTGATGGATTCGGGAGCCTTGCGCTTTCAATCGAGGAGGAGACGAAGTCCATCCGGTCAAATCCCGATTCCAAAGCGAGCTGTTTTGATTTTTGAACGAGTTCGTCCCTGAGTTCAATCGAGGTGAGGCGTGCATCCGGAATGGATCGAAGGATCAGGTCATACAGGAGAAAGCCCAAGTAGGATTTTCCTGCTCCGAAATCCGTGACATGGAGCTTTGAGCGGTTTTTCAGGGTTCTTTGCAGAAATGGCTCAATCAGCTGAACAAGATGGTGGACCTGTTTCAGCTTTCGCCTTGAGTCGGCATTGAGGTTTCCGTCCCGAGTCAGGATATGGAGTGCCTTAAGAAGGGGTTCAGAGCTGCCTTTCCACAGGCTTTCTATCTCTTTGTTCATAAGTTCTTAGATGTTAGATCTAAGGATTTGCTTTCGTAATCTTTTTTTAGATTATTTGAATCGATTTATTGACAGTGTTGAATCCTCGGTTACCATTTAACTACATCGGTTGGTATTACCCGCTTCACGGACGAGGCAACAGTTACTGAATGTAGTCTAAGTGTGGTTGCGGTCGAGTCTGTCCAACGGATTGGATAAAGCTTAAAGCTTGATCGAGGGAATGATCGGTTAGACCCTTTGCAGAAACCCCGGAAAGAGATGATCTTTCCGGGGTTTTTGCGTTCAACGTTGGTTCAGAATTTTTTCAAAAAACTGAAGTGCTGACACGCCGCCTTCGCGCAGCACCGCACCGTCTGCTTTGATCTCGGTTTGGGTGCGGATCCCAAGTTCTGTAGCCCGTTTGGAAAGTATTCTTGTGTGGTTGGGGGAGTGGACGAAATGATTGTAATCGGGCTCGGTTTGATCCTGCAGAGAGTTCCAAAGAAGCAGTGGAGGGTCATCGGGACTCAGGTTTCCATAGGAGTCGAGGTCTTCTCGAATGGCCTCTCCTGCCGGAGTAAACAGATCCTCGATCGATTTCAGATGGTAGCGGGAATACACTTGCTCGCCCATGAATCGATCGGTCGCCTCTTTGCCGAAAAACTCGTACCAAACCATGAAATCATACGAAAGCTGCCCGTTCAGGTGTCCGGCTCCTGAGATCCGGGTTGACTCGTGTTTCACAGGATCCCGATTCTTTGGATCCGCAAGATCATCATGGGTCGCAAGCCACAGACTCGCGGAGGCTCCGGCGCTGACTCCGTAGGCGAAGACCCGGCGGGGATTGATGGAGTAGGAAGATGCCTTGGCGCGAATGTGTTGAACGAATCCACCGATGTCCTCACGCATGATGGTCTGAAGCGGAGCGTGTTTCAGAAAGCGGTATTCAATCGAGGCGATGGCCATTCCCTTTTTGAGCGCGAGATCGATCAGTCCTGGGTTTTTGCGGAGTTCATTCTTGGTGCCCGCCTGCCAACCTCCACCATGAATGTAAATCACCAATGGAGCGCGCGTTTTCTTTGTTTTTTGTAATGGAGTCCAGAGATCGAAGGTCTGTCTTGGATGGGGGCCGTAGGATTGGTCGAGATACTCTTTGGCGAAGGCTCGAGGGACGGAGGAAATGAGCACAGTCAGGATTAGAGCGAGCGTCGGCAATCCCATGGGGCAAGGATTTATTTGAGATTGCCGGAAAGTTCAAATGATTTTCCTGCAGGGCCCCCGTTTCGGAGTGGAAAAAGTCGGCTAGAAAAAAATACTGCGGAAGAAGTCCAAAAGCGTTTGATTGGTTTCAGCAGAGGTGGGGTTTGATGGATGGAGATGCTGCTTCCACTCGGATTCACGTTTCGCGGCTTCAGCCCTCCAAAAAGCCCGGTTGTCTTCAATCCGTTTGAGTTCGCCTGAGTCGAGCCAGACTCCATGATTCGGACAGCGGTTGATGATCACGCCCGAATCATAGGCGAAGTTCATCGCATTCATGGTTTTGGAGCAAAACGGACAGGAGAGGTGGTCTTGCCGGGCATCATTGGAAATGCCTGCATTGAGGTGTACCCCGGAGCTGATCTCGGAATTCGGGGTGTTTCCATTCGGTGAAGTTTCAAGAATTGCCTCGAGTTCGCCTTGGTCGAGCCAAACGCCCCCGCATTGAGAGCACTGGTCAATTTCCACTCCACCATGAATCTGGTGAACACAAGAGCCTTTGCAACGGAGACAGGTCTGAATGGACATGCGTTCAGCCTATCATGGCTTTCAGGAAATTTTGCACCGCTTGGAGAAGTGTTCTAACTGCCCCCGAAGATTGCGCCTGCCCTCGAATGGATTGGCTGCATGATGCTTGATTTGACGCGAGTATTTGCCGGGATGCCATCCCTGATTCGGGGCAGCCTGATTCTCTTGCGGATTTCGATTTCAAAACCCGCACAATTACCATGAGTTAAAGCTGAATTCTGTCGCCCTCAGGCGCAATCTTCGGGGGCAGTTAAAGAAGTGTTGACCGGCGGCCCAAGTCCCGAAGCGGGGAATTGGCTAAGAGCTCCAATAAAGGAGCGGTGAAAGGGTTACCCAGTGGTTTAAGAGCCATCTTAAATCCTCCGGTCGCAAGCTTTGATGTCGCCATCAAAGTGGAGAGGGGAGATCTTGATGAGCTCCGGAACTTTCCGGGCCGCATCGGTCACTCCCCTCTATTTCACTCTTTGTGCCAGACTTCATCCTGGCTCGTTTCTTTGAATATCAAGGACTTGGGACGGATCCTGGTTGCGGCGTGTCATTCTGGCACTGACTTTCCGCCCCAAAAGCTACCCGTTTTGGCCCTTAGTGGACGCAATAGCCGTTAAAGTAGCCCATGCCAAAGGGACAGTTTCCTTGAGGAAGGCATCCGTAGGTGGTGTAGGAGTATCCATTCATACATCCGCCGTACAAGACGCCCGCTCCAAAGCTCATTCCATATCCGTAATTCATGCCGTAGCCGTTCCCGTAGTTGGTATTGGTCTGCGCGGAGATGCAGGAGTTGTACTGTGGAGAAAAGGCCATCCCCTGGGGGCAGTTTCCTTGGCTCAGACACCCCATTTGGGTTTGCACCGTTCCCGCAGGGCAGTTGTTCGGGTAGCCCCCGTTTGGAAATCCGCCGTTAGTCCCGTTTCCGAACGTGTTGGTGACCGGAACGCACTGATTGGTTTGTGGATAAAATGCCTGGTTCTGAGGGCAGTTTCCACGTTGAAGACAGCCATATTGTGTGGGGAGGGTTCCGTTTTGGCAGTTGTTGAATCCTGTCTGCCCGAAACCGTTGTTCTGGCCATTGAAGCCATTTCCATAGCCATACCCTGCGCCGCTCATCACGCAGGTGCCGTTTTGCGCGACCTGGCCTTGCGGGCAACTCACGTCATTGCTTCCGCAACCGGCAAGGAGCAGGGTGCTCAGGATCAGGCTTCGGACAAAAAAGAATTTATTCATGAATGGCTCTCCTCATTTCTTTGCCGCACGCTACAACGCGCCAAATTCAGGTGTCAATAAAATTTGTTTAATTTATGCATTTGGCATCCTTTCTGCTGATTTCATTTTCGAATTCGGAAATCCATCAAAAGAGAGGGTAAATGCAAAATTTAATCAGGTATTTGGCTTTGGTGTTGGTCGTGGGATGTGGACAGGTCAGGGACCTTGGGCAGAATGGATTTCAAGCGCCTCCCCAAAAACTGGGTGAAGTTCGCGGACAGACCAGCCTTGGTCCCGCGGTGCTCTCCCTTTACTCGGGACAGGTCGATCCGGAGCGGGTTCTCGGATGGGTCGGGACCTTGGATGAGGTGATTGAAGTCACTGAGGTTGTGGCAGGTTCCGGGGCTGTTCCCTTTGAGCAAAAGAGTGAAGAAGTCACGGTTCGCAACAGCCCAATCTATATGCTCTCCTCCACACCCGAAAAAACGGAGCTTGCGGCATTTGTGAATTCTGGATTTCAGGCCCATCTTTCACAGCCTTTGTTTCATTCCAGAATCATTGAGCTCTCGCCTTACCTCCGCTATTGCGACCAGTTCTCGTTTCGGGGAAACGACTACTTGAAGGATCCTGTGAAGTGCAATCCCGGAGCCTGGTGTTTTGTTCCCCAGCCCGCGACCTTTCTCTGCCGGCTTGATGGACAGGGACAGCCGGAATGTCAACCCTGGAGGCGATATGGAATGCCTGTTCCCAATCCGCTCCCCTATTCGAGGGCGGATTATTTAAGCACTCTTGAGGAACCAAGAGCTTTTGTCTGCAACCATTGGTCAAATGCCTCTCCATATTCTTACCGTCTTCGTGAGATGAAGCGGCTCAGTAAGCTCAGGGCAAGTTTCGACATCGGCAGGAAAATCAAGATCGAGACACCCAGTGGGCAGCTCGATTCCGGGGCTTCTGAGACCCGCTGGGTTCAGTTCAAGGAACAGGGAGTGGACTTTTTGTTGGAATAAGAAAAATGGAGCGCTGCTGAAGAGCCGGGGCGCTCAGGCCTTGGAGTGCGGGTCTTGGTTTCCCCCGGCCTTGGCTTCCTTATGGGCGTCCTGCTTTTCATTCTCTTGAATTCGTTTGAAAGAAGCTTCCTCAACACCGCTCAGCGAGTCCTTGAAGTTCTTGATGGCCTTCCCCATGGTATGGCCAAGTTCGGGAAGTCTGCGAGGGCCGAACAAAAGAAGAACGACGCCTACGATCAGAAGATGCTCAAACGAAATGCCAAACATGGAAAATCCTTTCAAAAAGGGGGTGGAATCCTGAAGAATTACACCGGAATGCCGCATTCGTCAATGAAGCGCCAACCGGCATCCTTGAGCGGGCATGGCCTTCGGGCTTGTGGAGGCGATTATTCCACGACTTCCGAGGAGTCGATCTGAGAGAGTGCTGGATCTCCGCGCAGGTCGGTGTTCTCAAGAATGGAGCCCCGGTCGGGCTCGGGGCTCCCGGCTTTCAAGATCCCGAGATCTATGCGAGCGCGCCGTTTTCCGTCCTGACCGCAGATGAAGAATTCGCTTGTGCGCTTACTCAGCGAGTGGGACGGACTGACTAAACGGTAGCGCTTTACCTCGGGACCGCCGAGTCCCGGGAAAATTTCGGACAGTGGCTTTCGTGTTTTTTGAATCACGAGGTAGCTGAAGGGAAGGCTTTTCCGATCAAGGCCTGTCATCGAATCAAGTTCTCTGAGGTAAGGAGGCCGCCACCAAGAGACTTCCTCGTGACACCAGTCATCTTCCTTGGCGAGTGCGCCACATGCCTGGTGGCCCAGGCAGGGGAGCAGGAGTCGCAAGCCCGCCCGGTTGCTTTGAACCAAAGGGTGGGCGAGGAGAGCTTTCCGGAACTCGAGAAGTTTTCGCGATTGGAGCCTGAGTGCCGGTTCCACAATGATGACCAGCCCCTCCTCTTCGAGGTGGTGCTCAAATGCCTCCAGAAATGAGGGAACAAGCTCCTCGGCTGCAATTCCGCTTTCGTTCAAGAAATAGCTCATCACAAAAAGGTGGAACTTCGGGGCCGCTTGGGGAAGCCAGCGTTCGCGAAGATTCAATCTCCGGTGAAACGGGCGGACGCTCAATTTTTGGCCCGAAAAATGGTGAAGCCACTTGGTTCCAAGATCGAGAGCGGATTTGTTCTGTTCAATCAGAGCGAAATTTCCCGAAGCGGGAAGTCCAATGCCCGCGAAGCGCTCACCGGCGACGATCCCGCACGCACCCGAGGCCACTCCGGCTCCGAATTCAATGCCCTTGAAATCCTGATCCGGCGAAAACGGCCAACGGAAACCAAGCCGATTCAGTTCAGCCCAAACGGATGCCACCCGGAAGAGGTTGCACGGCATGAAGGAGAGAAAGTAGGCCAGCTTCCGGTTCTTCGGACTCCCCGAACCAGTCCAGTAGCTTTCCTCATCGATCGCATCCGTCTGGGTCCCTTCGGTACGATTGAACAGTGAGGAGAGGGCCTTCACGTGCGGGGCCACGGAGCGCGTCATAAATCGTTTTGATTGAAGGGACTCGCCCTCGGGAAGCAGGCCTTCATTCATTAAAAAATCATTCAAAATCGGCTCAAAATCCTCTTTGAATGATTGAACCAAGGCCTCTGGAACCCGCATCGTTTTATTCCCTTTTTGTTTGGTTTGCGATAGTCTGTTCGTCTAAATGAAACTAGGTTTAGCCGATCAAACTGCCCCTCGTCCACCTGCAATTTTGGTGCTGGGAGAGGGAGCTCTTGCGCTTCAGATCCGGGACGATTTGGTCTCCCTGGGGCTTTACACCTTGATGGTGAATGATCTTGGGCTCGGACCGAACGAAGCGGAGCTTCCCCGGGTGACGGATTTGGATGCGGCCGTTCGATTCAAACAGATCTTCACCCGCTTCCGAAATCGTGACGAGATCGAGCCCTTTGATCACATCTGGGTGCATCCCGGTGTGACTCTCTGGGGTGAGCGGCCCGAGCTCGAAGGTTGGGCCCGGCAGGCAGGCCTTTTCACAATCACGTCTTCCGCCAAGAATCTGCATCTGTTTTGGAACATGCATCAGGCCCTTGATGTTGCAAAAAGCATCGGGATCCCCACGCTTGTGGTTTCGGATGAGCCGGTGACCTCGATCCGGGAAATCGAAGCCACGATTCGAAAACTCGGCGAGGAGGGGCGTGCCGGATTTCCGCTCGTCATGAAAAGCGCCTATCGGGTGCGGGGCGGGTATGCCACACGGGTTCTCAGGAATCTCGAGGAACTCAATGAGTGGGTTCCGATCTGGATGAGCCAGGTTCAGGAAGCATGTGGCGCAACCCTGCTGTTTTTTGAGCGGTTTCTTGAAAGTGCGCGCTGTTATGTCCAGCCCTTCGCCCGAAGAAAAGACGGGCACGTGGAGTTTTTTCCGGTGATCGACGGATCGCTGATGTTTGAAGGAAAAAACTGGGTCGAGGTCTGTCCCGCCCAGACACTGGATGAGGAGATCCGGAGCAAGATCGAGGATTATTCCGTGCGGTTCCTCAATGCATCGGAGTTTGTGGGCGTTGGAAACCTTGTGTTTCTCTCCAGCGGGACCGATGCATTTTTCACTGAAGCCCTCGGCAGGATCAATTTCGGGTATCGACTCTGGGAGAGTGTTGCACGTACGAAAGCAGTCCAGTGGCAGATCCATACCCTTGCCCCCGCTCTTCTTTCGTCCCATCCCGAGATCAGCTCCTCGGGGCGCGCGCCCGATTCCGGAATCTGCGGGATCAATCTGAAGTTGTATGCGGAGGACACCTGGCTCAAGATTCCCCATCCGGGGGTTGTGCACGAGGTCTCCTTCAAAACGGAGTGGAACGAGGGGGAGTTCGAAGGTTCGCTCGTGTGGGATGTGGTCCCCGGTCAAAACGTGGATTGGAAATCCAGTGGTTCTCTCGGGCAGATCACCCTCTTTTCCACGGGCTGGAAAAAATCCCTCGAAGCCGCGCGCAAGATCCTGAGCGAGATCTGGATCTCGGGAAGCATCCAGACCAATGAGCGGTTTTTGTCCGAGCTTCTCGCCCATCCCTGGGTCGAGGAATCCATGTTTTACACCGGTTTTGTCGATGACGAATTCATTCCAAAGCAGGCTCCCGATCCGGCGTGGCTCAAATTCATGGCTGAGGCTCTTGCCGAAGTGACGCCGATCCTGAGGGCCGAGGAGGGGTTTCTTTGGATGAATCACAGACTTCCCTCGCCCGAGAAAAAACTTTCCTGGACCCAGCGTGTGGAATTTTGGGGCGGCTTCCACAAGGGAGTGAAGGGATTCTTCGTGTCCGAATCGGGGAAACTCGAGAGAATCTGCGTGTATCCGATCCACGACCGGCGTTTCGTAGTTCGCATCCGGAATTGGTTCTTCTCGGTCCGGCGTTCCGAGAAAGGGAAGCCCCTGCAATTGATGGCACTCACGAGTGGACGAATCCACTCGATCTTCTATCGGGAAGACTCCGTGGTTCCGGCCAAGCAGACCGTCGTCATTTTGGAGGCCCACCAGAATTTCATTTCTCATCGACTGCCGGTTCCCGTTAAGATCAGGAAATTGAAGGTTCGGGCCGAGGACGAGGTTCTTGCGGGGCAGGAGCTCGCGGAGATCGAGCGCTGGATCGAAAAAGAAGGAGAATGACCATGGCGAGCTTTTCAAAAACGTTCACAATTCCAGGCAAGTCCTCCGATGTGATTTTTGGAGCCATTTCATCGGACATCGACCGGTTTCTCAGCAAGACGCCGATCGGGAATGTAGAGGTGAAACGGGATGAGGGCGGCAAAAAGGTCACCTTCAAGTCCTCCATGGCCAGCGGCACGCTCGCCGCAAAGGATGGCTCCCTTTCCGTCGATGTGTCGCTCAGTCTTCTCGCCTCCGCCTTCAAGGGCAAGATCGAGGAAGGCATCACCCGTTGGCTGACAAAGACGTTTCCCGGCTGAGGCATGGAGCACCCCTCTCAAAAATCGGTCTTGAAGTCGGCCGGAGTGATGGGGATTGCGGTCCTGATCAGCCGCGTGCTTGGTTTGGTGCGGGAGCAAGTGTTCGCAGCCCTGTTCGGAGCCTCGAATGCAACCGATGCCTACCAGATCGCATTCCGGATTCCGAATCTCCTGCGTGATCTTTTCGCAGAGGGGGCAATGAGTTCGGCGCTCGTTCCCACGTTCATCAAGATCCAAAAGGAAGAGGGTGTGGATCGAGGATGGCAACTCTCCACGAGAGTTTTTGTGGTGCTGTTCTGTGCGGTGAGTTTCCTCGCACTGCTCGGGATGTTTTTCGCCGAGTCGCTCGTGGACCTCTACGCCGGCGCCTATCGCGAAATTCCTGGAAAATTCGAACTCACGGTTTCCATGACCCGCACCATGATGCCGTTTTTCCCCTTGGTCGCGCTTGCGGCCGCCTTCATGGCGATTCTCAACGCCTGCGGGAAGTTCTTCATGCCTTCGTTTGCCTCCGCGCTTTTCAATTTGATCTCCATCCTGGTCGGGGTCCTGCTTGCCTGGATTTTTCCGAAATACGGCTTCGAGGCGATCGAAGGCATGGCCTACGGCGTGATTGCCGGAGGATTTGTGCAGGCGCTGGTTCAGTGGCCGGTCTTGAGGCGGGTCGGGTACCGCCCCTTGTGGAGGAATCCTCTTTCGGGATCGGCACTCGGGGATCCGGGGCTCCGGCGGATGATGTTTCTGATGATTCCCGGTACAGTTGGCCTTGCCGCCACCCAGATCAACATTCTGGTCAACAGTGTGTTTGCAACCTCGGTGGGGGAAGGTGCGGTCTCTTGGCTCAATTACTCCTTTCGACTGATGCAGTTTCCAATCGGGATCTTTGGCGTTTCGCTTGCATCCGCAACGCTTCCGCTCTTCAGTCGGCACTGGAGCGCATCTGAATACTCAGAGGCTTCGGAATCCCTGGGCAAATCCCTGAAAAGGGTGTTTGCGATCAATTTTCCGGCCTCCGCCGGACTTGGATTCCTCGGGGTTCCGATTGTGGCACTCATTTTTGAGCACGGGCGATTTCACCGGGGAGACACAATCGCCACGGCGGAAGCGCTTGCAGCCTATTCTGTCGGATTGACTGCATACTCTGTGGTGAAGGTTCTGGTTCCCGTCTGTTATGCAATCGGGGAAACCCGTTTTGCGGTACTCTCGAGTTTTTTTTCGGTACTCTCGAACCTTGCCTTCAATCTCCTCTTTGTGAAACGCTTGGGTTTCGTGGGGCTGGCTTTCGGCACCTCGATTACGGCGATTCTGAATTCCGCGCTCCTTTGGGCGCTCATCTCCCGAAAGCTCAGGGCCCGGAATGTCGACTTCAAGACCGGCGCGCTTCTTCGTTCGAGCCTTGCCTACGCGGGGCTGGCTGCTTTGATGGGGGTGTTGGTCTACGGGGTGGATCATTTCTGGCTTGAACAGGCCCTTGATCCCGGTTCTTTTCAGTCCAAGTGGATCAGAGTGGCCACCGGCCTCACCCTTGGCGTGGGTGTTTATGTTGCGGGAAGTATTTTCCTTGATCTCAAAGAATCGCTTGAGTTCATTGAACTCTTCAAGCGAAGATGGAGGCGAGGGAACCACTGAATGCAAACCAAAAAAGAGCACATCAAAGCGCTTGCCAAGGCTGTCGTGAGTCGTCTCGAGCAGGACCAGGCAATCGTACTGAATCCCCGGACACGCCAAATGGTCTATCAGGATCTTTTCCTGAAGCTCGAGAATCTGATTCTGACCGACGAAGACATTCGCAGCAAGGTGATCGCCCAACTTGGACTCAAGGCTGAGGAGCTGGGAGAAACAGGGTACACCGAGAACGACCACTACAAGGCCGCAAAATCGGTGTTGATGGCAAAGTTCGGTGAGAACGCGGTAGAGGGGATGTATTATCAACTCCCCGTAAAAACCGTCGCCCAGCAGATCGGGGCATTTCTCATGAAGCATCCCCAGGTTGAGGATGTTTTCCCTTCGGATGAGGATCTCGAAAAGGGGATTGTGCAGTTTCTGAAGCGCTTTGCTCCGGATCAACTGCATTGATTTTAGCGGTCAATTTTTTGTCTTTTTTTCAGAAGATCAGAGGAATTTCGGCTAGCCCGTTCCTGCTTTAGCCGCTACAATTTTCACATTGCGCCCTCCTGTGGTCCAGGATGGAAAAATAAGGGAGTAGCACGTGATTTCAAGTCGAAACATCAAGATGAAGTTTTCTTCTTTAGCACTGGCATCGGTTCTTTCCGCGTGCGCGGGAATCGAGCCAAAGGCCCCGGTGCGGGATGCCGAGCCTGTTGAAGTTGCGCTTGATCCTGCCAGTGATCTCAAAACCATTCCGGGACTTGAGTACCGGGGATTGAAGATCGAAAATGCGGCCTTTGATCTTCCGGTGGAGATGAATCCGGCAGTCGAAAAATGGATTGCCTATTTCACCGGGAAGGGGCGGGGGCATTTCAAGAAGTATCTCGAGCGCTCGGAGTATTTCATTCCGTTTCTGAAACCCATCCTGAAGAACGCAAAAGCTCCCGAGGACCTTGTGTACCTTGCGATGATCGAAAGCGGATTCAACAACAACGCGCGCTCCAATGCCCGTGCGGTGGGTGCGTGGCAGTTCATCTCCGCCACCGGCCGTCGCTATGGATTGGATGTGAATTGGTGGGTGGATGAGCGTCGTGATGTCGAGAAGTCCACGATCGCTGCGGTACAGTATCTGAAGGAACTTTATTCAATGTTCGGAAGCTGGCACCTGGCGGCAGCCGGCTACAATGCAGGAGAAGCCAAGATCCAACGGGCCATCGCCAAGTACAAGACCAATGATTTTTGGGAACTGTGTGATCGGAAGCGGAAGTACTTGAGACCGGAAACGAAGAACTATGTTCCGAAGCTTTTTGCGGCTGCGATTGTCGCAAAAAACAGAAAGCAGTTCGGATTCGAGGAAAACTATACCAAGCTCGGAGAAGTCAATGCAGCCCTTGTGTCGGTGAAGGCCGAGGAGAACGATGATCTTGAGCGTTTGCCGGATCAACTCGACTCGGACAAACCGGAGACTGCGGAAAAGCAGGGAACGCCCTCCGAGCCTGTCGTAGAGCTTACTCGTGATTCACCGACGGATCCGGAAGAGGCCGAGACGCTGGCTGCGGATTCCATGGAGACCATGCTTCGATCCATGTCGCAGCCCGTTCGCACCCCCCATGTGAACCGGAATGGCGAAGTGAATGGCGATGTCCTGACCGAGGTCGAGATTCCGTCTCCTGCGGATTTGTTCAAGGTGGCGAATGCCGCGGGACTTTCCTATCTCGAGTTCAAGTCCATGAATCCAGAGCTTTCCCGCTGGGTCACCCCGCCGGACATGAAGTATTACAAGATCAGGCTCCCGCTCAGTCACAAGGAGGGATTCATGAAGAAATACTTCGATCCCGCCTTCTCCCGTGATGTCACCTTTTTGGTGTACAAGGCGAGGCGCGGGGACACCCCGAAGCGCGTATCGAAGAGATTCGGCATCAGCGCGGATCCGATCCTCGACATGAACGAGGTGAAGTCCGCAAACTCGTCCTTCATCCCTGGAGCATTGGTTGAGCTTCCGATTCCCAGTGATTTTGTCCGTTCCATCGCCTCTCTGAAGACTCTCGAGCTTCTTGATCCGGTTTACCCCAAACGTCATCGGTACCGCCGTTTCAAGCGACGCAAGTCCCGGTCCGCAAGTTCCAGCGAAGTCCGATTCGATGGTTCCTCACGCAGAAGCCGGATGTAATGGATTTGTTCGAAGCAGCACGAGGTCCAGAGTCCGAGCCCTTGGCGCACCGCTTGCGTCCCAAGACGCTGGATGAGTGGTTCGGGAGTGCGAAGATCGCAGGACCGAACGGGATGGTTCGCTCCTGGATCAAGTCAAAGCAACTTCCCTCACTGCTGCTTTGGGGGCCTCCCGGAGTGGGGAAAACCACACTTGCCCTCCTGATCGCGGACGCCCTCGGAGATGCCTTCATTCAGCTTTCAGCAGTGACCTCCGGAGTGAAGGAGATCAAGGAAGCGGCGGAAAAAGCCCGTGGGTATCGGCAGCTCGGACGGAAAACGGTTCTGTTTTTCGATGAGATCCACCGATTGAACAAAGGCCAGCAGGACGCGCTCTTGCCCTTTGTGGAAAACGGCACATTCACCTTGGTCGGAGCCACCACCGAGAATCCGTCCTACGAAGTGAATGCAGCACTGCTTTCGCGCTTGAGAGTGTTGCGTCTGGATCGCCTCGAGGACTCCGGGTTGCTCAAGGTTCTGGATCGCGCGCTTTTGCATGAACTCGGGTATTCAGGCAGTGTTCGGATCTCCGGGGATGCGAAGCTTCTCCTGGTCCGTCAGGCGGACGGGGATGCACGTAGATTGTTGACCCTTCTTGAGACGGTGACGGGACTTGCAACGATGACGGACGAAATTTCGGGTGAGGAGATGAAGGTTCTCCTTGAGCAACTGGGGGACCGGGTCATTCCCTACGACAAGTCATCGGATCATCACTATCAGACCATTTCAGCATTCATCAAATCCATGAGAGCCTCGAATCCGGATGCGGTCGTGTATTATCTCGCCCGCATGCTGCAGGGAGGTGAGGATCCGATGTTCATTGCGCGAAGAATGATCATCTTTGCAAGTGAGGATGTGGGCAATGCCGATCCAAGGGCGCTCCTGATCGCAGTTGCCGCAAAGGACGCGCTTGAAGCAGTAGGCCTCCCTGAAGCGCGAATCAATCTGGCTCAGGCCGCGATCTCCCTAGCGCTCGCACGAAAGGATCGCGCCATTTATGATGCGATCAATGCCGCAATGGAAGAGGTCAAGAACACGGGAGCTCTTCCCGTAAAGCCGGGCGCGCTTCCGGAGGGACTCCAGGAACGCACATTCTTCCGTCCTAAGGAAAACACGCGCGATAGGCAGTGAGGTAGGAGACATAGCTCCAGGTCAGATCACGGGCCCCCTGTTGATAGCCTGTTTCCCGGTTGAATTGCTCGCGCATGGATCCGTGCGCATCGAGATGGAAGATCACGCGATTGAATTGGGAGAGTGCGATCTCCATGAGTGCATCCCTTTTTTTTCCGACTCTCAAGTGACTCAGATCACAGAGGAACTCTGCAGCAGCCAAGGTGGATAAAAACCATGGATTCCCCCCGGTGAATCCATTTCCGTCGTAGATGTCCTCCGGATACCGGCCAAGCGCCACGCCGAGGGGAGCGCCCGTTGCATCATGGGTAATGCGGTTGACGGGGTATTGGAAACGAAAAACCCGAAAGAGTTCCTTCAGGGTGGTCATGGCTGAGTCGGTTGACTCCAGGAATGAACCGTCGAAATTCTGGATCAAGGCAAGAATCACGGAGATGTCGAGAATGCTTTTTTTGTGGGGAAGTCCGGGTGACTTGTCGAGTGCGTAGCGGATGGCGCCGCTGTAAGGATCGCGGAATTGCACAAGAACGGATTGAATCGCTCTTGCCTGGACTTCGTAGTATCGCGACGCTCCCGTGTCACCGAGTCTCTTTGCGAGGCGCGAGCCCTTGGCAAGGGCGGCATACTGGGAAAGGAGAGTGTAGTAATGAAGGGCCTGCTCTTCCTCCCAGAGGTCAAAACTCTTCTCGTTCCAATGATGGGCAACATACTCAAGGTCGCGTTTGATCAGAGTCCGTGCGGGGAGGGCCGGAGCATAGAGGAGTTCCTTCACTCCTGCAAAATTGCCCTCGCGAATCCATTGATCGGCAACTGCCATTGCCGTCAAGGCCCGGATGGCTGGTCCGTCGTTTTGCGGTCGGCCCCATGGATCTTCGTTCACCCTTCCGTCGAGGTGGAACCTGGGCTCTCCGAGACCGGTCAAACGGTTTTGTTCCTGCCGGTGAAGTTCCCATGAGATCCATGCCCGAATCTGTTGCTGGAGGGGGGCCCGCACCGACGCAGCCGTCTTTCGGTCATAGGCAATTCCAACCAGCGCACGCATGGTGAGACCGGTGTCCCGAACCCAATCATAAAAGTAATTTGGATTCGAAGTGGAGGGGGATGCGATCACCGAACCGGCGGGTTGCACATTTGAAAGAACACCCTGGAGTGCGCGTTGATACTGGGTATGTATGCGGGGATCGATCGCGGCAACGGCCGGGGAAACCGGAACGAGGAAAGCCCCTGCGAGAAGGAGGGGGATCAGGGAAAGCACCCTCATGATTCAAGCCCCCGATGGAACGTGTCCAGGATCAAGCGGATCTGGCGCTCATCTCCTGCAGCCAGGACTTCGCGGAGAACGCCTTGACACGCCCGGGTTGTGAGTTTGGAGAGCAAACGGCGCTTCGGGAGAACCTCGTTCGGAGTCATGCTGAGCTTGTCAAATCCCATTGCAACCCAAAGGGGCAGAAGATCATCCTGTCCCCCGAGCTCCCCGCAGATCCCAAGGCTCAGGCCTGCATCGAGGGCGGAGGAGGCGAGAAGATTCATCATGCGCAGGAAACCCGCGTTGTAAGGAGTGTAGAGTCCCCGAAGTTCGGGGTTCATCCGGTCAACCGCAAAGGAGTATTGCATCAGGTCGTTGGTGCCGACACTGACAAAGCTTGTGCAGTCCTTGAGTTCCTTCAGTTCAAAAATGAGGGAGGGGATCTCGACCATGGCTCCCACCTTGTAGGGCATGGCTCGATACTCGGGAAGCTTTCGGAGTTCCTCATGGCACTGGTCGATCAGGGCACGGATTTCGCGCGCCTCGTGTGCGCGGCTCACCATGGGGAGCATGATCGAGAGATTCCCGTTTGAGTTCGCAAGGAGCATCGCCTTGATCTGCGTGGTGAAGAGGGGAAGGTCCTTCATGCAATACCGGATGGCGCGCACGCCGAGAAAGGGGTTTTCCTCTTTGGCGATGCGGATGTACTCAATCGGCTTGTCGCCACCGATATCGAGGGTCCGGATCACCACCTCTTGATCCGGAAAGAGGTTCAGGATTTCAGAGTATGCCTTTTGCTGTTCGGAGAGCGAAGGTGCTGTTTTTCGCCCCATGAACAGAAACTCGGTCCGGAAAAGTCCGATCCCTTCCGCGTCCGACTCGAGTGCGGAGCGGGCATCGGAAATTCCACCAATGTTCCCCATGAGGCGGATCGAGTGTTGATCGTGAGTGACGCTCGGTTTGCCCTTGTACGCTTCGAGGGATTTGGAATCGGATTGATCTTCCTGCATGCGGGTCGAGAAGTAATCACGCTCGTGATTGGATTCGATCTCGAAAATCGAGCCTTCCTTCCCGTCAATGGCAAGCATCTTCAGGTTTTTCAAAGAAGCGATTGCATCCGCAACCCCCGTGATCGCAGGGATGCCGAGGGTTCTCGCAATGATCGCACTGTGGGAGGTCTCTCCGCCCTTTTCGGTGATGATTCCCTTGATTCGGGAGCGGTCAAGGAGCAGGGTCTGGGAAGGAGTGAGGTCCTCGGCCACAAGAATCCCGTCACGTTCGAAGCGAAGATTCGGTCGAGTTTCCGGGTGGAGCGCTGCCTGGAGCTGTCGTTCGAGATCCTTCAAATCAAGCGCCCGCTCCTTGAGATAGTCCGAATCGGCAGCCTCAAACACGGCGATTTGGATTTCGAAGACCTCGCGGATCGCAAGTTCCGGAATCATGGATCCGGACTCGATCAGATTCAGAATCGGGCCTCTCAGTTCCTCATCCTGGATCATCATCAGATGGGCCTCGAAAATCGCGGCTTCTTCACTTCCGACTTCCTTCAGCGTCTTTTCGATGAGGTGTTCGATGTCGGAGGCGACGATCCTGACCGCACTCTCAAAACGCGAGCGCTCGGCAGGAACGGATTGAAAGGAACGTCGGGATTCGATCTCGCGTGGCGAATGCAACACCAGAGGCATGCCGATTGCGATTCCCTTGGAAACGCCGGTTGCCATCCATTTCGGGGTGAAGGGATGCTGACTGCTTGGGATCGACACGGGAGTCAGGCCTTGAATTCGTTGTTCACGAGGTCCGAGAGAGTGCGCGAAGCGGAGTCCGCATCAGGACCATCGATGATGAGTTTGAATTCCTGGTCTTTTTTGAGGCCAAGACTCATGAGAGCCATGATGGACTTCGCGCTTTTGATCTGTCCGCCCGCCGAGATCTGGATGTTGGATTGGAATTCCGCCGCTTTTTTGGCAAGGATTCCCGCGGGACGAGCGTGCAGGCCTTCCGCGTTTTTGATTTTCAAGAGTAGTTCCATAATGCATCTCCTGTTTTGATTTCCCGTCCTGCCGGAACCGCAATCGGATTCCTCATGGCATCGGGGTTGGTCACGACGACCGGAGTGATGATTGATTTTGCCGATCTCTCGACCAGCGGCAGATCAAACTCGATGAGTTTCTGTCCGCGGGTCACGCGGTCCCCGTTTTTCACGAAAGCCTTGAAGCCCTCACCATTCATTTTGACCGTATCGATTCCGACATGGATCAAAACCTCGACTCCATCGGGGCCGATCAGGCCGATGGCGTGCCTCGTGTGAAACAGGGTTGCAACCTCGCCGTCAAACGGTGCGACGACCACACCTGAGGTCGGGCGAATCGCGATGGTTTTGCCCATCATTTCCTCCTGGAAAGTCGCATCGGGAATCTCGGAGAGCGAAAGCACCACACCCTTGAGCGGGGAGAGGATTTGCTTGGTGGCGTCGGCCGGGGATCCCCTCATGATCTTTTCAATTTCGGTTTTCAGGAAGTCCGATTCCACTCCAAACACGATTTGTACGTTGCCCCCGCCCGCGTTCATGATTCCTGCGGCGCCAAGGCGCTTCAAGGTGTCAGCCTTCACCCGTTTTTCGTCATTGAGCACAAGTCTGAGGCGGGTGATGCAAGCATCAAGGTTCTTGATGTTCGAGGCTCCTCCGATGGCGGCGAGGACCTCGCGGGCTTTGTCCTGAAGTGCGCCCGGGATTTCGACGTTGATGGTGAGCGCTTCGTCGATCTCACGCCCCGGAGTCTTGAATCCGAAAAAGCCGATCGCCCAGTAGAATACGGAGAAGTAGGCCAGCGCAATCACGGGTCCGACCACCAAAAACAGGAGGCTTGTGTTTTTTTGGTTGAAGAAGCCCAGTCCCAGGTCAATCAAAGATGCCGAAAATGTGTACCCCAAATGGATGTCGAACATCGAGGTCAGGTAGCCCGCAAAAAATGTCAGTGCCGCATGCGCAAGGTACAAAGGCGGAGCGACGAAAGTGTAGGCGAACTCGATCGGCTCGGTGATTCCTGTGATGATCGAGGTGAGGGCGGCGGAGAGCATGATCCCTCCGATCATCTTGCGGTTCTCAGGACGTGCCCGCATCGTCATGGCAAGGGCTGCGGCCGGGAGTCCGAAGATCATGATCGGAAACTCGGAGGCCATGAAGCGTCCGGCGGAAGGATCGCCCGCAAAATAACGAGTGGCATCGCCATGGAGCACCTTTCCCGCTGCATCGGTGAATTCACCGAACTCATACAGGAAACTTGGATAGAATACGTGGTGAAGGCCGACCGGAATCAACAGGCGTTTCACCGATGCATAGATGCTCGGTCCAAAGGTCGAGCCCATTACGGATTCGCCGAAGTCATGGATTCCCGTCTGGATCGGAGGCCAGATCACCACAAAAACCAAGGCCAAAAGCACCGATGCGGCAACGGATGCGATCGGAATCAGGCGCTTTCCCGAGAAGAACCCGAGAACCGGAGGCAGCTTCACCGTATGGAAGCGATTGTAGAGCCAGGCCACGACGGCACCCACTGCGATCCCGCCCAAGACTCCTGCATTGATGGCATTCGGAAGATTCAGGATTTCGCCGAAAGTTTTCAGAACGGTGGCAAATGCAAAGTACCCGGTCACAGCGGCAAGTCCGGAAATTCCAGCTGATCCTGTGAAGCCCAGGGCAACTCCGATGGCAAAGATCAACGAAAGTTGTTCAAAAACGCTCAGGCCGGAGGAAAAGAGAACTTTCCCGAGCTTTGCAGTGGTGGAGTCCTGTTGGGAGTTGAATTTGGGGTCGGAAAGCAAGCGGCCGAGTGCCAGCATCAAGCCTGCTGCCGGAAGAACGCTGACCGGAACCATCAAGGCCTGGCCCAAGCGTTGGAGTGAAGAAAATACACGGTTCCAGAGGTTTTTCATGTCGCGTCAATATGGCAATCCACTCGGGTTTTGACAAGATTTTTCACTAGACTCCGACACGCTTTGTCGATTTAATTGAGGGAAAAAAGGGGGGTTCGTTCCTATGAATTCAAATGCTCCGATTCTCGTTTATGGTGAAGGCTCTTCCTCGGTATTTTTGATCCATGAGTTGATCAAACGCAATGAGCGGGTGGTTTGGGTCGCCGGTTCCAGTGCGCCCCTTTTGCCCCTGATGCCCCACATGAAAAGCGAACTTGCGCTTTCGACCTTGGCCTCGGCCGCGGACTCCCTGGCGGTTTCCTATGAGTCAAGGATCGAAAAGGGCCTTTGCCACCGGGTTTTCAAGAACAAGTCATTCAAGCTTTCCAATTGGAAAAAAGCCTCTGAACAGACGTGGATTCCCGAGCTCTCCCTCCTTGGGGAGGATGAATGCCGGATGGAGGGATTGAATCCGGTCCTGATTGAGGAAAGGCTTCGGGCAAGTTTTGAATCCCATCCGCTGATCACCCGTGTGGAGCGCTCTCCTGTGCTTGAGTTTGAGATTTTCGAAGAGGGTGGAAAGATCCAGTTTGCAGGAGGAATGCTGACCGAATTCAAGCGGTTCTATTTTTGTGATGACCCCGCGTCTTTGAAGGCGTTTCCCAAACTCCAGACCATCTTCAAAAACCAGATGAAGGGAATCAAGCCTGCTTCCCGAATGGGCGCTTTGCAGGTGGTGTTTCACCATTCGGTGCCGCTCAAACAGGCCATGTCTCGCGGTCTGGTGATTCCGATGAACCGTGAGTCGGGGGAGACTTTCGATCGGGATGTGCTGGGATATTTTGTCGAGCCAACCCGCTCCATTTGGACGGTCTTTTTGAATCCTTCCGAGTGCGAGGAGAATCACGAGATCATGAAGAAGCTGAGAAAGCTCAAGCAATCGCTGAATCGTGCATTTGAGGGTCCCGAATTTCTTCCGGAGGGAAAAAAAGAGTTCATTTCGACCGTGGAGCGCGAGCAAGTGCGGTTTGAGGATTCTGCGCTCTACACGGAGGGTGAACTCCAGACCAGTGCTTCCAATCCGGACTTCGTATTGTTCATGGATGGTCTGGGTCAGACAAAGGCCATGGAGCAGGTGGCCCGGCATTTCGGACTGTCGCTTCCGGAAGTTCAACTTGAGGAAGTGGCGGGTGCTGCTCTGGATCTGAGCGACATTGAGTTGCCCGGGCATTTGCAAGCTTCGGACGAAACCCAAGCGATCCAGCCCAGCACCTTGAGTCCGGAATCCAGTCTTTGATCACAGAACCGGCTTTGGAGAGCGTGCTCCCGCTTGTGATGAGGTCGTCGACAATCAGGAGGCGGACGGGCAGTCCCGCTGTCTGTCGTTCCTGAATCATTTGATACGAACTACCTGATCGGTCCATCCGTCTTGAAATCCCGAACGGATTCTTTGAGAAATCCCGATCAAAGCGACTCATCCCTGTTTGGCGTTTTGGATTTGAATCCCGAAGTTCAAGAAGCGGCAGGATTTGAATGCCGAGTTGCTCTGAGAAGAATCGCGCCACTTCATATGCGGAGTCGTGCCCCCGTTCGTAGGATCGGAATTGACTCTGGGGGATTGGAACAATCGCAGAAAAGTGAAGTTCAAGGAGTCGCCTGCGAAGGCCGGTGGGCATGCGGAAAAGCTGGCGGGCAAGGGAGGAGCCACGGTGGTCCTTCCACCGTCGAATCAGCTTTTGCGCTCTTTCCAGGGATATGATCAAGGGAGCCACGCCTTCGATCGTTTGCGTGGGGGAGGGGAGCATGTGTTCGTTCCAATAGAGCGATTCCTTGCAAGGAGTGCAGAGCGGAGTGCGGGATGGAATGGAGCAACCGGGGCAGAAAAAGAGTTTCGGGAACATGGCTGAGGCTATAGCAAGGGGTATGCCTTTTTGTTTCGGTTCAAAGGATCGGGAGCTGAAACAATCTACCCCTCATTGTGATAGGGATGTCCCGAAAGATAGGAGAGTGCGCGGTACAGCTGTTCGGTCAGGATCAAACGCGCAAGCTCATGGGAAAGAGTCTGGGGCCCCAAGCTCACTTTGCGATGCGCACGTTTCAGGATGGCATCTCCAAGGCCCAGGCTTCCTCCGATCATCAGCACAAGCTCGCCACTCCCGCGTGTGCCAAGGTCCTCGAGACTCTTTGACCACTCGCGGGTCGGGAGCGCTTTTCCGGTTTCATCAAGGCACCAAAGTTCCGGAGTCTTTCCGGCCTTCGACTTGAACCCCGGGCTTTCGAGCAGTTCAAGAAGGATCCCGGCCTCTTTTTCAGGGATGGAAGAGCGAAGGGTTTCCGATTTTTCAGGGACGGGAGCGGGCTTTAATTCAATGGCCTGAAACTCGACATACCTGCCAAGGCGCTTTTCAAACTCGGCCACCGCGAGGGAAAGTCCCGGGGTTTTCAGTTTTCCAAAGCAGAGGAGGGTGATTTTCCGCATGGAAACACCGTCACCTGATCAGTGCTGGATTGAGGTGATGAACAATTCCTGGGGAATCGGCACACGCTTTGCGTGGCTCCAGAGTTGCTCGAGGTCGTAAAAATCCCGGAGAGCATCAAGGAATACATGGATCACCACATCGCCGTAATCGACGATCACCCAGCGCCCTTCACGGTAGCCTTCGACAGAAATCGGTGCAAATCCGCTTTCCTTCAGGTCAATCACGATCGAATCGGCGATGGCCTGGACCTGGCGGTCCGAGGTTCCCGAGCAGATCATGAAATAATCCGTAAACGAGGATTCGCTCTTCAGGTCCAGGATCTTGATCGTCTCGGCCTTCTTGTTTGCCGCGGATTGAACACTCAAGAATGCCTTCGCAAGTGATACTTCTTCAACTTCAATTACTGTGGTTTGTTCAGGTGCCATAAAGATGATTCCTTTTGATCCAATCCATCACAGGGGACTCGACTGGAAGATTGTGGATTTCTGTGTTGGGGAGCGAGAAACGTTCACGGATTCTTGTAGATGAAATTTCGGGAGCATCCGTTTCTACAAAACGCAGGACACGGGGAGAGCCTGTGATCTGCCACTCTTGCGCATCGGGGGTGGCCGTAAGGATCGATTGCGATGCGAACTCGCGCAGGGTTGATTCATGGATTCCGGTCACGGGCTTTCGCAAAAGGACAATCCAATCACTGAGTTTCAGGACATCCGGGAACCGTGACCAGGATCTCAAGGATTGAAACTGATCCGTTCCAATCACGAAGGCCAGGCGCTCGTGTTTTGAGCGAAGAGCGGTAAGGAGCTCGAAGGTGTAGTTCACCTTGAGATCCTCTTCGATCGAGGAGACTTCTGCGATATCCGAAAACGCCAGTCGCGCCATCTGAAGGCGCTCAGGATAGGGGGTGGTCACGGTCTTGAGCGGGGTGCCCAAGGAAGGCACAACCATCACGCGCGCAACACCGGGATTTCTCAAAAGACCCTCGACCGCGACCCTGTGCCCGATATGAGGAGGATTGAAGCTTCCGCCGAAAACGGCCAAATGGCGTTCAAACGAAATACTCATGAAGAGAGTTTTTCCCAGAGGGTATGGATCAATTCATGGATTCCCTCACCGGAGGCGCAGGAAATGGAAAAGGGCTCTTTCGGAAGAAGGGTGCGTCCCGTTTTCTTCGAGTCCTTTTCAAGAAGTTTTCGCCACTCGGCTTTCACTTCGTTCAAGAACTTCGGCTGACCGATGAAAAGATCTGCCTTGTTGATCACAATGACCTCGTCTTTGTCGCCAAGCTCCGGGTTGTAGAGCTCAAGTTCCTTGCGAATCGCAAGATAAAGCCTGTGAAGCTCTTTTGCGCCCTTCTTCGCAGAGGCGCCCGGTTCTTCATCGGGGAGGGTCGTGAAATCAAGCAAATGTGTGCCATCGAGCAGGTGCACGGTGATTCTGGTGCGTTCGATGTGTTTCAGGAACTTATGCCCAAGGCCCGCCCCTTTGTGGGCGCCTTCGATGAGACCCGGGATGTCTGCCACCACAAAGCTCTTGAAGTCTGCCACCTTCACGACACCAAGATTCGGAGAGAGGGTGGTGAAGGGATAATCCGCGATCTTGGGATGGGCCGCGCTCATGCGCGAAATCAGTGTGGACTTTCCGGCGTTCGGATAGCCGATCAGGCTCACATCGGCAAGAAGCTTGAGCTCCAAAAAAAGCTCACGGCCTTCGCCCTCTTCGCCGGGTTGTGCGAATTTCGGGGCTTGAAACACAGAAGAGACAAAGTGGGTGTTGCCTTTTCCGCCGCGACCGCCCTTTGCGGCGATCCACTTTTGGCCCGACTCCGCAAAGTCAAACACAACCTCATTTGTTTCCGCGTCCTTGATCACAGTGCCCACCGGGATCAACACTTCGATGTCTTCTCCGTCCCGCCCTGCTTTGTTTCTTCCCGAGCCGGGCTGGCCGTTTTCTGCCTGGTAACTTCGCTTGAATCTAAAGTCTTGAAGGGTGGAGAGGTTGGAGGAGGAAACAAAGACCACCGATCCGCCCCTGCCGCCATCGCCCCCATCGGGACCGCCACGAGGCACGAATTTCTCACGACGGAAGCTTACGCATCCGCGTCCACCGTGTCCGGCGATGATTTTGATTTTGGCTTCGTCGATAAATCGCATGGGTTTTCAGGGTTCTTGAAATAAAAAACCGGGGGAACAGATGCTGTTGCCTCCCGGTCTTTGAAAAGTTCTAAATTGGGCTTCGCTCCGGTCGTACCGGATCAGGCTGCGTAAACAGAAATCTTCTGGCGCTTCTGGTCCTTGTACTCGAACTTCACCACGCCATCAGTCTTGGCGAAAATAGTGAAGTCACGTCCAAGACCCACACCCTTGCCAGGATGGAACTTGGTTCCACGCTGACGGCAGATGATCTGTCCGCATTTCACAGTTTGTCCGCCGAACACCTTCACTCCGAGCATCTTCGGGTTACTGTCGCGACCGTTTTTTGTACTACCACCGGCTTTTTTATGTGCCATGTTTCTTCCTCATGATCGGCCTTTCGCGCCGACGAGTTGCCCGAGCGGAATTTCTCCCCTCAGGGCGCCACTCTTGCTGGTTAATTAAGCTTTCTTCGCCGTTTTTGCGGCAGGTTTTCCTTTGGCTGCAATGGATGCTGCTTTTTTCGCTGCAGTCATCTTCTTGCGGGAGCCCAGAGTCTTGGTCTGGCTTGCAGGTCCTTTTGGCTTCAGGTTCGTGAAGAACTTCGCCATTTTGACTTTTTTGTCTGCTGCCGAGATCTCAATCTTCTTGGATCCGTCAGTGAGCCCGGTTACCAGAAGCTGAGTTTGCTCCTGTCGGTGCCCCTGGGTGCGGCGATATTGTTTGCGGCGCTTCATCTTGATGATGGTCACCTTGTCACCACGACCTTGAGCTACGATTTCGGCATCCACGGTTGCATTGGCAACATAGGGTTGACCAAGCGTGATTTCCGAATTGGATTCGGAGGGAGTGCTCAAAAACAAAACCTTATCAAATGTGATCTTCGAGCCGACATCTCCGGTGAGTTTCTCAACCTGAATGATATCGCCGGCTTGGACACGAACTTGCTTACCACCTGTTTCAATAACTGCGTACATAGACGGTTAGGTCTGCCCGAAAGGGGCGCTGAAGTCAAGTAGAGACATGAATCATGCCAAGAAAATTGACTCATCGCCTATTTTGGGGAATAGTGTCCGGACATTCAATAGTTAAAGGAGATTAGTCGACATGGAATCTTGGAATTCGTGGATGAATTCGCCGGTTATTTTTGGAGTGGTGGGCCTGGTGGTCGCCGCTTTTTTTTACTTTCGCGTGAAGGCAATTCCCGACGGAAATGAAACCATGCGTCGAATCGCAGGATACATCCGCGAGGGCGCCATGGCGTTTTTGAATCGCCAGTACAAGGTTCTCTTCGTCTATGCGGTGGCGGTATTTGTCGCAATTGGCCTGAGCCTTGGCTGGATTTCCGGAGCCTCCTTTCTTGTGGGCGCGTTCTTGAGCCTTCTTGCGGGCTTTATTGGAATGAAGGCGGCAACTTATGCAAACGTCCGAACCACGGAAGCTGCCCGAAGCGGAATCAAGGCCAACGCGCTTTTGACCGCTCTGGATGGTGGCGCTGTGATGGGGCTTTCGGTTGCAGGATTGGGTCTCATTGGACTTGGCGGATTGTACATCGTGTTTCGTGAGCATCAGGACATCAGTCCGATTCTCCACTCGTTCGCGGTGGGAGCTTCCTCCATTGCGCTGTTTGCTCGAATCGGTGGCGGGATTTATACCAAGGCCGCAGATGTGGGTTCTGACATTGCCGGAAAAGTGATTGAAGGGATTCCTGAAGATGACCCAAGGAATCCAGGAGTCGTTGCCGATAACGTCGGTGACAACGTAGGGGATGTGGCCGGAATGGGTGCTGACATCTATGAATCCATGATCGCAGCGATTGTTGCTGCAATGGCGATCGCGATTACTGCCGCAGCAGGCAGCTTTCCGCGCCTGATCGAGGCGGATGATTCCACCAACAAAATGATCGCAATCGGTCTTCCGTTGGTTCTCTCGGGTCTCGGGCTCGGGGTATCGATCATTTGTATTTTCATCGCTCGTGCGATGAAGCACATGAATCCCGCAACGGTGCTTCGCGGATCCTTGATTTTCCCCCCGATTCTTTTGGCCGGAGTGTCTTTTGTCGTGATGAACATGCTTGGGATCTCCCAAGCTGTGACCGCGATCATCGCGCTCGGAGCGGTCGGTGGCGCAGTCATCGGTCTCATTACCGATTACTACACCTCCAGCACGCCCGTGGCCCGCATTGCGGAAGCATCGGTCACCGGAGCCGGAACCAACCTCATTCGCGGCCTTGCGGTCGGGATGGAGTCGACCGCGATTCCCATGGTGGTGGTGGCACTCGTTGCCTACCTTGCCAACAAGTACCTTGGACTTTATGGAATCGCGCTCTCTGCAGTCGGAATGCTCGGCGGAACCGCAGTCGTCATGACGGTCGATGCCTATGGCCCGATCTCGGATAACGCGGGCGGGATCTCGGAAATGTCAGGACTCGGAAAAGAAGTTCGCGACATCACAGACGAGCTCGATGCGGTTGGAAATACCACTGCTGCGATCGGAAAAGGCTTTGCCATCGGGTCTGCGATTCTGACGGTGCTTGCGCTGTTCTCCGCGTTCAACATGGAAGTAAATCATGTGCGTGAAATTGCAGGTCTCGACAAGGTGTCTCTTGAAATCACGAATCCCAATATTCTGATCGGGATTTTGGTGGGCTCGATTCTGCCGTTCCTCGTGGGTTCTACCACGATGCTTGCGGTGGGGCGTGCAGCAGGAGCGATCGTGGAAGAGATTCGCCGTCAGTTCAAAGAGATTCCAGGCCTGATGGAGCTGAAAGCAGATCCGGAGCCTAAGAAAATCGTCGACATTGCAACCGCTGCAGCTTTGAAGGAAATGATCCTTCCTGGCCTCATCGCAGTTGTTTCTCCGGTTTTGGTTGGCTTCCTGCTGGGTGCTGCCGCACTTGCGGGACTCCTGGCCGGTGCCTTGGCTGTGGGCGCGACCCTGTCGCTCTATATGGCAAATGCCGGTGGAGCTTGGGATAACGCCAAAAAATACATCGAGAAGGGAAATCTCGCAGGCCACAAAAAAGGCGGAGATGTTCACAAGAACGCGGTCGTAGGCGATATGGTCGGTGATCCATTCAAGGATACTTCGGGACCAGGCATTGCGATCCTCATCAAGGTGATGAGCGTTGTGTCCCTGCTCATTGCGCCCTTGATCGCGAAGATCTGATCAGTCTTTTGAAAAAGGCCCGCTTCCGGAGTTTTCGGAGGCGGGCTTTTTTTGTTTTTTTTTGAGCCCTGCAAATGGAGTTTCAGTTTCTGCCCGGGCGCCAAAGATGGGAGGGAGTGTCCGTCCTGACATTCTTGAAATCATTGGCAATCAAGGTTTCCTCTGGGTTTGCCGGACACCCCCTGTGAACAAAAGGCCATAAATCTGTATATTTTACATCTCCGCGATGTAAAATATAATGATGTGGGGGTCATGTTTCAGGCTATTGATGTTTGTGTCGTGGGTGTCCACCCTCTGTTTGTCCGGCTGCTCCGGAAATAATTCGTCCGTTCAGAACCAGACCCTGGGCGGGTCTGATCCGGGAAGTGCCAATCAAAAAATGTACTCAGGCAAAATGGGCGCGCTTTTTTCGTGGTTCCAACCTGGTGAGCCCGCTCCGGTGACGATTGCGAAGCTCACGGCTCCTGGCCAACTTGAGAATAAGGTTTTGGTTTTGGAACAGCAACTCATCGGCAATCAAAGTCAACCGCTCTATGGATCTTTTGCAGTTCGGAAGTATTTGATGGCAGTGCTTCGGAGTGGGCCTGGAAGCGGTTTTTTAGACTCGAATGAAATTCCCAAGGGAACATTCGGGCCTCTCGGGGCTTTGGGTGTGAACCATGAAAACTTGATCAGTTCGAATTCCGACTCTTTTCGAATCTGGGTTGGCGCCAAAGGGAATGGAAATATCTATGATGCCTTGGATCCTGTGTATAAAAAATTCGAAGAGTATCTGAAGCCGGACTCGACACTCTTGAAGAGGGATGGTTTCATAATCGCATTTGATCATTATACAAAAAAAGATTTGTACATTGTGGGCAAGACTCCCGCGGCCACCCAGTTTGCGCAGTATTATTTTCTTGAAAAGTTCCTTGGGGTGTCCCTTCTCGGGCATCCGAGGCCTCGACCTTATGGTAATGATTTTCCCGCGCCCCATGATCACCCCATCGCCGGCGACCAATTCGAAGGGCCGTTGGATCGGGTTCCTCGATTGGATTCGGTTCAAATCAACCCGGCTCTTTTCAAGATCCCTGAGGACAGGAGTGATCAAATCGGAATCATCATTCAAAATCCCGACTACGGGAACCGCCATTTCAGTTCGAGGTTTGGGAATCCGATGTACCACTTTGGATTGGCTTACTTTGGAGTGGGGACGCATCAAATCTCGAAATATTTTCGTAAACACGATTCGAATGGCGAGCCTGGAGCTTATTATAATGTCCCGGACTATTATTCCACGGGTGACGTGCCTTCAGTTGACAGCGCCACTCCTTGGCAGCCTTGCTTTTCCTATCCGGGGAATGGGGCTACCCTTGTCCTTTCGAGCGCCAATGCTGTCGCAAACTCGGTTTTAATGGAGCTGAAGGCGAAATTCAAACCAGACATTTACAACTATTCGATCTCCTTGGGCCAAAACGATACTGGGCCTTGCGAGCTCGACAAAACGCTAATTGACCCCTCGACTGGTTTACCGATGAGTGAACTGGATTCTACCACCTATGCCTATTTCAAGTTTGTGAACAATGTCATCAACAAGGTGAAACAGCTTGGTCCGAGTCATGGCTTGAGTCTCGAAAGGCTTCAAAGGGTCCGGTACTACACGCTCTCATATGGGTTTACTTCTGGGAATCTGCCTCCTGGATTCTCTGTTCACGATCAGGTCACTTCGCGGATCACCATTGATTCGAGTTATGCGCATGAAAGTGGGCAGTGGGATGAGAATTTTGCTCCTGTAATTGGAAGGATTGCAAAAACAGCGGCGCATCTGACCTCGGTGGACATTTATGAATACATGTTTGGCGGGGGCTTTCTGATTCCGAGAATGCCACCCAAGCTTTTTTCAAACATTCAAGGAAAGTATGAACTCCAGGATGATAAGCACTCGGGTCTTTATGCTGAGACTTATTTCAATTTCGGTCTTGACTTTCATAAGTATTGGATTGCTGCCAAGCTCGCTTGGAACACACAACTCAATGTCGATGATCTCAAAGATCAATACTATGGGGCATTGTTCGGTGCATACGCAGCTCCGGTCAAAGATCTGGCTAACCGCTTGGAACACCTGTGGGAAAATCAGCCGGATTACACGGAGGCTTCCTTAGTGGCTCCAGATTCGGAGAATGGCAAGTTTTTTTCAACTATAGTGGATGGAGTGGAAAAAGACCCATTGAGCGAGTTGAATCAGTTCAGGAGCTCCAATTTCAGGTTTTTGGGGAACCCCACTCAGCTCTTGGTTCTTGACCTTGAAAAGTTCAGGCAAATCGTTGACGAATTCCAGGAGCTGAGGAACCAGATCGCGAGTCAAGGTGTGATCGACCCGTCTTTTGATCCCGAAACGGGTAATGATCCGGGTTATGAGAAACAAAGGCTCTTGAAAAAAATCGACTATTTTTTGGAGCCTTTGAAGCTCTCGCTTTTTGCTCACGAAAGGTATCGATTGTTTGTCCGGGCGAGACACAAGTTTGTCACGAAGAACCTGAGTTTACCTGAGGCGATGCATATCCTGTCGAAGTGGCATGAGCTTCCCGATCTTGCTGCGCAGATTGAAAAGGTGCGCACTTTTGATTTTGACCAAGGTATAGGCACGACTCCAAACCAACTTCCTCCTGTGGATGAGATGACTCTGGAATTGGCAGAGGAGGTTTTAAAAACCTTCCCGAACGAGGCTCTGATTGTTGCAAGCAAGGCCTTCATTACCCAAGTGACAAATGATCGGGGATTCTGCTTGGAAAGGGATCTGCGGGCGCGTCTTGAAGCAGAGATCATGGGGTGGTCCGGAGAGGATCCCGGGAACTCCTATGTTGTTACGGATCAAGCTCGAATCTTGGTTCGTGATTACGCACTCGAAAAGGGCTATCTTTTCTTTGAGCCCGAGGCCACAAGCGTCACACTGGATGGGGTCATTGAAGACTCGGAGTGGGGCAAGCCTAAATTTGATGGAAGACTCAACGTTGCGATCCGGTACCATGCAGGCAAGGGCACCTACGCCACTCCGGGTTTTCTGAATGCTGATTCGACTATAAACCAGTTTTGGTGGCGGCATGATCCGACGAAGGGCGCGAATTACTTTGCTTTCCGGTTTGGAATTTCGAAGGACCAGCCGCAAATGGAAAATGACCATATTACTTTGACCTTTATCTCCAGGGTCAATGGGAGTGTCACGTATGGGTATCAGGCCTTGAAGATTTCGCAGAACGGCTTGATTCCACAGCCGAATTCTGAAGGATATGTGGTTCACGATCAACTTCTTGCCGTCTCGCCCATACAAAAAACCCCGCAGAGCTGGGGATTCGAGATGATGATCAAGGATCAGGCCATTGTTCCCGCAAATAGCGTCCTTGTGAATTCGCTGTTAGCTCCTTCCCTAAGTAAAAACAAGGCTCCGGGACTTGAAAACTATACTGCCATGAGTATTGCAAGGTACTCGAATCACGCGGCTGTGTTGGGCGTGATTCCATTTCGATACGTCAATGGCGGAATCGAGTCGAACTCCTTGGATAAGGAGTGGCAGACCGATGGACCATTGGTGATTCACCATGACAAATCCTGCCGACCCTTTGTAAGGATCGATCCCGGGTTGGATGAAGTGGTGGAATAAGCAGACCGTCTTTCGCCCGCCAGCACCAGGGTTCGCATCAGGAGAGGCTTCACCTTTCCGTCCATCGTGTAAAGATTGTTGTAGCGGGTGGGGTCACCGGTGTTCGGACCGTAGTCCATCGCCCACATCGCAGCTCCCATGAATCCGCAGGCCCTTGATTCCTCGATGAAGCGCTTCATCACGCGCGCCTGATCGGTGACGGGTGCGGGCTTTAAAAGACCGAATTCTCCGAGCATGATCGGAAGTCCCACGCGGCTCCACTCGCCGCAATCCCCAATCGATCCCTCCTGGTTGTAGAGGTGGATCTGGGCGAAATCGAGGCCGGTGTTTGCGAAGAGCCTTCGGGCTTTTTCGGGAGTGGGGCCAAAGCCAATCGATGCAGAGAGTTTGGCTCGAAGCTCAGGAAAGTTCTTTCGAATGAAGGATGTGTTCATGGCAAGGAAGATGCGAAGATCAAGCTCTGTGATCTCGCCATTTGCGGTCGAGATCGCTCCATCGGTTTCACCCATGATTTCAAAATGCTCAAGAGCCGGATGGCTTCCGATTCGTGTCAGAACCGGGTGTATGACTTTTTTCAGGTAATCCATCATGGTTTCGGGGTTTTTCAGGATCAGGTTCTTGCCATGGTAGAAGTTGTACATTCCCGATTCATTCCGGAACGTGTTTCCGGTCAGCATTCCGATCTGAACGCGGAGTCCCCGCGCATGGGCCTGATCAAGCAAGAATTTGAGCCGCGCAATCCATGCAGGATCAGCACCCTTGATGCGGTCCGCGCGGCCATTTACCCAGGGCTCCCAGAGAATGCCCTGGCCTTCAGTCATCGCAGGAATCCGGATAAAGTTTGCCCGAGCCCGCACGAGGTCATCCATCATCCTGAGCCAGTATTCTTTTTGAAAGGTCACCTTGCCTGAATATCCATGCATCGAGAGATGAATGTCACTCCAGCCGTTGTGCCCAAGATCATGGCCATAGGAGCAGCGCTCGGAGTTGCACTCCCAATCGATGGCGTTCCCGCCCACGAGAAAGGGGGCAGGAGTGGGAGAGGAGGTGAATGTCCCCGCGAAAGCGTGAGGGGCTCTCGGGAGAAAGAGTCCAGTGATGATTCCGACGGCGATGCATGCGCGCAAATGCTTCATGCCGGTCGGTGTAACGAATCTTGTTTAAATAAACAATATCAATTTATTTAATTGGTGCGAGGGGGATGCTCTAGCAGTTTTCGTCTTCGAAAATAGCGAACCTGAAGGGCATTTTCTTGACCAAAAAACTTTAATCAGGCAATATTCCCGAAATGCAAAATCCTAAAAACTCCCCGGGCCTGTCTCCAATTGAAATCCTGCCACTCAGCAAAGGCCAAAGAATCCTGATCGGAGTTTCGATTGTGTATTCGGTTTGTTACTTCATCTGGAGGGGACTCTATTCGGTCGATACCGTGGTCCATCCTGAGTACTCTTGGACCTATTTTGCCTTCGATGCTTTTGGCTTCGTGAGCAGCCTTTTCTTCATCGCGTCGACCTATCGAATCCGGAAACGCGGATCAATACAACCAGAGCGCACGTATTCGGTCGATGTCTTCATTCCGACCATCAATGAAGGGGTCGAGCTCCTTCGAAATACCGTGAGCCATGCACTCAAAATGGATTATCCCCATGAGACCTATCTGCTTGACGATGGTCGAAGGCCTGAAGTGGAAGCGCTTGCACGCGAGATGGGGGTTGGGTACATCACACGATCCGATAACCGCGGAGCAAAGGCAGGGAACCTCAATCACGCGCTCTCGAAGACCCGGGGCGAGCTGATTGCCTTGTTTGATGCGGATGGAATTCCCCGGATGGATTTTCTCTCGAAACTCGTAGGCTATTTCAACGACCAGAAGGTTGCCTTGGTTCAGACTCCGAACGCGTTTTACAATCTCGACAGTTTTCAACACTGGACTGAGAATTCCGGAAAGAGCATCTGGCATGAACAGTCGCTTTGGTATGATGTCATTCTAAGGGGTCTCGATTACGGGAATGCATCAACCTGGTGCGGAAGCGGATCGCTGTTCCGGCGTGAGGCGTTTGAAAAAATCGGAGGCGTACCGACCACGTCCGTAACCGAAGACACGCTTGCCACCCTGAAACTCCATCAGGCTGGATATGACACCGTTTATCACGATGAACCGATCGCATTCAGCCTGGCACCTGACTCCATCGAGCCATATTTGGTTCAGCGCGGACGTTGGGCGCTTGGTTCGATTCAGATTCTCAGGGATCATTTTTTCAGAATTCTTTTTTCGGCCAAATTGAACTGGGCAAAAAAGAAGTCCTACTTCCTGTCGCTGTACTATTTTACCGCGATCCAAAAGGTCCTTTACTACACGGCGCCATTTGCGTTTCTGTGTCTGGATATTTCACCCGTGGTTGAACCCGACATCATGTCTCTTCCGATGCTTGGCTATGTGATTCTCTCCACATGGGTTTTCAAGACGCTCGCTCGCGGTACGGGGCGTGTGTACCGGAATGAGGTGTATTTCATGCACTTGATCCCAGTCTACCTCAAGGCGATCGCTCTTGGTTTGATACCCTTCTTCCGGGGCAAATTCAAAGTGACGCCGAAATCCCATGCAGGTGAGATCCCATTCCATCTCTGGGTCGGCCCCGTCATGGTATTCCTTGTTTCCGCGCTTGCCGTGGGAGCGGGAGTGAGCCGTTATCTGAATGGCGAAGAGCTTGGGCTGGCTGTGATCGTAAGCGT
This sequence comes from Bdellovibrionales bacterium, assembly GCA_947502835.1. Classification (GTDB taxonomy): domain Bacteria; phylum Bdellovibrionota; class UBA1018; order UBA1018; family CAIMNF01; genus CAIMNF01. The sequence continues at coordinate 186,946 of CANNBJ010000003.1, forward strand.
GGGAGTGGCCGCCTATTATCTCCTTATTTCTTTGGGTGCGCTCCTCTATTTTGACAAACAGCCGGTCTCCTACGAGTCGAGTTCATTTTTTGATTATCGGCCCTTGCGACTCACAAGTGTGGGCGGGAATCCCCACGTCGATGAGGCTTTGGGAATCTCCTTCATGGTTTCTGAAACCGCTGTGGAATTCATTCACAAGGGCTCATTTCCTGAGGGCGAGCGAATCACGCTTGATCTTGAGCTGCCTGCATTGGCACTTCATCTTTCGGGAACCGTGACGGGATGCCGGATCTGGAATGAGGCGGATCTCGAGCCTCTACACATCATCCATGTCCGGCTTGATTCCCTTGATCGGGAAGCCAAGCAACACCTTTCTTTGTATTTCTTCGAGCATGCGACTCCGAAGGTGATGGAAACCACGGCAAAGGCTCTGAGTGAATCCATGGTTCGATTCTCGGAGGCAAACCAGAAGCGTCAGTCGGAGCGAAGTCCGACGATCGCTCCTGTCGTGATTGAGACTGCGGACGGCAGCGGCTCCAGGTTTGGTTTGCTGATGGATGTTTCCACAGGTGGCGCGCTCTTGAGCATGCCATCCGCGCTTGAGCCGGGCTCTCAGATTCAGGTAAGGCTGCCTTGGACCAAGAGTGAAGTGTACGCCGAGGTGATCCGGTGTCAGAAGGGGGTGGAGCAGATTCACCCCACATTCCTGATCGGGGTTCGATTCAATAGTCCTGCCGAGATGGAATCAAAGTATCTTTCACGATTCTATCAGGTGGTGGAGTCGGGTGCGGTCAAGATTCGGGTCGGGTAAGCACGGAATCGAATCATGGTACTGTGGAGCTTTTTTTTCATTTCAAAGGTGATTCTGCACTATCGCGGTCATCTGCAATTCGACGGGTTCTTGAATGTCCTGATGGGCCTCTACGCCATCCTTCCGTGGGCGGCGAGCCGTTCGGTGGGGCTCTCGATCCGTAAGAATAGCGGGATTACCACTCTTCATGGTGGTTTCGGTTTGGCTCTCGGGGTTATGCTGTTATGGCACGACAGTTATTTTCCCCCGGTAAAAAGCCTGTATCACTATCTTTCGGACCCCGTGACCCGGCCTTCCAATGATTTTCTTTTTCAATTCGTGATGAACTACTGGAATCCTTTTGTTTTTGTGGTCTTGGTCGCAATTTATTGGATTTGCAGGGTCTCAGCCAAAAAGTGGAACCTTGCTCCAGCGGTAGCACTGGTGGTCGCAGCGACCACAGCTCACGGGGCGCTCACCCGAAAAACGGTCAGGACGGATCTTGCCCTCCCTTCGTCGTCGATTTCGGGTTTCGGTTCGGGCGTTGTCCCCCTGGAATCCCCGGGAAAGAAGGATGCTCCCTTTGATGTTTTGATCCTTCAGGTTTGCTCGCTTTCCGCAGAGGATCTTGCCCATACCGGGATGAGTGGGCACTCCTTTTTTGATGGGTTTGATCTCAGGTTTTCGAATTTCAATACGGCCACCTCCTACAGCACTCCTGCGGCCTTGAGGCTCCTTCAGGCTCTTTGCGGGCAAGCTCGGCATGAGGGATTGTTCCAAGGGGTTCCCGCCTCGTGCATGTTGCTTGAAGGTTTGCGATCTGCGGGCTACCGCACGTCGACCGTTTTCAATCACGAGGGAAAATTGTCGATCAAGATGGCAAATGAACTGGTTACCTATGCCAAAGCGGATCTTCCGATGCCCATTTCAGGACTTTCGCAAAAGGAAGTGAGCTACGACAAGTCGCCCGTTTACGGAAACTTTGATGTCCTCGAGCAGTGGTGGAAACAGCGGTTGAGCTCATCTGGTCCGAGGGCAGCTCTTTATTACAATACTGTTTCCCTGCATGTGGGCAACCACCTCGCCCATGATTCACGCCCTTGGTGGAAGCAGGAAAAGTCCGCTACATACCGTGAGCTTCTTGAAAAAACTTTGTCGGATTTTGATCGATTCTTCAGGCTCCTTGAAGAATCGAATCGGGATGTCTTGGTTATCATGGTTTCAGAACATGGTGCCGCACTCGCAGGCAGCGAGATTCAGGGGCCGGACCTCCGGGATATTCCCCTCCCGAAGCTTACTTTGGTTCCGATGGGAGTGAAACTGATCGGCAATGGGTGGAAGAAATCGGCCCCCGTCCGGATCGAAGACCTTGTCAGCTATTCCGTGATTCCTCGGGTGATCAATCTTGCGACCAAGCACCATTCCCTGGGTGATTCTTTTTCTGGAGGCGAATTCAGCGGAGTTTCAGAGTCGCGATTTTTTGCCGAGAACGCTGACGCGGCAACACTGATCCGTGATCAAGAACTCTTTTACCAAGGCAAGGATCGAGTCTGGAAGTCCCTGCCTGCGCAACACATTCCGGAAAGTCTCAAAACCGTCCTTCAAAGTAGGTCCCCATGAACTGGTTTCTCGTATTTTTTGTGTCTCTTTGCGCTCTTCCGAGCCTCTCACTTGCTTATTCGCCTGAGGGTTATCCCGGCAACTTCTGGAACAGTCTTGGAACGGATTTTGGCCGGTTTGACGGAGTCGTGGAGCAGGGAAACCTCAGGCAAGGGGTGAGGTGGTTCACTTTGCCGGCTGATATTTCGGTTAACACCTATATCGGATACCGCTGGCGGATCCGTACACTGAATCGGGAATTTTTCGATGCTCACGGACCGGTTGCCAGTCTTGAATTCCAGAAATCGATCTTCAATTTCGGCGTTCAGTATGAATGGCAGACCTTTCCGCCAAGGAATGAATCCCAACAGTATCCGTCGGTTTATGTGAATGCATTCGATTCGGTCGATCTCCTTCGCGGCAGTAGAAGTCTATTTGGAATCCCCGTGGTGGCAGCACCTTTTTCAGGCTGGGCCCGTGTGATGCATGATTTCGGGAATTTTGAGGGTCTTGGCACGATGGGGTATTTGAGCCAGGCAGTTGAATGGTTCACTCTTCCTGCCGAGGTGGTGTTCCGGACCCAGGCTCTTTACTTTTGGCGATTTCGAACGCTGAACAAGGAGTTTTTTGACGTTCATGGACCAGCACTGGGTGTTGAACTCGCACGTGGATCATTGAATTTGGGCGCGATGTACGGGTGGGACCGGTTTCCGAGCCTTGGTCGCTCCACTGAGAACTTCAGGGTCTATCTGAACTGGTTCTTGCAGTGGGATTTGAAAAACTGAGGTTTATTTTTTCGTGAGAACCCGTCGAAGTGCCCTGAAAGCCGGCTTCGGTTTCATCTCGGAATCAAGATAGGTGGAGGCACCAAAACCCTCCTTGAAGTTCCCCTCCCAAAGGGTACGATCCGTGAATCCCCAGGTAATGAACGCCTGACAGGAATTTACGGAAAGACAGGCCTTCAATGCTTCAGCGTAGATCCGTGCCTGCTGTTCGAGATCCTTGGTTGAAGTTGCGGGCGTCGGAATGGAATAATCCATCTCGGAAATCGTGATCCTGAGACCGAGTTTATCGAAGCGTTTCAGGATGCCTGGAAATTCGCTGAGATCCGTGTTCCAGCCGCTGCTTCCATGAGTCTGAAAGCCGATTCCGTGAATGGGAACTCCGGCCTGTTTCAATCGACGCATCATCCGGAAAACAGCCTCTGTCTTCTTCCCCGGAGCCTCAATGCCATAATCGTTATAGTACAGTTTGAGTTTCGGTGCGATCCGGTGGGAAAGCCGGTAAACCCAGGAGAAAAACTTGAATCCATCCGGTTCGATCCTGGCCCAGATCGAATCCTGTCGAAAGTTTCCCTCCTCATCAAAGGCTTCATTGATCACATCCCAACTCACGACCACGCCGTTTGCGGTTTTGGAAAAGTGCAGGAGGACGCTCTTGATGTGATTTTGCAGGAGCTTTTTCAGTTCTGCCGGAGTTCGATCGGGGTTCTTCACCCAATCCGGCAGTGCTTCAGGATTGTGCCAAACCAGGGTGTGGCCCCGGACGAGTTGTCGGTGTTTTTTGGCGAATGCTACGACCTGGTCCGCGCGGGTGAAATCGAAGCGGGACTCCTCTGGATGAAGGGCATCGAATTTGAAGTCGTTTTCCGGAGTCAGGATTGAAAACTGTTTTGCGGCAAATTTTGAATACTCAGGATCTTCCTCGATCGCTCGGGCGCGAATGGCTGAGCCAAAGAGTATCCCCTTTTTTTTGGCAAGTGTGCGAAAGGGAAGTTCTTTCGCCTGAGAAAGTGGAAAGGCAGAGCCAGCAGCAAGGAAGGCAAGAATCCAAATTCCCGGGGCAGTGGGAAAGTATCGTCTGTCCAGACAAAATCTCCGCATGAAGGGGAGCTTAATCGAGGCGAAAGCTCATTCAAAGTGTTTTCAGGTATTCGATGAGATCTTGTTTTGCGGAAGCATCCAACGTTGTTTGGAACTCATGCCCTTGATTGGACTGTCCCTGAAGGGTGGTATCGTAGATCTCGCGCGAGTGCAGGGCCGGCTTTCCGCGCACCTCGTGACGGCCCTTGACCCTGAGCCCAAGCGAATCCTCATCAAATCGTTCGCGCTCACCCGCATCCCGAAGCGAAAAATAGCGGGTTCGCTCTGCCGCAGGTTTCAAGAGGTCAGAAACGCTGGGAATCGAGCCATTGTGGAGATAGGGAAACCTGGCCCAGACCGCGTGAAGTCTTGGGGCCGCATAGGAGTCCTGGTTTTGTGTTTGCTGGATCAAGTCGGAGAGCGGGCTTGTGCGAATGAGGCCAAGGAAATGCTCATCGAGTTGCTCGAGCCGATCATGATCGGTCTTGACCTTGGCCCAGGGGATGACCTTCGGCGGAAGGTAAATCGGCAAGCCCTCGGCATCCCGCTCATAGCGACCATGGCAGCCGGCGCAGGTCGCCTCAAAGGCGAGCTTTCCACGGGCAGCTCGTTCAAGGTTGATCTGGAAAGGATATTTCGGAGGAAGCAGATCTCCGAGCCCGGCCTCCAGGGGCTCCAATCGATGAGCGTACTCCCTGACATTCTCGGGTGTTTGTCCTGCTGCAAGCTCAACTGCGATTCCCCAGCCCGGAAGAATTCCGTTTCCTCCTGCATCCGCGAATTGGCCCACCTTTCGCTTTTCACCATACCCAAAGAGATGGGGCACCTTGACTGCACCCCTTGGCATGGATTCAGGATAGGGTTCGTTTGCCATTCGGTAGAACCATTTGCGGATCACGCTGGTTGGCACCAGGCCTTGGGTGAGATTTCCTCGTTTCGGATCCTTCAGTTCTCGGGTAAACGAAATTGCACTGTCTTCGACGCGTTTGTAGGCCTCTGACTTCCTTACTTCCGGAGTGATGGTTTTCCAGAACTTCTGGCCCAAAAATGCGTCTCCGCCGATTCTTCCCACATCGATGTTCTTGTTGCCGATCCCGATGATGAATTGCCCTGCGGCCTTTCCGCTGTGACAAGCAACACAACCCAAGACCCCGACGTTCATGCCTTCGTACTGGATCGAGAACAATCCCACCGGATCGACTCCGTTTTGAGTGATCCCATACCGGTGTTTGAGTGGTCCAAAATCCTTGCCGCTTGATCTGGAGTACTTCTTTGCAACTTCGACAAACTTGATCAGGTCCGGGGCAATATGCATTCCAAGACCTTTGTGAAAGAAATGCAGCCCAAGAAGTTCCGACTTGATCTTTTGGTCGCGGACCATGCGCGATTCCGGCATTCCATAGCCATTCAGGGGCGAAAGAGCTGCGATCAATAGAAGAATGCTTCGCATTTCTTCACTGAATCATGCGGAGCGAAAGGTTCCAAGTCTTGGCGCGTTAGGCCTGTTTGGACTCTTCTTTAGGAGCGGATTTCTTTGTCCACTTGAGGGCGAGAATGAAGCCAATGAGAGCCCCAAAAAGGAGTGCAAACGCTTGGATGATCCGGAACAGATCTAGGGCGCGTTGAATGGAAGGCGCGCAACTGTATCCGGGATTCACAGGAGGCTCGAAGTACCACACCATGAGTCCGGGCAAAAATAGCGAGGTGAGTGCAAGGGTTGCAAGCGCCCCGAGAAGGGAGAATTTGAATCCTGTTTTGAACCGGCTTTTTGCTTGATCCATCGAATCTCCTTCAGGCGCCTTCAAAAGAAGACCGAGAGGCTGAAGATGGTCGCGGCAAAGTAGGCAAACATGTTTGCCGACCCTTGGAAATCCCCCGTGATCCTGAGGCCGAAGCACAAGATTCCGTAGAGAAACAGTGCCGCAAGGAGTGCGAAGGGCAGGAGATCAGGGATGAAAACCGAAAGCGGAAAGCTACCTGCGAGGAGGGTTTCGAATCCGGCAATCATCCAGAACTGGGCCCGGATCCCGCCCGGGAGTTTTGCAAGCAGGGTGGGTTCGAACGTTTTCAGAAACCACTCTGGAACCTTCTTGCCTTTCAGCTTGTCCCAAGCGGCGGTCCCGAAAAGCACGGTGTGCATGAATTGGATGGCAAGGATCACGATCGGTGTGAGTTCAAAATCTTCCATGCGGGAATCCTAGCGCGAGGGGAGGGGGTGATGCAAGTGGAGGACGCGGAAAGGCAAGAACCCCTACAATTTTTTTACCGACTGGCCCAGTGGCTTGTTCCGGCTTGCCCGCTGGAGACGGTCTGCGATTGCCGCGAACATGCCCTCGAAATGATTTTCGGGAAGATCGGCAAGGATGACATCCACAAACGGATCCTCATCCAGTTCCCTCATGAAGGAGAACAGGTTGCGTGCAGCCTCCGCGCCATCGCCCGAACCCGAGAGAATTCTATGGCTTTTGAATGATGACACATCAAAGGAACTCCGAACGGGAGCATGGAGGAGAAGTCCAAGCCGGGATGAGTCGCCGAGTTCGCGGAGCAATTCACGAAGATCAGGATGGGAGTCGATCGGTTCCGGGATCAGGAAAAGCGGCTTTCTCGGGGCATAATGCTCATCGAGCATCCCGGGAGCCTCCGGGGCGCTTGAGTGTAGTCTCTGTTGGGTGCGGGGTACGGATCCGGTGATCGATGCAATCTCCGCAGAGGAAACTCCACCGGGACGAAGCAAGCGGATGCCCCCCTCCTCCAGGCGAATGATTGTCGATTCAACCCCGATTCCACAGGGGCCTCCATCGACGATGGCCGCGATTCGCCCGTCGAGCTCGGCCCGCACATGCTCCGCCGTGGTGGGCGAAATCCGTCCAAAGCGATTCGCGCTCGGAGCGGCAAGAGGAAAGGAAAGGAGGCCCAGAACTGACTGGAAAACCTCATGTGAGGGCATCCGGATTGCGACAGTGGGATGGCCTCCCGTAACGACATCCGGAATGAGCGGGCCTCGCGGCACCACGAGGGTCAGAGGGCCTGGCCAGAACGCTTTCACGAGTGCCTCGAAATTCGATCGATCGGAGGAGGCAGCAAGAGAGGGGGCCAGAATTCCGTCCCGAATCAAGGCGTGAAGCACTCCGGCCGGATCAGAGAGAACCTTGAGACTGATGTGGACAATGAGTGGATCGAAATAGGGACGGGATTTCGCAGAAAAAATCTTCCGCACCGAAGCCTCGTCAAAGGCGTTCCCGGCAAGTCCGTAGACGGTCTCGGTCGGAAGGGCGACGATTTTTTGCGATTCAAGGATCGCACAGGCCCTGCCGATGGAATGAGGGGATGAATCGAGGAGCTCGGTCTTCACTTGGGGGCCCTTTCAGGCAACAGGGCATGGAGGACCCTCTCCATTTTCATTCCGCGCGATCCCTTGATGAGAATCCGGGCCCCCGGTTGGATCGAGTTTTTGAGTGCCTCTATCAGATCTTCGATCCGTTCGAAATGGGAAGCCTGTACGAGTGGGCCAGAGAGCCCCGGGCTTTTCAGCAATTCCTCATGGAGGCGCTTCATTCTGGGTCCGAAGAGCCAGGCATGGGTGATCCCATGCTCCCGGATCGGTGCGGATGCCTCACGGTGAAAGCGATTCTCTTCCTCACCCAGTTCCAGCATATCCCCGAGCACTGCGTGATACTGGCTTGCTCCCTTCTTTTGGGCAAGCAGCGCAAGGGCTGCCGCAAGAGAGGTTGGATTCGAATTGTAATGATCTCCAATCACTTCGCCCGCATTGGGCAGGGAGTGAATCTCGGTTCGTCCGTAGGCAGTGCTGAATTGCCCGATCCCCGCAGTGATTTCTTCATCCGTGAGACCGAAAAACCGGCTCAGGGTGATGGCGGCAAGAAGATTGTGAGCGTGGTGTTCCCCGGGAAGCGGACACGAGAAGCTTGAGGCCCGGGGTGCGGAGCGAATCGAAAGAGTGCCTGTTTCCGGGGCGTAGCGACCGGTGTGTTCCGCACCATCCGATTCTTTCATCGAGTAGGTAGGATGAGGCAATCTTCCCAAGGCGGAGCGATGTCGCTCGAACCAGGATTTCACAAAAGGATCCGAGAGATTGATGGCGAGGGGAATGGAGTGTCTCAGTCCGTAGTCGAAGGCCCGAAGTTCCTCCTCGGCCGCGATCTCCACCGTCTTGAGCTGATGAAGATGCTCGGGGCCCGTGCGGGTCAGGAGCAAATGCGTGGGTTCCACGAGCTCCAGGTGCTGGTCCATTGCCCCGATCTCGTCGATTCCGATCTCAATGATGCCGGCCTCATGTTCCGGACGTAGCTGGAGAAGGGTGAGAGGGATTCCAAGAAAGCCGTTCTGGCTCCCTTCGGTTTTCAACACCGAACGCATTCGGCCGCGGAGAATGCTCGCAATCAGTTCTTTCGTCGTCGTTTTTCCGACCGCTCCGACAATTCCAATCAAGGGGATGGAGAATTGCCTGCGGTAGGCATGGGCCAGCTTTCTGATGGCTCCGAGCGTGCTTGCAACCTTGAACGTCTCCGCCCCTGAATTCACTGACTCTTGCTCGGTCAGGACGGCGATCGCTCCTGATTGAATCGCGCGGGGGATGAAATCGTGTCCGTCAAAGGAGTCCCCCTTGATTGCAACAAAGAGATCGCCCGGTCGTACACTTCGTGAATCAGTGGTGATGGAAAGGATCGGCAGGTCGGCTCCCGAAAGGGGAAGTCCAAGAATTGTAGCGATACGATGAGTGGTCCAGGTCCATTGCATAGGGGGATCATACCCGAGAAGCGCAAAAAACAAAAACCTCCCGCAGGCGAACCCGCGGGAGGTTTTTCAAGTTTGAGCTTGTCCGGATTACTTCGACTCGAGCTCTTCGTCGATCACTTCGGAGAACTGTTCGATCGGCAGGGCTCCCGCCATCAGTTGTCCGTTGATGAAGAAGGTCGGAGTCGAGCGGACCCCGAGCTTTTCGCCATAGGCAAGGTCGCCCTTGACCGCGTCCGCGAACTTCTTGCTCTCAAAGCACTCTTTGAATTTCTTCTCGTCGGCACCGGCAGCTTTCGCATGTTTTGCGAGGCTCTCGGCATCAAGATTGCTCTGATTTGCAAACACGATGTCGTGGAACTTCCAGAACTTGTCTTTGGACTGCTCGTTCACGCACAGAGCGGCCTCGGAAGCCGGTCCGGCATCCTGGTGCATCGGGAGCGGGAAGTTCTTGAATACGATCCGAACCTTGCTGCCGTACTTCTTCTTGATGTCGCTTACGATCTTCGCGCCTTTGCTGCAGAAAGGGCACTGGAAGTCGGAGAATTCGTAAATCGTGACCTTCGCATTCTCATTTCCGGTGGACGGAGAGTTTCCTGCCTCGATCTTGATGTTGGACTTCGGCTTTTGGAAGTACACTTCCACCGGAGCTCCCTTGGTGAGTTTTGCAACAGCACCCTGGATCATGTCTTCGCGCTTCTGCTCTTTCATGTAGGAGTAGATGCGTTCTTTGACCTGGTCGTTGATGTTGCTTTCGGGGATGTTCTTTTCCTTCACGAACTTCTTGTAGTCCGCGTCCGAAATCTTGATTTCACCCTTCAAGATCTTCTTGCTGATGTATTCTTCAGCAGTGGCAAGGCCTTCTTTCTTGGCTTCTGCACCAAGAACGCGATCGCTCACCATTTTATTCAGAAGGCCAATTTTGAGGTCGTACTCCTGCTTTTTGATCTGCATCATCTCGACTTGGGCTTCAGCAGTCAGCTGCTCTTCGGTGATTTCCTCACCGTTGATTTTTGCCACAACGCCGGCCTTGGGAGCGTCCTTGAAAACCATATTGATTTTTGCTTTTGCGTTTTCCGTGCAGGCAACCATGACGGCGGTCGTCAGGATCGCGGCACCGAGAACGCCCAGAGTACGTTTCTTGTTCATTTTGCTATGTCCTTTCGTAGCGTTATTCGCTGAGGCTAGCTCAATTAGAAAGTTTGTACAAGGTCATGGATTCGAAGAAGGCCCATCGGAATTCCCGAGGAATTCACTACAGGCAGAACGCTTATCTGACTTTCACGCTCCTCCATTATGCGTAGCGCGTCATAGGCAAGGCTGTTTTCCCTGACGGTCACCGGGTTCGAGGTCATGATCTCTGAAGCTTTCATGGAGAAGAATTGTTCTTTCTTGCGAAGGGCCCGACGCAGATCTCCATCTGTGATGATTCCAAGAAGAGTTTGCGAATCCATCACTAGAACGGCGCCCAGCTTTCGTTCGGTGGAGAGGGCGAGAATCTCATCGACCCCGGCCTCGGGGGATACAGAGGGGGCTTTCGGAATCGGATGCATGAGGTCACGCACTTCCAGCTGAAGGCGGCGCCCGAGGGAGCCCGCGGGATGATTCTTCGCAAAATCCTCCGCCGTGAACCCCGAATCCTTCATGAGCGAAATCGCAAGTGCATCCCCGATCGCAAGCGTCAGGGTGGTGCTTGAGGTGGGAGCGAGGTTGTGGCTGCATGCCTCTTCCGCAACCGAACAATCGATCACGACGCGTGCACGCTCCGCGAGTTTGGAGGAGGCGTTTCCGGTAAGTGCGATGACCGGAACGGAGCGCTTCTTGAACACCGGAAGCAGGGAAACGATCTCCTCGGTGTTTCCCGTGTAGCTGATCGCGATGACCACGTCCTGCGGGCCCACAACCCCGAGATCTCCGTGAAGGGCTTCGGTCGGATGGACATAGACGGCCGGTGTTCCGGTACTGGAAAGTGTGGCCGCGATTTTCGCCGCGATTTTCCCTGATTTTCCGAGTCCAAGAACCAGAACTTTTCCGTTGGTCCGCGAACACTCGAGGAGCAGGGTGAGAGCGGATTGGATCCGTTCCTGATGTTCCGGGGTTGATTCGAAGCGGGTGAGTGCCCGGGTGATGGATTCGGATTCAAGGCGAAGGACCCGGCAAAACTCTTTGAAGCTCATGGCGGTATGCTACACTAAAGCCCATGAAACTTGGCCTCAAAATTTTGCTCCTTGGACTCTGTTTTCCCGCGTGCATGTCGGCCTATCTCAAATCGGTAGGGGGCGATGGTGAACAAGTGTTTTCAAAGGTGTATGTGGGGGATTTCAATCTTGCATGGGAGTCTGCGGTCGAGGCGCTGAAGACCTCGCCCATGGAGGTGGTGAACCGGGAAAATGGCTCGCTTCAAACGAAATGGATTGAGAATACGGCGGAACGGAACCTCATCGATTCGGCGGGTTCGGTGAATCTTTATCTGAAGGCCCAGTACAGGTTTCGAATCGTTCTTGCCAAGGGGGTATATGGCGGGCAACCCTCGGTACGGGTAAGTGTGCAAAAAGAGCAGCAGATTCAGCGGGACGTTCTCGAGGGGTGGATTCAGCAAACGACGGACGGAATTCAGGAAAACTCCTTGCTGTATCGGGTCGGGAAGGTCATGGAATTCAAAACGCGGCTCCAGGAAATCGAAGCAAGAAAACTCAAGCGTCAGCTGGAAGAAGCCAAAGAAAAGAACTGATTGCCACCCGGCACGCGAGGGTCAGGAGTTCAGGAGATTCTCGAATTCCTTCAGCAGGTCCTCATCCGATTTTGCAACCTGAGGTTCTGCCGGTGAGGCCGCAGCAATTGAAGGAGCCGCGGGAGCTGCTTCAACCGGAGATTTCGGAGCATTTGAATCCAGGCTCGTATCAACGGAAGACACCAGCTTTTCAAATTCATCCTTGGGAGCCTCGGGAGCAATGGAAGTCGCAGGAGCAGGTGCTGCCGGTGCTGCCGACTGGGGAGCCTCGGCTGCGATGGTCTCGGGAGGAGTGGCGGGTTTCCCCTCAAGAAGGGCATCAATTGCACTTTGATCCAGTCCCTTTGCGACGGGTTTGGGAGTGGGTTCCACGGAGGGTTTTGCTTCGCTTTCAGCAGGGACGGGCTCGGGAGCCGGAGCCAAAGCAGGAGAGACGGTAGGAGCAACGGTAGGAGCAACGGCAGCTAGAGAGGAGAGATTCTGTCCCGCGGGAAGGCCTGTGCCGAGATCCTCGAGTTTTTTCCTCAGTTGCAGGTTTTCCTGCTGGAGGCGCTTCAGGTTTGCAAGATCATCCTCGAACAGGGAGTACTCCTCCAGTCTTGCTTCCAGTTCCTTGATCTTTTTCAGAAGCTCATCCGAATTCCCGCCACCGGATCCCGCCGATTGCATCGCTTTTTGGTTTTGACGGAGGTTTTCAATTTCCTCGAGGAGTTTTGTTTTTTCGACGTTGATGTTTACGACGATGCTTTCTTTTTCCGTGAGCTGGGATTGAAGTGCCTTCAGGCGTTCCTCAAGATCTCCGCCGATTCCGGCTGGGGCGGCCTGAATGAGCTGTGCTGCGGGGGACTCGTGGGTTTCGATGCCGGGGTGGGCGGCCGCGGTCGAGGGAGTCAGTGTGATTCCCTCGGGTGGAAGGCCATTCACCAGACCGAAGAGCTGGGTTCGAACGAACTGGGCTTCATGGATGAGTTGATTCAGGTAAACCTTTACCATTGCAGCCGGAACCTGATTCCGGGCAGCGCCGAGCCTGCGTTTCTTGATGACCCATTCGTAGCAATAGGCGGAGAGAAGGGTGAAGATCAGCGCACCTCCAAGGAGGAGAATTTCTTCTGTGAATTTGGAATAGATATAAATGAATGAATTCATAAATTTGTGTCCCTCCTGGACCCTGAAAACCCGTTCTTCTGATTATACGGTCGGAAGCAATCGAGGTCAAACGGGGGGGAGTTCCATCCTTCCCTGATCTCTTCCGAGTCAGAAGACTGACGAATCCCGTGGAGTCCTCGGGGGCGGCTCTGATAGGATCTTTCCATCATGAAACATTCCGAGTTCTGGCTTGCAGGGGCGGTGGAGTCGGCGCTTCAAGCGGGTAAAATCATTCGAAACCACTATTTGAAGCCCCTGAAGGTCCGTGAAAAAGGGCGCTTGGGTCTTGTCACGAACGTCGATGTGCAGGCCGAGGAAAAGGCTCTCCGGGTACTCAGAAAGTGTGAGCCCGGTTTTGCGTTTTTATCGGAAGAGACCCACGCAGAAGGCAAAAGAGGCGAGGGACAGGATGGGCTTTGGATTGTGGATCCCTTGGATGGGACGACCAATTTCATCCACGGGTTTCCCATGTTTTGTGTGAACATCGCGCTTCAGGTGGAAGAGCGAATCGAAGTGGCGGTCACGTATCATCCGATTTTGGATGAACTCTACACGGCGATTCGGGGCAAGGGTGCCTATGTGAATGGAAAGCGCATGCGCGTATCGAAGACCCGGAAAATGAAAGATGCGCTCCTTTCCACGGGATTTGCCTATTCTGCAAGAGATTCGCTTTCAACAGAAATGAGTTCCTTTGAGCGATTGAGCAGGGCTTCTCGCGCCGTGCGAAGGCCCGGGTCCGCAGCCCTTGATCTTGCTTACACGGCAAGAGGCGTGTTTGACGGGTTTTGGGAGCGCAATCTTGCGCCCTGGGATGTGGCGGCCGGAGCCTTGTTGGTGCAAGAGGCCGGTGGCAAAGTAAGCAATTTTACAAACGGGGCATTTGATATTCGTGGAGCGGAAATTCTGGCAACGAACAAATCCCTTCATTCCGCCATTATGAAATCAATTTAGCCCAGTTCAAGCTCGCGCTTCACAAGTTCCCGGAACGATTCCGCCAAGCGGGCGGCGATTGGACCGGGTTTCCCCTTGTTGATTTTCTTGCCATCAAGATCCAGCACCGGAAGCACTTCCTTCAGGGAACTTGTGACGAATACCTCATCCGCTTCATAGAGGTATTCCTTCGGGAATCGGACTTCCCGTACGGGAATCCCTTGTTCCACGCAGAGATCGATCACGGCCCTTCGGGTGATCCCATCCAGAATTCCCACATCAAGCGGTGCAGTCGCGACGATTCCGCGATTCACATAGAACAGGTTGTATGTGGTTCCTTCGGTCAGAAAGCCTTGATGATCCACCATGAGGGCATCATCAAAGCCCTCCTCTGCGGCCGAGAGATAGGCAAGAAGGCTGTTCAGGTAGTTGCCGGACTTCATGGCCGGATCGAGCGCCTTCGGGGAGTTCCGGATCCGGCTTGAGATCTGGAGTTTTGTGCCCTTTGAAAAAGGCTTGTTCGGAAACATGGAGATGGGCTCCACGATGATGACATACAAGGTCGGGGTTTCAAGATTTCCAAGGCCAAACCCGATCTTTCCGCTTCCTCTTGAAACCACAATGCGCACATACACGTCCTCGGATGCGCGTCCCGGCTGAGCCCGATAGGCATCGATACTTCTAAGGATTTCGCGGTGATACTCTTCAATGCTTTGGGAAAATTTCATGGAGCAAAGAACCGCTGATTTTTCCATTCGTTCCAGGTGTTCCCTGAGTCGGAAGGGCTTTCCCTCATAGGTTCTCACCACCTCGTACAGGCTGTCTCCGTAGAGAAAACTTCGATCAAAAACCGAGACATTTGCTTCGGCGAGAGGTATGATCCGACCATTCAAATTGATGAGGGTTCCACGAGAATTCATGGCCTCATCCTAACAGGTTCAGTCGAGGTTTTTGAGTAGATTATGATCGAAAATTCGGAGTCGCTTCTGCCTCGGGGCAATCTGATCGCCCTCACCCTCGGGGTGGAGGACGAATCCCTTTCTGAACTTGACCGCCTTCTCGATACGCTCGGCGTCCGCACCGGGATTCGGGTGAATGCGCCCGTCCGGAGGATCGTCGCGGGCACCTATTTCGGAACGGGAAAACTCGATGAGGTGAAACTCATGGCGGAGGCGAGTGCGGATCCGATCGATCTTTTCGTCCTCGATGTCGACCTCACCCCCCGCCAGCTGCAGAACATCGAGAAGATCCTTGGGAAGCCCGTTCTCGATCGGACGGGAATCATTCTCGAAATCTTTTCACGTCATGCCCGCACCCGCGAATCCAAGACCCAGGTCGAGCTGGCTAAGCTCCAATATGTTCTTCCGCGGCTTGCGCACCTTTGGAATCACTTTGAGCGTCAGCGGGGCGGAGGAGTAGGCAACAAGGGGATGGGCGAAAAGCAGATCGAGGTGGATCGGCGATTGGTGAAGCGCCGGATTCAAATCCTGCGGGGCCGTCTCGAGGAGATCGAAAAGGAACGGGTTGTTCAAAGAACCTCACGGGAGAACCTGCTCAAGGTGGCGCTTGTCGGGTATACCAATGCAGGAAAGTCAACGCTATTGAACGCCCTTACCGAAAGCTCGGTTCTTGCCGAGGACAAGCTTTTCGCAACCCTCGATGCAACGGTGCGCGCATTGAACCCCGATAGTCATCCACCCATTGTTGCAATCGATACGGTGGGGTTCATCAGCCGCATTCCAACCAACCTGATTGCTTCTTTCCGCTCCACGCTCGAGGAGATTCAAGAGGCGGACCTGATCGTGCATGTGGTGGACGCGTCTTCCACCCAGGCGCGCGAGCAATATGAAACCACCTGTTCGGTTTTGAAGGATCTCGGCTGCGAGGAAAAAGAAAAAATCGTGGTGCTCAACAAGATCGATCTTGTCGAGGGGGCCGCCCGCCTGAATCAGGCAAAGATCGCGGTACCGGGAGCAACCCGGATTTCCTCGCTCGATCCGGATGCGGTCAGGAAATTCCGCGAGAAGATCCTCGATCATTTCAAGGGGAAAATGGAATCCTGGGATTTGCTCATTCCCTATCACGAGGGAAAGCTTCAAGCCAAAGTGCAGGAATACGGTGCGATCAAGCAGACCCGCTACCTTGAGAAGGGCGTGTTCTTGCAAGTCATGCTCGATTCCACGATTGCGCGAAAGCTTGATGTCAAACGCTACACGACAGCAAAGAGGGAGGAAAAGTGAGAAGTGCGGGACGGCTGATTCGGTGGTTTGGGTGGGGAGTGGTTTCAAGTCTCGCGCTTGGAGCTCTGCAACCCTCCAAAGCGGCAAACGAGGAGAGCTTTCGAACTCCGGCCAAACGCTACGGATCCGCATACAGCATCAAGGTCTCGCTTTATCGGAACGGAGTGGAGTTTGTCACTCCCATGTGGGTGAAGCCCGATCAGAAAGAAAGTACGATTGATCCCCGGCAGATGGTCTTCATGGGGTGGACTTTCAAGGATGGCATCTCGGAGGAAGTGGTGATTTCGGGTCGTCGTTTCGGCAAAAAGCAGTTCAAATCTGCAAGGTCCGATTGGGCGGTGAAGCCCGAGTACCCGAAAAACTGTTGTATGGGTGTGATCGGTCAGGATTTCTTGAAACACTTCCGGCTCAGGTTTGATCCCGCGATCCCCGTTCACATCGAATGGACCCGCGGGCCTTCCCCCGAGGAGCAGGACTCGAGTCGCCAGCGTGAATTCGAGAATCGAATTCAGCCGCTTTTCTCGGTACGCTCCGAGGTGATCAAGTTGGGGCAAAGGGAGTACGACCTTGCCTCGACCCCGTTTGTGCTCGATTTTGCGGCAAGAACCCTTGTGTTTGAGAAGAAACCCATGGTGCTGTTTCCGGGAAGGAATGTTCCCGTGGTCCGGTTTGATTTTGCGGGTCGGGATCGAGACTTCAGTGTGACTG
Source organism: Bdellovibrionales bacterium (assembly GCA_947502835.1). Lineage (GTDB taxonomy): Bacteria > Bdellovibrionota > UBA1018 > UBA1018 > CAIMNF01 > CAIMNF01. The sequence continues at coordinate 203,710 of CANNBJ010000003.1, forward strand.
AGATTTCATCGCGCGACTTGAAGAATGCCCGGGAGCTTGGTTTGACCAGAGGGGTCCGGGTCACCGAGTTGAACGGGGTGCCGGTTTCGGTGTTGAGTTATTATGAAATTGAATCCCTTCTCAAGGGGCGGAAAGGGAAATCCCTTGAGATCGGATTTTTGAAGGATTCCAAAAGAATGGAGAAGTCGAAGGTTGTCTTCGATTTTGAGAAAAATGAGTTCATTGAGTCTCGGAAGATTCAAGGTCCTTCTCGTCGGAACTAAGATTCCCGAGAACATAGGGGCCACCGCACGGCTGCTTGAGAATTATGCAGTGGGTGAGGGGGGGCTTGTGGATCCGCAATGCGAGTGGCGCTCAGGTGTCTCCCAATGGATGGCCACCGGGTCCTCTCGTGCAAGGCTCAATGCGCTGCCTGTGTATCCTACACTCAAGGAGGCGATCAGGGATTGTCACGCGGTCGTCGGGTTCACCGCGCGGGCGGGTAAGACGCGCAAGTTGAGCTTGAAACTTGAATCGCTTGCTTCCCGGCTGCCCGGCAAGGTTGCACTCGTTTTCGGGCGCGAAGATTATTGCCTCTCCAAGGAGGAGACCGGATTGTGCACGCATCTATGCGCACTGGACACGGGAGCGGACTTTCCCGCCTTGAATCTCAGCCACTCGGTTGCGGTTGTGCTTTCCCGGATTTTCAATGAGGAAAATGATTCTCGTCGTGGTCATCATGGCATTGTGACAAGTGCCGAGCTTGAGCCTTTTTTCGAGCATCTTGGGGAGAGTCTCGAGGCTCTCGGATTCACGGGGGGTGGAAATCCCGGGCGTGTGCTCGCAAAACTCAAAAAAATCTACCAAAGAGCGGGCGTCACCCGCGCCGAGATTGACTTGCTCCGGGGGATCTGTACGCGGATCATTTCACAACGGAGTCGCAGGTCAGGGCTTGCTCCTGACTGAGGTCCATCTCCGGAATCCGGCTCAGCAGGGTGGCGTCCACGTTGGACCCGGTTTGGAATAATTTCGAGGTCTCGAGTTTGAAGATCATTTCCACTGCCTGGCTTTGAACCTCAAAGGCGGCCAATCCGGGTTCGGGATCGGACATGCGTTTCAGTTTGAGCGCCGCTGTGGTACCGGTACCGGCAGGATCTCCTGTTTCATAGAGAAAGGTTCCATTCTGGAAATCCGAAAGAGCGACATGGATTCGGTCTGCAGTGATCCCGGTTTGAAAGCGACAGTTCAGGATCTGTGTGGATGCCGCTGCATAAAACGGAAACGCCAAAGCGAGGATGGACAAGGATTTCAGATGGCTCATGGAATGATGCTATTTGGAGCGAAGCACAAGTTCAACCGCCTTTTTTGCAAGATCGAATTCAAAGCCGCTTGAAACCAGTTTCTGAAGAAGTTTCGTTTTGACCGCGTAGGGGTCCTCGATTTTCTTGATCGAGGACCGATTCAGGGTCTTTGAGGCGAGCTCACAGGCTCGCTCGAGTTCGGAGTCGAGATCAAAATCGAGATCGGGGATTTTTGCGGTCAGCCCCCGTTCCTTCATTTTTTGCTCGATGTAGCGCTTCCCTTTTCCCCGTCTGAGGTAGTCACGCTGAAGGATTCCCGCATAGCGGGAATCATCAAGGATTTTCTTCTCCTCAAGCTCGTCAAGAACGCTGTCGAACCAGGAAACGTGGGTGGGGGCATCTTCGGGGGGAATCCGGTACTCTTTGATCTTTCGAAGGAAATAGGCCCTAAGGCGGGCGCGGGAAGTCTCGCGTTTTGAACAATAAAAGAGTCCGAGGTCGAGCCAGTAGTTTCGGGATTCCGGAATTCTAGAGGTTCCCATGGGGGATCGTTCGGAGGTAGGCCTGAAACGAGGTTTGAACCTTTTTCAGCTCGGGAATGATTTCGTTCAAATGCTCGCGGTAGCGGGCCTCGGGATGATTGGCCTTCAAGGATTTGATCGAGTCCTCGGCCTGGGTCGAGAGGAGATTGAGTTTGGTCAGCATTCCGATGCGCTCTTGCTTTTGCTTGCGGTTTTCGGCGGGATTCAGTTTCTCGGATTGAAGCTGGATGTCGCTCTCGAGCGTCATCAGGGCGAGCTTTCGCTGAAGCTGGTCGATGAGCTCTTTGCAGGAATCCGAAAACATCAGGAGGCCCGTGCCTTCGCGGGAACATTTCGAGTAGAGGGAGGTTTCATCAGAAGAGCTCAGAATCTGGCTCAGAATGATCCCGGTTCTCACGACCCCGTTCTTGCTTGCGGGGGCAGGAATCGAGGCCTGTGCCTGTGAGGTGAGAAAAAGCCCGATGATGATCCACGAACCGAGTTTCACGCTGCCGAAAGTACTCTGCCCGCGGGGGAGGGTCAATGATAAATTGATTTAATTTAAAAAAATGGAAGACTTCGTGTGATCAATGACTTAGCGAGAGCTTTCCTCGGGTGTTTCGGTCTTGAGGAGCTCCGAAAGCTCAAGGTCCTCGCGAAATGCCCGTTCGATCGCAGCTGAATCAAGGTGATGACCGGGGGGCGACCTGCCCTCGGGAGAGAGAAGGTACCAAGCGATGCCGCGGGTGGCATCCACGGTTCTTGAGGTGGCATTGAACCGTTGTCCGGTCGGTCCTCTGAATTTCAGCTCGGGATTTCCAAAAGTTTTCGAATCAAATGTGGTTTTTACGAGTCCCCGCCGCGGGACAGATATGGGGCCGCTCGGGGGAGCGTCGGAGAGTTGGATCGCCTGTAGCAGGATGAACGCGTGGGGGTAGTCGTCAGGAAGACGCAATTCCACCACAGGTGCGGTTGCCGCAGTCCACTCCCTTGAGAGAAGTTCCATTCCGAGAAACTTGATCCAAAGGGCGCAAAGTCCGAGGCTCAGGATCAAGAGCGCGCCCTTTGCCCTTGAGGGAGCTTTCCGGTACCTAAGGATCGCAATCAGGGCTCCAAAGAAAAGAGCCAGGGGAAGAATCCGGTAGAGAATGATGATTCCAAGAGCCATGATTGGATCCACTCTACCCAATCTAAAGAATGGTGCCAAGATTGTCGATCCCGGGACCGGGACTCGGCACTGAACCAGGACGCCTGCGCCCTCCATGGCGGCAAATGGATCGGTCGACGTTATGGACTCACCGACCGGGAGATCAAGCTTTGTCCAAGGTTCTGATAAAAGGACTCGTATGAGTTTCCGGAGAGAGATTGGATGTTTCCTTCCAAGGAACCATTCTGTACCGCTGAAGCCAGATTTTTCATGTTTTGCGCGCGATTGTTGATTCCTTGATAGCAACCCTGGAGTCCGAAATCATTCTCATCGTATTGGGTCATCATGGTGCTCACCGAGTACCGGGGTGAACCGCCCTTGAGCTGGCTCAAGGATTCATCAAGGTACTCCTTGTACCCCTTTCGCGAATCGATGGTGGGCCAACTTGCACTCCATCCTAGATTTGTGGTCTGGGAATCGTTTCCGAGAATGGTGAAGGCAGCGTTTCGTACCATCGGCAGATCGATTCGCCTCTCTTGGAGGTGCCAGGCTCCAGTGAATTCCTGTCCTGCAAGCAGGGTGGCAGGATTGATTTGCCTCCAATTGTTCATGTGGCTGAAAAAATGGAAGTGGGTGAGTGCATCCTTCCTGAAAAAACTGCGGAGGGTCGAGGAAGGATTGGCCTTGAAATAATCCCAATCAAATGAATTGTAGAGGAAAGCCACCAATGCCTTCCCGAGAGGTGCTTTGATGGTCTCCCCCGCAGTCGGGATGAAATTGATGGCTGCACCCATCATTGCATCCACGTGTGAATTCAACTGCTCTGGGGAAAGACTCTCCGCATTCGAGGGTTTTGAACACCCGATCACAAGTTCTGTTCCCTGGCGCCGCCATGCGCGGCTGGCAAGGACGATTGCAATACAGGTGTTGACATCGGGACTCCTGAGCAATGAGTCACCAAGGCTTACCACTGCCCGCTTCAATCGCGCGCGATAAGGATCCGCTTCATCGGTATCGTCCAGCACCAAGACCAAATCCACTTTCCGGTACTGTTCGCTTGCGCTTGAACCCGGCAATACGGACAGGGCTGGTTGAGTGATGGTGGTTGAAGTTGCATTGGTCGAAGTGCTTTGGGTTGAGGTGCTTTGGTTTGAAGTACCCGGTACGCTTGATCCCGGACTTTGCACAGAAGCTGGGCTCGCCACCCGCAAGGCTCGAGAGTCAACCTTCTGCACTTTTCCAAGGCACCCGGTGAGAAGAACAGAAACAAACAAAATTGCAATTCCCCGATTCATAAAGAATCCCCCTTCGAGAATCCTATAAGGGGTGTGTCATCTTGAAAATGTGTCATTTGGGACACATCCGGAAATAGCCGTTTTCATAGTTATTTTAACGAGATTGATCGAGATTCGTGCTGCTGGGAGGGCTCCAGTTCGAAACCCGACGCATCTTTCGAGGGATAGGGGCGAAAGCGATTTAAAGACGATCTGTGTTCAGCCCGGAACAGAAGATTCAGGGAAAATTCTCCGGGCCACGCGATAGGTGTTGGCATAGGCGCGAACGCTGAGTTCGATGGGCTTTGCGTACCCCCCGCCCAGCGCTAGGGAGACCGGAATTCCGGATCGCCTCGCAAAAGCGAGGACGAGCTCATCCCGCGCCATCAGCCCCTGAAACGTCAGGTTGAGCTTTCCCAATGTGTCTTCTTTCAGGGGATCGACACCCATTTGATAAAATATATAGTCGGGTTCAAATCGTCGCACTTCGATCAGGCCATCCTTCAAGTGCTCGAGAAATGCCGCATCTTCCGTTCCATCCGGAAGAGCGATGTCAAGATGCGAGGGTACCTTCACGAAGGGGTAGTTTTTCTCCCCGTGCATGCTGAAGATGAATACGCCCTCATCCTGCATGAGGATGCTGGAGTTCCCATTTCCCTGATGGACATCAAGATCAATGATGGCAACCCGTTCTGCGAGTGCCTCTTTTTTCAGAAGTCGGGTTGCGACTGCAATGTCGTTGAACACACAATAGCCCTCACCGCGGTCTGCATGCGAATGATGGGTGCCCCCGGCAAGATTTCCCGCGATGCCGTCCCGCAGGGCATCCCGCATGGCCGCAATCGCGCCGCCCACGGTCGCGCGACTTCGGTCATAAAGGCCTTTGCTCCACGGGAATCCCAGGCGTTTCAGGATTTGTTCATCGACCGAACCGGTTCTCATCCCTTCGATGTAATCAGAAGTATGGGCAAGTGCGAGCGTCTCAGGATCAGCAAGGGGGCTCTCCTTTAAGTCCGAGGTCTTGATGATATTCTCCGTAAGAAGGTAATCCCGGAGCATCCGGTATTTTTCGATCGGAAATCGATGGCCTTCGGGGAGAGGAAGCGTGTAGTGATCCGAGTAGTAAACGTTCATGGCAGTGAACTCTCATGAGGATCGGACGAGTTGAAGACTCGCTGAAGCCTGTATTGCTGATGCGAGGAAACCCGCTCCAGGAGCGCAACCAGCGAAGCTCCGTCCCGGACCAGAAGGTATCGCCCCTTGGCCCCAAGTTCAGACGCCTGATGCAGAATCCCGTCGATGGCCTCCATTTGCCCTTGCCGGATACGGGCGGAGACTCCAGAGGGGATTCTGAGTTCGGGAACATGGGTCGCGAGGCTGTGGAGCGGGATGAAGTTGGATGGGGTTCCGGAGTCAGGTCCTGGTGCAAGACTTCGAAGCGCCTCCTCAAGGGGAAGCGACTCACGGATGCTTCGATCGCTCGATGCGGTTCTTCGCAGGGATGACAGATGCGCAAGAGTTTCCGCTCTCTTTGCGAGATCTTCGGCAAGCACTCGGACATAGGTGCCGCTTTCGCAGCTTACTTCGAACTCAAGGGAGTCAGGTTTGGGATTGGAAAGAGTGAAGGAGTGAATCTCTTTTTGAATTGCCTCGCGCTCAATCTCAACGCCTTTCCGCGCGAGCTCATAGAGTGCAATGCCATCCTTCTTTTTTGCGGAATGCATGGGCGGAGTTTGCAGATAGGGCCCGGCGACAAACCCTTCTGCGAGTGCCTGCCATCCTGCCAGCGAAAGTTCCGGGACTTGCTGTTTCCCGGTGGTTTCGCCCGTAAGATCTCCCGAGTCCGTTGCCGTTCCGAGCCGGATGGTTCCAGTATAGGTTTTCTTCGAGTGGAGGTAGCAATCCGCAAGTTTTGTTGCCTCACCGAACAGAACCACAAGGACCCCTGTCGCAAAAGGATCAAGGGTGCCTCCATGACCTATTTTCAGCGATTTTCCGGCGAACTTCCCGTTGATCATCCCCCACTTGAGTCGGGTCACCACCTGGCTTGACGAAAGTCCCTCGGGCTTGTCGATCACAAAGGCCCCCGAAGAAGGGAAGGGGGAGGTCTTCATCAGGTTGGCTTTTTTTCTTCCGAGATCTGCTTCAACAGCTCATGGACCCGAAGAGTGTTCTCAAGGCCCTTGTCCTCCCGAAACAAGAGTTCCGGCATGAATCTGAGCTGAACGAGCTTCGAGAGCGAGCGTTTGATGTGCCCTTTTGCACGAGTCAGGCTCTCAAGGCAGTGCTCCATCAGTTCCGGATCGGTCGCGGTCTGGTCAAGGGACAGGATCGAGATGAAAACAGTTGCCTGTTTTGCATCCCGGGTGATCTCGACCTTGGTTACGGTTACCGAGGGGATGCGCGGATCCTTCAGGTCACGATTGATGAGAACATTGAGTTCATCTTTCATGACCGATTGAATGCGCTGAATGCGAATGGCGTCCATGGGAATACCTTTGTCTTAGAGTTCCTGGGCTACCATGTCGATCTGATAGGCTTCGATGAGGTCTCCGACTTTGATGTCGTTGTAGCCATCGATTCCCATCCCGCACTCATAGCCTTGGTTGACTTCTTTTGCGTCGTCCTTGAAGCGCTTCAGCGAGTTCAGCTTGCCATCAAAGATGATCCGGCTGTCACGAAGCAAGCGCACTTGGGCATTCCGCACGAGCTTTCCATCGATGACAAAGCATCCCGCAACCGTTCCCGCTTTTGGAATCGAGAAGGTTTGACGGACTTCGGCGCGACCAAGGTAGGTTTCGACGCGTTTCTTGTCGAGAAGGCCGGCCATCGCGAGTTTCACATCGTCAATGAGTTCATAGATGATGTTGTAGCACTTGATCTCGATATGCTCTGACTCGGCAAGAGAGCGTGCCTTGGTTTCAGGACGCACGTTGAAGCCGATGATGATGGCGTTGGATGCGTTTGCAAGCATCACATCGCTCTCGGTGATTCCTCCGGCAGCGGAATGAATCACCTTGACCTTCACCTTGTCTGTCGACTGCTTGATCAGGGATTCCTTCACGGCTTCCACGGAGCCGAACACGTCTGCTTTCAGGACCACGCGGAGTTCTTTCAGCTCTCCTGCTTGCGCACGGGCGAACAGGTCTTCCATCGAGGCTTTCGAGCTCATTTGTTTCTTGTCGCGGGCCTGGGATACACGGTGATCCACAAGGGTCGTGGCCGCTTTTTCGTCCTTCACGGAGTCAATCGGTTCGCCTGCATTCGGCACTCCATCAAGTCCGAGAATCTCGGCAGCCATGCCGGGGGTGACTTCTTTCACGGACTCAGCCAGGTGGTTGGTCATTGCTTTTACGCGACCCCACTGGGTGCCACTCACGACGATGTCGCCGATCTTGAGCGTTCCGCGATTCACAAGCACGCTGGCCACAGGGCCACGGCCTTTTTCCACGCGGGACTCAAGCACGACTCCGCGCATGAGGCCTTTTTGGACTGCCTTCAGATCCTGAACTTCGGCAACCAGGAGAATGCTCTCGAGCAACTTGTCGATGTTGGTCTTTTTCAGCGCCGAAACCGGCACATAAATGGTTTCTCCGCCCCAGTCCTCGGCCAGAAGGTCGAGTTCGGCAAGGCCTTGTTTGATCTTTTCGGGGTTTGCGCCCGGCTTGTCGATCTTGTTGACAGCAACAATGATCGGCACTTCGGCCGCTTTTGCGTGCGAGAGCGCCTCGCGGGTTTGCGGCATTACGCCGTCATCCGCGGACACTACGAGCACCACGATATCGGTCACATTCGCGCCCCGTGCCCGCATGCTGGTGAACGCTTCGTGGCCCGGAGTATCGATGAATGTGATGAGTTTCCCGTCTTTCTGGATGGTGTAGGCACCAATGTGCTGGGTGATTCCGCCTGCTTCGCCCGCAGCCACATTGGCTTCGCGGATGGAGTCGAGGAGGGTGGTCTTCCCGTGGTCGACGTGACCCATGATGGTGACAACCGGAGGACGCGGGAGCAAATCCTCAGTCTTTTCTTCGGTGGTTTCAAGAACTTCGTCTTCGCGGAATGCGATGTTCTTCACTTCGAACTGGAACTCGCCTGCAATGATCGTGGCTGTATCGAAATCGATCGCCTGGTTCATGTTGGCCATGGTTCCCATGCTCATGAGTTTCTTGATCACATCCCCGGCCTTGACGCTCATTTGTTGGGCGAGTTCGGACACCTTGATGGTATCGCCCATTTCCACGACGCGTTTATGGGCTGCGGCCACGGTGATCTCGGTCTTCTTCACGTCTTTGCCCACCGGAGCCTTCTTCTTTTTCGGAATGAAGATCATCTCTTTTTTCCGGTAATCGGAAAACTTGACGTCTTCGGGTTTGATCACGGCATCAAAGGCCTTCGGGCCCCGCTTGCGTGCTTCTTCCTCGGCCATCCGGTCGAGGTTTTCCTTGTCCACGCGTGCGAACTTGAAGCCGTCGCGATCGGATTTGAAACTGCCCTTCCCGGCGGTCGCACCAGCGGCAGCCGCTTTGTCACCCGCAGGTTTCGCAGGTTCGGGTTTCGCCTGTTCGATGATGCGGAGGCCGCCCGGACGCTTGCCGAGTCCATCTTTCAGGCTGTAGGTGGTGAGTGTGGTCTCAGTCCTGCGAATGACAGAAGTTGTGGTTTTGCCACCCTCGGTTTTCACTTCGGTTCTGACAGTCTCAATGCGATTGCCATCTGCGGAGGTCTTGATGGAGGGTTTGGTGGCCTCTGGTTCTGCCGGAGGTGGTGCAAGCGGAGCACTGATCAGGGGTTCCGCGACCGGGGGAGCAGGAAGAGTCTCGGACTGGGCTTCGAGTGCGATTTCCGCAGGAGGAGCCATCTCAGGAGCTTTGATCTCTTTTTCAGTTCCTGTGACGGTAGAGATCGTCGAGGTCACGGTTTGGGTTGCGCCATCCGAAAGTACACGCCGCCTGATGACGGTTGAGCTGCTGGAAGAGGTTTCGTTCGCAGCCGCTGCGGTGGTCGTGGCTGCAGGTGTGGCGGGGGTTGCCGGTGTCGCATCTTTCGGGGTCGCAGGAGCTGCGCGCTTTCGAACCGGCTTTGCTGCGGGAGTTGCAGCAGGCGCGGCTTCGGGTGCCGGCGCTGCCGCTTTCACTACAGGTTTGGTCGCGGTCTTGGTGGCTGTTTTCGCAGGCGTTTTGGTGGCTGCGGTCGCTCCAGCGCCGGTTGCCTTGCGGGTTACGGTCTTTTTAGCAGCACTGGTTGCAGTTTCTGCCCCCACTGTTGTGGATCCAACCTTCAGGACGTTGCGGGCCTTCTCGACATCGCCGTCCGTGAGCTCGCTCATGTGATTCTTCACATTGATGTCGAGCCCCTTCAGTTTGTCGACAAGCGAGATCGAGTCGATCCCGAGCTCCTTCGCCAATTCGTATACCTTGAGCGGTTCGCGATCCGTCATTCAGCGGTTCCTCCGGCTGAAGCACCTTCAGCTTGTTGAATCATTTCCTTGAGTTTTTCGGATGCAACCGACTTTGCATCGTTGTCAGGGGTGATGGTGTTCACAGTGGACTGCACACCATTCACGAAGCTTGCGCCTTCATCGACCAGGGACTGGGCCTTCGCCTTGTAGCGTTCGGCCACTTCGCGCTCTTCGAATCCGGGAACGCGCAGGACGCTCTCGATTGAGGTTTCGGCAAGTTGGCGGATGTTGAGAACCCCGACCTGCGCAAGTGCGCGGGCTTGGGTCTCGTTCACGCCTTCGATCAGCATGAGGTTCGCAATTGCATCCTGGATGCGCTTTTGGAGCTTGGTCTTCGAAATGATGTCGAGTTTCCATCCGGTGATCTGGGCCGCGAGGCGGACATTCTGTCCGCGCTTTCCGATCGCAAGCGACAACTGGGTGTCTTCCACCATGATTTCCATGGACTTGTTTCGCTCGTCAATCCGGATCGAGGAGATCTCGGCCGGAGAGAGGGCGGAGCGGGCGAACACCATCGGGTTCTCGGACCAAGGAATGATGTCGATCTTCTCGCCTTTCAGTTCCTGAATCACTTGTTGAACGCGAACGCCCTTCATCCCGACGCATGCGCCGACTGGATCAATATCCCGATCCTTGGAAACTACGGCCATTTTGGCGCGTGATCCGGGTTCACGGGAGCATTGCTTGATCTCGATGATGCCATCACGGATTTCCGGAACTTCCTGTTCGAACAGTTTCATGAGGTATTTCGGGCTTGTGCGGCTGATGTAAAGAGCCGGACCCTTGGTGGTGGTCGCCACATCGATCAGGATCGCCTGGACGCGATCGCCCGGCTTGTAGTTTTCGCCGGGGATGATTTCATTCTTCGGAAGGTATGCATCGGTCTTTCCAAGGTCGATCACAAGGTTTCCACGCTCCATCCGGCGCGCGATCCCGGAGAGGATTTCGCCCTTCAGTGGCATGTATTCGTTGAAGATGATGTCGCGCTCGGCGTCGCGCACTTTCTGGAAAATGATCTGCTTTGCGGTTTGCGCATCGACGCGGCCGAAGCTCGGGGTTTCAACCTTCACGCCGAGTTCATCGCCGATCTGGGCCTGAGGGTCGAGTTCAAGTGCGTCTTGAACCTTGATCTCTTCGGATTCCTCAAGCATGTCGTCATCGCTATCGACCACTTTCTTGAAGAGGTAGAGATCCACATCGCCATTCTCGTCGTTGTAGTGGGCTTCGAGGATTGCATGGGGACCGTATTTCTTTTGGGCGGCTGCAAGGATTGCCTGCTCGATGGCACTTACAATGATATCGCGCTTGATTCCGCGATCGCGGCCCACAGATTCAATGACTCGGCTCAATTCACTCAGGTTCATGGTCTACTCCTTCTTCATTCCTTCGGATCAAAGTCCTTTGACTTCCCGCTCGAGATTCGCCTTCGCCACGAGGCTGAGGGGAATCCGGATCGGGGTTTCGGGTTTTGGTTCCTTCTTTTTTACAGATTTTCCGCGCGTTCCGTCTTCGGCGATGATTCCAAAGCGGATCGAGTTCGACTCATGGTCGAAACCGCGAAGAATGCCATAAAAGTTTTTTTGTTTCGGATTCTTGCCCGAATAAACCGGGTCGGAGGTTTCCTCGCCGGTCAGGGGGCGGATCGTGAACACTCGCGCCACTTCTCCTTCGAATTTTTGAAAATCCGAAGGCTTGCGGAGGGGGCGATCGATTCCGGGAGAAGAGACTTCGAGTTCGTAGGCGCCCTTGAAGATTTCCGCGAGATTCGACTCGGTTTCCAGGGGCGCGTCAAGCTCATGGGTCACGCGCACGCAATCCTCGATGGTGACGCCCTCGGCCTCGGAATCCGGAAGCAAGTCAATGTAGATACAAAGCTTTTTTTCGCGATGGTTCAGAAGATCAATGGCCACAAGCTCGTAGCCAAGGGAGTGCAAACGATCCTCGAGAAACGAAGTAAGCCTTGCTTCGGGCGTGGAATCGCCCCCGGACGCGGGTCCGGTGGAGTGGCTTTCGTTTGTTTCGAGCATGGTTTGTGTCATTTTCTTCTTCATCCAAACGGCGATGCAGGCCAAAAAAAAAGCGGGATCAAACTGAGCCCGCCGTTCTGCGATCAAATTTTTGGGATCAGGAAGGATTTACACAAAACCCGCCGTGGAATCAAGTCCATTCCCCCCGCATTCCCGATTTTTCCATGTCAGTATGCAATTAAAATCATTGAATTTCGGTGTCTGCCCGGTTCGAAAGAGGATCCAGGGCCCTTTTTGTTTGTAACTTTATGTAAAAATTAAATAAAATGAAAAGAGCAGCCACCAAAGGGGAGTTTCATGAAACATCGCTCACGTTCGGTCACTAGTATCGTCATTCTCGGACTCGTTCTCGAGTCAGCCGTTCCCGGCGCGAGAGTGTACGGACAGGCAAGCCCAACCGGCAATTTTTCGTTTCCGGGTGCGGATCCTGCCGTGATGAACATGCAGCTGATCGGTGCAAACGTTCAAACTGCCATGGCCGCATGTGCCCAGAAAAGCCAGGTCAGCCGCGTAAGTGCGTTTGCGGATAAGTCAGGTACAGTGGGTTCGCTTGCGGGGCTGGCCTTTAAAGACTCAAGAAAAGACTCATCCAAGGATCTCCTTGCGGGGGTAACCGGAACGAAGCCCTCCGGGACTTGCTATGATGCTGTTGCAACCGGAAAAGCCGATGCCTCGGGGGTTCGCAAGTTTGATACGAAGAAGATTTCCGAGGTAACAAACAAGCAAGTGAACTGCTTGATGTCATGCGATCCTCCTGAAGAGGAAGCGACCGGCTGCGTGGATTTTTTCGGAACCACGACCACAGGCAAATACAAGGCGGATCAAAAAAAGGCGGGCAACGACAGGATCCAGATGGCCTTGGACAAGATCAAGATTTACAAAGCGTTTCAAAACTTCAAGATGAACGCATGCGTGAACCAAGAAGAGCTGGATCTCAAGCTTGCGCAAGAACTCTATCAATGTCAGCAAAAAGCGCTCTCGGACGCGGTATCTGCGGCCGCTTTGCAGTTGCAGAATGCATTGAATGAGCACAAAACCGCGTTTGATAAGATGTCGCAGGCCAACCAGGAGCTTTTCCAGCAGTGGGTGGACATCAATGTGGCTCTTGGTGCAAAGGACCCGGATGAGGATCCTCTGTTCAACATGGGAGGAGACAAAACCCAGAGCAACCAGTTTGGCGGACTTCTCGGGATTCAAAGGGCGCTGAACCAGGATTTGGCAGAGCAGGAAACGAAGGGAGCTGAGTTCAAGACCAAGGTGGATGAGCTCAAGCAGTCAATCCAGGTCAACAGTGACAATCTCGAACGAGGCCGGATGGCGTCAGTTTCCGGGTGCATGAATCAGACAAATTCCATCGGGGTGTCCGGCGGTCGTGCACTTACCTGCTTTCGGCCCATGACGGACAAGGAAAAGCAGCCCATGCTCGATGCGAACGGCAATCCCAAATATGCCCAAGGCACCTGCGGTCCGATCGAGTTTCTAAAGACCCAGGTCGAGCAATCCGCATTCAAGACCTCAAGAGGGAACGTGGTGATGAGTCAGAACCGCAGGGATGATTCCAATCGTCTGGGCCTTGAGTTCCAGAACATTGCGGATTCGATTCTGAATGACATGACTCCTCCCGCAAGTGAAGGTGAGGTGCTCTCGCCGGATGCGACGACCTGGTCTGAGATTTCCAGCAAATACGGACCCGCACTCAATGAACTTTCGCAAAAAACTGGAGTGAACCTGATGGGGCAGCTCGAGAAGGTTGCATCGTTTTGCTTTAGCACGGGGGATCGATGGAAGAATCAGCAGATTCGCTCAGCCTCCTCCACCTACGGGAAAGCAAAAGCGGAAAATGAGAAAAAGCGATCCGAGCTGAACGGAGAGTTGCAAAAGGGACTTGGAGATTTAAAAAAGAACTACAGCGATGCAATGGCCGTTCTTGGAAATCAGGCGGTCGCTCTGAACACCTACAATTGCACGAAGAGTGATCCCCAGAAAATGCTCGATTGCTATGATCAGATCCGCACGAACACGCGGGATCTTTTGGAGGGCACGGGGGCCTCGGCCACTGTGATCAGGAATGCAAAAGGGCAGCCAATCGCGCCGCCCTGCAAGGGGATCAACGGTTGTGTCACAGTGCTCAATCAGGCGCGGAAAGTGAAAAAGGGACATGTCCAAGAGGGGCGCAGGATTCAAACGAGCTTCGCAATTCAGGCCAAAGCGAAGATTGATCAGAACGTGCTTGGTCTTGCAAATCTGTTGAAGGGGCTTCAAGGCCAGGTCTCCGCACAATTCGGAGTGGTGGCCGGTCTCGCAAACCGCCTTGGGGTCAAGGCCGGTGCAAGCCCCAAAATGGTCGAGGGTGCCGAGGCCTTGGAGCCGGTTGAAGCGAACCCGGGGCCGCCGCCCTCAGGACCCGGTCCCTACAAGTCGCCAGGCGACATGGCAAAAGTGCTTTCTGGAAAGATGATGCCCGGAGGGATGATCAACTTCTCGGACGATGGCATGGGCGATGTGGTTGCGGATGCAATGGAGAAGATTAAGGAGAAGAAGGAAAAGGAAAAGGAGAGGCTTGAGAAGTTTAAGGACAACTCCAAAGAAATCAACGATCTTGCAAGCACCTGCGGCAAGGACGACAAGGACAATGTGGGAAATGGGGCGTGTGGGCCGGAATGCAGCGCGCAGTCGCTAATGGATGCAAAGTGTGGAGAGGCAAAGAAGTTCCAAGCTGTTGATGAGGCTCTGTTGATTGCCAACGGAACGAACGCTGAGGACGCGAACGCCACATTTAAAAGTGCGAATGAGGCTCTCACAGGAGTTCAATGTGATGATCCATCAGTGCGGGATATGTGTTTGGTTTGTGTCAGAACAAAAGCGAGTCAGTTTGAAGGTCCAGTCATATACTCAGGTGGTAACAGTGAGGCTGCGACGGGAGGGAAAAAAGATTAAAAGGGAGTGCCGGCTTCAATGCCCTTCGTTTTCTACTCTAGAGTAGACCGCAACACCCTGGGATTCCCTCCTTGACACCACCTCTTTTGGTGGGTAAACCTAAGAAAATGCGGGATTTTTGCCCGCCTGAAAGGAAACTAGAAACACTCAAATGGCATTCAAAACCAATAACGCTGCCCCTCCGTCGGGCGGGATCATTACTCCGAACACATCCGGGACCACGCCCTCCTCACGTCCCTCCACCTTCCAACCCAGGCCCCCAAGTTCCAGGCCGTACCCCTCCCGGGATCGAAATTTCAACAAAGATGACAAAGACGATGTCCGCCTGAACGAGCGGATTCGCGTTCCCCAGGTCCGCTTGATCGACGAAAACGGCGAACAAGTCGGTATTGTTCCGACCCAGCAGGCGCTTCAGATGGCGCGCGACAAGGGCCTTGATTTGATGGAAGTCGCGGCAACCGCGAGCCCTCCCGTGTGCAAGATCTGCGATTACGGAAAATTCAAATACGAAAAGAAGAAAAAAGAGGCTCAAGCCCGCAAAAACCAGGTTGTGGTGAAGGTGAAGGAAGTGCAGCTTCGGCCGAATACCGACGAACACGATTTGTCGTACAAGATCAAGAACGCCCAGGAATTCATCGACGAGGGCGACAAGGTAAAGTTCACGATTCTCTTCCGCGGTCGCGAGATCGCGCACACGGAACCCGGGTTCAAGATGTGCAAGGACGTGATCGAGCGCATTGGCGAGGCTGCAATTGTGGAGCTCGCGCCAAAGCTCGAAGGCAAGAAGCTCATGATGATTCTTGCTCCAAATCCGCAGTTCAAGAAAAAGTGAACGCTTCTTCATGAGCGCGACTGATTCGGCAAAGCAAACGACTTCCGAGATCACAACATTCTTGAAGGCGCAAAGCCCGGAGCTTAAGGCCAAGATCGAGGCAATCGAGCACTTCATGGATCATCCCGTGGCAAAAGTCGGGGGAACCCTGGTGCAGGATCAGGAGTTCACTTCCTCCTTCGGGAAGCTTCTCGACAGCGGCAAGGGGAGCACTCTTCTTGCCTACGAGGCGGTATTGATCCTGGTGCTTTGGGGGTTTCGTGCCTGGAGACTCGGTAAAGTAAATACGTTGTTTGCGCGGCTCCTGACCCAGGCCTGGATTGCAGTCCTGTACTGGGTGCTTGCCTTGGTGGTGGTTCCGTCCGTTCTCCTTGGGGAATCCTATCGCGTGGTGCTGACCCACTCCGCAAGAGCACTTCTCAGACAGATCCTCTCCTGATCGGCGTGTTTAGAGGGCGTGGCCCATAAGGCTAACTTGTTTAAACACCTTGGATTCTTGAGGATTTTGCTTCCGGGCCGCATCCTGAGGCTTTGCGCTCGGTCAAGGTCCAGAGTTCTTGTAGGACGTAGCCTTTTTGAGTGAGCATGGGGCTAGAGGCTGAGGAGATAATTCCCTGAATTCTTGGGAGTTTGGCCGACTCTTGCGAGGCAGGACTGCCGAAAGCAAGGCCGCAGGATGCGGCTTGGAGGTCAAACTCCCAAGAATTCAGGGAAATTGCCGCCTGAGGTTTTCATCCCATGCTCATTCAAAGACGCCACTTTACAAATTTCAGCCTTGAACATTCGCTCGACTTCAAGTAGGCTCTACGACTCTATGAAATTGAAAACAAAAAAAGCAGCTGCCAAGCGTTTCAGCTTCTCTGCGACTGGAAAAGTAAAATTCGGACACGCAGGTCGTCGCCACTTGCTCAGCAAGAAGTCCAACGTGAAAATGCTTGGAATCCGTGCAGATGGATACATGACTGACGGAGATGCCCGCCACGTTCGCAAGTGCATGCCGTACGGCGAGTGAGCGTTCGGCTTCAACCCCAAGAGTAAGAATTAGAAAAAGAGTTTAGGAAAGTTCAAGGAGTAAAACATGCCTCGCGCAAAACGTGGATTTAAACGCCGTCGTCGTCATAATAAACTTCGCAATAAAGCGGAAGGATTTGTACTTGGTTTAGGTAGCCAGATCCGCAGAACCTCTGAAGCGATTGATCGCGCCGGGGTGTATGCGTTCCGTGATCGCCGCGTAAAGAAGCGTGACTTCCGCGGACTCTGGATTGCACGGATGTCTGCTGCCTCCTACGCAAGCGACATCAGCTACAGCCGTTTGATCGCAGCTCTCAAAAAGGCTCAAGTGGTGTTGAACCGCAAGATGCTCTCTGAGATCGCAATCCATGATCCGAAAGCGTTCGAAGCAATCGTGGGCAAGGTCCGAAATCTGGCGCCAGCGGCCTGATTCGGGTAGTTTCGGGCTTAGACCTCGAAATCTTTGATTTTTTTGCAAAGGCTCCTTCTCAATAGATGGGGCCTTTGTTATTTTGTGGCCCATCATGAGCGTCCATTCCGAGATCGAAGAAAAGGGTAAAGCCGCGTTAAATCAGATCCTTGAGGCGCAGAGTCTCGAGCAACTCGATGGCTTTCGCGTATCCGTTCTCGGAAAGAAGGGGTCGCTCAGCGAAGCTTTGAAACAGTTGGGCCAGGTTCCCGCAGAGGAGCGTCCGAAACTCGGAGCGCTCGCCAACGAGTGGAAGGCCAGGATCGAAGCCGCAATCGAGTCTAAAAAAAACGATCTTGAGTCTCTCAAAATCGAAGCGGATCTGAAGAAGACCCGGATCGATGTCACTCTCCCCGCACGCAAGGTTCACTTGGGTGCGCTTCATCCGATCACACGAACGATCCGTAAAATTTCAGAGACACTCGGACGCATCGGTTTTGATGTGACCACCGGCCCCGAAGTCGAAACCGACTTCATGAATTTCGAGGCGGTGAATATTCCAAAGGATCATCCTGCGCGCGATATGCAGGATACGTTTTTTCTAGGACCTGGAGTGGTTCTGCGCTCCCAAACCTCGCCCGTTCAAATGCGGACGATGCGAGAAGAAAAGTGGCCGATCAGGATCCTTTGCCCGGGAGCCGTTTATCGATGCGATTCGGATGCCACGCACTCGCCCATGTTCCATCAGATCGAAGGTCTATGGGTGGACAAAAAAGTTTCCATGGCGGACCTGAAAGGGGTTCTTGATTTCTTTGCAAAAGAAACCTTCGGCTCGCAGGTAAAGATCAGGCTTCGTCCGAGCTATTTCCCTTTTGTCGAGCCCGGAGCTGAGGTCGATGTGAGTTGTGCGATTTGTGCCGGCCGCAATCCCCATTGTCAGGTGTGCAAGGGCACGGGCTGGCTTGAAATCCTGGGCGCGGGGATGGTGCATCCGAGGCTTTTTGAGCTTGCAGGGTATTCCCCGAATGAAGTGAGTGGCTTTGCGTTTGGAATGGGAGTCGAGCGGATTGCGATGCTCCTGCATGACATTCCGGATCTGAGACTCATGTTCCAGGGCGATGAACGGTTTTTGAAACAATTCTAAGAGAGTTTGGCGATGAAGATTTCCTACAATTGGCTGAATGAATGGGTGGATTTGAGTTCTTTGAAGAATCCAAAGGATCTTGCGGACGTATTGACAGCGCGCGGTCTTGAGGTCGAGAGCATCGAGTCTCAAGGCAAGGGGCTTGAGAAAGTGGTCACAGGCCAGATCATTCTGAAAGACAAGCATCCCGAGGCGGATAGACTCTCCCTTTGCAAAGTGAACATCGGTGCGGGTTCCGAGTACCTCGACATCGTATGCGGTGCACAGAATCACAAGCAGGGCGACATGGTGGCGGTGGCCCAGGTCGGTGCGAATCTTCCGAACGGAATGAAGATCGAGAAGGGCAAGATCCGCGGAGTGGTTTCGATGGGAATGCTTTGCTCCGAGGCCGAGCTTGGCTTCAAAAAGGAATCCGACGGAATTCTGATCTTGCCGCCCAAAACTCCGATCGGTTGGAAGCTCGCCGATGTGCTCGCGCTCGATGATACGATTCTTGAGATCAAACTCACGGCAAATCGCGGAGACTGCCTGAGTCACCGCGGAATCGCGCGCGAAGTTGCGGCAGCTCTGGGGCTCCAGCTCAAGGCTCCGAAAGTTCGTGAATTCACAGGGAAGGGGTCTCCCATCCGGGTGGAGCTCGATGCGGGCGAGGATGCTCCCCAGTTTTTCGGAGCCTATCTTACCGGAGTGAAAGTCGGACCATCGCCCGGCTGGCTCAAGACCCGGCTTGAATCCATTGGTCAGCGCTCGATCAATAACTTGGTCGATGTGAGCAATTTCCTGATGTTTGAATATGGTTTTCCCGTTCACATTTATGATGCGGGTAAAATCCGCGGGCAAGTGATCCGGGTCCGGAAATCAACGTCCGGCGAAACGCTTCCTCTTTTGGATGGAGGCGAGGTCACGCTTACGGGCGAGGAGATTCTGATTGCCGACGGCGAGCGGCCGATTGGTCTTGCCGGAGTCATGGGTGGAGGAAACTCCGAGGTCAGCGATGAAACGCGCAATGTATTTTTGGAGTGCGCCGAGTTCAATCCGACTTTGGTTCGGCGTGCCGCATTTCGCTTCTCAAGGCGGTCTGAGGCTTCGCTTCGGTTTGAAAAGGGGATTGATCCGCGGGGCCATCGCGAGGCAACGGCAAGGCTGATGGATCTCGTTGTGAAACTCGCAGGGGGTGAGCCTGCAGGTGAGGTGATGGCGGAGCTTCCTTCGCGCTCTGGCTTCAAGGCAAAGACTATCGAGACTTCCGCCGATTTTTTGAATTCCTTTTTGGGTACGGAGATTCCCCGCGAGAAAATGGTTTCCGTGTTTCAGTCGCTTGGAATCACTGTAGAGCAAAAGAGCGGTGGCGAGCAAAAAGGGGACGCCGGGTTTAATCTCACTCCGCCCACCTACCGGTTGGATCTCACCATCAAAGAGGATTTTGCAGAGGAGCTTGCGCGCACCATAGGCTATGACGCCATTCCGGCCACGATTCCCGTTCTCACTGGAATGCCAAAGAGCCGGAAGGGCGATTCGAAGCGCCACCGTCTGGTCACCATGGACCGGATCAAGGATGTGCTCGCAGGACTTGGTCTTCGTGAGGCGCTGACGTACGCGTTCCAGAGCGAGGCATGGCTTTCAAAGTTTGGAATGAAGTCGAGCGTGAAGATCCTGAACCCGCTCTCGGAAGAGCAGGGATTTTTGGTGCCCTCGCTCCTTCCCGGAATTCTCAAGGCGTATCAGGAAAACGAGCGCCATCATTTCGGATCCGAGCCGCTTTCGGTCAGGCTCTTCGAAATAAGGCCCGTATTCTCGTTTTCGGGCGAAAAGATCGAGGCTAAAGGGGAGGCTGAAACCGGAGTCGTTGAAAGGTTCAGGCTTTCACTTCTACTCTCGGGCCCGAGGCTCGATCAGGCACTCAAATCCGAGCGCGGTGAGATTGACTTCTTTGACCTGAAGGCTGTGATGGAGTCACTCTTTGATCAGCTGAAGACCCGGGGAATTCGAACCAGGGCCGCCGATACCACGATTTTGGGGTCGCAATCCCATCTGTACCATCCGGGCCAGACCCTCCAACTCACAGCGGGGAAGGATCCGGTCGGGTTTATCGGGAGGATTCATCCTCGTTTGGAGTCGGAATTGAAACTTTCAAGGCCCGTCTTCTGGGGTGAGATCGAACTTGAGCCAGTCATTGCCCTGACCCCTGAGAAAGAGGTGTCGTTCAAGGCTTGGTCCGGGTTTCCGACCATAGAACGCGATTTTGCCCTCTTGGTTGAGGAAACGGTTGCCTCCGAAAGCCTTGTACAAAGTGCATTAAAATCGGGGAAGCCCATTGCAAAAGTCGTAAAGATTTTTGATACTTACAAGGGAGCTCACATACCAGAAGGCAAGATCAGCATCGGAGTCCGGGTGATCTTTTCGGATGAGTCAAAGAGCCTGGAAGAGAAGCAAGTCGATCAATGTGCGGAGCAGATTGTCCAGAAATGGAAAGACGAGTTCCAAGCAAGCTTGCGATGAGAATTTTGGAGGATGACCTGTGGCATTAACAAAAGCGGATTTAGTGGATTCAATTCATGAAAAGATCGGTTTCTCGAAAAAAGAAGCTGCCGACATTGTCGAACTGATCTTCGATACCATCAAAGGTGCATTGACCGACGGAGACAAGATCAAGATTTCAGGATTTGGGAATTTCGTGGTCCGCGAAAAACGCGCCCGCACAGGACGAAATCCTCAGACCGGGCAAGCCATCGAGATCTCCGCCCGCCGTGTCCTTACCTTTAAACCCTCACAAGTTCTTCGGACTGATGTGAACGATACGCTGAAGGGCAAGGCCATCACCGAAGAGATGATTCGCCGTCGCAATCACAAAGACGAGGATGATGAGGACGAGGAATAAGCGTGAACGGATTGATTCCGGACAGAACGTTTTTCCGAATCGGTGATGTTGCAGGAATTCTGGGTCTCAAGACCCACGTGATCCGTTTTTGGGAAGGGGAATTCCCGTTCCTTGCTCCCGAAAAAGGCCCGAATGGCCAGAGGGTGTATCGCAGGTCCCAGATTGAATCGCTGATTCTCGTGAAACATTTGCTCCATGTGGAGCGATACTCGATCGAGGGCGCCAAAAAACGCATCACCGAGCTTCGGAAATCAGGAAAACTCCGTGAATTCATCCGTGAACTTTCAGGCGGTGGAACCTCTCCGGGTGCCCGGTCAGCGGAGGTTGCGGATCTTGGGCCTGGATCCGTCATTTCCAAGAACGGCATCGAGTCGCTTGAATCGAAGATTGAGGAGCTTCAGGACCTCATTCGCAATCCCTCAGCCTTGGGGATCGAAGTTCCCGGTCTCAAGCCTTTTTAACAGCGACCTGTCAAAGGATCGCCTTGATGATTTCAGCCGCGAAATTCCGCCCCCCGTGGACTTTTTCAAGCTGCACAAGCAGGCCCGGACTTGTGATGTTGTAATCCGAGATTTTCCCATCGATGAAATCAATCGCTGCCAGTGCGATCCTCTGATCCCGTAGGGAGCTGCCGACCTCAAGCGCGATTTCCTGCTCGCGCAAGGTGGGGTGATGGGCTTCGATTCTCGACCCTTGATCGATGAGGACCCGGAAATCACCATCAGCCGGGAATTTCTTCAATGCTGCAATCAACTTGCCCCCGGCAAACCACATCCGGACTTCCCCTTGGTTGATCCCGGGAAGGTACTCTTGCACGAGGATCGGATTCCGGAATCGGTCGGAATCGATTTCAAGATGGGAGAGGAACTCATCAAGTTTTGCCGGTTGTTCGCGTCGCTTTACTCCGATGCTTTGGGCCAGGTTCATGGGCTTGCTGACCCACGCGGACCACTTTCGGGCCTTTGAATAGGCGGCGAACGCATCCGTTTCACTCAGGATCACTTCATTTTGCGGAGCGAGATGGTGAAGTTCGGGAGGGGGAAGCTTTTCGCTTTGAAATGCAATCAAGGAGGGGGGATTCAAGATCTGTTCCTCCGCTGCGCCCCGTGCAAGGAGCTCTTCGAGGAGTTTCCGATAATGCTGATCGACGGGCGGATCGATCCGGAAGTGGATTTGGCTGAATTTTGACGGATGGATCCGGACAGGATTCGCTGGTTCTTCGTGCTGATGCTTGGAAAATGGAAAAACCTTGAGGAGAGCGTTTTGTGCGTCGAGCACTTGATCCGAATCAGTCCAGAATGTTTTCACTCCAAGATTCGCCGCTTCGTGGGCCAGCCGGAGCGTGGTATCCTGCTCTCGGTCCAATGTTCTCCAGGGATCCGTGATCCAGAGGAGAGATTTCGAAGACAACGGGGAATTCGGCATGCACACAGGGTACGGAAAATCGGGGATTTTGAAAACAGCATTCATCGCATCTCTGGGGCTCGCTGCCTGTAGCACCCCTGAGCTTCCCCCGCAGACCGCCGTTGATTATTCCGCCGAAATCCAGGCACGAAAGCCCGATGCAACCAAGGTGGCACAAGGAGAGGGGGTCCGTCTCTCCGAGGCGATGAACCGGAATCTGTCGGAAAGCCCGCTCACGCCCGAGCGGAAGGGCATGCTCCTCTTGATCGAGAAGTCAAAACGCAAAGGAAGGGGCGATGAGGCCTTTGATGTGTGCTCTTCACGTTATGGATCAGCACCCGAGTGCACTGTTCTCAAGTCGGCTTGGGCCGATACTTTTTTCGAGGATGAGCTGGTGTTGGATGACGCGGACTCCGAGATGGCGCTCAAATTATCCCAGCGAAATACCCAGGCGAAACTCACTCGTTCCTTCAAGAACAAGCACGGGAAGGTGATTCATGCGGTTTATCGCGGACTCCTGGAGGGCAAGATCGATCGGGTGGAGGATCAAATCGAGGGTGATTATTACCGGGCCTTGAAACGGATTGATTCCTGGACTCCGGAGCTTGAAGCTCTTGCCAAGCGACTGGTAAAGGCGGAATCCTGTGCCGATCCGGAGGTCTATGTTTACCTTGGATTGAAAGGCGAAGAGTTTTTTCCGGATGAAGACAAGATGGAGCAGGTTTTGGAGCTTTACCGTAAATCCGATTCCTGCAACCTCGAGAACGCCACGAACAAATATGTCCAGCTCGCACGATTCCGCCTCGGACTCCTTTCGATTGTGAAGAAGGACTGCGAGCAGGCGCAAAAGGTCTTCAATCGGCTCGCCAAGATGGGAGTCAACGACTACTCAACGCGCGCGCATTACTGGAGCGCTTACTGCGCACGGGCAGGTTCAAAAAAGGAGGAGTTTCTTGCAAGTTTTGATGAGCTCTTCCGGATGAATCCGTTGGGATTCCACACGCTCTCGATCAATTACGGTGACTCCATTCTGGTCGAGAACCTCTTGAAGCCCATTGATCCGATTGTGAAAACACGCGCAGCTTCGGAAGGCAGCTTCAACATGTGGATCCGGATGCTCGAGGATTACGACCAGCTCGGGGAATCCGCCATGGTCCGGAGATTGCTCACCCCGGTTCGAAAGAATCCGGAATACCTTCTCAAACTCGAGCCCGGGGTCAGGCTCTACCTTTCCACGTTTGCCTACAGGTCAAAGGACACATTCTCCCTCTTCCGGATGCTCGACAGTGTGTTCCGGACCCAGTCCGGATATGTCGTGGACTCGACATTGAAGCTTTTTTATCCCCTCAAATTCATTGAAAGCATTGTAGACGGCGCGAAACGCGTGAATCCGCTGCTCGTCGCCGCGTTGATCCGGCAGGAAAGCGCCTTTCAAGAGAATGCCCGCTCAAGAGTCGGGGCGCTTGGTCTCATGCAGCTCATGCCGGCAACCGCTCGACTCATGGACCGCGGGATCAAGCGAAGTCAGCTTCTGAAGCCTGAGGTGAATATCCGTCTTGGAATCCGATATTTTGAAATCCTCGTGGAGCGCTACAACGGGGATGTCGAGCTTGCACTGGCAGCCTACAATGCCGGAGCGGAAGTTGTGGATCGATGGCAGAAGCGATATCCAACACGCAACCGTTTGTTGTTCCTCGATCTGATGCCCTATGCGGAGACCCGCAACTATGTGACCTTGATTGGACGGAATTACTATTGGTACTCCAAAATTTACGGAGAGACCGTGAGAGCCCTTGCGGGTACGGGCGAATCCGCACGTTCCGAATTCCGCGGGTTGAAACCGGAGTAGGAACGGGATGCGGGATCAGAGCACTTTGTTGCATCGTTTGAAGCTCTGGGCGGGCGACCAACCCCAGCAGGAGGCATTGGTTTTCCGCGATGAGGCGGGATGGACCCCGATCGTTGCCTCCCAGTACTGGATGCAAGTGGTTCGATTCGCAATCGCAATCAGGGACTTCGGTCTTGAGCGGGGAGAGCGGGTGATGCTGTATGCGCAGAACTCCCCTGAATGGGTGCAATGGGAACTTGCGGTTTGGCTTGCGGGCGGGATTTCTGTGGGTGTCCATCCCCACACCAGGGATGCTGAGCTCGAACAGATGATCGACCAGGTGAAACCAAAACTGGTTTTGGTGGAGTCTGACCTGTATCGCAGCCGGATTCCCGCATCACAAAACCCCGACCGCGAAGTATTGACCTTTCCGGATGCGGTTGCGAGGATCCTGACGATCCGGACCTACTCGCCCGAGCAGATCGAAGCCCGCGGAGAAGCCCTTTTGAAGGCGCTGAATCCGGATGAGACATGCATGATCATCTATACTTCGGGAACCACCGGTACTCCGAAAGGTGTGATGCTCGGTCTTCGCCAGTTGACCTTTGTTGCCGAGGTGTTGTCGCGGGAGTGGAAGCTTCCCTACATGGATGGAAAGTTGTTCTCCTTCTTGCCTCTTGCCCATGTTGCGGAAAAAGTTCAGACCTTGGCGGTCGCATTGGTTCAGCGATACCCCGTCTGGTTCAACTCGAATTACGATCGTTTTTTCGAGGAATTGGTGGAGGTGAGGCCCACGTTGCTCCTTGCGGTCCCGAGGGTGTGGGAGCGATTCAAAGAACAGGTCGAAAGTCGAAAGCCAAAGTTGCTCCAAAGGGCAATGGAGATCGATCGTGTCGGCAAGGTTGCTGAGCGGGTCTATTTGAGCCAGGTTCGTTCCCGGTTGGGGCTGGATCGATTGAAGTTTGCAGTCTCCGGGGCGGCAAAACTGCCCCCGTCCGTTGGCCAGTGGTTCCGGGAAATTGGAATCGAGATCCAGGAAACCTATGGAATGAGCGAGTCCGCAGGTCTCATCAGTCTCACTCATCCCGGGCGGAAGGACTTCAAGAGCGTAGGGGTTGTCCCCGCCGGAGTCGAGGTTCGCATCATGATGGATGGGGAAATCCAGGTTCGTGGTCCTCAGGTTTTTTTCGGGTATTGGGGTGCGCCGGAATCCACGGCGGAAGTCCTGACGGAAGACGGGTGGCTCTTGACCGGAGATTTGGGCGAGTTCACACCCGAGCTCACCATTCTCGGGAGAAACCGGGACATCATCAAACTCTCGAACGGGCGCATGATTGCGCCACTTCCCATTGAAAATGCCATCAAGGAACTCCCGGGGGTTTCGAATGTATGCGTTGTCGGTGAGGGAAAATCCGGAATTCTCGCATTGATCACTTTAAAAGAGGACGTGATCGTGGATCTTCGATTCACGCCCGGCGCAATTGAGGGTCTTTCCGTCGAGGATGAGGAATTGAGGAGAAAAGTCGCCCTGGGTCTTGATCAGTTGGTGCATGAAAAGAGAATTCCGGAGGAGGTTGCGAGGTTCGTGATTCTCTCGAGGGATTTCTCGGTCGAACGGAAAGAGCTCACCCAGACCCAGAAATTGAACCGCAACCAGATTCAAAAGTCCTTCAAGGCATTCATCGATTTGCAGTTTGAATCCTGAACCGGAATGAAGGATCACACGAAGGCATCAGGGACAGGCGGTTCAACTCTTTTTGTTGATCAGGGCCGCCGAAAAACCGGGGATGAGGTATACTTGTTTCATGAACCTTGGATTGGTGCTTACGGGCGGAGGAGCCCGCGCTGCATATCAAGTGGGAGTCCTGAGAGCGATTGCCGAAATCTCACAGTCGAAGGAAACCCCGTTCAACGTGATTTCGGGAGTCTCCGCGGGTGCGATTAATGCCGCCTATTTGATGTCGCGAGCGGACCAATTCCAGATTGCAACCAGAGGGCTCTGGGATTTGTGGACCGGTCTCCATTCAGAGAGGGTGTATCGTACCGATCCCGCATCCATCGCATCTTTGGGCTCAAAATGGCTGACCACGGTGGGGATGGGAGGGCTCTTCAGTCAAAAGCGTGCGAATCATCTCCTCAGCACCGAGCCGCTGCGGGAACTCCTGGGGAACGAGTTGGCGCTCGAAAAAATTCCGGAGTTCATCAAGAACAAGACGCTCCGGGGTGTCGCCTTCTCTGCCACGAATTACCTCACGGGAACAGCGATCACATTTTTTGATGGTGATGCATCGATTGCGAACTGGGTTCGCTCCACACGCATCGGTGTCCGGACCAATGTGACACTCGATCATGTCATGGCATCAAGCGCCATTCCCGTGTTTTTTCCCCCGGCCCGAATTGAGGGAGCATTGTATGGAGACGGCTGCATTCGGCTGACCTCGCCGGTGAGTCCTGCGATCCACCTCGGAGCCGACCGGATTCTCTGCATTGGAATCCGCTATTTCCGGAGCGAGGAACAGACTGTTGAACTCAATCGGACTCTCAAGCGGGATGATTTGTCGATCGCCGAAATCGGCGGAGTTCTCCTCAATGCGGTTTTCCTGGACTCCCTGGAAACCGACATTGAACGATTGGAGCGAATCAATCGAACCTTGTCGCTCATGACCGAGGAGCAGAAAAGCAAGATGGCATCGCCATTGAAGAGCATCCCCGTCATGGCACTGCGGCCGAGCCAGGATCTAGGGCAGCTTGCACAGGGGACCTTGAAGGAATTCCCCGGATTGATCCGTTTTCTGTTGCGAGGGGTGGGAGCAAAAGAGGACAAGGGCTGGGATCTCGTTTCTTACTTGGCCTTTGAGAAGGCCTATACGCAACAGCTGGCGGAACTCGGATACACCGACACGATTCGGAAGAAGGAATCAGTGCTTGAGTTTCTCTTTGGGGATCCCTCTCGAGTGCAAACGGAACTGACACGATGATCCGTATCCCCAGCTTTTTTTCCGTCGAGTGAATCCCAGCGTGAACGCCATGGGAGTACCCGGATCACCCCACTTCGAGGTGAGACGATGGATCAGGGGATCTTCAGAATCCGGGTCCAGAACGATTTGGTTTTTTCCGGCATGGAAGCGTCCTTCCCGATCGAAGAGGACCAGCTCGACTGCTGAACGCTGACGGCGTTCGGTCAGGGGGGTGAGCGAGAAGAAAAGGAATCCCGGTGTATCACTCAATTCAAAATCAAGTGCGATTCGACCGTCGGGAAGTGAAGAGCACTCCAGATTGACCACGCGGGCGTCCGGATCCTGCACGGATTTCAATCCCTCCATTCGGGTGGTGGGTGCTGCATCCGTCTCGAGGAACGCGGTTTCAAGGGGAGTGATCTTGTGGCCCCTTTGCTGAATGTTCCCGAAAGCAGGATTCTGCGCCACAAGAAATTGTTCCATTGAGTCTTTCGGAACATGCAGCTTGAAGAGGTCCATCAGTTCCCGGGTGCGGTTTCGGTTCGAGAGGAGACGCTGCAGGATCGAGTGGAGGTCATCCGCATTTCCCGTTTCGATGGCAGCTCTCATTTTCGGAAAATCCTCTTCTTGAAGTTCCAGTTTGTTCTTTTTCGCAAACGAAAGGATGCGTGAGGGGTCTTGATTGAGCCAGGTTTGGAAGCCGTCTTGATCGAGAGTAAATCCGAAATAAAACGAACTTCGGCCGTACCAGGCGCGTCGCCCCTTGCTGTGCCCCGAGGTCGGGATTGTTTCTTCAGGGAAGTCCGGGAAAAGGGATTCCCGTTCAAAAAAACCACCGATCTCCGCGGTGTAGGAATTCAATTCGCGAGGAGTGGTCGAAGAATCCTCAATCGAGTTTTCGGCAATGATGAGCAGGGATCCGGGTTCCGAGTTTCGAAACCCGTCCTTGTCCATCAAAAGGGAGATGCGTTTGGAGATCGATTCGGAAGATCCAAAGAGCGCATTGTGTTGGATTGTCTTTCGCGAGGCGGTCCGGAAAAGATGACGGCTTCCACCGGGGAGTTTTACCTCGGTTTCAATCGAGTCCTCCGAGCGGTCCTGACGTCGATTCAAAAACAGGCTGATCGTTGAGCCGTTGGTTCGAGTCCAGTTCAGATGATCCGTGGCCCGGTCATAGAGGCGGGTTACGCTTGGATGGGGATGGTCCGCATCCATCCTGGCCAAATCCTCTGACAGGACCAGGGTTCCAAGAACCGCCTTGTGAAAGGCCTCGCGGCCGGAAGCGCTTTCCAGGTCATAGCGGTAGGCCACATCGATCTCTTTTTGATGGAAACGGGAGACCTCGAAGAAAAAGGGGATGATTTGGGTGCTCAGGTTTCCAAGTTGAAGCTGAAAAGAGGTGTCCTTGAACAGGAAGATCCCCTGAAACACATTCCGCCAATCAAGACCCGCATTGATTCTGAGTGAGGAGCCCAAGCCGCGGATGCGGCTCACCCGAACCTTTGCGTGCCGTTCATCCTCCTTCATGACCGAGACTTCAAATTCCCCGTCCAAGTGAGTTTCGATCGCGGTATTGGCCCCGAAATAAAGGTCGGTCGAGGGAATGACCTGCCAGCCAAAGGTGCCTCGGAAGCCGACTCTTCCCGTGAGATTGTATGCAATGACTTCTCCTTCCTTCATTTTTCGAAGATCACTTCGGGAAAGTGGCATTCGAAACGGAAGCGTGAAGGGGTTCAAGATGTTCTTGAGTTTCGCAGTGAGATTGGGATTCAGGCTGAGCGCGCTCAGGTAGGGATTGAGTTCGGTGATGTCCTCAGTGCCCGGTGGCACGGGGTCAGGCCCCGGTTCGGGAAGCTTCCGGACCTCAAGGGGGGAGAGTTGCCGATAGTTCTTCCACTCAAGGACTCCTTGAATTCCGAAGCTCACACCAAAAAAAGGAAATGAAAACCCGGCCTCGTTTGGACCTGGATTGACCCGGTCCGTGCCGTATCCAATCAGATTGCTGCTCAGACGCAAGCGCATGCGATCGACCACAGTCCAGCTGCCAATGAGATCGTAGTTGTTGAACACATCGCGCGCTGTACTCACATTGAGCGATGTGCTGCCGGTGAAGTTGTCGACAAAGATGTCAGAAGAGTTTTCTCCATCAAACAGGGCGCCTGTGAAGCGGGAGTTGAGATTCTCGGGTCTGCGGATTGCCCATTGGTAGAAACTCTCAGGCCAGGTTTTTACTTCGAGTTCAAGGGCAAGGCTGGGCGTCGGGCAAAGGATTCCCGCACTCGAAAGCAGCACGAGA
This sequence comes from Bdellovibrionales bacterium, assembly GCA_947502835.1. Taxonomy (GTDB): domain Bacteria; phylum Bdellovibrionota; class UBA1018; order UBA1018; family CAIMNF01; genus CAIMNF01. Next base: position 233,113 of record CANNBJ010000003.1, read on the forward strand.
AGGATGGTAAAGCTGGCCCCAAAACGCATGGCGGCAAGATAATGGAGCGAAATATTTTTGTAAATCTCTTAAACTGGCATCTTTGAGTGGGCACGGACTTCGAGAGCCGGAAGGAATCCCCTTTGATTTATGGGGGTTTAGCCTCCGAGCCGCGTCCTGCGGCCTCGCTTTCGTGAATCCGCACTCGCGAGAGTCGGCTCCCCCCCATCAATCCAAGGGGATCAATTCCGGTGCTCTGAATGCATGCCCACTCAAAGATGCCAGTTTATAAATCACTTAAACCGGCCCCTTTGATTGGGCACGGACTTAAGCGGATTAGCCAGGAGCTATTTGGAATGATTGAGTTTTGGTCGACTCTCGCGAGACAGGATTGGCGCAAGCGAGGCCGCAGGATGCGGCTCGGAGACCAAAATTCAATCATTCCAAACAGCTTCTCGTGAGTCCATTGATGTTCGTGCCCACTCAAGGGGACCAGTTTGAAGCGGGCCAGTTTAAGACTTCTTTCGGGGCGCAGTGGTTAGGAACTGCAAGTTTTTCTGATTCTCAACTGCCCACCTCATCGCCCATTCACTCTTGAATAGGATCACGGGATTGTCATCGCGATCAAGCAGGCAACGGGAGTCCTCCCGGCGCTCAAAGACATCCGGATCGAGCCCTTCCCCGGTGATCCAGCGGGCATGGGTGTAGGGGAGCTTGTCGATCTTCACGTCCACCGCATATTCGGCTTTGAGTCTGTGCTGAAGAACCTCGAACTGAAGTGCTCCCACGGCTCCCAAAATTGGATCGCGATCGCCGAAGCCCCGTTGCCGGTAGATCTGGACGACGCCTTCCTCGGAGAGTTGCTCAAGACCTTTTTGAAGCTGCTTTCGCTTCATGGGGTCAAGGATCATGACGCTGGAAAAGTGTTCCGGCGAAAACGAGGGAACGCCTTGATACTCAAGCCCCTTCTTTTCGGTGATTGTATCCCCGATGCGCAAGGAGCCTTGAGTGTCGACCAGGCCGATCACATCCCCGGGCCAGGCCTCCTCGACCACCACGCGCTCTTGACCAAAAAAGCTCACCGGCATCGCAAGTTTCAGGTCTTTTTCGAGGCGTGAGTGTTTCACGATCATGTTGCGCGAGAAGTGGCCGGAACAAATGCGAATAAATGCCACGCGATCGCGGTGCGCGGGATCCATGTTTGCCTGGATTTTGAAAACAAATGCGGAAAATTTTGGATCGGTGGGAGGTACCGGGACTTCGCCCGAGGTTCTCGGAGCCGGAGGAGGGGCAAGTTCGATGAAGCGATTCAGGAATCGCTCGACTCCGAAATTGTTCATCGCGGATCCGAAGAACACCGGAGTCAATTCGCCCCGCAGGATCCGATCCCAATCAAACTCGTCGCCCGCGAGTTCCAGGAGTTCGAGTTCGGATTTGAATTGATCGTAGAGCTCTTTGGCCTCGAAGGTGTCGTTTCGTTCACCGCCGAGCGACTTCAGGAATTCGGGGTCATCCACTCCCGACATCTTTTTCGATTCAATTTTTTTGCCTTTGGATTCTTGATCTTTTTGAAAGAAATGGATTTCCCTGGATTGGCGGTCATACACGCCGCGGAAGCGGTCGCCCGAGCCGATCGGCCAAGTAAGTGGGCAGGAGCGAATTCCAAGAATCTTTTCGAGTTCATCGAGAAGATCCAGCGGTTCGCGCGAAGGACGGTCCATTTTGTTGATGAACGTAAAGATGGGAATTCCCCGCATGCGACAAACCTCGAAGAGTTTGCGTGTCTGGGGCTCGACCCCTTTGGCGGCATCCATGAGCATCACCGCGGCGTCGGCTGCCATGAGGGTTCGGTAGGTGTCTTCGGAGAAGTCCTTGTGGCCCGGGGTATCGAGCAGATTGATGATTGTCCCGTTGTACTCAAACTGCAGAACTGAAGTGCTGATCGAGATTCCCCGCTGTTTTTCGATCTCCATCCAGTCCGAGGTGGTGTGGCGCTGATTCGCTTTTGCTCGAACCGCACCTGCCAAATGGATGGCGCCACCATAAAGCAGCAGTTTTTCGGTAAGCGTGGTCTTCCCTGCGTCCGGGTGGGAGATGATGGCAAAGGTCCGGCGACGCCTGACCTGGTCCTCGAGCTGATGAATAAAGTCCGACACGATGGGGGAGTGGTAGCAGGTTTTTGACAGGATTGAAATATAAAAAACGCAATTATTTCAAGAGTCTATAGTGGAAAGGAAAGATTTGCCTAATGCCCGATCGAATTAATCCGATAAGGATGATATGAAGAGTTCTGAACAACCAACTATTGCAATCGTAGTGACCCGAAACGGGGGGGAACCCGTTTTAACCGAGACACTGACGAGTGCGGAAGAGATTCTGGAACTGGAGCTCGCTCTGATCAACAAGGAGCCCGAGCCACTCAAGAGGGTGCATGAGTTCCGGGAACGGCAGAAAGCAGAGGACGAGGAGTTTGCGGATTTCGTCGAAGGAATCCTCTCCCAGCCCTTCCTGAAGCCTGAGGTTCAAGAACATGCAGTTCAGTGGTTCAAGTCCAGAGGCAAGATTGAGACCTATCAGAAAGCCGAGGACGAAGCCTCCACGGTGATTGCCCGGTATGCGTTTCAATTGTTTGCGGAAGATCCTCAAAAAACCGACTTCATGCTTGCCGGCCCCAAAGCGCGGGTAAGGATTCGAGTGATCGACCTGACCTCGTACGCAGGATCTCAGGCGGCATAAATCTTTTTCATTGCAAAACCGACCGACAGTGTCGTATTCATTGGGTCCATGGGAAAACATGGGTTTGGCGTTTTGTTCGGGGTCTTCTTCGGAATCTCAGTTTTTGCAGCACCCATGCCCCCGGATTGTTTTGATCAAAAGCGCAGACTCCTCCCGATCAATAATTCACAAGTTCTTCAGTGGCGCGAGAGCACCCCGAATCAGTTCCATGGCAGGGCTCTGGTTCAAGGAGTGATCACCGACATTTATCCTGAAAAAACGGGCCATGCCCACTTTGCACTCAATCTCGACCGGGATTCGGCGGGGGACATTGAAATCATCTACAATCAGGACTTCGGGGACCTTCCGGCTCTTCGCCCCGGGATGCAAGTGGCAGCCTGCGGGGATTACATCACAGCCGGGCCAAAATCGCGGCTTCCGTCCCCCATGGGAGCGATCATCCACTGGGTCCACTACAATCCCGGGGATCGGGATGGGGGAGCCCATCCGCACGGGTATCTGATGATCAACGGTACGGTGTATGGTTTTTCTTCGAAGCTCCCTAGAAATGATTTTTGATCTGTGACACTCTTCCCGTCTCATGCCCGATCGATCACTTGAATTGATTCAGAATCCCAAAGACGTCTCTGCCATTGCGAAAACACTCTCGCAGGCATCCATGATCGCGTTTGACACTGAATTCATTCGGGAAAGCACTTTCTATCCCAAACTCGAAATCCTTCAAATCGCAACGCCCGGTGACGCTTGGCTCATTGACTGTCAGGCACTCTCCAAGAGCGAGATGAAGCCGATTCTGGATGTGTTCCAGGATTCCAAAATTCTGAAAATTGTTCACGCGGCCCACGGGGATCAGGAGTGTCTTCTTTCCGCCTACGATATCTTGTCTTCACCGGTATTTGATACTGCAGTGGGAGCCTCCCTTTGCGGACTGGGCGACAACATCGGGCTTGGAAATTTGATTCGATCGGTTCTCGGAATTGATCTTCCGAAGGGCTATGCACGTACGAATTGGTCAAAGCGTCCGCTCCCGAAGCCGGTGCTCGAATATGCACTTCTCGATGTGAAGCATTTGATCGAGGTCGCGGCCATCCTGTTTGAGCGCCTCGACAAAAACGGTCGCAGGGATTGGGCGATGGAGCTCTCCGCAAAGTTCAGTGATCGAAAACTGTACGAGGTCCCGGCAGAAGACATTGCGCGCAGGCTTGCACAGTCCGGAAAATTCCATGTGAGGGACTATGCCGTACTCCTTGAGTTGGTACGGTGGCGCGAAGACCGCGTTCGAGAGCTTGATGTTCCAAGACGCTGGCTTGCCGAGGATGGGGTCTTGATCGATCTCGCAAAAATCAAACCCGCCACGGTCGAGCAGCTCCAGGGATTCCGGGGGCTTTCGAGGGGAGAGGCGAAGCTTCCCCAAGCAAAGAGAATCCTTCAGGCGATCGAGACCGGCATCAAATGCAAGGATGAAATCCCAAAGGACTTGAAACAGAGGAATACGCTGCAACCGACCTCCGAGGAGTCGCTCGGGATTGATCTGTTGCGCGTTCTCCTTTCCTTGCTTTCCGACCAGTATTCGATTGCATCCAAACACATCGTGCAACCGCAAAGTCAGCTTCCTCTTCTCAGGCTCCAACCGGCGTCGCTTTCCGATTTGAAGGAAAGCGGATTGGTTTCTCCGCAACTGGGGGATTCCGGGATGCAAAAGTTGTATTCCTTTTTGCGGGGGGAGTTGTCGCTTACCCTAGAATCAGGCAAGAGGGTGAAATTGCGGGAATGAGGGGTTAGAGGCCATGAGACGGAGGATTTGGGCCAATCACCTTCCGGGCCTTTTGTTTCTCGGGGCTTTCGGGATTGCTGCGGAAAAAATCCTGTTTCATCTCAATTTGCTCGATGTGGACCTGGCGGGACACTACGCTTCTGCGGTGAGCTCGCTGCAAGGAAAACATCACGAGTTCAACGATCAGTTTTTTTCAGGCTATACTCACGGGCTTTTTTATCCTCCTTTGGAGGACTGGCTTCTCTCCGGGTGGATTCGGGTTCTGTCACTCTTCTCGCAGGACGGGCTTTCGGCATATTCCTCGTACCTGCTCATTGTGTTTGCAGCATACCTTTTTTCCCAGTGGCGTTTTGTCATGAGCTGGGGTCCGGGTTGGCGGCGGAACTTTGTTGCGGCTTTTCTTGTTTTCATGGATCTGGTGCCCAAGCTCGGGGACATGACCATTCAAGGGTTGTCTCTTCAGGACTTCTGGAGAACGGGTCTAACGAGTCAGGTCCTTTCCGGAATTTTCTTCTTCCAGTTCCTCTCGAGCGTCCTGTTCGGCGGGCGTTTGTTTTGGACCATTCTCTTTTTTTCCCTTACCTTTGTTTCCCACATTGTTCTTGGCTTGAGTGCGGCACTCCTTCTGGTTTTCCTGATGCTCTTTGATGCCTCAAGGCGCAGGGAGTTTTTCACGGTTTCGTTGGTGTCAGCCCTTTTGACTGCTTTCTTCTGGCTTCCCCTTCTCGCGCACCGCAGGTTTCTCGAGAGTACGAATGTTTTCAGCTCCACCCATCCCGGATGGAGTTTCGCAGTACTTTCTGTATTTTTGCTTCTTTTTCAGAAGAAGGACAGAGTGGACCGTGCACTCATCGCATTCGCGCTTTTTGTGTTCCTGTGTTCCGGTTTTCTTCCGCATTTGATCGAGTGGAGTCCGCTGGGCATCCAACAGTGGGTTCCCGGATTCCACTATTATCGACTGCTGGTGGTCGGAGTGCTCTTACTCGGGGTTGTGGTTGCCCGATTGGACTGGAGAATGGCGAGGTTCGCAATCCCCGGATTCTTGGTTTGTTTGTCTTTGAATTTTCAGGATACCACCTATGGCGAGGTGAAGCCTGCGAGTCCGTTGGCATTGGACCTGAAGGATGCCGGTGATCTCACTTTGAGTGGCGGCGGGCGCTACTGGGTCATAGGACGGAATCGCACGATCGACTTCGGTTTGGATATGTTGCTCGCCAGTGAGTTGCCGGATTTCAGATCCAATAAAGGACTCTATTGGGAAAGCAACCGCTCCAATACACTTCTTTCCTCCTACCTGACGACGCTCCTGAAACCTCCGAGCATCTTGCAGTATTTTTTCTTTTCAGGTTTTTCCTGCCCCACGCTCGGGTGTTTTCTTGATTCCTATTTTCATACCTTCAACATTCAGGGGGTGATCGGGACTCCCGGAGAGACCCGCTACGGTCTGGATCAGGCGAAGTTGGATTGCTATCGGGAACTGTTTCAGAGCGGCACTCCTCAATATCGATTCTCGAAGTCGGGCGTTGTTCGCGTCTACGGCGAGGAGTATGGCGTAAACAAACTGATTCCAAGGGAGTCGGCAACCAGAATCCGGATGTCCCTGGTGGAGCCGATTGATTTCCAGCGTCTTGGTCGATTGCCGAAGCGCTATCGAGGATTTCAGACTTGGGAGCAGCTCGCATTGACGGAATCCTTTCAGACTTGCAATGACCAGTCCAAGATTTCCTGGCCGCTCAAGGTCTGGATCAGAAATGAGGATTGGGCGGAGGTTTCTTCTCTTCATCAAGACAAAGTGCCCGAAAGAAAGACCGAAGGCGAGCAAGTGCGCGTCAGCAAAGTCGGAGGGAGAGGATACCGGATTGAGCTCCCGGAATCTCCCGATCCTTCCTTTTATGTCATCAAGTTGGCAGCCCAACCCGGCATGCGATTTACGGATGAACGCGGAGAGGTCGTGAGGCATTGGTCCACCTATCCGCACACGCTGATCTTTGCCAAAGGCAGGGTCGATCTTGGATTTTATCCCACAACTCCGATGAGGGTGGGGCATTGGGTTTCCGTGGTCGCTCTCTTTGGTTTTCTGCTGATTCAGTTGATTTTTCGACGATTTTTCGTTCAGCGGAACGAATGCATCCAAAAAACAGGGGGTTGAGCATCCGGGGGCGAATTTTTGCTTCTGCAGGCGATGAGAATCTGTCTATACTTTACAAGGGAGAGAATGTTCATGAAAAAATTTTATGTGAAAAGCCTGAGTTTGACGTTTTTAGGTTCTGTTTTGGTTCTAGGAGGATGTCTCAAAAAGAGTTCGCTTAAGCTCCAGGATGATGCCGCCAATGCCTGCGCACAGCTGGCACAGCCCGGGGTTCTGGTTTACTCAACTCTTCAAGAGTGTGCAGCACTTCACGGGCAGAGCAATTGCAATGCAACGGTCGCAGAGGCGCCTGCGGGAAGCGTGGTATGTTATTCACGGATCACCGGAACTGGAAGTCCTACGCCAACGGCGTCCGCGTCTCCCACAGCATCCAGCAGTCCCGGCACAACGAGCTCATCCAGTGGTCCGGGCACAACGAGCTCATCCAGTGGTCCGGGCACAACGAGCTCATCCAGTGGTCCGGGCACAACGAGCTCATCCAGTGGTCCGGGCACAACGAGCTCATCCAGCAATCCTGGCTCAACCAGTTCATCCAGCAATCCTGGCTCAACCAGTTCATCCAGCAACACTGGCTCGGTGAGCACTTTCAGATAAATCCGGAAGCCGGAAGAGATCTTTCGTTTTTGAATTCATCAAAAGGCCTGTATCTTTGCAATACGGGCCTTTTTTCTTTAACGATGGAAATACGTGACCTTGATGGAGTCGCCCGATTGAATCTGAGCTGCAGCCTGAGAGGTCAGTTGAAGGGCATTGCCGTTCTGAACCAGTGAGTAGGAACTGGAGCTCAGCACGGTTTCCTGTCCGTTCCGAACCCGAATCACCACCATTCCCACGCTTGTCGCTGCGGCCGGACTCAGAGGGAACTGACTTTGGATGGAGACCGAATTCGAGAAGAGCTGCTGAAACTGCGAGGTATAGGAATTCGAGTTTCCGTCAATGTCCGCATTGATGGAGCCATTACCAAACACAGCCTTCAGGTCAAAGAGATTCTTGTCGCCCATGGAGGGACCATTGGCCAAAGGAGCGGGAACCAGGACTCCGTCGACAATGTTGGATTTCAGGAAGTTCAGAGCCGTGGTCTTCTGAAGATTGAATCCAAGTTGTTGGATGTAATTCTTGATCCCGACCCTGCTGTCCTGAACAAGATTGTTCAGATCGGCGGCCCGCGCAGATGCTCGCCCGAGCTTGTTGGTAACCGAGGGGATGTCATTCCGGTCATAGTCCCAATCGCCATTGTCAAACCAGGTCTGGTTTTCACCGCTTCCGTTTGTGAACGGTTCGTACGCCTCCTTGGTTTCCTCACGCCCGAGTTGGGAGCTTGAATATGCTTTGTAATTGCCCTCATCCGTCACCATGATCAGGGCAAGAGTGGCATCGTTTCTGAATTGGGAAAGTTTGTTCAGGCTCGGAGCGGATACGACGTCAGAAAAGCTGTTCTTTCCACTGAGATAGGTGATGAGTGATTTGCCAAGGGCCTCGACTCCGGACCCGTTGATTCCAAGGTTCACCGCATCATTGACCAGATTCGGAAGATTGATGTTCGAGTTTGAGGTGCATCCGACAAAGCCTTCCCCTGCCGGACTGTTGAGATAGTGTGAAGAGGAAATGACATGCACACACACATCGAGCGAGTCTTGCGTGAAATTGGCGTGACTCAGGTATTGTGACGCCACTGCTGCGAGGCCATCCCGCACCTTCTGTTGTTCTGCATCCATGGAGCCGGAGTTGTCGATCACCATGACGACATCGATTTTCTTGTTTTGGATGGAAGAGGCATCAAAACTGGAGATTTTTTTTGTGAGAATTTCTCCGACCGGGTCATTGATGCACTCACCGTTGGTGGTCGTAATGACGGAGCCATCTTCGAGTTGGCAGAACTCGGGTAGACTGGAATCGGTCAATTTTTTCAATTCGATCCCGAACTCTTGCGAGCAAGCTGAAAGAACCAGAAACACTATCGGAAGAGCAGATCTGCTCTTCGAAAGAAAACCCCATTGAGCCAATGCATTTTTCATAGAGTCCCCCGATTCGACATCCGGCCAAATCCCCCCGGATTCCAACCTTCACTCAATGATACTGTCCAACGTGTCGGGGCCACAAGTGTGTCTCTTGCGACACGGCTCAAACTGTTTTTACGGGAGAATGGGGGCTATTTTTCGGAAAATGCAACGAAACCGAATGCGCTCAGGCACGACCGGAAACCGGAATATGATACAGGATCTGGATCACGATCCCGTCCGGATCCTCGAGATAAAAAGAACGGGCACCATCGCGATGAGTCTTCAGTTCCTTCACGATCTTGGCGCCTTCTTTTTTGACATGCGCATACCACTCATCGACTTGATCGGGTGTAGGGACGAAGAAACCGATGTGATTGAGATTTCCAGGACGATGGAGCGGGGCATCTGCTTGGTGGAGGGCAAGGTTATCAAGACCGGGTCCCTTGGCATCGGCGCTAGTGACATATACGGACTTGGAATCCGGCTCCCACTCGATTTGCATCTTCATGACCCGGCAATAGAAGTCCTTTGAGGCTTGGGCATCGCGTACATTCAGGGCAACATGGCGCATTCCGAGGGTTTTCATAGGGGTTCTCAATATCATTCTTTCAAGGTAAAGAGAAGGTATGAAGAAAATCACTGTGTATTCGATGCAAAATTGTCCCTATTGCGTAAAGGCCAAGGGCTTGCTCACCCAAAGGGGAATCTCGTTTGAGACGATCATGATCGATGATTGGTCGGAGGAGGCCTGGGATGATCTCGTCAAGAAGAGCGGGATGAAGACCGTTCCCCAGATTTATGTGGACGGGACCTTGATCGGGGGGTTCACACAGCTCGCAGAAGTGGATGCAAAGGATCAGTTGGCGAGCCTGAAGGGGTGATGCCGGTCAGGAGAACCGTGTGACATAGTTGCACCGCTGGCAGAGCGGATCGACCAACTTCCGGTTCAGAAAACCGTGCAGGATTTCTTTGGCTTTCCGGGATTCGAGAATCTCCAGGATCGGCCGTTCAAGGATGTTCCCAAGAGGGATTCTGCCTTCCTTGTCGAGGCAGCAGGGGACAACGGTGCCGTCGACAAGGATGCCGAAGTGATTTCGAAGGCCATGGCATGTCCCTGTTTCACCCAGAAGTGGAAGTTCGGGATCGGGCCAGACAAATTCCGTGTCGTAGTGAACGTAGAGACGGTCCCGGATCCTGAAACTTTTTTTTGAGCGTACATCAACCCGATCCGGGAGTTTCACCTTGTAGTGAGTTTCGATGTGCTCCCGAATCCGCGAATTCGCTTCCGGGAAGCGGGTCGGGGATTCGAGGTTCCAAAGCCTGAAATTCAGATACAGGTCAGGTCTCCGGAGGAGTGCGCGGTCCACATATTCAAAAATCCGCGCAAGGTACGTTCCTGGATCACGGTCTGGAAAGTTGTCGGGGAAACTGTGAAGCGAGAAGTTCACTTGGCGCAGGATCGGATGCAAAAGTGATTTCGAGCGGTTTGCGTCAAGCAAAGTTCCATTCGTGACCAGAAACACGGGTGTGTTGTAGCGTGCGCTGATCTCAAGAAATGCATCGAGTTTGGAATGAACGAGCGGATCTCCCATCAGGTGGTAGGTGACTTGGTCGGTGAGGGGAGCGATCTCTTTTGTGATGTGCTCGAATGCGTCGAGTTTCATCGTTTTTTTGGAGCGGATCACTTCCGGACAAAACGTGCACTGCAGATTGCAGATATTGCTGATTTCAATATTGATCTTCCCGAAACGGCGGTCCACGCCGCGTAAGTTATCATAACCTTTCAGAAAAATGCCCTGAAACCGCCCAAAAAGCTTCGCTCGGTCTTTTTTATACTCATTAAATTTAAAAAAACCGGTGTTTTTTTGCCGATCCTCGATACAATTTTCCAAGGCTTGGAATGATTCCAGGCTCAAAAGTCCCGGAATGATTCCGGGCAAACGAGTGACGAGTGAAGAAAAATGGATTTTTCTTGGGCTTGGTTCTAGTGATTTCATTGAGTGCCTGCGGTCGGGGCGAGCCGGAGTCTGATGGCATGATGACCCTGGTAAATGACCGGGTCGAGGTCATCCGGAACGCGAAGGAGCAGGACGAAATCTGCAAGAAGCAGTACTGCGAGCCCAACTACCTCCTTTACCAGAGCTTCGGTCTCAGGCGGCGTTCCCCGCCTCAAGCGCAACGACCCGCACCCACCCCCCCGCCGTTCACGGGGCCGGCGCCAAAGCCGGATCCGGTCAATCCCGCAAATGAAGTGGTGGATGTGGCAAAACAGCTGATGAGCACGCCCGAGGCCTGGAGCGTGACAGAGGGCGATCCGGAAATCATCGTCGCCAATATTGATTCCGGGATTGATCTTGATCACCCGGATCTCAAGTCGAATCTATGGGTCAACTCGAAAGAAGTGGGCGGGGCCCCGGGCCAGGATCGGGACGGGAATGGCTACGCAAACGATGTGCACGGGTATGATTTCTACGCAAAGAATGGAAAGCCCGTCGATCAGAACGGGCATGGGACCCACACCGCCGGAACCATTGCAGCACTTCGCAATGGGGTGGGAGTGATTGGAGTGGCTCCCAAGGTGAAGCTGATGGCGCTTCGATTCATCGGTCCTGAAGGGCAAGGATCCACTGCGGATGCGATTTCAGCGATCCGTTATGCAACCCGAATGGGGGCCAAATTGATCTCGGCCTCCTGGGGCGGTGGAGGATACAGCTCGCTTCTGGATCAAGCGGTTCAAGACGCCCAGAGAGCGGGAGTGATCTTCGTTGCAGCTGCCGGGAACGAGGGGAAGGACATCACTCGAACGCCAACGTATCCTGCGAACCTTAACGGTGTGATTGCAGTGGCGGCCACCGATGAAACCGACCAGCTCACCTATTTCAGCAACTATGGAGCGGGGGCGGTGATGATTGCAGCGCCCGGGGATAAAATCCTGAGCACCTATGTGGGCAGGGGATACAAGACCCTTTCCGGGACCTCGATGGCGACACCCCAGGTGGCCGGAGCCATCGCGCTTGCGCTCAGCAAGAACAAGTCCCTTCAGGCTTCTGCGATCAAAAGCGCACTGTGCTCAAGTGCGGATCCGATACGCGGCGGCTTTGGGGTCCAGTGCGGAAGGATCAACATCGGTCGATTTGTGAAGGGAATCTGATGTTCTCGTGCATTTCCGCTGACTCAAGTCAGGGCGTTTGACCGAATCTCAGGGTGTTGAATTCGATATTCGACGAGCTTTTCCACATAACTCGAAAAGGGCGGGCATGTGATGCCGCTGCCCTCAAGTGCGACCATCGTGTTCGTCACATCATAGGAAGTGGGATGGACAAAGTAATCGATACTGCTTCTTGGAATTCCAAGCCACCTCTCCAAGCCCGGGATGTGGGCGATCGCGGACTTGGCAAGACCTTTCGGGAGCGGGATCCGGATGAGACTCTTTTTGGAGTGGAGCGCGAAGAGGTCCACCACCTCTGCGATTGTGAGCGGAGAGGGATCCGCAAGCTGGAAGGTTTTTCCAATGGAGGACTCGCGTGTCGCAAGGAAGGCCATCGCATCGAGCACAAAATCACTCGGAACCAGATTGATTCGAAATTCCCGGGGGTTTCCGATCTCGGGTAAAATGGCGTAGCGGCCCTGGCGGAGCAGCCATTGAAGAACAAAATAGGGGCCATCGTACTTTCCGGTTTCTCCCGAGCGGCTGTTGCCCACCACGATGGCAGGCCGATAAATTGCGGCGCGCAGGCCGGCCCTCATTTCATTCCTGACCAAGGTCTCGGCCTCGTATTTGGTGGATTCATAGAAATTGTTGAAGCTTTGCCCGAGCTCAAGGTCTGTTTCCTTGAACCATCCCGGGTGGCGGCCGCTCACATAGCAGGTGCTCACATAGTGAAGGCTCTGGAAGGAGGGAAGATGGCGGATCAGCCCAAGGATGTTTTTTGTGCCTTCGACATTCACCTTCCGGGCGGGAGTCTCTGCAACATTCAAGTCATAGATCGCGGCGAAATGATCCACCTCGGTCACCGCCTTGAGTCGCGGATCCTCACGGATCCCGAGTCCCGGGAGGGTGAGATCCCCTTGAATGATCTCGATGCGGGAGGAGGCTCCCGGAATTCCCGCTTCCAGCTCCTGAATCCGGCTTCGGGCAAGAGACTCGAACTTCGGTTGGACCAAAACCAGAAATCGCGTGGTTTTGTCCCGGAGCAATCGGGATATGAATTCAGTTCCAAGAAAACCCGGAAATCCGGTCAGGAGGCGCATGAGTCGAGGGTAGCCTGTTCTCCGTCTTTTTGGAAAGAGTCCGAATAGGGGCAATGACGACATCCGGAGCCGCAGCAAGTCCCTCGTTGGGCCAGGTATCTCCGGGTAAAGACCAGATAGCCGGTCCGGGGATCAAGATAGTGGTCTTTTCCCTGCTCAAGGGCGAGTTGGTGCAAATCGGGTTCCATTTCGGGGACGAATCCTACCTCAAATCCTGCATTCTGGCCAGAGGCGCGATTCTTTCCTGTTCTGCCCTTTTGTTCCGCTGTCGCCTCAGGTAAACGAAGGACATGAATCCCACGCATGAACGAAGTCTTGTCCTCGGACTTTTGGCCGGAGCTTCCACCGGTATTTTTTGGGGGGTTCCCTTTCTTGTGCCCCAGGTTCTCCCCGGCTATTCGCCATTTGAGATCGCGTTTGGCAGGTTTTTCTTTTTTGGTCTGATGGGGATTTTCTTTGCGAAACGTGCGTTTGCAATCCTGAGGGTGCTGTCCCCGGCAGATCGGTTTCGCGTGTTTCTTTTGTCTGCGAGCGGGTTTTGGTTGTATTCGAGCATCCTGTTTTGGTCGATCCGGCGAACGGACGGAATCATCTCCTCGCTGGTGCTTGGGATGTTGCCCGTGACCATCCCCCTGTTCACCCCTGGAAGGAAGCGGGCAGGGGCTGCTTTTCCGTTAGGGCTGATTTTGATTGCCTCAGGCCTGATTCTTCTTGTTTCCGGAGGAGGGAGCGTTCCGGAGATCGGGGGGCTTCTCTCCGCCCGGCTCTCGGGGGTGCTCGGGTTGTTTGTCTGCCTTGGAATGTGGACCTGGTTTTCCATCTCGAATTCACGATTCCTGCAGGAGCGAAACACGATCTCACGAAGGGATTTCTCAAGTCTGATGGGGTTGATCTCTCTTGGCTGCCTGCTCTTGGTGTCCGCTCCGGCTCTTTTCACCGCGGAGTGGGCCGGGCGGGATTCTGCATGGTTGTATCTTGCCTTTTCCCTGGTGCTCGGGATTGGGTCTTCGTGGTTCGCCAACTGGCTCTGGAATGTGGCTTCCGTTCACTTGCCGTCCGAAATCTCAGGCACCCTGCTGGTGTTCGAAACCATTTTCGGGGTCCTCTATACCTTGATCTATCAGGGGCGGCTTCCCGATGTTCGGGAGTTGATCGCGATTGTGTTGTGCCTTGCAGGTGTCATGCTCGCCATTCTGGCCCAAATCAAAACGGGAAAGGATTGAGCAGTCTGTCCTAGAGCACGTCGTGATGATTGCTGTCATCAAAACGGTCGGCCGAGGGGGCTCCGAGCAAGTGATCGTCATCTCTCGACTTCTGCGCGAAGGTTGCAGGCTCCTTCTTCGCCGGGGCGGCGCCCCCGGTTCTTGAGGTGGGGGTCTCCGGGTCCGTTCCGGATTTCCTTCCATTCAGGGTGGCCTTCAAGGATTCGACCGAATCCCGAAGCTCGTTTGCCTGTTGGGAGAGTCGATCTGCTGCGGAGGATGCTTCCTGGGCTGATTGGGTGTTGTGGTGAGTGACCTGGTTCAGTTGGACCATGGCTTTGTTGATTTCGCTCACGCCCTTGGATTGCTCTTTGGAGCCCGCGGTGATGTCCTCCACCATTTGGCTGACCTTCGAGGTGCTTCCAACGATTTCCTCCAGCACTTCGCCGCATTGACGTGCGACTCTGGTTCCCGCACTGACCTTGTCCTTGCTCACGCTCACAAGGGCCGAAACCTTGGTTTTCGTCTCTTCCACGATCGACTCGACCTGATGGATGCTTTTTTCAAGGATCTGGGTGATTTCCGCAGCGGCACCACCGCTCATTTGCGCGAGATTTCCCACTTCCTCGGCGACGACGGCAAAGCCTTTCCCGTGCTCTCCCGCCCGGGCGGCCTCCACGGAGGCATTGAAGGAGAGGAGTTTGGTTTGAAAGACGATCTCATTGATGACTTTCGTCTTGTTTCCGATGTCCCCGATCAGTTTCACGATTTCAGACATCTGGCGATTGCTCTCTTCGATTTGGTTCATGATGTCCGCATTGCTTCGATCGATCTGCTGGATCGAGTTGATCATCTCCTGGACAACGTTCTTTCCTTTTTCTGCATTCTTCTGGCTGCCCTCCGCAAAGTCCTGCGAGCGCGAGGCGTTCTCGGAGTTCCGATTCACCATGGCATTCATTTCTTCCATGGAAGCGGAGGTCTCCTCGAGTGCTGCTGCCTGCTCGGTCACACCGGAAGACAGCTGAACGCTCGTGGATGCGATCTGAGTGGATGCCGATGCAACCTCGTCCGCAGTTTCAGAGAGGCTTGAGGCAAGACGGCTCAAGATCGAAATTGGATTTCGAATCAAAAGAAACGCAAGAGTGAGAGCGAAGGAGGTGAGGAGAAGTCCCCAGAGGAGAATGGACTTCGTTGAGGATGCCACGGAGGCCTTCACCGGCTCAAGACTCGAGATGATGGTAAAGGTGCCGCGGAGTTCTCCATCCTTCATGTTCTCCATCTCATACCCCAGGATGTCTTTTCCATTCTTCCAGGGGCTCGTGAGCGGGTCGCCATGACAGGTGAGGCACCCCTGTTTTTCCGAGATCCG
Source organism: Bdellovibrionales bacterium (assembly GCA_947502835.1). Lineage (GTDB taxonomy): Bacteria > Bdellovibrionota > UBA1018 > UBA1018 > CAIMNF01 > CAIMNF01. The sequence continues at coordinate 248,573 of CANNBJ010000003.1, forward strand.
GACGGGGCGGCTCACCCGGATGAATTTACCATCCGCAGTGGTTTCGACGTGTTCCTTCAGTTCCGGATTCGCCTGGAAGCTCTTGATGAGAGCGGTTTCCTCGGGCGTTGCTTGATTGTCTTTGTTTCGGGGGGAATCGGAGGCGACCCGGAACTGGTAGTTTTCCTTGGCGGAGTTGATTTCCCCGATCTGGAAGGCTGCGAAGATGGGAACGCTTTTCAGGACCTTGAGTTTCTGTTCATCTGAAATCTTCCCGTCCGGGAACTTCTTGATGGTTTCCTCAACCACGTTCCCGAGGGTGTCCATTTTGGCAACGTACCCCGCGCCGACTTCGAGTCGGGACAGGATCGCCCTCGATTTCTCCACAAGGGCCAGCTCCCCGTTGTCCCTCAATTTTCCCGAACTCACGAAAATCGCGGATGCAGTACAAATCACGCAGGCAAGGGCAATGGTTAGGAGCATTCGGTTTCTAAAGTTCATTTTCATGAGGGTCTTCTCCGGGAAAGTACTTTTTTCCGATAGTTTCCTATCGGCTAAGCGGCCGTAATGTTTAATTAATTTAGCTTAATTCCGACCTTTAGCGTTAAATTAATAAATTTTCTTAACATTTGGTTTGATTTTTGACGCTCCGGGCGTATTCTTAGAGTTGTAGACCAAAATTCTTGGTTATTGAAAGGTGGAACGTATGTTGAACTCAAGGATTAAAGTGATCGCAGAAAGGATTGCACAGAAGCTGGCAGTGGCCAGCCTCTTAACCGGGTGTGTGTTTGGGGAGAATCAACAGTTCTTCAGCAAGCTCGAGCCCTCAACCGTGTCCGGATCCGTTCCGGACCCGGTGTCCGTGTCCGGTGGGACAACCGGCGGAAGCTCCGGTGGATCTTCAACCGGAGGCTCCTCTGGTGGCACCACCGGTGTGGCCGGTGGAAGCACTGGTGTGACCGGTGGAAGCACTGGTGTGACCGGTGGAAGCACAAGTGGTGATTCCGGCTCGACCGGCGGATCCACCAGCGGTGGATCTTCCACAGGAGGCGTGCCCGTTCTCCGGCATGATGACCAATTCGCAGTGCCGGTTGCGGCGGCTCCGAAAATCGACGTGCTCTTTTGCGTCGATAACTCGGGCTCAATGAGTGACAACCAGCAGATTCTTGCGGATTCCTTCAGTGGATTCATCAATGGATTCATGAATGCTGGTCTTGATTTTCATGTTGGAATCATCACTTCTGATGTGGATAGCAACAATACCAGCTACTGGCGGACCCGTCTGCCGGATTATCAGGGAGCGAATCGAGGTCTTCTTTTGACCCGATACTCTTCGGATCGTTACCTTACCCAGAACACCTCCGGCCTTGTTTCGAAGTTCGAAGACAATGCTCGGGTTGGGATCAAAGGGAGCGGTCGTGAACAATGCTTGAACTCCTTCTTGCACGCCATGGAAGATTCGGCTCTTCGAGCTGGTGGATGGAATCACGGATTCTTCCGCGAAGACTCCTTGCTCTCGTTCGTGGTTGTATCGGATGAGAACGAAGACATCTCGAATGGTGAAACCATCGAAGCCCGGGTGGATCGACTGAAAGCTCGCGTTGCCGCGCTCTCAGGTGCTGCATCCCGCGGATCACGCTTTGACTTCATCATCAACAAGAACTATCCGGCTCCGGCAGTTGCACCGGCTCCGGGTCAGATTCAATACTATCCTGCCCGCTACCTGAAGGCCGCGCAGATCTTGAATGCGCAAACCTTCGATATCGCACGGAACTTCTCTTCCGACTTGCTCACGATCTCCAGTGGCATGGTTCAGCAGGCGACCCGCGAGTTCACGCTGAGCAAGCGTCCTTCCTCTGCGGAGTCCCTTGTGGTGAAGATCGATGGCCAGGTGATCCCGGCGGACGCGGTGAATGGATTCATTTACCACGCTGACCGAAATACGATCGAACTTGTGGGATCGTCCGCGGCACTCTTGCCCGGAAGTGAACTCCAGGTTTCATACCAGATCTAAGGATCGCTGGATTCGAACCAGAAAACCCCGCCTCCCTCCGTGACTTTGGTTCCGGGGGGAGGTTACTTTTCGCGGAAGAAGATGAACGGGAACTCGATCCTGGAATAGCCGGGGTGATACCATTTCCGATGACTCTCGATTTCAAGATTCAAATCCAATGGTGGCACATCTCTGTCGCGTTTCATTACGAGGACCGTTTCGGCGGAGGTGTACGGCTCCACCTCAAGATCCGCGAACGGAGTGGTGCGGTTCTTTCTGATGGAGAAGACTTTCGGGTATTTCTTGCTCAAATAGGTCTCTAGCGGAACTGTCTTTCCTCCGCTGAGCACAAAGCTGACGGGAGGGCACCTGAAGTAGGCGATGCCTCCAGGTTTGAGAGCTCGATACGCACTGTTCAAAATGTGAACCCGCGCTGGCGAATACGTGAAGGCGCCATAGTTGTCCACAATGACATCCGCTGTATTGGGATAGCGGAGCAGGGCGGACTCCGCAGAATCCTCCTCAAAGCGAACTTTTGAGGTGGTTCTCTCGGGGGCGAAATCCCAATGTCTGGCAGAGGAGAAATCGGTGAAGTCGATTGCGATTGCATTCTTGAACTCCCCGGACTCAATTGCATCACGAACAGCAAAACCTTGCCCGGCCCCAAGGTCGATCAGGGTCTTGGCCATGAAGAAATCGTTCCACCGGATTGCCAGATTGTTTTCGTAATCGCTCCAATCCCTGTGGTTTGTCGCAGCAGGGGGATTCTTGAGGTACGCGTTGTCTGAAACAAGCTTTTTCAAGCTCGTCCCCATGGCGCAAGAGTCTTCCGTATCTGCATTCGAAAGAGAGGGCGAAACCAAAAGTGCCAGGTTCAGGATGATCCAGAAAATCTTCATTCGCTATCCCCTGATGTGCCAGCCACGAGGGTGGGTGAAAGCCAGAATTCCGAGAGTGGAGAGGGTGGCGCCAAGGCCTGAGTTCTTCCTCCCGGCCCAGGGGAGGTAGGGGCTTACGCGGTCACAGCAATTGACATAGGCCGTGCCCGAATTCACTTCTGACAGGATGGATTCCGCCCGCGCAAGGTTGGTTGAATACACTGAGGCGGTGAGACCGTACTCTGTATCATTCATGAGACGGATTGCTTCCTGATCATTGGCGACCTTCATGATTCCGATGATCGGACCGAAACTTTCCTCCTGCATCACCTGCATGCTGTGATCGACATCAATCAGTGCGGTAGGTTCGAAAAATGCACCCTGGGTTCCGGTTCGCTTTCCTCCTGCCAGTATTTTCGCACCTTTCTTTACGGCGTCTTCAATCTGTGTCTCAAGAAATGCAACCTGGGAGGGACGGGTCAGGGATCCTTGTTGGAATTTTCGATCCGTTGGGTCTCCCGGCCGGAGGGAAAGCGTTTCTTCCTTGAAGTGGCGAATGAATTCATCATAAACGCGAGCGTGGACATAGACTCGTTCCACCGCGCAGCAGCTTTGTCCGTTGTTGTAGAAGCAGCCTTCCGCGACCGCATTCGCAGTCTTTTTCAAGTCCGCAATTTCGTCCGTCACATAGAGAGGATCTTTTCCCCCGAGTTCAAGCCCCACAGGAACCAGTTTGTGGGCCACTTTCTCGGCGATCGACCGGCCAGTCTTGTAGCTTCCGGTAAAGAAGTAGCCGTGAAGCGGGAGTTTCAATAGCTCTTCACCGGAGCTTGCACCGCCAATTACCGCAGTGAAAACATCGTTTGGAATTCCGGACTCATGCAGGAGTCGTTCGATGTGGAGTCCTGTCAGGGTTGCGAACTCGGAAGGTTTGTAGAGCACGGCGTTTCCTGCGATGAGAGCCGGAATGAAAACATTCACACCCACAAGGTAGGGGTAGTTCCAGGCAGAAATATTGGCAATCACTCCAAGAGGGTCGTGCCCCAACACTTCTTTCATTCCACCTTCTGTTCGAACGGGCTTTGGCTCAAGGGTTGCCTTGGATTGCTCGAGGAAAAACCGGATCCGGTTCCGTGCGCCGTTCAACTCATTGTTGGACTCCTGAATGGGCTTGCCCACTTCGAGTGTCAGGTCGCGAGTGAGGGTTTCGCGTTCCTTCTCAAGGAGGTCATGAAACTTCTGAATGCAGGAAATTCTATGATCAAGCCCGGCTTTCTTCCATGCGCCCTGGGCTGCAAATGCACGCTCGAACTTGGCCTTGATTTCAAGGGGAGTGGATTCAGCGATTTCGCGGATCAGGCTACCGGTTGCGGGATTCATGATCTTCATTTGAGTTGCTCCAAAAAATAATCAAGAAGGGGGTTCGGGTCAACCACCACGTCGCTGAGCGTGTGGGAAAACTCGGGATGCCATTGCACTCCAAGGACAGGCACGGATCCCGAATGGTGAAATGCTTCGATCAGACCATCCTGTGCGGATTTGGCATCGACGACCAGATCCTTTCCCAGGGTTTTTACTCCTTGGTGGTGGACGGAGTTCACGGTGAGGCGATCCTGTTGGTAGATTTTTTTGATCAGACCATTCGGGGTGCACTCCACCTCATGATAAATCCGGTCATACTTTTCAGCGTTCCGGTGCTCAACGGGAGTTTTAGTCTGAAGGCCAAGGTCTTGGTAAAGAGTGCCGCCAAAATACACGTTCAAGAGCTGAAAGCCCCGACAGATCCCAAGTACGGGCTTTTCCTGCTTCACAGCCCAATCCAGAATGGAAAGCTCATAGGCATCGCGATGCGCATCCCCAGGCCATCGACCGTTTTCGATCGGAGTTTCCCCATAGGTGCCGGGAGCGATGTCAGACCCCCCTTGAAAGACAAATCCCTGCATTTCGGAAAGAAATGGTGCAAGCTGATCCTTGGGCAGATCCGGTATGAGAATCGGCATGTAGCCCTTTCTTGCAAGAAAGCGACTCATGTCATGCTCAAAATAACTGAGCTGCTTGTGACCGAAAACCGCACGCGTCGGATCCGGATACATGAAGCAGGCGCTGACACCGATTCGAATCATGCAAGGGCCCTTTTGTAGATCGTTTCAAAATCCGCGCGCGTGACGGGGCGCTCATTTGAGCCGTGGCAAGGGTCAAGGATGGCCAGATCCGAGAGCCGAGCAATGTGGTTCTCATGAACCTTGAGCTCCTTCAAGGATGCAGGAATGCCAAGTTTTCGGTTGAGTTCTCGAAGCCAAGCAACGAACCCTTCCGCGCTGGGATTCGGGATCCCGATGGTGCTTGCGATGGTTCTCATTCGTTCGCCCGACACTGGGAGATTGAATTCCATTCCAAAGGGGATCATGACCGCATTGGCAAGGCCGTGGTGCATGTCCACCACAGTGGAGAGCGGGTGGGCAAGCGAGTGAACGATGCCGAGTCCTTTCTGAAATGCGGCTGCTCCCATGAGGGCACCCATCATCATGTCTGCGCGCGATTCAATGGTTGGAGCGTGGGTCGCAGTTTCAAGACTCCTTGAAATCAGTCGGATTCCCTCGAGGGCAACACCATCACAAAGAGGGGAGTAGCTTTTGGCGAGATAGGCCTCGACACAATGGGTGAGCGCATCCATCCCTGTGGTCGCCGTAACCATTGCGGGAAGCCCCATGGTGAGCTCAGGATCCGCAAAAACTTTTTTTGCCATGAGTTTCGGGGAGAAAAGGATTTTCTTTTCGTGAGTGGTGTCATCCGAAATCACGGTCGAACGCCCAACTTCGGAGCCCGTGCCAGAGGTGGTGGGAACCGTTACAAAATAGGGAACGGGGCCTGTGACAAAACGATCACCGCCCATTGCGTCATCATACTCGAACAAATCGAGTTCATGGTGGGTTTTCAGGGCGATTGCCCGCGCCACATCCATGCTAGCTCCACCCCCGAAGCCCACAATCGAATCACATTGGCTCTTGTGAAAATGAGCGACACCCGCAAGGACATTGGACTTGACCGGGTTCTTTGCAATCTCCGAGAAAACCTCGACCAAAACTCCGGAAGCCTTGATTTGCGAAATCACCCTTTCGAAAACCGGGAGCTTCACAAGTCCCGGGTCCGATACCAGCAGGACGCGCTTCAATCCCTGCTCTTTGAGATGTGGTCCGAGTTCATCGATTACGCCTCGGCCAAAACGGATCGAAGTTGGAAAATTGTACTGATACCGCTGATTCTGTTGAAAGCTCATCGAAATCTCCTGTGTCTAAATGATTTCAAAATAACGTTTGTATTCCCAATCAGTCACTGCTTTTGCGTGCTGTCGGCACTCCCATTCCCGCGTGGCCGCGTAATGGGTGACGAACTCCTCACCGAAAAGCTCTTTTGCGACATCCGAGCTCTTGAAGTTTTGAGTGGCATTCCAGAGGTTTCCGGGGAGTACGCCGTTTGAGAGATCCCGGTAGCCATTGCCCGTGGTGGGCTTCACCGAGAGCTTCATCTTCTTTTTGATTCCGTAGAGGCCGGAAGCAAGCGAGGCCGCATGAGCAAGATAAGGGTTTGCATCACTTCCCACCACGCGAAGCTCAATGCGGGTGGATTTTGAACCGCCGGGAAGAGCGCGAATGCAGGTCGTGCGATTGTCAATCGCCCAGGTGATGGTTGTGGGAGCCCAGGCTCCCTCCACCAGTCGCTTGAATGAATTGATCGTGGGTGCATACATGGGCAGCACGTGAGGCATGCAGTGGAGTTGGCCTGCAATGTAGCTCTCCATAAGTGAGCTCATTTTTGTTTTGGATTTCTCATCAAAGAAGAGATTCTTTTTGTCATCCCAAAGACTCTGGTGGAGATGTCCCGAGCAGCCCGGGAGGTTCTGATCGATCTTTGCCATGAAGGTCGGCATGATTCCATGCCGTAGCCCGATTTCCTTCACTCCCGACTTGAAAAGAACTGCGCGATCCGCCGACTCCAAAACGTCCGCATACAGGATCGCAGCCTCGAGAACGCCAGGGCCCGTTTCGGTGTGCAGACCCTCGAGGGGCACCCGGAACTTCATCATGAGGTCGTAGATTTCATTCAGAAACGCTGAATTTCGAGCCATCCGAAGGAGCGAGTATCCGAACATGCCCGGGGTGAGGTGCGCCGGTTTGTTGAAATTGCGGGCATTGAGCTCTTCTGTGGTTTCGCGAAAATTGAACCATTCGAACTCTTGTCCGAAGTACGCATGGAAGCCGGCTTTCTCGGCCTGGGAATTCACCCGCTTCAAAAGAGAGCGGGGGCAGATCTCAAGATCAAAGTCGCCAAGGAAAAACGACACATCCTGATCCCAAGGAATCGTGCGATACGTTCCAAGGTCGAGTCTGGCCACTGCATCCGGATAGCCGGTATGCCAACCGGTGTACTTCATGTCTTCATAGGCAAGATCGCTCGAGTCCCAACCGAATACCACATTGCAAAATCCAAATCCCCCCTCGAGCAGACTCATGAACTTGGCCTTGTGAAGATACTTCCCGCGCAGAATTCCGTCGATGTCCGTGATTGCCACTTTCACCTTTGGGTTCGGGGACTTCTTTACCGCCTCGATGATGTCTTTTGGTTTCAGGTTCATGATGCCTCCATTCGGCTGCGAATTCTCAGGGAGCTGAGTGCAAGTGTTAGAATAGCGATGTACAGAATTCCAAGATTCGGATTGAAAACAAACATGGACACAAGCGCAATCAGCGCGATCAGGAGTGCAAAGGCTTGCGAACCCGGATAAAGCGGTGCTTTGAAGGGACGGTGGAGGGTGGGCTCTGTTTTCCGCAACTTGAAGAAGGAAAGGAGCGAGAGCGCATAAAGAGTGATCGCTCCAAAGCAGGAGATCGTGATGATCTCTGCCGTTTTTCCGGAGTAAAGGGCAATCAGACCAATCAAGGCGTTGGCAATCAATGCGTTGGCCGGGGTTTGGAATTTCGGATGTACTCGATTCAATACTCCCGGCAAATGGCCCGCGCGTGCAAACTCGAGGGTGACCCGCCCTGCAGCCAGGATCAAACCATGAAAGGAGGCAATCAAGCCAAAGAGACCGATGGTGAGAAGCAGATGGTAGAGGAGGTGGTCTTTTCCGACAACATGGGAGAGGGCAAGGGGGAGGGGTGAGTCTGATGTGGTTTGCGATCCTGCCACGGGGTAGACGATGGCCTCCCAGCCGGCAACTCCAATGGAGGAGACAAAGGTCAAAATGCAAAGAACCACCAGAGTGGCAATGGAACTCCCGAACCCAAGAAGGATATTGCGCTGGGGATTCCGTGTTTCCTCAGCGACATTCGCCACACCTTCAATTCCCAAGAAGAACCAGATGGCAAAGGGAATGGATGCGAAGATTCCGGTGACTCCGGCGGGCAGGGCATTCGTGCTGAGATTCTTGAACTCAAAATGAGGAAGAGTGACGCCGGAAAAGATCAGGAGCTCGAGCACCGCAAAGATCGTAATGAAAAGCTCAAACCGTGCGGCCGCCTTCACTCCCAGGATGTTCAGGCCGGTGAACAGCAGAAATGCGAGAGTGGAAATGAGGAGAATCGGAAGGTCTGGAAAAAATTCGTGAAAGTATGCGCCAATCGCAAAGGCGATGGCGGGTGGAGCAAAGAGAAACTCGATGAGTTGTGCTACGCCCGCGACAAATCCCAACGTGGGCCCGAGTGCCCTGCTTGCATAATCAAATCCTCCGCCGGCCTTCGGGATCGCGCAGGCGAGCTCGGTGTAGCTGAAGGTGAAGAACACATACATCAGCATGATGAAGAAGGTGGAGATCGCAAGACCCAGAGTCCCGCCCGCAGGGAGACCCAGGTTCCATCCGAAATACATTCCGGAAATGACGTAGCCCACGCCCAATCCCCAAAGCATGACGGGGCCAAGCGTTTGCGCGAGCGAGTGAGTGTGCGCGGGTTTTTGTTTCGAGGTCATGATCTCCCCTGTCATGAACTGCACTGCCATCAAATCAAAATGGCGTCCTCTAGAGGATTCGAACCTCTGACCTTTAGCTCCGGAGGCTAACGCTCTATCCAGGCTGAGCTAAGAGGACGCAAAATCAGCCGATGCTGGACGCTAACACTGTTTATTCGAGCGGTAAAGTGAGGTGACTGCAATCGTCCTCGAACCCTTGGGAGTCATCCCTTTGGAATTATGGGGATTACGCCGACTCTTGCGAGTCAGGAATGACGAAAGCAAGGCCGCAGGACGCGGCTCGGAGGTGTAATCCCCATAATTCCAAAGGAATGACACCTGCGGGCTCAAAGGCGATGCCAACTTGCGATCGATGAAATTCATTTACTTCAGGGGTCTCTTCGGATACTCAGGGTCGCGATGAAAAATGCATTCCTGATTTTCCTGATGGCCCAGTTCCTGAACGTTCAAATCCAAACTGCTTATGGAAGTGAGGGGATTCGGGAGGTCGCCCGATCTGCGCTCGAATCCGAACTTCTCACAAAGCTTGAAAAGCGCCTCGAAGGTCTCGGGGAGCGCCGTCGGATGTACCTTGCCTATCGACTCTTCAAGCTCGACATCAAGCTCCGCAATCGGCTGGCGCTGATGAGTGATGAGCAGGTGCGCAATCGACTTGAGCGCAGACTTTCGGATGAGATGGCTGAATCAATCGACTCGAAGAATTCCGAGGATCAGGCCATCGCAGAGGAACTGGCTTCCATCGATGGATTGGATGCGATCGAGGCACCCGAAGAAGTTGTCTCAAAAGGAGGCTTTGCCGAGCCGGGATTGATTACCAAAGCAGCCTTGCTTGCAGATGCGGATCAGCTCCTCGAATCGCTCGGAGCGGTCCGAGGTGAATCCGGTGAGCTCTTCAAAGTCTCTTATTCCAGCTTCAAGGAACACCTGAGCAATGATCTGGGCAAAGTGGTCCTGAAGGTGATTTTGTCCCTGATCGTTTTAACTCTTGGATTGGCGATCATTACCGTCGCTTTGGTCTATCTTGTGGTCTATGCAATCGCAGGGGTGGTCACTACCACTGCCTGGTTTTATGTTATCTTGTTTGGAACCCTGATTGCGATGTTTTTCGGGATCCGCGCAATCATTCGGGCTTCGGTGGAGATCAGTCCGTCGCGGATTCGGATTTGGGATCACTTCAATCAAAGTAGCTGATTTTGCTTTTATTTCAGTAATTTTTCTACAAAAGCCAGATAAAATTTGCTACTACTGACCCTTCGCTTTTGCTCTAAAGGAGGGTGAAGTTGTCCAGTACTCTTGATTCCATCAAAATGACCCTTTCCCGTCTCATCGCGGGTGTGCTTGTTTTCCAGTTTCTGTTGATGCCGGTTGCGCACGGGCAGACCCAGCCGCCCGCATCCAGTGGCTTTGAGGAAGGGGATTCTGCGCCGAGCGGGATGTCCGGAGAAGATCCGACTCTTCCCGGGAGCGAGGCTGAGGCGATTCAAGATGCCGAAGATCTGAAACAGGTCATTGAAGGCAACAGTGACCGGGTTCGTCTGAGGCTCGATACCTATGGATTTTACGATCTTCTCAGTGATCCCGACTTTGCCGAAAGCAAGACCGTGGTTCCCCATGGGGCGATCCGGATTGCAACTCGCGAGGATCGTCACTTCGAACTCTCCTACCGGAACAGGAAGATCCTCGAGTCGCGCTTCCCTGTGAAGGCGATTTCCCGTTTTGGCGATTTTTTGGTGTTTATCGAGGAGAAGGCATATGTTTCCTCGATTCCTGAAGCTGAACGCGCATTGGTGACTTCCGAATCGGGCATTCAATATCTGTCGTTCATTGATCTCAAGCAGTACTCCATGATGTTCGGAAGATCCCAAAGCACGCCGCCGATCTTCACCCTGCCGGTTGCTGCAAATGGCGAAGTCACAAGTTTTGTGGACGCAGGCGCTGAGCTCGTCCTTGAATCCGCGGGTGGAAAAAGCGTTCTCCTTCCGCACACCATTCTTGAAACCTGGTCACGGGAAATCTACGGACTGGCACTGGATGTGTCGGCGAGACTCCTGACTCCGGGCACTTATTCGACCATTGGTGGCGTGATCGAGGAGCTTGAGCTCTATTTCAAAGAGGCGATGGACGAGGCTGCCATGGTCGAAGTACCGGAGCAGGCTATTGCCGCACGTAGAATTCGCGAGCAATTGGTTGAGAAGATCAAGGCCCGGAGGTTCAGCCCCGAGACCATCCAGAATGATGAAGGTGTGAAGGCCGGAATCGAGCAGACAGGAAAGTCTCTTGTCTTGCAGAGAAAGGTGTCGACCCGACTCCGGATGCTTTGGCAGAGACTTAGCTTTCCTTCACCGATTGAATCCGCGAAAACCATCAAGGAGTCGCTTGCCCTTGCTGCCTATGGTCTTACGCACTGGAATCAAAAGGGTGCCGCTTCCATCAAGGAAGGAACTCTCCAGCTCCTGGACCATCGCTATGCGAAGATCGCCATTCGACTCGGGGTTCCCGTGGCATCCGCCGCAATGCTGGGTGCCGCATACCCTGTTGAGTTCTCGGAGTTTGCAACCCAGGTGATGAATCAGGGATCGCTTGCGATCCACGGGACCATCGGTTTCACGCGGAACCTGTTTGATCTCGGCCTTGATTCTGTGGTTGAAACCCTGAAGGGATTGAAACCCTCCAATTTTTATCAAGCCTACCTTGCGGATGGGAAGGCACCGAAGTTCGCGGTCGGTGTAACTGCGATTTTCACAACAGGTGTTGCAATTCTGGCAACACCCTTGCTCGTGGTGAACAGCTGGCTCTTGGTCCGCGATTTGAAAAGAAGCGGATCGTTTTCGGTTGATGCGTTCATTGAACGGCAGCGCTCGCAGCTCGTGAGTTACCTCAATGTGCAAGCCGAGACGCAGAAGAAGCTCTCTCTTCGGTTCGGAGTGGAGGCAAATACCGAATTCACGGCGCAGGATCACGAAGAAGTGAAGCGGATTCTTGCCGAGGTGAAGGATCGGGACCGAAGCGTACTTCTGAAGGTGTTTGATCGGGCTAAAGAGTCTGCATCCGATATCCGCGGACGGTTTTTGGAGCGGGTCGCGAAGTGGAAAGTGTTTCGCAAGAAAACCTGGGATGGCGGAGGCGCTGAGGCCAGAGTCGATGCGGTGGAGGAAGCTCCCGTGGAAGAGGCGCTTCTTGATTCCGAGACGATCGCAAGGTCAAGGATTCATAGCTTCGGAAGCGCCCTTCAGTCTTTCCTGATTTCTTATCCGTCCATCACCGAAGGGTTTTCGGCACTTGTGCGGGGCTGGAACGGATTCACGATCTTCCGGACCATGTTCTGGAGTCCTACTCTTTGGACGATTCAGATGCTCTATCCGAACTTCACCAATGTGGCCCTGGGCGATGGGTCCAGCCGAGAGGTGAACGTGCCGAGTCGCGCGAATGGCGGACTCGATCCGGCTCCTCTTGCCATGAAGCGGGTTTTCCAGTTCCTGACCCATAGCTCGAATCTTCAGTTGATCCGGGCATGGGAGCACAAGGTTCTGCCAATCGAGCGAGCGCTTTTTCAAAAGGCAATGGAATACGGGTTCGGAGCGATCGCAGGCGAAGTGCGTCGCGAGTCTGGGGATCTCAAGCCCTTGTTCAAGAACGTGACCTCACTTACCGATCGCAGGTTCCAGGAACTGAGTTGGAAACAGAAGATCTTCTTCATGAGATATGTCGAGTCCCTGACTGCGCGGGGACTTCAAAAGCTCTTGACCGAGACGATTGAAAAAGCCGGCAATCTTGATGGCGAGATGATGTCCGTTCGTGAGCTTTCGATTCCAGAACTCAAGCAGCGATCGCTCCTTCTGATTGATCAAGTGCAGATTGACGCCGAAGTCGCGAAGCGGTTGATCGAGGCTGAGGTACAAAGCGGTGTTGCTCTTCAGGATGCCAGGTCGGCAGTAAAGGGATTGAATCCCAATCAACTGCTCGATCGCTTGCGGCTCGGAGCCCTTGGGGTCGTGGAGCCGAAGAACACGCCATCGTTCAAGAGGGTTCAGGTGGTGCTTGAGATGATGCAGAAGCCCGAGTCCATGCCGCGTGCGGTACGGGCAACGCTTTCCTCTCTGATCATGGCCAAAGTTCTTGGTGTCGGCATGACCCTGATCGCGCTTTCTGCCATGAGCGGGTCGATCCTTCAGCCATTTTATCCTGATGCGATGTTCGGGCCGGACAGCTATTTCTATATGGGGAAATATCCCTTCGTGAATGGCATCCTGCTTGGATTGGCCACAGGGATGATGGCGAATTCCTGGGTGAAGCTTCAGCAGGACGCCTCCCATTCGGACCACTTCGGAGAGGTTCCAAGTGGAGCTGATGCGAAAAAGGGGTACCTGAGCTGGTTCTACAAGCAGAGCTTCAAGAACAAGGAAAACACTTTCTGGGGTAACCAAAAAACCTATTGGAACATCATCTGGGGCAATATGAAGCCTGCCTTCGTGTTGATCCTCTTCACCAACATGATTGGTCTTGGTCGGTTTGACCTGGATGGCTATATCAGCGGTTATCTGCTGTCCTTCGGAGTCCTGAATACCGGCTTCAACATGATGATGGAGCAGGGGAGCGAGTTTGCATCCTATTATCCGCTCAAGGATTTTCCCGAGCGGCTCCGGAGTCACCCTTCGGTTCAGGAGTACCTTGCAAAGAAGCAGCAGGTGTATCGGTTCTACTTTGCACTCTTTGAGAAGACCTTTGTCGATCTGCAGGAGTTGACCATCAGCAACTTCCAGCGGATGGGCGGGGCCCTTGCGACCGTCACCTACAAAAACGAGGCACTCTCCAGGATGATCTTCGGAGGCTATACCCCGACCGAGCTCGTGTATTCCGGGGTCGAGTGGCTGAAGGAAAAGACCGCGGGAATTCCTGTTTTGGGAGACGCGGCAATGTCGATGGGAGAGGCCTGCAAGCGCTTTCTCCTTCCGAATTACACCTCCTGGGACAAGGTCAAGCCACCATCCGGGCCGTGAGATCGAGCCAAGACCCTGCCCGCGAACCACTTTGAAAAGCGGATTCCGGGTTGATCCACCCAACGGGTGAGAAGGTGGGACGCTCCGATCAGCAGTGCGGTGGAAAGGGCAAAATTCAGAGTGATCTTCCCCATGCTTTCGTGACTTGCATGCTTAAGCCCGAGCCAAGAGGTGAAAGATGTGAGCACGAGGAAGTGGATGGCGTAGAGTGAGTACGAGATTCTACCCAAAAAATCCGGGATTCCCTGCGCAAGGTGCTTTCGAAAGGATGTGGAATGGATTAGGACGTACATGAGTACCGACGCGCTCAGTCCTCGTACGAAGTCCGCATTTCTGCCGGCAGGATCTCCAAACGGAATGGCAATCAGTGCAAGTGCGATCAAGAGCCACCGAGGAGGCTTGTGAAGGGGGATTCTGGTAAGGGCCGCCCCCAGGAAAAAGGGGAGTACCCCCTTCCAGCTTCCAGTGATCAGGGCGATCAGGGAGAGTCCTGCCAGGGATTTCATTCCAGTCCTGAAAATGAACAATGCAAAAAATAACAAGTAGGACGAAATCAGCTCATAGCCAATGGTCCAGAGGCTCGGATTGAAACTAGTGCTCGACTTAAAGTTGAAAAAGACTCCCCAAAGGGACTGAAGTAGAGCATCCCCGAAATTACCTGAAAAATTCAAGTAGCGGCTGAGCCAACTCGATCCGACAAGTTTCGAATACTCCGGTGAATGGATGAAGCCCAGCGAAAGAGCAAGGCTTGTTAAGAGGATTGAGACCAGAACCAAGGGAAGGAGGCGGAGATAGCGTCGCAGGGCCAGGTCTATGACGTGACGGGGGAACTCACTTGCTGTCATATTCCTGCTTTTCCATGCGAGAACAAATCCGGAGTGGGCAAAGAACCACGATACCGCGAGGTCTGGATTGAGAATCATGTTTTTCCAGGTGTGCTCCGAGAAATGAAAGGAGGGGTCAAAAATCAGGAGGAAGTGATGTACGAACACGATGAAGGCCGCAATGCCCCGCATGCCCTCTAAGCCTTCGACTCTGGCCGCAGGAGGCACCGTCATTTGAATCTCCAGTCCTTCCCTGAAACCGGTCGGACACCGGGAGTCGCAAGTCCTGTGACACCATCCTCACTCCGGCAAAAGGGGCGTGAATCACCGCGATGGTTCTGCACGAGCGTCCAGGTGAGGTTTCGAAGGTCATCCGAAACCCCGCGGGCTATCACGATTTCGCGGTAGACATCAAAACTCTTGCGAGGTGTTCGCTTCAAACCATTCCCGCGATCCACAGAAAAAAGTCCGAATTTCGGGCAATATCCATCGGACCATTCCAGATTGTCGGAAAGGGTCCACACAAAATAGCCCCGAACCGGAATCTGCTCAAGAAGTGCTTGCTCGATCACTTTCAGGTGTTCGACCAGATATGCAGGCCTGAGCCAGTCGGTCGAATCAGCGATTCCATTCTCTGTGATCAGAATCGGTAGCTCTGGGAAGCGTTCGTGGATTTCACGCAAAAGCTCAAGGAGCCCCTTCGGATCAACGGCTCGTCCCGCTTCCGAGTATTCCTCCTCAGGATCGAGATCAATCCTTGAGCCCTTGATCCACTCCGCTCCATAATAATTGAATCCGAAGAAATCCAGAGTGCCCCGCGCCCGCTCCGGCATCCGCCAATTCAGGGTCCGATCTAAAAAAGAGGCCGTGATTTGATCCCACCAGTGGTTGCCCCGATAGCGAGCCATGTTGTGGGCAAGACCGATCTTGATCCCCGGATACTTTGCATGTGCCCAATGGTAGAGCTCAATGTGCGAGTCGCTCATGCGATCCATCGCGCGAATGGATTCCCCTCGAAAGGGGCCCAAGGCAAGAAAGGAAAAGAGAGTGCGTGTTTCTCCGGGGGGCCATAGCCCCTGGGCATAGGCAAGGGACACGAAAATATTCCCCTCGTTGAAGCTCGCCCACCAGTCGACATCCGATTGGAATTCATCGATGAGGCGTTTGCTGAAGCTCAGGAAATGATCTTTCATGGAATCCACAAGCCAGCCACCCTTTGCCTGGGCCCACTTCGGAACCGAGTGATGCATGAGGGTGAGCATGATCTTGAGTTTTCGTGCCCGGATTTTTCGGATCAGGTCTTTGTACTTTGCAATTGCGGCCTCATCAAAGCGGTTCTCCTCGGGCATGATCCGGCCCCAATCGAGGCCCAGTCGATACACACTGACTCCTGATTCTGAAACGGCGTTGATCTCAGGATCCGGATCCGTGAAAAACCGAAGCCTGTCCTGTGCCATCGGCGTTTCCTTGAATCCTGCAATCTTCCCTTGGTTTGCCCAGTCGCTCCAGATGTCATCAAGCCCGTCCTCGACTTGAGCAGGCGCGGTCGCGATTCCGAATTCGATCTGATCAAAGGGGGCAGCGGAAGCCGAAAATTGAAACAGAAACATCAGTACTAAAATGATTCTAGGCCGACTCATAATCAGTTCTCCAAGCCCTGGCACAAATGAAACCAAAGGCTCCATAGTAGATCACATTCGGAATCACACGCACAGCAAAGCCCATGTCGTTCGTAGGAACAGGCAGGACAAGGATAAGCACGTCAGCGATCACCCAAAAAGAATAGAAAGTGAGCGAAAGATTCCGGATGCGCCTTGCAGGTGCGACCCGGTCAAGTCGGGTGAGTTTTCCGTACACCAGAATCCAAACCAGAAACATGGATTCGTAGGTCAGAAAGAGGATTCTGGGTGTCTGACCCAGTGTCATCGCTCCCGCAAGAATCGGGACCACAAGACTTGAGGCGACTCCCCGCCAATGGAACTTCCTTGAATCCATTGCAAGAAAGATCCGATAATCCCCGGCCCAGACAAAAAGAAACGGGATGATGGAGGCAAGCTGTGCGGGGAGCGTGCCCAATCCAACCACATGATTGGCTGTAAGCCACGAATCGAGGGTTGAGATGAGCGCCCAGAGAAGAATGAAATTCCGGATCGGACGTTTTTTTTCAGAAGCAAGACTTCGAAGGCTAAGCAAGGCAAGTCCGGTTCCAAAAAGATTGGATAGCCACAGCAGCATCGGATGCTGAATCGGGCTCTGGTAGAAAGCTTCAAAAACGGAAGGGTTCACTTGGGTTTCCTTTCACGTGAGATCGGAGAGGAGATGCTCTTTAGGTACTCCACCACTTCGCGGGCAATGAGGGCGCGATCGGGATGATCCGGGGCCAAGGGCGGCATCCCATTCGGGATTCGAAAGGATGCAGGGTTCAAGAGCCATTCCGGCAGCAACTCAGTTCGCCAATACCGGGTGACATTCCGCGGAGAATGGAGCTCAGGCCCAACCTTGCCCCCGACGCCTCCCAAAGAGTGGCATTTCAGGCAATGTACTTTGAAATTCGAAAACCCTCGAAATTCAGCAGGGGATGCGCCTTTTTTTGGAAGGGGAATCGAATCGCCTGCACCCAAGATCTCAATTTTCGCCTCCGTCCATTGAAAGGGCCATCCATAGTCGCCCTCTGCCCGAATAGCGAGGTCCTTGATGTTTTCCCATACGAGGTAGGCCGGAAACAGGTCAGTGAGCTTCTCGGGTGCGACATCTTTTTTCAGGATTTTGAATTCAGTTTGTCCGGTTCTCCGGATGGCAAGAAGCGCGCGATGCTCAAGGATTCGGCTCAAGGGGACGCTCAGCTGATATCCATCAAGGCACCTCATGCGAAGTTGATGGGTGGTTCCGAGCTTCTGCCATTGGTCTCCATAAACACGGTCCATGACCTCAGTCAGGGAATACCCTTCGAATTCAATTTCTGTTTTTTCATACGGGTCCATGACCCGAAGTTTTTGGAGCGCAAGCGAGGAGTCCTTGGTTTTTTGATCAAGGGCTCCTTCGAAGTGCACCGGCAGCAGGAAAGTGGCCGCAGTTGCTTTTGGAAGTGAAATCGAAACGCAAATGACCGCCGAAATCAAAAGCGACAGGCAACTCATTGGTGCCATGAGCCGGTTTCAAATTCGGTCCGCGTGAAGGCGTTGGGATCGGATGGTCCACGACTGCACATGCACAGGTGCCGGCCGTCTGAGGTCACGCGGACCGCGCGCGCATGTCCGGATTTCATGATTTCCTCTGCGATTTCTTTTACGAGATCCTCTTGAATCTGAAAGCGTCTTGCATAGGCTTGCACAAGACGGGGGAATTTTCCGAGACCCAGAATCCGATCACCGGGAAGGTATTCGATGCTGATCTTGCCGAAAAATGGAAGAAAGTGATGGGCACACAAAGAATAATAGGTGATGTCCGCAATGGTCACTTTCGATACCCGCTCGCCGGGTTCGACTGTGCGGGTGATCTTCAGGATCTTTGACGGATCCATCTCGTAGCCCGAAAGAAGCTCGCGATAGGCTTTCACGACTCGCTTCTCGCATGTCAGCTCTTCTTCCGGATCTGGAATTTCTCCCCGCCCGAACCACGCGAGAGCGCGGGGGTCTTTCGTGATATTTTTTGAAATCCAATCGATCAGGTGATTTGAGGAATGAGCCATGTGCGCAGGGTAAACGGACTCGGTAAAAAACGCCAGCAGGAGCTGGTATTGTTCGAAAAACAGAGGTAGTGTTCGGGTCGATGAAATTGCGATTGGGCTGGATGGTTTTTCTTCTAAGTTTCTTGGCCGCCGGGCGTTCGGGAGCCGCTGATGTGAAACGAATCGCCGAGAGGTATCAAGCGGAATTCCATTCCGGATACACCGAGGGGCAGTGCGGGCAGAACATCAACGGGTTTCTCCTGCGCTTGATTCAATCGCGGGTGGACATTTCCTGCGTTGTCGGCTTTTTCGGGGACGGGGGTGGTGATGTTTCCGTGTATCACGCACGGAATCTCCATGGAGTACCTGAGCGACGAACTTGGTTTCACCATTATTTCATCGTGATTCCGACTCATGCGGGATGTGCGCGTGAAGCCTATCAACCAAGGACAACCGATCAGGTGGTCGATTTCGACTTTGGCAATGAGCCCCGCCTGGTGCCCTTTCGTGAATATTTGGAGACCATGTGGCTCTCCAAACGTCTTCATTCCAACCCTGCAGCGGTAAGGACGGATTTTTCGGCAGGCATCACCTCATTTCAGGTGGTGGATGCATCTCGCGCTTTGCGTGCACGGACGCCCGACGAAAGAAAACGATCCGTGATGATCGAGAAGCTCAGGCTACGCGAAGCTTATCTTTCAATCTTGGGCAATTGAGCGTCCCTCACCGCATCTGAAAACACCTGCCGGAATACCGGGGTCGGTACGGTCACGGAAATCAAGTCGAGCTCCCCGTTCTCGATTCCGCGAAGACCGTGTTTCATGAGAATGTAATTCACTTGAGCCATGGCAATGGAATAGTTCACGCGATCAAATGGCAAACCAGCCGAGAAGATTTGAATATAGTCCGCAAGCAAGTGAAGGAGCTTTTCTTCAGGAGCGTCCGAGGGAAGTTGTCTCAGTGTTTCCATAATGGATGCAAGTTCTTCAACATAGGTTTTCGAGACAGGGTTCGATGGATACCGGTAGCGAATGAGAAAGTCCTGACTCCCTGGACCGACGTTGAGAGTTGTCAGTTGGACCTCGGGCTGGTGGGGCTCTGGGATCGCATGAATGGGTACCTGGTAACTTCGACCGGGAGCTTCTTCTTCGAGATAAGTACGGAAAGCCGGGGGTAGGGACCCCGGCGTGAAATGCTCCGAGATTTGAAAATGCAGATAGGGACTCATGAAAAGGCTCGACATTTCATACCGAAAGCGACCGCGGCTTGAGGGCGAGAGGGCATGGCTGTCAGAAGTGGAGAGGTAGGGATGGTTTCCGTCCAGCCCCATCGTAAGGATCACATGTTGGATCCGCAGCATTCTTTGGAAGGATTCTTTGCTCTCGCCTTCAAACCAGGGTGCAAAGGATTCGCGGATTGAATCAGTGATGTTCTGAAGGTAGTTTTGATTCAGGATTGGTTCTCCCGCATGTCGTGTGAACAAGCGAATCACCTCCCGATCCTGAAGAGAGTGTTCCCGCAGGAGGGTGATCATCGGTGATTCGATGATCACTTCTGACTTTTTTGGAGAGGGGCGTCCCAGCACCCATTCGCGAGCTCGAACGAGAGAATCGCGACAGGAAAAGGGAGCAGCCCATCCCAAATCCGGGGCTTGGATCGAGAAGAGTGTCCAGGCAAGCAGGACGCGAACCGAGAGCCGAGAAAAGGGGATGTGGAGGGAATCCATGCTTGAGTGTTTTGGTACCATATTTAGGTCGGTTTTGGTTGGATTTTGTTCAAGTACATTTGAAAAAAGCCGGGGGTTCACTCCCATTTCAACGATTCAAGTGGAGCTTGCCTCAGGGCAGTATTGCGCTTTTGGTTGAAATGGTGGCAGACTCGGCAACAAACATGACTGAACAGCGACCTCAGGGCAATCGGCGCCGAAGGCATAGACCTAGACGGCCCGAGAAAGCAGCGCCCCCCGAACCCCAAGTTACAGAAGCCGCAAGCGGCGAGGCACCGCCACGCCCGGAGCGTCAGGACCGTCCTGCCGGGAATCCCAGTGGCTTGGAACAGCGGTGCATCAGGCAGTTCCCAAGATCTGTTCTTGGTCGGGGCCGTCAGTATTTTCAAACAGGAAAAGTTTCTGATCCGACCATGATGGGGGAGGCATTTTCCCTCACGGTGATCGGACAAGGCGAGCGGTACGCCATCTGGGTCGATTTCTCAAAGGCTGCCGCCGCCGGGACCGTGGAGGTTCGTTGCACCTGTCCCTATTTTGAAACGGCAGGGCTTTGCAAGCACCTTTGGGCTTCGATCATCAAGCTCGAGCGCTCAGGCCTTTCGGCAAGGGTGCCAGGCACAGGGCATCTTCGCCTTCTCCGGGATGGCGGGCGCCCGGCCAACTCAGTCTCCAATGGGCAAAGGCCGGTCTTTGGACCAACCGTGCCCCAGGGAGCAGGCTCTGCAGCGAACGGGTCTTGGACCGAAAGATTGGATCAGATTCAGGGCAAAAGCGGTCGCTCCGTCAACGCTGGGAACATGAGTGCCGCGTTTGTGATCAATGCGATTGAAATGGCCACCACTGGAAAACTGGTTCTTGATTTCTGGAGCCGTCGTCGTGGAATGGGCAGCGATGCGGGGCCGCTTCGTCCGGATCGCGCACCCGATAGGGATCTTCAGCTTCTCGCCGACCCCCGCGATCAGGAAGTGGTCGCGCTCCTGACCCGAACGAGTGATCCCAAAATGGTGACTTCGTTTGGCCGCTCCTGCACCCGCTTTACAGTAGACCCCGTTGTCGAGTCCCAGATCCTGACGACTCTTACGGGATCAGGAAACGCTTTTCTTTCCCGCTCGCCAAACGGTTCCCCCGACAATGCGGATCGCCCCCTTCGAATGGATCGAGGCAAGCCGTGGGACATGGAATTGGAAGTTCAGGACGCGGGCGCGCGCTATCGCCTAAGCGGAGTGCTGAAGCGCGATCAGGAGACCCGGCCGATCAGTGAGCCGATCGGGGTGCTGAGCTCAGGACTTCTCCTTTTTGGCGATCAGATCGGACGCTTAGCCGAACCTCGCCATGCGAAATGGATCAAGAATCTGCGTCAGGGCGAATTTTTCGTCCCGCGCGAGCAGGTCGATGCTTTTGTGAAACGCATTTTTACCGATGCGGATGCCCCTACTGTGAATTGGCCTGAAGGCTTGGCGTGGGAGAGAAGCGTGATCGAGCCCGTTCCTCAAGGCGTTTTCCTGCCGCTTGGAAACGATCCCTCCACGGGACGCATGACGCTTACGGTGAGCTTTGATTACGCAGGCCATGTGGTTGCACTGTCTGATTCTTCGAAAAGCGTGGTCGATGTGGAGAACCGCAAGGTTTACATTCGCAACTCCGATTTTGAAGAGGCTGCTCTTACCCAGGCGCTCGAGATTCTTCGCGAGTCCTCGGGCGCGGTACCCATGAACGACCTGCAGCGCTCGGCGACCGAACTCAGTCAGAACGGGTGGCGGGTGATGATTGAAGGGCAGCGCGTGATTCTTGCCGAAGATCTGTCGCTGAATGTTTCATCCTCGACCGACTGGTTTGATGTGAGCCTCTCGGCGTCCTTTGCGGGAAATCCCTTCCGAAAGGAAGAGATTCTGGCACTCCTGGAATCCAAGAGCACAACGGTGCGACTGAAAGACGGCTCGATCGGATTTTTGCCCGAGGAATGGATTGCACGCTATTCGACCTTGAAGGGACTAGGCGAACAGTCCGAGCCAGGCTTGCTTCGCTTCAAGAAAAGTCAGGGACTACTCCTGAATGCGGCACTTGGAGACGATGATGATGTCCGCGGAGACAAGGGCTTTGAATCGTTTCGAACCCGCATCCTGAAGTATGATCTGACCAAAACCGTGAAAGCGCCGGTCGGGTTCAAGGGCAAACTTCGAAATTATCAAAAAGAGGGCCTCACCTGGCTTACTTTTTTAAAGGATTTTGAATCGGGCGGGGTGTTGGCCGATGACATGGGGCTTGGAAAAACCATTCAGGTGCTCGCGTTCCTGCTGTCCCGAAAGAAGGAGTCGAAGGGTCCGTCTCTCGTGGTGGCCCCGAAGAGCTTGGTGTTCAACTGGATGGATGAGGCCGAAAAGTTCGCCCCAACATTGAAGGTCGTCCGCTATGTCGGAGAGGGGCGCAAGAAGATCACCCAAGAGATCGGAGACGCGGATCTGGTAGTCACGACCTATGGCACGCTTCGGGCGGATATCGAAAAGCTTCGCACTCAGGAGTTTGATGTCGCAATCATCGATGAAGCCCAGTTCATCAAAAACCCGAAATCTCAGGCGGCTGTTGCGTGCAAGCAACTGAGGGCTAAGCACCGGATTGCCCTCACAGGCACGCCGATCGAAAACTCGATTCAAGACTTGCTGTCGATTCTGGAGTTCACGAATCCCGGGCTTTTGACCTTCCCTGCGGGTGCGGACGCACCAAAGGATGTGGAATCGGCACTCGCGCGGCTTCTTCGTCCCTTCATGCTGAGACGTACCAAAGAGGCGGTATTGACCGAGCTTCCAGAAAAATCAGAACAGGTCTTGTTCTGTGAAATGAGTGCGGACGAAGCAGAATACTATTCTGTGATTCGCGAGCGCTACCGCGAATCGATTGAGCAATCAGTCGAGAAGAACGGACTCGCGAAGTCAAAGCTCCATGTTCTTGAGGCTTTGCTTCGCTTGCGCCAGGCGGCTTGTCACGCGGGCCTCATTGATGAGGCGAAGCGGGATGTGCCGAGTGCCAAGCTTGAGCTGCTGCTAACGCAGCTGAAAGAGGTGATTGCAGAAGGGCACAAGGCGATCGTGTTTTCGCAGTTCACGAGCCTGCTGTCTATTGTGAAGTCATCTTTAGAGGCAGAGGGGATTGCATACGAGTACTTGGACGGGCAGACCGTGGACCGCAAAGCCCCCGTGGATCGCTTTCAATCAGACGGAGGAGCGCCGGTGTTTGTCGTGAGCCTGAAAGCGGGCGGAACCGGATTAAATCTCACACTTGCGGATTATGTGTTCATCCTCGATCCGTGGTGGAACCCGGCAGTCGAGGCGCAGGCGATCGGGCGGGCGCACCGGATGGGGCAAAAGAACAAGGTCTTCGCCTATCGTTTGGTCGCACGGGGAACTGTTGAAGAAAAAATCCTCGAGCTCCAGAAGAAGAAAAAAGGAATTGCCGAGTCGATCGTGTCCGAAGATACCGATTTCATGAAGAAGCTGTCAAAAGAGGATCTCGCGAATCTTTTCGAGGTTTGATCCCACCGGTTCTGTTTTAACAGGAGTGTGGTAAGATGGTTTATCATGAGTTTCAGGGTTTGCGCGGGCATTGCAATCAGTTTGGTTTTGTTTCCAAGCCTCACCTTTGCTGCTGCTTGCCGCGATGAGCTCGTGTCGATTGCATCCCCTTCTTTGATTCCCACTCAGAGCGGAATCGACCTCTTGAAAGGCAAGCCCACTCTCCATCGGGTGGAACAGGGCCAGATCGAGGAATTTGGAAACCACGCCAGGCAAATTGCAAACTCGGGATCGAGCAATCGGGGTGTGTTCAGACTGATCGAAAATAGAAAAACTAAGTCCATCTTGAAGATCACTCTTTATCGGGTGAGCGAGGCGCATCCTTCAGGGTTCTTAAGCGCACTTCAGGGAATGATCCTTCAAGCCCGTGAAGGCGGTCCAAAGGTTTACGACTTTGGCAGTATTGTCGAGCCCAATGGGCGCCGCTATTTCTATGTTGAACTTGAACCCCTTTTTGCTGGTGAGAGGGTCTCAAACTTGAAGGATTTGAAATTCGATCAGCCGAATCTGATTCGCGAGCTTTCGGAAAAACAGGTTCCGGTGGCCAAGAAAATGGGAGAACAGCTTGCGTCGGTGTTTGAGCGCAGGATCCTCCCGATCGATCCTGATTTTTTTGTCAGCCAATCTGGAGAGGTGCGATGGATCGATGGCGAGCGCTGGACCGATGTGGGTTCCTATCGAAACCGGGTCTATGAGTTTGGCGATTGCTTTTGGACGATTTACGAATACTTAAAAAAGGCAACCGGAAGGGATGAAGCACTTTGGAGACGGAACTCCAGAGCTTTTCTGGGCTCCTTTTTTCTCAGGCTCAAACAGAGTCCCTTGATGAGTGATTCAGATCGGGCGCGCTTTCTTCGGGAAATATTTAAAGGTCAGATTTCAAAGGACTTGCTTGATTTCGCAAGTTCTCGATCCATTCCAGCAAATGAGGTCAAGCGGATCTATCAGGATGCGCTTGAGGCATATCATGGTTCCGGGTTGTGATCGGTGATCAAACCACTCTTCGTGTTCTGTTCCACTGAAAAATGGAGTAAAGGAACACAAAGAAGAAGCAAACCTTCCCAAGTTTCAGAAAATGATCAGTGATCTCCGAAAGACCCCAGCCATAGGTTTCGTTTAAAACTTTGAAGTCTGAATCCAATCCATATGCAGCGATTTCAGGCAGTTCTTGTTTTCCCGATCGGATCTCCTGAAAGAAGAAGAATCTTTGAACCATACCGTATGCTCCGCAGAATAGAAGCGCCGGCCGGATCAATGCCCATTGGCGCACAGGAACTTGATGGAAGAATGCGCAGACCAGGAGAGTCCCTAAAATCCACGTGCCACCCTCTCCACCGTAGGTGATTGCCATGTTCTGCTGGGTTGGAGAGAGAACCCAGGTGAACCAAAACGATAAGAACATGAATCCTTGTGAAATCAGAAGCGGAAAACGCAGCTTCTTTTGATGGGAATAATTTGCAAAAAAAAGCAGAATCAGGTTCGTAATCACATAGATCCAGACCGATCGAGTGTACGATAGACGTAAGGTGACGAAGGGGAGTGGAACTGCAGCACGAGAGCAGAGCCACGCTGTCATGGCATGCCCCAACTCGTGGATGGGCATTGAAATTGCTCCATACAGGAAAAAGCGAATGATCGGAAAAAAAGATTCAATCAGGGCGCTCAGTGCAAATGCGCACGGAAGTGCCAGTAAATTTACCCAGCGGTCATTGGATGTGGGCATGAAAGAGTCTTCATGAATATTCTCGACCGAGGGAGCGGTGAATTCCCTCCGAATCCTTTGAACTGCCGCGTATTCTCCTGCATCAAGCAAGATCCCCTCGCATTCCGCGCAGTAGTCAATTTCCAGCTCTGCCATCGGAGAGAACTTCATGACTTTGAGATCCTTCTCCGGAATACAGACTGGGCACTTGAGTCCGGAGTCTCGCGATCGCCGAAGAGAAAACGCGAGGTCGGGGAGATCCTTCGGAAGACCACAAATCTTTCCGATGCCGCCTGCCTTGAACCACATGACCTTGCAGTCCTGACAAAAATCCACCGTGGTCACTAGATCGATTTCAAAGGGTGAAACCGCCTCTCCACACTTCGGACAGGGGAAGCCCTGAGGATCCTGAGGGTTGGGCTTTCTAGGGTCAGTCATTTCCCCTCCGCCGAAAAAGGATTGTTTCAGTTTTCATCCTTCTTCAATGATAACCGAAGCGATAGAAATGACAAAAGCCTGAGTCCGAGGATCCCTGTACGCTGATTCTCATTTTGTGTGATGGAGAAAGGTTTGGGTATCCACGGGGAGTCACTCGCCACATCCTGTGGCTCGCCCTTCGGGCGGCACTCACGAGGTTCGCGCCGTGCAATTTTATCTTCCTGATAAAATTGTCGAACCCCTGAGCTCGCATTCGTATACGAACGCTCGCGCGTGCCTTCACCTCCTCCGTGGGGACGCCATTTTCCTCTCCATTTGAACGAGCACAGGTAACGCGCAGGGATCCTTGTACGAATGGGATACGAGTTCCGCAGGACGAATGGCAAAGCCTTGAGTCCGAGGACTGTTTGAAGTAGGCCATTCGTACAAGGATCCCTATGCGCTAATTTTGATTTTGTGAGATGGAGAGGAAAATGGCGTCCCCACGGGGAGTCGAACCCCGGTTACTGCCGTGAAAAGGCAATGTCCTAGGCCTCTAGACGATGGGGACGCATTAGAAAAGAGGAAGTCTTCTTCTAGCTGAGATGCAAAACGAATACAAGGAAAAACAAAAGCAAGGAGGGGAGAACGGTTCTGTTTTCCGGGGTGAAAGGGAGTTATCGGGAGCGAGGGGTAGAGTTGGTTATTAAATAATTGCAATCATTGACTTTTTTTCGAGAATGCGAACTCGGGCCCTTGACGATCACCCGACCTCCGGAGCCAGGGTACATTCTCGGGCGGGAATCGAAAAAAGAGCCCGGGATTTTAAATAAAGGATGTAGAATAAAGAGTATGGACGAAATCAAAAAGAAAAACATCAATCCCCTGGCCTTGATCCTCGGGCTTTCTGCGGCGCTGTTCGTGTTTTTTCTGATCTTTTCCTTTGCCTATTTCTTTCTGAAGGGGGGTTCGGATTCTTGGAAGGAAACCGAGACCAAGAATGCTTTCAATGAGAAGCGCGAATACATTGCAGTCATTGAGTTGAAGGGTGTGATCCTCGAGTCAAAGAAAGTGCTTCGCAACCTCAAGGATGCAGCGGAGGACAAGGAGGTGAAGGCCGTGGTTCTTCGACTGAATTCCCCGGGGGGAGCGGTGGCTCCTTCGCAGGAAATTTATGAGGCGGTGAAGAAGTACGAGAAGCCGCTTGTGATTTCCATGGGGAGTGTCGCCGCTTCGGGAGCGTTCTATGTGGCGGCTGGGGCGAAGAAGGTGTTCGCAAATGCGGGCACACTGACCGGCTCGATCGGTGTGATCATGGAGTTCATGAATCTGAGAAAGCTGTATGATTGGGCCAAGGTAGAACGGTACTCGATCAAGACCGGAAAATTCAAGGATAGCGGCGCGGATTACCGGGAGCTCGTGCCCGAGGAGCGGGAGTACTTTCAAACACTCGTTCTCGATACGCTCGATCAGTTCAAGGCCGCAGTGGCCGAGGGGCGGAAGCTTACGGCAGAAGAGGTGAATGCGGTTGCCGACGGGAGAGTCTTCACAGGAGTGCAGGCAAAAAAGCTGAAGCTGGTGGATGAGATCGGTACCCTTCAGGACGCCGTGGATTTCGCGGCAAAAGAGGCCAAGATCAAAGGAAAGGTCCGTACGGTTTATCCCACCAAGAGACCCAAAGGCCTCCAGGACCTGTTGCTCGGAGGTGCCATGGAAGACGAGGAGACTTTCGAGGAGGAACATTCCTTCATCGACCGGATCGTGTCCAGGGTGGCCGACCGGATTACCGGAATGAAACACAATGGAGCGGAGATCCTGCCAGCAGGACTCTATTCGATCTGGAATGGCGCACGCTGAGCCGGGCCGGAAGGCCGCGCAATCTCTGGTCGGACTCAGGAGTCTTGTGGCAAGAGTGCTTGCCCATGTAGGCTCGTCCAAGGACTCGCTTGAGGAGTCGGTGAACCGGGTCTTGACCTCGGAGAGCGAAAAAACATTCCAGGATTTCGACCGGGCTTGGATGTACGAAGTCGCATCCGGAGTTCTCCGGTACCGGGGAAGGCTTGATTTCATCATCGATACTTACTCATTGAAAAAGAAACCCACCGGAGAAATCCGGAGGTTCCTTCAGATCGGGATCTACCAGTTGCTCGCCCAGGATGTTCCACCTCCGCTTGCGGTTTCCGAAACCGTCCAGGCGATCCGCTTGAACGATGGTGAGGCCCCCTCCAAGTTTGCGAATGCCCTTCTTCGAAAAGTTGCCGATTCGCGCGAATCCTGGATCAACTGGAAGGTCTCGGAGTCGTCCCCGTTTGAAGAACAGGTGGCGTGGTGCAGTCTCCCCGAGTGGCTATTCAAAAAACTCAGGAAAGAGCGGGGGTCTCCTTGGGTTTTCGCGTTTTCACAGTCGGCATTGGAGCGTCCGCAGGTCTGGTACCGCACCCGCACCGAAACCATTCTCCTGAACGAGGGCTATCGGGGCAATGAGCCACCGGGCTTTGTGCAGGACATTTCAAATCAGAAGCTCGTGGAGGAGGTTGCAGAGGTGTTAAAATATCGCCCCGGAAAACCGCCCCGCATCCTTGATCTGTGTTCCGCTCCGGGGGGCAAGTCCATGGGGCTTGCCTATGCGGGTTTTCCGGTGATCGCCACCGACATCGATGAGGATCGCCTGCAGCGGGTGCGGGAGAATGTGAATCGTCTTGAGCTCCAGAGTCAGGTCGAGGTCCGTGCCTATCCCTCGATTCACGAATCAGATGAGAAATTCGATGTGATTTGGATCGATGCGCCCTGCTCAAGCACCGGCATCATCCGGAGGCATCCGGAGATCAAATGGAATCGCACCTTCCATGATGTGGAGCGGATGGTGCTTGCACAAGCGGAACTCATGACCTGGGCCAGCCGGCACCTCGAGGACGGAGGAGTGGTGGTTTATTCGACTTGCTCCGTTTTGGATGCCGAAAACCGTACCAATGTGGCCGGCTTTGAAGTTCAGAAGCAATGGGAATGGGCCCCCCAGAACGCCCCCGGAGGGGACGGGATCCGCGCCGTTCTTTATTTACACAAAAATTGTTGAACCACCATTTCGGCTTTGATAAGGTCCGACCCGTCAGGGAGGAGCTTGAGCTCATGGGAATCGCATCATTCGTTTTGGTTCTTGGATCCGTCTTTCTCGCAGCACCGGAGGGGAATGCTTCGAAAATCACAGCCGGAGGGGTCGATGATCCCCGGAGTTTCGATACGACCTGGCATCCCGTCAATTACAGCTGGCACTTCAACGCCCTTCCTCTTCAGGGATCGGTTGAAAACAAACACATTCCTTGGGCTGACAGCTACTGGCCCATGCAACGGGGAGGCATGTCCTACCGGTGGAGGGAGTTTCAGGACAGGAACGCCGAAGTTCCGCTTTCCGCAACGGAGCGGAAAAAGGAGTTTTTCCAGGTGCATCGCTACACCCGCGCGGAACTCCTTCGCATGTCCCCCGGTGACAGGCGCGAGCGGGTGGCGAGTCTGTCACCGCTTGAAAAATTTTCAATCCTGAATGGCGATTACGACTACAAGCTTGTGAACAAGTTCTCAAACCCCGGCAATGCGGCACTCAGTTCGTGGCAGGGGTACTGTCACGCGTGGGCCCCGGTTTCCCTGCATTACCCCGAGCCGAATCCCGTCGCGGCAACCAACCCCGACGGAATCGAGGTTGCTTTCGGATCTTCCGACATCAAGGCAATCATGATTTCAAGTTATGCGGAGCGGGTGAAGGTTTCCTTTTCCTCGTTCATGAATGGAATCGGCCGGCGCATTGGAAATGTGTTCAAGAAAATCGGTGGATCCACGATTCCGGATCCCGACGCAACCTTTGTGGGTCAAAGATGTGCGAAGCGTTTTTTGTATCCAACGACGAAGTTCAAGAATGGAAAAGAGGTCTTCTCGGATTACGGCGATCCGGCAGGCATCATGGATTCAGAGTATCGTTCGGTAGTGGAGTCCTTTCGGGACAAAGCGCTTGCACTCCGCTTCTTTCCGGAAGGCGGTCCTTCTCCGACAGACCCTGGCTTCGTTCAAAAGGTGATGGCGAACAAGGAGGACCCTGCCTGTCGTGATGTGAATGCAGGAGCATTCCATATCGTGATCGGAAACCAACTTGGTCTGATGCGCGAGGGGTTTCTGATCGACAAGACCCGGGACGTGGAGGTGTGGAACCAACCGGTGTTCCGGTATGATTCCGGGATTGTAGGTTGGTCTGCGCCCGATGCCGGCGCAAGTCCCGGGACCGAGCGGGTGGTACACGTGAAGACGCGGCTCTATTTTGCCGATGATACGGATTACGGTTGGGCCTTTTGGTACCCGACGCTTCCTTCCGTGTTCGGGATTTCCTCGCCGTTCACCGGAGAATACGAGCGTTATCAGCAATTCTTGATTCGGGAGGGTGATCTTACGGAGCCCGGAAAGTATCCCGAGGGAATCCTCGATTATGCGGACTACGAATACAAGATCGATCTCGACCGTGACGGGGTGATTCTGGGCGGGGAGTGGATCACCTTTGATCGTCCGGATTTCCTCTGGCTTTTCCGCAAGACCGGGTTTTCGGGCGACTACGCGAAACTCAATTGGATTTATCACCCGATCGAGCTGCCGGAAGGCCAGCCTGTCGGATTCTAGGGGCGATTCATTTTTTTGGTGGAGCGTTCAAGGCGGCCGAAGCGGTGAGAACCGCAAGCCGGATGTCAGGATAGTACTCGGCCTTTCTGAGGGACTCCTCTTCGAATTGTTTGAGTACTTGGTCGAGCAATTCCTTGTTCTTGTTCCGAAGATCTTCATTTTCTGCAAGGGATGCCTTGATTTGCTCGAGCTTTCGCTCAAGCACCTCAGCCTGCGTGTCGAGGCCTGATTTCTGGGTCTGGAGTTCCTTCACCTGGTTTACCACGGTGTCCTGGGGCACCACTTCGGCCTTGATGTTCACAGCTTGATCTCCATTCCGTATGCGGTCTTGAGTTCTTCGAGGGCGGTTGTGACTTTTTGGTTGTGCTCTTGGTCGCTGGGAGTCGAGCGGGTTTGTTCCTTCATGCGCTCCCCCATGAATGAGGTGATCCGGGTGAGCATCCGGTTCTGTTCCTTGAGCGTGATGTTCTCAAGCACGATTTTCTGGGCCTGGTCCGCGTCCCCGCCGAGCTTGTCCACTTCCGACTTCAATTCCTCGACACGGGCGCGAAGCACGTGGATTTCATCCTCAAGGGTGAGGCGCTCCCCGATCTGCCGAAGCTTGAAGCCTCCCAGGCGTTGAAAGAGCAGGCTCAGGCTCAGAAAGTCCGAGAGCCCCTTTCCTTTTCCAATCCAATACACCTTGTGCTTGGCGCTTTTCGAAAGAAGCTTCTTCAGGTCGATCAGGGGTTTCACGTAGAGGGGGTCCAAGATTGCAAGAGTGAAGTTCACGACGAGCGGCTCTTCCAGGGTTTTGACCAGGGTTTCAAGGCCGATCGCCAGGATCCGGATCTGCGAAAGCTCGACTGATCCGCGGATGGAGAAACAGGAGATGCCCTCGAAACGCTCAAATTTTAGCTTCATTCTTGATCTCCGGGGTGAGGGACAACTCAAGGTATTGCAATTCGGGGAGGGTGTCACCCACGCGGCCTGCTCCCTTGAAGTCCGAACCCGTCACGCGTTCTTTCAGCGCTGCGCCGAGCATCGCCATTCCCGAAAGGTCATGGACGTCACGAAGTCCGCTGATCCACGAAAGGTAGGGAGCACCCCAGACCGACATGGCCTCGTCGAGCGGAGTGAACTCCGGAATCATCTGGGCGACAAAGGTCGCGATGATCCCGTGGTGAACACCGAATTTCTGCGTCTCCATGCAAAGTCGCACAGGCTCGGTGTATTTGAGGGAGGAGAGTTTCTTGTAGAATTCCGGTCCCTCGGAGGGTCTCAGCATGCAGATCATCAGTTGTGAAAGCTGACGTACAAAGGCGGCCGCAGGGGTGAGTTTCTCAAGAGAGAGCTTTTTCTTGTAGCGGGCCACCTTCAGGGTGGTTTGCCCTTGTTCAACAGCGCGCTGGAAGGCCTGGGCAATCGGTTCGTCGAACTTTGCACCGCCGAGGTTCACCATGGGGGTCTTCGAGAGATAAAGGAGAAAATCAAAGATGAGACCGCCTGCAAAGACAAGATCCTTGTAGCGGCTTTCCTCCCCGAACAGGTTTCTCGCTTCATTGGAATACTTCAAAAGCTCATTTGCCTTGCCGGGGAGCTTCCCGGTCGCTTCGTCCATCTGGAGTTCCTTGGTCTTCAGAACCTGGTTCATGAGGTTCGCAAGCATCCAGAGCTGGGTTGCGCGGGTGGTGTAAAAGCGAATGTGCTCCTCAAGAGGAACCTCGATATCCTGGGGGTTCAGCGACTTGATCAAGGTCTGGAAGGGTGGAATCAGGTGGGGATTGAGACTGAAGTTCTTGACGAGATGGGTAACCCGATCTTCGACATTGTCCGGTTCAAAAAGCAGGGGCGTGAGTTTCGTGGCTGCGAATGGCCCGATGATTTGTTTGAATAAATCCTCGATCAGAGCCACGCCGGGATTCACTCGATGAGTTCTCCCAAGGGCTGCCCGAGAGGAACCCAGGTCTCAAGACCGCGTGCGCTGTTCTCCAGAAGATCCTGGGCAAGCTTGAATTTTTCCTTTTGAAACAACCAGATCACGGTCGACCCCCCAAATAAAAAATACCCCTTTTCAAGCCCCTTTTCAAATTTAAGTGGCAACGGTGTGCGTTCCGAGTAAGCGCTTTGAACAATCTTCCCCACGCCGAGCGCGCCCACTTCGATCATCGCAGACATGCCAATTTTCGGGTGCTCCATGATGGCGACTTGGCGCTCATTCTTGAGAAAAACCCGGGGGACGGACTCGATCGCAACAGGATTCACGGAATGAAGCGCTCCTGCAACCCGGTAGTGTCGGGTGAGCAAACCCGAGAAAGGAAAATGGAAGCGGTGGTAGTCGACGGGACACAAGCGGGCCAGAATCATGCAGCCACCCTCAAACCCTCGGGCAAGGGCGGCATCCCCGAGCAGTTCCTCGAGATCGATCTCCATGCCCTTCACTGCGAAGGTTTGACTCGGCTTCAGGTCCGGAAACACGAGATAGCGCGCCTCCGCTCCGGCGCAAATTTCGCGCTCGCTGCGGGAGAATGGCCTTTTACCCGGCTTGAATTTCCGGATGAAAAAATCATTGAAGCAGGCGTACTGTGCTTCCTCGAAATCACCCATGTCGATCCCGTACCGGGAGATGAAGTCCTCGATCTTCGATCGGCTCAAAAGGGAGTCCTCGTAAGCACCGAAGAGCCGGCTCAACCATCGTTTGGAAAAGAAATGGTCGGTGAGGAAGAATCCGATCGCGCTCCGATAGGCCCATTCAAGATAGGAGCCCCCGTAGACTTTTTCGGTTTCAACGTTTCGGGTGACGCGATTGTAGTAACGGATCATGGATCACTTCGCCTCTGAAAATGGGTTTCTTGGGTGTGGGTTCATAGGTGAATCGCCCCGGTCGGCACACCAGATTCCTGAGACCGGAGGAAGTGCGAATCGGGTCGCTGATCACGCGGACCAACCCCTTTGGAAAAACAGCCTTTTTTTCTGATTTCCGCGAGGCAAACCAGACATAGGAAAACTTGAGCCATTCCCGAACGCCTCCGAGCTTGATCGAGAACTTCCGGAAAAAATCCCCCGGCAGTTTTGCCGGCACCGAGAAGTGGCACCAGTTTTTTCCGGAGGAGAGAGGGCACTTCTCGCGATGCAGGCACGGTCCCCAGAGGGGAAGCGACGCATCGGAGAGCATGACTTCGTCACGGATGGTGGAAAGACGCTGGGAGGGCTCACGGAATGCGGGCTCAAGAAGGAGAACACCTCCGCCCTTCGGATCCGCGAGGAAGGGGGCAAGACCCTGTTGGAAGATCGCGGCCCCGGGAGCCCCTTCGTTCAGCACATTTCCAAAAAGAACCAAGGAAGCATCAAAGGAGAATCCCTTCGGATGTTTCCACCAGGGACGCACCTCGGTCTTCAGGGTGATCGAGCCGTCGATTTCAGGGAAGAGCTCAAGGAGACGGGAGAGAAGTTGTTCCCCGTCCTTCAGGATGGCTTCGTTGTGGTCAATCCACAGAAGCTCGATCGAAAAGGGAAGCTTGACCTTCGAGGACGCCGAGCCCTTTTCATGGTGGCTCAGGATCCGGTCAAGGGCATGGCACAAGAATGCAATCGATGCAGTGCCCGGTCCGGCTCCCACATCGATGATCCGGAGTGCCCCGCGTTCGCGCGCGTCCAGGAGTGCCGAATCGACTGCTTCGGGGTGGCGATCAAAGAGGGTCAGGAACTTGGCTCCCTGAAGTCCGAAAAAGTAAAGGAAGTAACTCGAGCGGAACCGGGCGGTGGTGAAGTAGTTCGGAAGTCGCGAGGTTTCCCGTCCCGAGGTGAAGAACTCGGAGAGTTCGAGCAGGCCTTTGGAGAAAAAATTGACATCCTCCTTCGAGAAGGGCTTTTTCTTCCACGATTCAGCGGGAGAGAAACGGTCCTTCACGAACGCGGGAAGCGTTTCGTCGAGCAGCCGGGACCATCGTTCTGGAAAATGGGGAGTCTCGGCAAGCGAGAAGGTTTTTGGAGCAATTTTCATTGAAGCTTTGGTATACTTCATTTTGTGGCGGAATTGAAAAGGAGTTTCAATGTGGCCTAAAGACAGGACGTCGGTCATCCGGCAGTGGATGAAACAGATTGAGAACCAGGGGTTCAAGTTTTTTTGCGTGAGTTGCCGGCGGGAACGCAGGCAAACCCCCCCTCCGAAAGCGGGGTCTCCCGCTTTTTTCCTACAGGTGGTTCTGGCCACGCTTTTCTTCACACTTCTCTTCTGGCCCTTGATGGGTGCAAAGGGCTTTCTTGCGTTTTTGATTCCCATGGGCGCGATTCTCGAAGCGGTGTACCGGCTGAAAATGCGATCCGCCATGGTCTGTCCTGATTGTAAATTCGATCCGATCCTGTACCTCGTGGATCGTCCCAAGGCACTTCTTCAAGTGGAGGACGCCTGGAGAAAAAAGTTCACGCAAAAAGGGATCCCTTTTCCTGAGAAAACAAAGGCATCCGCATTGGCTCGAAGAAGCCTTGACTTCCCCGACACAACGGGCGTAAGTCAGAGGCATGTCAATTAATAAAGTGATCTTGATCGGGAACCTCGGCCAGAATCCGGAAGTGAAGCATTCCGCATCCGGACAGGCAATTTGCAACCTGAGCATCGCAACCAATGAATCCTGGACGGATAAAAACGGACAGAAGCAGGAAAAAACCGAGTGGCATCGGGTGGTTGTGTTTGGAAAGCTTGCTGAAATCTGCGGACAGTACCTTCAAAAGGGGCGTCAGGCCTACATTGAAGGAAAATTGCAGACCCGGTCCTGGCAAGACAAGGACAATCAAACACGCTACACCACGGAGATCGTAGCGCAGAGTGTTCAGTTTCTTGGTGGAAACGCAGGTGCTTCCCGGTCGTCCAACCAGGAGTATGGAAACTCCGGGTACGGTGCAAGTCAGGGAGGCACTCCCAACTATGGAGCCAACTCCAACTATGGAGCAGGTGCTTCCTTCCAGTCCGAACCGACCTTCACCGAAGAAGATGTGCCATTTTAAATGACACAGACCGAACCCAGGGTTCTCATTGTCATTCCTACTTACAATGAGATTGAAAACCTGGAACCCATCACAAAAGCGGTACTCTCCCGAACCCCTTCGAGTGTTCACATCCTTGTTGTGGATGATGGATCACCCGACGGCACGGGCAAGCGTGCGGATGAGCTGAGCGCATCAGAACCCAGAATCCACGTTCTTCATCGAACCAAGAAGGAAGGGCTCGGGCCCGCATACATTGCCGGATTCCGGTGGGGATTTTCCCAGAATTTTGAACGGTTGATCGAGATGGATGCGGATTTCTCCCACAAACCGGAGTTCCTGCCCACAATGTTGTCCCTTCTCAACGAGCATGATTTCGTGATCGGTTCCCGCTATGTGCCAGGGGGCGGAACCGTGAATTGGGGACTTGGCCGCAAGATCATCAGTCGCGGGGGGAGTCTTTATGCCCGCACGGTGCTTGGTGCCCCGATCCGGGATTTCACGGGCGGTTTCAACGGATGGAATCGAAAGGTGCTCGAGTCGATCGACCTCGGGACCCTCGAGGCGGGTGGGTATTCCTTTCAAATCGAGTTGAAATACCGCGCATTCAAAAAGGGATTTCGCGGGAAAGAGTTCCCGATCATTTTTGAGGACCGGCGTGTCGGGAAGTCGAAAATGAGCTCGAAAATCGTGTTCGAGGCCCTCGCTCTCGTTCCGAAACTCCGCTTTAAAACCTGAACAAAAACAGATAGAATCCCCCCGATGTCAAAAAGGTGGATTCTATCTCGAGCACATGGCTTGGCTGCCTTGGGGCTTCTCCTTGCGTTCGTGCTGGTTGGTGCGGGTCGAAGTGGTTTCGCTTCGGGGCGATCCTCCCATGACAAGCACCTGCACACCCTGATCCTCGTCGACAAGAAAACCAATCAGCTCCATGTGGCCCACTATGAAGCGGACGATTCCTACCGGATCCTGAAGACCTATCACGCCACCACGGGGAAGGTGAAAGGTGACAAGGAGGAGGAGGGAGATTTGAAAACCCCCGAGGGTGTGTATCAGTTCTCCTCAAAGATCCTTCCGCCCAGGCTCAAGCCGAAGTTCGGGGCGATGGCGTTTTATGTGAACTATCCGAACCAATACGATCAGATTGCGGATTGCACCGGGAACAATATCATGTTGCACGGAACCAATGAGCCCGATCGATTGAAGAGGGACTTTGACAGCGAGGGCTGCGTTGTGGTCCTGAATGAGGAGTTGAGGGAGATCGAGGCTTCCATCGAGGTGGGGCTCACGCCTGTCCTGATCTTTGATCATCTCACCCCCGAGTACAAGAGCGGCGGACGGGACGAGAAGCTCCATCGGTTCTTCGACTCCTGGATCAAGGACTGGGAGAGCCGGGATGTCGAAAAATACATGAGTCACTACCACACGGATTTCTCATCACCCATCAAGGGGAAGAGATTCGACAGGGAGTCCTGGAAGGCCTACAAATCAGCGCTCACAAAGAAGTATTCGATGATCCGTGTGAATGCGAGTGAGCCTTATTTCTTCCGTCATCCCAAATACACGATGATGATGTTCACGCAGGATTACGAGTCCGAGCTGAAAAATGGAAAAAAAGGGCTTGTTTCCCGCGGGACAAAAACCCTCTATATCGCCGAGGAAAACGGTGAGCCGAAGATCATTTCGGAAAACTTCAGTCAGATGATGTGGTGAGGACAGGATGAAAGTGCACTCAAGGAATGCGGATGTTTTGATCGTGGGTGGCGGGCTCATCGGCAGCGCCATTGCCATGGGGCTTGCCCGCGAAGGTGCTCGATCGGTTACCGTGGTGGATCTCGATCTCGGGGGCGAGTGGAGCAGCAGCGAGCTGAACGCAGGAGGGGTCAGGGCAACGTGGTCCCAACGGGTGAATTTGCAAGCATCCAAGAGTTCCATCGAGTACTTCGGAACTCTCGGGGACTCGATCGGATATCGTGATTGCGGATATTTGTGGCTTCATCGTCCGGAGACCTTCGAGTCCGCGCTCAAGGCACGGGAAATGCAAGTTCGGGAAGGGTGGGCCGTGGATGTGCTGGATGTGGAGCAGATCCGGAACCGTTGTCCCTTCATTGACAAGACTTCGGATCTTGCGGGAGCACTGTTCGGGGTGAAGGACGGACTGGTGAATCCGAACCGTTTGAAGGAACACTATCGCGAACTCGCCCGTGAGGCAGGAGTGGTCTTTCTGGATGGCGTTTTCGTTACGAGCGCATCTCGCTCAACCAACTGGAGCGTCCGGGCTTTCCAATTCCGGGACACGCTCAAGAGCGAGGAAAAACGAAGAATTCTCGAACAAAATCCCACAAGCGCGGAAGCCTTCGAGAAGGAACAGGGTGAGTGGGTGGAGTTCACAGCGAAACAAGTGGTCAATGCCGCAGGAGCATGGGCCCCGAAGCTCGCAGCCTTGCTCGGATATTCGTGTCCGTCCGAGCCCGTTCGCCGGCAGATCTCCTTGTTTCATGCGCGCGACCTTGATCTCACTCCGTATGGAATGATCATTGATCCAAGCGGGGTCTACTTTCATCCTGAATCCATTTACGGCCTCTCCGGATTTGCCACTCCCGGGGAGGGAGCGGGATTCAATTTCCACTATGACGCTGATGCTTTTTTCGAGGAGCACATCTGGCCCGCGCTGTATGAACGGTCCACAGCCTTTGAAAGTCTCAGGCACGTCAGCGGATGGGCAGGTCTCTATGAGAACTCACCGGATCATCACGCAATCGTAGGCCCTGTGGAGGCGGCTCCCGGTGTGTTTGAAGCCCATTCATTCTCCGGTCATGGAGCCATGCAGAGCTATGCGGTGGGACTCGCGGTTGCCGAGATCATGGCAAGGGGGCGATATGAATCTCTCGATTTTTCCGAGCTCTCCGGATCCCGGTTCAAGAACGGTCGCCCGATCGCAAGTGAGACCTGGGTGATTTAGATGAGAGGGACCCGGAGTCTTTTCGTACTTGAAGCCGCATTGAAGCAGGGAATCGGTTCCGGAATTGCGGCGTCTTTCGGAAGAATCGGCGAATCCGGAAAGAACCGCATATTTCTTGGCAGTCATTCCCGTTTCCCGGGATCCAAACCCGTGGGTGAGGATTCTTGCTTTGACCTTGCATCCCTGACAAAGATTCTCGCGACCACCCTTCTTTGCATGAAGAAGGTGGAGACGGGGACTCTCGCCCTTGATTCACGACTTGAGTTGCTGTTGACTCATCGTTCAGGGCTTCCTGCCTGGCGTCCCTTTTATGAGCAGATGAGATTGCGATATGGTGAACGCTTGGGGAGTGTTTCGCGTCAGGTGCGGGTGGAGGCGTTTGATTCCCTCGTGGATGTCGTTGGAATTGACAATTCCGCGGTTGGACGGGTTGTGTACTCGGATCTGGGCTTTTTGCATCTTGAGCGAATTTTAGGAAGAAGTTTTGAGGACGATCTGCGTGCGCTTTACTCCGTGGTCCCGGATTTGCGTCTTCATTTTCGTAACGCAGAAGGTGTTCCGGCGTCGGACCGGGAGAAGTATGTCATGACCGAACTCTGCCCATGGCGTGGTCCTCTCCAAGGTGAGGTGCACGATGACAATACCTGGTCAAGGGGCGGGGTTGCTGGACATGCGGGGCTTTTTGGTCGGCTGTGTGATCTGGAGTCATGGGTGGACGCGCTTCTGGGAGAACGCTTTGTCTCCCTTTCCACCGTGCGTTCGTTTTCAAGAACCGTTTGCGATCAGCAGGGAAACCGCAGGGCGCTTGGCTTTGATGTGCCTGCCCTGGACGGGAGCGGATCCACCGGTTTTTCATTTTCACCGGCGACCATCGGGCATCTCGGATTTACGGGCACTTCCCTTTGGATGGATCTGGATCAGGGAGTGTATGCGATACTTCTCACCAATCGGGTTCATCCCGTGAGGTCAGATGATCGCATCCGTGTGCTTCGAAGGAGATTTCATGAAGCGGTTCGGGAGGATTTGCATGGTTGAGGCCAAAAAGTGGAACATCGTTTTTTTTCTGATCCCGCTCCTGCTGGTCGCCTGTGCGACCTCGCCGCTCGGGCGCCGGCAGATCGTGCTTCTTAGCGAGGGGAAGATGAATGAAATGGGCGCCCAGTCGTTTGAGGAGTTGAAGGCGAAAACCCCGATCGAACGGGATCCGAAGATCAACCAGTATGTACAGTGCGTGGTCGCACCCATCATGGAAGCGGCAAAAGGGAGAGTCAGTGTCCAGAAGTGGGAGGTGGTCGTGTTCAAGGATCCTTCCGCGAACGCATTCGCACTCCCCGGAGGAAAAATCGGTGTTCATACCGGAATTCTCCCTGTGGCAAAAACGCAGGCCCAGTTGGCAGCGGTCCTCGGCCATGAGGTGGGGCATGTGATGGCTCAGCATGGAAATGAGCGTGTGTCGCAGGGGCAGCTGGCTTCCATCTTGCTCGGGGCCGCGGATGTAGCGGTGAAAGACATGAGCGACACCCAGAAAAAACTGCTGATGACGGGGCTTGGTGTGGGAGTCCAATTTGGAGCGCTCCTTCCGTTCGGCCGGACGCAAGAGAGCGAGGCTGATTTGATTGGCCTTGATCTCATGGCAAAGGCGGGATTCGATCCGGGTGAAAGTGTGGAGCTTTGGAAGAATATGGCGGCAGCATCGGGAGGGAAGTCTCCACCTGAATGGATGTCCACCCATCCGTCCAGTGACTCGAGGATCGCAAACTTGAGGTCTCATATCCCGGAACACAGGGCCGACTACCTGAGGGTGGTTCAGTCGGGCCGTGTCCCGAGATGCACTTTGAACTAAACAAGGCTGGCAAGAATGCCCTCCCTCGGCTATGCTCCCCGCCATGCCCATCTCGATCAAAGACACAATTTTTTTGAGGGCGTTTTCTTTTGCCAAAATCCCGCTTTTGTTC
Organism: Bdellovibrionales bacterium; assembly: GCA_947502835.1. GTDB lineage: Bacteria > Bdellovibrionota > UBA1018 > UBA1018 > CAIMNF01 > CAIMNF01. The sequence continues at coordinate 288,824 of CANNBJ010000003.1, forward strand.
GCTGCGGGTCCCAAGGTGGTGTCTCTGGATGAGCGCTCCTGTGTGGTCTCGCTTCCTTTCCGCAGAGGAAATCGCAATCATCTCGGATCAATGTATTTTGGTGCTCTGTGCATCGGGGCGGATGCTGCTGGCGGATTGATCGCAGCCAAGCTTCTCCGGAACGTGAAGTCCGGAAAGGGGAGCCTCATCTTCAAGGATTTCACAGCCAAGTTCCTGAAACGCCCGGAGGGGGAAACCCACTTCATCTGTCGATCGGGGGAGCAGATCCGCGAGGCTGTTGAGCGGGCGGAGAAAAGCGGTGAGCGCGTGGAGCTTCCTGTGCCCGTCACTGCAACGGTTCCCTCCGTGTCGGGAGATGAGCCCGTTGCTGAATTCGTCCTGACCCTTTCCCTCAAGGTGAGAAAGTCCGAATCATGAGCTTCCGTTTCGACAAGTATGCGCATTACGAGAATTCTGTTCAAACTCCGGAGGAGCATGTCCGGATTTTCGAGCGGATGTTTCTGGACATCCGGAACCGTCAGGCGCTCTCCCTGCGGGAGGATTTTTGCGGGACATTCCTGATTTCAAGCGAGTGGGTGAAATCCCATCCCGGGCGGACGGCGCTCGGTCTCGATCTCGATCCGGAGCCGCTTGAGTACGGAAGGAAGCACACGCTCTCCGGGATGACCTTCCACGAGAAAAAGCGACTGACGCTGTTGCGTGAGAATGTGTGCACTCCTCAAAAGAGGAAATCAGAGATCATCGGGGCCGGAAATTTTTCGTTTTTCATTTTCAAAACCCGCGAGGAATTGAAGGAGTATTTCACCGCCGCACTCCAGTCGCTCAGTCGGGATGGAATCTTTGTCCTGGAAATGGCGGGGGGGCCCGGCTTCATCCTGTCTGGACGGGAGCAGAAGACCTATCGGGTGCGGGGGCTCGGAAGATTCACGTATTATTGGGACCAGAAGTCCTTTGATCCGATCCATCATCATGGCCACTACGCGATTCACTTCAAGGATCGGACTGGAAGAATGCATCGGGATTGCTTTACCTATGATTGGAGGGTTTGGACGATTCCGGAGCTTCGGGAAATCATGAAGGAAGCCGGATTCCCCGAGACCCGGATTTATTGGGAGGATCCGGGACCGGACGGACAAGGAAATGGCGAATACATCCATTCCGAAAAGGGAGACAATGCCCATTCCTGGATCGCTTTTGTGGTTGGCATCAAATGATTTCTCTTTCAAAATGACAAAATGGGCGAGTCTTCGGGATTGAGTCAATTCAAGCATGTACACATCATCGGGGTTTGCGGAACCCTCATGGGATCATTTGCCGCGTTTCTCAAGCGTTCGGGAATCCGTGTTACGGGGAGCGACCAGAATGTGTACCCCCCGATGAGTGATGTGCTTCTTCAGGCCGGAGTCGAGTTGTTTTCCCCGTATGATGCGGGCAATCCGGGGCGCATTGGCGGGAAGCCCGATCTCGTGGTTGTCGGCAATGTCATCAGCAAGGGCAATCCGGAAATGGCGGCTTTTGTGGAGAGGGGGGATGTGTATGTTTCCCTCCCGGAGTTCATGGAGCAAAACCTCCTGCCAGGCACCCGCAATCTTGTGGTTGCCGGAACCCATGGAAAGACCACCACGTCGAGTCTCCTTGCCCATGTGCTTGCTTCAGCCGGGAAGATCCCCTCGTATTTCATCGGGGGCGTGTCACAGAGTCTTCCTCACAGCTTTCACGTTGAACCGAAAGGCTCCTACTTCGTCCTTGAAGGGGATGAATACGACACCGCATTCTGGGACAAAGTTCCGAAGTTCAATCACTACCTTCCGAATGATGTCATTTTGACCTCGGTCGAGTTCGATCATGCCGACATCTATGCGGATCTCGCGGCTGTGAAGCGTGCATTCTCCGGATTGGTCTCGAGAATCAGGCCGGGTGGGCGTCTGATCGCCTGTGTTGAAACCGAGAATGTCCGTGAAAAGGTGCGGGAGGCGAAGGTGCCGGTGATCACCTATTCAAGGAATTCCTCGGACTATGCGGATTACACATTTTCCGGGCTTGTCTCTTCCGCTTCGGGAATCGAGTTCGATGTGTTTTACCGCTCTGAGAAGATTGATCGAATTGCGATTCAGTTGCCGGGCGAGCACAATGCCCTCAATGCCCTTGCGGTGTACATTGAATGCCGTGAGTTGGGACTCACTCCTGCCGAGATCAAGTCGGGCCTCGCCTCCTTCCGTGGCATCAAGCGCAGACAGGAAGAACGCGCTGAAATCAATGGGGTTTTGGTGATCGATGACTTCGCCCATCATCCCACAGCGGTCCGGGAAACCCTGAAGGCCCTGCGTGCAAAGTATTCAGGCAGGCGCCTGGTCGCCGTGTTCGAGCCAAGATCCGCCACTTCCCGCCGAAAGGTGTTTCAGAAAGAGTATGCGGAAGCGTTCGATCTTGCCGACTCCGTGAAGATCGCAGTTGCATTTGATCAAAGCAAAATCCCGTCCGACCAGCAGTTCAGCAGCCAGGATCTGGTGTCGGATCTCACGAAGAAGGGAAAAGATGCTTCTTTTTTTGAATCGGTCGAGGAGGGCGTCAAGGTCGTGGCGAGCGAGTCCAAGGCGGGCGACGTGGTGGCGGTTCTCTCCAATGGTGGTTTCGGCGGCTTTATCCCGAAGCTGATCGATGCCCTGGCTTGAGCGGCGGGCTTCGGGCAATCTTTGCCGATTTTTCAAGGGATTCCCCTGACATATCCTGAAAAGAGATGTCTACGGTTTCGGATTCCACTTCCTATTCACGCTCCCTGCAAAGGCTTCAGGACTCCTACGAGTCGGAGCTTGAGAAGGCGCGTGAGAATCAGGCAAAGGAAATGGAGCGGGTCCGTGATTCCTATCGTGAGGAAATCAAAGAGTCCAAAGAGGACGCAAGGCAAGAGATCCGGAAGTTGAAAGAGGAGCTCTACGATTCCCAAGGCAAACGGGCTGGGGCGGAGGCCAAGCGGGAGCACGACGAGCAGGCCAGGTTTGCGGGGTACCGTGAAGAGACAGAGCGGGAGAGTGCGAAACGGCTCGATTCCCAGCAGAAATTTTCGGAGGCGAGGCTTGAGTCGGTGGTGCGTGAAAGCCGTGATGAGACCGAGCGGGCTCTACAGGCCCAGAAGGATTCGCATCGGGAAGAAATGAAACCCATGCGCGAAGAATTGGCTCTCTACCGCAGCGAGGGCCGTGATCCCGAAGCCGAACGCGCCAGTGCACGCCAGGAAGAAATTGCAACCTACGAGTCCGAGCACCGTACCGAGAAAAAGACCATCGTGGACTCCTACGAGCGGATGCTGGAGCGGATGAGAAATCACGAGGAGGAGCTTCAGGATCTTTATTCGCGGAAGTTGACCGAAGCCGAGGTCGGGTCCAATGCGAAAAGTCGGGAGTCGATCCGTCAGCTCAAGGCGGAGTTTGCAGAGGCGATGAAAGCCCAGCGTGCCGAACGCAAGAGGGTCGAGCAGGCGCTGCAGGACGAGCTCAAGGCGGAACGCACCCGGAGCGAGAGTCGAAGTCAACAGGTCGTCCAACGGAGCCAGGAGGACACCTCGCGCGCGCTTCGGGAGAAGGATCAGGCCTATCTCGGGTTTCTAAAATCCAATGCGAAGCGGGTGAATGCCGAAATGAAGGCGCGTGAGGATGTGATTCGCGATCTCTCGACCACCACGGATGCCAGACGGGTTTCACCCGCCCTGGTGGAGAAGCTCCGGACCGGAGAAGCGCTTCGATCTGAAGAGAAACTTCAAAGGATCCGTGAAGCGGGAATGGCGCAGCTCGGGGCGATTCGGGAGCACGACCACTCGGAGCGGAGCGCGATCCGCGAACACTATGAAGAAATGGCCCGCTCGAGGGAACAGGAATTCCGCAAGAGCGAGGGAGCGGGGAGGCGGGAGATGGTTGCGGCCTACCAAGACATCCAGGATGCCCATGAGTCGAAGTTCACGGATCTCGAAAATCGCGCACGCAGCACTGTAGGGAAACTCCATGAGGAGCAGGAAATGAGCCTCGTTCGCCAGGAGAGGCGAAATCAGATGGCTCTGCAGGAGCAACGGGATTCATTGAGAGAGGAAAAGAACCGCGAGGTGGAGGATCTGAAGCTCGACTCCCACCTCAAGGATCGGCAGTGGTCGATCAAGGTCAATGACCAGCGCAGGGAGCTTGAAAAGAAGCTCGCCATGGAGAAGGATGCACACGAGCGGGAGGTTGCCGGGCTCAAGAGCGAGTTCCAGAAGAAGCTGCATGAGCAGGACCGGGACTCGAAGCGCATAGTCGAGGAAAAAGATCGGTCCTTAAAACATCAGCTGAAGCAGCAAGACCTCGCATACAAGGAAAAAGAGCGATTTTTGGTCGAGCATTATGAGGAAGAGCTTGATAGGATGAAGCGCACCAATGCTCACCTCATCGCGAAGAAAAGTTAAGATTGTCTGTACGCTGGGTCCCTCCAGCAACACCCGTGAAAAAATTGAAACACTGGTCCGGGCAGGACTCGATACCGCCCGACTCAATTTCAGTCATGGAACCCATGATGTGCATCGGGGACTGTTCGGGTCGGTCCGGGATGCCGCCACTGCCGTCGGAAAGCATGTTGGGATTCTTCAGGATCTGCAAGGGCCAAAACTCAGGGTGGGGAAGCTTCCGCAAGGAGGCATCCAATTGAAGGCGGGTGACGAGGTTCTTTTGTATCCCGAAGGAACCGATCCGCGCTCCTCGACGACCGGAAGAATCGCGATTCCCATCTCTTCCGAAATTGCAGAACCGCTTTCAAAGGACGTCCGGAAGGGCTCGCGGATTCTGTTTGATGACGGGAAGATCTGGAGCGAAGTGAAGGAAGTTCATCCACCGGAGATGGTGGTCACCGTGTCCGTGGGAGGCAAGCTCACTTCCAACAAGGGGATGAATCTTCCCGGAACGCCTCTTTCTCTTCCTTGTGTGACTGAGAAGGATTTGAAGGACCTGAAACTTGGACTCGAGCTTGGTGTGGATTCGGTTGCGCTCTCCTTTGTCAGGACACCGAAGGACATCCAAACGGTTCGTGATCAGATCCGGAAGAACAGCAACCATCATCCGCTTCTTGTGGCAAAAATCGAGCGGGAAGAGGCGGTGTTTGCACCAGAGGGGATTCTAGAGGTAACCGACGGCATCCTCATCGCACGCGGAGACATGGCGGTGGAGCTCGGGGCGGAGAAGGTTCCGATCGTGCAAAAAATGCTGATTCGCATGTCCAATGAGCTCGGGGTTCCCGTCATCACTGCGACCCAGATGCTCGAGAGCATGATCTCCTCTCCCACGCCGACTCGCGCCGAGGCTTCCGATGTGGCGAACGCGGTTTTCGACGGAACCGACGCGGTGATGTTGTCCGCGGAATCGGCGTCAGGGGAGTATCCGGTCGAGGCGGTGGAAACCATGGCCCGCATCGTTCGTGAGGCGGAGAGCGAAACAAAATATTCCGTTCATGCAAATTTGATCCCCATGTCGGGATCCATCGTGGAATCCATCGAGTTCAGCGCCTCCCGAATTGCGACTCATGTGGGCGCAAGCGCCATTGCGTGTCTCACCCATTCCGGAACTGCGGCGAGAACGCTCGCAAAATACCGTCCTGAAACGCCGATCGTTGCCATTATGGACAATGAGGCTTCGCTTCGCAGGCTTTCCTTTGTCTGGGGTGTGGATGGAGTGTTGATCCCCGAGCTTGTGGCGACAGATGACCTCTTTGGAATGGTTTCGAGAGTGCTTGTCGACCACCGGCGCGCCGAGGAGGAGGATCTCATTGTAGTGACAGCGGGAATCCCGAGCCTTGGGCGCGGAACCACAAACACGGTGAAGGTCCACCAGATCAAGTTGAAGAATGAAAGCAAAGATCCTAAGCGAAGCGTTCGCTGAATTCTGCGAGAGTCGCACCCACCTGGATTCCCTTTTGTCGAAAGTGGAGCCCGGGCAGAAATCGCGGGTGGCGGGTCTCTTGGGTGCGTTTTTGCGCCGTCCGTGGACAATCGCATCCCGATTCAAGATCCAACTGGAGCCGACTCCGGAGGAGTTTTGGGACCTCAATTTCATCCGCCTGAAGAAACACTCCGGTATTCACGCAACGCTTGCCGAGATGTGGGAGCATTGGAAGGATCTTCCGCGCGAAGGCGGGATCGAGGATTTCCCTCCCGAACTGGTGGATTCCTGGAAGAAGGAATGGGGTACGAACACTGGAATCGGGCTCTGCAAACTCCTGAGTCAGGATCCGCTCACGACTCTTCGATTCCACCGAAGGGCATTTCAGGATTCAGGTGAATTGAAACCTGAGGTGGAGATCTGGCTTCAAGGGACAACCCTTCCCAAATCGAGGCCGGGAAACTGGATGAGAAGTGCGCGGATCTTCAAGGGATACGCAACCGTTCAACGAAACGAGCTCTATCACCAGGGGTATTTCGAGATTCAGGATGAGGGCTCCCAATTGATGGCGGCGTTTTCCCTGTTTCCGGGAGAAGTGGGGGCGGTTCTCGGAGGCTCCCCGATTGTCGAAAGGCCTGTGAATCATGCTCGTCCGGAAATTCCCCGTTCGTCGGGTGTTCGGGTGGTGGATGCATGTGCGGGCGCTGGAGGAAAATCGCTTGCAATCGCGGATCTGATGGGGGGCAAGGGACAGGTTTTTGCCTATGATGTGTATGACAAGAAAATCAAGAGTTTGAAGGTTCGCTTGGAGAGGTCGAGTGAGAACAATATCAAGGCGGTCCTGATGCCGACGGATCAGGCAAACTTCCTTGATCCTTACCGTGAATCCGTGGATGTGGTGCTCGTCGACTCTCCTTGCAGCGGTCATGGTGTTCTTCGGCGAAATCCCGATATCAAATGGAACCGGAAGCCATTGGCGCTTCCCAAGGGTCAGTCCGAACGCCCCATTTCCGAACTGCAGACGGAGATTCTTTCCGGATATGCAGGTCTTGCCCGTCCTGGGGGGCGGGTCGTCTATGGAGTTTGCACCTTTCACAAGGAGGAAACCTTGGGCGTTGTGAACGGGTTCCTCGCGGCAAATCCTGGATTCGAGTTGGAGGCCATGGGGTATTCCGGTCCCTATGATACGGATGGATTTTTCATGGCAGCGATGAGACGCGGGAAATGAAAAAGGGGAGGCCCCGTGTGCCGGGAACTCCCCTCACTCAAGAAGGTTTCAATTCAAAATCAGGCTGCTTTTTTCGTGTTCCGGTAGACAGATGCATCGATCTGGTGGCGGCGAAGCAGTCTCAGGAAGTTGCTTCTGTCCACCGCTGCTTCCTTCGCGGCCGCAGTCACGTTGCCCCCGTGTTTAGCAAGAACCTGGGTAAGGTATTCTTTTTCGAATGCCTCAGACCATTTCTTTTTCAATACCGTGTAGCTGGAGGTGTTTTCCTTTTCGCTCCACTGATCCACGTCAATGGAGGTCTGGGGAACAAAGGTGAGCTCATTTGCCTGTGGCTTGCCTGATCCGTTTTCCGTTCCGGCCGAAAATTGAACCACATTCTGGGCATAGGTTTCGTTTTCTTTTTCGAGGGAGCGCTCCTTCAATGCGCGGTTCACCGCATGAACCATCTCCTCCATGTCGAAGGGCTTTTCGAGATAGTCGGACGCACCAATTCGGAGTGCTTGGATGGCGGTCGATTTTTCTCCATGACCGGTCATGACAATCACCTTCATGCCGGTGTGCTGCTCCTTCACCTCTTGGGTGAAGGTGATTCCGTCTTTTCCGGGCATCTTCACATCACTCACGATGAGAGAAATGTTCCGATTCTGTGCCAGTACGGCACCAGCCTCTGACGCATCATTGGCGGTCAGAACCGTGTGACCTTCCCGTTCAAATCGTGCTTTCAGCAGTTTGCGGATTGCCTCTTCATCATCAACAATCATTACGACGTTTTTTGTGTTCATGCGACCTCTCCTTCTTGAGTTATGCCCAGTGGGCGGAATGTGAGTTTGAATTCGGTGCCATGGCCGGGTTCACTTTGAACCTCGATCGTGGCACCAAGCCTTTTTAAGATTCCATAACTGATGCTGAGCCCGAGTCCCGTTCCCTTTCCCACTTCCTTGGTGGTGTAGAAGGGATCAAAGATCCTGTTCCGGATTTCGGCGTTCATGCCGCAGCCGTCATCGGATACGCGGACTTCGATCGCACCAGCGGGGGCTGTGATTCCGACGCGAATGAGCCCGCGGCCCGGATGGGATGCTTCGATGGCATCCCGGGCGTTGCTCATCAGATTCACAAAGACTTGCTCCAACTGGATGGGGTTTGCGAGTGTGAGCGGGATTTGGGGGGCAACTTCGATTTCAAGCCGGATTCCTTTTTGAGCAAAACTGTGACTCATGAGTCTTGCCGCCTCTCGCATCGCATGCTCGATCGAGGTTTCGGTGGTTTCGTTGCCAGCCTCTCGGGCGAAAGATCGAAGCGACTTGATGATCTCCGCCATTTTCTTCGCCGCATGAATGATGTCGTGGGCAAACTCGGTTCCGGTCGGGGAAAGCTTTTCGAATTCAACGAGCTCTTGGCTGAAACCGAGGATTGCCTGAAGGGGCTGGTTCAGTTCGTGGGCGATCCCGGAGGAAAGCTCACCCAAGGACGCGAGTTTTGCCGACTGTGTGAGTGCGGTTTGAGTGCGGTGCAACTCCTGGAATGCCTGGTTGAGCTCCACATGGTTGCGAATCAGTTGTTGTTCCAGATTCTGTTTTACCTGAACGTCCTCGACCACGGCGAGAAACGCATCCCCGGATCCGCCCTGCAAGGGGGAGACCCTGAGTTCAACTGGGATTTTCTCGCCATCCAGACCCTCCAACAGAAGGCCTTCGTGGCGACCGGGACTGGAGATCACCCCGAGATCGAGCTTTCGTTCCCGAACCAGACTGATCGCAGGTTTGATTTCAAAGCGCGTGACGGGTGCCTTTCCGAAGAGCTTCTCGAACTCCGGATTCGCCCAGAGGGTGTGCGAAGGACCGTGGTATACGAGAAGGGGCATTGGAAAGGACTCAAGTCCATCCGGGATGGCAAACTGCGAGGGTGCGATTTTCAGCTTGTTAATGGCCACTGAGAATTGCCCCCGCTTTTTCAAATTCTTTCTGGAAGTGGATCTCGAGTGCCTCGAGCGCCCCTGTGCTGAGCCCCAGTCGAGTCTGGGTCTCGTTCATGGCGGCTTCGATGGTCGGGTCGAAGTTTCCCGAGTTTCCGAGATTCCGGAAGTTCACCCGGAGGTTCGCCCATTGAATCAGGGTGCACGCACGGTCGTTTTTCACGGAATGGTGATGGGCGATTGCGTTTTGGATTCCCGGGGGAAGCTTCCAGTGTCGGGCGAGTTCGAGCCCGAGTTCAACATGTGTGCTGTCGCCAAGCTCCTTTTCCGCCGCAAGAAAGGAGAGTTTCTTTTCGCGGGCGAGCCGAACGATCCGGCTCAGGTGCTCGGGTGCGATTTCAAGCAAAATGAGTTTGCCGACATCGTGAATGAGCCCACCGATGAACGCGTCCGAGGGACTTTCCATCTGAAGCGTGCGTGCGGTCATTTCCGCGAGTTGTCCCACGGCAAAGGAATGGAGCCAAAAAGGGGCGAGCGAGAATTCACGGATTCCTTGGGTCTTGAAGGATCCGAATACGGAACTCGTCAGAACGATTTGTGCGATGGTGGTGAATCCGAGGTATTGAAGGGCCTTTGAAACGTCCGACACTCCTCCAGGAATGGAGTAATAGGATGAGTTTGCCAGGCGCAACACCTTTGCCGAGAGTCCTACATCGGATTTGATCAAATCCGAGATCTCCCCGAGGGTTGCCGTCGGCGATTGCATGCGTTCTGTCACGCGCATCGCGATTTGCGGCAGGACCGGGAGTGATTGGATCTTTTCGATCCAGGGAGAGTGTGTACTCATCACTCTATGTATCGGCCGACACAGGTCCGAACTTGAGGAAAAGAGGGAAACCCGAGGAGGATCAATCGGTTGACGGGGAGGGGGCTTTGAAGGAAGCTAGGGGCATGACCACCGTCTCCAGAGCCGCACTTCTTCCGATCCTGGCCTTGTTTGCGGTCCAGCTGATTTTCGGGTTCAATTATGCGGCCGCAAAGGTCGTGCTTGAGCATTATCCGCCGACGGTTTGGGGAGCTCTCAGGCTTCTGCTGTGCGCCCTTGTGATGTTCGGAGCCTCCGGATTCCTCGTGCCCCGGGAGAAGAGGGTGGTTCATCGTTCTTTTCTTCTCAGAACCGCACTTTACGGAACGATCGGAATGGCCTTAACCCAGTTTTTCTTCCTGATGGGATTGCGCCATACCACCACCGTCAATGCCGCCATCATGAATACCATGACTCCGCTGTTCACGCTCCTGGTGGGCGTCCTGACAGGAATCGAAAAGGGGACTCCGCGGCGATGGCTGGGATTTCTTCTCGCGATCACTGGTGCGGTTGTGATCCGCGATCTGAGTGAGTTCCATTTCGGGAGCGACACACTGGTGGGGGATCTGTTCACCATCCTGAATTGCATCTCACTTGCGGCATATTTCACCTTGAGTGCCGGATTCCTGAGGGAACATTCGCCTTTTTGGGCCACTGCGTGGATGTTCCTGTTTGGTGCGATCGTGCTCTTCCTCTTCTCCGGAAGTGAGTTGCCCTTGTTGTTTCAATCCGGATTGGATCAACGTTTTTATCTCGCCGCAGCTTACAACGTGGTGTTTGCAACGCTCATCACCTATTTCCTGAATGCATGGACCCTGACCAAAGTCAGTCCCTCGGTGGTGGCGATCTTTTTTTATTTCCAGCCCGTCATTGCGGTCTTCAATGGATGGCTGAATCTGGGTGAATCCCCGAATGCCAGGACATTCGCCGCGATGGGACTGATCTTCGGGGGGCTTGGGCTCGGAGTGGTGAGGAAGAAATGAACTACGCAGGTTTCTGGGTCCGGGCCATTGCCCACTTGGTTGATTTTCTGATTTGGAACGGAGTGGAGTTCGCACTGGAGTGGGGGATCACCAAGGTCTTGGGTTTGTCGGCGATGGGTGAGCAGGTGGTGGGCGTGGTTCTCTCCCTCTGCATTGCATTTCTCTATTATGTCGAGATTCCGCTTCGATTCGGAACCACCCCCGGAAAGAGGATTTTCGGAATCAGGGTCGTGAGGATCGAGACCGGTGAGCCTCCTGCGCGAAGGATTCTGCTCCTCCGGCTCGTGGGATATGTGATTTCATACCTGCCGCTCGGGTGCGGATTTCTGATGGTCATGTTCCACCCGAGAAAGCTTGGACTTCACGATCTTGTGGCGGGGACCGCGAGCATCCGGAAAGAGTTCAATTGAGCTTTTCGTCCCAAAGTTCCCTGGAAAAAATGCGGAGTTCGTTCAGTTTCTTCCACAGATCGGCTCGATACCCTTCGGGAGAATCAAAACACTCTTGCTCAAGTTGCCAAAGGTCGTGGTGCAGGCGGTTCACTGCAGTTTGGAGTCCCTCGGTTCTTGCAATCTCACGGTAGGTTTCCTTGGAGATGGGTGCATCGCTCATAATTGTTTTTCAGACTAATCCCGCGTGATATTCTTGTAAACCAGTGAGACTCGGCTATTTGGTCCTTTTCATCCTGCAGTGCGTACCCCCGGTTCTTGCCTCCACAGTGGTCCTACCCGAGGATGAGGTGATTCTACCTCCTTTGTTGAATCGGGTGCGATCGGATCTGGGGGGGAATCCGGAGGGGGTGAATGTGAGGTCTGTGGGAGGTCCGGAGAGACGGGCGGTCTCGGGCGAGTGGTTTGATTATGGAGACACCCTGAGCCTCCCTGCCTCGGCCTCGTTTGAGGTCATTCAGAGTGAGGATTTTGCCTGGGTCGGGGGAGGGGTGTTCCAGGGAACGCTTGGAAATTACAAAAGGACCGGCACCTCGCTCACCCAATATGCGCTCTCCATGAAACGGGGATGGATCCGGGTCTGGATCAAACCGGGAAAGTTCGATTCTGTGGTCCGGATCGAGGGGAACGGGGATGCCTTTACGGCAAAAGATGCTGAATTTTGGCTTAATTTCAAGAGTAGGGCGACTGACATCTATGTGATTCGGGGGGAAGTGATTTCAAAGATCGCCGATCAGAGATTCGGCTCCGGTGTTTATGTGAGCCTGAAGACCGGCCAGAAAACCCCTTGGGCCCGCTCAGAGGGGTGGGCGGCCCCCGCAATGGAGGTGCCCATCGCTGCGTCCTACCCCGGATTTGTCCGCCTCTCTGGAGAGGTGGCCAAGGACTGGGAAGAGGGCAAAACGAAGGAGATTTTCGGAAACTTTCGGAAAAAGGGGTGGAGAAAGTTCCATCGGCTGACTCCGGATCAAAAAAAACGCCAATGATTGGGCTTGCCGATTGGCCTCCCTTTGATTATGGTTGGCCTTTGAAGAAATAGTCGAGCCGTAGCGCAGCTGGTAGCGCACTTGGTTTGGGACCAAGGGGTCGCGAGTTCGAATCCCGCCGGCTCGACCATTCTTTTCCTTACTCACTTCCACCCAGATTAAAGTATTTCCCCGTTCCATCCAAAGGCTCCCGCTTCAGACAGTCCTCGGACTCTCGCATTCGCGATCGTCCTGCGGAACTCGCGTCAGCCTTTGGATGGAACGGGGAGTTCATTTGAATCTGCATGGGGGGTAAGGGAGAGAATGGTCGAGTCGGAAGGGATGAGGACTCGCGTGAAACTCCCCGCGAGTTCGTTCACGAGGACAGGATGGCCGAGTGTGCGGAGCGAACAAAAGTTCGCGAAGCCCGAAGGGTTCCGACCAGTATGGGAGGAACAATCCCGCCGGCTCGACCATTTTCTCCTCACTCCTTATGATTCTGGGTTCCGCACGCTCCATGCGAGCGCTTCCGAAAACGCCCGGGAAACATTTACTTTAGCTCCTCTTCCACCCCGCACTCGAGCATTTCAGCGCCATAATACGGATTCCGGAGGTCGCCCTTTGCTTGCAGCCAATAGGCCTTTTTCATGGGGCAATAGGCGAGGATCAGAAGAGGGGTTGACGCCTTTTTGGCTTGGCCCTTCACAACGCCCTTCATCTTCGGGAGCAGGAGATCCGAGAGTTTCTGGAAGCGATCGCGGAACTCCGCGATGCTCTTAGCCGACTCGAGAGGTGAAGCGAGGGATGCCGCCTTGAGTTGTCCGGTTTTCGTGAGGGCCTGCGCGAGCTCTTTTCCTGCTGCCGGAACACCGGCAATCGAGTCCTTGGCGAGTGTGCTCTGGATGCTGAGGTAGGGGGCTACCCAAAGGGGGTGTGCCTCTGCGAAAGCGGGAGTCGTCACGGAAAGCAGGATGGCGGCGAGAAAACGAAAGGAGGCGGATTTCAAGGTCTTCATGATCCGGCAATCTTACCGGGCCGATCACTTCTTGTAAAACCGGATTGCGCCGTTCAGATCCTGCTCGATCTCCTGGAAGGAAAGCGCCTTCACTTCGGACTCGGAACCGATGCACTCAAGCCGGATCTGTCGGGGACTGTGGTTCCAGTTTCCGAAAACCAACTCCACGGTTTTGGATTCGGGCTTGGGGAGGTAGCCGAGGAATGCGAACTTCGAACCCTTCAGGTAGCGAGCGTTGATGGATTTTTCCTTTTGGGAAACCATCTGGCAGCGGCGTCCCACCATGAGAGAGGCATCGGTTTCTTCAGCATAGGCCTTGAGGTTGGCGCCGAAAAGAAGTTGGATCCCCGAGGTTCCCGGAAGGCCTGAGCCAAAAGCCGCATTGTAGCGAAAACCCTTCAGGTCCTTCAAGGTCAGAAGTTCGCGGGGGGAAATGCGTTTCTTCGTCTGGAGCTCCCGGATGGCATGGGGAACGCGGATGTTCAATTTGTGGCCGGAATAGGCTTCGAAATCGGCAACCGACCAAGCCTGGATGTTCGGATGGGAGCATCCGAGTTCCAGTCGCTGCACGGGAGCGGTTCTTGAAACCAATTGAAGCTGGAGCGCCTCGTACTGGAATGCAATCAATCCGAGCTCAAAAACAACACCGGATTCAATCCGGGATCCGGGCGCCTGGCCAAGCACGGAGTTGTAGTAGGCATGACCCGCGGATTCGACGTGGGTAACATCGCGGACAAAACAGGCCCGGCCGAGTTTCGCTTCACCTGAGGCATTCAGGGCGATTCGAGAGGTGAAGGTAAGGCTCGGGCTCAGTTTGGTGGCTTTCGGGGAGGAGCTCAGGGTACGACCGATGCGTACGGGAGTGGCATTTTTGAAGAGGTGGGAGAAGGGGATCTCGTTCTCGGCGCGATGTGCTGCCAGGGCGATGGAAGCAGGTGCAAGCATGCTGGCCATCAGCACAATCAAACTCGTCGATGCAATCTGCTTTCCCATACCCTGAAGAGAGCAGGGTCCGTGCCAGCCAAAATGCGCTAAAGCACTTCCCATCTCGAAATGACCAAAAACTCGTCACTTTCAGGAAAAACTGTCCAGATTTTAGTCAATCAAGGGCGGGATTCCGGAGGAGCTTCGCGGCCCGGTGCGCGCTAAAAGGCGCGCTTTCTCTTGGAGGAGGGAAGGATGTTCAACATCTCACGGTATTTCGCAACGGTTCTCCTTGCGATGTCCACGTTGTCTTTCGCAAGAAGATCCACGATCTGCTGATCGGAGAGTGGTTTTTTCGGATCCTCCCGCGTGACCAGCTGTTTGATTTTTTCTTTCACAGCCGAGCTCGCGAGCGCGTCACTTCCGTCACTCGAATTGATGCTCGAATTGAAGAAATACTTCAGCTCGAAGGTGCCTACGGGTGTGTGCACGTACTTGTTTGTCGTGACCCGGGAAATGGTCGACTCATGCATTCCCACATCCGATGCGATGTCCTTGAGAACCATGGGTTTCAAGAATTGGCTGCCTTTTTCAAAGAAATCCCGCTGTCGGGCCAAAACCGCCTCCGTTACCCTGTAGATCGTTTTCTGCCGGTTTTGGATGGAGCGAATCAACCAGAGTGCGGCACGGAGTTTTTCCTGGACGTATTCCTTGGTTTTTCCACCGGATGCTTTTCCTTCGGCGGCCTCTTTTTGAACGATGCTCTTGTAGTAGCTTGAGACCCGAAGCCGAGGAATGCCATCGTCGTTCATGTGGATGACGTACTGATTTCCCACTTTTTGAATGTAGATATCCGGCTGGATGTACTGTGTGTCGGGTTGGGTGAACAGGCTTCCCGGACGCGGCTCGAATTCATGGATGATTTTTTGCGCTTCCACCACTTGCTCAATGGGAGCGTTCAGGGCTTTTGCTATGGCCGGGATGTTGTGCTTTTCGAGATCCGCCATGTGTTCGTCGATGATTTTTTCGACCAAAGGCTGTCGAGGGTTCAGGAGGCGGGCCTGGACATGGAGACACTCTTTCAGGCTTCTTGATCCGATCCCGAGCGGGTCGAAGTTCTGGATCATTTTCAGGATCTCCTCGGCATCTTCGGGGTCGATACCGGCCTGCGATGCAAGAGCATTCAGGTCCCCCTCAAAATAGCCATCATCGTTCAAGCTTGCGATGATGAGCTGGGCCAGACGCTGCTCGTTCTCCATCAGGTTCAGCATGGAGAGCTGCCATTGGAGATGCTCTTCCAGCGAGGATGTCTTGGTCAGGGTGTTTTCGTAGGTCGGGGTTTCATCCGAAGTTTCCTTCATGGAAGGGGCGCTTCCGGAGCCTTCGTTGAAATCCTCAAGATAGGCGTCCCAATTCACATCATCCTTGCCCTTCAGCATTTGCTCCTCGGGCACGGGATCCTTCACCTGGGATGCCTCATCGGCTTGCTGCTGGATTTCGGGATCGAAGGTTTCTCCATCCGCAGCAGTCTCGAGATTGTCTTGCGGGGCATCGCCCTCACCCGCCTCTTCAAGAACGGGGTTTTCCGTGAGCTCCTGGTTGATGAGTTCCGCCAGTTCCATGTGATTCAGTTGCAGGAGTTTGATCGCCTGCTGGAGCTGCGGGGTCATCACGAGGTTCTGACCGAGTTTCAGTCCTTGTTTGAGTTGAATGCCCATGGTTTCATTCTACTGGCTTTGGCCCGTTCTTTGCACAAAATAACGAAGGAGCCTTGGTTAAACTGATTTGATTTAAAAACGAAAGTTTTCTCCGAGGTATTTCTCCCGGGCAGCCTTTGAGTTGGCGATCTGCGCGGGAGTGCCCTGCTCGAAAATGACTCCGTCCGAGAGGATGCAGCCCCAGTCGCAAATGGAGAGCGTCTCGCGGACGTTGTGATCGGTGATCAGAACTCCGATATTCTTGTTTTTCAAGGTCAGGATCATCTTCTGGATGTCGGCCACGGCAAGGGGGTCCACGCCTGCGAAGGGCTCATCCAGAAGGATGAAGGCGGGATCGAGCGCGAGGGCGCGGGCGACCTCCACTCGACGGCGCTCTCCTCCGGAAAGCGTGTAGGCTTCCTGCTTCGAGACTGCATTGAGATTGAATTCGTCGAGCAGGCCCTGGAGCCTGATTTTCCGCTCGGAGGGTGTGAGATTCCTGGTTTCAAGGGTTGCAAGGATGTTCTCCTCGACCGAGAGCTTCCGGAATACGGACGGCTCTTGCGGGAGATAGGCGATGCCCACCTGTGCCCGCTGGTGCATCTTCCAGCCTGTGATGTCGCGATCATCCAGCTGGACATCTCCCTCGTCCGGGGCGATGAGGCCTGTGATCATGTAGAAGGTCGTTGTCTTTCCGGCACCATTCAATCCGAGCAGCCCCACAACCTGGCCCGAGTGAACCTCGAGCGTCACCCCGCGGACAATGGGGCGTCCCTGATAGGCCTTCATCAGGCCTCGCGCCCGCAATTTCCGGGTGGGACCTTTAGCGATTTGTTGGGGGGCTTGTGTTGTAGATTGCATTGCTCCGTGTGACCTCCACCCTTTCCGAATTCCGGTTGTAGGTGATTGTATCGCCGGTGACTGTATCACGATCCTGATAGAGCTGTGGAAATTCCGAAAGGGTGATTTCGTTTTCCTTGACGCGGTAAATGCCGCGGCCGCCCGAACCCTGGGTGCTGCTGGACGGATCCCCGAGGTTCTCAAAAAACACGTCCTGAAGAGCGAGGATCTCCCGGATCTCCTGTCCGGTGCGCAGCTTGATTTCCATGCGTCTTGATTTGAGAAAAAGTCCCGGATCCGTGGCCACGACGAATTGCCGTTCGATGATCCTCGTATCGTCCATCCAAAACTCCAGAGTTTGTTTGGATTGGACGAGATCGCAGTGATCCGAGACCACCTCGAGGGTGCGTGCGCCGCCAAGGCGAACTTTCACCTTGCTCAGGAGCCGCAGGGTCGAGTCGGCCCCCGAGTAGGTCAGTCCCATGGACTCGAAAAAAAGCGGGGAGGCAAGATTGGTTTTCTTTCCGCGGGCCTGCTCATTCACCGGAATTTCCAAGCGAAGCGCAGGTCGCAAATCAAGAATGGCGCGCTCGGATTCCACCACGGCGCCCCCCTTGAAACGGCTCACCACCGAACCGATGAACGTGACTTGGGACTTCACGAGGTCGTAGAGCGCCTCGGCGGAGGTGATTTCCGTTCCTTCCTCCAAATAGACCTTCGCCTCGCGGATGTGTGCGATCTGGCTCTCCTGGTAGAGGTTGGTCCGTTTCGCGATCAGTTTGAATCTTGGGCTGCCGTTCTCGGTGGAATACAAAACCCCGTCCCGGGCGGAATAGGTGGGGGCAATGCTTCGAAGAAACGGCACGGAGGCGAGCGTTTCGGGATCGTTCCTCAAGAATCCAAGCAAATCCTTGGGGTGGATGACCCTCATGCCGGTGAAATCCTCCTCAAGCGAGGAGGGGGACAGGAGCAGGAGGTGGGCTACGAAAAAAAAGAAGAGTCCAATCAACAAAAAGGATTGGTACTGCGAATTCTTGGACCATTTGATCGTTCGTGACACCAAAAGAGAGTATTGCATCTTTTGCCCCGCGCGTGTATCCCTAAAGCTTCAAAATCCCATAAGAAAGGGGGTGAAATCATGCCAGGAATCGTAATTCGTGAAGGGGACTCTTTTGAGGCCGCCCTGAAGCGTTTCAAAAAGCAGGTCGAGAAGGCAGGCGTTCTTGCGGAAGTCCGCAAGCGCGAGGCATTCGAAAAGCCCTCTGTGAAACGGAAAAAGAAAGACATCGCTGCGCGCAAAAACCGCTTCAAGCGCGGGTACAGCAGCCGCCCCTCCAAGAAGTCGTCGTACTGAGGACGGGAATTGATTTTCAACAAGCGGCCCTCCGGTTCGGGGGGCCGCTTTTTTTTGGCTTTTTTCAACTAAAAAAAGCGCAAGTCTGATAGGCTCGTGGGCCATGCCAAGCCTAAAAGAGATCAATCAGGAAAACATGAAAGTTGCGATGAAGTCGGGGGACAAGACCACGCTTCAGTTTTCGCGGAATCTCCATGCTGCAATCCGGAAGCGTGAGATTGATGACCGCAAGGATCTTGAAGAGGGAGAGATCCAAAAGTTGATCGGGACCCTGCTCAAGCAGCGTGAGGAGTCGATCGTTCAGTTCCGCTCGGGTGGACGCGAGGATCTTGCATCAGCCGAAGAGGCGGAGGCGAAGTATCTTCGTCAGTTCATGCCTGCCCAGCTTTCGGCCGATGAGTTGAAGCCCATTGTTGCCGCAGCCGTAACGGAGTCCGGGGCAAAAGACGCAAAAGACCTCGGAAAGGTGATGAAGATCCTGCTTCCGAAGGTTCAGGGCAAGGCCGATGGAAAACTGGTCAATCAACTGGTTCGCGAAGCTTTGGGTGGATAGAAGGATTTGAAGTCAAAAGGGCGTTTCAGTGCCGAGTGGATCTCCTCGCTGAAGACCGCGGTTTCCCTTGTGGAGATCGTGGGGGAGAACGTCGAGCTCAGGAAGACCGGAAACCGGTTCATGGGGCGCTGCCCTTTTCATGGAGATCGTTCGCCGTCATTCTCCGTCAATGCCGAGTTTTACTATTGTTTCGGGTGCAAGGAGACGGGGGATGCGATTTCCTTCCAGATGAAGCTCCACGGACTCAGTTTTGAGGAGGCCTGCGAGGATTTGGCCGAAAAGGCAAAGATTCCGCTCCCGGAGGGTACAGCACTTTCGAGTGAGGAGGAGCGGGCGTTTGCCCTGAAGCGGCAGAGAGTGCAGAAAGCCGCGCGATTGAATTATTTTGCCGCCCTCAATTTTTACCATCAGAATTTGGTCCGTGGCTCGGGCTCTCCGATGTTCGAAGAAGCGCGTGAGTATTTGAAAAAACGCGGAATCAATGCCGCCACGACCGAGAAGTTCCAGATCGGAATCGCGGGACCCGGCTACGAGGGGCTTACCCGGTTCTTGTCCGACGCAAAGGCGCCTCTGGATCTTGCGCGGGAGTTCGGACTGATCCGGGCGTCGCAAAAGCAAGCGGGGGATTATGATTTCTTTCGCGAGCGGCTCCTGTTTCCGTTGATTGACATCCGAGGAAGGGTCACCGGATTCGGCGGTCGAATCATGCCCTCTGCCGAGGCCCGGCCGCAAGAAGTGAAACTTCCCAAATACTTGAACTCCGCCGAAAGCGAGTTGTTCCAGAAGTCGAAATTCCTTTATGGACTGTACCAGGCAAAGCTTGCCATCCGCGAGTCCGAGTGTGCGATTGTGGTGGAGGGATACTTCGATGTGATTTCCCTTCATCAGGCCGGGATCGAAAATGTGGTGGCTCCCTGCGGGACTTCGCTCACGGAGGATCACCTGAAGACCCTGGGGAGGATCGCAAAAAAGATCATCGTCTTTTTCGATCAGGACGAGGCGGGGATTTCTGCAACCCGAAAGTCGATGGAGATGGCGCTCAAGACCGGTGTCCTGCTTTACGGGATCCGTTTTGACAGCACTCTGGATCCGGATGAGTTTCTGCTTGCGGATCCAAAAGGCAATCTTGAGAAACTGAGAGGCTGGATTGATTCGGCGACTCCTCTGCTCGATTCGTCGATTGAGCGGATTTTTTCCGAAAGTGAAAACAACCTTGAAGCGAGATCCCAGGCGATCAAGACAGCGGTCGGCTGGCTTGCGTCCTTTGGGGATCCGGTCGGGCGATCGGTTCGGGTTTCCCAACTCATGGAGCGGTGGAGGGTGCCGCGCGAGGCTCTTGGGATGCTTGCGCCAGAGTCGGGAGTGCGCGGGCCGGCGCGGGCAGGACCGCCCCCAGGCCGCCCCCCTCGGGAACCGTCTCCCGCCCCCTCAGCCCATCGGCGAAGGCCCATTCCCGTTTCAGATCGCCAGCTGCTCCAGTTCTTTGTGAAATTCTCGAAATTCGGGAAGTTTTTCTTGATGGCGCGTCAGGAGCTGCATGAAAAAAATACACTCCCTGACTTGTTTGATGACACCGAAGTGCGCCAGTGGGTGAAGGGACTCTCCGAGGATCCCGCGGGAATTCCGCGGCTTGCTCATGCTCCTGAGAGTGTGATTCAAGGAGAAGTTTCTCAGGAATTACGGTCTGTTATTATGGAAGGTCTCCTGCAGGAACCCGTTGCAGGCGAGGAGCAGGTGCTGAGCGGACTCTTGAAGCGCGCGGTGTTTAAGGCTTGGGTACGATTCTCGCATGAACTGAAGGCAGAAATGGTTGCGGCCGATTCGCGCCAAGATATCGAAAAATTTAGGGAATTGTCCGAACAATTCCTTGACCTGCAAAGAAAATTAAAGGAATTTGAAGATTCTTATGTCTCAGGAAAAACCGACTAACTCCCCCGGCAAGATCAATCGCAATCACAAAGACATCAAAAAGCTTCTCGACCTTGGGGTGCAGAGGGGGTTCTTGTCGTACGTGGAAGTGCACGAGCTTCTTCCCTCCGAAATGGTTTCGTCCGAAGAAGTCGATGAAGTCATGGTGCTTCTTGCGGAAAACGAAATCGAGATCACCGATGGCCGCAGAAGGCCCGACGACGGGGAAGAGAAGGAAGAGGATTCCCTGCTCGAGGATCTGGCGCAGGAGCCACAAGCAGAAGAAGAGCTCCAGTCAGACGAATCCGGGGATCTGGTTTCGACCGCAGATTATGCAAAGGGCACAGACCCTGTAAAACTTTACCTGAAAAAAATGGGTTCCGTATCTCTCCTCACGCGTGAGGGAGAAGTGGAGATTGCCAAGCGAATCGAGGAGGGTGAGCTTGAGATCCTTCGCGCTCTTCTTGCCTCCCGTCTCGGAACCATGGCGATTGTGGAACTCGGCGAGCGCTTGGAGACCGCAAAGACCAAAGTGAAGGATGTGATTCGCGGGGTGGAGGATGAGGTTTCCCCGGAAGACGAGAAAGAGTATCTCGACAAGGTGATTCGCGCCGTTTCGAAGGTGAAGTCGCTTCTTTCCTTCCAGGAGAAAATGGATTCGAAGCTTGTGGGGCCCGAGGCACGCAAAACTCCTGCCAAGGAAAAAGAAGCAATCCGCAACGACATCAAAAAGCGCGAGCGCCAGGTGGAAACCGCCTTCGAGAGCATTGCCTTCAACCGGAAGACGATCAACGTGCTCTCGGCCCAGATCAAGGATTATTGGAATCGCGGCCGTGAGCTCAATGAGGAACGCTCCAAAATTTATCAGTATCTCGGCGTGAAGGACGCGGAAGCGTTCCAAACGGTTGCGGATTACATCAAGGATCCTTCGAAGATCCCTGAAACCTGCAAAAAGTTCGATCTTCCCGAGGCAAAGCTTCTTCAACTGGTGTCCCAGGAGGATGAAGCGATCAAGAAGCTCGTACGTCTGGAAGGCGAGTCCGGCGTCACCGTGGAGGAACTCAAGCGCATCAACGAGAGTCTCATGATCGGAGAGCGCAGAGCGGATATCGCAAAGAGCGAGCTCGTGGAGGCGAACCTTCGTCTTGTGGTTTCGATTGCCAAGAAATACACCAACCGCGGATTGCAGTTCCTCGACCTGATTCAGGAAGGGAACATCGGTCTCATGAAGGCGGTCGACAAGTTCGAGTACCGCCGAGGATACAAATTCTCGACCTACGCGACTTGGTGGATTCGCCAGGCCATCACCCGCGCGATCGCAGATCAGGCCCGCACGATCCGGATCCCGGTTCACATGATTGAAACCATCAATAAGCTTGTTCGTACCTCCCGCATGCTGATGCAGCAGCTCGGACGCGAGCCTCAGCCCGAGGAGATTGCAGTCAAGATGGAGATGCCCGTCGACAAGGTTCGCAAGGTTCTGAAGATCGCAAAAGAACCCATTTCGCTTGAGACTCCGATCGGTGAGGAAGAAGATTCTTCTTTAGGTGATTTTATCGAGGATAAAAACATCATCAATCCATCCGAGGCAGTGATCAGTTTGAACCTCTCCGAGCAAACCCGGAAGGTTCTCTCGACCCTCACGCCTCGCGAAGAAAAAGTGCTTCGCATGCGGTTCGGGATCGGCGAGAAGTCCGACCATACGCTTGAAGAAGTGGGGCAGGATTTCTTCGTGACCCGCGAGCGGATCCGTCAGATCGAAGCAAAGGCGCTCCGGAAACTTCGGCATCCGAGCCGATCAAAGCTTCTCAAAGCGTTCGTGGACTGAAAAACCAAAAAATATTGCAAGTGATTGCGGCTCGGAAATATCCGATGGGGGACCCTTTTCAATGGTAAAGGAATTCATAGAGTTCTTGAAGCAATACGGAGTCATCGGGCTTGCCATCGCAGTCATCATTGGCGGCAAGTTGAATGATTTCATCTCCTCTCTCGTAAATGACCTGCTCATGCCGCTGATCTTCAAGCCAGCCCTTGAGGCCGCTCAAGTGGATGACATTCGCAAGCTCAGTGCCGGTGGGGTTCTCTACGGGAAGGTGATCGGATCCGCACTTGATTTTGTGATCGTGGCATTCGTGGTGTTCATGATTGCGAAGTTCATTTTGCGCGAACAAGCCGTTTCCAAAAAGTGAGGAATTGGGCATGAAACTTTTTTTATTCTTATTGCTTCTTTCTACGAGTACCAATGCATTTGCGATCGATGGGCTCAAAAATGAATCAGAAGTCGGAGTGGTATTGACCTCCGGAAACAACGAGGTCTCGACCATCAGTGGAAAGCAAGCATCCACCTATGTTTCAGGATTGGATACCTATTCCTTCACGGGAAGGTACCTGACTTCTTCGAACGAAGGCATCCAGCAGGCCCTTCAGTGGGGGTTGGGTCTCAAGTATGATCGAGGGCTCGCGGATGATTTCAGTGTGTTTCTTGGTCAAATCCTGGAGAGCAACATTTTTCAAAACATCAACCAGCGGTATGCCACTGACTTGGGTGGAAAGTTTGTGTTTTACAATTCCGAAAAGGAATTCACCTGGTTTGCCGAGGGCGGTTATCGTTTCACGCGGGAGAATTATCCTTTCGGATTCAAGAATCTGAATTTTTTGCGGGTTTACACTGCGGCGGAGCGCTTTTGGAATCCGAATTTCTCGGGGAAGCTTGGGGTCGAATACCTTCCCAATCTTACCCTTTGGAAGGCCTATCAGTTGAACGCGAGCGCATCCATCAATGCAGCCGTGAATTCCGTGTTTTCCGTGAAAACGGGTTTTGATTTTCGCTACAACAACGAGCCTCCTGCAGGGGCTCGGTCAAATTCAGATCGGATTTTCACCACGGCCCTGGTGGCGAAGTTCTAGGCGGTTACTTGATCTGAATGATGTCGAGATCCGGGCTTCGCCTGAGATGTACTTCCTTCGGGAGATGGGCCTTCACGGATTCACTGATCGCTTTCAGCACGGTCTGCTTGTACTGACTTCGACGGTACACGAGACTGACCTCCCGGGTGGGGATGGGCGATTTGATTTCCTTCAGTCGTGATCTTTTATCGGAGGCAAGCTTCAGTGCGGACATCGCAGGAAGGAGCGTGTAGCCGTGCCCGTTGTCGATCAGTTCCATGAGCATCTCCATGCTCCCGCTTTCCAAGGTGACGTTTTGGAAGACTCCCGAGGTTCTCCGGGCTGAGCACAGTTTCAAGATCTGGGTGCGCAGGCAATGTCCTTCGGTCAAGAGCCAGATCCCGTTTCCAACGAGATCCTCCTTGGTGGGGTTCTTCACCTTGGAGAGCGGGTGGGACTTCGAGGTGTATACGTGGAAAGGCTCATAATACAGGGGGCGTTCGTCAAGCGTGGGAATGTCGAGAGGAGTTGCCAGAATGGCGGCATCGAGTTCGTCCCGATCGAGCGCCTCGATGATCTGGGGAGTGGTCATTTCCCGAATGCCCAGGTTCACCTTGGGGTAAGCGGATGCAAAGGGGCCGAGGAAGCGGGGGAGGAGGTAGGGGGCGATGGTCGGGATGATTCCAAGTTTGAATTCTCCGGAGGGCTCATGAGGGGAATCCAGGGTCATGTGCTTGAGTTTGCCGTATTCTCGCAAAATGGTTTTGGCCTGCTCGATCAAGGGAATCGTCTCGGGGTTCGGAAGGATCGGCTGCTTGGTCCGGTCAAAAAAAGTCACCCCGTACTCCTCTTCGAGTTTGTGGAGTTGCATGGAAAGGGTGGGCTGGGAGACCGAGCAGGCTGCTGCGGCCTTGCCGAAGTGGCGGTGTTTGTCGACGGCGACGAGATATTCGAGTTGGGTGATGGATGCCATGCATTCTCCCTGGGGCGCACATCTGTGCGTTCCGCTATAGTTTAAATCTATAAAATATAAATTTCGATCAGTCCATACTTGTCGGAACCTTCCCGTTTCGGGTACTCTCGGCCTGTGAAGGTTCTCATTGCTGGAGCAAGCGGATTCATCGGAGAGGCGTTGATGGAGCGCCTTCTCCAAACCAACGACATCGAAGTCGTAGCGCTTTCGAGAAGAGTCCGGGAAAGTCACGACCCCAGGGTTCGGTGGATCCGGTGCGACCTGTTCTCGATGAAGGACATCCAGATCGCGATGTCCGGTTGTGATGTGGCCTACTACCTCGTCCACTCGATGCTTCCCTCCGCGGATCTTTCTCAGGGTTCTTTTTATGATTTTGATTTGATTCTTGCCGACAATTTCGCCCGCTGCGCAAAGGCAGCGAAGCTTCGGCAGATCATTTACCTCGGGGGAATGATCCCGGAGTCCGAGCAGCTCTCCTGGCATCTGAGGAGCCGCCTCGAAGTGGAGGATGCGCTTCGCGAGTCGGGAATTCCTGTCACCACTCTTCGCGCCGGCCTGATCATTGGCCAAAACGGATCTTCCTTTGAGATCCTGCGAAGACTCGTATTGCGTTTGCCCCTCATGATCTGTCCTGCGTGGACGCGGACGGAGTCCCAGCCTATCGCTCTCCCTGAAATTCTGGATGTTCTGGAAACCGTCTTGATGGATCAGTCCGTACTAGGGCGCATTTATGATGTGGGCGGGCCCGAGGTGATGACCTACCAGAAGCTGATCCTCCTGACTGCAGATGCCCTCGGCGTGAGACGCAGGCTTTACTCTTTCAATCTCGTTCCCATCCGGCTCTCCCGGCTCTGGGTTTCCCTGATCACGGGAAGCTCAAAGGATCTCGTGTATCCGCTGGTGCTGAGCTTAAAGCACCGGATGGTGGCAAGTCCGGAGAAGGCCTGGAGCCGTTGGAGGGAGCCCAGGATCGGCATGGGAGAGGCGCTTGCCCGTGCGATCCGTGAAAAGAGACAAGATCCCGTTTCATTACCGAGTGCGGGTGCTCAACCGGGGGGTGCCCAAAAGCCCCACGATGTGCGCTCCATTCAGCGACTGTTTCATCCCAAGGGTCGGAATGCCGAGTGGGTCGCGTCAGAATATTTCAGATGGCTGGAATCCCTGTTTGTGTTCTTGATTCGGGTCCGGATCGAGGGGAATCGCTGTACCTTTTCGTTCTTGCACCCGGGCATCCGCTTGCTGATTCTGGAGAAGAGCGAAGAACGATCCACGCCCGACCGCCAGCTCCTGTACTTGAAAGGCGGTTTGCTCGTATCAAAGAAGACCGGGCGGGGCCGTCTTGAATTCCGCGAAGCTTTGCGAGGGACGGTGATTCTTGCCGCGATCCATGAGTTTGTGCCTGCGCTCCCGTGGGTGGTGTATCGCTACACCCAAGCATTGCTCCATGTGTGGGTGATGAGGCGCTTTGAGGGCCGTCTGCGGGGAATCTAAAGTCCCGTAGTCATCAACTCCTGATAAAGCGCGGGTGATTCCTTTTGAAGGTCCTCAAGGATCTTCACCATGCTGATGGAGAGCCCGGTTCCCTTGTTTCTCAGTTTGCAACCCGAATCAAGAGCGATGCTGTAGCCATCGATTCCGATCACTTCTCCTTCGGAATCATAAACAGGGGCGCCCGAGTTTCCACCCGAGTCATCAAGAGTTGCGGGAATGCAATGAAAGAACACGCCAGTGTCAAGGTGTCGGACAAAGTGAGCGGCCGATGCCTGAAGGCCCCTTCCAGCATAGTTCCCAACCATGCCAATCCACGAATTCTCAGAGGGGTCATAGGCTGACTTTTTCAGACGGAGCGGAAAAATGGGAGTCTCGCTCTCCGTTGCTTGAGCGTGGTCGGGGCCGGTCACACCCTTGAATCGAAGAATGCAGAGGTCCAGATTCTCAAGGCAAATTTCCACGCGCTCGGGTCTGTAGGTCTGTTCGAGAAACGGGTTCTCCATTGAGATCGAGGCAAGAGTGCTGCTGTCGAGTTTTCGGTTGAGAAGCTTTTCATCAATCCCGAGGAGGTCCTTCACAACGTGTTTGTTGGTCATGACCAGGGTGTCGGAGACCATGAAGCCGGTTCCCGCGAAGCCGCGACTGTAACCATACCGATCCAGGTGCTTGAGGGTGAAGGTACCCCCTGCGATCTTGATTTCAAGAGCAACCTGGTCGGTGCTGAGCTCGGAAATTCTTGCTTTTTCGCTATTGGGCCATCCGGCCAAGGTCAGCGATCCACCGGCAAAATGCGGAATCACGGGTGCCCACCTTGAGATTTTACCGGGCTCCGAGTGGGCTGTTGGAACAAGGAGGGGAAGAGCGAGAACGGCGATGAATTTTCGAAGCTTTAAGATGCTCATGGCAGGACCGGAGGAGCAGGAACCATGCCGATGGGAGAACTCATCGAGGACGACCTCAGTGTTATTGAGTGCATGAAGAGTAGACAGTTGATCAAGAACCATACGAAACTTGGGAATATTCACTAAAACTGGTCCAATGAAAAATCATTCCGGTACCTGAGGTTTGGATCATGTGGTTAGGGGAATTCTATTCAAGTCCACGCCAGGCGGAGATGCTGAATCCAACAGGATTCAATGAAATTCATTGTAAAAAATCGGAATTCAATTAAAACCTGCCAAGAACCCGGTCAAATGGATTAAACTGAATTTGGGCATGAAAAAAAGAATTGGATTCAAAACAAAGGTCTTTGGTGTCTTGGCAGTGTTAACAGGAATCCTCCTCACGGATTCCCGTCACAGTTTCGCTTCAAACGGGAATTCGTGCTCCAATTCAGCTCCTCAGGAGGGACTTTGCAAGGGGGTGTTCCTTGTAGATCTTTCCTTTTGTGAAAGTTGTGCGATCAAGGAGAACGCGGCGAGACTCCAAACACCCCCCGATTTCCGGAATCGTGACTTCTTTGACAAAATGGTGAAAAACGCGTTTGAGGGGGCCCAATTCCAAGGCAACTATCGCGGGTATCAGGAAGAGCCTGGATTTCAGAAAGAACTTGAAGCGTACAAACCGGTATTCAGCGCCTTTCAGGAAGCACAGAAGAGAGTCAAGGATCTGGATGAAAGGCGAAAATCCGGAAGACCTGTGAGCGGGATTGAAGCGGAGAGCGCTAATCAGAACCTCAAGACTGCCTACCAAAAACTTTTGGATGGTTCGAGAAAACTTGAGCAGGTTCGAGCCAGCCTCAGCAAGCCGTGGTTTGAATCTTATTTGAGTGACTTTCAAAAACGTTTGAAAGCCGGGGATGTCAAGGCAAAGGTTCAGGATCTGGCGAAATCCAAATTCTGTGCCTATGGGGTGGAGATGAGGATGCTGCCTGTTCCCGGGATTCAAGTCAGTCGGTTTGATCTTTCGAATTCTGGCGATTCCATTCGACGAAAACAGGCAATCGATACGGCACGATCGGAGCTTTCCGAGAGAATCAAGAATGCGGAAAGCTCTGGCGACACCTTTTGTTCCGCACCGACTCGAATGAATTCCCTCTTGGAGAGTATCCCGAAACGGGAGTCGCTCACCCTGACGCAGGAGGAATTCTTTGCAGACAACCAGACCACCCTGACCCCGGCACAACTGAAAAAGATTCAGGCAAGAATCGATCAGTCGCTGATCCCTTCGGCTCCGGGCTGCAAGAAGACTATCAAATCCCTGGATCTTCAGACCTCGGCGAACGCCCTTGCCAATACCGGATCGGTTTGGGGAACGCCCGAGAATCGATTCAACTTCGAGTCGCTGTCAAGCGAGAGGGCGCAGAGTCTTGCGGCTGTGGTCACGTCGCATTTAACTGCCCGTTCCTCGTCTTCCGGCGGAACAATTGAGATCACGGAGGCTGCGAAGGAGGCAAGGATTGATTCCTCTGGAGAAAACGGAGATGGAACCAGTGGTCCCTGTCCCTATGAGATGAGGAATGTTCCGGGAGATCCGGGAGGGGACAGCGGGAAGATAATGATCGTGAAGAAGCCCGGCGCCGACAAACAGTTCGAGGACAAGCTGAAGGAAGCGAAATTCGCTCGAATCGACATTGAAACTGTCGAAAATTGTCCCGCGGTCAAGGAAGAGGAGGAAGCCTCCGGAACAGCCGCGCCAAAACGAGTCGATTACTTCGCAACAAAGTGCTTTCAGGCCGAGATCTCTTGCAGGGCGGGACCATAGAGGTTCGCTGCCTTTGATGTGGTGGGCAGTTCAGGTCTCTTACAGATACAATCGATCCGGATCAATCTTATCCCGAAGAATCTCAAGGGTTTTTGTATCCGGATCCGGAATGGTCCGAAGGCTTGGCGCGATCTTCAGATCCCAGCCACAGTTCTGTTTCACTTGCTCGACCGTCACGCCATCAAAGATTTCGGTCAGCGTGAACTCGCCATCGATCATCTCAAGAACCCCGAGATCCGTAATCGCCTTGGTGGGGCCACCGCCCGGAAGTTTCAGGTCAACGCGGGTCTTGCCCAGATACTTTGAGGGTTTTGTTGAGTCCATGCGGGAGCCGGGGCTTGTGACAAAATCGCATTTCGCAACAAAGCTCTTCGGACTCATTCGCATCATGATGAGCACTCGTTGCGAATGGGTTGCGATTTCGCAGGCTCCGCCCGATCCCGGAAGGCGGATCTTCGGGTTGTCGTATTCGCCGATCACGGTCGTGTTGATGTTTCCATAACGATCAACCTGGGCTCCGCCCAAGAACCCCACTTCGATGAGTCCGCCCTGCAAATACTGCTGAAAAATATCGGCCTGCGAAACAATCGCCAAAGAATCAGTCACGAGGGTCGGGTCGCCGATGGAAACCGGAAGACGCGCAGGGAGGGTTCCGATTGTCCCGCTTTCATAGATCATGAAAAGCTCCGGAGCATGGATGGCACGCGCGAGGTTGCAGGCAAGATTTGGAAGTCCGATTCCGACGAACACGACTTCGCGGTTTTTCAGTTCCTGGGATGCACGGACCGCCATGCGTTCGGAGGGTTTCAGATTAGTATCCATAATCGACTCCTTCGCACTTGCGGGGCTTTGCAGTCAGGCGGTCGATGAGTCCGCGTCCGACTTTTGCGAGGTATCCTTGCCGGTCCTTCACGCCATACACAAACTCATTCAGGTAATCTTGGTAGGTTTTCGGATCGCGCGAGATCTCTTCCCACTTCACATAAAAGTCATTGTCGCGATCATAATACCCTTGGGCATAAGAGGGGTGACAGCCCCAGGGTTCATGCACCACGTGATCCACAAGGATACCCGGGATCAAGGTGCGATTCGGGTCGCGACGGATGAGCGAGGTGTCGACGATTTCTTCCGCAACGATGATCACGCGCTTTGAGGCAAAGGCGATTTCCTTCTGTGTGCCCATGAGGCCCCAGACCTGCGAGTTGCCTTCGCGATCCGCCCGTTGCACATGAATCACCGCCACATCCGGGTTCAGCGCAGGCACGGTGGCCAGGCGATTGCCGGTGTACGGACAAGTAATGGATTTGATTTTCGGGTTCGATTCCTCGATGTGGGTGCCCTCGAAGTTCTTGAGCGGCCAAAAGGGGAGGCCCGAGCTTCCGGCAAGCGATCGCGCAACCATTCCGAAATGCGAGTACTCTTCGAGTTCAAGCTTGGATGCGGAATCCTTCTGGGATCTGCGTCTGAGCGCATGAAGTGATCCGACGCCCGGATTTCCGGCCCACGAGAATACGAGTTTTTTTACGAGGCCTGCTTCGATCAATTGGTCATAGACGAGATCAGGGGTCAGGCGGATTGCAGTGAGATCCTTGATTCCCTGGCGGATGATCTCGTGTCCTGCAGCAAAGGAAATCAGGTGGGTGAAGCCTTCAAGGTAAAGATCACAGCCGGGCTTTACCGCATCTGCGATTGCCTCACGCATGTTGACGATTTTATTCGGTGCAAGTTTTGGCTTACGCATGTCCGAGTTCCGTCAAGCACTGATCCAGGATCTCAAGGCCGACCTTTATGTCGGCTTCCGTGATAATCAGCGGAGGCGCAAAACGAATTGTCGATTTTCCGCAGGACAAGAGCAAAAGCCCCTTCCGGAAGGCAAGCTGCTCGAGCTTCCCGACATACTCAGTCGCAGGAGTGCCATCTTTTTGGATGAACTCGGCACCGATCATGAGGCCCACTCCGCGGATATCTCCGATGGAAGGATGCTTCTTTTGAAGTCTTCTCAGCTCTTCGATAAAGAATGCGCCGGTTTTTTTGATCTGCGGCAACATCCCGCCAATGATTTCAAGCGTTGCATTTGCAGCAGCACAGCAAACGGGGTTTCCGCCATAAGTCGAACCGTGAGTGCCGCGGCCCCAGGTCATCTTCGAGGTCTTGGCGATAATTGCACCAATCGGCATTCCGGAGGCGATTCCTTTTGCGGAGAGAATCACATCGGGGGTAATGCCAAGGGTTTCTGCTGCAAACATGTCACCCGTGCGGCCAATGCCGGATTGCACTTCATCAAACACCAGAACAATGCCGTGCTTGTCGCAGATTGCGCGCAGATCCCGCAAAAACTTGAGGGACGGCATGATGTAGCCGCCTTCGCCTTGAATCGGCTCGACGAAGATTGCTGCGACTTCATCAGGCGAGAAGTGCGAGGTGAACCAATCGTCTTCGAGTTTCTTCCCGCAAACGCAGTTGTTCTCGCACCAGGTTTTTTCGTTTTTGTATGCGCAACGGTACGGATAGGAATACGGGAGGTGATAAATCTCAGGCAGCAAGGGCCCGAAGTGCGCTTTTTGTGTGGGCTTTGACGAATTCAGTGTGATTGCGCCCATGGTGCGCCCGTGGAATGCACCCTTGAAGGCAATGACCTTCGTGCGGCGAGTGTGGTAGCGCGCAAGTTTGATTGCGCCTTCGACCGCTTCGGTACCCGAGTTTGTCAGGAATACTTTGGTCTCACCCATGTAGGGTTTCACCGCGCTCGATAGATTCTCGCAGAGCTTCACCATCGATTCGTAATAAAAATCAGTGCCGCAGATATGGAGAAACTTTCCTGCCGCATCCTGGACTGCCTTGACCACCTTCGGGTGGGCATGGCCTGTAGAGGTCACCGCGATGCCTGCCATGAAATCAAGATACGAGTTGCCATCAACATCGTACACGTACATGCCTTCGCCATGGGACACCACGAGAGGGTATTCCTTGATGTACGAGGGCGATGTTACCGCATGATCGCGATCGATCAGGGCCTTGGCCTTGGGACCGGGAGGAGGAGTCTTGATCTCGGGGCGTTTTGTGATTTCCATGGCCTGAAACCTACCGCACTTTACCCCGAAAAAAAACGAAGAAGCCCCGGCTAAAGACGTGCCTCAAGAGCTCTCAATGACAAAGGTTTACATCAGCATTCCGCGATGAACTCTAGTTGGATTCCGACTTTTTGAGCGAGCCGAGGGGCCTGCTTGGAGTGTGTGATCAGTTAAACCCAGTGTTTGCCGAGGTTGTCTTGGGCAGAGAGGGGGTTTAGCCGACTCTCGCGAGACAGGACTGGCGACAGCGAGGCCGCAGGATGCGGCATGGAGGCCTAAACCCTCTCTCTATCCAAGACAGCCGTGTCGAGCCCTTGGTGTCCATGATCCACCTCACTCCATGATCGTCCGCGATTGCTCCCGCATGAACTGCATCACATAGTACGGCCCGCAGCCGCCCTTGCCGGATCCGCCGCCCGAGCCCTTCCAGCCACAAAAGGACTGGACTCCGGGCCAGGCGCCTGTGGTGGCACCCGTGGCACGGTTTGCGTAAAGGACGCCTGCTTCGATCGAATCCATGAACAAATCGATCTCTTCTTTTTTGGCGGTGAAGATCCCGCTCGTGAGACCGTATTCCGCCTTGTTCGCATCCGTGATCGCATCGGGCAGTGAACTGAATTTGGTGACCGCAAGGAAGGGAGAGAAAAACTCATCCTTGAAGTGCCGCGAAGTGGAGGGGAGTTCGGCGATGGTGGGATCGGCAAAGTGCCCCGCCTTGAACTCGGATTTCTCGCGAAGGTCTGTTCCGCCCCAAAGGATCTTTCCGATGGCGCGAGCTTCACTGATGGCGGTCAGGTGCCTCTCGACTGCGCGCTGATTGATGACCGGTCCCATGTAGATTTCTTGATTGGCTGGATCGCCCACGGATACGAGTTTCCTTGCAGCAGCGAGCAGCTTCTCGACAAACTCGGGATAGATTTTTTCATGAACATAGAGTCGCGAAAGCGCGCTGCATTTTTGGCCCGAGAGTCCAAAGGCGCTCCGAACACAGCCATTCGCGGCTTTTTCGAGATCAGCGCTCTCGCATACGAATGCGGCGTTCTTTCCACCGAGTTCCACAAGCGCTGGTTTCGCGTACAGTCCTGAGTTCAAGGTGCGGATGATGCTCATTCCGACCATCTTGCTTCCGGTAAACGCAACCCCGTCACACATCGGATGTTTCACCATCCATTCCCCAAGGGCAGGCCCGTTTCCAAAGACCACTTGCAACACGCCTTCAGGAAGGCCCGCATCCCGATACGCGAGATAAATTTCATAGGCAGTGCCCGGGGCATCATCACTTGGTTTCAGGATGACGCTGTTCCCACCCAAAAGTGCAGCCGAAGTCATGCCGGCACCAAGCGCCATCGGAAAATTAAAGGGCGCAATGACCGAAAACACTCCGTAGGGGCGAAGCACATCCTTGGTGTTTTCATTGGGCGAGAGTTTGGCAAGCGGCTGGATGTAACCGTTTGCCTGCTCCATTTGATCTGCGTAATAGGCAAGGAGATCTGCGGCTTCTTCAGCGTCGCCCAAGCTCTCCATCCTGTTTTTGCCAACTTCCAGAACCATGAGTGCTGCGATTCTCATGCGGCGTTCGCGCATGATGTCCGCTGCTTTCTTGGTGATCGCAACCCGTTCCGTCCAGGGAGTCGCGCCCCAGATTTTTTGGGCGCGTTTTGCCGCGGTGAATGCCTCATTCAGATCCGCCTCACTTGCAACATGATAGTTGGCAATGAGGAGGGATGTGTTGGTGGGAGAGGTTTTTTTGTTCACCTTTCCGCTTTCAACTTTCTTTCCATTCACGATCGAGGGGATCGAGTATCCAAGTGATGATTTTAGGTTTGCGAGAGCTGCATCGAATTCCTTATGGAGTTCGGTGAGGTCGGCACTGAGGGCGGAGTAGGTGATTCTGAATCCTTTTGACATGAGCCGGATTTAATCACACCGTCGCCTGGATTTCCAGTCAAACAAGTGTTTTTTGGCTGTAGAATCCCTAAAGAGCCATCACAGCGAGAAGCTTAGAATTGCCCTTTTCAACAGGTCCACGCACTCATCGGCTTCCTGCATGCTCATTTCAAGAGACGGCCCCAGAATCACAAGATCCCCATTCACGCCATCGGCCTGGCCGTAATTCGGCCAAATCACGAGGCCTTGATCTTGGGCATGTTGTACGAATTTTTGCGCAAATTTCTTGGCGATCGGAAAGGGTGCTTTTGATGCTTTGTTCTCGACGAATTCAATGCCCGCCATGTGGCCAATTCCGGTGATCGAGCCGACAAAGGGGAGAGCATGAAGATGAGATTTTAACTC
This sequence comes from Bdellovibrionales bacterium, assembly GCA_947502835.1. Classification (GTDB taxonomy): domain Bacteria; phylum Bdellovibrionota; class UBA1018; order UBA1018; family CAIMNF01; genus CAIMNF01. The sequence continues at coordinate 322,824 of CANNBJ010000003.1, forward strand.
CGAGAGCCAGTGATCAGATACAACCTCTGCCTTTTGCAGGACCTGGTGTTCGTCCATGTATTCAATGACGGAAAGCGCTGTTGCCGCCATGGATGGAGTTTGCATGTAGGTTTGCGCATGAAGGAATCCGCCAGAGCTCCTTTTCATCGTGTCGACGTCGGTCTTTTTTACGAGCACCGCTGCGACCGGCATGAGTCCGGCATTCAGTCCCTTGCCCATGACGAGCAGATCGGGTTTGAAGTCAAAATGTTCCGAGGCAAAAAACTTGCCCGTGCGTCCAGCCCCGCACATCACCTCATCTGCAATGACCAGGATCTCATGCTTTCTGCAAAGCTCCTGCACGCGGTGAAGATACCCCTTCGGTGGCACCCAAGCGCCGGTGGAAGAGCCACTTACAGGTTCCAGGAGGAAGGCACTGATCGTATCGGCCCCTTCGTGCTCGATCAGGGTTTCGAGTTCTTTTAGGTAAAATTCTGCGCCTTTTTCATGATATTCGGCGTGCATTTCTTCAATGTCATTGGACTGCACGACGGGGCAGCGGTACCCGTAGGGGGCGCTCACGGTCAAAACTTGCGACAAGAGTGGGCCGTAGACTTTTTTATAATGTGGACGGCCTGAGGCTGAGAGCGCGTACAGAGTGTTGCCGTGATAGCCTGGAGTGCGGGTGATGAGTTTGTGTTTCGATGGGAATCCGCGATCCACCCAGAGTTGGCGCGCAAACTTGATCGCAGCTTCGATTGCCTCTGAGCCCGAGGCAAGAAGTGAAACCCGATCGAGTCCCAAGCTTGAAGCCTTCTTGGCAAGGTTTGCAGCAAGTGCTTCCATAGGCCTTGAGGTGAACTGCATGCCGTTCACGTAGGCGACTTTTTTCATCTGGGCTGCAACTCGATCGGCAAGCTCCGGGTGCCCATGTCCAAGGGTTGTCACGAGTGCGCCACCGGAGGCGTCAAAGTATCTTTTACCTGTTTCATCAAAGAGATGAACTCCCGATCCGTGCGAAATCACAGGATAGGATTTGTTCAGGTTCCGGAGCAAAACATTGCCTTCAGGGTAGTGAATCGGGTGTGACATGAGGCAGGAGTCTAGCCCCGGTTCGCGCTAAAAAAAAGGGTTTTGTCTGATTGAATTCGGTTAAAATCCCAGGGCCTCTATGGGACCGCTACTGAGCTGAAAATAAGATCTGGGTTCGAATAATTGTTATTACTGCCGCAGATTACATTTAAAGCACCGCCGCCAAGATTCTGAATCGGGATGAGTCCTCCGGTAGCTTGAGAGGAGCACTCCTCCCAAGAGGACGATGTGGAGTTCCAAGCTGCCACGCGGATTGCCTCTGCTTTCGGAATCAAGCCTTGCCCAAGACTCGTAAGGCTTAGGTATTGCCGATATTCCAGGCCTTCCCCTTCAAAGTAACGGATTTTAATTGAACGCGAATTCACTCCCGACGGCAACTCAACCTTTACAAATTTTCGTCCAGGGCAGTCATTTGTAGCGGTAGTGCAGGGTAATGTGGAAATTGTTCCACTGCCCGCAATTCCCCACACGCGAACCGGAATCACAGACTCATTTGAGACCCCATTCGGAAACTCTCTTGCTCCGAAAAATGAGAAAGTTGAATAAATTAAATTTGGAGAAGTCTCGTCGCCTTCAAATTTCATGCATCGTCCACCGGCCACATCCGCAGGCCCTGTTGTGATGGAGCCCACAATCCCGACACTCACTGGCACGTTTCTCGGGAGCTGAAGGCGGATTTCGGGGAAGCTCAAGGATGCGATCGCATCGGTAAATAGGGTCGCATTTGGTATTGAACTATTTGTCAAAACCGGAACGGGGATTCCGCTCAATTCCCCAGTGGCTTCATTCTTGAACCCCGCTCGAATATCGGACTGGATGCAAGGAAAGCCTAGCGTGGTGGTTGTGGATTGTAGCTCGGGATTGCGGCTTAGGGTCTCAAGCAGGTTCGGAGCAGGTGAGTTGCGCTCAAGCCCGGTCACGAGCCTTACGGTTACGGTTTCGCCCGGTGCGCAGGCGGAGAGACAAAAAACAAGGGCAAGAAGGGCGGGCTTCATGAATTCAATTGAATCAGGAAGCTGTTCTCAACGCATCAGAAATCGCCGAAGTTTGCTCGACTCAGGGGATGCACTCGTACTTTGGAGTAAGGCACCCTCTCCTGAGAACCGATCCAACATACGGAGTCTCCGAAACCCGCTTTGAGCAGGAGTCGCTCTGGGTGAAGTGCAGCGACATTTTGACGTTTTTTGCGCGCTCCAGGGCGACCTGATCCCTCAGGGCTTCAGGAACGGATGCAGGATCCCGATCAAAGGCTTCAAGAGCCGCGTCCAATGCTTTTCGCTCTTTTTCAGTTGCAGGAGCCTTCAAGGTCCGGTTCAAGCGATACACGCCGCTCCCCGATCCGGTTTCGACCAGTTCATACGGACAGGGACCGGATGAACCAGAGCCGCCATCGCCCAGAATCACCCGTGTTCCTGAAAGGTCCTTGTTCAGGAAGTCCGGGTGGTTCACCTTCGGGAGCACCTTGAGAAGCGAGTTCGCGCGCGCCTCGGTCAGTGATTTGAAGTCCCATGCATCCCAGGGGGCACCGTTTTGAATCTTGTTGGAGGAAGCTGAAACCTCAATGGATTTCAACTTGCCAAGGCATCCGCCGTGCTTTTTTTGCATGTCATCGATCTCTTTTTCAATTCTTGCTTTGAGTGCGTCCGGGTCTTTCAATGCAGCGCTGTTGTTTCCGAAAAACTCGGTGGCCCTGATGGAGGCCTCGTACTCGGTTCTATATCCGATGACTCGACTGTAATTTGGTTTTGGCTCACTCGTGCAAAACCAATTGCCCCGCACTCCAGCCTGCTTATGGACTTCGATGGCGCTCTCGAGCTGCGGTTGGGACAGCTTTTTTACCTCTACCTCGGTTTCCGCGACCGCAAGGTCCTTGCCCACTTGGATCGGACCGCTCAGCTCCAAAAGTGCGCGCGCCCCCTTTTGGCAGCCATGCTTCAGGATGTAGTCATTCATCCTTCCGTCTTGATTTTCAATCATGGCAGTTTTGTCTTCCGGAGTCAGAGCGGCAATGGTCTTGAGATCGGTCTCCGCTGCGGTTTTCGCTGAAGCCCGGTAGGAGTTGACATCGCTCTTTCCGATTTGATCAATCTTGCAATATTCCCGGCGTCTCACAAATTCCACGTACCCGATCTTGTCTCCCACCTTGTCAAGGCAGCTCGCCTGACCGATCAACGTGCCATCACTTGTGAAGGCATACCCGTTTGGGTATCCGTTCCTGATTTCGACCAGACTGTTTTCGAGAAAGAATTGATACTCGTTTTTCTTTCGCTGGGTTCTCGCACTGTTCTCCTTGATCGCGCAGCTTCCACAATCCTTCGGATTGTTGAGTTTGATGCTTGAACCCGGACAAGGCAATATGTCTGCGATTGATTCGAGCGGGTCGGCAAGCTTGCAGCTGTTCTCCGCATGGCTGGAGGCTCCGAAGAACAAAAGAATCGAGATCGCAAACCGGGTGGAACTTGATTTCATAAAAAACCCCCTCCTTTCTGAGTTTACCAAGTGCGTCATGAAAACGGAAATAGTTTTAAGGACGGGTCTGATTCAACGAATTTGATTTACCGTACCCGTTCACAAGCATCTGTGCAGCATTTGGAAGGGGATCAGGAGATCATCCGGATTCTTCTTCCTTGGAAATAAGCAAGAACGCCGAAGGTGATCGACAGGTAAGCGGTGTTGGAGAATCCGTGCATCGCACTTGCTCCAGCTCCTTCCGTAACAACGGAGCCTGCAAGAAAGGTTGCGGAAGCAGCTCCGATTTGATGAACGCAGGTGTTAAGGCTCATGAAACTTCCCCGGCGCGAGGAGGGGATGCTTGATGAGATGATGGTGACCGCCGGAACCGATCTGAAATTCGAAAGAACGAAAATCGAGGTGGTGATCAGAAGAGTCATTCCCACGGAGGCCTGGCCAAGGTGTGTGATGAAAAATACCGGAATTAAAAAAAGCAATCCGGTCTTTGTAAAGGTCCGGCGGGCCCCGAAGCGATCCACGGTCTTTCCCATCAGGATTCCGCTCACCACGGTCATGAATCCACCGAGTAAATAAATATGGGGAAGGTTTTGCGAGGGAAATCCAGTGTTGCTCACCAAGTAGGCACTGATGAAGGGAATCACCACGAATTGGGAGTGCACCATAAGAAGAGTTGTCAGGAGAGCATTCCGGGCATTCGGGTCAAGTGCGTTCTCTGTGATTCCCGAGAAGAAACCCTTCGGATCGACGCTCAGGTTCCATCTGCCTTTTGGAACGACCTGAATCGCAAGAACCAGGGCGAAGGTTCCCACAACCACAATGGATCCGAAAGTCGCATGCCAGCCAATATGGTTGGAAAGATAAAGGCCGGTCGGAACCCCGATGATGCTTGCGAGCGAATAGGAGGTCAGGAGTTTACCCGTGGCAAGGCCGCGCTCCGCGATGGGAAACAAGTCTCCGATAATTGCATAGCAGATCCCCGATAAAAGCCCTGCAAATGCTCCTGTGATTGCCCGGGCGATCAGGAGCGTCTGAACCTCGTGAGCATAGGCGCAGAAGAGGGTTCCGATTAAAAACCCGAGAAAGGACGCAACCAGTGATACCTTGCGATCCAGCCTGTCAAAGATGAGGGACCCGAGAAGGCCGAAGATTCCCGCTGAAAAAGAATAAATTGAAACGAGAAAGGAGAACTCCTTCGGAGTGATCCCGAAAAGTTCCATGAGCCTCGGACCAAGCGGCATCATCACCATGTAGTCCATGGTTGTGGAAAACATGATCAAAGTGAGAACCGCAAGCACCCACTTTCGCCGAGAGGGATGGATGGAAAATCGGGGATGAGCCCTTCGTTCCTCAAAAGGGTAGACCGCATCGATCGGCCGAGCGGATGGTTGTGGTGTGGTCTCGGGCATGCTACCCACTATACATGGCAAAAATTCACTCTGCATTTCCAAAACCGATATTTATGAGCGCATCCACGCGGACTCCGATCGGAAAGTTCGGAGGCAGCTTAAAGCACATCCCGGCAGGGGAGCTTGCGGCTCTTGCATTGAAAGAGTGTGTGAGGCGTGCCGAGGGTTCGGATCTCCCTGCCCGAACTCCGGACCTGGTGTACCTGGGGCATGCGCGCCAGGCTGGAGCAAGGCCAAACCCCGCGCGTCAAGCGACTCTTTTTTCGGGACTTCCGGAATCGGTGGCGGCGATCACCTTCAATCAGGCCTGTGCCTCGGGAATGGCCGCAGTGATTTCAGGAGCGGAAAAGATCGCTCTCGGTCGTGCGCGTTCCGTCTACGCGGGAGGGGTGGAAAGCATGTCGAATACGCCGTATTTCCTCATGCAGGGCAGGTGGGGGCTTCGCATGGGAAACTCGGAAATCCTGGATGGGATGACCCAAGATGGCTTCCATTGCCCGATGGCGAACATGTTGATGGGAGCAACGGTGGACACCTACCTCGCAAAGGAGCTTGGAATCAGCCGAAAGGAACAAGACGAGTATGCCCTGCTCTCCCAAACCCGTGCCGAAAACTCTTGGAAAAACGGATTTTTTCAGGCGGAGACCTTTGAGGTTCCCGGGGATGGAAAGAATCCCGGCCTCAAGGAGGATGAGCATCGGAGAGGCTCGACGACCCTTGAGAGCCTTGCCAAGCTGCCACCTGTGTTTGACAAGACCTCAGGCACTGTCACAGCGGGCAATGCAAGTGGAGTCACTGATGGCGCCGCGTTTTTGCATCTGAGCGACCAAGCATCCGGTGCCGCCGATACTGAGCTTCTTGATTACGAAATGATCGGTCTTGATCCGAAGCGCATGGGCCTTGGGCCGGTGGAATCCATGCGAAGACTGCTTTCTCGCCAAGGCTTGCAGGTTTCGGATCTCGAGGCAGTGGAGCTGAATGAGGCCTTCGCCGCCCAAGTTTTGGCATGCAATCGTGAGCTCAAGATTCCGATGGAAAAGCTCAATATCAGGGGTGGTGCGATTGCGATTGGTCATCCGATAGGTGCGACAGGGACGAGAATTCTTGTCACTTTGAATCATGTATTAAAGGGGAAATCGGGTGCGCTCGGCATTGCAACGCTTTGCGTTAGCGGAGGTCAAGGAGTGGCGATTTTGGTGCGAAGTTTGTAGATTGGTCTTGCATCGCTTTGAGGTTTTGTGGAAGCATCTTTCCCATAACAACATTCCTATCTAGGAAAGGACATATACATGAAAAACGTATTCGTACTTGCTTTGATCGCTGGTTTCGCAATGACTTCTGTTTCTTTCGCAAACGAGCACACTGCTGATGCTGCACACGCAGATGCACACGCTGCTGCTCCTGCTGATGCTGCACACGCAGACCACGCTGAGAAGAAGACCGAGAAGAAATCTCCAAAGAAAAAAGCCAAGAAAGCTAAAGCTGAAGCTGCTCACACTGAAGCAGCTCCTGCTGCTGAAGCTCCTGCCGCTGCAGCTCCTACAACTACAACACCAGCTGGTCACTAAGATTCTCGCTCCATGTGAGATCAAAAAAGGGCTGCTCCTTCGGGAGTGGCCCTTTTTATTTGTGATCTGCACCTCTCATGGGTAGTGTCAGGCGCAGGATCGGAGAGTTCATGATTTTGAAAAAAGGCAATCAATCCAAACCCCGGGGGGCGGCACCCGCTGAATCCCCTTCGATTGAGTTCATCAAGCCCAGGATCCGCGACATCATCGAGTCTTTCGGTGAGGACCCCTCTCGCGAGGGGCTTCTCGATACGCCGAAGCGTTTTGCCAAATCCATGGGGTTTCTGACCTCCGGATACGGACAGACTGCAAAGGATGTGGTGGGGTCGGCGCTCTTTCAAGCCGAATCAAGCGAGATGATCATTGTCCGCGACATTGAGCTCTATTCCATGTGCGAGCACCACATGTTGCCGTTTTTCGGAAAGGCCCACGTGGCCTATATCCCGAACAAAAAAATCATCGGCTTGTCCAAGATTCCAAGAATTGTGGATGTGTACTCCAGAAGGCTGCAGGTGCAGGAACGGCTGACCGCCGAGATTGCGGATGCGCTGATGGGAACCCTGAAGCCCCAAGGGGTGGCGGTGGTCATTGAGGCCGCTCACTTTTGCATGATGATGAGAGGGGTGGAAAAGCAGAATTCGAAGACCATCACCTCAGCCATGAGGGGAGTGTTTTACACCGAGAGCGATACCCGGCGGGAGTTCCTCAATCTCCTTCGTGCCTGATGACGGTCAGAATGGATCAAACAGAATCAGCTCGTCATTTTCCGTCACCATGATGTTGTCGGATTTGAGGAGGATCAGAATCTCTTCATCCTTGAGCTCGATCAAGTTGCGGAATTGCCCCCGCAACAGCCGTTCGAAGTCCGGGTTCGCTGTTTCGCCGGCACCCGATTCCGGAAATTCAGACTTCCAGAGTTTATTTGCCTTGAGGAGCATGGGTTGAGCCTTCAGGAAATCAGGACGGTCCACAATCATCTTCCTGTGGTTCGGGTAATAGTTCTCCTCAGGCCGTTCGATCGAGACTTCAAAGCCTTTTGCACTGAGCGCGGATTCCACTCCCCGGAGCCAGTCTGAATAGTGCTTGAAAAGCTTTCGTTTTCGTTCGAGTGATCCATTTGAATCCACAAGGACTTCAGCAAGGGGGCGTCCCTCGATCCAAGGATTCTTCTGAACGACCTTGGTTTCCAACTCCGTGACTTTGGGCGCTTTTGGCGCAAGAAAAACCGAGTCGATGATCCTGACCGGTGGTGTGGGGGCCGGTGTCAGCTTCCGAAGGACTTTCAAACTGTAGTAATCATTGAACGCCTCGTGCAGGGAGTTTACCTTCAGGATGAATCGTTCGCCCGTTCCGGCAATCCCTTTCAAAACGGCCGCATGTTCGGATTCCGTCAAGAGTGTGAGGGTGAACTTTCGCATGTCATACGGAGCATGCTCACGAAGGATTTCCTCGGCTGCACGAACCTTGGAGTTCTTGAAGATGGAGCTGATGCTTGCCGTACAAAACTGTCGTGAGGGATCCTCGCAACCGGCCCCTGCAAAATGACCGTAAAGAAATCCGGGTGCCGCCATCAGGCTGCAAAGCAGGAACCAGCGAAGGTGTTTTTTTGAAGACGGGATCAAAGTCATCAAGTTCCTATCGGCGGGATCGCTTCCTGGCATTACCTCTCCTGTCGCACCCCAATGCGATCAGATGCAATCCAAGTGACCCACGCAGTGGTTTTTGAGTCAAATTTCTGGCATTGTTTCGATCGAGTATGATTCAAGAATCATCCACCCAAGCGAGAGCCCCCTTTATCGACGCCCACTGCCACTTAAGCGACCCTCGCATGAAGGATCGCTTGAGTCTCGCCATTGAGGAGGCCACCAAGGCCGGGGTGGGGCTCATGATGCTTGGTGGTGTTGAAAGCGATGAGTGGCGGCGGCAAGCACAACTGAAAAGAGACCATCCTGAGATTCTTCGGACGAGCTTTGGGATTCATCCATGGAGGGTTGCGAGCTGCAGCCTGCCGGAGCTTGAGCAGGAATTCCTGGTACTTGAGCGTGAAATTCAAAATGCCGATGCATTGGGTGAGACAGGTCTTGATTTCCATCCGAAGAGGAATCCTGCAAGCGTTTCAATCCAAGAAGAGTTTTTCACGCGTCAGTTGAAGCTTGCGGAAAAGGCACGGAAGCCCCTTGTTCTCCATGTGGTTCGAGCCCATGCCCGCGCGCTTCTCCTCGTGCGAGAGGCGAATCTCACGGTGCCACTCATGATCCATAGTTTTTCAGGAAGCGCGGATGAGGCAAGAGAGTGGGTCAGGATCGGGGCACTCCTCTCGTTTTCAGGCGGCATTGCCAGGAAGGATGAAGCCTCTTCCCAAAAGGCAAAAGAGGCCTTGAAGGCGACTCCACTTTCCAAGATCCTCTTTGAAACCGATGCGCCGGATCAGGCCTTTTGCGAAGGAATCCATGAACCCCGTTTAGTGATTGAGATTTATCGGGCGGCTGCCGCGCAGCTTGGCCTCGAGCTTCAGGAGCTGAAAGAAATTGTGGCTGAAAATTTCGCCAAAATCAGATAAGTTTGGTCGCCTATGGAAACGACCCAAAATCCCCAGATTCTCCCCATGACCGACTCCGAGATGGAGACCTATCGCCTGCATCGGCGCTTTGATCGCATGGGCCGCTTGGTAGGGGATTCGGTCATGGAAAAGCTCTTTCGCTCTCATGTGATGATTGTGGGTGTAGGCGGGGTGGGCTCTTTTGCCGCAGAGTCGATCGCGCGTTCCGGAGTCGGCAAGATTACCCTCGTTGACTTCGATGAGATCTGCATTACGAACTTCAATCGACAGTTGCACTCCCTAAACGGACTTGTGGGCGAAAAAAAGGTTGAAGTGATGGCCGAGCGTCTTCAAAAAATCAACCCGCAGGCAAGCATCCTTGCGATCACCAAATTCTACAACGCACGCTTCAGTGAGGAGATTTTCAATGAAGCGACAAGCGAGCAGGGCAGCAAGCCTGATTTTGTAATTGATGCGATCGACAGTGTCACTCCTAAATGCCATTTACTTGAGAAATGCCGGAACGAAAACATTCGCGTGGTGACCTCGACCGGGTCCGGCGGAAAGATGGATCCAACACGGATTCGCGTAAAGGATCTGGGGCTTACGACAGTGGATCCGCTTGCAAAAGCCCTGCGCAGGATTCTTCGCGATCAACACGGGTTTCCGGAAACAGGAGAGTTCAATATCCCTGCAATTTATTCTGAAGAGCCTTCGCAAGCGCCGATGGAGTTGAACTACGACAACGGAAAAGGATTCCGCTGTGTGTGTCCCCAAGGGCAAAACGAGTTCTTCAATTGTGACAATCGCAACGTGATCTTGGGCAACGCAAGTTTCGTCACGGGCGCCTTTGGCCTTGCTTGTGCATCCGTTGTGGTACGGGAAGTGAGCGGAAACGGGGCGTGACCCCCTGTCATTCCGCCTCGGCCACGCCGAACACGCTCTTCACGGTCCGGTTTGACCAGATCCTGAAGCGGTCCACAAACGAGAATGCAGCTGGAACGACCACAAGAGTCAGAAGCGTCGAACTCACGAGGCCTCCGATGATTGCAATCCCCATCGAAGTCCGCTGACGGGAAGCCTCGTTTAATCCGAGCGCGATGGGAATCGTACCCGCAATGAGTGCAACCGAGGTCATCAGGATCGGACGCAAGCGAGTCTTTCCGGCCTTGATCATGGCGCTTGAGCGGTCCATGCCTTCGCGAATCAGGTGATTTGCGTAGTCCACAAGCAGAATCGAGTTCTTCACGGCAACCCCGAGAAGCATGATCACCCCGATCATCGAGAAGATATTGAGAGACTCCTGGGTGATGGCAAGAGCAACAAGAGAGCCGCAGAAGGCGAGGGGAAGGGCAAGCATGATGGTGAGCGGGGTCACAAACGACTCATAGAGGGATGCGAGCACCAAAAAGATGAACAGAACCCCGAAGAACAAGGCTGTGATCATGCTCTCGCCCAACTCCTTGAAGTTCTCCGCCTGTCCCACATAGGCATAGCGAAAGCCGACGGGGAGCTTCAGCTCGGGGTCCGAGGCCAAAAGCGTATCGATGTTGCCCATGACATTTCCCATTCCGTAGCCCGGGGTGATGTCCGCCTGAATCTGGATGTACCGGGAGCGATCCTGACGGTTCACCTTGGAAGGTCCTGTTTTCTCAATCTTTGATGCAACATCCGAGAGCTTGACGAGATTGTTGTTCAGGTTCGGCACATAGTAGGTTTGGTAACCTGCCTTGAGATTCCGCTGGTCCTCTTTCAGGCGCGTGCGGACATCGTACTCAACTCCGCCCGTCCTGAATTTCGCGACGTCGTTTCCTTCGATGAGGGCCCGCATCTCATACCCGAGACTTGCCGGGGTCACACCGAGTTCCGATGCCCGTGATGGATTCATGGCAAGCTGCACTTCGGGTTTTCCGGGCCTGAAGTTGATGTCGATGTCCTTGAGTCCGGGCTCGTTCTTCTTCAAGTGCTCAAGCAACTTCATGGTGTAGGCTTCCAAAGACTCCTGATCGGGCGATACCACGTTCAGGTTGAAGGGGCGTTGCCCGCCACCCACGGCATCGTAGTCCTTTACCTTGGGATTGGCGTAGGCATATTCCTTCATTTGTTCACGGATTTTTTCCTTCACTTGGGAGGTGTTCAGTTTTCTGGATTTTGAGGGAGTCAGGTGGACATAGAAGGTTCCCACATTCGACTCGGCATTTCGACTCCCGACCGAGAGGGCTGCCAGATCCACTTCAGAATTTGCGCGAATCACGGAATCGAGTTTCAAACCAAGTTCGGATGTTGCCTCAAGAGAGGTTCCGGGAGGCAGATCGAAATCCACCGAAAACTCGCCGGCATCCTGGGGTGGAAGAAAGGTCTTCGGCACGAACTTTCCGGTAAACATGCAGAGAAAGAAAATCGCCACACTGATCAAAAGGGCCTTCATGGGTTTTCGGGTGACTGAGCCAAGAAGGGTTTCGTAATACTCCTCAAGCCAGACCTGACCTTTCTCAAACCGGGAGAGAATAGGTGCAAACAGCCGCTCAAAGAAGCCCTTTTCATGGCCCTTCTTGCTTGCAAAGTACGCAGAGAGCATGGGCGCGATGGTAAGCGCATCAAAGAGGGAAATCAGCATGGCAAAGCAAATCACAAAGCCGAACTGCTTGAAGAATTGTCCTACAACACCCTTTAAGAAGGCCACGGGCCCGAAAACCGCAATCACGGTCAGGGTTGTGGCCACTACAGCTTGGGTAACTTCTTTTGTTCCCTCAAGTGCCGCCTGGATCGGTTTTTTCCCCATTTCAATGTGCCGGAAAATGTTTTCCCGGACCACGATCGCATCATCAATGAGAAGACCCACAGAAAGCGAAAGCGCAAGAAGGGTCATGAGATTGATCGTGTAGCCCGAGGCCCACATCAGGAGGAACGCACCGAGCAGGGAGTTCGGCAGGGCAAGTGCCGTGATCAGGGTGGATCTTGCGTTTTGCAGAAACAGAAACACTACGATGACCGCAAGCAGGATCCCGATCGTGATCGATTCCTTCATGTCAGTGACGTTTGCCTTGATGTAGACCGAGCCGTCGCGCACCACATTCAGTTCGGGCGCCCCCTTCATCAGTTTCAACTCGGGCTCCAGGGCCTTGACCCGCTTCAACACATTGTCCACCACAGCCACGGTGTTCGCTCCGCTTTGTTTGAACACGTACAAAAAGAGCGATCTTTGGCCATTGATGAAAGTACGGGATTTTTCGTCTTCCAGGGAGTCCTCGACCGAGGCCAGGTCCTTCACTCGCAGGGAGCGTTCTCCTCCGAAAAAGTTGATGAGGGTATTCCGGATGGAATCGAGCGATTCAAACTGCCCGAGCGTTCGAACGACGGATTCCTGTTTCAAATCCTCGTTCTTCCCGGCCGGAATGTTCTCGCCCGAGGTCGAGAGGCGCTGGTTCAGCGAGGTGAGCGAGAGCTCGCGGGATTTCAGTTTCTTTGCATCAAACGCAATCTTGATCTGCCGTTTACGTGCACCCAGGGAGTACACCTGTCCCACCTGGTCGATTTGCTCGATTTTCGAGCGGATTTTCTCGTTTGCAATGTCGTAGAGTTCGGCCTCCGAAAGCTTTTCTTTTGAGGAAAGCGAGAGGATCACAATGGGTTGGTCCGAAGGGTCGAGTCTTCGGATCACCGGTTCTTTTACATCCTTCGGCAGCAGAAACTTGACCGCACCCACCCGGTCGCGGACCTGCTGTTCCGCGAATTTGATGTCGGTTTCAAGTGTGAACTCGGCGATCACCTGGGATACGCCCTCCTGGCTCACCGATGAAAGACGTTTCACCCCTTGAAGGGTGGAAAGTTCGTCCTCGATGGGTTTTGAGACCAGCGTCTCGATCTCGGAGGGGCCGGCTCCCTGATAGCTTGTGCTCACGAATACAACGGGGAAGTTCACCTCAGGAAAGAGGTCGACCCCGAGTTTCGTGATACTGAACATCCCGACTGCCAGCATGAGCAGCACGATGCAGGTGATGAAGGTCGGGCGCTTTACGGAAAGATCTGCGAGTGTCATGGATGGGCCTTTTCTTTATTCTGTATAGGTTTTCAGTTGTGAATGGGTTGCAAGAATTTCGCGCTCTACACGGAGGCGTGCAATGAGGGCTTGCGCATAATCCTGTTCGAAGGTCAGCACCTGGTAGGTCGTCGTGCGACCGAGGTTGAACCGGTACTTTTCGTATTCGAGCTTTTCCTTTTGGAGAGTGACGAGTTCGTCTGCCATCTTGAGGCGGGACTGAGCCTCGCCCAGGCGTTGTTCAAGATCTTGGAAGGCTTGGGCGCTTTCCAGGGTCTTTTGACGGGTGGTGGACTCCGCCGCAAGTTGTTGTTTTACGCGACCTCCCCGGATCTCAGCGGTTTCAAGAAAGTAGAGTGGCATCGAGAACTTGAGGCCGAGCACATAGTAGGGGTTCTGGGTACTCAGTGAGTTTGCAAGGGCAGGCGAGAGAAACCGATCCACCCCGTTGAATGCGGCGGTCGCAAATACATTCAAATCCGGCTGCGCTTTCTGGAGGGCAAGCTCATTGTTCGCGCGAACGAGGCGCTCGTTTTGTTCGGCAGCCTTGATGTCATCTGAAACCGGAGCCCGTTTGGGAGCCTTCAAATTCTGGATCAGGTCGGTGCCCGCAAGGGTGATCTCCTCGCCAACCGCGTCTTGTTCAAGGTTCCGGAATTGGTTGAAGGAGAGTCTCGCGGCCCGCTGTTCCTCAAGTGCGGTTTGCAGGGAAATCGCCCGCGCCTGGTAGCTGGCCTTCGATTGCAGCATGTCGATCCGGTCGGTCAGGTGGTTTGCCACGCGACGGGTGGTCCAATCGAGGATCCTCTTTGCGCGATCGAGGAGTTCTTTTTCAAGCTTTACCGACTCATTTGCAATCGCAAGCCGGAAGTACGCGTTTTCAGCTTGGGCAAGGGTCTGCTTCAGCTTGAAGCTCTCGCCATAGTGGGCGGCGAGAGAGGATGCCTCGGCCACGGCCTCGGTGGCACGGGTCTCTTTTCCAAAAAAATTTCTCCAGAGACTTTGATTGAGATCAAGTTGGGTCTGTCCCGAGGTGTAGGCGTTGACTCCATTGGGGAAGATGATGGCCGGCAAATTGGTTGTGTTGTTGTTGAAGAGTGTATAGCTCAGTTTTGCGGCCAAACCGAAGTCGAATTGCTTTTCGAATCCAAGATTGAAGTTCTCGGAATTGGTTCTTCCCCCGAAGAAGGCATTAGGAAACTGCCTGCGATCGTAGGTGTAGGTCGCATTGAGAAAAAATTTGGGCATGTAGAGGAGATCGGATTCCTTTGAGGTCGACTTCGAGCCCTCGATGAGGTTTGTGCTCGATTGGACTGCGGGGGATTGGGATTTCACCTGCTCGAGGTATCCCTGAAGCGAAAGGGGAGCAGCATGGGCACGGAAGGTCCCGAAAACCAGAAGCAGGCCATAAAGGGATGGATTTTTCATTTGCACTCATGGATAAAACACAGGTAAGTAAGTGGTCAATTACATTTATGGTATTTTGCAAAAGAAATCGGAGAGCTACGGAATCAGCGCTGAAAACCTCGGCTGCCCGTCTCTTTTCAAAGAAGGGCTTTGAGGGCACCCGGACGCTTGAGATCGCAAAGGATGCCGGGGTGAATGAGGCACTCATTGCCCGCTACTTTGGAGGCAAGGAGGGACTGCTTCTTTCCATTCTGAAAGAAGATGACCTGGGCTCCTCCTTTGTCGAGAGTGGATCGTTCCAAACCTCTGCTGATGAACTTCCTTCGCCCGGATCTGGACTCAGTCTCGGGGAGGCGCTCTTGGTGTTTTTTCGCGCAGGCGAGGCCCGTGTGCGCGAGCGGGAGCAATTCATGCGAATCGCCCTTTCGAGGTCACTTGTCGATGAGGAAACCGCGCGCGTGGTTCGCGAGAAGCTGATCGACCGGTTCAGGTTCAGGCTCGAAGAGTCACTGCGTGGCTATCTGGTTCGTTCAGGACTTTCCAAAGAAGAGTCCGAGGCGCTCTCAATGTTGCTTGCGGCCTCCAACCATACCTTCAATTTTCTTTGCAAGAGGGTTCATCAGATGGACGCGAGCAAGGCTGATCTTGCACTCTCGCTTCTTGCTCAGTCGGTGGAGGCTTTTTTGGTTTCCCGTACGGCCTTGATGGGAACGGCCACCAGGTCATCCACCATGAATGCCTGATTTTCGATATGCCAATGGACATCGTGATTCCGAACGAGGAGTCCGAAGTCCTTTCCTTGCGAATGTTCGGCATCCGGGGGTAGCTCCCGACGCTGGAAGCCGGGCCTGGGATCAATGGTCAGGAGTTGTTCGATCAGCGCACGAAGACCTTGCTCTCCGCTTGCTTCGAATCGGTTGATCTTCTCTTCCGCAACCCGTGAAAAGATCACGGGTGTTTTTTTGATTTCCTCATGGGCCCAGCCCGGATTCGCCTGTGGAATGGAATCGGCGTAAGGGATGTAGGGCTTCACGTCCAGGATCGGCGTGCCATCGAGCAAGTCAACTCCACGCACGAGGATTTCGGGACCGCCTTTTGCCAACAGGTCGATCGACTCGATCTCGCAAACCGACATTCCGATCGGATTCGGACGGTGGGGCGATCGCGAGGCGAGGACTCCCATTTTTTCCTTTCCGCCGAGCCTGGGAGGGCGGATGGTTGGTTTCCACTTGTTTCCGCCATGGTCATGAAACACAAAAACAATCCAAAGATGGCTGAATTGTTCCATGCCCTTCAGAGCATGTTGAAAGTCGGGATCATTCCGGAATTTGATGAGTCCCTTCGCTTCGGGTACGAGTCCGGGCTGCCTTGGGATTCCAAAACGCTGGGTGAAGGCAGTCCGAATGACGGCGATGGAGTCGAATTGAAAAGAAGAGATGGGATCGGATTTTCGTGACATGGTCTTCAGCGAAACTCCGGGAAGTCGGTTTCAAGAATTGTTTCTTCCCAAGCATCTATTTCGGACTCGTATTGCGAGAGTTTGTTCCGAATCCGTTGTAGGGCGATTTTCCCCATCGGAAGCCGGAGGGGCGGATTCGGATGATCCGCAAGGGCAATCATGGCTCGGGCCGCTTGAGCCGGATCTCCTGGCTGCTGCCCCCCGATGGTTTCATAGTATTTCCGGGTTTGGGAGAGGGCTGACTCATACTCAGGGAGGTAGGGGGCGACTTTCAGGGAGCGATTCGCAAAGTCGGTCCGGAATGCCCCCGGTTCGATCAGCGTGACCTTGATTCCGAATGGTGCAAGCTCACCTGCGAGCGCCTCTGAAAGACCTTCGACCGCAAATTTGGTCGAGTTGTAGATGCTGGCACCCGGGGTCCCGACCATTCCGGCAACAGAGGAAAGATTGATGATGTGGCCTGATTTACGGGTCCGAAAGACAGGAAGGATGGCACGCGTGACTTCCATCAATCCGAAAACGTTTGTCTCGTAGATTGCCCGTACTCCGTCCATCGAGATTTCTTCGAGCGCGCCCACGTATCCGTAGCCCGCATTGTTCACGAGAACATCGATCTCTCCCGCACAGCGTTCAATCGCATCCTTCGCAACGGCGCGGACCAAGGAGTGATCCGTGACGTCAAGAGCATAGGTCAGGAGCTGATCCGGGTTCCGTGATTTTTCATGAAGCCCGAGAATGGAATCAAGATTCCTGGCAGTTGCGATCACCCGATCCCCGCGGGCCAGGAGTTGCTCGGCAAGGATCCGGCCGAAGCCAGTGGAACAGCCGGTGATGAACCATGTCTTTTGTTTCATGGGTCAACCCGTAACGGAAAGCCCGACACCAATCGGACCTTCCTCGACGTCGGTTGCGACCTCCACATGAGTGCCGCGAAGCCCCTCTTTTGAGGTGACATAGGTGAGCTTCTCGCAAAGGGTCTCGGCCTTTAGAGTCTCTTCGTGGATTCTTGCGGCTTCCAGGAGTTTGCCCTCCAGAAACAGGCAGAGTTCGATCCGTGCATCCATCTTGAGGTCGGCATTTTTACGGGCCGCCTGGATTTTCCTCATCACCTCGCGCGAAAGGCCTTCCAGAATCTGCTCCTCGCTGAGGCTCGGATCCACTTCGATGGAGACCTGCTGATGGGCTGCGATGGTTGGTTTGTCACCGAGGCTGGTCCGCTTGATCTCGACATCCGCAATCGTGATGGCCTCACCTTCGATCGTGATGCTCGATCCGTTCTCGAGGGACTCGAGATCGGAGAGGGAAAGCTTGTCGATGCCGGCCGCGATGATCTTCATCTTTTGGCCTACTCGCTTTCCGAGCACCGGAAAGTTCGCTTTTGCTTTGACCTGAACGTAATCCTCTTCCTTTGTGACATACTCAAAGGCGCGGATGTTGAGCTCGTCCTGAAAATACCACTCGAGTTTTTTCAGATCCGAGAGCGCCTTTGGATCGCGATGGATGATCTTCATCAACTTCAGTGGAATCTTCGCCTTGATTTTGATCTTCTCACGAAGATTTCGCCCCATCATGACAAGGACGTCCATCCTCGCCACGGCGCGCTCGAGGTCCGGTCGGATCAGATTCTCGTCAGCGACCGGATAGTCCTCTAGGTGCACGCTTTCCTTGCGCTGGTTCGCAGAAAGGGCTTTCGAGAGGTTCAGGTAGGTCTCTTCGCTCAAAAAGGGCGCAAACGGCGCCATGAGTTTTGAAAGACTGGTCAGCACATGAAAGAGCGTTTCGTAGGCGAACCGCTTGTCCTCGGGCATGCCTGATTTCCAGAAGTGGGGACGATTGAAGCGGATGTAGGTGTTGGTCAGTGCTTCGATGAAGTCCAGAAGCTCCGGCACCACATTGTACAAGCGGTAGGCCTCCATTTCGCGATTGGTCTTCGAAGTCAGCGAATTCAACTTCGAGAGAATCCACTGATCGAGCAGGTTGGGTGAGTTCTTGAAGTCACCCTTCGGAGTGAAGCCGTCAATCGTTCCGTAACTCGTGAAGAAGGAATAGGCGTTCCACCAGCGAAGGAGGATCCGGCGGGTGATCTCGCGCACGCCCTTTTCGGAAAACCGCAACTCTTCGGCTTTTACCGCAGGGGAGTCAATCAAGTAAAGCCTGAGTGCATCTGCGCCGTGCTCGTTCAGGACGTGCATGGGGTCTGGATAGTTTTTCAGGCTCTTTGACATTTTCTTCCCGTCCTCGGCAAGAAGAAGTCCGTTCACGATGACGTTCTTGAAGGGGGCGCGCCCGAAAAGTCCGGCACCGATCACCATCAGTGTGTAGAACCAGCCACGTGTCTGGTCGAGGCCCTCTGCGATGAAATCTGCAGGGAAATTCTTCTCGAAGTCATCGGCATGTTGAAATGGATATCCCCACTGGGCATAGGGCATGGAACCTGATTCAAACCAGCAATCGAGCACTTCGTCGATCCGGCGCAAAGGTGACTTTCCGGTGGGCGAGGGGATCGTGATCTCATCGACGAACTCCTTGTGGAGATCCGCCACCTTCATTCCGGAGAGCTTTTCGAGTTCATCGCGTGAACCCACGCAAATGATTTCGCCTTCCTTGTTCTTCCAGATCGGGAGCGGAGTGCCCCAGAAGCGACTTCTGGAAATCGACCAATCCCGCGCGTTTTCAAGCCAATTTCCAAACCGGCCATCGCGGAGATTTTCCGGAATCCAAGCGGTGGTTTTGTTCGCGTTTACAATCTCGGTCTTGATCTTCTCGACCGCAACGTACCAGCTCGAAACCGCGCGATAGATGAGCGGTGTTCCCGATCGGTAACAGTAGGGGTAGGAGTGGACGAGGGTGTCTTGCTTGTAGAGTCTGCCGTCGGCCTTCAGGCGCGCGATGATGTCCTTGTCGGCATCCTTCACCTTCCTGCCCTTGAAGTCGGTGACGGACGCAGTGAAAAGTCCGTCATCATCCACCGGGTTCACGACCGGAATTCCGGCGGCCTTGCATGCGTAGAAATCCTCTTCTCCGAACGCCGGAGCCATATGCACCACTCCGGTTCCGGAATCCGTGGTCACGTGGGCCGATTCGATGACCCGGAAAGCACCTTCGTTCTTTTTTGATTCAAAATAGTTGAAAATCGGCGTGTAGGTCAGGTCAAGGAGGTCCCTGCCTTCCATGGTCTTCAGGATTTCGAAATCATCCGCAGGCTTTTTTGATAACGCCGGAAGTCTTGCTTCTGCCAAAATGAAATGGTTTCCCGAGGATTTTTCACGAACCAGTACGTACGAAATTCCAGCACCCACTGCGAGCCCAAGGTTCGAGGGCAGAGTCCAGGGGGTGGTCGTCCAAGCCAGAATCGAGGTTCCCTCGGGCGCTCCGATTTTTTTCAGGCTCTCCGGAAGGAGTGGAAAGGTCACGGTGATCGCAGGATCCTGGACTTCGCGGTAATCCAGATTCGCTTCGAAGTTTGAAAGCGGGGTGGAGATTCCGGTCGAATACGGCACAACCTTCAATCCCTCGTAGATGAGCCCTTTTTTGAACAGGCTTTGAAATACCCACCACACACTCTGCATGAACTCGGGCTGCATGGTGAAATAGGCGTTTTCCATGTCCACCCAGCGGCCAATCCGCTTTACGGTTTTTTTCCACTCGTTCGAGTACCGGTCGACGATCCCGCGGCAGGCGTTGTTGTAGTTTGCGACCCCGTAGTTCAAGATATCCTGCCTTGAGTGCAGGTTCAGGGTCTTGTTGATTTCAAACTCCACGGGAACTCCGTGGCAATCCCATCCAAAGCGTCTTTGGACCCGATACCCGCGCATGGTCCAGTAGCGAGGGACGATATCCTTCAAGGTCCCCGCAAGAAGATGGCCGTAGTGGGGGAGCCCTGTGGCAAAAGGGGGCCCGTCATAAAAGCTGAAGGACTTGGCGCCCGCTTTCTCAGTCATTGATTTTTCGAAAATCCGACCCTCATCCCAGTTCCTCAGGAGCTTTTCCTCGAGGCCCGGAAAATTCACCTCGGGCTTAACGGCATGGAAGCTGTTTTTTTGGGGGTCTGCTGCTGTCATAGGGCTTTGTTTTACCTGATGAAAGATGGCTTTCCTATCCCTAAAAAACACCGTACAATTTTTCTAACGAACTTCGTTGAAACCAGGAGGGTAGAAGTGGCCAAAAAAGGAATCAGCACCGAGCTTGTCACCATTGGAGTCACCGCGATTGGAGTCTTTCTTTGGATCGCAATTTTTACGTATCACTCCCAGGATTCGTCATTTTTCACCCAGAGCACGGAAGTTTCGCTCAACGCGTGCGGCAAGGTCGGAGCCTATCTGTCCTCGCTTCTTTTACAGTTTTTTGGCCTGGGAGCCTTTCTTGTTCCCGTCGGATTCCTCTTTGTGGCCTCCCACCTTCACTCCAAGGAGTCATTCGGAAAGGCATTGTTTTCGCTTGCGGGAGTGAGCTTCAGCGCCATTGCATTGACAGTATTTCTCTCGCTCCATTGGCAAGGGTGGGGCTGGTCTGAAACCCGCTTTTTAACGGGGGGCTTGTTCGGCGCCTGGCTCTCGGTGCCCCTTGAATCGTATCTGAACCGCACGGGTGCTTCCATTGTTTCCCTTTCCCTGTTTTTGGCGGCGCTCGTCATTTCAACCCCGATCGGGGTGGCCCAAGTCCTCTCGGGCATGATTCGGGCTGGCGGCATCCTCGCCTATCGGTTCGGAAGGCTTGCCATGACCTATCTTGCCTATTATTCGGCCATCGGTCTCAATCAACTGGCGCAATTTATCGGAATCCAGGCACGCAAAAGTTTTGATCAGATCCGTGAGCGCGCCGAAGCCTACCGATTGGCACGAATTGAAGCCAAATCCGGAATTGAAATCACCTCTGATGCGGGTGCCTCCGGAAAAACCGAGGCTTCCATCATTCAGGCCGGAAGTGACGATTCCTCACCCGATCCCCTGAGTGAACAAGTCACAGAGAAAACCCGTAAGGCAAAAGCCGCGAGCGGGGCTGGAAATGAAGAGACGCAGGCTGATGAGCCTGAAAAAACGGTGATCTCGGTCGAGGCACTCCGCAAGCAAAAAGATTTCTTCGAGGCACCTCCTGTGATCGAGAAGGCCGCAAGTGCACCCGAAGTGGTGAAGCCCAAATTCAAAATCGACAAGAAGCGCGGCAAATGGAAACTCCCTTCGATCGATTTCCTGCGCAAGATCACCCGGATTGAAACCGCAATCGATCGCGATCGTCTGGAGGCCCGTGCCTCGATCCTGACCGACAAACTCGGTGAGTTCGGCATTGATGGAACCGTGACCGCCATGCGGGTTGGTCCCGTGATCACGCTTTATGAATTCAAGCCGGGCCCGGGAATCAAAGTTTCGCGGATCGCGGGACTGGTGGATGACCTCTCCATGGCGCTCTCGTCAAAGTCGGTGCGGATTCTTGCGCCACTGCCCGGAAAAGCTGTGGTCGGGATCGAAATTCCTTCTGAAAACCGCGAGCAGGTGCTCTTGCGTGAGTTTCTTCAGACTGGAGAATTCCAGAATCCAAAGTACCAGCTGCCTGTGGTGATGGGAAAAGACATCGGCGGCCAGTCGATCTTCGCCGATCTTGCGAAAATGCCGCATCTCCTCGTTTCCGGACAAACCGGTTCCGGAAAATCGGTGTTCATGAACGGGCTCATTTGCTCGCTTCTCTACAGGTTCACGCCCGAGGAACTCCGGATGATTCTGGTCGATCCGAAGTTCATTGAATTCAGCTTCTATCATGACATTCCCCATCTTCTTCTTCCGGTCGTGGATGATCCGAAAAACGCATCCAGCGCACTCAAGTGGGCGGTTCGCGAAATGGAACGCAGGTACCGGATTCTTGAGGCCGCCGGAGTGAAGAACCTCCAAGGGTACAACGAAGTGGTGGATGCGAACGGTGCGGAGGCGATGGCGCAAAAGCTTCAGGCAGAAGCCCAGGCGCAAGAGGAATCTGGCGGATTGCTTACCGGTGGTGACTGGATCGAGGCTTTTGAGAAGGACGAATCCGGCAACCCTATGATCGGAAAACTCCCCTACATTGTGATCATCATCGATGAGCTTGCCGACCTCATGATGACGGTCAAAAAAGATGTGGAAGGATCGATTGCCCGGATCGCGCAAAAGGCGCGTGCCGCGGGAATTCATCTCGTGATCGCAACCCAGCGTCCTTCGACCGATGTGATCACGGGTCTCATCAAGGCGAACATGCCGACCCGAGTTTCATTCTCTCTCTCTTCCCAAATCGATTCGCGGACCATCCTTGATCGTCCCGGGGCTGAGCGTTTGCTCGGTCAGGGGGATATGCTTTTCATTCCACCCGGTCAGAGCGACCTTACGCGTCTTCAAGGTGCGTTCATTGACGACAATGAACTCAACACCATCACGAACTTCCTTCGTGACCAGGGCAAGCCGCAGTACCGCAATGAAATCCTGATTGATCCCGATGAGGCTGCGATGAGTGAGGGAGATGGTGCCGAGGATGAGGATCCCCTGTTTGAGGAGGCGCTCCTGATTGTCAGGAATTCGAAGAGTGCGTCTGCGAGTTTCTTGCAACGGAGGCTCCAGATCGGGTACAACCGGGCTGCTCGCCTCATCGAGACGATGGAGTCACGGGGAATCGTGGGTCCCGCCGACGGAGCAAAGCCCCGGGAGATCCTGCTCCCCTGAAGGAGTTTGTTTGATCACGGTTTTCGCCATTCTGATTTTTTTCGGATTCCCGGCTCAGGCGGAGGAGCCTCCTGCGGCGGTTCCCGTGCAAACACCTGCTACAGCGCCCGTCTTGTCGCCTGCCTCCGAGGAGTATGAGATCGATTACGAGGAGGAGGTCGCGCCCTCCGAAGAGGCGCCACCGCCGAAACGCCCTGTGATCCGGAGCCAAGGCAACAGCACCGCAGTGCAAGGATCCCGCGCAAAGGATCGCTTCACGCCGATTCTCAAGTCCGAAACCAAGAGTGTGTATAAAAAAGGGGGCAAGCAGCTCGATGTGGACCCGGATTGATCGGAACCTGAATGTGCCTCCTTCCGTTCGTATGGTCTTGAACACCTTGTATGATGGCGGATTCGAGGCCTATCTTGTGGGCGGCTGTGTTCGGGACTTTCTCTTGCAACGCGAGGTGAAGGACTATGACATTGCCACGAGTGCAAAACCGGATGAGGTTCAAAGGCTTTTTCCGAAAACAGTCGAGACCGGGAAGGCCTTCGGGGTGATCAAGGTGATCACCGAGGATCATCGGGAACATGAAGTGGCAACCTTCCGGAAAGATGGTCCGTACGGGGACCATCGTCGTCCGTCCCGGGTCGAATTCGGAGATGTCCAGGCGGACGGGGCGAGGCGGGATTTCACGATAAATGCATTGTATTTTGACCTGAAGACCAATCGGGTTCTTGATTTGTTCGGGGGAATCGAGGACCTCCGTGACAAGGTGATTCGTGCCATTGGCGATCCGGACGCCCGGTTCCGGGAGGACGCACTCAGGTTGCTTCGGGCGGTCAGATTTTCCTCGCGATTCCATTTCACGATCGAAGAACAGACCAGGGTTGCGATTTTGAAGAAAGCTCCCCTCATCAGGAAAATCTCGATGGAACGGGTCCGGGATGAACTCGAGAAAATGATCACCCATGCCTCCGCACGGGCTGCAATCAAGGAGCTCGATGATTTGGGGCTCTTGGAAAATGTCATGCCCGAAATCTCGGTTGCAAAGCTCGGACAACGCAAAGTCTGGGACCAGACACTCAGGGTTCTCTCCGTGCTGGGGAAGTATCATCCGGTGGAACCGAAAGCCTTTTATTGGGGTTTATTCCTCCTTCCCGCACTCCGCCTGCTCCCGATTGAAAAACGGGATGCCGAGGTCCGGAAAATCGCGGCACGATTGAAGCTCTCCTCGGACTGCACCGGCCAAATGGCGTATCTCGTTCGCGAGACTCCGAAATTCAGGGATGCGTTTTCGATGCGGGAGGCAACCCTGCTTCGGTGGATGAAGGATCCGGATTTTGAGTTGCTGGTGCGGTTTCACGGGCTTGATGCGATTTCCTACGACGGGAACCTCGCGGGCTTGGAATTCGTTCGCGCGATCTATCCGGAGGCGAAGCGCAGGCTTGAAATGAAGCCTCTCGTGACAGGCGATGATCTGGTCCGGCTTGGATTGACCCCGGGGCCGAAGTTCACCGAAATCCTCCGGACGATCGAAGATCTTGCACTGGAGGGGACTCTCACGACCCCCGAGGAGGCCTTGAACCATGTCCTCACGCATTTTGTCGTTTGATCGACTCATTCAAGCGCGGCTTGGAGCCGTTTGATCCGCTCCTCTTCCAGAACAATCGAGAGGGTTTTGTTGCCTGAGTAGGACACCTCGGTGTGGTTCTTTATTTTTTTCACATTCTTCCGGAACGTATAATCCACATCGGTTTTTCCCCAATCCTTTCCTCCACTGTGAAGGATGCAAAGGTGGGCTGCATCAAGCAGGGTCTCAAGCGATGCAGTTCGTTTGGGGGGCAGGAGAATCACCGTATGGGATCCGGGGCGGCCCCGCACATGCAGCCACAGATCGTTTCCTTTGGCGATTGTAAAGGTAAGGAGCAGATTTTCCTCCCGGTTTCTTCCTGCGAGAATCACCAGACCCTCGCGCGAACGATAGGTTCGACCGGTGAAGTTTGCGATCTTCCGGTCGAGTTTTCCCGGCGCACTCTGACTCCGTGGTCCACTGATCCCGAGTTTTCCTTCGATCGCTTCGATCTCAGAGAGTTTTGCGGCGCTCTGAAGCGCCGAGGACTGGAGCTTCAAGCTTTCCCCGTCCTTTTCGAGGGTCATGATCCGCTCCAGGGTCTCTGAGAGCCGTTTCCTCTTTCGTTTCTCCTGATGGAAATAACGATTGAGTTGATCCTTCGGTCCCAGTTTTGGATCCGAGGGCAACCTGCAGATTTCCCCTGTCTCCGGATCTTCGAGTTCATAGATTCCGTGAGCGGGAATCGGACTCTCGTGGAGATGACTCTGGAGGATCTTGCCGTAGCGTCCCCAGTTTTCCTCCTCCTCGGTGGCCTTCTGCTGGATTCGAAGAGAACGGATTTTTTGCTCGAGGGTCAGCAACTTCCCTGCAATGAACTTTGATGCACGTTCAAACCGGAGACGGAGAAAGGTTTCATCCTCTGCGGTTCGCCAAATTTCGGCGTAGCGCTCCAGGGAGGAAAGCCACTCCGGACGAAAGGGGATCTTCGCAATTTCATTCTCTTCCAGGGTTCGCCCCGAGTGGGGCAGTGTTTGGACTTTCGGGTCAGTGGAGTGCAATCGCCCCGGCGAATCCGGGCTCAGGATGCCCAAGGGTTTGCCCGGGATCAGGAGAAGGGAAAGCGTGAAATCGGAGGAGCCCTGAAATCCGAGCACAAGCACACGGTCTTTCGGGACCTGACGAACCTCGCGGATTTTTGTCCCGGGAAGGTGTTTTGAGAGCGCAAGTTCAAATCCGGACTTCGGAGCGGTGGCCGCGGGCCTCAGTGTCTGTGCGGGAAGTGTCAGAACCCCGCACTCTCCGGAACGAAGGGAAACGTAAAGCTGTCTTGAAGCGTTCCTCAGGTGCAGGTCGAGTACGAAAGTTCTTTTGCAAAAGCCGTCGGGATGCAAGGGGAGTGCGGGAATGAACACCCGTTCCACTCGCGCCCCCTGAAGCGCAGCATGCAGAAGAGAGCTGTGGAGTTCGAGATCCCGGAAGCTCAAGACGGGAATGCGGGGCGCTGTTTCAATGAACTTCATCTAAATCCTCGCTGCGGCCTGATTTGGCAAATACCCGAAAAAAAGGTAGTCTGAGGCCATGGATTTGAAATACGACTTTGCCCCTTCTGCCGCAAGCACTGTTGCGTCGGGAATTCCCGTTGCCCTCGAGCGCCTGGAGGGGCTTCTGGCCGGGGTGGATGCATTGGTGCTCACCTCAAAGGATCCCTTTTTGTCCGAGTACGTTCCCCGTGAGAACAATCCCCGATTCGGGGCCACCCGGTTTTCGGGGTCCGTCGGTGATGCCGTTTACTTTACACAGGAATTCCGGAAGTCCAGACCGGGCTTGAAGCCGCTCATGTTGTTTGTGGACGGACGCTACCACCTCCAAGCAGATCAGGAGACGGACCCGAGCTTCGTCGAGGTGGTCAAGCTTGATGTTGAGCCCAACATCGAGGCGGGGGTTCAAAAGGCTTTGGTTTCTACCGGTGCCCGGAAGGTGGCCCTTGATTTTGAGCGAACCTCTCTTGCCGCTTTGGACAGGTATCGCGTGACCATGAAACAACTCTCCGGTGAATTGATCCCGGTGGAAGGATCCGGAATTCTTCGGGCGCTGGGATTGACCGGATGGAGCACGGATCGCCCCGTGTTTTCCTTGGCCGAAATTCACACCGGGAGAACGCTTGCAAAAAACCTTCGGGCGCTCTCCCTTGCCATGCATGAGAAGACCGGGGACACCGAATCCCTTCACCTCACGGTGGCAACCGATGATGCTGCATTCTTGCTGAATGCCAGGGCGTATCACCTGCCTCATCTCGCCTCGATGCTTGCCTATACGTTCCTCTACAAAAACGAGTGCATTTTGTTTTTGCCGGAGTGTTCCGGCAGTGCTCCCGTGGAGCTCGATCCTTCCCAGTTCGGGGAGTTCAGGGTCACCGTGATCCGGAACTCCATTCCGGAGCTGAAGCGTGAGCTCTCCAGGTTCAATGTGAAATCGATCTTTTTCCACTCAGCAACCGTGAATGGATTGCTGCCCACTCTTGCCTCCGGCCTTTTTCCCGACGCTCGGGTCTATCCCGATTTCAATTGGGTCCTCAAGACCCGGACCCGGAAAACCCCCGAGGAGATGGGTTCCATCCGCGCCTCATTTCTCAAGAGCTCCCGTGCGATTGCCCGAACCCTGCGCTTCGGGAAAAAAGAGAGTCAAGTTCGAAAGGTGTCCGAGTTGGAGTTGGCCCGTTTCCTGAAGCAGGCCTACGCAGAGGAAGGCGCGGTTGCTCTTTCGTTCAGTACGATTTCGGGAGCAGGTGGAAACAGTGCCATTGTCCATTACAGCACCCCCTCGGCGGACCATTGTTTTGACCCGGGGAAACTTGCGCTTCTCGATTCCGGTGCGTACTACGAAAACGGTTTTTGCACAGATTGCACCCGCGGATTTTTCGCAGGCGGAGCGGATTCCGGGGTGAAACCAGAGGCATGGCAGGTTGAAATCTACACGGCCACGTTGAAGAGTGCGATTCAGCCCTTTCTCACCGGTGTTGACGCCGCTTGGAGCGGGCGGGAAGTGGATTCCTGGATCCGGTCCAAGGTGAAGGAGGCGGGCTACGACTACCTCCACGGAACAGGGCATGGAATCGGGATCCATGTCCACGAGGAGGGGATCCGCCTTTCCACGATGTCGATCTATCCTCAATCGGACTACGCGTGCGTAAGTGTCGAGCCTGGAATTTACCTGAAAGACAAGGGAGGCGTCAGGGTTGAGAACGTGGCGCTCCTGATTCCGGAAGGTTCGAAACGGTATCGCTACGAGAATGTGGTGTTTGTCGGGTACGATTGGGATCTGATCGATGCTTCCCGGCTGACTCCCGAGGAGAAGGACTATCTCAAGGGGTATGAGGAGAAATGCCGTGAGCTCGGAACAACCCTCACCCCGTGCCCGCTCTGAGGATTTTGCATGAATTGGAATGAAACCCCTCGAAAAGTAGATGCATCCGAAGTGGAGATTCTGGACTCGCGCGGAAAGACGATCGGGAATGAGGAGCGTAGGAGCGGCATCAAGGTGTTCAAAGCCGGTCCCGCGCTGTTGTTGTTTTTGCCTCTCTTGATCCCGATCTTCATCCTTGTGTTCTTCTTGGCCGGAATGGGAGCCCTCTTGTTCGGAAAGACGGCTTTCCGTGTGTTTTCGACCGGAATCAGGCGACGCTGAGGCGGCTTGCCGCGAAGGGAATTTATGCAAACGTTGAAAAAAATCCGTCTCCGTTCCAAAGAGGAGCGTCGTTTTCGCTCGGGCCATCCTTGGGTGTTTTCAAACGAACTGCAGGAATCCCCGAAAGGGCTCTTGATGGGTGAGGTGGTTGAACTCCACGATTCCGGAGGAGGGTTTCTTGCCTACGGGTTCGGGAATCCCCATTCCCTCATCAGTTTTCGCGAACTCAGTCGTGATCGGGATTCCGGTTTTTTTTCCGAAGGACGCGTGAGTGTCGATTTTTTCAGGGATCGTTTCGCACGGGCGCGTGCGTTCCGGAAAAGCTGGTTTTCACCCGATCAAAGTCATCGCATGATTTACGGGGAGTCGGACGGACTCTCCGGGTTGATCCTGGATCGGTTTTGCGGGGAGAAGATGGTGGTCGATGTGATTCAGCCGCACTCCGCCGGGATGGATCTCCATTTGGACTCCATCATGAAGGCTCTTGGTGAACCGCAAGACCGGACGGGTTCGATTCCGGAAAAAATGCAACACTATGCAGTCTTGCGCAGGGATGCTTCTTCACGTGAGAAAGAGGGGATTGATCGTTTGCCCGTGGTCGTGATGGATCTCCGGAGTAAAACCGAGGTGCGCGATCCGGAGTTCCTCCGGAACTTCCGTTTTTGCGTGTCGGGGATCATGGGGTCCTCGATTTTCCTTTCTGCCGACTTGATCTCGGGGCAGAAGACCGGGTTTTTCTTCGATCAGCTCCAGAACATCCGCTTGCTCGAAACCCTTGTTCTCCGGAAAATCCGCAATGACCGCGGATTCCTCACCGCCAGAGTCCCCGGGGATTCGAGGCCATTCCGGGTTCTCGATCTTTGCTCCTACGTGGGGCAGTGGAGTGTTCACCTTCTGCAGACCCTGCAGGAGCGCGAGGTTCTGCCCGCCGAGTTCACCTGTGTGGATGCGTCCGCACCCGCCTTGGAGTTCGCGAAATCCAACCTGGATGCGCAGTCGAGGGCTTCGGGAACCGAGGACCGTGTACGGATCCACATCCTGAAAGCGGATGTTCTGGAAAGCCTCCCGGGCATTTCAGAGAAGGGATATGACATCGTGATTGCGGATCCTCCGGCTTTCATCAAGAACCGCAAGAGTCTTCCCCAGGGCAAGCAGGCCTATGTTCAGTTGTTCCAGACAGCGATACAAAAAACGGCACCGGGAGGCCTGGTGGTGTGTTGTTCGTGCTCACAAATCCTGAGCCCCGAGGATTTCACCGAGGTCCTTTCCAAAGCGAGCCGGCGCTCCGGGAGAAGGGTGAGATGGCTTGCCCAGGGATCCCCCTCCTTTGATCATTTCACCCGTTCCACATTCCAGGAGGGTCACTATTTGAAATGCATGATCGGGCAGGTGGACGAAGTCGGAGCTGCCGATTAGGGAGTGACTGGAGCTGCATCAAGTGCGCTGTCGATCGACGGTGGAGGCGCCACGGATTCAGGTTGGATCTCACCCTCGGACTTCGGAGTCTCATCAGGCGCGGGAATCACGGGCGCAGGCGTTGGTGCTTCTGATGGTGCCCCGGGGTTTTGCGGAGAGGAATCCGCCTTGGGCTCGGGTGCGGTTGCGGGCGCCCCCGGGATGCCCGTTCCGCTGGCATCGTTCGGCGCGGACTCGTCTCCGATTCCGCTGCCCGGGTTCACTCCCGGATTCAGCACTTCCATTTTCACATCTTCTTCCGGAATTCCCGACCCTGTTCCCTCCGACGGCGTTTGCTTGGACCAGGCTTCGAGTTGTTTCAACTCGTCGATTTCCTTGTCCCCGAGACCCTCGGTATTGTCGAGAACATCGAGGTCGTCCACAGAACTTGTGGAGGCATGATCCTGAAGGACGCTTTGAAGACCCTGATTCCGATTGAAGTCCTTGAGATCGATCAATCCGACAAGCTCATCCTCGTGGCGAATTCCGGATCTGCTTTGGAGGATCAATGCGATCGAAAACTGTTCCTGTGACCGAAGCACCATGAGTTCGGATTCAATCATGAAGTCGCGTGTTGGAAACTTCGATCGGGTGAAGGGATCCGAGTTCAGGTAATGCCTGAAAATCATTCCCGGCTTTACGCCATCCTGGGTTCCTACATCGAGGTAGGCAAGCTTCATTGTTCCATTGAAGTTCTTCTGCATGGACTCGGGAAACATCGCAGTCGCATTGAGCGGGGAGGGGCATTCCTTCGGAGATGCCGGAATCCGGATGGGGCTTTCCTCCGGAATCAGGAGGGAACCGCGTTCGATCGCTTGATAGATTGCGGTGATTGAGCCGATGAACATTCCATCCCGTACACCGATGACTTTCACTTTTCCCGAGATTTGATACGAGAAACCGACACGACCGTCTCGCGGGGAGGAGAGCTTCTCGGGTCCGGAAGTGATGGAATACACCGAACCGACCTGGATCGCCTCATCCGCCCGTACCAGGACAATTTCGCCAAGGGAAATGCCTTTAAAGTCGGATCTTGACCCTGTGATCTCCCCTGCAATCGGAATCCGGTCGGGCGCAATGGTCATCGGTGCCATGGTCTGGTTTGAGAATCGTTTTCCGACAGTGCTTCTTCGATCAAGGCCGCTTGGATCAATGGTTGGATCCTTTGTGAACTGGAATCGTTCCCAATTTTGTTTTGGAAGGAGTCGCCACTCCTGGGAACGTTTTCGAATGCGGGGAAGGGACG
Source organism: Bdellovibrionales bacterium (assembly GCA_947502835.1). Taxonomy (GTDB): domain Bacteria; phylum Bdellovibrionota; class UBA1018; order UBA1018; family CAIMNF01; genus CAIMNF01. The sequence continues at coordinate 353,406 of CANNBJ010000003.1, forward strand.
AGTTGGAAGCCACCAAGGTGAGCTTTTCCTCCGGAAGAAGACGGAGTCTCTGGCCCGGGTAGATCAGACGGGGATCCCGGATCTGTCCCTTGTTCAGTTCGTAGATTTCCTTCCATTTCTCCACGGTTCCATATTTGGCCAGAGCAATGCCGGTGAGACTGTCGCCCTTCCGGATTTCATACGCGCCTTGTGCGAAAGGAAGGGAAAGTCCAAAAAGCATCGGGCCCAAAATGAGGGAGATCTTGATTCGGGAGCCGTTTTTCATGGATGGCTCTCCTCAAGGGATGCCTTGGGAACCTCCGGCGCAGCGGGCGCCTCGATTCCCCGGGGTTCTGCTCCCCGGGTTTCAAGGACCTTGGGTTCGTCGAAGGTTTCAACCCTGCTTCGTGAGGCTAGTTTTGCCTGCGGAGAATGCGGAAACTGGCTTTGCAGTTTCTCTTTGTAATAGGTTGCACGGGTTTCCTTGTTCAGGAGCTCGGAAACGCGTCCCAATGCAAGGAGTGTGTCCGGAATGTGGCTGGAGTGGGGATAGGTGATCAGGCCTCGACTCAGTTCTTCTTCCGCCAGCTTGTACTCTTTTTGATCAAAGTAGCTCATCCCCAAATGATACTGGGCAGAGGCGGCGAGTGGATGATCGGGGTGATTCTTGAGAAAGGAGGCGAATTCAAGGATCGCATCCGAGTGGCGTTTCGAATCGAAAAGGATTTTTGCTTCCCTGAAGCGATCAATTGCCTCATCCGAGGCGAAGGCGGGTGGAATGCTCCTGCCGGTTGCAGCCACCGGAGCAATTCTCTCTTCCACCACGGGTTTGGTTTTGGAGGCTGCGGGAGCCGGGGCTGTCATCACGGGCGAGGCAACCGACACGGTTTCCTGGGGAAGGGGCTTGGCCGAGTTCTCGAGATTGATCTTGTCATTCAGGGCACTCAAACGGACTTCAAGGTCACCAATTTTTTCCTGGAGTTTCAGGATCAAGTCGCGTGCGGCATCCGGATCCGTGGACGGCTGTCCTGATTTCGGAGTATGTGAGCAAGACGCGGTTCCAAGGAGAATTGTGAAACCAAGGAGGCGATAAACCGCGGGACGAATTGAAGTTTTCAAGCCCATATGAGAATAGTTTAGGTGGACATGACTCACGCGCACAAGATCTTTATTCGCACAAAAAAAGAGGATTCCGCATTTGTTTACCATGTGTTCGAGGCACATGAGGGGTTGGTCTCGGTTTCGACCCTTCCCCATCAGCCGCACGATCCGTTTCGGGATCTTGAGCTCCTGGTCACTGTGGAGTTGAAGGCAGATCTCGAGGCGATTCTCGAAGACCTTTCGGAAATCGTGAGCATTCTGCCGGAGGCTCCAGTCAAAAACGTGACTTGACGGGATGCCGGACTTGGTTCGGCAAGGTCCTTGCAGTCAAGGAGTTGATGTTTCTCTGGACTTTGACCTTCCTGATGGTTTTCACGGGTGGGAGGGAGCTTGTCCCTCTTGGGCGCCGGGTGCTTCTATTCCTCAAGCAGGATCGTGGTCTCGATGCCTTGCGTGAGGCGGCGGCGCGGGTTCGTGGTTTGCAGGAGTTGCTGGAAAGCGGTTTGGTTCCCGATGAGTCCGAATGGAACCGGATCCGGAGCTTTCCTGCCCCGTGGGACCGGATGATCGGCGAGAGTCTCAGGGAGCTCCGGAGTGAGGGAGCTCCGATTCTTCCGACACTTGAGAGAATGCACCGGGCTCTTCTCGATCAGGTGGAATTCACCCTCGAGTCGAAAGTGAAGAGTGCACAGGCCTTGTCACAGGCGCACATCGCTCTTGCATTGATTCCCGTGTTTTCCTTTGTTCTGTATTTGTTTTTGCCGGGGGTCGCAAACGCCGGTCGGATCTTTTTCCTCCTTGCTGCATTTTCCACCTTGCTCTCCAGTTTTGCCTATCTTTGGATTCTGGCGCTTGCGGAGAATGCGAGATTTGGAAACGTGCCAGTGGAGAATCGCTCCTGGTCAGTCTCGGTTCAAGCCACAATGGAGCGGATGTTTGCGTTGATCTCCAGTGGCAGGCCACCCGATCAGGCCTGGAGAATTTCAATTCGCGAGCTCCTCAAGTTTCATCCGGCTCTTGCGCAGATGTGGGGGGCCCAGGTGTGGGATCCGTTTCTTCCTGTTCAGAGGGGTGAGCACTCGGAATGCGAGAGGATCTTGGTTTTGCTTGGAGTGGAGATCCGACGGAGCATCCAAAGCAGTTTGATCGAGGGCAGGGGCTGCATGGATCGGCTCGAGTCCATTCACCGCACCTCGTTTGAGGAATTGAAAACCCGGGTTCGCACGGAGTTGAATCTTCTTCCCAATCGATGTCTCAAGCCGCTCTTTCTCTTTGTGCTTCCCGGGGTGATGCTTCTTCTCACGGGCAGTTTGTGGCTTTCCTTTCAGGAGTCCGGGTTCGAATGAAAAGGGTTCTCGGAGCCCTCGCGGCCTGGATTTTTCTCATGGTGATCATCGGCGGTAAGCCATACCGGTTTCCGGGTGGTGTGCGCGGTGTGATGCGGGTTCTTCAGAGTCCGGGACCATCGGGAAGACCCTTCTCGAAACGATTCCATCGCGTTCCATCCCCTCGAGCGAAATGATCTCGCGGATGTTTCGCACTGAATCTCGTGCCTCCAGGTGCACGATTTTTTGAATCCCCCTTGAAATCAACGTCCGGATCAAGGGGGAGGGGATTCGCCCCTTTGATGCGATCAGACCGAGAAGTTCGAGTCTTCGAATCGCATCGAGCGCCGAATTCGCATGGATTGTCGCCATTGTGCCCCGATGCCCGGTGTTGAGTGCCAGGAGGAGATCCAGCACTTCATCTCCCCGGCACTCCCCGATCAGAATGCGGTCCGGCTTCATTCGCAAGGTCTGCCGGACAAGATCCCGAAGCGAGACGCCGCCAAAGCCATCGGGATTCGGAGGGCGGGACAGCAGTCCGAGGAAATGGGGATGCACCGGTTCAATTTCGGCCGTGTCCTCAAGAGCGATCAACCGCTCCCTCTCGGGAACAAAGCAAAGCAGATCATTGAACAGGGTTGTTTTTCCCGAGCCGGTCGCACCAGAGAAGAGAATGGATTCATGATTTCTCGTGGATTGCACCAGGAGTTGGAATGCAGTGGAGCTCGTTTCCCAACGTTTTTTTCCACGAAGCATTGCATCCTCCCATCCGCGGGATCCGCCTCCCGGGAGCCGACGCAAGGAGAGGCAAATCCCGTTTCTTGAAACCGGCGGAAACACCAGATGGGCACGGTGGGTCCGGAAGAAAACGGTATCGACGAAGGGAAGTTTCGCATCCCACGTCCGTCCGGCGAGGGACAATTGTTCTATGACAAACTGCCGGTATTCCTCTTCCTGTCCCGGAAAGAGGGTGCCGGGAATTTCCTCAAATCCCGATCCCCTGTCGACTCGCAGGGACTGATGCCCGTTCAAGCAAATGTCGCTCACCTTCTCGTCTTCCAGCAAAGATCTTAATGTCGATGGGATCGGGATCATAGAATGTTCCAAGGGAAGTCAGGATGTTTCCTGGCTTCTTCCAGCTCCTCTACGTTTATCCGGTCGCGAGGCAGGGGAAGGAATCCCCGCGGAATCTCGCTTGAGATCCGCTTCATGGGAGCCTCCGGAGGGCTTCGATGGGGAAGCAGGATTGCGACCAGCTCGGAACGTTTGCTTTGGAAGTCCTGACTTGAAAAAAGCTTTCCGAGGATCGGGATCGCCGAGAGCGCGGGAAGCCCTTTTTGAGCTTCCTGAAGATCCTCTTGAAGCAATCCGGAAAGCAGGAGCGGTTTTCCCATCTTCCCGTCCACGAGCGTTTTGATCCGGTTGCTCTTGAGTCCCGGGATCTCATTGAGGTTGAGCGTGGAATCAAGATGACTGATCTCGGTTTCAATTGCCAGACGAACGGTCTCGTATCCGAATTCCTTCACGTCGATCTTCAAGGTCAAACCAAAGTTTTTCCATGTGACGCTTTCGTTGAAGCGGTTTCTTTGCCGGATCGGGATCTCCCCGCCGGCGAAGAGCTCGGCCTGCCCCGGAGCCTTGACCACCAGTTCGGGCGAGGAAAGAATCCGGGCCATCCCCTTTTCATGGAGTGCTTGGATGCCCAAATCAATCGGACTTTGACCCCAGAGCTGCACGGGATTGAATCTCAGAGCGGCTGGCTGAAGTGCCGGCCACTGGATTCCAAGTTTTTTCATGAGGTCTTTTTTCACCTCCAGGAGGAAGACCTTGAAGTAGAGTGTGCTGTCCGGGCCCCGGAGAGTCTGGATTTCAAGCCTAGTCAGGGGTTGAATGGATTGGACTCTTTTCCGAATGGAGGTCGCGACGCCTTCGTTGGATACCGATCCTTGAATGAGAAACTCACCCTCGATGGTGTGCAGTTGCAGACCGGGGTGGGGTGCGATCAGGACGGAAAGGCGCTCCGCGCAGGAAGCAGCCCAGTCCGGATCGATTTCGGTTTCATCCACGATTGCTTGGGGAAACAAACTCCGAAGATGTGCCACGGTTTTCGCCTCTGCAAGGTCCGGAATCCGCCCTCGCAGGATGAAAACCGGACCATGATCAATGACTTCCGTGGCGTGAAGGCCATTCAATGCCCTGAGAAGCTCCGCGGGATGCGGGCTCTGCTTGCGCTGTTCAATCCGGATCTGACGGCTCGCACTCCCGCCCCGGGTGCGGATCAGGAGCGAGGCGACTCCGGGACAATTGGCCTTCAAGAAAATTTGTCCTGAATTCGAGGCTCGCCAATGGCGGATACACTCTCCGCTGATGGAGAATTGCTCAAGCGAATCCGTATGGATGATTCTTTGTTCACCCACCTCCAGATAGATCGGGGCCAAGGTGGAGGAAGTCGACTGGGCCATTGCCGGAAACCCGGAGAAAACCAAAACCAATGAAAAATTGAGGAACTGGCTCATGCAAGTGTTTCAGCAATTCCAGTGCCAAAAAGGCGCACTTCAGGCACTAAAGAATTGACTTTTTCACTAAGGAAAGGCACACCTGAGGGCGAACCAACCACATTAAAATCAAGGAGATTTTATGGCATCACGCACGGGCAAAACCCGAATGGCAAGAAAAGTGAAACAGGCGCGCAAAGGCAAGGCACGCAAGCGTCGCGAACAGAACAAGGGCACCACACCGAAGTTCGCAGTTCACAAAAAATAACCCCATCATTCCGGATCATCGAAAGGCATCTTCCGTGGCACACGAAACCCTGTTTACTTCCGAATCTGTGACCGAAGGTCATCCCGACAAAATCGCCGATCAGGTATCTGATGCGGTGTTGGATGCGATTCTCACCCAAGATCCGAAAGGCCGGGTCGCCTGCGAGACGCTCGTGACCACGGGTTTGGTCGTGATTGCGGGTGAAGTCACCACCCACGCCAGGGTGGACTATGCTCATGTTGCTCGGGAAACCATCCGCAAGATCGGATACGATCACTCTGACAAGGGCTTTGATGCCAATACTTGCGGAGTCATGGTCACTCTCGACCGCCAGAGTCCGGATATTGCCCAAGGTGTGACCACCGGGCAGGGGATGCACAATCAGAACGAGCAGGGAGCCGGAGACCAAGGCATCATGTTCGGATACGCGACAAACGAAACACCTGAGTTGATGCCGCTCACCATTTCTCTGTCGCAAAAGCTTGCCCAGCAGTTGTCGAAAGTCAGAAAGAACGGGGCCTTGCCTTGGTTGAGACCCGATGGCAAAACCCAGGTCACAGCACAGTATGTGGATGGACGCCCGACTCGGATCGATACAGTCGTTTGTTCCACCCAGCATGCAGACGGGATCAGTCACTCGCAAATTGTCGAGGCAGTAATGGAAGAGGTGATCAAAAAGACCATTCCTGCGAATCTGCTCGATTCAAAGACCAAATACTTCATCAATCCGACCGGCCGATTCGTCATTGGTGGCCCCATGGGGGATTGTGGATTGACCGGTCGTAAGATCATTGTCGATACCTACGGCGGGTATGGTGCCCACGGCGGAGGAGCTTTTTCGGGCAAGGATCCATCAAAAGTGGACCGTTCAGCCTGTTATATGGCTCGATATGTGGCCAAAAATATCGTGGCAGCAGGGCTTGCAGACCGCTGCCTTGTCCAGCTTGCGTACGCGATTGGAGTCGCTGAGCCGGTCAGCGTTCATGTGAATGCCTATGGAACAGAGAAAGCTCCGATTCAAAAGATCGAAGATGCTGTTCGCAAAACCTTCCGTCTGACCCCGGGAGGAATCATAGAAACATTGAATCTGTTGCGCCCGATCTATTCGAAAACAGCGGCCTACGGACATTTCGGACGCAACGAGGTCGAATTTACCTGGGAACAGACGGATCAAACAGCTGCGCTCAAGGCAAAGATTTAGCCTGCTGGCATGGGGCTGGTGTTTCTACTCATCAAGATTTTCCCTTTCTTCGGGGTTTCCTTCGGAATCATCTTTTTTGATCTCGCAAGAAGCCTGAAGCGGAAAGGGAACAAATCATGGATCGGTCTGCTCCTTGTTTCGTTATTCATGTTCTTTGCGAGTCTTGCATGGGTGTTTTTCAGGGGTGACCGAAATGCCGACCTGTGGTTTGCGCGACTCATGGAGTGGTTGCAGTTCAAATCCATGTGAGTCTTTTGTCGCCACAGTTTCATTTTCTACACACATTCAAAATAAAAACGAAGTAAGCCTTTGTGATCAAGGGGAAATTCAATCCGCCTGGTTTCTGACTCAGTCAACAAAGAATAATTTCAAGAAAAGTTTTTGACAGTGCGACAAAATTAGCCTTACCCTAAATATGGCTGATGGCCCCGGAGTCTTAAGGATGGACGGACACCGGAAACTGAAACTCATGGAAGGAGTTACTATGTTGGAGAACCAATTTTCGATTCAATCTGATCTCATTGAGAAGGCGGCTCAAACCGAGCAGGGCGTTCTAATCAATGGGGAAACTGGCACTGGAAAAGAGCTCATTGCCCGGATCATTCACAACCGCTCGTCCCGCGCCAACGGCAACTTTGTCGTCATGAACTGCGCGCTCAGCGGCGAAATCCTTGAAGCAGAATTTCAATCCAAAATGGAGACGGCTGCAGGCGGAACTATTTTCATTGAAGAGATCAACGAACTTCCCCTTCATCTTCAGGCAAAGCTCGTACAAGGCCATGGAAACACACGCATCATCGCATCCTCGAGCGCGAATCTTCAGGAATCAGTTTCTGACAAGCTTTTCCGTTCCGACCTCTTTGCAAAGCTCTCCTATGTGAATTTTTCGATTCCTGCACTTCGTGAGCGGTTGGAGCAGATTCCCACTCTCGTCAGCGCCTACATCGAGAAGTTCAATCGCCTTACGGGGTCCAATGTCAGCTCCACGCCTTCTCCAGAAGCAATCGATGCACTGACCAGTTACAACTGGCCTGGGAACATTCGCGAGCTCGAGCATGCGATTGAGCGGATTGTAATCGTGAAGGGACAGGGAACCATTGAGGCTTCTGATCTGCCGACCAAGATTTTCCAGGCTGCTCAAAATGCAATGAATGGAATCGGTGCAAATTCTGATGTCGATTTTCCCAGAATGTTCCTTTCTGAAAAAGGAGTGGATCTCAAGGCGGTTGTGACCGCTTTTGAAAATCATCTTGTGGATCAGGCTCTTGCAAGAACCAGTGGCAATAAAAACCGTGCTTCCATGCTTCTTGGTTTGAATCGCACGACACTTGTCGAAAAGCTTCGCAAGCGCGGCATGATCACTCCGCTTAAGTCCAATTCAGACTTTCGCGGGCCCATGAGCACCAGCAACGAGTGATTTGATTCGTCCATCCAAAGTTGGAATTCTCTAGCGAATTGCCCCGGTCCGGATGCGGATCGGGGCTTTTTGTTGGATTCGTTTGGGTGTAAGGTGGGGTTGAATGCTGAGAGATTTCCTCCGTTTGATTCTGTTTTTCTGTCTCTTGTGCGGGTCTGATTCTTCCCATGCAGGTCGCAAGCGGGTGAAGCTCAAGGAGGTGGTGAGTGATTGGTTGGATGAGGCAACTGTAGTCGCGCCCATCGATCGCGAGGTCTGCTTTTCTCCCGAGGAGAGGTGCGATCTCAAGTTGATTCGGTTTGCCGAAACAGCCAAAAAATCGATCGATATTGCTGCTTTCGACATCAATCTGGATCAATTGGTTCATTCCCTGTTGGTTTTATCGAAACGGGGGGTTCGGGTTCGTGTGCTTGTGGACAACCGTCAGGCCAAGGGGCGGTATTCCCTCTCGGGGACCTTGAAAAAAGGAGGCCTGCAGGTTCGCAGAGGGTATCAAAGAGGTTTGATGCACCATAAATTCATGATTGTCGACGGGATCAGGCTTGAGACCGGTTCTTTCAATTACACGAACCATGCGAGCCGTGCGAATCAGGAGAATCAGGTGTATCTTGATGATCCTTCGATAGTTGCAAGGTTCGTCGCGCGATTTCAAAAAAGTTGGAGCGATTCAAGGGAGTTTGAGGATTGAAATGTGTGTGCAATTCATGATCCGGAAATCGCTTCGCGAACTGGGAGAGGTTTTTCATGCGAGGATCGAGGGCGAATTTGAGTTTGCTGCACGCGTTTTTCCACGATATGTTGCACCCGTTTTGGGGATGAGCGACGGGGTTCGTGTGATCAAGCCTTATCAGTTTGGCCTGATTCCTTCCTTTGAGCGCAACATCAAGCCCAAGCTGATTTTGCACAATGCAAGGGTTGAAACGCTCCATGAAAAGCCATCTTTCCGTGACGCTTTTCCAAAGCAGCGGTGTCTGATTCCGCTTGAGTCCTTTTTCGAATATCTCTCCATTGGATCAGAGGGAAGGGGATTGTACCGGATCCAACCTGAACACGGGGGGTTGCTCGTTGCGGCAGGGCTGTTCACGCGGTGGAAGTCCCCGGATGGCAAGCTCATTCCTACCTTTACGATGATCACGCGCCCTGCCCCGGAGGAGCTCGTTCGGGCAGGCCATGATCGGTGCCCGTACTTCCTTGACCCGAAGGGGTATGATGATTGGCTTCAAGGAAAAGGAGCATCTCCTTCGGAATGGTATGAAGTGCTGAGGCAGGGGCGCTTTGAGCCTAAGCTTGTCTGGGAGAGGTTTAGTTCAGAAAGCGTGTAGATTGGATGGGGCTTCCAATAAAACGGGCCTCAACGGAGCCCTTGGAATTGACAATCTCAATGAGGGTGGAGTGGTCGGGGGTGGATGTGATGAGGATTTGGGATGATCCCAATACGGCCATCAGGAGTGAGGGAGATCGATGGTCATAAGTGGTCTTGGTGATTTGATAATTGGACCAGTGGATGGATTCCTGACAAATGGCTTCGATGGCGCAGGCCCTGAGTTTGGGAAGTCGAATGGTGCTGGTGGAAGTATCAATCAGGATCCTCTTTTGAAGCAGGGCTGAAAACTCTGAAGTGGAAGCCGACTCGTTTGCGGGCTGTGCCACATAAACCTCAAATTGTGCGGCCAGAGTGTTTGTGGAGATCAGGAGAAGTGCTGCAGTCAGGAATCGAACTTTGTTTTTCATAAGGTCCTCGTGTTTCGTGAGACCTTTTTAATGGATTTGGTTTAGAAACTAAAATTATTAGATTTTAAACAACTTAATTAGTTTTAATTATCCAATGAGTTTCCTGAGGTTTTGGTCACTGACTGGAGGAATCCCCGGATTTGTCCTTGTTGTCCTTGATGGTCTGACGAATGAGGTTCCTCATGATCCGGTTTCGATTTACCTGTCCCACCAGGGCCTTTGCGTCGTCGTAAAGGGCAGGGTCATTGATGAATGCCCCCAGGCTTCCCTGGCCCTGATCGATCTTTTCCAGGATGGAATTGAGGTGGTTGACCGAGGATCGGAGCTTCATTTGGCCCAATTCCTCATTGAGTTTCCCGGTGATGTCACCCAGGTTCCTGGTTGTGCTCGAGAGGGCTTGAAAAAACTGTTCGGATCGATTGCCACGGTTGAAAGCAGCAAGGATTCGATCCAGATTCTCCGCGGTCGATGTGAGTCTTTGGACCAGCTGGTCGCTTGAGGTGATGATCTGGGAGAGGTCTTTGGAGGACCCTTGGGGGATCTCCCCCCCGTTCTCGATCACGGCAAGGGCGGGATCTCCGGGATTGACGGAGAGGTATTTGTCTCCGAGTACGCCCTGGGTTACCACCTCCACCGTCGAATCTTTCCGAAGGTACTCGGAGTAGTCCCGCTCAACAGTGAACTCGACACGCATTTCCCTTTTTGCCGAATCAAACGAGATCTTCGAAACAGCGCCGATCTGAAGACCTCCCAGGGTGACTTTTGCGCCATGAACGAGACCGTCGATCTTCTGAAAATGGGCGAAGTAACGATTCACAGAGGTGAAGATGCTCTGTCTCCCGCCAAGAACAAGAATGGAAATCATAGTGATGATGAGGCCGGTTACAACAAACATGCCGACCCGAAGTTCAATTTTCTTCTCATCTATTTTCATCGGATATGTGCTCCTGTGGTAAAGGATTTTACCAAAACGTGATTGGATGTTTTCATCTCTTCGACTGGCATGATCAGCTCGATTCTGCCTTGATTCAGGATCCCCACGCGATCACAGATCTCAAATGCGGCCGGGATGTCGTGGGTTACGAAGATGGCTGTCATTCCTCTTTTCTTGAACGAGAGGATGTTGTGCAAGAGGCGACCGGTGTTGACGGGATCGAGTCCCGCTGTCGGTTCATCAAAGAGGATGATCTTCGGTTGGAGGATGATCGCACGGGCGAACCCGGCTCGTTTCTGCATGCCGCCGGAAAGCTCGTTTGGCAAAAGTTGATTTGCGCCCTTCATGTCGATCATTTCGAGCAACTCGTTCACTTTTTTCCGAATCTCGGCAGTGGAGAGGGAGGTGTGGGCCCGGAGGGGGTAGGCGAGGTTTTCCTCAACGGTCAAGGAGTCGAACAGGGCCCCGTTTTGGAAGACATAGCTGATTTGGGTGCGAACCTTGAAGAGCTCCCGTTCCGTCAGGGGGACGAGGTCCCGTCCTTCAAAAAGAATCTGACCTTCATCCGGATGCTCGAGTCCGATGATGGAGCGTAGAATCACACTCTTTCCGCTGCCCGATCCGCCAAACAGACCCAGAATTTCACCCTCATGAAGATCAAGGCTGACCCCGCGATGCACTTCCTTCTCCCCGAAGGCTTTCTTCAGGTCCCGGAGGCTCAATGCGATTTTCGTTTCTGTTTTCAAGTTCATTTCGTGATTCAGTATTTCGGGAACACCGTGATGATGAAGAATTTCGTGAGGAAAAAATCCGCAATCATGATGAAGATCGAGCTTGTGACAACCACCCATGTGGTGGTCCGGCCCACGCCCTGGGTGCCCCCCTCGGTGTTCAGGCCCTTCCAGCATGCCGAAATTGCGATGAAAAACGCGAAGACGATTGTTTTCGCCATCCCTGTGAAGAGGTCGGCCAAAGTCAGGGTTTCGAGAATCTTGGCATAAAAGAATGAATAGCTGATGTTGAACTCGAGCTTCACGACGAGCATTGCGCCAATGAGTCCCACATAGTCGGCAAGCAGGGTCAGGATCGGGAGCGCAATCACGCACGCCAGAAGGCGGGGAATGACAATCCTCTGAATGGGGGAAGTGCCGAGGGCGCGGATGGCATCAATCTGTTGGGTCACTTTCATGGATGCAATCTCGGATGCCATTCCGGACCCGATTCGACCTGCCACGAGAAGACTCGTGAACACAGGACCCATTTCGCGGAGAATCGACAGCGAGGTGATCTTCGGTACATACAAAGTGCCTCCGAAGCGCTCGAGTCCGTACCCGAACTGAAGTGCCATCACGGACCCTGTTGCGACTCCAGTGATCAATACAAGAAGCAGGGATTCCACGCCAATCGAGTAAGCTTGCTGAAAGATCAGCCTCCAGGGGAGCGGATACTCAAGAAAACCCGAGAAAGTCTGTGCGACAAGCCTTCCGAACCCGCCCGCAAATCGGGTGGCACTCAGAACTCTGAAACCGATGCGTTGGGAGAGTTGTGTGTCGTTCACTTGAGTTCCAAGGTATCACGGAACCGCGAGAAGGCCGAGATTTCTCGGTCAAAACTTTCAACCGGACTGAGGTAAATCAAGTCATAGATGCAGGTCGGACTCTTGACGACCATGATTTGAAACCGGCGATCGCGGCCGAGATAGTTTCCCCGAGCGGTGGTTTGAAATGCGGGAAGGTTCCTGAAGGAGAGGGGGGATTGATGTTCGATCTTGAGATTGTCCCACTGGGAGAGAAGGACCTGGGTGACTTTTTTCACATCCCGTTCCCCTCCGGCTCCATTCCGGCAAACCGAGTTCAAGGAAATCACGGCTGCGGTGGCTTTCGACTGCCACGCCTCATCCGGACGCTCGGAGGATCGCTCCGACGGATTCTCCGGCATGATTCTCTGCCACCCCAGGGCCTCGAGGGAATGCGCGGGCGCCGGCTCATTGACGGACTTCTCCTCCAACGGCTTCACCTGTCCCACGAGGATGCTACAGGAGCAAAGGAACAGGAAAAATGGCATCAAGCAAAATGATTTCATCGAGTTGCTTCAGTTTAAAAGAAGGGTCTTGAATTGAGAAGCGCAAAAATGATTTCCGGGGAATTGGGGTTGCGGTCAGGAGGAAAATTCTGCCACAATAGGAAAGAAGTACCCGGGTGGTTCACGACTAGGAAGGGAGTGATCGGTACCTTGAGAAGAAAAGGACTTTTTCAATTCGTGGGATTTGCGTTTTCTCCGCTCTGGGGTTTGGCCGCGTTCGCAGCCCAGTTTGACGGTTCCATAGGGCTTGGGACCCGAGGTGCATATTCCCGTCTTGAGTTGGCCATTGATTCGTCTTTTTCTCCAAAGTTCTCCGATTCCGGAAAGGGTTTCCGGATCGAGATCCCTTCTGCGACCCTGATGGACGTCGGGGTTCCGTTCGGTTCCGAAAAACAATTCAATGAGTATCTTGGAACCATCCATGATGAGCGGATTACCCGCATCCGAATGAGGGAAACCGAATCAAATCTGATTGTCGAAGGGGAGTACCGGTTTCCTGAAGGACGGGCTGCGCTCGCAGATCCAAAAATGGAACATTTCGACTTCAAAAAGGAAGAGGCGGGGCGGTTCGTCGTCGATTTTTTTTACCGCAAGGGACCCACCATTGCGGAAGTGGAAAGAGCGAGGAGGGAAACAAGGGGGCAAAGGGAGCGTGCTGCGATGGAACTTCTCCGGAAGAAGGAGTCCCAGAAACGTGCTGCGAGGGAGAAGCGGATTCAGGACGGTCGTAACGCCATGATGTTCTGTGAGCAGCCCTTTGATCGTTCCACTACTGTGTTTCTCAAGTTTCGGGCAGAGCACCCGGGTTTGAGTTTTGCGGCCTATTTTCCTGAAAAAATCCCCGATCACAGATTTCAGTATTCCGAGCCATCCGGAAAGGGGGAAGCTCCCGATATGGTGCGGCTGGCACTCAAGCTGAGCCGCGAGAACAAGCACGCGCTCACAATTCGCACGGTAGAGTTTCTTGAAAAAGAGCATCCGAAATACCCTGGGCTTGATGAAATGGTGTTTCTGAAGGCGAATGCATATTTTCGCATGGGGTTCGAGGAGCGGGGGCGTTCCCTGCTTCAGACGCTCGCGCGGACTTCGAGGGGAACGGAGGTTGGATTGCAGACCGCGGGCTTCCTTGCTGCCCGGAGTTTCCAAAATCAGGACTGGCTTGCAGCGCTTGAGGCTTTCTTGAATTTGAAGAGGGAAATGCCCAACCATCCTCTGGTTTGGTTGTTCCGGTACGGAATCGCCGAGTGCCTGTATCGGATCAAGCAGGGGGATCAGGCCCAGGTGGAGTATGAATGGCTGTCGAAGAATGCGCCCAAGGAGGACATCCGGGCGGAAGCCGCGTTCAAGGCCGGGGACGTGTTCTTTGAGCGAGGGCAGTTCGCGCAGGCGGTAAGTGCGTACCAGGGGGCGCTGAAAGGAAGAGATTCATATCTTCCGGGCTACCCGGCGGTTCTGCTGAATCTCGGGGAAAGCTACTTCCAGCTCGAGGAGCTTGATCGTGCGGAGGCTGCCTTCAAGAAGTTCATGGAGGTCGGTTCCGCGAATCCCATGGCGTGGAGAGCGAGCCTTCGTCTTGCCGAGATCAAGGCGATGGGAGCGACCCTGAATGAAGATGCTGAAAAGGCATTCATGGAAACCATCAACCGCTACCCGCTTTCCCAGGGTGCTTTGATATCGAGGATCAGGCTCCTTCCTTGCGGTCGCCACGGAGGTTTCGATCTGCCCGCGGCCGAACGTCTGATTTCCTCGCCAGAAGTGGTGAATTTCCCTTCCGATGGAGCGGTGTACCCAAGTCAGTTCCGTGAGTTGGCAGGATTGAGCGAAGTGCGAATGTTGATCTCCTTCCAGGAAAATCAGAAGGCCCTTGAGCGCGGATTGGCCCGATTGCGCGAGAATCCGGGCGTGGAGACCCGGAGACTGATCGAACAGGCCATGATTGGCGGGATCAAGTCCATTTTGGAGAAAAAGCTCGGCGAAAAGGACGTTTTTGGTGCCATCGCATTCTACGAGAAATATGGTGATTTTCTTCCGCTTCCTGCCCATGATCCCCTCGCGGATGATTTGAAGGTCCGTCTGGCCACGCTCGCTGCAGAGAGAAATCTTACCCAGTTCGCGCTGAAATTGATCGAGCCCTACCGAAGGATGAATGAAGCCGGCCAAAAAGAGGTGATTGCGGCCATTGAAAAGCACATCACGCTTGAGGGAGTGGATGATCAGGAGGAGCGGAACCTGGTTGAAGCAAAAACGATCTGGAATTCTGCCGGCTTCAAGATTGAAGACTCGGCCCGCGCAGACCAGTTGGTTGCGCGTCTGGGGTACATTCGCGAGGATTCCCGTTTTGCCTTTGAGAAGAATCTGATCTTGGCTTTGTTCCATCGTGAAAAGAAGGATTTCAAGAGCGCATTGCTTCATGTTCGGAGATTGAGCAAACAGATGGGGGGCGTCTCTCCATGGGGCAGAATCCAGGTTGAAACCTTGACGGGGGATGTGGCTCTTCGGTCTTCTGACCTTGAGTTGGCCCGCGGGGCGTTTGGCAGGGCCCGCACGGGGTTGTCCGCGCTTCAGGGAAAGCAGGCGGAATCCCTGAACTTCCGTCATTTGGATGCCGCTCCTTCCTCGTCTTTTTTGGTCCAGTCCGAGGGGGAAGTCCTTGAAAAGCTGGAAAAATGGAAAGAAGCGGTTGCTCTTTATTCTGAAGCCATAGAAAATAAAATAGGGGGAAATCACATCCTTTACTCGCATGCAAAAGCGATTTTGAAGGAGGGTGGCAAGGAGTCCGAAGGGCGTGCCATGGTTTCCCTGAAGAAGATTGAACAGAGTCAGGATGATGATGTTTGGAAACGTTTAGCGCAGGAAAAGCTAAAGGAAATTGCCAAGGAGGGCAAAGTCGATGGTAAGTCCAACCCGTGAAACCAATCCCAATCAAACCCAGGGCCCGTTGGTCCAGGGGAGGCTGTCGAGCGTGGACCGTCAGGTCAACGAATTGCTCTCTCTTGCGGAAAGCGTTGCCAAAAGCAAGGCAAGTGTTTTGATTTTCGGCGAATACGGGACGGGGAAGCGATCCCTTGCCAGATTCATCCATGAAAAAAGCGCTCGCAATGTACGCCCTTTCGGAATCATGAACTGCAGGGAGACGGCCCTTGGTGATCAAGAAGCCTTGTTCAAGTCACTTCAGGAGCAAGCCATCGGTTCCACCCTGATTCTTGCAGAGGTTTGGAAACTTTCACCGGTTGTCCAAGTGAGGCTGCTCGATCTCCTGCAGTCCGGAGCTGACATTCGCATTGTGGCGACCAGCTCAAGATCACTTTCGAATCTTGTCCGCAACGGAGATTTCAGGGAAGAGCTTTTTTATCGATTGAACGTCGTGAATCTGAAAATCCCCAGTCTTCAAGAGCGTCTTGGAGACATTGAAGCTTATGCGCGGGCAATCGTTTCACGTTTTGCAGCCGAGCAGGGGCGCCCCGGACTTCAGCTCTCGGAAGAGGCGGTATGCCTCCTCAATTCCCATCGCTGGCCGGGCAACATCCGTGAGCTTGAATCGGTGTGTGAGCGGGCGGTTCTTCTCTCCCAAGGGCCGGAGATCCGCGCAAGGGACATTCAGTTTCAGGTGGCGCAGGAGGCGAAAGTCGCTTCGGAGACTTCTTCCACGGCCTGGAAGCCGGGCAGAACTCTTGATGAGATTGAACGGAATGTGATTCTCGAGGCGCTCAAGCACTTCGGAGGAAACCGGACGCATACTGCAAAGGCATTGGGCATCTCCATTCGGACTCTGCGGAACAAGCTCGCGGAATTCAGGGTGATGGGAATCCGGGCATAGGCGGGAAGATGAAAGGGTTGTTTGATACCACGATTTCAGCGCTGAATCAGAATTTGAATCTCAGGCTTGAGAATCAAAATGTGATTTCCGGCAATGTTGCGAATGCCGACACCCCCGGCTACAAGGCGAAGGTTTCGAATTTCGAACATGCCATGAGGGATGCGATGAACACACAGGAGGGCATCAAGCTTGATGTGTCTGATCCGGCGCATTTCGGGTCCCATGGTCCGGAGGGTGTCGTTGCAGATGTGTATGAAGACCCCAACGGGATCGAGTCATTGGATGGAAATACCGTGGATCGTGCCGGTGAGATGGCACGCATGAAGGAAAACGAGATTCTCTACAATGCCTCGATTGAATCGTTGAGGAAAAAACTTGGCATGCTCGAGTACGGGATCTCCGAAGGGGGAGGGAATAAATAATGGCTGACTTCTTTTCGTCGATGCGGGTGAGTGCGTCGGGACTTGATGCGCAGATGAAGCGGATGAACACGATTTCCTCCAATATCGCGAACGCAGAAACTGCCGGTTACAAGAGGAAAGATGCCGAGTTCACCGCGACTGCGGATCGTGAGAGTTTCGGGGACATCCTGGAAAGCAAAATGGACGAGTCCATTCAGGGGGTGATGGTGACCGAAATCAAGGAAGATGAAAAGCCCCAGAGACTTGTGTACAAGCCGGATGACCCCAATGCCAATGCAGAAGGGTATGTGGAAATGCCGAATGTGAATCCTGTAAAGGAGATGGCTGACATGATCAGCGCACAAAGGTCGTATGAAGCAAATGTGACTGCCATCGGCGCGGCAACCCAGATGGCCAACAAGGCCTTGGAACTTGGAAGGTAAAGAGGATCTAGATGAACTCGATTCAAAACTCATTCCGTCAGTTTGACCCGGATCTGGGAATGGTCTCCGCCGACTCGATCTCTGTTCGGAAGGAGGCCCCGGGATCTTTAGGAGAATCCGGAGCACCCGAGGCAAAAGGCGGTGGGTTCCTGGATGCCCTCTCAAAAACTTTGGAAGAGGTGAATCAGGAGCAGGTCAAAGCGGATGACTCGATCAAGGACATCATTGCGGGCAAAAGCAAAAACATTCATGAGACCATGCTACAGATTCAGAAAGCGGAGCTTTCGCTCAAGACGATGATGCAGGTCCGGAACAAGATTTTGGAAGCGTATAAGGAAATCATGAGGATGCAGGTGTAGTTATGGAATTCATCAATCGTATTTCTTCGCAATTAAAGGATTTTTTCTCCGGGCTCTCGGCAAGCCGAAAGCTTGCTCTCGGGATCACGGGTGGGGCAATTGCACTGATTCTCGGGGCTCTGTTCTACTGGGCATCTCACCAAGGATACCAGCCGGTCACCTACGGGTCCATGAGTGCAGAGGATTCCGCAAATGTCATGAGGCTCCTGCGGGAAAAAAAGATCCCCTTCCAGGTGGATCCGAGCGGGAAGCAGGTGATGGTTCCCCCTGAATACCTGAATGACCTGAGGCTTGAGCTTGCGATGCAGGGTTTGCCCCAGGCTTCCGGTGTGGGTTATGAGCTTTTTGACAAACAATCCTTCGGCACCACGAGTTTTCTCAACAAAGTAAATCAGAAGCGCGCCCTTGAGGGCGAGTTGATGCGCTCGATCAATACGATCAAGGGAGTGAAGCGTTCCCGGGTTCACCTTGCGATCCCTGAAAAGACGGCATTTGTCGAGGACCAAAAGAAGCCTACGGCCTCGGTTGTGCTTGACCTCGAGGGTGGCAGTCTCTTGAGCGAGAAACAGGTGTTCGGAATCACCCACATGGTCTCAAGTGCTGTGGAGGGGATGGATTCCGCGAATGTTGTGATTCTCGACTCCATGGGCAAGGAACTTTCCAAGAATCCTCGCGACTCGTTGATCGGTCTCACGGCCGAGCAAACCGACTTCAAGCGGAAGCTTGAGATGGATTACCAGCACAGGGTCGAGGAAATTCTTGGAAAGGTTGTGGGGGAAGGTCACGTGAAGGTGGGAGTCACTGCGGATCTTGATTTTGCTGCGATTTCAGAAACGCAGACGATCCTTGATCAGGATGGTGCGACCATTCGTTCCCAGCAAAAGACAAACGAGACGATGGATGGAAGCCGTCCGGTTGCTTCTGGCGCCCCGGGGGCGACTTCAAACACCCCGGGCGAGCAACCCGGAGTGGTTCAGCAGAACGCCATCAAGAACAACACTGCAAAGTCAAACGAGATTGTCAATTATGACATTCCCAAGACAGTACGCACCACGCAGAGGCCTGTGGGTGTTGTGAAGAAGCTCTCGGTGGCCGTCCTGGTCGACAGCAAACAGGTCAAGACCACCGGCGCGGATGGGAAGATTGAGACCAAGACCGAAGCCTGGAGTGCCGAGAAAATGAAGGAGTTCGAGGCGCTCGTTGCGGGGACCCTCGCACTCGACAAAAAGAGGGGTGATACGCTCGAGTTCAAGAATATGGAGTTTGTTCCTGAGGATTTTGAGGAGGCCCAGAGAATCCTGGATGCCACGGCAACCCGCAACTATGTACAAAGCATGATTGTATACGGTGTCATCGGGTTGATTGTGCTCCTGTTCTTCTTCCTGGTTGTCAGACCGTATGTGCGTTGGGTGACTGAGAACACCAGTGAAAGCGTGGAAACCTTCCTGCCGCAAACCATTGAGGAGTTGGAGAAGATCCAAAAGAGCAGTACCCTTGCGCAGCTCGATGAGGTGGTTCCGGACCTTCCGGATCGATTGGATCCGGAAAAGGTGGAAGGCGAGATGATCAGGGAGAAAATTGTGACCTTGATCGACAATAACCCGCAGAAAGGGGCATTGATCCTGAAGGAGTGGATCTCGGCGAACAAGAAACCGAAGGAAGACAAAGGAAAGACCGCAAGCGCGTAACCGGGGAGAATGCACATGATTGAAGCACAGGACTATGAAAGCTTGAATGGACTTGAGAGATCTGCAATTCTTCTGAATGTATTGGGGAACAGGGTCACTGCCGAGGTTTTCAAGCACATGCGGGACAATGATGTAAAAAGGCTGGTCACCGCGATGGGGCAGGTGAACAAGGTGCCGATCCCCGTGGTGAAACAGGTCTTGGATGAGTTTTATGCAGAGATCTCCGAAGAGGAGCAGCTCATTTTCGGGCACGCGGCCGGTAAAGACTTCATTCTTGAGACCCTGGGTGAGGAGCGGGCAAAGACTGTTCTTGGACAGTTGGCGGTGATCGAGGGCAGTCGTTCACTCGAGGCTCTCGAGCTTGTGGATCCGCGAACACTTGCGAACTTTCTCGTCAATGAACATCCGCAAACAACCGCAGTGGTGCTTGCGCACCTGAGTCCGGACAAGAAGTGCGAAGTGCTGAAGAAACTTCCTGAACCGGTTCAGACCGAGGTGGTTCTCCGTATTGCGAACCTGGATTTCATTTCACCGTCCCTGCTTTCCCAAGTTGACGAGATTCTCAAGCAGGAGCTTGCCACGCTCGGTTCGATCGACACCCAGCAGTTGGGAGGGGTTTCGCCCATTGCAGAAATGCTCAATGTCATGGACAAGAACACTGAGCAGGGAATCATGTCACGGGTTGAGGAGCGAGACCCCCAGCTCGCCGAGGAGATCCGTCGACTCATGTTCGTGTTCGAGGACATCATTTACATCGACGACAGGGGAATGCAGACTCTCCTGAAAGAGGTTCCGAACGACAAGCTTACGATCGCCATGAAGACCGCTCCGGACGAAATCAAGGAAAAGATCTTCAAGAACATTTCAAAGCGTGCGGCGGACTTGCTCAGGGAAGATCTGGCGGCCATGCCTCCTGTGCGGCTCTCGGATGTTGAAACTGCCCAGCAGGAAATCGTGAACGTGGCAAAACGCCTTGAGAATGAGGGCAAAGTGATCATCAGTCGAGGCGGCGGAGAGGATGCTCTGGTGTGATGGGTGAGGAGAAAGGTCCTGGCGGAAAAATGGAAATCAAGTCCTTTCAGCCACGCACTTTGAATGGATCCGGCATCAGCGAGTATGCCGAGACCAAAAAGAGATTCGGATCCCTCTCCTCCCTTGAGGGAAAAGAGGGCGGTGCATTCAATTTGCATCCCGCCGCCAAAAAGTATCTTGGTGTGGAAAGGCAAGAAAAGGACCATGTGGAAGGTCTTGTCCGGGCAGAAGTAGAACTGAGGGTGGGCGAAATTCGGGATGCCGCCTACCAAGAGGGACTTGAGTTGGGCCGGAAAGAGGGATTTGCCAGTGCCGAAAAGGAGTATTCGGAAGCCGTGAGGCCGGTTCAAGAGCAGTTTGTGAATCTTCTTCGGGAGTTTGATTCAATCAAGCAGGAGGTTCACGCTGCAAATGAGGGGTTTTTGATTCAATTGGTTTATCAGATCTCCCGGCAGGTCCTGTTGAAAGAGCTTGGCACAGATCGTGATTATGTAAAGCGACTCATCGCCCATGTTGTCCAAAAGCTCGGTGCCAAAGACCATATCCGGGTCAAGATCAGCAAGAGGGATTCAGAAAACATCGAGCAAATCAAGGAATTCCTCAAAGTGGAGATTCCCGATCTGCGGAACATTCAGATCGAGGGGAGTGATGAATTGGCTCTTGGTGGTTGTAAAGTCGAGACCGATCTGAGTCGAATCAATGCGACCATCGAAAATCAATTGGGATCCATTGAAAAAGCCCTGGGAGAGGCATGAGCCAACCAATTTCCCCGAAAAAATACGAAGAGAGACTCAGTCAGGCTGTTCTCTATGATGAGGCAGGAAAGATCACGAGGACACTGGGCTTGATGTATGAGGCTTATCTTCCGGGTGCGAGCATCGGGAGCATTTGCGATGTTATTTTGAATGAACAAGATGCATACTCCAAGCCGGTGGAGGCCGAGATTGTCGGTTTCAAGGACAAGCGTGTTTTTCTCATGCCGTTTGACGAGGTTTCGGGGATCAACAATGACAGCATTGTCAGGTTGAAGCAAAAGAACTCCTCAGTTCCGGTTGCCCGCAGCCTGCTTGGAAGGGTCATTGATGGAAGAGGAATGCCGATCGACGGAAAGGGGCCTCTTTTTGGACCGGATTCGGGAACAGAATACCGGTCCCTTTATCGAAGGCCAACCGACCCGCTTTCGAGGACTATGATCGAAGAACCACTTGATCTCGGGGTGAGGGCAATCAACGGGCTGCTCACATGCGGCAAGGGCCAGAGGATGGGGATCATGGCCGGGTCGGGCGTCGGGAAGTCGGTTCTGCTCGGGATGATGGCCAGGAATACCTCGGCCGATGTGAATGTAATCGCCTTGATCGGAGAGCGTGGCAGGGAAGTCCGGGAGTTCATCGAGCGCGATCTCGGACCGGAGGGGCTCGAAAGATCAGTGGTCATTGTAGCCACCTCGGACAGTTCAGCATTGGTCAGGACAAGGGCATCTTTCTTGGCGGCTACGATTGCCGAGTTTTTTCGTGATGCAGGGAGCGACGTTCTCCTGATGATGGATTCCGTAACTCGATTTTGCATGGCCCAGAGGGAAATTGGATTGTCCCTCGGGGAGCCGCCCGCGTCCAAGGGCTACACTCCCAGTGTGTTTTCCCAGCTTCCGAGGCTGCTCGAGCGGGCGGGCACCGGTTCCAATGGAAAAAGCATCACAGGTCTCTACACGGTTCTGGTGGACGGGGATGATATGGATGAGCCGATTGCGGATGCCGCACGGTCGATTCTGGACGGGCATATCGTACTTTCACGGAAGCTGGCACAGAGAAACCATTTTCCCGCGATTGATGTCCTTGCGTCGGCCTCCCGTGTGATGAATGCGGTGACAGCGGATGAACAAAAACTCTGGGCAGGGCAGATCAAGGAGTGGATGGCTGTCTATCAACAGGCTGAGGACATCATCAACATCGGTGCGTATGCCAAGGGCTCCAATCCAAAGATCGATCAGGCCATGGCTGTCCAAGAGCGCATCCAGCAGTTCCTTCGTCAAAAAGTCAACGAGCGGGGGGACTTTCAGGAATCATTGGGGTTGCTTCACGGAATCTACCGTTCCGGCGAGGCATTCGCTTCCGCAAACCGGAAGTAGAGGCAATCAGGCAGGGAAATATTTTCCGCCAGACGGATTGCCAGGCAGGCATTCTTTTCAGTCTGGTTATTAAATAAAAAATATATAAAAATAAAAAGAGTATGGCGAAATTCAAGTTCCAACTGGAGTCCGTCGAGAAGGTAAGGCTGCAAAAAGAGCAGAAGATGCTTGAGGCCTTGTCCGAATCCCAGCGTGATTATCTTGCGCGAATTCAAGCGAAACGGGATCTGCTCGGAAAAAAGCAAAATGCTTTCGAAAAGAAAAACGAGTTGGTTTCACGCGACGCAAGCATCAATGAGATCAGGCTCTCCGAGGACTATATCATCGGGTTGAATGCAATGATCATCAAGGCAGATCAGGCCATCATCCGCGCGCGACGTTTTCTCGATCAAGCGATGCGAAATTACATCCATGCCAGGAAAGAAAGAATGATGATTGACCGGCTGAAGGAAAAGGCTTTCGATGAGTTCAAAGTGGAGCAGTCCCGACTCGAACAGCGGAGGCTTGACGACCTGATCACCATGAGGGCCCGCCTCAATCACGGCCCAATTGACTCGGAAGAGGAGATCGCCTGATGTACCGGTACCTTCCTCTATTGGCATTGTTGGCGTTCATCAGCGCTCCTCTGGTGATCGGGGGTGCGGAAGAAAGCGCTGGAAAAGCCGAACCTCCCAAGGTTGAGGTTGCAAATAAAGCTGATGAGGAAAAGGCCAAAGATTCAGCGCCGGCTCCGGCAAGGAAGAAGTCGCGGGAGTGCCTTGCTTCCGAGGAGGTGGTTCAGGATCTCGAAGCGCGGGAGAGCAAATTGAAAGAGCGCGAGGAAGCGCTCAAGGAGAAAGAGAAGGAACTTGCAGCACAAGGCGCTGCCGTGAAGGAGGAGCTCGCCAAACTCGAGGTCAAAAAGTCGGAGGTTCGGGGAGAAAAACAAAAGGAGCTTTCCCGCAGGGAAGAACAGGTCAACAAAATGATCGAAACACTTGAGGGCATGTCCCCCAAGGCTGCTGCCCAGGTTGTCGGGGGGGTGGAAGATGATCTTGCGGTTCTGGTCCTCGGGCGATTGACCAGTGCAAAGGCCGGTAAGATCCTCTCGAATCTGAAGGCTGAGAAGTCGGCGCGTCTCGCAGAGTTGATGGCGTATGGCGGGGCCCTGAAGCGAAAGGAGGGTTCGAGTGATGATTCCCATGAACGCAGTCCGGCTACCCGGTGAACAAGTCGGCGGCCCCCTTTCTGAAGCCAATGCAAAGAGTCCAAGCGACCTGTCTTCCCCGATGGAAGGCCCGGTTTTTCAGGACAGTCTAGAGAAAGTCTTGGGGGACTCCGGCAAGTCCGCAGTTCCAGAAATGAACGAAGCTTCTGTTGAAGGCTCCAAGGTTGCGAATGATAAGAATCTCGAGGAAGCGAGCGAAAAGTCGAATGGTTCGGGTGTTCAGGCCAACCCTTTGCTCGATCCCCGGATCCCCCCCGGGAATTTAACGGAGTCCGCTTCCTCGGCAGTCGAGGCCCCTCAGGCTGAAATGAACAGGAAAGAGGTGAACTTAAGGGTTGCAGGGAAGGCCCAGACCGCAAGACCGGCACAGGCATCGGAAGTCGGAGTGATCCCTTCGCCAGAGGCGTATGAGTCACTTCTGGCGGCGCATCCTGTTGAGGGTGAGTTGGACGCGCTTGACGAGGGCCGGGATGACCTCAAGGGACTCGAGATCAATCGCTCTTCGCTCCTCGAAAACGGGGTTGACGTGGCGCCTTTGCTCTCAAGATTCAGCGGGAAGCTTGAGGAAGCAAAAATTGGCACAAGCCGTGAAATAAAGGGAGAAGGTACCCAGCAGGGAACAGGCCTGCCGGCGAGGGTTTCCACCGAGGAATTCCTGAATCTCCGGGAGTTGCGCAAGGAAAAAGGAAAGTCGGGCGCCGCTCTGGATCTTCAGGCTCCGATTGACTCCCGGGAGATGAAGGGAAGTCTCCACTTGGGGCCTGTGGTTGAGGCGCCTGTCACCCAGGGGACGGCCGGGAAGACGATTCTATCCCACGATGCACTTCATCGGATCTCCCACCAAGTGAATTTGCTCGGTCAGGCAAGACAGGATGGCGAGATCAAGATCCGTTTGAAGCCGGATCATCTCGGTGAACTTGTGATGAATGTGAAATCCCGCGGCAACGAGGTTTCCATTCAGATCAAAACTCATGATCTTGAGGCAAAGAAAATCATCGAAGAGAGCATTGGTCGATTGAAGGAATCCCTGAGCACCCAGAATCTCCAATTGTCACGGATGGATGTCGTGACTCAGGCTGCACCGGCGCAGGGTGCGGAAAGCCAGATGCAAATGGAATTCAATCAGAATCAAGGTGGTTTTGGCCGAAACGACTCCTCCGGATGGTCGGGATCCCGGGAAGGGGGGCGGCAAGAGTTTCTCTATGAAGAGTCTCCACGCTCCGCTAGCCTGAATACGCAGGTCCGCAAAGGAAGTCGGAGCGGTTCTGGAAATCTTGACTTGATTGCCTGAGAGGAGAGTTCCCTAAATGGAAATTTCACGAATGAATGCAGGGATCGGAATTCAAGGGGCAAATGAGTCACAGGATCGTGAACAGGCGCTCAAGAATTCCATGGCGCAAATCCAAGCGAGGTACGGCGAAAAGCCGAAGGAAGCCCGAGTAGCGAAAAAGGCTCTTGATAAAGACGACTTCATGAGAATCATGATTACCGAGATGAGGCACCAGGATCCCACCAAGCCCATGGACTCGGACCGAATGGCAACCCAGATGGCACAAATCACATCGGTCGAGCAGTTGAAGAATGTGAGCAATGCGATTGAAAAAATGGCCGATAAAAACAGCGCATCCGACCGGCTTGCGATGAGCGGGATGATCGGACGGACCGTGACTGTGGACAAAGGGCGGTTCACGCACCAAAAAGGGACCATTTCCCCGATCAACTTCGAGTTGCCCGAGGATGCGAATCAAATCAAAATCACGATTCTGAACGAGCAGGGTGAGGAAGTGGCAACCCGTGAGCTTGAGCCCATGAAGTCGGGTTCGAATGTCTTCAGTTGGGACGGGATCACTGCGAGCAACACCCAAACCGGATCGGGGACGTATTTGGTTCGTGTGGACGCAGAGAATGCGAAGGGCGGGAAGATCAAGGTTGACCCGATTTCCAAGGAAAAGATTGTCGGGGTTTCGTTTGAAGGCGGCGATACTCATTTTTTGGTGGGGGATTCCAAGTCGCCTCAGAAGATTGCATTCAAGAACGTTGTAAGAATCGAGTCCGAGTCCGTTCCGGGAGGAAAGTCCCCGCGGTCCTCTGTTTCACAAGAGGTCTCAGGACAGGAGTCGGCCGTGCCGGAAGAAAACCCCGGAATGGAATCCCTCCCGCCCGGCTTGCAGGAAAAGCTGAGGGCCGAAATGGCCGAGTCAGTGAAGCCTGAGGGATTTCCCAATGGACTTAACGAATGATGCTACACTGAAGAAAGGAGGTGAGATCACCAAATGAGCAATCCAATACTGTATCCAAATGTCAGTAGAATCCCGGCGAATCCCGGCGTCTCGGAGGGTAGAAAAAATCCTGCGGAAAGCCAGATTCAGAAGGGAGAGTTCGATCAGAGCTTGCAAAAGGCCATTCAAGCCCAGAATCCCGAAACCATCAGGGAGTCGGCGGCGGGTCTTTCGCAGATCGGGCAGGGACTGAAATTTTCCGCGCATGCGACCCAACGGTTGCGTGAGCGCCAGATTCAATTCGATCCCGACACGCTGTCCAGAATGAATGATGCGATCACAAAAGCAGATTCAAAAGGAGTGCAGGATACTTTGGTTTTGACGGACAAGGCGGCATTGATTGTCAGTGTCCCGTCGCGAACCGTGATCACTGCGATGGATCGTGGCAATTTGAATGGAAATGTATTTACAAATATTGATGGCGCAGTAATTATTTAAATAAATATTGTTTAATTATTAAAATTCGTGCTACGATTTTAGTAAGGACTGTTGAAGTAAATGTTCAAGGCTGGACCCAATAGGGAAGCCTGACTCCTCCGACTGACTGACGAGGGGTGAATCTTAAACAAAGAACGCAAGGAGGCGCTCTATGGGTATTCTATCTTCAATGTACACAGGTTACACCGGAATCCAGGGACAGGGAGAAGCACTGTCGGTTTTTGGTGACAACATCGCAAACTCGGCAACTACGGGATTCAAGACTGCCCGCCCTGAATTCAAGGATGCGGTTGCAAAGTCGCTCAACGGGATGGGTTCGACACAGGCAACCGGACGTGGCAGCAAGGTTGGCAATATTCGCACGGTATTCTCCCAGGGAACGCTCACCCAGACCGAAAGCCCCACGGATCTCGCAATCACCGGAAACGGATTTTTCGTTGTGGACGGTGTGGATGGACGGAGTTTCACCCGTGACGGATCTTTTCATTTCGACAAAGAGGGAAAACTGGTCAGCGGAGAGGGAGCTCGAATTCAAGGGTTTCAAGCCGATGATACAGGAAAGATCACATCCAAGATGGGTGACATTACCATCGATCGCGCGATTCTCGATGCAAAGGGTTCTGCAAAGGTCGATCTTTTCGCAAATCTTGACTCGCGTGTCGACACTGCAGTGAAGTTTGATCCTGCAAATCCAGACAAAACCAGCCATTTTGCAACAGGTGTTACAGTTTATGACACCAATGGCGCGCCTCGCGCTGTGACCGTCTATTTCAACAAAGTGGATGGACACAAGTGGGAGTGGAAGGCGATGGCCAAGGGTGAGGATGTCGAGGGAGGCAAGGCCGGAGAAATGATGCTCCAAGGCTCGGGGAGCCTGGTTTTCGATGACAAGGGCCGTCTCGCCGAGCAAGCCACGGACAAAGCGTCCTTCAATTTCAACAAGGGTTCCAAGTCCGACCAGAAAATCGAGTTCAACTTCGGAAAGGATATCAAGAACGGAGGGGATGGACTTCAGATCACCCAGTATGGTTCAAATTCCGAGGCTTACAAAACCGTGCAGGATGGGTACTCGTCCGGGACCCTGGGTTCACTCAAGTTCGAGGATGACGGCGCCCTTACTGCCTACTACTCGAACGGGGAGACCATCAAGATTGCCCAAGTGGCCCTTGCGAAATTCGAAAGTCCTGAAGAATTGCTGAAGACCGGGGGCAATAAATTCAAGGAAACCCGAAGCTCCGGGCAGCCGACCATTGGATCACCGATGTCGGGTGGACGCGGGCAGGTGTCCTCCAAGGCGCTCGAGGCTTCGACCACCGATATTGCCAATGAATTCATCAATTTGATGACGGCCCAGCGCAATTTCCAGGCAAACAGCAAGGTGATTGGCGTAGGTGATGAGCTTCTCGGTGAAGTGATCAACCTCAAGCGAACCTGAGCTTGAGCCAGGTAGCAGCTTAGCAGGATAGAGTAAATGGGGCGGTCGTCATAAAACAGTCAGCCGGACGCAATCTGCGAACGGAAGACGGCCGCCCCTCCTCCTTTTTTAAACCTGACTTGTAAAATAAAATTTTAGATCCCTTGTGATTTCGGCGTTCCCCATGCAAAATTTAGGAAGAGGCAGGACGCCAGAAAATGTCAGAAGAAGCGAAGGAAGCAAAGAAAGTAGAAGCGCCGGCGGAGGCTGGATCAGACAAGACCGGGAAAATCGGGCTGATTCTCGCTGCGTTGAATCTTGTTTTGGTAATCGGAATCGGTGCTGTCGTTTTTCTTCAATTTCAAAAAGAAAAGCATAAAGAAACCCATACCGATATTGACGCGCAAAGCGAAGCGCATGGGGATGCGGCTGCGGGAGGCGGGCATGGATCCGAATCCTCCGGGCATGGCGGCGGAGAGAAGGCGGAATCCGGGGACCATGGCGGCGGGCATGGTGGCGGAGAGCACGGCGGGCCAGCAGCTAAAAAAGGGGATCAATTGGTCACCCTTGAGCAGTTCACTGTGAATTTGGCAACAAGCCCCGGTACTCCACCAAGATACGCACGCGTGATCATTGCACTGGAGGTTCCGAGTTCGGAAACGGCGCAAGAGATCACCCAGAAGCTCGCGCCTGTCAGGAATGCGATCATTGATCTTTTCAATTCAAAGCGTCCGACGGATCTTCAGGGCGGAGAGGGGCGCAATTTTCTCAAGGAAGAGATTCGAAATGCGCTCAACAGTTTTTTGATCACGGGCAAGGTGAAGAGTGTTTTCTTCAGTAATTTTGCCGTGAGCAGTTGATGGGCTGGATCGGGCTAGGAGGGCTATGAACCAGGTATTGAGTCAGGCTGAAGTCGATGCACTTCTGAATGCGGTGGCCGAAGGATCGGTGGACACCAGTGGGTCTGCAGCTTCTGGCAAGGATGCGAAATCCAAGGAAATCCAGGAGTACGACCTTACCAATCAGGACCGTGTGATTCGCGGCAAAATGCCCACGCTCGACTTGATTTATGAGCGATTCGTCAGACTATTCCGGATGTCCCTTTCCAACTCACTTCGCAAGATCGCATCGATCAGCATCATTTCAACCGATCTCCTGAAATTTGGAGAGTTTGTCAACACACTCCCCATCCCGAGCTGTGTTGGCATTCTCAGGTCTGAGACTCTTCGCGGTCCCGCTTTGTTGGTGTTCGAATCGAAACTTGCGTATGCACTGATTGACAGTTATTTCGGCGGGACGGATCGCCCCTACACAAAAAGTGACGGGAAGGAATTCACCCGGATCGAATTGATGATCATGAACAAAGTCCTTACCCTCGCAATCGCCGACATCGAGGAGGCTTGGGCGCCAGTGCATCGTGTGGGCTTGGTTCATCTGCGAACCGAAACCAATCCTCAATTTGTCGGCGTGGTTCCGTTGTCTGAAGTGATTATTTCCACGACCTTCGAGGTTGAATTGGAGAACGCAAGCGGGACCATATCCCTTGTCATTCCCTATTCGACGATTGAATCGATCAAAAACAAGCTGAATTCATCGTTTCAGTCCGACTCGGATCGTGCAGATCGGGTTTGGGTCGAGAATTTGGAGGAGCATATGCGCCAGCTTGAGGCGAATGTCTCGGTCAATCTTGGCGAAACCAGCATCACGGTCGGAGATCTGGTGAACTTGAATATTGGGGACATCATTCCACTCAACCAGGATTGCGATGGTGAGCTTGATCTCAATATTGAGGGAGTGGAGAAGTTCAAGTGTTTTTTTGGAGTTTCAAGGGGTACAAGAGCGGTTCAAATCACAAGGTCGATCGAGGAATGATCAAGGAGTGAATGATGACTACACCAAGTTTGGGTAAAATTGAGGGCGGAGCAGGGCAAACACAGGGAGGTGCACCCCAGGAAGGAGTGCATTCGCTGGATTTCATTCTCGATATACCGCTGAAGGTGACAGTGGAGTTGGGTCGGACCAAAATGTCCGTTCGTGATATCCTTCAATTGGTACAGGGCTCGGTAGTCGAGCTTTCCAAGTTTGCGGGTGAACCGCTCGAGGTGCTCGTGAACGACCGTCTCGTGGCCCGGGGTGAGGTTGTGACCGTGAACGAAAAGTTCGGGATCCGGCTGACAGATATCCTGTCGCCAATGGAGAGAATCGAGCAACTGAAGTAAAAACGAAGTCATTCCATTCATGGATGAAGGGAATTGTTTGATGAAGAGCCGAGGATGGCAGAAAAATTCGATGTTTCTTTTGGTGGCAATGTTTCACTGCGGAGTTTTCCACGCAGAGGCCGCTCCACTGGGCGTGAGAGATATTCAGATCGGTGAGGGGAACGGTGCCAGGGTGCTCTTGGACGGTGTTCCGGCAAAGGGTGCGATTCAGATCGATTACGTTCGGGATATTGTGCAGTTTTCTCTGCAAAATACGACGATCTATCCTGCCAAGATTCTTCACCCGGACCCTTCAGCGGACGCGGCTTTCTCAAAGGTTTTTGCCTACCAGTATGCGCCAAACCTGGTGCGTCTCCGGTTTACCGTTGAGGGGAAGGCGGAGTCGTACAAGGGCAAAGTGGGTTTCGAACTCAATGGCAAGGAGCTGGTGATTTCGTTTCCCAAAGAGAAGCCTGCCGCGCCTGGAGAGCTTTCGGAGAAGGAGGAGAATTCCCTTCTTTCCCGGGTTCTGGGGAGCGAGGAGAGGAAAGAGGAAGTCAAGGTCGCTGCCGAGCCTTTGAAGTCGGGAAAAGGGAAGTCGAAGATTGGCGTCGGCACAAAGCCCGTGGAGCTAGGGGGGCGAACTCATGGCCCATCCGTGTTTCGCTCTTTGTTTGCGATGTTCCTGATCGTTGGGGGTCTTGGATTGGTGCTTCTCTACGTGAAGAAGAAGGCGGGAGCAACTCAGGCGAAAAGGGTGGGTGATTCCTGGCTCTCAGGAATTTTGCCGGGTTCGCGTAAATCGAAGGCCTTCATTGAGGTGATTGCAAATCATTCCATTGGACCGAAGCAAAGCATCACCATCGTCAGAATCAAGGATCAACAATTTGTCCTTGGAGTCACCTCGGATAGCGTTCAGCTGATTACGCAACTGGACTCGGAGGAGGCGGATCTCGAGCTTCTGGAAGATCCGAAGGTTGCGGATTCCATCGGGAAGATGTTCGGGGCCAAGGTCAAGTCCGAAATCAAATCGGAACCCAAGGTCACACCGACCATGAATTTCGATTCTATTTTGAAATCCAGCTCCGGTGCCGGAGCGATCGTAGCCCGCAAAGCATATCAGGACCAAAGTGGAGATGGCATTGTGGTTCCCATGCAGCAGTCTCCAGTGACCACGGCCTCTCGGGGGGTCCGGGATCAGATCCGCAAGCGCCTTCAGCAGAGCGCGGGGGGTATTGAGTGATGCAGCCACGCAAGGTCGGGGCCTTGTCCCTGTCTCTACTGGTGTTTCTCGGAGTGTTCATTTTTGGAACACTGGCTCATGCTGCCAAGGGTGCTGGAGCGGCCGGGTTTTCTCTGCCGTCCATATCGATGAATCTGGGCGCTTCCGGATCAAACCCAAGCGAACTTGTAAATGTATTGAAGATCGTCCTTCTGCTCACGGTTCTGACCCTTGCACCTGCGATTCTTGTGATGATGACATCCTTTACACGGGTTGTGATCATTCTTTCGTTCCTGAGGCAGTCCCTCGGGGCGCAACAGATGCCTCCAAATCAGGTAATTGTTGGATTGTCGCTGTTCCTGTCTCTGTTTATCATGGCTCCCACCTGGACCCGTATCCAGGATGATGCACTGAATCCGTATCTCGAAGAGCGGATTGATCAAAAGGCCGCATTCTCGAGGGCAGAGGCTCCACTGCGGGAGTTCATGTTTGCACAGACGCGTGAGAAGGATCTTGAGTTGTTTCTCACGATGTCCAAGATTGCAAAACCACAGACGCGCGATGAGGTCCCGACCTATGTGCTGATTCCTTCCTTTATCGTGAGTGAGTTGAATACAGCATTTCAAATGGGATTCATGTTGTATCTCCCTTTCCTTGTGATCGACATGGTGGTTTCGAGCATTTTGATGGCGATGGGAATGATGATGTTGCCGCCCATGACGATCTCCCTCCCTTTCAAGCTCTTGTTGTTTGTCCTCGTGGATGGGTGGGGGTTGGTTGTGGGCAGCATTGTGAAGAGTTTCGGTTGAATGGAGGCGGATCATGACAGAGGAAATGGTGATGCAGATCGGACAAAATGCGATAATCACGATGGTTTATCTTGGGGGTCCTGTTCTTCTCGCCGCGATGGCGGTTGGTATCGTGATCTCGATCCTGCAAGCGATCACCCAGATCAATGAACAGACGCTTACATTCATTCCGAAAATGATTGCGGTCATTCTCACTTTGGTTGTGATGGCTCCTTGGATGCTCCGTGTGCTCCAGGATTATGCAATCGGAATCTTTGGTGGAGCAGGGGAGATGATCCGCTGATGGTGTTTGAGAGCTGGTCTGCTGCCGAACTGCTCTCGTTCTTCATGGTTTTGATCCGGGTCAGCACCCTGATCATGCTTCTCCCCGTGTTCGGGGACAAGGTCGTTCCCGCTCCTGTCAAGGTTCTTCTGGCTCTGGTGTTTTCTGCGGTGATTTTTCCTGTATTGAAGGCGGGAGGGGTGATCCGCCTCTCCGATGCGGAACTCTGGTCTTCCACCGCCGGGAAGTTGGTATTGACCCTTGCAGGAGAGCTACTTATCGGAATTGGCGTCGGATTTGCGTCACAATTGGTGTTCCATGCAATCCAAATTGCGGGCGATTTCATTTCACAGTTGATGGGATTCAGCATGGCGTCCATGTATGATCCTCATACGGAAAGTCAGACTGTGGTTTTAGGTCAATTGTTCGGGGCTCTGGCGATGCTTACCTTCCTCGCACTCGATGGACATCACATCCTGTTTCGTGCCATGGTGGAAACCTTTCATGCGATTCCCCAGGGTGGTGGAGCGCTTAGTGAGGCTTTCAAGAACTCGATGCTGAAGATGGTGGCCAATACCCTTTTGTTCGGGATTCAGCTTTCGGCACCCATGGCAGCCTGCATGCTTTTGGTCAACATTGTGTACGGCGTTTTGGGTAAAGCATTGCCACAGCTCAATATTCTCACGCTCTCGATGGCGTCAAGTGCATTGATCGGGGGGTTTGTCCTTTTGGTCACATATCCCGGCATGCAGTCGGGCATGAGTAATATTTTTTCTGGATATTTTGACGATTTAAAACAATTCCTGGTGGTGTATGGCGGAAAATAACGAAGACAGGAATTTAGAGGACTTATCGGAACAGGCGTCGCCCTACCGT
Source organism: Bdellovibrionales bacterium (assembly GCA_947502835.1). Lineage (GTDB taxonomy): Bacteria > Bdellovibrionota > UBA1018 > UBA1018 > CAIMNF01 > CAIMNF01. The sequence goes on from CANNBJ010000003.1 coordinate 386,509, forward strand.
CTTGAAGAGTATCGAAAAAAGGGTCAGGTCTCCCAAAGTCGGGAAGTGGTGGCACTTGCGGTTGCCTTGGCGTGCGGACTCGTAGTCTTTGCAACCGCTCCCGGGATGGCAAAAGAGATCATCGATTTCATGAAAGAGACCTTCTCGCAGGACCTTGCAATGAAGCCGGGGGATCAGTTGCAGGATGTGGCCGGAAAGAGACTCCTCCAGGTGATCCGAATCATCGCTTCCATCGGACTCCCTGTGGCATTGGTTGGATTCCTGCTGGGAGTGGGAGGGCATCTCGGACAAATCGGTTTTCTTTTCACTTCGGAGCCTTTGATGCCGGACTTCGAGAAAATCAACCCCTTGAAAGGGCTCTCCCGTTTATTCTCTGCGCGGAACCTGATTGAGTCCTCAAGGGTGATCGTGAAGGGTTTGATTCTTTGTTTTGTCGCTTACTCGATTCTGAAGGCTGCAATTGAGCAGTCGCCGGAATTGATTTTCAAGAACCCGGTTGCAATTTTTGAGGTGCTCGGAGATGCCGGGAAGCGGTTGTTTTTGTCCTTGTGTGGCGTTTTGGCTGTGTTTGCAGCACTCGATTTTGTCCTGCAGAAGCGGGAGTACGCAAAGCAGGTCCGCGTGACGAAGCAAGAGGCCAAGCAGGAAGCAAAGGAACAGGAAGGGGATCCGCTGATCAAGGCAAGGATTCGTTCTGTTCAACGGGATATGGCGCGGAAAAGAATGATGCAAGCGGTGAAGAAAGCCGATGTCGTCATCACCAACCCGACCCACATTGCGATTGCACTCCAGTATGATAAAGACAAGATGGTTGCGCCCAAAGTGGTGGCCAAAGGCGCGGATTTCATGGCGGAAAGAATCAAGAAAATCGCTGCAGAGAGCGGTGTGGTCATGGTCGAGAATGTTCCGTTGGCCCGGGCAATGTTCAAGTCTGTCAAGGTGGGGCAGGTGATCCCCAAGAGTCTCTTCCAAGCTGTTGCGGAAGTTCTTGCATACGTTTACAAGCTCAAAAATCGAAAGTTTACCTAGGGATCGGGCAGGTCTCCCTCCGGAGTCAGGGGCTTGACGGTAGAAAAGTTCTTCCCACGTCCATTGAATTCAGGATACGATAATCACAGGATCTGAGGCTGGATGCCGAGGGTCGAAGTCAGGTAAAATTTCATTTCTGTTGTGAGGAGTCAAGGAAGATGAATCAGGCAGCCGGCCAGTCATCCCGAGTTGGAAAAAATCCGGATGTCATCATGGGTGTGGGAATCATTGCCATTCTCGCGATCATGATCGTCCCTATGCCGGCATTTCTGTTGGATCTTTTGATTTCCCTCGGAATCGCAGTCTCAATCATCATGTTGGCCACTTCGGTCAATGTGAAGAGAGCGCTTGAGTTCAGTGCTTTTCCCACGATGCTCCTTTTGGTGACCCTGTTCCGGCTTTCACTCAATGTTGCTACCACCAGGGTGATTCTCCTTCGTGGAGCTGAAGCAGGCACATCCGCTGCGGGCTCCGTGATTCACTCCTTCGGAGAGTTTGTTGTTGGCGGCAATTACGCGGTTGGGATTGTTGTTTTCGCAATTCTTGTTGTGATCAATTTCGTGGTGATTACAAAAGGTGCCGGTCGCGTTGCAGAAGTCTCGGCACGGTTCACCTTGGATGCATTGCCGGGAAAGCAAATGTCGATTGATGCCGATCTGAATGCCGGGGCGATCAATGAGGAAGAGGCCCGCCGAAGGAGACAGGAGATCGCGCGAGAGGCCGAGTTTTACGGGGCGATGGACGGTGCGAGCAAGTTTGTTCGTGGAGATGCAATTGCAGGCATCCTCATTGTATTCATCAACATGATCGGCGGGATCATCATCGGAACCTTGCAGAGAGGGATGAGTCTTGCCGATGCAGCCCAAACCTTTACTTTGCTCACGATCGGAGATGGATTGGTGACTCAGATCCCGGCTCTGATTGTCTCCACCGCAGCAGGTATTATCGTCACCCGTTCGGGAGGACAGAATGATTTGGGCACCGATCTCGGATCCCAGGTGTTTTCCCAGCCAAAGGCGCTCTATGCAGGTGCCGGGGTGATGGCGGCACTCGGAGTGGTTCCGGGGCTGCCCTTCGTTCCATTTGCCTTGCTCGGGGGCGGATTTGGCCTTCTCGCAAATCGGATTGCGACAAGGGAGAAAGACAGGTTGATTGAGGAGTCCAAGCGCAAGGAAGTGGAGAAGCTCAAGAAAGAGCCCGAGAAAATCGAGAATCTGCTTGGGGTTGATCCGCTTGAGCTCGAGGTTGGATATGGGCTTGTGAACCTTGTGGACGGTGAGAAGGACGGGGATTTGCTTGAGCGAATCACCGGCATCCGGAAACAATTTGCGATGGATATGGGGATTGTTGTTCCTCCGCTCCGGATCCGGGACAACCTTGAGTTGAAACCGGGAGACTATCAGGTGCTTCTGAAGGGTGTGGCGATCGCGCAAGGTTCCCTTATGGTTGGGCATCTCTTGGCGATGGATCCGGGGAATGTGACTGATAAGGTCAGGGGAATTCCAACCAAGGAGCCCGCATTCGGACTGGACGCTCTATGGATTTCCGCGGCGGACAAGGACCAGGCGAACTACGCGGGTTATACTGTCGTGGATCTCAGTACTGTGATTGCCACCCACTTGACCGAGGTGATTCGGTCCAATATCTCGGAATTGCTCGGTCGACAGGAACTCCAGACACTCCTTGACGGGGTCAAGCAAAATGCACCGAAAGTGGTGGAGGATCTCATTCCTTCGGTGCTTCAAACCGGAACCGTGCTTAAGGTCTTGAAGAATCTGCTTCGCGAGGGGGTTTCGATCCGGGATCTCAAGACTGTTTTGGAAGCACTCGGGGAGATGGCACCCCATCAAAAAGATGCCAACTTCCTTACCGAGCATGTGCGCGCGGCACTGAGCCGGACCATCACAAAGAAGCTTGTTGGTTTTGACGGGCAGCTCACCCTCTTGACCTTGGATAAGCATGTGGAAGAGACCATTGCCTCCGGCATCATCCAGACAGACCAGGGGCCGCAGTTGTCACTTGATCCTGAGTTCGTGAGACAGTTTGTTTCCCAGTTGAATGAGCAGGCTTCGCAGTTGTTGCAGGAGACAAGTCAGGCAGTGGTTCTTTGTTCTCCGCTGATCCGCTTCCATGTGAAACAACTCGTGGATCGCTTCATTCCGAATGTAACAGTTCTTTCCCACAATGAGCTCAGTCCGTCTGTTAATATCCGTTCTTTTGGTACAGTGAGGTTAGCGTATGCAAGTTAAGAAGTTCGAAGCACCGACTCTTCAGGAAGCCCTGGACACCATCAAGCGGGAGCTTGGACCTGAGGCGATTATTCTTCAGACCAAGCAGAATCGCCGAGGATTCGGACTGATGTCGAAGGGGTCGGTGGAGGTTACTGCTGCCGTTTCTGAGCGAGCGGTGGAAAAGAAGGCAGCCGTTGAAAAACGCATTCCGGACGTTTACAAAGCAAAGCTTGTGCAGGCTCCCGCTTCGAAACAGGCGGATCTGTATGAAAACTACCTGGAGAAAAAGCTTGAACGTGATCGAGTCCAGTTGAGCGGTGATTCGAGGGGCTCGAAGAAGATCACAGCCACCCGATATGCAGACATCCAGGATGAGGGGCAGGCTGTGATTGAGAATCCCGTCCGCAATGATGTTCCCGAGTATCAGGCACCTGCCGAGATTTCTGCTGCAGTCGATCATTTCGCGGGCGCACGAGAGAGTTCGATCGCTTCCATTCAGGAAGAAGTACAAAACTTGAAGCGTCTTGTGGAGGAGCTCAGGAAGGATCGAAAACGTCCGGAGTATCTTGACTCAGACTCACCTTATTCAGCGACGGATGCCCTTGAAACGGCCTATGACCTTATGGTCCAGAGCGGGGTGGAACGTCGCCATGCGATTGAGGTGATGCGGGATGTTTCCCGGGGTTTGAATGTCGAAAAGCGCGCGGATCATGATTCGGTTCTCGATATGGTTGCGGAACAACTCTTGAAGAGAACGACAATCGAAAATTTCTTTGAGGGACGTTTGTCTCTTGAGAACCAAAGAATCCAGGCCTTTGTCGGTCCCGCAGGGGCAGGCAAGACCGCATTGATTGCAAAGCTGGGGACGCACGCCAGTCGGGGGAGACATGAAAAGGTCGGCATCATCCGCGTAAATCTGTCGAACGAGGAGAGCGTGGACCCGCTTGTGATTCTCTCGAAGGCGCTCCATGTGCCCTATCGGGCAGTGACCAGCGGGGAGGAGTTGCAGGTGGCGATTCAGGACATGAGTCAGTGTGAGCGCCTTTTCATTGACACTCCCGGGATCCCGGTTCGGGATCAGTCTGCGATCCGGAGGCTCGGATTGATCTTGTCGAGCCAGTCTGCCATCCGTATTTCTTTGGTGGTGAATGCGACTACCCGGGATCAGGAACTTAGGGAGGTTGCTCGATCCTTCAAGGAGTTGGGCCCGAGAACCCTGATGTTTACCCGGCTGGATGAAGTTTTCAGCCTCGGAAGTGTTTACTCCTTGTCACAGCACCTTGGAATCCCGGTATCTGTGTTTTCCAATGGCAGGAAGGTGACGGAGAATTGGGAGAATGCTACAGCCGAGCGCCTCACGGCATCGATCTTGAACATTCTTTGATTGAGTTCGTGGATATGTATTGGTTAGAATGAAAAGTGTGAATCTTGCCATGGAAGGGTGAGTATGGGAACGACAGCGAAGTCAGCAATACAAAAGTACAAAAAAAACGACCCTGAGAAGCAAAAAGCCGTGAAGAGTGCGGCGCCATCCCAGGCGCAGAAGTCGGTGGCTTCAAAAAGCAATCAATCGAACGTTGATGCAGTTGTGGCGAGCGGTTCAGTAGCCAATGCGATTGAGTCCATCCAGATTGCCGGTGCAAAAATAGGCGAGGCTAATGCGCTTCAAAAGGAGCTGGAAAAGGAACTGGTCCAGGATCTTTCGTACACCAACAAATTGGTGAAGGGAGATTTCTCGCCCGTAAACACCAATCGCGACCGATTGATTCGCGAGTATGGCGGGCTCATCAAGTTCATCGCTCAAAAAATTGCTGCGAGACTTCCCTCGAATATCGAGTTGGATGACCTGATCAGTTCAGGTGTGATCGGATTGATGGATGCGATCGACAAATATGATTCCAGTCGAGATAACAAATTCAAGACATATGCGGAGTTCCGGATACGCGGAGCAATTTTGGACGAACTTCGCTCCCAGGACTGGGTTCCCCGATCCATCCGTGAGAAGGCCAAGATTCTTGAGCGAGCCTATTCAAAAATCGAACAGCTGAAGGGCAGGCAGGCGACCGACGATGAGGTCTGCATCGAGCTTGGAATGACTTCGGAGCAGTATCATGAAATGCTCAATGAAGTTCGGAGCGTTTCTTTGCTCTCTTACGATGACCTTACCAATCTTTCAAACGCAGACAAACGAACCCTTCATGGGAACGGGGAGGCAGGAAGCAAGGTTCCGACTCCCTTCAGCGAAGTTAGTGTGGCCCATCTTAAGAAACTCGTCGCCGAGGCCATCGAAGATTTGCCTGAAAAGCAGCGATTGGTCTTATCCCTTTATTACTATGAGGATCTGAATCTGAAAGAGATCGGCCGGGTATTGGATGTCACCGAGTCGAGGGTGAGTCAGCTCCATTCCCAGGCGATTTTCAAATTGAAGGCACGGCTGAAGAATCACTGGGACGATTTTGTTTCCATGATGAGTGCCTAGGCTCAAGCGGCGGCTTTCGATTCCCCGGAAGGGGGTTCTTCGGTCCCGGAGGCAGGTGCTTCTGCTGCAGCGGTTGCTCCCGTGGTTTCCTCCGGAGGGCTCATTTGCATCCCCTTGAGCTCCGTAACCCTTGAGAAACAGCGGTAGAACTTCCTGGCAGGAAAGGGGTTCTCCTCAGTAGGCATGCAGTTCATGATTCTTCCGGAGGAGATTTGTTCATGCAGATGCGACATCGTGACTTTATAGGTCAAGTCGTGCCCACTGAATTTCACCTGGATCTCAAGTTCCTGATCAATGGAAAATTTCTCCGTGCAAAAAAAAGAGAACCACGACTCGCTCAGTTCGTTAATCAGGGCATACCCCTGAAACTCCTGGTTTCCGAATTTGGGGGCTGTGATTTTCACTGCGACTCTCTTCAATCGACGATCTCCCATGAAAAGGTGAGCAATGCTGCTGGCGCCTGTTGCGATATTCTGTCTCATCCTTCCATGATTCTCGCTGATTCAGGATCGGTCGTCAATCCTGTGTCATTACAGACACTTGTGGCATCACGGGCGGGGACTCTAAATCTTATTTATTTAAAAAGGGGATCTTGACGGGGAGAGTGGCGGGGGTCATACTGAATATAGGATCAAAAAGATCAAGTTTTGATCGGTTCTGCCGATACGAACTTGGGGGTCGATTTGGAGGGAAGATCGATGGAAAAAATGAGTTTGATGACAAGAATTCGAAGAAAATTAACGAATCGCTCAGGGCAGTCGACGACAGAATACATCCTGATCCTTGCGATTGTGGTGATGATTGCCAGCAAGATGAAGAACAAACTGCAGGGAACCGTGGACAACGCGGTAGGCGGCGTCGACAAGATCATCCAGGGTACTGTGAACGAGATGGGAAGTCAGTAGCCTCAATCATAAAGTTTGGAATCAAACCGGAAGAGGGCTCCCTCCCCCTTCCGGTTTTTATTTTTTGAGAAACACAAGCGTTCCTGCGATCACGGAGATGGGGAGTGCGAATAGATTGATTACGGGGATGCTGAAAAGGAGAAGGGTGATCAATCCAAAGCCCAACGACCGGAAGAAGTTCGACCGGATCCAAGAGATGGATCCCCACAGACCCACGGTGCGCCGGCTCAAGGGATAGCTGAGAAAGGTGAATGCCTGGACCAAGGCAAGTCCGGGAATGCTCAGAAGCCCGATCACGGGGATCAGTCCAACCACAAACAGGGTCAATGTGAGGAAAAGAGTGAAACCCGTCTTTCTGAGATCGATCAGAAACACATGGATCAATCTTCCGAGGGTGGTTGCGGGGGGGCATTCGCCGCATGCGATCTCTGTTTTTTCGGCCAGAATGTCGTTGAAAGGGGATGCGAAAAGTTGAATCAGGAGCCCGAGGCCCAAGGCTGAGAAGTAGAGAAGGAGAGCGCCGGCCAGCACGGAGAGAAGTCCGCTGCCAAAGTTTGAATAGGCTCCGAGGATCCCCTGAAAGAGACTTTGGAAGGTACTCCAGAGACCGATCAGGACACCATAGATCACGCTCGAGACCACAACAAGTGTGATCGCCATGGGAAGAATGAAAAGGCCGAGAAGTTTCGGGTTCTCCAGCAAAAGCCCGAGAACACGCAAGGGGGAGGTGAAACCTTGAAGGAATTCCCTAGATCTTGAAGCCAAGGTCGAGTGCATAGCGACGGTCCTGTTTGATTCCCGGGTTCAATCCGAGCTCTTCTCCGTAGGTTGCAAGATTCAGGGAGAAGATCACAAGATCCACTCCCAATCCGGCGGTGAAATATCCCTGGTTCAATCCCGTACGCACATTGAAGACAGACCAAGTGCCCTGAGCACCCAAATGAAGGGTACGGTAAAAGCTTCCGTTTTCATTGTTTCCGATGTCGGTGGATTCGAGTGCAAAAAGAACCCGATCCAGTCCGATCCAGTCCTTTCTTTCCGCACTCAACCCAAAATTGACCGAGCGATTGGTGGCATACGGACCATTTGGCCAGTTCTTGATGGGCTTTCCGAGGTTGGTGTATTTTCCTCCAAGCACGTTGTTGATCGCGAAAGAGACTTGATAGTCAAATCCCCCGGTTTTCCAATGGGGGCGGAAAGTCGTTCCCAGATCCAGGTCCACACCCGCACCGCTTCCCCCTTGGATTGCATTTGAGGTGCTTGTGCCGCTGAAGAAGTCCTGAACACTGAAATTCCGGGAGCTGGCCCGAATCTGTGTATGAAGGTTTGCTCCGACAACCAATCGATCCTCGTCGAGGAGGCGACGGCTCAGGTTGATGACCGGTCCCGCGGAAATTGCAGTATTCACATCAATTTGTCCCGAGTTCGAGAGGAGGGGGAGTGATTGGGCGGAAAAAAACAATCCTGCGCCCATGGACCATTTGTCAGTGATGAAATTCCTGAAATGGAGTGCGATGGGAATGACCTGAAGTCTCGCGTACAAGGGATCCCCCACGGAATCGGAGAATGTGCTGAGTCCGTCCCCGGACTTGAATAGACTGCCGAGGGTGCTGAGTGTGCCTGAGCCGCTTTCAAGTGAGATCTTCGCGATTTGGAGGAGGTTTTCAGGGTTGTCCGCGGAACGGGCAGGATTGGCAAAGAAGTTTTCCTCGAATTGTCCGACAGTGTACCGGATGTCACCCATTCCCGCAGTGCGAACACTGTGGAAGTCGCGCAGAATGGGATGGTAGGCATGGGCTGTCTGGAGGTGGAGCAGGGGGAGTACAGTCAAAAGGATTTTTGTTCGGTGTTTCATCGGTTATTCCTTATTGAAGTCCGAGGATGAGGATGAGTTGCTGGCGTTTCAACCCGGATCCTGCACCGGGAGGGGCTTGGGTCAAAAGCTCATTGATGGAGGAAAGGATACCAGTCTGATTCCCTGTGAATTCGCCAATTCGTTGTTCGGCAGTATCAAGAGCGGACCACAGCATGTTGAGAGATGCTGTGCCATCCCAGTCGCCCGGGGCAGTTAGATCCGGGGTGGTACCCCCGTCCGGGAAACCGGCTGTGGCGACACACTGTAGTGCATCACCCGCACAGGCGGTGGGATCGGTTACGATGTCACTCGCGGAAAGGACTCCATCCGCTCCCACTGCTTGGGCGAGTACGGTATTAAACATGGTAATCGAAGACAGGAACTGCGAAAACGCCCTCAGTTTTGGATTCGCATTGGAAATGGTACCGTTGCTCGCATAGGTTTCCTGAATGAGCACTCGATTTGCCGCTGTTGCGACATTTCTTCCTGCGATCAATTCCGCCATGCTCGAGAGCGTTCGTCCGTTTCCAAGTGAGGTTCCGAGTGCACTGATCAGGTCCGAGAAGGAAAACACGCGAGCCTGTCCCAGACGGGCGAGCGAGGTTTCATTGATTCTGATGTCGGCATAGGAGTCCGAAAGCGCCTGGTAGTGTTCCAGGGCGCAAGGGAAGTCATTCCGATCGAGACATGCCCGAGCTGCATCGAGATGTTGCTCATCGTTTGACGGACTTGAAAGTCCACCGTACAGATTGCATCCGGAAAGAGTGACCAGCAAGAGGAGGAGACCTGAATTGGATGGGGTTTTCATCATTCAAGAAGTGTAACGGACTTGCGGCGCGTGAATGAAGTGATAATTTCTTAACAGACGAATCAAACCACCGGATTATTTCTGGGGATCAGGATTCGGAAACGGAGCGGAGAGTGGGCCTGTCAATTTGTAGGCGTATTTCCCGTCAGCCTGCCTTGCGCTTGCAATGAGGCTCTCCATGAAAGAGAGGGAGGAGAGCGTCTTCGGGGAGAGGGAAAACAACACGCGCAAATTGAGCGGACTTGAGTTCAAATTCCGGTTCAATGCCACGTCTCCGGTGAGCGCTAGGGTCACATCATCGGATGGACGGCCGATTTGGACATTCTTCATGAGGACCTTGCCGCCCTTGATTTCCACGTTCACGGTACCTTCTGAGACGGAAATGGAGGGGATTTTGAATGCGATGATCATCTGCTCATCCAACTGCACATTCTTCAGTCGCAAATCGATCGCACCATTGAATGTTGCCAGATCAGAGGGGGATCCTGTGACGCGACTCTTTCCCGTGATCGTCCCCGAGCCCTTGATTCCCGCAAACGCAAACAATCCGAATCGGGACAAATCCACATCGTTCAGATCAAGATCTGCTTCGATGAAGTCGCGTTTTGCCAGAAGGTCCAGGAGAATCTCGGACTTTCCTTGTCGCAAAACGGCACTGGCGCCTGCCCTTCCTGTGAACAGGGAGAGGAGCTTTGGTCGCACCTCGAGCTCATCCAGTTCGATTCGGGTTTGGTCGCGGAGTTCCAATGTCGGGTGATCGAGTCGGTATCTTAAGCCTGTGATCAGGGAGAGGGACCTTCCCCGATCAGAAATATAGATTCCGAAGGGATCGAGGGAGCTTTGGACGTAGCCTTGAATGAGAGCTGTGATCTTGGCCTCGGGAAGCTTGAAAAGAGTGAAAAACAAGATCAGTCCAAGGAAGGAAAACCCAAGCCCGATCATTTTTGGAATGCTTCGCGCGGTGGTCTGACTGGTGGATTCGAGAGAGGCGCCGGTTGCTTCACTCATCGTTTGCCACCATCCTGCTCTTTTTTCGCCAAATAACCGCTCACATTGATTTTGGCAGAGAGTTTTCCTTCTTCCGCGCCGGACTCAATCGCAATGCCCTTCAGCTTCATGGGGGGATTCCCTTGTTCCATCTGCGCAAGAATCTGAACCAACGGGCGGAGCGGAATGTTCTTCAGCTTCAGCTCGAGCAGGGATTCCTGAAGCACATTTTGTGATGCCCCTGGAGACTCCTTCACGATCTCGAGGGATTCCGCGGGGACCCCCTGGGCAGTGACGCGAGATGTGAGTATGGATTTCCAGTTTTGGTCTCCGGAGGGCGCAATGCCCGAACTTTGTCCCTTCAGCCGGCGAAGTTCGTCGCTCGCATCGGAGACAACCCGCGCAAGTTCCTGATGCTCGAAATATTCGTCCCGCGCACCATTTGCTGAATTGATCATCGAGAAAATCAGGAAAAAAAGCGCAAGGAATCCCAGTCCGGTCGCGCCCCATTTAACATATCCTTGCTGCTCGGAGGAAAGTTGATGGTAGGCTGCTTGAAGCTGTTGATAAAATTCCTGTTCCTTGATCTTCTCGAGCACTGATCCGGCATCCATTTTATTTCTTCGCTCCTATGGTCCCCGCGTACACAACCCGGAAGACTTTTCGTCCCTCGCGGGTGAGCTCCTCGGAATTTCCCCTTTTGAGCCCGAAGTTCTTCTCGAGGACTTCCGTAAGTTTCGAAATGGCCTGCGGGTTGCTCACGATGAAGGAGAGGCTGGTTTTGAGCGGAGCGCTCTCGATGAAACGATCCGTGTTGTCGGAGCCTGAGTCAAAGTTCACCATGTCCACAACCACGTCGCGGGAGATCTTTTCCGAGAGCGATCGCAGGAAGTTCAGCGGGGAGTTTGTGTTTGGCGCAAATAGTTTGGCCATTTCGCGCTCCTTCACCAGGTCATCTTGAATGGTTTTTTTCAGCTTCGAGGGGCTTGCGAGTTGGTTCCTGACCGCACCATCCCCGATTCCACCGAAATAGGTCTTTACCACGCGTTCAAGAGCTGTTTTTGCATCATCGCGTTTCACCTTGTAGTAATTGTATTCGATGGTTTTTGTCGCGAAAAAAACAAGGGAAGTGATGAGAAGGTAGGGAAGAGGTTTCTTGATCAACTCAAGGGGTGAATCATCGGTGCCACCGTTTTTTGCGAATGGACCTCGTCTCAGGTTCAAGGCCGGAATCTTGTCGGCGGGCACTGCGGTCATCGCCAGGGCAAGAGCGCGCGCAAATCGAACCTCGGAGGGATCCGAGTAGGAGACCTGGGAGCCGGTGAGCATGCTCAAGGGGCGAAACAGGGTGCAGGTTTTTTGAATCGATTCTTGAAGCCAGTTCAAGAACCCGGGAAGAAGCGCCCCTTCCCCTGTGACCAGGATTTCATCAATCGGGGTCTTCGTCTGGCTTCGGGCCGCAAGCTCAATTTGCCTGACCTCAGGAATGAGCACTTCGAGGACCTCGGTGATTGAGTCCGAAACATCCTCGTTGATCCCGGTAACTCCGATATCCTGAATCCAGGTCTTGAGTTCATCCCTGCTTGCACTCAGTTTTTCTTCGAGTTTTCTTTCGATCGTAACAATCCCAAACGGGATTTCACGGTAGAGCACAGGGCGATTGCCGGAATTCACATAAAAGAAGGTTTTGTTGCGCTCAACTCCGATCAGAAGTGAGGTGACGGCTTCCTCTCCTTTTTGGAGGGGTTTATGGAGTCTCGAAAAGAGGCATCGATACGCCCATGCATCCGTGGTGATGGTGTCAGGATTGATCCCGCTCGACATGAGGCCCTGAAGATGTTGCTCGAAGCTGTCTTTTTTGACGGCACCCACATGGATCATGGAGCCGGACTCGGGGCTGGGGAGAGTCGCATAATCATAATGCAGATTTTCGGACTCGAAGGGGAGGTCGTCCTCCAGTTCGAATCCCAGAGCGGCTCGAATCGCTTTTTTGTCCTTGGTTGCCAGGTGGATGTTTCGAAATGTTCCAATCTCGATCGGTGCCGAGGTGATCAATCGCCCCGGTTTTCCTGAAATGCTGCCGAGCAAGTTCGAGGCGGCAAACAACGGGTCGGCTGGCGTTTCAGAGTCGGAGGGAAGAACCGATTCCAAGGTCTCCCGGATCTCAAATCGTCCGAAATGGGTTTCGAGTTCTACGCAGGCAATGGCGTCTTTAGAGATGTCCAATCCGAAGACTCGCATAGGAAAATTATACTCACAAAAACCTGAGTTGAGTAATTTTTAAATTGCTCCTTTCGTTCGTGGAATCCGTGGGATTGCCGGGGGTTGGCAAGTTGGGCTGGGGTATTTGAGTTCCGGGCGTGGTGGGGGCGGGTTGGGTGGGCGATTCGATCAGGCTGACCATTGCCTCCAGGGTTTTTTTGGTCTGCTGAACCGTGGCTTCCACATGAACGAGGAAGTTCGACTCCTCGGTGATGATTCGGATTCCCCTCTGGGTGAGAAGATTCCTGAGCTCCGAGGTTCTGGTGTCGGAACCCATATAGTGCTGAACCTTTTCTTTAAGGTATTTAAAGAACTCATCGGAATTCTTGAATTTATTGTCCTCTTTGTTTTCCTCGCCGCCTCCATCGCGAAACTCAAAGAACTTGGTGACCTCCTCCTTGGTCATCTGGGGGACGATGGCCTTGAGCACTGGCTCCTGAATCGTATTGATGTTGATGAAGGAAGCCACCCCTGCATTGAATTGCTCGGAAAGCAAGGCGTAGATCGTGTCATCCATGGAAGGGAGATAATTCAATTCTGAAACATGGTAGAAGGGCGCTTTCTTGAAGGGCAGGTTGCTTGCCTGTTCACGGTTCGATTCGAACGAAAGATCGCTCCACCCCACGATCTCATCCAAAAGGTCCTCGATCCTGAAGTTCCGATACTCGTCGCGGAACTTCGCATCCTCCTCGAAACGGCGCTGAAAAGTGTCTTTGATCTGCTGGCCCAGGGCCTGCCGGGATTGTTCCGGATCATAACTCACCGGAGTGGGGGATGCTGAAGCCGTACCGTCCGCACCCGGTGAGGCGGGATTCGAGGGGGCGCCCCCGCCGGTACCGGGCCTGGCCGGAGAGGGGGAGGCCGATGCCAGGGCGGCGAAAGAGTGGAGGGTGCTGTTCAAGTTGATTTTGTTGGATTGGGCCTGAATGGAGATATAGAGCTTTCCCTCCATGGAGGAATCCTTCCGGAACTTTGTAAGGGCGTCTTTCATTTCCATGGGGAGGGATGAAATGTCGCCTGTAAAGGGGATTGTGATGGGTTCCGCCCAGATTTTCTCGATCATGGCCTTCGGCACCATTGAATCCACCATGGATGCGTTTGCTCCGGCACCTTCCGAGAGTTTTCCAATCGTCTTTTTCAATTCCGAATAGGCTCGAATCCGGAGAAGGGAAAGCCGGAGTCCGCTCTTGGCCAGTGCCTGGGCTTTCACCTGGTCAAGCCGGTCATAGGCCAGTTTTTGATTGATTTGCGAGGTATAGGTGATTTCGCTCACGAAAATCGCAAGGGTTGCCATGGAAGCCAGAACGATGAAAAGTGCGACTCCTTGATGATCAATACGTTTTCGGAAGGACATCATTTGGGGTCTCCAGGTTGAAGAGGACTTTGGAATCAAGAACCCGTTCCTCCGGGCCCACGAGCGTGACTTCCATTTCAATTGAAACGGGGAATTTCCCTTTTGGGTCAGTACTCTCCGAATCCCACTCGCGCACCGGATCCTTGTCGCCCGGCTTGTAAAACATGAACTTGAGTTTTTTCACGTTGTTCAAGATCACGTAGGTATTGATGTAGGGGGCCTCCCTCGGTTCGTCGATCTCGAAGGCGCGGGTGTTCTCCACTTTGATCAGGGAGTACAGGCCTGCGAGTTTTTGATTTTGTTCCGCGCTCAGGTTCGGGTTGGGCGCTTGTTTGACGAGCTCGTATTTCACCTTCGCGTAGATTGATTCTTTTTTGGATTGGTAGATCCGGACATGGGATGCGGTCACAAAACTCATTTCCGTATCCTTGCCCTTGAACCGCGATGCCCGGATTCCCGTGGGGTCGAGAATGGGACCCCAGAACTCGGACGCTTGAAAGCCTCGTCCCCGGGTACGTCTGGTGATCTCATCGATTCCAAGAGCAGGAGGCGGGGCGGCTTGCCCGGGGGGAGGCGGGGGGGGCGGAGGAGGAGGATTGTAAGGGTCAAGAGGTTTGAAGTCGGGTGCGAGAAACCAGCGGGGATTGAAGATTTGACTGAGATCGCGCTCGATGAAGAGGGTCGAAGTCCGGAATTCGCTCGAGAATTCGGTTTCATCCTTCAGGACTTCTTTCAGTTTTGCAGCATCAATGACCGCCTTTGATGTGGTGGTACCGATCATCACGAGGATGAACAGTGCGATCATGACTTCGATCAGGGTGAACCCCTTATTCTTCGGACATTTTGAATTCATGATTCAAATCCACCCAGTATTGGCTGACGCTGTATTTTTGGTTTTCGCCCTTGTCCTTCCAAAGAATCGTCACGGTCACTTCCCGTGTTGCTTTAGACAGGTAGGAGGTTGCAATCTTCACCACGCGCTCGGCATTCGGGTCAATTTCCGGCTTTGTGCCGGAGTCCCCGCTCCCGGATCCTCCTTGATTCTGACTCATGATCTTGGGAAACGAGATCTCCTTGATTTTTCGCTCCCACGAATAGTCTGCGAAAGGCGCATCGAATTTCCCGAAGCTCTCGGTTCGCACTTCCGTGAACGGCTTGCCTTGGATTTCCCGTTCTGCCTCCACCATGACATTTCTAGCCAAAGTGGCGACTGTGTTCATCCGTTTGGCGCGAATTGTGACATCAAGACTGTTGTTTTCGGCAACGAGGATGGCCCCGATTCCGATGGCCAGAATGCCGATCGCGATCATCACTTCAAGCAGGGTGAATCCGGATTCTCGATGGGAGGGGGAGCGTCTCATCGTTTGAAGAACTCCTTTGCATCGATGTAACGTCCTTCGACATAGCATCTTCCGAGGAGATTGGAGACAGTGAGCGTTACTTCATTCTTGGCTGTGTCCTGAAGATGGATCAGGGTCTTTTCCGTCAATCCCTGGGGGAAGACATGGGTATACGCGACGCCTTCGGTGATCGGGTTTTCACCTTGCTCTGTGACGACATCCTTGATGCTCACCCCGATGGCGAGGCTTCGCTTCTTTTTGGTGAGCAGATTCTCCTGGCGGAATCCACCGTTGTTCTTTTTCTCCTCTTCCTCGGCTTCTTTCAGGGAAAAGTATCCCCGGCTTCGTTCTTTTTCTTTTTTCAGGGTTTCATCGCTCTTGAGGAGGGTCGCCTCACTCGTTGACTCGACCCAATATTGCTGGTTTTTCAGATCATATGCGATCCGGTGAACCCGCCCGGTGATTTGGGCCGAGTTGACAGTGTCTTTGATCAGGGTGGCGATTTCACGTCCGGAGGACTGTACTGAAAAACGGAAGGTGTTGGAGATGCTCGGAATGGCAATCAGGCCTACAAGGCCCAGAATGCCGATGACGATCAGCAATTCGATGAGGGAGAATCCGGATTCACTCTTCTGGATTCTCCCCCAGTTCATGATTTAATCCTGATCTGAAACGGTGATGTCCGCATCGTAGTCGGCACCACCTTCTTTCTTGTCAGAGCCCAGGGACTTGATCTCAAAGGTATTCCCGTCCGAGGTGTAGAGATAATCCATGTCCCACGCGTCTTTTGGTACCGACTTCTTGTCAAGGTAGCCTTTCGGTGCGTAGTTCTTGCACTCGGGTGCGGCAGTGGGCTTTGTGATGAGCGCGTCCATTCCCTGATTGGTGTTGGGGTAGCTTCCGCAATCCAAACGGAATTGCTTGAGAGTGGAGGAAAGGTTCTTCATGTTGACCTTCGTGGTTTCCACTTTGGCTTTATCGAAATTGGAGATCAGCTTCGGGCCCACGACACCGATGAGCAGTCCCAGGATCCCGATCACGATCATCAATTCGATGAGCGAAAATCCGGATTCGGAGCAAATCATTCTTGTTTTTTTGTTTTTCATTTCCTGGTTTCCTTTCGTTGTTTATCGACTCAAGTTGCTCATTTCCATCAAAGGCGTGATCACGGACACCACGATGAACCCTACCGTCCCCCCCATGAACACGATCATGGCGGGTTCGAGCATGGAAGTCATGGAATCCACCGCGGTCGAAACCTGTTCCTCGTAGGAGTCTGCGACGTTTTTCAGCATTCCGGGGAGCTCCCCGGTTTTTTCCCCGATCGAGATCATGTGGATCACGAGAGGGGGAAACTCGCCACTTCTCCGCAAGGGTTCGGCAATCGACTGCCCTTCGGTGATATTGCTTCGGGCGTTTTCAACCGCACGGGCAATATGAACATTCCCCACGAGGTTTCGCGCAATATTCATCGCAGTCAGGATCGGCACTCCCGAACCGAGCAGGGTCGACATGGTGCTCGCAAACCGGTTGATGGCAGCCATCCGTGTGACTTTTCCAAAAACCGGCGCGGACAACTTGAATCGGTCCCAGTGATCACGCCCTCGTGTGGTGTGAATATAGCGATTAAAGAGGGTTATGGTCAACCCGACACCAAGCAGGAGCGCCCACCACCAGGAGGTCATCTGCACGGAGATCCAGATCAGGATTTCGGTGGTCAACGGAAGTGCTTTATTCATGGAAACGAAGATCTGCTGCAGCTTCGGGATCACGAATGCAAAAATTCCAACCAACACGGCAATTGCGACCAAAAACATGATCGCGGGATAGGTCATCCCCCCCACGATTTTTCGACGCAAGCGGGTCTGCGACTCCTTGAGATCAGCCAGTCGAAGGAGAACGAGGCTCAAGGTTCCCGAGCTTTCGCCCGCTTCGACCATGTTGACATAGATATTGTCGAAGGTTTTTGGATGCTGGAGGAGGGCCTTTGCCAAGGAGCTCCCCTCATTGACCGCTTCCCTGACTTGGGAAAGTTGACTCTTGAGTCCGACCGATTCGATTTGGTCCACCAGCGCGTTCAGCGCATCCACAAGCGGAATGTTGGCTTTGACAAGTGAGGCCAGCTGGCGCGTCATGACCGCAACCTCTTCCTGGCTTACCCGACTCGCGAAAAGGGTAAGGCCTGATTTGGGTTTGCCTTTCGCAGAGACCGCGTTTTTCTCGTAGATGTCGGTCACCATGAGGCCTTGTTTTTTAAGCTTTTGGCGAGCGGATTTCAGGGAGTCGCTTTCAACATGACCCTTCGAGGCCTTGCCATCGAGTCCGATTGCCTTGTATTCAAAGAGTGCCATGGGGTTTTCTTACACTTCCTCCGCGTGGGTTGCACGGAAAAGCTCCTCGATGGTGGTGATTCCCTGAAGGACCTTGGCGATCCCGTCTTCACGAAGGGTGATCATGCCGCGCTCAATCGCGGCTTTCTTGATTTGGCCGGCATCCACATTCCTGACAATCAAGCTCTTGATATGATCGTCCACGATCATCAGTTCATGGATGACGGTTCGCCCCGAGTAGCCGCTGTTGGAGCAGCTCGGGCAGCCCACGGCCTGGTAGAAGGTGGCCCCAACTGGCACTTTTTTCATTCCCATTTCGGTCATTTGGAACTCGGATGGAGTGTGGGGCTCCCGGCATTTCAAGCACACCCTTCGAATCAATCGTTGAGCGACAACGCCCAAGAGAGAGGAAGCGATGAGAAAAGGCT
The DNA here is from genome assembly GCA_947502835.1 of Bdellovibrionales bacterium. Taxonomy (GTDB): domain Bacteria; phylum Bdellovibrionota; class UBA1018; order UBA1018; family CAIMNF01; genus CAIMNF01. The sequence goes on from CANNBJ010000003.1 coordinate 404,517, forward strand.
CGACCCCCATATCCACGAGTCGTGTAGTCGAACCCGCGGCATCGTTTGTATGGAGGGTGGAAAGAACCAAGTGACCCGTAAGGGATGCGTTGATCGCAATCTCGGCGGTTTCCTTGTCCCGAATTTCCCCGACCATGATCACATCCGGGTTTTGTCGAAGGAAGGAGCGCAGAGCAGTGGGAAAGGTGAGATTGATTTTGGCATTCACCTGGACCTGGTTGATCCCGGGGATCTGGTACTCGACCGGGTCCTCCACTGTCATGATGTTGCGCTCAGGGGAGTTGAGCTTCATCAGGCAGGAGGAGAGGGTTGTGGATTTTCCGGAGCCGGTGGGGCCCGTGACAAGGATGATCCCGTACTTTCGGAAGATCAACTTGTCGATCGCCTCCACTGATCTTGGCGAAAACCCGCATTTCTGAAGCTCAAGGGGCGTGCCGCTTTGCTCGAGGATACGCATGACCACGCGCTCGCCATGGGTGGTGGGTACAGTGGAGAGACGGATGTCCACATCCTTCCCGGCAAGTTTGATCTTGATCCTTCCGTCCTGGGGAAGCCGCTTCTCGGCGATGTCCAGTTGGCCCATCACCTTGATCCGGGAAGAAATTGCGGCATGCGCGCGCTTGGGTTGGCGGATGATGTCGTAGAGAACCCCGTCGATGCGAAAGCGAACCACGAATTCTCTTTCAAACGGCTCGATATGAATGTCGGAGCACTTTTCCTTTACGGCGCGAAAGAGGAGGGAGTTTACGAACTTGATTACGGGTGCATCGTCTTCGGTGGCTTCGAGAATGTCGATCGGACCTTCGAGGTCGAGATCCTCTTCTGCGAATTCACCCTCGATGTTGCCGACCATGTTCGAGGTGGAGCGTTCATATACCCGGTTGATCGCGTCTTGGATCCGGATGGAGGTGCTGACCACTGTTTTGATCCTGTGCCCGGTCAGGGCCTGAAGGTCTTCTGCGATCGTCGGATTGAATGGATCCGCGACCGCAATGGTCATCACCTGGCCCATGGCATCTTCGGACAGGAAGAGAGGAATCACTTCCTTGGTCTTGGCATAGTTAATGGGAAGGTGAGCCACCAATGCGGGGTCAATGTCGTTGGCTTTCAGGTCCTCCTGGAAGGTAAGTCCGAGTTGGACGCACAGGGCCTTCATGATTTCATGCGGAAGAATCGAGTTGCTCTTCAGAAGAATCTCGCCGAGGAGTCCCCCCCGATCCCGTTGCTCCTGGAGGGCGCGCTCAAGCTGTTCCGGCTTGAGCGAAGTGTACTTCAGAAGGATTTCTCCGAGACGTTCGGGAGGCCTGCGATCCCTCATGGATTTCCTCCGGAAACAGGGTCGGGAAGGGCTGGAATCGCATCCACCGGAGGTGCCGTGATCGGACCTGTTGAGCCAGAATCAGCCGGTGGCAGGGTGAGGGTTTCGTGGGAGTCTTCCTTCATGGGTTCCGGAAGTGTACCGTCAGCGGGTTCTTTTTGGGAACCCTTTTTGGTCTCTTCCTCGTCCAGCGTCACTGTTTTCTTTGGATTGTAGTTCTTGATGGACTTCACGTCGGGAAGGTTGCGGATGATTTGATTTCTCGCCTCGCGGTGTTGATCCTCCCCGCCAAAAGCCTTCTCCACAAACTCGTCCCGTTCCTTGAGCTTTCGATCCAGCACCATGCGAACATTCTCCGGCTGACGCATGATTCGGGGAGTGATGAAGAGCATGAGATTGTTCTTTTCAACCGAGGCGGAACGGGATTTGAACAGCCATCCGAGGATCGGGATGTCGCCAAGCAGGGGAACCTTGTTGATGACCTCCGTTGCCTTGTCGCGGATCAGGCCTCCAAGTACGATGGTGTCGCCATCCGCGCACATGAGGCTTGTTTCAGCCGCACGCTTTGTGACGGAAGAGGCTTGTTCTTGAAGGGCCTTCGGCACCGAGCGCGCAGAGGCATCGCTGACGGTAGCCTTGATGTCCATCTTGATGAAGTTCGAGATTTTATTCAGTTGAGGCTTGATCTTGATGGTGAGCGGTACATCCTGGAACTCAACGCCCACGTTTGAAACCCCAAGACCCGCATTCGTGATTTTCGGGATGGGGATCTTGTCGGTGGTATCAAACACCGCCTCTGTATTCTCAAGCGTCATGATTTGCGGAGTCGCAAGAATGGATCCACTTGACGAGCTTTGAACGGCCTTGATCAATGCGGCCAGGTTCGGGATCGTCACGTTCTGGTTGGTTCCGTTGAAGGGAATCGGAACCGAGGTGCCCGCTTCGCTCTTCCAGCGAAGAACCATGCCGGCCGAGGTTTGCGTCGGATCCTTGAGCCAATTCACAAGGTCCTGGGTGGGAGCAACCGAGGTTCCACCTGGAAGCAACACGTTTGCAGCGAAGTCGTTGTTGCGGCTCATGTTCATTTCCATGATGACGACCTCGATGTAGATCTGGTCGCGGGGGATGTCGAGCTTGTTGATCACCCGCTGGATGGTTCCAAAGTCATTCGGAGAGGAAGTGATCACGAGTGAGTTCGTGGTCTTGTCAGGGGAGATCTTGATCTGCCCCTCAAACAGCGCGCCCTCGTTCGGATTGATTCCGAGTCCGCCACCAGCACCTCCGGGGGAGAACCCGGGACCGCCCGAGGATCGACCTGTTTGGCTGATGTCTTTCAGTGTCTTTGCCATGTCCTCTGCATCAGCAAACTGAAGGTACACGACATGTACTTTCCCGCCGCCCAGCGCTTGAGGCATCTTGCGGTCAAGTCTTGAGATCAGGGCGCGAACCTGCTCAACGCCTTTCGGGTTTGCGTGAACAATCAAAGTGTTGGTGCGCTCATCTGCAATGATGTTGTTGATGAGACCGCCTTCTTTGGTCCGGCGGGCCGCAAAATTAGAACGGGCACCGCCGCCGCCACCACCGAATCCGGGACGGCCCGGGAATGCAGCCTGGGTTCCGGGGAGGAGGGAGTCGATCAACTTCTGGATTTCAACCGCCGAGGCAAACTTCACCGAGATCACCTCGATTCCCGCGTCGAAACCTTCGACGTCGAGGAACTGGATCATTTTTGCGATCTTGTCGATGTTCGACCCGGTATCGGTGATGATCAAAGTATTCGTTTGTTCAAACCCGTAAATCCTTGCGCCCATGTTGGCATAGGTTCGGATCACGTTTTCGAGTTCTTTGGCGCTGATGAATTTGATCTTGAAGATCTTGGTGACCAGGGCATCGGTGTTCGGCGCCTTGGCATTCGAGTACAGGCGGACGTTTTTCCCTTTGGCGTCGTTTTGGCGCATGATCCTGAGGTATTTTCCTGTGGGAACGATGGCAAGGCCGTTCATGTCAAGCGAGGTGAGAAACGCGCGCCATGCATCTGCAACGGTGATCGGGGAATTCGAGATTACGGAAACCCTTCCCTTCACGTCCTTGTCGAGGATGAAGTTCTTCCCGGTGAGGCGTCCCAGGGTTTTGGCGATGTCCATGATGTCTGCATCGGGAAAATTGAAGTCCGTGATGAGTTCGCGGTCGGCTGCATCGCCCGCTCCGCTCTCGTTGTCCACAAAGAGGGTGGGGACTTCGTTCTTCGACTTGATTCCTCTTTCGGTGCCGGGACCGGAGAGCTCATATCCTTTTTTTCCTCGATTCAAGGCAGGACCGGACTTGTCGTCGGGAGTGCCGCCCACACTGATGCCCCCTGAGAAACTGTCATCCGAAACACCACCGCGTCCACCCGCTTTGCCACGGGTTCTCGGAGCCGGAGGGGGATCGAATTCGTCGAACTCATCAAATTCCTCCTCGCCACCCGGATCATTCAGGGGATTGCCGATGGGGGCACCCCCGGGTCGGAAGCCATTGGACTGGGCAAGGCCGACTTCCGAAAAAATCAGAAGGAGAATGCCGAGCAAAGCGCAGAGACCAAATACAAAACTCATTCGGGTCGACCAGGTGTTATCGGATGTCATAATTGAAATTTACTTCCTTTCCACCCCGCTCGATCGTCATGTCGAGCGAGGACATGGATTTCAGTCCTTGCAACAATTCAAACGCTTTTGCCGCGTCGGTCACTTTTTCGCCATTCACCGAGCGGATCACATCACCGTCCTTGAAGCCGGCTTTTTGGTAGAAGCTGTTTGGAACGATTTGGGTGAGCCGGAAGCCAACCATCTGGCCCCCGCGCATCTCAGGTACCGCGCGAGCCTGGGTGAGAAGGGCATTGAAGTTCGCCATCTGCGAGTCAATCTCCTGGCGACCAATGACGAAGCGATTTTCTTCGAGCTGGTTGATTCCCGTGGAGGGAGCCGACTTGGGTCTCAGGCTCGCCGCTGAAATCTTGATTGCAGGATCTTCTGGAATTTCAACAAATTCCTTTCTTCTCGCGGTGGTATTGATGAAGATCACCTTTCGAGGCTCCACGCTCAGGATTTGAACGTTTTCGCCGATCATGTCGCCGATTCGTACCGGATACAGTTTGCCATCGCCCTTGTCTTGAATCGCGGCAAGAGAGCGGGCGGGGTTCCGGAAGATCACCGTGCCCACCAGTTGGAAGTTCAGGGTTGTGGGAACCGGAGCCGCTTCAAGATCGATGGAGTCTCCCGATTTTTTCTCGATTTTGCTCGAGAAGAGGTTCCTTTCGTTGATGATCTCGTAGCTGTAGGAGCCCGACATTCCGAAGCTCTGGCCGGAGGAGCGGGAAGAAAGAGGGGAGACAGGCGGGCTGGGAAGATATTTTTCAACCAGGAGGGCATTCAAATCCGCGATGAGGCTTGCGCAGATGATGAAGCAGAGCCAAAACGAAATGGTCTTTATGTTGTCCGAGTCGGCGAGCTTTTCTGAGAGGGAAGCCAAAGAGCTGGCGCCCGAGGCGGCACCCACCGGGAAGGCGGAAGCACTGACTTCAGCTGGTTTGCGACCGAAAAACCCCATGTACCCTCCCTTGGTTGAATGAATGAAACGCCGCACGAAAGAAGAAAGCAAAAAAGATGCCATGATCCAGATCAAGAAAATTAAATTCTTAAGTGCATGTTGTGCAGGAGAAAAATCCCCATTATCCTCTTTTAGGTCTGTGATGGAAATGAGCTTTGCGTAATGCGTCTGACAGTTTGTCATGACAGCCTGTCGAAAACAGGAATCTTCTGAAAGGATTCGATATGTCCACATCCGAGAACAGCTTTTTGAAATCATTGTTTTTTGGCCAGATCCGGGAAGAGTTCATTTTCCCCTATCCAAAGCCGAAGGCGGAGACAGCAGAAACAGTCGGGATGATTCTCGATACCATCGATAAATTCGGAAAAGACATTGTGAAGTCTGCGGAATGGGACGAGATGGCCGCGATGCCAATCGAAGTCGTGCATCAAATGGCCGAAATGGGACTCACCGGACTTGGAGTAAAAGAGGAATTTGGAGGACTTGGTCTGCCTCAGAGCGGGTACGCACGGGTGATGCAACAAATTGCATCCCTCGATGGCTCGCTTGCGGTCACATTGGGTGCGCATCAGAGCATCGGATACAAGTGTCTGATGTTGTTCGGGACCGATGAGCAGAAAAAGAAATATCTGCCGAAACTTGCGACCGGCGAAATGATCGCAGCGTTTTGCCTTACGGAACCATCCAGTGGTTCGGATGCGGCTTCGATCCAGACGCGAGCGGTTCTTTCAGCGGATGGCAAGTATTACACCCTGACCGGGAACAAGCTTTGGATCACCAATGGAGAGATCGCCCAGTTTCTCACCGTGTTTGCGAAGACGGAAGTGGTGGAAAACGGTGAAAAGAAAGACAAAGTCACCTGTTTCATCGTGGAAGCTCCTGCCGAGGGAGTCAGTGCTGGAGCTCGGGAACACAAGCTCGGGATTCGTGCGTCCTGGACGAACGCCATTCACCTCGACAAGGTGAAAGTTCCCGTGGAGAACATTGTGGGCGGAGTGGGATATGGATTCAAAGTCGCCATGGGAATTCTCAATCATGGCCGACTGGGACTTGCTGCAGGCTGTGTTGGAGTTGCGAAGAACGCGATCAAGGCTTCAATTGAGCACGCCAACGAGCGCGAACAGTTCAAAAAGAAGATCGGCGATTTTGGAATGATCAAGGAAAAGATCGCCCGGATGGTCATGAACAATTATGCAGCCGAGAGCATGGTGTACATGACGACCCACTTCATCGATCGTGGCGACATGGATTATTCCATGGAAAGTGCCGCAGCCAAGGTGTTCTGCACCGAAATGCTTTGGGAGACCGTGGATGAGAACATTCAGGTCTGGGCTGGAAACGGTTTCATGAAGGAATATCCGTTTGAACGGTGGCTCAGGGATTCCCGCATCAACCGGATTTTCGAAGGGACCAATGAAATCCTGCGTGCGTTTGTGGCACTCTCAGGAATGCAGGGGCCGGGGCAGGAGCTTTCCGGGCTGGCCAAGGCCATTCAGCACCCGCTGAAGGGGCTTGGAGTGGTGACGGATTATGCGACCCGTAAAGTGAAGCAAGGCGTGTTTGGTGAAACCATGACCAAGCCTCATCCGCGACTCAAGAAGCTTGCGGGCTTTCTTGAGGAGTACACACTTGAGCTTTCCCAGCAGGTGGAGACCTTGCTGAAGCGCCACGGCAAAGAGATTCATCTCAAGCAGTTTGCGCAAAAACGCGTGGCTGACATCGTGATTGATCTTTATGCGATGTATTGCGTTCTTTCGCGGGTGACCGCTTCCATTGAGGCGAATGGCGAAGAGAAAGCCCAGATGGAGATTGCGATTGCGGAAGCCTTCTTTTCAAAGTCCAATCGCAGAATCCGGGGTAATTTCAAGGCGATGAACCGCAATGAGGACGAACTCATGAAGTTCATTGCGGAGAAAAGCTATGAACTCGGTGGCTATCCCTACGACGTCTTCAAGTCCTGAGTTGAATCAGGAAGCGAAGATTTGTTGGATTTCCTGCTCGACGACAGACTCTTGGGTCCGCTTGGCGATCGAGATTTCCTTTACAATGAGGGCTTTTGCCTGATCGAGCATCTTGCGTTCGCCGAAGGACAGGTCCTTGGAGTGGCGAAGCAGGAAGAGGTCGCGGAGAACTTCGGAAATTTCGTAAATGGAGCCTGTTTTGATCTTTTCCATGTAATCACGATACCGGCGATTCCAGGTGGTTTGGTCGATCTTCACGTCACGCATTTTGAGAATGGAATAGACCTGGGTTACGTCTTTGTCGGAGATGATGCTGCGTAGGCCAACAGCCTCGGCATTGTCGGTAGGAACCATGATGGTCATCTGGTTTTCGAGCACCTGAAGAACGTAAAACCGCTTCTTCTTGCCCCCCACATCCCGTTCGTCGATTCTCTTGATGACTGCAATTCCGTGGGCTGGGTAGACGGCGCTTTCTCCAACTTTGAACATGCTTTCAGTACCTCCGAGCAATGTCCGCGGAGTATACCATACTTTTTGGTTCTGGTAAATGTGAAAGTATCCAGAGGGCCTGTGTTTGCTCAATGACTTTCGATGACACTGGAAGATAATGGCCATTTTACAGAGTCTGAGGCTGGGGTATGGTTTTACCAAATGATTGAAAAAAAGATCTTCCTTACCAACACACGCACCCACAAAAAAGAGGAATTTCGGACGCTCACCCCCGGAGAGGTGAAGATGTATTCCTGCGGTCCCACTGTTTATGGCGAGATTCATATCGGGAATCTGAGGGCAGGGCTGACCGCCGATCTCTTTTACCGGCTCTTCAAGCGCTTTGGATACAAGGTGAACTATGTGCGCAACTACACGGATATTGATGACAAGATCATCAAGCGCGCGAAGGAAGAGGGTGTGGACATGGGTGTCATTACCCGGAAATACATCGAGGCTGCGGAGCGGAATTATGCGCTCGCCAAGATGGAGGAGCCCACGAAAAAGACACTCGTGACGGAGCATTTGCCTGAGATCATTGCGATGATCGAGGCGATTCTGAAGAACGGGAAAGGCTATGTTACGACGGAGGGGGATGTTTATTTCGCGATTGATTCATTTCCGAAATATGGAGCGCTTTCTGGGAAAACCCTTGAAGATCTGAAGGCGGGGGCGCGGGTTGAGGTGAGCGAGGTCAAGAAAAACGTGGCTGATTTCGCCCTTTGGAAGCGGGCAAAACCCGGAGAGCCTTCTTGGGAATCCCCGTGGGGAGCGGGGCGACCGGGATGGCACATCGAGTGCTCTGCCATGGCATGCAAGTGGCTTGGGCCAAAAATGGATCTGCATCATGGCGGCGAGGATCTGGTGTTTCCTCATCATGAAAATGAAATTGCCCAAAGTGAGGCTGCGACGGGAGTGGCGCCTTATGTCGGCACTTGGGTTCATAATGCATTTCTGACTTTTTCATCCGAGAAAATGTCGAAGAGTCTTGGAAACATCGTGAACGCCATCGATTTTTTGTCGCAGTATGGGGGAGAGGTCGCCCGGATGGCGTTTCTTTCGGTGCATTACAGGTCTCCCTTTGATTTCAGTCCGGAAACCGTGGATTCAGCCATCACGGGTCTTGATCGGATTTACGAATCGAAACTTTCTGCCGAAAAACTCATGACTCAAAAGATGGTGCACGTGGATCCGGTTGCGGAAGCGCTTTGGGGAAGCTTTTTCATCGATTGCGACCGGACGAGAAATTCGATCCTTGAACACTATGCGAATGATTTGAACACCTCGGGCGCACTCTCCGAGCTATTTGCGTTGATTCGTGAGTGGAATCGAATCCTCTCGACCGGAAATGCGCGCAATACTCCTGCCGCAATTCTGGCTGCACGCGAGTTCATCAAAGTATTGGAAGAGGAGATCGGCTCCGTGATCGGGGTTGGCAGGATGGGGGCGGAAACCATGCTTGCGCATCTGGGATCCCTTCGCGCGCTTCGATCCAAAAACGAAGGAAAAGAAGTTCTGAGCGGGGAGGACGTGGAGCGGCACTTGGCAGAGCGAAAGGCTGCACGAGCCAATCGGGATTTCAAGCGATCCGATGAGATTCGAGATTTTCTTTTGTCCAAGGGCGTGGAAATCAAGGATTCGCCAGCGGGAACCACTTGGACGCGCAGGTGAGCGGGGTGTGAGTTTGTTTTGAGTGCTTTGCTCAACCATGCCGGTTGGATCCTCGTTGATTTATTAAACAATGCTTGTTACAACTCAGCCCGTTCGGGTGGAGGACACACGCATGACTCGATTCACTTCCCTCTTCATTCTTCTTACGGCAGCATTCTCGATCTTTGATGCCCGCGCCCAGGAGCTCGAGACCTTCCAGGACGCCTTTGTGGATCCGCATCCCTACCAGTCCCAGAGTTTCTTCCGGTTGGGCGAGAGTTCACTGGATGCCGGGTTGATCCAAGTGGTGCTTCCCAAAGCTGTGCCGGAATACCGTTTCTGGTTGGCCGGGGATCCGGATCAGCAGGTCCGGCAAAATGCGATGCTTGCGTTTGACAAGAGAAATCCCCTTCCTGCCACCGAGTTTGCAGGAAGCAATTACATTTTCACCAAGGGCGGCTACCTCTCCACGCTGACCGCAGATGGATATCTTGTGTACAAGGGAAAAGTTGCCTTTCGGCCGGCTGTTTCTGGCGGGGTGTGGTTTGTTGTGGAAGGAACCCGCGAGCTGTATGCGGTCGATTCCTATGGATTCTATGTCAATACCGGCATCCGTGTGGGAGCGGTTCGAGTTGCGGGAGGCAATTATCTCATCGATTCCTCGGGACTCCTGATCACGATCAAGTCGGCCGGAGCGGGCCCCGGTTCTTCGGTCGGGATTGCCACAAAGAAAGAAGGATGGAACTTCTCGAATGTGTCCCGTGCGGGCGGGAGTTATTTTGTGAAGACTGACGGGACGCTGGTGTCGATTGATTCGAAAACCGGATTTTTTCAGGAGTCCACCCTTGAATCAAGGCCTGTGATCACGGGCGGGAATTATTTTGTCGGGGAGAATGGTGTTTTCTACTCCCTCACCTTCGAGGGTCGGGTGCTCCGGAATGAGGAGATCCGGGTGGTCGGTCCACCTGTGGTGGTGGGCTACAATGTTCTCAAGTTTGAGGACGGGTTGATTGCTGTGGTGGATGTGGAGGGGAAGGTTCACCGGAATCTGATCCGTGTTTCCACGACAGGTGTCAGGGTGAGAGTGGTGAACACTCTTGACGTCGATCTTGATCCGGCATCATTTTTTGTTCCGAGGATCTTGAATTGAGAAAGGGCTTCGACATGATCAAGGTTTTGATGATTTTCAGTTGGATGGCATCGGTTCCGGCTCACGCATCCGTGGTGAGCAATATCGAGGAGTCCATGGGGAAATTGCTGGGGCACCCGGCAAAGGTCATGAATGTCCATGAGTCGAGGACGCTTGGAATCGACAGGGACCGGAGTTCGCGGTTCCATCCATGGAGCGGGAGCTACTGGCCGGACATCCTCGGAGGCATTGCCAATCATTACAGGGACCACGGGAAGATGGGCAATCAGTTCCTGTTCGCGCTCAGGTATGGTGTGGCCAAGGGTCGGGTTCGGCGGGATTTCAGGAATGTCTCGAACAATATCCTAAGTTTCAATCAAACGCAGCTTGATCAAAAGCTGGCGCCTTCTGAAAAGTACGACCTCTTGCTCGGGGATCTTGATTTCACCTTCACCCGCGCCATCCTCGATGATGTGGATTTCCGGGCCCGCCATTTGAAGCGCTCGAAGATGAAGGACGGCACGGATCGATCCGATGAGGACGAATACGAGGGCGTCAACAACAACTTCCATTATGCAGATGTCCAATCGAGTTATTCGCGCTTCGACAATGACGTGGTCTATCGCTACTGGAAGCCAAGGAAGGACAGCCTTTCGTATTGGTTCGGGATTTGCGACGGCTGGTCACCCGCATCCATCTATTTGCCGCGGCCGGTTCATGCGGTGACGGTAACGGGAGCACTCGGGCACAAGATCACGTTCTACCCGGATGACCTGAAAGCCTTGGGCTCTTACCTGTTTGCCCGGACGAACAATGATTACATGACCACCATGAATTACGAGTTCGCGGGACGGCCATGTGCCGAACATGGCGATCCGAACAGCGACTCTGTTGGATTCGTCAGGGATTTCCGGTGCAATGATGTGGATGCCGGAGTGTGGCACCTTGCTCTCTTGAACCGCATTGGTGTGGATCGACTCGGACTCATGATGGACATCGACAACAACAAGAAGATCAACAATCATCCGATGGGCTCGTATTCCCTCAAGTACTTCAATCCTGCCACCGGCAAGGAGGGAAGCATGAAGGAGTCGATCGCGCCGAGGTTTACCGTTGTGGACGGATATGCGAAGCGGAGAAATCCGAAAGCCGTTTATCTTCTGGGTGTGAAGTCCACCGTGAACTTCCGGTATTATCAGTGGCCGGAGAACAATCGTGATCGGAATCGCGATGGTTCCGAGTTCGATATTTCCAAGGAACTGACCTATGTCTATGACCTGGAATTGGATGAGGCGGGGAACATTCTCGGAGGAGAATGGGGAGACCGCTCGCAGGAATCCGATCTTGATTCGGTCGCCTATTCGGATCAGCCGGATTTCATCTGGATGGCGCCCCCGGGTTTGCTCCCGTATTCCGAGCAATCGGTGTACACCAGCATGGGCACTCCGATCGATCCCTCCAATCCAAGGCCTTTTGGAAATATGAAATGGGCTTGGGACGGGAAGAGTCCGCTTCCGGATGATTGGATGCGTGCAGCCAAATCGGATGCCATGTGGAGAGAGCCGGTTCCGGGAGTCATGGTGGAAGTGGAAGGGGAGTCAAGTCCCCAGGTCATGCCGGTCGAGGCTCGAGACTCGCTCATGAAGTCAGCGCAGCCGCTCTCAAACATTGTGTACTATCTGTTCGATCAGGCCCGGACCCTGGAACAGAAATAAACGAAGCTCACGTTCAGATTGACCACTCGAGCATTCGGGTGAGGGCGAGATTTGCTTTCTCCCTCACTTCGCTTGGAACCGTAACCTCGGGGCCCTCTGCTTCAAGGCAGCGTGCGAGGGATTCCAAGGTGTTCAGTTTCATGAAGGGACACTCATTGCAGGCGCAGTTCTGGGTGGGTGGGGCGGGAATCAGGTTTTTTCCTGGTGCTCGCTTTTTCATCTGGTGAAGGATTCCGGCTTCGGTTGCCACGATGAAGGTCGGGTCCGGACTCTCGATGACATGCTTCAAAAGCTGACTTGTGCTCCCCGTGAAGTCGGAAAGGCGGAGGATGGATTCCTCGCATTCGGGATGGGCGATCAGGCGTGCGCCCGGGTGTCCGGTTTTCAGGTCAATGATTTTACGCTCGGAGAATGTCTCGTGCACGATGCAGCTCCCGGGCCAGAGGGTCATTTCCCTCCCTGTCTTTTCCATCACCCAGCGTCCGAGGTTGCGATCGGGAGCGAACAGAATCGGACGGTCTTTGGGTGCCTTCTCCACGATTTTGATCGCGTTTGACGAAGTGCAAATCACATCACTCATGGCTTTGATTTCGGCAGAGCAATTGATGTAGCTGATGATGAAGTGATCCGGGTTTGCCTCCTTGAAGGCACGGAACCGTGCAGGGGGGCAGGAGTCGGAGAGCGAGCACCCGGCTCTCAGGTCCGGAAGCACCACCTTTCGACCGGGATTCAGGATCTTTGCACCTTCGGCCATGAAATGTACCCCGGCAAAGCAGATCAGATCCGCTGTGGAGCGTTGGGCGGCACGCGCAAGTTCGAGGCTGTCACCGATGAAGTCGGCCACGTCCTGGATCTCCGATTCCTGATAGTAGTGGGCCAGAATCACCGCATTTTTCTCGCGCTTCAGGCGATTGATTTTTTCAAAAAGATCCATGACTTGATTTGGTATTTCAGGGTTGCAAGTCAGTCAAGCCATCGTTAACCTCGGCCCCATGAAATGGCTTTTCCTCTGCCTTGCCGCAGCCGGCTTGACTCTCGCAGGGTGTACGCGGTCCAAAGACGCGGGGCCCTCGCTCGGGATTCTCAGCTATTCGAGTCTCGGTTCCTCGGGAGGCTTTCTTCCCGGGGTCGCGGAGCGGTTTAAACAGCAGAGCGGGTGTTCGCTTCGCCTCGAAAGCACTCTTGGAGCCACCCAGATGGTTTCGCTGCTTTCGGATCGTGGACTCAGGGGCACGATTGATGTGGTGATGGGGGTGGATGAGCTTCTGCAAGAGCGCTTGAAGGGGGAGTGGGTGCAGGATGAATTTCCCGAACTCAAGCTTCGGGAGAGCCTTCTTCCCTTGCTCTCGGATCGGGTTCGTCCCGGCTGGATTCCGATTGATTACGGAGCCCTGACCTTCATCTATCGGAAGTCCGCGTGGAAAGGCGTGGTCCCGCCCAGGGCTCTTCGTGATCTCCTCAGGCCTGAGTTCCGGAAAAAGTTCATTCTCCAGGACCCGAGGGCCTCCTCGCCCGGGATGCTTTTCTTTTTGTTTTCGCAGGATTCCTTGAAGATTCCGGAGTTGCGAAACTCCTGGCTCACCCTTGCACCGAGCTGGGACTCAAGCTACCAGATGTTCCTCTCCGGAGATGCGCCGATGGTTTGGAGTTACCTGTCTTCGCTTGCCTATCATGCGTCCAAAGGGGAGGGCGATGAGTATGGAGCGGTGATGTTCGAAGAAGGACTCCCTCTGCAAGTGGAGGGAATGGGGATCGTGAGACAGGAGCGGGTCAATCCCTGTGTGCGGAAGTGGATCGAGTTCATGATGGATCCACAAGTGCTTCGGGAAATTGCTGAAAAGCAGTGGATGTGGCCCGCATTCAAGGGGGTGGTCTTGCCCCGTTTCTTCGATCGTGTTCCCGGAGTGCAAAAATCGGCAAAATTCAGGATGGATGTGAAGACGCTGGATGACCTGCTCTCCCGGTTCGGGAAGGAGATTCGGGATGGGGATCGCTAAGCGCTTTCTTTTTGCCATTCCTGCTCTTGCTCTTCTCGCCTATGTTGTGACGGGAGTGATGTCGCTGGTGTTCTCGGAAGGGGTTCGCCTCCAGAGAGTGGGGGAGCATCTCGCGGACCCTGAGCTTTGGTACACGGTGGGCCTCACCCTCAAGGTTTCGTTCCTTGCCCTGTTTCTTTCCTGGGTTTTTGCGTGGTTGGTTCTCGTTGTCTTGAAGGGGCGCGGAATTGCGGTGTTCCGTTTTTTCTCGGTTTTGCCGGGGATGGCCTACGCACTGTTCGTGCTTCTTGTCCTTCGGGCGGTCGGAGCGGAGTCGCCGTACTCGATGGGTTCTGTTTTGATCGCATGGGTTCTGGCGGGAACATTGTATCTATGCTCGGGGATTTCCGAGGGAATCCGTGATCTCGGTCCGCGCGGCAAAGAGGCGCTCAGGACCTTGGGGGCAGGACCGGTGCGCGCGTTCTTCCATCATGAATTTTCGGGCACAAGGCCTTTGCAAGGGGCACTGCTGCTGCAGCAGTTGTGGTTTTTTCTCACGAGTTTTTCGCTTGTGATGATTCTGGGCGGTGGACCACCCTCGGAGACCCTGGAGGTGGCCATTTACTCCGCCATGAGACTCGGGCAATCGGATGTTTCAAAGGCGGTTGCGTTGAGTCTCGTGCAGGCGTTGATCCTGATTCTTCTGAGATTCAGCTTGAACCGGCTCGGCTCTGCGAAGCCTGCGCGGGGGATTTCCGAGGGGTTCGGGGAATCCGGAAAGAAACGCAGTTCCCTGGGAATTTCCGTGGTGATCCTTTTTTGTTTGGGCGGCCTGGTGTTTCTGGGTCCGAAGGTCGGAGACGCCCGAGCCTATCTCCGCCCGCTGTTCGTGACTCTTGCCCTCGGGGCATCGGTGTTGGGGGCGACCCTCCTGTTCTCGATCTCGTCGTATGTTTCAGGAATCAGGTTTGCCAGTGTGATTGGCTCCTGGTGTTCCCCGCTTTTTCTCTCCCTTGCCCTTTGGAGTTTTTCGGGATTCCTGATTTCCCCTTTTGTGAATGTGGCCCTGATCCAAACCCTGTTTTTCGCACCCTGGTTTTCACAAATCGTTTTTCCCCTTCTGGATCGTGCCCAGCGCTCTGAAATGGAGGCGGCGCGGGTGTTGGGTGCCGGGAGGATTCGGGCTTTTTTTGAGGTGGAGTGGCCCAGGATCAGGGGCGGGGTGATCCGGGTTCTCGGGCTGGTATTCGCACTTTCGGCAACGGAGGTGAGTTCGGTCCTGTTGTTCTCGAGGGGGGATTTCGATACCCTTGCAAGTCATTCCCAGAACCTGTTTTCAAGGTTCAGGATCGAGGAGGCCGCTTTCGGAGTCATGGCGATGCTCTTGCTTTCTGCGGTTTCACTCGGGCTCGGGGAGAGGCGCGCATGAGAGATCTTGAAATCAGGAACTTCAAGGTTCTTCTGCCCGGGTTCTCCGTCAGTTGTGATGATCTGCGTGTGTGTCCGGGGGAGTGGCTCATGGTGCGAGCACCGAGCGGATACGGGAAGTCCACCCTGTTTCGCGGGATCTTGGGCCTTGAGTCAACCGAGGGAGAGGTGATCCTCGGGGGAGCGCGGATGACGGAGGTTCCGGTGCATCGAAGGAATTTCGGAGTTGTCTTTCAGGAACAATTGCTCTTTCCCCATTTGAACGCTTTGGAAAACGCTCTTTTTGGAATTCGTCTTCGGAGGAGCGTCACAGAAAAGGATCGCAGGAGGGCGCAGGATGCGTTTGCAGAATTGGACCTCTCCCACCGGATGGATGCGCCTCTTCATGAGCTTTCTGGCGGGGAGCGTCAGAGGATCGCACTCATTCGCGCGCTCCTCTTTGACCCCGATTTACTCTTGATTGACGAGCCTTTCCGGGGAATGGATGATGCCCTGATTTCAAAGAGCAGGGGACTGCTTGAGCGTCACCTTTCAACGAAATCGGTTCCTGTGATATGGATTACCCATCAAAACGAGTTCGAGCCGCTCCGCGCGAAAGTGCTGATCGGGGGAGAGTTGAATCATGGTCGTCGACATTTCCAATACCATCCTGGGCAGTCTCAAGCGGATTAACCTGATTTCCGGAAAGGGCGGCACCGGGCGCACCACGCTTGCCGCATCGATCGCACGGGCATCCGCAAAACAAGGCAAAAAAACCCTTCTCATCGAGATCGAGGATGATTCGGGCTGGGACTCGGCACTGGCGAGGAATTTCGGGCTGAAGCATTTCAAGATCGAAGCCGAGCCGCTTGAGGCGAATTTGTTCGGGTTGTGTCTCTCGGCCGAGACCGGACAAGAGAAATTCCTCACTTCGTTTCTGAAGGTCCATGCGCTCAGTCAGATGATCATGGGAAATCAGGGCGTGAAGTGGTTTCTCGAGGGTGCTCCGGCATTTCGTGAAATGGGGTATTTCTACCACCTGCTATTGCAGATGCGGGGGGATTATGACCGGATCATCATGGATATGCCCGCAACAGGCCACTTCATCGGGCTTGCAAGGTTGCCGAATCTGCTTTTGAAAATGATTCCCTTCGGACCAATTGCGGATCGAATGAAGGAGGGGCAGCGCTATCTGTACGACGAGGAGATGACCTCTGTTTTCATTGCCACCCTTCCGCAGACGCTCCCGATCAGCGAGGCCATCGAGCTCAGGGCCGAGATTTCAAAGGAATCCTTGCCGCTCGGGGGATTCATCCTGAATCGCGCACCGTTCAATCCCTTCACGGAAGCCGAGGAACAGATTCTTTTTTCCCTGAGCCAAAAGAGCAAGACGCAAAACCTGATGGTTGAAATCGAGAGGATCCGGAGATTCCGCGAGGCTCGCAACCGTTTGGAGCAGGAGATGAAAGGGATTTCGGGTGCCCGGCTCTTTGTCGCACCCGAGGTGTTCCAGCCGGAAACTGAAACGGAGTTCGGATATCGGATCCGGGTACAGGCATGACGGGGCCGCTCTCGGAGCTCATTCGATCCAAGCGCTGCATCCTTGTCTGCGGCGGAGGCGGGGTCGGGAAAACAACAATTTCAGCGAGCCTTGCGATTGCCGCGGCCCGAATCCGCTCGCGTGTCCTTGTGTTGACCATTGATCCATCCCACCGTCTGCTCCAGGCATTCGGGTATCCGGACGCACTTCTGCATTCCGGGGGCGAACCGCTTGAGTTGTCTTCCGCGGTGAAAGAGGCCTTGCAGGTTCCCGCATCTGCCGGTCTGTCAATTGCGGTGCTGAATCCTAGGTATGTCATCGACGGGATCGTCGATCAAACTCTGAGCCCGTCAAAAGCGGGGAATCTCCGGAAAACTGTTTTGTACCGGGAGATGACCCAGATGATCCACGGTCTTCAGGAATACACGGCGTATGAATGGGTGACCCGGATGATCTCCGAGGATCGCTACGATCTGATCGTCCTTGACACGCCTCCTGCGTTTCATGCGAAAGAGTTTTTCAATGCTCCCGGGAAAATCAGGAATCTGATGGAAAGCCGGGTGTTCCAGATTTTTCTTCCCAAAACGGGCTCGTGGTTCAGGTCGATGATTTCCTTTTCCTGGATCGAAAAACTTCTGGGAGAGGGTTTGTTCCGGGAGAGTGTGCTTTTTTTCGAAACTTTTTTCTCCCTGCGCGACCGCATTCTTGCCCGTTGTCAGGATCTTGCGGCGTTTTTCAAGAGTGAAACCGTGGGCGTGGTGGCGGTGGGCACACCCGAATTGGCAGCGACGCATGAGCTGGAGGGGCTTGCGGGGTTCTTGCGCGAGAAAAAGATTCCCCTTCGGGCCATTGTCATCAATCAAGTGGAAATGCCGGATGTGGGCCGTTGGGAGGAAGAGGTTCCACCGGAGTTGCCTTCCGGATTTCCGGACAAGCTGAAGCAGCTTGCCGAGCACCATCAGGCGCGTTCGGAGCGGAGTCTTGCGGTGCTGGAGCGGCTGAGACAGGGCTATTCGGGTCTTCCTGTGGTGGCAGTTCCGATGTCCTATTCCGCGGACGGGTTTGTGATCCTTCGAAATAATTCCATTACACTGATTTAATTTAATTTGCTTGCAGTGCGTCTCCGGCTCTGGTACTTGACTCGCATGAATCAACGAATCTCATGGATCAAGGCGATGGCAGTGGTGATCGGAATTGGATGTTCCGGAGGGACTGCCGTTTCGGCGGTGCGTCCGATGGACCTGAACTCTAAGGACCTTGAACGGGTGCGGGAGGTGATCTCGACCGAGATTCGCGCGGATCTTTCGGAGCATCTTGAGGAGAATCTCCTGAAGCTTGGCAAGGAAAACGGGGGAGGCGATCCCACCTTCGGCGGGCTTCTGATGGGCGATCCCATGAGTCCGGAGACCCGGGATGTGATTGCGGGCGGGCTGTATCAGGTTTTGTTTTCCGCGATGAGGGAGAAGGGCATTACCCTGAGCGAGGCCCGCTTCAAGTCGGCGGTGGGCAAAGTGCTCGAATATTCCACGCGACTCGGGATTTACCCCTCTGCGCTGACGGTCGGGTACATGGGGCGATTGCAAGCCGGGATTGGCGGTTCGGCGGGGAGCCAGTTCAATGTGTATTTTGATCACGGAAAGCTGAAGTCGTCCGTGTACTCCATCTACGGGGCTCATGCCGGTTTCGCGGAGATGACCAAGATCCAGTTCTACATCTCCTTTTGTTTCGGAACCTGCTTCGGGGGAGACGCCTCGGGGTGGTATGTCGGTCTCGATGCTTGCGGGAGTGCCGGCATCGGGGGTGATTTTTTCATCGAGGGAGGGATCGATGTCACGGACATGATCAAGTACACCATGTTGGGGCTGCCCTATTCGGTGAAGGATCTGTATCAGTCAAAGGCGATCTACCTCGGCATGGGGTTCGATGTGGGCCAGGGAGCCGGGGTTTCAGGGGATGTGTTTTACTACACCCATGACTTCGATTTGCTTTTGATGGATGCGGGAAAAAAGCCGGATGCATCCACCTTTCAAAAGATCAGGCTCAAGTGAGTGCCTGACGCCTTTTTCGATAGCGCGATCCGAGGAGCGCGGCTACGGAGAACAATCCTGCCGAAAGGCCGATCCAAAGCCCCTCAATGCCCAGGTCCAAATGGAAACAGAGAATGAGTCCCAGGGGAACTCCGATCACGCCATGCCCGATGGCATTCATTCCCGCCTGGACTCGCGTTTCACCAAGCCCCCTCAAGCATCCGGAAAGGATCACTTGAAGTGCGTCTCCGAACTGGAAGAGGGCGGTGATCAGCAAAAGGCGGGATCCGATTTTGAGAGTGGCCGGATCATCCGCAAAAAAGCGAAGCACCGGATCCCGAAGCCAAAAAATCAAAGCGGAGGCTGAAGCCGCATAGAGAATGCCGTATTTCAGTGTTTTTTGCCCAAGCTGGAACGAGAGCCGGGGATTTCCCTCGCCCAAGGCCCGACTCATGGTGAGGGCTGCTGCGGAACCCATTCCGGCTGGAATCATGAAGACAAAGCTGGCAAGGCTGATGGCGATGGCATGGGCCGCATTCTCGGCAGGAGGGAAGCCTGCCGCGATCGTACCCACCAGAATGAAGGCTCCAATCTCGAAGAACATTTGGAGCGACGTGGGGATCCCGAGACGGAGGATGGTCTTCATCCTGAGCTTCCATGGAATCCCGGAGCGAAATTCCGTGAAGGGGGTATTTCTTCGGGCCAACCTCACACGGTACAGGAGGAACCCGAGGATTGCGATCCGGGAGAGGACGTTGGACCAGGCGGATCCTTCGATCCCGAGTGCCGGAAAGCCTGCATGCCCGAATACCAGGGCCCAGTTGAAAAACACATTCATCCCGTTTCCGAGCGCGAAGGCGAGGGTGGTGTCATGGGAATGTCCGCGGGCTTGCAGTTCCGTTCGCAAGAGCGGGGTCAGGAAGACCGGGAGAAAGCTCAGCGAGAGGATGGTACTGAAGCGGGCAACGCTCCCCTGGATTGCTGGATCCATTCCGAAGAGCGCACCCATGCGGGTCAGGGCAATGAATCCGCAGGTGCTTCCCAGGGTGAGAAGGAGAATCAGAAGAGCGCCCGCAAAAAAATAGGAGTCCGATTTCTTCTCGTCCGCCTCACCCAGTGCATGCGGAATCAGGAATTCGAGGCTGGAGAAGATTCCGATCCCGAGAATCATGAACCATGCAAAAAACGAGGTTGCGGTACCGACACTGGCGGTCGCATTGCTCCCGAGATCACGGCAAAACAGGAGATCCACGACCTGCATGAGGGACTGCCCGAAAAAAGAGCCTACGCTGTGGAGGAGCACGGCCCTGTATTCGGGGGCGGATCGAGTGGGGGAGGGTGGTTGCATGATCTTTGTGTAATAAGTTTTACTTAATTTATAAAATAAAAAACAATAATTAACACTTATTTATGGTTTCTGGCAGATTCGCTTCATACAAATTTTGTGGGAGTTCGACTCACCACAATCACACTTACAGATGACCTGGGAAGGATGAGTTTTATCCTCCCCCTCCCCCAATCCCAACAAAGCTTGTTTTTCCCAGTTCATCTGTAGACTACCCTCGTTCAAGCACACCCCTCCAACAGATCCCCCTACGGCTTGGTCTTCAAGAGCGTCATCTCGACGCGAAACAGTTGTTCAAAGAGGGTTTTCTTTTGCTCAAACCGCAAGATCTCAAGATCGCAGGGGCTCTTCGAGGAGAATCTCAGTTCAATCCGGCGCTTCCGGTGTGCGATTCGCTTGAGTTTCATCGCCTTTTTGTGGGTTCGATCGCACGAATCCGCGATCTGCAGGAGTGACAAAAGCACAAGGAACGGCCTGCGGAGTTCGTCCTTTTTTGAGAAAGGAATCTTCTTTTCGTTCTTTTTTTCGAGGAGCTTCTCTTCCTTGTGGAGCCGGCACAGGGACGCAATGAGGTTGGCCTCCCATCCGTGCATTCCCACGAAGTTTGCATTTCTCACCATGTATTCCGAATGTTCGGCGTGGTGGGCGTGGCTGATGACCTCGCCGGAATCATGGAGGAGAGCCGCGGCACCAAGGTAGGCGCGCCACTCGGACTTGAGCTTGTGAATCGACCTCAATCCGTCAAACAGGAATTCTGCGTGTTCGCGCACCGTGGCTGCATGGTTGGTGTCAACGCCCCAAGCGCGGATTCTCGATTCGATCTCCTCAAACGAGAACTGGCTTGCGCGTGCCTTTTGGCTCGTAATCCGGGCGAGCTCGTCTTCAAGGATTCCGTCGCGAAGTGCGAATTCGGTGGAGCGGATGGTTTTTGCCTTCAGCATTTGGGAAAGTTCGTCGAGCAGGATCGCGCCGGCCAGAATCAGATCCACCCGCTTCGGTTCCATCCCGTTCATGGCAAGAAGCTCTGCCGTGGTTTTGGTTTGAATCTGCTTCACCACCTTGGAGAGGTTTTTCGCTTCAAAGGGGAGGTGGCCCCGGTCTTTGTCCCGATGGACGAGTTTTGCAAGGGCGATGATGCTTCCCGAGGAACCAATGATGGTGGGAGCTTCCGGCCAGTCCTCGAGGAGCAGTTTTGGCAAAACCACGCTCTTGATGAATTGCCTGAGTTCGCTCACGGGATCACTTCCGGTTTTCCCGGCACGGACGGGCGGTTGGGTTTTCAGAAAAACCTGCTGGAGCTTCGCCACACCGAGATTGAAGCTGTGGGAGCGAAGCACGGTGTGCCCCTTGCAGATCGAGATCTCGGTGCTTCCTCCACCAATGTCAATCAGGGCAAAGGTCCCTTTGGGAAGTGAGGGTTGATTGTTCAGGACGCCCTTTGCGATCAAGGAGGCTTCCTCGGCGCCGGTGATCATCCGGAACTCGATTCCGGTCTTCTTTTTCAGATCGAGCAGGAAGTTCTCACCATCGGATGCGTCCCGGATTGCAGCCGTACCGAAGGCAACGCATCTGTCGACAGAGAGGGCGCGCATCGTGGAGTGGAACGAATGAACCGCCTCGAGCGTGCGCCTTTTGCTTTCTTCGCTCAGTTTTCCATTGAGGAAGAGATCCTGGCCCAAGCGGACCATGGTTTTTTCCCGGTAAAGTCTTCTATGCTGATGGGTCCCCTTGCGGCTCGCGCTTACTTCGTGAATGTCAAACCGGATGGAGTTCGTCCCAAGGTCGATGATCGCGATTCGCATAGGCTCTCAGCAGGGGAGGCCTGAGATCAGCGGGCGCGATTCAATTTGCGCTTCTTCATCTTGCGCGATCTGGCCTGGTCAATCTTGTGGGGGCGGAGCGAAGGGTTCTTCTTGTGTTCGCTCGCACGGTCGGATTTTTGTTTTGTTCTTTTTACACGGAGTCGAGTTGCCATGCCCTAGGGGGTATCACGGGGATTTCATTTGTTCCAGAACTTTCAGGATTTCGTGCCGCAAATCCCCCATGCTTCCCTTGTTTTCAATGAGCACGTTCGCGTGCGGAATGCGGCTGGAATCGGGGCTCTGGGCGTGGATCATCGCGAGGGCCGCCTCGCGTGAAACCCCGTCCCTCCGCATGATTCGAAGAGCGCGCTCCTCGATCGGAGCGGTGACGACGATGAGGCTCCCGAAATCCTTTGCGCGTCCCGATTCAATCAGAAGACTTGCCTCGTACAAGAGAAAGGGAGCGGTGGAATTCGAGGCTTCTGCCTCGAGAAAGGCCTCTTCGCTCTTCTTCCGGATCAGGGGGTGGAGGATGGATTCGAGATCCCTTTTTGCTTCCGGATCCCGCGTGATGAGGTTCCGAAGGGTGGCCGGGTCCGTGGTGTTAAATCGTTTGAGTAGAGCAGGTTCCGCCTCGCCGCCAGGCGCACGAAGCGTGCGGGCAATCCGGTCGGCATCGATGACCGGGATCCCGCCGAGCTCTTGAAAAAGACGGGCCACCGTGGATTTCCCGCTCCCGATTCCCCCTGTGAGTCCGATGCGTTTCATTCTGGTTTCCGTTCGAGGGCTTTTGCCTCATCCCAATAGCGATCCATTTCGGCAAGGTCGACCTTCTCAGGGGAGGTGCCCTTCTCATGAAGTCTCTTTTCGACATGACGAAACCGCGATTCGAACCTGCGGAGAGTTCCCCTGAGTGCACTCTCGGGATCGATCTTGGTCAAATGGGCAAGGTTGCACACGCAAAAGAGAACATCCCCGAGCTCTGATTCGATCTTTGCGCGCCGAACTTCATCGATCGGAGTCTTGCCCTCGAGTTCCCGGCGAAGCTCCCGCACTTCCTCTTCCAGTTTTTCGAGGGGACCGGTCAAATCCGGCCATTGGAATCCGACTTTCGTGACTTTCGAAATGATCTTTTCGGTCCGCAGCACGGGGGGGAGGGAGCGAGAGATGGAGTCGAATACGCTTGTGACTCCCGGATCCCGGCCCTTTTCCTCTTTCTTGATCCGGTCCCAGTTCTTCAAGACTTCCTCGGTGCCGCTCACAGAGACTTCCCCGAAGACGTGGGGGTGGCGTCGGATCAGTTTTTCGTTGAGCGATGCTGCCATCGCCTCCAGCGAATGTTCCGGGTGTGTTTCCGATGCGATTTCGGCATGAAGGAGAATCTGCAGCAGAAGATCGCCCCATTCTTCGGTGAAGGAGCGGGAAAGGTCCGGAGAATCGAGGGCGCTTGAATCCGGGATCCGGTCGAGCACGTCCAAAACCTCATAGGCCTCTTCGATCAGGTATTTTCGAAGGGATTGGGGGGTTTGTTCCCGGTCCCAAGGGCAGCCCCCGGGGCCCCGGAGGCGGGCAACGGTTTTCATCACTTCTGAAAATGCGAGGAGGGCGGCTTCATGATTGTAGGGCATGGTGGGGATTTGTTACCATAGGTTCCATGGTATCGAAACCCGTGCCGTTGAAAGAGATTGAGACCTATGCCCTGAGTGCGGTCCGCCGGTGGCTGAAAAGGGTTCTCAAGGAACCTAAAGTCCGCGCACGGCTCGCAAAATGCGAGGCCGACACCTACCAGGTGGATCTTTCGGTCTGTGGCAACTCGAAAATGAGTCATTTGAACGGGACTTTCCGGAAGAAACGAAAGCCCACGGACGTGCTCAGTTTTCCCACACCCGAGTTTTTCCAGCGGCAGGGCCTGCTCGGGGATCTTGTCCTGTGCGGTCCGGTTGCGGTGAAGCAGGCAAAGGACCAGCGTCATCCATGGAAGCGGGAAGTTGATGTGCTTCTAGTGCATGGGCTGTTGCATTTGTGCCATTTTGATCACGAGGACTCGCAAAAAGAGGCGGAACTGATGGCTGCCCTTGAAGCGCGCGTGCTCGGGCCCGGAAAATCAAAAGGTCTCGTGAAGCGCGGGAATCAGACCCGCCACTTGAAGAGATAAAGAGGAGCGATGCTCCCGTCGAATTTCGATTCGCAGAAAGTGTGTGCCTGCCCCTCGGAATCGATCAGGATTCGAATCCGTTGTTTGAGCTTTTCGCACGCGGCAGCGTCGGGATTTTCGGCCGTCTGCAGCTCCAGGGCGGAGAGTTTCACGGGGCTGAAACGGTTGCGGGAAATCACCGAACGGATTTCGCAGGCTTTCCCGTCGTTCAGCACAAAGCAGTCCGAAGACAGAAACGCCTTCAGGGTTTGGTCGTAGCAAAGCGTGACCGCGGAATCCCTCTTGTTCAAGATCATGGTTTTTCCTCTGCAGGCAAATGCGAAGTCACTTTTGAATGCAAGAAAGGACAGGGCAAGAATCAAAAATCCTTTCAGGTTCGGTTTTCTCATGTGCAAGCCCCTCCGAGCGCCCGGTTTCCACAGATCCTGTGGATGGTGGGCGCCTTGCCTCTATTTTAGCGTGTCCTGTTCGACATGGCAATAGGTGATTGAATTGATCAAATTCTAAATGATTTTCATGGATTCCACTCCCCGGATTGTCCCCTGTGGTTCGGGTTTGCAGCGCTGGGCCCGAAACTGCTACACTCGGGCGCACGACGAACCAAAGAAGGAGCGAGCCGAATGGCAGCGAGCAGAATGGAAGCCTTTGAGATCCGGAAAACCCTTGGGGAAATGAAAGCGAAGCTTGATTTCCTCAGAGGTTCACTTTGACCTCGCTCACAAGACGAGAAGAATCGAAGAAATCTCCCACCTGGAAACCCAGGAATCCTTCTGGGCAGACAACAAAAAAGCAAAAGTACTCTCCCAGGAAAAGTCCCGCCTTGAATCGGAGGTAAACGGGTTCAAGGAACTCGACCTTCTGTTTTCGGACGCGGAGACCATGTTCCAGATGGCAGAAGAGGAAAAAGACGAGGGCCTGATGCAAGAGGCCTCCGACATGATTGCTCCCCTTGCACTCAAATTCGAGGAAGCCGAACTCAAGAAAATGCTTTCGGATCCCATGGATCCGAAGAACGCAATCGTCACGATCAACGCAGGCTCCGGAGGGACAGAGTCGCAGGACTGGGCGCAAATGCTGTTTCGCATGTATCAGATGTGGGCCAAGGCCCACTCCTTTGACGTGAAGGTGATGGACGTGCTCCCGGGCGAGGAAGCGGGTCTCAAAAACGTGGCCTTCACGGTGAACGGAGCGAATGCCTACGGGCTCTTGAAGAGCGAGGCCGGGGTGCATCGGCTGGTCCGCATTTCGCCCTTTGACTCGAACGCCAGGCGCCACACGTCCTTTACCAGCGTCTTTGTCACTCCCGAAGTGGATGATGATTTCGAGGTTGTGATCAACCCAGCGGATCTTCGCATCGATGTGTACCGCGCGGGCGGAAAAGGCGGTCAGGGCGTGAACACCACCGATTCGGCGGTCCGGATCACCCACAATCCGTCAGGAATCGTGGTGACCTGTCAGCAGGAGCGTTCGCAGATCAAGAACAAGGACCTTGCGATGAAGGTGCTGAAATCCCGACTCTATGAGCGCCATTTGGAAGAAGAACGCAAGAAAATGGACGCCATCGAGAACTCCAAAAAAGAGATCTCGTGGGGTTCGCAGATCCGGTCCTATGTTTTGCATCCCTACAAGATGGTCAAGGATCATCGAACGGGCTTTACGTCCTCGAGTGCGGATGTGGTGCTCGATGGCGATCTGGACGGTTATATGAAGTCCTACCTTTCGTGCAAAGTCACCGGGAACTGGGCCCGGGGCGGCGACGAACTCGAGTAATTCCATGCAAAGCGCATTGTCGAAACTTTCTCCCCATCCGGTGATGTTGGCACCGATGGTCGGGCTCACCCACTATGCGGTGAGGAGGGGGGTGCAGCGGTTTTTGCCGGAGGGAGCGCGGGTTTTGTGGCCCACGGAGATGTTGAACTCCAGAAGGATTCCCTCCCAGCATGTGAATGAAACCCCTGAGATCAATTTCATGGATCGCGAGTTCGGGCTGTGCCCGCAACTTCTGGCCAACGAAGAGGAGTTCATTCGGCTTTCGGTCAGGAGGCTCGAAGAATGGGGAGCGTCGGCGATCGACATCAACATGGGCTGCCCGGTTGAGAAGGCGCTCAAGCACAATTACGGCGTAGCCCTGATGGGGGATCCCGGATACGCGCGCGAGGTGGTGCGCTTTGCAGTCGAAACCGCGAAGGTGCCGGTCAGTGTGAAGCTGAGGGCAGGCCTTGAGAGCAATGATTTTGATTACCTGCTCGGGTTTGTGGAAGGCTTGTTCGAGGCGGGAGCCTCGTGGATTACGATCCATCCGAGAACCGCCGAACAAAAGCGCAAGGGGCTTGCTGATTGGAACCTGATCCGCAGGCTGAAGGAGCGGTTTCGTTCGGAGGGGCGTCCAGTCGAGATCATCGGGAACGGCGATGTGCAGTGTTTTGAGGATGTGAGAGAGCTTTTTCAGGAGGCCGAGTGCGATCGCGTGATGGTGGGGCGCGCGATGATGGCGAAACCCTGGCTCATTCGCAATGAGCCTGAGCCCGATCCTGAAACACAAGGGGCATGGTACGGGGAGTTTTTGCTGACGGTTCTTCGCGAGATGAGGGAGCATTATTCCTGGGATGCGGGCAGGCGACGGATGTTGTTCTTGATTGTGTGGGGGAAGCCTTGGGTTGAGTTCGGGGAGTATCTCCGGGGCAGGGTCCAGGCTGCGGCGGATTACGACGGGATGGAGGCCGCCATTCGCAGGTTCTTTGGCCAGCCCCAACGGATTCAAAAGCGCTCGATCCTTCAGACGTGAGAGCAGAAATCCCCTCGTCAGATGGCGTGGGTTTCGCTAGGATGACACCCCATGATCCACTTCACCAATGTCCGAAAGCAGTATGGAGAGCAGGTCCTGTATCGGGATGCGAGTTTTCAGGTCCGTCCCGGAGACAAGATCGGGCTTGTCGGCCCGAACGGAGCTGGAAAGACCACGGTGTTCCGGATCATCACCGGTTCCGAGGGAACCGAGGGCGGGTCGGTCAGTTTTTCGGACAAACTCGTGATCGGATATTTTTCACAAGATGTCGCCGAGATGAAGGGGCGCTCGGTTCTTGAGGAAGTGAAAGCCGGAGTGGGGCGCGTCTCCGAGCTTGCGCGCATGATCGAGAAGTGCGAACGGAAACTTCAGGGGCTCGACGGTGAGCTCTCGGATGACGAGATGATGAAGGTCGTCGAGCAGTACGGAGAGTACCAGCTCGAGTTCGAGGCGCGCGACGGGTACTCGCTCGAACCGCGGATCAAGGAAATCCTGAGTGGTCTTGGATTCCAGCAAGATGATTTCGACCGGAGCGTCGATGCCTTTTCAGGCGGTTGGAAAATGCGGATCGAGCTTGCAAAGATCCTGGCACTGAAGCCCGATGTGTTGCTCGCCGACGAGCCCACCAACCACCTTGACTATGAATCGATTGTTTGGCTTGAGGAGTGGTTGCAAAATTTCAAGGGTGCGCTTGTGATGACCAGTCATGATCGCGAGTTCATGAATCGAATTGTGAACCGGATCGTCGAGGTCGCCAACAAAACCATCACGGTGTACTCGGGCAACTATGATTTCTACTTGAGAGAGCGCGAGATCCGGCGCGAACAACTTTTGTCATCCGCGAAAAAGCAACAGGACATGCTTGCCAAGGAAGAGGAGTTCATCGCCAAGTTCGCAGCCCGGGCATCCCATGCAGCCCAAGTCCAGAGTCGGGTCAAGAAACTTGAGAAAATCGAACGGATCGAGATTCCCGTGGAAGAGCGTGTGCTGAAGTTCGAGTTTGCGGCACCGCCGAGAAGCGGAACCGAGGTGGTGAAGTTCCAGAATCTCGCCAAGGTCTATTCCAGGACCGACGGCACCAAGAAGCCCGTATTTGAAAAACTCACCGGACAAGTGCAACGCCTCGACAAAGTCGCGGTCGTCGGAGTGAACGGAGCCGGAAAGTCAACACTGCTCAAGATCATGGCAGGCGCACTTGATCCGAGTGAAGGGAATTGTGTGATCGGGCCCAGTGTGCGGGTCGGGTATTTCAGTCAGAGTGCGCTCGATGTACTGGATCCCAACAAAACAATTTATGACGAGGTCGCGGACCGGATTCCCGGAGCCACGATCGGGTTTGTGCGCAACTTGCTTGGTGCATTCATGTTCAGCAATGACGATGTGAACAAGAAGATCGGAATTCTCTCAGGGGGCGAGAAGAGTCGCGTGGTTCTGGCCACCATCCTTGCAACCCCGGTGAACTTCCTGGTGCTGGACGAGCCCACAAACCATTTGGACATCCGCTCCCGCGAAACGCTGCTCGATGCGATCAAGGAATTCGAGGGAACGGTCGTGATGGTGAGCCACGACCGGCATTTCTTGAAATCAATCGCCACCCGGGTGTTTGAGATCGATCACGGTTCGCTCATGCCCTATGAGGGGAGCTTCGATTACTATCTGTCGAAGACCACACGCTTTGCGCATTGAGGGATTCCGCGGATGAGGGGGCTTCGCCCGGCATCTTGATCAGGGTTTGGAGTCCGTCGATGAAATCTTGAAGGCCAAACGGTTTTTGAAACACCAAATCCACTCCCCGGGCAAGAACTGAAATTTCGCTCAATCCGTGATTCCCCGAAAGAATCATGGCGAGAGGGCTAATCGTTCCACAACGCTTCAGGCGTTCGACGAGCTCAATTCCGGGACCATCCTTCAGCTGCTCGTCGCATACGATTGCATCGACGTGACGTTCGGCGATCTTTTCCAATGCGCATCGGATCGAGTCGGAGCAAACCGGAATCAGACCTGCTTCCGGAAGTCGCTCACAGAGATACTCCCTCATTCCCGGGTCACTGTGGATGATCAAGATCGAAATTCCGGCCAGGCTCATGATTCCTCCCTGTTTCCGATTTGCGAATCGGGCCACACTCTAGTCCGATCAAGAGGAATTACAATTGTTTTTTTCCGTGTTCGGTTCGGGTTCTCTGCGTGTGACAGTTGGATCGAAATCGGGGCAAAATGTCCCGGATCGGTTCCCCGGGAGCGTTGGGCTGGATTGGGTTCTGGTATGCGAATTGCCTGATGCAATCGTGATGGACGAAGACCTTCTGTATCCCGGACTCTCCGAGTCCACGGCACAACGAAAGCACTTGGAAGAGGGTCCCAACTCGCTTCCGCATTCGGGGGAGCGCTCATTTTTGCGCTTGGTGCTCGAGGTGTTGCGAGAGCCCATGCTTTTGGTGCTTGCTGCCTGCGGGCTCGTGTACGGAGTTCTCGGTGAGGCGGCGGAAGCCGCCATTTTGCTCTTGTCGATGATCGTCATGGCAGCACTGGCATTGTACCAAGCGGTTCGCTCCGAGAATGCGCTCGCAAAATTGAGGGAGCTTGCGGCCCCGCGAGCCCTTGTGGTCAGGGATGGTCAGGCACGCAGGATTCCCGGAAGCGAGGTGGTGTGCGGAGATCACCTGATCCTTCATGAGGGGAACCGCATCCCTGCAGATGGTGAGCTCCTTTGTCACGGGCTCCCTCGGGGCGGGAAGCTGCTTGTCGATGAGTCTTTGCTCACCGGAGAGTCGGTTCCGGTGGTAAAGGATCGCGAGCATCCCGGGGTCTTCGCCGGGACAGTGGTGGTCCAAGGCGAGGGGGGCATGCGGGTGGAGCGGATCGGGGCGGAGACCGAGCTCGGACGGATCGGAAAGACGCTTTCCGGTGGCGTGGATTCCGGAACGGGTCTTCAGCAAGAGGTCCGCCGCATGATCCGTGTGGTGTTCGGTCTAGCGATGCTCTTGAGCTTCCTTCTTGCAGTTCTGTATGTAGTCTTGCGCCAGGACGTCATTGCCGGCGTTCTGCTGGGGCTCAGTCTTGCAATGGCGATCCTGCCGAATGAAATCCCTGCGATCTTGTCGATTTTCTTTGCACTCGGTTCCGCGAGGATGGCGAGGTTCGGTGTGATTTCCCGAAACCCCGCCGCCATCGAGAATCTCGGGACCATTTCCGTGCTCTGTGCTGACAAGACCGGAACGCTCACACTCAATCAGATGAGTGTGGATTCCATCTGGACCGAGGCGGGCGAGTGGAGTCGCGCAACCGCGCAAAAGGCGACATCACTGCCGGAGCAGGTTCACGAGGTGATGGAATACGGGGTGCTTGCATCGAGAAAGGATTCCGGGGAGCCCATGGAGACCGCGCTTCATGCTCTGGCGGGAGAATCGCTCGGGGAGACAGAACACCTGCATCCGGATTGGGTTTCCGTGCGGGACTATCCGATCGGCTCGGGCTGGATGATGAGTCGGGCTTGGAGAGGGTCTGCAGGGGATTTTCATTCGATTGGAGCCAAGGGAGCGCCCGAGTCGGTGCTGCCCTTGTGTGCGCTCGAGTCTGCCCGGAGCGAGCGGATTCGAGTCCGGGTCCGGGAAATGGCGGAGGCAGGCTTGCGGGTCATTGCAGTGGCCAAAGCCCGTGTCAGGCAAGTGGATCTCCCCGAGCACCAGGACTTGATTCGCTTCGAATTCGTGGGCCTGATCGGGCTCAAGGATCCACTGCGCCCCGAGGCGCGTGAGTTTGTTCGGGAGTGTGAGAGCGCGGGGGTCCGTGTTGTGATGATGACTGGAGATCATCCCGAGACGGCCCGTTCGATTGCACGCGATCTGGGAATGGGGCAGGGGCTCCGCACCCTGACGGGGAGCGATCTCGACTCGATCGAGGATCGTGACTTGCTTCCGGTCCTGCATGAGGTCGGAGTGTTCTCCCGCGTGAAGCCCGAGCAGAAATTGCGCCTCGTTCGCCTCTTCCAGGCGTCCGGAGAGAAGGTTGCGATGACCGGGGATGGAGTGAATGATGCCCCGGCCCTTCGTGCTGCCGATGTCGGGATTGCCATGGGAGCGCGTGGAACCGATGTGGCGCGGGAGGCTTCGGATCTGGTGTTGATCCGGGATGATTTTGGATCGATCTTGAATGCGCTGAGGCTCGGGCGCCTGATGCGGGAGAACCTCAGGCACGCATTCCGATACATTCTTTCGATTCACCTTCCGGTGATCGGACTCTCCATCTTGCCGGTGGTGATGGATTTTCCCCTGATCCTGCTGCCTGTTCATATTGCGTTTTTACACATCTGGGTCGAACCGGTCTCCTCCATCGCCTTTGAAGGGGAGCCTGCCTCACTTTCCACGCCGAAGGGAACCGCAACAGAGCTCTTCGATCCGGCAACCATACGGGAAACCTTGTTCCGCGGCGCAAGGATTTTGGCCGCGGTGTTATTGGTATTGGTGTTTGCCTGGTATCGCGGCAAAGGGGAGTGGGACACACGGGGGCTCGCATTCACAACCCTCTTGTTTTCCAATTTTGGATTGCTTCTTCTGCCTGTGGTTCGAAAGGGGGGGCGAAAAGGGGTTTGGCTCGGGGTCGGGGTGTCGACCCTGTTCAGCTACTTTTTCCTGCTTCAGTTCGAAGGGTTCCGGGAGTTGCTCCGGGTGAATCCGCTTCACCCCGTGGATCTGCTCGTATGCGCGGGTTTCGGGATTTCCTTTGCGATGTTTCCGATGCGTGCGCGATCCCGGGTTTTCTGATACAAGGAAGTCATGATTCATTATCCACTTGTGTTTCAAGTCAGTTCCTCCGCTCAATCCGGCGTGGCCGCGAATTGGTCCACCCGTTCAGGCTCCATGCCCGATGCAGTGACCATGGCGATCCCGCCCGAGTTCGAAGGACCGGGAGGCGGGTACTCCCCGGAAGACATCTATGCCTTTGCCTTGATGAATTGTTTCATTGCGACCTTCAAGGTCATTTCAGAGAAGTCCAAGCTCGCCTACGAAGGAATGGAAGCCTCGGGGACCCTCACCGTGGACCGCAATGAGACGGGCACTCCGTGGATGAAGGAGTTTGCCCTGAAGGTCGCAATCACAGGAGCTTCGGATCCCGAGCGCACCCGGAGATTGCTCGAAAAGACATCCCAGTCCTGCATGATCCTGAATTCCGTGAAGACGGGGAAGACGTTCGAGTTTCTGGTGAACGGGGCCTGAAGGCACCACTGTTTCGTTCGATTTGTTCGCGGCTTGCGGCCATGCTAACGTTTTGGCATGGAAAACAAATTGATCTTCATGCCCATTTTTGGCCAAGTTGCCCTGACTTTCATGATCTGGGTTTGGTTATATGTCACCCGCCTTTCGACCATGGCGCGGGACCGGATTGATCCCCAAGTGCTTGCCGATGAATCAGGCTACGCGCTCTTGCGCAAGGTTGCGGGCCCCTCGGACAACTTTGAAAATCTCTTCGAGCTGCCTGTTCTCTTTTTTGCTCTTGGAATTTCGATCATCGTGAGTGGCAAGTCAGACCCTTGGTTCGGTGTCTGGATGTGGGGGTTTGTCTGGCTCAGGGCTTTGCACAGCATCATCCATTGCACCTACAACAGGATCACGCACAGATTTGCCGCGTACTTTTTGAGCGCGTTGATCTTATGGGGACTTTGGCTCAGATTGTTCCTGAAGATTGCGATCGGTGGATGAGACCCCTTGCGGGATCCTCATTTCACAAAACGGAGCGATTTCCCGGAATGGAAATGGAATTCCGAGACCGTATATCCGCGGAATCCTTCGCTGTTGCGAAGATTGTAGCCTGCGTTCGCATAGATCGTGAACATCAGGTTCCCTGCACAATCGCTGAATCTCAACTTGTCCACCGAGCTGTCGCCGCTTGAATCGAATTTGCTCTTCGATCGCTCAAGGCAATAGATCCCGGGTGAGAGTGCGTATTCGTCGGAGAACCATCCTTCCTCGGTTTTGGTGAGGGCGTCCTCGACATCGGTCCTGAAATTGAGCTGGGAGTGGTAGGAAGAAAACAGGTGGTTTTCGCTGGAAGGCGTACAGATTCCATCCTCAAAGGTGCACAGATGAAGCAGCTGCTGGTGGGCTTCATCGCTCTTGGTGATGAGTTCGATTTGCTCAAGAACCTGCAGGCGAGCCCCATCGGGAAGCTCGGAGAGGAGCATGGATCCTGGATAGGAGGCTTGTGCGTGTGCAGAGGACGAGAGAACAAGAGACATCATGAGGGTAAGCATGCGGCGAAGCCTAGCAAAAAAAGCCGACAAAATCAAGCAAGTAATATGGTTTCATGGTGTGCCACCAATGTTTCAAGAGATTCCGTTGATCAAGCGTGTACCCGGGGTCTCTCTTGTGCCGGTGTCCTTGCAGGCTCACTCCCGGGACAGCCAGCCGCTCTTTCGGACCTTGAGAAAAATAAAGGCACTGACCGCAATCATGAGGCCCCAGACAGCGGGATAACCCCAGCGCTCCTCGAGTTCGGGCATGAATCTGAAGTTCATCCCGTAGACCCCCACAATGAAGGTCAGGGGCAGGAAGAAGAGGGAAACCACGGTGAGAAAGCGCATCACTTCATTGGTGCGTTGGGAGGCCAAAGAAATCTGGAGTTCAAGCAGGTTCTGAACGTCCTCCATGAGTTCGTCTGCAATGCGGAACTGTGCATCCGAGGTTTCCTTCAGGTCCTGAACCCAATGGGCATGGGACCCCGGGAGAAATCCTGCACACTCCCGGATCACGGGGATGGTGTTCAACATCAGGCGCTTCACGACCGAGAGTCTGGAGCGGTAGCGGTGCAACTCGAGGAGTTCCTCGCGTGAGGGCTTTCGCTCGAAGATTTTCCGCTCGATTGCTTCGATCGCAGATTCGGTCGAGTCAATCACGGGCTTGAAGCTTTCAATACAAAGTTTCAGGATCCGCAACAGCAATCGGTCCGGGTCCTGTCCCGGATCAAGGTCTTTCAGGAACCGGGCTTCCCCGCGGTGGACAGTGAGAAGCAATCCGTCTTTCCGGAAGAAAGCCATCTTGCGGGTCAGGGAAAGCAGGCTGTCGGCGGCTGAAGGTGCTTCCGTGTCTGCGTATCTGAGAATGAGGAAAAGTGTGTCGCCGAACTTTTCGATTTTCGGGTAGTGGGAGGGGTCCAGGCAATCCTGAACGGAAGAGGGGTGGAGCGAGTGCAACTCAGCGAGCGAGGCCAAGACCTCCGGGGTTCGTGCCTGAATGTCGTGCCAATTTTGGGTGAGAGTCATGCGTTCGAGTCCTGCCTTGCCGGGGGGAAGCTTTTGCCTATGTACGGAAAAATATCCCCGCTCTTTTTTGAAAGCAAGCATGAGATCCTGATCCCATGAAGTGGACCATGATTTCATGTTTGGTTTGGTTGGTTGCGGGTGCGGGAGAAGCGTGGGCGAGGAGTCCCGGGGGCATCCTCGAGGAAATCGAGGGGATCAACAAGAAAAAGCCCTGTCAGATCGATCCTGCGATGGCATATGTGTGCGACTCGATGTCGACATTTTCATGCAAGCCCGGGACCTTCGAGGATGGCACGGGAAAGGTTTTGTCCGAGGACGATTACCAAAAGAAAATCGCGCCCATTCGCGCCCGGGTTGAAAAAGTTTACGAGACTGCGGTCCTCAAGGCACTGAACGATCAGGATCCCAAATATGAGCTTGTGCGTGAGCTTGCCGTCAAGACGACTCTCCAAAGCGGAACTCCGGGCTGCGAAATGGAAAAGAAGACCGGTCGGAACGAATGCTTCAAGAGGGTGGCATCGATCCTCGCAGCCCATCGGACGCGCGCCGAGTTCGGACCTCATATCCAAAGCCAATTTTCAGATGAAAATGCAAAAAGCGCATTTGACCATGATGCCTTCTACGAGTTGATTCGAAACGGGGCCTTCAGTTCGGCGATGAATGATGCCCACAAGAAAGCGGTGGGCATGGTCACGGATGCCACGATTGAGAAAAAGATCCGGAAAGAGATCTTCCCCGAGGTCCGCACCCTTCTGATTGAGAAGGTGAAGGAGTCGATTGCAGATCCTGAGATCGAAAGAAAGGTCATCCAAAAGATCCAGAACATCGGATTTGCGGGTGTGGATTGCTCTTCCATGCTTTTCGGCGGTGAACAGGAGGGGAAAATCCCGGGTCTCATGTTCAGCAATGCCTATTACTCCGCCGAGGATCAGACCTTCCGTTTCTGCAACGGATTTCTCCTGAAAAACAATAGCGAGTTTTCGATTGCCATGGTGATCGCGCACGAACTCAGCCACAGCATTGATCCTTGCCATATCCAAAAGCCAATCGCGTCTCCCCCGATGAAATACAGCGAGACCTCGGATCCAAAGCTTCTGGAAGGGCAGTACCCGTTCCCCGGGCTTTTGCAATGCCTGAGAGCCAAGGAATCCATCGGGGCGGTCAATCGCCGGGAACATGTGAACTCCAAGAGTGACTCCGAAACGTCGGGGAGAAATATGTTTTTGATGCATCAAAAGGGAGCTCCATTTTGCGATCAACAAGACCAGATCGGCGAGGCATTCAGTGATTGGATGGGAGCCGAGGTTCTCGGCGATTTCATCGAGAAAAACCATTCGAAACTCTCTCCCAGGGAAAAGTTGGTGGGCTATTCGAATGTATTCCGGAGTTTGAAGGGGTGTGATTCGAGCGAGTACGAGTTTGATGCCCATCCCGAGAAGAAAAACCGGATCGATCGGTTGATCATGGCAAATCCCGAGGTGCGTTCCCAAATCGGCTGTGGCGAACCGTCCAACGGATTGCATCATTGCAAGGCGGGCGAAACCTTTGAGGGCACGCGCGCTGTGTTTGTGGAGAAACCAAAGCCGGAGGAAAAACTCTTCCATGAGGAGGACCATGTCACTCCCGATGGGCCGAGTCCGAAGTCCAGCCCAAGTCTTCCCAAAGAGGATTTGAAAGAAGAGCGAGGTGGCAAGTGAAGGACGTCTTTCAAAGAAAACGGCTCCGCAGTCTTTTCTCCGGTTTCATGGTTGCGGTTCAGGCTCTGGTCACGGGGGGGAGTGTGGCCGCCGAGGTCAGGGATCGACTGAGGATCGAGGCGACCATGGGCGACTCCACGGTTCATTTTGAGGTCGCGGACAAGGAGGGGCGTCCGGTGATCCTGCATCACTCGAATTCCTCCCCCGAGCGCGGGGTTGAGATTACGAGGAAAGATCAGGAGTTCTTCATCGCCAAAGGGGAGGAATTGCTCGAGCTTGTGAAGACGGAGCCATTGGTTCGTGACTCGTCCGCCTGCCCGCGGGAATTTGCATGGGTTGAGCTCAGGAGACATCTCAAGGATCCGAAAAAAGGACTGGTTTGCATCAAGTCGGGTTCGAAACCGGGCAGGATGCTCCTCAGGTTGATCGAGGTCTTGGGAGCGGACTTCTGAGGCGGTGGGAGACCCGAAAATAAAAAAGGCCTCCGGACGTTTGCCCGGATGCCTTTTTTAAAATGGCGGAGAGAGAGAGATTCGAACTCTCGAGGGATGTTACTCCCTGCACCCTTAGCAAGGGTGTGGTTTCGACCACTCACCCATCTCTCCGTGGTCGTTTCGATCCCAGAACGCTACCAAAGCTTGCACCCTGACGCAAGAGGAGGGTTGCAAGGGGGGATTGCCTCCCGTAGACTGAAGCCACTTATGAAGAAAAGCCTTTTGATCGCCCTTGGAATGCCGTTTTTTTTCACGAGTGCGGCATTTGCCGGCTCTTGCGAGCACAAGGTGGATCCGTCCTCGATCCAGGTCAACTGGACCGCCTTCAAAACGATGCAAAAGGTTGCGGTCAAGGGTTCGTTCACTGAGCTTTCCGTGATCGGGGAGCTCGAGTCCGGGAGTCTCGAGTCCTTGCTCGGGCAGCTTGAGGCGGAGATCGACATCAAGGATGAAAGCCTGATCCGGACCGGGAATCCCGGCCGGGATCTCACGATTTTTCAACATTTTTTCAGTCATCTGAAGAAAAAGCCCCTGATCAAAGGCGAAATCCTGAAGCCATCCGGCAATGGCCGGGAGGGAACCTTCGGGCTCAAGCTCACCCTGAACAGGAACTCAAAGGAGATTCCTTTCAGGTACACGCTCTCGGAATCCGGGGTTTTCGAGGCGCATGGATCCATGGATGTGCTTGACTTTGCCCTGGAGGGGGCGCTCAAGGATCTGAACCGGACCTGCGAGGTATTGCATCGTGGACCGGATGGTGTTTCGAAGACCTGGTCCGAAGTGGAGTTGAAATTGGTCGCACGAATCGGAAAAACCTGTACCCCATGATCGCCTCCTTTTCCCTTCTCCATCCTCGCGATCTCGAGTCGATTCCCAAAGAGCTTTCGGTCTTCCTTTTTCCGGTGGGAGGGCTTGAGCAACATGGGCCGCACTTGCCTTTCGGAACAAAGTTGATTCAAGCCGAAACCATGGCACGAGGAATTGCCGAGGGCCTCGGGCAGCGCCTGCCTGCCTGGAACTTCATTTTGATGCCCCTCATTCCCCTGACTGTGGACGGAGTGACAAACCATCTCGCGCTGCCGGTGAGGCCGCATGTGGTTCGCGATGCGGTGGTTGATCAGGCGGAACATTTGAAGCGCCTCGGATTCAAGAATTTCATTGTGGTGAACTCGCACCTCACGCCAAAGCAGATCACTGCACTGGAAGATGCGGCCAAGATCGTGAATGGGCGACTGGGATGGCTTGGTCGGAAATTCCAGATGGTTTCCTTGAGTGGTGCCCTTGTGGATTCGAAAACGGTGTTTGAATCCCCCATGATCGCTCTCCCGGAGGAGCATGGAGGGGAGCGCGACACTTCGGCCATTCTGGCCCATGACCCGGCTTTGGTGCTCGGAAATCACCGGGATCTGGCGCCTGTCCCCCGGCCGAAAGCAGGGGTTTCCCGTTTTTTCGATTATCTGAATCACCGGATTGACGGGTACTGGGGAAATCCGGCGAGGGCCTCTGCCGAGAATGGAAAAACGGATGCCGCAACCGAGATGAACCTCCTGATCGAGCGTTTGATTCCCTGGCTTGAAAAAGGGCAGGGAGGGAGTCAGTTCCTGTCGATGTACCGGCATTTTCCGTTCAATGGGAGTTTTTTCAAGGCGTACATCTTGTCCATCATCCTGTTCATCCTGATGATGGTCTGGGCGGTTTGGAGCATGCGAGATGTGTTTGAACCGTAAAACCCGTGGTGTCCTTCCGTTTCTTCTTTTGATTTTCGGATGTGCGTCTCCGCCCGTCACCAAGGTCTTGTCCCCGGTGGAGCAGATTGCCGTCGATTCAAAGCGGGCATCCGGTTTGGCGGATGAGTTCAGGAAAAAAGTCCGGTTCGTCCAGGTGCCCCGGCTCGAGCGGTTTCTCACCCGCATGGGAACGAGGCTCGGCTTGGCATCGAAGGATTTTCCCCTGGAGCGGGTCGAGGTCAGGATTCATCATGATTCCACTGCCGATTTGAAGCGGCCGTTTTCCTTTCCGGGCACGCTGGTTTCCATTCCCCTCGGGTTTCTCAGGAAAGTCGAGTTTGAGAATGAACTTGCGGCGGTGATCGCGCTTGAACTTGGACACGTGGTCAATCGCCATCTTTCGAATCGTGTGGCTTCGGACGAAGATGCAGTTCCGGGGAAGGTCGCCTTGTTCGGGGAGGAAAGTGTGTTCGAGTGGGGCCGGGATGAGCGGGAGAGGTCGATCAAAGTCGGCACCGAGCTGCTGTATGCTGCGGGCTATGATGTGAGGGGAATGGCGTCAATGTTTCAGCAGGAGACGGGTTTTTTCGGAATTCCGGATACCGAATCCCGCCAAAAGGAAGTAGAATTCAATGTACGGGAAGCACAGAGAGCCAAAATCGGTCTGCTTCCCTTGGTCAAGCCTGTGGTGAGGAGCTCCGAGTTCATCCAGTTCAAACGGGAACTGGGCCGGATCCGGGGATGAGCATGAAGATCAAAAGCGTTTTGGATGAGGTGAAGTCGGCCATGGATGCACAAATGAGGGAAGAACAGGGCATGCAGTCGTTTCTTGAGCGCTCGAGGGCGATCCAGTCGATTGAAAAGATGCCGGGGGATGCGAGCACCCGTCGTTACTACAGGGTCAAGGCCAAGGACGGGGATCACGGGCTTCGCTCTCTTGTGGTCATGGCGATGGAACCATTTGAGGAAAAAGGGCAGTCGATTCCTTTTCTCTCGATTCAAAAGCACCTCAAGCGCAATGGTGTGGATGTGCCGGAGGTGCTTGATTTCGATGCACGCCAGGGGTTCATCCTTCTGGAGGACCTCGGGGATACGACCCTTCTTCGCAGCCTGCAGGAGGTTTCCGATCGATCGCAAGAGCGGGTGTTTTTCGAGAAGGCGATTGATGCCGTGGTGAATCTCCATGTGGCAACAGGACCGATTCATGCCGATGAAGCCGAGAGGTCTTCCATCGAAGGATTCAAGCTGCGGTTTGACGAGGAAAAGCTTCTCTGGGAAGTGAATTTCACGATTGAACATTTTTACGAAAAGCACCTCCAGCGGAAGATCACCGAGGAGGACATGCGCATCCTGAAGGATGGATTCACCCGGATCTGCGCCGAGCTGGCGGCAGAGCCGACCGTTTTCACCCATCGCGATTATCACAGTCGCAACATCATGGTGACTTCAACAGGACGATTCGTGATGATCGACTTTCAGGATGCACGGATGGGGCCTCCCCAGTACGATCTGGCCTCCTTGCTCAGGGACAGTTACTACCAGCTGGATGAGACGCAGATCCAGCACCTTACCCGGTATTATCGGGAGCAAATGGGGAAAAGGGGCGCGCCGGTTCAGGATGTCGCCCGCTTCGATCGCCTCTTTGACCTGATGGCGGTTCAACGGAACTTCAAGGCCATCGGGAGTTTTGCTTCCTTCCTGAATCGCCGGGGAAATCCCGCCTATCTCAAGTTCATCGGAAACACCTTCGAGAACATTCGAAGGAATCTTCTCAAATACCCGGAGTTTTCCCGGTTAAGAGAGGTTTTGTATCAGTAC
Source organism: Bdellovibrionales bacterium (assembly GCA_947502835.1). GTDB lineage: Bacteria > Bdellovibrionota > UBA1018 > UBA1018 > CAIMNF01 > CAIMNF01. The sequence continues at coordinate 444,392 of CANNBJ010000003.1, forward strand.
TACTATTTCTAAAGGAATGGTGCTTGCTGCCGGTCTCGGCACCCGCCTCAGGCCCTTCACGGAACGCATCCCGAAGCCCCTCATCCCGCTCCACGGTGTTCCCTGCATCGAGTACGCGCTCCTTTCCCTTCGTGCTGCAGGAGTGGACGAGGTTGTTGTGAATCTGCATGCCCATCCGGGACAGATGAGGCGCTATCTTGATTCGCATGCTTTTGGATCCCTGCAGGTTTCCCTCAGTGATGAGTCGAAACTTCTTCTTGGGAGTGCGGGAGGCATTCGCCATGCACTCCCTTTGCTTGGAAAGAGGCCGTTTTTTTCCATGAACGCGGATGTCCTTCATCTGGCTCCTCTTCGTGATCTCGAAAAGCGTCATCATGAGCTCCGGATGCGTCACAATGTGCTGATGACGCTGGTTTTGGCCTCCGGAGAGGTTGTCGAGGGGCAGGTCGGGGAGTACCGGGAGATCATGGCAGATGATTCAACGGGTTTGGTGGAAGGGTTTGGTGAAAAGAAGCGCCATGTTCCATTCTTCACGGGGACTGCGGTGTTTGAACCCGAGGCCTTTCGCCACCTTTCCTTGGGAGAGCCTTCGGAGTTTGTTCCAGAGGTTCTCGAGCCCGCTCTTCGGGCCGGACGGGTGGGGTTTCTGCGGTCTGATGCTCCCTGGATTGACATCGGTTCTCCGGCCTTGTGGCACAGGGCCGAGCAGGAGATCCGCAGGTTGCTGGATTCCGGGAGGCTTCCGGAGTTCCTGATCAGGCGCTTGAAGAATTCCGACCCCGGACTGGGAGGAAGATTCGAGCTTGGCAAAAAACAAATCCGGTTAGACGATACCGTGCATGAGATTGAGGATTTTCGCTCTTCCTAGATTTGCCCTGTTTTTGGCGGGGATGCTCCCTTCCCTGACCTGGTGCGCATTTCATCCCGTCTCCGTGCTGTACCGCCGCGAGGATTTCTTTTGGGTTTGCGGGATCGGCGTGATCCTGGGAATTCTTTTCTCGATCCTGGTCCGTAGGGGCTTCTTTTTTGCGCGGGTTCTGCTCTCGGTGATCTTCCTTGCCGGGATCGGGGTTGCATTCTTGAGCGCTGTTCTGGATCGGGATTTTGGATCTCTGGGGATTGCTCTGGGGGCGTTTTTTGTCTTTGTGGGAGTGATGCTCTGGCTCGAGCGAAGGATTGCGTCCGCCGCTCTCAATCCCGGTCATGTGTGGTTTGAAGGCGAGCTTCGCTTGATTCCGGGACTCACGGCCCTGATCCGGGACGGGGAGCTGAGTCGGCCGGCACGGGTGAGAAGAGTCGACCCGGACGGATTTTTTCTGTTCTTTGATCAACCATTTTCCTTCAGGCCAAATCAGAGACTCACGGTCGAAATGTCCTCTACTCACCGGAAAATCGAGGGAGAAGCGAGGGTTTCTGCTCATTTCTCGGGTGAAAAGATGGGCTTGGGGCTTCAGTTTTTGCCAAAAGACCTTTATCATTTCGGCGATTATTCCGCTTTGGTTCAGGAGTTGCGAGGAAGAGGTTTATGAGGTTTTGGAGGATCGGGAAACAAGCTGTGGGGATGGTTGCGGTGATGGCCGTTCTTTGGGGGTGCACAAAAACCCCCGGGGAGAGCTCGCCTGCGAAGGTGTTGGAAAACTACATCAAGATCAGTTTCAGCTTGAGCGGGGCTCAGGATCGAAAGCGGATGGAGGAGCTCCTGACCGGAGACACTCTTGCTCGATTGATGTCCTGGAGTGATGACCAGTTCATGAAGGCGTTTCTCGAATCCCCGAAACGCTTCCAAGGGCTCAAGATCCTCGAAAATCGCAAAGTGAGCGACCAAGAGGTGGCTCTTACCTATGAGCTTTCCTTTGAGGAGGGGCCGAAGGAGAATCTTGCGCAGATCACCCAGAAAAAGCTCTGCTCCGTGATCAAGGTGGATGGACTCTGGAAGATCAAGGAAGTGAGAAGCATTCGCGAGTCCATTGAATACCTGAAGGAATTCACCCTTCCTTGAGGACTGCCCCATGATTCGCATGCTGATGAGCCTCTTTTTCTTTTTTTCGTTTCCCGTGCTCCTGCTTGCGTGGGTATTGAAATCGGCGTGGGTGCTGGCAGCGGGGATTGGGTGCGGGTCTTTCGGGATTCTTTATTTTTGGCTCAACTCCTACTCGGAGTTTTTGCTGCGGGTTAGGCCCTACCGACTCCACGAGGAGCTCGAGGGTCGTCTGCGGGCCCTCTGGAGGGAAGAGGGGCCGGAACGAACCGGGGTGGAATTCTTCAGTTATCGTGCAACGGATCCGGAGTTCAAGATCTGGGTTCATGCGCCGGGAAAGATCGGGATTTTTTTCAGTCAAGGATTTCTCGAGCAGGCAACAGATCTGGAAATCCGCTCCGCATTCAGGGGTGTGCATGAGATGAAGCTCCGGGAAGTGCGCAGGAAGAACAGGCTTTTCTCGGTGCGTCTCAGATTGGACCGCTGGAAGGGGCGGGAAGAAGAGTTCCGCTATTGGTTTTTGTCCTTCTGGCTTTATCCCCTTGAGAGACTCCTGAAAATTGCTAAGATCTGAGGCATGTTGCCAAAACTCGATCTCACCACTTTCTTCCTCTCTGTTTCCCAAGCCGCCATGCAATCGCTCACCGAAAAGGAACGGGATCTGGAGTTTGCCCGCCACAACATCGACCTCCTTGAGTTGATGCACGAAAAAACGCGGGGAAACCGATCGGAAGATGAGGATCAGCTCTTGAGCCATCTCCTGTTTGAGCTTCGCATGGGGTTTGTGAATGCCGAGAAGGAAGTCGCAGCGAAGGGATCCCATGGAAAATAAAATCACGTTTCCAAAGACCGGTACGGATCGAAAAAAGGTTCTCTCAAAACTGGAAGAGAACCGTGCCGGCGACAGCAAATGGCATGAGGGGCGCACCTTCAGTCTTGTGTACCACGAGAGTGACGAGCATACGGAGTTCCTGAAAAAAGCGTACACGACGTATTTTCATGAAAATGGACTGAACCCGGGCGCATTCCCGTCGATTCGAAAGTATGAGGCCGAGGTGGTCTCCATGGCGGCTCACTTGCTCGGGGGCGGCGAAAAGGCTGCGGGCTCCATGACATCCGGAGGCTCCGAGAGTGTCATGATGGCGGTGAAGGCGCATCGGGATTGGGCATTTTCAACAAAAGGAATTCGCGAGCCCGAGATGATTTTTGCCGTGACCGCACATCCGGCATTCGATAAGGCAGCCCACTATTTCGGAGTGAAGCCCGTGAAGGTTCCGGTCGATTCGAATCAGCGAATGGAGCTTTCCGCAGTGAAGGCTGCGCTCACGCCGAACACCATTCTGATCGTGGGTTCTGCGCCCCAGTATCCGCATGGAGTGATGGATCCGATCCTGGACCTTGCATCGCTTGCCAAGGCGAATGGGATCGGGATGCATGTGGATGCGTGTGTGGGTGGATTCATGCTTCCGTTTTTGCGCAAGCTCGGTCGCGACATTCCGCCCTTTGATTTCACTGTGGAGGGTGTGACCTCGATTTCGGCTGACCTTCACAAGTACGGATTCACGGCCAAGGGCGCGTCGGTCATTTTGTTTCGGGACAAGGAGCTCAGGCGCTTTCAATTTTTCATCAGCAAAGACTGGCCGGGAGGATTGTTCGCATCTCCCTCGGTGACCGGGACAAGGCCCGCGGGGTCGATCGCGGCCGCTTGGGCGACATTGAATGCGCTCGGAGAAGAGGGGTATCTTGAGCTCTACTCGCGTCTTATGAAGACAGTGGATGCATATCGATCCGGCATCGAGGCAATTGGGTTCAAGATGGTCGGAAATCCGGTGGGAACTCTGTTTGCCTACACATCCAATGATGTGAACATGCACGTGATCGCAGATCTCATGGCGGCAAAGGGCTGGTTTCTTGATCGGCAGATGAATCCGGATTCAATCCACCTGACGATCACTCCTGCAAACGAACCCGCACTTTCGCAATATTTGGCGGATCTCAAGGGAGCGTATGATACCGCGCGCGCCCATCCTGAACTTGCAGGTGAGGGGATGGCGGCGATGTACGGCATGGTCGCAAAGATTCCTGATCCGACGATGGTGAATCAGTTTTTGTATCAATACATGGATCAGCGGTACGAGACTTGAGGGAATTTTCGCCAGACATAGCCTCCCACCCACACTCCGTCCTTGAAGATCGGACGAAAGCCGATGGGGACAAATCGGCCCGAGTGATTCCGACCACGGGCTTTTTGTTTCATCGCAGAGAAGAGGCGTTGAAGGCTGCGGGAGTCCATCGGACCCAAAGTGGAGGGAAGGGGTGATCCCAGATCCCAACGAAGGGCGCCGGCCGGGAGGGGGTGATCGATGGATTTCCCTCGCAGGTGAAGTTCCTTTTCCCAATACACACCGAAGATTTCAAGCAGATCCCGCGGATGAAGTCTGGATTGATCGGGAGTGGTCCAGATCATGTGTCTCCGATTCTCAAGTCCGACAAGACTTCCTGCGGGAAGGGCGGAGAAGAGTGCCTCAGCTGAGTTTGAAAGCGAAAATCCAAGCACTCCCCGGGTAAGCTCGACTCCTTGGATTCCGGAGTGCTCCGGGATCAGCTCCTTTGAAACCCACTGCGAGCCTTGGAGTTTTTCCAGGCCGCTGGAAATCCAAAGAGCGATCCCTCCGAGCAGAGCCGGGCCCGCAAGGGAAAATGCAATGAGTGAGGGAAGGTCCCAACTCACCCCGAGAGAGATCAAGGCAAGGAGACCGAGGGCAAGGAGTGACCATCGGGCACCGCGAATGAATGCACAGAGAGTGCCGATGAAATAGATTCCCCAAGAAAGAAAAATCATCAGGGGAATCAGGAGGTCCGCAGGATCGAGAATCCCGGGATCGGTGAACCGGGCGGCGAGCCAGGAGAGGAGGGTGATGAAGAGTCCGTAGGAGAAAAGGGCCCGGAGGGCGTCGGACGACAGCATCCGGTACACGCGTTGGAACACCCTGTGTTTGTATTTCAGGAAATCGACATAGTAGAGGTAGGCGATGCTGCTTGCGGAAAGGTACAGGGGTGAGAGGATAAAGGCCAACGCTTGATATTCCTCGTCAACATCCCATTGGGTGAGTGCCAGATGGTAAAAGAGAATGGAAAAGAAAAAGGGGAGCTCGATCAAAGGAAGAGTCAGGCCCGATTTCAGGGAGAAGGCCAGTTCGCGTCTCGAGGGAATGCGAAACCCCCGGAAGAGGTTTCCGGGAATCCCAAGGGAGGGAATTCCGGCAATCGCGCAGGTTTTCAAAGTGAAATGGGTGGAGAGGCTGATTCGCAAGGCGGTATTCACAAAAAATACGAAAGCGATTCCGGGCATGCCGTACTTTTGTGCGACCGTGAGCAAAAGAATTGCATGGAGAAGATCAAGGCCGCTCAAGGACCAAAAGGGACGCCGGGTCCGGGATACGCTGAAGAGAAAGGACTGGAGGGTTTTCAGGAGCCATTCACAAAAGACTCCGATCACGCCAAGCATAAGAATGAGGATCAGAATCGGGGACAGAGGTTCTGCAAGGAATCGGGTGGCCAATCCGCACCCGATCAGGAACACGAGGATCAGAAGCAAAAGACCGCGCCATGCACTTCTCCAGGCAGCATGGATGGATCGCCGGAATTCCTTGTGCTGGCGATTGTGCCGGAGTCTTGAGAGCTCAGCCCTCAAATCCTCAAGCGAGCTCCAGCGATAACGGACCATAAACTCGGTCAGATAGCGGAAGATCAGATAAAGAAAGGCATGGCGTGCCGGGATGAGATTTTGAAAACTCTCCCACTCGGCGTAGCGGGTCAACAGGAGAAGACCTCGCTGCAACAGAACATAGCGAAGTCGATGCATGCAATACGAGAAAGAGCGGGAGAGCAGGATCAATCGCTCCATGGGTATGTCGTCTCCATTCTAGCGGTTCCTTTTGGCAATGAGAGAGGGAATGCCATGATTTTGAAAGAGTGTCTTTTTCCGCATGCTTCGAAACGCACGAGGTCCTCTTTTGCCTGTAATGGTCTCGGCAAGGGTCAGGCAAACCTCATGGTCCAATTGAAGAAGTTGCCCCCTGTCATTGCCAAGGCCCATCAGTTTATCCATGTACGGGTGCGGATGTCCCGATCGGATTCCATAGGCGCGCTCAAGGCCGCGGGCCACAGCGGAAAGGCGTTCCTCAAGAGGGAGATCCGGGAGAACTGCGAGGGTTTTCCGTACGATACGGTTCAGGTGCCGCTGCAAAACGGCCTGTTTTTTGGAATGGATCCGGAGAGTTCCATTGAAGTGGATCTCATACCCGAGAAAGGGCACGGTCTGTCGTCCCTGAAACCCCGATCCGGACCAACGAAAGGTTTGAAGTTTGTCAGCCCGCACCTCGAGCTCAAGTGCCGAGACTTTCCGGAGGAATCCTGCTGTGATTTCCTGAAGCCTCCGGGGTTCGGGGTGTACGAAGAAAAAATCATCCCCGTACCGGCAATAGATCGCGTGCGGGGAATCCACCAATTGTTCCTCGAAATACCGGTCGAGAATCCCAAGATACAGGTTCAGGATCAGGGGTTGCAGGGGAGATCCGGTGGGCACCCCGTACCTGAGGTGAAAGGAGCCGGGGGTGTCTTTCCATTCAAGCTCCGGACGAAGCGCCCGGGTGAAGAGTTGAATCAAAACCGGATTTGGAAACAGTGTGGAATCCGGAAGAATCTCCGAAAGAATCGGCCAGAGAGCCGAACGGGGGTGGACCGGAATCGATTCCCCGCATTTCTTGATGTCCGCGCGGAGGACATACAGTGCCCGATCCTTTTGCTTGGTCTTTTTTCGATAGCCTTTGAGTTGGCCAAGAATGTGTTCAAAGGCGGTTTCGACCGAACGTCCTCGGATGAAGGAGTGGGCATGGGGCGATTGGATCCGCTTGAGAGAGGGCTCCAGAATCTGCCGGAGCAGTCCGTGTGCGAGCTGGGAGTGGAGCGGGAGCTCGACGATCTCGCGGGTCTTGTCGAGCTTGATTTGTTTCAGGATCAGGGGCTTTGATTCCGGGAGTGTTCCCGCAAGAAGGCATCGTGCGACACGGAACAGGTGTTGCATCCTGGTTTCTTCAAGCTCGAAGGGAGACTCGGGAAGCCGTTGAAACCAGTCCTTGGTCCGGATTCTTTCCCACTCGCGAGCCAACATCATCCAGATCCGGATTGCACGAACCATCATAAAGGGCGATCCCAAGGGGGGGATTGTCTTCGGTCCCCGAAGAGTTTAATCCCGCGCAAGCGGGATTTTGCCCGTGGATGAAAACCGCAGTTTCTCACAATCGGGCATGGGTAAGGAGCTCAAGTCTCCTTGATCCTTGGGATCTACCCTTGAGTATGCAGGAAGGAGTGGGCTTCGGCAAGGCTTCAGGGGAATCCTCAATAGGTCGGGAAGTTCACATTGACCTCCTGGAAGAGTCGGCTCAGGTAGCGATCTCCTGTTGTCAATGACTTCAGGATTACAGGTTGATTCCTCGCATTCAGGCCGATGAGTACGGCCTTTCCGTTTGCGGCCATCACAAACGCATAGGGAGCAATTGCATTGGAATTGAAGGCGGTGGTGCCGACCTGCTGGGCATCCGCCTTGATTCCGAATTTGTCATAGGCCTTTTTCAGGCTTCGGAACCAGAACAGGGAGCCCCCGGACTCCCGGATGAGTTGCTTTCGAGTGGGCGCGAGGTGGCATCCAAGTACCGGGTTCTGCGCGTGTCGAATGACCATGACCAATTTTTCATCTATGCTTTTGACCAGGTTCTTTCGGGTGGAGTATTTTCCCGGGAGTGCCTTGATCTCCCCCCTGTTGGTCGAAATGGTAACGGAGTAGGGTTGATCGGCCGAGATTTCCGGGAACTTTGCCACGGGCTTCAAACTTGCTCGCGCGAGGTTGAAGATGGCGTTATGGGTGACTCCATCGGCCTCAAAGCCGCAGGGGCCGTTGTTTTCGAGATCCGATTTGACAGCACGCTTGTCAAGGAAAGTGTCCATCTTGATCGACTTGCTGTACTCAGACTGCTCGCCACTCGGATTCTGGGCTCGACAGCTGAAGGTGTGCACTTCATTCACCATTTTTCCAGAATTTTGTTCGAGATAAAACAGATACCCGGATTGCTCCTTGAACGGGTGGACGGTCTCCTTCAGAGGCAGATACTGGAGAGTGTCGCCCCACTCGATCTGGACTTTCGGGAGGAATGCGCATTCCACAGAATGGTAGAGCTCGCTTGACGGAAAGAAAATGAACTCTTGCCCCTCACTGTTGAACCAACCCAGAGCGTCCGGCACGTACTGTTGGAAGGCATTCTCAAAGTCGAACTTGGCTGGATCGGAAGTTTCCCGCGCGAGAGCCAAGGCATCCTCGTATTTGGCAAGAGCAGTTGCATGGGTTTTCTTGACGGCCGCAAGTCGCGCGAGGGCTGCTCTGGCGTTCGTAATTGCCTTTGCCGCGGCGGTTCTCGCAGCGGCAAGGGATTTAACTGAGTTTGCCACATCGGCATTCGCAGCCTTCAGGAGGGCTTGAGCTTCCGAGAGTGCCTTTGCCGCCTCTGCTGCAGAGCTTGCGGAAGCAGAGGCGTTTGAAGCAGCCGTGACCGCTGCCTTCGCAGCACTCGCTGCCGCGGTTTCTGCCGATGCGAGTCTCGCATCAGCTGCGGAGGCAGCGCTCTTGGCAGTGGCGAGGAGTCTTTCACGAGAAACAAGCCCTGCCTTTGCGCTCGTGACAGCGAGGGTGGCAGACCGGAGTGCAGCTACGGCCTTGTCGTAGGCGGCTTTCGCCGCGTTTCTTATCGCGATGAGTTTCGGATTTCTCGGATCTTTGTTGGCCTGAGCCAAGGCCTCAAGGTAAGCCGCCTTCGTGGAGCTTTCGCTTGCACTCGCGGCGCTCAGGGACTTTTCAGCGGAGGAGACTGCGGCCGATGCCGAGCTGGCCGCCGATTCGGCCGCGGACAGAGCGGAGGACGCTCTTGCGGCCGCCACTTTCGCAGCACTCTCCGAGGCATCCGCGGAGGTCTTGGCCCTGTTCGCAGAAGCCGCAGAGGCCGCAGCCGTCCGGGCTGCGGCTGCCTTGGCTTGGGATTCCTTGAGGGCCGCTGTTTGGGTCGATGCGGCACTTTTCGCGGCAGTGAGCTTCTCTTGGTGGCTCGCTGTTGCGCTCGACAGGGATTCGACCGCATTCGCGGCAGAAGCATCCGCTTCATCGGAGGCGGATTGAGCGGAGCTCACATTGCTCTCGGCTTTCTTGACAGCATCGAGGAGAGCCTCAAGGTCACTCTGGGCCCGAGCTTCGCCCTGAAGGACAAATGCCATCACGATACCAGAAACCATCGCGAGGTGGCCGAACTTCTGTGTAGAATGCACAAACCAAATGATGTTTCTCATGCCTGCCGCCCTCCTTTGGGCGGTCCCTTAGCCGTGTCTTGATTTTCTCACTTGGGATTCTGGTTCGGAATGTGTCCGGGCTGACGTTTCAAGATTTTTTAAAGAAAAACAGATAGAAGTGAAAAATCAATGGTTTCAGAAGACTTTTCAGGGCCGCCTTGACACACCCGAAAGGGCGTCCATTAGCAAGATGGGAGAAGCACTATGAGTCAAAACTATACAAGATCCATGATGAGCGCTTTACAGGCAGCCCAGAGCGAGGCCCACCAGCGGGAACACCAGGCTCTTGGTCCCTATCATCTGCTTTTTTCCTTGATTTCTGGCGGGGCAGGCGAGGAGTCCTCGGTCGGGAGCCTGCTGAGTGTGTCCGGCGTGAACCATAAAGCGCTGAAAGCCACGCTCGAGCAAAAGCTCGGGGCAGTTCCCAAAGTCTTATCCGGCAGTGCCCAGCTGTACCCGACCCCAGAGTTTCAAAAGCTGCTTGCGCTCTCGGAGGGAGAGGCAAAAAAACTGAAAGACGAATTCGTGGCCCCCGAACACTTTATCCTGGCCCATTTTGCAGGAAGCGTATCGGGATATGACTCCGTCAGAACCTTGAAGGACGCAGGGCTGGTCGAGTCTAAATTTCGGGAGGCCCTTATGAAGGTTCGCGGCAACTCCCGCATTCAAGACGAGGAACCTGAGTCCAAAATGAATGTTTTGAAAAAATACTGTCGTGACCTGACCGCCCTTGCTCGCGATCAGAAGCTCGATCCGGTGATTGGACGGGATGAAGAAATCCGCCGTGTCATGCAGGTGCTGTCCCGCAGGACCAAGAACAACCCGGTCCTGATTGGAGAACCCGGGGTCGGAAAGACCGCGATCGCAGAGGGTCTTGCGCTCAGAATTGCAAACGGGGATGTGCCCGAAAGTTTGAAGGACAAGCGCGTGCTGGTGCTGGATCTTGGAGCCCTCATCGCCGGCGCAAAATTCCGCGGCGAGTTCGAGGAACGTTTGAAGGGAGTACTGAAAGAGGTCACAGAATCAGCAGGCGAGATCATCTTGTTCATTGATGAAATTCACACGCTGGTCGGAGCCGGAGCCTCCGAGGGCGCGATGGATGCTGCAAACCTCCTTAAGCCTGCACTCTCTCGCGGAGAGCTTCATTGCATTGGGGCTACGACGCTCGATGAATATCGAAAATACATCGAAAAAGATGCAGCCCTTGAAAGGCGATTCCAGCCCGTGCAGGTGGATGAGCCCAGTGTCGAGGACACGATCTCAATCCTTAGGGGCTTAAAAGAGCGCTATGAAGTTCATCATGGGGTCACGATTCGCGATGCAGCACTGGTCGCCGCAGCCACGCTCTCTCATCGCTACATCATGGATCGATTTTTGCCAGATAAGGCGATTGATTTGATGGATGAGGCGGCCTCGAAAACCCGTATTGAGCTTGATTCCAGACCTGAAAAGATCGATCAGATCGAGCGCAGGCTCATCCAACTCGAAGTCGAACGCCAGGCGCTGAAGAAGGAGCCCGACCCTGCCTCGCAGACGAGGCTCTCGGTCGTCGAAAAGGAACTCTCGGGATTGAAAGAAGAGTCGGTCAGGCTCAAGTCGATCTGGGAGGAGGAAAAGCGTCTTGTCGATCAGGTCAGTTATCTTAAGGAGCAGATCGAAGAGGTAAAGCTTCAGTCCGAGGGGGCGGAGAGGCGAGGAGAGCTCGAAAGAGCAGCCGAGCTCCGCTATGGAAAACTTCCAGCACTTGAAAAGCAGTTTTCTGAACTCAAAGCCTCCCGCACGGGCGCGCAGGAGACCATGTTGCTCAGTCAGGAAGTAAGCGAAGAAGACATCGCCGAGGTGGTTTCGAAAAAAACCGGCGTGCCTGTCACTAAGCTCGTCGAGAGTGAAGGCCAGAAACTTGTGCATATGGAGGAGCGCCTCTCCACGCGTGTGATCGGTCAAAGGGCCGCACTTGAAGCTGTGTCAAATGCGGTCCGACGCTCGCGTGCAGGACTCAAGGAAGCGCATCGACCCATCGGGAGCTTTTTGTTCATGGGTCCGACCGGAGTCGGAAAAACCGAAACCGCAAAAGCGCTTGCGGAGTTCTTGTTTGATACCGAAGGTTCGATGGTCAGGATCGACATGAGCGAGTTCATGGAAAAGCACTCGGTGGCACGCCTGATCGGTGCCCCTCCCGGTTATGTTGGCTATGAAGAGGGCGGAGTGCTGACCGAAGCGATCAGGCGGAAGCCCTATTCGGTGATCCTGCTTGATGAAATGGAAAAGGCGCATCCGGATGTGTTCAATCTGTTCCTTCAGATTCTGGATGATGGTCGCGTGACCGATGGACAGGGGCGGACGGTGAATTTTTCAAATACGCTCATCATCATGACCTCGAACTTGGGTTCGAGCCTCATTTTGGGCGAGAAGAACCCGGTCATTCGGGATGCGAAAATCCAGGAGATGATCCGCGCGAAGCTCAAGCCGGAACTTGTGAACCGGATTGATGAGATCGTGGTGTTCAATCAGCTTGAGAAATCGGATCTCACCCAAATCGTAAGCCTTTATGTCGAGAAGCTGAACGCACAGCTGAAGGACAGGGGAGTGGTGCTGGAACTCACGGATTCGGCGCGCGCGCAGCTGCTGGAAGAGGGCTATGATGCCGATTTCGGAGCACGCCCGATGAAGCGGGTGTTTCAGAAGCGGATTCAGGATCCGTTGGCGATGAGCCTGCTTTCGGGCAAGTTGGGTGCCGCTTCGGGAGCCGAGGCCCATAAGATCCGCGTGGAGTATGACGGGAAAAACGAAAGGTTTATCTTTTAAAGACTTTGCTAATACAGTCGGTGATTCCAGACAAATCAAATCCAGGGATTTTGCAGATTGAACTAGTACTCGATCACGATCAGTCCATCCCCCCCGGTGCCATATTCGATATTTCCGCTCGAAATGCCTCCCATCCCGATTCCGCTCTGGTAGTCAGGATCTTCTTGATTCGCTGCTTGCCGTTTCGATCCCGGGATCAAAATGGATTGATCGCCCGAGGCGAATCCTGAGCCGCCACCACCGCCTCCGGAGACAAAGTACATAGTGGATCCAGCGCCACCGCCACCTCCGAAATATCCGCCACCACCTCCACCGCCTCCCGCATAGAGCCAGTCTTCTGACCAGATCGAGGATCCACCGTAGCCACCCTTCATGCTGGTCCCGGCGGTGGCATCACCACCCCCCGAGAGGCCGCCCTCTTTTTGGGTTCCTCCACCTCCACCCAAGTGCCCACTCGAGTAGACTGGGACCAAAGTCAATGGCAATCCCTGCGAGCCCGCTTCTCCACCCCCGGCTCCTCCTGGCATATTGGCATACGTACCGGCCCCCCCGCCTCCTCCTGCCGCAATCAACACATCCTTGCCTCTGAAAACAAAGCTTCCTCCGCCGCCCGTCGGAGTTGAAACCGAACCCCCTCGAGAGCCTCCACCGGCAATTCGATACCACCAGTTTGTGCATTCAGAACAGTAATTGAACATATCAGCAGGCCCCATTCCGCCCTGACCAACTCGCACATTGAGTACCTCTCCCGGAGTCACAGTCAAGATCGCGCTCGTAAATCCTCCGCCCCCGCCGTGATTCCCTGGGTCCATATAAATTCCGCCGCCTCCGGCGCCCCAGGCCTTGACCGTGACTTCAGTGCAGTTCTCGGGAACCGAAAAGTCTTGGTTGAAGTACGAGTCATCTGAGCCTTCCTCCGAAATCGCATTTTTATGGAGCCTAAAGGTAAAGACCTTCTTTCCCGGCTCACACCCGGCTTGGGAAGCGACCCTGATCCTGAATGCAGAGCTTGTTGCAGCCACGAGACTTCGGGAAGTTGCAGTCAGAGTGTAGCCGGTACCTGCTTTATCAATGCTCAGATCTTGAAAGCTCGCTTGCCCCGAAACTGCGTTTCGGATCGGAGTCCCGGAAAGGGTTCCGCCGCTTGGATTGGTGCCAAGTACAAGAGTGATTTTGGCAGAGGAGGTGCCTATGGTGTTGCCCATACTGTCTTGAACTAGAACTGCAGGCTGGGAACTCCATGCGACACCCTCAGGTCCGCCACCGGGTTGCGTTGAAAATGCGAGTTTGTGAGGTGAGCCCGTTGAAATTGAGAAGGCAGAGCTGGTCGCAGCGATCAGACTCCCGGAGGTTGCGGTCAGAGTGTATCCATTGCCGGGGCGATTCAGGTAAAGGCCCGAGAAAGTCGCGACCCCAGAAACCGCCGCCTTCGAAGCTGTTCCGGAGAGGGTCCCATTCCCGGGGTTGGTGCCGATCGCAAGAGAGATGCTGGCCGAAGAACTGGTGATCGTATTGCCTGCACCGTCTTGAACGATGACCTCGGGTTGAATGGTCCATGCGTTCCCTGCAATCCCGCCCCCGGGCGGCACAGTGAAGGCAAGTTTGGATGGGAGGCCGGGGCTGACCGCGATCGAAGCTGAGGTTGCAGAGAGGAGTCCGTTTGAGGAAGCCGTGATCGTGTGGGAGCCCGCGCTCCGAAATGTGATCGTGAACGTTCGGGTGCCTGCACTCAAGGCAGTAGCGGCCGGTAGAATCGCCTGCGGGTCGGTGGAGGTCCAAGTGACTGTGGGTGTTGCTGTATTCACAAGGGCCCCTGCTGGATTTCGGGCTTGAACGGTTACCGAGAAGGAAGTAAGGGCGGTGGCCACGGTGGGGGCTACGGTGATCGCAAGCCTGGTCGCTCCGGTAGTGATGCTGAAGCCGGGACTCGTGGCAGAGGCAAGTCCCGGTGATGTTGCAGTCAGAGTGTATCCTACGCCCGCACTGTTGATCCTAAGGCCTGAAAAAGGCCGCACTCCGGAAGAGGCCGCACCACTTGCGGTGCCCGTGAGGGTCCCCGAACCGGGATTTGTGCCAATCGCTAGAGTGATGCTGGCAGTAGATGAGGTCACGGTATTGCCTCCGGCATCTTGAACGGTGACTACAGGTTGGGTGGTCCAGACGGCGTTCGGAGCACCGCCTCCGGCCGGCGTGGTGAAGGCGAGTCTTGATGCCGCTCCGAGCGTGATGTTGAATGCAGCACTGGTGGCGGAGACGAGACCGGGTGAACTTGCGATCAAGGTGTATCCGGTTCCGGATCTATTGATGCTGAGACCTGAGAACGTCCTCACCCCGGCAACAGCCGCGCCAGTTGTAGTGCCCGAGAGGGTTCCTGCGGATGGATTGGTTCCAATCGCGACTGTAATGGCCGCTGTGGAGGTGGTCACGGGATTTCCGTTTGCATCTTGAACGACGATACTCGGCTGCTGAGCCCACGCAGCTCCACCGGAACCGCCTCCGGGCTGGGTGGTGAAGACGAGTCGAGTGCCTTCTCCTGCTGAGACATTGAACGCAGAACTGGTCGCAGAAGTCAGGCCAGGAGAAGTGGCAATCAGGGTGTAGCTCGCACCGGATTTATTGATGCTTAAGCCCGCAAACGATGCTTCGCCCGAAGTTGCAGCGATCGCGGTAGTTCCTGCGAGGGTGCCGGAACCTGGATTTGCGCCGATGGCGAGGGTGATCAGGGCGGTAGAATGAGTCACGGTATTTCCACTCGAATCCAGTACGGTCACCACAGGTTGCGATGCCCATATTGTTCCGGCAGGGCCTCCCTCCGGCTGTGCATCGAAGGCAAGTTGGGCCGGGGCACCGGCGCTCACGCTCAGGGAGCCGGTGGTGGCCTGGGTGAGATCAGGGGATGAGGCCGTCAGGATGGCCGAGCCTGCAGTTCTCAAGGTAACGGACAGGGTTGCCTGACCTGCGGTAAGCGCGCTTGCTGCTGGCAGAATCGCTCGCGGATCGCTTGAGGAGAGGGTCACAATCGGAGATGCGGTGGAGACGAAGTTTCCGTATGAGTCGTGAGCCTGAACCACGACCGGGAAGGCAGTGCCGGCGGTGGACGAACCCGGACGCGAGGAGAACACAAGCTTCGAAACTGCCCCGGCCGAAACCACAATGGCTTGTGATGTGATCGAAAGCGAGCCACTGGTTGCGGTCAGAGTGTGACTGCCGGCGGTTTTCAGGATGGCATTGAATGTGCCTGTGCCTGAAGAAAATGATGCACTTTCAGGAAGTGTAGCTGATGTGTCGGAAGACAAGAAGCTCAGGGTTTGAGAGTAGGAGGGTACCACGTTCCCCACGGAGTCTCTCGCGGTCACCGTGAACGAAGTTTGAGCTCCTGCAGTGACGGCAGAAGACAGCCCCGTGATCACCAGTTGAGACGCAGCTCCAGGAAGAATCGTGACGGTGACGGTATTTGCGACCGCCGCACCACTCAGGGCGGCGCCCAAGACACAAGAGCCGCTCGTGGAACCGGTAAAGGTTGCGGTGTAGGTTCCGGGGGATGGTGATGAAACAGCACCAAAGCTTCCGGTTCCGCCGATTAAGCTGCTTGTGAATGCGATCTCAGCGAGGCTCGGGAGTCCAGAGGAGGTGGTGTTCCCAAAAGCGTCTTTGGCGATGAGTGTAGCGTTGATGCTGGAGCCCGAGTTGAGACTCGAAGCAGACGCGCTCACGATGCTGGAAGCGGGGGAATAGTTTGCAGGATTGACCGTGAGTCCTCCAGACGTCACTGAGAGGGTGCCAGCGGATGCAGTGAGTGTTCTTGAGCCCGCGGTTTTCAGAATCGCATTGAATGAGCCCACACCATTGGTGAGCATGACAGCTGAGGGCAGTGTGGCAGCGGGATCGGAGGAGGCAAGGGCGACTGAGCCGGAGTATCCACTTGCTGTGTTTCCGGAGGAATCCTTTGCGGTCACCGTGATCGCAAAGGAGGAGCCTGAAATCACGGATGCGGGAACTGAGCTCAAGACCAAACGGGTTGCGGGGCCCGGAGCGGGCGGGTTCGGATTGTCACCTGAAGGATTGGCGTTCGAATAGGCGCGAAGCGCAGCATTGTACGCAGCCTCCGTTGAGGAGACTCTCCGGGAGAGTGCTGGCAAAAGGGTGTTGAATCTTGCGATCAAGGACCGCTGTCTGGCAACTGCACCCATCGCCGTCTGAAGTGCGGCAGTCGCAGTTTTGGATGCCTCCGATGCACGCGCGGAAGCGGCGCTTGCCTCGGAAAAGGCACTTGCGGCGGCAATCGCAGCCTCGATAGCCGCAGTGGCCTTTGCCAGGGCATCGGACTGGGTGGACCGGGCTGAACTCAAGGAGGCGAGGACTGCCGAATGGGTCTTCGTGGCGCTCCCCAAGGAAGCCTCGGCAGTGAGTGCCTTTAGTTGTGCGGCCTTGAGCGCAGAGGAGGCGTTGACCGAGTTTTGGGTTGCTGTGTTCCGCACGGTAGCCGCAGCAGTAAGCGCATTACGCAAGGAGGTGTTTTTTGGTGCTGCATTGAAAGCAGCCAGGGCGGATTGGTAGGCTGCTGTTGCTGCGGTCAGGGCGGAGGTCATGGCTTCGGAACGGGTGCGTGCGGCGGTGAGGACCGAATCCGCAGTTGTTTTTATTGCAGCAAACGCAGTGAGTGAGGCTTGAGCTTTTGCGGCCTCATCCGTTCGTGTGGTCACCAGGAGATTCGCCCTCGAAAGATTCCGACTTGCGGTGGTTTTCGCAGTAACAGCCGCACGGGACGCAGCCAGTTTTTCAGTGGTGAGTTTCGCAGCTGCGGTTGCGGCAGAAGTGGCGGCAGTCGCAGCGGCAGTTGCGCTTGCTTGCTCAGCAAGAAGTGCCGGAAGATTGGCTGAGGCGGAGTCTGCATCGCTTTTTGAGGATTGAAAGCTTGCCTTCGCGGCAAGAAAGGATGCCTCCGCCCGATCAAGTGCCGATTTCAGGGCACTCAGATTCTGCGCGATCGATTGGGATCCAAGGGCAATGGAAATGAGGATTCCAAAGCCGAGTTTTAGTTTGATCCTGATCGCACTCATTCCTGCCGCCCCCCTTTAGGCGGACCAAAAACACACATCTCCACGATCTCAAATCGGATTTTGTACCGGAATGTGTCAGGTGTGACATTTTCAAGATCGCCTGAAGAAACAAAAAGGATGATAACTCAGATATTTGATTGAACTTTCAGAATCCACTTGGGCTGACCGGGGTGAGAAGATTGTCACCAGTCCGGTTGTAGTCATTGTTCCCGAAGCACTTCGGGGTACCGGAGCTGTCGATCGCGCAGATGGATCCTCCGACCGGCCCTGCGGTGACCTTGGCAACGTCGATCATTCCAGGAACTTCAACGGCCCTTCGGTAGGTGCTGTTGATGTTTCCAAGTCCAAGTGCGCCATGGACATTATTCCCCCAGCAAACCAATTGATTCCCGTTACTATTCGCCCGGGTTCCGCAGGTTACATTCGCGTTTGAGGCAATGGAGGTCATTCGGGTGAGGGGTTCATTTCCTTCCGAAATCGTAACCGTGACCGGGGTATTTCTTGCGGTGATGGCGCCATCACCCAGGGTTCCAAAGTTATTGTATCCCCAGCATCTCACCGTATTGTCCCGAAGGAGTGCACAGCTGAATTCAGTTCCTGTTGAAATCTCGATGGCGGTGTTGATTCCGGTGACATAAGCCGGTGTTGAAATAAAGGTCGTGCCGCCACTGGTACCGTTTCCGACCTGTCCGTAGCTGGAAGATCCCCAGCACATGACTTGCCCGCTCGAAAGAAGAGCACAGGCGTGGTGGTATCCTGCCGAAATCCGGATTGCGCCCGAAACGTTGAGCACATTTGCGGAGGGGGCGTTTTGGTTGATCAATGCGCCATGGCCCTGCTGCCCATTGTTTCCAAGCCCCCAGCATTTCACCGTTTGGTTCGAGAGGAGTGCGCAGCCGAAGAAACGGCCAATACTGATTTGGGTGGCGGTCGTGATTCCTAAGACAGTCACAGGGGCTGGTCGTGATGTGATGGTGCCATCCCCGTTGGCACCGTTTGAGCCAGTGCCCCAGCAACGGATCCCGCCGGAAACGATCACGCAAGAGTTTCTGTCTCCGACGGCAAGGGAGCTCGCATTGGTGATTCCTAGAACCGTGACAGGATTCACAACTTTTTGAACTGTGGAATTGTCTCCCAAGGATGGGCTGGTTGGAGTGGCTGTACCCCAGCACCGGACCGAGCCTGTGGTGAGGAGTGCGCAGGTGTGGCCATCGCCCGATGCCACCGCTTGAACAGCGCCAAGGCCAGAGAGGATTGAGCCCGTTTTTGGGAGTGAAGTCTTCGCAACGGTACCAAGACCGGTTTCTCCATATTCACTGTAGCCCCAGCACTTGATTTTCTTGCTTGAGTCCAGCGCGCAACCGAAGTTTTCTGCCATTGAGAGAGAGGTTACGTCTGAAATTCCCTGCGGAGTAATCGGGGTAGAGGCGTCCGTATCTAAGCCGTTGCTGAATAATCCGAAGAAATTCCGTCCCCAACACCGAAGAGACTTGTCCGAGAGGATCGCACAGAAGGTATAGCCACCCTTTCCCGCGATGATCGATGTTGCCGTGTTGATTCCAGTGACCTGGGTCAGTAGTCCGTTCGGGGTAGAAGAAACGGTTCCATCACCATTAGTGCCATAGGAGCGGCTTCCAAGACATTTGATGGTCGAATCGCTCATGAGAAAACAGGTGTTGTGTGCGGACGCCGAAACCCCAATGGCTCCTGAGAGTCCAAGGACAGCGACCGAGCGGGAGGAGTTCACGCTATTGTTGTTGCCGAGTTGTTTGTAGACGTTATAGCCCCAGCACTGTGCAGAGCCGTTGGCGAGGACGACGCACGCATGATTGTTCCCAACCGAGAGGGCAAGGGGAGAGTCGGTTTTCGCGGTGGTGATTCCAAGAACCTGGACTGCAAGATGATTACTGGTCGAGGTCGCGTTTCCGAGTTGGCCATAGAAATTGTATCCCCAACACCAGACAGTTGCATCCGAGCGGATCGCGCAGGTGGAGGCGAAGCCTGCCGAGATGGCGACAATGTTTCTCAGGACTCCGGCATTGTTTGAAACTGGATACGGAGTGCTTACAATGGCAGCAGTATTGACGGTAGGATGACCTGATTGCCCCGCCGTGTTCGGGCCCCAGCATTTCACGGTCGTGTCAGCAAGGAGAGCGCAGTTGTGATAGTTCCCCGTGGCGATGGCTGTGGCATTTGTGATGCCGGTCACCGTCACCGGGGTAAGGCTTGCGGTGGTGGTACCATTTCCGAGTTGACCCCACAAGTTATCACCCCAACATTGAATGGTTCCGTTTGACATCAAGACACAGGTGAATCCCTTGTACACGGCGCTTGTGGTATTCAATCCGGCGCCATTTCCGATTTGTACCGGGACCACATCGGAGGTTACCGATCCGCTCGCACTCAGGCTGATGCTCGCAGTCGAGGATCCGCAGGTGCGACTCAAAGTCGCGGTTTTTGATCCCGTCGATGCAGGATTTGCGCGGTAGGAGACCGAGCAGGCTCCTGATTTCAAGAGAGCTCCGGTACCGCATCCGTCTGATACAATTGTAAAATCGGTGGAGTTGCTGAGAACAGGGGCACTGCATGAGGCGGATCCAATGCCCGTGTTGGTGAACACCGCTTCCCTTGTGTAGGAAGTTCCTCCGACCCGAACTTGGCCAAGATCAACTGTAGTTGCAGCATGGGTGGTAATGACAGGAGCAAGGGCCTTTCCGGTAACGCTCAACCCATTTGCAGTGGTTGAGTCCGAGGAGTTGTGCACGTTCAAGCACTCCCGGCTCAAGGTGGTTGCAAGACTTGCAGCCGAGCCAGGTCTTGGTGCGACCTTTACCAGACAACTTGAACCTGCAGCAAGGTTCGAAGTGCCACAGGTGTCGGAGACAATTACGAAGTTGGCATTCGACTCAAGTGTGGGAGCACTGCAGTTGATTGCCTGGGTGGAACCGGAGTTCGTGATGGTGAAGTCAAGTCCGGCTCCGGTTTCTCCAACCCCGATCCAACCATAGTATCTGGAGGAGGGGCTGAAGGCGAGAGTGGTGGTGGGATAGATCGAGATCGAGGCCTGGGCACGGTTGGAGACGGCTCCACCCGCAGTCACGCTGTACTCGAAACTCCCCGAAACCTGCCCAATGTCGCCCAGGATGGAGACACTGCAAAGACCACTTGAGCAGGTGCAACCGTAGTCTTCTGTCACATTCACAAGGTTCGAAATGGCACAATCGGTGGCGAGGTCGCCATCCGGGTCCGTATACGAGAGTTGGATCAGGTTCGGGCGCGCAGAGGAGGCAAAGGTGGTGGCAGCAGAAAGATCCCTTGCCACAGGCGGGCTTCCCAAGGTCAATCCACTAAAGCACGCGCTTGCGGAACCCGCTACAGCAAGAATGGACTTTACCGAACCGTCATTTACGAAGACATCCCGGAAAGTCGCAATCCCTCCATCGAAAGGAATCCCACTTGATCCGCCGAGTCCACCGGTGAGGGTTTTACCGCTGCAATTGAGTCCGTCTATTGCGGACAATAAGACTATTGTCTCGGTGTCATTGGTTACGGGATTGGAGTAAGCATCATACCCGGTGAGAACGGGTTGGATCGTGAATGGTGCTCCAATGCTGATGCTCCTTGGAGATGGTTCTGTGCTGAATGCAATGGTTTGAATCCGGCCCGGAGCAACTCCGAGGCCTGAGATGCAGGTTGAAATTGATCCTGATACGATTTCGAGCGATCTGATCGATGTGCTGATTGCTTGGACTGTGTCGATGATCGAAACTCCAGCGATGAACTTGCCTGAGGTGCTGCCAGACAACCCACCCGATACACGGCTCGAATCGCAACTGCCTCCTTCATTTCCAAATAGTGCGAGGGATGTACCCGATTCGCCAATGGCGATATTTCCGAAGGAGTCCACCAAGGAAAGCTGAATGCCAAAGTCTTCCCCGGCAGTGACCGAGATCGGTGCTGAATCGACATTGATCGCACTCGGTGCGCCGGGCAGTATGTTGATTGAGATCGGATTCGGAAATTCTCCCAAGGAAGGGTGGGACACTCCAATAGTGAGCTCTCCGCTCAGCATGCCTGTGAAATTCACGGTGTAAACACCATCTCCCTGGTGTTTCGGAGAATCAAAAGTTCCCTTTGCATCCTGAGCGAGCGTGAAGAATCCGAGATCACTTGCATCCGGAAGATCGAGTGGGGCCGCATTTCCGAATGCATCAAATACACTCAGGGTCAGCGAGACTTCCGAGCCTGCTGACACAGATTCGGATTTGGAAGCCAGGATGGCACTTGAGAATGTTGCCGGGCCCGGAGAAACCGTGATGTCCGGCGAGCTTGATGTGACCTTGTTATCCGTCAAGGTTACAGATTGCAACCCTGCCGTCCGGAAGCCTATCTCGAAGCTGCCCACGCCTCCCGATAAATCGACGCTTGCAGGAGCCCCGGCGTTTGTGTCGGTGGTCACGAGGGTCAGGGTCCCCTGGTATTCTGTTGCCAGCCTGCCGCTTGCGGTGCGCGCTTCGACAGTGATGGAAATCAAATCTCCAGCACTTGAAGTTACCGAGGATGCAATCAGGGAGAAACTCGCCGGTGTATTGAATGCTTCAGTAAGCCATTTCGCGGATGTTGACCCTGAGGCATCACTCAAGATGCTTTCGGAGTCTTGGGTAAAGGATTGCACTCCGGATAGGAGATATTTCGTCGAGGCTTTTTCATCCGGAATCAGGAACACACCACCGTTCAGGGAGATCGGTTCCGTAAGCCGAATCGAGAGGTTGAAATTCGGGTCGAATGATTCAAGGATTCTCCCCCCGGTGGATGAATCCTGGATTCCTGCCGGAACCGTGGTGAAGTTGAAACCATCACTTGGAGTGGAGTCTTGCCAGCCAAAGACGAAGCCTTTCATCACTTTGGTGGAATCGTGGGTCTCGGCAGGAAAAGAGATCGCTGAGGTGTATGCTCCATCCATGGGCAAATATGCAAGGTCATACCCCAGGGTTTTCGAGTCAAAACTTGGATTCACAATGACCGCGAGCGGAATCCCGGTGGTGAGGTCGGCGTAAAGGACGACTAAATCCTTGGCTGCCGATTCCGCAACACAATGAGCCGGTGCGAGCACCCCGATTTCGCTTTCATACTGAACGAGGGCGCCGGCACACGTTTCAACACCTCCGGAAACCTGAACCAATGCCCCGGGTATCGGAGTTGGAGTGGCAAGTGACTGTACCAGAATCTCTTCACTCGATGCCTGCACTCCATCTGCTGAAACCGTGATGGTATGTGTGCCTGGTGTCGAAAGGATTGCATTGAACGATGCCCGCCCTTCCGAGAGACTGATGCCTTCGAGATTCACTCCGGGATCCGAGCTTGTGATCGAGAGCGGGCTTGAGCTGTTGGTGGCTTGGTTTGAGAATGAATCATAAGCCTCGACATTCATCGAAATCGAATCTCCAGCCGTAATCGATGTGGAGTATCCGCTGAGGATAAGAGTGCCGAGTGCACCAGGAAGAATTTGGATCGGGCCCGAGGAGACGCTCAGGGAACCGCTCGTTGCTGAGAAGGTTCTCACTCCCGCTCCTCTAAATGTAATCGAGAACGCACCGACACCCGACGACAGTGCAGCAGCTGCGGGAGGGGAGGCGCCATCACTCAAAGTGAAGCTGGTGGTCGCGGTGTGTGAAGTGGCGACATTTCCGTTTGAATCTTTTGCAGTGACAGTGACGTTAAATGAATTCCCGGCAGAGGCGCTCGATGGAACTCCGGAGAGGACAAGCTGGCTTGCGGCACCTGGGTTGACCGTGATCGTTCTTGTGCTGGTGACAGTGCCGCCCCCAATCGTCGCACCGAGGACAACGGAACCTGCGAGGATTCCGGTAAAGCTTGAGGAATAGACATCTGATCCGGAGTTTGCAATCGAACCGAAACTTCCGCTGCCTCCGATGGAGCTGGTGGTAAAGGCCACCGCACCGACTCCGCTCGGATTTGTGTTTCCATACGCGTCCCGTGTGGTGAGTGTTACCGTGATGGACTCAGCGGACACAACCGAGCTTGATGAAACTGACAAGGTACTTTGTGCAAGTGAGACTGCCCCTGGATTCACCGTGACCGAGGTCGAGGTGACACTGAGTGCACCACTGGTTGCGGTAAAGGTTCTACTCCCCGATCCAGTGAAAGTAATGGAGAAGCTTCCCGTACCGCTAGACAGATTTGCAGGAGCAGGAGGAGATGCGCCATCACTCAACACAAAACTAGTCGAAGAAGAGTGGGAGGTCGCAGTGTTTCCAAAAGCATCCACTGCGGTCACACTCGCTGTGAATGCCCCTCCGGCAGTAACGCTTGCAGGAACCCCAGAAAGCACAAGCTGGGTTGCGGATCCCGCGCTCACAGTGAGTGTTGCGGTGGCGGAGGCGAGTCCGGTGGCAGCGGCAGTGATGGTACGCGATCCGGCCGTTCTAAGCGAAAAAGAAGGAGCGCTCTGACCGCTGACAAGAGACGCAGATGCAGGGAGAACGGCTTGGGCGTCGCTTGAAGAATAGGTGACGGAGTTTGTGGCGGAAAGTACGCGGTTGCTGTTTGCATCCTGGGCTTCAACCGTTGCGCTGAAAGAGGTTCCGGCAGTTGCCGTGGTGGGAACAGTTTTGAACACGAGCTTTGTTGCGGCACCGGGACTCACTGTGATTGCCGGGGAAGTTACCGTATATGCTCCGCTTGTTGCAGTAATAGTATAGGATCCGGCTGTTTTCAGGGTGACGGAAAAAGACCTGGTTCCACTTACCATGGCAGCTGCGGCAGGAGGTGTGGCAGCAGCGTCGGTGGTAGTAATCGAGGTACTGGTTACGTAAGAGGTGACCTGATTGTTGAACGCATCCTGTGCCGCCACTGTAGCGGTAAACGCGGTTCCGGAAATGGCTGTGGTTGGAACCGTTGTGAAGGCGATTTTTGACACTGCAGCCGCAGATACGGTAATCGCGTTTGA
The DNA here is from genome assembly GCA_947502835.1 of Bdellovibrionales bacterium. GTDB lineage: Bacteria > Bdellovibrionota > UBA1018 > UBA1018 > CAIMNF01 > CAIMNF01. Next base: position 468,597 of record CANNBJ010000003.1, read on the forward strand.
AGTAGCCGAGGTGAGTCCTGTACTGGAAGCCGTGATTGTTCGTGAGCCCGCCGTTTTCAAAGTGACTGCAAAAGCCTTGCTTCCGGACGCGAGAGTGGATGCGGCCGGAAGAGTGGCGTCTGCATCACTTGAAGTAATTGAAACCGATCCTGCAAAAGCGGTGGCTGTGTTATTGAAGGCATCTTTTGCAATCACGGTCGCATTGAACGATGTACCTGCGGTTGCAGATCCCGGAACAAGAGTGAACGCAAGCTGGGTTGCGGATCCTGCGCTCACAGTGAGTGTTGCGGTAGCGGAGGTGAGTCCGGTGGCAGCGGCAGTGATGGTGCGGGAGCCGGCTGTTTTCAAGGTAAAGGAGCGGGAGATCTGACCGCTGACCAGAGCCGCAGCTGCCGGGAGAACGGCCTGAGCATCGCTTGAAGTGCAGGTAATGGAGTTTGTGGCCGAAGTGACGCGGTTATTATTCGCATCCTGTGCCTCCACGGTGGTGCTGAATGCAGTACCCGCTGTGGCAGTTGTGGGGGGAGATTTGAACACCAACTTGGTCGCGGCACCGGGATTTACGGTGATTGCAGTTGTGGCGGAGCTAACCCCTGTACCGGAGGCGGTGAGGGTGACGGAGCTCGCTGTCCTCAAAGTAACAGTGAAGGTACCGCTCCCGGAGGCAAGCGAAGTTGAGCTTGAGGGACTCGGAGCCGCAGGATCGGTCGATGATAGCGTCGGTGTAATGGAATGGGAGGTTGCATTGTTACCGAATGCATCTTTATAGGAGTAATTCAAAGAGAATGAAGTTCCGGAAACTGCCGAAGCGGGAGGAGAGTTGAAAACAATTCTCGACGCTGGCCCATGGTTCACAGTGAGATTCACGGAATTATTTGCTTGGGATCCTGAGATTTGTGCAGAAACCGTGACTGCCCCAGCGGCAGTCCCCGTAAAGGTTGTGGTATAGACTCCGGATCCAGCAGAAATGACGCTTCCAAAAGTGCCGCTTCCTCCGACTGTGGAAGCAGTGAAGGCAAAGGAGCCTGTCGCGGGAAGATTTGTTGGATTTTGATTACCAAAAGCATCTTTTGTGGTCAAAGTAAGGGTGATCGAGGATCCAGAAGCAACCGAAGCGGCGGATGCACTGAGAGTGCTCATGGATGCCACATAAACTCCGGGCCCCACATTCGAATTTCCAGTTGCAAGCAGGCTGCCTGAACTTGCAGTGAGGCTTGCCGAGCCACTCTTCTTGAAGGTAGCGCTGAAAGTTCTGCTCCCGGAGGATAGAGATGAGGTGCCAGGCAGTACAGCACTTGGATCATTTGAAGTAAAATTGACCAAACCTGCGAATCCGGTCGCGACATTGGCATTTGAATCAAACGCAGTGACTGTGAAATTCACAGGGCTTCCAGCTGTGCTGGTCGAAGGAAGATTTGTCAGGACAAGGCTGGTTGCCGGTCCCGGAACCACCGTCACACTTGCGGTGTTTGTCAAAAGTGTGCCTTCCATGGAGGCTGAAAGGGTGACCAATCCTGCAGTGGTTCCTGTAAAGGAGATCCGATATGTCCCGTCCTGATCGAGGATCGGGTCACTGAATGTTCCTTTACCTGCACCGGCACTCAAGGTGATTTCAATTTGTGAAGGATCGGGAATCCCTTGGGGTGAGAGGTTCTGGAAGGCGTCCCGGGGGGTGATTGTGGCTTCGATCGAGGATCCTGAAACCACGGTGGCGCTTGTGAAACTGAATGAGCTCGTCTCAGCAGAGTAATTCGATGGTAGAATCCTGATTGCGGTGGTGGTTGCCTCCACTGTCCCATAGGTGAATCTCAGGGTTTGATCACCCGACGTCACCAATGCGCCATTGAATGTGGCGGACCCTTCAGTAAACGCGAGCTTGGTTTCAAAAGTTCCCCTCGAATCGGTGGAAGACACTTCAAAGGAGGAGTTGAACGTTCGAGCGATGGTTCCATTCGCCGTAAGTGCGATTACATCAAAAGAAATGGCGTCACCCGCCACTGACTCCGAGGGGACTGATGCAAGTTCAATTGAAACCGGATCAGAGAGTGCGGACTGGATCCACGAGGTGATCTCGGAGCTTGAATAATCGACGAACAGGGATCGATTGCCTTTGGTAATAAAAAGATGACCCAAGGCGCGGTATCCAGTGGATGCGGTCTCATCTCTCACGAGGACTGCTCCTCCATCGAGGGAGAAATCAGGGTCATTCGAATCCACTACTCCGTGGATGGCATCCTCGAAGGTTGGAAAGAGAGCAGTTCCTGTTTTTGAATCAAGCAGGGTCCATTCCTGATTTCGAACATTGTTTCCATCGCTGATCTCATCGAGACTCCAGCCAAAAAGAAATCCACGGTCCACACTCGAAGAATCCGTAAATTCGGTTGGGATCCTGATCGGGGTGCCCGAATAGGCTTGAAATGCAATGAATGCGATATCGTACCCTTGCATCTTGGCTTCATAATTTGAATGGACTTTCGAGTAGACTCCTCTGGATTCACTGAGATCTGGAAAAACCGCCCTGAGTTCAGCCGCTGCCACTCCGGATATGCAGTGTGCAGGGGCGATGACCCCGGTTTCTGTTCCATCCGAGACCAAAAGTCCAGAACATGCCTGAGGGCCTCCACTGATCTGGACCAGGGAGGGCGGAATTCTCGGACTGATCTCGATTCCTGCGGAAACTTCCGATGCCTCTCCGAGGGACACGCTGAAGGTCTGAGTGCCGGGAGTGTTGAAGTAAAGGGTGAGATCAGTGGCGCCCGAGGAGAGAGTCCCCCCTTCGAACGTCATGAGGGGATCGGTGCTTGTGACTTTCAGGGATTCCTTTGATTGTGTCACCAGATTCGAGTAGGCATCGTAGGCCAGAACTTTTGCCATAATCGGTTCGCCCGGAAAGGCGGAGAGCAAGTAGTCCGTAATTAAAAAAGAGGAGACCGAGGCGGGATAAACCGCAATTTCGTCTGATTCGACGCTTAGGCCGCTCGCAGTTGCAGAAATTGTGGTCTGACCGGCCGTCAGAAGAGAGAAAGAGAGGGTTGCGGTACCGGAGCTCAATTCCGCTTTGTTCGGGAGCTTGGCTGCGCCATCTGTCACCACCAACTGGACCGGACCTTTGGTTGATGTGACAATGTTTTTGTTCAAATCAAGTACGTTCAGGGAGATCTCAAAGCTCGATCCTGCCTCAACAGACTGCGGGATCCCCTCGAAAGCAAGTGAGCTTGCCGGACCTGGAGTCACGGTCACTTCGGCCGTAGAGTTGATCATCGTGCCGGCAGCCGAGGCGCTGATGACGAGTGCTCCAGCCTTCACTCCGGTCAGGGTGGAGGAATAGACACCGGACCCCGTGCTGGTTACAGGGCCGATCGTGGAGGTTCCTCCCACAAGACTGGAGTTGAAGATCACCCCGGCTGCAGCCGGAGCATTCGAGGGAGCGAGGTTTCCATAAGCATCCTTGAGAGTGAGGGTGAGGGTGATGCTTTGGCCAGAAACTACCGAATCGAGCACTGCCAGTACCGATGTATCCGCTGAGAAGGTCGAGGGAGTAACAGCAATCGAATTTGATGTCGTAGAAAGATCTCCACTTTCAAGAGTGAGGCTTGCGTTGCCTGCGGTGCGGAGAGCTACTTGGAAGGACCCTGTTCCTTTGGTGAGCGTGATGGGAGAGGGGAGCTCGGCATTCTCATCCGAACTCAAGAGGGAAACAGTTTCAGCGTAGGCTGTTGCGACCTTGCCTTTCGCGTTCAAGGCGGTGACCGATACAGGGAAGGAGGAGCCTGCGACACGGGTTGAGGGAACCGATCCAAACACCAATTGCGTGGCAACCTGGGCATCATATGCCGTTTCATACTCGTTTTTGGCCTTGATATAGGCAATATCGGCAAGTCCGAATGCAGAGAGGGTGGAGCTTACCAGCATCTGGGCCTTGGTGGCGTTTGTCCTGCCCTTGACCAAGTTGAAGTTCGCTTGCGACACCGCAATCAAGGCTGCATTCCGGTCACTGAGGGCATTCTTGTTTGCCACCGTTTCCGAGTTGAAAGCCCCAAGTGCGGAGTTGTATGCGGCAGTCGCAGTGGCGAGTTTCTCAGCCTCCGCATCTGACTTCGCTTTTGCTGAATTGCGCTGAGTCACAGCGGCAGTGGTTGCGGCGGTAGCCGCGTTGACCTTGGAGGTTGCCGAAATCAGTTTTGAGCGTGAGGCGGCCAACGCTTTATCGGCAGCGGAGAGTGCGGAGATCGCTGCGGTATTTTTTGAGATCAGGATTCTGTCTTTCGGATTTTTTGCCAAAGCAGCTTTTGCCAGATCCGCCGCGGTTTTTGCACTTGCCTGAGTTGCGGTTTTCGTGAGGAGATCCGTCTGTGCCTTGGAAAGATCACTTTGCGCCAGAGCAAGGGTTTGTGCGGTTTTGGTCACATTCGCCTCGGCAAGGCTCAAGCTCCTTGCAGCGGCTGAGGCCGAGGTTGTGGCAGTTGAACGAAGGGTGGTGGCTTTAGAGAGTTCTGATTTCTTTGTTGCCAAACTCACGTTGGAGGAATTGTAGGTTGCGATTGCGGCTGTGGAATTTCTTTGAGCCTCCGCTAGAGCCGCCGTCAGGGCTGTCGTGTCCTTGGAAGCATTCTCGGCCGCGATTACCGCGGCGTTGTAGGCCGCAAGAGCGTTCTCGCGCGCGAGCGCTGCGAGGTCCATTGCGTTTTTGAGAGCGTCCAGATCCCCGGCAAAAGAAGTCCCAAGACCTGTGAAGCACAGGCCCAGTCCCAACAGGATTCTGAGTGTTCCGCAAACGTACCGCAATCCCATAAATCCGCCCCCCCTCTGGGGCGGCCAGGAGACCTCAACTCTCTAGATATATACTCCCACGGAGCCTTGAATTTCCGGAATGTGTCCGATCTGACAAAAGGAGTAACTCATGTCCGAACTGACACACTTGAAATTCAGGATCCTGATTCGTATCGGATTTGACGGGGGAGGCTTGACCGGAAAATCGGGTGTGTCACGAAAAAATTTTCCCTGGATTCAGAAGTCCGTTCGGGTCGAAGGTTTTCTTGATCCCCTTCATGATTTCCAGTTCGGGACCAGAGCGGGTGAAATGGAGGGCGTGACGCTTCAGGAGTCCGATTCCATGCTCCGCCGAAACCGAGCCCTTGTGGTGTTTCAGGATCTCGAAGAGTTCGTGGTCCGATTTCCGTGCTGACTCCTGAAATTCGAAATGGCCCATGGTTTCAGGCTTTTTTATGAAGATGTGGAGATTTCCGTCCCCGATGTGGCCGAAAAAATACACAGGCCATCCCGGGAGCGCATCCTGATACCGTTTTAGAATGGTGGAATAGAATTCCGGGAGCTTTGCCACGGGGACCGACACATCCTCTTGATGGACAAGGGATCCGTGAAGGATGCTCTCGGCAACTCCTTCGCGGTACTGCCAGAGGGATTTTTTTTCGCGTTCATTCTGTGCGATTACGGCATCAAGGATCAGACCGTCTTCGAGAATTTTTTCGAGTCGCGCTTCCAGCGAGGAGAGACTCGTGTTCTCCACCTCCATGAGCGCATACACCTCTCCTGCAGTTTCCACCGGAAATGGAATCTTGAAGTGTTCTGTGACGGACTCCAGGGATTTATGATCGAGACACTCAAAAGCACTCAGTTCCGGGAAAGTCTTCCGACAGGCATTGAAGAACCCGATGAGTTCGGGAAACCCCTTCAGAGAGAAAAACAGAACCTGGGTTTCCTTCGGCAGGGGCGCAAGCTTCAGGGTTGCTTCCGTGATGACTCCCAGAGTGCCCTCGCTTCCGATCATGAGCTGGCGCAGATCATAGCCCGTGTTGTTTTTCTCGAGCTCCGAGTTGAAGGTATGGATGGTTCCATCCATTGTGACGAGCGTGAGACCCAAGACCCAATTCCGTGTGTTCCCATACCGGATCACGCGGATCCCGCCTGCGTTGGTTGCGATGTTTCCTCCCACTGTGGATGAGCCTTTTGATGCAAAATCCACAGGCCAGGTCAGTCCATGGGGCTCGCAAAATTTGTGAACGGCTTCGGTGATGGCACCCGCCCCCGCCTGCAGTGTGAGTGCCCCTTCATGAATCGGGCCGATATGGTTCAATTTCGTAAGCGAGAGAACCACCTCGCCACGGGTCGCAACTGCTCCGCCGGAAAGGCCGGTTCTTCCACCGGAGGGAACGATGTCGATCCGGTGTTCGTTTGCTGATTTCAGGATTTTGGATACTTCTTCTGTGGATGCGGGGAACAGAATTGCGGATGCATTCGGAGTCAGCACCCGACTCCAGTCTTGGGCGTGGTAGGAGAGGGAGTCCGGATCGGTACGCACTTGTTCCGCTGGAAGGAAGCCGCCAACTTCAGTCAAAAATTTGTCGAGTTTTTTCATTGAGAACAGAATGCCCTCGAGTTCGCAAGGGGGTCAAGGCAACTTCCTCGTCAAGAAGTAAATTTGCAATGGTAAAATTTTCCCGTAGAATATGAGTCAAGGTCTTGTTTTGTGTCGGCTTGGACAACGCGTTCAGGTTTGCATTGGAGCAGGAAGGTCAACCAAAGTTCTTGAAGTGATTCATGAATGAGGCTTTGAAGCCGATCGGAGGAGCAACAGGGATGTTGCAATGAAATCGGTGAAAAGCGGAGGAGAAAGAGAATGGAAATCACCGAAGTGAAGGTTTTTCCAGTCAGCGAAGAGAAACTCAAGGCGTACGTTACGATTGTCCTGGACGAGTGTTTTGTGGTCCGGGACCTCAAGATCATCAACGGAGCCACCGGTCTTTTCGTCGCAATGCCCAGCAAAAAGCGTTCAGATGGAACCTACAAGGATGTGGCCCATCCCCTGAACAAGTCAACCCGGATGGCGATGGAGAAGAAAATTCTCGAAGCCTACCTTTCTGAAATCAAGAAAGGCTCCGGACATGCTGGCATCCCTGAGGACGATGGTCTTCAGGAGTTGGCTTCCAACGAGTAGATCACTCCGTTTTATTCCCTTTCATTCCAATGAGCCTATCCTTGCGCTAGGGGAAGGGCTGTGTTATCCCTAACTTATCCGCTATAGCTTCAGTATGTTGGGGCGTCGGCAAGTGGTAAGCTAGCGGATTTTGATTCCGCCATTCCAAGGTTCGAATCCTTGCGCCCCAACCATCTTTCTTTTTATTCCTAAAAATCACATCGCCAAACTTCGGTCTTCCCTCCACGCGGAGTACTGCCTGTACACCTTGGTCGGGTCGCCTTGTTTGTCTTCCTGATTTTTAGGAATAAAAAGAAAGATCATTGCTGGGGGCGCTAGGATTCGAAGAGAAGCTTCCCGTGCAGACTGAATGTCTGCCTGCGAGCGTGATGCGAGCAGAGGGAAGCTGAGTGGCTAGGCGGAGGAGTGGCTGAGCCGCGACGAGCGCTTAGCCGAATCCTTGCGCCCCAACCATTTCTTCTTTAAATCCCTTTTCAAATCGTCTCACTTGTCCTCACTTCGGTCGCGCCCGAGTTCATGCCATTTGGCAGGCTTTAGAGCTTTTTTGAGAGGACATACTGAAGCATCCGCTTATTGAGCATAAGATCCGCAACGATCCGCTTGGGCCGCGTGATTTCCTCTTCCTGCTGTTTCGGTTTTCGAGGCTCGGGAACACTGTTAGCCCGGTTTTTTGGGAGGAGGTCCGCTGGGTGGGTCATCCCGGACTCACTTTACAGTGATCTTTCAGAGTTGTTAGACTGTTTTCATGAATCATGGCTCAAGAGTCAAAGATTCTCTGTTCGTGTTACTTTTCTATGGTCTTCAAACTCCAGTATCCAGCGCCCAGGTGATCTCTCCTAATTCTGTCCCCAGTGCAGGCACAATAAATCTGAATGAGCTGGGCAAGCCCTCTATTCCTTCTTCCAGTGAGGGGTGCCCCTTTACCTCACTAAAGGACTCGGCGGATCCCAACGACCAAAACCTAGTCAGAATTCAGCAGGAACTAAAGGATAAAATTGATGATCTTAAGAACTGCATTGCACAAAACAATAGTGCCATAAACCCTTCTCAACAAAATGGACAGACTCAAGGTGGACAGACTCAAGGTACGCAGCCTCAAGGTACGCAGCCTCAAGGTACGCAGCCTCAAGGTACGCAGCCTCAAGGTACACAGCCTCAAGGTACACAGCCTCAAGGTACACAGCCTCAAGGTACACAGCCTCAAGGTACACAGCCTGACCTCGACTGCCTGGGTTGGGAGAAGAAACTGGATGAGGAGTTCAGTCGAATCTTGAAGCAGAGAGTATTTGCATCAGGCACGGATTACCAGATTTGTGCCGAGGGGGCCGAAACCCAGAATCCTGGAACGGGAGCAGACGAACTTTCCGCCCCAAATCCGATGCCTCCACCACAGGCTCCTTCTCCGCCTCCGGTTCAAACCTTGAGTTCAGGAAATGACTGTTTTGAAAGGGTAAAGAAGCAAAAATTTGATGCAGCTAAAAAGTACTGCACCAGTGAGAGAGTCCAACAAGCGACCAACTATGTGAACTCGCTGAGCACCAGTGTCGAAACTTTGATTGAATACGCAAAGAATGATACGAAAGGCTGCCTTCAAAAGGACGGCGGGGCCTCGTTGACTCTTGCTGTGAAGGCCCTTTCAAAGGTTGCCCAGAGTGGAGGCGCTTTGATGTCAAGTCCGGGTGCAATAGTAGCGAGTGCGGCGGGAGCGGTTGCGAATTTGGCTACAGACGCAGTGAGTCTCGCTCGTATCGCAGACCTCAACAAGAAAAAGCATAACCTGGAGATTGGGGCAAACTTTGCGGATCAGGCCTGCGTTCTCTTTCAGGCGAATAAGTCTGACCCGAATTGGGGATGCACCGATGCCAAAAAAGAAATCGTGAAGAGCATGCGGATAGCGAAGATTGAAAAAGATGCCGTGGGATCTTGCAGGACAGGCGATGTATCAAGTTTGATGGATGGTTTTGCTCACACCGAGATCCGTAACGATTCGGATAAAAACTTTTCGGAGCGGGAAGAGGTTCTGAGTCAGTTAAGTTCGAGTACGGTAAAGGCGTTTAAGGAAAAACTAAAGCAGGATCGTGAAAAATTGGGAACCCTCGGAGCCAAGGGAGGAGTCTCAAATTATTTCGGATCTCTTGATGTAAAAGTGAATATTTGTATGTCAACTCCTGGAGTGTGGACCCGGGAAGGGAAAAAGAATGGTGTTTTGGGACGTGGAAAGAGGGAGGGGAGCGAGATTCGGTCCATGTGTGAGAAGTTGCTGGCATGTTATCCAGACCGTCCAAGACCGGGTCAGGATGGAAAGCTTGAAAACAACTCTTGTGAAATGGCGCTGGACCGGGATGACTACCTTGCCCGGCTAAAAAGAATCAGTGTTTTGAGTATGAATGACGGCGCACTTGCTCCAAAGACGCTGTCTACATCGGAGAAGGGGCGAATGACCGATCGGCAAATCATGGAATTTTATCGCAAGAACCAGGAGCATGACCGAGAAAAAATGAAGTCACTCCAGCAAAAAAAGTTCAAACAGGTCATGTTGGAGCAATTTCCGGATGGAAAGCTCCCATTGGGGTGTAATTTGACCAGTCTACAAGAAGGATTATGGGGAATTTAAACCGTCTGTTCCTTCGGGGTTCAGCCCTCAAGGTTTCCTGCTTTGCTGCGATGCTGAGAGTCGGCCAAAGTTTTTAGGAAAAAGCGCACAAATTAAACTGAACTTATTTAATCTCTGCTTCGGATCATCGGTTATTCTGATCAGAGATGAAAAATTTTTCTAATTAAACGAGTGACGAAACCAAAAATATGGAATAGAACGCCTTCAGATGCTTGGGAAAGCGGGATTGTTCTGGATGTTGTTTTCTCTGACCACGGTGAGCTTCGGTGCCCATGGCTCCGATCCCTTCACTTCCTTCTTCGAGTTCTTGACGGCGCTCGAGGAGATGCCGGTGGAGCAGTTCGTAAGGAACGCCGATGAAACCCCCTCCGCGCGGATCGCGGAGTATCACAAAACCCTGTCGGACCTGGATCCTTCGAATTTCGATCGTTGGAACCAAAAGCTCCGCCTCATCCACTCTCCGGGGCTCACAAGCGGCACCCACTATTGGGAACTCCACGCCAAGACCAGTACCGGAACCATCGGCTTTCATCCACAGGCGAGAGAAACAGGGTTCGAGTCCATTGCGGATTTTTTTGAGTCCGTGAAGTCTGACGCTCCTGAGCGGTTTCAGGCCAGAGTCCGGCTTTCCTCCGAACAGGATTTGAATCGTTGGCTTGGAATCATGAGTGAGCGCAGTCCTGAGGCCTTTGAAACGGCCGTTCTCAAGGTGTCCGTCATTCGTTCGATCGGATTTCGGGAGAAGCCCGAGTATCGGATCCCGGTGGAACCGAGCGGACCGCCCCAGCCGATCGGGTTTGTCCAAGCAAATCAGGGAGTCGAGCAGGGTGCTCCCCTTCGAACGGTTGAGGAGTTGATCGCCGCGTATGAGTCATCCACCCCCGAAGAGTTCCTCAACCGCTTGCAAGCCCTTTCGCAGCTAAAGGCATCGCGTTTGCTGGGAGCGGTGAAAAAAAGAAATCCGGATTTGTATTTGGCCATGCTTAAAAAACTTCAAAGCCGGACACGGATCGGATACTCCACCTCAGTCGAACCCGAGGTGATCCCGCCAGAAGCGGATGCGGGTCCCCGTCAGCCGATCGGTTTCAAACAGGCGCCAAAGACCTGTTCGGATTTTCTGAAGCCCGAGCGATAACTCCGGGATCAGTGCTTCTCGATTTCCTTGAAGACCAGGTCAAAGAGGTCCGTGGTCGGCGAGCGAAGCCCTTCGATCAGAAGAGTGTGGCCTGTGAGGGCGCTCTTTTTGAACGCCTCGCTGTTCACCACCTTGAAGAAAGGACTCGCATTCTGGGAAGTGACCTGCTTCAGATCGATTTGCCCGAGATCCCCCATGAGGACGATCTTCGAGCCTTCGCCGATCCGTGTGAGCAAGGTCTTCAACTGGATGTGCGTCAGGTTCTGGGCTTCATCGATGATGATGAGCGCATTCGAAATGCTGCGTCCGCGCGAGTATCCGAGTTTCAGAGGCTCCATCCCGAAGTTTCTCAGGATGTCATTGGGCTTGCTTCCCATTCGGGTCCGAAGTGCCGTGATTTGGCTTGATCCAAAAATCGGCTCGAGGTTGTCGACAAAAGAGTCATGCCAAGGCCCTGTTTTTTCGTCAAAATCCCCTTTCAGGAATCCAAGCTCATCCTCGCCGCCAGTGTGCTGATAGGGTTTGGCGTAGTAGATCTTTTCGTACACATTGCGATCAAGTTGTTGCAGGGCCGCCGCCATGGTGATGAGGGTCTTTCCGGAACCGGGCTTTCCGAACAGGGTGACGGCAGTGACCGTGCGGTCCATCAGAAGCTCAAGCGCGAGACGTTGCTCCAGGTTTTTGGGCCGGATGTTTTTGATGGTCTCGTTTTGTTGGATCTTGAGTCCATGCAGGCTTTGGTCCGAGCTCTTGTAGCGCAGGATAATCGGCCCGACGCCCTCCTCGGCTTCCCGAACCAGAACAAACTGGTTGTCGTAGAAGTCGGAAGGATCCTCGACCCTGTACTTCCAGGAGCGCTCATCGGTGGAGGTGAAGAGTTGCTGCAACTCCTCGTCCGGAAGAATGTGTTTTTTGAAGCCTGTGTAAGTGAGTTCCTCATCCTTCGGAATGCGGACCTTGAGCCCCGGGCCCACAGGCGTGCCGACCGGAATGTCGTTCAAACGGGCGAGTACACCAAAGGCGGAGTCATGGGTTACGAGAATGATTTTTTCCTTCGGATTTGTGTGCTGGTATTGCAAGACCGCCGCGAGGATGCGGTTGTCCGGATTCGATCTTGAATCGAGATCAAGCTGGCGAAGGGCCGCGGGGGACTTGGAGCCGATCGGACCCACGGTCAGGAGTTCCAGAGTGGACCCGTTCTCAAGCGAGATTCTCCGGCTCAGGGAGCCATCCCCGGTGCTTGCCTTGAAGAGGCGGAAGAATTCCCGGGCGGCCCAGCCGAGTCTTGAATCCGTTTTCTTGGAGTCCAGCTCACGAAGTGTTTGCTCGGCGATCGCAACAGTTTGGCCGTTTCCATAATCGAGGAACGCGGAGGGCTTCTCGAGGAGCACGTTGGTGTCGAGGACAAAGGTCGTGAATGCGGAGGGGGACGTGGAGGAATCAGGAAGCAAAGATTCCGGACACGACATCGCCATCGCAATCCTCGGGTTCAAGACGAAAATACCGATCACCAGTACCTGCAGGAGTTTCATGAGCCGCCCTTCCTCTCGTTTCGAATTTTCGGCACATCATCAAAATATCCTGAATTGGTCAAACAAATTGCAGACCCTGACCAAATGCTGATGTTCGGGCCGGAATTTCAGCGTTTTTGAAATGGTTCGGATTGAATGGAAAGAGGAAAGAAAATTGAATTCGTGGAACCGGGCGATCGATTTTTGAATCAGGGATTCACATGGATCTGCGTCCATTCGCCTTGAGAGCTAGCCTCAAACGGAGGACGGATCGAATGTGTTTCTTCGGCGGGAGTTTTGAAAGTGAGGCTTTGCACACAACTGAGAACTGTTTCCTTCGCACTTGCGGCAATCATCCGGGCGATGAGAGGGCCATAGGTGCGCGGGTTTGTTGCCACCAGTCCCGCTGCCATCGACAGGTCGTAGAGAAATGCGGAGACCCGTGCCGCAGGAAGGGAGGACTCCTGTTCATAGCGGATTGCCTGGGCGTGTTTCCAAACCGCAAACGGGGTTGCGATGATGGCGGAGTAGAACAGAAAGTGGGGGAGTGCGTTCGAGGGGGAGTTCAAGGTGAGAAGGTCGGCATTCTTCAGGTTGTTCGGAATCTGGTACCAAAGGGTTCGTTCCAGCTGCGTGCCCTTGAGTTTCACTCCCGCCACATCGACAGTGTAGCGGGCATGTCCCGTTGCTTCGCGTACATCGCTGAGCGAGTTGAATCCATCCTTCAGCAGGTTGCTCGCGATTGAATTCTGCATGATCTCGAGGTTCATCGACCGGCCGGTGGGGGTGAACCAGGAAACGCTTTCGAGGCCGTTTCGAAGTGCTTTGTTCCAGGCTCCGAAACTGTAGGAGGTCACGAGCAGCCGGAGTGCCATCTTGTAGGTTCGTTCCCAAAAATTGGTGGGATCGACTGGTGAAAAGGCATTCCGGAAGGTGGAGCCGTAGATGCCGAGAACAAGGGCGTATCCAATCGTCAATTGGGTGAAGGTGTGATCGACATGACCGCGGCAGATCAGGTAGGTGAGAAGTTCCGCGCTTCCCACTTCAAGGATGGTTTTGATTCCCGCTTGGACGAATGCCTGCCGGTCCGGCTTCACATAAACCGCATTCCACCAATTCGTGAGCCGATTGCGAGCACCCTCGGGACGATCGAAGAACTTCACGCGGACTGAGCCGCTTGAGGGATCGCCCTCCACCACGGGTTTGTGGATCACCCAAAACACCTGAGGGCGGCCGCGACCCCGGTTTGCCCACGCACGAACCCGGGCGATATAGCGTTTCCACTCGGGACTCTCCGTTTCGAGCTCGCTCTCAAGAAAGAAGTGCGATGATCCGGTGGCCTCGTCCACCATCCGGGGATAGAGCTTGCCTCCCACGAGTTTGGGTTCTGCAAAGCCGACTCCGGGGATCACCACACGGAACTCGTCAATCCAATTGCCGCCCTTGTTCACCCGGTCGAGAAACAAGACCTCTCCGATCCTCCGGATTCCGGATTCGCGGTTCCACTCGGGAATGGACATGAAGGTCTTGGCGTTCAGTTTTTTCAGGCGCCACGCGCGATCACCCGACTTCTCGGGGAGGAGGAGTGCTGCTTCGATCTCCTGTACCCTTTTCTTTCCGAGTTCCGGGATCTGTTGGTCGACTCTCTCCTTCAGGGCAACTTCCAAGCGAAGAATGTCTTCATACACGCGTGCCTGGTCCCGAGCCATGGCGTCGCCGAATCTTCGCGCTTCGGCATCTGACACCGGTCGATCCTCATCCGGGAGAACGAGGTCCCCCGGCTGCGACTCGGGAATCTGAAAGTCATCAATGAAGGGGACGTCTTCTCCGGGCGGAGGCAAGTCCTGCGCACGGGTGGTGGCGGAGAAGGAAAAAAGGAGAACGACGTGCAGGAGAAATCCTGCAAGCAAGGCGGAAAAAAAACTGCGGCCCCGTGCATGGGGTGCACGGGAGGTACTCAGGTTCTTCATTCGGAGCCGGGGGAAAATACCAAAGCAGAGTTTTTTAGTCGAAAGAAAAAGTAAGGGAAAACAAGGCAACAAAACGAAAAAAATTGAACCGGCCTCCGGTGAAGGCAGACTGAGGGGGCATCAGTGGATTTTCTGCGGGGTGTTTAGAAAAAATATTGCATCCTGCTGTGGCTCTGTTAAAAACCCCGAGCCGATTTAGAGCAATTGCGGGCAGGACCAGCTAAACGCTATCCGGAGCTTCCCCCTGAAAGGGACGGGAGATCTCTCCGGCTCCTTTTTGTTTTCCACCCGCTTTTTCCTTCCTCGGTGCAGACAATGCTGTCAACAGACAACGCGGTCAATGGAGGCGTGGCGAATGAAGAGAGTCGACGAAACAACTGTCAAATCATTGGGTTCTGAAGTGCAATGCATGCTGCGCGGGTGGTTTCTTCCCGCGGCGGTCTGCATCGGGTTCCTCGCAGGGAGCGTCGTCGCTCGGGCGGAGGTTCTGACGCTCGGATATGCTCTGGAAACCAAGAATCTTCGCGTGGAGATCCAAGTCGGTGAAGTCGATTCCGAATCGCAGTACGAAGAGTCCATTTCCGGCCTGACGGAAGTGTTGCAGGGCGATCAGGCAGGAAATCCGGAGGCGCCGATCGAGCTTGCCTGGATCAATGGTCCGGATTCCCTTCGCGGTCCTTCGGGTGTTGAGGAGGATCGGTCGAGGCCTGCGAGATTCGTTCGGAGGTTGAAGGAAAAGCTTGCACTCAGGGGAGTTCACGCCTCCCGCGAGGGCGGAATTGAGTTTGACCCGGGGAGAGATCCGAAGCCCGAGGTCAGGTCCCGCCTGACAGATGTTTATCTGGATCACTCGAAAATCACCTGGACCGTGGTTCGTGTCCTGACCAATACGGGCGTGCGCGTGGGCACCTTGATGTATGCGGGGTTGAATTTTTATCAGGCACTCACCGTTGGAATCGGCGTGTTCACTGCGTGTACGGCAGTTGCCTGGAATTCCAAGCATTTGCTTCATTTCGAGGAGAATTTCAGGCTGTATCACGTTTTTTCAAAGCAACGATTCCCGGCGCTCCGGAAGTTGCTCGAGCAGCCCTCGGTCGAGCGACGGATCCGCAAACCCCATTATTATCTCAATTGGGGTTTGCTCGAGACCCTGTTCGGAGCCGTCATTCTTTTTGGAGAGAACACGGCCCGCTCCCTCTGGGGTCTCGACCTGGAAGTTCCCGGACTCTGGCCGTTCCTGCTCAGTGCCGGGGTTTCCACGGCGAGCCAGGGTGTTGCCGATCTTGCGGTAGCCAAATACGAGCAATTGTCGAAGGCCTCCGGAATTCCAAAAAAGCTGCTCGACGCGAATCTCTACAAGCGCCTCGCCTTCAATTCGGTCGTGAGTGTGGCGGGATTCACCATGATCAACACCGCTTTTTTGCCCGTTCAGGTGACAGGGTGGGTGTTTCTCGGGGCGCTTTCCGCCTACGGGTTCTCCATGTCGAAGTATCTTGACCGGAAGACCGTTCGCGGAGCCGATCCGTGTATCTCCTCCCTCTCGGAGAAGGGTGCGGGCAGTGGTGTGGACCCGGACGTGAAATGAAGGTCGTTTCACTGCGGTGTGGATTTTCAATTCAATGAATTTAACCGAAAAAAAAGCGGATTTGTTGAAATTTAGGTTTTGAATCCGGAGGTTTCTGCAAGTAGAGTCGCGCGCATCATGAGAGGATCTGATGCGACCTGATCAGGGAGCATGATTCCTCCGGACGGGAAGGGGAGTTCAGTTGAAGACGACAACAGGTGGCAGGAGTCTCGGGATTCGCGTTTTGGTGTTGGTTTCATTTTTGGTCATTCCGCCGGCGTTTTCTGGCCCGGGGGATCCGTTTGATGCCTTGAAGGAAACCATCCGGTATTTTGAAAAGTCCTCCGCCGGAGCGGACCCCGCCGCAGACTTGATCCGGATCCGCTCGCTCAAGGGGCAGACCTTCGAGGAAGTGTATCACCTGTGCAAAAAGCAAATCGTTCTCGAATCCCACGCACCGAAATTGAATGTGGACCGTCTGATTGCATGGGTTGAGGTGCTTTCCAGCATGGCCGGGTCCGCCGATGTTCGCTTGGTCGGATGGCTCAAGAAGGAAGTCCTCCGGGCCTATTCTTCGCATCCGGACATCCGCGAGCTGAGCGGGTTTCTTGATCAGACCATCGATCTTCTGAGGGGCGCTCCCGCCCAAAAGGAGCTTCCGAGAATCCGGGACGTCGAAAAATCAACGCATTCCGCGGTCGTGGCGGTCCGGAATTCCGGAATCCTCGAGGACCGCTTGATCCGGTTTGTGGAGGCGATGAACTCCGAAAAGTTTTCGGGTCTCAATTCCGCGACAGCCCAGGTCCTGACCTCCGACATTCGCGCACGCCAGGAGCGCCGCCGATACCTGCCCATTGTTGCCAGGGACGCCGAGATTGATGCTGCCATAGATGTGCTCTTGCGGATGAAGGGGAAGGCACCTGTGATTCTCGGGGAAACCGGGGTCGGGAAGAGCTCTGTTGCGGAGGGGATCGCCGCAAAATTGCTTTCCGGGGACGTGCCCGAAGGGCTGCACGCGGAGAAGTTGAAGAACTCGGTGGTCATGGTGACGAATCCTGCGAAGATCGCATCGCTCGTGGATGATCCGAGTCCTCGCAGTGTTGCGATGGCGCTCAATTGGTATTTCAACCAGGCGAAGACCATTGGCAAGCTGACCCAAACCCATGTGATTGTCGTGATCGACCAGGCCCACCAGCTTGTGGGTGCGCAAGTGGATGCGCTGAAGGCCTTGCTCGATGACGGATCCCACTCCATGATTCTGGTCGGTGGGGCAAAGCAGGCGGCATTCACGCTGATGGCCGATGAGCAGTTTTTGAGCCGGATCGAACCCATCATGATTCAGGAACTCGACGAGGCGGCCACCTTCGACCTGATCAAGAGGGCTGCGCTTCCCGAGATCGAGAGAAACTATCACCTCGTGATTCCCGATGAAGTGGTCACGGCCGCAATCGAGCTTTCCGCCGAATTGCAGCCGGACCTGAAGCGTCCTGATGCACCCATCAAGCTATTGCAGGATGCGGCGATTTTCATCAGCAGGACATCAAACGGCGAGGCGGGTTCCGTCACCTTGTCGGCGCTGTACAGCCTGGCAGCCCAGAAGGCTCGGCTTCCGGTGGTTTCCCAGGATCGCGCGCGGTTCATCTCCGTGATGGATGAAGTGAAGGGCAAGATCAAGGCGGATGTGCGCGGCCAGGATCCTGTGGTGGACAAGATTGTGAACCTGTTTGCGGCAACCATGACCGCGAAGGGACGGAAAACGCGTGCGGCGGTGATTGTTGGGACGACGGGAACGGGAAAGTCCCTCATTCCCTCAAGACTTACGCACTATTTCTACGGAACCCAGACGCGCATGCTCAAGATCGACGGAAATCAGCTCAAGACTGATGACAGCGGGTTCTATCTCTTCGGTCCGAAGTCCGGATATATCGGAAGCGACAAAAACAAGGGACTCCTGGCAAACCATTTCGACGGGCCCGGGAAAGGTTCAAGCATTGTGCTGGTGGATGAACTCGACAAGATGCACCCCCAACAGGTGGAACGTCTCATGGAAATCATCGATACCGGGAAGTTCATCGCGGGCGATGGCAAGACCCGTTCAACGGGCAGGGTTCTCTGGCTTTTCACTTCGAACAAGGGGGCGACCAAGTTTTTTCCGCCCGAGTTTGTGAAATCCGCCACCGTTCCTGAGGTTCAAAAGCGACTGCTTTCCATTTCAGAGGCGGAGGTCCGCGAGGCCTTTCTTCAGCAGGAATCGTTTGCGAAATCGGATCAGGTCCTGAAGCCAGAGGTTTTGGCCCGAATGGACGAGATGGTGCTCGTGGCCCCGATCCTGAAGGAAACCGCACTCGAAATCGCAAGGATCAAGATCAAGGACGAAATCGAGGGCTATCGCCAGCAGGGACTCGGAACCCTCGAAGTGGATGACGGATTTGCTAATGCCATCGTGAATGAGAGTTATGATCCCGTGTTCGGCGTGAGGGAGCTTGAGAGGAATGTCAGGACAAAGATCGGTGAAATTTACGATGCGCTTGTCAAGCAAGCGGGGCCTTCCGGCTCGGTCAGGATCGAAACGCTGATGCCGGAACCCGGGGCCAGCATCATCCGCTTCAAGGCTGGCAACGAACGCGGGGACTCGGTGATGGTGAATGGACCGAAGCTCGCGTATGAGAATCCGCTGTTTGATCCGGTCGAGAAGGAAAATCTCCGGAACCTCGAGAGTGCGTTGAACGCGAAAGTGTATGGACAGGGTTTCTATGCCAAGAAGCTTGCGGAAAGCATCCAAAAGAGTGTTGTGGATGCGGCTTCCAACAAGCCGGTCTCCGTGTATGCACTCGGCATGACAGGAAACGGGAAGACTGAAATGGCCCGCGCTCTCGTGATGGCGAGGTTCGGGTCGCTGGAATCCCTGTGCAAGCTCGAAATGGGTCAGGTCGGAAGTGTCAAGGACCTCTCCAACATCTTTCAGTCCTCGGTCGGTTATGTGGGGTCGGATCAGCCGGGCCAGTTTGAACGGTTTCTGCAAACCCACAAAAAAGGAGTGATCCTCTTTGATGAGATGGGCAATGCCGGGGGCAATGACAAGAATGCAAAAGAGGAGATCGGAAAGTATCTCTATTCGATTCTTGACGACGGGATCTGGGTCAGTCCCGTGACCAAGAAGACGTACTCGCTCCGTGATTACGTGTTCATTTTCACAGGAAACGAGGCCGAGAAGATTTTTGCGGGAAACTCCCAGGATGATCTTTTGCGTGCGATTTGGAAGGATCACAGCTCCGAGGAAAAGGCACGGGAGCTTCTTCGCCAAAGCGGGCTCAGTCCGGCGTTTGTCGGCAGGATCGGAAGTGTGGTGCTGACGGAGCCGCCGGTGAAGGAAACCAAAGAAAATATCGTAAGAAAACTCCTCGGCGAGTGGATTTCCCGGGTGGAGTCCAAGCAACCGGTCAGGATCATTCATGACGCAAGCTTCGTCGAGATGGTGAGCAAGCTTACCTATTCCGCAAGTGAGGGAGCGCGCTCGGTGATCAATTTCGTGAATACCACCCTTGGTTCCGCTGCATCAAAAGGCGTATTCGAGGTGGATTTCTCAAAGGCATCGGGTGCGAATCGGGCGGAGGTGAGACTTTCGCTTGAAGTGAAGATCCCAAGCCAGCCTTTTTACAAGGTGGTTCCGGATGAGACTCTGGCCAAGCTCATCGTGACGGTGGTGCAGGAGGGCGTTGAAATCGCGAAGATCGAGTCGGACTTCACCAAATCGGCACGATTCATCAAGCAGATCCGGATGGTGGATGCCTATGCGACGGCGTTTCACGAGGCGGGGCATGCGATCTTGAATGATCCTTCAACCTCGGGAAGGGTGCTTCAGCACTTGACCATCATCCCGGCCGACCATTACCTAGGATACGCGCGATACGAGGACCTTCCCGGATTCAAGACAAACTACACACTCACAGATCTGCGAGCGCGTCTTGCCACCCTGGTCGCAGGCTCCGAGGCCGAGCTTTTGATCGGTCGGGAGATGAATTCGGGACAGGCGGGTGACTTGAAAGAAGAGAGAAGGCTTCTCACCCGTGCCGCAACCACGTGGGGGCTTGTTCCGGAGCTCATGGGGGCGAAGGTGGATGACAATGGTGTTGCGAATTTCACCGGGAGCCAGGTTCAGGTGTTCAACGAGTTTGCCGAACGTGAGCTCGAAATTGCCAGGGAAACTGCGAGGAAATTCATTCTTGAGAATTGGGTCCTCGAGTACAAGGTTGCGGAGGAATTGATGAATCGCGGGGAAATCTCGGGGGTGAGGTTTCGCGAGATCCGCGACGCAGTTGCAAAGATGAGTTCCGCAGAGAAAAAACAGTTCGCGAAAGTGAACTCCCCGCAGAAGGTGAAACTCATGCTTTCGGATCTCGACAAGGAAAGCTGCGCTGATCTCATGAAACGCGCAGCCAGGGGATCCGACTGATTCGGTTGAGTCTAAAAATTTATTTCATTGAAAAACGGCCTGAAAATGGCCGTTTTTTTATTTCCTGAGTGGAATTCTCTTGCATAGATCCGACCCTTTGGAATATCTTCCGGGTCCATGATTAAGGCACTGATTGTTGGGTTCGTGTTCTTGGGATCGTTCACCGCGCATGCACAGGTGCCTGCGCTTCAAAAAGTGATTGCTTTGGCAAGCACGCAAGGAAAAACAAGCACTGAGGCTGTGACCCGGAGTCTTTTGACCCAGTTGGAGAGCTCTTCTCAGAGCGGTTTGGCAAGTGTGGTTAAGAACGACCCGGTCTATACCTTCAACAATGGTAACTTGAATGAAGAGACTCTTCGGTACCTCGGAAGCGAAGCCCAGAGTGCGCTTCTTCAAATTGGAAAAAAGACCACCTTCAAGGCGGTGTCCGCACTTCCCGAGTTCGAAATCGCGCTCAGCTCTGTGAGCTCACTTGAACATGCCGCCGATAACATTCCACTCAGCAAAAACGGGCAACTTAAGTCTTCGATCTCTTCGGATGTGGTCATTGAAAGCGATATCCGCTCTTTGGGCCTTTCTGAGCCAGTCGCTACGGATCTTGCAAACGAGCTCAAGGCCTTCAAAAAGGAAACAGGGCTCTTCTACACCAATCGCGGGATGTGCAAGGGTCTGGATGACGAAGCCGCAACGAATTTCGCAGCGTTCGTTCGCGATGCCCGTGAGAATCTCAAGCGCACCCGAGCCAAGTGTCCGGGACAACTGTATGGATCGATCGCAGAAGTGTGGATTCACTTCCAAAAGCGGATGGGCCGTGAGGGTGATGCTCTTTGGCGCGCTGTGGAAAAGAACCAAACTTGCTACACCGCAGGTAAACTTCGTCCGGGAGTTCTCAGTGCTGTGAACCAGATCTCCCAGAAAAACGGCGGCCAAGTTCCCGCAGAGAACGAGCCAAGCGGCTGTCCGCTCTGATTCAGTCGAGGTAAGTTTCTTAAGAAAGGGTCATGCCGGGTCGGCGTGGCCCTTTTTCAATTTCTTTCATTTATTGGGGCATTTTCAGGGTTTCTTCCCTGTCAGGTTTCGGTCAAGGCGGAGTGTTTGATTTACATGGTCGACTTTGATCTGTAAAATACGGTTCGTGCTTCATCCCGCATTTTGTCTGGCCAAAAGAGGGTTCGCTGCTCTTGTGTTGATCGCCTTGATCAATCTGTTCTGTTCCATTCCCGCATTTGCAAATATTCCAGAGAGTGACTTTACCAATGTGCAGAGTCTTTCCGACGCCGATCGCGTGGTCGATGCGCTCATGAGCAGGACTGGTGGGCAAGGCGAGATTCTTCTGTATCAGACCGGCGACCGGCTTCCGGATGAGCTTCAGTGGATCATCAAGAGGCTCTCCCAGAAGCGGCTTCAGGTGACTGTGGTACGGGTGAACGAGGAGACGCTTCAGGCGGAGTGGAAGGCTCTTGAGAAGGCCCCCCTTGAGTATCAGGAGCTGATCACCTTCCGGCCCGGCAAGGAGTTCACGTTCCGCTCGCTCCTTGATTCAGGACGAACGCTCATCAGCAAACTCTTTGGGATTCAGAGGATCCGAGACCTCAGTCTTTGGATTCCGGTTCCCCGCAAACCCGACATAGTGAAGCTCGACCGGGTGAAGGGCATGTATGCGGGAGCAACCGCGAGTGCCTCACTGGGGCTTTCGTATGTGAGCTCCTATCTGAAGAACGGGGGAACCCTGGATGCCTCGCTCCTGACTCCCATGCTGAGTCTTGGAGCGTGGGTGTACTTCAATGTGAATTCCTTTCGCTCCCTTGGTCAGGTGATGTCACAAGGGAAATCCATTCAGCCCACGGCAGAAGGTTGGAGAGTTCGAACGAACTCTCCTTTTTTTTGGGCAACGAGCTACCTCCGGTCCATGTTGACCAATGCCATTGTTCAAGTTTCAGCAACCGGGCTTGCGGGTGCCCTCACTTCGGAGGCAATCCAGACCAATCTCACGAATTCCGTTTGGAGTGTGGTCAGTCGCTCGGAGATCGACAAGTACATCGCATCGAAAACCCCATCCACCCTCGACGAGGCGGGACATGTAGTGATTCAGGCCGGTCAGTGGTCCGAGCGCAAGGCCGCCAATGTCAATTTTTGGTGGAATTTTTCCCACGGGATGGTGAAGAATCTTCACTTGTTGAACTTCGATCCCCAGTTCATGACGATCGTATTCGGGGGACTCGCGGCGATCAATCTCGGGTTTTTTCTGAAGGACCAGATTCCGGAATGGGTTGAACGGGTATCACGATTTGGATTTGCGATGAAGGAGAGGGTGGCGTCATGCAATGCGCTGTTAGTCGTCGAGCGAAATTAATCCTGTCGCTTTTTGTTAGTGGTGCGATTTCGGTCACTGCGCCGGCATACGCATCCTTGGGGTCATGTCCCGAATCCCTGAAGCCCGAGCGAAGGCTCGACACCTTTTCGGAATATCCGGTGTACAAGGGCGAAAAGGTCCAGATCATGGAGTTGAATCCGGAAGACCCCACGCAAGCGGTTTGGGCCGGAGGTGTGGCGACCGCGATGAGACATGTGGGTCCCGAAGTTGCAGCGGCAAAGCCCGTGATTGATCGGGTGGTCGGGCCCTCGACCGAGACTTTCGACATTGCAGTGGGCCTGAATGGTTCAGCTGCCCGCTATGCGCTTTTTGGATCTGCAAATGACCTCGACATCCTGGCTCAACTGGTTCTCAAGGTGAAGAGTGGTTCGACAAACGAGCTGTTCGATGCCCATAGCAAACCGGTGCAAATGGTCACCCGGTATCTTCAAGAGCATGTGGAACAGGTGCTCAAGGAGAATCCGACCTATCGATTCATCGAGCTGAAGGCCGGCGAATACATGGATCCTGAAACAGGTGAGAAGGCCGGAATCAAATGGTGGCTTGAGGATTTCAGACGCGGGTACAAGGTGGTTCGTGAGCCAACCGGTCCGAGGCGCGTGACCCTTGCCCAAGTCATCGCAGAGCCTGCGCGGATCAAGATTGATTGGGCCGTGCCTTCCCCCCTTGATTCCTTGAATGCCTATGATTACACCGAAGTGACTACAATTTACATTCTCGGAATGAAGGTCGGGAACAACCAGCCAAGACTCAGGATCTCAGATGTTCCGGGCGCGAATGAGTCCCTCGTGGTGAAAGCCACGGGAATCAATCTGAGTAAAGAGGACCTTCGAAAGTCGATTGAGCTCTCGGTGGGTGAGAATCCAGTGACTCTGGAACATGTTCATCAGGGACTCATCAAGACAATCGAAAAGTATTCGGATCTTGACCGTCTCAAGGTGTTGAAGCGTGTGTTTGCGCTTCTAAGTTTTTGGGAGAACCCACTGGATTTCAAGCTGATCACCGGAATTCCTGTCAGCTCCGAAGAAGTGATGCGGCAGGTGCAGGACATTCTCGCGCTCCCGAGAGTCCGGGAATATTCCAGAATCCGCTCAAGGGCGGATGTGCGGATCATCGCACGCGAGCACGGAGTGGAGCTTGGTTCCCATGATGAGGATTGGATTCGCGAAGTGAAGAAGGATTTCCATCTTCAGGCAAATACTCTTGAGGCGATTGAGGACGAGGTGAGGGGATTGCTCGAACAGGAGCTGACGGTTGCGTTCCAGAGATATCCCCACATTCCCGAATACATCGAGTTTGTGCGTGCCCGTGCGCCCTATGTTGTGGGCCATGAGCTATCCCGAAACGGTGTGTTTCTTGCGCTCAAGCCCGATGAACGCTTTCGCACCATTCTTTCAAAACGGATCGAGGGATGGAAGAAGAAGTATCCTGCGCTCGATTTTGTGGAACCTTCGGATGCCCATATGACGATTCACTTCAGCGGGCGGATGTCGGATCCGGCTCTCGATGCCTGGATCGCGGAGGCAAAAAAGAATTCAAGCGGGATTCCAACCGCAAGCCAAGGCGGATTGCACATCATGGGCAAACAAAACCAAGTGATTGCCATGAAGTTCCCCTCCTCGCCGGAATTTTCGGCACTTGCGAAATCCATGCGCGCGTTCTCGACAAAGGTCGGAGGCACGCCGGAAAAAACCTACCTTGAGTTCACTCCCCACATCACCATTGCAAGCATCAAAGGGAAGGACTCCCCTGCGGTGCAGGCCCAGGTCAGGCAATTCCTGAGTGAATCCACGGGAACGCTTTCAGACGCATCATTTGAGGGGTTTGAGATCTGGACGAGGGGGGCCGGGGGCTCTGGGGCGGCGGAGCCCGCGCCGAAGGGGAAGTATACCAAGCTCCGTTAGTCAGAGTTCGGTCAAAACGGAGTCAGAGGTTTGTCATTTTCCTCTTTGATTTCAGGTAATTATTCAAAAATTGCCATTTTGACGCTATGCTTCATTGCGTTATGAAAAGGCTTTGGTCCACTCGTGTTCGTTTGGTCATGTGTTTTTTCCTGCTTCTTGGGGCTGTTGCCTATGCCACCCGGGAAAACGATCCACTCAAGCGCACCTATCAGGAAACCTTCGATGTGGTGTTCGGAGTGGAGAACAAGAGTGCCATTTTTCCAGGGCCGGATGAGAGAACCGGTGGTTTGTTTTCCACAAAGGATTCAGACGAGGTTGTCCGCACGGTGCCGCTTCGTAATCATCCCGCCTACGAGCAGGCCTTGGGGAGGGTGCGATCCTTAAAGCAGATGATCGAGTCCGAGGCCGTGAAAAGAGGCAATCTTGCGGACGATCATCGTAAGTTCGAGAACCTTCTTGAAGTGATCGTGAAGTATCTCGATTTTCAGAGAATTTTCCATCTCAACTATCTTGCAAACCTTCATGAAAAATCCGCTGCGCCGGGAGCCTTCCGTGTTGATGAACTGAATCTGAATTTGAGTTCCCGCTTGGGATTGAAACTGGTGCTTCGGAAGGATCTGATGGCGAAGTACCATGTCCGCCATACTGCGGAAGCTGACAGGGCGGAGGTGTTTCTTCCGCCCTACGAACGGGTTCAGATGGAGGCGACTGCTCTGGCCCGGGTCAAAACAAAGTTGGAATACCAGAAATTCATCCATTTCACCCACCTCAGGGATTCCCTCGTGAATCGCTGGGCCTTGAAACGGATCTCTCCCTCCGGGATCGAGGAGGGAATCTCGCTTCCGCCCCAAGGGTATGATTCTTTTGCCGGTGAAAAAGCGGATCGTTCCGGGAACTTCGCTTTTTCAAGGGACCTTGGCGTGGAGGATCGCTATCAGGCGCGGATCAAGGATGTCCTCCCGCAACTGCAAGCTGAGCTCAAGGACAAGCCTTTGGGTTCAGAGGAGGAGTATCGGGAGCTCATTCAGGACTATTACGGATGCTTTTCCCAGCTCTCTACCTTTCCATTGAATCCTGACCTCCTGATTGCGAACCTGTTCGACGTCGAGGAGCGGACCCTCGAGGGCTCTTCCCAGCAAGTGATTCTGGAAGGGAGCTTTCCCGAGGATGATCTCTCTCCCGCAGCCATTGCAAGGCGAACCAGCCACAATGCGTTTCTTGTGCGCAGAAGCGGGGTTTTGAAGGCGCTTCTTTATCAGGTGAAAATGGATCTGGTCGTCTGGGAGGGGGTTGTGAATCTCGACAACGAGGGGATGATTTCGGAGCAGGCATTCTTGGATTCTGAGAAACTCTTGAAAATTCCCAAGGCGGATTTGGCGCGAGCGGAAAAGGTGGTCGATGGATTCCTTGCACGCGTGGAGCAGCCCTGGCGCTCGAAAATGGCATCCCGGATCGAAGGATTCTACCGAAGTGGGAATCTGAAGCCGGAGGCTCTCTCCGCAAAAGAGCGGAAAGAGGAGTTCTTCAAGCAAACCCTCAAGGTCGCGGGCGAGGCGATGTTCCATTTGGGGCAAGCCGATCGGTATGACCAATTGAAGAAAAAGTTCGATCATTTGCCATCCAAAGTCGTGGAGTCACTGGATCACCAAAGAGTGCCGCTTGAAGTGGAGTGCGCCGCGCAGGGAACGGGACTCGTCGGTCCCGTGCTTGCGAGTTCCTGTGTCGCCAGGGTGAAGTCTGACCTTTATTTGTCCGGGTTGGACGCAACTGCGGATGCAGGGATGTCGTGGGCGATTCCCTGGAACGCGGACCAAATCCGATCCCTTCTTGCCGCAAAGATGCGTTTTCTTGAGGAGCATGATCCCAAAAAGTGGGAGCAGGTGAAAAATGTGGTTCATGATCCGGTGCTCGACTATTTTTTCAAGGAGCTCACCACCAGCCAACAGACGGTGATCATGGAGCGAAAGCTTGAGATTCAGGTGAAGAAACTCGAGATCTCGGAAAAGCTTGGAAAGTATCTTGCGCAGAATCCGGGGACTGTCATGGAGGAAACCAGCCTGTATCGGGAGATGGCAAAGCTTCAGGAAAAGATCGATTCCGTGGGACTTGATCCGCGGGAGTCGACGCTGAACGAGGAAATGTATGAGGAGGCGGCACACAAGGTGCTTTCAAGAAGATTCGTGGAACTCGATACGCCGCCACCACCTCCTCCGCCTGAGGTCACCATCCAGGAGAAGAGTAGCGTCGAATTCCAAGGGAAAAGGACGATCCTCGCGCCGGACAAATCGCAGGTGACAAAGGGGGGGATTTCTTATGAATTGGTAAGGGAATCGGAGTATCATCACCGGGAACGCACCAAGCTCGAGATCGGGCGTGTGTTCAGCATGCTTGGATTCGGCTTGGATTTTCTTTCAGAGTATTTTCAAACGCCTGAGCTTTTCAAGAATCAGATGAAACTTGCGGCTGATTTCAGGTTCGAGTCCTGGTACCCGAAGCCCGACCAGAAGACGGCACAGGCGCTTGGGGGCCTTCTTGGCACGGGGCCGCGTGAAAAGAGAGGAAGCGCCTTGAGTGAGATCGCCAGGTCTGCCCACTCGCAGAAGCTGCTCTCGGAAGTCGTGATTGAGGGAATCTATGTCCGGGCGCCCTTTCTTCGAGTCCGTGAGGGAGATGACCTGAAGGCTCCGACAGGACTTGAGCGTCTTTTCAAAGCCTATTCGACGGTGACAGGTTGGAATCGTTCCCTTGCAAGGGCGACTTTCGATTCTCTCGTGGGCACGGCCCTTCGGAATGATGCAGGCAAAGTGGAGGATGCTCTTCAAGCGAGGCCAGACCTTCCGGGAGAAGACCCCCAGTTCAAAAGGATTTTCAGGGCCCAGGCGACCCAGCGTGGTCTCTTTCATGCGACCCTTTGGGGAAACAGGCAGGAGAGGGTTGGCCGCTGGGAGGAGGACCTCAAGCTGGAAACCCGTACCACCGAGGAAGTTTGGAATGATCGGTTCCATTTCATCTCGTCGGTTTTGATGCTTGTGATCTTAGGCTTCGTTCTCATTCAAATTCTTCCCGTTCTGGCGGCTGCATTCGGAGCCTCGGTGACCGCGGCAGGGGCCGCGTTTTCAGGATTCTCAGGCGGGTTGATTCTGGGAGTTCTCAGCGGGAGCAATTACTTGTTGCAGCTGTTTTTTATCAGCACGATCGTCGTCCAGGGGAATGTCGCGTTTTACGTCCTTCCGGCCCAGATGAAGTACGAGCGCGAGATCGCAAACTCCACCGTGGGGCTCACCGGGGGTTCCGAAAGGATCCTTCTCCCCTCCGAGCGCGTCGCACAGGAGCAGTTGAGTCTGCGGGATGAAGAGATCCAAAGCGCGAAGTTGATGACGGGATTCGGTGCCGCCCTCCAGATTGCCTTTCTTCCCATGCAGGTGAAGGGTTTCTTGCGATGGTCAGGGGCGAGCGGCCGGGCTGCATTGAGCCGTTTGGGCGCCACCAGTCCGGAAGTTGCCCGGGCAATTCAACCCATTTCGCTCAATTCCTTGGTGAAAGAACACGGGGTTGCGAAGGGAGGGCGGATGTATCTTGAGCGGTATCGGGCCGCACTTGTGGCGAACAAGGCGATTTCATCCGTGAACGGCGGTGCTGTCATTGGCGATGTGGAGCACATGCTCACAAACTCCTTGCATGCAAGGCTTCCCGACTCGGCATCGCTCACGCCACTTCTTCAAGCCAGAATCGTCTCGATCGGAGACGAGGTCCTGCGCTTGAGGGAAAGAGCCATGCGGTATTTCAAGATTGTCGGAGGGGGGAAGCCTGAAACCATGGAGGAGGCGATCAGGATCTTCATCGGGAAGGAACTCGGTCACATCAAGTTTCGTCTTCAGGATCCTATGGTTCGGATTGGAATCGAGGAG
Source organism: Bdellovibrionales bacterium (assembly GCA_947502835.1). Classification (GTDB taxonomy): domain Bacteria; phylum Bdellovibrionota; class UBA1018; order UBA1018; family CAIMNF01; genus CAIMNF01. Next base: position 496,985 of record CANNBJ010000003.1, read on the forward strand.
AGCTTTTACCGGGCCGTTCTTCAGGGACAGATTCCCGAAATTGCGGCAGGATCGGAGAAGCATCTGATCACCGTATTCCTGCATTTGCGGGAGATGGAAAGCCTCATGGGTGAAGCGGTCTTTCTTCAATCGCAGGTTCAAAGGATTCAGGCATTGGAGGCCGCGGCGGGAGCTTCGGTGGATACAGGCGCGATTTTCGCCGAGTTTTCGCGCTTGCAGAACTTCCGCACCCTTGAGCATCTTTTGGAATGGGGGGCGCGTCGTTCGGAGCTGCAGGCGTCGGGTCTCGGACGGGTTCTCGAAGATGCCCGCAAGGCAACGCGAGACTACAAGATTCTCATCGATGACATCTCGAAGCTCACTCCCCGTGAGCAACACATCTACAAGGCGATGCGGGGAAATGTGCATGTGGTTGTGACTCAGGATCTGACCTTGAGACTTGGGGCCTTCGATCCCGCAGGTGTGGAAAGAACGGAATTCCTGCTTTTGCCCGGAAGCGAAGTCCTGTCTCCTTGAGGAAGATGCCCGAGAGGGGCGGGGTTGTTCCATGATTGAAATTGAAACAGTCAGGTTTTGGTCAGTCCGAGGTCAGGAAAGCGTCATAAATTATTGTTTTCATTATATAAAATTGCTTTTTTCACGGCATAACGCTATGCTTCACGTTCATGATCAAGCTCAAAAAGGTTCGTGGGAAGGTCTTCCTCTCTGTTCTTTTTCTTTCGGGGCTTGCGTGGCTTGCCTGCGCATCTCAGAAGCCTGATCCACTGGCGGTAAAGCTGGAGTCGGTTTCAGTGGAGTTGTTCGGGGCATCTGACGCCTTCTCCTCAAGCGGGCTCGGTAAGGCCAAATCCACGGGATTGTTCTCTCCCAAAGGCAAAAGCAACGAAGTCCCAACGGTTCCCATTCGGAACAATGCCGCTTACACCGATGTGATGCTCAAGATCAAGGACCTGAAGAAGACGATCGAAGAGGAGTCGGAGAAGCGCTCAAGTCTTCCCTACGACAGCGACAAGTTCCAGACCCTGGTCGAGGTTTCCGCAAGATACGTTGAGATCCAAAGGGCCATGTACCTGAACTTCCTGTTCAATGTTCACGAACTTGGGATCAGTCCCCGTGCCTTCAACATTGATGAACTGAATCTCAGAGTGGATGTGGGTGTGGGCAATCAGCTCCTTCAGATGACCGAACTCCAAAAGAAGTACAACATCCGTCACTCCGAGAGCGATCCCGAGTTGAACCATGTGGATCTTTTCATTCCCCATTATGACCGCATGCAAATCGAGATTGCGGCACTCTCAAAGTTGAAGAACAAGGTGGAGTACCAAAAGCTCATTCATCTGATGCATCTTCGGGATAGTCTGGTGAACCGCTGGTCGATGAAGCGGATCATGCCTGGCTTCGGACAGGAGAACTGGGTGACTCCGCCCGCGCTTTATGCAACATTTTCTGTAGACATGGTTTCCAAACCATCCGATTTCAAGTTTTCAAAAGACCTTGGAGTGGAAGACCGGTATCAGGTCAGGATCGTGGATTCGGCGGAAAGACTTGAGAAGGTGCTGGAGAACAAGGCCCTCGGATCGCCGATCGAGTACCGACGCCTTGTGCGCAAGTTTTATGATTCCTTTGCCGAGCTGAAAGGAGTCCCAATCGATGCGGAAGCAGTTGTCGCAAATCTGTATCATGTTGAGGAAACCGCTCTCAAGCACTCCGCACGTCGAATCATCCTTGATTCCAGCTTTCCGCAGGATGATCTGTCGGCTGCACAAATCGGAGCCAGAATTGCGATCAATTCGTTCAAAGTCCGGAAAGCCGCCATCCTGACCACGCTCATCAAAAGGATCAAAATCGACCTTGCGACCTGGCAAGGGTACCTCGAGCCGGATGAGAATGGCATGGTCGAAGAGAGCGCCATTGATGATGCTGTAAACTACATCAAACTCCCTGCTGCGGATCTCGCACGGGCGGAAAAAGAGATCGATCCATTTTTTTATGAGCGGAGTCCGATTTGGCGCACCAATATGGCCACTGCCATCGAGGTGTCTTTTGCGGAGGCTCTCGCAGGAGGAGAGACAAGGGCTGCATCTGATCGGTTTCAGGAGTTTTACAATCGCGTCCTGGAAGGGTCAGGAAATGGAATTTTCGCGGTAAAGCAGATCAACGCCTACGAGGCGGTAAAGCGAAAACTCGATTCGGTCCCGGGCCGGACAGCCGAATCCTTCGATCGGAAAAAGGTCCCACTCAGTACGCAGTGTTACTCTGGAGGAGCTGTTGGAGCCGGGTATACCTCCTGCACCACTTGGGTGAACTCAAATCGTTATCTTTCCAGAATCGACGCACGTTCTGATGCGGGCATGTCTTGGGTGACCCCTTGGACCCCGGGCCAGCTTACGGCGCTCTTTTCAAAGAAGATTGAAGTAATTGAAAAGTACGACGCCGACACCTGGAATAAAATCAAGGAACTCGCAGAGGATCGGGAGTTGATGGCGATATTGGCGGATTTCTTCGAAAATCTGAACAAACGCCACACTGAGGCGGTGAAGAAGAAGCAAAATGAGTATTTGAAGAAGATTGAGAATCTCTCCGAAAAGCTTGCAAAAGAGATTCGAAAGAATCCGGGCATGGATCAGCGCCAGAGCAAGATCTATCCCCAGATCACGGAGATCTTCAAGAAGATCGAAGCGGTAGGGTTCCTTCCGGAGGAGTCGGTACTGACTGAGGAGATGTACCAGGCCGCCGCAAATGATGTTTTCGCGGAATTTGTCAAAAAAGTGAGTGTTGCCCCGAAAATCGACCCGCCGGCGCCCCCGAAGCCTACGTATGAAGATCCGCTGAAGGTCAAGCCCTATGTGGCTGTACGGGATGCAACCTATGTGGCTCCCCCCGCAGTGCCTGATGTGAAGAAAATCATGCTCGACCAATACGTGAGGCGTGCGGAAAGAGTTGCCCGGCTCGGAAAGCTTTTCAGCCTTCTTGGATTTGGTGAGGAATTGTTCAAGAACTACCGCTATGACTCAAGATTGAAGGGACCGAAAGGGGAAGGAGTTCCCTTTGCAGTGATCGAGTCCCTGTATCCGAAACCTGATGCTTCGACTCTTGCAAAGCTTGGTGGAGCCGTAAAGAGCACGGAAAGACTCGGGAAGGCGCAGGCAATCTCCGAGATCGCAAGAACTGCCCTCTCGCAGAAGCTGCTTTCCGAGTTGATCATTGCGGATATCTATTCGAGAACCCCGTTCCTCCGGATTCAACAAGGGGATGATGAAAAAGCCCTGACCGGCCTTGAACGCCTGGAAAAAGCGTACTCCCAGAAGACGGGCTGGAATCAGGACATGGCGAAGAGCATTTTCATGTCTCTTCTTGATACCGCAGGCCAGAATGATTTCGGGAAGGTGGAGGATGCGATTCGAAGCAATCCAACCAACCCCGTACAGGATGAGAGTTTCAGAAAGATCTTCAAGTCCCAGGCTTACAACCGGAATGTCCTGATTTCGACTCTCTCGGAGGCTAAAGCGAGCTGGGTTCAAAGTTGGGATGACGAGTTGAAGAAGGAAACCCGCACCAACTCCGAAAAGTGGAGCGACAGATTGAACCGGATTGCCGGAGTGATTTTCATCTGCAGTATGGCTTTCCTGCTCTGGGAGTTTCTGCCGGTGATGATCCCGGCACTGGGTGCCGTGATGCCAACAGCAAGCGCATTCTTCTCGGGGTTTTCGATCCTTGGAATGTCGGGGTCGGTGATTGCCGGGTTTTTGAGTGGAAGCAATCTCTTTGTGCAGATGTTCTTCATTGCGACCATCGCAGCCCAGGGACAGGTTGCCTTTTTCACTCTCCCTGCACAGCTTCGGTATCAAAAGGAGATCGCAAACTCGAGTGTGGGTCTTACCGCGAAATCGAGCCGGATTGTAGCTCCTGCGGAGAGAGCCTCCCGGGAAAACATCCTCGCATTCCAGGAGGAAATCCGCTCTGCCAAGATTGTCACCGGCGTAATGGCGGCAATCCAGGTGGCATTCATTCCACTTCAGGTGAAACAAATTTCTCGCGGATTCGGTCATTCCGGAAAGGTGGCGCTCTCCCGTTTCGGTGCGGCAAGTCCTGAGCTGGCATCTTCGATGAAGCAATATTCCCTCTCCGAGCTCGTGGGAAAATTCGGCTATGCGAAGGGGAGCAAAATGTACTTTGAGCGCTACACCACCGCCTTGATGACCAATAAGCCGATTCGTGCCGTCAATGGTGGCGCAACGATGGGACAGGCGCAAGAACTCCTCGCGAATTCGCTCAGCACGCATCTTTCGAATTCGACCGAAGTTGCGACTCTTCTTGAAGGACGGATTTCTTATCTGAAGGAAAGAATCCTGACTCTTCAGGATCAGGCAAAAAAGCATTTTGGCGTGACCCAGGGTAAAAAGGTCAAGGAAATCGACGAAGCAGTCCGAATGTTCTTCGGAAAGGAACTTGCGACCATCGGGTTCCATTTGCAATCCCCGCAGGTGAAGATCGCGATTCGGGGCAAGGTCGCCCAGGCTTTGGAGCAGGGGCTCTTCAGCGAGATCGAATACGGGACAGAGAAACACCTTTTGAAGGCCTTTCTTCTTCGGATGAAGGCGGAAAAGTTCATGTATGAGGCGGCATTCCTGAAACGGCAGCTTGATCAGCTCCGGATCTATGAATCCGCTGCGGGTGGAGCCACCGGAACCCGTGAGATCTTCCTTGATTTCACAAGGCTTGATCAAGTGGAGACTCTGGATGCCCTCTTGAAGTGGGGTGCGAACCATCCTGAATTCCAGAATTCCACCTTTGGAAACCTTCTCAGCCAGGCCCGACGTGCGTCCAAGGATTACAAGGTGATCGTGGAAGACATCAGCAGACTCACTCCAAAGGAGCGGGCGATGTATCAGGCAATGAACGGAGAGTCGGATGTGGTGGTGAACGACGATCTTACACTCCAGCTTAGCTCGGGTGCCGGGGCTTCCGATGCCGATGAGTTCATGATTGTGCCAGGGCTTTCCATGGGATTGAAGCCGTAAGGCTTTGGTCAGCCTGACGTCAGGAAATGGTCATAAATAATTGTTTTCATTATATAAAATTGTTATTTTTGCAATGTGACTCTATGCTCCATTTCCATGATCAAGCTCAAGAAGGTTCGTGGGAAGGTCTTCCTCTCTGTTCTTTTTCTCTCGGGGCTTGCGTGGCTTGCCTACGCTCAAACTCCTGATCCCTTGGCGCAAAAGCTGGAATCGGTCTCCATGGAACTCTTTGGAGCCTCCGACGCCTTTTCTTTAAGCGGGCTCGGAAAGGCAAAGTCCACAGGGCTCTTCACTCCTCAAGGGAAGAGCAACGAAGTTCCCACGGTTTCCATCCGGAACAACCCTGCCTACACGGATGTGATGGTGAAGATCAAGGATCTGAAGAGGATGATCGAGGAGGAGTCGGCGAAACGCGCAAGCCTTCCCTACGACAGCGACAAGTTTCAGACCCTGGTGGATGTTTCTGCGAAATATGTTGAGATCCAGAGGGCCATGTATCTGAACTTCCTCTACAATGTTCATGAACTTGGCATCAGTCCCCGGGCTTTCAATCTCGATGAACTGAACCTGAGAGTGGATGTGGGTGTGGGCAATCAGCTCCTTCAGATGACAGAACTCCAAAAGAAGTACAACATCCGTCACTCTGCGAACGATCCCGAGTTGAACCATGTGGACCTGTTCGTTCCCCAATACGACCGCATGCAAATCGAGATTGCGGCACTCTCCAAGTTGAAGAACAAGGTGGAGTACCAAAAGCTCATTCATTTGATGCATCTTCGCGACAGTCTCGTCAATCGGTGGTCCATGAAACGGATCTTTCGGGGGGGCGGACAGGAGGGAACGGTTACTCCACCGGCACTGTATGCCGCGTTTTCCGAGGATGTGACCTCGAAGCCCTCTGAATTCAAGTTTTCACGGGATCTATCGGTGGAGGACCAGTATCAGGTCAAGGTGGTGGATTCGCTCGAACGCCTTGAGTTGCTTCTTCAGAACAAGGCCCTCGGATCGCCCACCGCGTATCGCCAATTGGTGCGCAAGTTCTATGATTCCTTTTCCGAGATTAAGGGGATTTCGATCGATGCGGAAGCTGTGGTTGCCAATCTGTATCATATCGAGGAGACTGCGCTCAAGCACTCCGCCCGCAGGATCCTTCTTGATTCGAGTTTCCCGCAGGATGACTTGAGGCCCGGCCACATCGCAGCTCGAATCGCCGTCAACACATTCAAGGTCCGGAAAGCTGCAATTCTCACAACCTTGATCAAACGGATCAAGATCGATCTCGCCACGTTGCGGGGCTACCTTGAGCCGGATGAAAATGGGATGGTGGAGGAGAGCGCGATTGACGATGCGTTGGGGTACATCAAGCTCTCCAAGGAAGACCTTTTGCGCGCGGAAAAGGCGATTGATCCGTTTTTTGAAGGTCTGAGCCCCGTGTGGCGCCATAACCTCGTCCTTGTCATCACCGCGGATTACGCAAATGCCCTTGCCGGAGGTGAATCGAGAGCCGCTGGCGACCGCTATCAGGAATTCTACACGAGGGTCCTTGAGGGATCTGCCAACGGAATCTTCGCCGTCAAGCAGGTCAACTCCTATGAAGCGGCCAAGCGAAAACTCGACATGGTTTCGAGAAAAATCGCCGAGACCTTCGATCGGAAGAAGGTACCCACAAGCACCCAGTGCCCTCTCGCGGGAGTGGAAGGAGCAGGCTATGATTCTTGCCTTACCTGGGTGAATTCCAACCGCTATCTGTCAAGACTTGATGCGCGGGCCGATGTTGGTATGGCGTGGGTGACTCCCTGGACTCCGGGGCAGATTGCTTCTCTGTTTTCAAAAAAGCTGGAAGTCATCGAAAAATATGATGCGGACACATGGAAGCAGGTCAAGATCCTCGCGGAAGACCGGGAGTTGATGGCAAATCTTGGTCAATTCTTCGAAACCTTGAACAAGCTCCACACCGAAGCCGTGAGGAAGAAACAGGGTGAAATCCTGAAGGGCATCGAGAAGCTCTCTGAAAAACTTGCAAAAGAGATCAAGAAGAATCCGGAGATGAACCAGAAAGACAGCATAATCTATCCTCAGATTCTTGAAGCCTACAAGAGGGTTGAAGCCGTCGGATTCCTGCCGGAGGAGTCTGTTCTGAATGAGGAGATGTATCAGGCGGCGGCAAAAGAGCAGTTCGAGGCATTCATCAAAAAAGTGAGTGTGGCACCGAAGATCGATCCTTCCGCTCCAATAGAGCCGCAAAAACCGAAGCACGAGGATCCGTTCCGGATGAATCCTATTGTCGCGGTCCGGGACGCAACCTATGTTGCTCCTCGTGTGGTGCCGGACCTGATGAACAGGGTCATGCTCAATAAATACATGAAAAGGGCCGAGCGGGTCGCAAGTCTCGGAAAGCTATTCAGTCTTCTCGGGTTCGGCGAGGAATTGTTCAAGCTGTATCGCTATGATTCGAGGCTGAAGGGGCCCAAGGGCGAGGGGGTGCCGTTCGCTGCCATCGAATTCCTCTATCCAAAGCCCGACGCGGCTACACTCGGGAAGCTCGGAGGGGCGGTGAAAAGTGAGGTGCGTCTTGGCAAAGTCCATGCGATTTCCGAGATCTCCCGAACCGCATTGTCCCAGAAGCTCCTCTCCGAAATGATCATCGCTGACACCTACACAAGGACTCCTTTTCTGAGAATCCAGCAAGGTGAAGATGACAAATCCCCCACGGGCCTTGAGCGTTTGGAGAAAGCATATTCCCAAAAGAGTGGCTGGAATCAGGAAAAGACGCGAGAGATCTTCAACTCGCTTCTCCTGGTGGCGGCACAGAATGATACCGGCAAGGTTGAGGATGCAATCCACGCAATGCCCACCAATCCGGTTCAGGATGAAAGCTTCCGGAAGATCTTCAGGTCCCAGGCCTACAATCGAAATGTGTTGATTTCGAATCTTCCTGAAGCGAAGGCGTCCTGGGTGCAAAGCTGGGATGATGATCTGAAAAAGGAAACGCGAACCAGCTCTGAGAAGTGGAATGACCGTTTGAGCCGGATTGCATTTTGGATCTTCATCGGCACCACGGTGGTTTTAGCGCTTGGAACAATCTTTCCGAGCGCAGTCGCCTTCCTTTCAGGGGTTTCGATCTTCGGTATGTCCGGTTCGGTGATTTTAGGGTTTTTGAGCGGAAGCAACATCTTCGTCCAGATGTTCTTCATCGCCACCATTGCAGCGCAGGGGCAAGTCGCCTTTTTCACTCTTCCCGCACAACTCCAGTACCAGAAGGAAATCGCCAATTCCACAGTGGGACTGACCGCCAAGACCAGCCGGATTGTGGCGCCTGCGGAACGCGCATCCCGCGAGAACATCCGTGTTCTTCAGGAGGAGATCCGCGCCGCGAAAATCTCAACCGGGATCATGACGGCAATCCAGGTTGCCTTTGTTCCGATGCAGGTGAGACGGATTTCACGGGGTTTCGGCCATTCAGGCAAGGTTGCCTTGTCCCGGTTTGGCGTTGCGAGCCCCGAGCTTGCGGCCTCGATGAAGCAGTACTCCCTCGGTGAACTGATCTCGAAGTTCGGGTACGCCAAGGGAAGCAAGATGTATGTGGAACGCTATACCACCGCACTCATGACCAACAAGCCGATCCGTGCGGTCAATGGGGGAGCAACGATCCATCAGGCCCAGGAGCTCCTGGCCAATTCGCTCAGTACCCATCTTTCGAACTCAACCGAAGTCGCGACCCTCCTGGCAGGAAGGATTTCCTTCCTGAAGGAGAGAATCCCCATTCTTCAGGATCAGGCGAAGAAGTATTTCGGCATCACCCAAGGGCGGAAGGTCAAGGAGATCGATGAGGCGGTACGGATGTTCTTCGGAAAGGAACTCTCGGCTCTCGGGTTCCGCTTGCAGAAACCCCAGGTGAAGATCGCAATCCGTGAAAAGGTTGCTGCGGCAATGGAGCAGGGGTTGTTCACCGAGATCGAGTTCGGGAGCGAGAAATACCTGCTCAAGGCATTTCTGCTTCGGATGGAGGCCGAGAAGTTCATGTACGAAGCGGTATTCCTGAAGCGACAGCTCGATCAACTGAGAGGCTTCGAGGTGGCGGCAGGCGGTCCAGCGGGAACGAGGGAAATTTTTCTCGAGTTCACCCGGTTTGAGCAGATCGAGACTCTGGATGGGCTCCTCAAGTGGGGGGCAACCCATCCCGAGTACCAGGGGTCGGCGTTCGGGCAGTTGCTCGGGCAGGCCCGTCAGGCATCCAAGGACTTCAAGATCATCGCGGATGACATTTCGAGGCTCACTCCCAAGGAACGTGCGATGTATGAGGCCATGAACGGAGAGTCGGATGTGATCATCAATAATGATCTCACGCTTCAGCTCGGATCCGGTTCGGCGAACGGGTCCTCAAGTGACGAGATCCTGGTCCTTCCGGGCTTGTCCATGGGCCTAAGACCCTAGTTCATTCGTCCACTGCGCTCCGGGATTTTTCTTGCCTTCGGGAATCCTTCCCTGTGAAATGGGTTTCATGGAATCTGTTTCAAGGTGCGACCGGTTGCTTGTTCTGTTCTCGCTTCTCCTGACCTGTGTGCTTCCAGGGCTTGGGGGGAGGGCGCTTGCAGCTCCCGGCAAAGGAGGCCCTGTGCTCGATCACTCGCGAGCCGCCGTTCGGCAATATGGCGAGGTGAGGGAATTTCTGTTCGAACTTGCAAAGGCCTATCCAAACAACGCGAAAACTTTTGTTCTCGGAGAGAGCGACTCGGGTGACACGATCGTCGGTCTTCAGGTGGGAGCGGGGAAGGTCAATCAGGTGGTGGTTGCCACCCATCATGGAAACGAATACGGATCGACCGAGGTAGGGCTTGGATTTGCACGCGAGATCGCGGCCCGCCCGATCGAGGGGCAGACAGTGTATGTGATCCCTGTTCTGAACATCTCCGGCTACAACCGCAAAGCTCGGCGGGAAAGTGCGGGCGGAGTCTCGTATGACCCGAATCGGAATTACCCGGGGCCCTGTGGAACTGAGGGTCCATTTACATTGAAATCCACCCGTGCTCTTGCGAAATTCATCGCGGAGAAGAACATCGTTTCATCTGCAACACTTCATACGTATTCTCCTGCAGTTGTGTACCCGTGGGGACTTTCGAGCCATGATCTGAAGACAGGGTATGAGAGTATTTTCGAGGGCTTGGTTGCGGATGCAACCCGGGAAAGTCACTACGCCACGGGGAACTCAACCGAGCTGATCTATCCTGCAGACGGAACCTATGAGGACTATGCGTTTCACCAACACGGAATTTGGTCGATTCTTTTTGAGCTTGGGCATTCTCATAGTCCATCGACTCAAAACATCGAGACCATGGTCAGGGCAAATGTACCCGGGATCCGGAGAATGCTTGAGTCCGCACCAAGCGAGCGGGCAGAGAAGCATGCATTTGCTGGCAAGTGTGATCGGAGTCTCATCAGTCTGGATCGGCATGATGAGTGAGTTGGTTACTAACTGCCCTCGAAGATTGCACCTGACGTTGTCAATTTCCGGTTATGGAAATCCACATAGAGCGCAATATGGTCCCTCAGTCGTTCGATTTTCTTGCTTGTGCACCAGGTTCGCCGAAAAAGCCGATTGATGTTTGCTCGAAGCATGGCACAAGTATGGTTCAGCGAAAACATGGGATCAAACCGCTTGTCCCGAAGTTCACCTTGCCCCGTGATCGCACCCCGACCTCCGGGGATCCGGATGTGCTCCGCATTTGGTAAGTGCTTTTTCACCCATTTTGGGTAGTGAGGATTCTCATCCGATGTCACTGCGCCATCTTCCTTGATCAACATCCTCATGGATTTCATAAGTCGATTCCAACCCCTGCCCCTTTGATCTTTGCGAGGACCGTATTTCTTTCTTGAGACCTGAGATAAGTGGCCTTTCGCAGGCATCTCATTGACTTGAAAACCTATGATTTTGCGTGAATTCGACTCAACTGCCAGAGCAACGCTCACGGGCTTGCACTTCGTGTGAATACTTGACTCGAGATCATCGAAATGTATGGATTCGATGGACCTTTGGGGAATGCGAGCAATGAGCCTTGATTGAGACAGGCTCGCCTGTCCCGCCAAAAACATAAACCTCCTTGCGATCGTGGAGGGGCTCACGCCCAAGATCAAAGCAGCACGATTTTGTGACACTCCCGAAACGAGGAGCTTGTAGAGGGGGGCGTTGATCCTCCTTGCTTTTTGATAGTAACGCGGATGGAGAGTACTCCTTGAGAAGAGAATTCCGCAGGTCTTGCACTGGAATCGCTGAATTCTTCGGCTGTCGGATTTGCGACTGAAGTAGCCTTTCCGGACTACATTATGATGCTCGGCAGGGGTCGTAACACCTGGGGAAGCTGTTAATTTCAACTTTAGACTCGGGCAGCTCACACGCATGCCATCGTCTTTTCAGGAATCAGGCCAATTCGCGTTCTTTTCGGAATGCGCCTTGAAACTCAGGTGCAATCTTCGAGGGCAGTTAGTTAGCGTTGGATTACCTTGCCCACCGTAACGAACGGCACATGATTCATTCTTGTGCCATCGTGCTGGTTCAGGTAGCCGAATTCCAGGCCGAGTTGGTGCTCGAGTTCCAGGCGCAACCCTGCGAAGATCCGGTTTTGGTCGAATCCCCGGACGGGTTGGCTTTTGTTTTCATTGAGACCAAGGAAAATTTCATCAAACACCACCACAGACCATTTCTTCTGGTCCCCGATCGGGATTTGGGTTCGCAGCATGTGCCGGATCCTGATTCCAAGATCGGACTCCCCCTGACGGATGCGCTCCTCGAGGCGGGTCCGATTGAGCAGAATGATGCCTTCAGGACGATCCATGCGCTGGTACTGCTGCCAAGGTCGGAATTCCCGCATCTCGAAATCGGCATCGGCAAGATCCAGTACTCCCGCCCAAAGGGTTTGGTCGGAGTCGAGATTGAAAATCACCGCAGGTCGGATCAGAACGCGGGTTCGCTCGGAATCCTCGAAATCGAACCGTGGCTGGATTTCAAGGTAATAGTCCCAGTTTCCTTTTTCATCCAAAGGTCCCCGAAGTGTGTTCAAGCTCCAGAGCTGACCACCATGGATCAAACCTTGGGCAAGAGCCGGGAGGGGAACCAAGAGAAGGAGGAGCACACACAGGAAATTCGAGGTCTTCATGGTGGGCAGCCTACAACGTGAAGAAGCGGTTTTCGATTTGATTTTTACGCAGGTTCCGATCACTTCAGAAACAGACCAGGAGGTCAGTACTTCGGACCGAGATTGGAGCGGTCAAACTGATCCAAGTGTTCTTGTCTTCGGCGGGCGGCTTCCTCATCTTCCTTGTCTTCGATGACCTCGTGGGCGCGTTCGGCCACTTCGATTGCGATTCTGGACCGATTGTATTCACACGCTCCTACCGAGTAGTAGATGCCATTCTGATCCCGGTTGTAGTTCTGCGTGGCGAACTGGGCAATCCACGAAGGAAGTCCGTTGATGGTGAGCTCGGCGCGTTCCCGGCCCATGTTCACATAAAATGCTTTCGGATCGCCTTCCTGGCGCTGCCACTCGTCCTTGGCAAGGGTGTATCCCCGGCACTGGGTTGCGGCATGGGTTTCATTGCAAATTTGCAGGAGGACCCGAAGGTTGTCCTTGGTCCGAGCCACTTCAATCTCGAGCGAGGATTGGTTTCCCGCGCTCAACACCATGTCTCCGTCGGAGTCCAGGGAAAGAGTGCACTGTCCTGCATGGCTGGACAGGGGGGCGAGGGTGGCGAGAGACAGGGCGATCAACAGGTTTTTCATAAAACATCCTTTAACGTTCCGGCACACTAATCCGGACTGACAATGTCTGTCAATTATTATTTATACAAAGGTAGTATAAAAATTAATGCCTCCTTCCGGAGCGGGGCGTGAAACGAATTTCATGAAATCAGGTTTGGACATCGGGCAGGCCTTCATGAAGAATGGAATCTATGAATGTCTATGAGCATGCCCTGAACCACTGGAAGTCCGAAGTTTCAACCCTGCTCGGGCGTCCCGAGTTCAATCTTCTTCAAAAGAACGAGTTCACGCTGGAGAGTTATCGTTGGTACCTTCGGGAAACGTTTTTTCATACCCGGGAAAATCCAATCTCTCAGTTGATCGCGACACGTTCCTTCAGCAGGAACCAGCATGAATTGCTCTCCCGGTATGTGGGACATGCCCGCTCCGAGATCAGTCACGACCTGCTCGCGCTTCGGGATTTTGTCGCACTCGGAGGAAGCGAGGAGGAGATCCGTTCCGGTCAGCCTCTTCCGGATACGGAGGCCATGATCGGCTATACCTATGCCTGCGCCCATGCGGACTCGCCCCTGAAATACCTTGGATACCTTTTCCATGTGGAAGCCCTGCCCACAGTGCAGGGGAAGGACTACATCCAGATGCTGCTGGCCTCCGGAGTGCCTTCTCATGCGGTGAGCTTCCTTCAGGAACACGCGCAGGTCGACCCGGCGCACTCGAAGCTCATGGCCTACTACCTTGAGAATCTGCTCCGGACCAAGGAGGATGAGCGAGTTTTCGATCTTTCCATGCGCACAGGGATGCTTCTGCACTACCGGATGATTGTGGGTGCGATCTCAAGGGGGATGCAAGGAACTCCCGCCTGATCAGGCTGCAGTGTCCGTTTCATCGACGCAATAGAGGTCGACTTGTTCCTCAAGGCCGCGGATCCTGAAGTTGCCAAGACCTTTGGTGGCATGGAACTCTTGCACGGTATCATTCACTTCCTTTGAGATGACAATGCGGTTGTCCAACTCCTTGCTCAGGTGGCAGAGCCGTGAGGAGAGGTTGACAGCATCTCCAAGTACCGTGAATTCCAGTTTTGGCATCCTCCCCACGGTGGCAAAGGTTACCTGTCCGGAATGGATCCCGGCGCTGACCCGGAGGAGGCCGTTCGAGGCCTCTGCAGCCCGGGTCTGAATCCCGAGAGCGGCGGAGATCGCAAGCTTTGCAACGCGTGTCGGATCCTCCCCGTCTTTCACTTCGAAAACCGCAAGGGCGCCGTCCCCGAGAAACTTGTTCACGATTCCGCCCCGGGAGTACACGGCATCATTCACGGTTTCATAGAAGCCCTGAATCAATTCGAATCCGGAGTCCGGGTGGGAATCCGACTGATGCATCATCCGGGTGAACCCGCGTAGATCGCAAAACAGGATCACTGCATTGCCTTTGCGAACGAGATTCCTTCCCTTGCCCCGGGTTGCTTCGTGAATCACTTCGCTGGAGACATAGGACTCAAAAAGTGTCCGAAGCCGCATTTCCTCTTCGAGCTTGAGTGATTTCTCAAGGCTCATGGCAAGGTGTTGCGCAACGGTACCGAGTGTTTCGAGGGTGCTCTCGCGGGTGTTCTCGATTTCGCCGGCCCCTGAAACGAACAAAACTCCGAGTTTTCTCGATGGAGTGGACACCGGAAAGGCGAGGAAGTGGTCGATTCCCGCAGCCTCGATGAACCGACGTGTCGGAGGGGTCAGGGTTTCAAGGTAATCCGCGGTGACTTGGACGCTTCGATGGTGCCCCGACTGGAAAATGTTCACGATGTGTTCGGGGTTCCCTGTATTTCCTGAGAGGGGAAACCGCAAGGTTCGGGCTGCGCGTTTCAAGGAAGCGGGAATGCCCTCGCCCGTCAGGAGCTCAAGGGAGTCGTTCTCTTCGTTTTTGATGAAGAACAACGCCTTGTCAAATCCGAGTTCCTCATGGAGCCGGGAAGTAGCAAGGTGGATCACCTCCTCCGCAGAGGACGCCTCGACCACCTTGGTGGCCACACTCGAGAGAACGCGGCTTCTCAGGTAGAGGGTATCGAGCTCTTTTTTCGAGTGAAACAGGGCTGCGTAGCGCTGCTCGGAGCGGTTGATGAGTTCCTCGAGGTTCCGGTCCTCTTGTGTTTTTCGTTGAAGGTTCTGGATCTCAAGGCAGATCATCAGGATTGCACCGAGGAAAAGCGGTGCGCCCCAAAGCAGAGCCCCTTTCAACAGGCAGATTCGAAACGCGATCATTCCCGCAATCGCACTCCAGCGGATCCGTCCGCGCGGTCCTGAACCGAGGAAGCCAAGCGGAGAGGGGATCACCTTTTTTTTCCAGGTCACTTCCACCTGGAAACTCCGGTCCCCGATCCGACCGAGGGTGGCGCGTCCCGCTGGAAAACCGAACAGTTTCGGGAACCCGGAGAGAAACCCCAACCAATTGTTTGCAATGCGATGGAGATGGTTTGTGCTTCGGGAGCTTCTGACCTCAAACCGCACACGTCGCCTTCCGTGCTCCAGAAGAATGAGCTTATCGACCTTGTTGATTTTTTTCTGGGTTTTCAGAGCGGAAGTGATCAAGGTTTCGAGGGAAAGAAAGGTGGATACGAACTGTGTGAAGACGCCGAGATCCTTCACCGAGAGGGAGCTTTTGCCGGCCTCAAAGTCTATGGTCAGATTCCCGGGCTCCAGAGTTTCAACGCAATCGTAGAAGATCTCGCTTGCCTCTTCCGAAAGCCAATTGTTCTGATCCAGAAGGTAGTCCACGTCGACTCCGAGTCGGGCGCCAAAGCACGCATCGAGCGCACTGCGGCTGTGTCTCTCCAAGAGGACTTTCAAGTATCCACGGAAAATCATGGTGCTGTAATGGGGCTCGAAGGGGCCTTGTGTTCGCACCTCTGTCCGTTCAGTCATGGGCGGCTCTTTTCTTGAAACGCCGGTAGAGTGTCCGACGGATGATGTTTCTGAAAACGGGACCAAGCATCCGGTGAAGGAGGAGGTTTGGAAGGAGGAGCAGGTATTGGAGGGGATTCCGGGAAAAGAGCTTAGCAAACAGGGGATAACTCGTGAGGTGGAAGGCGATCACGCTGCCCTTGGAGGTAAGGGTGATCCGGGGGATGTCAAAAAGGATGAGGCGGCAGTCATCCCGGCCCATGGCGGAGAAGGGCTTCCCGATGACCTGTCCTCCAATGGCCCGGTAGGTGGAGACAAGGCCCGGATTGCAGCTGACCACGACATACCGGACCCGGTTTTCCACGGCAAGCCGGATGGTCTGTCGGATGAGGCCTGCAAAGATATCGGTGGCGCGATACGCTTCATCCACCGAAGCTCTCGAAACCTCGACAAAGCCCGCTTTCCTGACCCGTTTTGGAATCTTCACGCCCCATTGGTAGTGCTCGGATCTCGTCAGGTCGTTTTGGCAGAAGACGACGCGGATCGCTCCTACAATCCTTCCACGCACCCTGAAAAGCAGGTGGCGGGAGATTTCATCAAACTCATCCCAGAGTTCCCGGGGGGCCGAGGCATGAAGAAACTTGCCCACTCCCTGGTAGGCGGATTTTCTGAGCTCGAGCATCTCCGTGTATTCTGTTTCACTGGAGGGGTAGGTCATTTCGAGCGTCGAGGATTCGATGGATCCCACGAACATTCCGATTTCACGGAGACTCTCCGGGGTAGCGGAATCGGAGCCAAGGATGCAGGTTTGGCTCAGGAGCTCGCGGTCGGCGATGCCAAGCCCCCCGAGTCTCATGACCCCCTTGATATGGCCACCGTCCCGGTCGCACGCCGTCTGGATCAGTTCGGCCTCGCAATCGATCTCTTTTCCCACCGGGAGTTGGATCTTGATCCGGTAGTGGATTCCCTGCAGGAGAACGTGATCCCTGTTTTTAGCGATGAAGGTGATTCCATCCCGGGCAATCGAGGTGACCCGCCCGAGAACGAGGGAGTTCACTTTGAAGTGATCCCGGATGATCAGGGATGGTTGGGAGAATTCATCAAGGTGCACTTCCTGACCGATGATCCTAGCGTGTGTGAGTTGGTCGAAGTCGTTCCGGAGAATCGAGAGCCCGATTCTATGAAAGGCACGTGTTCCGATGCGCTGGGTTCCAATCGTTTGAATCCGTGCGTGGAGGGGGGAGCTTGAGCCTTCGGGAGAGTGTATGATCGCCTGAACCCAGTCCGTGGTCTGGAAGTGCAGTTTCGTGGTTTCCGGAATCAGTGCTGAAAAGCCCTCGGCACTCAGATCCGCACAGAATCCGTGGGCGCTCTGCTTTGCGGAGTGGATCTCCAGGCGCACATTCTCGGAAAGATAAAACTTGACCCTGCGTGCCCTCCGGCGCTCGCCCGGATGGGGTTCCTCGTTTGGTGTTCCGGCGGGTAAAACTTCCTGAAGTTTTCTTGCCTCGGACATGGATCTGACTGTCGTATCGGAATTCTTCAGGAAATCTGTAGGCTGACCGGAGTCAAGGATTCCTCATTCTCCAAAGCGAACGATCTGTCGTTGGATCCGGGAACCGATTTCCTCAAAGGAGGCGCGCGGATGGGCGGAAACCTCTGATTTCAAAAGCTGAATGCGCCACACCATCAGCTTGAGTGCTTCCTCTTCAAGGAGATTCTTCTCCCGAAGTTTTGAGGCTATGGATGCGGCATCGAGGGCCAGGATGCGGGTGCGGGTGTCCTTTTCCATCGGTTTTGCGAGGTCGTCACTCCAGTAAAGCCAGAACCAGTGCCCGCCCGCGGTTTTTTCCACCACAGGGAAGGAGTCCGCATGATCGATCGCCCAAATCCGGTTGTTTTCCGCATCCAAAAGGAAATTGGTCACGTTCCGATCGGTATTTCCGCTCACGATGTCCAGGATCGCCATCCGCTCAAGCTCGGTCTTGTGGCGGAGCAGGGCCTCGGGGTTTGAACGCAGATGCTCATCCACATGCTTTTTGTACAGATTCCCGCTCCGGAACTCCTCGCCTTTCACTTTCACCTGAATTGAAATTTCTCCCTCTGTGATTCGGCTGAGCCGGGTCTCGGGAACCAGATTCAAGCCAAGGATCCGATCCAGCGCGCAGGCTGCCACATCGCGCTTCATCTGAGTTCGAAGGTCAAGACCATGGCTTTTGATTCCGAAGTCAGGCGGATATTCCGTACGGATTTCCTTGCGAACCATGTAGGAGCGGTTCCGGGGGAGTCCAAAGATTCGAAACACACCTTGGCCCTTGATCTGATGAAGGGTGACTTCCTTCAGGTCGATTTTTTTTGCGATGGCATCAGCATCGAACCCCGAGAGCTCGCGGAGTTTTGGCTTCAGATCGTCCCTGCAAAAGGGATCGGCTGCAAATGTCGGAACAGAAACCAAAAAGAAAAGAGGAAGGAACGCTCTCCAAAGAGACCTCATGGATTCTCTATCGGCAGATTTGTCCAAAAAAAGAAGGGTGTTTAAGGTTTCGACACCCCGTGGGCCGGATGGGCGCCCCAGATTCAATATATGGGGCATTCAGTCTCCAAATCATGGCATCGACATTGCTTAGAAATGTCACGAATCTTATGAAAGTTCGTCAATTGCTCTCTTTGATCCTGCTCTCACTCGGGTTTGCCGCATGCGGGTCCGGACTTGATACCTATCACTCGGCAGGGCTTCAGCAAGCAGGGCTTGTGGATGGGGTGCTCACGATCCCCCTCGCAGGCACCTTAAGTGGAAGAAGTTATCTCAATACTGAAAATTCAGGCTTTTACATTGATCTTCAGGAATCAGATCCCGAGGCAATCGATTATCTGAATCGCCTGGGAGCGGGGCAGATTTCGGTGTCCCGCACTGAAATTTCCACGGGAACTTTGTATTCGGTCAGGTTTTCCGGAACCTTTGGAAGTGGCCCCTGTCCGTTCCAGCCCTCGTCCACGTGCAGTCTGATTCAATTGCGGGCGCTTGTGGCGTATTGACCAGCCAATTCGCATTCAGGGGCTCATTGGGTTTATTTTCGGAAATTGCTGGTCTTCCGCACAGCCGAGTGTTATTGTCAGGTGGTTGATGTTAACTTGCTCCTTTAGATGTCTGCTAGGTAATAAGGCCTGTAAATCTCTTAAAGTGGCGCCCAGCCTTAAGGAGGTTTTATGGGAAATAAACTATTCGTAGGTAACCTTTCATTTTCAGTGTCTGATCAATCTCTTGCAGATACTTTTGCTCAGTGCGGAACAGTACAGTCTGCAAAAGTGATCACCGATCGCGAAACCGGCCGTTCCAAGGGCTTCGGATTCGTAGAGATGGCATCTGATGCAGAAGCTCAAGCTGCAATCCAGCGCTTCAACGGTGCTGAAGAAAACGGCCGTGCCATGACTGTGAATATCGCAAAGCCAATGGCTCCTCGCGAAAACCGCGGTCCTCGCCGTTACTAAGATTGATCAATAAAATTAATTGAATCAAAAGCCCGGGAGAGCTTCTCCCGGGCTTTTTTTATTCCCTGTTCAGGTGTCTAAACTGAGGACACTGCCGTTTCCTTGCCTCGCAAAAAACCTGGGTTGAAGGTGATTCCATTCAGCCCGATTCAGGGCAGGGTGAATCCAGATTCCATGAGGAGCAGAATTCCGGAGAGTATTCCGATTCCGATCAGCATGGGGCTTAGGATCTTCCGTTTTCCGGATAAAAGGTTCAGAACCACATAAGAAAACAGCCCCCAGAGAATCCCTTGTGTGATCGAAAAGGTAAGAGGGATCAGAATCAGGGTGAGAAACGCCGGAATCAGCTCTTCTGGCTCGGAAAGCTTCAGTCCAAGCACCGAGCGAAACATCATCGCACCCACCATGAGAAGAACCGGCGCGGTTGCGTAGGACGGGATCAATCCCAAGACGGGCGCAAGAAAGAGACACGGCAAAAAGCAAATCGCAGTCACAACGGAGGCCATTCCGGAGCGCCCCCCCGCTTCGATGCCTGCAGAACTCTCAATGTACGCGGTTCCGGCGGAAGTTCCAAAAGGACCGGCAAGAAGCGTCGCAAGGGAATCCACAATGAGTCCCTGACGCAGGTTCTTTGGTTCTCCTCGTTCATCCACAAGACCTGTGGCGTGGGAGACCCCGATCAGGGTCGAGAGCGAGTCAAAGAGATCGGTAAAAAGAATGGAAATGATCGCAGGAATCAGGGCGGGTTTTAAGGAGCCAAGAAGGTCAAGCTTCAGGAATACGGATTCAAAGTCGGGGAGGGAAAAAACATCTTTCGGAGCATCGATCTTTCCAAAGAGCGCAGCTCCCGCGGAAACAGTGAGAATTCCCGCAAGAAACGCAAGAGGGTTCTTCCGGCGCGCAAGGAGCACGATCACTGCAAGTCCCAAGATCCCAAGCCCAGCGCGATGATCCAGTTTGCCGAGGTGAACCAGTGTTACGGGATCTGCTTCGAGAAAGTGGGCATTTTGAAGCCCGATGAAACTAAGAAAGATCCCGATCCCGCCTGCCGATGCAATTCGGATCGACGCGGGAATCGCCCGTGCGATCTGCTCCCGAAGCGGTGTGATGGAAACGAGCAAAAAAAGCACACCTGACCAAAACACCATGCCCAGGGCCGTGGGCCAGGGGATTCCGCGTCCGAGGATGATTGAATAGGTGAAGAATGCGTTGATCCCCATGCCGGGAGCTACGGCAAAGGGGAGCTTTGCATAAATGCCCATGAGAAGAGTGAGGAAAAAGCAAAGCAACACGGTTGCCGTCATCACTCCGGAAAAGCTCATTCCGGTTCCCGTAGTGGAAAGAATCGAGGGATTTACGACCACGATGTAGGACATGGTGAAGAAGGTGGTGAGGCCACCGATGAAATCGGATTTCTTGATGTGGTTCAGCACCGTGATCGTACCTCGTGTAAGGGGTTTGGAAGATAGCGCACGCCGTGATCCTGACACGCATTCAGCATGTGCGCGGCCTTTTGCGCGCGGATCCCGCTCTTGCAAAAAAAGACAGGCGTGGCGCTCTTCGGAAGGTCGAGGGTTTTCAGGCATTTCAGCGGATCCGCATCCCCCGTGAGCACGGAGAACGGCAGGAGCCTTGCTCCCGGAATCTGCTCCTCCCGTGTTTCGGACTCCTCCCGCACATCAAAGAGAACAAAGCGCCCGGGGTCGGCCACAACTTCAGGGAGAGAAACCACAAAAGGATCTGCTGTGGCCTCTTTTGTCAGGTTTGCTCCGCAGGCCGGACATTCGTTGTTTTTCTGGATGCGAGCATTCCGGAATTCAAGCGTTCTGCCATCAATGCAAAGGAGACTGTTTCCCGGCACCTTGATTCCACAAAGAATCTTGATCACCTGGAGTGCCTGAATGGACCCCGCGAGACCGACCATCGGCCCTACAACGCCTGCTTCCTCGCAGTTTCGGATCCCGGAGCTTGGGGGATGCGGGTACACACACTGGTAGCAGGGGGATTCCTTTCTTCCATCCCCCACGAAAATCTGTGCATCCAGTGCTGTGACGCCTGCGAACACCACGGGTTTTGAAAGCGAAAGACCCAACCGGTTCAAGAGTGTCTTTGCCTCGTACTGGTCTGTGCCGTCGATGAGCAGGTCATAGGAACAGGCGAGGGTTTCTGCATTTTGAAGACTCAGGTACACCGGATGTGGCTCCAGTCGAACTTCTGGATTCAAGCTCGTGAGGCTTTCACACGCAGCTTCCACCTTGGTCTTTCCGGTCTGATTCTCCCGGAACAGAATCTGGCGGTGCAGGTTTGTGATCTCAACCCTGTCGCCATCGACCAATCCGATCCGTCCGACTCCTGCGCCGGCGAGATAGGCAAGAGCCGGGGAGGCAAGTCCCCCGCATCCAACCATGAGCACCGAGGCCCCCCTCAAAGCCTCTTGACCTTTGATTCCGATCTCGGGAACTGCTTTTTGGCGAAGGTAGCGATCAAGCATGGAGGGGGCCCTTCCCGAATTTCCGGAAAGTCGCGTACACAACAAAGGACGTGATCAATACCGCAAGGAGATCAGAAGTGAGGAGAATCGCAAGGGTTGAGAGGCCAAGCAGGATCCGTCCTTCCAGACTCCGGAACAGCGGGCGCGCAAGTTCGAGATGGAAAACACCGACTGCAGCGATGATGGCGGAAAGCGCGAAAGAATCGGTTCTAAGAAAAAGACCGAACGTATGGATCGCAAATGCACACAGCAGGAGGGATGCTCCGAGAATCACGTTCATGCGCGCAGAGCGGGCCCCGCCTTTTGCGTGCGCCGTGATTCCTCCCGAGCCGTGGCAAAACGGAAGGCCGCGAAGGAGGGCTGCGAGCATGTTCCCGATCCCGATGAAAAACATGAGGCGGGGGATCGTGACCCGCGAATGCTGTGTGCCGAAGTGGTGTTCAATGGCGAGTTTCGCGCCCGAGATGGAATTGGAAGAGGTGAGCGCGATCTGGGGGAGAAGAAGGGATGCGATCATCCA
>CANNBJ010000004.1 GCA_947502835.1 Bdellovibrionales bacterium
ATCCGAAAAAAGGTCCCCGAAGAAGGTTTGGGGGTGTCTTTAGCGGCGGGGTCCCACCTGATTCCATTCCGAACTCAGAAGTTAAGCCCGCCTGCGGCGACGATAGTGCCGAGGTAGCTCGGTGTCAAAATAGCACGACGCCCCCATTTTACATTAGAAAACCCCCTGGTTGCTTCTTCACGGCAGCCAGGGGGTTTTTGCGTTTTAGGGCTTTGAGCGCAATGACTTTAGGATTCTCCAAATCAAGATTCCGGACAAGAGCCCCGCGAGCATGACCCACCAAAAACGAACAAAGGTAAGTCCCGTTTCTGAGATCCAAAGGATGATCCTGGGAAAGATGCGGAACAGGAAAGCGATCAGGAGCCCGCCCAGGATTATGGAAACAACTTGCGGCGAGTTATTTCTTTCCATCATTTTTCAGCGGGAGAATGAAGTTCGCGCCGCCACCTGATCCGGTAACCACCATGGGGGACTGGCCATTCCATTTTTCGACGATTTGGAGCTGAATCAATCCGGGGTTCTGCTCGAGGGCCCGCCCCCGAATCTTGATTGCCTCGGCCTCGCCCTTTGCCTTGATGACGGCGATGTTGGATTCAACCTCTGCTTTTTGCTGAATGAACTTCGCTTTTGCAGCCTCCTGCTCCTGAACCATCTTGGATTCAATGGCGTTTTCAAGCTCTTTTGAGAGTTCCACATTTTGAATCACAATGTCCTCGATCTGAAGCAGGGTGCCGATCTTTGATCTGGAACTTTGCAGAGCCTTACTCTTGATTTCCTCGCGACGTTTAACGATTTGTTCAGCGCTCTGAAGTGCAGTGACTTCCTTGAGCGCTTCCGTAACCCGGGGAGCGATCAGGCTTTCAAACGGATCACCCATGAACTCCTGATAAATTTTCACCACGCTTGATTCGGGGATCCGGTAGAGGATCTTCAATTCGATTGCGATTTGTTGAAGATCCGAGGAATAGCAATCGGCCTTTGCCCCACGAGTTTGTTGCCGGACTGCCACCGGAATCACCGAGGTGACGAAGGGGGCCTTCATGCCGAACCCCTCAGGTGCGAATTCCGGAGAGACTCTTCCCATGGTAACCAGAATTCCGCGGTGGCCCGGTTCGATGATGTAGGTGGAGGAGCTCATCAGAAGGAGGGCGAAGAACCCCAAAACTGAAAAAAGCACTGTTTTAGCCTTGGGCGAAAGGACCTGAAAATTTTCCAGCATATGGATTCAGTTTACTTTTTCGAGCCTTCCAATGTCCACTGTCAAAAACGGGAGGGGCTTGGATCCTAGCGATCTTTTGACTGCGGGTTTCGTCTCTGGTCCTGCTCACCCATGTTTTTATCTGCATTCGTCGCAAGTTGTTTCGGGGTCCATCAAGTTGCACCTCATCCGTTCCAGCCCGGCGAAACGGTTCTCTACAAGTCCCGCGGGGTAACCCATGGGCGAGCGCCTCTTTCTCATGCCTCTGGTTTGAAGCTTGGTGAGGTCACCGGGTTCCCGAGGGAGGGGCAGGTCCAAGTTACCCCTTGGGATTATCCCAATCGATTCTATCCGGGAGGAGTGGTGGGATTGGATGGAAGACCGAAGGACGGCAGTGAGGAGCTCCCCGAGTCCGAGGTTTTCCATGAAGTTCCATGTGTTCGCAACCAAAGTGGACGGGAGTTTAGGGTCGGATTCGACATGCGGCTCCAGGTGGGAAGATCCAGGTTCGAGGCGAGACGGGCGATGAGGATTTTTGAGAATGGTTATGGTCTTTTCTTCAGGAACTCCGAGGATGAGGAGTCTTACTCTCGGCAGGGAAATTCATTGTTTTTCGAGAAGGGGGCACCGACGTTAATCCGCTTCCTGCCGCGAGAGTAGAGGTTTCAGCCACCTATTTCACGGCGAGCAATGTAAGGACCAGTGCACTGGCGAGATAAGTCCAGGCAATGTTCCTTGATTTTTTCGAGCCCAGAACCGGGTCCAAGGCCATGACGGCTGAGAAATTGGAAAGGGGCATCAGAATCCAAAAGGTATGTGCTGAGGCACCCTTGATTGAAAAAATGAATAACAATGGCGTAAGCAATGGGAGCAAGAGCTCGACTCTCGAAAAGGGGTGTTTCCAGTGTTTCCTGAGTCCGTACAGTCTTCGGATCGCAACTCCGACGATCACGAACGAGAATGCATAGGCGGAAAGGGCAGGAATAAAGGCCCATGGTTGTAACATCAGATTGCTGATCATTCCCTGAAATCCGGCGCCATGGTCCGAGAGAAATCGGAAAATTTCAGCGGTGGGAAAGCTCAGATAGCGTAAAATTGTGTGAAAGTAATCCTGCAGGTTGCCGAGATGAAGCGCAACCACCCCGGCCGGGGCGTGTCCAGCTCCTCTTGCTCGCTCAATCAGCCACGGAATCAGAAACAAGCCCCCTGCAAGGACCCCTGTCATGCCGGAAAAAACAAATTGGAGAGGCTTTTGGATTCCGGGAAGAAATAGCAGTCCCGCCAATCCAAGAAGGGGGGTCGACAGGTGAATCTGGAAGCAAAGGATCAAAAGCACCCCGAGGGTGAAAGCTTGGATGAAACGCCAACTTCCTCCCTTGCGAGCAATCGAATCGAGGATCCAAAAAAAAGGGACGGAAAGAACCGGAAGGAAGCTTGGATTCCAAATGGTTGAAAAGAGAATTGACCAAGGCGAAAAGGCCAGGAACACAGCGAGAAGCATCCGGTTCTCCGGTCGGACTCGGCGGTAGAGCCAGATAAAGAGAAAACCCATTGCGAGCCAATTCAAAAAAACGACCCACATTTGCAGGCCGAAAAGCGCTCCTTTGGAAAGGAAAAGGGGAAGGCCTGCGATTACGGCCTGGAAGCCGCCGGGAATGGATTCACCCGTATACACCAATTTGGGTCCATAGGCAGGAACCTCTCCCGTGAGGTAAAAGAGTTGGCCCATCTTGTAAATGGCTTCCTGGTCCGAGGCGTGTTCCAAACGACCGGAGGTCCAAAGACGCAAGGTCAGGGAGAGCGCGAAAACAAGAGAAAACAAAAAGGACCGGTTCCCCGGTCCCTTTGTGGATAAATGGTCGATCGAATGAACTTGATCAGTTGACACTCATAGACTCCCGGTCAGGGATGAGGGTGTAACTCAGGATTTCTTGGCGCTGATCTTGCGCTTGATTGCGGCCTTCTTCTTTGCCTGATTTTTGCGGTTTTTCATCTTTTGAGTGCGATTTTTTCTGCCTTTGCCCATGGAAAATTCCTTTCGTTTTTAAGACTTTAGTCTTGTTTTGGGGTCTGGTCAAGAATCTTGACGCATGGATTCAGGCTTCAGGGGGGGGCGGTCACTCATTCCCTTCAAGATTCGCAACCATCCTTCCGAAACGTCAGGGAGGAGAAGAAATGCTTTTTGAGGCAAAAAAACTGGATCTCGATGCAGCAGAGGAACTGTTCCAATGCCGCGTTTCGAGCGTCAAGCCCTTCGCGCTGATGCTGAGTCCCGTGTATGTCTTCATGAAGCGGAACCAGAAGTTTGTTTCCGTGAAAGCACCCCTCGATTTTTTTACCCCTGAGGAACTCGCGTCCCTTGCGCGACACGAGGAGTTCTTTCTTCCGAAGAGTGTCGTTGAGGTTTCCGAATTTCAAACTTCGGCACGTCTGGTTTGCGGGATTCTCGAGAGAGCCAAAAAGGGATTCCCGCCTGCTTCATTTGAGATTTCCAATGAATTGATCAAAGTTCTTGCCCCTCTTTGGGGCAAGGAGATTCGTGTTTCACCTTTTTGTGCAGCAATCTTCGCAGACGAACTCTGCGGGCCTCTCGAGTCCGGAGAGCTGATTCTCGGGAGGGAAAGTGCCGTTGTAAAGCATGATCTGGGACTCCTTCTCTCGGGACTCCTCGTGTTTGTTCTTGTGCATTTGGGTTGGTTTGATCGGGAGCTGCTCACAAAGATCCGCCTTGAGGTGTACGCGCGGACCATTCGGGGTGAGGAGTGGTCCGAGCCCCGGAATGATTGGGAGACCGTCAGCTCGGATCTCATTCGCATTCTGAATTTGAATCTTGATCTGGGGTCGGGAACTCTTGAAGAGTGCTCCTCGCAGTGGTCGTTTGCCCTCCGGGGAAGAATCCGCAGGATCCTCGAAACCTCCAAAATCATCAAAGAGCGGGGAGATCATCGGTTCTCGGGGGGGTTCAGTTGGTGAACGGAAACACCCGAATCGGATTGTCCCATGTGATTCCTGAAAAAGTCCCCGTGGTTCATTCCACGGTGAATAGTCGCAAGGCGTTCGGGAGAATTTCGGATCTCATGTGCGCATGGGCTATGGAGGAGTGCGGGTTGACAGCGCCGAATGCAGGCGCACTCAGGATTCTGATCTCCGCACTGCTTGAGTCCCTACCGGATGGAATCCATTCACCGACGCGTATTGAAATGGCAATTCATGATCGTCAGGTGCTTCTCGCGGTGCGCATGGCTTGGGAAGGAGACGTCGCTCCCGGAGGTGCCGAGAAGGAGTTCACTCAGCATTGGCTCCATTCGGAACAAATGAGGATCCTCAGGCGCACAATCGATCCAAGGGATCGGATTGAGGTGAGATTCCATCACAAAACACGAGCACTTGAATGGAGGGTGGTGCGGAATCTTTCGAATGAGGAGATTGATCCTGCGTTGAGTTCCTTTTCGGTCTTCGAAGACCAAAGAGAGGACTTGAGTGAGCCAGAGACGGATTACAAGGATCTCGGGGACCTGCCGTTTCAAGAGTGGCTCGAAGAAAGTTACCGGGATTCCAGACGTGATTCCATGGGAGGGACCATTCGGGTCAAAGGCGAGGTCCTCCAAGGCGACTTGGAATTGGCGAGGATCAAGGTTTCCCGTGAGTTGGACGAAGTCGAAAGAGTGATCCCGGATCGTACAGGAGAACAGGTCGCAGAAGAGGACGACGTTCAGGGGGGCGCGACCGCGGGATTGGCGCTGATCGATGATTTGTTGCGACGCTTAAAAAAATCCGAGCTCATCGAGGGAGAGCTCGAATCCGTGGTGGAACAGTTGAAGGGGGAGCTCAGGGAAAGGCGAAAGGAACTCTCTTCCTGGAAAAGAAGATACCAGCAAGCAATTGACCTGTTGAATCGCAAGGAAATGGCTCTCTATGCCCAGGCAAATGAAATGCGAACAATCCAAGCCGGGAGGATGGACGCAGGGAAGGGTGATCAGGGTGCCCTTGAGCAGTTCCGTGAGAAGGCAATCCAGATGTTTGAAAAGCTGAAGAACGTGACTCTTCAAAATGATGCCCTGAGGAAAGAGCTGCATTCCCTCCGCGAGAATCCATCCGGAGGAGTTCGTGAGTTCGAATCCGCAACTTCCATCCGCACCAACACAGAGGATTTGGAGAAAAAACTGGATCGGGTGCAGAGGTCGCTGGAAGCGGAAAAGGCGAAAGCCTCAGCTCTGCTTGAGAGAGCGCTCAATGCGGAGAAGGATTCGCAAGGATCGGCCCATCTCATTACCGATCTCGAGACAAAAGTGGAGCATACGCTGAAGACTTCGATGCAGTACAAAAAGGAAATTGATTCCATGAAACAAAAGCTCGTGCAGGCGGATGCCGAAAAGAACAAAGTGAAGAACGAGCTTCTGAAGGCTCAAGCCCAGATTCAAACCCTGATGAAGAGACAAGCTGCCTGAGGATTCAGTCTTGCCACTTGGCAAGACCCTTTGAAGCAAGGGACAAAGCTGCGAGCTTGTAAAGCAAACGCATTCCCACGTTCGCGTCCCACTCGTCGGATGCTTGAATCGGCTCAAGCGGGGTGCCCTCGGTGGTCAGCGGTGGTGCAACTTCCACAACATCAAACCCGATGATCGTCCGACCCGAGCGGGCAAGGGCCTTCAGGATGTAAATTGCCTCCGCATACTCAAGTCCGCCCGGAACCGGAGTGCCCGTATGGGGGCAAAACCTTGGATCGAGTCCGTCGATATCAAAGCTGACCCAGACTTTTTCCGGGAGGTTTGCGACGATTTTTGCTGCAATCGAGGCGAAGGATTCCCCGCCCATCTTGGCTTCCATGATTCGTTGGTCATAGAAGACCTCGAATCGGTTGCCTTGGGAACGGGTGAACTCAACCTCCTCTTCGCAGAAATCCCGGATTCCGACCTGAACAAACTTGCTGATTCCGGAAACACGATTTGCAGCGTTCCTCATGATGGAGGCATGGGAGTCGGTGAACCCCATGTAGGCGTTTCTGGTGTCGGAGTGGGCGTCAAAATGGAGAATTCCAAAAGATCCATGGATTGCGGCAGCTGCCTCAAATGCTCCAATGGGAATCGAGTGGTCACCGCCGATCAGGCCCGGAATTTTTCCATCTTTCAGAATCCGCAGTACCTGTCCTTGGACAAATTGATTCAGTTTTGCAGAACACTCATTCACTTTCTTGAGATTTTCTTTCAGGGACGGATTTCCCTTCACATCTCCAAAGGCTTCCTTGATGGGATCCGCAAGACGTTTCGCCTGGTCATTGAGGAGTTGGATTTCCGGATCCGCCGGCAGGCAATGAAGGCCTTGAAGGTAAGGGTCCTTCACATCCAGATCAAAAAGATCGAGCTGTGAGCTTGCATTCAGGATTGCTTCAGGTCCGTAAACCGTTCCGCCCCCGTAAGAAGTGGTCGCTTCCCAAGCCACCGGAAGAAAGATCATCTTGGATTGTGAATAGTCATCCGGAAGGCCGAAAATCCCCGCGGAAGAATCCGCGGGGGCATTCGGATCATATCGACTCTCAGTTCCCATGGGTCATGTCCTGGATCTCTCCGGTTCCATAAAGGAAAAATTCCACTGAATTGAGCTGGTAGCGCGTCGTTGTGGGGCTGCTCCAGCTGATCTGGAGTTCCACGCCTGCGACAGGATCATCTTCACTTCCGAAATTCAGAGGATCAAGAAGTTCCGCCTTCACATCCAGGGTGCGATCGGTCCCAAGTCGAACAGCAGCCGGAACAAATGAAATCTGGCCGATGTACTTGCCTTTGCCTTGGTAATTTCCGCCGTAGACGAAGTTGATTCGATAATCGAAACTCCCTGCGGTTTGCCCGAACATGTTGGTGAATTCAACCCGGTAAACCTTGGAGACCGGTTTTGACCAACCTCGAAGCTGAGTCCAGCTCGTGATGCCGCTGGGAACCACGGCTGCTTTCAGGGATTGGTAGGTGGCATTTGGTTTGTTGGAAACGATAAAATCCCAAACCTTTTGTCCAATCGTGATGATGTCACTCAGCGAGATCCCACCGGTGGTTCCAGGTTGAGGATTTCCGGTCTGCGGGTTTCCTCCGCCTGGAAGAGCGGGAAGGGGAGGAAGGGGGTCGGTCACGGGAGGAGTGATCGGAGGGGGTGTGCCGCCTCCGCCGGTGGTTCCACCACTGGCACCGGATTTGGTTCCGGGGAGCGGGGGAGGGGGCGTTGGAGTGGGATTGGATTCCGAAGATGCTTTGGAATATTCATGACTGACATCGCGAACGGACACTCGGAGCTCGTTTGCAGTGGTTCCCCGCACACTCTGTCCGAAAGACGGTGACCCGATGATGATTCCTGCCAAAAATACCGGAATAAAATGTTTCATGATTCCCCTCTCCTATTCTAAAGCTCCGTCGCGTTTTAGCCGGAAATGACAAAAAGCGCAATTTTTAAATTGAAATCATGGAGGGAGTGGCGTTGATTGGAAAATAACAATGAATTCAGGCGGATCCGCCAATCTTTGCCGAATCAAAACCCCTTCAGGCTCAGAATCATTCCGCGAATGGAAACTTCCTTCGAATAGTTGGTGAAAACCACTGTGCCCGGCGTCTTGCAGAGTCCGCGTTCCAGAGCTTGTCGGGCAACTCGAACTTGTTTGGAATACACGGGAATGGCCCTCTTCCAGCGAGTGATCTCGATTGCCTCTGTGGGACCTCCCAACCGGAAGAGGGTCTCAAGGTCATTCTCGATGATCTCCCGAAGCTCAAGATCACTCAAAGTCATGGCCGCAGGATCCGAAGTGCCTCCGAGCATCACGGTGTAGGAGTGAATTCCTTCGCTCTTGGTCCGATCAGGAAAGGCCGAGGAATTGAAAAGCACACCGAGGATCCGAAGCCCTTCTCCTCGAGGGATCAAAACGCCCACACCCCTTGGTGGATGGCTGGTGAATGATTCGCCTCGAATGAAGACGGTGCAGGTGATGAGCGGTGAGTACTCAATCGCGCGCACTGCTTTTGCAGACTCCGGATCCTGCGCCTCAATCAAGGACGCAAGTTCTGGTGCCGGAACCGACAAAACCAGGTTCGAATCGGAAAGAGTTTCAAGTTTCTTTCCGTACTCGATTTCAGGCGCGAGCCTTCCCTTCAGTTTTTCAATCAAATCGGCCATGCCCAGGCGTGGTGCCATCATGCGCGGTGGTTTAGAACGCTGAGTACCGCTCGACTTTCGTTTCGAAAAAAGATTCCCGATCAGCGACTTTTCAGGATTCCCGGGCACAAGGCGCGGGAAGGCGGCTGAAAGCAAGAGTTCTTCCGGGCTTGCGGCGAATACACCGGTCACAAAAGGCGCAAGAAGATACTTGAGGGCTGCATCCCCCACATAAGTTCGGCACCACTCCGCAAGGGTCGCGTTTTCAGGGTCAATCGGACGCGAGGGTCTTGAGAAAATCCGAATGAGGGTACGGATGGTCTCAAGGAAGGTGAGCGGAAACCTCCGCATCTTGCCTTTGCGGTAAATGTAGCGGGCGCTTGATTTCGGATGAACCTCGGAGAGCTCGACCCCAAGCTCCTGCAGGAGCGCCGAAATTTCCGGATTCACCATCAGGCTATGGGCTGCTGTTTCGATGGGGCCATGGATGGATGACTTGGTTTCAATCAGCCCACCTGCACGCGAGGACTGCTCAAGGATCCGGACCTGGTAGCCCTTTTTTTTCAGGGTGTATGCGGCAAGAAGTCCGCTTACGCCTGCGCCCACCACCGTGACCGATTTGCGGGTTGGATCGAGTCCTCCGATCATGCTTACACCGTTTGTGAGAACAGTCTGGTTTCGGGTGCTTTTCGCGCAAGTCTCGCATCAAAGGCCATGCAGATGTTTCGAAGGAAGGCGCGACCGGCTTCGGTCACACGGCATCCCGATGCCATGATTTCAAGCAGCCCGTCGCGCTCGAATTCCTGAAGCTTCCCGGGGACCGAGGCCAGGTATTCCACCGACTCTTGCGGGACATTCCAACTGGTTTCCATCCGGGTCATGAGATTCAGCACGTGCTTTCGCAAAATCAGGTCTTCCGCATTCAATACATGCCCCCGATAAATCGGAACCTCGCCACGCTCCACCCGCTCCACATAGGTTTCAAGGAGTTTCTCGTTTTGCGCAAAGGCACTCCAGGCATCCCCGATTGCGGAAACCCCGAGTGCAAGAATCGGATTCACATTCCGCGCAGTGTATCCCATGAAATTCCGATGGAGGGATTTTGATCCGACAGCCGTGAAGAGCGAGTCGGTCTTGAGCGCAAAGTGATCCATTCCGATTTCCACATAGCCCGCGGATTCAAGAAGTGTACGCCCTCGCTCATAGAGGGCGCGCTTTTGATCACTACCCGGGAGATCCGCCTCAGTGAACCTGCGTTGGCCTGGCTTGATCCAAGGCACATGGGCGTAGGCGTAAAATGCGATCCTGTCCGGCATTAATTGAACGACCTTTTCAATCGTGTCCTCGATGCTTGCGATGGTTTGGAGAGGAAGACCGTAAATCAGGTCATAGTTGATGCTTGTGAAGCCAAGTGAGCGGGCATCATCAGTGAGGGTTTTGACCTGCTCAAAGGACTGCACGCGATTCACGATGTCTTGGACTTTTGGATCAAAATCCTGGATCCCGAGGCTGATGCGCTTGAACCTGCGCTCGCGCAGGATTTCCAGGTGATCGCGACGAGTGACTCTCGGGTCGACTTCGATCGAGAATTCAAAATCAGGCGTGGTCTCGCAATGGGCAAGGAGTCCATCGAGAAAGCGTGAAAGCTCGGCCGGAGTGAAAAAGGTCGGAGTCCCGCCACCCAGGTGCAGCTCGCTCAACTTCAGTTTTTCGATTCCGAGCTTCTCGCGGTAAAGGGCGAATTCCTTCAAGATGGTGTTGATGTAGGGATCTGATACTCCATGATTGCGTGTGATGCGGGTGTTGCAGCCGCAGTAGGTGCAAAGGGACTCGCAGAATGGCAGATGCGCATATATCGCAGCCCCGGTGCCGGAAGCAGTGGCTTGCGAGATGGAGCTTTTCAGCGCCTCAAGCCACTGGGTTTCCGTTGGATTGGTGTCCCAATAGGGAACGGTGGGATAGCTTGTGTAGCGGGGGCCCGGCACGTTGTATTTTTTTAAAAGCTCTGAATCCATCATTTAAAGACCTCTTTTTGATAGCGCAGGAAGTTTCGTACATTTTGTTCCGGTGTCCATTGCAAGACACCATGGCCGAGTCCGCAGATCCATCCTTTGAGCTCCGAACGGGGAAGCTTCAGGATGGGCGCAAAGAATTTTTCGATTTCCCGCATGCAGGCTTGTTCCGGAAGAAGCATGAGGTTCGGATCGAAATTGCCCTGAATGGACCACTTCGTACCGAAGGTGCGAAGAACCGTGGCAAGATCATGATTCCAATCGATGCCAAGACATTCAAACGGAACACCTTCCAAATGCTGCCAGTGCCAGGGGCCGGTGCCCTTTGAGTAGTAGACCACCGGGGTTCCGGGATGGCGACGCCTAAACTCGATCAAAACTTCGCGTAAAGTTGGAATTACAACTTCACGATAGAGCGCAGGCTCAACATCTCCCGCGCAGGTGTCCATCACTGCAACCGCATCTGCGCCGTTCTTTGCCTGGAGACACATGTTTTCAATGAGAAGGGGTTTTAAAACTCGATAAAATCCTTCATAGCGTCCGTCGGTAAGCCCGAGTTTTGCGTCATCGAGTGTTCCCTGATGCGAGCCTTCCACAGCGTAGTAAAAAAGTGTGAGGGGACCGCCTACGAATCCAAGGAGTGATTTCGAGGCAGGAAGGCCGCTCCGGATCAGCTGGAGTGCTTTTCCCTGGTAGGAGATTCCGTCCACGAGTTCGAGCGGAGATTTTCGCGAGGGATTCAGCTTTTCAAGATCGGATACCGACTTCAGGTGCCATCCAAGTTTCGGGCCCGGTGTGTACTCAAGTCCCATCCCCAGAACCTCGAGTGGAAACAGCAGGTCCGAAAAAAGGATCGCAGCATCGAAATCAAAATCGCGGATCGGACCAAAGGTGGTTTCTGCTGCAAGCTCCGGCACTTTGCAAAGTTCCATGAAGGTGTGCTTTCGCTTCAAAGCCTGATAGTGCGAGTGATACCGGCCTGCCTGTCTCATGAACCAAACCGGAGGACGGCCCGAGTTTTTTCTGTGGACTGCATTCGTGTAAAGGGTTTCGGAAGTCATGACGGATCCTTTTCGAGAACATAGCCCACACCACGAACGCTCCGGATGTGGACCGGATTCTCGGGATCGGGCTCGATGAGTTTTCTGAGACGTAAAATGAAGTTATCAATGGTGCGCGGAGTGGGGTACTCGTCCTCGCTCCACACCAGGTTCAGGATTTCATCCCGGCTGACCACTTGGCCTCTTTTTTCAAAGAGGAGTTTCAAGAGGGCGCACTCCTTGTGCGAAAGTGGCTGCTTCACCCCTTCGAGTGACAATTGGTATTCGGCAAAGGAAACATCAGCACGCCCGATCCGGACCGTGCTTGCCGGAGTCTCGTTTGATTCAACGAAACGGGCGCGTTTCAGAACA
Organism: Bdellovibrionales bacterium; assembly: GCA_947502835.1. Taxonomy (GTDB): domain Bacteria; phylum Bdellovibrionota; class UBA1018; order UBA1018; family CAIMNF01; genus CAIMNF01. The sequence goes on from CANNBJ010000004.1 coordinate 11,751, forward strand.
TTCTGAATCCGAAGGAGCAGTTCCTTGAAATGGAAGGGTTTTACGATGTAGTCCTCGGCCCCGAGCTCTAGACCGTGAATCCGGTCTTCCGGTGTACCTGCCGCGGTGAGAAACATGATGGCAGTTCCCGGATGGGCATTCCGGATCAGGCGAGCCACATCGAAGCCGCTGCCGTCAGGGAGGTTCACATCCAGAAGTGCAAGATTGAATTTTTCGCCAAGCAGTACGATTTTCGCCTGCGCAAGACTCTGGGACCAAACCGCCTCAAAGCCCTCGTGGGTCAGGCGGTCCTTCAGGGTTGATCCCACATTGAGTTCATCCTCGACGAGAAGGACTTTAGGCATCCGCTCCTCCGGTTTCTTTCTCAAGCGGGAAAGACAGGTCGGTTGTGAAGGTTCCGTCTTTCGGAGTGAAAGAGGCCTCGCCCTTCATTTTGTCCATCAAGGTCCGAATCAGGTACAGCCCGACCCCTGCTCCCTGTGAATTGGTTCCGCGATAGAACAGCTGCCCGAGCGATTCCGGGGATCCACTGAAATTCGAGTTCTCGTGGATCACTTTGAGATCGAAATGCGAGTCTGTCTTCCTGCCGAAGAGTTGAATCCGGGTGGGCCCGCTTCCCGAATACTTGATCGCATTGTCGAAGAGATTACGCAGGATCATGGTGAGAGCAGACGGGTCGGCAAGGACTCTTGCGTCCTCCACTGACAAATCAATGATCAGGCGGGATTCTCCAAGTGTGTGTTGTGGAATGATCCGATTTTGGAGAAAGCTCCGGATCGGAAGGACCTGGGGACTCAGGGTTCCTCCGCCCTCGATTCGCGCCAGCTCAAGGGTTTGCTGGACCTGGCTTTCGAGTCGTCCGGCATCCTCAAGCAAGCGATTCAGATAGGGCGTATGCTTTGGATTGTCTTCGATGTCACGAAGCGCTTCGGCTTGCAGGCGGATGCTGGTCAGAGGAGTTCTCAGCTCATGGGTTATGGATGCAAAGAATGCTTCAAGGCTCCGGGATCTGCGAGTATCTCGTGCATAGAAGAAAAGGAGGATCCCATTGGTCACGAGGATCAAAAGAATGAATGCACCGGACTCGCCCTCGATCATGCGAAGATTCCGATCGAGCTTTGTCTGAACTTGTGATTCTGGCACTCCGAGCTGGGTTTGAAGGCCCGCGATCTCATCGCTTTGTTGCTTCAGCAAGGTCCCCCACCAAAGAGCAAGCACCACCAGAGTCACCACCCAGAGCCCCTGGATGATGACAAGCAGCTTGAAACGCCGGTCCGGCTTTTTGATGAAATCACCTTCGCCCATTTTGCACTTAAACCTTGATGGAGCTGAATACTTTCTTCGCCGCCTCGAGAACGCGGTTCAGATCATCTTCCGTGTGAGCCGTGCTCAAGAATCCCACCTCGTATCCACTGGGGGCAAGGTACACGCCCTGGTCCAGGAATCCGTGGAAGATTTTTGCATAATGGGCTTTTTGCTCGGCCGGAATCTTTTCAATGCGGCGAACGGTCTCGGTGCCGTTGCAAACCATCCAGGAAATGGATCCGAATTTTTGAATCAGCACCGGGAATGGGAGGTGGGAGTTGGCAAGCTTTTGCAGTTCGCCTGTGAACCATTCGCCTGTTTTTGCCAGCTTCTCAAAAGGGCGCTCCCGGATGATTTTTTTCAACATCGCATGTCCTGCTTGCATTGCGACCGGATTCGCGGAAAGCGTGCCTGCCTGATACACAGGTCCCATGGGTGCCACGTAATCCATGATGCGCTTTCTGCCACCATAGGCCCCGACCGGCATCCCGCCCCCGATGATTTTTCCATAGGTCACAAGATCCGGAGTGATGCCTGTGAGTTCCGCCATCCCACCGATCGCCGTACGGAAGCCCGAGATCACTTCATCAAGGATCAGCACTGTGCAGTACTGATGGCAGAGGGCCTCGAGCTTCTTCAGGAATTCCTGACGCTGAAGAAGCAAACCATTGTTTGCCGGAAGCGGCTCGATGATTGCGGCAGCAAGATTCGGTCCATGGAGCTTGAAGGCTTCTTCCAGTGCGGCCTCGTCATCGAGCGGGCACACGATGGTTTCGGACGCGGTTTTTGCCGAGATCCCGGCACTGTCAGGAGACGCCATTTCGGCAAGGCCCGAGCCTGCACGAACGAGAAGCGAATCGACGTGACCATGATAGCAGCCATCGAATTTCAGCACGAGATCACGTTTGGTATACCCGCGTGCAAGGCGGATCGCCGACATGACGGCCTCGGTTCCGGAGCTTACGAATCGGATGTTCTCGATGAAGGGGATCGCACGCATCAGATCTTCAGCGAACTCAAGCGAGTATCGTTCAGCGGTGCCGTAAGACCAGCCCTTCGAGAGTGCAACCTTGATGGCTTCCCCGATTTCAGGATCCTGATGACCAAAAAGAAGCGGGCCCCAGGACATGCAGAAATCGATGTATTCGTTGCCATCCACGTCTTTCAGGCGGGATCCTTTTGCCGATTCAATGAAGACAGGTGTTCCGCCCACTCCACGGAATCCTCGCACCGGCGAGTGAACTCCGCCCGGCGCTACTTTTTTTGCTCTTTCAAAAAGGGTTTCTGAGGTTTTGATGTTCATGTTCTTTCCATCCATTCTTTTGCGGAGCGGGCTCCGTAGGTGATCACCATTTGCGCACCTGCCCTGAAAAATGCGGTCCAGGATTCGAGGTGTGCGCGCCTTGCATCCACAAGGCCCTTTTCGGCCATGATTTCGATTGCGGCAAACTCACCGCTGACTTCGTACACGGCCCAGGGAAGCGGAATCTCGCGGGTGAGATTCGAAATCACATCCAAATAGGGAAGTCCCGGCTTCACCATCAGAATGTCCGCACCCTCCTCCATATCGCGTAGGCTCGAGCGATACGCATCCATCGGGTTTGCAGGATCGATTTGATAGGTGCCACGATCCTTGATCTTGACCTCACCCTTCGGAGCAGAGTCTGCGGCAACCCGGAAGGGGCCATAAAACCCTGAGTGGAATTTCGCGGAATAACTCATGATGAGGGTTTCAAAAAAGCGATTCTCATCCAAGGTCTCGCGTATCGCACGAATCCGGTGATCCATCATGTCGCTTGGGGCAACGCAATCCGCGCCAGCTGCGGCATAGGCAAGTGCCGCATGGGCCAGAGCATCCACAGACTCGTGGTTTAGCACGTGGTCCATGGAATCATTGAGGATCCCGCAGTGGCCATGGGATGTGTAGGAGCAAAGGCAAACATCGACCGAAAGAAAAATGTCCGCACCGAATTGCTTTTTTAGCGATGAAAGTTGGGAAGAGGTGAAGGAGTAGTCAAACTTCGACTCTGATTTTCCGGCCGGAACCCCAAACAAAAGAAAGCTCTTCACGCCTGCCTTGAGATCCGACTCCACTTGTTTCAATAAGCTTTCGGGAGTGTCACGGTAGACTCCGGTGAGTCCTGGAATGGATTCCTTTTCCTTGATCCCTTCCACCACAAAAAGGGGCTGGATGAGTTTGGAGGCATCAAAGGATACGCTTCGGGTGAGATTCCGGAGAATCGGACTCTTTCGAATTCTGCGATTGGATTCAGGGTACATCTTGCGTTTTACTCCATCGACAGCACGGTGGGGGAGAGACCAATCGAGGCCAGCTTCTCGCGGACCACTTGGGCTGTGCGTCCGGGCCCACAGGCGTGTTTCTTTTTTAAGAAGATTTCGGGCCCAAGCTTACTCCAAAGTGCAAGAAAGGGTAAGCTGGAACTCCAGTAAATGGATTCACTTTTCAGGAATGCTTCAGGCACGCCGCGATACTCATGGGAGTACGTTCCAACCAGCTTCGCTCCCGGATTTTCAGGGCTTTCACGGTGAGAAAGAAACAGGAGTTGATCCTCGGGAATCCTAAGCAGGTTCTTGCCCCGGAAGGGAGCAAACGCTTCAAAGCCCTGGCCATCGAGCGACCCCTCGATCCAAACCCCTTTTGCCGCGAGTTTGAACCAGCTTTTGGTCCCGGACACCCAGATGCGTTTCTTGGAGTCCGAATGGACGATCCCGGGATCAGTCAGAAATTCATGAGCGCGGGAGTGGGCAATGAAAACGAGGTTTGCAGCTCGAAGTTCGGAGGCATCCGTCAAGCCGAGTGGCTCCGACTTGAAATCAAAAACATCCGAGGCCTCGATTTTCACGAAGGGCGTGGCTTCCGGAAGAGGGGCTCCGCGGGTTTCATTCACCCATTCACCCGATGGCTTCTGGCCTTGAATGAAGAGAACGCCCGAGGTCAGGGCGCTTGCACCTAGTTTTTGGTGGCAGCCTCCGCCCCATTCCTGAAGAATCGCGCGTTCCGCTTTCACACCTTTCAGGGTTTCCTCATGGTGCAGGGGTTTTAAGCATGTCAGGACGTCCGGTGTATCACTTCTGGATTCGATTGCGAGCGCACCTTGCGCCGGAGCAGAGGGACATGGTTTCAGGGGCAACACCATCTTGCGGGTGTTTTCCAAAAGCCTGAAAAGCTCCCTTGATCCAGCTTCATCCAAGGTGAGCCGCTCAAGTCCTGCAAACGCAAGCACCACTCCATCGAGTTTGCGCTCCGATCCTTCCGGCTCATGCACCCTTGACAGCCTGGTGTTCACATTTCCCCGGATTTCAACGAAATGAAGCTTCGGTTCCTGGCCTGATCCGAATCGAGGGAGGGCGGACTTCAGGAATCCCGGGATCAGGGTGAGTCTGCGAGGAGAAGATGTCCCGATCCGGATGGGCAGATTCTGTTTCAGTCTTTCGATCACGGATTCATGAAACAAAATCACATCATGTTGGAGCTCTCGCTTTGGAACGGCCGCAAGGACGATGGGGTTCGGGCGGTCGAGAGCCAGATCCTTCATGGAGTGGACCGTGAAGTCCACTTCACGATTCAAAAGTGCGTGATCCAGTTCGGCGGTGAAGAATTCCTTTCCTTCGATTTGGCTCAGTGGCTTGTCCAAAATCACATCACCCTTGGTCTCAATGCCGACGAGTTCCACGCGCACGCCCGGATTCAGGCGCTCCACTTCGCGTGCAACCCAGGAGCTTTGTGCGATGGCAAGGAGGGACTTTCGGGTCCCCAGCTTCAAAGTTTGCTGTTTCATAGTTCAGGTGAAGAGCGCCAAATCCTCCCATCCATGAGGGATGGAGATGGATCGTGAAAGAGACCGAAGGAGTGCCCGCTTCCGGCATGCATCCTGGGCCTGGTGGATTTGTTTTTCTCGTAGATTGGTTTGTTCCCGCTCGATTGAAAAAAGGTCGCTCAATGACAAAGCAGGCACGTCTGCCGATTCAAAATGCGAAATCTCGTGAGCCTGTCCTCCGAGGTGAAGGATCACGGGCCTGCGGTTCGCGGGGATCGGCGTAACGTGCTTGCAAATGCTTTCGTCGAGTGCGGAGGCCGCGGGGGTTGCGATCAGGATCAAATGTGAAGCCCGGATGAGGTCAGGGAGTTCGCTCTCGTTTGAGGTGTAGGTGATGCCGTGGTAGCCCTTTTTTTCTAGGTCGGATTTCAGCTCAAGCAAGCGCTCTCCGGTGCGATTGAAAAGGGTGAGTTTTGAATCCGCAAAATAGGGCGCAACACTTTTTGAGATCTGTCCTGCGCCCAGGATCAGCACGTTCGAAGACGGGTTCGGGCTGAGGAGCCTTCGCGAAAGAGCACCATAAGTATTGCCGCCGATCCCTTGCAGATACTGGGCACGGATTTCTTTTGTGTCCTCAAAGAGACGTGAAAAAAGCTTTTCCTGGTCTGCTTCCGGATGTTGTTCTGTGAAGGTTTTGATTGCGGTTCTGAGTTGCCCGAAAACATCCGTTTCGCCCTTGATCTCGCTTTCGAGACCCGAAGCAAAACGCAGAAGAAACTCGTAGGCCTCGACCCCGCGGAAGGACCTGCGGCAATTTGAAACGGGCAATTCCTCCCAGGCCAGCAAAAATGATCGCTGACAGGTCTTTACTTCAAGGAGCGGACGCGAGAGTCTCTCCCGAGGCAAAGATGAATTGGCTTCAAATTCATAAAGATACAGATCCATGGTCTGGATTCAGAATAGTCGAATCAGGGCCGGGATTTGTCATGAGAATGTCAAAGGGAGTGTGGCGGGAGAAGATTTCATGAAGATGGTTTCAATGAAGAACGTTGTCTCCCCGAAGAAGCCGCCAAGGTCGAAAGGGTTCTGATTCATGTTGAGACAATTTCAAATCATCTCGGATGGAGCTTGCTCAAAGAATCCCGGCCCGGGTGGGTGGGGTTTGATCGTGGCCACGCCCGATGGAAAAGTACAGGAGTTCGGTGGAGCGGAGGAAGATACCACGAACAACCGAATGGAGTTGTTCGGGTTCTATCGAGGCCTTCAAGAAGTCTATCGGTTTCTGAAGACTCACCCCGACGCCTCAGTCACTTCCATTCGGGTGCGGGTGGTTTCGGATTCAAAATATGTTCTCGAGGGAGCGGAACATTCCCTCCCGAAATGGGTGGATCGAAACTGGAAAACAGTCGCAGGAGAGCCCGTCAAGAATCAGGATCTTTGGGAAATAATCCTGAAGGGCCAGGAGATGCTGAAGGGCCTCGGAGTGGAATTCGAGTATGTGCTCGTCAAGGGGCATTCGGGAAGCGAGGCCAACGAACGCGTGGACCAGATTGCCGTCAGGTTTTCACGGGGTGAGGCGGCAAAACTTTTTCAGGGGGATCTTCAGTCTTATTCGATCTCTCTTGATGTGGGCGCTCGATTTGAGCCGGTTTACCTGAGCTTTGTGAGCGGAAAACTAGGGCGTCACTCCACTTGGGACGCATGCAAAAAAGCGACCGAAGGAAAGCCCGGAGCGAAGTATAAAAAGGTGAAGAACCGGCTCGAGGAAGAGGAGACACTGAAATCCTGGGGAGCGTCACCGGCCTGACGAGGTGGCCCGATTGCAGGGGATTTGGTTCTTCCGGATCGGAGGCCTTTTCAGTAAGATTTGAATATGGATCTCATCATCAGTCGCAACCCGCGCAACGGTTCTGTTCTCCGTGAAATTCCGAAAACTCCCCCGGCGGATCTGGCAAGGATTTTTGAGCGTGCCGCATCCGCCCAGCAACTCTGGGCAAAGGTGTCGGTCAAGAAGCGGGCACAAAAACTCTTGCACCTGCGTGATGTTCTTTGCCGCAGGGTCGATGAGCTTGCCGAAGTGATCCATCAGGAAAATGGAAAGCCCGTGATCGAGGCCCATATCTGTGAGCTGCTCCCCTCCATCGAGCTGCTCGGCTTCTTCGCGTCGCTTGCGCCGAAGGCGCTCCGGGACAAAGGCATCACGATCCGCAATCCCTTCATGCGATACCGCAAGAGTTATCTGTCCTACTGGCCTCTTGGAACGGTTGCAGTGATTTCGCCTTGGAATTATCCGTTCTTTCTGGCGTTTGGCGATATTGCGGTCGCTGTTCTCACCGGCAATTCCGTGGTTTTCAAACCCAGTGAATACACTGCCCTTGTCGGGCAGAAGATCCAGGAACTTTTTGATGAGGCAGGATTTCCCCGGGATCTGGTCCAGACGGTCTATGGCGAGGGAGAGGTGGGAGCGGCAATCATCGACCAGAAGCCCGCCAAGGTTTTCTTCACGGGGAGTGTTCGAACCGGCAAGGCAATCATGAAGCAAGCTTCGCAGAATCTGACTCCGGTTACCCTTGAGCTTGGAGGGAAGGATGCGATGATTGTCCTTCCGGACGCCGATCTCGATTACGCCACATCCGCCGCACTTTGGGGCGGATACACGAATTCAGGCCAGGTTTGCGCTTCCGTGGAGCGGCTGATCGTACACGAGTCGATCGCAAAACCCTTTTCAGAGCAGTTGAAAGCCAAGATCGCCCTCTTGACTCCGGATGTGGAACTTGGAGTGGTGACCATGGACAAGCAAAAGCAGGTCTATGAAGATCACCTGAGGGAAGCGCGCGATTCCGGTGCCGAATTCATTTGTGGGGGAATCCTGAGCGGGGATCGGACCCGCATGCTTCCGACCCTGGTGAGTGGCGCGAATATTGAGAGTCTCAAAATCTACAATGAAGAGACCTTCGGACCTGTAATCGCGATGACCACTTTTAAAACCGTGGCGGAGGCAATCGAGAAAGCCAACCGCAGTGCGTATGGACTTCTTGCCAGTGTGATCACAAAAAATGTGGGCCTGGGTGAAGAGATTGCCCGTGAACTGCACGTGGGCAGCGTCATGATCAATGAAGTGCTTTTCTCGGCCGGACTCCCCGAGACGCCCTGGGGAGGCATCAAGGACAGCGGAATCGGTCGGAAGCATTCCGAGATTGGAATTTATGAATTCGTACATACACGCCATGTGAATCGCCCGAGATTTTCATTCATCCGGTTCAAATCCTGGTGGTGGTTTCCTTACAGCGAGCTTCAGCGCGATTTCTTCCGCGCCTGGATCAAGCTGTACGAGGGAAGCATGATCGAACGACTCTCAAATGTTCCGCAGTTCCTTTGGGCCTTGGCTCAATTTTTGAAGAAGGATCGCAGGATCTAGATGAGTGTTGTTTTTTGCCGGGGACAGGAGGAGTTAGATTCCGGAATCTGCATGAAGGGGCTGAATCTTCTGGGGCACGCTCAAATGATCGAGCTTTCCATTGGCAGTGAGTGCGGGGGGCATGGCAAATGCGGGAGGGATCGAATCGTGATCTCCCCGGAAGACCGGCACAAGGTGAGCCCTCCCACTGCAATCGAGAGTGCCCAGTTGAGTGCGGCCCAGCTTGGAGCCGGAATGCGGCTTGGATGCCAGTGTTTTCCGGAATCCGATGGCCTTAGCTTGCGGGTTTTTCTTCCGGTCCGGTGAGGGTTCGCCACTCCTCGGGAGTGACCTCCCCGCTTGCGCTGTTGCTCATCAAATCAGAGTCATTCGTCTCGTAGATGTAGAGACACCGGTCGGGATCCCACACCGTGTAATAGTGGTCATCAAAACCAAGCACATGTCCAAACTCATGGGCAATGGAGCGGGTTCTGGTGCCGGGAAACAGGTGCATGGTTTTGTTGCCGGGCATGACATAGGGACGCTCCCCCGGTGAATCCGCGTGAAAAAATACCTCAAACAGGTCAAAGGGGTTCTGTGTTCTTTGCCAACCGAGTTCAATGCGAACCCCGTCCTTTGCCCAGATCGATTCAATGATGGATTTCATGATTCCTTGTTCCGATTCGCCGAGTGCGCCCGGATCCATGGCAAGCCTCAGAACTGTTTGATTTCCTGAGGTTTCCACCTGGAGCCTTTTGTTCTCGCGAAACCCGTGGTCGCCGAGGTCGGCTTCGAGACGCTTTTTGAATCGACCAATAAAATCGCGCCTCGATTCAATCTCATTTTGACCAAAAGACCGAATTGCTTGATCGAAAAATCTGTACATCGGGATCGATTTGACTGCGAGAGCCGTATCTCCCCCGAATCGAGGTTCGGTGCAATTCGAATTCTTGATGCACTCCTCTACTGCCTCTTTGATGTGGGGAATATGCACGACGTTTTCATGGTCGATGCCGCGATTTGTGCCGTTGAGGACACGGATTTGGTCTTCCAACAGAAGCGATCGAATGGATTGGTTGAGTTGGGTCCAAAATTGCGGGGGGGGCTGATCCACATTGGTTTTGTAGAAATCATGGACCGATTGCCACCCACGGAGCTCCGTATTCCAACCCGTGGATCCCGGCTCGATTTTGGGGAGGTCCAGGAGATGGGATCCCTGGAAGGGGATCGTTTTGATTTCCATTGGGTTTCCCGGGCTTTGGCTTGCAGAGTTTGAGTTGTTCTGCCTCGATTCCTCCTCCAATTTGGCCGAATTTTCGTCCAATGCGATCACCAGTTTTCGTTTGATTGAATCCTGGGCCTGGTCGCAAGGATCCGCGGTCTTGTCATTTTGAATCTTGTCGAGTTTTTCGAGAAGCGGCCCCGGCGTGAGATCAACCACGCGGTCCGGGGTCACCTGCCCCGGTCTTGCATCCGAAGGGGAGCTTGCGTTCCGCAGGCTTTCGCTGCGACTGCACGCCGAGAGTGTCACGAACAAAAGCAGTAAATGGGCGAAATTGAGACCGGATTTCATCGTATCTGCTCAAGCAAGGGATATGCCGGATTTTTCATGTGTTTTGAAGGGTTGTGGACCGGGCTGCTTGTAAATGAAATGGACAGCTGTTGAAGGTTTGCGCTAGATTCCGTGCACCACATCAGACGGGCAATCGCTGGTTTACGCAAGTAAGCGGGAGGAAAGTCCGGGCTCCCCAAAGCGCGGTACCGGCTAACGGCCGGGGGGGCGGGTGTAATGCCCGTTCCACGGAAAGTGCCACAGAGAACATACCGCCTGCATTCGCAAGAATGCGGGTAAGGGTGAAAAGGCGAGGTAAGAGCTCACCGCTCTTTCAGCAATGAGAGAGGCACGGAAAACCCTACCGGGAGCAAGACCAAATAGGAAGGAAGAGTGGCTTTGCTCGTTTGACCTTCGGGTATAGGTTGCTGATGAATGATCCGGGCAACCGGACGTCTAGAGGAATGATTGCCTCCGGCTCTGCAAGGAGACGAAGACAGAACCCGGCTTACAGTCTGATGTGGTATTTTAATTGCTTGCCTGGGCTTTGGCCGCGGCTTCCGCCTTGTCTTTCAGGATGGTTCCCAGCACTGCTTTGAACGCGGCCACCATGTTCTCGGAGTGATGCTGGAAAACCTCCCGCTGGAGTCGCTGGATCACAAGCGCATCGTTTTTTTCGGATTGGGAGATCTCGTAATAGGAGTTGATGAGGCTCAGGATCTCTGCCATCGGATGCAGTTGAGTGCCTCCGATCCGGTTCGGGAAGCCCGTCTTGTCCTTTCGTTCATGATGCTGCCGGATCACCTGGAGGGTGACCTGCGGGATGTCGGTGTGGGTTGCCACGAGGTCCGCGCTCAAGGTCGGATGCTGAAGATAGAAGCTCATTTCCTCTTTTTTCAGGGTTTCGAGCGAGCGATCCGTAAGGTCCCCGAACGGGGTTTTGTACAACGAAATGTCCTGGAGAACACTCGCAAGGCCCAGGATTTCAAGGGTCGCGTTTTTCTCAAACCGGAGATGTTTTGCGACAAGCAGGGAGTAGGAAGCGCAGAACACCGAACGGTCCGTTTGCTTAGCCCTCTCGATCATGTTGTGGATGGCGCCTTCGTCGGAGTCGATGGACGAAATCAGCTTGAAGAGATCGCCGAGCATGCCCTTTGTGTATTCGATCAATTCATCATTGATCCCCGCACTTCGCATTTCGGTAAGCACCGCTTTCGTTTTTGAGAGTGATTCTGCGGTCTTCCACGGGCTGGAAATCGAAGACTCAAGGTAGTTGTCCTTCAGGCTCCTCACATCCTCCTTGTTCTTCTGGATGTCCTCCGTCTTGATGTACAGGAATTCATGATTCTCCGCGGCTTTTGCAAGATAGATCGGATCGATCTTCGACTTCTGGTGGGCGAAGAGGGTGGGATTCTTCTTCGGATCCATCAGGAACACGTCATGGGCGAACTCGGTGCCCGTGAAGAAGTCCGAAATCGGAACCGATACAAACCCGGCCTTCCGGTCCGGCACACTTTCATTTCTGCGCGGGGTTTCGGGTTGTTTGAGGTGCACCTTGAGTGAGCTGATGAGGGTGGAGTAGGGTTCGCTCCCAGAGAAAACTCCCCTGACATGGGCGCTTTTCATGAGTTTTTGAACTGCATCGGTATTGTTCATCATCTGGGGCTCGAATACGAATACCGGAAGTGCCGGGCGGTGGGTCAGGATGATCTCAAGGAATTGGAAAGCCGAGAAGTTCGCGTCGCTCGGATTCAGGAACACGCCTGAAAGTCGCATCTCTGGGTCCATCACCCATTTCAAGGCCTGGATCATGGAGGGGGTGACCAGGGCTTCCTGCCCGGATTCCCGGGAGAGGCGTTCAAGGATATCCCTGTCGGAGTGGATGATCAGCGGCCGGCTCATGGCAGATCCAGAAGGTTCAGGAGGTTGAACAGTGAGTGACTCGCCTTTTCCGAGTAATGGGAGCAGATCTCATCCGCCCGGTCGGCAAATCCCTCTCCCGCATCGAGATAGGCATTGATCAGGCTCAGAATTTCGGACATGGGGTGCAGCTGCATTCCTCCGACCGCGTTCGGATACCCGCTCCTGTCGCGCCGCTCGTGATGTTGGCGCACCACCTGAAGAATCACCTCCGGCAAGGTGGTGCCCTTCGAGAGGATGTCCGCACTCAGCACAGGATGCTGATCGTAATAAGCGCGTGCTTCGGGAGCGAGGGTTTCGCGGGCTGCATCCGACAAATCCCCGTAGGGGCTCCGGAAGAGCGAAATGTCTTGGAAAAAGCTTGCAAGACCCAGGATTTCCACAATCGAGTTGTGTTCCATCCGCATGACTTTCGCCATCATGATGGCGAGGATCGTACAGTGAAGGGTCCGGTCGCACTCCTTTGCCATTTCGATGAGCTTGGAGAGTTTGGAGGTGGAGTTGATGTTCGAGATGAGGCCATGCAGATCGCTTAAAAGGAGATGGGTATGTTCCACGAACCCGTCGGAAGCCCCGCCTTTTTGGAATTCGCGGAGCAGATTTTTAGCCTGGAACAAAAGCTCGGCTGTTTTCCATGCAGCGGGAAAATTCCCGATCTCGTGAAATTCGCTTCGGGTTCTTCGGATGGATTCGCGGATCTCGAGGATCGACGACTCACTCACGAAGAGCCAAGGGTTTCTCGCGAGCAGAGAGGCGAGGTAGGAGGCATCGATGTTGCTGTTGCGCGCTCCCAAGAGGCGCAAGTTCTTTGATTGATCCTCCACAAACACGTCATAGGGAAAAAAGTGGAGTCCCTCAAAGTCCTGGACTGGAATGGCAAGGTAGCCTTCGTGGGCCCGTTCCAGGCTCTTTCGCGGAGGAAGCGATTCCGGCCCGTCCGGATCGAATGCGAGACCAAGGGGGGCAAGGTATTCCCGAAAAGATTCGCGGCCTTTGAAGATTCCCTTTACGTTCGAGTTGGTCAGGAACGGGTGCGTGGATCGGATGTCGATTTCATTCTCGGAATCGATCAAGAACACCGGGGTCGCGGGGCGACTCATGAGTGTGATCTCGAGAAAGTGGAGTGCACTGTACTGGGGAGTGTTCGGATTCAGGTAAATGCCGGAGAGGGGAATTTCGGGGTCGGAAATCCATTGAAGAGCCTGAAGCATGGAGGGGGTGGTCAGGGCTTGGTTTCCCGCTTCCTCCCTGATCCTGGAGGTAAACTCGAGGTCGTGGTGAATGAAAAGAATTTGACTCATACCCAATTATTATATTTTCTTTACAATTTGCGCGCAAGACAAAATTTCTTCAATCATTTCCTTTGATTACCAACGCAGGGCGTGATAAAGAGTCGGGTTCTATGAGACCATGGAGCGTATCCGATTCCCTGAAACTTTATCAAATCGAGAACTGGGGAGGGCAATACTTCAACGTAAATCCTGCCGGCAATCTGACGGTGCATCCGCGCCAAGGGCAGGGACCGGGCATTGACCTGACCAAAGTGATCCAGGAAGTGACCTCCCAGGGACTTGAGCTTCCTTTGCTCGTGCGGTTTCAAGACATTATTCGGCATCGCGTTATCCAGCTCAATGAAGCATTCGCAAAAGCGATCGAAGAGGCGAACTACGCAGGCGTGTATCGGGGAGTGTATCCGATCAAGGTGAATCAAATGCGCGAGGTCGTGGAAGAGGTTGTGGATGCGGGACGTCCCTACGCCTACGGACTCGAGGCGGGCTCAAAAGCCGAGCTTGTGGCAGTGCTCTCGCAGGATCTTCATCCGGACGCACTCACGATCGTGAATGGATACAAGGATCATTCCGTGATTCGTCTCGCCCTCATGGGGATCAAGCTCGGAAAGAAAGTGATCATCGTGATCGAGAAGCTCTCCGAAGTGCATTCAGTGGTTCAGATCGCAAAGGAAATGGGCGTTGCCCCGATGCTCGGTCTTCGCTGCAAGTTGAATTCGAAGGGTTCCGGCAAGTGGGAAGGCTCGGGCGGGGAGCTTGCGAAATTCGGGCTCACGACTCCTGAGATGCTCTACTGCGTGAATTACCTGAAGGCCGAAGGATACGAGGACAGCATCAAGCTCCTGCACTTCCACATCGGTTCACAGGTCACAAACATTCGAACCATCAAGGAAGCGGTGAAGGAGGCGACTCGCTTCTACGCGGAGCTTGTGAAGATGGGGTTCAATCTCGAATATCTGGATGTGGGCGGAGGTCTCGGGGTTGATTACGACGGCTCTCGCACCGATTTTGAAAGTTCCACCAACTACTCTCTTCAGGAGTACTGTTCCGATGTCGTGTACTCCATCCAGGAAATCTGCGCGAACGAAGAAGTTCCCCTCCCGACGATCGTCTCCGAAAGCGGTCGTGCGATCGCGGCCCACCATTCGGTGCTCATCGTGAACATTTTCGGGTCGATCGAAGTGGGCACGACCCCGATTGATCTGCCCGAGACCGAAGACGAGCACAATGTGGTGAAGGAGATGCGCTATGCGTATCAGAACATCAGCTACAAGAACCTGATGGAGAGTCTGAACGAGGCGATCCAGCGGAAGGAGGAGGCCCTCTCGATGTTCAAGCTCGGCCTCCTGACCATTCAGGATCGAGCCAAGATCGAGCATCTTTTCTGGCAGCTTTGCCGCAAGGTCCAGCAATGGGCTCCCGACATGCGCTACATCCCCGAAGAGGTGGAAAAGATCACGAAGGCTCTTGCGGACCAATACCTTTGCAATTTCTCGATCTTCCAATCCATGCCCGACCACTGGGCGATCCAACAGCTTTTCCCGGTCATGCCGGTTCATCGCCTGGATGAAGAGCCGGTCCGAAACGCGACCCTCGTCGACATCACCTGCGACTCCGATGGCAAGGTATGCAAGTTTGTCGATCTCCGGGATGTGAAGGACATGATCAAGCTTCATGCGCTGAAGGACAACGAAGCCTACTTTGTCGGGTTCTTCCTGACGGGTGCCTATCAGGACATCATGGGGGATTTGCACAACCTTTTCGGAAAGGTCAATGAAGTGCACGTGTTTCTGGATGAGACCGAACCGGGCGGATATTATGTTGAAGAGGTCATCAAAGGGAACAACATCGCGTCGGTCCTTTCCTGGATCCAGTACTCGCCAGCCCACATCGAGCAGGAAGTGAAGAGCTTGATCGACCGCAAGGTGCGTGAAGGCCTCATCAAGCCCCGCGAAGGCGTTGAACTTCAAAACTTTTACGAGAATGTCCTTCAGGGCTACACGTACATCGACAACTTCAAGCCGAATCTGCAGCGTTCGATCGGATCCCACGTTGATTCGGAGCAGCCCTTCGGAGATCTTCTGCAATGAAACTTCTGAACCAGGGTTTTGACCATGTCGAATTTTCCGTAAACTCGATTGCGCCGCACCAGGTGACCTGGGAGAAAATGGGGTTTGAAAAGATTGCGGATGTGAAGGTCCCCTCAAAGGGGGCTCGCCACGTGGTCATGGCACAAGGCGCGGTTCGTTTGCTGCTGACCGAGTATGATTCCACTCCTGAGGCGATGAAGCAGGAGGGATATCAATTCCTGAAAGCCCATGGAGAGGGGATTTGCGTTCTTGCAGCCGAGGTCGAAGATTCAGCTGCAACCTATCGCGAAGTTGTGAGTCGTGGAGCAAGGCCCGCCATGGAGCCGACACCCTTTGAGACCCCCGAAGGTTCGGTGGTTCTGTCCGAGGTCTTCACTCCTGCCGATTTCCGCTACCGGTTTGTTCAGCGGAAATCGAACTCAGACAAAAAGACGCGTGCGCTCTTCCTTGACTCGGTTGTTGTGGACCGTCTTGAAAGCCCCTCTCCGACGGGGATCTTTCGGATCGACCATCTTACCAACAACATCGACATGGGGCAGTTCGACACTTGGCTCAAGTTCTATACCGAGACCTTCGGGTTCAAGGCTGTTCGCAGATTCAATATCAAGACGGGCCGCACAGGCCTTCTGTCGGATGTGGTGCAGTCGCCATGCGGACGGATCAAAGTGCCGATCAATGAGGCAACCGAGCCCGAGAGCCAGGTGCAGGAGTTTGTGAATCGATTCAAGGGGGCGGGTGTACAGCATCTTGCATTCCAAACGACCGGAATCATCGAGGGGCTTCGCACCTACAGGAGTCAGGGCTTCAAGTTCCTCTCCGTCCCGCACTCGTACTACGAGGTTGTGCCGACACGCGTACCCGGTGTGACCGAGGATCTGGCGGTTCTCGAGGAACTCGGGATTCTTCTCGATGGGGAGGGTGGGGGATACCTCATGCAGATCTTCACCCAGGAGCTGGTGGGGCCTTTCTTCCTGGAGCTCATCGAACGAAAGGGAAATGACGGATTTGGAGAGGGGAATTTCAAGGCGCTTTTTGAAGCGATCGAGCGCGATCAGATTCGGCGCGGCGTTTTGAAGGCCTGAATCCTATGCTGAAAACCTCGGTTTCCACTCGATATGCCGAGCGCAGGAGCAGCCTCATGGGCCTTGCTCCGGAAGCGTGCTTTGTTTTTTTCGGAGCTCCCGAGCCGGAGGGGTCAGCGCATCGCCATCCGTTTCGACAGAATCGGGATTTTTTCTATCTGACGGAATTCGATGAGCCCGAGGCAATTCTGGTTTTGTGCGGTGGCAAGAGTCATCTTTTCGTTCAGGATCGCGATGAGTCCCGCGAGATTTGGACGGGCGAACGGTACGGCGCCGAACGGGCAGCCGGGATTTTCCGGGTCGACGAGGCTCATCGTCTGCTGGATTTTGATTCAAAGCTCGATTTGTTCCTGAAGGACAGCAAGTCGGTGTATTTCACCTTGGGTGAATCCCCGGCGCGGGACGCAAAGATCCTGAAAGCCATTTCAAATTCCAGCCGGCATCGAGGCAAAGGACGGTTTGGCAATCTTCCCGTGCATGATCCCTTCCCGCATCTGTCCTTGCTTCGCTCGGTGAAGGATGAGCTTGAGATCGACCGGATGCGGAGGGCCTGCTCCGCAACGGCAAAAGCCCATCTTCATCTTTTGAAGCGGGTTCGTGCCGGGATGACCGAATTCGATGCCTCAAATGAGTTTCAGTATTGGCTCTTCAAGCAGGGCGCCACGGAATTGGGGTATGCTCCCATCTTCGCTTCCGGTTTCAACGCAACCACTTTGCATTATGTACGCAACAACGATGCGCTCAAACACGGAGATCTGCTTTTGGTTGATGCCGCGGGCGAAGTGGAGGGCTATACGGCAGACCTGACCCAGACATTTCCGGTTTCAGGGACGTTTTCCCCCGAGCAAAGAAAAATCTATCAAGCGGTCCTCGATGTGAACCGCGAGATTACAAGGATGACGGCACCCGGCGTGAATTACCGGGCACTCCACTCCAGGAGTGTCGAGCTTCTCACGGAGTCGCTCCTGAGCCTCGGGGTTCTGAGCGGTGACTTGCGTGAGAACATCCACTCGAATGCCTATCGCCCGTATTTCCCGCATGGACTCGGCCATTACCTCGGGCTTGATGTCCATGATGCGGGAATCTATCACGAGGAGGGACGCGATTTCGAGCTTCAACCCGGAATGATTCTCACCAACGAGCCGGGTCTGTATTTCCGTGAGCGCGGATCTCCCTTTCATGGCATCGGGGTCAGGATCGAGGATGATCTGCTCGTGACGGCGAAGGGAGCCGAGGTGTTGACTCGCGAGTTGCCTCGCGATGTGGATGCGATCGAGTCGCTCCGGACGATTGCGAGTGCCTGAGGAATCCATGAAGCTCGGACCGATAGAAATCGATCATCCTTTTTTGCTGGCTCCGATGGCGGGAATCACGAACTCGCCGTTTCGAAGACTCATGCGCCAGTACGGAAGCTCTGTGGTGATCAGTGAGTTGGTTTCTGCGAACGGGATCGAGTACGCATCCCAGCGCACGCTCGACCTGCTCAAATTTGTCGAGCAGGAGCGACCCGTGGGACTTCAGATTTTCGGGGAAGAGGAAGAAAATCTCGTGCGCGCCTGTCAGGTGGTCGAGAAGCTCGGAGCCGATTTTGTTGACCTGAACATGGGGTGTCCTGTGCCCAAAGTGGTGAAGAAGGGGGCCGGGGCTGCGATGTGCCGCAATCCAGTGGAACTTGGAAAGATCCTGAGTGCCATGGTGAAGTCGGTGAAAATCCCGGTCACAATCAAGATCCGGACGGGATGGGATTCCTCGACCCGCAACGCACGCGAGATTGTGAAGGTTGCGAGCGAAGCGGGGGTGGCTTGGGTTGCGATCCATGGTCGAACCCGGGCCCAAGGGTACAGCGGGGATGCCGATTGGGAGTTCATCGGGAATGTGAAGGCGGGGAGCCCGCTACCGATCATCGGGAATGGGGATGTGAACACTCCGGATCAGGCCGTAAGTCGTTACCGGACCTTCGGTGTCGATGCGGTCATGATCGGGAGAGGCGCGCTTCGGAATCCTTTTTTGTTCGAGCAGTCAGCGGATCTGCTCGCGGGTCGCACGGTCCAGCCGGTCACCGCAGAAAGAATCCTTGAGCTCTTGCAAAAGCAAAGGGGATATTTGTCCTCGAGTTTCGATGCGAGGGGAGCCATGCTTCATGCCCGGAAGTTCTTGGCCTGGTATTCGAGCGGGTATCCGGGCGCTGCCGAGTTCCGGAAGAATGTGTTTCACCTCCCGGATGAACCCTCGCTCTGGGATGAGGCGCAACGATTCTTTTCGAGTGCCATCAAGAAGCGCGATTTCGGGTATCTGAGCGAGCCTTTCCTGATGGGCGGGCACGGCTGACCCCGATTCTTCTCAGCCCAGGAAAATGGTTCGCAGGTTGCTCATGGATTCACTCAGGGAGTCAGCTTGTTGCTTCAGTGCAATGGCCTCCTTTTGTGCGGAATTGGCAAGTCCCGTGTTCTGGTTTGTGGCCTGATTGAGCTGATTCACTGCCTGATTGATCTCCTGGATCCCTTTGGCCTGCTCGCCTGACGCACGGGATACGTCCTCCAAGCGGGAGTGTACTTCACTTGTTTTTCTTTGGATGTCCTCGAAGATTTCAGCACACCTAGTGCTTGCCCTGGATCCTTCCTCGATCTTGAGGCGTCCGTCCCGGATCAATTTCTCAATTCGCTCATTGTTCTGTTTCACAATGGCTTCCACCTGTTCCGTGCTCCCTTGCAGTTTGTCGAAAATCTCTTGCGCGGCATTCCCGCTCATGGAGGCGAGCTTTCCCACCTCCTCGGCGACCACGGCAAAGCCTTTGCCGCTTTCGCCGGCGCGTGCCGCTTCGACCGAGGCATTGAACGAGAGGAGTTTTGTTTGAAATACGATGTCGTTGATGACTCTGGTTTTGTCTGCGATTTCCTGAATGAGGCGTGACACGTTGGCGATTTCACGGTTCCCGGTTTGAACTTGGGTGATGATTCCCTCCTGGCTGTTTGAGATGGCGAGCATTGCATTCTTGAGCTCATCGATTGAATCGGCGCCGCGCTTGGAGATGCTTTGACTTTCCTCGGAGATCCTTGCGGAGTGCATCGTTCCCTCCGAGCTCTTTTTGATCATCGAGGAAATTTGCTCGATCGCGGTTGCGGTCTCGGTGATGGCTGCGGCCTGCTCATTCGAGCTGGACGAGAGATCCTGACTGGTTCCTGTAATTCCGCCGGCGCTTTGATTGACCGAGTTCGAAATTTCGTCCACGTTCTGGAAAATGTCGAGAGCGCTCTTCAGGTTGCGAATCGAGATGAACAGAATCCCGCCGAGCCCGAGGAGCAGGGTTGCGACGAGTACCACGATGATCCGGATCCCGCTCGACTTTCGCTCTTCTTCGATTTGATCGAGAATCCCCGTTGATCTCGAGTCGATCAAGATCTTCAGTTTGTCGAAATTTCCATTCTGGATGATTCGGGCAGGGGCATACTTTGTGTTGAACACCCGGATTGCATCAGCGCTTTTTGCCTCGATCAGTGCGCCCACCTCGTTTTCGATGGTGTTCAAGGTGGTTGCATCAAAATCCGACATCGTCTTGCTGAGGGCCAGAGCCTCAGAGTCATTTGCGATCAAGGTTGCGAGCTTCCCGGAAGCCTCTACGAACCGGTCATCCGCCTGCTTCTTTTTTTCCAGCTCTTCCTTGCTCTCCGGATTCAGGAGATAACCTCTCAGGGCCTCCGACATCTTGACCATCTCGAGTTCTGCGGTTGTGATCAGCTTGCTCATCTCGACTGCGCGGATGGCATCATCGTTTTCATGATGGGAATCATTGTAAATGTGGATGCAAACCCCGCAGGTAACCAAAAGCAAGGGCAGTGTGGACGCCGTAATTTTCTGGATCATGGAAAGTCGCATATTCATTGTTTCGGAGTTTCCCGAATCATTCTTCATCGTTAAATCCAGTGTGAGGAAAACTTAATTTGGCGGGAATGGATCCGCGCCCGCCCGGTTTGCGGGTGACTAGTCTTTGACAAAAGGGCGGGAATCTCGGTAGCGTCCGGGTCATGTCGAGCGAATCAAATGCCGAATCACCACACCTGATCGAATGGCTTCGAAAGATCCAGCTTGCTTGGGACCTTTCGCCCGTTGAGCTCTCCCGCATCAGTCATGCAGAGGAAGCTGATCTGAAACGGTATCTCGCGCTCTCGAACACAGAAGTGCTTTCACTTCCCACGATTCCCTCGGGCCTTGAGGCCGCAGTGGGACTTGTGGGTCTTTACCGGCAGTTGCTGACGGTGTACCCGTCGAGGGAAGAGCAACTCAAGTGGCTTGAGTTGCCCAACCAGGTGCTCGAAGGGCGTCGTCCCCTCGAAGTGATGGCGATGTCGCCAGCCCACCTTGCCTACGTGACCTATGCGGTGGAAAGCGGGCTCAGGCTTGGACCAAGGAAAGAGTGACCCTGCGATGGTGATGTGACCTCGGGAGTATTCTGTTCCGGATTCAATCTTCCTGAAACCGGACGGTTTTCCCCTCAATCGTGATCGAAAAACCGTCGCTGGTTTTTTCGAGATGCCTCAGGATTTCATAATAAGCCTGCGTGAGGAACTTTGCTTCCTCCCGGGTTCCCTCGTTTGGATGGGGCACCCGGCACGTGAGCCGCCCTCGATGGTAGCGAAGGGTTTCCGGCTCGAGCTCGAGGGTTCGTCCGTCATTGAGTTCAACGGAATATCCGATCATCGGGTCGCCCTCGAGCCTGACCACAAAATAGAGGGTGTCCTCAACGTGAACATACTTTTTTTCCTGCCCAAGCCGGATCTCGAAGCCCTCCTTGCAGCGAAAGAGGTTCCGCGCAAAGGCAATTTTTGTCCGCTCGTGCAAGATTTCCTCACCGTTGGAAAGCCAGATCCCGTTTCGAGTCAGGATCAGATCCTCGTAGATGCCGAAGAGTCCGGAATCGAGGTTTGCGCTCATGAGTTCTTCTTCAATTCTTCTTTCTTGATTTCGGTCGCAAGCTGGATGCGGGATTCACGGCGCAATTTTGCAGCCTGATTCCTTCGCTTTTCGGCAGGGGTACCCGCCTCAATCGGTGGCACGGGGATGGTTCTGCCTTTTTCATCAAGTGCCACAAAGGTCAGATAGGCGCTGACGCTGTGATAGCGCTCGCCCGTTTTCGGGTTTTCGGCATCCACGCGGACCCCCACTTCCATTGAGGTGCGGCCGGTGGAGTTGACGGAGGCCTTCAGTTCCACGAAATGCCCGAGTTTGATCGGGGCAACAAAATGAAGGGCGTCGATGGAGGCGGTCACAACGGTTCCTCTGGCATGTTTGCCTGCACAAATGGCTCCAGCGATGTCGATCCAGGACATGACGGTCCCTCCAAAGATGGTTCCCAAAGCGTTGGTGTGTTGGGGGAGGACGATTTCGGTCATGGTTACCGCAGACTCGCGAGGGGTTTTGGATTTCATTTTCATGGCCCCATTCAATCAAAGTTTTCCAAAGATTTCAGTTGCAAACTTTTTTGATGCGGTAGGATACTGTGGTCGGGAATGGGGGGATGCTCCAAGGATTCAGGAGTACCCAATGGAGGAACCAATGAAGGAACCTGAATTGAAGGAAGGCGCTACTGTTCTGCAAGAGGTCGTTCGCATGACGGGCCTCTCGGAGGACTATTTGGACACCGCCCTTACCGGTTTGCTGGGAAAGCCCGACTCCTCCGTCAATGAGATGACGCTCGGTGAGCTTCGTTCCCTTCTTTTGGATTGTCTCGAAAGCCTGAACGAGGAAATGGAAAGCGGGCAGGTCATGCTCGGGAACACCGGATCAAACGTTCCCTAAGGCTGGCTTCCTTGGCCTGTGCGGGGATTGTTTTCCCTGACTCATTTGTTTTTGTTGAGGATTTTCCGTGATGGTCCGGGTGCTTCCCATGCAACAGGGATGGCCAAAGGAAACCCCAAAGATGTAATTTCCTTGAGTGATGCTGTGATTTGTCCGATAAGACCTTAAAGGTTTTGTGGACATCAATCACAAGGAGCACAAACTGAATGCTGATTCGATCCCCGGGTATCCAAGTCCCCTCCAGTCTGATTCAACCCGATCTTGTTGGTTTTCAACCGGATTTGGCACCAAATGCCTACATTCCAAATCCGATCGTGGTGGAACAAACGGCGCGGGGTGAGAGGCAGTACGACATTTATTCGCGCCTCTTGATTGATCGGATCATCTTTTTGGGTACCGAGGTGAATGATGTTGTGGCGAATCTCCTGATCGCCCAGATGTTCTTCCTCGAGTCCAATGATCCGGACAAGGACATTCATTTTTACATCAATTCTCCGGGAGGTTCCGTGTACGCGGGACTCGGAATCTACGACATCATGAACTTCATCCAGTGTGACGTGGCTACCTATTGCATCGGGATGGCGGCCTCGATGGGTGCGTTTCTTCTTTCCGCAGGAGCCAAGGGCAAGCGGTTCTCGCTCCCGAGCTCGCGGATCATGATCCACCAGCCTCTCGGCGGTGCCCGTGGACAGGCATCCGACATCGAGATCCAGGCGAAGGAAATCCTCTATTTGAAGAAGCAGCTCAACGAGGCGCTTGCCCGCCACACAGGCCGGCCACTTGAGCAGATCGAAAAGGATACGGATCGGGACAATTACCTGAGCGCGGCCGAGGCGGCTGAGTACGGGTTGATTGATAAAGTGGTGCAAAAAAGGGGAGCGTAAGGGATGGATACACCGAAATACGGAAATAGCCTTGGAAACCTCACCTGTTCTTTCTGTGGAAAGAGTCAGCGTGAAGTAAAAAAGCTGATCGCGGGTCCCACGGTTTACATTTGCGACGAGTGCATTGATCTTTGCAATGACATCATCCGTGAGGAAGGGCAAAAATCCGGAACCTCCGGAACCGGTGCCGGCCAAGCCAGTGCAGCTCTGCCAAAGCCTGCCGAGATCAAGGCCTTTTTGGATGAGTATGTGATCGGCCAGGAAAAAGCCAAACGCATTCTTTCAGTGGCGGTGTACAACCACTACAAACGGATCAACCACCAAACGTCCCTCAAGAAAGGCGACAAGTCGGGGGTTGAGCTCGCAAAGAGCAATATCCTGCTCGTCGGTCCCACCGGTTCCGGGAAAACCCTTCTCGCCGAATCGCTTGCGCGGGTGCTGAATGTTCCTTTCGCAATTGCCGACGCGACGACCCTCACCGAAGCAGGGTATGTGGGTGAGGATGTCGAGAACATCATTTTGAACCTTCTTCAAAACGCCGAGAACAATGTGGAAAAGGCTCAGCGCGGGATCATCTATGTGGACGAGATCGACAAGATTTCCCGCAAGAGCGAAAATCCCTCGATCACCCGTGATGTGAGCGGTGAAGGGGTGCAGCAAGCGCTCCTGAAGCTCATGGAAGGGACTATTGCGAACATTCCTCCGAAGGGCGGGCGCAAGCATCCTCAACAGGAATTCATCCAAGTGGATACCCGGAACATTCTCTTCATTGTGGGAGGCGCATTCGTGGGTCTCGACAAGATTGTCGCACAACGAAGCGGAAAGCGTTCGATGGGGTTCAATGCCAACATCACCTCCAAAGAGGACCTCAATATCTCAAAGTTGTTTGCCAAGGCCGAGCCCGAGGACTTGGTCAAGTTCGGGATGATCCCCGAATTCATCGGCAGGGTGCCGGTCATTGCGACCCTTGAGGAGCTCGATGAGGCGGCACTTGTCAACATCCTCACCCAGCCCAAAAACGCTCTGACGAAACAGTATCAAAAACTCCTTGAGTATGACGGAGTACAACTTGAGTTCGAGCCGGACGCTCTGGATGCAATTGCAAAAGAGGCGATCAAGCGCAACACCGGAGCGCGAGGACTTCGTGCCATCGTCGAGCAGGCAATGCTCGATGTCATGTACGATCTGCCGGGAGATCAGACGATCAAAAAATGTGTGATCACCAAGAACTCGATCTCGGGAGGCGAAAAGCCACTCCTCCTATCCGGAACGGAAAAGCGCGAGACTGCTTGATTCGTCTTTGAATGGACTTTGTGAAGCCCCGGGGAATCTCTTCCCGGGGCTTTTTGTTTTTCGGGACTTGGATTCAATCAAAGAGCTTGATGGATCTCCCTCGTGATTAGTTTTTATACTTACTTGCTATAAATATTTGTTGACGATTCCAGTGGGGCCGGATACTGTGCGCTTTCGTTTTTGGAGCAAATGTATGATGAAAAAAGCAGTTTTGATGGTTTGGTTTTTGGGTCTTATTTCGGGTTTGAATGCAAATGCCTCCCCTTTGTGCGAGGCGATTAAGCGGGGAGAGGGAAGTTCGATCGAACGAGGCGTGAAGGTGGTCGAACCGGTTTCCAAGATTGAGGAATATTACTGGTTCGGTGCGGATCAGAATGTCCGGGACCGCGCGGGAACCAAGTGTCAGGAAATCCTGGCTTCATCGTACTGCTCCAGAATCACGCCCAAGGCGAGCGATCAATACATGAACGTAGGGGATCCGGGATTCGGCCCTCGCCTCTACGTAAAGAAATCCACCGAAGCGGGGATTCTCCATATTTCTCTTCACGGGTATTCGAATCTCGAGGGGACCTATTACGCATTCTATTCGGGTTGCGAAGAGGCCCGGACCAAGGTTGCCTTGGATGCAGTCGAGCAGATCCAATATCAATATCAAAAGGCGAAATGCGTGGCTGAGGGGTTTCCCGAGTGGACTTGCCCTTGGGTCCTGTTCTGAGCGGTTAATTCCCCGAGACGAGGAGTCTCAGGGTCGCTTCATCAGCCTTGAGGTTCTCAATGGTACCTCCGGGCATGGCGTCCGGGTACATGATGTCTCCGGGGTCTTGGTTGTGATTCAGTCCGATGAAGTGGCCGAGCTCGTGGGCAAAGGTTTTTCGTGAGCTGATCCGTCGGTCGCCAAGGCAGTCCCCCGAGCAAAAGGAGTTTGTTCCGTTGATCATGACCATGGCAGCGACGGGACCATCCGCTCCGTTCTGAACAGTGGTCATTCCCACATATTTCCCGGAATGTGGCCATGGATTTTGAAAAAAGATCACATTGCCAAGAATCGCATCGGGCTTCGCCGGGTTCCCTGAATAGGGGGATCCGTATGACCACTCACCCTTCAGATCGAAGATGCGGCGACCCGCTTTTTCTTCCCAGTACCTGAAGGCGTCTTGAAGATCGTTCATCGCCTGAGCCGACTTCATGATGGTGGAATCAGTGTAGATCGGAACCGGAAGTGACTTCCACCCGAGGTGTCCGGATCCACCGCAAGCTGTGATCAAAAACAACAGGAACAACGAACCGAGACGCCATCCATGGCACATACTCATGCTCTCCCTTGACGATTATTCCATAATTAAAATTTAAAATCGGAAAAAATCATGAAATCGGGGATGTATGGTTCTTTGACATCAAAAGATGTATCCCATCCCGAAGGAGTACAGGGTTGCGGATCTGCCGAGATGCCGCCCGAAATCGGTCTGGAAATAGGTTCTGCCCAACCGCCACCGGGAAAAGAGGGAGACGGTCGCCGTCAGTGATTTGTCTTGTTCGATCGAGTATCCGGCCTGGGGTGGTTCTGTGAGGCTTTGCTTGATGTACAGGACGCTCCCCCGAAGGCCGAGTTCCGAGCCCGAACTTGAAACCACTTTCGCAGCACCAAACGCAACCTTTGCGCCATAGGCCGGCACATTGGCCTGTTGATAGGTTACGAGTCCTTGTACCGCGCTGACCCCGCCGGATCCGTAAATTCCGCTAAAGTCGGCGCTGAAGGCCATGAGCTTGTTCTCATAGGAGACGCCGAACCCCGGACAGAACCCGAGGTTGGTGGTGAGCAAGGAGGTATCCTCGAAGGGGCCCTTCAGCGTGGCTTCGGTCTGCCAGCTGATGAGCTCAAGAGAGAGGCGTTTTCTGATCCGGAACACCCTTGCTTCAAGCTTGCTCAAGTGGCCCCTGACACGGTCCGAGAGTTCATCCACGCGCTTTTCTTCGTGTTCGAGCTTTTCGAGTGCTGATTTTGAAAATTGCGCCTCCTCACGGTCCCGGGCGGTCAAGTCCCGGAAGTTCCGGGTAGTTAAGATTCTCTCAGCCTGATCCACATAAGATTGGAACAAGTTGGCTTGGAAAGACTTGGAATAAAGCTTCGCGTTCACATCCTTGGAATTCGCAACTGCGTATCGAAGAGCCACCATTTCCTTCGGGTAGCGTTGATAGAGCTCCGCTCCGGGACCGGTGTAGGGCGCGAGGGTCGCCTTTCCCGTCGCACTGGGTTTCTTTCGTTGTGATTTCGCTCCCGAGGGTCTCGGGGCGGCACCTGCAAGATTCGCTGTTGCGAGGAAGAACAGCGCAAGCGGGAAAATCCTTTTCGTTAGAGCCATACATGCGTCTGGAGCAGGAGCATCCAGTTATCCTGAGTGGTTGAGTTATCATCGAAAACGCGTGTATTGAAGAGATCCGCCCTGAGTTCGATTTTTTGAACCGGAAACCATTGGACACCGGGTCCCCATCGCAGGGCGGAGTTGTCCGAGGACAAATCCGTTTTTCCGTAATCAATATTGGCGATCAGATACAGCCCTTGGGTGGCTCTCGAAAAGGTCTGGAGCAAGCCGTACCTCGAAATCCGTCGACCCGCTCCTGAATCAGGATTTCTGTGGGTCTGTCCCAGTTCCATCAAGAGTGCGGATCCGTCATTGAAGTTGATTCTGCCGTGGGCTGCATAGGAGGTGATCCCCACATAGTCGTTCGAAGAGCGCAATGCGGAGACCCCGATCCGGTGTTCTCCCGCATCCCGTTCCATTTGAAGGCTCAATCCCTTTTGCCTGAGGTCGCTCGCCTGGAAGAGGTTGCCCATGAATCCATGAACTGCCCCCTCGAACCCGCCGGCAAGAAAATGAGCCATCACTCCGTGCGTTTGGTCATTTTGAGCGTTGTCCGAAAAGACCCTGCTGAAGGCGATGTGTTCTGCAACACGCAGACCGTATGCCTTGTCCATGAATCCCGCGTAGATTCCGAGCTCCGGGCTGATTCTGTAGCCCACATAGTGTTCACGGGATCTGAGGCTTTTGTCGGCCTGACCCGAGGCTCTGGCCTGGCTTGACTCGGGATTGTACCCGAGCTCCCCGACCATGGTGAGGCGATCGTCGGTCAGGAATTTCAGAATCAGCTGTCCACTGGCCTGCATGGTAATCCAGGTTGATTGCGAGGCGCTTGAACCGAAGCCTTGAACCATGTGCATTCCGCGGAAATTGGCCTGTGTCCGAACATGCTCTTGTTTCGGAGTCCGGAACAGAAACCCGGAGAGAGCCCCGATCTCCTCCTCGGACCATTTGGAAGGGTAGAACGCACGGGAGGCAATTCCAGTGGCACCCACGGTGCGTCCATAGTCGGTCAGGGGGCCATTTCCCATCGGATTGAAATGGCAATTCAAGCACGAAGGATACCCATGGGCAATGAACTGGGGGTATGCGATCGCGGAATCAGGCATCCATGTTGAAGCGAGAAGGGAAAACGCAATCCATGCAAAAAGATGTTTCATGGGATATTTTCGATCCAAGATCTCAGAATCTGATATTCGGCATCGGTGATGTCCGCACCGATGGGCATGTTGCTGTTTGAATCATTGCCGAACCTCCGCAGTCTCCGGATGAGCGTGGAATTGTCAGGGTTGCCCTTCACAACCTGGCCTGTATCGACCCATTTCTGGCTCGTGTTCAGGGATGAAAAGTAGTCATGATAGGGGTGACACCAGATGCATTTTGTGTCGAGGACATTGAATGCTTGTTCAAAATTGGGATCGTTTGGATCACCGGTGAGCACGCGATATGCATCTGCGTCGTTGCTGTTGGAATTGTAATTTGCACAGGAGCCCGAAAAAACAACCAGGATGAATACAAAAAGAATGGATGACATCCGTCGTGTTCCGGAGTTCATTTGTTCGAAACCTCCATTTGCGTTTCGATATTCACTTCATCCAGAACCGAGATACCGAGATACTTCTCGGGGGGAAGGTTGAAGAGTTTTGCGCTGGTCTTGATGTTCGCTTGAACACGGCTGCCTTCCTCCTTGTAGGAGATTTCGACCGGCTTCTTTACTCCGTTCACTTCAAGGACTCCTGTCCCGCGTCCACCCGACGCCTTGAGGTCCGTAAGGATGATTTTCTGGATGGAGGGATGTTTCAGGTATTTCCAGAAGTGTTCATCGCGCAAATTGATGCCTGTCTTGAAGGTATCAATGGTGACGCTCAGTTTTTCCGAGGTGAAGTTTGCGCCGTCCCGGATCACGGTGCCCTTCAGTTTTTCGCTCTTGGCTTTGAATGAACCCGCAGGACTCAGTTTCACATACACAGTGATGGAGCCATCCGCCCAAGATGCGGATGCACCCATAAACGCGGCAATAAACAGGCATTTTTTTACAAATTCCATAAGTTCCCCCTCGAAAAAAAGCGTATCCCCCGGACAAATCTCAGTCCAGACCCCCGAACACCCAGTGCAGGTAGATCGACGGAATGATCATGTTGCGAGTGTAGCTCACAACCGATGTGGCGCCCGTCGAATCAGTGGCACTGGAGTAACTTCCCAAATGATACAGAAGTGAAATCCCGGGGGAAAGGTTTTTAAACACCTCGGGTGCGAAAGTCAGCTCGAATTCAAAGCCGCTCCCGCTGAGCTTGGTGACGGTGCCGGTGTCGGCGGTTTGGGTAGCATTATGGACGGGGAGGTATGTGGTAGTGAAGCTCGTCCAGCGATTTTTCGTGAGAAAGATCCCGAATCTGGGACCCATCTCCAGGCCCGTAATTTTGGCGGTTCCAGCCGATCCCTCTTGCGAGTCGGCATGGGTGGTTGTTTTCCAGCCGATGAAAAAACGCTTTGGAATGCTCGCACCCACCGAGATCGAAAGATTGTATTTCGAATAGGACTCGTTGCTTGCGGTCTTCGACTGCGAATCCAGATAGAACAGGTGATTGTCGATGATCAGACCCGCATGAGCGAGTGCAGGAATCAGTAAACTGAATCCCAAAATCCCCGACAGCAGCCTAGGTTTCCGCAAGCGCTCGATCCTTTTCGCCCATTCCAAACCAGACCCAGAGAATCGAGGCTGCTGATACTGTGGCAAGGCTCGCAGTCCAGAGGAAGGAGAAGTGGTGGATGTTGAAGAGCACGTTCAGGCTCAAGAAGGTGAGGCAAATCCTGAAAGTTTCGCCCATCCTGGCCCAAGGCTTTGATTCGAGGATTGCAGCCCACAACGTGACTCCAAACCACAGGAGCATGGACACCCAGATTTTTTCTGAAATCCTGAGAGGGGATTTGTCATTGATCACGAATTGCAGAACTCCCATGAAAACGGCGAGATTTGCGAGCAAATAGCTCGTGGATCCCGGGATTGCCTTGGTGACGAACTTGATCTGGTCCTTTGCGCAGGTGTGAGGACTTTTGTTCTCGTAGGGGGGAAGATTGCGCGGGCGCCATCCTGGAGGCATGAACCAGAGTTTGATCTTGTCCACAAAGTGAGTCGCCTGCTTCATGTCGTTCCAAAGCACCATGAACCAATGGCAGTTGAGATAGGTTGGATCCCAAGATTTCGGATGGATGGTGATCCCGTAATACACCTCTTCCACCTGATGCTGAAAGGTTCCAAACAAGCGATCCCAGATGATGAAGGTTCCACCGTAGTTTTTGTCCCAGTACACGCGGTTTGCGCCATGGTGAACCTGGTGGTGATAAGGCGTATTCAGCCAAGAATCGATCCACTTGGGGAATTTCCCGACCACGCGTGTGTGGGGGACGAATTGGTAAACGAGGTTCGCGGCAACAACAGGGATGATCATTTCAGGTGAAAAGCCCATCCAAGCAAGCGGCCAGTAAAAGAGAAAGGAGGCCGCCCTTTGGGTAAAGCTCGTGCGCATCGCAACCGCATAATTGAGTTCCTCGGCGGAATGGTGTGTGGCGTGTGCGGCCCAGAGAAAGTTGATCCGGTGGCCGGCTCTGTGGAACCAGTAAAACAGGATGTCGCTTCCGAGGTAGCAAAGTACGTAGTTCAGGAGGGTCGGTTCTAATTTTGTGAGCGAGTATTTTTCGTAGATGAGTCCGTAGACGTAGAACACGGCCACCGACACGGCGACATTCACGCACTGGGCGATGATCATCGTGCCCATTCCCATCAGGCTGTCTTGGAAGGAGTAGTATCCGTTTTTCTTCCGGATGCAGTAAATGAATTCGGAAAGAGTAAGGAGGAGTACGGCAGGAGCAACAATTGCGTATACATTGATCATGAGTCAATCCTACCCGTTGAATCAGGTGGAATCCAGCCGAAATTCCCTTCTTTTCAACTAAAGATCCCGGAAAAACGGCCCCTCGGGGGTGGGTACCGCTCGAGCGTCAAAAAGAACCCCTGTGCTCTTCTTGATTCGAAGAAGGCTTGCGGGCCACGGGAACTTCCGGTTTGCCCCGGTGATCAAATCTTGTGCTGCAAGCTCGGTCCAGAGATGCATTTTTTCAGGATCCCAAAAGTCCACCGGGAATCCGCCCCGGGAGAGATCTTGATCCCAGCGGGAGGGGATCGCAGAAAGAATCTTGAGAATCTTCACGCGTCTTCCGGTGAGTGGTCCTCCCACCCATTTTCGCGGAACGACTCTGTAGGTGCGCCAATTTTCCTCAAATTCGGGTGCTTGCAGTCCGGCAAGTTCCAAAAAGCTCATGCCGTAGGCGCTGCAGCCCGCGCTTTGGCGAAGCAGCGGTCTTGCGTTCAAGCCCGCATAGATTTTGTGGTAGCCGAGTCGCTCATATTCGCTCAGGTATTCGGTGAGTCTGGAGCAGGTGGTGGTCGAAATATTAAACCTTACAAAATTGCTTCTTCCGGTTTCAAACATGGCAGCAAGGTCTTTTTTGATGAACTCCTGGGAATCGAATTTGCCCCTGTAATTCTTGAACACGACCCCCATCCCGTAGCCTTCGAGGAAGATCGCCCTCCTTTCCTCGCTGTTCCCGGTAGAGGTGACGCCCGAGTAGGTGAGCGAGTTCCCGCATTGCAGTTCCACGAAAACATGCCCGATGGAATGGCGGGCGCCACCCGGAACCTTGGCCACCTGGTTTCGAAGGGCTGAAAGAGTGAGGCTTCTCGGGCTCGTCCAGCGAGTCGGTGTGGGGGCTTTGATGAAATGCAGGGTGATTTGGTCGGAATAAGCTCTTGGGCTCAGGAACGGGGAAAGCAAAAGAATCACGAAAAAAGCGCGCATTTCATTGATGCTAAAGACCTTCAATTTGCCTGTGCAGATCATATTTATTTGACGTGGGTGGAGTCGGCAGTCTTTGCCGGTGGGGCGTCCCTTGGGGTAGGGAGCGCGAACACCCTTGCACGGGGTGGCTTCCCTGAAAAGTCAATTCTTTTCATTGGGCCTGGAAGGGTTCCTTGTGCATTCGAGTTGCGTCACAAACAAAAATCCCCGATCCGGAAACTCTCTCTCCCATTTGCCATTCGGTTGTGATGAACTATGGAACAGGAAGGAGTGGTAGTGCAGGAGCCCTTCTGGCAAAACCCCGCACTACCGGATCTCATCATGAGCAAGCAAGCGAAAACAGAGAAACTGACGGTGCCGGTACTTCCTCTTCGGGAAGTGATCGTGTTTCCGCATATGGTGGTTCCTCTCTTTGTAGGACGTGAAAAATCGATTCACGCTCTTGAAGAGTGCGTTGAGAAAAAGAAGGAGCTTTTTCTTGTGGCCCAGAAGGCTGCAACCACTGTAAATCCGGGCGAAAAGGATATTTTCCAGATCGGCACACTCGGAACGATTCTCCAGATCCTGAGACTTCCGGACAATACCGTAAAAGTTCTGATCGAAGGCAAGCGCCGCGCGAAGATGCTGAAGTTCAGCGACGGCGAGCACATGATCGAAGCTGACGTGGAAGTCGTCGTCGAAGCAAGCGAGAAGGGCGTGGAGAGTGAAGCTCTTGTTCGTTCCCTCAAGGCGACCTTCGAGAACTACGTAAAACTCAATAAGCGGATTCCGCCTGAGATGCTGATGAGCGTGAACGGGATCGAAGATCCCTCCCGTCTCGGAGACGTGATCGTGGCCCACCTCAATCTTCGTTTCGAAGACAAGCAGATGGTGCTTGAGATCACTGACCCGACCAAGCGTCTGGAAAAGTTGCTTGAGCTCATGCAGGGCGAGATCGAAATCCTGCAGGTCGAGCGCCGCATCCGCACTCGCGTGAAGAAGCAAATGGAGAAGTCTCAGAAAGAGTACTATCTCAACGAGCAGATGCAGGCGATCCAGAAGGAGCTTGGCGAAAAAGACGAGTTCAAAGCTGAACTCATGGCAATCGAAAAGCAGATCAAGTCCAAGGCCATGAGCAAGGAAGCCAAGGAAAAAGCGACAAAAGAGCTGAAAAAGCTCAAGATGATGTCGCCGATGTCGGCCGAAGCCACAGTGGTTCGCAACTACATTGACTGGCTCATCAGTCTTCCTTGGGGCGAGTTCACCGAAGACAGTCACGATCTGAAAGTCGCAGAAGACATCCTGAACGACGATCACTACGGACTTGAAGATGTGAAGGAGCGCTTGCTCGAGTACCTTGCGGTGCGCACCCTGACCGAGAATTCCAAAGGCCAGATCCTTTGCTTCCTCGGGCCTCCGGGTGTGGGGAAAACCTCGCTTGCGCGCTCGATTGCAAAGGCGCTGAACAAGAAGATCGTTCGTGCCTCGATGGGCGGAGTCCGGGATGAAGCCGAGATCCGCGGTCATCGTCGGACCTACGTGGGAGCACTCCCCGGGAAGATCATCCAGAGCCTGAAAAAGGCCGGATCCTCAAACCCTGTGTTCCTTCTCGATGAGGTCGACAAGATGAGCATGGACTTCAGGGGTGATCCTTCTTCGGCCCTTCTGGAAGTGCTCGATCCTGAGCAGAACATGAACTTCGGCGATCATTACCTTGAAGTCGATTACGACCTCTCGAAGGTGATGTTCGTTCTCACTGCAAACTCGATCAGCGGGATTCCACGCCCGCTTCTCGATCGTATGGAAGTGATCACGATCTCGGGTTACACCGAAATCGAGAAGTACAACATTGCCAAGAAATACCTGCTCACCAAGCAAATGGAGCAGCATGGTCTGAAGGCCGAGGACATCGCAGTCGATGACGATGCTCTTCGCAATGTGATCCGACTGTACACCCGTGAGGCGGGTGTGCGGAACCTGGAGCGCTTGATGGCGACTCTTTGCCGGAAGGTGGCGAAGAAGCTTGTCGATCAGCGGCTTGAGGCGGTGAAGAGCAAGAAGTCCGACAAAATTGGCGTGATCCGCGTGAAGAGCGAGGATCTCGAAGAAATGCTCGGGCCACCACGCTACCTTGCCAACAAGCTCGAAGAGAACAACGAAGTCGGTCTTACAAACGGTCTTGCCTACACCGAAATGGGTGGCGAGATGCTTCAGATCGAAGTCTCTGTTGTTCCGGGCAAGGGCGCGGTCAAGATCACCGGTAAACTCGGCGATGTGATGCAAGAGTCGGCAACGACTGCGATGTCTTATGTGCGTTCGCGCGCAGAGGCCTTGGGTCTGAGCCCTGACTTCTATCAGAACATCGACATCCACTTGCATGTGCCTGAAGGGGCGGTGCCGAAGGATGGTCCTTCTGCCGGGATCACGATGACGACTGCGATCACAAGTGCGCTCACCAAAATCCCTGTAAAGCGGGATGTGGCGATGACCGGAGAGGTGACTCTTCGCGGTCGAGTGCTTCCGATCGGTGGTCTGAAGGAGAAACTCCTTGCCGCGAAGATTGCGGGCATTAAGACCGTGCTGATTCCGAAGGACAACGTTGCGGATCTGAAAAAGATCCCGATCGACATCAAGGAAGGGATCAAGATCATTCCTGTCGATCACGTGGATCAGGTGCTTCGCTGTGCGCTCCAGCTTGAGAAGCCCGAGGAGTTCCTGGCCAAGGCGGGTGGGGTAGGTGATATCCCTGCTGCGATCCTTGAGAAGGCAACCAGCAAGACCAAAGGTGCGAGTGCTGTAAAGCACTGAGTTTTCGGGGGCTTGCCCCCATAAAGCATAACCATTGAACCCCCGGAGGAATTTCTTCCGGGGGTTTTTATTAGGGCTTGGCAAAAAGAAGAGTGATTTGGTTTTTAAAGATTGACTAATTTAATCAAAAAAGAGAAAAGATCCGTCTCATGAAGAAAACAATCCTTTCGGTCATGAGTCTTTCCGCTCTTTTTAACCTCCCCCTAAATGCTGTTTCCGAGGTCCAGGAGGCAGATGATTTGATTGCCCAAATCCTTCGCGAAAAAGAAGTGACTCATATTTGCACCGAACTTGAGCTTAACTATTCCGGCTGGCGTTTGAAGGCGAGGATCAAGCAGGGAGAGGGGTTTTTGCTGAACCCGGAGAGTAAACGAGCGGCACTTCCTGTGGCTGACGGCAAATGGATCTGCGAACATTTTTTGGAGAAAGAGAAAAAGGCAGTAGACCCCGATTTGAATGGTTTGTCCGAGAGGGACAGGAACTTCAAAATAGCAAAAAGCAATTTGGAGTATTCCGATCGCTTGCAAGGTTTGATTGCGGCTTTCAAGGATTCTCACTTGAGTATCTGGAGAAGGACACTTCGAGCAGAGGTTTTTTACGGATTTTCATTAAAGGAAATAGCCGGAAACTTCTATATTTCAGATATCGGTAAAGCCACTGAAGCTCTCTGGAGTAAATTGGGCTCGAATGCGCCGAATGTCGGCGATCAGGTCATCTCGTGGAATGGTCAAGACCTTGAAAAGGCTTTGAAGCCCATGATGAGGCTAGTATCTGGCTCCACCGAGCGGGCAATTCGTGCGGAGGCCCTAAGGGCACTCACGAGGAGGCGGTTCTCTTACCCGGACTCAGCCGAGGTGGAAATTGTGTTTATTCCTCAGGGGCAGAGCCATCAAAAACAAGCAACCGCGTCGCTTTTTTTTGATGAAGGACGCTCTGACGAAGTTTCCAAATCATCGAATGTGGCTCGAAGCTTGGATGATCTTGCGTATTTGGATCACATCAAAGCCATCAATTACAAATCTTTGAAACAGGAGCAAAAGCCGGAAGGCGACTCTGATAAGGTAAGGCTCCTGATTAAAAGGAGTTTTTTGGAAGACTATCGCAACGAGTTGGCCGACAACCTCATGGAATGGACCCGTTATTGCAACTCAGACCATGAAACGATTGCGATCACCGGAAGATTGAAGTCGGATCAAAGTGTTGCTTACCTGAAGATTCATGGATTCAGCGATCGAAGGAGTTTTTGGACAGTTGCCTCAAAGGGAAATTCAGAGTGCGGACATGGAGCAAGTGTTCAAAAAAGCGAAGAGGATCTGAAAGAACAGTTGAGGATTTTTTTGACTGAATTTTCGAGAAGAATCCTGAAAGAATCTACTCCAAGGGTGATCCTTGACCTTCGCCATAATGGAGGAGGGAACTCTGAAAATGTGAATAAACTGGTTTCCCTCTTTTTGGAAAGCGGAAGATCCGCGAAGGGATCGAGAGATTATCATTTTCTCTCGTATCTCACCAACCAGGTAAAGGCCGGTGTGATCCATCAGGAACTGGGATATGACCACTCCGCTGATTATGAGAATGAAGCGCTTGCAAAATGGCGGGAACAGCTTGCAACCGAAAGGCGCTTCTCAGCGAATGCCAGAGAGGAAGACAAAATCTTCATTTCACCCCCGGCGCCGCAGAAAAAAATCGAATCCGCAGGGGTTTTCTCTTCAAATCCTGATCTTTTGGTTTGGACCGGTTCGGGTTGTGTGAGTGCTTGTGAGGAGGCTGTGATGGTTTTTTCTGACAATCGGCTCGCCAAAGTCATGGGGACTCCCACCGCAGGAACCGGAATGGGGATGTACTCGGATTCGGATTTTTCAACTCTCTCCAAAACCCATGATATTTACTATGCCTTAAGTTTCTTCGGTCCACCCGTTGTGAATTCATCGTGTGAAAATGCGAGTGTCGCAACACACACGCCTGCACAGATCCTCGAGTGCAGGATTCAAGGAATTTCAGAAAATCGACCTGCCAAAATCGATCTTCCCTATGAGGAAACCCTCGAAGACTTGCTGAAGAACGGAAAAGGCTGGATCGATCAGAGTCGATCGTATTTCTCCCAGGGTTCGAAGGAAGGGGCTGTACCTGGCGAGAGTCATGATTCTGGCGGCAGTAGTCCGATCGCAGAGCCCGCCCCGGCCAAACATTGAATCTGCTGCAATGTTAAATTTGATGTGAGCTGCTCCTGCGTTGGAAAGAAAACGGCTTTTCTACAGTGATTTCGAGGTCTAGCCGAAAAGGGGACATGGGGTCATGGATCTCCTTAAAACCTTTCAAATTCCACGCAATGCTCTTGGCATCGCTCCTGATCGGAGCAGACGTCCTCGCTCAGGGTACGAGACCCGAGGGCAAGCCAGAAGAAAAGGAAGAGGAATCCGTCGAGCTTTGGGTCCCTCTTTCGGGTTTGACGGCAGGCTCAGGTCTTGAACGGTTTCGTGGGGACTATCGGAATGAGGCGAATCAGAATTGGTTTCAGAGTCAGGGGCTGAGTGGACCTCCCCAATCACAAACTTTGAAATTTGATGGGGCCTTACGCTCGAAAGGTTTCGAGCTGAACAGAGGAGTCCGCGAGCTCACTCGACAGCCCCAAGGTCTCCTTGGGAAATATGATCTTCTGACGTTGATGGAGGGAGGGCTCGGGGGCGGGTTGAGCCTGTCCAGGATTCAAAACATGGATGTGCAGTTT
The DNA here is from genome assembly GCA_947502835.1 of Bdellovibrionales bacterium. Classification (GTDB taxonomy): domain Bacteria; phylum Bdellovibrionota; class UBA1018; order UBA1018; family CAIMNF01; genus CAIMNF01. Next base: position 48,863 of record CANNBJ010000004.1, read on the forward strand.
CAGAGCGATAATCCTGACGCACAAACCTCAGGCCCTTTGGGCAATGCCGTCGTGAATAGCCTTCAACAAGGGATCTGTGCCAGCTCTGAAAACTACGTAAATGGGTTTGCAGCGGTTCAAGGGGTTGTAAATTTACTTCCGGTTATGGTCTCTCTGAACCAGGGGGTTATGAAGGGCTGTGAAATCGGACCCTCGCTCACATTTGGAGCCAATGCTCAGGTCCAGACTTCAGAGAATCCCCTATTTACAATTCAAAAAGAGAGCTTTCAACATAACAGGGTAGACCCAAAGACCGGAAAGGTATTGGGCGAGGCCTCTATGCCTTGGATGCGGGATCCACAAGGAATTCTGGCCGATGCATCTCCGGGTACGGGCGGAGTGAATGCGAATCTCGGAGTTCAGTATGGGGCTGGGGGATTTGTAAAATTCAACGGCGATCCAAGGAAGGTGAAGCTGCTCTCCGTGGCCGCCGGTGGAAGAACCGAGGCTTTCGTGAGTCCAAAATCGATTTCTCCGGGGGTGAAGGTGGGGAAGTTCTTTACAGCTGAATACTTGTCGGGTTCCTCGAAGGTAAAGGTCGACTACCTCGTTCTTCCTGAGGCAAAGCTATTTGGTTCAGATATGATTCCGGATGGCTTGAATTCCAGGGGAAGTGAGGCTGCCGAGGGGGCGCAACGAATCCTGACTTGCGAGTATCAGGGGCCAGCGGTGGGTGGGAAGCGCATTCAGGTTTTCCCCATGGTGAAGGTTCGGGTTTCTAGAAGCCGTCTCAAAGAAGGCTCGCTTTCGCTCGAGGAGCTTCCGAGTCATTTTTTTCTGCCGGCAGGTTCTCGTGATTTTAATTCTGAGTTCTTGGAAGTCGGATTGATGATCCGCTTCGGAAAACGATGAGGAGCGAGCTTGGTGAAGAGTTGCCAAAAAATTCTATTCTCGCTGGCATCGCTCCTGATGGCTTCACTCTCTTTTGCCGAGGAGGCAAGGGGTCAGGATGCGAGCCCGGATGCGGTGACCAATCATTTGATCCAGCAAGTTCTCAAGATCAACAAACAGGAAGCGGCCTGTTCCGCAAGTCCAACCCCCAGCCAAAGTCCTGCTCCCCAACCCCAGGTAACGAATGTCGAAACGGTGGAATATGTCTGTACTTCATCCACACCGGATCCGAAAGATTCGAAGGTCCAACCGGAACGCTTCCTGCTTGAGATCTCTCACGTCAATGACAATCACCTCCTGGGCCTGCTCAAGTCGGGCGATGATAAAGGCATGACCTCGGGCTTTGATTTGAAGGGGACTTTCAAGGTCAAATCGGACCTCGAATTCACGGCGCTTCTTCAATCGGAACTTTATACGAAAGCGCTGACTCCGGATGATTTCTTGCAGGTTACGATACCCGGTTCCACGATCCTGAATCAGGTAATTGATCCGGTTACAGGGCAGTTGATCTCCGAGTCGTTCCGACAGAATCAATCTGTTGTTTTGCAACCATCTCCAGATGGCCCCGCGGCGGGTAGCGGGGAGCCTGTTCGATTGATTGATGTGGCTCGTTTTCTTGCTCAACTCAAGAAGGGAAAAGACCTGTATTTTCTAGTTGACCTTGGAGTGGAGAGCAGAAAAAGAACCCCGTGGCTTGGGGCAGGGATACAAGATCCTTGGCACAAGCTGATCAACGCGAATCAATACAACTACCTGTCGCCCGAGGGTGGTGTAGGCGGGATCGTAGAATATCAAGAGACAGGGAGACAGAACCCGGGGGAAGGTCTTAATACCAGCGGAAATATCCATGATTTCACCCTCACCACCTATCAATGGGAAGGATCCAGGCTCGGAAAAGAAGTGCTGAAGCGGCCCATAGCATCTTGGGCGGGGCTTCTCGGGATCGGAGCGGGAATAGAAAAAACCTTGCTTCAAGCACCATGCAAATGTGAATTGGTGGCCAAAGCAAGTTCAAAACTGAATCTGGTCATCGAAAAGAACGGACTGGGAGAGAACAGCAGACTCGAAAACGAGGTCGTCCTCAAGATGAAGGTGAAACGCATCTCTCTCACGGGTGCCTTCGAGATGGAGTACTTTTTTGTGAAAGATGAATCACAGCCGGGTTCCGAGCAGGAAACCTCACCGGGGAATCAGGTGGGAAAGGGGGCGAGCATTGAACTCTCCCTTGCTCCTTCCGCGAAGTCAAAGGGGAAGGTTTTTGTGACCCCTTTCATGAAGCTCGGAAAAAAAGACGGCCGATTGATGTTCGAGCAATTCAATGATCCGGATTCCCTGATGACCCTCGGTTTCAGAATCGGCTTCAGGTGAATCCCTGAATCACAAGTCTGGAGGTCTCCTGTCTTTCATGATACAACCAAGCGATGTCCGTTCTATTGAGTATTCACGAGCTGAAGTTCGCCTTTTCCCATAGGGTCCTCTTTGAGGGGCTGACCTTCAGTATTTCCCAGGGCGAAAAGATCGCGCTCATTGGTAGGAATGGAGCGGGCAAATCGACCTTGCTCAAAATTCTCTGCGGACAAATGGATGCGGATTCGGGCACGGTCGCTCGTTCCCGAGGACTCATCACAGGCTACCTCCCGCAGACTCCCGAGCTTGATCCTGCCTTGAGTGTGCGGGATACGGTTTATCAGGGCGTGAGTGGCGACGAAGACTGGGCCTCGGTGGGGGCAGCGGAAGAGGCGATTTCACGATTGTCATTGCCCGCGGATGCATTGGTGGGGTCGCTTTCGGGCGGCTGGAAGAAAAAGGTGGCTCTCGCCCGCGAGCTTGCGCGGAATCCGGATGTGCTTTTCCTCGATGAGCCGACCAACCACTTGGATGTCGAGAGCATTTTGTGGCTTGAGGATTATTTGCGGGGAAGCTCAAAGAGTCTTGTGATCGTAAGTCATGACCGGGCATTCCTCAATCGCATCGTGAATCGTACGATTGAGGTCGATCGAAGAAACCCTGGCGGGATTTTAAGCGTGGACGCCGGGTATGATGAGTTCTTCAAAGTAAAGGAAGAGTACCTTGAGGCGCAAGCCTCGCGAGAGGAGTCGCTCAGGAACACTCTCAGGCGCGAGATCGAGTGGTTAAAGCGGGGAGCAAAGGCACGCACCACAAAGCAAAAGGCAAGGATTGATCGTGCTGAGGCGCTGAAGGTTGAGGTCCAGGACCTTGGAGTCAAAAACCGCGAACACTCCGTGAAGCTCGAGTGGGAAGGTGCTGATCGGAATGCTAAAAAGCTTGTGGAGCTGAAGTGCGTTTCAAAGAGCTATGGGGATCGCGTGATCCTGAGGGGCACGGATTTGCTGATCACTCCGAAATCACGCATCGGCTTGATCGGAAAGAACGGAACCGGAAAATCAACGCTCATCAAGCTGATCGCGGGAGCCGAAGTCCCCGATTCAGGAGAGATCCGACGCGCGGATTCCTTGCAAGTGCTGTATTTTGAGCAAAACCGCGAGTCGCTCGATCCTGATTTGAGTGTTCTCAAAACCGTATGCCCTTATGGCGAGACGGTAGAGTTTCAGGGGAAGAAGCTTCATGTCAGGTCGTATCTTGACCGGTTTTTGTTCAGCGGGAGTGATGTCGATGTATTGGTCGGCAAGCTTTCAGGCGGCGAACAGGCGAGACTCCTGCTTGCGAGGCTCATGCTGAAGCCTGCGAATCTCCTCGTGCTCGATGAGCCCACCAATGACCTTGATTTTCAGACGCTCGGGGTACTTGAGGATTGTCTTGAGGAGTTTCCCGGGGCTGTCATTCTGGTCACCCATGACCGACGTTTTATGGACGAAGTCTGCAATCAGGTGATTGCGATCCCGGAGTTCATCACATTCTCCGACATGGCTCAGTGGGAGAAGTGGTTTCGGGCAAACCAGAAGGATGCGGTTGCCGCAGCCAAAGCACAGGCTTCTCAGGAGGCGCTTCAGTCAAAAACCGAGCAACGTAGCACCCGCAAAAAGCTCTCCTACAAGGAGCAGCTCGAGTTCGACAAGATGGAAGGCGTGATCCTTGAAAAAGAATCACGCATTGCGGAGCTTGAGGCGGAATCGGTGAAACCCGAACTCCTTGCGAATTCTGTTAAGCTCACTGAGCTGACACGTGAAATGGGGGATCTCCAATCCGAGGTGGAGAGGCTCTATGCCAGATGGGCGGAGCTCGAAGCGAAAGTGGATCTGAAGGAAAAATGATCATCAGAAAAAGAGAGGCTGGAGGAATCTGAGATGGGAGCATGGTTTGCTTTCTGGCATGCGTTTGGATGGTTTTTATTCGCGCATCTTCGTTGGCTGGTTCAAAGCTTCGGGAAAACATCTGTGGATCAGATTCTTTATCACCTAACGTTTGAGTCCCAGGGGGTTTTTCAGGCCGACTTCAAAATCATTCGAGGATATCTGATACAGGCCGTGGCGTTTCCTGTTTTTGGGATGCTCATGGTGGCTCTGATTCTTCGAAGACTCAATCAATCGAAACCCGAAGGAGTCCGGAAATGGGCGGCATCAGTTCCACTCACTTTGTTTCTCCTGAGCGCGATTCTGGCGGAGTCGGGGATCGGAGTCTCCAGGTATTTGAGTGCGATTCGTGGAAAGGATTACATCGCTGAGCATTACTTGAAGCCGACAAGGTTCGAGAAGAGGACCACTCGCGGAAAGAATCTGGTGTTGATCTATGCCGAGGGGATGGATGCAAGCTATGCCTCAAAGTCCTTGTTTGGCCGTAATTTGATCGAAAGTCTCACCGGGTTGGGTGGGGAGAGTTTTTCGGATTTCAGGCAAGCTCCCGGCACCGAGTGGACCATGGCGGGAATCGTCGCCAGTCAGTGCGGACTCCCCTTGAAGGCGGTCACCGTAGGCGAAATGAATGACCAAATGGGGACGATCAAGTCTTTTTTGCCCCGTGCCACCTGCCTCGGGGATACCTTGAAGGGCTTCGGGTACCGAAATGTCTTTCTGGGGGGCGCATCGTTGAAGTTTGCCGGGAAAGGAAACTTCTTCATGTCCCATGGCTACGAAAAAGCATTTGGAAAAGAAGAGTGGCTGTTGACGGGAAGATACCGGGACTCTGATCTGAATGAATGGGGTCTTGGGGATGATGATCTGTTCAAGGAGGCTCGCTCGCAAGTGGACAGCCTCGCGGCCTCCGGGGCACCTTTTCATCTCACCATCCTAACAGTGAATACCCATCCTCCCGAGGGCTTCTCGACGAGAAAATGCAAGTCGGCCGGGAAGAATTCCTTCGAGGACCGCATCACCTGCTCAGCGAATGAGATCGCATCTTTTGTTACCTACCTTGGGGAGCGTGGTTACCTCGAGAATACCAATGTGGTGATTCTCGGGGATCATCTTTCGATGACCAATCCCCTCTCAGATCGCTTGAGTCAGGTCCCCCGGAGGACCATCTTCAATCGTTGGATTGCGAGAGAGGGGGTCCGGAAAAACCAGGAGACGCTGGTTCATTTTGATTTCGCGGCCAGCATTCTTGACTTTATTGGAATTCACCCGGAATCGGGACGATACGGACTTGGATATTCCGCATTCTCACCAAGCAACCCGTCCGAATCCGAGTGGAGACTCACTGAACTTCAGGAGAATGTTCTGAATCGATCTCCTTTTTATTCGGATTTGTGGAAGCCGGTCAACACACCCTTCTAGTGCGAATCGCGGTCTTCAGTTGCTCGATCGAGTGGATGAGGTCGTCCGTAATGGGCTGGTTCAAATCCACAATCAAGTAACCTAGATCCTGATCGGTGTGAAGGCTCTGGGCTTGGATGTTTGCGCCGTACTCGGACAAAATCCGGTTGATGTCCTTCAAGACCCCCTTCACGTTTTGGTGGACATTGGTGAGGCGGGTGTTGCCACGATCAAGAGGCACGTCGACTTGCGGGAAGTTCACGGCACGCAATGTGGATCCGGTTTGGGCGAAACGAATCAGGGTCGAGGCCACCTCGCGACCGATGTTTACTTGCGCCTCTTCGGTGGCTCCTCCGATATGAGGGGTGAGGATCACGTTTTCGACGCCTTGGAGAGGTGACGGATAGCCGGGTTGATTGTTCTCGGGCTCCTCGGGGTACACGTCAAGTGCGCAGCCACCCAGGTGTTTTGAACGTACTGCTTCTTCGAGCGCCGGAATCACGACCACATCCCCGCGGGAGGCATTGATGAGGCAGGCGCCTTGTTTCATTTTGGCGAGTTCTTCTTTTCCAATCATGTTTCGGGTTGCATCGGTCGCCGGCACATGAAGAGTCACAAAGTCAGCCGTTTCGAGCACTTCTTCGAGTGTCGACATGGGCTTTGCATTTCCAAGAGGCAGTTTTGAAATGATGTCGTAGAAGACAACCCGCATCCCGAAGGCCTCGGCAAGATACGACACTTGCGACCCGATGTTGCCATAGCCTACGATGCCAAGGGTTTTGCCACGCACCTCAAAGCATTGGGCTGAGCTTTTGTTCCAGATGCCCTGATGCATCTCGATATTCCGGGTGCCGAGTTTTCTGGACAGCATGACGATTTCGGCAAGCACCATTTCGGCAACACTTCGGGTGTTGCTGAAAGGAGCATTGAAAACGACCACTCCGTGATCGCGCGCAGCTTTCAAATCGACCTGGTTGGTGCCCACGCAAAAGCATCCGACGGTCGAAACGCTTTTTGCAGCCTCAAAAACCTTGCGTGTGAGATAGGTTTTGCTTCGGATTCCAAGAATGTCGTAGCCCGGGAGCTTGGCAATGAGCTCGTCTTCGGTCAGTGCGCCCTTTAATGAATCCACTTTAAAGCCGTCTTTCAAAAACAGATCTCGGGCCAAGGGATGAATGTTTTCGAGGAGAAGAACCTTTTGCATGTAGCCAAGGGTATCACAAGGCAGGGTAAAAAGGGACACACTTTTCCTTATGGATTCAGGGGGTTATTCTGGGGGAGTATGAGCATAGGGGCGGAACTGGCGATTGTTTTATCGGCTCTCGGGACTGCGGTGTCTTTGGTGATCTCCTGAAAGATTTTTGCTAGTCTCTCGGGGTGGCATTCTTCACTGAAAAACCATTTTCCTTGGCTGCGGGATTTCAACCCACGGGCGATCAACCGGAGGCCATAGAAAAACTCGTCCGCGGGATCAATGCCAAATCTGCTTCTCAAGTCCTTCTCGGGGTTACCGGATCCGGAAAGACCTTCACCATGGCAAACGTGATCTCCCGGGTGAATCGCCCGACACTGATTCTTTGCCACAACAAAACCCTGGCGGCCCAGCTCTATACCGAGTTCAAGGAATTCTTCCCTGACAATGCGGTGGAGTATTTTGTCAGCTATTACGATTACTATCAGCCCGAGGCCTACATTCCGACCACCGATACCTACATCGAAAAGGATTCCCAGATCAATGACGAGATCGACAAGCTCAGGCACTCGGCGACGCGGTCGCTCCTTGAGCGAAATGATGTGATCATTGTTTCGTCCGTGTCCTGCATTTATGGTCTTGGAAGCCCCGAGGCCTATGAGGGATTGATTCTTCATATTGAAACGGGGAAGGAATACAACCGGCAGGAGGTACTGAAGAAACTCCTTGAGATTCAATACAAGCGCAATGACATTGATTTTCATCGGGGGACGTTCCGGGTGCGGGGAGAGGTGGTCGAGATCTATCCTGCGTACGAGGAGGAAGTGGCGATTCGCCTTGAGTTTTTCGGCGATGAGATTGAGGCGATTTCGACCTTTGATCCATTGCGTGGGATTCGCTACGAGAAGATTCCGAAAGTCACGATTTACCCCGCCAGTCACTATGTGACAACACTCGACAACCGGAAGCGCGCCATGGATTCCATCCGGGAGGAATTGCGGGAGCGGCTTGTCGAGTTGAATGCTCAAAACAAGTTGCTTGAGGCTCAAAGGCTTTCACAGCGAACGCTCTTTGATCTTGAGATGATGGAGCAGGTCGGGTTTTGTCAAGGAATTGAGAACTATTCGCGCCACTTGACGGGACGCAATCCCGGAGATCCACCGCCCACGCTGATGGACTATTTTCCGAAAAACTGGCTTTGTTTTGTGGATGAGAGCCATGTGACGGTTTCACAAATCGGCGGGATGTACCGGGGCGATCGCGCACGCAAGATGAATCTCGTGGAGCATGGATTCCGGCTGCCAAGTGCACTTGACAACCGGCCGCTCAACTTCGAGGAGTGGGAGAAGATCCTGGGCCAGTGTGTTTATGTTTCCGCAACTCCCGGCGATTATGAGCTGAAGCTGACAAACGGCGATGTTGCGCAACAAGTGATCCGGCCCACCGGACTTCTCGATCCGATCGTGGAAGTGCGGGGCGCGCAAACACAGGTGGATGATCTGCTGTCCGAGATCAGGATTCGTGTGGAACGCAACGAGCGGGTATTGGTCACGACCCTTACGAAGCGGTTGGCCGAGGACCTCACGCGATACTACACCGAAAAGAAAATCAAAGTGAAATACCTGCACTCCGACATCGAGACCCTCGAGCGAGTCGAGATTCTTCGGGATCTCAGGCTTGGAACGTTTGATGTCCTGATCGGGATCAATCTTCTTCGGGAAGGCTTGGATCTGCCGGAAGTATCACTTGTGGCCATCATGGATGCCGACAAGGAGGGCTTTTTGCGATCGGAGCGATCGCTCATTCAGACCATCGGTCGGGCTGCGCGGAATGCGAATGGATTTGTGATTCTCTATGCAGACAAGATCACGGGCTCCATGCAAATCGCCATGCGCGAAACCTCGCGCAGACGGGAGATCCAGGAGACATACAATCGAGAACATGGGATCGTCCCGCAAACCATCCGGAAAAAGATTGCGGAGAGGATTGAGGCCGAAAGCGATTCGGTACTGGGGCAGGGCCTATGGCCATCTGCCGCGGCAAGAAGTGCCGGAGTGGCCGCCGGCAAAAGCGCAGCTTCGGATCCTGCACTCATGCTGGATTATGTCGATGAGGCATCGAGGATTGACGCGATCAAGATTCTGCTCGGAGAGCGGTTCAAGAGCATTGAAAAAATCCCTGCAGTGCTGAAGAAGCTCGACAAGGAGATGAAAGAGGCCGCGTCGAATCTGGAGTTCGAAAAGGCCGCTGAACTCAGGGATTTGATCAAGAGGGTGAAATTTCTGTCACTGGAGATCTAGAAAAGCGAGCTCATGGATGCCTAGGGGCGCGCAAGCTCCCAGGCTTCGCGGATCGCGCGTTTCGCATCGATTTCGGTCGCAAGTTTGGCTCCCCCGATCACGCGAAATGGGATTCCGTTTTTCTCGCATACCTCTTTCAAGGCGATTTCCGATTCCTGTCCTGCGCACAAAATCACCTGTTGCGCAGGGATGAGTTTTTTTGTTCCATCCTTCAACACCACCGAAACGCCTTCGGGGGTGATTGACTCATAGCTCAAGGAATTGAAATAGCGAACCCCCGAGCGTTTCAAGTCAAGACGGTGAATCCAGCCCGTGGTTTTTCCGAGCCCCCGTCCCATGCCTCCCGAGCTTCGTTGCAGAAGGGTCAGGGACAGCCTGGTGCGCGCCGGTTTGAAATTCGGAATGAGGCCGCTCTTCTGGGTCGGATCAATTCCCCAGTGTTTGAAATAGGCTTTCGAGTCGAGATCAAACTCGGAGTGCTGATGCAGGATGTAGCTTGCGGTATCGATTGCGATTCCGCCCGCGCCGATGATCACGATGATGTGTTTCGGGGCAACCTTGCCGGACAGGATCTCATCATAGCGGTGTACATGGGGAAGATCGGAGCCCGGGATCGAGGGGATGCGGGGCTTCACGCCGGTTGCAAGAATCACTTCGTCAAATCCCTTGATCTCGAATGCGCCCTTGATCTCGCGATTGAGACGGATTTGTCCGCCCAAGCGCTTGATTTCGGAAACCCAGTGATCAATCGACCCCTGATACTCGCCCTTGCCCGGAATTCGCGCGGCAAGGTTGAACTGACCTCCAAGAGAACCTGATTTTTCGAATACGGTGACCGTGTGTCCGGCTTCGAGGAGTCGGATTGCAGCGTTCAAGCCCGCGGGCCCTGCGCCAATGACGGCGAATTTCTTCGGGTTTTTTGCTGGAGTGAGGATCCAGTCCTGCTCTTCGCAGGCTGCTGGATTGACGAGGCAGGAAGCCTTCTTGTTTTCAAAGATGTGATCGAGGCATGCCTGATTGCAGGCAATGCACGGATTGATTTCGGAAACCCGATTCTCAGCAGTCTTCAGGACGAAATATGGATCCGCAAGAAACGGGCGGGCCATGGAGACGAGATCGGCATCGCCCCGGGCGATCACTTCCTCTGCGGTGAGTGGATCGTTGATCCGGTTGGTGGCAATGACGGGAATCCGGACGGCTTCTTTGAGTTCTGCAGTGACCTTGGTGAATGCGGCCCGTGGTACCACGGATGCGATCGTGGGGATTCGTGCCTCGTGCCAGCCGATTCCTGAATTCAGGATCGTGACGCCTGCTCGCTTCAATTCTTTTGCAAATTTTACGATCTCCTCCGGCGCAGCTCCCCCCTCGACGAGATCAAGGATGGAAATCCGGAAGATGAGAATGAAGTCCGGGCCCACGCGCTTTCGGGTTTCACGCACGATCTCGAGGGCGAATCGCATCCGGTTTTCGAGGGATCCGCCGAATTCGTCGGTCCTGCGGTTGGTGCGTTCCGACCAGAATTGGTGGATCAGGTAGCCTTCCGACCCCATGATCTCAACGCCGTCATAGCCTGCGAGTTTGGCGTTCTCGGCGGCTTTTGCAAAATCCCCGATTGTGGAGCGAACCAGAAATCCGGGCATGGCAAAGGGTGTGAAGGGGGAAATGGGAGACTTCAAACGCGAAGGGGCGACCAGGAAGGGGTGATAGGAGTAGCGTCCCGCATGGAGCAGTTGCAGGCAGATCTTGGCTTCATGCTCATGAACGGCTTTCGTTAAATCTTGATGGGCGCGGGCCAGGGACTTCGAGTGGAAGGAGCCTCCTCCCGGGGTCAGGCGTCCCAAACGGTTCGGGGAATACCCTCCCGTGATGATGAGCCCGACGCCGCCCTTTGCGCGCTCGACGAAGTAGCGGGTGAGGGCCGGCAGGTCGCGCTTGTGGTCCTCAAGGCCCGTATGCATGGAGCCCATCACAAAGCGGTTTTTCAGGGTTGTGAATCCGAGGGAGAGCGGAGCCAAGACTTTCATGGCTTTCGAGTCTAGCGTTTTTTTTGCTCCTTCGATACAGTTTTGCGCAATGAAATCCAGAATTGTGTGTCTCGGTTTTGCCCTTTTTTTCCCAGTGTCCATCGCCTCATCCGCCACCTTCAAGTTCAGGCTCCTGGCTGAACCCGCGACCTTCGATTGGAACCTTGCGAGCACGCTCGTGGAGACGCCGATTGTGATGAATGTGATGGAGGGGCTCACGGAGGTCGATCAGAAGTTGAAGCCCGTGCCCTGCCTTGCCGAGAAGATCGATATTTCGAAGGACCAGAAAGTGTACACATTCCGGCTCAGGAAAAATGTGAAGTGGTCGGATGGAACGCCACTCTCCGCGCGCGATTTCGTGGAGGGATGGAGGCGCTTGCTCACTCCGGCAACGGCCGCGCCCTACGCATATCTCTTGTATGATGTGGCGGGGGCGGAGGCGTTTCACAAAAAGGAGGAGAGTGATTTTTCAAAGGTGGGGGTCGTGGCAAAAGACGACGCCACCCTTCAGGTGACGCTCAAGCATCCGGTGGCGTATTTTCAGTATCTCACGGGATTCTGGCCGCTCTTTCCGATTCGGAAGGACGTGATCGACAAGGAAGGTGCGGGCTGGGCAAAGCCCGGAAAGATGGTGACTTTAGGACCGTACATTCTTGACAGCTATCAGATGCAAACGAAGATTGGCCTGAAAGCGAATCCATTTTATTGGAGAAAAACGGGGAATGTGACCGAGGCCACGGCACAAATCATCAAGGACAGCTCCACTGCGCTCAATGTTTTCAAGTCAGGCGGAATTCAGATGATGCAGGATCTTTCGCCCAACGATCTGAAGGTTGCGCGGCCCATGCCGCAGTTCAAGACCTTTCCCTATCTGAAGACGTATTATCTCGCCTTTCGCACCAAGGGGTCGGTTGCCGAGAACATGAACCTCCGTCTTGCGATCGCGCATGCGATCAACCGGAAGCCGATTCCCTCGGTTCTGAATGGAACCCAAAAGGTCGCCTCAACGATGATTCCCCCGCGTGTGATCGGACATGATCCGAAGATGGCGGTGCCCTTTGATCCTGAAAAGGCGAAAGAGTATCTGAAAAAATCCGGACTTGATCCGAAGACCCTGAAGCTCGAGCTTGTGGGACGAAACAGTGAACGCCCCCAGATCATGGCCCAATACCTTCAAAGCGAGCTCAAGAAAAACCTCGGAGTGGATTTGCAGATCCAGCTGTTTGATCACAAGGTGTTCCGCTCCCAGTTGACCACGGCGAATTTTCCGATGATGCTCATGGTTTGGGCCGCGGATTACCCTGATGGAGACACCTTCATGGGGCTCTTTGAAACGGGTACTGGCAACAACATGACCCGGTACTCGAACGCGAAGGTCGATGAAAACATCAAGAAGGCGCGGGAGGATTGGAACTCGGTGAAGCGCGATCTTCTTTATAAAGAGGCACAGCGGATCCTTCAAGTCCAGGAGGCTGCCGTTCTGCCCCTCTACTATGAGGAAAACGAGGCACTTGTTGCTTCGGGGGTGAAGGGGTTCTCCATCAATCCGATTGGGTATTTCTTCCTGAAAGACATTTCCGTTCAATGAAAAAAGTTGATTTTTAGGTCCTTGGCTTTTCTTTTGCTCCGAGTGGTTTTGTCAATTACACTGTCTCAAGGGAGTGTTTCATGAAGAAATCGGGGCAATGGGTGCTTTTTGTGGTGGTGGGACTGGCTCTTTCGGGGTGTCTGAAGAAACGCCCTGAGGTTTCCCCATTGGCAAGTTCGTGTGTGGCCAACAGCACGAGTTTTTCAGGCTGTACGCTGTTTGCGTCTTCCTCTGATTGCGTGGCGGTTTATGGACCGGGCTGCACGAATGTAGCCTTGATGGATCCGCTCACAGGAGCTGCGAGTGTTTGTTCGGGTTTTCCAGCAAGTGGGTGTTCAGGTCCACTCACCATCGGGCAAAATACCACGGGTGGGGGAGGCGGGAATAACAACGGGAACAACAATGGAAACACCTCGGGTACGACCGGTCCCGTTCCGACGACCTGCGGAGGGGCTCCAAGTCTGAGCATTGTGGAATCCCAGAACTTGAATTTCGGGAAGCATTTCGTGGGCACCTCTGATTATTTCAGGACGTTTACCTTGAAGAACCAAGGGTCAGGGACCTGTCCCGCGGTCCTTGGGAATTTCGGAGTGGGGAGTTCTCCGGATTTTGAAGTTACCTCGGCGGGAAGCTGTGATTCCGGCACTTCACTTGCCGTGAACGCCCAGTGCACGATTCAGGTCAAGATGAAGAGTGTCAGCGCGGGAAGCAAGTCAGCACAGATCTCGGTTCCTTATTCCTACGAGAGCTACTTCCCGGCACCTGCAAGCTTCTCCCTGAGCTCCTTGATTCTTGCAGATGATGTCGCGTTTCCCGGCGTGACCTTCCCCTCGGGGCAGACAAGTAGCGGTGGGTTTCAAAACGAAGTGCTCTGGACGATCGACGAGGCCAGCAATCAGTGCGTCCTGGCGAATTCAGACTCTGCCTCTTATTACGAAGGCGTGACTGTCACCACTGCGAACTCGATCAGACTCTCTGTGAGTCTGGAAGCGTATAGTGGTGTGTCTGTGGTCGGGAACATCGCTTATTTCGGGAAGAAGACCGGCGTGGCGACGTGTTGGTCCTCTTCTTCGTGTTTTAATAACACTCCCCTTGTGATCACGGGGACCGAGACGGTTTATTTCAAGAACATTTCCAACGGAAGTGTGCTCCCCGGCACTCCGGCTCGACGGAGGGCTCGAATTTCTTACCGTTCCTCGGATGCTCCCTTGGATGCTCCAAACAAGGTGAAAGACATTGGCCTTGTGACGTGGTGCAATTGATACGGCTAACGCGCCGCGCTCCGCGAATTTGAGAAGCCAGACCCCATAAAACGCACCCCGCCGGATTCCTGCGTCAATTCTTTGAATTGATTTGCCGACTCGTGGACCCCTGCGCTAGACACTGAGTCTATGAAAACGAATTTAGTTGTATTCCTGACTATTGGACTTGCACTGAATTCCTTCGCAAATGTTCCCGGGCAAGAAAGCTCGATTCATGCGCAGGATCCATCCCTGGGCCAGTGCGATCAAATGTATTCGGAGCGTGGATCGGCAAAGCTTCTCGAGGCTGCAGCCTGTTACGGAGTACTCTCGCAAAGTGTCGCGGCAGAAGAGGTGAAGCTGGTTTTGTTTGAGCGCACCATGATCGCGCTCTCGGCAGTGGTGAATGATGATCCCAAGACCAATGCCGAAGGCGAGGCGATTGCGAGAGCTCTCCGGATTCTCGGGGAGATGAAAAAGAAGTCTCCCGAGACGGCGGACTTCTTTTACTGGCGAGCGGTTTTCACAAGCTTCGATGCGATCCGGAAGGATCGTGGATCGGTGCTCCCGCGACATCTGTTCGCCGTGATCCGGTCGCTTCAAGACGATCTCAGGCGTGCCATCGAGCTTGATCCAAGGATTCATATCTACGGACCGCACCGCGTGCTCGGAATCATGCACACCCAGATGCCGGGAATCGTGGGTGGAGACAAGGTGCTTGCAGAGAAGATGCTCCTGGAAGCCTATACCAAGGCTCCTGAAATCAGCCTCAACCACGTGGCCTACGCGCGAATCCTTCAGGTGAATGGAAAGGACATGAAGGCAAAAGAGGTTCTGACCCGGTTCCTTGCAAAGACCGATGCGGAACTTGACCCTTATCCGGGTGAGCCGCTTCGCAATGTGAAGCCTGAGCTCAAGAAGGATCGCGGGGAAGCGGCAAAGTTGCTTGAAGAAATCGATGGAGAATAAATTCCTGTGAGGGGAAATGCGGTACTCAAAGGATGGATGGCACTCGGGGGTGTGCTTCTCGCTGTAAACGCGAATGCACAGGTGCTGTCCACCTTTGTCCGTGAACAGGTGGGAACCCTTCCCAAAGGGCGCTTCATGGTGTCCTACCTCTCCCTGAATGCCTCGATCGATTCGATGTATGGCCGCGACGGAAATTCAAAGAGTCTCTCCGGCAATCTCAACCAGTCCATCACCTTCCAGAAAATCACCGAGGAGGATCCGGTGCGCGGGAATCAGCTCTCGGGGCTGTTTCTTGCCAATGGAGTGAATCTCGGTGATCAGGCGGGCTCGCTCACAGGCTCGATCCGCGGAACCGTGAACGGAAAGGTTCCGGTGATCGGATATGGAATTCGCGATGATTTGGGGCTCTACGTCTCTCTCCCCGTGCTGACTTTCAACGTCAACGCCGAGTATCGTTTCACTCCGAGTGCCACCACGAATGGACTCTTGTCGCAGCTTTCCTCAAATGACCAATCCTCGGTGGCAAGCGAGATGAATGCCGCCTTGAGTTCGAGTCTTGAAAGAAAACTCTTCACCGCGGGACTCGGGTGGGATCCCCGGCTGAATCGAAGTTATTTCGGGGATGCGCAGGTGATGCTGCTCAAGGTGATTCCGCCATCGTCTGGAAAAACGATGAAGCAGCTCCTGCAGCCCGTGATGGTGCTGCCGACAGCGAGTGATCGGGACATCCGTGATCTTTATGGATTGAAGGCGGGCGATGGGCGCTTTGGGATGGGATTCAAGTATGGACTTGAGGAAACGCTGCCGTACCGGCTGCAGATCAACTTCGGAGCAGCGGCGACGTATTTGTTTTCCTCCGAGCAGGCAAGAAGGCTTCCCCGAAGTGGCGGGGATGAATTGAACGAATTGCTTGATCCGGGAACCCGCGTCTCCGGGGGGTCGAAGTTTCAAAGCCAGGTCCAGCTCCGGTATCCCTTTCCCCGATGGGTGGGGTTGAATCTCGGAGTGTCCTGGCAAAAACAGTTCCAGGAATCCCTTGCGGGAACCCTGTACTCGCCCGATGTGTATTCGGTTGCCTCCTCACGCACCTCGTACGATCTGGTTTCAAGCTATGCATCGCTTGATCTGAACTCGATTCAGAGCTTTCTTGAGGGGAATTTTCTGCTTCCCGCGGTTGCCGAGGTGGGAATCGGGCTTCCCTTGGCGGGGAGAAACGCAGTGGCGGAGCCGGTGCTGCAGTTTCAAGGGACGATGTTCTTTTAGGGGAAGGATTTCAGGATGGGGAACCATAAACATTCATGGATGGTCGTGATGGGATTGCTCTCGGTGTGTGCCTCCGCGTGCCTTCCGCCTGATTCGGAGCCTCAAAAAAGAGGACTTGCCTTGGCTCCGGATGGTAAAGTGGTGGAAGGACTCCGGGGGGCGAAGCTCAAGGAGCTGTTTGTCGTGATCTTTCCGAAGGATTATTCCGTGCCGGAGTGGCAGGCGATTTTCGAGGAGACCAATGTGCTCAGTCGGAACAAGCAAAGACTCAGGGCCATTGAGGGAATGGATGCTCCCGAAACACAGGAGGAGAGGGGCATTCTGATCGGCAGGAATGCCGAGATCCTCTCCGATCTCGGAGCGAAAAGCCTGTTCATGATGAGTTGGAGCATTCAGGACGAGAACTGCAAGATTTCAAAGACGCTCAAGATCATTTGCAAGCCCTTCAATGCCGAGAATCCGATGAACGGTGGATTGCCCTCGAATGTGACTCCCTTGCAATTCATGATTCCCGATCCCGTTCAATCTGAAATCAAGATTCCCTATCTTTCGATCGAGCTGGAACAGCTTGAACCCACGAAGGGACCTCATTTCGGTTTGAATCTCAGGCTGAAGCCCGAGGCCTCAGGGGAGGGATACTCCTGGTTCAAGGGCGACGTCACGATCACCCCGGGAAGCCGATTCCGTTCCCAAGCGGATGGATCCGAGGTTGGAACTTATTTTCCCTACGGATACTCCGAGCTGACGCTTCAGACCGGACAGTAGGTTCGGTGGCCGGCCGAAAAAGGCCTGGGCATACGCGGCACCCACGTCTTCTTCGAGAAAATCGACAGGATCGGGCGCCCCCGCCTCTCGAGCCTCAAGGTGTCTTGGTTGCCAGAAGTACATGGGCACCTTCATGAAATAACAATCGTGATCATACTGATGAGTTGAGTAGTCGGAGTAGTTTTGAACGGTCGGGCAAGGGGTACGGGACTTGATGAAGTGATCGGACCAATCCTTCGGATCTGTGGGACCCTTCATGAAGGTCCAATCCAGAATGGATTCGCGGACCACACCCTCCTTCTCCACATAGGCGAAGGGAGAAACATGAAACCACCAGCGGTAGTGATAGTCGCGGATGTATTTTGCGGTGAAGAACATGAAAACCTTCATGAGGTGAACCCCCTTGAATTTGCGTGTTTCAAAGGTCCAGACATGGGCGCGATTGAAGCACTGGGAACGCCTGCGACTGTTGGGGTTCAAGGAATGGAAAATCTCCTCCGCTTGGGTCGGAGTGAGAATGGATGGGGGATTCGAATCCAGATGTGTGTCCGGATTTGAGTCCTGATCGGGGAGTTTTGCACGAGGGGGAAGTCGCTTTGGGGGGATGTTTCTGATTTCAACCGCCCATCCCTCGGCGTTGAGCAGCGCCTCAAGAGGAGTTTTTTCCTTTTCGGCATTCAAAATAACAGGGAAAAGCGGAGATGGAGCCCCGACGCGCCCGACACGCCCATCTTGAAGGAATAAGAGCAAATCCCCGGGGGCCTGATCCACGGAAACAACCGGACTAAAGGTCTTCGTTTTTTCGGCAAGCGTAGGGTTAAGAAGCAATATGAGAATTTTCAGAATCATCATCAATCCAAGCTGGAGCAAGCCCCATGCCCGGGGCGAATCGGGCGGGTGAGTACTCAAAGGCGGTACTCCATTTTTTTGGGATTTTTTGTCCCCCGTTTGATAAATGGAGCCTCATGAAAATCAAAGAGCTGAGCCCGGAAGAAGTCCGCACCATGACCCTTGAGGAGAAGGATCGTTGGTGGCTTGAAAACGTGTATCGGGGAGACATGCCCCAACTCAATGTACGCTCGGCACTCACGGGAATGATCCTCGGAGGCGTGCTCTCTCTCACCAATTTGTATGTCGGCATCAAGACCGGCTGGACGCTCGGGGTCGGGATCACCTCCGTGATCCTCTCGTTTGCTGCGTTCAAGTTGATTTCGAAACTGAATCTCGGAAAAGAGATGTCGATTCTTGAAAACAACGCCATGCAATCCGTCGCAACCAGCGCAGGCTATATGACCATGCCTTTGGTGTCTGCATTCCCCGCATACATGCTCCTCACCGGACAGGTGATTCCGATGGAACGGGTGATGATCTGGATGATTCTTCTTTCGATCCTCGGAGTGCTTTATGCGTTTCCTCTGAAAAAGCGCTTCATCAACGACGAGCAGCTTCCCTTTCCGGAAGGCTATGCGGCAGGAGTGGTGCTCCAGAATCTTCATCATGATGAGGGGGGAGGGGATGGAATCCTGAAAGCGAAGATTCTCGGTGCAGGAGCCGGTCTTTCGGCGCTCATGGAAACCATTCGCAATCACTCTGTGATGGCATCGCTCAAGCTCAAGTTTCTGGCGATTCCCGAGTACTGGGATGAGATTCTCTATCGGTTCTTCACCCCGAGCATCCTTGGAACCTCTCTCAAGGATCTTACCGTGAGGATGGACACATCGATTGTGATGATGGGAACCGGTGGAATCATGGGAGTCAGGATCGGCGCCTCCATGGTGACCGGTGCGATTCTCAATTATTGCGTTCTTGCGCCTTACCTGATCCGCGAGGGAATCATCAAAGAAGCCAATTTCAAGTCCATTACCATGTGGGGGCTTTGGTTTGGTGCGATGATGATGACCACTTCCTCCCTTTTCGCGTTTTTCTCAAAGCCTGCCGTGATCCTTGAGGCATTTCGGAAGCTTTCGTCCTCGGGTCCCAAAAAGAAGGATCATCTCGCGGAGATCGAACTTCCACTATGGGTTTCGCTTGCAGGGGTGCCCGTGGTGGGTGGGCTGATGGTGTACCTCGGGCATGCGTGGTTTGACTTCGGGATTTTCGAGGGAATCATCGCAATTCCGCTTACCTTCATTTTCACATTGATTGCCGTTACTTCCACAGGACTCACTTCGATCACTCCGGGTGGAGCGCTTGGAAAGCTCACCCAGTTGACCTATTCGGTGATCTCGCCGGGCAAAGCCACAACCAACCTGATGGCGGCGGGGATCAATTCCGAGGTTTCATTGAATGCATCCAACCTGCTGGCCGACATCAAGCCCGGATACATGCTGGGTGCAAAGCCGCGCCAACAGGCTCTTGGTCATGTCATCGGGATTTTTGCAGGCTCCATTGTCGCCGTGCCCGTGTATTATGCGATTTTCCATGGTGACATCTCCATGTTCACCTCCGAACAGCTCCCCATGCCCTCCGCAACAGTTTATCGGGCGGTGGCCGAAGCCCTGACTCAGGGGCTTGGTGTTCTTCATCCTTCCGCAAGAATTGCAGCGATTGTGGGTGCGGTGCTCGGAGTGGTGCTCGAGTGGTTGAATCTCAGAACCAAGGGCAAGTTTCCGATTTCGGCCATGGGGCTTGGACTTGCCTTTGTGTTGCATTTCTCCGACTCCATTGCCATGGGAATCGGCTCATTTCTGGTCTGGCTTGCGGCTCGCAAGATGAAAGAAGGGACCCGGAATCACAAGATCTTTGTTGAGAACTCCGAGACCCTGTGTGCCGGGATCATTGCGGGAGGCTCGATCATCGGAATCATCCTGATCCTTCTCGAAACCGTCGTCTTTGCGAAATGATGTCATGAACGGGATCAAACCGGTGCTTCGCAGGGTTGTGCCCGAGGATGCTGAAGTCCTCGCGCGTCTCGGGGCGGAAACCTTTTTTGACACCTTTGTCGGCACATGCACCGAGGAGGACATGAAGGGGTATCTTGAGCAGACGTATTCGGTGGAGACGGTTTTGCGCGAGCTTTCGGATCCGGAGGATATGTTCTTCTTTGCCGAGGTTCAGGGAGCCCCGGTCGGCTACATCCGCATGAAAGAGGACTACGAGGGACTCCCACTCATGAGGCAATGGAAGGCGCTTGAGTGCAAGCGGCTGTATGTGAAGAAAGAATTCCACAAGACGGGTGTGGCACAAGCGCTCATGGATTTTTTCATGGAATATGCCTCAAAGAACCGCTTTGAAGTGGTCTGGCTTGGAGTGTGGGAGTTCAATTTTCGAGCACAGAGGTTTTATTCCAAATACGGATTCGTCCCGAATGGTCAAAGCCATCCCTTTCCGATCGGGAGCACTCCTCAAACCGACATCTGGCTTTGGAAATTCATGAACGCCCCTTGAAAATCCTGGAATCTTGCTCGCGCTTGATCAGGAAGAACTGCTTGCCCTTGCCGCCGAGGCCTTGCGCGGCTTCACGCGCTTCCTCTCCGAATCCGAAGTATAGATCAGCACGGGCCGACCCCTTGATTGCGCCCCCCACGTCCTGCCCGAGCATGAAGCGGGTGATGGTCTTGCCTCCGACCGTGAGTTCCACGAAATTGAGCACTCCGGATCCCGGGTGAAAAGCCGGATCAAAGGCGAGGGATCTGCGCTCCGTGAGCGGGATCGAGTCGATTCCGAGCGGCTCCTCGTCGGTCAGTTTGAAGTAAACGTAGCTCGGGCTCTGAGAATAGAGTTTGCGCTGCACCTCGGGATGCTCGAGGAAATACTTGTGTTGATTTGCATGGCTTGCCTGGGAGGCCGTGAGGTAGCCGTTTTCCACCATCAGTTTCGAGAAGAACCGCAGGGGCTGGGAATTCTTCCCGTCAAAGCTGATGTAGCGGAGGGTCTCTTTTCCGCTTTCATCGATCAGATGGATTCTTCCTCCGCCTTCGATTTGAAGAATGTAGAGCTCAAAAAGGTCGGTATCGAGATAGGCGCACTCAAGTCCCTTTCCCTCGAGCGCCCCCTCGAAATGGATTTGTTCGCGGGTGGATTCTTTCAAGACAGGATCTTCGGGTGAGGAATAGAGCGGAATCTGGAAAGGGCCGCGACGGGTGAGTGAGCCCCGGAAGTCCGGGCTGTAATAGGCGGTATAGCGGGTCTCGCCTTCACGGGGTTTGAATACCCGGAATCTGGTCTGGATCGCTTCATTGAATTTTTGAAGGCATGCCGGTTTCTCGTTCTTCGCCATGCACTCATCGGTTTGGCGGGCGATTTCCTGGAAGAGCACGAGCGAGTCCCGAAGCACGCTTTTTGCGAAGACCCGGTCCCCGTATTTGATCTTGCCCTTGAGGCTGACATTTCCGTCGAATGCGGAGATCTGTCTTTGAACTGCGACGTCGAGGAGTTTGAAATCAAGGTCGTCGGCAAACTGGATGCCTTTGGGATCGACTTCGACCGTCGCGGTCACAAAGGTGGAAGCCTGCGACGCATTCTGGAGAGACACAGTCAGGAGAATGAACAGCGAAATCAAAATCGGCATCAGGAAGTTGCTCCCTCGTGGGTTTTTGTGAGCTGTTTTTCGTAAATTCTCCACCTGCGATACTGGGGCGCCCCGAGATCGGTCCATGGCTTGTTCATGGCGACATTGTCCTCAAGGATCCAGGAGGCTTCGCCGGCAAGGTAGCCATACTTGTGAGCCCGCTCAAAGGCCTCGAAGGTGAAGAGAGCGAAGATTCCGCTCCCGCGGAACTCGGGTTTTACCCCAAGGGTCACGATGCGGGTCATGGCAACGCGTTTTTTCCCAAGCAGGAGCTTGAAAATGCCGGTAGGGAAGAGCTTTCCATCCGGGATTCGTTTGAAGACGTGATTCAGATCCGGAATCGCGAGCATGAATCCCGCGGGCTTTCCGTCCACCTCTGCGACGAAGGCCATGCGGGGGTCGAGGATCATCTTCATGTCTTTTGCGGCAAATTCGAATTCCTCCGCGGTCATCGGAAAGAATCCCCAGTTTTTTTCCCAAGCCGAGTTGTAAATCTCAAAACAGTTTCTCACTTCGGATTTGAAGTTCTTCAGGTCGAAATCGCGAAACGTCACACGCGAGTTCTGCGCCCGCAGTCGCTTCACATAGCTCACTACTTTTGGAGGAAGCTCCGAATTCTTTTCGCGCGCAATGATATAGGCCACGAGGTCCTTTGCTTTCAGGAGCCCATATTGGTCATGGAGGGTTTCATAATACTTCGGGTTCCAAGTGGTCATGATGGTGGGATGCTTGCTTTGCCCGCGCACGAGGAGCCCGCATTCGTGGTTCGTGGACGGATTCATCGGACCCATCATTTTGTCGAGACCGCGCGCGAGGAGCCACTTTTCCGCAGTTGCAAAGAGCCGGTTTGCAACCTCCTGGTCGTCAATGGATTCGAAGAATCCGTAGAAGCCCGTCTTCTCGTTGTGGAACTCGGTGTGTCCCTTGTTGTCGATTGCGGCGATTCGACCCACGGGGCGTCCGTTTCTCTCGGCAATGAAGAGCTGAATGGTTGCGCGCTTGTAGAACGGATTCTTCTCTGTGTCGAGATTCTCGTAAACGGACATCCGAAGGGGAGGCACCCATTGTGGGAAGGTCTTTTGGTCGTAGATCTTCCACATCACATCGATGAATTCGTTCGTCCCTTTTTTGCCCGAGACTTCCCGGATTTTGATTTCACTCATGGGGAGCGACTCTAGCCAAAAAAACAGGGATTGTGAACTAATTTGCCCCGGTGGTTCCGGCTGGGGCGGTCAACTTGTCGAGGTCCACTCCCCTTTTCTTGAGGGTCTGGCGGATATCGTACATGTAGGTGCCGATATTGTACTGAATCGGGTCTGGAGCAGCCGCATCGTGGACAGCGACCACCTTGGGTACCCCGGCTGTGTTGAATGCGATCACGCTGCTCCCGCTGTTGCCGGGCTGTGTATCGCATTGATACGCAACCCGCGCTGCGCTGTTAAAAGGCCTTCCCACAACGGAGCTCTTGTTGACAGCACAATACTGGGACCATTCAAGCGGCCGCCCCATCGGGTAGCCGAAGATTGTGATCTTGGTTTTCGCCGGAGTTCGTGCGGATTCGAGAGCGATTCCGACGCTAGCCTTCGGAGCCTGATCGACCTTGAAGATTGCAAAGTCGAGATCCATGTCCAGTTGTGCGTGGATGAGCTGCGTGCACTGGCTGGTCATGGTGACCACGGGTTTTGGACTCCCTGTGGACGGAGACCCGCGATAGCCCCAGTATACTTTCACTGTGGGGCAGGTCTGGTTTACGATGGTATTCGAATCGGCGCCGTCCAAAAAGCAGTGTCCTGCGGAGAGGACATATCCGTTTCCGAGATGGGTTCCGGAGCAGGAACCGGAGTTCCCCATGGCGACCAAGCCGAAGGCATCAAGGGTGGGCCGAAGAGAGGCGTCGGTATTGGCTCCGTCCGCCCTCATGGGAATCATCGGATTGATTCCGATGATCTTCGAGGGGTGGTATTCGATTCCGGGCGTGCTGGAAGCTGTACCGAGGTCTGGAGCGCCGGGAGCAAGCGGCTCAACGACCGGAGTTCCGCGGGACCCGCCGCACGCGGAAAGCAAACTTCCCGCGAGAAGGAAAAGGGCCAGGTTCCGGGAAAGGATCGGGGAATTCGTTCCGGTTTCTTTCGCGAGTTTGCTTCTTTTCATCATCGGTTGACTCCTTCGGACAAAATGTCCTTGCTGCGGGTAATAAACACTAAAACGAATCAGTTTAAAAGATAAAATTCAATTATTTTCATTGATGATCTTAGCCCTTGAGATTGCACGTGAATTTGCAGCCACCCCTCGGAGTTGGATCGAATCCACGCGACCCTAGCGCGGGGGGAGGGGCGGGCGCAAGGAAAAAATAAACAAATTTCGTTTAACCGGGACGTGGTCCCTCGTGGTGATTCGCGCTTGAATGTGGCTTGGGCCGGGATTACATAGATTTATGATAAAAATTTCAAAGGCTTTTCTCGTCCCTGCGCTTCTCCTGGGTTTGTCGTCTGTGCGTGAGGTGCGGGCCGAGGCGCCCTACCGTCTCGGAGTGGTGCTTGTGGTGGATCAGTTCCGTGCGGATTACCTCATGCGATTCAAGGACCGCCTGAAGAAGTCCGGCCCAAGCGGGGGTGGCTTCCGCTTTCTCATGGAAAAGGGCGCGTACTTTCCGCTCGCGGATCACGGACTCCTACAGAACATGACAGGGCCCGGGCATGCGACCATTCTATCGGGCTCCTATCCGTACCGGAATCTCATCTCCCAGAACAACTGGTATGACCGGGAGCTTGGACGGGATCAATATTGCGTGCAGGATGACGCCCACAAGGTGATTGGATCCGAGGGCGTGGTGACTGTGGCACGTTCAGGGATCTCGCCCCGGAATTTCAATGCGACCACCGTGGGGGATGAACTCAAGAATGTGAATCGCCCCTCCCGCGTGGTCAGCGTCGCACTCAAGGACCGTGCCTCGGTGCTTCTTGGTGGAAAGCGACCGGATGCCGCCCTGTGGTTTCACGATAAAACCTGCCAGTGGGTGTCGAGCGAGTACTATCTGAAGACGCTTCCGGGCTATGTTGTGAAAAGAAATGAAGCGCTGAAGGCGGACGCGGGCAGGACCTTTGATTTTGCCAGTTTGAAAGGGGTGAAGCAGTGCTCAAAACAGGCGCTTCAGACTCCATGGGGAGTCGAGGAAACCTTCCGGATGGCACTGGCCGCGATGGAGGAGTTCAAGCTCGGGCGCGGGAAAGATGTGGATCTGCTTTTGGTCAGCCTCTCGAGCCACGATTACTTAGGCCACCACTTCGGACCGAATCATCCGAATCTGGAGGAAATGACCCTGGCGGAAGACAAGTTGATTGCCGACTTTTTTGCCGCGATTTCGGCCAAGGTGCCGGGTGGAATGAAGGATGTCTTCATTGTGCTCACGGGAGACCACGGAATCCCCCCGGCCAGGATTCCGGACGACTATGCCTTGGGCGAGCGGATCCCAGAAAACGAGCTTCCGGATCTTGTGGAAAAGGTGATGACGGAATCCTTTGGAAAGCCAAAAGGCGGGCATTGGGTGGATGCGATTCCGGAGTTCCAGCTGTACCTGAACCGGGCGGCCATGAAGTCGGCCGGGATCACGCCGAGGGATGCGTTGAAGCCCTTGCGTGAGGCGCTCCTGAAGGAGAGGTATGTGGATCAGGTGTGGGCGCGGGATGAGATTCTTTTTGACCGGAAGATCCCGCCAGGCGAGTACGGAGTTGTCGCGGACCGCACCCTCAGCACAAGGAGTGGTGACATTTTGATTGTGCTGAAGCCCTTCTTCCAGAGTGACGCCTATCCGCTCACGCACATGACCATGTATTCTTACGACCGGTATGTTCCGCTCGTGTTTTATGGTAAGACATTCCGCCCGGGGGTGTACCGTCAAATCGTGAACATCGTCGACATCGCGCCCACCTTGACACAGGTCCTTGGAGTGATTCCCCCTGCGCAGTCCGAGGGCCGGGTTTTGACTGAGATCTTGCGGTAAATCAAGAAAGGGAACACACTGAATGAATATGAAAATTGCCATCCTGTTGATCGCATCCGCCACCCTGGGTTTCATTCCGACTGCTCACGCGCAATCCCTTCAGTGCCAGCAGGTGCCCTCCCTGATGAACGTGTTCATGAGCAATCACATTTCCATGAACCGGCTGAATGACGAGCTGAAAACCCGGACTGTGAGCCTCTTTTTGAAATACATGGATCCCAACAAGCAGCTCTTCTACAAAAAGGATGTCGAGAAGATGAGCGCACAGCTCATGGATTTGTTCAGCACCATGGGGAGCGGGAATTGTGCGGCCTTGAGCGAGATCTCCTCGGTGCTTGTCGAGCGTGCGCAAGAGAATCTCGGGATTGTGAAGGATTCCCTGAAGGGGGAATTTGCCTTGAAGCCCGAGATCCGCTACCAGACCGATACGAAGAAGCGCGACTATCCGGTCGATTCCACCCAGAAGAAAGCGGCACTGGAAAGTGCGATCCACACCCAGGTGGCCACCATCACCGCAGGGGACGTGAAGCTTCCGAAGGCAAAAGAGCAGCTCATCAAGCGTTATGAGCTCTCCGTGAAGCGCTCGAAGGAAATGAATTCCGGCAAGATGATCAACCTTTTTGCCGAATCCTTCGCGCATGCGCTTGATCCGCACTCGGATTATCTTTCACCCGAACAGTTGGACGAGTTCAAGATCAGCATGGGACTTTCGCTCGAGGGGATCGGCGTTTCCCTCAGCTCGGATGACGGATACACGGTCGTTCAGGAGATCATCCCCGGAGGAAGTGCGGACCGTGCGGGTGCTTTGAAACCGAAGGACAAGATCATCGCTGTGGCCCAGGACAAGGCCGAGCCGGTCAGCATCGTGGACATGGATCTTTCGGATGTCGTGAAGATGATCCGCGGGAAAAAGGGCACCAAAGTAAAGCTCACCGTGGTGCGCTTGCAGGGCAAAGACTCCGAGACCTTCGATGTGGTGATTGTGCGCGACAAGGTCGACATGAAAGAGCAGGCTGCGAAGGTGGATTATCAGACGCGCAAGGTGGGGGCACGCACCTACAAGATCGCCGTGATCGATCTTCCCTCGTTCTATGGCGGCTCCGAGAAGAACTCGCGCGATTGTTATGATGACATGAAGGCCATTGTGGAGGAGGCGGTCAGCAAGAAGGTGGATGGAATCATCCTTGATCTTTCGACCGACGGGGGCGGACTCCTTCAGGATGCGGTGAAGATCGCGGGCCTCTTCATTAAGAATGGTCCCGTGGTGGCAACCCAGGATTTGAAGATGAAGCCCGAGATCCTCTCGGATGATGACAACAAGGTCTATTTCAACGGTCCATTCATGATCGTCACCACCCGGCAAAGTGCGTCCGCGTCCGAAATTCTTGCCGGCGCGATGAAGGACTACAAGCGCGCCCTCATCGTGGGCGGGGATCATACCTACGGAAAGGGAAGTGTGCAGGTGTTGAATCCGCTCCCGTTCCGTCTCGGGGCGATGAAGCTCACCACCCAGATGTTTTACCTTCCTGGCGGGGTTTCCACCCAGTTCGGAGGCGTTGATTCTGACATTTCGATGCCGACCTACCTTGATCTGGATGACATGGGCGAGCGATACATGGACTATGCGCTTCCTCCGTCGAAGACCAAACCCTTCATTCTCCCTGAGCTTGCCAAAGGCACCGAGCCCGGCGAGAAGTGGACGCCTGTGGATGACGGTTTGATCCAGTTCCTTCGCGAGAAGTCCGGGAAAAGGGTCTCAAAAAACACAGAGTTCAATGAGATTCAAAAAGATCTTGATGACACCAAGAAAAACGAAGGATGGATCAAGGTTGCGGATATTCTGAAGCGTTCAGGCAAGGACAAGGACAAACGGAAGGAAAAGAAAGACCTTGCCTCCACGGCGCAAGGTCGCAAGCAACTCTGGATCAAGGACCCGAGGGTTCAGGAGTCCTTGAACATCATGACGGATTGGCTTGCGCGCGCGAGTCCCTGAGAAACTGCCCCCGAAGATTGCGCCTGAGTGCGGCAAAATTCAGCTTTAACTGATTGTACTTGTGCTGATTTTTGAAACGAAGTCCGCAATAGAATCAGGTTGCCCCGGATCTGAGGCGGAATCCCGGTGAATACCTGCGTCAAATCAAGCATCATGCATCCACTCAAATCGAGGGCAGGCGCAATCTTCGGGGGCAGTTAGCGAGCCTACGGCTTTTTTGGCTTCTTGCCCGGAAATTGAATCAGGTTTGAGTCCGCCTGGCCTGAAACTGCGGTGGCTCTCCCGGTCGAAGGAACAGAGCTTGGAGTGGAGAAGCCGGACTTGCCCTTGCCATCGGATGAGCCAGAAGGGGCTCCGGGCTTCCCCCCGCCTGCGAGAGCTTTTTCATTGTCCTCATCTTCCTTCTCATCAGGATCATCTTCGACCTGGTCCTCAGGGTCCTTGTCTGCAAGCGACTCTTCCCTCGAGGCTTGTTCAGGGGTCAGCTTCATTGGAATCTTCTTTGAATTCAGCTCCCGCTCCTCATCGGGAGAAAGGTCCGAGCTTGCCTTAACCTCTCGATTGAGCTTGTTCGCTTTCTTTGCCTGGTCGCTGTAGATCTTTTCCATTGCGGCTTTCGGATTGATGGGCTTCCGGGGGGGGCGGGTGATGGCGATGCAAGGGATTGAAATTAAACAAAAAAACATGACCAAGGCAGGCTTTTTAAAAAATATCAGACTCATATTGTCAAGTTTAACACATGCCAGTAACATCTGAGAAGGGGGAATCAAGATGGGTCCTGCAAAGTTCGCAATCGTCGGTTTGTGCCTTTTACCAGGAAGCGCCTTTTCTCAGGATGCTTCACCCACACCATCACCGAGTGTTTCAAGTTTGATGCTGTGCCGGGAATCACCAAACATTCCGGCAGGGGTGTGCAAGAACGCACTTCCGAAGTGCGCTGATTTGAAAACGAAGACCTCGGAGGAGGTAAAGAAGCTCCTTTCCCTGAAGATTTACGGATTCTGGAAGGGCAAGGACCTGGACCTGAGCAAGACAACCCTCGACAAGGCGGAGGGAGCAGATCTTCCCCAGGGAATGTGCAGTGTGGTGGGGCACACTTTGAGGTACTCGGGCCAAAAGGACCTCGAGTTTGATGAGGGCAGAAATAACATCGACGGGGATCCCACTTCCGAGAAGCGGGTTTCGACCGGGGGCTTTAACCGGTATTCAGGGAAATCCTGCGGGAAACGGCCCATGATGAGAAAGGGCGGGGGTCGACAAAACGGGAAGAAACAGCTCGCGATCATTTTCAATGGTGAGGACGGCGGCCGGTGGAGCGCTGCGATGATGGGTGCGATGCCGTGGGCGATTCGGGCTGCTTATTACTATACCGTGGAGGGGAAAGAGATCGAGAGCGTCTCCTTGAATGATCAAGCGCTCGCGCCTCTCCTGGAAGCAGGCAGCACTGCCCAGCAAGAGATGATGTACCTCTACAGTACGCTTGATCCGCAGACCCAGGCTATGTGCACGGATCCGAACGTGGATCTTGTGAATCAGTGTCTTCAGGGAGCGATCCCGATGGACTCAGCTGCATTCCAGCTTTGCAGGATCGTGGAAGCCAACAAGATCATGCAGGGCGGTGGGGTGGCCAATGCCGTCGTGGCTCAGGTCATGGCCACTGCGAAATCGATATTCGATAACAACTTCAAGGATCTTCTTGCGGGAGGCCCGATTTGGGAGGCGCTGGAAGGGGCATGCGAGAAGAACACCACCAGCTTTCTTGGTTTGAACCGAAGGAAAAAGATGGCGAAAATGGCCTCTTGTTTTCACGACGGAGACTGGATGGGCGTGAACCAGGATTGGGAAGTCTACGATACGCAGAAAAAGAAGGTGAAAAAACGAAAAGGCCAAATCAGGGTCGGGTTCAGGATTGATCGGGATGATCCGATTGTTCTGCGAAAAATGAAACATCACGACAGCGATAAGAGAGGACAGCAAAAACCGTGGGACAGGGATGGCAACTTCTTTAAGGATGAAGATGGTGAATACAAGCGTTTCGGAGTTCAGCAAAGGACTCGGGATGACGGGGGAGGGCTACTCCAGGAACGAAGAGAAGAGAAAAAAGACCAGGCAGACAAGAGCCTTAGGGGTCATGGTCGCGGGGTGTATTACGCCACCATCGCCCATGGATTCGAGTCAGCGGTCGAGTACATCATTCGAAATAGGATTTGCAGACAGAAAAAATTGTCGAGTGAATCCGTGCAATGCAATAGTACCACGATTCCGGACAAGCCTGCCGGAGTGAAGTGGTGAAGGGGGAATCCATGAAAACGATCATTTTACCTTTTCTCGCGGTGATGCTTTCCTTTTCTGCGGCCCATGCCAGAAGGAACACAACTGTGCTTTCGTTTGCATGCCTGAATTTGGATGGAATCCCCATCGCGCATGGCACTGATGCTGCCACCAAGTGTTGTGCAGGCGGTGTGATGGTGGACCCTCCTCCGGCGGAATGTAAGATCGGATTCAACTCGGTCCTTCCCACCGCAGTGGGGGAAGGCATGACCGCGTTTCAGATTGCACAAAATACGCTTCAAAATCAGGGGATCTTGTCAGGAGGCGGTGCTGATTTTGGATCGACCTCCGGCTCCGGTGGCTCAACCAGCGGCGGTGGAGCTGAGAACTTCGGAATTCTTGCAGGAGGCCAGGGCGGACCTATTGGGCCGATGGGGACCAGACGAGCGGTCAGCGCAGGAGGCTCGATGGGAGGAGCAAGAGGCGCGGGTGCCGAGGGCGGATTTGGGGGAGCGATGGGTGCTGGCGGAGTGGGCGCTGCCTCCATGGCCCTGAGTGGAGCGACCGGACCAAACCAGAAGGGCGCCGCCGGAAATGGTAATGGCATGGGAGATGGCAATTCACCCATGGGTGCCTATGCAAGCAGGGGCACAAACGATCGAATGGCTCCGGGCTATGTCGGACCGGGGCAGGTGGTTTCCGGCGATGGTCCCGTGGAAGTGGGTGAGTACGGTGCCTCCGGCAGCGGGTCGTCGGATGGGGCAATGGCCGGAGCTCCCGGTGCGGAGGAGGAGTTGCTCACGGGATCTGCTGAGGATGCTGCGGATTACTTGAATCGGATTGACCGGAACCTCTCGATCTTTTCTGTGATTTCCAAGCGCTACGAGCGGGAAATTTCAAGGGCCCGCGTCCGTGCGGTTGAAATAAAGTAACGGGAGTGGTTTGATCGGGGGCATGAATCCATCTGCCTCGACGCCTTCCCTCTCGAAACGAAGTTTGTTGAACGCTGCCGTGATTGTTGCGGCTCTCGGCTACTTCGTCGACATTTACGACCTGCTTTTGTTCAGCATCGTGCGGATGGAGAGCTTGCGTTCGATTGGATTTGCGGGGCGCGAGCTCGAGGTGGGGGCCACTCTCAACAACATCCAGATGACGGGACTCATGCTCGGGGGAATTCTCTGGGGGGTTCTCGGAGACAAGCGTGGGCGCTTGTCAGTCCTGTTTGGCTCCATTTTTTTGTATTCCATCGGCAACTTCCTGAATGGCTATGCCACGACCTTCACCGAATACGCATTTTGCCGATTTTTTGCAGGCTTGGGACTTGCGGGCGAACTTGGAGCCGGGATCACGCTTGTCTCAGAGGTTCTCCACCCGTCCTTGCGCGGCTACGGGACCATGATCGTGGCAACGGTCGGGGTCACGGGCGCGATCGTGGGCGGGTATGTGGCGCAGGTGTTTGACTGGAGAACGGCCTTCAAGATCGGAGGCGTGCTCGGGTTCGCGCTTTTGCTTCTTCGAATCAGTGTCACAGAATCCGGAATCTTCGAGAACACGAAGAAATCCAAGGTTCGCGCGGGGAGTTTCTTCTCGCTCTTCACGAAAGCCGATTGTTTCGGAAAATTCTCCCGAAGCATCCTGATCGGTGTTCCCATTTGGCTTACGATCGGAATCCTCGTCACCTTTGCCCCCGAATTCGCGCAGGATGCAGGGGTGGTGGATCCGATCAGCACGGCCAAAGCCGTGATGGCCTGCTATGCGGGATTCACTGTCGGGGATTTTTTGTTTGGCATGATCAGTCAGTGGATGAAGAGCCGAAACCGTGCGGTCGCGCTTGCGATCGTATGCAATTTCATTGCAGCTCTGATCTACTTGCTTGGCTTGAAAGAGGTCTCAAGCTCCACGATCTACTGGATGTGCGGAGTCCTCGGGGCCACGGGAGGGTATTGGGCGGTGGTGTGCACGATCGCAGCCGAGCAGTTTGGCACTAACATGCGCGCGACGGTGGCGACAGCTGTGCCGAACTTCATCCGGTTTTCGCTTGTGCCGATGAATCTCGCGGTGCTTGGCCTGAAAGAGTCGATTGGACTCCTGAACGCCACTCTCATTGTTGCGGTTGTGGTGGTGACGATTTCGCTTCTGGCGCTTCGGGGCCTGAAAGAGAGCTTCGGGAAGGATTTGAACTTTGTCGAGCCAATCTAAAAAGGGATCCAGAAAAGCCCAGGTCTGGATTGGAGTGCGCGCACATCCCGATCAAGGCGGCACGAAGGGTACAAAGAAAAGTGATTCTTCGGGGGCTCTTTCTTCTGGTGCGCTCGCGCGCGTTCTTTTGTTCCGGGTGATTCCAAAACGGGGAGGCGGCTGGCATCCGGTCACGGGAGGGGTGGATCCGGAGGAGAGCTTCCTTCAGGGGGCAAAGCGGGAACTTCAGGAAGAAACCGGCTTTGATCCGAAGGCGGGCGAGTGGATGGATCTTGAGTTTTCCTACGCCTTCGAGGGGCGTTTTGGACGGGCTCAGGAGCATGCCTTTGGATTCATTTTGCCGGAAGAGCTGCTTCCCGAGATCGATCCATCCGAGCATCTGGCCTTTGAGTGGGTGAGTGTCGAGGAGGCCCTCGGGCGCCTTGGCTTCGATTCGCAGCGGGATGCGCTGAAGCTCTTTCTATGCTATCTTCGCTAGCGCATGAGCGCGCAAACCCCTTTTCATGATCTGGACTGGCCGAAGCTCCTCACTCACACGGTGGAGGAGGCGCGCACCCCCTATGGAAAACGAAACCTTGAGGTTCTTGCAGAGCCCGGAGCCTTTTCCTCCACGATGGAGCGCGCGCAGGAACTTCAGCACGAAACCCAAGAGATGGCGCAGATTCTTGAGCGCTCCGCCCTCTGGGGACCTTTGAATGACCTTCAGGACATTGACGAGGATCTCGAGAATCTTGAGCGCGGTAGTGTGCTTGAGTTGCATGCCTGGGTCAGGATTCGCGCCTGGCTCCACGCCATGGATTCCTGGAGCCATTTTCCAAAAGAGCTTGCAGGAAAGAATTTCAAAAACGCGCTTCAGAATCTCTTTGATCCCTTCGAGTGCCTCAGGGTTCTGGATCGGGTGATCACGCCAGCGGGTGAACTCTCCGAAAAAGCCTCTCCGAAGCTCGGAACCCTGTACGCGACTGCGCGGGAACTCAGGCGCGAGATCGAGAAGAAAATCGATTCCCTCCTTCGTGACTACGGATCGAAGGGACTCTTGCAGGAGAACTACAGCGACGTCCGCGACGGGAGGTATGTGCTCCCGGTGCGTGTGTCGGACCAAAGCAAAATCGACGGCCGTGTGGCCGAGTTTTCGGTCAGCAAACAAACGGTGTTCATCGAGCCCAAAGAGGTCGAAGAACTCCAGTCCCGCCTTCGGAGGACCGAGGCCGATCTCTCGCACGAGATCTTTGTGATCCTGATGGGCCTTGCGCGCCAACTTCAGCCCCACGGACCATCGATCGGCGCCTCCGTACAGCTGATCGGGTATTGGGATGCAACCCAGGCCAAGGCAAGGATTGCGAAACGCTACGGTGGACGGTTGATCACCCTGAGCCCTGATCGCGAATGGATTCTCCAAGAAACGGTCGATCCGATCCTGTTTTGGAATCTTCCCGAAGAGCAGATCGTACGCAACACCATCGAGCTCCGTTCCGGCCAGCAGATGATTCTTCTCTCCGGGCCAAACACAGGGGGAAAGACCGTGCTGTTGAAAACACTCGGACTCTCGGCCCTGTGTGCAAGGAGCGGGTTCTTTTTTCCAGCCGCGGGAAAGCTCAGGGTTCCGTTCTTTGATTCCTTCTTTGTCGACCTTGGCGACCCGCAATCGATCGAGGAGCACATCTCGTCGTTTTCGGGGCATGTGCTCAAGATGAAACGGATCCTCGAGGGAGTGGGGCCGAAGAGCCTGATTCTCGTTGATGAAATGAATTCCGCCACCGATCCCGAGGAAGGCGCTGCGCTTGCGATGGCGTTTGTCCAGACCCTCCTCAAGATCGAGGGGGCGATCCTGATTGCGACCACCCACGATCCGAAATTGAAGGCGATGGGGCTTGCCGATTCGAGGGTTCTCGATGCGAGCATTCTCTTTGATGAAGCGAGCTTGAAGCCCACCTACCGAGTGGTATTCGGGGCGCCCGGGCGATCGCGGGCGCTGGAAACTGCCGAGAGACTCGGACTCCCCAAGGAGCTGCTTGAGCTTGCCCGCTCTTATCTCAGCAAGGAGCACAAGATCGTCGAATCGGTTCTGCAGCAGCTTCAAGCCCAGCTCGGATCGGTCGAGCGGGCCGAGCGGGAGGCACGGGCCCTTCGCGATGAGGCGGATCGCCTGAAGGCCGAATGGGAGGAGCGGGTCAAGACAACCGTGAATGAGTCGCTTGAAAAAGCGCGCCAAAAGTTGAAGCACGTGCTCGATCTTGCGCAGGTCGAGGTGCGCGAGACGCTGAAGAAGATCCAGTCCACGAAGACCCACAAGCAGCTCGATGATCTTCGGCGCGAACTCAATGATGCATTTCAAGCAGGCGAGCGAAGGCTTGATTCATCGATCAAGGAGGCCGCACCTGAACTGATGGAGGCGGTTTCAAATGAGGCGGAAATTCCCTCGGTCTCCGTGCAATTTGAAAAAGGACAGTGGGTCCGGGTTCCCAAGTGGAAGAATGTCGGCGAGCTTGTGGAGTGGGATGGCAAGAAGGGACGCGTGGCCCTCGGGGCCCAGTCCGGCGCGGGTCTGGGAAAGGCATTTGTGGTGAGCGTGTACCCCGTCGAAATCGAGCCGCTCTCGGAGCGGGAGCTTCGCGCGGTGCTGGGAGTGCGTGCAGGTAGCGCTGGAGTGAAGGCTGCGAAGGTGACCGTGCAGGATCCGGGAGGCGTGCCGGATCAGATCGATGTGCGCGGTCAGAGGCTTGATGAGACTCTTCGAGAGGTTGGAAACTACCTTGATCGCGCCTGCCGCGCTGGAAAGCCGGAAGTGACGATCGTGCATGGACTCGGCACCGGCGCTCTTCGAGAGGGGATCCGCGAGATGCTGAAGAAACTCAATTATGTTTCCGCGGTTGAGGATGCGGGGACAACCGGGGCTACGAGGGTGCGCTTCTAAGGCGGGCCTCTTTCAGTGGTTCGCAAGAGTCGGCAAAATCTGCCGGCTCGGGATTTTGCGCGGTCAAATAAACACCATCTGTGTAAAAAATAAACTCGATCTTATCCTGAAAAAGGATGAATCAATTTGATCTCGAAAAGATGTTCGGTGAGTGGAATCAGGATGCATTCGAGGGGGAGTTGTCACTCCCTGAAATCCGTTGGAACCCGAGGCTTAGAACCTCGGCCGGGAGGTTCATTCCTCACCCTTCGGGCTGTGTGATCGAGGTCGCAGCCTACCTGCGTGATGAAAAAGAGGCGGAAAAGCTCATTCGAGATACCTTGGGCCACGAAATGATCCATTACTGGCTCTTTGTGCGTAACCTTCCCTACGGGCACACTCCTGAGTTCCATGAGAAAATGGAGGCGATCGGGGTCAGCCGCTATAATCCCGTTCCAAAGCACAGGCCGTTTAAACATTGTTATGAGTGCCGAGGCTGCGGCCAGCGGATCTTTGTAAGGAAACGCCTCAGGCTTGCAGCCTGTGCTGCCTGCTGCAACCAACATTCGAATGGGCGTTACGATTCTCGCTTTAAACTCAAGCTCTTGGCCTCGGGCGAGGCAAGACTCCGCTCGGTTGAGCCCCTGAAACGGTCAGGTTGATCTCGGGTTTTCCCCGTGCTAGCGTGGGCGTCGGGATGGAACAGAATCAGACTACCAAAACGGATTCCGGTACTCTTTTGAATGATGCCGGAATTTCTCCCGAATCGACTGTGGATTGGGCGGATTCCATCCGGATTGCATTTGAGCCCTATGCAAGGTTTGTCGGGGAGGTTTCTGAGGGGCTCGCAAGCCTTGAGCGGATTCATCAGGAATTGGTTCCTCTCGAAGAGTCGAGTTCGCAGCTTCGATCCAAGGATGAACTTTTATTGAAGCGCGAGGAGCGCATTTCGGAACTCGCAAATGAGCTCGAAAAGTTGAAGCTCGAACTTTCCTTTCGAACCCTGAAGAAAGCCGCCCCAGAGACTCTTCAATTTGATTCCGAATCCAACCGTGCTCCTTCCGGGGGAAATCGTAAAAAGGCAGTCAATGAAGGACGTGCTCTTTCGCCAAAGCGGGTGCTTTTATTGGATCCGGTCGAGCTGAACCGGGTTCTCATGAGTCATTATTTCAAGGGCTTGCCAGTCACCATTGAATACGTGCGCTCACCGGCCGAGGCGATGCGTGAGTTGGAGCAGCCCGCCAAACAAGGGCCCTTCGATCTTCTGCTCGTGGATTTAGATCTGAAAATCGAAGGGGAGTGGATTTCCTGGATTCGAGGTAAATCCGGACACATCTCAGTTGTTGCCTGCTGTCCCAGTCAGGCCTCATCCGAGGCGGAGGAAAAGGCGCGCTCCCTTGGTTTTGATGGGGTTTTGGCTCGGAGTGAGCCAAAAACGGCCCTGGTCGAGAAGCTGGAAGCGATTCTCTGGCCTTTTTGAACTGCCCTCGAAGATTGTGCCTGGTTTCGCCGAATCCTCCGTAAACTCTTAGTATCATTAGGGTATTCGAATTGATTTGGCTGAGGATCCCGGCAGCCCAGAGGTAAAGGTTCAATTCCTCAAGGGGGCTGTGAATTTTCTATTCCTGCGAGTGGATTCGAAGCGCCTAGGTGCAATCTTCGAGGGCACTTGGAAAAATGTCTGTACTGACACTCTATTCCTCCTCCCGCCCCAACCGATAAAATAGAGGAGTGAGGTAATTTTGAGCTTGCGGTCAATTTTTAAACCTGTTTTGTCGACCCTGTTGAGTCTTGGGCTTTTTGGTCTAAGCGCATGCTCCTTGAGTCAGGAGGAAAGCTCGCAATACGTTCGGATCCAGATTTCGCCCGAAGCCCTTCGAGCCTTCCGTGCAGGGCCTCTTTTGGCGGATGGGGGTGGGATCCTTACTAATTCCGGTGATGCTACCCCCGTGAACGATCCCGTGGCGGAAACGTCCTTCTTTCTGATCAACGTCGAAGGGCCAGGGATTCCCTTCATGCCCATGCCGGGATTTCCATGCATCCGTCTCGGAATCGGAGCTTCGGTGTTTGTAGGTGACACGGAGAAGAATGTTCCCGTCGAGCTTTGGGTGCCTGCAGGGCCCGATCGGAAAGTATCGGCCTACTCGGTGAATTTTTCCACCGTGGCGCAGAGTCCGATTTCTCGCCAATCTGCCACGGAATTTTTCGGAACCTCACTTGCTTCGGGCAGCTCCGGCGGCGGTGCTGCCAGCGCAGGGTCCACAATGCTTCCTTCCGGCATGAGCTGGATTTCAAAATACGGAGATGCCTTCCTTCCAAATCTGTTTGGTGATCAAACTGTGGAGATTTCAAAAGCGTCATGGACGACCTCCGACCTTTGCGGATTTTTGGATGAGGTTGGAACGCTTGTTTCTCCCCCGCCTCTTACGGATTCGTCTGCAAGTCCATCGCTACGACTCACGAACTATAGTCCATATTTTGGAACCGAGCCTATGAAGACCTGGTCTCTTCCCTCTGGATTGACCGGGTGGGCGTTTCGGGTTTCAGGAGAGATTGAGAATGTCAATTCGGCCATTCTAACTCTTACCAGTGATTCAAGTTCCCTCACAAATACTGGTACTACGAGTCCAACAATAACATCGCTTCGAATGACCTTACCTTCGGTGCTTTCTCCTGGTGCTTTCCATCAGTTCCATGACCTCTTTTCGATCACCATCCCGAGTGGCAGCACTGTGAATCCACTAAGCCACAAGATCAGCGCAAGTAAAAATAGCACTTCACTTGAGATCTTCCGAGACTTTCAGCTTGATCAAAGCGCCAAGGCGCCGCCCGTTTCGATTACCTATGAAGGGCTGGTAGGCGGGCACACGAATCTGTACAAGGTTAGGGTAATCGCAACGGAGCCCATTCGCATGCTGCCCTTAAAGCCTGGAGCAATCTTCTCGATGACCCCTTCCCCGGCCTCGAGCATTGGTGATTTCGTATTGGTTCCACCTCCACCTCCTGCTTCTGCTTCGACGACCGTAGCACGTATTTGTCCCATCGCGGGGTTGGGGCCGTCTGGAAGTTTGGTTTTAAATTCAGGTGAGACTTGCGATCTTTACTTTGCCGCGATCTCAAGCGCGATTGCGGATCCCATTCGACTTGAGGTGGATGTCGCGAAATGGATTGATGCGAGTCAATCCAGATTTGCCCAATTCCAAATCATGAATGGGGCTCCTCCCGGGATTTCGGCCGACCGGAATGTTCATGAAAAAGTAATCAATCTTGCAACTCGTCCGTTTCCTGTTCCTGAAGACGGGAATTTGGTGATTCCCTACCCGACTGCTGTGGTCCCGCTCGTATGGCCGATACTCATTTCAAGCGAACTTGAGGCCGGACCCTTCAAAACTCTTGGCGCAGTTGCTTCAATAGATTCAAATGAATTTCGAATTCCAGATCTGTTCAGGTCAAAATGCGCGATTCAAGCGAGTTTACTGGTTCGCGGAAAGTTGTCCGACAGTGAGACAAACTATACCTATCGGAGGGAGGTTGTGAATCTGCCTCCGTGCCTCGATCAGGTGCAATCTGTTTCCGCGGGTAGGAATCACACCTGTGCTTTGCTGCAAACTAAAAGTGGTAAAAGTGTAAGCTGTTGGGGAAAGAATGATTCCGGGCAACTTGGGAATTCTGTAGTATCTGGATTAACGCCGAGTCCAAAAGCAATCGCAGTGCGGGAATTGGAGCCAAATGCGATAAAAATTGCGTCAGGCGATGATCATACCTGTACGCTGCATGGCTCAGGCACCGGAAGTACGATTCATTGCTGGGGCAATAATGATTCCTATCAGCTTGGGCAGCTCTTGGAAGGGGGCGTAAACGCTAAGGTAAACCCAAAACCTATGCCAGTTGTGGTCTATCCTGGGGTGCAAACCTCCGGTACTTTCCTTGGCGCCACGGAAATCGCAGCAGGCGGGGCTCACACCTGTGCGTTGAAGGGTGATGGAAAGGTGTGGTGCTGGGGCAGCAATGCATTTGGTCAGACTGGAGCAGATGTAAATGATACGAATCCTTTCACGATCGCTCCCACTATGGTTTCTAATCTCAGTGGGGTAACTCAGATTGCACTCGGAAAAAATCATTCGTGCGCGATTGTCTCAGGCGGACATGTTAAATGTTGGGGTAAAAATGGTTGGGGGCAACTAGGGAATGAAACCACTCAGAATTCTTCAAATCCAGTACAGGTTACTCCTTCTCCTCTCTCCGGTGTAGTCGCCTTGGCTCTGGGGGACGAGCACTCCTGCGCATTGAAGAGCGACAACACGCTTTGGTGCTGGGGGGCGATTGGTGGCGGGCAGCTTTTCGCTAGTCAGGTACCTCTACCCGATGGCGTCGCTCCAGTTCAAAAGATCGACGCGGGCGGGTACCGCACCTGCTTTGTGGGAGCCGATCAAAGAGTTTATTGCCGGGATTTTAGTGGCACTGGCTCATCAAGTTTTGCCCCGGTCTCTTTGTCTGTTTCGGGAGATTCGATCCCCCTGTCTGGGGCCAATCCATCGGTGGCCCCTGATCATGCCTGCGTAGTTTGGAATCAGGATCAGGTTGTTTGTTGGGGGAATGGACATGAAGGACAACTCGGAATTGGTGAAAGTCCAATCGGCACAACTCCGCTCCCTCCGGGGCGAGTGGTGAAATAATCGCTAACTGGCCCCCTTGAGTGGGCATGAACTAATTCCCAGGGTTTAGGAGTAGGGTGTTGTGAAACCTAACGTAAATCCAAAGGTGATTTACCAAACCTTCGATTTTCTTGGTTGTACTCCACGTTTTTCGAAAGAGTCGATTGATATTGGCTCTGAGCATGGCGCAGGTGTGGTTCAGGGAAAACAGCGGATCGAATCGAAGTTTCTTGAGCTCGCCCTGCCCCGCGATCGCACCTCGAGCACCCGGGTGACGGATGTGTTTTGCCATGGGAAGGTGTTTGTTTAAATACCTCGGATAGTTTGGGTTCTCGTCCGACTCTATGGTTGCATCAGGTTGAAGGAGTGGCTTCAGATTTTGAAAAAGCTGATTCCAGCCCGAAGGGCGCTCGTCTTTTCTTTTGCCATACTTTTTTTGAGCAATCTTTGAGAGAGTTCCCTTTGCAGGCATCCGCCTCACCTGAAAATCAAGGATTTCTCGGCTTTTATTTCGAACCGCAAGAGTAACACTCAAGGGTTTACACTTGGTGTGTTCGGCAGTTTCAAGGTCGTCAAAATGAATGTGTCCTATGGAGAGGGGATGAAAGCGTTCCTCGAGCCACTCCTGGTGATCTGCTTGCGCACGGGCCCCGAGAATCTTGAGTTTTCGATTGATGGTTTTGCGGTCGGCACTGAGAAGAATTGCGGCTCTTCTCAGTGTAACGCCTGAGGCGAGGTACAAAAAAAACTTGCGGTTGATCTCGCGCCGATGCTGACGATAGTCGATATCGAACGTTGCTCTTGAGAACTGTAGCTTGCAAACACGGCATTGGAATCGCTGAATGTAACGGCGATCGCAGAGACGGTAAAAGGTCCCTTTTTTGGAGATCCGTCCGGAAGTTGTACCGTCCAGATGTTTGGATTGATGCTCAGAACAGTCTAAATTGATGCAATAACGTTTCATGCACCATCAAAGTGCAGAAAAAATGCCAAAAACTTGGATGGGTGC
Organism: Bdellovibrionales bacterium; assembly: GCA_947502835.1. Taxonomy (GTDB): domain Bacteria; phylum Bdellovibrionota; class UBA1018; order UBA1018; family CAIMNF01; genus CAIMNF01. Next base: position 89,335 of record CANNBJ010000004.1, read on the forward strand.
AAAACGTGAAGCCCAGCGCTTACCCATTCAAGGGGGCCAGTTGGTCAGTGAATCAGTCCCAAAAGCTTAAGCTTCTCGAGCAGCGTCACGCGCTCCATGCGAGCGGCGCGGGCAGTTTTGTCGAGGTCGTGATTGAAGCTCTTTAAGAGCTCGCTCAAATAGATCTTTTCAAACTCGGAGCGGGTTGCCTGGAAGTTGATCTTGTCGTGACCGAAATCCGGAAGGTCTTTTAATTCCACGCGCTCACTCTCGCAGGCAACCGACGCCATACGGAGAACGTTTCTAAGCTCTCGAAGGTTGCCTGGCCAATCGTACTCCCTGAGCTTCCGCCATGCGGTTTCTGAAAACCCCTTGATGTATTCCTTGTGCAGCTCCTGGGTGATTTCTTGGAGGATTCCCATCGCGATGTCTTCGAACTCGTCTTCGCGCTCGGCAAGGTTTGGCATCTCGATGCGATTCTTGCTTAAACGCAAGAGAAGCTCGTCGTTGAACATGCCGGCACGTGCACGCGAATCAACCTGGGGAACCGCAGTCGCGATGACCCGGACGTTTGCAATCATCGGAACCATGGCGCCGCCCTTTTGTCCCTGCGGGATGGCCTTGGTCTTCAGGAAATTCAAAATCACCATTTGCTCGGATACAGGATAGTTCGTGATGTCATCGACAATCAGGGTTCCGCCCTTGCACTCGCGGATCTGCTCTGAAAGAGGCCGATCGCGGGTCGCCATCACGCACGCCTGTGCCGCGCGAGGAGAGTTTTTATGAATCCACTTTGCGAGAGCGCCCTTCCCGGTACCGGTGCCACCGATGACGAGCACGGGTTCGTCTTCCGCCTGTGCTGCGGCGAGAGCGATTTTGCGTTGGGAAGAGGGGATAAAATACACCATGCTCATAGAGACCCTCGATTATAGAGGAATTGGGTAAAAATAGAAAGGCGAAACTCGTCAGAAAACTTACGATTTGCCTCTCGAATTCGCAAGGTTATCCTAAGGGAACGACGGAGGCTCCCCCCATGAAACCATCTCATTTCCTTGTTCTTTCTCTCGTTTTTGAATTCCTCACTTCTGGCATTGTCCACGCTTATGGAAGCTACGGACGTGAAGATCAGACCATGATTTCAAACGGGCAGGGAGTCTCATCCCCCAGTTTCTGGGAGGGGCTCAAGTCCCAAAACCCCGCAGGACTTTCCTACAATCAACGACTGAAGTTTCAAGCAGGGGCGGCAGCCTTCGGAAGCGACCTTGATCCGATACGGGCTTCCGGCGGAGTTCTTTTTGGGTCCTCGGTTTTGGGAGGAGGGATTGAGTACTCACAGTTCGATTCCGGCGCCTACTCCTCCGGCACCGGAGCGATTCAATGGGGTCTTGGGGGGAACATTGATGCTCTCCGTCTCAGACTTGGGGTTTCCGGACGCCACCTGAGTGGCGCAAACGGGTCGTACACGGTGGGTCTTTTGTTTGAACCGGTTCGTGCGGTTCGATTCGGACTCATGGTTCCAAGCATTCAAAACGGGATGGATGTGGTGGGAGCGGGGCTTACCTTCATGCTCGATCCCGCGATTGACCTCGTTGTGGATGGATCCTTGGCTCCCTCCACAAGTCACGGGGTGGTGAAGCCCGGGATCACCTTCCATTCGGATCGCTTCCAGGTTTCAGCATCCTACGGCTTTCGCTACCGGGGCACAACGGATCCGCTTTTGTACGCCCGTTTTTCGGGCGCTCTCGGGCTGAAAGTCTCGGACCATGTGTTCCTCGAGTATTCCTACCGCGGTCTTCCGGAACACCTCCTCGGTTTGACTTTGCGCTAGTTCCATCCTAGATTCCTGAGACGATGAAAACACTTACCGAGTTCTCAGGATTTGTATTGAAAGAAGCCATGACCAAGAAGACCGCACTCAGCACCGAAGGGAAGACCGAGGAAGAAGTGCAGGCATCGCTCAATGAGTTCCTGAAACTCGATGAGGCAAAAGTTGGATTTTACAAAAATGTGGTCGACATGACGAGCTCGCGAGTGGATCGCGTAAAGCGAGTTGTGGTTGCGGTGAAGGCATCTGAAACCGAGAAGGTCCCCGAGAACTACATCGAACGCGAAGGCCATTTCTATCTGGTGGAATATTTTCCGGAAGCAGGCCGTGCTCCTGCACGCGGTGGACGCGAGGATCGCGATTTCCGATCCGGTCGGGGCGGAGGCCGTGATGGTCGTGGACGAGACGGCGGCGGTCGTGATGGTGGACGCGATGGCCGTGGACGTGATGCCCGCGGACCAGGACGGGATCGTCCGCGCGGTGAGAATCGCGATGCGGCACCCGCAGCTCCCCGGAATCCAGGAGCGCCCGGATTCGTATCGACTGGACTTGGAGTTGCGACCAAGCCTGCACGTCCCCCTCGCGAAAAGCGCGCTCCGAAGCCAAGAGGTGAACAAAAGCCCCGCAGTGGGGAGCCACGGGCTCCTCGCGGGCCAAAGGGTGCAGGCGAACTGCGTTTGGTGTTGAAGGGGCAATCTGCCACGACACTCCAAGGATCAGCGCCCATGGAGACTGTAGCTCATGCGGCGCAGGCTCCCGAAGTGCAGGCCGATACAGCGCACACTACTAATTGATCGCAGCAACCGGCTTGATCGTCTCAGGTGGATTGAGCCTGACTTGATCCGGCTTCGGGGCTTGATTCATCAGGGTCTCAAGGCTAGGGCTTTCCTTGATCTCAAAAAGGGTTTTTGGAAGAGTCTCGTTTTGTTTCAACTCCAAAACCTCAAAAGAAACACTCGCGGTCTGAAGGCCTGGGCCCAAGGTCTTTGTGATCACCACCGCATGCGAGGACTCCGTGAACAGGGGGCTCAGCACGGGGCGGTAGCCAAGGCGGGAGAGTGCCTTCAGGGCGAGTTTGGTTTCGCGGGCATCAAGATTGTTCAGTACGTGGACCTTGAGCGGCGTTGCTCCCAGAGCATTCCATGTCATGAAGGATGCGAGAATCATCACTACTAAACTGAAAACATGGATATTCCTCATTTGTCCTACCTCTTGCCATGAATCAAGCGAGGAGTGTGCCAGCTCGGAAGGCAATTTAATTGGGTCCGGGGCGAATCCTCTGAATAGCGCTGCAGGGGGGTGTCGAATGTTTCGACACGGGGCGGGTGAGGTTCAAGCTCTTTCTGAGGGCCTCTTGGGGATCGAACTGCTTGATGCTATCATTTCAAAATTACAATATTTTGTAATTACGCATCTTTCATGAAATAATGCTATACGTGACTCCTGTGAACTTCCGGGAATACATGCTGCAAATTACGGTGAATCGCCATGAAATCAAGGCGGTTCGCATCGCGAAACATTACGAGTTGAAGCATGGTCATTATTTGAACGACACACTTATTTTGGAGTTGGTTCAGTCTTTGGATGGTGAGGAGTTCCAAGCGGATTCAAAATCAAAAGGGATAGATTATTTTGCTGCTGATATCGTCCATATCGGTACGGACACAAAAAAGAAAATCTACCGATTGATCTGGATCTTTGAAGGAGATGCGATTGATGTATTAGGGATTGTAAATGCGTATCGCAGAAAAACCCTGAAAAAAGGAGCCATGAAATGAAAAAATCCATCTTGGAAACCCTCACTCCAGAGGAGATCGAAAAGGTCACAAAAAAGATCGCAAAAAAAAGGAATGTCCCCTTGGTGCTTTCAAAGCAAGTGAACATGAGATTAAGCCCCGAGACGATGAGTCGGGCGAAACATCTTGCGGCGATCGAAGGCAAGGCGGTCACAAGCTATTTGGCTGCTCTTCTCAAGGAAGACATTGAGCGCCTGTGGAGGGTGGCGCAAGGTGCCGGAAAGTCGCGTTCCAAGAAAGTTGCATGACCGTGTCGATCGCGAGGCTGCAGGACGCGGCCCGGAGGTCAAACTTCCAAAAAATCAAGGGGGTCACTGCCCCGGGTTTAGAGCTTGTGCTCACCCTAAGAGGGCAGTTTGAGAAGGAAAAACCCCTTCAAATAGCGTGCATTCAAATCCATTCCGGTGGGAAAGGTCGGGGGAAGGTCAATCCTCGAGAGGACTCGAAGATGGCAGTCGCAGCGCTCGGCGGCCGTGCGGATGTCCTCCAGGAATTGCCGCTCGCTCACGTTCTCAGAGTTGATCGAAGTGATGAGAACCCCGCCCGGCTTCAGGAGCGGGAGGATTTCCTCGTGGAGCCGCACTGAGTCCTTTTTTGTGGAAAATGTTCCGGTCTTTGAGCGCGAGAAGGAGGGAGGGTCGCAAAGAATCGTGTCAAATTGCAGGTTCTTTTTTTTGAACTTCGGAAGCCATTCAAACACATCCCCGTAGATGAAGTCCCCGGCCTCCGGTGCGAGTCCCGCGTGAATCCAGCTCTCTTTTGCCCACTCGATCGTGGCTTTCGAGAGATCAAGGGTGGTGACCCGGCTTGCGCCCCCGGCACCCGAGGCAATCGAAAGACTCCCGGTATAGGAGAAAAGATTGAGCACGGTTTTTCCGGACTGCGTTCTGACAAGCCAGCGCCTGAGTTCCGCATGATCAAGAAAAAGGCCCGGATGTTTCGTGTTCTCCATTTGAACCAGGTAGGGAACTCCCCATTCCCGGACCCCGAATCGTCCGGTGGGCGGAGAGCCCCTGATTCTCCGCGAATCCGACTCGGATGCAATTCCGGAGCGGTCCATGAGAACCGCACTTCCGAAAGTGGATTTGAACTGCTGCTCCAAAAACGTGCAGACCGCATCAAGCGTGGAGGAGGAAATGCTTTTCCACTGGGTGATCCAGAAGTGGTCGTGATCCGAACCCCGGAAAAGATCAATCGCAAGTTCGCGAAGCTCGGAATGCTCCGACTCGCCCGGGCCATAGAAGATCCGAAGCGCGCCCGTGTCTTGAAAGGAGTGCAGGCTCTGTCTCAGGGAAAGTGCAGTGACGAGATCTTTCATGAAATTCTCCCGGAAGCCTTTTCCTGAAGCCTCTTCCAAAGGGTCTCAAGATCCAAGGCAAGAGGCGCAGTGAAGCGCCCTATCGGCGTATCCAGCGAATGCGCGTGCAGACAGACCCTGGGCCCCTCTGCACCACCAAAGGCGCGGTCGCCCAGAAGCGGGAATCCTGCCTCGGCTGCATGAGCCCTGACCTGGTGAAACCGTCCCGTCAGGGGCGTGGCCTTACCGTAAAACGCACTTCCTGTGGTTTCGAGGATCTCAAAAAGGGTTTGCGAAGGCTTTCCATCGATGGGTGTTTTGATCTGAATGGCGGGACGGGAGGGCGGAGGTGAGGCAAGAAAATGATAGGTCTTTTTTACGATTCGCTTCTCAAACCAGGAATTGGCAAGGCGATGGGACTCTTTGTTCTTCGCGAGCATCATCACGCCGCTTGTGAAGCGGTCCAGTCGATGCACCAAAAACGGGGTGAGGGAGAGAGCCGTGCGAACCCAGTCCGATACGACGAGATCCGTTGCTTTGGGCTCACGGGCAGGAATGCTGAGCCAGCCTGCTGGTTTGTCGATGAAGACAAAGTCATCGGATTCAAGAATGATTCTTGGCGGCCCGACGGATGGTGCGGGCGTGGCCGGATTTGCAGGTTCCACTTTGGCGCGAGCTTATCCTCATTGCCCATTCCCGTCAAATTCGCTAGGGTTTACCCATGCTGCTTCTTTTGTTTTCGATCGTGATCGCACTTTTGATGATTGTGCTTGGAATGCTCATCATGGGGGGGGCCGGACGCCATGTGAACATGGATCGCCTTCAGGTGTTCATTGCGGTCGCATCGGGCTTCATGATGGCGGTTCTCTTCATTGACCTCTTGCCCGAGAACCTGATCAAGTTCCCCTCAGGCCCGCGTGCCTTCTTTGCCTGGTCGCTGCTGGGGATGATTTTCGTCATCGCCTTTGAGCGCTATGGGGTTCCAAGGCTCAGGTTTGTGGAGACCTTTTTCCATCCGGACGACGAGACTTTATCGCACATCGAGACTCATGACGAGCATGTGCACGATGATGACACCCATGGAATGCATGGACACTCCCATGACCACCACGATCATCATGATTTGAAAGAAGCGGCACATTGCGATCACTCGCACGAACATGCGCACCTGCACCGGCACACCCATATGGAGGTGCTCGGGACGGGTGAGGTGTGTTCCGCGATCGCCTGCTTCATGATTTGCTCGTTTTTTGATGGAGTGGCTCTATCCTCGGTGCAGGCCGTGGACCGGAAACTCGGTGTCCTGATGGTCATTGGCGTGGTGCTGCACCTTTTGCCCGAGGGAGTGTTGTCGGGCGCGATGGCGCTTGCCGGGGGTGCAAGCCTGAAATCCGCAAAGAAAGTGCTTTTGTTCATCGGGGGAAGTTTTGTTTTGGGATCTCTCATTCCGTTTTTCATTACGGGGTTTGAGAACACCTTCCTTGCGATCTCAAGTGGAATCCTGATCTTCGTGACCCTCGTTCAGCTTCTTCCCACCGCCTTGAAGCTCCGGTTTGCTCCCGCTTGGATCGGGCTTGGTGCTCTCATGTATGTGGCATCGCATTTTGTGATGGAACTCCTCGGGGTGCACTTCTCATGAGTCAGTACGCTAGAAGCATCGTGTGGTTCCGGCGCGATTACAGACTCAGTGATCACCGGGCACTCCACGAGGCCTGTGCACAATCAAGCGAGGTGATCCCGGTATTCGTGATCGACGAGGTTCTCCTCAAGGGCTTCAAGAATGTGAGGCAGGTTCAGTTCATTCAGGCATGCCTTGATGATCTGGAGGAGCGCCTGCGGGAGCGTGGTTCAAGGCTCCTCGTGGTGCAGGGGAATCCTGCGCACAAGATTCCGGAACTTGCAAAAATGCTCCAAGTGAACGCGGTCTTCCTCAATCATGACTACGAGCCGATGGCAAAGCTCAGGGATGCCCACGTGGAACGGGAGTTGAAGAAACTCGGTGTGGCATTTCTTTCGTTCAAGGACCAGGTCATCTTCGAGCGTCGCGAAATCTTGAGCGGTGGCGGAAGTCCTTACAAGGTATTCACGCCGTATTCCAGGGCATGGCTGAAGGCACTTGAGACGGATCGTGCCTCGCATCTCAAGGAATATCGACCCGATTTGAAAAAGCTCGTGGCAGAGGGAAGCCTCAAGGAGCGGAATGCCCGATTTGCCAATCTCGGGTTTGACCCGGTCCCGCTCTTGGATGAGAACGGAAAACCCCTGAAATTCGGCGAAGCAGAGGGGCGTGCGCTGCTGAAGCGGTTTGCACCCTCGATCGCTCACTACAAGAAGGACCGCGATTTCCCCTCGATCGAGGGGACGAGCCGTCTTTCGGTGCATTTCCGGTTCGGGACCATTTCGGTGCGCGAGGCGGTCCGGTTTTGTTCGGAACACATGTCGGAGGGAGCAAAAACCTGGCTCAATGAACTCATTTGGCGCGAGTTCTACATGATGATCCTCGATCAGTTTCCCCATGTGGAAAAGGGTGCGTTCAAACCGGAGTTTGATTCGCTCAAGTGGGAGTGGAGCCGTGAGCACTTCAAGGCATGGTGTGAGGGACGGACCGGATTTCCGATTGTGGATGCGGGCATGCGCCAACTGAAGGAAACAGGCTGGATGCACAATCGGGTGCGGATGATTGTTGCGATGTTTCTTACGAAAGATTTATTGATTCACTGGCAGGAGGGCGAGCGCTATTTTGCAGAGCAGCTTCTTGATCACGAGCTTTCCGCAAACAACGGTGGCTGGCAGTGGAGCGCCTCCACGGGGTGCGATGCCCAACCTTATTTTCGGGTCATGAACCCGGTCTCACAGAGCGAGCGCTTTGATCCGGAGGGAAAGTACATCCGGAGATGGGTTCCGGAACTTCGCGATTCCGATGCGAAACGGATTCACTGGCCGCACGAGGAAGAGGGGCTCTTTTCGAGCGGTCCCAAAGGGTACCCGGCTCCCCTGGTGGATCACAAAGAGCAGCGGATCAAGGCGATCCGGATGTTCAAGAAGGATTAGCCGAATCCCAGAATCCCGGGAAGCGATGAGCTCGGAATTGCGCCCGAGGGGATCACCGAGTCGACGAGGTCCATCCTGCCAGAGAGTTTCAGGTAATTGATGGCGAGGATATAGGCCACCATTGCAGGGTTTGTAGCAAAAAAGTTGTCCCGAATGGCGGTTTGACCGTCGATGTAGGATCCGATTTGCGATTTCACAAGCGATGGAGCTCCGCCCGGTTTGAAACACGCAAGGAACGCAAGGCTTCGGCTGCCCGAGTCTGAACGGGGTGCGCGGGTTCCCTTCTCGTAGGCGATTGCCCCGTCCGAGATCCCTGCAACCACAACGGGTTTCCCGAGTCTCGCGGCGAGCTCAAGGATGCGTCCGAGTTCACGACCACACTCCTCATCCTTTGCCGAACTCACTGCCTCTCCCTGGTTGTGATAATCGCAACCTCCCACGACAATCGCACTCGGGCCCACATTTCCCATCAGCGTATTGAAGACTGCGGCTGCGTTCGCTCCTCCGGCCTCGCTTTGTTGGTTTGCAGGATTCACGTAGAGCGCCTGAACATTTGGATTTTGTGATGCATCGATGCTGGAGGATGAGGACACAACATCTGCGTTTTTCACGTACCCGCATTCCGCAAGGGTTTTGAATTGTGTTCCTTGGGACATCGAGGTGAATTTGGAGAGTTGGGATTTGCTGAGATTCGCCGAAGCTCGTGCAATTCGTGAACGCTGCGCAGGCGTGAGTCCGGTGAGCGCGTCTCCCATGGTGATTGCGTTCACAAGGTTCGTGCCGGATGAAACAGCGAGGGGTTTCAGTGCTGCATCCGGAAAAGGCACGGTCGAGTTGCCACCGGATTGTGAAGAACGGGTTCCAAGTCCGGTCGGAAGCACGGATCCTACCAATCCCGCCTTTGCTGCGAGAATCAGGGGCGAGAGCTGATTGCTGCTCGAGTCATCCATGGACGAGTGGCACACGGTCATGATTTTCGTGTTGGCACGTGTGGACTCCTGCATCACCGAGTGCATTCCGGCCAGGAATCGGCTGAGAGTGAGGTGCAGGGGCGCTCCATAGCGGGTTTCCACCTGGCCCGATACGTTCTTCGGGTTGCTCCCATCTGGAATTCCAAGCAAGTCATAGGAATTAAGATAATCTTGCGCACCACCGGTTTTTCCGACAATGAAGTTCGAGGCAAGGCCCAGGCCCCCGGCCATATCGAGAACCACAAGGGGCATGAGGCCTGCGGCTGCGGCGCTGGAGGGACAAGCTGCGGCTTGCGCGTGCGCAATGTCGGTTTTCAACATCGCGAGAATCACGCTTGGTACCATCGAGATCGCAAACCCTGACATAAGCCCGTGTCCGATGAAGTCACGACGTGTGATCAAGCGGGGATGATCCGGATCCAGTTTCAAGCCTTCGATTTTCTTCTTCGGGTTCATGTTCGTTTCCTCTGTTCAGTTATCAATCGCTTCAAGGGATCCCGCCATCGCCGAACACATCGCGATCCCCAGGAGTTTGGTTGTGATGGTCGGTGCGGCAATCCTCAAGTCATTGACAAGGGCTTGTACTTCCTCCACTTCAATCGTGGTCGCAGCCCTTTGCCAAAGAAGCTCGGCAAAACGCTGGGTGACCTGTGCCTGCATGGCAGGACTGAACGAGGTTGAGGCGGCATTGAAGTTGCTGAGTCCCTGAATCATGTTGAATCCGCGCTTGTTGGTGGAATTGGCATTGGAAACCTCATCAATCATGGTCTTGCAATAGTGTGCGCCAAGACCGATGTAGGCTCCCGCCATGGGCGCTGAAATTCCAAGGGGGTCCCCGTCAGCGGAGATGTTTGCGCGAAGGATGTTGTAGGTTCCGCCCTGATTGAGCGACGGAATCGCAGTCTGGGTTGCGCTCGAAAGAGTTGCTTCGATCTGGACAAAGTCCTGAATTCCGACAGAGCCGCCTGCGAGCGTGGCTCCAGTTGATCCCGATCCACTGGTGGAGCCGCTCCCCCCGCCGCCACCGGTGGTGGATCCTCCCTCGCTTTGATTCTTCCAGTTGGTGATCTGGATGATGAGCTCCGGTTGAAGCCCAGAAAAGCCCTGATGAAAGCCGGTTTGCAGCTTGGTCACGAGGAGCGAGCCGGGAATATTCTCGAAGTTTACCCTGGTCAAGGCTGCGTCGAATGCGCTCTGAAGATTACCCGAGGCAAACGAGGCAAACTCGGCCTGCCCGCCAGGGGTGTGGCATGTTGCACATGCCTGGGTACGCACAAATGCATAGACAGTGCTTTCAAATGCCGCAAGAGAAGGGGTGAACCCCGAGGCGTCGGTCACTGTGACGGTGTGCTGAGAGGTTGCCCCGATCCGTGCATTTCCGGAATCTTGCAGTGTCAGAATGATGGTTTTGTCGGGACTGCTTGCCGAGTCTTTGATCAAGGGTACCTCAAGAGTGCCTTCGGTTGCTCCTTTTTCGATGAGGATCTCGCGAGGAGTCAACTCATGGTCAATTCCCAGTTGTGCCGTTCCGGAGATGGAGAGCGGGACGTGGACCGTTTTCCCGGCGGGTCCATCCAGTTTCACTTTCACAATGGCCTTGCCGGACGACTCCGCCACGGTCTGTGAGCCTGTGTCCCAGGCAATCGACATATTGGGGTCGTCATCCGTGATGAGGACACTGGTGCGGGTTGTGCCGGCGGCACGAACGGTTGCTCCCGATGAGCTTGCATCATTCAAAACCCCTACAACCGTTTCCGTATCCTCATTGAGGGAGTCATTCAGAAGTGTGATTCGAACCAGGCCGCGGACCGCCCCGGCTGAAATGCTGAAGTTTGCGCTGGTTACATTGAAATCCTGTCCCCGGATCGCATCCCCGAGAAGGGTGGTTCCCGAGTCGTCGCTTCCCAGGGTTGTGCTGCCCGTAACCGTGGCGGTGCTCAGGCTGCTCAATACCACGGGGATCTCCACAATCCCGGAGTTCTCGGATCTGCTGAGGGAGAGATTCTGGAATTCGATGGTGGGTGCGGTCTCATTGTCCGTAATCTCAACATTGAGACGGGAAATGCTGCCGAGAGTGGCTCCACCGTTCGGGCTTCCGAGCTGCAAGGTGAAGCTCCTGCTTCCCTTGAAACTCAGATTATCGATCAAGGAAAACGAGAGGATTCCCCGGGTGTTTCCGGCCTGAACCGTCACCTGTGAGGAGAACAGCATGTAATCCACACCGGATACGGCCGTTGGATTTGTCATGATCGTAACAGGGACCGAAACGCTGGTTGTGGCAGGCCGATTCAGAAGAACAGGGACTTGGAGATTTCCAGCCGATTCCGGAAGACGGATGCTTTGGGAATTTGTCCCCGTCCCGGTGAGATTTGCCAAAGGAGGAAACCCGATCCGCAGTGGCCCTTCGTCATCGCGGATGACGATCTGGGCTCGATTCTCGGTCGGGTGAAGATCGTAGGTTGAATTTCCTAACCTGCTCAGGGTGAAAACAATGTTTTTCAGGTCACTCACGGTGGAGTTGTTGGTGAGGTTCACCGTCACCGATGCGGAACTTGCCCCCGGCGGGAAAGACAGGTTCGTGGAGGACAGGGAGTAATCGGAGCCGTTTGAGGCGGAACCCGAGAGCTGGATCGGGACATTCACCGCATTTTGTCCCGAAAACGGGCGATCGGAAACGGCAGTCAGAGTCACACTCCCCTGCGACTCGGAGAAATCCCGATCGAGCGCCGTAAACCTCACTACCGGGCGATCATCATCCACAATCCGGAGAGTCATGGTGGCGGGGAGTCCTTGAATCGCATATTCCGGAAGGCCGATCTGGAGGTCGGTGTTCCTCGGACTGGCGGAATTGATGATCGAGTCCTGTGAAACAGGGATCACGACCTCGGCTTCGGTGGACCCCGGATTGAAAACAGCAAAACCGCGGCTGAACCCCGGAATCTCACTTGTGGGTGATACCGGCACCCGAACGGTCAGAGGGGAGGGGGCTGAGAGGCGCAGGCGAATCCGCGCGCTGCCCGCGTTCTCTTTCACAATGACTTCACTTTGGGCGAAAAAAGCATTGGGAGGTGCCTGAAGAGCAGATTCAAGAAGGGCTTTCGGAATCTCGAACTGAAGCGGATCCTTGACCTGACAGGATGAGGCAAGAATCATGGTCAGGACGAGCCGAAGCATCGGATGAGCCGGATCACGGGGTTGGGATTTCATTGGAGTTGGTTTCATGGTTCATTCCCCCAGACACACGGGAAGTGTGGCAGTCTCCTCGAGGAGCGCTCTGAGCTTGTATCCCGATGCCTCAAACTTTTCCTTGAGTCCATTGATGAGGGCCGCTTCCGATGATTCCGGTTCGCGATGACAGATTCGAAAGAATGCGCGTTTTGCCATGCACTTCGAGAAGGCCCCGCTGTTGGCAAGCATGGTCCCGAATTCGGACACTCCCCGCCCTGTCATGGAACCACGCCATTGAAGAGCCGCATTTTGATTCCGTGTGAACAAATTCACCCAGCTGTTGTCGACCGTGATGTGACCCCCCGGGAAAACGGCATTGTTTTGATTCATTTTTCCTCGGATTCCCGCGGATTGAAGGATCCGGTTGTCCGGGTTGTAGTCGAAGTGTGCCCACGCACCCGAAAGTCCGTCCATCCCGGTATGGCACCCGCGACATTCGGTCTGATAGGTATTCGCATCGCCTCCGGGCGCCCGGTCCACATCCCTTCGCACTCGATAATCCGAGAGGGTTGTGTCCGCCATTTCCTGGATCGAGGTGCACAGGAACTCCTGAAGTGCATAGGCGGTCGCACGGCGGTTCGTGCCCGCACTGAAGAAAGATTCCGCCCACGCATAGCTGGTCAAAACTCCGGCGGCGTCGGAGATGTCGGGTCGCTGCGGCTGAATCCTGAGCAGGTGTTTTGCAAGATTGGTGCGGTCAATGGCCGTGAAGTGGGCTTGAGTGGCCATAGGTGAGGGGGAGTAACTGCAAGACGGGGAGGTGCAACTCGAGCGGAAGGAGGGATCATTCGAGTTTCCGATGTAGAGGTAGTTTCCGGAGAGGAGTTCGCGCGCATCCCGGTTGTCCCGGGTGGTCCCGATGAACATCGCGATAAAATCATTCAAGGGAACGCGGGGAGATTCCGCACGGTTGGACATGGGAGCCGCGAACTGCCGAACCGTGAGATTCAGGAAGTTGTCATCCTGGCTTGCAATTCTTGCGGCATCAAGAACCCGTCCCTGTTCAATCAAGCTTTGCATCTGGGACCTGCGCGGATCATTGAGGGGCAGGGGGTATCCAGCCAAGCGATTGAACAAGCGTTGAGCCTTGGAGGCGCTATCCGCAAGAGCATCCGGAACTGCCAAAAAAACAACATGGAGAGAAAGAATGCAGATTGAAGCGAGACGTCCTGCAACCTTTACAGGCGAAAAACCCTTGTTCGTTTCCATAGTCCCCCAAATCAACGACTCCTTTCAATTCTACGGAGTGTGTCTGAAAATGGGAATGTGTCATTCATGACACAGGACAATTAAAGTGATCTCCGTTTATAATGAAGTTCATGATCAAGAACACTCAAGGCAGCGGTTTGGTGAAGGCCCTTCTGGTGATGATTTTAGGTGCAGCCGGGGTTGTCGGCTATCTCAAGTGGAAAAAACTCAAGGACGAGGAAGCGGAACGCAGCCGCCCCGTGAGTTTCGCTCAGAAGTTCGAGACTGCGCTTCAGCAATTGCAGAGCACGGATCTTGTGGTCGGGACCGGTGCGGAGGCCCATCGAGGCGAAAAGGTGACCATTCATTATGTAGGCAAGCTTCCGGACGGAACCGTTTTTGATTCCTCTAGAAGTCGAAATCAGCCCGTGTCCTTCCCCTTGGGTGTGGCCCAAGCCCTTCCAGGATGGGACCATGGGATTGAGGGAATGAAGGCCGGAGGAAAGCGAAAGATTGAAGTGCCGCCGTTCCTCGCCTACGGAGAAACCGGCGTTGCCGGGCTCGTGCCACCCGACACCACGGTCACATTTGAAATCGAGCTATTGAAAGTGGGAGTGGCCGATGATCCCATTACGAAGAAAAACATCGAGATTGAGAAAAAAGCCGCAGCGGATGCGAAACTTGCCGAGGCTGGGAGACTGAAAAATGGGCTGCAAACAAAGAGGAATCCAGCACCGCCGGTGAAAGCAAAGCCTGCGAGGACCGTCAAACCACAGGCGATCGCGAAACCGCAGAAGACATCAAAATCTGCTCCCGCATCCAAGCCAAGCCCGAGTCCGAAGCCGAAGAAAAAGAAAAAGTAAACCAGACCTCCGAATCAGCCGAAGCCGAGAATTCCCGGACGTTGGGCAGCGGTGATCATTCCCGCAGGGATATTTGCATCAAGGAGTGAGATCCTTCCGCAGATCTGGAGATAGTTCGCAAACAGGATGCAGGCGGCGATCGAGGGGCTTTGGGCAAAATAAAAGCTCGTGTCGACCACTTGTCCCGAGGTGAAGGCTCCGATCTGGTTGTTGTTCAGGGTGGGAGGACCACCGGGCTTGTAGCAGGCGAGAAAGCTCATGCTCTTTGTGCCACCATCCGATTGGGGAGTCCGTTCTCCGGGAGCGTAGTCAATGGCTCCATCGGAAATTCCGACCACGGCGACGGGCTTGCCCATCCTCTTGGCGAGTTCAAGAGTCCGTCCCAACTCTCTTCCCGCCTCAAAATCCTTCGGATCTGATACCGCTTGACCGCGATTGTGATAATCACATCCTTCGATGACATAGGCGCCCGGGCCCGTGAATCCTTGGAGCGCATTGAACACGACTGCGGCTTTTGCACTCGTGGCCTCAGCCCCGTACAGTTGGGTCACAAAGGAATTTGAAGCTGCGTTGAGCGAATCAGCGCAGTTGATCAAGTCGAGATTCTTGAGATATCCCTCCGAAAGCAAGGTGCTGAATTGACTCCCTTGATCCATTGCTTGGAATTTCTGGAGTTGACCGGCACTCAATCGTTTTGCCGCATCCGCAATCTTGAGTTTCGCAGCGATGGGGAATGTCGTGGCATTCAACGCTTCTCCCATTTTCAAGGTTTTCACGAGCGCGTCCCCCGAATTCACGATCATGGGTTTTAAGGCTCCGTCGAGCACCGGAGAGGAGGAGCGACCCCCTGCGGGTGGGCCATAGTTCCCAAGGCCCTGCCTCAAGACACTTCCCTGAAGGCCCGCCTTTGTTGCCATGATGAGCGGGGACAGTGCGTTTGCCCCCGTATCATCTTGTGATGTGTGGCACACGGTCATGATTCTGGTGTTGGCAATGGCTTCAGGCGACATGATGCTTTTCATGCCGAGAAGGAACTGGCTCAGGGTTGCGTGCATGGGAGCGCCGAAGGTGGTGTCCACCTGGCTTGGGGCCGAAGTCGGGCGGTTTCCATCCGGGATTCCCAACGTGCTGTAGCTGTTCAAAAATGCGCCGGATGAATTCTTTACGAGAAAGTTGCTTGAGAGGCCGATGCCGCCCACATGATCCTGAACCAGCAAGGGAATCAGGCCCAAAGGATTCGCAACCGGGCTGCAGGATGCGGTTTGCGCCATGGCCATCTCGCTTCGGAACATGGAAAACAGAATGCTTGGGGTCATTGAAATCGCATATCCGGCAGCCAGGCCCTGTGCGATGAAGTCTCTTCGGGTCACCGGTCTCGGATGATCCGGATCCAACTTCATTTCCACTGGTTTTTTCTTTTCCTTTTTCATATTCTTCCCCGTTCTCAGTTGGTGTCGATCGAATCTGCGGCTCCGGCAATTGCAGTGCACATTCCAATTCCCAAGTCCCTTGTGTTGATTCCTGCATTCGCACTCTTCAGATCATTGACCAAGACTCGAACTTCATTGAGTTCTGTTGCAGTCGCATTCCGTTGCCAGAACATGGTGGCAAATCTCTGGGTAACCTGGTCCTGCATGGTTTGACTGAAAGAGGAGGCGCTGACACCGAAGTTGTTCAGTCCTGTGATTTGATTGAAGCCCCTGGAGTTTGCATTTCCGGAGGCGATCTCGGTAACCATGAGCTTGCAATACTCGGCGGCCATCGCGATGTACCCTCCGATCATGGGAGGCGAGACATCCAGCGGGTCACCATTTGCGGACAGGGAGAGGCGGGTATTGTTCGCGCCATTGCTCAAGGAAAGAATGTGGCCCTCGGTGGCCCGATCCAAGGCGTTTTCGAACTGTACGAAGTCGAGAATTCCGATCGTGCCTGAGGAGAGTGTCGACGTACCGCCTCCGCCCGAACCGCCGCTTTGTTGCTTCCATGCAGTGATCTGGGTGATCATCTCGTTGTAATAGGCTCCCTTTGATTGATGGTTTTCAGCCAGTTTTATCGCAAAAATCGACTGAGGGATGTTGTCCCAATTTGCCTTTGTTTTTGCCGTGGCAAAGGCGTTGTTCACATTCGGATCGGCGAAGTTGATTCCCGAGGAGTGGCAACCGGCACATTGTTGGGTCACCAAGGGGTAGACCGTCGCTTGGAAGGCCGCCAGGGTCCAGGTGGCAGCGGCGGCATCGGTAATGGTGATGGTGTGAGTGGCCATGGCTCCGATGTTTGCGTTATTTCCTGCTGAAGGACTCAGGGTGAGGGTGAGAGTCTCATTGCCCTCAGAGATCGAGTCCGGCAAAATCGTGATGTCCAGGGTTTCAGAAGTGGATCCTTCCGGAATGACAAGCTCGGTGGATCCCGCCTGATGGTCAGACCCGAAGGAGGAACTTCCGCCCACGTTGTAGAGGACTCTTATGGTCTTTCCTGCGGCGGCACTCAAGGTGGCAGTGACGCTCGCTCGTCCCACGGATTCCGCAACGCTCTGCGAAGCAGAGCCCCAGCTTACAGTGGGAGAGGGGTCGTCATCGGTCACATTCAGGCGGGAAAGAGTGAGTCCTGCAGGAGTAGGAGTGGAAATACCGAAATTTCCAAAGCTGGTGCTTGAAGAGAAGCTGAGTCCGAGAAACTCGGGATCCTCGGAAAGCATATCGTTGATGATTCCAAGCGAGACGGCGCCATTGAGGCTGCCCGCTGGAAAGTTCACGGTGGAGTTGGAGAGCGTGTACTCGTTTGGCTTCAGGGATCCAAAGGGACTGTCATTGAGGATCCCTGCTTGAATGGTGCTGCTGAGGGCGATTGCGCTTAGTGATCCTAATTGCGCAGGAACGGAAATGCTTCCCGCACTTTCAGGATGGGTTTGTTCCGCCGATGTGAATTGAACTGTAGGAAGTGGATCATTTTCCAGAATGGTCAGGCTCAACGAGGGAGCCCCGACGGTCGTGATGCCCGGGACCGTTCCAAGGCGCAGTCTGAGAAGTCGTCCCCCGCGGAATGTGCTGTCATCCACGAGATTGACTGTCAGGAGCCCCGAGGTGCTTCCAGCCGGAATCGTCACTGACGGGGTGGAGAGAAGAAAGTCTGTTCCGGTGACCGCATTGGTTTGGGACTCGATCGTCACAGGAATGGTCACAGCGGCAGCCTGAGGAGAACTCAAAACAACAGGCAGTTGAAGGGACGTGACACTTTCCGGAACTGATGCGCTGAGTGTGCTTGTCGAGCTCGAGGTGTAGCCCGGTACATTTCCCCAAGCGAGGTTCCCTGCCCCATCATTATCCCGAATGGAGATTGCGATCCTTGCGTTGTTGGTGGTGACTGAATCGGATCCTGACAGGGTGAGAAAGAGGAACTCTGTGGGCTCCGCGACCGTATCATCCGGCAGATTCAATGAAACCGAACCCTGGGTGGCGCCTGGATTGAATGTGATCGAGGTTGAGCCTAGCTGAAAGTCGGATCCGGAGGATGCATTCGAAGCTGTCGAGTCGACCCCCACTGAAAGGGTCACAGGTGACGTTCCTGGAAGTGGTCTGCTCAGAGTCACTTGAATGGCGGTGTTTGATGATCCCTCTGAAACACTGAGAGTTGACGGATTGAAAGATGCGATGGGAATTTCATCATCAAGCATGTTCACCAAGAGCAGTTCCGGCAGCCCGATTGCGGCATTGAGGGGTTGGGCAAGCATGAAAAAGAGCCGGTTGAATCCGGTGCTCAGGGACGAGTTGTCGAGGATCGG
This sequence comes from Bdellovibrionales bacterium, assembly GCA_947502835.1. Classification (GTDB taxonomy): domain Bacteria; phylum Bdellovibrionota; class UBA1018; order UBA1018; family CAIMNF01; genus CAIMNF01. The sequence goes on from CANNBJ010000004.1 coordinate 107,311, forward strand.
GATGGTCTTCGTTGCAGTGGTGCTTCCTGCGGGGAATAAGAACTCCCCCGGTCCGATCCCGTAGTCGCCCCCTGCATTATCCCTGACAAAATAGGGAACTCGCACCACCTGGGATGCAGGACCTGACAATTTCGCAGTCAACGTAAGTGATCCCGCATTCTCCATGATGGAGCGTTCAAAGGCGCCTCGAAAAGAATCAAATACATAGCCTGTCGTATCGAAGGTCACGACAGGAAGGGGGGTTGCGTCTGTCAGGGTGATCGTGGAGGTGTAGAGGCCCCGTTCAAGCCCCGCTCCCGAGGGAGTGCCCAAAGTCAGGATCACGCTCTCCGCAACCTCGGAAACAGAGTCATTCAAAAGTGAAAGAGTGACGCTCCCTTGAGTTGATCCCGCCGGGATGGAAATGCTGGTGGAGGAAAGTGTGAAGTCCGCACCTGAAGTGGCTGTTCCGGAAATGGAAACAGGTGCGGAAATGGCTGCAGTGGCAGCTGCATTCAAGGAGGCTTTGAGAGTGATCGAGTTCCCTTCGCTCGCACTTTGGTTCACCACTGTCCAGCCCAACCGAATCGCTGCAGGAGCCGCGTCGGAAATGGTGAGAGTGTGTGTAGGGGTGCTCCCGAGAGACGCGTTGACCGGGGTGCCGAGAGTCAGGATGACTGTTTCGTTCGACTCTGAAATGCTGTCTTGTCCGATGAAAAAATTATAGGAGAGATTGGTTTGTCCCGGACCAAACGTCAGAGTTCCGCTCGCAGCCCCGTGATCCGATGGATTGGTCGAGGTCCCCGAAACAGTGAAAGGCACGCTTACAGGAATACTGCTCGGCGCACTCAGAACCGCATTCAAAGTGACGGTACCCACGGACTCGGAAACCGACATGCTGCTCGATGCCCAGGAGACACTCGGGATCGGATCATTGTCCGTAATCGAAATCGTATGGGCGTTGCCGCCGCTGATGGTGTACGAACCCATGCTCGAATTCTGGAGCGTCACCACAATGGTTTCAGGGTTTTCACGAAGGACATCATCCGTGATCGGGATCGAAATGGTTCCAGAGCTTGCTCCCGGGGTAATGGTCAGAATCGTGGAAGAGCTGAGGTTCAAGGATGCGGAATAATCCACATCCAAAAGCGCACTCCCCGAAACCGAATATCCCACATAGAGAAGGGAGGATGCAGGTTGGCTCAGATTGACCGTAATGTTGGCCGTACCGGCGCCTTCCGAAACAGTCGAGCTTGAAGTGGCAAGGCTGATGCTCGGGTTGGGAGAATCATTGTCCGCAATCGTAATCGTCATCACCGGATTGGTTCCGGGAGAGGTCCCCGCAGCCGACCCGAGTGTGAGGACGATGGTCTCGCTCGGCTCAATCGCAGTGTCATTCACGATCGTATAGGGAATGCTGGCTGTGGTTGCATTGGCGGGAATCACCACCGAGCCGGAGACAAGATTGTGATCGGCCGGATTGCTCGCGGTTCCGCTTACTGTATAGGCAACCGTGGTGTTCTGGGGCAGTGCCTGGCTCAAGGTAACGGTGACGCTTCCCGAACCGGCGGATTCCGGAACGGTCACTGCCGCGCTAGAGAACTGGAGAAGGGGAAGCGTGTCGTTGTCGGTGATGCTCAAGGTATGTACCGTGGATGCGCCCAAAGTTGCGTTCACAGGGGCACTCAAGGAAAGAGACACGGTTCTTGCTGCTTGGAGTGTCGTATTGTCAATGATCGGAATCGCAACCGATCCGGTGAGACTCCCTGCCGGGATGTTCAATGTTCCGGTGGCCGCAGGAGCTGTGTAATCGGTTCCCCGGACGGCAGTTCCACCGAAAGTGTAAGTGGCGCTTACGGGAAATGAGCTCGCCGAACCGAGGTTGGCGACGACGATGGCACTCCCGCCGTTTTCCGCAAAGGACTGTGCAGCAGTCTGCCAAGTGAGAACAGGGGGATTGTCATTGTCAGCAAGGGTGACGGTGGTGGAGCTCGGCATTCCGAGGGTCGCTGGACCAGTAGGCGTGCCGAGTGTGAGAATGATGGTCTCGTCCGGCTCATCACTGGTGTCATTCACAGGCGTCAGGGTTACGCTTGCACTGCTTGTTCCGGTGGCAAAGGAAAACCCCGTCGAGCTCATGGAATAATCAGCTCCCTGGCTCGCAGTTCCCGTGAGCGAAAAAGGCACAGTGATCGGAGCCGCGGCAGCCCCGCTCAAGTTCAGGGTAAGGGTCACGGCGCCCCCTCCCTCACTGGAGCTTTGGGTGGGGGCGGAGAATTGTGCCGTTCTCATGGTGAGAGCAACATCCTGAAGGGTGATGGTCAAAGCGTTGGGTGAGCCAACGGATGAGTTCGAGGGAGAGGACAGGGTAAAGATTGCGGTCTCCGGGCCCTCACTCAAGCCGTCCGCCAGGGGAGTGAAGGTGATGTTCTTGGTGGTCTCACCCGGAAGAAAGCTGAGTGTTGTCGCCGAAATGGAATAGTCCGCTCCCTCCGTTGCGGTCCCTGATGCGCTGACGGATGCTCCAACGGGCTTTCCACTGGGTGCACTCAAACTCACGGTGAGACTTGCAGGCGCGGCATTCTCCTGGAAGGCTTGGGTGCTCTGGGTAAAACGGATCAAAGGAGGAAGGTCATCATCCACAATCTGCAAAGTGACGGAGGTGTTCGATCCGAGTGTGGCGTTGGTGGGAGAACCGAGTGTGATCACGAGATCTTCTTGGTCCTCATCCAAGGGATCATTCAGGAGGTTGAAGGTGATGGACGTTCCTTGGCTTCCCACTGGAAGACTGATCGATCCTGAAACCAGATTGTGATCGGATGCACCTGCAGTCCCTGAAACGGTATAAGGGATCGAAATCGCCTGGGTTGCAAGAGAAGACAGAGTGACGGGAAGGATCACTGAATTTTGTGATTCCGGAAGGTTTGTGGCGATGCCTGTGCCGAATTGGACCGAGGGGGTGACGGATTCATAACCGGGATCGAATACGAGGGGACTCGACGGGTTCTTCTTGAGTGACAAACCGCAGGAACTCAGCACGAACAGGAACGCGAGAAGTGGAAAACTCTGTTGAGCAGTGTTGTGTTTCCGCATGATCCTCAGTTCCCCACGCAGGCGGGCAGAATGGCCGCTTCTTCCGCCAAGGAGCGGATGTTGTAGTTGGATGCTTCGAATTTTTGCTGAAGTGCGCTGATGAGCGCCTTTTCAGGATCTCCTGCAGCTTTGTTGCAGACCTTTCGAAAGACCCTCTTTGCAAAACATTTCGAGAAGGCAGAACTGTTTGCCACCATTTTCCCGAAGGAGGAAACCCCGTTTCCGCTCATGGCGCCCCGCCACCCGAGTGCTGCATTTTGATTGTCGGTGAAGAGGTTCACCCAGGAGTTGTCTCGGGTGACATAGCCATTTGGGAACACGGTTGCATTCTGACTGTACTTTGCTTGGATGGCGGAGCTGAATTGATACCCGTCGTTTGCGTCAAAATTGAAGTGCGCCCATGCGCCCGAGGCCGCGTCCATCGGGGCATGGCACCCTTTACAGGTGCTGCTGTAGGTCGCGGCGATTCCACCGGGGGCGCGATCCACGTCCCTTCTGACCCTGAAGTCGGATTGGCTCACATCGGCCATTTCCTGGATGGAAGTACAGAGGAACTCCCGGAACGTGTATTCGGTTGCCCTCCGGTTCGTTCCGGCAGTGAAATGCGCCAATGACCAAGCATAAGAGGTAAGAACTCCTGCAGAATCGGTAAGTCCAGGGCGCTGAGGACTCACTCGCGTCAGAAACCGCGCGAGATTTTTTCCCTCGAGTGCCGCGTAGTGTGTGTGGGATGTGATTCCATTGGTGAGATCGGATGAATAAGTGCAATCCGGAGTGGGGCATGCTTCACGAAAGGCAGGATCGGCGCTATTTCCCACATAGTTGAAGTTTTCATAGAGCAGCTCCCGCGCATCCCTTTGGTCTCGCGCAACTCCAATGAACATTGCGATGAAATCGTTCAAGGCCGCTCTCGGGGATTCATCCCTGACGGAGAGGGGAGCGGCAATCTGTCGTACGGTCACATTGTAGAAGCCATCATCCAAGGTTGCGATCCGCGCGGCATCAAGCAACCGACCTTGGGTGATCAGGGCCTCCATCTGGGCCCGCCTCGGATCGTTTACGGGAAGGTTGTACCCGGCCAAGCGCAAAAACAGCCGGGATGCGACATCAGACGCTGCCGCATGGGCAGGAGGAGCCCCCCGTAAGACCAGCAGAGAAAAAGTCGCGAGGAAGAGGAGCTTCGATGTCTGTTTCATCTCACTAGAAGTGTATCGGCAAAAGATGAGGGAAAAAAAGAGTGTCGAAAAGGACACATGTGTCTTCCGGGACCCGCACTCGAAACTTCAAAGTCCGATCATGATTTTCAGGAAAAACGGGTTCAGGACGTAGCGACTTGATCGGAAAGGTATTTCTTGAGAGCCAGTTCTGCTGCCTCGGGTGGCATGCCGTATTTGAGTGCGATTTCGTTTGCGATGGTGCGAATGGATTTTCGGCCATCCACAAGCGAGCACACCTCTGCAAACACAAGACTCGTTTCTCCAATCTGCTTGAGCTTTGGAAGAGCGGGAACGGAGAGCGAGGAGTCCTTGATCCAATCCGGAAGACGCTCATGGGCTTTGGGGGCGGCACGGGATTGGACTTTTTTGGCATGGAACCAGAAGAGCGTTTCTCGCCGACTTCCGGAGGAATGAGGAGAACTGAGATAAGGCGTGTTCTTCCTTTCCCCGGAGTTCAGGATTTCAAATCCACTCTCGAGGAGCACCTCTTTGATCTCGTCAAAGGAAAAGCGAAGCGACGGATTGGCGTCCGAAAAACCGAGAGGTCCGAAGTTGATCCATTCTCCTTCGGATTCAAGAAGTGCATTCATCCGGGTTGCAAATCGATCAAAGGATTCCGGGATCACGTCGATGAGCCAAGGGGTGATGATGAGATCGAAATCCCGAAAGGGGAGCGGCGAGTCCCGGGAAGAATTGGCGGGAATGGAAAGTACGCTTCCCAGCGCAAAGCGAAGGCCGGAACGAGCGGGCTCGGGTGCACGGCAGGGTTCGATTGCGGCAGCCGATTCAAGGGAGGAGGGGCTCAGGGGGAAATCCACCCACTCGAGCGTCGCCCCTTTGGCCATTTCATTCGCAAAAAGCGAGAGAAATGGATTGTGGTCGAGGGCCATGGTTTCTCGGATCGGGAAGGTTTGGTGCAGATCATAGGGGAGGCGGCCGGCACCGGATCCGGGCACAAAGGCCCTCTTGAAACTCCGCTCGCCGAGAAGAGGCCTGAGAAGCTCAATCATCTGGTGATTCTCCGCATTCGCATGCGGACCCCAGTCCCGAAGAACATTCGAGGTGTAATTGACGAGGCCCTGTGAGCTTGGGATCTTTCCACGCAGCGCGAGGGTCACATCATAGAGTTTCGAATCGAAGGGATAAAAGGATTTCAGGAGTTGGCGAACGGTCTCCCGCTGGCGGACATGAGCGGCACGCAAAAGGCCCAGGCGTTTTTTGGTGGAGGCGCGGATCGGAGTTCGTGTCAGTTCCAGATCCAAAATCGAGATTTTTGCTGCGATCTCGTTTTCAAATGCAGCAATCCGGTTTTGCCATCCGACCCGCTCGGCTTCGGCATCCTCGAAAATCCAGGGAACTCCGTTGATTTCCTTCGGTGCATTCATGGTTCGACTTTTTTCATCCCGTTCACAATCACGGCAGCACAGACATCCGGGGTGAACATGCCGCCGGATCCGGTCTTGGGCACATGAATGAAACCAAATACCGGCGATCCCGGCAGTGCTTCACAAGTGCGGGCCATTCGGGCACACAGATGGTTGCAGATGAAATACCCGGGATTGTTCGAAGTCCGGATGCGCGAAAAAGCCTGAAAGGGGAATCGGAGAGGAATTGCCGCATCGGCAGGAAGGTCCTCAAAGATTCTCTTGCCTGAGCGCGTGATGCCTCGATTGTCCGAAAGTTCCGCCACATCATCAAGATTGTTGGCCTGGGTCTCGAGCTTGAACTCTTCGTGACCCTCGCCGAGGGAGAGGATGCCTTCGAGTGTGATCCCCCTTTGGGAGAGGGTCTTGATCGTGGCGCTCATGTGATCAAAGCAGCCATCATACTCGACGGGCAGGACTTCATAGTGAAATGTGTAGCACCATTCGGGACTTCCCGAATTTTCGGCTTCGAGTTTTTTGATCTCATCAAGAACCGATTTCGAGTTGTTCGTTTCCCGGCCTGCGAATGGTTCGAATGCAGTGATGAGCCAGTGGCGTTTGTCCATAAAACCCAGGACCTACTTCTTCCTGGCCCCGCGTTTTGGCTTCTTGTCGACCACTTGTTCGGCCCGGGCCTTGATGAGGGCCACGGATTGCTCCAGCGTGATCTCCTCGGGCTTCATCTCCTTGGGAAGGGTCGCATTGATCTTGCCCCACTTTACGTACATTCCGTACTTTCCATCGAAGATCTCCACGGCCTGATCCTCGTGCTTTCCCACCTCGCGGATCGCCTGCGCTCCGCGCCGGGCGCGTTTTTCCTCGCGCAAGAGCTCCATGGCACGGACAAAGGTGATTGTGAACACGTTGTCGTCCTTTTTGAGCGAGCGAAAGTCCCCGTCACACATGACGTAAGGACCGAAGCGACCCAAGTTGGTGAGCACCGGCTTTTGTTTTTCAGGATGGATTCCAAGTTCACGGGGAAGAGAGAGCAGCTCGAGCGCCTTTTCGAGGGTGATGGTCTTCGGGTCCATTCCCTTCAAAAGGGAGGCGCGTCTTGGTTTTGGCTTTTCTTCCGTCACTTCGCCCAGCTGCACGTAGGGTCCGAAGCGTCCGGAGAGACAGTAGACATCCATTCCTGTTTTCGGGTCCTTCCCCATGCTCTGGGGCCCCTTTTCTGAGGCGATCAAAAGGTCCTCGACCTGCATTTCGGTGAGGTCGCCTGGCGCGATGTCATCAGGAATTGTGGCGTGGATCTCTTCCTTGGTTTTGGTCCCGGGCTTCACCACATAGGCTCCATAGCGTCCGATTTTGACTTCAACCCCTTTGAGGTGATCCAGTTGAACGGTGCGGGAGACATTCGGATCGATCTTTTTTTCCTGCGCCTTGACCTGCTCGGCAAGCCCCGCCGTGCCTGAGAAAAACTGCTTCAAATAAGGCAAATACTCGCGGGTTCCTTCGGCGATTTCGTCAAGCGACTCCTCCATCTCGGAAGTGAATTTGTAATCAACCAGATTCTCGAAATAGTTCTCAAGAAGTTGCATCACAGCAACTCCAGTAAACGTCGGAACGAGTGCGTTCCCGAGCTTGCGGGCGTATCCGCGATCAAGGATGGTATCGATGATGGAGGCGTAGGTGGAGGGCCTGCCGATGCCTTCCTTCTCGAGTTGTTGAACAATCGAGGCTTCCGTGAAGCGGGCCGGAGGTTTCGTGGTGTGGGAAAGTGCCTCGATCAGGCCTGCCGTCACGCGATCGCCCTCCTTCATTTCGGGGAGAATCACTTCGCGGTCCTCGAGCTTCGCCTCGGGGTCATCCGATCCTTCGACATAGGCCCTGAGAAACCCGGGAAACAGGATGCGTGAGCCGGTTGCGTTGAAAAGCACGCTGTCTTTTCCTGCTTTGGCTTCGATCTTCGAGCTGACCGAGAGTTTGCGGGCCTCGGCCATTTGGGATGCAACCGTGCGCATCCAGATCATTTCATAAAGAGCAAGTTCACGGCCGGAAAGGCCCGTTTCGCGCGGATGCTTGAATTCAGCCCCCGCAGGCCGGATCGCTTCGTGCGCCTCTTGTGCGCCCTTGTTCTTCGAAGAAAACTGGCGCGGCTCGGGCGAGAGGTACTCCTTGCCGTAGAGATCCTCGACTGCCGAGCGAGCCCCCTTGATCGCCTCGCTGGAAAGATTCGGCGAATCGGTACGCATGTAGGTGATGAAGCCCTGTTCGTACAGGCTCTGCGCAGTTCTCATGGCATCTCGAGCGCCCATGCCGAGCTTGCGGTTTGCCTCCTGCTGGAGAGTCGAGGTGATGAATGGAATCGAGGGCTTTTGGTTGTATTGCTTCTCCTCGAGCGATTGAACGGTGAAACTTGCGGTTCCGAGTGCATCCCTCAATCGCGAAGCTTCCTTGCCATCAAGGAGCAGGATCTCGCCTTCTTTTTTCTCGATGAGTTTCCCGGTCGATTCGTCGAAATCCTTGGTGCCGGCAATGCGCTTCCCGTTCAGGCCGATCGCTTTTGCTGTGAATTTTCCGCCGTTTTTGCCTTGTTTTTCGAGCTCGGCTTCAAGGTCCCAATAGGTCGCACTTCTGAAGCGGATGCGCTCGCGTTCGCGTGCAACGATCAAGCGGAGGCCTGCCGATTGCACCCGGCCCGCAGACAATCCATAGGCGATCTTCTTCCAGATGAGGGGCGATACGGTGTATCCCACAAGGCGGTCGAGAATCCTGCGGGTCTCCTGCGCGCGAACGAGGCGCATGTCGACCTCGCGCGTTTCGGTGAGAGCCCGTTCGATTGCGGATTTCGTGATCTCGTGGAACACCATTCGCTTGACCGGGATTTTCGGTTTCAACACTTCGAGCAGGTGCCACGAAATCGATTCTCCTTCGCGGTCCTCATCGGTCGCAAGATAGAGGAGGTCGGCATTGCCCATTTTTTTCTTCAGGTCCGAGATGACTTTTGATTTTCCCTTCGGCACCACATAAAGAGGCTCGAAATTCTGATCCACATTCACGCCGACCTTGGCCCACTCTTCTTTCTTGAATTTTTCAGGGATGTCGGTCGCGGACTGGGGAAGGTCGCGAATGTGCCCCATGGAGGCTTCGACGATGTAACTCTTGGGCAAGAACTTGCGGATGGTCTTCGCCTTGGTGGGCGACTCCACGATCACAAGACAGTTCTTCGATTCGATTTTTGAGGCGACTTTGGTCATTTCTGATTCCGCAGTAAGGCAAGCTCGATGAGTTTCGTCAAGAGATCCGTGTAGGGAATTCCGCTCAACTCGAATAGTTTGGGGAACATGCTGATGCTGGTGAATCCCGGAAGGGTGTTCACTTCGTTCAAATAAAAAGCCCCGTTTTCCCGATCAAGAAACAGGTCGATCCTTGCATAGCCTTCGAGGTCGAGCGCGATGAATATTTTTTCGACCATGCGCGTCAAATTCTGAGCAAGTGCCGGATCGATCTCTGCAGGGAGCTTGAAGATGGCGCCGTTCTCGTCATTGTATTTGGCATCGTAGGTGTAAAACTCATGGGTCGGGATGATTTCTGCCGCAATCGATACCAGCGGGGCTTTTGTACGATCGACATTCTGAAGAACCGAGAACTCGATTTCCCGTGCGGGAATCGCCTTCTCAATGAGCACCTTCGAGTCGTGGCGGAAGGCCTCGTCGAGTTTCTGGAGGAACTCACCCCTCGATTTCACCTTGAAGACGCCAACAGAAGAGCCCTCGCGTGCGGCCTTCACGAACACAGGAAAACCGAAGGCTGTTTCGATTTCGTTCAGGAGCAATTCCCGTTTGGCGATCGGATCCCAGGAGCGCGCGGTCCGGTAGGGGACGATCGGAATTCCCGCCTCATGGGCGAGACGCTTGGTGATTTCCTTGTCCATTCCGATTGCAGAACCCAACACACCGGACCCCGTGTAGGGGACCTCCGCACTCTCAAAGAGTCCTTGCAGGGTGCCGTCTTCGCAGTTTTTTCCATGGAGCATGGGAATGATCACATCCACCGACTCCACCCGACCCGCAAACGCGGAGTCGATGAAGGTGAATACGCCTTTTGACCGACCTTTTTGGTCTTTGTGCGGCCTTGGCAAAAGCACGACCTCGGGAGCCATCAGGGCGCGGGGAAGCGAAGATTCGCCACTTTGAACAAAGGATTCAGGGACTTCAGCCCAATGAAAGGCCCCGTTTTTGTCGATGTAGATTGTTTTTGGAGTATAGCGCTTTCGATCCAATCGATTGAACACGCTGGCTGCGGACCTGAGCGAGACCTCGTGTTCACTGCTTCTTCCCCCGTAGAGGATTCCAACGACGGTTTTCCCTTCCATATTGGTCATGACAGGAGCCTAGCACTCTGCTAGGCTCCCCGAAAACGAAATCCTTTGCAAAACAGGAGCAAAAGCAATGACTCACCACTTGCGCTCGGGCCTGTATGACACAAGCCCCCTTTACCAGAACGCAGTTCTCGATCTTGAAACCGCAGCCCGTGTGATGGACCTGAATCCCGGAGTGCTTGAACGACTCAAGATGCCAAAAAAGGCGATGTGCGTGAGCATTCCCGTTCGCATGGACGATGGATCGGTCAAGACCTTCGAAGGGTACCGTGTTCAGCACAGCACCACCCTCGGGCCCGGGAAGGGTGGCATCCGGTTTCACCCCGAAGTGAACCTCTCCGAGGTATCGGCTCTTGCGATGCTCATGACGATGAAGTGCTCGCTCGTTGGCCTTCCGCTGGGAGGAGCAAAGGGGGGAATCCGTGTGGATCCATCCCAACTCTCGCGTGCGGAACAACAAGCACTTACGCGCAGATTCACGATGGAGATCATCTCCATGATCGGGCCCGAGCAGGACATTCCCGCTCCGGATGTCGGCACCGATGGCCAGCACATGGCGTGGATGATGGATACCTATTCCATGGCCAAAGGCCATGCGGTTCCGGGAGTCGTGACCGGAAAGCCGATCGAAATCGGCGGGTCGCTTGGGCGTCCCGAGTCGACCGGTCGGGGCGTGGTGTACGTGATCGAACACGCAATCGAGCTTCTGAAAAAGCAGAAAAAAGCGAATTTTGACCTGAAGTCGATGACCGCGGCGGTCCACGGCTTCGGAAAAGTGGGCGCGGTGGCGGCCCATGAGCTTGCGATCCGCGGCTGCAAGGTCGTTGCTGTGAGCGACTTCTATGGTGCGATCTACAACAAGAACGGCCTCAACGTGGATGAAGTCCAGGCCTACATGAACAAGAACCGCACCCTGAAGGGGTGCCCGAACGCAGAGGCGATCAGCAACGAAGAACTCCTTGCTCTTGGCGTTGACATCCTGGTTCCGGCTGCGATCGATGGCGTGATTACGAGCGCCAACATGAAGAACGTGAAGGCGAAGATCATCTCCGAGGGTGCGAATGGTCCGATCTCCTCCGAAGCCCAGCAATACCTTGAGCAAAACGGATGCTTCATCATTCCGGACATTCTCGCGAATGCGGGCGGAGTGATCGTGTCCTACTTCGAGTGGGTCCAGGGACTTCAACAGTTCTTCTGGAACGAAAAAGAAGTGAACGAGAAGCTTGCCGAAATCATGGCGCGTGCCTTCAATCGCGTGGCTGGAAACGCCGAGCGCTACAAAACCGGCATGAAGACGGCGGCCCTCATCACTTCGGTTGAACGCCTCTCGCAAGCGATGCTCCTTCGCGGACTCTTTCCGTAAGCGGCATGAGATTCCTTCCGGTAGCGGCGCTGTTTTTGGCCTCCTCCGCCCAAGCATGGAACATTCATCAGAACATGGTGAATGAGATCCTCGGGGGGCCTCCTTTTTTGTCCGAACCTGCGAAGTCGATTCGGGTGCCGATTCCCTGCCAGGAGGATGAGCAAAAGCAAATTGCAGAACTCTCCTCGAGGATTCAGGTCCGCGCAGAGGCTGTTCCTTTGGTCTCAAAGAGAAAGTGCGGAGCGGGGAAGCCTGAAAGTCTTCAGCTCCTTGATCTTCTGCGAATGGGCTTCATTGATGAGCCCGATCACGGAATGGACCAGGACCTGCCGGAGAGTGCCGACCCCGCAGGGGACCGGAACTGGATGGGAGGAACAAGTGGTCCCACCTCGCAAGGATTCCGTCACATGGTGTTCCCGGGTATTGAGTGGAGTTCGCCGCTTGCGACGCTTCAAATCCCCTTCCGAAAGATCGGTGCGGCTCCGGATCGCATCGAGGTTTTAGGAAAGGTTTCCTCCGAGTTCATCAAAAACGGGGATCTGTTTTTTGGAATCAGGACGCTGATGTGGCGCGAACATTTCATCCAGGATCTGCTTCAGCCATTTCATTCATCCCAGGTGCCGGATCCTGCGCTCCTGCCCTGGAAGGATCTTTTTTCGGGCTTCGTCGCGCATTCCACCCGCACAATCGCGAACTATCACTATGCCTACGAGGGGCTTGCGGATGAGATGGTTCGCTCTCCGGAAGAGCGCGGGATTCAGGAATGCCTTCAGGGGGCTGACAAGAAAGTGTTCTCCGATTGGATTTCCCACATCAAGTTGCCGAGGTCCAAAGCAGCCGGAGTCGGTGGGGCGTTGATCGCGATTTTCGGGGATTACCTGAAGTCAAAGTCGGTGGACCTCCCGAGGGGGCAGGGAGTGATCGATTATTACGAGCTTTTGAATGCGCGTGCAGAGACCCTTGAGGCAGAGGATGAAAAATCCCTGAGCTCCTCCGAGAAGAAGGATCTCAAGAGAAATGGCGAGATTCTCGAAGGACTGAAGTCTCTCCGCAGTCATACGTGCGAACTGATGCGCGAGGCGGGAAGCCTGTTCCGGGGAGATCTCGAACAGGCTCTTCAGGGGGTTTCAAGCCAGAGCAAGACCGGCAAGTGATCCGACAGGGTTCCCGTTTCCGGGACCTCGATCCTGATCGATGAAAAGCGCCCTTGTTTCACAATGAATTGATCGAGCGGCTGCATCGGGGCATCGCTCGGGAAGGTTGGTTTCGGAGGCGTGTGGGTTTGCCATTGCGAGAGAACCTCATCCCGGAGAAATGCACCGCCATTGAAATCCCCTCCTGCAAGATCGAGTTCGTATTCTAGGAGGCGGTCCTGGAGTCTGACCAGATGAAGATCCCGGTTGTCCTGCGAGAACGCCTCCAGATGCAGGTTGCAGATCCGAAAGCCTCGAATTTCGACCATTTGAAGGAAGCGCGAGATGTAAAAGTAATTATAGATCCGGGAGTTCTCGCGTGGCTTTGCGAGGAGATCATGCTGCAGCGGCTGAATCGGGGTTTTGGAGAGGATTCCGCCCCCGGAAAGCATGGAGCCGAAGTGATTCCGCGGATGGAGACCCGGATAGGGCACGTAGGGCCGATCCCAAGTGATGATCCGGTTCCGATACAGGAGCCCGCTTCGCCGGGCGAGATGGTCGAGCTGATTCTGGAAATGGGAGCGCCTTGAACGAAAGTCGACCTCTTGCAAGAGCACCACGTCCGGATCGAGGTGCTTGATGATGTCTCCCATTGCATCGAGAGTGGTTTCAAAGTGCGCGACCGTTTTCGGGCGGTATCGCTCATCGCCCTCGGATCCGGGGCCATAGGCGAAGCTGAGATTCCAGGTCATGATCTTCAAGCTCATGGTATAACCCGAGTATGAAGATCATTCCGGTGGATTGCAAATATGTGGAGCCCGGGTTTGCGGCCTCGTATCTTCTGATTCGCGAGGGGCGCGGACTTTTCATCGAATGCAATACGAATCATGCCATCCCGCATCTTCTCGAGGCCGCCCGCCGGGAGGGCATCTCCCCCGACCAAGTGGATGGACTCATCATCACCCATGTCCATCTGGATCATGCCGGAGGAGCAGGGCTGTTCTTGCAAAGCTTCCCGAATGCCATTCTGTACGCCCACCCCCGGGCTGCCCGCCATGCGATCGATCCCTCTCGGCTCATTGCAAGTGCCACGGCGGTGTATGGCGAAACCTTCATGAAGGAGCGCTACGGGGAAATCCGTGCCTGTGAGGAGCCAAGAGTTCGGGTCCTGCAGGACGGGGATTCCGTCTTCTTTCAGGGCGTCGAGCTTGAGATCAAGCACACCCGGGGCCATGCGAATCATCATTTGGTGGTTTTTGAAACCCTGACCCGCACCTTGTTCACGGGGGATTCGTGCGGGGTTTCGTATCCGGAGGTGAACGCGCGACACGGAGTCGTGGCCTTGGCCTCCACGTCCCCCACGGATTTCGACGGGGAGGCGGCCCTCGAAGTCCTTGATTGGATCGAGCGGCTCTCGCCGGAACGGATTGCACCCACGCATTTCGGATTCATCGAAAAGAAGGATCATTCGAGGGTTCTGCAGATGCTTCGGGACGAACTCCTGTTTTCCATCGAACTTGCAGGGCGCATTCGGGTCGCGGGATTGGATGGACCCAGGGCTGCAGCGATTCTCACCGAATGGACGGTTCGATACTTCTTTGAGCGCTGGGGCATCCGGCTTGATCCGCGTGATCTTCACTTGCTCGAGATCGACCTTGAGGTGAATGCCCAAGGCCTTTGTTTTGCTGCCTCAAGAGTTTCCGGATAGCGCGGGGATTCTTCGGTTCATCACCCGGAACCAGAGAGGCGGAACCAGGGCGAGCAGGATCATGCCCGGGTAGCCCGTCGGCATCTGGGGTGCCTCCTCGAAATGCCTCAGCGTTTGGTATTTGCGGCTTGCGAACGCATGGTGGTCGGAGTGGCGCGAGAGTTCAAACAAAATGGCCCTGGAAAGGGATTGGTTTGCATTCCACGAGTGGTGCGGCTTCACGGACTCGAAGGCCCCGGGTGCTTTCCGGGCCCGGCAGAGCCCGTAATGTTCAATGTAGTTCACGGATTGGAGGAGAAGAATCCCGAACAGTGCCGCACACAAAAACCCGATCATGCATGCACTCCCGAAGAGGATCCCGATCGAGGAAACCAGTGCGAGCTCAAAGGAGAGCCCGAACAGCATTTCTTTGCGATCAAGGTTCCAAGAATTCTTAAAGCTGTCGCGAATCGCACGAACAAAAAAGGCATAGATGGATTCATTCAGTCGGGCGCTCTCCGGATCATTCGGGGTCGCGACGTTCTTGTGATGGCCTCGGTTGTGCTCAATAAAGAATTGCCAGTTCAGCGAGGTGGCAAGAAGGAGTCGGGCCAGGATTCGTTCAAGTCGACCCCTGCGGTGTCCGAGCTCGTGGGCGACGTTGATGCCGATCACGCCACAGGCAACCCCGAGTGCGCTTGCAAGACCGATGCGGTTTGAAAGCCCCGCGGATGGGAAGACCTCGCAAAACCGGTAAACCAGACCCCATTGGATCGGAACCATG
This sequence comes from Bdellovibrionales bacterium, assembly GCA_947502835.1. Taxonomy (GTDB): domain Bacteria; phylum Bdellovibrionota; class UBA1018; order UBA1018; family CAIMNF01; genus CAIMNF01. Next base: position 122,315 of record CANNBJ010000004.1, read on the forward strand.
GAGTAGAGCAGGAAGTCGAAGCTCCGGTCCCGATCACGATTCATGACTTCAAGGTCGTTCAGATTCGAGGAGGGGGCGGGGAGAAACAGTTCAAGAAGGGGCAGGAATCCGAATGCGTAGAAAAGGGCGAAATAGCTGTAGGCGCCCTCGAGTTTCATCGAAACCCAGACTGCAACGGGAATCGTGTATGCGAGCAGATAGAGTGCCCGGTTCATGACACCATGATCTCATTTTTCCCGGATCTATTCAAACAGGATGGCTTTTTCGCGGGTGCGGGATGTGGTGAGCTTCTTGTGGTCCTCGGGCGACACAAAGAGCCGGGAGATGGAGCGGCTGTTCGGGTATTGTGTGAACAAGGATGTGCATTTTTGCACAGGAATGTAGCTTGGATCGGAGTAGAGGTTGTCGTAGTTGACGAAGATCGGATGGTCGGACTTTCCAAAGTACTTGGAGAGGATTCCAGTCGACACGTTCTCAATGTATTCAATTCCCTTTGACTCAAGCTCGTGTTTGGCTTTTTTGAAGACACGTTCCTGTTGCTCACGGGCATTGGCAGTGGAGGGAATTCCGCTATGCACCTCGACGAACATCTTGAAGGGTTGCTTCTCGACGATACGTTTTGCCCACGCGTTTTTTGATTTCGCAAGATGGGAATAGAGATGCGCATCCGTGCATTGGGCGTAGGCCTCGATGTCCGAGGGCAGCTTGTAGTCGCACTCGGGATCATTCAAATAGTTTGCCAGCATCTCGTCATACACCACGGTTTTGTGATGAAGGTAGACCTGCAGGAACATGTTGAAGCGGGCGAGAAGAAAGTCCTCGAAGGCGTACAGGGCGCGGTGCTTGAGCGCCAGAAACACCTGTCCTTCCTTGGTGTGGGCTCCGAGATTCCGGACAATCCATGAGTAGTCAAATTCGCCGTAATTCACGCCGCAGTAAAAGCTGTCACGGCGGAGGTAGTCCATCCGGTCTGCGTCCAGCTCGCTTGAAATCAATTGATGCAAGACGGATTTGAAATCCAGGGTTTCGCCGTCGATGCGCTCTTTGAAGAAGTCATCCTCCGCAGTGACATCGGTTTCAATGAGAGCGGCAACATGAGCGGGAGTGAATCCATAAATGGCACCTGCCTTCGCAAGATGCGGGGTCAGGGGGGAGTCGAGGATGATCTTGAGGGTGTAGTCCTCGTGGGTGGCTTTACGTTTGGAAGACGAGATGCCGCCCAGGCGCGAGACTTCGGGCATGGCGAATTCTGTGGTGTGGGAGAGGGGGCCGTGCCCAATGTCATGAAGAAGGGCGGCAAAACGGGCAAGTGCCCGGAACCTGCGCCAGGCATCGGGATTGCGCTTCCGGAGGCCTTCAAAAATGGCCTCGAAGGTTTCTGTAATGGTGTGGAGCGCACCAATCGAATGAATGAATCGGTTGTGGGTGGCTCCCGGGTAGGAGTGCTCTGCGAAACCAGTTTGCCTGATTTGGCGGAGCCGTTGAAAAAAATAGGATTCAATCACAGGGAGCTCATGCGCTTCGATTTGAATCACGCCATGGATGACGTCGCGAATGTCCACAATGAGCTCCCCGGGATCGGTTCAGGTGTTTGAATTTAGGTCAATCTTCGTCTTCGTCGCTGAAGTCGTCATCCGAACCCAGCTCAAGCTCGTCTTCGTCTTCATCGGCAAAGTCTTCATCCTCGTCACCGAGTTCGTCATCGTCCTCATCGGCGAAGTCTTCATCCTCGTCTCCGAGACCTTCGGACTCCTCGTCCTCGTCATATCCGCGGGTGAAGTAATCCTCTTCGTCCTCGTCCTCATCCATTTCGCGAAGGGACTCCTCATCATCGATGAAGGTCTCTTCCATGCCCATGTCATCCGAATCCGAAAGTTCGTCGGCTTGAGCCTCATGGTCCATCAGGGTGGCGCCGAGTGCGCCCACTGCTGCCGTTGCCGCGATGGCGGAAGCAAGAGAGGAGGAGCTTTGGGGCTGATTCATCATCACTTGCTTGGTTTGGGTCTTTTTCGCCGCTGCAGGCTTCTTGGCCACTGCTTTTTTGGGAGCCGCTTTCTTTGGAGCCGTTTTTTTCGGTGCGGTTTTTTTTGCGACGGCCTTCTTGGGGGCTGCCTTTTTCACACTCTTCTTTGCGATTTTTTTCGCAGCTTTTTTCGGAGCGGCGGCCTTCTTTTTGGTCGCGGGTTTCTTTTTTGCCGCTGTTTTCTTCGCGACTTTTTTCGCAGGTTTCTTTTTCGCCATGGGGAATCTCCTTCAAAGTTTCGGAAATGAGTACTCGAAGAAAGCTAGCGAAGAAAGAAGGATTTTGGCAAGTCTCGGGCCCGTTTTTTTTTAGGCTCAATGAGGGATGCTGTCGATCTCGTCATCCATCGAATTTACCCCCTCCGACATGAGTTCACGCAGTGCGACATGCTTTACGGAGTACCCGAAGCGGGGGGAGTAATAGGGGCCTGAGGCGGTTTTGATGTGCCGGGGCCCCCAGGAGGTGAGAACTTCCGTGCCTTTGGTGAGCCAGAAGCTCTGAGTGTCCGGGCTGTTGAGATTGTACATCGGAAGCTCGATCGCCGCAAAGGTGAGGGATTCCGTGTTTTCCGGTTGATCCCCGTTGATCAAGGAGTCGTTGATGTATCTTTTGATGGAGTCCAGAGCGGTATTGTAGGTCGTCTCCGGATTGTATCCGTACTGGGTGGTGGCGGGATTGTTCTTCAAGAAGGCCAGGAATGTTGCGATATAGTTTTCCGGATCGGTCACCGATTTCTCATGAATTGGTGCGTAAAACCTGTAAATCGGGAGATTGGGATTGAACTGGGTGTTTTGGGGAATTCCCTTTCCATCGAAGTAGGGAAGGAATTCATATCGCATATTGCCGGGTGAGTTTGCGGGCGGTGGCGGGATGATCCCGTAGCGGCCCACTTCCTTCGGGTTCGGAGCCATGGCGTGGTATTGGGCTTTTTGGATGCCCGCGAGGGAATAGACACCGGATTCCATGGCAAAAGACTTCATTTGAGTCAGAAACTCGGTATCGAAAAAGGTTTTTCCCGCTCCCACCTCGATGTTCGGCACCGGGCATTGAGGCGACAGGCCCATGTCGCAAACCGGAGGGCCATTGATTCTGACTCCGTTCATGTCGACCTCGAAGCCGAAAGAACTGGATTGAATCGCGGCCGGACCGACCCGGCTTCCAAAGGGTTTGGCACCCGCAATCGCGGTGAGCTCCAGGTTTTCGCTCCAGGGCGCGAACAAAAGCCCCCGAGGCTTGATGTATGCACGCACCTTCACTGCATACACCACATTTTTCGACCCGGATTGGATTCGTTTTACTCCCACGGGGATTCCCTTCAGTGTGATCTGCTGGGCGTAGGATTTGCAAAACGTCATCTCAGTGTCATTTGCCGTGGAAGTGCCCTGAATTTGGGAGGCCTGATAAAAAACATTCAGGCCATCGTTTTGGGTTCCCCCTGTTCCTCCGCCGCTCCCTGCATACAGGGGTTCAAGCTTAAGCATTTCCGAAGGCTGAAGTTCATCCATTTGAACCAAAGACGGATCAAAAATGTCCTGATTGAGGTTCGACAGGGCGGATTTGAAGGCAAGAATGGTGCGCTCCATTTTTTCAGCCTTTGAGGAATCCTGCTCGGAGGCTTCCACTGTTTCGAGGTCCACGGCGCTCTGCGGGGGGTGGTTGATGAATTTGGCCATCGTTTCGATTCGCATCAGGTGCAGGATGTTCCGGGGGTACAGCCCAAGCCCCTTGACGAGTCCTTTCATGAGCTCTTTGATGCTTCCCTTGTTTTGGTTGGTCGCCGCACCTGCCGTTTGAAACCAGTTGTCCACAAGCGTCTCGATGTAGCTGTCCTTGTTTTCCCCCTTGAACAGCCACGAGATCAGCACCGCCTCGTTGATCCCGGATTGCCCGACACAGGTCTTTTCCATGGCATTATTGAGGTTCTGTGTGCTTTGCACGAGGGCCTGGATGATGGAGCTCCCTCCGCCCGGAAGAACCCCGAGTTTATCCCGGATGTCAAAAGAGGTGTTCCTCATGTTGAGCTGCATGCAGCGATCGGAGTTCACGCCTTTTGCGATCAGGGGGATGCAGATGACGGGAACACGAAGCGGGATCCGTGTGGCCGGGGTGTTCGTAAAGTCCCACTTGGGGAAATCATAGGGCCCGGAGGTCTGTCCCGTGGAGGTTTGGGGGAAGTTTGGACTCCCCAAAGCGCCGACAAAGGCATTCCGGAACAGGAATTTCTTGTACTGCCTGCGCATGTCGTAATTGAGGAAGGAAATCGCATTGAGTTGTCTTCCTTGGGTGGCAGCCCCCGCATAGGCGGCCGCGTCCGCCGCGGACTGAACGCTGATCTTTGCGTGAATCAGGAGACCTGTGTTCAGGGCGAAGGTGAAAAACATCAGGAAGCTCAGGATCATGATCGCAACGAGAACGATGGATTGCCCGCGCTCGTTCCCGATCGTCGATCCCTGAATGAGTTTTCTCCCCGCCATGGCTCTCAGGGTAGCCTTTGGGGCGGCCAAAATCAATTCGACGAACGGGGGCAGGATCGGATAAAGACCATGGATATGAAAAACACGAGATGTTGGCGAATCGGGGTGGCGGCGTGGGTGATCATTGCGGGAGCGGGAGTGGCCCTGTTCTCCGGAGCGGAGGCTGCGGACCTCCGCGTGGGCCTCGTGCTCGAGCGCTCCGGCAAGGACGACAAGTCCTTCAATGCTTCTGCGTATCAGGGACTCAAGCGCGCGGAAAAGGAACTGGGGCTGACAACAAAAACAGTGGAGGCACCTGACAATTCGGCCTATGAGTCCCTGCAGCGTGCGTTCGCAGAAAAGAAGTTCGATCTCATCATCGCAGTCGGCTTCCATCAGCTCGAGGCGGTGAAGAACAATGCGGCACGGTTTCCAAACCAGAAGTTCCTGCTGATCGACGAGGACGCGAAGGCGCCCAATGTCCGATCCGTGATGTTCGAGGAGCATGAGGGGAGCTACCTGGTCGGTGCCCTTGCTGCTCTTCACACAAAGTCCGGAAAGGTCGGATTCATCGGAGGAATGGATGTGCCCCTCATTCGCAGGTTTGAAATGGGATTTGCGGCGGGCGTGAAAAAGATCAATCCCAAAGCCGAGGTCACGGCAAACTACCTCGGCGTGACGGGGGATGCCTGGAACAATCCGCCGAAAGCAAAGGAACTTGCGCTTGATCAATACAATCGGGGCATCGAGGTGATCTTTGTTGCGGCCGGAAATTCGGGCCTCGGGGTTTTCGATGCGGCGGCCGAGAAGAATAAACTCGCCATCGGTGTGGACTCCAATCAGGACTGGATCAAGCCCGGATACATCCTGACCTCCATGATGAAGAGGGTGGATGAGGCGGTCTTCGATTCGATTCGCATGTTCAAGGAGGGAAAGTTCGAAACCGGGCTGGTCCGCTATGGGGTCAAGTCGAAGGGAGTGGATTACTCTGTGGATGAACACAATGCGAAGCTTGTTGCAGAGAGTGACAAAAAACAGCTCGAAGCCCTCCGTGCCCAGATCATCAGTGGTCAGATCAAGGTTCCGGATTACTATCTCGTGCAGAAGAAAAAATGAGCGCACTCGAATTCAGGGGAGTTTCGAAGTGTTTCGGTTCCTTTTTTGCAAACCGTGACCTGAGTTTCTCGGTTGAGCCCGGGACCATCCACGGTCTCATCGGTGAGAACGGAGCCGGCAAATCGACGGCGATGAAAGCGCTTTTCGGGATCTATCCCATCGACGGAGGAACGATCCTGATTCAGGGAAAACCCGTCCGGAACAAGAGTCCGGTCCAGGCGATGAGGCTCGGCATCGGCATGGTTCATCAGCATTTCATGCTCGCAGGCCCCGAGACTGTACTCGACAACATCATCCTCGGGCACGAGCCGGGATTCCTTCGCCTCGATCGGGAGCGGGCACTCGAGGAGCTGAAGAAAATCTCGGAAACCTACGGGCTGCACTTCCAAAAATGGCATGCGAGGGTGGATGAGCTGTCGGTCGGCGAGCAGCAGCGGGTTGAGATCCTGAAACTCCTCTATCAGCGCTCTGCAATCTTGATTCTCGATGAACCCACTGCGGTGTTGACCCCCCAAGAAGTCACGGAGCTTTTCGAGAATCTGAAAAGATTGAAAGCAGAGGGAAAAACGATCATCCTGATTTCCCATAAGCTCAAGGAAGTGCTGACCCATACCGATTCGGTCACGGTGCTCCGCCGTGGAGAGTGCGTCGGCACAAGAGTCACCGCCGAAACGAATGAGGATGAGCTTGCGCAGATGATGGTGGGGCGGCCGGTGTCCTTCACCTACGAGGGGGAGCGCAAGGTGTTTGCGAAGGCCGACGAATCCCGTGCAGTCCTGAGGGTCGAGCGCCTGACGATCGAGGGCGTTTCCGAGCCCCTTCGCAAGGTCGGATTTGACCTGAGGCCCGCAGAGATTCTAGGCGTTGCCGGGGTTCAGGGAAATGGCCAGACCACGCTCCTCAGGTTTCTCTCGAATCCTTCCCGCTACAGGAGTGCTGATGGCGAATATCGTTTTGCCGGCGCCAACCGGATGGGTTCAAATCCACTTGCGCTCAGACGGGCCGGAATGGCTCTTGTCCCCGAGGATCGACTCTCCGAGGGATTGTTGCTTGAGCAGGATCTGGTCGAGAATTATCTCCTCGGTCAGCACGAGGATCCGCGCTTTGTCAGAAACGGCATGATTGATCGCTCGAAACTGCGTCCCCGGGTCGAGGCCGCGATCCGTGATTTCGACATCCGCCCGCCCTACACCAATATCTGGGCATCGCGTTTGAGTGGCGGCAACCAGCAGAAACTCGTGATCGCCCGAGCCTTGGACTCGAATCCGAATACCTTGTTGATTGCCCACCCCACTCGGGGAGTGGATGTGGGCGCGATCGAGAGGATCCATGAGGCGATCATGAAGGAGCGCAATGCGGGAAAATCGATCCTTCTGTTTTCCTCCGAACTCGATGAGCTGATGGATTTGAGTGATCGCATTCTTGTGTTCTACAACGGCGCGGTCGCAGCCGAATTTTCCCGTCGTGAATTCGACCCTTGGGCGATCGGACGGGTGATGGGGGGAGGCGCAAAATGAAAAGTACCTGGTATGCCTCGTTTCGTTCCTTTCTTCGCGCAGTTGCCGGAGCCGCCCTCGGTTTGTCGCTCGGGCTCCTGATCTGCAAACTGGTGGGGGAGTCGCCGCTCAAGGTACTGCATGTCCTCTACCAGAGCAGTTTTGGGTCAGGCTACGACTTCGGGATGACTCTCTTCTATACGGCGCCCCTCATTCTGACGGGGCTTGCCGTTGCGATTCCGCTGAAGGGAGGACTGTTCAACATCGGGGCCGAGGGGCAGCTCACCGTGGGGGCGCTTGCCGCTGCCTGGGCCGGCGTGATCGGAGCCTCGATTCAATCACCCGTGATTGCGGTGGTTTTCGCGACTTCTTCCGCATTTCTTGCCGGGGGGCTCTGGGGTCTTCTGCCCGGATTCCTCAAGGCCCGGCAGGGGAGCCATGAAGTGATCACCACGATCATGCTCAATTTCATTGCGGCAGGAGTGACCGCGTATTTTACCCTCTATTCGATCAAGGATCCGGTCTCGGCACAGGCGGAAACGATTCCTCTCCCGGAGGCATTCCATCTCAAGCCCTTCGCGGCATTCAATGGGGCGCCCATGGGCGGGCTCATCTTTTTCCTGATCCTCCTTGCGGTCGGGATCCATTACGCTTTGTGGAAGAGTTCGTGGGGATATTCGCTGAAGGCTTTGGGCGAGAACGAGACCGCAGCGGAAACCTATGGGATTTCACGGGGCCGGTCCTGGATGAGTTCGATGTTCCTTGCGGGCGGAGTGGCGGGGCTTGTGGGGCTCGTTGAAGTTCTCGGGAATTCCCATCGCTTCAAGATCGGATTTTCGGCGGACTATGGATTTGTTGGGATCGCGGTTGCGCTTGTGGCGCGGGGAAACATCCTGGGAGTATTGCCTTCGGCATTCCTGTTCGGGATTCTCCAGAAGGGATCGGCGAGTCTTGATCTGGAAACCGACAAGATCACGCGCGATCTTTCCTACTTGATTCAAGGACTGATCATTCTCGGGGTTTCTGCGGAAGATCTTTGGGGCTGGATCTGGCAACTGGTGAGGAGAAAGAAATGATCGAAGAGTTTTTTTCAAATTGGATCCTGCCCACTGTGCGCGTCTCGGCACCACTCGTGTTTGCCGCCTTGGGCGGAATGTGGTGTGAGCGAAGCGGTGTCATCCAGATCGGGCTTGAGGGCTTCATGCTGGTAGGAGCGTTCTTCGCCGCAGTCACAACCCACTATTTCAGCAATCCCTATCTCGGGCTTGTGGCAGCGGCCCTGTCAGGGCTTGCGCTTTCCTGGATCTACGGTGTTTCCGTGTTGCGCTTTCGTGCAAACCAGATCGTAGCGGGGACTGCGATCAATCTTTTTGCACTTGGAGTTCCGCCATTTCTCTCGAAGGTCTGGTTTGATTCGACTGGAAACACGCCGCCCATTCCCGGAGAGGCCCAGTTCCGGTTCACGCCCTTGGTCCTGATGGGGGTCTCGATCCTGCTTAGCGTGTTCGTGTTCTCTTCCACCCGTTTCGGGCTCAGGCTTCGGTTCGCGGGTGAGCATCCGGAGGCATTGAAGAGTGCCGGGGTTTCTGTGGAGTGGAAGCGCTGGCAGGGAATCGCGCTGAGCGGAATCCTTGCAGGAATCGGCGGGGCGACCCTCTCGACCTATCTTTCATCCTCGTTTACGAGGAACATGTCCGCGGGACGGGGCTTCATTGCGCTTGCTGCGGTAATCTTGGGGAAATGGAAGCCCGTACCGACGGTGCTTGCGTGTCTTTTGTTCGGGTTCACCGATCAGGTGCAGATCCGGCTTCAGGGGGTGGTGCTTTGGGGCGAGAGCCCGGTCCCGGTCCAGTGGATCCAGATTCTCCCTTACCTGATCACCCTCCTCGTTTTGACCTTCGCCGTGGGTCGCTCCCGTGCACCCCGGAGACTCGGAGTGGTGGAATGAAGAAAACCGCAATGGGCTCACTCCTGGTTTTGGTTCTCCTGAGTGCCTGTGAGCCGCTCTCAGACCTCCGTTCTTTTCTTGGAATCGGCAAGTCACGCACGGAACTTCCGGCCGAGATGAAAGCGGAGATGAAGTCTGCTGATTCCGCCGGACAGGGCGCCAATCCCGGAGGGCTTGCAAAGGAAAACCAGGAGCTTCTCGCCGAGATGCTTCGGGTGGTGTTTGATCGCGAGGATTCCGAGGACCAGGCCGATTTCGAAGCGCTTTCCCGCACGCTCAATCAGGGAGCAAGCCTTGAGGGGATTTACCGGGGCATCATCATGGGATCGAGGTATCGGGCGCTTGAATCAAGCTCCCAGGCGGCCACTCCTTCGGTGTTGAAGGTTTTTGCAAGCGAGATGGCGGAGCTGCAGGATGGAATGCGGGAGCCGACACGCTTTGATCCTGAGATTGCAAGACAGGCCCCGCGCATCGACTTTCCCGAGGATGTGCCTTCCGCTTTATCTGCCGCATCGAAGGCTGCTCGAAAGGATCCCGCGCAGGAGGCTTCACCAACGCCGCGTCTGGACAAGGCGGCAAACTTTCGGGAACTGCTTGGCATCTTTGTGGGAGCCTCTCCCTACACCCTGAAGCGGGTGCTCGGGGAGGAGGCTTTGAAGCGTTTCGAGGAAGCAGGTGAGGATCCGAGTGCCATTCCCCTTTGGTATGCGGGGCTTGTGGTCCGGCTTTCCAGCGCGAATGTGGATTTCGGATTGGACCTCAGGCGCAAACCTGACTTTGAATTTCACAGGAATTTTGCAAAAAGAATCGCAATCGACCGGGTGAAATGGGAGGTCTTGAACCGCTATCACCGATTGTTGAACGCCGTGAAGAAAAGCTCGGGGTGAAGGGTGCTTGAGGTGGAAGCCCGTAGTCTCAGGGCAAAGCCTTGATCCCCTGGCTCTTCAGATCCTCGATCACAGTCGAGGAGACATTGAATCGAAATGAACCCTGATCACTTTGCGAATCACCCGGGTCCCGGGCTTCAAACGAGAACACCTCTTGCAGAAGAATCGTGTCTTGTTCGGTTCCTGTGACTTCTTGAATGGACACAAGTTTCCGCGCACCCGAGCGAAACCTTCTGATCTGTATGATCATCTGAAGCGCGCTGCTGATCTGCCTCCGGATCGCGGGGAGTGGAATCTCAAGGCCTGAGCTCATCATCAGGGTTTCGAGCCTGAAGAGGGCATCCCGCGGAGAGTTGGCATGAATTGTGGTCATGGAACCTCGATGCCCCGTGTTCATCGCCTGAATCATATCAAGAGCCTCAGGGCCCCGGCACTCTCCTACGATGATCCGGTCCGGTCTCATCCGGAGTGCATTTGCGACGAGTTCGCGCGCGGTGATGGCTTCTCCCCCGAAGGCCCCCGACTTTGTCATCATCCGGACCTGATTGGGAAGCAGGTAGGGAATCTCTGCCGTATCCTCGATCGTGATCACGCGCTCGTGGTGGGGGATGAGTGTCAGAAGAGCATTCAGGATCGTGGTTTTCCCGGTACCGGTTCCCCCGCTGATCAGGATGTTTTGCTTTCCAAGGACGCAGGCGTTCAGAAAGTGGGCCATGCGCGGATCAAGAGTCTGGAGTTTCAGGAGGTTTGTGACCGTATAGCGCTTGGGAAAACGTCGGATCGTGATGCAGGGGCCGTAATCGGTGATCGGAGGCGCTGCGATGTGTACCCGTGAACCATCGGGAAGGGAGGTAACGCAGAGCGGATGATCGTAGGAGAGTTCTTTTCCAGAAGATGCGATCAGGGCTTGGACGACCCGATTCAGCTCTTCCAGGGTCTTGAAACGAATCGGGGTCACGATGATTTGTCCGCGTTTTTCAATCGCGATGTTGCGAAGATCGTTCACCATGATCTCGGTGATGTCGGGATCCGAGAGGGCCCCGTTCAAGATGCCGAGATCCGGCATTTTCGACTCAGGCTTGGCACCCACGGGATTGGGGGCGGTATTCTCGGAGGGGATGTCGCCCGCATTCGCTTCCGTGACATCGCCATCCTTCGAGGGAACCTTGAAACCCATGGAGAAATTATCTCAAGATTGTGTAAAATATGCTAGGCTCGAATCAAGGAAAATCATGGACCAAGACAAGGACTTGACGCAAAGCCAAAGCGCAGGAGACTCGGCCACCGCAGTGAAGGAGGCCGATCCAAGGGTGGGCGAACCGAAGCGCTACGCGGTATTTCTTCACAATGATGACTACACCACAATGGAATTTGTTGTGGAGGTCTTGACTACGGACTTTTCGAAACCACAAGAAGAGGCAGTGGGTCTCATGCTGAGGGTCCATGAAGAAGGAAAAGCAGTGGCAGGAATTTATTCATTCGAGATCGCAGAGAGCAAGATTGCAAAAGTGACCGAAAAAGCACGTCGGGCCGGGTTTCCCCTGAAACTCACCATGGAGCCCGTCGAGAGGAGTGAGTCATGATCGGAAAACGCGCAGAGTCGATTCTCAATCGCGCCTTGGCATCGGCGGTGGACAGCAAACACGAGTTCCTGACGCTTGAGCATGTCATGCTTGTGCTCCTTGATGAACCCGAGGTCATTCAGGTGGTGCATCATTGCAAGGGCTCGCCCGAAAAATTGCGCGAGGATCTTCGAGCCTATCTTCAAAAGGAAGTTCCCCTTGCTCCCAAAACCGAAAAAGGAGATTCCGAGAACCCGATTGCGACCTTGGGCGTGCAGCGCCTTGTGCAGCGAGCAATCTTCCAGGTGCAGTCTTCCGGCAAAAATGAAATCCAACCTGTGGATCTGTTCGTTGCTCTCTTTCAGGCAAAGGATTCTTGGTCCCTTTACCTGTTGAATCAACAGGGCATTGATCGCCTCGAAGTCGTAAGCTTCCTGAGCCACGGGCATTCCCCGAGTGAAGAGAGCCAATCGAGCGAACCCACGGGAGGTACAGGACCCGAACCAAAGTCCGAACGCGAGCCCAGAGCATCGCTCAATGACGTCCTCACGACCTACACGGTGAATTTGAATGAGCTGGCAAAGCAGGACCGGCTTGATCCTCTGGTGGGCCGGAAATCAGAGCTGGATCGGGTGATTCAAACCCTCTGCCGCAGGCGCAAAAACAACCCGCTCCTGGTGGGCGAGGCAGGAGTCGGAAAGACGGCGATCGCCGAAGGTCTTGCCCAGCGAGTGGTGAATGGAGATGTCCCCTCGCTGTTGAAGGATGCGGTGATCTACTCGCTTGATCTCGGTTCACTTTTGGCCGGAACCAAATTCCGCGGCGATTTCGAGCAACGCATGAAGCGCGTGATCCAAGCGCTCGAAGTGAAGCACAACAAGGGTCTGTTTCCGATCCTGTTCATCGATGAGATTCATACGATCATCGGCGCGGGCTCCGTGAATGGCGGTACGGTCGATGCGGCCAATCTGTTGAAGCCCATGCTCGCGCGCGGCGAGATCCGATGCTTTGGTTCGACGACGTTTCAGGAATATCGAAACGCTTTCAACCGCGACCAAGCCCTCTCAAGGCGCTTTCAGAAAATCGAGGTGCCTGAGCCGACCCAGGACGAAACCATTCAGATTTTGAACGGGCTCAAACCCCAGTTCGAACTTCATCATGGTGTGATCTACACGCCCGAGGCGATCAAGTCTGCGGTTGAGCTTTCGGTAAAACATCTCACCGACCGATTTTTGCCCGACAAGGCGATCGATGTGATCGACGAGGTGGGGGCGAAGATGCGCATCAAACGCACGGCCGAGGGTGCGGCCGGTGCCACAGACGACAAGTTGGATGACACTCTTGGGCCTGCGACCATCACCGACATCGAAGTCGAGGAAATGATTGCTCAAATGGCTCGAATTCCCGCAAAGACGGTTACTCACAATCAGAAGGACCGGTTGCAGACTCTTGATCGAAACTTGAAGCTCACCATTTTCGGCCAAGATCACGCGATCGAGAAGGTGGTCTCCTCCATTCGCCTCGCCCGCTCCGGCCTTCGCACCGGCGACAAGCCGATTGGCTCATTCCTGTTTTGCGGTCCGACCGGAGTCGGAAAGACCGAGCTCTCAAAACAGCTCGCAAGTCATCTGGGCGTGGCCTTTTTGCGCTTTGATATGTCCGAGTACATGGAGCAGCACACGGTGTCTCGCTTGATTGGCGCGCCCCCGGGCTATGTGGGTTTTGAACAAGCGGGGCTCCTTACCGATGCGGCGATGAAGAATCCTCACTCGGTGGTCTTGCTCGATGAGATCGAGAAGGCTCATCCGAGTGTGTGGAATATTTTGCTTCAGGTGATGGACCACGGATTCCTGACCGACAACAACGGCAAGAAGGCCGACTTCCGGAACGTGATTCTGATCATGACCTCGAACGTGGGCTCCCGCGATGCCGAGCGCCGCACGGTCGGCTTCCAGAGTGATGCTGCGGGACTTGGTGCCGCGCAAAAGGAGCTTGAGCGCACGTTTTCGCCTGAGTTTCGAAACCGTCTCGACTCGGTGGTGTTCTTCAATGCGCTTGATGAGCGGATGATGGATCAGGTAGTCGGAAAGCAGATGGTGGAGCTTGAGCATCTGCTCCTTGCGAAGAACGTCGAGATCGAGATCGAGCAGCCGGTCCGCGACTGGCTCTCAAAGAAGGGTTATGATCGCAAGATGGGTGCGCGCCCATTGGCACGGGTCATTCAAGACGAGATCAAACGTCCCCTCTCGGAAGAGATCTTGTTTGGAAAGCTCGAAAATGGGGGAGCAGTTCGCGTGGTGCTGAAGGACGACAAACCTCACTTTGTGATCGAGTCAAAGGTTCCGGCCACAGGCAAGAAGTCCGAAACCGTGAAGGGGTGAGGGCAATCGACCGGAATTCAAACCATACTGGATTCTTGACAGAACTCAGGGAAAGGGATGAGTTCGATCTGCCCTGATGCCCTATTTCGGTGAGGAATTGAACCGCGGAGGTGCCGACCATCTCCGCCGGGTCCCTCCAAAGTCGCCCTACGTGAACTCTGCGAATCTGATAGGTGAGGGCGTGAGTAAGTGTGGGGGTAAAGCGAAGTGGGTAAGTCTTAAGGCCATGTATTTCTTAATGCTTTTTCAAGCAAGGCAATGCCATTAAAACATGATTCCAGGTTGTTTTTTCTAGGAATGAGTCTATAATTTTATGTGTGAGGATCGTATGTTTTCACAAAAAAAGTTCATTGGTATTGTTTTTTTGTTGAGTGTATTCAGTATTGAGTCCAAGGCTGGGACGTTTTGTAATACCCCAACCGCTCCATGCGAAGTGGGCACTGTTTGGGACGCACAATTGTGTAAGTGCGTAGAATCTAACCCGTCAGCGCCAGTCAAGGTTTCTCCAGGCACGTCGCCAAAGACGCGGAAGAGGTAAACGATCTTCAGGCCGCTTCACTCTAAAGGCTTGGACTGGTTTTGGTCATGGGGCGAGTTTTTATGCTAAGGGGCTCCTCACGGTTTTTTGTTTTAGCGATGATTTGGGTTTGGTCTTTGAGCGAATCTCAGCCGCGACGGCGGAACCATTCATGAGACAATACCCTGCCCAAGCAGGGCTGATTTTTTTTGGGAATTAGGAGTCGGAGCTCTTGAGGAGAGGCCCTTTAATTTTCTGCCATCGTGTTGCATTTTTAGCTTCCGTTAGCTTACTCACTACCGCTCAAGAGATACGACTTGTTCCTGTTGGTCATAAAACATCCCTTTCTGGTTTTTGTTTCGCAACTCGAACCCTGAAAGAGGTGTTTTTGTGAGTCATTGAGGACACCCCTCACAATCCATGCCCAGCAAATTGCGGCATTTAATTTGAGTCAATTCGAGATGGCAATTGAAATATCTTATTAGTTGACCAAATTAATTTTTCTTAAGAAAATATTATTCTGGGAGATTTTAATGAGGTTATTTTGGGCGGGCATTGTTGGCGGTAGGTATACGCGCGGATTGGGCTTCATCTGCTGCTCCCTGGGTTTTTTTTTGGTGAGCTGCTCCCCAAAGCTTGTGGTCAATCAAAATGGTGACGTAGTTTACGAGCCTGCACCCTCAAATTCATCCCCATCTCCATCCCCTTCCCCATCCCCGTGCATCCATGGAAAAGTAGTATTCGAATTCAACTTTTTGAAGGCGGAAGTGTCCGAAGTCGGTTCTGTCGACTCCTACTTTGATCAGAACTTTTCGGTGCCTGCAAATTGTAGCGAGATCACGGTAAAGGCTTGGGGTGCCGGGGGGGGCGGGATCTACCTGCTACCTGAGAATTTCGGCGGCGGTGGGGGGTTTGCCAGTGCGACATTGACAGTAACTCCGGGAGAGACGCTCAAAGTTCGGGTGGGCCAGGGCGGAATGGGCCCTGCTGATATGTTCAATTATTGTTCCGAATGCACAAACTGGTGGTATCGAATCGCAGGAGGAGGGTCTCGGGGTGGGTCGGTCGCAAACCCGACGGGTGGAGGCGGCAGTTTCGTATTGAGGGACTCATCGGTACTGATCGCTGCAGGCGGTGGCGGTGGAGCGGGTGCCTATGGCGGTATGCCCGGAGGAGCCGGTGGTGGGGTAGCGGGGTTACAGGGGCTGCCATTGACCTTGGTTCCAGTTTACTCATCCGGCCATTTGGGTGGAAGGGGAGGAACTCAAAGTGCGGGAGGTCTTTCCGGTGGCGGTGATTCCACCGCAGGGACGAGTTTGAAGGGGGGCTTCGGTGGATCCTCAATCTGGTCAGAGGATTCTTTTTATGCCGGTGGAGGCGGCGGAGGGGGTGGATATTTTGGAGGCGGCGGAGGCGCTGGATCTCAAACCTATTTTATTTCTGGAGGCGGCGGAGGGGGATCCGGGTTTGTCTCTGGACGTCAAACCAGTTTGATCCCGGGATCTGGACGGCAAGCGGCAAGTCAAGGAGATCCTGATTATCAGAGCGGAATCGGAATGGGAGGCATTTCGACTCTGATAACAGAGTATGGAAGCGGCGGGAACGGTCTTGTTGTGATCGAATATTGATATGGTTTCTCGAAGTGACTCAGTCTTTGCAACTGTGTTGTGAAGAGAATTGGCAAAGTGTCCATGCACGGTCTCCCTCCGAAGCCCACATCCTTGTCATATTACCCCCTTTGGGTTTAGCTTCTCAGGCAAGGAGATTCTACCATGATCGAAACCCGTGCCTACGCAGCCCATTCCGCAACCGAGCCGCTTAAGTCCTACACATTTGAACGCCGGGATCCGGGGGCGAGCGACGTTTTGATCGAGATCCTTTATTCCGGGATCTGTCACTCCGACATTCACACCGCGCGCAGCGAGTGGGGACCGACTGCGTACCCTTGCGTTCCCGGGCACGAGATCGTGGGAGTCGTTCGACGCGTCGGAAAGAAAGTGAAAAAGTTCAAAGTCGGCGATTTCGCGGGCGTGGGCTGCATGGTGGATTCGTGCGGCAAGTGTTCAAGTTGCAAAAGTCATGAGGAGCAGTACTGCACAAAGCAAACTGCCTTCACCTACAACAGCCTCGAACTCGATGGAAAAACTCCAACTCAAGGAGGGTACTCGCAATTCATCACCGTAAAGGAGCCTTTCGCGCTGAAAGTGAAGAAAGGCCAGCCGCTCGAACGGATTGCGCCCTTGCTGTGCGCGGGGATCACGACCTATTCACCGCTCAAACGCTACAACATCAAAAAAGGCCACAAGATCGGAGTGGTGGGTCTCGGAGGCCTCGGCCACATGGCCGTGAAGATCGCAAAAGCAATGGGGGCGGAGGTCACGATTTTCAGTACTTCGCCCAACAAGGCTCAGGACGCAAAAAAGCTCGGGGCGAAGCATTTTGTCATGACCAAGGATCCTGCGAATTTCGAGGGACTTGAAGGAAGGTTTGATTTCATCCTGGATACCGTTTCTGCAAAGCACGATTTCACTCCGTATCTTGCTTCGCTTAAGAATGACGGGACGATGGTGCTTGTGGGAGCGGCTCCCGAGCCAAGCGAAGTGGCGGCGTTTGCTTTGATTTTCGGTCGAAAAAAGCTTACTGGATCCCTCATCGGCGGGATCAAGGAAACCCAGGAGATGCTCGATTTTTGCGCAAAGAAAAAAGTATTCTCCGAGATCGAGTTGATTCCTGCCGCGAAGATCAACGAAGCCTATGAGCGCACGATTCGGGGTGATGTGAAGTATCGATTTGTGATTGATGCGAAAACGTTTTAGAGCTCATGGGCGCCAGTTCCGGACTGGTCTCTGTCAGGATTATTCTATTTCGATGTTGGAAACGCAGGTGCCGGAGAAATGGAGCTGCTCCTTGTAGGCAAGGAATCCAAGATCAGTGGAGTGACGTACCATCGGGTTCATGATGGTTCCATTCGGGCAGAGTTTCTGAAAGCTCTTCCAGCCGTTGTCGACAAAATCGGTGTTATTCAAAAAGCCCAGGAGCACATTTCGGGTTACGTCCCGCTCGATCGGTTTTGAATTCGTGTTTGCGGGAATGGGAGCCTGCTCAAGATAAGATACATTGTGAAGGGACTTTACGAGTCCGATCGCACAGCCCGACAGAGCCGGCGCTGCCAAGAGCAGACACGCTCCAAGCATGATCCGCGGGAGATTCATTTCGAATTCCCCGCAAGGCAGTATCCGCTCGCATTGATGGTTCGAGTGGTCCAAAGAAAGTAAAACTTGCTCGTATATTTCGTCATCACCCCGGAGATCCGGCCATTTTCACATTGGGAGTCGAGTTTCTTGACCGCCTCGTTTGCGAAATCGTTATCGAAATAAATTCCAAGGAATCCCCAGCCCCAAGCTTCACTGGAGATGGGATTTGAGCGGTCCTGAGGAACCCTTGTTACCGATACACTTTTCAAGTTGGCGCAGGCACCAAGAGCAAGGAATGAAAGAATAAGAAGTAGTTTTTTCACGGATGTTGATTTCATTTGCATTGTCCCCAGATTTTAACGATTTCACCGCTGATGACCGGGTACTTCATGGTTTCCCGGATGCTCACTACGCCGATTGTTTTTTCAGGCGCACACGAATTCGAAGATTGTTCGCCGATCATGTCCGCATATTTGGTGTCCAAGACAGTATTCCCGGTAACGGGCCCGAAGGATACCAGGTCATAGAGATCATTCACCGTTTTTGAAGCTTTACCAACGCCTGAGTTCTTTCCGCCAATGGCCTGAACGACGCTTGTGGCCTCTTTCACATTGAATCCAACTTCGCTCACTTTGACGTCGAAATCCTGTCCGCCTGCGGGCGTAAGTCTCCGTTCTCCGATCATTACGGAGTGAAGGTTTGCACATCCTGAGCTAACGCAAAGCGCAAGTGCTGTGATCTTGATTTTAAAGAGATTTTGACTTCGCATGTTCTCTCCATTCTCAGAGAGAGAAGCCTCGAAATCAAGATTTACTTTCCGAACCGGAAAAGTCTGAGGCGTACCCCCATGACAAGTTCCGGCACGGGATTCACGACCTGGTATTTTGGATTGTAATCCGCAAGCAGGCTCAATCCGATGTGGCCTGTCACAAATCTTCTGCCGCCAGACAAACCAACAGTAGGCCCGAGCAGAAATTCATTCACTCCCTGGGCATTGTTCATCACGCTTGCCTTCCCACCCACAAAAACGGCATTCCCCATCGGATGAAAGCCTGCTCGAATGGAGGCGGCGCTGCCTCCTAAGGAGCCTTCCGCTCCCAAAGAAAGATGATAGTGAAGCTCGCCGTTCTTGAGTCGGGAATAGGTGAACTCATATCCGAAAAAGGGGAGACCGGCGTTCACTCCAAAATAAATCAAATTCGATTTTGGGACGGCCTGGGAGGTAGTGACGATTACATCATCTCCTTGTCTGCAGACTGTTGCCATCACGGTTTGGTTTTCATCCACCTGAAGGGATGCGATCAACGGCGTGGGAGACGGATCACAGCCAACGAAGTCCTGCGCATCGGATTGGGCAAAGGCGATGGCATTCAAGAGAAGTGAGCTTAGGATCAAGAATGATTTCATGAGGGTCCTCCCGAGGATGAAAAAGCTTCTACCATAATGTGCTAAAGCTGCCATTTTTACATGGCATCTGCTGGTGTCGTTTTGCCCGAAGAAGCAGAAGCCTATTGAGGCAAAATCCGGCAAACACGCGTAACTCAATGGATTTCATTGCAAATGAGATCCTTCAGAATTTTGGCACGGGCTTCGCAGAAGGCATTTCCAAGAAGGGCAAGGCTAACCCGCTTCTTCGTAACCACACCTTAGGGGGAATCATGATCCAGACTTCGCATTTCAAACTCTTCGCTCCGATGCTTTTGCTTTCCGGGAGCGCGCTTGCCCAGCTTCCGGTTGACCAGATTCGCTTAGGCACGCCGACTTATGCCGGAACAGGTTGCCCGCTCGGCACAGTATCGGCGCAATTGAGCCCGGATGCGCAGAGTTTGAGTATCCTCTTTGGTGGATTTCAGGCTGAAGCAGGAGGATTTACCGGAAAGACTGTAGATCGAAAGGCATGCAATATCGCGATTCCGGTTGCAGTTCCCGGCGGCTATTCGGTGTCGGTCATCAAGATCGATTATCGCGGCTACAATCGACTTCCTCTCAATGCGAGTTCCAGCTTTGAAGTCGAATACTTTTTCGCGGGCCAAAACGGTCCTGCCTACCGCAAGAATTTCGTGGGCGCGACGGATGGAAATTTTACTCTGAACAACACGCTCATGGCGACTGCGAATGTATGGTCTCCTTGCGGAGAGGATGTGAACCTCAGAACCAATACCAGTATCGCAGTTCAAACCAATGGCTTCAACGAGCAGGCCATGATGACTCTTGATTCTGCGGATATTTCGTCAGGTGTGGTGTATCAGCTCCAATGGAGATCCTGTGGAGCAGGAGGTGGAGGCTATCCTGGAGGTAATGGTGGCTCGAACAATGGCGGCTATCCGGGTGGGAATGGCAACGGCAACAATGGTGGCGGATACCCTTACCCTGGCCAGATCGGACCCTGCATGATCAATAGCTACTACGATCAGCGAGGATTCCAGGTGTTCATGGTGAAGGATGGAACCGGTCGAATCTTAGGTAACACGGTTCAATATGCGGAAGCACTTCGAATCGCAGAACAATCGCAGCAAATGGGGTTTTGTCAGGGGATCGTGAACAACGTGAATCAATCTGGGAATAACGGCGGATACCCTGGCAATAACGGCGGATACCCTGGCAATAACGGCGGATACCCCGGCAATAACGGCGGATACCCTGGCGATAACGGCGGATACCCCGGCAATAACGGCGGCCAGCCTGGTAACGGGGGATACGTTGGACGCTGTCAGATCATGCGCGGTGGAAATGCGATGGGGCAGCGATTCTTCCGGGTGATTGATCGATCAGGAAGAATCCTCTTCAACACACCTGACTACAATCAGGCAGTTCGATTCGCACAGCAAAGCCCAGCCTGTTACTGAGTGTTGAAATATTAAAAATGAAGAGAGCGGGGTCCGGGATTCGGGCCCCGTTTTCTTTTTATGCATCTATTGTTTCACAGAATAAATTACGACACGGGGCTGAGCTTTTGATTGCAGAGGGTTCTTCAGCAGCTCGAAGAGTCCAGCAGGATCTTGATGGATCAGGTGAACTTCAATTCCGGCTGGCATCTGTGATCTCAGCATTTCATCGGGAACAACCTGACCTCCAGTCGCGGAGGCTAAGCCATTCTGAAAGATCAAAATGTCAAATGAAATGCCCCTTTGGTGGGCTTCCCCAAGTGCAAGGGCTCCTGTGGAAATGAATGAAAAATCTCCGCTCACCGCAAGGACCCTGTTTTTTCCCCCCAGCACAGCACCCATGGCAAGCGGGATTGCGCCACCCATGTGGGTGCAGACATCGATCAAATCATGGGGAGGCAAACCAAAAAGAGAGGATGTGCCGGCATCGCCCGTGACCCAGGAATATCCGATCTTTTTCAGTACCTCGATGGCCGGTTCATAGGATCTTGCGGTGATGCTCAGGTGGGGCGGTAAATCCCGCGGGCAGTGAGGAATTTTAGGCAAGGGAGATGAGTAGCGGGGACTCAGGAGTGGATTCAGAAGAGCCTGATACCGGGGGAGGAGGCTGAATTCCGGCAAGGAGTGAATGTGTTTCAAGGCTTCACGGGCGAAAGCTTTGAGGGATGCATGATCAGGTAGGTCGCGGGTTCCGATCGAAAGAAATGCCGGAAGTTTTTTTGCCATCGAAAACGAAATGGCCTCGTAAAACCCGGTGAGCAGGGTTTCTGCCCGAACTTGAAAAACTTTTGCGCCAACTCCTTCGAGCATTTTTAGGGAGGAAAAGGGATGATCGGAGCTTGATCCCTGTTCGTCTTCAAACGTGAACACCGCAAGGGGAGCCGCGACACCCGAATGCAAACTTGCGATCACGCTGTTCATTGCCTTTGCAATTCCGTGGGACTTCACAAAGACCAACGCGGGTGTGCAGGCAAGAGAGGATCCGTGAGCCAGAGTGTATGCGATTTCCTCGTGATAGAAGTGGCTTGCGTGGATGCTGTTTGAATTCGCTGATGCGAGAGCCGAGTGAAATACCGAATGAAACTCTGTGGCGCCTTTTCCCGGTACATAAGTGAGGTTTAGGTTTTTCATTTGGAAAAGATCCATTCTTTATAGGCGGGCAGGTAGGGACCATACCCCCGCTCGGGTTCTTTGTGGTCGCGATCATCGCGAGTGGAGTGTATGCCAATCAGCAAAAGATCAGGTGAGTAAATCGGGCCTCCGGAATCCCCCGATGCGCTCAAAGCATCCTCGGTTTCCAAGGTGAGTTTGTTTTGAATGGAAAGAAACTTGGGATCTGTGAAATTCCTCGAATTGAAGCCGTTTCTAAGCCCTACGCCGATTCTCTTGATTCTTGTGCCAGCGGGGATCTCGAGTTTGTCGGGTATGGTGCGAATGGAAGCCTGTGCAAGCGGGGCCGGTTTCCCGAGACGAATTCGGGCAAGGTCATACAAAAAATACGATTTTCTCGGATCATACAAAGGATGCATCGCCCATGTTCCGGGCTTTGCGGTTTGCACCTGTTTTGCCGTGGCTCCGTTTTCCACGTCAAACGTGATTCGAACTTCGGTGGCATCACTCACGCAATGAGCGGTGGTGAGCACCAAATGAGGCGATACGACAACTGCGGTACAAATCGTATTTCCAATGGGATGCCCTTTGGGACGTGTGATCGTGAGCATTGCAGTGTCATTGTAATCGGCCCAGTTCACAGGTTCAGATCGGGCACTCAGATACGGGCCGATGAAAAAAAAGAAAAACAGCCCGGCCTTCATCCTAAATCTCTCATCCGCAGCACTTTTTGAATTTTTTACCGCTCCCGCAAGGGCAGGGGTCGTTTCGACCGGTTCTTTGCTCCGAGCGCATGGGTTGAAGAATGTCCCTGCCATCCGAGTAAAACCATTGTCCGCCGCCGTTC
Source organism: Bdellovibrionales bacterium (assembly GCA_947502835.1). GTDB lineage: Bacteria > Bdellovibrionota > UBA1018 > UBA1018 > CAIMNF01 > CAIMNF01. The sequence goes on from CANNBJ010000004.1 coordinate 144,734, forward strand.
ACCGGAAGGAATTTGAACAGGCTCACTTCATGGTGGACCGTTTCTTTTCCATCCCTTCGATAGCGTGCCTTGAATTCCACCTCTCCCGTTTTGTCGCCGGAGTTTCCTTCACGTGTCGCAATGATCTGAAGTCCAAGCCACTCGGACTCTTTCGCCCAAGAAAGAGCTGCTTCTTTGTCAAAGGAGTCCCGGCTTTCGGGATCGCAGGTTCTCTCGACGTGGTCGATTTCTCCTGCCACATAAGCCGAGTAACGGGAACGCATGAGCTTTTCGGCAGTGTCGGGGAGGGCTGCTCCCGAAATGAAGAGTTTGCAGCATTCACCATAGGAACGACCGGAATCGCAGGGGCATCGGGCTTCGGATTTCATGAGAGCGAATCTAGCAGGCTCTTGAGATTCCGTCTAACCTTCAGTTTGAGCTTTTCCTCCCGCTTTAGCTGTTTGATCCGGTGTTCAAGCTTGAGCGCAATCGAGCGGGAATACGGTCCTGAGCGCACAAGGAACCGTTTCGGAGGGGATCTGCGAAAGAATTTCGCACCCTTTTTCCCCTCCTTGTGTTCCTTGATCCGGCGGTCAAGGTCGGTCGTGATTCCGGTGTAGAGAAATCCATTTTCCGCTTCAATGAGGTAAACAAACCATTCGTTCTCTGGAGGAGGCTCTGCCTTTTTGTCGATTCGCCCCCTTCCGGCTTGGCCCTCATTCATTGGAAGTCCACCACGCGAAATACGGATATGCCTGATTTCGCCTCGATTTCAAATTCATCACCCGTTTTCAGCCCGATCAGATTCTCTCCAAGGGGAGAGAGCGGGCTCACGAGTGAAAGAGGGATTCCCTCGAGCTGGATTCGGGTACCGCCCCCGTGATTTGCAAGAAGGGAGAGAGTGGTTCTTCCCCCGCTTGAAAGGGTCACAAGAGAACCGACCTCGATCCTGTTCCGGTTGGTTCCAGTTTCAAGGTGTTGTTTCAATTCCAAAAGGGTTGCTCTCAATTCCGAGACCCGGGCGGCTTGTCCTGCGGCAAGGTAGCTTGCCTCAATGGCAAAGGTGTCATGCTTGTCTTCAGCCCGCGATTCCTCATGGGTTGCGGCAAGGTGTGCAGCTCTTGCGCTTTGAATCAGTCCGCGGAGTTCGAGTTCCAGATGGGAGATCAGGGCTGGAAGTGCCTTCTTTTTCAGGCCTGATGTTGAAAGTGGGTTTGGATTCATGCAGGACTCATATTATGCTGCGGTCGATGGTTTCGGCAAAAAAAACCGCAATTTTCGGATCAGGTCCTGCGGGACTCATGGCGGCGACCCAGCTGGTTCGCGCTGGAGTGGGTGTCACTGTTTTTGAGAGACGCCCGTCCTTTGGGCGAAAACTCCTGATTGCCGGGAGTTCCGGGCTCAATATCTCACATGAGGCGTCGATCCCTGAATTCATCGCCCATTATGAAGGCTTTTCCCCCGAAGTCTGGTCCCGGTTTTTCGGAGTGTTTTCACCAAAGGCCTGGATCGCTTTTGTGGAGAGTCTTGGATTTGAGACGTTCGTGGGAACTTCCTCCCGAACCTTTGTTCGTGAAATGAAGGCTTCGAATCTTCTTCGTGCTTGGATAGAAATGTTGAAGAAGGCCGGAGTTGAGTTTGTTCCGAATACCGAACTCAATTCCGAGACCCGTCTTTCCGATTTCGACTCGGTTGGTTTTTTTCTCGGAGGGGGAAGCTGGGAGGATCGAGAACCCCTTTGGCCCGAAGTCTTCCAGAAGAAGTTCGGCATTCGGGTGCGTCCCTTCGCTCCTTCCAATGTAGGCTATGAGGTGTCTTGGAATCCCGGCTTTCTTCAGGAAGCGGAAGGAAAGCCATTCAAGAATATTGTTTTCACGTCGAAAGCGGGGACCAAGGCAGGCGAACTCATGGTGACCCGCTATGGGCTCGAGGGGACTCCAATTTATTTTCATGGGACCAAAGGGACGGCTTTGATTGACCTGAAGCCCGGGATGAGTGAATCCGCCATCACTGATAAATTGAAGTCTGTTCGGGAGAATCTCTCACCGCTCCGGAGAATCAAAAAAGTACTGGGTTTGAATGAAACCGCACTGGCACTTTTGTTTCATCAGACCGAAAAGAGCGATCGTGAAAATCTCGAGAAAATGGCGAAGCTCCTGAAAGCATTTCCGCTCGAGCTTCTGGGCCCAAGACCTCTGCTCGAGGCGATTTCAAGCAAGGGAGGGGTTGATCTTGAGGAGATCGAAACTCAGCCGGGGCTGGAACTCATGCTGAAAAAGCATCCCGGCTTTTTCTGCGGAGGAGAGATGCTCGATTGGGACGCACCGACGGGAGGGTTCCTGATTCAGGCAAGCGTCACTCAAGGTGCGGTTGCAGCGCGGGGGATGTTGAATTGGCTCAATAGGGTGGTGTCCGTGGAGCAAAAATCGATTTGATCTCGGTCAATTTTTCCTCGAGCTCGTGTTCGAGGTGCTTGCGATAAGATCCTGCGAGAAGACGCAACTCTTGGGTCTGCGCCATGAGTTCGAGTGCCTTGAACAGGATCCTTCCCTGAATCATCAAAGCGAGGCTCATCTTCTCACCCTTGGAGCGGGAGTCGTTGAAACGGACCATCTCCTCGAGCAGTTCCATTTTGTCCATCTTGTTGATCTTGATCTGGTAAACAGGATCATGGGGCATTAGACCCCTTTTCTTCCGCTCCAGCTCAAGATCGATGATCATCCCAGATTTCTTTGTCATACCCGCCTTGAGAAAGTACAAGCTTCGTGCCACCGGAAGAAAGCGGCCCGCCAGCTACACAAGATTTAAATAATAAATAGTTACAGATGCTTGCACTTTCGGAGGGGGCAGCTGTTCAACTTCGCGGGTTGAGCCGGAATTCTGGCGGGGCATTTTGAAACCACAAAATGTCCCGGTTCAAAGAAGGGAAAGAAGAAGAATGTAGCCGAGACTCACGGGAAGGATCAGGCGGTAGATCTGTTTTTCACTCAGGCGATCATGCAAAATGCTTTTCATTGCCACTACCGATTGAAAGGCAAGTTGCACTCCGATGGCACTTCCTCCTGCGATCGAGACATACCGGGTCGGATCAACAACCTTGGAGAGAAGAAGGTTCGCCATGGTCGAAGTTCCGATCAAGATGCTGCCCATCCACCCCAGGAATGGAGAGCCGGATCCGAGAAGGAATGAGGGGAGGGAGCGGGTCAGGAGTTCAAGTGAACCGTTGGCCCTGAGTTGTTGCACAAGAAATGTCATGCAAAACAAAACTGCGAGAGTGCGTTTGGACCGATGGAGGGTTTCCACGATCACAGACCGGAATGAGAGGCGGGGATGCAGGGGAATGAGAAGTGATCCGAACAGCAGAAATACAAATCCGGGATTGAAGATGCGGACCAAGGTGCCGGGAATGAGTTGATCCATGAATGTGCGTTTTCCGAGCCAAAGAGCAATCAGCAGCAAACCGTACAGGGTAACCCCTTTGAGTTCGAACTTCCGGGAGGTCTCCTTGGATTTCAGGAACAGCCGGGTGCTGATCAGTCCCCAGATCAGGGTCAGGAACGCGGGACCAAGGGCCGCAAGCTCGGGTCCGCTTTCGGCAAAAGGGCGCCCCGAAAAAAAGTAGACGGTGCTCAAGGAGAGGGTCCAGAACACGATTTTGAGCGGAGGGCGGCGAGTGAGAAGAAAGAGGGTCAGGATCGGGGCAAGAAAAACGAAGGGACTCAGGGACATGAAGGTGCCGAATGTGGGATTCGAACCCGGAAATCCGAGACGCGTCGGAGTTCCAAGAGCTCCGTAGGGAATGCCGATGATGAAGCTCACAAAAGGAAGAAGTGCACAGTGTTCGATCTTGAATTCAAGTGCAAGGAGGATCGGGGCAATCACAAGAAGCGGGGTGCCGAAACCGCTTGAGCCTTCCACCATCAAGGCAAGGGGAAAGGTGACCAACACCGCCTGGATGAGCCGGTTTGGCGAGATGGTCCGGATCAGTTGCGCGAGCGAATCAATGATGCCCGTTCGTTTGGCCACCTCCAGAAAGAAAAAGGCGCCAAGAAGGATCAGTCCGATCTCCACCATCATTTGTGCGGTTTTGCCCAGGGCAACACCCCAGACTTCGGAGGAGGCATGAAAGAGGGTTTGTGTCAGGAGGGTCCCGGCTAGAAGCGACAAAAAGGAGGAGTGGGTAAGGGGAAGCCTCAGGCCGACAAAGGAGACCAGCAGGACAATGAAAGGGATGAGTCCTGAAAAGGCCATGATCTTCCAGGATTACCCGCGAGTTTCGAGGACTTGCGTGATGAGGTAGCTTCCGTCAATCTTCTCGAATTGGAATTTCACGGTGACCGGAATGTCCACTTCATCGTTCTGTGGATCTGAAACTTCATACTTCACTGTGAAATGAAAAACTCCTGCTTGGACCGATCGGATCTTGCGGGTGTCGGGATTTGTGAGGCCGCCGAAAAATCCCTCGCCCATCAGGACCTGCTTGATGAACGACTTCAGCTTTCCCTTGCCGGCAACCGAGCTGCGGCTTTTCATTTCCTTTGAGAAGAAGCGGGTCATGGTTTCCGGATTTCTTTCTTCGATTGCGCTTACAAAACGATCCACCATGTTGACATGATCGCCCTGTAATCCCACTGAGCCTTGAATCCAGGGAACGGAGGACCCCGGCTGGGCCGGAGATTTCCTTCCGCCCGATACCACTGGCGCATCCGCGGGTGTGCCGCCGGTTTCCATCGATGATGTACCGGACTGGACGCCGGTGGCGGTGCCAGGTGCTGCGCCGGTGGCGGTGCCAGGTGCTGCGCCGGTGGCGGTGCCTGGCGCTGGGCTCTCTGTCTCTGCCCCGTCCCCGGAACCTGAAAGGGAGTCTGTGCCGGAACCCGGGCTCGCGCCCTCAGGTGAGTCCTTTTCCAGGGTCTTTTCCGAAGTTTCGCCAGAATCGGAAGTTGATTGATTTCTTTTGACGAAAAAATAAGCCCCTCCGATCAGGGCGATGAGCAGGGCCAAGGCAACAATCTTTTTCATGTCGGTCATCGTATTCGGGAATGGGCTTTTCATCAAAGATTTCTTTGCGTAGCATGACGGGGTGGGAGCTCCATTCATCGATCAATTGAGGCAGGAATTCAGGGCCGGATTTTTCTCAACGGAATCCGGTGACCTTGCGACGTATGGCAGGGATTGGACCAAGGTCCATACTCCCGATCCATTGGTAATTTGTTTTCCCGAGTCTACGGAAGAAGTCTCCCGCCTGCTTGCCCTCTGCAATCGTTCCGGGATTGCGGTTGTTCCTTCGGGCGGGCGCACCGGTCTCGCAGGTGGAGCGGTTGCTGCGAACGGGGAATGTGTCGTGTCCCTCACCAAAATGAGGAAAATCGGGACATTCGATCCACTTGCGCTCACGCTCGAGGTCGAGGCGGGAGTGGTCACTGAGGCGGTGCATGAACACCTGAAGCCTCGTGGGCTCACCTGGCCCATCGATTTTGCGTCGAAAGGCTCGTCCTCTGTCGGGGGCAATATCGCCACGAATGCCGGGGGAGTGAAGGTGATCCGCTACGGGCTGACCCGAAACTGGGTCCTCGGACTGACCGTGGTTCTCATGTCGGGAGAAGTCCTTCGCTTGAACGGATCGCTTGAAAAGAACAACACCGGAGTCGATCTTCGCCAGCTTTTCATCGGGACTGAGGGAATTCTTGGAATCGTGACGGAAGCAATTTTGAAACTCTCGCCTTTGCCGGGCGAGAGTGATGTTTTCTTTTTTGCTCTCTCCAACCTTAACGATGTGTTTGAGTTGTTCGCAAAAGCCCGCAGCAGCGGATTTCTTATCAATGCGTTTGAGTGCTTGTCGAATGCGTGCCTCCAAGTGGTGCTTCAGAATCGGGGTTTTTCCGCTCCGTTTGCAGAAGCGCACGATTTCTATGTCTTGATGGAAATTGAGCGTCCGCGCGAAAGTGGCGGACAGGGGGCGCTAGAGGGCTGGCTCTCCAGTCTGCTCTCGCCCGATGAGGGTGTTCCTTGTGTGCAAGACGCGGTTCTCGCCCAATCCCCCAAAGAAGCGCAGACTCTTTGGGCGATGCGGGAGGGGATCTCGGAATCGCTGTCGAATCTGGGACTTTTGCACAAGCACGACATCTCACTCCCCATTCGCAGACTGAAAGAGTTCATCGAGACCTGGAGTCGAGATCTGAACGAGAATTATCCGGGACTCAAGCCCTTCGTGTTCGGGCATATCGGAGATGGAAATCTGCATGTGAATCTTTTAAAGCCGGAAGGGATGGATGCGGCAGGGTTCAAGGCTGTGTGTGCCAAGGCGGACGAGAAAATGTTCGGGTGGATTCAGGAATTCGAGGGCTCCGTTTCGGCCGAGCATGGCATCGGATTGCTCAAGAAGCATCTTCTTGCCTACACGCGGACGCCGAGCGAGATAGAGTTTATGCGCGGATTGAAGCGGGTGTTTGACGCGAAGGGGCTTTTGAATCCCGGCAAACTCCTCCCTTAGTTTGTTGGCGAGTTGGGTTTGATTTTTCCAAGTTCCTGATTTTGGTACGGGTTTTGAATTCTTCCGGGTGTGAATCCCAACTGCCCTAAAAGATCATGCTCCTTATCTGCAAAGACAGGTCCGAAATCCAATCAGGTGATTCGATACGGATCATTCTATCGCAGTTCCGACAGCCGTAAGATCGGTCGATATCTTTGCAAATGCTGCGGAGGAACCTTCTCACGCGCAACGCTCAGCCCGGGCGTGTGGCAAAAGCGACGTCGGATTACTCATCCACTGAAGCTCTTGCTTTCATCAGGTGTCACCAAGAGCAGAGCGGCGGTTCTTTTGCGAGCTGACCCGAAAACGATTGCTCGCAGGAGTCAGTTTCTTGCGCGTGAATCGAGAAAATCCCATTCGAGGTGGTTGAAGAGCCTCGAGGCAAGGCCGATCGTGAGTGTTCAATTTGATGATCTAGAAACGTTTGAACACACCAAGTGCAAGCCCCTGAGTGTTGCGCTGGTAGTGGAGCCGGATTCGCGCAAAATCATTGGATTTCAGGTGTCAAGGATGCCTGCAAAGGGGAGGCTTGCAAAAATTGCACGGAAAAAATATCCAAAAAGAAAAGACCAGCGGATTCAAGGATGGAATCGACTTATGAGACGCCTCACTACGGTGATTGCTTCAGATGCCGAGTGGAAGTCGGATGATCATCCGTTTTATCCGAAACTTCTTCGGCTAAATTATCCGCAAGCCACTCATGTCACCGTAAAGGGAGGGCGCGGAGCGATTACGGGACAGGGGGAGCTCAAGAAGCTTGTGTTTGATCCGATATTTTCCCTCAATCACACCTGCGCGATGCTGAGAGCGAACATGAGCAGACTTTTTCGAAGGACCTGGAACACTACAAAGACACTTCAGGGGCTTGTGGATCACCTTTCGATATTCATTGGATTTCATAATGAACATCTCACTCCGGATCTGATTCACCAACAGGCTTAGGGAGGAGTTTACAAGGTTTTGAGAAACTCAATCATCTCCCGCTTCTGCTCCGCCGTATACCTCTCCGAACGATCCGGGTTCCGGAAGATCCGCTCATAGTGTCCGGCGTTCGAGAGCCCCGGGCGGGACGTGTCGAATCGATGGTCTCGCGAGTCCTTGGCGATCCTCCAAGCTCTCGGTGTCTTTGATCCGGTGGGATATCCCACGCAGTCCTGGTCGAAATCCCGCTCGCGATCGATGACCTCGCCCGTATAGAACACTTCGGGGCGTTGCTCGGGCGGTGTCATCAAGGCGCAAAGATTTGGAATCGAATTGTTGTGGAAGTAGGGGAATCTCGCCCAAATGCCCTCAAGCGGTGGTGCCACGTATCCCGTCTGTTCCTCGATCACGATCCCGAAACGTTTTGAGAACTCGAGCGGATTCAAGGACTCGCGAAGAGCGCGCATGCCAAGTCTTCGGCCCGGGTCCGTTCCCACGTCCTTGATCTTTGCCTGCGAGAAGTATCGCACGCGGATCGTGTCGGTGAGGGCCCGTTTGATCAGGGCGGGATCGGACTCGTTCTCCCGCAATTCGGGGTTTTTGATCGACCAGGCCTTTTCGTAGGTGCCGTGGCAGTGGGCGCAGTTCTCCTGGAACAGGATTTGTCCCCGTTTTGCGCTCTCGATGTGGATTGCAGATTCGCTTAGGAAGTCCCGCCATTTCGGAGCCTCGGTGGCGAACACTGCGGTGGTGAGCTCTTCGACGATCTCTGGTTTCGACTGAAGCCACGAAACCAGCTCTGGCAAGTCCGCGCCGCGGCCGATCTCGTTCCACAAGAAATTCGTGAAGATCGGGTTCCCTGAAACCACGCTTCCGTCCGAGAGCCAGCGGTTCTTGTATTTTACATTCCACCATACGGCAGGTTTGCTGTCCGAGACCAGGGCGTCGAGCAGGTTTGCTCTGGGGTTTCGTGCCGCATCCGGATCCCTTCCGGCCCAGGGTTCCTCTTTCCGTTTAGCCAACGAGAGCGCGACCTGCGCAAGAGAGGTGTCGAGGCCCAGGGCTGCGGGGCGTTTCAATCCCACGGATTCGATCCGGTCTCTCGAGTCGGCATACATGGCCTTCTCTGCGGGAGATGCGCCCGTCAAGAGTGCAAAGAGCTTGGGGTCGATTTTCCGAAGCGCGGTCTGGCCATGGATGAAAAATAGATTCGCCCTCGGAAACCGATTCGTAAGTCCCAAAATGGGCCTTCCAAAGAGTTGGGAGGAGTGGCAGGCGGCACAGCTGAGCGTGAACCCTTCGGCTCCGTTTCTGGAAAGGATCGACACTCCCATTGGAAATCCCGGTTTTCGCCCGTCGGGGTAGGGGATGTCGGATGGGTTCGCGCCCGGGCCAGAGTCTGGATAGTCGTGAAGTCCGAGCCACTTCCAAAACCCCTTGAAATCCCGGAAATCGGAATCGAGCGAGAGGATCCCGCGCATGAGTGCGAACAGCGGATCGCCAGGCTTTGCATCGAGTGCTCGAAGGGACGGTTTTGCGGGGATCAGGAGGCCGGTAATCGTGATCGGGTACTTCAGGGCATGGATCTGCCCTGAATTGATTTTGGCTTCAAGAACTCCGGGTGCCCATGAGTAGGGGTTGGGGCGCCCCTCCTCAGGTATGGAGGCTCCGGCACTCCAGTCGGGATCTGTCGGAGTTGAGGCAAGGGCATGTCCCGGGCTTGAGAAAACCATCACGCAGATCAGGATTTGAAAAAAATTCACAAAAGGCCCCCCCGAGAAGCTTGAATCGTGTCGTGAAGTTTTTCTACCGTGCGCGCCTGAATGTCAACCAGCCCGAGGGGGTGATCGACTTGCCATGCCGCACCGCACCGCACTATGCTGCGCCATTCCTGCATTGCTGGAGGCTTTTTTTCATGAATCTGGTACAAAAGACGCCTCATGAGCACAAAATTCAAAAAGATCGGGATCATCATCAAACATCACCATGCAGAGGCGGCAACCCTCTCGCTTGATCTTGCTCATCAACTCGTGAACCGGGGGCTCCAGGTTTATTTTTGTGATGAGAGTGCACGCGTCCTGAAGGGGCTTGCTCCTTCCGAGCGAAAACACATCCTTGTTGTGAAAAAAGAGGCACTCGTGAGCCAGGTGGATTTCGTGATTGTGCTCGGAGGGGATGGAACCTATCTGAGTGCGGCGCGACTCATGACGGATTTGAGCAAGCCGATTCTTGGCGTGAACATGGGCACACTTGGATTCCTGACCGAGGTCCGGAAGGATGAAATGCACGACGTGCTTGGAAAGATCCTCAATACCGGAAAGTGCGCGATCTCCGAGCGCATGATGCTCGAGGTGCGGGTGATCCGCAAAGGGAAGGTTGTGCTGGAAGACCTCGTCGTGAACGATGCCGTGGTCTCAAAGGGGGCAATCGCGCGCATCATCGGAGTAAAGATGGATGTGAACGGTGAGTGGGCGAACACGGTTCGAGCGGATGGAATGATCATCAGTACGCCTACGGGGTCCACAGCCTATTCCCTCGCTGCGGGGGGGCCGATCGTCATGCCCCAGCTCGGGTGCATGCTTCTCACGCCCATTTGTCCGCACGGATTGACCCAGCGGACGCTCGTGCTGCCGGATACGGTCACGGTCGATCTGACGCTCGAACACATGCCGGGGCATGTGTATCTCACGATCGACGGCCAGAATGGCCTCGATCTCAAGGATGGTGATCTGATCCGGATTTCAAAATTCAAGAAACACAAACTCAAGATTGTGCGTGCGCAGAATCGCGACTACTTTTCACTTCTTCGGGAAAAACTGAACTTCGGAGGAAAATGACATGCTTCAGGCAATCAAGATCAGGAATTTTGCCCTCATTGAAAATGCCGAGATTCCCTTTGAGAAGGGCTTGAATGTCCTCTCGGGCGAAACGGGGGCCGGGAAATCCATTGTCCTGGAGGCAATCTCCTTGCTCCTGGGCGGGAGGGCCCAGACCGAGGTGATCCGTTCGGGCGCGGAGGAGGCAGTGGTGGAGGGACTCTTTGAGGTGAGCGAACTTCCTTGGCTGAAGGAACGGCTCAATGAGGTGGGAATCGAACTGGATCAGAACGAGCTCTTGATCAAGCGGACCATCAATCGCAACGGCAAGAACCGCATCTTCATGAACGGGGAGCTGGCAACACTCTCGATGCTGTCCACAGTTTGTGAGGACCTCGTCGATCTTTGCGGGCAGCATGAACATCAGTCTTTGTTCAAGGCAACGGAGCAGATCCATCTGATGGACAGGTTTGCGGGCCTTGAGGATCTCGCATCGGCCACGCGTGCCGCGTACAAGAAAGCAGTGGCGCTTCTTGAGGAGCGGGAATCACTGAAGAAGAAAGAGGAAGAGAGGGTGCAGCGCCTGGCCTTCATTCAGTTCCAGATCGAAGAGCTGGCCCAGGCTGGTCTCCGACCGGGCGAGGATGAGGAACTGCTTTCCGAGAAGCGCTTGCTTCAATCCTCCGAGCAGAGAATGCAGCTCATGAATCAGGTCGATTCGGCCCTTGCAGGCGAAGAGGGAGCACTGCACGCCCTGAAGCTCGCTGCCAACAAGGCGCGTGCACTTTCGCAAATGGATGAGAGCGCGGACGAGATGTTTCGATCCATCGAACGTGCGCTCCTCGAGGTGGAAGAGTCCTCCAGGCAAGTGGCAAGTTATCTGGGGCGCGAGGATTCCAGTCCGGAGCGCATGGAGTCCATCCAGGAGCGCCTGAGCCTGATCACGAACCTGAAACGGAAATATGGAGCGGGCATCGAGGACATTCTCGCACATCAAGCGCGACTTGCAGAGGAGTCGGATCTGCTCCAGAACATCGGAACGAAACTCGACTCCCTGGAGGGCGAATACGAACGTTCGAGAACGAGTGCGCTCACGCTTGCGCGCGAGTTGTTCCAGAAACGAAAAAAAGGGGCTGAGGCTTTCACGAAAGCCGTATCGAAGGAACTCAAGGAGTTGCGCATGCAGGATGCCGAGATCACACTCGCCCTTGAGTTCTCGGAGGACATCGGCACCTACGGGCCCGAATCCTTGGGAACCGTGGTCGAACTCCTCGTTCAGACCAATCTCGGGGAAGGGCGAAAACCCATCCAGAAGATCGTCTCGGGTGGAGAGCTCTCGCGTCTCATGCTTGCGATCCGCCGTGTGATCGCTGACAAAGGTGGAATTGGTGTGTACTTGTTTGATGAGATCGATGCGGGATTGGGCGGACAAACCGCATTCACCGTGGGAAAGAAGCTCAAGTCGGTCGCCCGCTACAATCAGGTTCTCTGCATCACGCATGTGCCACAGGTGGCATGTTTTGCGGACCACCACCTCTCAATCAGCAAGCATGTTGCGAAGGGCCGTACCGTGACCGAGGTCAGCGCTCTCTCCGATTCAGAACGCAAGGAAGAGATCGCACGGATGCTGGGCTCTGAAAAACTCACGCCCTCAGCACTGAAAAACGCCAAGGAGCTCATCGAGAGCGCTGCTCTCTAATGCCCGCAAATTGATCCGCTCACCGGGTGGTCGAGCTTTCAATCACTTCGAAGGCGCCTTTTTTGATTCCGTAGAGCGTGAGATTCCGCGCGCAGCGGTTTCCGTCAATGGAGATCTCCCCGGTGGCACCCTCGGTTCCCTTTTGTTCCTCGATGATTCTTTTCAGTTCGCCTCTTGAGGAGGGTGACCTTGAGAGGCCCTTGATCAGGATCGCAGCGGCATCGAATGAAACGGCGTCGAGCTCCCCCGGGTGGGTGTTGTAGGCTGCCGAGTACAGGTCATAGAATCTTCGGGTCGCCTCGGGCGGATTCCGGATGTTGAAAGCCACCGGAAAAAATGCACCCTCCACAAGATCGCCTGCGCGTTGGATCAGCTGGGTCGAGTTCCATGATGAAATTCCCATGAAGGGAATGGACTTCGCATCACGGTACGCAAATGTGGGGATGATCTGTCCAACTGTTTTTGCCTCGTCCGCGATGAAGACCGCATCAAAATCCTGGATCGGAGGAAGGTTGAAATACTGGATCGTCTTCATGGTTTTCTTGGTGATGTTCAGTTCCTTGCGTTTCTCGGAAAGCTCCACCCATTCCTGGTTCCTTGGCTCTGTGTAATGGAGGCCCACGATCTTGTCGACCGGCTCGCGAAAGTCGGTAAGGTCCGGGTCATAGAGTTCGTAACCCCTGATTTCGCCGCGCTTTTCCGCGACTTCATCCCAGAACAGGCGGGCCATTTCTTTTCCCGCCTTGTTGGAGGGGGCGAGGATCGCGAAACGCTTGAAACCGCGAACCCCGATCGCATAATCGACGATTTTTGCGACCTGGTCCTTCACTGAGATCGAGCAGGAAAAAATATTCGGCGAGAGGGCCCCCTGGGCCTGTGCCACCGAGATCATCGGGGTCTGGTAGTACTCGGCCTTGGATTTGATCGCTTCGAGTGTCTTGCTGAGTACCGGTCCGATGATCGCGATGACCTGATGTTCCTCGACCAACTTTCTCATTCCCTCGAGATGGGACTCCGCGGTCTCACCCGCATCCACAGAAATGAGCTCGAAGGATTTCGCATTCGAATCGGTGGAGGTCTGGAAGGCGAGTTCGACCGAACGTTGGACCTTCTTCCCGAAATTTTCGTACTTTCCACTCAAGGGGAGCAAGAGTCCCACTTTTTTCCCGTCCGACTGGCCTGTGAATACCGGTTCGCTCTCGGCGGGAGCGGGCTCTCCCGTGGGGGAAGCTGCAGAACCGGGAAGGGAGGGGCGAATGGCCTGTGCCGCAGTGGAATCCGGTTTGATGCGCTTTGAGACCTTGTCTTTCAAGACGAGCACTTTCTTCTGCTCCGCCTCCGGCATCCCGGTGGAGTCGAGTTTGGAGAGAATCGCTTGTGACTCGTCGAAGTTCCCGGCCTCCGCATGAGCTGTGGCGAGATTGTACTCATAAAAACTTGTGTGTTCCTTGACCGGATTCGAGGCGACGGCTTTTTTGAAATTGATCACCGCCGCCGGATGGTTTTTTTCCGCAAGACGAATCAGGCCCTTCAGGTTGAAATAGTCGGTCTTTTCAGCATCGGTAAGTTTCTCTTCGCTCACGAGGCTGAGCGAGTTCATTGCGTTGCCGTACTCTCCTGTGGAGTAGTAGGAGTGCGCACGCTTCAGGGCTTCAGCCTTCGGGTCCCATTCCGCCGCGGGATCTTGAGCCGGGGTGTAGCCCTTCCGGACCGGCATTTGCGAACAACCTGATGCGCTGATCAGAAGAAGTCCAAAGAAGGCAATCGCAAGGGGAATCAGAAATCGCGGCTTCCTCCCGAAGTTCATTCGAAAATCCTCCGGACCCGCTCAAAAAATCCATGATGCAGAGGGTGGGCTCGCTGATCCGAGAGGGTCAGCTCGTCAAAACGCTTCAGTAGCTCGATCTGCTCGGAGGAGAGTTTTTGGGGTACTTCGACCAGAACGCGAACGAGCTGATCACCCCGTCCACCGCGTCCGAGGTTCGGGAGTCCCTTGTGCTTGAGCCGGAACACCTTGTGCGACTGTGTGCCGGAGGGAATCTTCATCTCGACCTTTCCGTCGAGCGTAGGAATGTCGATCTCGGCACCGAGTGCCGCATGGGCAAAGGTGATCGGCACATCACAAATGATATCGGCCCCGTCGCGCTTGAAGAAGTCATGCTCGAGCACGTTGATCAGGATGTACAAATCCCCGCTCGGGCCACCGTTTTCGCCAGCCTCGCCTTCGTTTGAAAGCTTGAGCCTTTGTCCGGTGTCGATTCCGGCCGGAATGGTGACCGAAATTTGAGAGGTCTTCTTTTGCTTGCCTGCGCCTTTGCAAGGTGCGCATGGGGAGGTGATGACCTGCCCTGTTCCATGACAACTGGTGCAGGGGCGTGAGACTGCAAAAAATCCCTGCTGAAAGGTCACCTCTCCCCGGCCGTTGCATATCTTGCAGGTCTCGGGCGAGGTTCCGGGTTTGGCACCTGATCCGTGACAGGTGTCGCAGTCCACTCGTTTGTTGAGAGTGATGACTTTCTCGGCGCCTTTGTAGGCCTCCTCGAATGTGATGTCGACTCGGGTTTCGAGATCCGCCCCTTGGCGCGCTCGCCGGCGCGATCCACCGCGCCCCCTGCCTCCGCCTCCGCCAAAGATGTCGCCGAAAATGTCACCGAATATGTCACCAAAATCGGCAGCACCGCCGCCCGCAAAACCACCCCCGAACGGACCGCCGGCACCAAAGGGTCCCTGGCCACCACCCATGTTCGATGCAGCATGCCCGAACTGATCATACAGTTTCTTTTTCTGCGGATCCGAGAGGTGTTCGTAGGCTTCGTTGATCTCCTTGAACTTTTCTTCGGATTTTTTGTCGCCGGGATTCTTGTCAGGGTGAAACTGAATCGCAAGCTTCCGGAAAGCCTTTTTGATTTCTTCCGCGCTTGAGCTCTTGCTCACACCGAGTACTTCGTAATAATCCCGTTTGTCCGCCATGGCTTTAGTCCTTGGTTAGCTAACCCGTTATTTCGAGAAAAATCAAATCCTCTGAAAATGCGGATGGGCTTGAACCCGGAAACTCCGGATTCAAGCCCATCAAACTGCATGAAATGGTCTTAAACCTGCTTGAAGTCTGCGTCGATCACATCGTCATCTTTTTTTCCGGATGAAGATTCGCCGCCCGACTGACCCGTCGCTCCCGCGCCTGCAGCTCCCTGAGCTTCAGGTCCCGCTGCATTTGCGCCGGTGTTCTTGTAGAGGATCTCGGCCATTTTATTGGATGCAGTGGTCAGGTCCTGGGTCGCTTTTTCGATTTCAGCAAGTTCATTGCTGGTCACGAATTTGCGGGCCTCGGCAAGAGCCGCCTCGACCTTGGTCTTTTCTTCTGCAGGGATCTTCTCGCCGCTTTCCTTCACGGTCTTTTCGATCGAGTAGATCAAGCCATCAAGCGTGTTGCGTGCGTTCACGACCTGCTTGCGCTTCTCATCTTCAGAGCGATGCTCTTCAGCCTCGCGCTGCATGCGCTTGATTTCTTCTTCGCTGAGCCCACTTGAAGCCGTGATCTTGATCGACTGCTCCTTGCCGGTTCCGAGATCCTTCGCGCCCACGTGAACGATCCCGTTCGCGTCGATGTCGAAGGTTACTTCGATTTGTGGCATTCCGCGTGGAGCTGCTGGAATTCCAACGAGGTCAAAGCGCCCAAGCGACTTGTTGTGCTCTGCGAACTCACGCTCACCCTGCAAACAGTGAATGGTCACTGCGGTCTGGTTGTCAGCTGCAGTCGAAAATATCTGCGACTTCTTGGTAGGGATGGTGGTGTTCTTCTCGATGAGCTTTGTGAACACGCCTCCCATGGTTTCGATCCCAAGAGAGAGGGGGGTCACGTCGAGAAGGAGAACGTCCTTCACTTCGCCCTTCAGAACTCCGCCCTGGATTGCGGCACCGACTGCCACGACTTCATCAGGGTTCACGCCTTTGTGCGCTTCTTTTCCGAAGATTTCCTTCACCTTGCTCTGAACGCGAGGCATGCGGGTCATCCCGCCGACGAGGATCACTTCGTCGATCTTGTCCTTGGTGAGGCCTGCGTCCTTCAGAGCGGTTTCGCAAGGACCTACGAGTCCCTGGATGAGCGAATCCACCAGCTGCTCGAGTTTTGCGCGAGAGAGTTTCAGGTTCAGGTGTTTTGGACCCGAAGCATCTGCAGTGATGAACGGAAGATTGATGTCCGTTTCCATCATGCTGGAAAGCTCGTGCTTGGCTTTTTCTGCAGCTTCCTTCAGACGCTGGAGGGCCATCTTGTCGTTGAGCAGGTTGATGCCAGATTCTTTTTTGAACTCGTCTGCGATCCAATCGATGATCTTTTGGTCGAAGTTACCGCCGCCAAGGAAAGTGTCTCCGTTGGTTGCTTTGACTTCGAATACGCCATCACCGAGTTCAAGAACCGACACATCGAAAGTACCGCCGCCGAGATCGAATACGGCAATGGTCATGTTCTTGCCTTGCTTATCAAGACCGTATGCAAGAGCTGCTGCTGTCGGCTCGTTGATGATCCGCTTCACTTCAAGACCTGCAATGCGGCCCGCATCTTTTGTGGCCTGGCGCTGAGCATCGTTGAAGTAGGCTGGAACGGTCACGACCGCTTCAGTTACGGGTTCACCAAGATAATCCTCTGCGGTCTTCTTCATCTTCTGAAGAACCATTGCAGAGATTTCTTGAGGCGCGTATTCGCGATCCGCAACCTTCACCCAAGCATCTCCGTTCTTTGCTTCCTGAACTTTGAACGGAGCCACCTTTACGAATTCAGACACTTCTTTTGAGCCGAACTTGCGTCCGATCAGACGCTTTACTTCGAACAAAGTCTTCTCAGGGTTGGTGACGGCTTGGCGTTTTGCTGCCTGTCCGACCACTTTCTCGCCATTTGGCAAAAAGCCAACGATCGAGGGAGTGGTGTTCCCGCCTTCAGCGTTTGCGATCACCTTCGGCTCGCCGCCTTCAAGTACAGATACGCACGAGTTCGTGGTTCCCAAGTCAATTCCAATGATTTTACCCATATGTTTCTCCTTTAAAGTTTCGGTCTAAAGTTTTGGTCTCTGCCCAAATTTTTTAATGATTCTTGTTTCTGTTTTGTCAATGAACGGAATTCGTTGGCCCAGTCGAAATCAACACCCGGGACGGACGCAAAAGACGTCCATGCAGGGTATAGCCCTTTTGGTGCTCCTGAACGATGATTCCAGCTGCCTTTTCGCTTGGGATCTGGCCCACAGCCTCATGAAGCTCGGGGTTGAATGCCTGGTCTGCGGTTTGAATCTCGGTGACGCCTTGTTTTTCAAGGACCGATTTAAACTGCTGGGACACCATTTTCAGACCGCTCACGAGGTCCGGATCTCCATCGGGTTTGGCAAACGTAAGGGCGCGCTCGAAGTTATCGAGAACTTCGAGGAGTCCTGCAGCCACGTTTTTCCAGCCGAACTTGATCGTTTCCTGCTGTTCGCGGAGGGCGCGTTTTTTGAAATTCTCAAACTCGGCATACAGATAGACGTGCTTTTGCTCGGCTTCTTTCAGCTTCTTTTCGAGTTCAAGCGTGGTTTCTGTGGTGGCGTTTGGGGCTGTCGTACCGGTTGCATTCGCTTCAGATGAATTTTCCTGAGCGGTTTGCTCGGGTGAAGGGTTTTGGTTTTCTTGCATGATGAGGGACTTATGGAGTCGGGATCACGATTGGCAAGGGTCGGGTGTAAATAAATGTCCAAACTGGTCCCTTTGCGAACTGGCCTCTTTGAGTGGGCATGGCGTTTAGATTTGGGTAGGCAATCCCCTTTGATTCTTTGAGGTTTAGCCTCCGAGCCGCGTCCTGCGGCCTTGCTTTCGTCCGTCCGAGCTCGCAAGAGTCGGCTAAACCTCAAAGAATCAAAGGGGTTGGCCTCCACAAGCCCGAAGACCATGCCCACTCAAAGATGGCAGTTAGCAAGCTCTATCCCTCGCGAATCATGCCCACTCAAAGGGACCCGTTGGGGTGCATTTTTTGCCGAATTGACGCAAGCGAGGCCGCAGGACGCGGCTCGAAGGTGAAACCTTTGTGACTCTGACGGGTTAGGTCACCGAAGCTCGCGAATCATGCCCACTGAAAGAGACCAACTCGAGAGGCGATCTCTAATGCTTGAATCTCATCTTGAACCCGCCCTTTTTCTTCTTTTTGAAGGGCTGCTTCTCGCGGGGGGCGAAGGCCGGAGTTTCAGAGCGTTTCGTGGGAGCCTTGATGTTCTTCGCTAAAAACCTGGCCACGATCTCTTCCTTGCTCATGATCTCAAGGGCCTCGGGCCAGCCTGTGCCAAGAAGAATTTCGCTGAGCGCATTCACGCCAATCGACTCTTTGCCCGGTTCTTCGAGGAAGGTATTGAGTGCGCGCTGCAGTCGCACCTTCAGGACTTCAATGTCGGCAGGAATCTGACCACGGGTCATTTTGCTCTTCGTTGCGTTTTCAATCCGACTCACGAGAAACATGTGGCTTGGGCTTACGAGACTCATCGCGATGCCTTCTGCTCCACCGCGTCCAGTCCGCCCGATTCGATGCACATACAAATCAAGCTCACGGGGGAGTGAGTAGTTCACCACGTGGGTCAGGTCCTTCACGTCGATTCCGCGGGAGGCAACATCGGTGCAGATCAGAATCTTCGCGGTTTTTGCTTTGAACGCCTTCATCGTGCGCTCGCGGGCATCCTGCTCCATGTCTCCGTGCAGGCAATCCACAGCATAGCCGCGGGTTCGGAGGCGCTCGGTAAGATCCACCACGAGTGCTTTGGTTTGGCAGAAAATCAGGCCATAGAAATCAGGAGCCTGGTCGATCAGCTTTTGCAGCACATCGGGCTTCTCATCTTCGCGAACCGTGTAAAAGAACTGCTTTACGGCCTTCGAGACACCTTCTTGCTTGTTCACCTGGATCTGCTCTGGCCGGTCGAGGAATTGATCCGCGATCTTGCGGATCTCAGGACTCATGGTTGCGGAAAAGAGCCAAGTCTGGTGCTTTTCTTCTTGCTGCACTTTTTCGAGAATGGATTCGATTTCTTCCTTGAAGCCCATCGAGATCATCTCGTCTGCTTCATCGAGGATCACGGTTTGAATTTCATTGAGCTTGAGAGTCCCGCGCTCGAGGTGATCAATGATCCGTCCTGGCGTTCCGACCACAATCGCAACTCCCTCTTTCAGCGCGCGAAGCTGGCCGCCGTAATTTGACCCGCCATAGATTGCAAGCGCCTTGGTCTTTTTGTAGCGGGCGAGCATATTGATTTGTTCACTGGTTTGTTTGGCGAGTTCGCGGGTGGGGCACAAAATCAGCGCCTGCACGTTCTTTGATCCACCCTTCAGGTTTTCAAGAAGCGGGATCGAGAAGGCTGCAGTCTTTCCGGTACCGGTTGCGGCAAGCCC
Organism: Bdellovibrionales bacterium; assembly: GCA_947502835.1. Classification (GTDB taxonomy): domain Bacteria; phylum Bdellovibrionota; class UBA1018; order UBA1018; family CAIMNF01; genus CAIMNF01. The sequence continues at coordinate 164,073 of CANNBJ010000004.1, forward strand.
TAAGAAATCGGTCGGGCGATTGAGCAAAATGGGAAGAGTCTCGAGTTGGATCGGGGTCGGTGCGGTGAATCCGAGTTCATCGATGGCGCGTTTCATTTCGGGACTGAAGGAATAGTGGCTAAAGGAGGTCTGTACTTCGGAATTCAAGGGGGGCTCGTTTCTTTTGGGACGCGGGCGGTTATTAGGCTCAAAGATGGCGAAGGGTATAAAATCAGACACAAAAAGTCAACAAATTACGAACTGGCCCTTTTGAATGGGCATGGCCATAGAGTTTCGGATTAGAACCCATTGGATTTATGGAGGTTTGACCGACTTTCGCGAGTTCGGATTGACGATAGCGATGCCGCGGGAGGCGGCTCGGGGCGAAACACCTGTGACTCCGATGGGATCGGTCAATGGAGCCCAGGCTCCATGCCCATTCAAGAGGGCCAGTTGAGAGGCTAAAGAAAACGACTCATTGGGCCGAGAAGTTTTTCGAGGAAGCTGTCTATGTACAAAAATGGTTCAAAAACGATGCTGATGAAGGTTCTTTTAATAGCACTGACTTCACTAAATGCCTGGTTCGCCCCTTCGGCAAAAGCGGAAGTGGACGTGATTTCCTGCGGTTCGGTTACATTCGATACCTGCAGCGTAAACATGCTCTGTTTTGATGACGGCTATCACAAGGTCACAAAATGTGTGAATAAGCCTGCAACTTGGTATCGTCAAAACGCCAAGAATAAGGTTTTCTATACGGCGCTTTCCAAAAAAGAATTGATCGAGCGAGGGCTGATCAGGAATGCCAGCGTTTCAGGAGGAGTGGGTCATGCCCAGGTCACCGTGCGTCACGGCAAATCAGACACAGATACCTATGTGTATCGGCATTCATCCAGATCTTCTGATCCCTGGAATGTTCTTCGCGTGGGTTGTCCTGAACTAACCGGGGTCGTTAATGAAAAACGTGAAGATTTGTCAAGTTTAAGGAAGCAGTTGGTCTCTGCGGAAAAAAAACTACAGGAGGTGAAGTTCAAACTCTCAGATTGTCATAAGGACTGCCGGAACTTTGCAGTCAAGGACTCATCGAATAAGTGTCACTTTAAAAAAGTGAAGAGGGTGAACGACTATAAGAAAGTTGCGAAATATCTCACCGGAGATGATTTTAAGAATCCTGAACTGGCTCAATTCCTGGCGGATGGCCAAACAAACGGAAAAACCTTGGTCCAATCAGATTTCAAGGGAAGCGAAGGCGACATTTGCGAAAAGCTTCTTGAGGATGAAGGGTGTGCGGAGTTTTTGTTGGATGAGAATCTTGGATCTTGTTTTGAGGATGAGGATTACGCAGCCTGGAGAGACAAGGCCAAGAAGGTCGGTGATCTCAAGGTTCGGATTGCGGTGCTTGAGCGGGATGCAGATATAAATGTGTGCGTGATTAGCAAAACCCGCTTACCAAACCCAGACACCTATGGTGACAAATCCGTCGCATGTCTTGAGTTGATGGCACAAACCTGTTTTGACGAGCTTGATCGACTCTTTGCCGAGCAAAACCCGGATTGCGTTGATTGCAACATGCGCTAAAGTAGCTCCTTCACAAGCGCATCACTGAGTGCAAAGCCTCTCACGGTGGCTCGTAGGCGTTCGGGATGATCTGGATGCTCTTCGAGCAAGCCCCTTTCGATAAAAAGGTGCCCCTTTTGGCGTTGCCGATCTGAGACGAGCCACACCTTTGGAAAGCCCTCGCTCAGTCGAATCGCAAGCATCCATTTTTCAAGTTCCATTTGCGATTCATTCAGAGTCTCCGACCACTCCATCGGGAGGCGGCTTTCTTCAATGAGCATCGTTGCATATTTGTGAAGCGAGGAAACATTCTTAAAGCGCACGCGCGCATCTTTGGAGAAGGAGTGTGCGGAAGGTCCGAACGAAAGGTAAGAGCCTCCGGTCCAGTACACGAGGTTGTGACGGGCTTGACGGCCAGGGCGGGCAAAATTCGAGATTTCATAATGATCAAATCCCCGTGCGCGCATTTCTTGGTCAATCAGGAGCAGGTGTTCAAGCTGCTCGTTCTCGTTCGGAAGTTCCTTGTACATCGAATGATGGGGAGGAAGGGTCAACAGGTAAATCGAGAGGTGCTGGATCGGAAACGAAGTGAGGCGCTCGATGTGCGATTTTAGATCGTGAATCGTCTGTCCGGGTACACCACAAAGAAGATCGGTCGAAACATTTTGAAACCCGGCTGAAAACACCGCTTCCAGAGCCTGAGTTGCCTGTGCCTCATCGTGCACGCGACCGAGCTTCAGCAAATGCTCTCCCTTTAAGCTCTGCACTCCCATGCTGACACGGTTGATGCCGAGCGCTTTGAAAGCGCGGAATTTTTCAACATCAATCGAGGAAGGATTCGCTTCCATTGTCCACTCATAGCCGGGCGCAAGGGTGGCGTACCGAAACAGAGTGTCTGTGATTCGCTTCATGGAGTCGGGCGGAGTCATGCTCGGTGTCCCGCCCCCAAAAAAGATGGTCTCGATCGGAGAGGCGAGCTCGCCCCCTTCTCCGCGGAGAGTGATTTCGCGGATCATGGCGGTTTCAAAACGATCCGGATCGCCGGGCTTTGTTTTTTCGCGACCGAGCGAGTAAAAGTCGCAGTAATGACACTTGGTTTCGCAGAAGGGGAAGTGAAAATAAAGGGATCGGGCCGCGCGGGCCTCCGCCAAAGTCATGACCGGATCTAAGCAGTGCCCGCACGAACTGTCAACCGAATGGCGTGGATTAACAAAAAAGTAGCTGTTTTCCGCGGGAAATCAAAATAATTTTGGTATTCCCTCAGACTTTCGCTACTATTTTAAGCGGTACCCTCCAGAAAAGGATTTCTGGAGCCGAAAAGACACTTTGAGGAGCTTACTCATGTCCAAAAATTTTTTTAGCAAGATGCTGGTGAATGTTCTCACGATCTCACTGATTTTCCAAAACACCTGGGTGGTTCGCTCTGCGAATGCAGAAGATTATTACGCCTGCAAGAGTCTTTCGGCTGATACCTGCACAGAGGGAAAATACTGCATAGAGGACGGGGAGTACTATAAGATTAAAAGATGTAAATATAAAAACGGGAGTTTCCTTGGGGTTGATTATAGCAAAAGCAAACATAGAGCAAGGAAAGCTAGTACCAAGCAGCTCATAGAAGACGGGATCATCACCATTCCACAGCCTACGGTTAAAAAAACTGTGTACAAGGATAGTGACACGGATAAAGACGATTCAGAAACTGAGACAGTGGAGAAAGTTCCGTGCTACCTTTATCGTGATTGCGCCTATCAAAAAGTAGTGGTGCGTTCTGGAAGCTACACAGATCAATATGATTATTTGTCCGTTGCATGCGAAGATGTATATGAGTTCCAGTCAAAGAGAACGGATGAGAAGAAGACTAGGGATGGGGAGCTTAAAAAGTTAGATAAGGAGCTCAAAGATTTGGCAGGTCAGATGTCCGACATTTGGGAAGGATGTCACAAAGATTGTCGAGACCTTGTGATTACAAAGGCTTGTGAGTACAAAACTTTGGAAATCAAGAACAAGAAAATAATCGCACGATTGCTTACCGGGGATGATTACGACTCCTTCTATGGAAACACCTCTTCCGATGGGTATAAGTTCTTTGAAATGGGTGGTCAAAATGTTGTTTCCTCGAAGAATGACTTTCAGGGTAGCAAAGGTGATTTGTGCCAGAAATTCCTGAAAAGCGATGGTTGCATCAAAGCGTTAATCGATAACACAGCTTGTGACACGGATGGTTTGCTGGCCCAGTACCTAACGAAGAAGCAAGAGTATGACAAGGTCAAGGCGGATCTAGATGCCTTGAATGCGCCTCTAGCGGACGATGACAAGGAATGTAGAGTTCCTCCGTCCAAAAATGCACATAAGGATAATTTGAAGGGTAAGTCTGTTGCGTGTTTGGATTCGATTGCGGCAAGTTGCGAAGAGTATTTGTCATTCTTAAGCGCCCACGTCTCAGACGAATGCGTGGATTGCAACAAAAGCTCCTCTGCAAATCAAAATGACCAATACAATCAACAACAGTTCTGCTTCTACGGTCCCTGCCCTCCGGGCGTAAGCAAGGCGGCGCAAGTCATTGGTGCGATCGGTGGGCTTGCAGTTCCCCTCGGACTCGGTGCGATGCAGATGTCCATGTACAACCGGGGCTTGAATGCATGTACCTCGAATTATGCACTTCAGGTTGCTCAGGCGACCTATGTGGGTCTTCCTCCAACCGCATCCATGTGCGGAGTGGGTGGCTTCGGAATGGGCGGATTTATGGGCGGCCTCGGTGGAATGGGCGGGCTTGGCGGTATGGGCGGATTTGGAATGAATCCTTACATGATGGGCGGGCTTGGCGGCATGGGTGGATTTGGAATGAATCCTTTCATGATGGGCGGGCTTGGCGGCATGGGTGGACTTGGTTTGAATGCGGGCCTGAGCCTTGGGCTTGGAATGGGCATGAACCCCATGATGATGGGCGGAATGGGCATGAACCCCATGATGATGGGTGGAATGGGCATGAACCCCATGATGATGGGTGGAATGGGCATGAACCCCATGATGATGGGTGGAATGGGCATGAACCCCATGATGGGAATTCAGCAGCAAATGTTTGATTCCCAGATCCGGATGCAGGAAATGGCTGCGATGCAAATGGCTGCCCAAACTGCCTACGGCATGGGCTATCCAAACATGATGAATGGAATGAGCATGCCGTACTACGGAATGGGGTCCAATCCCATGATGTTCAACCCGATGATGAACAACGGGCTCTACATGAATGCCGGAGTGAATTTCGGAAGCTCCTTTGGGAGTCCGTACGGCAGCATGAATCCGTATGGAAACATGAATCCTTACGGGAATATGATGAACCCCTATGGAAACGGTTGCGGCTACTACATGGCCGGGATCCCGTGCCAGTGATCTCAGGGTAGTTTCGTCTACGAACTGAATTGTATCGAGCCTCGGCGGGAGAACCCTGCCGGGGCTTTTTCGTTTGACGAAATTGCTCCGATTCGTTTATCTTTTCGCAGTCAGATCAAACCTGATGTCCGATTCATCCTCCCGAAATGCTTTGCGTTTTTGGATGAACGGAGTTCGTTTTTAAGGAAATCAAAACAAATGGCAAAACTAAACACAGAAGCTACTGCTCCCAAGCAGCAGAAGAACCTTCTTTCCAATCTGAAGTGGATCGAAGAATTCAGCGATGTTCAAGGTGACATCGTTGAAACCCGCGCCCATGGAGGCGAGGAAGACTTCACGACTCTTTTTGAGAACCGTCAAAAAGACAGTGAAATCCAGGAAGGCGCAGTGATCGAGGGCGGTAAAGTCGTCGCAATCGGTCCCGAGTACGTCACCGTGGATATCGGATTCAAATGCGAAGGCTTTGTTCCGACCTACGAATTCAAGGATGCAACCGGCATCGCAAAAGTTGCGGTGGGCGACATTCTTTCTGTTTACGTGGAAAGGCTCGAAATCGAGCAAGGCATGATCCACCTCTCCAAGGACCGCGCGGACATCATCAAGGCGTGGGACGAAATCTCTGCTGCATGCGAAGGCGATCAGCTGGTGGAAGGGATTGTGATTGCAAAAGTGAAGGGCGGTCTTGCCGTTGATATCGGCGTGAAGGCGTTCCTTCCCGGCTCCCAGCTTGACACCAAAGCGGTCAAGAACCTCGACAAGTACATCGGCAGCCGCATGAAGTTCAAGATCCTGAAGTTCAACAAGAAGCGCGGTAACATCGTGCTTTCCCGCAAGGCGGTTGTTGCCCAGGAGCGCGAGCTTCAACGTGCAGAGACCCTCTCTCAAATGCAAGAGGGAATGGTCGTGGCAGGTACCGTGAAGAACATCACCGAATACGGTGCGTTCATTGATCTCGGCGGTATGGACGGACTCCTCCACATCACTGACATGTCTTGGGGACGCATCAAGCACCCAAGCGAGCTCTTCAATGTGGGCGATGAAGTGAAAGTGAAGATCCTGAAGTACGATCGCGAAAAAGAACGCGTATCACTCGGACTCAAGCAAGTATCTCCGAATCCTTGGGAAGAAGCAGAATACAAATTCCCAGTGGGTAAAGTGGTTAAGGGCAAAGTGGTCAGTCTCAAAGACTACGGCGCATTCGTTGAGCTCGACGACGGCGTTGAAGGTCTCATCCACGTGTCTGAAATGTCTTGGACTGAGCGCGTGAAGAACCCTGGCAAATACGTTAAAGTGGGCGACGTTGTGGAATGCAAGGTTCTCGAAGTCGACACCCGCAACAAGCGCATCAGCCTTGGAATGAAGCAGCTTCAGGAGAATCCTTGGGATGCTCTTGAGCTGAAGTTCCCTGTAGGCGCGATTGTTGACGAATGTGAAGTGAAGTCGATCACTGACTTCGGAATGTTCGTGGACGTTGGCATGGGAATCGATGGACTCATCCACGTTTCAGACCTGAGCTGGAACAAGAAGGTGACCAACCCGGCCGAGAAGTACAAGAAGGGCGACAAAGTGAAGGCGGTTGTGCTTGGAATCGACAAGCAAGCCGAGAAGTTCTCTTTGGGCGTGAAGCAGCTTGAGCGTGATCCTTGGGAGAACATCAAGAGCCGCTACCGCACCGGCCAGTCTGTGGAAGGCCTCGTGACCAAGATCACCGATTTCGGTGCATTCATGGAAATCGAAGAAGGTGTGGAAGGGTTGATCTACGTAAGCGAGCTCTCTGAGCAGCGCGTAGAGAAGCCAAGCGACATCGTGAAGCTCGGTGAAAAAGTTCGTGCAGAGATCCTCTCGATCGAACCAAAAGATCGCCGAATCAGCCTCTCGATCAAGCAACTCGGACGTTCTGAAGAGCGTGCGAACTACGAAACCTATATGGGCGATCGCAACAAGAAGACCTCCATGGGAGACATTCTGGGCGAGAAGCTCAAGGGCGCCCTTAAGAAGGACGAATAACCCCCGGAAGGGGTTATTCGTGGGATCGCAGCGTGCCCCCAGTGGGGGCACATCGCACGTGATGTGCGATGGAGCGAGAACCCAACAAACCCCCGGAAGGGGTTTTCATTGAATTCGATTGAGCCCTGGAGGAGTTTCTTCCAGGGCTTTTTTGTTGACCGAAATAAGCCGGAATAATAAGCTCCGCGCCATGAAGTTGAGTGTTTTGGTTTTTTTCGGATGGGGATTCTTCACCGCTTCCTTTGCGCAAGGCACGCTGATCCCTGGGGCGGGGCCTGATCGAACTCCTTGGGTTGAGAAACTTCGCGAGGAGTTTCAGGTCGAGATCGTTGAGGACGACCCGGAGCTTTTTGATGCAGATCTGATGCAAGCGCTTCATGCGTATGTTTCAGTTTCACCACGAACCAGACCAATTCATCTGCATGCCACAAAAAAGACGGGAGCCCGCAAGGTCTGGGTTCGGGATCGTGCGAATCCGGCAGAATCGGGTGTCATTGATCTTTACTTTGCAAAAGACGCAGGCAAAGGGCTCTTCTCAAAAGGCCAGAGGCAGCAGACCCTGCTTGGGGATGGTCGCACCGAGATCACCCATGAATACTCAAGCGATCTGACCCTTCAATTGAACGAGATTCTGTACCCGATCCCGGAGCTTCAGCGCATCTTGCTTGAGCGTTATCACATCAGGACCGATTGTGCAGGCGTGAGCGATCCCTGTGACTCCTTCAAAAAGAAGGAGTATCTCGCAATACTCGGAATTCTTCACGATCTTCCTCCGGTCATCCTTCAAACCTTCAAACTGAAACGGATGATTCGATTTCCCGATGGAGTTTCCAATATCCTGGAGGTCGATGCCGCCGCCGTCTATTCCGGAGACGGAACGATCCGTATCACAAGTAGGGCATTCGATGAGGAAGGGGATCGCCTCGGAGAGGGGACGCTCACTCATGAGATCGGCCATGCGGTTTGGTACGGAATGCCCCCTGGAATCCGTGAGTCTTTTGTCGCGATCTCCTGGGAGATGGATCCGAAAACCGGTGAAGCCCGGTTGAAGGGCGGAAACGGAAACTTCATCAGCGAGTACTCTCTCTCCAAACCGGAAGAGGATTTTGCCGAACATTTCTCGGCCTTTTTCAACCAGCCGGAAATGCTGAACCACCTCGCTCCTGTCAAGCGGGCGTGGCTGAAGGAGCGGATTTTCATCGACACCGAGTATTTTTCGACCGCAGCCGAAAATGCCCGCATCCATGTGATTCCGGAGACTCCGGATACACGAGCGCCCGGGTTCACCGGTCGTGTGGACAAAAGCATCGAGGTGAAGACGGAAGTTTTGGATCAAGAGCGGGTTCAGCTGCAGGTGCGCTTGAAGGGGCTCCGCGATGACGTGTCCGGCTTCTCCAGTGGATGGCTTACGTTTCGTTCCGATCCGAAGCCCGGGGTTCCGATGGCTGAATATGACCTGGAGGTCATCGCATCGGAATGCATACAACAAAAAGAGGATGAATACATTCAGACCAGGATCTTGATGCGTTCGGAGTTGCCTCCCGGAGTCCTGAGCCTGAATGTGGTGAGGCTTCAGGACCGCGCGGGAAATTGGGATTATGTATTTCCTGAAAGCACGGCGATCACACTCGATCTGCAAGGAACTGCATCCAAGCAGAGTCTTCTCGAAAAAAGTCATTCTTACGAGAATCAACGGCAGAAAAGGATTCGTGAGGCGATTGAGAAGAACCTGAAGCCTCTCCAAGGAGAGGTTCGTCTGGTCCCGGGGAAGGCGTCAGGCACCTTCATTCTTCACCTGCCAAAAGAAGTGGATCGACAGGAAGTCGATCTGACCGAGGTTCAGGTGAGGTTTCTGGGGATTCGAGATTGGGGAGTTCCCGGGGATTCCCATCTCGATTGGAATCACGAGCAGGAGCTTTCCTATCAATTCAAACGCAAGGAGATTCGGGACGGGACAAATGAATCCGGAGTGGATCTCTTTCTGGACCTCCGCCACGGAGTGAATCTCGATCGCATGAGTCTTTATGCAGTGGTTCTGAGTTACCGGACGCTCACCTGGAGTTTGTGGTTTCATCCACATCGGGAGGTCAAGGTGATCGAGCTTGATTCCATTGGCTCTGACCCAACGCCCGCGGAGATCGAAATCAACGACATCGACATTGATTTGGTTCGCCCGAATGGAACGAATGAGAACATGATCATCAAAACCCGAATCCCCTTGAGTGGATTCGAGCACGGCGGGAGGGTTCGGATCACCTACCAGACTCCGAGTGGAAAGCGGATCACAGGCTCGGGACAAGAGCTGAAACCAGGAGAGTCGGTGGGGGACATTGAGATCAAACTCGACCGGTTCCGGGAAGGGGGCGAGTACCTCATTCGAGAGGTTGAGATTCTCGAGAACAGCCCGTCCGGCAGCAACCCTTCGATTACCCAAGGATCGCAATACCGTGTACAGAAGGTCCTGACACGGGGGATTCGGAAGACCGTGACGGTCGAGCCGAAGCTCGACCTTTGAGGGCTCCAACTGGCCTCTTTGAATGGGCATGGCCTTCGGGCTTGTGAGGGCGAACCCCTTTGATTCTTGGAGGTTTAGCCGACTCTTGCGAGTTCGGACTGACGAAAGCAAGGCCGCAGGACGCGGCTCGGAGGCTAAACCTCCAAGAATCAAAGGGAATTAGCCACCTAAGTCTAGACGCTATGCCCACTCAAAGAGGCCAGTTAGTTGAAGGTATCCGCTGTAGCGTGTTAATTCAGTCCGAGTTTCCATTCCTGATCGGAAATTGGGTGGCCGGCAAACTTTGCCCTCTCCCTTGCATGAAAACTTCGCGAAAATCAGAGCATGACCATGATTTCAAAAGCCCTGATTGCTATGTACTTCCTTTTTTCCTCCATCTCGACTCTCGCAGGAGAAAAGCCGCTTGCCTTGGTTTGGGAGGGCCCCGGGGCGTGCAGACCCTCTTGTCTCGACGCCTCTGTGATCATCGCAAGACGCGCGGGATTCAAGGTCAAAAAAGTAGGACCGGGATTTACGGATTTTTCCCTCTTCAAGAAAGCCAAGCTTTGGGTGCAACCAGGGGGTAAGTCCACAACCGCAGCGGCTGCAATGGGTCCGGTCATGATGGATCAGATTCGTGAATTCGTGAGAAATGGCGGCGGATATGTCGGCTTTTGTGCGGGGATGTTCATCTCGACTCCAGAAATCGGAACCTCGAAGAAAATCGGCTATGGGATTATTCCTGGCGAAACCGAGCTTTTGATCAAGGGAGAAAATGATCGCGCGATGATTCCCATCGATACGATCGACCATGGGCGGGTGAAGATGTACTACGCCGGCGGGCCCTACATGAGGGTGAGCGAAGCGGACTTGAAAGCGGTCGACGGAGAAGTGATTGCGCGCTATCCGGATGGGAAGATCGCAGGGATTCGTGCTCGGTACGGCAAAGGCAAGGTCGCTGTCATTGGAACTCATCCAGAAGCGGGATTCATCTGGAAACTCAGTCGTGGATATTTTGACCCGAGAGGCGAGCGTTTCTTTGTGAAAGACATGGTTCGCTACGCGACTTCTCCGTGATCCTTGAGAACTGCCCCCGAAGAATGCGCCTGAGGGGGGCCGATTTCAGCTTTAACTCATGGTAATTGTGCTGATTTTGGAATCGAAATCGGCAAAAGAATCAGGCTGCCCCGGATCTGGGGTGGCGGCCCGGAAAATACCTGCGTCAAATCAAGCATTGTGCGGCCAATCAATTCGAGGGTAGGCGCAATCTTCGGGGGCAGTTGGTCAAGGTATTGCTCTGCAACGATTCCCTATCTAACATTCAATCATGTCAGATGTTCTTGCCCGGATCGATCCATTGGTAATTATTCGAAGGAATCGAATTCGAATCCTGGTGGTCACATTGGTAGCTATCTCCACTTTCTCAGGCTTTCTGTTGTTCGATAACCTTCACAACTACATGCCCTGGCAAACCAGGGTCCCTTTGGCCATTCGAAAAACCATGATGGTTCATTTCGGTCTTTGGCTCTCCGTTCTTGGAGTAAGAAACAAGTGGAGATTCTTGATCGCCATGTTCCTGATTCCGTCTGGTTTGGGTGCTTATCTTTTGCTTTGGCATAGAGGATTGATCACTGCTCTTCCAGTCTTGGCAGGGCTAGGCTGGCTGCTTTTCAAAATAATTCGAGGTGAAAAACTTGATCCCTGATTTTCTTTATCAAAAAATGGAAGATGCCCGAATGGAGGGATACGAGTATTTCAACAAGAACATTCGTCCTCTTCCGAAACTAAGAAACGGTAGAATCAACCCTCAGGCGCCGGGCTTGGATGATAATGACATTGATGCCTTTCGACATGCCTATGTGAGCGGTGTCTTCACTCAAGACTATGGTGAAATCACCGCGAATATCATGGGGCTTATGAATGAGTTTGATCCGGCAGGCGCCTTTTCGAACTCGGTCAATCCCCGATCCAGGAATATGGATCTTTGGAATAACCGGATTGGCCGAAAGTTTGGAAAAAAGACCAAGGGTCGGAAGGCACTTCTCAGGCTGATTCACCAAGCTTTGAAAAAGGGAGAGCTGATCATTGATTTAGAAGACCCTCGAGAATATTCCGGACTGCAAAAACCACCAAAGCGCTTGGCCAGACCTATTGTTGCTTTGTCGGAGTCCGAATCAGGGCGAAATGAAATCTACTATGATTTGATTGCCAGGCGGATGATGTCTCGAGAGGAGCTGACAAGTCTTATTCGTAATGGTTCTTATCCAGGGTATTCAATAAAACTGATTCGAGGGGTGGAGACGCCTGTTTCGAGACGTGACGGGAAACGAATCAATAACATCGGGTAATCTTTTTTAAATGCCCCCGAAGATTGCGCCTGAGGGCGGCCGATTTCAGCTTTAACTCGTGGTAATTGTGCTGGTTTTGCAGTCAAAATCAGCAAAAGAATCAGGCTACTCCGGATCTGAGGTGGCAGCCCGGCAAATGCGTGCGTCAAATCAAGCATTATGCAGCCAATCATTACGAGGGCAGGCGCAATCTTCGGGGGCAGTTGGTAAACTTTGAATCGGTTTTCTCCGACAAGTTCCTTGGCAAGGGACTTGCTCTCCCCAATGGGAGTCATATGGAGATGAACCATGAACCGATCCTCACTTTCCTTCTTGTTTGCTGTCTACGCCGTCCTCACCGTGTTTCCAACGCTTGTTCAGGCCGGAAGCGAAGTCCGGTTTTCAAACCGCGAGCTTGAAGCCGGATTCGTTCTGCTCAGGCCCGAGTTGAATGAAATCGAAGTCAATGGCCTCACCGGTCATTTCACTCCTGCGCCCGCGCTTCGGTTTTTCGGACTCGAGGATCAGAAGTTTGAAATCAACTTCAGCCCCGTCATTGATCTTGTGGATCTTGAGTTCAATCACCTGAAGGCGAAGGTTCCGCAAGTCCGATTTTCTGACGGCAGCCTGGAGCTCAGGATTCCACTCCATGACCAGGAAAAAGTCCTGCAAAGCAGACTCGGGAGCATATCGATTCAGGGCGGCGAGCTGATCGCAGAGCTGGGTTGGAAGACCTTCTCGAATGGCAGGCAGCAAATCGAGCTGAGACACGCGCGTTTTAATGGAGATATGAAAGGTACCGGAATTCTTCGACCGCAGTATATCTTGATGAAGACCCGCCAGTTTCTGGTGTTTCTCCTTTCCCGTCAGGTCCGACAGATCCTGAAAAACCCAAAGGTTCATGAATCCATCGAAGAGGGTCTTAAGACGTGGGCACGCTTCACTCTGGGCACCTCACCTCACGAGGTGATCGAGGGTACACTTCGATTTGACCGTGACGGGCTCAGGTATCAGGTGGAATAAAGTGACTTCTTGGGTGGAAACATCCGTGTGACAGCCAAGGCGATCAAAAGGCTCGGGACGATGCTCATTCCAAACAATTCAATTCCGAGTATCAAACAAGTCACAGGCATTCTGGAAGCACCACCGAAAGCGGCAACGCATCCGAGGGCCGCGAGGTCACCGATCGAGAGGGACAGGTGGATCCCCATTCCTGAGGCCACTCCTGACAGTGCACTTCCTGCACTTGCGCCGATAAAGAACAAGGGAATGAATTCTCCCCCCTTGAAGCCTCCTGCCAAGGACCATGCAGTGAAGGCAAGCTTCAACACGGGCACAAGAGGCGAGGCACTTTGATGAAAACTCAACTCAAGCTCTGCGATTCCGAGTCCGCGAAAAGCATCAAAAGGGCCGATTCCATACAGTGCACAAAGGCCCAGGCCCGCAATTCCTCCTCGATGGATTGGATTCCTTGAGATTCTTCCAAGAATTCTCCGTGAACCTTCTTGGGCAATAAAAAATCCTCGCACCAGGATGACCGAAATCAATCCGACTCCAAGGGCTGCTGCCACCTCGCGGAAGCCAAAAAATTGCAGGGGGGAAAAGGAGTGCAGCTTCAATCCGGAAGACCCGAGCCGGGCCCGAATGAAAAATGATGTGGCCGTACCGATGGCTGAGGCGAGAAGGGAGATCCACAGGGCAGGGAGAAGCTGGTTTGCATTTTTTCGAAGTCGATCCATGCCCAAGGGACCTTGGATTTCTATTGCAAAAAGTGCTGCGGCAATCGGAGTGCCAAGTGCTCCGGCGAACCCCGCTGCGATGCCGGCAGTGAGAAGCCGTGCCCGGGCAATCGGTTCGAGTCGAATCCATCGACTCCATTGATCTGAAAAAGCGGCTGCGATTTGGACTGCGGCCGCCTCCCGCCCGGCAGAGGCCCCTCCGATCTGGGTGAGTATGGATGACAAAAAAACGAGGGGGCCGAAGCGAAGCGGAAAAATGTGTTCGGGGCTCCGGATTTCCTCGAGGATTTGGCCCGTCTCGGACTTTTCTGGATGAGAGTAGAATCTTGATAGAAAGCCTAGAAGCGCACCAAAGAGGGGAAGGGCCAACACCCACTCCCGATGACTGCGATGAAACTCGGCGCTCAAATCGAGGGCGAGGACAAAAAGTCCGACGGCGAATCCTGAGGTGATTCCCGCCAGGAGTGCGAGCAGAACAAAAAACAGGATGCGCTTCAAGACAGAAAAGGCCATCTGTTTCCCGATTATAGGGTTGCGCGGAAGGGGCGGCAAGTTTTAGCGTGGGCTCATGAACCCGGTCATCCTGAAGGTGGGCCTCATTTCTTTCTTTGCGGATCTTTCAAGCGAGTTGCTCTATCCGATCACACCGCTATTCATAACGGGAGTTCTACATGCTTCCATGACCTCGCTTGGAATGATCGAGGGGTGTGCCGAACTGACCGCGAGTCTCATCAAGGGTTGGGCGGGAAAGAAGTCCGATCAGGTGGGGTCGCGACGGAAATTTGTGTGGGGAGGGTACTTGATTTCAACTCTCTCGAAAGCATCGATTGGCCTTGCGGGTTCTTGGGTGGGGGTCCTGGTGGCGCGAAGTCTCGATCGAGTGGGAAAGGGCGTGCGAACCGCACCGCGGGATGCGCTGATTGCGGAGTCAGTGCCCAAGGAGCAACTCGGATTTGCTTTCGGGGTTCATCGGGGCATGGATACGCTCGGCGCGGTGCTTGGACCTCTTTTTACGATTTATCTGTTGGGTATCTACGGACAGGAAAGTTTACGGGGCTTTTATTTTTACGCACTCATCCCGGGCCTTCTTGCCGTGATTCTGGCAACTCGCCTTCCCGAGACAGTGAAAGCAGGCGCCAAAGCTGCTATGAATCTTGCAGGCGATTTGAGCCGGTCTCTCCAAGGGAACGGGGCAACGACCTCAAACGGCAGGCTTGCGCAACTTCCGAGATCTTATTTTGTCTTCATGCTGGGGTGGGGGATTTTCTCGTTTGCGAATTCCAGCGACGCTTTTTTAATCCTGAAAACCCAGAACCATGAAACAAGTCTCACCCGGACGGTGTTCATGTATTGCCTCTTCAATCTTGTTTACGCGGTTTCGAGTCCTTTTCTCGGAAAAATTGCGGATCGTTTCGGAAAACTGTTTGTTCTCAAGGTTTCACTTGTGGTGTTTGCGGGAGTGTATGTGGGCTTCGGGCTTGGGCTCAATCCGTGGATCCTGTTTCCGGTCTATGGCCTCTTCATGGGGATGTCGGAGGGGGTAGGGAAAGCACTGGTTGCTGACTTTGTGCCGGAGGGCCGCCAGAAGGATCTTGGAGCCACGGCACAGGGTTTTTTTGGCTTGGTTACGGGGATTTCCGCACTGGGGGCCAGCCTCATTGCAGGACTGCTCTGGGATCAGTTTGGCGAGAGCGCACCGTTTTTTTACGGCGGGGGAGGCGCATTGCTGTCCCTCATTGTTTTTCTGATTTTGCGGTGATAGATTTTTTTCATTCGCCACATGCGAATCTAGGGTGGGCCATTAGCTCAGCTGGTTAGAGCGGTCCGCTCATAACGGATTGGTCGCTGGTTCAAGTCCGGCATGGCCCACCATTTTCCCTCGTCCCTTCCATTTTTTACATTGCCTCCTCACAGAATCTGCTCGGAGTGCTAATGTGTACACCTGCGGAGATTTTGTTCGATCGGCTTCCTAAAAAAATGGGAAGGCACGAGGGAAGACCTTTCGGGGTCATGATGGACTTGAAGGAAGAAAGGCGTCACGCTCTTTCGAGCGTGCTGACGACCCGGACGGGAGTCAGAGCCTATCGCCCTGGGTTTTGAAGGAATGAGCAGGAAGCGAATGACTGAAAAACAAGTCCGGCATGGCCCACCATCTTTCCTAGCCCGTTTCCATCTTTACAAATCAAAACCAAGCAAAAAACAGGATCGCGTCATCAAATTCGTAGTCCGATTCGATCCGGGCGAGGCCCTGCGCCGCCTCTTTTGAAATCATCGGAAGCGGACCCTCTTTGGGCCAAGTGTAGAAAGGAGCAGGCACGCGGATGTGGGACGTCCCGTCTCCTGAAGCAAGATTCACTGCTTCGCTGCCGTCCGGTAGTTCGTAAGCGAGTCTCCTCTGAGCGCGAAACTCATCGAGTGTTACGGCAAAGGGGGATGGAAGAAACTCGTAGTCGGCAATCGAATGGATTCCCGTCATGAAAGGCGGAGGAGGAGAGAGCTGGATCACGGCAAGTTGTGTGTGACCCGTGGCAAGGTTGCGACACGAGCCCACCAATGTTGAGTGGAATGCAGGATGCTCGGAAGGAGATGGAGCGTAATCCTTTCCAAAAATCAATCGTGCTTCCTCATCAAGGGCACGGATGCTTGCCAGCGTTTGCTCGCGAGGTTGATCTTTCTCGTGCCATTGATCCTGACCTTGGATGTGGGTAAGCCCCGTGAAGATCGAGAAATCAAGAGCCCGATTATGTCTGGCCCAGTCCAGGATCCCTTGCTTTTGATCCGGGGTGACTGGATGAACCCATCCGTTTGAGTGAAGGTAGTCGACGCCGTCGACTTGGAAGAGCACCTGACCCCAAGCCAGAAACATCTTTGACTCAATCCGGCGGACGAAGTCGGGGTTTGTGAGCTTTGGCTCAATCAAGCGCGCCTCACATTCACAAGGTGAAGAGCGGCAATGGGGAGGGAGCCGAAAAAAATGATCAGAACAAGCAAGCCGAGCGATTCAGGCATGGTCGAAGGAAGTTGTGTGAACTGAAACTCAGAAACCATCGGGATGGTCCAGAAGGACGCCTGATTCCAACTCTCCAGCGGAATCGAAGCCACCGCAAGCGAAACCCAGGCCCAGCGCAGGCCCGACATGGTGAAATGCATCCAGTATTCAGCAGGGGGGAGTCCGCCCAGGTTCTTCCGGCTCTCGGCTTCGCCCAAAACATCAAGGCTCTCGATTCCAAAGGTTGCGAGGTTCGCGATGAGCGCAAGCCAGAGCCATGCGCCCGATGCTTCTCCGATCAACAGGGGGCCTGCGGCAAAAGGCAGGAGGCACGCATTCAGTGTGTGAAGCAGATGCTCCCGCCGGCACTCGGGCCTTGCGTGCAGGCGGAAGCGATAGAAATGAAAATAAAATGCATCGATCGATGCAATGAGGGTGAACAGGATAAAGAGAATTCCTGCCGTCTCACGCATCCATCACCTCAGAGCTGCTCTGGATACATGCGCTTCCAGAATGAGCAATGATGTTGTTTGGAGGCATCATAGGTTCTGATGTTGCCTGGCTCAAGACGCAGAGTGGTTTTCGGGCCCTTGTAGCGCGGCCATTTTGGCAAGCCTTTTACGGAAGGAGTCCCGGTGCGAACAAAGCTGCTCCAGTACGCGATCATCTGATCGGCAAGTTTTTGCGATGCGGGTTTCAGGTCCGGCGCATTGATCTTTGATGTGTTGTCGAGTTTTGGAAACAGATAGTTCAATTCGGAAGAGTGGACGGATCCCATTTTGAACCCAGGATCCGGAGTCGCGGCGATTCCGACTCCAAGAACCGGAGCCTCTTCGTCCGCAAATTCGAACTCATAAACCGGAACCACCTTTGAGGCCAATGTTGCAGCCCTGTGATACATGCAGTTGTTGATTCCGGGAGTGGGAATGTAATCGGACATGAGGCTTCCGAGTTTTTCGGCTGGAACATCTCCTTTTTTGAGCGCGTATTCGCGTGCCACATTTTCAGGAACCTTCCGCTTTTGCTCAAGTTCCGTCTTTCCGTACATTCCTTGGATCGCAAAAGGAAAGGTCTCGGGGGTGATTTTCTTCCCGGCCTGGACATCATAGCCGACATAGAGACGAAGCTCGTTTCTGGTTCCACCCATTAAAATCGGCACCCGGGCAATGGTTCCCTTCTTGAAGGCTTCCGGTGGAGCTACGGGCAGCGTCTCGTTTTGAACGGTCGGTGCAAATCCAAGCAGTTCCTTTTCAGAGATCTCGGTTTGAGCGGCAAGAAGGCCTTCAATGGGAGCTTTTCTTAGGCAATCGAGCGCGTTCTTCGATTGAGCGCAGTTCACCTTCGGGTGTTCTGACACATGGATCCCGGTGGATGCGGCGTCATCAAAGCTGCGAAGGGAATAGGTACACGCTGCGGACTGAATGATCGCTTGATGGAAGAGGCCTTTCACCAAGTCGGGACTTCCCACATGGGCACAGGTCGATCCGGCACCTGCCGACTCACCGCCCACGGTGATGCGGTCCGGGTCTCCGCCAAAGGCCGCAATGTTGGTTTTCACCCAGCGAAGCGCAGCACGTTGATCCTCAAGTCCGAATACACGTTTCTCGAAGGCAGGATGTGCCATGAATCCGAAAACCCCAAGGCGATAGTTCAGGGAAACCATGATCACGCCCCCGTCGCGGGCCATGGCATCGAGGCGATACAGGTTGCTTCCTCCGCCCACAAATGCGCCACCGTGAATCCAAACGAACACCGGGAGCTTTTCCGATTTTCCGATGGATTTTTCCGGAATGGAAACGTTCACAAACAAGCAGTCTTCATCAACACTGCCTTCGGTCAGGTTGTAGCGGGCCACCTGTGGACATGCACTTCCGAAGCGGGTTGCATCGAGTACTCCGCGCCACGGTTTTCTAGGCTGCGGGAGTGTCCAACGGTTTTCGCCCCCGGTTGGTTCTGCGTAAGGGATCCCGCGAAATTCAAGGGCTCCATTCCGAAACGCCCCCCGAACAAAGCCCTTGTCTGTCTGAACCACGGTTGGGTCGCCTGCTTTCGGCTCTTCAAGGTTCCCTTCATTGCGGTGAAAGGAAGAGCAGGATGCAAGAATGCTCAGGGCAAGAATTGAAATGACGTATTTAATGGATTTCATGGAATCTCCGGTCTCCATCTGGTTGGAATAGGGGTTTCCGGAATCTTTACCTCAGGAAAAAAAAAATTGCGAATCGAAGTTTCGGGCTACTGAACTGAAAATCCGATCCGGGTCGGGAGATAGATTCTGGAGTTCAGGACCGACACTTCACCGATCACAGTCTCAAGAATCCGCGAATCCTTGCTCACTGCGGGGCTCATGTCTTGGGTCTTTGTGTAGCAATTGAATTTGCCCATGATTCCGATTCCGCAGTAGTCCTCATTCATGCGGAAGGGGGGATTGATGAAGGGTTCCGGGAACTCACCAAGAAACGTGATTTTTTGAGTCACAAGATTGAGTAAAATGAAGTCTCCGGTCGAGAGGGTCAGGAATGCTTCGTTCTTTTCTACGGGTGGGGCAAAGAAGTTGAATCCCCGGAGTTCCTTCTCAAATCGGAGTTTCTTTTCTTTAAGATCCACCACATAAAAATCAGAAGGAATGTCGAACTTGGGCTCAAGCAGATTTCCGCTCGTGGCAAACCCGTAGATCAGGTCCTTTGAAGTTCCGAGCTGTCCCTTCGGATCCCGCTTCAGTTCATGAAAGCGGGTTTCTTTTCCGGTGGCCTTGTCAAAGCAGATCAAGCCTTTGACTTCGTACACAGAGGCCGCGCAAACCTCGCTCTGGTACTCGACGAGATTGCTGTCGATGTGAAGGGGTTTGGCACCATGTTGACTTGTTCGCCAGGTTTCCTTGTAAGACCCTGTTGCCTTGCCTTTTGCAGTTTCGCTGTCGAGTCGGGCAATTCCTCCCGGCCCCATCGGTACATACAGGCTCCCGCCCGATGCCAGAACCGGACGCTCAACATGGCCCGTAACTTTGAAGCTCGGTCCAATTTTCTTTTTCTTCAGGTCGTAGGAGTGGAGTTCGGTTGAGGTATCCCCATGAAGGCCTTCGCCCCAATAGAGAGTGTCTCCGGAAAGGGTGATTGCACCGGTGCTTTGCTTCTTTCCCTCGAACAGCTTTTTGATTTTTTTCATTTCGGAATCGGCTTCGTATAGGACCCCGGTTGTTGAAACAAAGTAAAGATTCTCACCATGTGCAACGGGCGCAGAAAACACACTGCCCACTTTGGAGCGGGTCAGGTCGGGCTTGGGTGCTTTGGACTCTGGCGCGGCAGTCGAATCCATGCCACCAGCGATCAGGATCAGGGAAACCAAACAAAGATTCGAAACAAAACCCGGTTGAGTGCGCATAAGATTCCTGCCTTTATTGACCTTGATCCTCGCAAGTCGGAGGCTGATTTTCAAACCTGAAAGTGGGTTTGAGACAGGAATTTGTCGGAAACTCTGCCTGCGAACTTCACAAATCGCGACCAAAGTCGAGTCACCGCCCATTGAGAGCTTTGGTTTGGGCTTGTTTCCCGATAAAATGAAAACAGGAGAGGTTTCCCATGGAGTCAAATTTCAGGATGAAAAAGGCAGGTCGATTCATCGTTGCAGGCTTTCTTGCGTTGAGCGGTCTGCTGGAAAACGGGGGCCAGGCGAACGCATACATGGCGTATCCGGGAGGTTCTACCCCGATTTACCAACCCCAGGGTATTCCAAATCCAATGTGGGGACCTTATTCCAATCCCTACCAGACAAATCTGAATTTTTACGGGACTCCCTGGGGGCAGGTACCCCCCGCATATTTTTATCCTTCATTGACTCCGTTTCCGGGACTTCCGCCTTCGAATTTTTTCATGCCGCACTTTCCCTCTCCGTACGGACCCGGAAATTATTGTCCGACCTGCAATCCCTACAGCCCGATTCCGATCATGCCGCAGCAGACCCAGAATCAGTGGCATATTATGTCTTGAGGCAGATGCATGAGCGGAGTTTTTCAAGGCTTGATGGCGCCCTCTCTTTTTATTTCACTTCTCTTCGGGGGCGCTGCCGCTCTCGGACTGATTCCCTATGAAAAGCTCGTGTTCTTGAACGTTTGGTTCCTGTCCGTACCTCATACTTTTGCGACTTTTTTTCGAAGCGATCTGAGGACACCCGTACGAGGTGCGATAGCCGTGTTGGTATTCTTCGCTCTCTTGCTCCTTTGCATCGCATTTAGAAACAGTTCTGATCTCAGTGTGTTGGTCCTTGCCTATTTCTTTGCCCAGCAATTCCATTACTCGCGCCAGAATTTCGGATTCTCCCGGATCGGGGGAGCGGTCGAGGGTGGAAGTGTGCTCGAAACTGTGTTTTATCCGGCAGTCGCGATGATCTCGATTCTGGGGGCCCTCTCCAAAGGGCCGATCAATTTTTTCGGGTTCGCAGTCAGAAACCCTCTTCCCTTCCAAGTTCAGGAATCGTTCACCGCGGTGGCACTTTCAGTTCTCATGGCAGCCATTCTCTTGTGTCGCCCGAGAAAAAATTGGCCACATGCTGTTTTGCACCTCGCCCTGAATGGGGCTTTGTTTTGGTTCAGCAATCACTTCATTTTTGTTTGGTTCATGATCAATGTGCTGCACAATTTCCAGTATCTTCTCCTGATGATCCGGGTGGAACGCTCAGCGCGGGTCCTTGCTTTTCCCTATCTTCTCAGTTTCGGGCTCGCCCTGATCGCGGGCTTGCCTGAAATGATATTGGTGTTCATTTCCATTAATTTTACGCACTACCTCTGGGACGCAAGAATCTGGCGAGGGGTTCGAGTCACTTGAAGAAAATCTACTTACCCTGATGCAGAGAGCATCAGGTAGGGTCTGGAGCGAAAAGGGGGCGTTATGTTTTCAATCGCCTTTGTTCTCTATCTGTTTGGCTTTGGGACCCTATTGTTCGATGCAAGACTCAGGGAAGGGTACTCGCTTTCGCTAGCGGTTTTCGGAGCTGTTCTGGTCGGTTTATCCATTTTGGTTTTTGTGGGGGGAATCCTTCAGAAACGAAGACTCGAAACGGATTCACATGAGTCTCTTCCGTAAACTTTTCAAACTGGTCTCCTTGATTGGGTAAGTCTTCAACATGACTCAACGGAATCCTCCTGAAATGTTGGCATTTTTTCTGCAACTCCTGGAGACATGAAGCGTTATTGCATTAATTCTGACTGCTCAGAGCATCAATCAAAGCACCTCCAGAGTGCGAATTCCGGACGAGTCTCCAAAAAGGGAACATTCTATCGACTTTGTGATCGCCGTTATATTCAGCGATTCAAGTGCCTGGTTTGCCGGACGCAGTTCTCAAAGGCTACCTTCGATCCAGATTACCGGCAGCATCGACGTGAAATCAATGAGATGCTCTTTTTGTTTCTTGCTTCAGGCGTTACCCAGAGAAGATCCGCGATCCTTCTAAAAACCGACCGCAAGACGATCAGCCGAAAGCTCAAGATCCTGGGAGCAAGGGCAAAAGAGGATCACGCGGAATGGCTCGAGGAGCGCTTCTCGGAAACGCCTATCAGGCACATTCAGTTTGATGACCTTGAGACAGTGGAGCATACGAAATGCAAACCCCTGAGTGTCACCCTCGCAGTTCAAAACAAGAGTCGGGAAATCCTTGATATTCAGGTAAAACGAATGCCGGCGAAAGGTCCCCTCTCGAGAGTCGCCCGAAAGAAATACGGACCAAGAAAAGACGAACGCCCGGCTGGTTGGGATCAGCTCTTCAGGAATTTAAAATCTCTGCTCCATGCCAATGTTCTGTGTGAGTCTGATGAGAATCCGCACTACCCGCAGTTCGTGAGAAGTCACCTGCCCCAGGCCAGACACGTTCGTCATAAGGGCGCGCGGGGTGCGATTGTGGGTCAGGGCGAGCTGAAGAAACTAAAGTTTGATCCTCTGTTTTCGCTCAACCACACCTGTGCAATGCTCAGAGCCAACGTAAATCGTCTCTTTAGAAAGACTTGGAGTACGACCAAGAAAGTCGAGTGCCTCGTCGATCATCTTTGGATTTACGTGAGGTACCATAACGCAGTCCTTGTGAACTCGGATCCGGGGTTCGTGCCCACTCAAAGAAGCCAGTTGGGGGGAGGTTGATAAGTTGCCCCCGACTCGCTAAGCTCTCCCACCATGATGACTCTTTCTCCGCAAAAAAGGATCTTGGTGGGTGGATTGTTGGTCGCGCTCGGGGCGGCTGCTTATTTTGCCTGGACCTCGTATTTCGGCGTTTCCAAGAACCTGCGGACGAATCCGGTCTTGAAAAAGGATTACCAAATCCTGCGGAATGAGGACCAGAAAACCCATGTGGAGCAGATCTCCATGGCGCTGCACCGGCTGAACAGTTACCGACTCCCCGAGGGGCTCGCCGAGGCCTTGAAGCGGGAAAAGGATCCCCGTCCCCAGGTTCGGAGTTCGGTTGCGGAGTCTCTTGCCATGAATGTGATGCAGGGGGAGGTTCTCGAGGCCGAAATCCGGCTTCTCGGGGATCCCGAGGAGGCGGTTCGGGTCGCTGCCCTGACGGCGCTCTCCCGGGTCGGGGACCCGCGCCGGATCGAGTTGCTGAAGAAGGCCATGGCCAATCCCTCTAAATCGGTTCGGGAGGAGTTTCTCATTCGCTCAGGGCTTTACAACGCAATCCAAGGATCGGAACAGGAGTCTCATTTGAGCGCCATTCATGCGCTTCTGGATCAACACAAGGGGGATCCAGGACTGAATGCCTTCGGCCTCAAGGTCCTGCTGAGGACCGGTGCGACCGACGCAAGGAGTCTCGATCGGGTGGAGGGTGCTTTTTTGAATTCCGCTACGCCCAAAGAACTGATCCCCTCGCTGTATCGGCAACTCGTGCGGACGCGGCCGGAGCTGCTCGTAAAGCGTTTCTCCAAGGATGCGCGCTCCTCATTCGTTGCGCTCCGGATCACCGCATTGAACAGCATTCTTGAACTTTGTCCGCCTGAAAGGTGGGATGTGATTCAGGGGGTCGTGAATGATCCGGAAATGGACCCGCAATCAAAGATGGTCGCCAAAAGAATCGCAAGCCATCTCGGGGGAAAGATCGATGCGTCGGAGAAAATCCTGGCACCTCCTGCCGGATCGGATCGTTGTGCGGTTTCCCGCCGGAGCAAATTGAAGCACCCCGATACTGGAAAAGGAACCTGAATTCTGAGATAAGGTGCTGGCATGAAAGCCGGGGCCTGGGCGGAAGAACAGATTTATTTTGATCAGGGGGACTACTTTCAGGCCATCCTTTCGGAGATTTCTTCTGCACGGCATTCGATTGAGTTGGAGTCCTATATTTTCGAGCTGGATGCAATTGGCATGGCCGTTACAAGCGCGCTCCGGGAAGCAGCACTCCGCGGAGTGCGGGTGAGGATTCTGGTGGATGGAATGGGAACCTGGTTCACCCAGGATCGGCTGAAAAATGGGTTCGAGGGGAGTCGGGTCCAGTTCAAGGTCTATCATCCTTTTTCTTTCCCTTGGTTCGGGGCTTCGCATTTGAACAAGAGGCTTCACAGGAAGCTCTGGATCTTTGACCATCGCACGGCATTCACCGGAAGTTTCAATATCACGGGGGCGGCGAATCGGGACACCGGAGTCAGGGTGCGGGGGGGGCCGATTCACCTGCTATCGGACGCTTTTGAGAGGCTTTGGAGCAGAGACCCGCGCAAGATCCATCGAAAGACACGGTTGGGATGGGTTCGTCTCAATGAGAACAAAAGGATGAGAAGGGCCAATGTACAGGATCTTGTCCGCAGGATGCGCGAGTCCGACAAAAGGATTTGGATCACCAATGCGTACTTTGTTCCTCCGCTTTTCCTTTTGCGTGTTCTTTGCAGGGCGGGACTCAGGGGAGTCGATGTGCGTCTCCTGCTTCCGGCACGACCTGATCATGTTTTCATGAAGTGGATGGCGGAGGCATTCTACAGGACGCTTCTTCTCAGTGGAGTGCGGATTCATGAATACGGAGAATCCTTTTTGCATGCAAAGACGCTTCTGATGGATGACTGGGTGATGGTGGGTTCGACAAACCTCAACCATCGAAGCCTGATTCATGATCTCGAGGTGGATGTGGTGTTGCATGAAGCGCATTCCAGGGAAGTCTTGCGGGAGCGGTTTGAGCGGGATCTCGAGAGTTCGCGCGAGCTTTCCCTCCACGATCTCCGGTTCTCCGTGTTCTCAAGGATTCTTCAGTGGCTGCTGCATTTTTTCAGGTTCTACGCATGAGGATCAAGGTCATGACGTTGAACATTCACAAGGGGTTCTCTCTGTTCAACCAGCGAGCCATCCTTCCCGAGTTGAAGCAGGAGATCCGTGCCCACGGAGTGGATGTGCTGTGTTTGCAGGAAGTCTTGGGGGAGCACCGGAAACACGCACCGCGTCCGCAATTCGAGTTCATCGCAGACCAGATCTGGAAACATTATGCGTACGGGAAGAATGCGGTCTATTCGAACGGGCACCATGGCAACGCGATCCTGAGCCAGTTTCCGTTTCTTGAGTTCGAGAACTTCAATATTTCCAATCACCGGTTCGAACAGCGGGGCGTCTTGCACGGGGTGATCAGTGCACCGGAATGGAAGGGGAGGAGGATCCATGTGATGACAGCGCATCTGGACCTGCTCTCTGCGGGCCGGAAGAAGCAGGTGGATCGAATCCTTGGGTTGATCCGGATGAGGGTGAAGTCCGGGGAGCCCCTGATCCTTGCCGGGGATTTCAATGACTGGTCCGAGGAGCTTACGGAACGCCTTTCCTCGGATGCGGGCCTGTCGGAAGCCCATTTTGACAGGTTCGGGGATCACGCACGGACGTATCCTTCGGTTTTTCCCGTGTTGAAGCTGGATCGGATTTACGTTCGGGACCTCACGGTTGAATCCGTTCAGAGGCTTTCCGGCGCGCCCTGGGATTCCTTGTCGGATCATCTGGCGCTGGTGAGCGAGCTTCGCCTTGAAATATAGTAAATAAATTTAGTTGACAAATTGCGGATCCCGCCATAGCGTGCGGGCATGAAACGGAAATCATTGATCCTGGTTCCCTCCCTGATGCTTCTCTTGGCTCCCGGCCTTTCGAAGGGGTCGGCTCTGGTTGCGAAAAACGAGCAAAAGGGGGAAATCACCTTTTTTACGCAGCTGATCTATCGGGGAAAGGCACTGACGGAAGCGCTCGCTCGGGCTTCGAGCCTTGAGATCGCAACCCTCTGGAACGAATCCAAAGGCACAGTCAGGTACCGGGGCCGTGACTATCGTGCGAAGTTTGTCATTTCCCAAGTCGTGGACCGGTACCATCGTCATCCGGATTCGGGCTC
This sequence comes from Bdellovibrionales bacterium, assembly GCA_947502835.1. Lineage (GTDB taxonomy): Bacteria > Bdellovibrionota > UBA1018 > UBA1018 > CAIMNF01 > CAIMNF01. Next base: position 189,873 of record CANNBJ010000004.1, read on the forward strand.
GTGCGCGGAAAACGTCGTGCAGATCGAGCAACCTGCTCAAGCTGGGGATCGTTCCTTTTATGCGATGTCAGGACGTTTCGGAACCTTCTATACAAGCGACGATCTGGGACGATCCTCCACGGCAGCCCATGAGTATGGACATGGGTTGGGTTTGGATCACGATGATTTGGATCAGAGAAACGCGAGTGTGCCCGGGATCATGTTTGCCCGTGGCACCTTGGTGCGACCCGAGTTTCAGTGGAATCCTCTCGCAGGGGCGGGTGCCCCCGGGGGGAGCATCAAGCCCCATCACCGCAAGGTGAGGGCTGTGGATCTTCAAAAGATCAATCTTGATCGGGTGAATTTTGCGGGAGGCGTCGGATGTCTGGGGAGTGGAATCTTGAGGGCGGTTCGCGTTGCGGAAGTGGTGAAGCCCGAGCCTCGGATGCGGCTTGAACTCAATCTCCATGAAGGGTATTTTTCGCCCGAGATTTCGGAGGAGTTGGAGTCCGAGGCTCATGACCATTGATCCTGAACACCAGGACCCGGCTCATGTGATCCTTCATTTTGGAAGTGTGCCAGAACCATTCGGAGAAATTCCCGAGGGGGCGTGGCAGAGTCTCCGTCCCCGGTGGAAGCAGGTGCATGGAACTTCCACGGGAGAGGTTCGCCATCCCGGGCAGGAGCTCGGTGAGGTGGATGCAGTGTGGACCAGGGTGCCGGAACTGCCGATCGGGGTGGTCACTGCGGACTGTGTTCCGATTCTGCTGGAAAGGGCGGATGGAAAAGCCGTTGCCGCCATTCATGCGGGATGGCGTGGAACCCATGCCCGAATCCTTGCCGCTTTCTTCCGGTCGCTTCCGCCCGAGCTCTCGGATCCGCGGGAGTGGGTCGCGCGATTGGGCCCTTCTGTCAGGGCGTGCTGTTATGCAGTTGGAGAGGATCTGCTCGGGCGCTTTACCCGGGACTTCCCGGAGGTGCCGCGCCCGCGATGGGAGCCCAAACCGGGGCATCTTGATTTGATCGCGCTCAACTCGGCTGAGTTGCTGAGATTGGGGGCCCGCATTGCATTTGTCCATCCCGACTGCACCCTTTGTGCGACCAGGGATGGAGTGCATGTGTATTCAAGTTACCGGCGGGGAGACAGGGAATCCCGTCAGATTTCGATGATTTGCCTGTCATCAAAAAAATATCTCTGAAATCCACTGCCCCTTTTTGCTATGATCCCTGAAATGGATCAATACAAGACACGGCAAGACATTCCCGAATCATTCAAATGGAACCTCAACCTGATGTATCCGACACCTCAGGATTGGGAGGCGGATTTCGCAAGAGTGGAGTCGGCGATTGTCTCCGTCGAGCGATTCAAGGGCCGCCTTTGCCATTCTGCGCACACCTTGCATGAGGCATTTGAGGAGCAGTCGAAGCTTGATCTATTGATTGAGCGTCTTTACTCCTATGCACACCATCTTTCGGACGAAGACACCAGGAACTCGGAGAACCTCGGCCGGGTGGATCGCATCCGATCCAAAGCAGCCGATGCGGGAGCAAGGCTTTCGTGGATGGATCCCGAGCTTTTGGAAGCGCCGATGGAAATCTTGAAAGGGTTTCATGTCGATCCGGTTCTCGTGAACCATGCACGAAGGATCGAGCTCTTGATCCGCTCGAAACCCCATCAGCGAAGCGCCGAGGTGGAGGAGGTGCTGTCCCTTGCGTCGGAGCCCCTCGGAGTCGCCTACAAGACGTTCAGTTTGCTTGAGAACGCAGACATGAAGATTCCCCATGCGAAGGATGCGGAAGGAAAAGAGCATGAGCTCAATCATGGAAGCTACAGCGCTTGCCTTGAGTCCTCGGACCGCGTGTTGAGAAAGAATGCCTTCGAAACCTACTTCGGCGCGTATGCCCAATATCAGAACACCTTCGCGGCAACCCTCGATGCACACGTAAAAAAACAGATTTTTTATGCGAAGACCCGCAGATTCCAGAGCGCGATCGAAGCGAGCCTGTTTTCAGATCAGATTCCGGTGGGTGTGTATCACGGGCTGATCGATACGGTTCATCAGCACCTGCCCCTTCTGCACCGGTGGGTTTCCTTGAAAAAGCGCGAGCTCAAGCTGCCGGAAATGCAACTCTATGATCTTTTCTATCCGATGGTGAAGCCCGCCAAAGTCGAGATTCCCTATGAGCAGGGATGCAAGTTGGTCGCTGAAGCTGTGCGGCCGCTGGGAGAGGATTATGCGAAAACCCTGGAAAGCGCTTTCCATGAGCGCTGGATCGATGTGTTCTATACCCCTGGGAAACGTGGAGGCGCTTATTCCGGTGGCATGTACACTTCAAAGCCCTACATTCTCCTCAATCACAAGAACAACCTGAACAGCACCTTCACTCTGGCCCACGAACTCGGTCATTCCCTTCACTCCTACTATTCCAATCGGTATCAGCCGTACCAGACCGCGAGTTATCCGATTTTCCTCGCCGAGGTCGCCTCCACCACAAATGAAATGCTCCTGCACTTTTATTTGAATGAGCGGGCTGACAGCAAGGAGATGAAGTTGTACCTGCTGGATCACCTGTTCACCCAGTTCAGGGGAACCTTGTATCGACAGGTTCAGTTCGCGGAGTTCGAGCGGGACATCCATGCCATGGCCGAGAAGGGGATCCCTCTCACGGCACAGACCCTTTCCGAGACCTATGCCGCCATTCAGGCGAAGTTCTACGGTCCAGACATGGTCATGCATGATCTCGTCAAATACGAGTGGACCCGGATTCCGCATTTTTACTACAACTTCTATGTCTACAAGTATTCCACGAGCTTTGCCGCCGCCCAGTACTTCGCAAAGAAGATCTTTGAGGGGGATACTGCGGTCCGGGACCTTTACCTCGACTTCCTGAAATCAGGATCCTCAAGGGATCCTTTGGAGACACTGAAGAAGGCGGGCGTCGATCTGCGCGACTCCAAACCCATTGAGGCAGCCTTCAAGGTTTTTGAAGAAGCACTGAATGAATTCGAGCGAACCCGGTAGGCCTCGAAGAAGGGGTCAGTGAAGAGTTTTCGGGATTCCAGGGCTCAATCCGAAACAAAGCATGGAGAGCGTGCCGTATTGGATGCCCTGAAACAGGATCTCGGCCTCGTCGCCGGGAAGGGCTGCACCCACGGTGAAGAGGATCGGGAGAAAATGCTCCTCTGAGGGATGGGATCGCTGGAAACCGGGATGATCCTCGAAGTGGAGGATCGCCTCAACGCTCTTCGCTTTGAGGGAGGAGATGAGCCATTCCTCGAAAGCCACAGCCCAGGGCGCTCCCGGGGAGTGCTTTCCCGACCACTGGAGTTCGCGGAGATTGTGAACTGCGCCTCCGCTTCCGACCAGAAGGACTCCTTGCTCGCGCAGGGAGGCAAGGGCGTGACCCATTTTCAGGATCTGTGCGGGAAGCAGATTGATGGGAAGACTCACGCGCACCACCGGGACGTCCGCATCCGGATACAGATGAAGCAGGGGAACCCAGATCCCATGATCGAGCAGACCCTCCGATTCGACTTTGACCTCGAATCCGGCCTGCTGAAAGCGATTCGCAGCCTCATCTGCGATGGAAGGTGAGCCCGGGCATGAATAGGACATTTCATAGAGCTCCGGAGGAAATCCTGCAAAATCATGTTGAATCGTGTTTCGCTCGCACTTCAGGATATGAACCCGATCGCTGGATAAGGAGTGGGCCGAGACCACCACGATTGCCTTTGGTTTTGGAATGGAGCCTGCGAAACGGCGCAAGGAGTCCTGATAGGGATCATCCTCTTGGGGAAAGGCAGTCATGGGAGTGCCGTGACTGAGGAATACGGTGGGGAAGCGGTAAGAGGACATGGCGGAATCCTAAAGGAAAGAGGGGGATTCGGCAAGACATCAACTCAGAGCTTGAAATAGAGATTCAATCGCCCGAAGGTGGATGGCTCTTGCCAGGAGTTTTCAAGGCCAAGGCCTTTGAACACGGGGAGCTCCATCTCGACCGCATTCTTTCCTTCGATCTCGGCAGCCATTCTGAGAATCATCGAAGCAACCTTGCGACGCAATCCAGGAATGAGTTCCGAGGGGAGGTCGAATTCGGGAATCCCGTTCATGATCTCGTAGGCGTCGGACACCACCTTCCGGATCGAAATGTTCAGAAAGGGAACGTCCTTTCGCATCCGGAACTCCATTTTCGTGCTCATTCGGAGCGGAAAGCGAATCGGATGTTTTGGATTGATCAGGATGCTCTGGAGCCCTTTTCCTCCTTTGTACACAACATCGAGATAGATTTCGGGGGATCCACCCGCCTGATTCAGGACAACGAAGGCTCCCCGTGGTCCGAGCTCGAGGTTTTCTTCCTTGAGCATTTCATCCCACAGCTTTGCATCGATTGTCGTTTGCAGGAGTCGATTCAGGTACTCCTCCGAAACGCTGAGGGCCACATCCGCCCCGCCGGAAGCGATCTTTGCGCGAACCTCCTCCGCGGCGCGGATCCGGTCTTCCCCTGAAAGGGCCCTGATCGGCGCGTGCGGGCGCATGTGTCCCGCACAGGCGTTTCCGAATTTCACGAAGAGTTCATTCGTGCAGAGCTCGCCTGCGACAGAAAGGGAGAGCTGATCACGATCCGGCTGGGAGAAGAGCGTGGTGAGGTAGCGCGTATGGATCGCATCCGTCGAAATGGAGAGTGCGCTCGGGAGGGTTTTGCTGAACACGGTCTTCAGGATGGACGGTCCGATCGACTCCTTGAGAGCCGAGCCCACTTGCCGGAGCACCGAGGACAGAATGTTCTTCAGGTGTTTTTGGAGCAAAGGCTTGAATTCATCGAAGGTGATGGAGCGGGACAGGGAGTTCAGGCGAACCACCACGGGATTGATGGCCAGATGATCCGGGGTGATGGGCTGTCCGGATGCGGTTCCGAACACGCGGATTTCTTCAAGGTGTTGATTCACGTAGGCGGGGAGGGTGTCGAGGTTCGATCCGATCAGTTTGAATCGGAACTCTTGATCCCGGATTGCTTCGAGATCCACTCCGAATGCAGCTGGTTCCAGGGACCGGGGCACTTCCACCGTAACCGGTTTCAGGGTGCCTGTGAGATAAGCGTCCGCGGTCTTGGTTTTGGGATTCGGAATCATGAAGTCAAGCTGGACGCCCTCGGGAAGACCGATGTCCACGCCCTGAAGGAGGGCGGTCGCCTTCATCCGGATCGTTGGATCGACAACTTCGATTCCCTCCGGGCGTGCATGAAGGGTATGAACCTTGTAATAGATCTTCGGAATGCGGATTTTGAGGTAGGCCCCTTTCGGATCGATGCGGAAGACCTTGGTGATGGTTTCCTTGATTTTGTTCCACTCGGGCTTGTCGGAGAACTCTTCGAGGGGGATCACGGGACTCTCGGTGAGTTCAGTGATGTCGGTCATTCCGTCGCTCAACTCGGAGTTGATCAAAAGCAGGCGAATCTTGTCGATGAGCCAGGAAGCCGATTTCTGATCAAGCCTTGTCTGCAGAAGAAGGTCATCGGTTGCCGCCAGCGCCGAAGGCCCAGAAAGCCCGGAGAGAAGCGACAAAACAAGAAAAAGGTTGAATCCACATGCGCGCCATCTTGAATCGGTCTTCATTTTCTCTTTCCTCCTTCATCCTTCAGGTTACCCGAGATCATGAGCCCTCGATTGGGAGTGATCTTCACCGTTTTCGGCAGGAATGAAAAGTCCCGCACCGTAATCGCCCGGCTGACGGGAATCGAGAATTTCGCAGGAAGCATGGACTCGAACTCCTGCCGCACCGTCCGCATGAAACTGGTCTTCACGACCGAGGTCATGGAATCCACATTGCTCTGACACCAACCCGGAGGGCAGGTCCTCGGGGGTAGGTAGGTTCCGTCCCGGGAAAACGGAAGGATTGTGGAAACCGAAAGGGTGGATTCTCCCGCAGGATTCGTGGTGATTCCGTCAATCTTGAACTTGATTTCGAGGGGGATCTTCACGGTTTTTCCGGAGCCGAAGTAGTATTCGATCAAATCGCCCAGAGAGAGCTGCAGGCGTTCCCCGAAGGATGAGTTTGCCCTGATGGTCTTGATGATGTCGATGTCGAGATTCACAACCGCGCCCACGGAGTTCGTGTTCGGATCAAATCGAACATGAAGGCCGGCGGGAGCAAGGGAGACGCCTGCGGTTTTGTTTTCGGCATTGAAATACGTGCGGATCCTCGCTTGAAAGCGATCGGAGTGGATGATGTCCTGGACAATGGATTCATACAGCACCACTCCTCCGTCATCCTGGGGAAGGATCAGGTTCACATCCTTCAGTCCGATCGGACTTGTTCTGGACGCATTCATGAGGCATTCGTTGTCGACGCAAAACCTTCCCGCGATCTGGGCCGAAAACAACTTCGATTCTTCGATGTACTGGAGGTAGCTGAAGATGAAGTCCATCTGAATCCCGGAGAGGAGGTTCTTCACATTCTGGTTGAACCCGGATGGTCCGATCACATCCGTCGAGTTCATGCTGAATTTGATGAGGGGGGCGGTTTCGATTTTTTCAGCGATCGCTTTGATGTTTTCCTCGATCGCATCCGAAACCTTGGAGCGCAAGGTGCGAACGATTTGCGGCTCCGATTGTTGGAATTGGGCCCGGATGGAGGGTTCGTCTGCGATCAGGCTTTGTCCGTTCGAGAGGATTTGGAGCTTGAGGGGTTGGCGATCGAGCGTGAGGCGCCCGAGTTCCACGAAGAATTTCGGAGGCGAGCGATCCTTGAGGTTCGTCCTGAATCCCGTGACACGGATCCGGCTCCCCATTTCATTGAGTTCGAAGAGCAGATTCAGATCGAGCTTGATGGGCGCCGATCGCCGGCTGAGTCCCATTTTCACGCCGTTCGAGTCGATGGCGAAGGCCCGATCAAACGCTCCGGCCGGCACCTTGATGGAGACGGTCCTTGAATCAACCTTGAGTTCACTCACAATGAGCGTGGCCGAGACTTCAAAGGTGTTGGTGGATTTCTTCACGACTGCCACCTTGAGTGAAGATTCGGGAAGAACCATCTTGATCCGGAGCGGGCTTACGGAAAGATCGAGAGTTTCCCGGATCCCGAGCACGTCGAGGATTTCCCGAAGACCGGGTTTCGGATCCGGAAGCTCGATCTTCTGTTCGAAGGCCTGGGTTTCGAACTCAAGGTTTCCACCGTTCAGGTCCGCATTCAATGACCGGGCAATCATTCCGCGTACCACCGCTTCGATGCTCTCGTTCCGAAGCAGGGTGTTCCCGATCGGACGGCTTCCCGGATATGCCTCGAACAGTACCTCCTGGGCCTTGGAGTCGGGCGAGGGGGCGAGGATCGCGGTAGCTATCAGGAAGAGGTGGAAACAAGTTCTCATGGCATCCCTTTCTTCAGGATGCGGAGTTAACAAGAGCGATTGATTTTGTAAATGAACAAAGTTTAAAGAAACCGATTTTCCTTGTCTGATTTTTTTACACTCGGTCGCAGTTTTGTCGAAATTCCTGACCTTTTTTCCTATAAGTTGCTGAAAACACGGTTCAAACGGGGTGGCACAGCTCGTGCTTCATGGTAGGGGAAGAGGAGAAAGGAGGTTGCATGTCGAGCGGTGTGATGAGCCCTTGGGCTTTTTTCAAGAGTACGGTTACCAAGTTCTGCTTCGGACTCGGTCTGGCAACCCTTTCCTATTACTCGTTTGCAGAAGTCAAATCCTGGATCGACGAGCGTCACGAAAATGCAGCAAAGAACCGGGGTACCGGACTTCAGGAAAAGATCAATGCGCTCACCGAGGGGGGAGCAGGCAGTGATCCCTCGGTACAGATGACAGGGTTTCCCCTGACCGCGCCGAATGCCATTCCTCTTCCCTCAGTGTCGAATCCCCAACAGTCCGCCACGGGGGATGTTTCGGTGGTTGCCGCCGGGCCCGAGGGGATTCCCTCGGTGAATGCATCACCCGCAGCGAGCCCCGATCCTGCAGCCGCAGGAGCGATGGAGTCGGCTCAAAATCCTGACAATGGCGAAGTGGTCCCCAATGGTGGAATGGAAATGACCGCTCCCTATGCCTTTCCTTATGCCTATGATCCGGGATTCGTTTCGGGTGATCCGGGATTGGAGTCCAGCGAATCCGGAAAGGGCGAGAGTCCGGGGCTTTCCCAAGGCTCAGGCGCCGCAACCGGAGGCGCAAGCGAGTCATTTCAAGGAGCGGCGGCTCCCGGGATGTTTGCTCCCAGATCCAACGCCCAAAGCAGCGGTTCAGCGCCGGTAAATTCGAATCGGATTCAGCCCCAGGACCTTCCCTTTCTGACCACGGGATTGAAAGCGGTTTTCAATGCGCAGCCGGTCGGAGTGATCAGTGGCGGGACCCAGTCCACCGTGCATACCTCGCGTTGGACTCCCAGTGAGGGGCTGTCTCCTGACCTGAAATTCGCGATCGTGGGTTCGAATGTGAATGCACTTACCTTCCAAGTCGGTGTGAATCTGCAGAATGCGAGTCAAACCTATGCACTCCACACCGGGGTCGGAAGCGCCGTAACCGCAAGCGCGCGCAATGAGTTTCGCAATGGCCAGATGTTCCGGGTTTTTGAGTTCCGATTGTCGAACATTTCGGTCCGGGCCGGAGAGGTTCTCCGTCAGATCTATGTGGTTCTGTCGTTTGAGGCAGGAAGTTCCGCGAATCCGGTGCTCGGTGCGGATTCCATGATCAGTTTTGTGAGAACCCAGGTTCAGATGGTTTCAACCCCTTGGAACTTCAATGCCCCTGCTGCAAACACCGATCCGGTTGTCACTGCAGACCAGGTGAATTACTCCATGCCGATCGAAAGGCTTCCGTAAGGAAATCGTCCCGTTTTTTGGAAAGGGTGATTTGCGCCGTGGTTCGCACTCCGTTCGCGAACGGCGGACAGTCGCTTCTTGAATTCGTTTCGTGAAATCTCCTTGGCTCCAAAACTTGCGGTATGGGGTGAGAGAACCTGGATGTCCATCCATTCCCGGCCTGCTTGCTCTTGAAGGTGTACGGCTGCGATCAGGGCTGCTTTGGATGCATTGGACTCACGATGAAACATGCTCTCGCCTGCAAAATAGCCGCCCGTGTCCACTCCGTAAAGACCACCGATCAGTGATGAGCCATTCCACACCTCAATGCTGTGTGCATGTCCTCGCCTGTGAAGCTCGCAATAGGCGCTTTTCATTTCGGATGTGATCCAGGTCCCGGTACCCGCGCGTTCCGAACACGCTTCGATGACCTGCTCAAAAGCCCCGTTGGCACTGAACTCCCATGGACGATTCTTCAGAAAAGACCGGAGTCTCCTCGGGATGTGCAGGTCCTTGAAGTCCAGGATGCCCCTTTTCTTGGGGAAGTACCAAAGAAGAGGCATGCCCTCGGATGGCCAGGGAAAGACCCCTGCGGAATACGCCTGAATCAGCGTTTCGGGTGAGAGATCGAGACCCGCGGCCACGATGTCGTTTTCGTCAGTCATCCGTTGGCTTCAAGAATCATGACAGAGCCCAGTCCGCCGGCGGCGCAGACCGAGATCAGTCCGAACTGCTTTCCGCTCGCCTTCAATTGATGAAGCGTTTGAAGAATCAAGCGGCCGCCGGTTGCTCCGAAGGGGTGCCCCATCGAGATGCTGCCCCCATTCGGATTGAGTTTCACAGGATCGATTTTCCCGATCGCCTGGGCGAGCCCGAGCTTTTCTTTGGCAAAGGTCTCGGATTCGATCGCGCGAAGAGTGGCAAGAACCTGTCCGGCAAATGCCTCGTGGATCTCCACCAGATCGAGCTGCTCCCAGGAGAGGCCTGCGGACTTCAAGGCCTTCGGAATCGCATAAACGGGGCCGATGAGAAGAGGCTCGTTTTGGATGTCCACTCCTGCGGCAGCATAGCTTTTGAGGAATCCGAGGGGCTTCAGTCCGAGTTCGCGGGCTTTGGATTCCTTCATCATGAGAAGCGCAGAAGCACCATCGGTGAGCGGGCTTGCATTTCCGGCTGTGATGGTTCCATCGGGGTAGAACACGGGCTTCAGTTTTCCAAGTTTTTCGAGGCTTGAGTCCGAGCGAACATCCGTATCGCGATCCACGACCTTTCCATCCGGAGTGGGGACCTTGCACACGTGAGAATTGAAAAATCCTTTCTCCCAGGCGGCATTCGCTTTCTGATGGCTCTCGAGCGCGTATTGGTCTTGTTCCGCACGGCTCACTTTGAAGAGGCGGGCCATAAGGTCAGCGGATTGCCCCATGGTGAGGCCGGTCGTTGGTTCCTTGATTCCGGGAGCCTGGGGAGCTAAAAAAGCGCCTTTGAATTTCGAGAGCATTCCCAGGCGTTGGCCCATGGTTTTGGCCTTGGCGATGTCTTGAAAGTAATTGGTGGCCTCAAGGCTGAACAGTGCACGCACGGAGCTGATGGATTCCACGCCGCCTGCAAGACCGATGTCGATTTGACCAGAAGCGATTTTTGCTGCGATCCCCGCCGCAGCTTCCATTGCGGATGCGCAATAACGATTGATTCCCGTAGCCGCAATGGTTGCCGGAAGGCCGGAGTCGAATTGGGCTTCACGCGCGATGTTCGATCCCTCGGCCGGAGCGCTGACGATCCCGAAATAGATCTCATCGATCAGAGTCGGATCCACTCCGGTCACGTTGACAGCCTCGCGAAGGGCAATGCCTCCGAGCTGCGCGGGTGACATTTTTTGGAACACGGAGCGCGCCCGTGCGAAAGGGGTTCTTGATCCACCGATGATTGCGATTCGTTCTTGATTCATGCGACCAGTGTAGAACTTACCGGTCCTGCTCTTCCACTAAAAAGCGATCAAGTTTCTTGAACAGACTCTCCATGGCGGCCTTCGCCTCCGTATTGATCGCGGTTTTGGAGAGCGAACTTGTGTTCAGAACTTCAAGGGCGCGATTGACGTCTTCGGAGAGTTCGACGAACCCGAAATTCTGCGCACCCTCGGCCAGATGGGATGCTTCGAGCTTCAATCCGGCCCAGTCCCTGTCCATCAGTTGCTTTCGCATTTTCCTCAGACGCGAGGTCACGCGTTCAATGTAGCCGGACTTGACTCGATTCTGGATTTCACGGGTGGAAAACATCCTGCAGGAACTTTAGCCGAGCCGTACCCGGGACGCAAGGGCCGAGTCACTGCAGATAGGGGCTCCACTTCGGGGCAACACAGGTTCCCATCCCGAAGGTGAGGCGCCTGACCTTGCTCCCGTCATTGTTCATGACAAAGATGTTCTTTCCCCCCGAACGGCTGGAGGAAAACACAAGGAAGGAGCCATCCGGACTGTAATGGGGATCTTCGTTGTTCCCCTCATCTTTGGTCAGGCGGTCGATCTTGCCTCCATCCGAAGTGATCGTGAAGAGGTCGAAACGGCGGTCGAGCCATCCCGCGAATACGATCTTGCCGCCATCCGGCGACCAGTTCGGGGTGGCATTGTAGGAGCCCGCATAGGTGAGACGTTTGACCTCAAGTGGATTTCCCAGGTCCAAGGTGTAAATCATGGGCTTTCCAGGTCTTGAGGAGACAAACGCGAGTTTCCGTCCGTCGGGACTGAAGGCGGGATCGACGTCAAAGCCGAGGGAGCGGGTCATTTGTGTGCTTTCCTTGGTCTCGAGATCGAGAAGATGGATTTCGGGATTCCCCGTGTAGCTCATTGTGTAGGCGATCTTCTTGCCATCCGGGGAGTAGCTGGCCCCCGAGTTGATTCCGCTGCGATTGCTGAGGAGTTTCAGGACGCCCGTACGGAACTGGTACTCGAACAGATCTATGTTTTTGACGTTCCCGGAATGCCGGTTGTACACCGAAAACGCGATCTTGCTTCCATCCGGACTCCACGAGGGGGCAAGCGACAGAGAGCGCAAACGGGTTACCTGCCGGATGTCACCGCCATCAAAAGATGAGGTGTAGATTTCCTTTTTCCCCGACTTGTCGCAAACAAAGGAGATCCGGGTCAGGAAGATCCCTTTTTTTCCGGTGATGGCGAACACGATGTCGTTGGCAATGGTGTGTCCAAGCGTTTTCCAATCCCCGGATTCGGTGGAATACCGTTTTGCGAGGATTTCATTTCCGCCCCCGACTGATGCGAAATGGAACTCAAGTGAGGCCGACCCCTTGCTCTCGGTGAAGCTTCCGAACCCCACATAATCACTTCCGGTCTTTGCCCAGTCTCCCACCTTGAGATCGGCAAGGGTTGCGATCGAGGTTTGAGGAAAGGCGCTTGCCGGCAACATGCGGAATTGGTCCGTGAACTCAAGGTCCGCAGAAACGGTTTGCTCGACGATCTTGAGAGCTGCCAGCTCGGACTCGCGGGTCACTTTGCTTTGCGTGAGAGCGACGACCGGTTTTTTTGTCTTTGCTTCGCCCACCTGAAGGTAGGTGGACTGGGCGGATGCGGTGAGGTTGAGAAAAAGCAAGGCGAAGAGAGGAGTTCGCATGGGCTCTACCCTAAAGTCATCAAAGAGGAAATCCAAGCAAAATCCCCTGACTTCCGATCTCTCCCGCAATCGCAGGGGGGGGAAGGGGGAAGGGGTTTGCGGCGTGCAGGGTGCGTTTCACCTCCTGGTCAAATGCATCGCTTCCCGAGGACTGGACAAACTGGAAGGATTTCATCCGTCCTTGGGAATCGAGGTAGACCATGACCTTTGCCGATCTGCCCTGATCCTGGAGCCACTTCGGGAGCTCCCAATAGGTTCGCACCCGTTCCAGAACGACATCAAAATAGCTCGTTTCGAGAGCCTGCTTTGCCTCACCGGTCAGGGCGGAACCCTTCGAGACCTGATTGCCCTTGATTTCATCCTCGCCGGCCAGTGCTTTCACACGCTCCAGGGCCTTGATCCTCTCCAGGGCACGTTTCAGTTTGGTTTGGGCTTCCCTTTCCTTCTTGGATTCTTCCTTTTTCTTGGATTTCTTTTTGGTGGAAGAGAAGTCACCCTTTTCGATTTCGGGAGCCACTTCGGACTTCACGGGGGCCGGAGCCGGTGGGGGCGGGACCTCTTTTTTTTCTTCGGTGGGTGCGGGAGCGGGCTGAGGAATTTCAGAGCGTTTCAGATCGGGAAGTCCCACGAGGTCCACCCGGAGGGTGGGGAGAAAGACTTTCGGCTCGGAGGGGCTGATCACGCTCTTCAGCGCAAGGAACATGGCTAGCGTGAAGTGGAGGAACAATGAAATGCGAAATGCTCTGGCAAGAAGTTCGTTCTGGGCCATGCCTTGCACTCAGTCGGTTCCTTCCGGGGCGGTGACGAGACCCACCCGGCTGATCTTCGCTTTTTTGATTTGGGCCATCACCTTCGCGACGACGCCGTAACTGACAGATTGATCCGCCTCCACAAGGACCTGGAGATTGGGTTTGGCGATCGAAAGAGCCGTCAGTTTTTCAAAGAGGGCGCTTTTTGCGATCGGCTTCTGATCGAGTTCGAGGGTTTGATTCCCCCGTATCGTGAGAACAATCGGGTCCTCGGATTGGGGGAGGCTGCCGGAGTCCGCTTTCGGGAGGTTCACCTCGACCCCCTGTTGCAGGAGAGGCGCGGAAACCATGAACACGATCAACAGCACAAGCATCACATCCACCATCGGCGTGACGTTGATCTCGGCCAAGGACACGCGACCTGATTTAGGAGTCGATGCGGGATTCAGACCCATGGGCACTGGCTCCTCTTTGTTTGGAAAGCAGGCTTCGCTGAATCATGTTCAGGTATTCCTGCGAAAAACTTTCGACATCGAGACTGATTTTTTTCATCCGGTTCACCAGCGTATTGTAGGCGATGGCCGCGGGAATGGCTGCCGCAAGGCCCATGGCGGTTGCGATGAGCGCTTCCGAGATTCCCGGAGCCACCACAGCCAGGGAGGCGGAGCCCATGGCACCGATGCTCTGAAACGAACCCATGATCCCCCAAACGGTTCCGAACAGTCCGACAAACGGCGCTGCACTCGCGGTGGATGCAAGCCAATCGACATATTTTTCAAGTTCCTCGACTTCGAGGGCATGGCTGCGATTCATGGCCCGTGTGATGTTCGCAATTTCAGGGGTACCTTCAGGGCTTCCTTGCTGAACCGGGAGTTTCCGGAGCTCCCGGTACCCTGAGCTGAACACCTTGGCGATTTGTGAATCAGGAAACTCCTCGAGTTTCTTGTGGATCTCATCGAGGCTGCTCGAGTTCCAGAAAAGATCGACGAACCCGCGGTTCTGGTGGGTGGAGTTCTTGATCATTTTCCATTTCAGGTAGATCACGGCCCAAGTGACCACCGATGCTGCAAGAAGGAGGAACAGAATGAATTTGACGAGGGGGCCTGCGTCCGAAATGAGGCTCCATGTGCTGAGATGAGGGGTGATTGCTTTCGGGTTCATGTGATCCTGGATTCCTTTCGTAGCCTGACCTTAGCATAGTGGATGAAGAGGAGCAAAAGGATGAGCATGACCCGGAGGTGGCCGTTCTGGAGCAGACTCAAATCCGGTTGGTTCGACTTGAGTTGGAAGATTCCGACCGTTTCATTTTCGAAAAAATGCAGGCCCAGGATCGCATGGGTGAGGATGAAAAAAGCGGTCAGAAACCCTGCGGTGGACCAAAAAGAGCGCGAGAGAAGAAAGAGCAGAAGGAGGGTCAGGATTTCCCCCGGTTTCGGGGAAAACCAGATGGCGTAGATTCCAAGCAGTGTGAGGTTTTCCACAATGAGTTGGGAGCGGACCGAGTGCAATTCGCGACGGAGAATCACACGGGCGAGGAACTCGGTGGAGAAGACGAAGCCGAAGATCAGGACGGCTCTGAAGATCCACGCATAGGAGGCAAGGAAATTGAGATTCACCTGGGTTGAGAGTCCGAGAAAATCATAATCCCGGTTCAAAATGAGAGCCAGAATCATGAGAGTTCCGAACCCGGCGCCACGAAGAGAGGCGCGGAGCCATTCGGGGAAGCCGCTTCTGCGGGATCTCCAAACTTCCTTGACCGTGTCCTTGAAAAAGATGAGTGCCGAAAATGAACTCAGCGTGGCAAACAGGATCTGGTTCTCACTCAGGAACTGGTTCAGCGTTGTCATCCGGTTCAGGGCCGAGACTCGATTCGAAGTGAGGGACCAAAGCAGGAGGATCGCAAGGGTGAAGGAGTGGAACAGTCCACTCCAGAAAATCAGGAAGGCTGAAATCTTGAATGCGGGAGCCAGTTTCGCAAAATGTCGATTGAGCTTCGCCTTCCACATAGATTAGACTGAGGGGGAGTACATCATGAAACCAGCACTCCTCAAAGTTGAAAATTTGGCCAAATCCTATGTTCCGGGCGAGATGGTCTGGAAACATGTGAGCTTTGAGTTGGCACGCGGCGATTTTCTTTACATTCTCGGAGGATCCGGAGCGGGCAAGAGTTCCCTGCTGCGGACGCTTGCGAGTTTTGAGAACCCTTCCGATGGGCGCGTTTTGTGCCAAGGGGTGGATCTTCAGACCTCGGGACGCTCCGAGCTCGAGCGGATCCGGCAGAAGATCTCGTTCATTCCCCAGAATCTCGGACTGATCCCGGACCTCACCATTGAGGATCATCTTGAGCTCAGCCGCATGGGAATCCGTCCCTCCGAACGGATGGAGGAGAGTGCGCTCCGGAATGTGATTGCTCTCACAGGTCTCAAGGACAAACTCAAAAAGCGCGTCTCGGAGCTCTCCGGAGGAGAGAGGCAGAGAGTCGCGATCCTTCGTGCCTTTGCCCGGAAGGTGGACCTTTTGATTGCGGACGAGCCGACCGGTGCACAGGACTTCGAGATGACCTGGAAGCTCATGGACCTTTTTGTAAAACTCAATCTTTCCGGCACAGCCCTTTTGCTTGCCACGCATGATCTCGAAATGGTGAGACGCCTTCGAAAGCGATGTGCCATTTTGAAAGACGGCAATTTCAAGGTGGAGGACCGCGCATGATCCGCATCGGACTGCTGTTCAAGCTGGCCTTGATTCCCTTCCGGCGAGCCTGGGGAGTTCTTGGTTTGATGGTTGTTTCTCTTGCGCAGATGTTTCTGGCCCTTTGGTTTTGCGCGCTTCTTCTCAACGAAATCGCGCACACGCGCCAGTTCGCGGAGCAAGCCAAGCTGATCACGGTCCAGCTCAAGGATCAGGCGGATGCCCTCCCGAAGATCAAGGAACTGATCGCGGGACAGGATGTGACCCTCGAGGAGTGGACCACGGAGGATGTCCTTGCAAAAATGGAGCAGGATGAGCCGGAGCTGGTGCAGACCGTGCGCTCCATGGGGCAGGAGGGGGGCATGCTCTTTCCGAAGTTGATCGTGATTCGCGGTGTGATTGCCCCCGAGCGGATCGAAAAGCTGAAGCTTCTCACGGAAGTTTCGCGCCTCGACCAGAGCCCGGTGCACCATGCAAGATTGACCGGCTTTTATCGGCATCTCGGGCTTGAAATCAGGATTGCCGCAACCCTGCTTTTGCTTCTTGTCCTCGTTCAGCTCGTCGTATTCCAGCGGATTCAGAACCGCGATGCCGCCGAGGTGGTTTCCAATCTTTCCGCGTGGGGTGTTCCCGCGGTCGCGGCGCGTTTGCCCTCGCTTCTTTCGATGGTCACACTCTCGGGGATCGCGGCGATCCTTTCCGTGTTCGAGTGGGTGATCTTCCGGACCTTCATCTGGAGGAACAACGCATTCCTCGGAGAGTTGAGTCTTGACCACGGTCTTGCATTTCCATGGACGAGCGTGCTTCTTACGATTCTCGTGGTGGGTTTCATGAGTGTGGTTCTCGTTTTCTCGGGGAGAGCGGTTGAGGAATGATTCTTCTCAGGCTTGCCTTGATGACGGTGTCGGGCCTCGGGTGGGCGGCGAATCCGTCCCTGACCGACAAGCTCGACCGGGTGAGGAATGAGCGTTTCGCACTGGAAAAGGCGTTGATCGACGCAGAGAAAGCGAAAAAGTCGACTGAGGACCAGCTCAAACGCCTGAAGGCGCTCCAGCAGCTCCAGACGCGGGAGAAGGATCTTACGGAGCAGCGGTTGAAAACACTCGAGAAGTATCTCGCTGAACTCCAGAACCGGAAACTCGAGGTCAATCGCCGGCTTGAATCAGCCCGCACCTCGGTGAAAGGGGGAGTTTCCAAGATTCTCCATCCGTGGGTGGTCCGCAGGGACGAGCTCATCCGGGGAGAGGGGCAGTCGGGAGAGGCGTTGGTGAGGCAAAGGGTTTTCTCGGCGGCAATCGCCGTTGATTTGAAGGAAATCGAAAGCCTCAGGATCGATCTTGCGGATGCCGAGGATCTTGAAAGCCGGATTGAACAGGAGAAGCAGCAGATTGCAAGCCTGATGCAGGATGTGTCGGAGCAGGAATCCCTGATCCGCTTCCACCAGAAGATTCGCGAGGACCTGAATGTCGATCGACAGGAAGAGCGAATGAGGCAGTTGGAGGAATACCGGAAGCTGAAGGCATCGGAAACCGAAATTGAGCAAAGGATCACGGACCTCCAGGGACGGCAAAAAATCGAGGAGGAAAAGGACCTGAGAAAGAGGACCCGGATTCTTGCCTTGAAGCCGAAGAGCCTTCCTTGGCCCCTGAAGGGAAAGCTCGTCGGGTTTTATGGACAGCATCGGGATGAGAAGTCGGGGCTTGCGATTTTCAGGAAGGGGATCGAGATCCTGACCATGACCGATCAGGCCCCGGTGACCAGCGTGCTGGATGGAAGGGTGCAATTCTCGGGAGAGATCCCGGGCAAGGGCAAGGTCCTGATCCTGGAGCATGCCGACTCCCTGTATAGCATTTACGGCGGGCTCGGAACCCTTGCCCGTTCCGCGGGCGAAGAAGTGAAGGCCAGGGAGAATTTGGGGTACCTTGAATCGGACAAACCGTTGTATTTTGAGATCCGGTCAAAGAATGTGGCGATCGACCCCGTGCGGTGGTTGCAATGAGGAGCAAAGAGCAGCAATGAATGTTTTCAAATGGATGCCTCTGGGGTTGTTGATCACGAGTGTCTGCGCAGCGGATGCTCCGGTATTGAACCGGAACGACCGCTACAAGAATCTTGAACTCTTTCAAAAGGT
Organism: Bdellovibrionales bacterium; assembly: GCA_947502835.1. Taxonomy (GTDB): domain Bacteria; phylum Bdellovibrionota; class UBA1018; order UBA1018; family CAIMNF01; genus CAIMNF01. Next base: position 207,833 of record CANNBJ010000004.1, read on the forward strand.
CCTCCAGTTCGTGGAGAAGAACTATGTGGACCCGGTCCAAAACGATGCTCTCTTGAATGGCGCCATCAAGGGGATGCTTGAAACCCTAGACCCGCATTCGAACTTCCTGACGGCCGATGTGTACCGGGACATGAAGATCGATACCAGCGGGAAGTTCGGAGGTGTCGGGATCGAAGTCGGAATGAAAGACGAGGTTCTGACCGTGCTTGCACCTCTCGAGGACAGTCCCGCGTGGAAGGCGGGAGTTCTTCCGGGCGACAAGATCGTGAAGATCAACGGAGAAAGCACCAAGGGGTACTCCCTCTCCGAAGCAGTCACAAAGATGAGAGGGAAGAACGGGACCGTGGTCAACCTCACGCTGTACCGGAAGGGGTGGGGTGCATTCCGCACTCTTCCGCTCAAACGTCAGGAGATCAAGATTCGCTCGGTGCGTTCGGAGCTGCTGGAGCCGGGGTTCGGCTATGTGCGGTTGTCCTCTTTCAACGAGAGTGCGGCCAAGGATGTGAAAAAAGCGATCGAACAGCTCGAAAAGAAGGAGAAGCTTCGGGGGCTCATCTTTGACCTTCGCATGAATCCAGGTGGCCTCCTGGATCAGGCGGTCGATGTGGCCTCCCTCTTCATTGATGAAGGTGTGGTGGTTTCCACGATCGGGCGCGATCCTGAGCAAAAGGAAATCCGGAATGCCCGCAAGGGAATGGCGCGCAAAGATCTTGCCTTGGTGGTTCTTGTGAACAGCAGCACGGCATCTGCTGCAGAGATTGTCGCGGCTGCCCTTCAGGACCATCACCGGGCCATGGTGATTGGTGACACCACTTTCGGAAAGGGGTCGGTCCAAACGATCATTGATCTGGGATCCGAGATGGGACTCAAGCTCACCATTGCCCGCTACTTCACTCCGAACGGAGTGAGCATCCAGGAAAAGGGAGTCGTGCCTGACATTTTCCTCGAAGAGTACGATCCGAAACTCCTTGCCCAAGCCAAGATCAAGAAGGATTCCACGCGCGAGAAGGATCTCAGGGGACACCTCGTGAACCCGTCCGGAGGGAAGAACGGGGATGAGTTCACCATCCAGGATCTGAAAGAACAGAACAAAGGGAAAGCCGGGGAGAAGAAGGAGTCGGGAGTCTCCGATGATGAGGATTCCAGCGATCTTTCTCCCATCCGGTTCAATCCGAAAGAGGATTATCAGACGCAACAATCCTTGCGGTATCTGAAGTCTTTCGAGGTTTTCAAAAAAATCAAGAATGAGTGATCGCGAGCTGCCCCTTTTTCAAGCAAGCATTCCGGATCGTGCGCCATCCGCGCTCAGCGTGAGCGAGCTTACGGGACGGATCAAGAACAGCCTGGAGAAGGATTTCTTCGAGGTCTGGGTGAAGGGGGAAATCAGCAACCTGAAGCCTGCGGCAAGCGGCCATCTCTATTTTTCCCTGAAGGATGCGGGGGCAACACTTTCGGCGGCGGCCTTTGGATGGGGGAGGAAGAAGAACTCCTTCCAGCTGAAGGATGGCATGGAGGTCCTTTGCCGCGGCAATATTTCGGTGTACCCGCCGCGGGGCAATTATCAACTCCTCGTCGAAGCGATCGAGCCGGTCGGTGCCGGATCGCTTCAGCTTGCGTTTGATCAACTGAAGGAAAAGCTCATGAAAGAGGGGCTGTTCGATCCCTCCCGCAAGCGGCCTCTTCCCCGCTATCCCTCAAGAATCGTGGTGATCACCTCTCCCCAGGCGGCGGCGCTTCGGGATGTGCTCACGGTGCTCAAGCGCAGGGCTCCCTTCGTTGAAGTGATCCTGGTGCCCGCTCTTGTCCAGGGTGAGGAAGCACCGAAAAAATTGATTCAGGCGATCAAGGTGGCGAATCATCATCGTTTGGGGGAAGTGATTCTGCTGACACGCGGGGGAGGAAGCATCGAAGACCTCTGGAGTTTCAATCACGAGGAATTGGCGCGAACGATCGCAGAGAGTTCCCTGCCGGTTATCTCTGCGGTCGGGCATGAGGTGGATTTCACCATTGCTGATTTTGTCGCGGATCTCCGCGCGCCCACGCCTTCGGCGGGAGCCGAGATCCTCACGCAACATTGGGTGGAGCTCAGGGAGCGCTCGCGGCAGTTGCATGAGCGCCTCTTCATGTCGCTCAAAAGGGACTTGCTTTTGAAGCGAAGGACCCTTGAGGCGTTTTCCGCGCGGCTGAAGAGCCCGAAAGATCGCCTCCGCGAGCAAATCCAGCGACTGGATGAAATCGAACTTGCCCTTCAGCGCGGGGTTCAGCTCCTGATCGAGAGAAAGAAGATGGCTCTGGAGCGTCTGGCAGGAAAACTCCACGCGCTCTCGCCTTTGCAGGTTCTTTCGAGGGGGTATGCCCTTGTCCAGCGCAAAGAGGGGAATGCTGAGGGAGCGGTGGTTCGAAGTGCAGCGGCCATCAAAAAAGGGGAAGGGCTGATTCTTCGTTTCAGTGATGGATCAGTGGGGGTGGTGTCGGAATGAGAGCGCTCATCGGTTTGCTTGTGTGTTTTGGTTCAACTGCCATGGCAGCCCAGCTGGGTAAGGTCATCGTCGATTCGGCGAATGTTCTGGAGTATCCGAATGCCGGAGCCAAGGTGGTCTCAAGCGTGAAAAAGAACTCGGTCCTGCAAGTGAGCAATCTTGCAACCGAGGGGTTTTACAAGGTCCGTCTTCCGAGCGGCGATCTTGGTTGGGTTTCGGGGAATGACGTCTTTGTGTCTCCCGCCGAAAGTGCAAAGTCCCCGCAGTTTTCGGAGAGCAAGGAAGAGCAACCGGAAAAAAAGCGGGAGAAGATTGCAGATGAGGATGATTTCTGGGGGGACAAGACCAGGATCCAGCTCGGATTCGGGTTGAAATATACGGTGTACGGGGGGCTCACGGATTATTTTACGGGTTTGGAGGACATGAATTATGGCCAGACCATCAGTGTCGAGCTCCAGAGGAAATGGTTTTACCTCTTGTATTGGGCGCTCCGTGTGGAACTCAATACCGCGAAATCGGGGGATCAACAGATCAGTGCAACCACCGTTCAAAGGATCAATGAATTTTCGATTCCCATCCAGCTCGGCATTATGATTCACCCCATTCACACACGCAAATTCAGGATCGGCCTTGGGGCCTACGCGGGTGCGTCCGTGGTCAACTATACGGAGATCGAGCAGGAGGTTTCCTCGGTTTCAAATTCCGTGAAATACAGTTCGATTGATCCGGTCGGCTCGGGTGTGGTTCAGGTCAGTTATGGCCTGACCAAGGCACTCGCGATCTTCGGGGAGTTCGATTACCGCTACCATGTCACGGGAGAGCAATCCCCAACGACGGTGCTTGGAACCATCCCGGGCTTTCAAATCGATTACTCGAGTTATTTCATGAAAATGGGACTTGAGCTGAGATTCTGAGCCGCGCGGGTGGTCACTGTCAGTAAAAATGCGAGGCAGACCATGCTGATGGCGATGAAAAATGTGAACTTGGCGTTCATTCCAGGCTTCCTCCGAGAAACCCCATCGGCATCTGAAGAGATAATCTGAAGTCTTCTCGGAACCAACTGGCATCCTTGAGTGGGCATGGCCTCCAGGTGTCGGTGGTAACCCCCTTTGATCCTTTGATGTTGGGCCTCCGAGCCGCATCCTGCGGCCTTGCTTTCGTCAGTCCGAACTCGCAAGAGTCGGCTCAACATCAAAGAATCAAAGGGGGTTACCTCCAAAACCCAGAAAGTCACGCCCACTCAAGGATGCCAGTTGGTTCCGGGGAGGGCGCAGGCGGAATTATTTCCGGCTTATTTTGTCCAGTAATGTCAGAATGAGCGGCTCATCGGGGGCGAGTGTGGGCTGGAGCTCAAAAACCATTTGAGCAAGTTCCTCGCGGGGCATTGGTGAAAGGCCGCGTTGGTCCATCAGTCTTTCAAGGTAGCGAAGGGTTCGATCGATGAGTTTGCCATTGCTTGCCCGAACCCAGGTCATGACATTCCCTTCGTACCGATCCAGTCTTCCCATGACCAGAAGCGAAAGCGTGTTCAGGAGCATCTTGACCAGGATCTGCTCCCCGAGCGGGTCCTGAATCAGATTGGTTTGAATGCGCAGATCGAAGACATCCGACTTGAGCTCGAGTTCTCCTGTGCGATGATGCCCGTCCAGGCGCACGATCCGTTGCTCTTTGGGTCGAACCCGCTTTCTTCGCCTTTCCGCGGCCTCGCGTCCGAAATCGAACTCGAGAATGGATTCGAGATCCAGGCGGTTCGGGAGCTCAGGCCAATCAAGCCCGATGGGGGCACGGCCCAGGATCCGTCGCCAGGATTCGAGAGGGGAGTGGGCATCCGGGATGCTCAGATAGCAAAGCGAATGCGGTGCTTTCGGTTCAGTCGATTTTTCAAACGGGGTCAGACTGAAGGTGGGAGAGCGCTCGGTGGTGTCTGTCAGGACTGCAATCGGGTAGGTCGAGGTTTGATACAGAACGACGGCGTCTCCGAGGTACGCAAAGGCTTCCCACTCGATCACGGGTTTTAAAAACGGAGTGAGATCGAGCTTCGAGTACTCATCGAGGAAAAGATCCGCAAGGAAGAAGTTCCGGGTGAGCGCCATTCCCACGGCGAGCATTTGCGCGGTGGCTGCCTGAAGGCGGGTGCTTCCGGAAAGGGCCATGGGTCCCACCGGAAGACACAGCGAGTTTACCCTTGGGTTCTCAATGACTTCGCGACTTCTCTCGATTGTTTTGCAAAGGATCTCTCGGGGATTGCAGTACACGAACCAAGGAGACCGGGTTGATGTTTCGAGCGCGCCTGCAAGGGTTCCGAGCACGTAGGGGGTTTCCCCCCCTTCGGTGATCGCGATCAGGAGATCACCTTCTGAAAAGCCGAGATCCGAGAGGTGCCGTTTTCCGTATTCCGGAAAATCCTCGAAGTTCTCCACTGATTTCACAAGAGCGAAATCTCCCCCCGCCATGAGGGCCTGCACCCGGTTCTCAAGCGGGGTTCCGGCGTGAATCGACCGAAACACCGATTCCAGGGTCAGCGCGAGTCTTCCCGTGGCACCGCAGCCGGAGAGAAAAACCCGCGCTCCCGAATCGAGGGTGCGATCGATTTCCGAGGAGAGGGTGCGGATCAGGGGAAGTGCTTCCTTCACCACATCCATCGCATGCAGATCGATGTCCTGAAGAACCCGGATCGCCGTCTCGGGGTCCTCCTTGGCCATGCTTGAAAGGAACTCAGTTGAGGGGTGAAACCCCTCAGTGGGAAGGTGTCCCAGGGAAAAGTATTTTGATGCCTTTAAAAACGCTTCAAGTTGCATGGGGTACTCCCTCAGTGTACCACAGTTTCCATGTCAAAAACAAAACTTGCCCTGCTGATTCTCGCAGTCACTTTTGGTGCAAACACCATCGCCTTCGTGTTTTCCAAAAAGTCGTTCACCGTCGAGGAGGTCAAGAATCTTTGGATCCATGAGATTCCCTCAAGCGCCTCTCCCCTGGATTCCTATGCGGCCTTGGATCTCGGACCGCACCAGGGGATCATCGGCACTTTGGTTGCGCCGAACCATCTGAAATCGGCACAAGAGGCGACCCCGCTTCTTGCGGAATCGTGGACGTGGAATCCGGGGAAGACTCTTCTTGCCGTCCGCTTGGTCCCCGGGCTCAAGTTTCAAAACGGGGACCCGGTGACGCCTGTGCATTTCACGGGGCTTCGGGATTATCTGAAGGCAAAGGGGCCGGGACTCTTTGCCGATCCAACATGGAAAGCTTGGATGGAGTCCGAAATTCGCGCAGGGGAGGGGGGGATCGAGTTTGATCTTGGAAAGACAAAACCAGGCTTTGATCCCGCAGCATTCCTTGCTTCAGTGTTGAGCCATCCGTTGACGGGAGCAATCCATCCCTCGAATCTCGAGAGCATCAAGAACGGAACCGTCCTGACCAAGGAATGGATCTCGTCCGGCCCGTACAAGGTCCGGAAATGGAATCCAAAGGAGATCACGCTCGTAAGCCGGGATGATTTTCCGATTCGTCTTCCGGATCCTTTTTTCCGCACTCTCAAATTTCAAAGCGCACCCATCAAGAATCCCTCATGCGACTTTTTGCTGGGTCAGGCGATGGAAGAGGACGCCATGAGAGAGCATTCAAGGCAGGACACCTCCCTTGATCTTTCCGTTTTCTGGGTGTGTCGATCGTTTCGGGATGGAGGCGTGTGCTCCGACCGGAATCTTCGTCTGGGAATCGCAAAAGCCCTTGCGCCGGGGGGCTCGTCCGCAGAGGGCCCGTCGTTGAAGGGAGTCAAAGTGCGCTATCGGATTCCAGTGGGTTCAGACTCGTTTCGCGCGGAATTCCGGAAAAGGATCGAGGGAAACCTCGCTCGTGCCGGGGCGACCGTGGAGGAGACTTCGTATTTCTTCAAGAGTTCCAAGGAAACCGATCTTGAACTCCAATTCGTGGTGACTCCCCCGGTCGCGGGCGATCCTGACTTCGCGATGACCCTCGCACGGATTTCAAGCCGCCTTGGGATTGACGTGCTTTCCGAGGAAAATCTGATCGGAGCAGTCACCCGGTTTCCGCTCAGTGTCTTTATGAAGAAGATGAAGGGAAGCATTTACGGGAAGGTGTTTCTTGAGCCCGACATGGACGAAAAACGGATGCCACTTTGAACTTTTCAAATCAGGGAAAGGGGTCATAGAATGTGGGACATGAAAAAAGTTCGCATCTTGACCGCGCTTCTTTGTTTGTTTGCTGCAGGATCGGCCCTTGCCCTGAAGGGCAAGGGAGAAACTCCGGCAGATGTTTCCCTTGAGATCATGGGGAACATTTACCCCGTGGACCAGCTTCCTGCCGGGTGCGCTGAAATCCTGAAGGGTGTGAAGTGCGCTGATCCCTCCTACGGGAAGTTCCATGTGATCTCGAAAAAAGAGGGAGGGATCACTTCCTCCGTGACCACCTTCTCGGGGCCGGAAGGTGTCCAGGTCACCGAACAGTCGTGGGAGAAAGACGGACATGTGCAGAAAGCCGTGATCGAGAATCTCGCGATCCGGAAACGGTCCGAGCTTGAGGTCAAGGACGGCAAGGTGTTTTATCGCGTGACCGATCTCAGCGACGGATCGACGAAGACCTCCGAGGACGAAGCCGAGGAGAATCTTGTGGTTCCCTCCACTGTCATGTCCTACATCAAACCCTCCTTCCATCTCCTCAAGGAAGGAAAAGAGGTTCGCCTGAAGGTTGCAGTGCCGGATCGCCGCGAGAGCTATACGTTCATCATGAGAAAACATCAGTCGGGGACAACGGCCGATGGAACCGAGATGATGGTGCTCGAAATGGCGCCCTCGAGTTTCATCATCAAGGCCCTTGTCGATCCGATGTATTTTTATATCAAGCCTGCCACGGGCGAGATGTTTGCATTTGAAGGCAGATCCGCTCTTCGCCGGAAGCAGGGCGATTCTTACAAGGAAATGAAGGTTCAGACCGCCTACGACTACCGGATCAAGGTCGCAGCGGGAGCCGGGGTGAAAAAAATATGAAGACGAAACGAAACTACCGGATCAAGATTTTCTCGGATGGAGCCGAGCGGGATCAGCTGCTCAAGATGAACGGGAACCCGCTGGTGAGCGGCATGACCACCAATCCCACCTTGATGAAGAAGGCGGGCGTCACCGACTATCGTTCTTTTTGCAAGGACATCCTCAAGGAGATCCGGGTGAAGCCGATTTCCTTCGAAGTTTTTGCGGATGATTTTCCGACCATGGAAAAGCAGGCTCGTGAAATCGCAACTTGGGGCGAGAACGTTTATGTAAAAATCCCGGTTCAAAACAGCGAGGGAAAGTCGGCCCTTCCCTTGGTGAAGACCCTGACCCGGGCCGGGATCAAATTGAATGTGACCGCCATTTATACCTTGAAGCAGACGATTGAGACCTGCCAGGCGCTCGAGGGTGGTGCTGCGTCCATCGTGTCGGTGTTTGCCGGGAGGGCCGCGGACCTGGGCCATGATCCGGTACCCACTCTTACCGCTGCGGCAGAGGCTTGTGCGGAATACGGGGATCAGATGGAGTGTCTTTGGGCGTCGACCCGGGAGGTCTACAACATCCTCCAGGCCGAGCAGTGCGGATGCGAGATCATCACGGTTCCCTTTGATGTGCTTGCCAAGCTCGAGGGCGGGTTCAAGACGCTCGAGGAATTGAGTCTGGATACGGTCCGGACCTTCAAAAAAGACTCGGAAAGTGCGGGATTTTCCCTCTGAACCTGTGCTAGGAAAGGGGCCCGTTTTGTGCTACTTTTCCGGGCATGAGTCAAGAAAACCTGAACCTCTCCGAGCAGGAGATCGTCCGACGCGAAAAACTCGAAAACTTGAAGGCGGCGGGGATCCACCCCTATCCGGAACGCTTCGAGATGACCCATGAGCTTGCTGTGGCCCGCGAGCTTCCGGATGGAGCCGCCGGAGTCAGTGTTGCCGGCCGGATCACCGCGATCCGCCGGATGGGGAAGCTCAGTTTCATCACCCTCCAGGATCTGAAGGGCAAGCTCCAGCTCTGCATGAAGATCGACGATGTGGGGGAGCAAAAGTATCAGCACTATGTGGACTTCGTCGACATCGGGGACTTCTTCGGCGCGAAGGGCGAAATGTTCACCACGCGAGTGGGCGAGAAAACCCTCCAAGTCAAGGAATACACTTTTCTCGGAAAATGCCTTCGCCCCCTTCCTGAGAAGTTTCATGGACTCCAGGATGTCGAGATCAAGTATCGCCAGCGTTACCTGGATCTGATCACAAGCGAGGAGGCGAGACACCGCTTCCTGCTCCGCTCTGCGATCATTCGGGAAATGCGGAATTTCCTCGAGGGTGAGAGTTTCATCGAGGTGGAAACCGCAAGTCTTCAACCGAATCCTTCCGGAGCGCTGGCACGTCCCTTCAAAACCCACCACAATGCCCTCGACATTGATCTGTTCCTCAGGATTGCTCCCGAGACCTACCTTAAAAGACTCGTGGTGGGAGGGTTCCATCACGTATTCGAGTTTGCGCGGTGTTATCGCAATGAAGGGATCAGTCCGAACCATCTGCAGGAGTTCACGATGGTCGAGGGGTACTCTGCTTATTGGAATTACCGCGACAACATGAGCCTCATGAAGCGCCTGTTTCAGACGGTGTTTCAGAAAACCCTTGGAACAACGAAAGTAAGGTTGGGCGATGTGGAAGTGGATTTCGGCGGCGAGTGGAGCACGGTCACCTTCCGTGATCTTCTTCTCCAGGATTGCGGGATCGACATCGAGAAATTCAAGACCGCACCCGAGTTGCTCGCAGCAATCAAAGACAAGCGGATTGATCTGGAAGAGGATCATCCCGAAAAGCTCGGCCGGGGAAACTTGATCGACATTCTTTACAAGAAGGTCAGTCGGCCAAAAATCATCGGGCCCACGTTCCTCACCGAGCATCCGATCGATCTTTCCCCTCTGGCCCGTGCCAATGACCAGCGTCCCGACCTGACGGATCGCTTTCAACTCGTGGTGAACGGTGTGGAGATTGTGAACGCCTACTCCGAGCTTGTGGACCCGATCGAGCAAATGAAGCGTCTCGAAGAGCAAGCCAAGCTCAATGCGGAAGGCGATCAGGATGCGATGGTGAAGGATGACGACTACGTCTCTTCCATGGAATACGGAATGCCTCCGATTTCAGGGTGGGGCATTGGAATCGACCGTCTGGTGCAATTTGTGACCAACTCGGACAACATCAAGGACTGCGTACTGTTTCCGCTCACCCGCAAGGCCCAAGGCAGCCATTCGGAGCCGGAATCCGTCGGTGCGGATCAGGACGATTACGAGCCCAAGATTTGAGGAAGAATCGATGAAAACTGCAATCATTGGCACAGGCTATGTCGGGCTCACTACCGGAGTGGCGCTTGCTTATCTCGGTCATGAGGTCACTTGTCTTGATGTCGATGCTGCCAAGGTCGAGAACCTGAAAAAGGGGATTTCTCCGATTTATGAGCCGCATCTGGATGAACTCATGAAGTTGGCATCCCGCAATCTCAAGTTCACGCTCGATGCCGGGGATGCGCTTCGGGATGCGGAGGTCGTGTTCATTGCAGTGGGTACACCCTCTCTTCCGGACGGAAATCCGGATCTGACCTTTTTGAAGTCCGCAGCCCAGAGCATCGGGGAAAAGATCGCATCGCCCTATGTGGTCATTGTGAACAAATCCACCGTGCCGATCGGATCCGGCAACTGGGTGGAAAGCATTGTGCGCGATTCGTACCGTGCCCGCCATGCCTACCAAGGTTCCGGATTCGTGGTGGCTTCGAATCCGGAGTTTTTGAGAGAAGGCTCTGCTCTTTCCGACATGTTGTATGCGGACCGGGTTGTGGTTGGAGCCGACGATCCAAAGGCTCTTGACGTCCTTCGCAAGCTCTATCAGCCGCTCCTTGAGCAAACCTTCGAAGCACCCGCGTTTCTCCCGAGGCCCGAGGGCTTTCGGGCGGTTCATTTCCTGACCAGTGATCTTCAATCGGCCGAACTCATCAAGTATGCGGCAAACGCGTTCCTTGCGCTCAAGATCTCCTTCATCAACGAGATTTCCGAACTCTCGGAGAAAGTGGGAGCCGACATTCAGCATGTCTCTCGCGGGATCGGTCTGGATTCACGGATCGGGAACCGGTTTCTCCAGGCAGGGATTGGCTGGGGCGGATCGTGTTTCGGAAAAGACACCGCCGCACTCATCTCCACAGGAAAGGAGTACGGGCTTCCAATGCCGATCACCCAGGCGGCAAGGGATGTGAACACCAGGCAGCGTGCGCGAATGGTCGAGATTCTCATGAGCGAGCTCAAGATCCTGAAAGGGAGAAAAATCGGGATTCTCGGGCTCTCGTTTAAGCCATTCACCGATGACCTGAGAGATGCCCCGGCACTCGAGATCGCAAAGAGACTTCTGGAGCGTGGAGCAAAAGTAGTGGGCTTTGACCCGGTCTCGATGGATCGCGCAAGGAAAGAATGGGGCGAGACTGCGATCGAGCTTGTTTCGAACGCCGAGGCTGTGTTCAGCGAATCCGATGCCGTATTGCTCGTAACCGAGTGGCCGCAGTTCAGGACCATCGATTTTGCGAAATGCGCTGCTCAAATGAAAAACAAACTCATTCTCGACGGCCGCGGGCATCTGGATTCAACCCAGATGAACCAGGCGGGAATTCGTCTCATCACCCTGGGAAGAGCGACCCGATGAAGAAACCATTGGTGATGGTCACGGGAGCGGCAGGGTTCGTTGGCAGCCATCTTGCGGAGCGCCTCTTGAACGAGGGCTTTTCGGTGGTGGGGGTAGACAATCTTTGCACCGGAAGAATGCGGAATCTCAAGTCATTTGAGAATCATCCGGATTTTGAGTTTGTGAAGGCCGATCCGAGCGATGGTTTGCCGGATGAGTACTCGAAAAGAAACTGGTCATGGGTGTTTCATTTCGCCTCTCCCGCTTCGCCGCCGAAGTATTTCGGAATGCCGATCGAGACTCTCCAGATCAACAGCGAGGGAACCCGTCACCTGCTTGAGTTGTGCAGAAAGACCGGAGCCAAATTCTTTTTTGCGTCCACATCGGAAGTGTACGGTGATCCGCTTGTGCATCCTCAGCCCGAGAGTTATTGGGGAAACGTGAATCCGATCGGAGTCAGGTCGATCTACGATGAAGCCAAGCGCTACGGGGAGGCGATCACCTATGCCTATCATCGAACGCATGGGGTTGATGTCAGGGTGATCCGGATTTTCAACACCTACGGGCCACGCATGGATCCGGAGGATGGCCGGGTCGTGACCAATCTCATGTTTCAGGCGCTTCGGAATCAACCTCTTACGATCTACGGAGATGGAACCCAGACCCGCAGCTTTCAGTATGTGTCCGACCTGATCGAAGGGATTGTCCGGCTGATGGGGGTGGATCATTCGGAGCCGGTGAATCTGGGGAATCCCAGTGAGTTCACGATTCTTGAGTTTGCAAACAAGGTGAGGTCGCTCATTCCCACTCGGAGTGATACGGTGTATCGCCCTTTGCCTTCCGATGATCCCAAGCAGAGAAAGCCCGAGATCTCGCTTGCCAAGCGAATCCTTGGGTGGGAGCCCGTGGTCGATCTGGAGAGGGGGCTTGCTCTTACGTTGGAATATTTCAAAACCAACGAAGACTGAGTGTTTCAAAATATGCGATTCGGGGGGATCTTCGGTTTTTTAGGTTTCATGATGCTTGCGGCCCGAGGTGAGGCTCTTGGACTTCAAGTGCGTTGGCTCGGGGTTGTGGGCCTCAGCATCACCGATGGTCAAAGCACGCTTTTGATTGATCCCACCTTCACCAAGCCATCCTTGAAGCATTGGATTACGGGAGCGGAATTCAAATCCGATCCGGATCGGGTAAGGGAGGGGCTCGGGCGTGCGCAGGTGAAAGTCGCGGATGCGATCTTCGCAAGTCATGGACACTTCGATCACGCGGTGGATCTGGCCAGGGTTTCAGAGGCAACCGGTGCGACCATCCATGGCGGAATCTCACTCAGAAGAATCGTGACCGCGGATCCTGCGATTCGAATCAACGTTCGGGAGATCAAGGATCGGGAGGAGATCAAGGTCGGGCGGTTTCGTGTGATGCCGTATCTCCGGGAGCATCCTCCCATCTTCCATCTCGGAGCTCTTCACTTCCTGCCGGGGGTGGTGCCCGACGGGTTTCATTTTCGCTTCTACGACTATCACGAGGGGGAGGTCTGGGGCTTTCGCATCGAACACCCTGAGGCGAGCGTGATCGTGGACCAGAGCAGTCATTTTTTTCCTGGAAATTCTGTTTTTTCGGGCAAGACCGACGCCTATTTCGTCGGGGTGGCGAACAAGGTGAGTCTTCAGGATCTCGTGCAGAACAATATTTTGGCGCTTCATCCTTCGCTCGTGGTGCCCCTGCATTTTGATTTCTTTCTCCTGAACTCCCGTCTTCTGGAAGGGCTCCGGATGCCCTTTATGCAGCTTGAAGCCATTGAAAAGGCACTGCGATCGGCGGATCCTGCCATCCGGTTCAAGGTTCCCGAGGTGGATCAGTTCATCGAGGTCAAGAAAATGACCACCCCCTGAGGCCGCGCGCGGGTGGGCTTTTTTTCAGGAATTCCCGAAGAATTCCGAAACGAAGATGTGCAGGTAACGGCGTTTGCCATCATGCTCGTTGGAATGGTCGGTGTCTTGGGGTGGCTCATTGCCTCTCCTGATCCTACTCGTCGCGAGCAAGAGGCGTTGTTCAAGAACTCAGCGCCCGAACTTGCAAAGTCGTTTCAGCGGGTTCTTGAGCATTCGGAGGAACTCGGGGTGAATCGGGGGCCGGCTTCCGTCGACGGGCCTGCCGCGGGCGAAGCCGGGACGGACAGCGGGAGCGGGGTCCGCGAGGATCCGGGGGCGATTCGGGAGATGGAGTCTCTTTCGGAACTTGTTCAGGCGCCCGTTCGCGACGAGGCGGACCTCTTCGAGCGCTTTCAGCGGGTGAAGCAGCACGGACAGGGCGGGCTCTCGGATGTCGCGCTGGGAACCCTCCGAGAACTCCTTTCCATGATGAGGGCCTTGTATCCCGGAAGCGAGAGACTTCCGGAGCTTGAAAAGGAGTTGGAATCAATCGAGCAGGACCGGATCAATCGGATGAATCCGAATCCAAAGGTCGGCAACTAGACCCTCTTGTAATCGTCCGAATAACGAACGATGTCGTCTTCCCCGAAATACGAACCCACCTGGACCTCAACGAACTCCACGACCTCCGACTCATTGGGATTCCGGATGCGGTGCTTTGCGCCTTGCGGGATGTAGATGGACTCCCCCGGCTTCAGGCGGTGGATGACATCATTGAGCACCACCTCCGGGTGGCCCCTCACGATGACCCAATGTTCAGCTCGTTTTTCGTGGCTCTGGTAGGAGAGTTGGTGGCCTGGATTCACGTAAATCACCTTGGATTTGAAATCACGCGTATCACGCAGGATCTCAAAGCTGCCCCACGGCCGGAACTCGAAGGTGTGTTCGTGGGCTCGCTTGTCCTTTTTTTCGTTCAATGCATCCACAACCTGCTTCACCTTCTGGGTTGCGCTCTTCTTTGCGACGAGAATCGCATCCGAAGTATCAACCACAACGAGGTCCTTGGTGTCGACGAACGCCACGAGGCGCCCCGAGCTTGAGAGTGAGAAGTTGCCTTGTCCACCCACTTCGATCTTGTCTGTGCTGTCGCGAAGCTTTGCGATTTCGGTCCAAGATCCCACATCACTCCATCCGAGGTCACACGGAATGCAGACCTGATCGGTGAGTTTTTCCATGATCCCGTAGTCGATGCTTTGGGAGGGGCACCTTGCATAGATTTCGTTCAGATTCGAAAGATCCGATTTCAAGCCCTGGATCACCTTCCAGAGATCAGGCATGAGCGTCTGGAAGTGGGAGATCATTTTGGCCACGTGGAATACGAACATTCCTCCGTTCCAATAGAAATTGCCCGATGCAAGGAATTCCTCCGCGGTTTTCTCGTCGGGTTTCTCGCGAAACCCCTTGGTCGTGTGGGCCTTGAGCTTCCCTTTTTCGGCGAAGGTTTTTTTCGAGACTTCGATGTAGCCGTAGCCTGTTGCGGGGTAGGTAGGTTTGATCCCGATGGTCACGACCTGCCCTTCACGGGCGCACTCGGTGGCAAGTTCGATGGCTTTCTTGAACGTCTCTTCATTCTGAATCAAATGATCGGAGGGGAAGATCCCGGCAACAGTGTCGGTTTGCCTGCGGTCCTCAAACACCTTGCACAGAAGGGCGATCGCAGGAGCCGTGTTGTTTGCCTTCGGTTCGAAGATCGCTTGATGATGGGGAACGTGGGCCTCGCGCATGGAGGATTCCGTCACCACCCGAAGTGCGGTATTCGTGACGACCCAAGGCGAGCCGAGGGGCTTCAGGCGGTTCAGGGTCTTCATAAAAAGAGACTCATCGAAAATCTCACAAAACTGCTTGGGGAAGTGGGTGCGGGAGAGGGGCCAAAGACGCGTGCCGCTGCCACCGGAAAGGATTACGGGAACGAATTTCATAGAGCCACAGAGTTCCAAAAAACATCAGGTTTTGCGAGTGTTTTTTGCAGGGGGGATTGGACTCTTGCCAATACCATACTCTTTAGTATAGATTGCCCCTCATGGAAGATTCAGCTGTTTATGTTTCCTTGGAATTCACCCCGAATCCCAATACCCTCAAGTATTCTGTGAACCGGAAGTTGCTTGAAAAAGGGGCTGCCAATTTCACGAAGATCGAGGACGCGACAGCCCGGTCCCCCCTTGCCCTGAAGCTCCTGAATGTTGCGGGAATCAGTGGTGTGATGATCGGGAAGGATTTTGTCACGATTACCAAGACCGAGGATGGGGATTGGGACCATGTCCACAAAACCGCATCTGACACCATTGAACAACACCTTACTGCGCGCGAAGTGGTGGTCATCGAAGAGTTGCAAAATGCGCTCTCCAATCAAAATGCATCCGAAATTGAAAAACGGATTCAAAAGTTCCTTGATGATGAGATTCGACCGGCAGTTGCGATGGACGGAGGCGATGTAACGCTCGATCGCTTTCAAGACGGTACCGTGTATCTCTACATGCAGGGAGCCTGCGCCGGATGCCCGAGCTCGACCATGACACTCAAGATGGGAATTGAAACCAAGCTCAAAGCGGTGGTTCCCGAAGTGATCGAAGTGGTGCAGATTTAAAAATCAAAATGATTCAGAGAACCCTCTTCCCTTGGGGCACCCTTCGCAGGCTTTTCAGCTTTCGATGCAGGACCTCGGAAGGGAGCAGGTGCTTCCTCATTTCGCTCATCCCCATCCGGGTACCATTGCGAAGGTGCGGGATCGAGACGGTAGGGCTTCCAGTTTCCGGAAAGATTCTGGTTTGACAGGGCAAGCTTGTCGTAGTCCTTTGCGCTTGCGTCGATAAAGCCTTTCAGGTTTTTTTGAAAGGGCACGCCCAGAATTGCGCGGCGAACCAGGGGGCGATCCTTCTTTCCCAGTCGATAGGCGATCACCATCACCTTCTTGCCTTTTTCCCGGTCATCGAGTTTTGCGCCCAAGCCCTGGAGTGATCCTTTTGGATACACATGGATCTCGAGATTTCCCTCCCATTCAATGACATCCACGCGCTTGCCTGATGGGCCCTTGCCATCGAGGCGGTCAAAAACACCCTCGTCGGCGAAAACCGAAACCGAGGTGAGGAAGCCTGTGAGGATCGCCAAAACAAACAGCAGCTTTCGGAAAGGAAGGATCATGGTGTGTTCCTTGTAAAAAAAATTCAAGCACCCGATCCTGGGCAAAGCGTCCTGACTTCCGTGGACTTTCTCTTATCGGCATGCTGCACCGCAAACTTGAGTTTGTTCCGCCAAAAAAAGCGCGCGCATTGACAAAAATCCGTCTACCATACCAAGGATGGGGAGTCGGGGGCGAGGGAGAGTTGAACTGGTTGGAATCACCGCATTTTTGTGTGCGGTCTTGCTCTCGGCCTGTTCGAACCGTCCGGTTTCGCCAGGCCTTGTTCCTGCCACCGAGCTCGGCACGGTTCGGGGGCAGAGCTTTGTTCGTGCGATCACCCACTTTCACACGCCTTATTCGTTTGATGCCTGTGATGGCAAGGGCTACAACGCCGATGGCACCATCAATCGGGGATGTTGGGCTGATGCACGCTATGCGTTTTGTGAAAATCATATCAATTACATTTTTGCGACCGATCATGTGAATTACCTGGCCGAGAGCTCGTTTTCCGATTTGGCGCTGCTTGAGGCAGGCGATACCTTGATCACGAGCGGAGGCGGCGCGGTCGGCAATCAAATGGTCTGTCCGAACGGTTTTTCTCCGC
Source organism: Bdellovibrionales bacterium (assembly GCA_947502835.1). GTDB lineage: Bacteria > Bdellovibrionota > UBA1018 > UBA1018 > CAIMNF01 > CAIMNF01. The sequence goes on from CANNBJ010000004.1 coordinate 224,628, forward strand.
GGCTTGCAATCGGTCTTGAGGGAAAGCTCCTTGCGCTCGGGATGGAGAACCATGTTTCGGCGGATCTTGCCGATCGGGCCAGTGTCTATGATGGCGAGGATCCCGCGCGACTTCGCGGAACCGGTGTCAACGATGCGAAGGCACTGGTGGGTGTCCCGCACACCGAGAGCCGCGATCTGATTACGCTGACAGCAATTCAGCCCTCCTTTCTTGAGATCTACAATCTGCACGCGAATCTCGATCCAAAAATCCGGAAGAAGTACCTCGGGCGGAATCCCTTCGATAAGATCGGGGTGTTCATCAACTATCTTGCGGATCCATACTCTTCCTTGAATCCGGACTACATGTTCCTTGATTTCATCGAGTTCAATGATGTGTATTTCGAGCGCTGGGATGCGCTCGTCTCGGCGAGTCCGACCGCGCGGGTCACGGGGGTAGGCGGACTTGATTCGCACGAGAACATTTTTTCGCAAAAGGCCGCCGATGGCGAGCGACTCGACCATCACAGGCGCATGACCCGATTCATCAACAACCTGGTGCTGACCAGTACAGACTCGATCGATGGAGTAAAGACCGCAATCGAAGCGGGAAGGGTGTTCTTCACAGTCGAGGGAATGGGAACACCCGTGGGCTTGGACTACCATGGAGTACAGACCTCGGTTGCTGGTGATACTGTGTTTGAGATGGGGGAGATCATGCAGGTCACGGCGCCTGCCACGGCTCGTCTCGAGTTTGCCGTTCCTGTGGTGCATCCGGCCTTTCCCGGCATGGATTCGGACGAACGGCCCGAGATCCGCGCCGAACTGATTCAGGTTTCAAACTCAGGCACAGAGACCGTGGTGGCCAGGACCTCTTCTTCCCGCCTGGTGTATTCGAATCCGGGTCTCGGGGACTATCGAGTTCATGTGTATCAAAAACCTCGTCACCTGCGCGAACTGCTCTTCAATGAGGATCTCGCGGATCAGGAGTTTCTCTGGATTGTGAGCAACCACATCAAGGTGACGAACTGATGAGCCGATTTTTATTCCTCCTCGCAGTATTTCTCTCGTCTTCTGCACGGGGAAATGAACTCGGGGTGAGTACCGGACTTGAGTTTCCGCAGCCCCTCACCTTGGGAGTTCAATACAAGACCGATGCTCTGCCCGCATGGGTCGCGTTTTACAAGGCCGGGTTCTTTGCCTATCCCTTCTCGGGGGGGAGTCGGTCCGTGTCGATTTACAGCATGGAGATCGGGGCGAGGTATCATCCGTTTTTAAATGGATTTTATGTAGCGGGGCAGCTTGGCTTTCGGAAGATGGGGGTCACGGTCGATATCTCAAACCTGAAGCAAGACGGGGTTTCCCTGGCCAACACCGCCACCGCGAGTCTTGGTACAGTCTATACCGGTGCACTGATCGGCTATGAGTGGAGACTTGGACCCAAATTCTCGATTGGAGTGGATGCAGGGGTGCAACTTGCGCTCATCCATTCTGGTGGAATCACCATCTCTGCCGATCCGAGTCTTGAAGACGGCACCGATAACTCGGTGAGCGATCAAAAAGAGATGCGAAGGATTTCGGGACTTCCCGTTCCGCAAATTGCGGTTTTGAGAGTCGTCTGGTACATTTAGGCCCATTATGGCCAAACCAAAGTTCGCGTTCTCGATGAGTCGAGTCTCCAAGATTTATCCACCCAACAAAACGGTTCTCCGGGACATTTCGCTGTCGTTTTTTTATGGCGCGAAGATCGGGGTCTTGGGCTTGAACGGGGCCGGGAAGTCGACCCTCATGAAAGTGATTTCAGGCGAGGAAACGAATGTGAACGGCGAGGTGCTGCCCTCCGAAGGAGTGACCTTCGGATATTTGAAGCAGGAGCCGGAGCTTGATCCTACGAAGACCGTAAAAGAGATCGTGATGGAGGGCACAGGTGAGCTCGGTCGCGATCTGAAGCGCTTTGAAGAGATCGGCCTTAAGTTCGCGGATCCAGAGCTTGACCCCGATGAAATGACGAAGCTTCTTGAGGAGCAAGCAGTCATTCAGGAGCGGATTGAGGCAAAAGATGGCTGGGACATTGATCGCAAGCTCGAAGTGTCGATGGAGGCTCTTCGCTGTCCTCCTGCTGATACTCCGGTGAAGAATCTTTCGGGCGGGGAACGAAGGCGCGTGGCGCTGTGCCGACTGCTCATCCAGCGGCCGGATGTGTTGCTGCTCGATGAACCGACCAACCATCTGGATGCCGAGTCGGTTGCATGGCTTGAGGATTTTTTGCAAAAATACGAGGGTACTGTCATTGCGGTCACCCACGATCGCTACTTCCTCGACAATATCGCGGGCTGGATTTTGGAACTGGACCGCGGACATGGAATCCCTTGGGAAGGAAACTATTCAAGCTGGCTTGAGCAAAAACAAAATCGTCTCGCCCAGGAAGAAAAAGCCGAGACCAAGCGCCAGAAGACCTTGGAGCGGGAACTTGAGTGGATTCGCATGAGTCCGAAGGCACGTCAGGCAAAGAGCAAGGCGCGGGTGAGTGCCTATGAGCAGCTTTTGAATGAAAACCAGGGGGGCCGCCGTGACGAGGAAATGGAAATCTTCATTCCTGCGGGCCCAAGGCTTGGATCTGTGGTGATCGAGGCCGAGAATCTTTCCAAAGCATTCGGAAGCAAACTCTTGTTTGAGAATCTGAACTTCAAGCTCCCTCCGGGCAGCATTGTCGGAATCATCGGCGGGAACGGAGCCGGAAAGTCGACGCTCTTCAAGATGCTTGCGGGACTCGACAAACCGGATGGCGGCGCCATTCGCCTCGGAGATACCGTGAAGCTCGGATACGTGGATCAATCGCGCGACAGTCTGAACTCGGAGAACACCGTATGGGAAGAGATTGCCGGAGGAAAGAACGAGACGGTGCTTCTTGGCAACCGCGAGGTTTCCTCAAGGTCGTATTGTTCCCGATTCAATTTCACAGGATCCGATCAGCAGAAACAAGTGGGAATCCTTTCGGGCGGGGAGCGCAACCGTGTGCATCTGGCCAAGATGTTGAAGTCGGGCGCGAACGTGCTTTTGCTCGATGAGCCGACGAACGACCTCGATGTGAATACGCTTCGGGCTCTTGAAGAGGCGCTCGTGAACTTTGCGGGTACCGCTCTTGTGATCTCGCACGATCGCTGGTTCCTGAACCGGGTGGCGACTCACATTCTTGCCTTCGAGGGCGACTCGAAGGTCGAGTTCTTTGAAGGAAACTTCCAAGACTACGAAGAGGACAAAAAGCGCAGACTCGGCGCCGAAGCATTGATGCCGAAACGGGTAAGACACCGCTCGATCGAAGCCTTCCGGTAGATTCGAACTTGGATCAGGTCAGGAGATCGACATAGTACCCTTCGAAATGATTGTGTCTTGGTCTCCGAGCCGCATCCTGCGGCCTCGCTCAAAACACAATCTTTTCGAAGGGTGCAGTGTCAGGATCCGTTCCATGCTGCAAATTGAAAGCCCATCTGCTAGCGAGGGGGCTTGAGCGAAGTCAGGCAACCGGCATCTTTGCCGCCATCTTTTGGCTCCGGAATGAGGCGCGTGACCTGAAGCAATGCTGAGATTTCTTCACGGGCTTTTGCCACGTTCGCTTCAGTTCTAAAGCGTCCCGCGATCTCGCGGGCTTTCAGCCAGATTCTTTCCTCTGCACCTTCGCCACCCCATGCTTGAAACAAAGGTGCGTATCTTGAATCGGGCTGAAGAGCAGGGGATTCTGGGTTCAGCACCGGGATCAGTTTCTTCTCAAACAGATCAGACAGGGTGATTGCTTGATTTTGAAAATGGTCAGAGATCCGGTATCCGCCGAAATCAAAAATGAATTTCCCCGCATCAGAGCCCTGAACATTCAAGACATCATAGAGAATGGTTTTGTCATTCCCGATGCTGGTTTTTTTATAGGCGCTCGTGATTCCGTATTCACGAAGGGTTTGTTCGATGTGAACGGCATTCCTTTGTTCGAGCTGTTCGGACCTTCGGATATCCCTGAAATGGGATTGGCGAAGCAAAAGGCCTGCGGGTTGAAAGGAAGCATCCACCGGTGATTTTACCTGGAATCCGAAATCAATCACAGCATAGCTGTCAATTACACTGAACTCACTGCCTGCGTGTGCGAGGGTCCTCTTTACGAGTTTGGTGAAAGCGAACTCGCGGATCGCTTCTGCGGTCTCCATCAATCCATTCCGGTGGCTGTTTTGGCTGATCGCTTGGGTGAGTCCGCCCGCTCCCTTCGCATCGAGAATGCCGCCCTCTACTTCGATGACAAGTGCGCGACCGTAATTCGGAGGTCTTAGGCTTGACTTCGGGTCGTGGAGGTCAATCGAGATTGCGGTATTCACTCCCCGTTTTTCACCGACGTCGACTTGGTCGCGCGAAATGCAGGCGGCAGATTCAAGCAACCATTCATCGATCTGGGCGGTACTCATGGTACGCGTGATTTCAAAGTCTCGGCGGATCAGTTCATAATCGACTTCAAGGACTCTTGCGGTGGTGACACGAAGAGCTGGTTTCAACAGGAATTGGCTAGGATGAAAGGTGCCGATGATCTCCTGAAAGTTTTTGGGCGGAATGTGGGTGGGGGCCGCGAATGCGCCTCGATTGACCAAAAGGATAAGAAAAAAGAGGAGTCTGGGCTTTTCCACCTCGCGCAAAATACCAGAATGGTCAGGGATTTCCAGCGGTAAAAAAAATTTAAATGTTTCGTAATTACATGGTTTTAAGATATCAACGGTCTTCATGGAGCGACTTGGAGTGAAGATTTTTAGAAACAATGTTGACTTTTTGAATCAAGTTCTGTATCATGCCGATCAATTGTGTGCTCAGGTTCCTTCGTGGCGCGTATGTGGTAGTTCACGTAGAAAACAGTCTGAGTATGAAATGGAAGATCGATTTATGAAGAATTGGGCAGGTTTAGTGACTTTGGTTCTCGCTCTCACCGCGTGCGGAAAGAGTCTTCAGATGAAGGCGAAGCCGGAAGACAAGGCGACGGCTGGTTCGACCGGTGATGTAAGAGTGGTCGTGACTCCAAGTCCGAGCCCGAGTCCAAGCCCTGGGGCAAGTGTTTCCACGATTACAGGGAAAGACGGGCAGGGGGTTCCAGCGAGTGGTCCTTCTGAAACTGCGACTGATCCTGCTGCGACCGCCAATGATCCTGCTGCGACCGATGGAAGTGCGGATAAGGCTGTCCTTGCTGAGGTGAACCCAACCGATCTTCTCGCGAATACAGACGGGCAGCTCACACAGATCTCGGTGAAGGATTATTCTGAAATGCAGACTGCCTTGCTGTTTGACAACGGAACCGGAACGGATGCGATTCGCTCGGTTGGCGTTCCAGCCTGCAAGGATCCTGTGGGTTATGTGAAGAAGTCGAACCTTATGTTCCGCGCGGTGATGTATTTCCCCAAGGCGGAAGAGATTTCTGAAATCACAAACGCTCAGCTTATCTTGCACAAAGTGGTGCGGCACAGTGAAAACGGCGGAAGAGACAGCACGAGCTTGAAGGATCAGGTGTTGTGCCTCTACGGGAACAACGGAAAACAATATTGTTCGGGAGAGATTGAGTATAACAAGGTGAATTCGAAGGTGCTGAACGCGAACAATGAAATCAGGTCTCGCGCGTTTGCCGACGCCCAGGTCAGCAAGAATATTCCAAACAATGCCTTTCAAAACCTCAGCACCACAGAGATGGACGCTGGTGCCAAGCTTGCGGAAGGCGATTTGGTGCTGGATTTGGCCGAGATTTTCAATCTTGGAACCATTCAGAACAATCCGACCAATATGGACAATTTCGTGGACTTCCTCATCGACAACTCCGAGGAGTACAGCCACACCGGGTATCGCAAGTTCCGCTTTACTCTCGGGAACAATGTGTACTTCGAAAGCGGTCAGCTCCGGATCCAGTATTCCCTGAAGAACGCGGAATCGACTTCCACCCAGCAGGCCCTTCAGGCGAGCGAAATCAAGAACCTGACCGATGCTGAAGCCTACGATTTCAAAGAAGGCAAGTGTGAGGATGGTGTGGCTGCAGTGAGTGCAGCAAGCCAATCGGCAAATTTCTCCCACGAGCGGCATGGCAAAAACGGAAGCACCCAGCTTACAGACTTTTTCAACGCCGGGGAAATCACAGGACTGGGAAAGGTCGCCCGAAAGCTCGACTCCTACAAGGACAAGATCGAAAAAATCAACATCTCTGTGACCGCAGGCAGTGACGCCGCTGGTACCACGGCGGCTGTAAAAGCTCGCGAAAAAATGGCAACAGAAGCTTCCGGGATCAGCAGTGTCTTGACTGCGGGTCAGGCGAAAGGGGTGAAGGATGCAAGCACCCCCAAGAAGATCAATCTTGAAATCGTGCTGAAGCCGATGGCTCCGAAGGATGCAGACGCCCTGAAGGCCAAAATCGAGCAGGAGCTGAGAACAGAATGGCCTTGATGACCGAATGAAAAGATGACTTTTTCAGCGGTCGGAAGTTTCTTCCGGCCGCTGAATGCGTTTTACAGGCACAAATCACAGAAACGGAAACACTGGATCATGCACATTCGTGGTGAGTGGATCAAAAATAGCGATTTTTTCGACGAGTCAACGAGCCAGGTTCTTTCGCTGGTGGTGGAGCGGTGCGGGCAAGTCCTCGCAGCGGGGAAACTTCCGGTCGTTGTTTTTGACCTTGATTCCACCCTGTTTGACGTATCCCATCGCTCCTATCAGATCCTGAAGGACTGGGCCGAACACCCCGAAACTGTTCGATTCGTGGAAACTCGTGACAAGCTGTCGGACCTTGGCCCCTCTGACATGCGATACTCGCTTGAGGATGTTTGGGAGATCAAAAAAATCCCAACCGACGTGAGTCCCTTTGATCATCAGTTCAAACATGCAAAACAGTTCTGGCGCAAAAGATTCTTCAATCATGACTATCTGATCCATGACACCCCCACGCCCGGTGCAGTCGATTTTGTGAATCGTCTCTACGGGATGGGTGTAAGCATTGTTTACCTCACGGGCCGGGATATTCCACTCATGGCCTTTGGCACGTTTGATCAGCTGAAGTCCCACGGATTGCCAATCGAGCAGGAACGCACCCGGTTGATCTTAAAGCCCAAACGCCACATGGACGATCTTGAGTTCAAGTGTGGGGCGGCGGAAACCATCAAGACCTTTGGATCGGTGATCGCAAGCTTTGAAAACGAGCCAAAGAACCTTGTCGCCATGGCGAAGGTTTTCGATCCGGATACCATGAACGTGTTCATCGAAACCGTAAGCAGTGACCACCCGGCACCCGCCGGAAAATCCATTTATCGGATTTCGGAGTTTCACTTCTGAATGGGGAGCGTGAAGGTTCTGAGCCTGATTCCCCCGCTCGTGCAGGTCAACACTCCGTATCCTGCCACAAGTTTCATCACGGGATTTCTCGAAAAACTCGGCTATCCCTCAGCGCAGGATGATCTCGGCCTTAAACTCGTACTGAGACTTCTGAGTGCGCGAGGGCTTCTCGCAATCAGGGATGAAGTGCTTGGTCGGGCAAAGAGCGATCCTTCGGTTTTGGCAAAGGACTCCATCCGGTTTTTTCTCGATGCTTATCCCGACTACGAGCGCACCATTGATCCTGTGATTTCATTTCTGCAGGGCAAGGACCCGACCCTTGCGCATCGGATTGCGGCCCGAACCCTTCTTCCAGAGGGGCCAAGGTTTCAGAATCTTGAAGCAGATGACCTCTCTTGGGCATTCGGGCTCATGGGCACACAGGATCAGGCCAAGCATCTGGCAAGCCTTTATATCGATGATTTGACCGATGTGATCTCGCACGGGGTTGACTCTGCGTTCTCTCTCTCTCGCTACGGCGAAAAGCTTGCTGCAAGTGCCCCGACCTTTGATCCTCTCCTGGCCGCATTAAGGAATGGTGGAGGGCTCATTGCTGAGATGATTCGGGAGCTTGCCGTTCATTCCATCGAAACGCACAAGCCGGATGTGGTTTTGATCACGATTCCTTTTCCCGGGTGCGTGCTCGGTGCGCTTAGGATTGCGAAGGCGATCAAAGCCCATGCACCATCGGTAAAGATCGGAATCGGCGGGGGATACGTCAATACCGAGCTCAGGCGGCTCAAGGACGGGCGGATCTTTCAGTTCGTCGATGCCATCACGCTTGATGACGGGGAGCGCCCCCTTGAATTGCTTCTTGAACACTGGTCAGGGAAAGTAGGCCGCGAATCACTCCTTCGAACGTATCTTCGCGGGACAAAGGCACAGGGGAGTGTGGAGTATTGTAGTTCCGGGTCTGAGCATGACCATCCCCAGATCGCAACCGGGTATCCGACGCTCAGGGGCCTTCCGATCGGGGATTATCTTTCTTTGGTGGAAATGCTGAATCCGATGCACCGGTTTTGGTCTGATCTTCACTGGAACAAGGTGATGCTCGCACACGGCTGTTATTGGCATCAGTGCAGTTTTTGCGACATCAGCCTTGATTACATCAAGCGCTACGAATTATCGCCGGTTGACATGACCATTGAGCGGATGAAGAGGCTCAAGGCCGAAAGCGGATCGAGCGGGTTTCATTTCGTCGATGAGGCAGCGCCTCCGGTTGCGCTCAAGGATCTCTCCCATCGGCTGATTGAGGAAAAGCTCTCCTTTAGCTGGTGGGGCAATATCCGCTTTGAAAAGACCTTTACCCGAGAGCTCACGGCACTCATGAGCGATGCCGGTTGCGTTGCCGTATCAGGCGGTCTTGAGGTTGCATCCGACCGCTTGCTGAAAAAGATGAAAAAGGGGGTCACGGTGGAGCAGGTTGCCCGCGTGACCCGAAATTTCCGCGAAGCCGGAGTCCTGGTTCACGCCTACCTCATGTACGGATTCCCAACCCAGACCGCGCAGGAAACGATCGACAGTCTCGAGCGCGTGCGCCAGCTCTTCGCGGCCGGATGTCTCAGTTCCGCATTCTGGCATCGGTTTTCCACAACAGCCCATTCTGCTGTGGGCCTTGCTCCCGAGGAGTACGGGGTCAAGATCCAAAGAAACGGCGAAGTGCAGTTTGCCGAGAATGATCTTGAGTTCCGGGACCTGGCAGGGGTCGATCATGATCGCTACGGTTTTGGTTTACGGAAGGCCGTCTATAATTTCATGCTCGGAATAGGGTTGGACCAGGATGTGAGATCGTGGTTTGATTTCAAGGTTCCAAGGCCTGAGGTGGATCCCGGGCTCGTACGAAAGGCGCTTGAGTCATGAGTGTTTCGGATTCCGGTGGGAAAAAGAGAGTGTTGATTGTTGAGGATGAGCCTCTTTTGCGTGAGGTTCTTCGCGATTTTTTGTCAGAACACTTTGAGGTTTCCGAGTGTGCAACAGGGGTTGATGCAGTGCGCCTTGCAACCGAACTCCACCCGGATGTGATCTTGATGGATGTGATGATGCCCGGGATGGATGGAATCACGGCGGTCAAGAAGATCAGGGAAAGCGAGGAAACCCGATTGATCCCCGTGTTGATGCTGACCGCAGTCAATTCCACAGCCAACCGGATCGAGGCATTTGGTCTAGGAGCGGATGACTACATCGCCAAGCCCTTTGATTTCGATGAGGTGTTGGCACGGATCAAATCCAAGCTTTCAAGGATCAGGGATTTCCAGAAAAGACCCGGCTCGAGGGTTGAGTTGGGCAATTTGGTCATGGAAAAGCGGAGCCGTGAGGTGTTTGTTTCAGGAAAGATCATCGATCTCGGACCCGTCGAGTATGGAATCCTCGAGCTCTTGCTCGATTGCGACGGGGGAGTGGTGACCCGAAAGGGCATCATGGATGGAGTCTGGAAAGATGACACAAAAAACGATCGCTTGATTGATGCGCACCTTACGTCCTTGCGAAAAAAGATTACGGACTTCTCAGGCGAAATCCAAACGGTCTACGGAGAGGGGTACCGGATCAAGCTTACAACTGGTACCCAAGTCCAAAACTGATTGCGTCGCTGGTATTGCTCCGGGTTTGTGAGCTTCCTGCCGTGTTCTTCACGGTTTCCTTGAAGCCAAGGACACGGTAGTCCAGATGCAACACGATGTTCCGGTTGATGTGGATTTTTTGGCCGATTCCGATGAAGGGAGCAATGTTGTTTCCGTTCTCGCTGTTCATGACCCCGGCCCCCCCGAGCAGGAATAGATCGACATAGATGATCATCTTCCCCAAGAGAGAGGCCTTTCCGTACAGGAAGTTCTCGTTGAGTTGAATCCCGTAAAAGCTTTTCGGAGTGTTTCGGAACAGGTCTGCAGTCGGCGCTTCCGCTTTGAGTGATTTATATGCTGCGGAATCGCTCACGCTGCTCTTCCAAGCGATTCCATGCACGCTGAAGTACTGCGAAAAGTAGTAGCCGATGGATCCGCCATAATTCGAAACCGATTGAAATGGATCATACGAGAGGCTGCCTGCGAGGAGATCAATCTCAAATCGTTTTTCGTTTGAATATCTCCTGTTTTGAACCACGCCCAGTTCCGAGTCTTTTCCCTGTGCCCAGTATTTCTCTGTGACTTTGGAAACATCCACAGCCTCTCCCTCAAGGGATGGAGCAGGCGCTTTTGATGCAGGAGTCGAGGTCTCGGCAAACCCTGCGTGGGGAAGAGAAAGGGCGAGAGCGAAAAAGATCCATCTTTTCATAAGTGATTCCATCCTATGGGTTCAATTCTACAACGGGGCCGCAGCATCATGCCAAGAAAAACGAAGAAGGGTTCCCTCGGTCGTCGACTCCGCAGCCTGGAAGGTAACCTTTGCATTCGAGGTCTTGAGATGGGTTTCATCGACCAGGTTCAGAGTCAGGGGAGCGGATGTGGAAAGCCCGTTCCATTCTCTTGACTCTTTGGGAAGAAGGATCTCCAGGCCATACGAGTGCATTCCCTTGACCACTCCACTCAATGCCTTGCCGCGATGCTGGAAGGCGCCGCTCAGGATCCTCTCCTTTAAGGTTTGCAACGAGGCTTGAAAGGGGTTTTCCGTGGGCATCCCCTCAATCGGACTCCAGGTCTGGGTCGCTTCATCCATCATCCAGGAGTAGGAGAGGAGCTTCCCGGTGGTGCGCATTTCCTCGATTTTGGATCCCGATACGGGGCCCGTCAGTTTTCCGGACTTGAACAAGTAGTAACGGTTTTGAGTGCTCATTTTTCCCTCTTCATCAGGCTGAGTTTCAGGAACTTCTCTTTTGCATTGCACTGGCTCTGGACGTCGGCCTTGAGAGCGCCCAGCTCGTCTTCCCATACCTCCGAGTTTTCGATGTCGGATGCGAGAAAGTGCCCCCAGCTCCAGGTTTCCGTGTGATCCGGGCCTGATTTTTCTTCCATGAGATCGTCCTTTTTTGCCTCGAAGTCCGGATGAGCATTCTTCCAGACGATGTCCTGGCTTGCGCCATTGTAGATTTCGATCTCGATCAAATCCGAGTTGTCGCGCACATTTCGGAGAACCGCGAGGAGTTTCTGGTTCTTCTTGTTGAAATCCGAATTCACGCGCTTCACGAGTTCGGCCCTCATGCCCGGAAGTCGTTTTTCATAGCTGCGGGCGAGAGCCTTCCAAACCTTGGATGCCCGATAGAATTGGCTTAGTTTCCTCTGATCACGCTTCAGCGTTGCATACCGGTCCGAGAACTCGGGCGCCAGGGTTTGATTGCTCTTCAGCTTCAAGTTCGCGATCCTCACCTCTTGAATGAAAGCGGTGGCCCTTGCTACCCATTCCTTGCTCAAGCGAACCTGTTCCGAATAGGCCTTGCTTTCGGTGTCTGCGATGAGCTTCGGATGGGAGATCATCTCATTGATTTCAGTCTGGCGGGTGAGGAACTCGGGGCGGCGAATCCATTCGGTGGTGAGCTTGGAAGGAGCCACCTGCACATTCTTGATCGCCTTGAGGGTCAGGTCGTATCCGTCGGTGCGATTCGTATTCTTTTTGAGCCAGTTGAAGCTGGCTAGATAATCCTTCACAAACGCTTGCACCATGCGGATCGATTCCGGATAGATGCAAAGCTCGTTCAGGGCCATTGCCGAGACCATGATGGGCTCGGGAGCGAAGGTGTGTCTTAGGCCTCCTGATCGCAACTGGAGGGCCACCCCGATCGCATCGTCGTATTTTTCCTGAAGAAGATATGCCCAGGCAAGATTGGAGAGTGCCTCGATCTGCTCGTTCGAGGTCTTCTTTACTTTCTGGAACTCGTCAGCCGCTTCCTTGAAGCGGGCGGTGGCGTAAAATGCGCGGCCCAGGAGCAGATGTGCCTGATCCTTGTAGCGGGAAAGGAAGCTTCCGGGGTGGGTGAGGAGATACTGAAAGTAGACGGAAAATCCTTGGATCGCATCGGCATACTTGCGGTTCTTCAGGCTGTTCACACCCGTCAAGAACCCCTTGTGGGCAGGCGAAAGCTTCGAAACAAGCGGCGAGTCCTTGCCCATGAGATTGAGGAGAAGGACATCCGAGTCTCCCTCGGTCCAGGTGAGTTGGGCTACGGTGGACAAGTCGGGGGCCCTGAAATCCGGACTCACCATCTGAATCCGGCTCATGCAGGAATACGCGGCTTTCTTCAGATCACGGTTTTCAGTGTTCTCAAAAACGGAACTGAAGGCCTGATACGAAAGGGGCATGATCTTGAGTTCGAACAGGACCCTTGCCACCCAATATTCCGAAAAATCCTCTTCGAAGGCCGAGTTCCCCATGACCGAACTGATTCTCTTCAGTTGTACGGCGTGGGCAAATGCAGTCACATTCTGCGAACGACGGGCGGAGAATTCATGGAAATCCCGAAGCCAAGAGGGGGAAGATCCCTTTCGATTCAGGTTCCAGTGTTCCGTCGTCAAGCAGGGGTCCTGCACTTCGGCCAGCACTGCGGGGGTTGCAAACAGGATCAGGAGTGGAAGGATCTTCATGATTCATCACCTCGACAAGCTTTTGAAAATGAATGGATAGGTCACGGCAACCATGACGCCACCACGAGGGTGGGGAAACTTCCAGGTTTTCAGCTTTCCAAGAAGACACTGTGTGACCTGCGAGTCCTTCAGGCTTGCTTCCAGCACCCCCGCATTGGGAACCACGCCCGTGGCATTGATTTTGAAGTCCACCAGCAGTTTCCCGGCAATGGTCGGATCCTTCAGGATTCCTGATTCATAACAATAGCGGATTTCATTCATGTGACTGTGAATCACGCGGGCCACTTCTTCTTTGGTGAGCCCTTCATCCACGGATGCGTCCTGGGTATTCAGGCCAACTTCAAACTGTCCGTTGCCCTGTCCCTTGATGCTGAGGCCCTGGCCGTTTCCATACCCGCCATCGCTTCCAATCCGCGGTTTCCCGACCTCTGCAGCGCCAAGAAGGCCGTCGGCCTTCTTCTGCAGGCCTGACCCGAGAAGGGTCTCGCTAGCGGAGATTTTCTGCGAAAGATTCTGGATTGCCTTTCCGGTCGCCATGACCGAGTACTTCGAGAGGCCGCTCTTCAGGATGCTCCTCAGGCTGTTCTGAACGGTCTTGGTTTGAAAAGCCCTGGCAACGGCCTTGGACTGGGCCCGTGCGCTGGCAACACCTCCCGTGGTGGGGGATTTCACTTCCTTCGGCTTGGTCAGAATGATTTTGGCAAACTTCTGGGGAATGATCGCTTCATCCGTTTTGACCTCTGGCTCTAGGAGCTTTGATCCGACCACGGTGATCAGCAACACCGAAAGCATCGCAAGACCTTGTTTCAAGTGTCTCTTGAACAAGACATCCTCGGTAGCCGCCGTAAGGACCGAGGAGAGGGTGAAGGGAAGATCCTTCGGGACCAGGTTCCAGGCCACCGGAGCCACGGTTCGAAGTTCGGTAAGGGTGATGGTTTCCTTGGTCTGTGTGGACAGGAATGCGGGCGCACCACTCAAGAGATGATCGAAATCCAGAACCCGCAAGGACTCCACGGTCCCTGACTCGGTGGTGAAATTCCTGACCCACAAGGAGTTCCCCCGGCGTTCGAGCATGTACCGGACGGGGTGTCCCAAGGAGATCATGGATCGTCCATCCCAACGAAGAGGGAGGGACTTGCCGAATTTGACAAGGTATTTTGGCTGATGGAAGTTCGCGCTCATTTCAATAACCTCATTTCCGTGAGGAGGGTTTCATCGCGATCGGTGAAGCCGGATCGCTTTTTATAAAGGTGATTTTTCGCTTTCTTGTTCCGTTCGCTGATCTGATTGAAGGCATCGAGCGGTTTGCGATTGATCCCCTCGACGAGCTCATCCTCGAAATTGATGTTTTTCGAGCGCTTGGACTCTTCTGCCTGAACGGGGGAGGCCAGAAGGATCATCACTGTGAAAATCATGAAGTTAAAGGGTTTCATCATTTTTTCCTCTGAAAGAGTTGGGTTACGGTTGATTTCCACGGGGAGTCCGGAGCGCTCTCGATCAGGGCAAGTGCCTCGGACGGGGTTCCACTCAAAAGGAGCACCAAGCCCTTCAGGATGGGAGCCACTCCCTTCTTTCCCAGTTCGCTTTGTTCATAGGCCGATACCAGGTGAAGCAGGTAGTCTCTTTGCTTGAGTTCAACGCCTTTTTTCCATTCCGCCCAGACGCTTTCGGGGAGGGATGCCTGAACTTCATTTGCAAGCAAGAGTGCATCGGCATTGGGAGCCTTCAGAACGACCGACATCTGGTCGACCTTGTCCATTGCCGCCCTCATCTCCACAACCTTGGTTTGGAAGGGTTTCAGGAGGTCCTCGGGGGTATTGATTCCCTTCAAATCGGATACCAGACGCTCGTATACGAGGGTCAGTTCCACAATTGCCTTTCTCTTGAGATCGATCCAATTCAATTTCATGGCCTTCGAGAAGGCAAGGTCGAGTTCCTGCATGAGTCGCATCCTGCGTTCGATGCTGCTTTGGTCGGCGGTCAGGGGAGCAATCCCCGGTGCCGAGATCCGGATGCTTTCAAGAGTTTCACCGGTTCTGGAAATGAGCTTCGGAACCAGGTGGATCTGCAGGTTCGGATTCAGGTTCTCCCAGGAGTGGGAGAGGCGCTGAAGGAGCACCAGGCGGTCCTGGAATGCGAGTTTCTTCGGGTTCCTCATTGCGATCAATGCCCAGATTGCCTGAACTTCCTTCTCGGCCTTGAGGGTGTTCCGGAACGATGTCGCATAGGGGACGCCCGCTTCCTGGCTCTGGTCCAAGATCCGGATCAGCCGGTATTGTTCACAGGCCGGAGCGTTCTTCCCGGTGCATACGGACTTGTTCGAGAGGAGCTGGGACAGGCGAGTCTGGTCGTTTTTCAGCCAGGAGTACTCGAGAATCTGTTTTGTGATCTCCACGTCCTGATATTGGGTGAGGGCCTGGTATCGCTCAAGATCCTGGATGGATTCATCCATCTTGCCAATTTTCCTCCTGGCGTCCGCACGCAGGAGGATCAGCGACTGGTTCTTTTGTGCATCGAGCTTGATTTCCACCAAACGGCCGAGCTCTTTTTCCGCGCGAGCGGTTTCATTCATCGAAAGGAGAGTCTTTGCGTGGATGATGTCACATTCGACTTTGATTTTGGTTCCTGCGAACTTCTTGGAACACTCCTCGGTTCTCTTGAGAGCCTCGGCAGGGTCCTGGGTCTTCAAGGTGATCTTCAGGTGGGCGCTCGCGGACATGTCCGCAATCGCCGCGGGAAGGGTTTTCGATTTGAATTTGAGGGACTTCACCTTCTGGGTCAGCTCAAAGAGCCGCTGCCAATCCTCGCTCTGAGAAAGGGTGTCGAGCGCAATCGAAATGGCAAGCGTGCCTTCCTCGGTTTCCGAACGCTTGGAGCCGAACTGAACCAGGTTCTGAACGGCGGCCTCGCGATCAAAGTAGAGGTAGCCGATCTTGTATGACTCGAGAACGAACGCCCGGAGACTGTTTTGTTCCTCTGCAGAGGCCTTTCGGAAATCAGCGCCCGCGATGGTGTTCACCCACTCAAGCATGGATTGGAGTTGTTCCTTACTTGCCGGTTCGGGCTTGGCATTCAGTGCCCTGACTTGCAACTTCTCCGGAATCAGGTCCTGTTTCTTGAGCTCCCGGTACCGGGCGGAGAGCCAGCGCAGGGTGATGGCGGGGATCGAGAGTTTCTTGGCTTCAAGAGCCGGTGCAAACTCCGGCTTCATGAGTTCCGAGTAACGCTTTCCGGCTTCCTTGTACTCTCCCAATTCAAACAGGGTTTCTGCAAGGGAGTATTTTGAGAGGAGGGATGTCGAGTTGTCGCGTCCGAACAGCTCCTCCACCGACTCGGTGAGTGTGATCAGGGGGCGGACGAGGACTCCGCGCTCGGTGGCCAATTTGTTCTTGATCACGAGCTTGTGGAGATCATTCAGGGAACTGGTCAGGATTTGTTCCATTTTCGGTTGGATTTTTTCGTTTCGCAATCCCTTCAGTTCACCAATGAGGGGGGAGATCTGCCCCCAGTTTCGCTTCTCGAAATGATATTGATACAGAAGGAGCGCCACTTCCGCGGTCTCCGGAAGGTCATGGTGTTTCTGTACGAGCCTGTTCTTCAAGGTCTCGAGTTCGGAAGTCAAGGTGTATGCCTTGAGAAGCTTTGCGAATTTGTACACAACCGTCCCGAAGTAGGAGCCTTTCAGGTCGATTTTCTTGAAGGTTTCGAGTGCCTGATCCACGCTGGCATAATCCTGCTTCTTGTTGATCCCCTCGAAATTGAACAAGGCAAGATCGTTGAAGGCGCTTTCCAGAAAAGCAGTCTCCGCTGTGGTGTCTTCCTTCTTGCCCTCGATCCGTGCGAAGTAGAATTCGGTCTCTTTACTGAGCTTTTCAATCGCAGCCTGATATTGGGTCAGGTTGAAGTGACTCCATGCCGCTTTGTGGAGTGCGATCGGATAGAAGTCCGAATCCTTCATTTTTTCGATTTGTCCCAGGAATCCTAAGGCGTCCTGGTGCTGATTCGCATCCTGTGCGAAATCGGCAAGATCCATGAGGACCGAGTCGAGGTATTCGAACTCAGGCTGATTGTGAACCAGATAGAGGTAGTCTGCCTTGGCAAGCTCCACGAGCCCGAGCTCGCGGTAAGCCTTGCCGCGCTTGAAGTGCGACACCGGGGAGTAGCCATGATAAGGGTACTTTGCGATCAGTTCGCTGAGTGCCTGGATTCCGTTCTTGAGCGCATCCGAGTAAAGAGGGGATTTGTTCTTGATCGAGGTGCCTTCGCTGATCCGGAAGGAGATCCCCGAGCTTTCCAGATAGAGGTCCCCGAGACGATGCAGAAGATCAGCCTCCTGTCGGGTCCCGCGGTACTGTTTCAGGAGACGTTTGAGCTTGGCAATCCCTTTGCTCTGAATGGAAAGCGCCGCCATGTCATGCACCGCATTCGAGTTCGATGCTGGAGGTGCTGCGAGCGCGGAGCCGTGCCCGCCAGCAAGCATTGCGACCAGGAGTGCGGAGAAGCCCGTGCGAGGTTTCATTCCTTGATCACTCCGAACTTCACTTCCGAATAGCCATTTTTTGCAAGGGTTCTCAGCACCATTTTCATGGTGGAAAAGGGTACGTTCTGATCGGAGAGAAGGATTGCGCGGGCATCGTCCTTCACGGAGTCGTTCGCCTTTGCAATCAGTTTCTGGCGCTCCCGCTCCTTGGAGAGGCGCTGATCAAATGATTTTTCGAAGTTTTTGTAGTCGGAAACGAACTCCTTTTCAACCAGGATGCCCTTGTCGGATAGCTCCACTTGAAGTGCGGACTCTGTCAGGGCGGTGGTATTCAGTCCAGCCGGGAGACGGGTTCCGTTCGAGGGAGAGATGGTGAGTGCGTCAGAGGCGATCCCTTTCAAGAGGAAAACCAGAAGGATGGTGAAAATATCTGCCATCGATGTGATTTGAAGGCTCATTTGTCCCGTGTCTTTCGGGGCCTTGTTTTTTTGGAAGAGTCTTCTTCTTCTGGATCTCATCATAAAGGATCTCCTAAAACTCCCCGACAATGACGGGAAGGTTGGCACGATTGAGGTGGCCCATGACCTGGGAGAGGGATTGGAATCCCACCTCATCGTCTGCGGAAACCAGGATCTGGGTGAGTTTGTATTCGTTCGATTTCAGGGCATCGAGTTCGGCTTCCATGGTCTTCACGGATTCAGGCTTAGAGAGGTCGAAACGAATGGTTCCGTTCTTTTTGCCCTTTTCCCGGAATTCTGCGATCTGGTTTCCCTTCACCCTTACTACCAGTTCTGTATCGGGTTCTGTCTGAGCCGCATCCACCGCATTGCCGGGGGTGCTGACTTCGAAGAAGCCGATACTGAGGAAGCTCGCCGAGGCGAGGAGGAAGGTGATCAGAACGGTGAAGCAATCAATGATCGGAGTGATGTTGATATCGACATCCTGGCTGTTGTTGCTTCCGAAGCTCGCGCTCATGAGTTTCTCCGATCATCCGGGGTGCCGAGACTTGAAACCATGATGGAATCAAGCACCAGGAGCCCGGCGGATTCGAGTTCTGCAACGAGACGATTCGCCTTGTTGATGAAGAAGCTGAATACCACCATGCAGGGAACTGCAACGGCAAGACCGAGCATGGTCGCATTCATCGCAGTGGAAATCCCGTTGGCAAGAAGGGTCGCCTTCTGCTGGGGATCTGCATGACCCACTGCCGCGAAGGATTCGATGAGACCCGCAATGGTTCCAAGGAGTCCGAGAAGGGTAGCTACGTTGGCAATGGTCGCAAGATAGCTGGTGCGCTTCTGAATCTTTTCCGAGTATTTGTTCCGTGCCATCTCGATCGAGTTCATGATGAGCTCTTCGGGCTGATGTGCCCGCTCAAGTGCGCTCTTGATCAAATCCGCGCTTGGCTTTCCCGAGAATTGGTTGCAGAGGGCGACTGCATCATTGAGTCTTCCCTTTGAGACGAGCTCCCGGATTTTGTCAAAGAACCCGTCAACATTCTGGATGGAATATCCTTTGAACAGGGTTTGCGCGCGTTCGACGATGATCGCACCCGCGATGATTCCGGCCGCGAGGATCGGGGCCACATGCATAAAATTGTTTTTAATGAATTCGAAAAATTCCATATCGTTCTCCTTATTTCTGGTTACAAGCCCATTCTTGTTTTTGAAGGACGTTCCAATCGCGCATCATTGCGCGATCGTTCAGCCCACTATTGGTTCTGGCGAGAGCTTGGAGTTCCTTGCTCTTTGCCTTCAATTCTTTTGAGTCTGCATCCACTCCTGCCTTGCCCCAGGAGTCCTGAAATTCATCGGCATGGGCGTCGCTGAGGAGGTCGTCCATGAAACGTTTTTTGGGGGCGGTACAGGATTCGCGGCATTGCGCTGCACCGGTGCAGTAGGAAATCCGGATGAGGCTTTCCGGACCGACGACCGGCCCGAGAACGATCTCTTCCTTGCCCTTGGATTTCAGGACCTGGAATTCAACAGGTTTCTGGTTCACTTTTACGCAAATGCTTTTTTTGTTCACGTTTTCAGCGGCAAGGGGAAATGCATTTGAGAAATCGAGGAAGCTTTCAATGTCCTTCGCCTTCGCCGATTCATGGTGACGGTATTCGAACGTGTAACAATTCTTGATTGCCTCAGGTTTTGCGGCAAGCGGCTTCTCCGGGTTTTTCGGATTCGCTTCAGACTTTGATTTCATTCCCTCAGCGCTTGAGCCGACCGCAACTGCAGCAGAAGTGAGCGCAGCGGACGGAGTTTCGGAAGATGGACGGGATGGATCCTGCTCTGCCGGACTTTGCGTGTTTGCGGTGGCGGGATCGGACGTAACGGGCACTGCTGGAACAGGAGCGGCCTCGGCAGTCTCGGGCTGTGCTTTCTCAGGAGACTGGGTTTCGCTGTTTGCGAGTGATTCCGGCTGCGATTTCTCAGCCTCGCCTGGAGCGGGGGAGTTGGATGTGGTCGGGGTTTGTTCGGAAGTGGTGCTGGTCTTTTGCATGAAAAACCAGGTTCCTCCCACAAGGGCGAGCACCGCTATGATGATTCCAATCTTCCGCATACGTTCCTCCTGCATCTGCTTTCTCAAAGACTGACAAAAACAGTCTGCATCTCTAAGTCTATTTTACGCCCCATAATTGTCAACAATTTTTAAGAATTCAATTGAAGCAATGACTTGAAGCGTTAAAGTATAAATTAAAGCAATTTAATTAAATGATAACCATTTAACTATTTCGGACAAGGGGAAATTTTCTCAAGTCCTGAAGGCATTTTCAGAAAGAGTTTTTTTTGACGCGCTCGATTTGCCAGATCTTCAGGTGGCGAACGGTTCGCGACACACCTTCAAGCACTGAGATGATGAAGCCCTCCATGCCGTCCCGCCATGCGCCATAGTAGACATAGTTCTTGTAGAACATTGCAGGGAAGGACAGGAGGATTCGCAGGGGATGGGTCCTGAGCCCGTTTGAGAAGTCGTTCTCGGCCTGAAGGGTCGTGTAATGATTCAGCTTTTGCAGGATCCGTTCAATCCGTAAATCTTCCACATGAATGATAGGCTCTTCGAGGGAGCGTGTGGGATAGGGGCTTTCCACTCCTTCATGGACTTCACCGACAAATCGCAGGCGTTCTCTAGGAAAAAAGCGGATGTGGTAGGAGGGATTCCAAATTCCATGGTGGATTGGTTTTTTCAGGAAAAATTCCTGACGCCTGACCTTGTATTGGGAGGGTTGAAGTTCAGGGCTGTCGAGAAGTCCCCTGATTCGCACGGCCAGTTCCGGGGAGCAAGACTCATCCCCGTCAAGGAAGAAGATCCAGGAGCTTCTGGATTGATCGATTGCGAAATTGCGTTGCGCCGAGAATCCCAGCCATTCCTTTTGCAAAAAGCGGATTTTCCCGGCCCACGGCTTGGTGCGGTCCTGGCAGAGAAGAGGAGTTTCGTCCTGGCTGAAAGCGTCCACAACGACGATCTCATCGCACCAGAGCAGGGATGTCAGCGCACGCTCGATGAATTTGGCCTCATTTTTGACAATGAGCAATCCGCTTACCGTTTGCATGGGCTCACTCTACCCCAGATTTTCTGAGTTTTCGCACGAAAAAGCGAGCCGAGTGGATGTGCTCGAGAAGCTCCCGTTCGAGGGGAATCGGAGAACCCGTCATCCATTCGGCAAGAATCTCGGCGGACAAAGAGGAATAGGTGATTCCACGGGATCCGAGGCCTGTGAGGAGCCACTCCCCCTGAGGGGCACGCAGGGGGGGGCCTGTTCTTGTTTTTGCACCCCGAAGATCCCGCTCATAATGATTCTTCATCCACTCAGGGTCGCAAAGGGGACCGACCATCGGAAGTTTGTCCGGGGTGGAGAGACGGTAGCCTGTTTTGGTTCTTCGTACGTGTTCCCGTTTGAGTCCTGCAAACACGGGCCACTTTTGAGCGGAGGAAAGCAGGGTTTCCGTGTCCCGCTCCTCCTGATCGGGGAGAATGGTTTTTGCCTGATAGGTGGCGCCAATCACGTGATGACCCTCGATGAGCGGGGTCGCATATCCTTCCTCCACAAGAGCATGCGGCAGGGTTCCGGAGCCGGACACGGGATCCGTAAAGATGATTTGCCCCCGGATCGGGCGGGTCGGGTTCAGATCATGAAGGGCATCGTGAAACTCGGAAACTCCTGGCAGTTTCGGGTCCGCTCCCAGGCAGTATACGACATGATCAAAGAGCAAGGGGCGGTCTTCCGTCATCAAGTGCAGTCCAATGCGGTCATCGGATCTCTGGACCGATGTGACCGCTCTGGTTTCGATGCGGATCAGCGGATGGTTCAGTCTGCTCCGGCACAGCTCCCGGGGATCGATCATTCCGCATCCGGGAAAGAAAATTCCCCGGTCCTGCACCTCAAAGAAGTCGGCGGGATAATCGGATCGCAAGAGGGGAGACGGGTCGTGAATGTCAGTCCGGAGAATGCCTCGTGAGGATTTGATTTTCAGTCGCTCAAGCTCTCTCAGGTGTGAGATGAGGGAGAGCTGCGAGAATCTGCTTACAGGGTTTGGAATCTTGCTGAGCTGGGCATTGAAGAGTCCAACCGGGTTGCTGGATGCCCTCCCTGCCACGCCATTCGGGTCGAAGACCAAAACGTGAAAGTTTCGTTCCGCGAGTGCGCGCGCGATTGCGGAGCCGGCGAGCCCTGCGCCGAGCACCGCAACGTGCATTCCCGGCACAAGGCGCTTCTGACTTGTGGTTGAAAACCAGGGTTCTCGATCGATCTCCCGGGGCTGTCCCTTGAATTCCGCGGTGATGCACTCCCGCTTGTGCCCATAGCCTTCACGTTTTCTCACTTCAAACCCTTTGGTTTCCAGAGTTCGTCTGACCCAGCCGGCAGCGGTAAAGCTCGCCCCCCGGGTTCCCGTTTTGGAATGGAGTGCGACCTGATCAAAAAGCGGTTCTGAAAAGGCCTCCGGGTTTCGGCTCGGGGCAAAACCATCCCAATACCAGTGATCCGCCTTGAAATCGAGCTCTCCGAGCAGTTCTGTCGCATCACCCAGACATAGATACAAGGAGACCGATCCCCCGAAAAACCGCAAAAGATGTACCCCCGGTGCGAGTACAGGGTATGCCTCGAGCAGCATTCGGGATTCCTCCCGGAGTTCGGGGATGTTCTGGTAAAGGGTTTCAAGAGATGATTTTCGTACGGGATGATTCTCAAAGGAGAAGTACCTCAGGGTTCCCGTTGGCCTGGATCTCCGGAATTCCTGCAACGTCAGGAGAAAGTTCAACCCGGCCCCGAATCCGATCTCCGAGATCGTGAGCTCGGGTTTGCTCTCCGTGATTGCAGCGAGGGCCCCGCTTCCCTCCAGATACACGTATCTGGATTCCTCGATCCCCGACTCGGGTGAAAAATAGACATCCCTGAAATGCGGGGAGTAGGGTGTCTTTTCATTCTTGAATTCAAGGTCCGTGATCTGAACCCGGTGCTTGAGTTCAGGCACTGCCTGCTCCGGGGTTATGGCTTGCAGACTTCAGCGTTCGGTGGCGCGAGATTCGGATTTTCCGGTTTGGCGATCTGACAAACAATGTTGAAAACTCCATATCGGTCCGCGCTGTACTGGGTTGTGGGCAGGGAGTAGGTTGCCATCCACCATGCAAGTTTCGCAAGGTTGGCGACGCTTGCCGGTGTGGCCGGCATTTCCTGATAGCGGACGATGTAAGTATAAATCCCCTTCAGGAGGAAGTCATTCCCCGTGTTCAGGCCTTTTTCGCTTGCCGTCTTGCGGAGGAGCTCCTTGAAGACCGGGTAGGCCGAGTTGACCTCGGCTTTGGAGAGCAACTCCGTCGTATCAAAATCAAATCGATTGAACAGACTCTCGGTGTAATACAGGATCACGCCGAGGGCGCCGATATCAAACTTTCCGTATTCCTCTTCGGTGAAGCCATTTCGACGGGAACCGTGTTCGAGCCAAGTCATGGCTTTTCTCTTTTCCTCGAGCGAGAGGGTTCTCCAGAAGGCGGAGAGTCTCGGGAAATCAGCCGAGATCCAATAGTCCAGGCGATCATGGAATTGGGATCTCAGGCACTGGGCGGGAACGAGTGTCCAGCCCATGATGTCGGTTCCGAGGCCCTGATCGCAAACCGGGGTGATTTCCGCCCGCATCCTGTCGGTGAGTTCACCCGAGGAGATGATGATCATGGCATAGTTCACGAGCTCGACAAGCGATCCCTGAAGGTTTCCATCGCTCGCATCCGTGAAGAGATCCATGTCCTGCAGGCGTTTCCCGCCGAAATTCGGAACGGTGGCGTCCACGATCTTCATGGCAAAGAGAATGTCCGAGAAGTCCTTGAAAAACGCGGTGACCTCGGTATCGACGAGGAAGTCCCGGTTTCCGGCATAGGCGCGAAGGATATGGCGTGCGGTCCTCTCAAGTGCAAGGACCATGAAATTCTGGTAGTGGGAATAGCCGATACCCGGGCCGAACTGGATGGTGTGCACCTCGCCCGATGCGCCCTGCTTTTTGCGGAACTGGGGGCGGTAGGTGAGGATCTTCGACTTGATGGTGCGGAAGCGAGCTTTTTCGCCGTTATCGGGGAGGGAGTTGAGGTGGCTCTCCAAGCGTTGAGCCATGACTTGCGGATTCACGGAATCACGGTCCAGGCCGGTCCTCTCGTAGAACTGATCAAGAGCTCTGAGATCAAGCACTAGGTCCCCGATGAATTGATAAACCGTATTGACCACACCCTGATCGACTCCGGTCTGCGTGCTCGAAAGCAGGACCTTGCGGAGGAGCGGGCGAAGCGCCATTTTGATGGATCTCTTGGGGAGCGAATTGAGGAATGAGTCGGGAAGAGCGTCGATCACATGATCGAAAATCGGCAGAGGTGTGGCGCCATTGTGTGCCGCAAGGGATTCGTCGATGAATGGCTTTGCCTGTAGAAGGAGCTCCCAAATCAGATCTCTGAAGTTGGTGTCATTCATGATCCGGGAGAAGAAATCAGGATTTCCGTTCGAAGATTCGGCATTGATTGCGGTTTTCAGAGCAATCGCAAGCCCCCCGAGGCCGAGGGAAGTGCGGAAAATCCGCGGCCAATCCCCATTCTCGATTGCATCCCTTCGGGTGTTGAAGAGAATCCATTTTGCAAGAAATACCTTGTCCCCGAGTTCGTTGATGATGGGGAGATCAAGGGACCGGGTGAGTTCCTCGATCAGAACCTTGAGGGCGCCATCCGAGAGCATTCCCACAGGAAGGGTGTTCACGAAATCACTGAGCTGTTCACCGGCACGCTTGAAAGCGGAGGCAAGTTCGAGAAGTTCGGCGGGACTGGGATTCCGGCTTTGCCGGATCTGGAGGTAGGGGATGAGTTCGCCGGTGATGGCCTGGAGTCTTTCGAGCGAGTTTTTCAGGAGTTCGATCTCTTCTTTTGTGAATTCGCGGCTTGAGCCGCCAAAGAGAGCCGATTTCAGGGAGAAGGCACCCATCAAGAGTTCCGGATTCACATCCCGATTCGTGATGAGAAAGCCCTTCACGAGATTGTACATGTCGCCCGGAGTGTAGGCATCAGTGGAGGTGCCACGCACATAATCCGTGAAGAAACTGAGGGACTGGTTGACGCAGTCGAAGGCGCCTTTCCATTCCTGGTTCGACATGCTCCCGTCGAGAAACCGCCCTACGAGATTCTTCGAGTTGTTGAGACATCCGTTGTCTCCGACACCCGAGGCGCCTCCCGGAGCGGGAAGGGTCTTGTTGCCAAGCATCCCGCAGCTTGTGCTCATGAGAAGTGCCGCTGCAGTAACGGTGTTTCTGAAAAGAGGCATCCTGCCTCCGGATTTAGAATGCATACTTGAGCCAACCCCTCAAACGGTCATCCCCGTAATAATTTCCAACCCATCCTTGGGTGGTGTTTGCAAGAATCACATCCATGCCGGCGCCGACGCTGATCCCCGCCGATCGGATCCAGTGCGAAACATCCATCGAGATCAGGTGGTTTTGTTGGATCAGATCCTGGATCCAACTGAGATTTCCCTCATTGATATCGGAGAATCTCCAGTTTCCGCCAACCTGGATTCCCTGTTTCAAGGGAAAGCGGGAGGGGAGTTGCACGTTCACGTCCGGCACCCGGCTTGAGCGGGCAAAGGGTTGTTCATTGATGATCAGAAGCGAGCCGTTGAACCTGAAATTGCTGGTGAGATCGATTGAGGTTCCGGCACTCACGATCGTACTCGGAGTAATGATCGGATTGAGCCAGGTTTCCCCATTCTGGAATTGAAACGGTTGCTCGTAGCTTCCCGAAAGCCAGAGATTCCAATCTTTGGAAGGACTGTCGAATCCGAACTCAAGGGTATTGATGTTTCGCATCGGGAACTGCGGGCGGATGTTCACATCCAAACGACTGGTGGCCCCGCTTGTCGAAAGAAACGGCTCGGCGGCCATTTGAACCATGTGGACGGGAAGAACGCCCGAATTCAGGCTGACGAAGGCGCCTCCATCGAAGTCAAACCGAGCCCGGAGGGCGAAGTTGGGACGGAGCAGGATCTCCTCGAGAGGTGGCATGAGAAGGGAGTAATTTACGGGTGTCGCGGCACCGAGGACATTGATTTCACCGGGAAGGGGTTTCCAAAAGGGATTCGATGAGACGATGTTGTTGTCCTTCTCCTGGACCGGAGTGCCGCGTTCCGGAATCGCGATGGGGGAGCCGAAAATCATGGCTTTGAAGTTTTTGGTCCGGTAGCCGATAAAAATTCCGGTCATTCCGATCACCTGGGGATGAAGCTCATCCCAAGTCCATCGGGGCGACCAGAGGCTCATCATTCTCCAGGTTCGATCCAGCTTCGACCACTCCTCGATTTTTCTGCCAAAGGAGATGTCGAAGTTTCCAAGAACCCCGGGGGAGGTTTGGATGTACATCTCGCGGGACTCGACACCGATCGCAGGAGTGTTCGTGACAAACGTGTATGCGGAAAGATCACCCTCTGAACGGAACAACCTCGATTGCGACTTTCCCCGCAAAGTTGCATTGAGGGTGGTGGCAGCCGTTCCCCGGCTTTCCGATCGGTAGAAGAAACTCGAGGAATCAAAACCGACCGTTCCCGAGAAATTGTCATTTCCCGTGAGCGTGCCGAGATCCTCGGAAT
Organism: Bdellovibrionales bacterium; assembly: GCA_947502835.1. Lineage (GTDB taxonomy): Bacteria > Bdellovibrionota > UBA1018 > UBA1018 > CAIMNF01 > CAIMNF01. The sequence continues at coordinate 251,070 of CANNBJ010000004.1, forward strand.
TCACGCCGGAATATCTCGCATCGAGAGAGGCGAGAGCGGGGGAGGAGAGGGTCAGGGATGAAAGAAAGGAAAGAACCGCAAAAATCATCCTTTCCAGTGTAGCGGCCGAATTCGCCGTTATTCAAGCGAGGTTGAAAAAAAACGGATCATGTCAATCGAGTAACGCTCTTCGAATTCCATTTTCTCTCCGCTCATCGGATGATGAAAGGAAAGAATTGCCGAGTGAAGTGCGGTTCGCGGAAACAGGGAGCGACTCTTTTGTGAGCCATACTTCGCGTCTCCCAGAAGCGGAAGATTCATTGCGGAGGACTGGACCCGGATCTGATGGGAGCGTCCCGTCTCCAGGCGGAAGCGGGTAAGCGTAACAAGATCACCGCTTTCCGGGTGGGCAAAGCTCCGAAGCGGGGTGGCGAGCAGTGCTGCCGGTTTTGCCCCCGGGGTTCCCGGTGTCACAACTTTGACTTCATTGGTCCTTTCATTTTTCAGGAGATGGTGTTCCCATCGTTGTTCATTTTTGTCCGGGAAAACACCGAGCAGAAACGCGTGGTATTGTCGTTCGAGCTCTCCCGATTTCAATTGTGCACTGAGGCGATCCGCACTCTTGGAGCGCTTTCCGACCACCATGAGGCCACTTGTATTCCGGTCCAGGCGATGGATGAGGCCCACATAGTTGCGGCCAAAGTGCACCCGAAGCAGATCCACGAGGGACGGATCCCCGGAGATGTCGGACTGGGACAGAAGGTTCGGCCCCTTCGAGAGAACCGCAAGGTGCTGGTCCTCAAAAAGAATGGTGAAGGGAGGGATCAGCGAACTGGAGTGAGCCATTCTTTCGGGAACTCGCCGATTTCACCCCGGACCAGGTTCGCATAGGAAGCCTGGATTTTCTGGGTGATTGGGCCCGGTTTTCCTGCGCGCTCACCGCGTCCGATTTTGCGGTCATCCACCGAGGACACCGGAGTGATCTCAGCCGCAGTTCCGGTGAGGAACACTTCGTCCGCACAATAGAGCTCATCCCGCGTGAAGCGTGTTTCCACGAGAGGATGACCGAATTTCTTGATCATCTCCATGACCGTGTTTCGGGTCACACCGTTCAGGATGGAGGTGAGTTGGGTTGTCTTGATCACGCCATTCCGGATGATGAACAGGTTTTCCCCTGTTCCTTCGGTCATGTATCCTTCGGGGTCGAGCATCAGGGCTTCATCATACCCTTGGCTGATTGCTTCGCGCTTGGAGACCACTCCTGTGATGTAAGCTCCTGTGATTTTTCCTTTGGTCATCGCGCTGTTCACATGAGGCCGGACAAAGGTGGAAGTCTTCAGGCGGGCGCCCTCGTTCACTCCCTTGTCTCCAAGATAACTGCCCCATTCCCATGTGAGAATTGCAAGTTCCACTTTCGGGCTTGCTCCCGGAAACACTCCCAGCGGTCCGTCACCGATGAACGCAAGCGGTCGCACATAGCACTCTTCAAACGAGTTTGCCTTGCATGCATCAATGGCCGCAGTCACCATTTCATCTAGAGAAAAGGGGATCTCAAATCCCATGATCTTCACCGAGTCCTGGAGACGCTCCATGTGCTCGCGCAAGCGGAAGATCGCGCCGCCACCCGACTTTTGCTTGTATGCCCGGATTCCTTCGAATGCACCGGTGCCGTAATGGAGTGCATGGGAGAAGAGGCTGATCTTTGCTTCTTCGACGCCGAGTATCTTACCGTTGAGCCAAATTTTGTCCCCGCGAGCCATAGTGAAAATCTCCCTAAAGGGTTATGGATACATGATCCCATTTGAAAGATCGTCTAATCTTTACTGATAGAACTTCATTAGGGAATCTGTTAGAGCGGCTTCGTCACGATCCAGAAGGAATTCCCGGTCAAAACCTGTGTTTTTAAACCAAGTTCGTTGCTGTTTTGCCAGTTGCCGGTGCGCCAGTGCAATCTCCCCGATCAGGCCTTCGAGATCCTGAGCCGGCTTTCTTCCCGGGGGAGGGGTTCCGTCGAGGTACTCGAGAATTTGCCGGTATCCGACCGCACCCAGAGCTTTTGCGCCCGGGAATTCCAGGCGAAGCCGGGTAGCTTCTTCGATCCATCCAGCCCCGAGCATGGACCGGATCCGCTCCGCAATTCTCGATTCGAGTTCCGGTTTTTCACGATCCAAAACCCACAGCTGGAATCGGGCATCGGGGGTCTCGGGCATTCGTGCTTCCAGGTCGGAGGGCTTTTGTCCCGAGAGCTCCAGAATCTCAAGCGCACGGATGATCCTGTAGCGATCCGCGGATTGAGTCCTTATGGCATGTTCCGGGTCCAGCAGGGCGAGACGTGAATGAAGTTCTTCCGTGGAAATTCCGGAGAGTGTTTCCCTGAACTCAATGGAGGTCGCGGGGGCATCCCACAGTCCGAAGCGCAGCGCTTTCAGGTAGAAGCCGCTTCCTCCCACAATGAGGGCCCGTTTCCCCCGTGCATGGATTTCCTCGATCGCACGGGAGCAGTCCTTCCAGAACCGTCCTGCGTGGTAGGTTTCTTCCGGGGCTGCGATGTCGATCAAATGGTGGGGAACGCGCGCCTGCTCGGATTTCGAGGGTTTGGCGGAGCCGATGTCGAAACCACGATAGAAACAAACGCTGTCGGCGTTGATGATTTCAAGCCCGGATCTTTCGGCAAACTCAATGGCAATTGAAGTTTTGCCGACTGCGGTCGGTCCTGTCAGGACAATCGATTGAACCATTCTTCCACTTTCGTTTTCGAGATGCGGATGGAGGTGGGTCTTCCGTGCGGGCAGTTTCCGGGGTGCTCGCATTGAAACAGCTTGCGGGTGAGATCAAGCGCGGATGCCGTCTCAACCACATCCCCCGCCTTGAAGGACGACCGGCAGGCCTCCATCGCGATTTTTTCAAACAGCGTCTCATCCCAAACCACATTTCCTGCATCAAGGTTTGCCGACAGGAGTCGTTCCAGAAGGTTTCGCAATCGCTCGGTGAGCATGCGGTTCCCCCAAATGGCCGGAATCGAGCGGAACAGGATTGATTCCTCACTGAACACCTCGACATCGAAGCCGATGGAGTGGAGAAGGTCGAGTCTTGATTTCAGTTCCTGGATCCGGTCGGAGGGGAATTTGATCACCTCCGGCACGAGGAGTGTTTGTGTTTCGACCGACTCCCGTCGCAGGATCCTTGATTTCAACTGCTCATAACGGATGCGTTCGTGCGCTGCATGCTGATCGATCAGGGTCAGGTCGTCCCCTTTTTCAAAGACAAAGTAGGTGGAAAAAAGAACTCCTCGGTAATCCCCGATCGGAGTCTCATCGAGGAAGGAGGGCGCTTCGGGTGAGGCACCGGAAAGATCCAAAAGGGGGGTGTAGCCCGCAAAATGGGCCGAGGGTGATGCGGTCATGAGGGAGGATGTCGGTGGAAAGGATGCGTGAAGGCGGAAGGAGGAAGCATCCGGAGCTGGTATCCTGTCTTCCCCGAGGAGCCGCTCAAACGCAGCACTGCAGAGAGCGAAGATTTTTCCCGATTCGAGAAAACGGATCTCTGTTTTTGCGGGGTGCACGTTTACGTCGAGTTCATCCGCGGGAAGATCGAGTTTCACCACGCAGGCCGGATAGTTTCCGGGAAGAAAGGATTGCTTCAAGGGATTCAAAATGGCGCTTTGGAGTGTGCGGTCGCGAACGGCGCGTCCGTTGACGATCTGGTAGAGGGATCGGGTGTGGGGAAGGCTCAGTCCTTTCAACCAAATGATCTCGATCGCATAGCGGCCCTTGAGTTCGAAGGTCTTCACCTCAAAGGGGTTGTCGTCGGCAAGCATTCGCACGGCCCGGTCCCGCAGGGACTCCGCGGGAAGATCCAGCAGGGTCCGGTCGTCGCTTTTCAGTCGGAAGCGGGTTTCCGGATGGGTGAGGGCCAGGCGTTCGAGGATCTCGCGAACCGCATTGCTCTCGGCTCCGGCGCTTTTCAAAAACTTGAGTCGAGCCGGGACTTGGGAGAAAAGGGAGGCAACCCGAACGCGTGATCCGTGGGGGGATCCGGAGAAAGCGATGTTGGCGATCTGTTCGGAGGGGACTCTCGATGCCGAGCTCTGGGAGAGCCGGATCTCGTGAGTCGAGTTCGTTCCCGCAAGGCGGGAGGCGATCGAGAGGTCGGAGACGGAAGCAATGCTGGGCAATGCCTCGCCCCGGAATCCGAGTGTGTCCAGACGTCCGAGGTCCTCGAACTCCCGGATCTTGCTGGTGGCATGCCGTCCGATGCAGATCTCAAGATCCTCACGGGCCATTCCCGACCCGTTGTCGATCACCTCGATCAGGTCTGTTCCTCCGCGATTGAGTTGGACTTCGAGAGAAGTTGCTCCTGCGTCGAGGGCATTCTCGCACAGCTCCTTGACCACGCTTGCGGGGCGTTCAATGACCTCGCCCGCAGCGATTCTTTCCGCAAGAAGAGAGGGCAGAATGCCGATTTTGGACATGAAGAGGAGTTACACGAAAAGGGTGCAATTATCCACGGGAAACGGTGACGCGGTTTCGGCCGTTCTGCTTTGACTCATACAGGGCCTTGTCCGCGGATTTGATGAGGTCGGAGGCGGTTTCCATGTCGGCTCGCAGCTCTGAAACGCCGAGGCTCGAGGTGACAGGGATTCGCTTCCCCTCGTAGGTGAAGGCATGGCCCTGAATCTTGCCGCGAAGGAGTTCCGCCGTTTTCTCGGCATCCTGGAGGACGGTCGACGGGAGGAGCATGCAGAATTCCTCGCCTCCGTATCGGGCGAAAATGTCCTTTTGCTGGATCACTCCGAGGCTTCGCACGAGGTTGCTGAATTCCTTGAGAACGTAGTCTCCTCCCTCATGACCGTAGGTGTCGTTCACTTTTTTGAAATGATCGAGATCGAAGAAGATCATGGAGAGAGGCGTGCTCAGGGCTTTTGCACGTTTGAATTCGGCTTCCACCGCCTCAAGGAAGTACCCCTTGTTGAAGCACTTGGTGAGAGGGTCGGTGTTGGCGGCCTGGTTGAGATTTCCGTAAAAAATGATCTCGATCTCTCCGGCGGGAAGATATTTCACGATGGAGTTGCCGATCTTGACGAGATCCTCTTTTGCGAGAGTCACGACGTTGCCGGGTTCGAGTTTTTTTCCGTTCACGGAGGTTCCATTCGAAGAACCGAGATCTTCGAGGGTGACTCCGAATTCCGTTCGGGTGACGCGGGCGTGTTTGCGTGAAATCGATTGATCGGCAATGCAAAGATCCGCAGAGGGGTCTCGTCCGATGGTCATCTGGTCTTCGGTGATGAAAAAGCGATGGCCTTGAGGCGTCCCCCGGATCAGGATCAAACACGCAGGCTGTTCTTTCGCCCTTTGCAATTCGCGATTGATCGTTTCCTGATCCAGGACCAGGGTGGTCGTGCGTTCTTTCGAATCGTCTTTTGGGTTTGCCATTGCTTCCGAAATGGTAAATCAAACAAAAAGACTTGGGAAGAGCCTTGCATCGGGAAGGCGATCAATGGCATACCTCCGGAAATGGCTGAGTCTTTAGATCTTCCAAAAAATGCGAGCAGGTCGGAATTGTACGCGGCACTTTTGCCGCAGGTTCGAGCGCTTTTGGAGGGTGAAACGGATTGGATTGCAAATCTCGCCAATGTTGTGGCGGCGCTCAGAGAGGCATTCGGTTTTTTCTGGATCGGATTTTATCGGGTGAAGGATGGTGAGTTGGTTTTGGGACCTTTTCAGGGCCCTGTGGCGTGCACCCGGATCGCATTTGACCGGGGAGTCTGCGGCCATGCGTATCGAACGGGCGCCACAGTCATTGTTCCGGATGTTGAGCTTTTTCCGGGACACATTGCCTGCAGCTCCCTTTCAAAGTCCGAGATTGTCGTACCCGTAAGGAATTCTCTCGGGGAAATCTGTGCCGTTCTTGATGTGGACAGCGACCGTCTCGATGACTTTTCCGAGGAGGATCGGGCGGGCCTTGAGAGCTTGGTCGGATTGCTTGCGAATCACTCCCGGTGAAGACGAAGGCGATGCACTTCCCCGGTTCCGGATTCGGAAGCTGATTTTTGGACCTGTTTGTTTTGCTCGAGCTTCTCGCGAATGTAGACTTTTCCCTCCTCAACTCCGGGTTGATCAAAGGGATTCACGTTCATGATCTCGCCCATGTAGGCGGTGAGAACGGAGAGCGTGAAGAAAATCGACCCGAGGGCTTCTTCGTTCAGCTCCTCGAGTTGAAGCTGGAGGTGGGGACGTTTCTGGTTTGTCATCACCCGCTGGATGGCGCGAAACTCGGTGGTGAGTAGGTCTCCAAGCTCCTGGCCCTCGAGCAGATCGAAGGTCTTCACCTTGAAGTCGATCGACGGAATCGGAACCGGGTTCTTGAAATCCGAAAGATTGATGAACCAGATCACCTTGTCACCCGGCCCATCCCGCAGAAGCTGAAGCATCGAGTGTTGGTCGATGGCACCCAGTGCGGGAACTGCGGTGAACCCTTTCCCGTCCTTTCCGAGGCTCTCGGCCCAGAGCTGGACCCACCAGTTGGCGAGGAGTCTCAGGGGAGTGGAGTAGGGCATCATGACATGAATGCCATGGGACTTTGAGCGCGAATGAAGCGCCTCGGCCCAAGTGAGGAAATTGTTTTTCTCGGCGGTCGCCTTTTCGCAGTAGTCTCTGACTTTCTTTCCGCCAAGAAGGAGTTCGCGCATGTTGAGTCCCGCGAGTGCGCCTGCAAAGAGTCCCACCGGAGTGAAGATGCTGAAGCGGCCTCCGACCGAAGGCGCGATGGGAAGAGTTGCGATGGACTCCCTCCGGGCGAATTCCAAGAGCTCGCCCTTTTCCGGATCGGTGATTGCAACGCAGTGTTGGTTTGCGGCGGTTCTTCCGAGAGAACGCTTCAGCCAGTCGTAGGCAAGCATGAAGATGGAGAGGGTCTCGTAGGTGGTACCCGATTTGGTAACCACGCAGACCAAGGTCTCAGCCGGATTCAGTTTTGAGATCCGATAGGACCAATCAATCGGATCCGGGTTTTCGAAAAAATGGAATTGCATGGGGCTTTTGGCCCGATGCTTAAGTGCATCGATCAGAAAAAGCGGGCCCAGGCTGCTCCCCCCGATCCCGATGAAGACGCAGTTGCGAAGGGCGGGGTTGGAAAGGAGTTTTGATGCGAGAGATTCCGATGCGTCGACCGCAGAGAGAGTGGAGTCGCTGACCGCATTGTAAAATCCGGAAACCTGGTCGTGAAGCTTCATCCGCATGCGCTCAAAGGACTGATGAAGTTCCGCCCTGCGATGGGGAGTGATCTCGGTGGGAATGCCGCTCCAATCGAGGAGGAGCGGGGCGCTGCCGAATCGGGATGCTGTGATGCTCATCAGTGGGTTTTCCTTTTCACTCAGTTTGTCTTTTCTTTCATGGCACGCGAAATCACGAGGCGCTGGATCTGGTTTGTGCCCTCGACGATCTGGAGCATTTTCGCCTCACGCATGTGGCGCTCGACAGGAAACTCTCGGGTGTACCCCGAGCCTCCGAGAACTTGAACTGCGTCGGTCGTGACCTTCATGGCCATGTCGGTGGCAATCACCTTGGCTTGGGCTGCTGCAATTGAGAAGGGCTTTCCTGAGTCTTTCAGCATGGCTGCCCGCTGGGTCATGAGTTTGGCCGACTGGTACTCGTTCAGCATGTCGGCAAGCATGAATCCCACGCCCTGGAAGTCGAGGATGGGCTTCCCGAACTGCTCCCGGATATTGGCATGGTGGATTGCAGCTTCAATCGCTGCTCGAGCGATCCCGAGAGCGGTGGCGGCAATGGTGATCCTGCCTGAGTCGAGAGCGGTGAATGCGATTTTCATTCCGTCGCCCTCGTTTGCCACCCTGTTTGCAACCGGGACTTTCACATTCTCAAGAATAATCTCCATGGTGTGGGAGATGCACATTCCCATTTTCTTCTCGCGCTTTCCCATTCGGATCCCGCTCATGCTGCGATCCAGGATGAAGCTTGAAACACCCTTTGCACCCGGTCCACCGGTTCTGGCCATGGCGATGAACACATCCGCTTCATCGGCTTGGGTGATCCAGAGTTTTGTTCCATTCAAGAGGTAATAGTCGCCCTTGAGCTCCGCCGAGGTTCTCAGGCTTGCTGCATCCGAACCGCTTCCAGCTTCAGACAGGACAAAGGATCCGATCCATTCGCCGGAAGCAAGTTTCGGGATGTATTTTTCTTTTTGTGCAGCGGTTCCGAATGTGTCGAGAATCACTTGGGGAAGTCCTGATACCGCGACGCTCACGGCATAGGCCCCCGAGCTGGCTGCGATTTCCTCAATCGCAGCCATGTATTCCTGGTATCCGAGGCCTGCGCCGCCGCAGTGCTCGGAAGTCGGAATTCCCGTGAGCCCGAGCTCGCCCAGTCCCCGGATGATTTCCCTGCGGAAGGTCTCGGTTTCCTCATCGTGCTCGACAAGGGGTGCGATCCGGTCCCGTGAGAATTTGCGGGCAAGGTTCCTGATTTCGACTTGGGCTTCGGTTTCAAACGATGGATCGAACAGGGTTGGATCAAGCATGTGCGTGCCCTCCGTACACTGGAAACGTCCGGCAAAGCTCAAGCACTTGGTTCCGGATCGACTGGAGAGTGCTTGCATCTCCTTTGGATTCGATCACCTGTTTGATCCAGGCCGCGACTTGCTTCATTTCAGGCTGCTTCAGTCCCCGGGTGGTCATGGCGGGGGTTCCGATGCGGATTCCGCTTGTGACAAAGGGAGAGCGCTTTTCATTCGGCACGGTGTTCTTGTTTACGGTGATGCCGGCAAGATCAAGCCAGGCCTCTGCGTCCTTCCCCGAGGTTTGCCCGTCCAGGCTTCGGGAGAGATCCACAAGCATCAGGTGATTGTCGGTGCCGTTTGTGATCAGTTTGAAGCCGAGCTCCATGAGGTTCTGTGCCAGGCTCTGCGCGTTCCGGATGACCTGTTCCTGGTAGGTTTTGAATCCGGGCTGGAGGGCTTCGTGAAAGGCCACTGCCTTGGCTGCGATCACGTGCATCAGCGGGCCGCCTTGGATTCCCGGGAAGATCAGCGAGTTTACGGGTTTGATGTTTTCCGCACTCGAAAGAATGATGCCTCCGCGCGGACCCCGAAGGGTCTTGTGGGTGGTTGAAGTGGTATAGGTCGCGTGGGGAATCGGACTCGGATGCAGGCCTGCGGCCACGAGGCCCGCGATGTGGGCCATGTCCACCACGAGTTTGGCGCCGAATTCACTCGCGATCTCGCCAAAGATCTTGAAGTCGATGATGCGTGCGTATGCCGATGCGCCTGCGATGATCACTTTCGGACGATGGGTGCGGGCAAGATCCCGGACCTGATCGAAGTCCAGAAGGTCGGTCTCCGGATTCAGTCCGTAGTGAAACGCCTTGAAGAGTTTCCCGGAAAAGTTCACGGGACTTCCGTGCGTGAGGTGCCCGCCGTGGGAGAGACTCATGCCGAGAATGGGATCGCCCGGACTCAGGAGTGCATGAAAGACCCCCATGTTCGCGCCTGAACCCGAATGGGGCTGGACGTTTGCCGCCTCTGAACCGAACAGTTTGCATACGCGTGCGATCGCAAGCGACTCGGCGGTGTCGACGTTCACGCAGCCGCCATAATAGCGTTTTCCCGGATAGCCTTCGGCATACTTGTTCGTCAGGATGGAGCCTTGGGCTTCCATGACTGCGCGGGATGCGTAGTTTTCGGAGGCAATCAACTCGAGGCCGTCTTCCTCCCGGGTCGATTCAGCTTGAATCGCAGCGTGAATCTCGGGGTCTTGGATTGACAATGGATTCCAGAAAGGGTTTTTGCTCATGGGGAATTCCTTTTATTTTCGGTGGGAGAGTTTTTCAATGCGCCGGAGGTGCCGCTGGTCCGGATCGGGCCGGGCGGCAAGAAAGCTTTTCACGATCTTGAGAGCAAGCTCCTCGTTTACGATCCGCGCGCCCAGGCAAAGCACATTTGCATGGTTGTGCTCCCGTCCAAGCTTGGCAACCTCTTCGGACTCGGCAAGCACGGCGCGGATTTCGGGGTGCCGATTGGCGGCAATCGAAACACCGATTCCGCTTCCGCAGATCAGGATCCCGAGAGTGGTGGGCCCGGGTTTCGAGGCAATCAGTTTCTCACAAAGGAGGTTTGCGTAATCAGGATAATCCACACTCGCAAGGGATGCGGGGCCGAGATCCGTGAATGTGATCCCCAGCTCGGGCGCACGTTTCCTCAGGGCTTCCTTGAGTGGCAAGCCGGCATGGTCCGAGGCGATGAGGAGATTCGCGGATGGGGTCATGAATCAGGAATCCGCCTTCTTGAAGAGCAGCGAAACGTTCGTGCCGCCAAATCCGAAGCTGTTGCTCATTGCAACGCGAACCGGTTTTTTCACCGCCTGATTCGGAGTGAAATTCAGTCCGGTTTCAGCACATTTTGGTTCGATGGTTTCGAGGTTGATGGTCGGAGGAACCACCGAGTCCCGGATTGAAAGAAGGGAGAAGGCGGCTTCGATTGCACCTGCGGCGCCCAAAAGGTGGCCTGTCATCGATTTTGTCGAACTCAGGTGCAGGTTCTTTGCCGCAGGAAACAGTCTCTTGCACGCGATTGCCTCCTGGATGTCCCCGAGAGGTGTCGAGGTGCCGTGGGTGTTGATGTAGTCCATCGAATCGGCGGGAATTCCTGATTCCGTGAGGGCATTCTTCATGGCGCGATACCCGCCATCGCCGTCCTCAAGGGGTTGGGTGATGTGGAATGCGTCGGAAGAGGCGCCGTAGCCTGCGATCTCACCGTAGATTTTGGCTCCGCGTTTCTTTGCGAACTCGTACTCCTCAAGGACGAGGACAGCGGAGCCTTCTCCCATGACGAATCCGTCACGATCCACATCAAAGGGGCGTGAGGCGCGGGTGGGTTCATCGTTGCGGGTCGAGAGGGCGCGCATGGCTGCGAATCCGCCGATTCCAAGAGCGCACACCACTGATTCGGCACCGCCTGCAAGCATCACGGTGGCCTCGCCCCTTTGGATGGTGCGGTAGGATTCACCGATGGAGTGAGCGCTTGAAGCGCATGCGGAGACCGAACAATAGTTGGTGTTCTGGGTGTTGAGCAGAATGGAGAGCTGACCTGCTGCGAGATTCGGAATGACCTGTGGAATGAAGAACGGAGAAATCCTTCGGATGCCTTTGTCGCGAAGAGTGTTGTGGGTGTCTTCGATTCCGGGAAGTCCGCCCATTCCGACGCCGATGTTGATTCCGATTTCGGTTGCCGGGATTTGGTCCCGAACCTGATCAAGTCCCGAATCCGCGTACGCTTCCACACCCGCCACGAGCGCAAGGTGGATGAAGCGGTCCATGCGCTTCATTTCCCGCGGGGATACGGCCTGGGTGACAGGGGGTTGATCCTTGCCTCTCGGGTAAAGGGGAGTCGCAAGGGGGGCGGTCGGGTCGAAGTGTTTCACTTCGCCTGCAATCTGGGCTGAGCAATCCCCCGGATCAAACAGGGTCACCTTTGCGATTCCCGATTTTCCTTCCACAATGGAATTCCAAGAGGATTCCCGGGAGTTGCCCACGGGGCTGACAATGCCGATTCCTGTCACGACGACGCGATTTTTTCCGAATGGAGACATGTCGGGAATTTACCTTGGGAATGCCGCATTTGGAACGTGAAAATGCAGCAAATCAGGCGGAGTTTGAATGAAAAGGATTGATCTTTTGCGACTCGCTGAAGCATGCTCACGGAGAGGGGGATTTGCGCATGAAACGGATCGGGATTCTTGTGTGGTGTTTGGCAATCCTTGCGCTTTCACAGGGTGCGTATTCCTACCCTGCGGTCGGAGATCGGGTGCGATATGAGGCTCTGTTTGAGGGTGCCGTGGTGGTTCAGGAAAAGGAGATCACGCATCAATCCCCCGAGGGCGAGGGTTTCGGGGTTCACAGTGTCACGACCTACCGTGGAACCATTGTGGAGGAGAGGCGGGTCGAGTTGCCCCGGAGTTTCTTGTATACGCCCGAAAAGATCGCCCATGTCATCAAGGATTGCGTGAGACGCGAGGGTGCTCTCTCCCGAATGGATGTGCTCGGGGTTTCGATGAGTGTGTGCGAGTTCTACAACGAGGATTCGCAGCTTTCCTCAATCCTCGGTCCCGTTCCCTTCGGGCTCATCCGGTTTCAGGTGTACATCGGAGACGAGGATTTTCTGGATTTCCATCTCACCGCCCGATTCGATGGCGGATCACAAAAGGGCATTTCTCAGTCGCTCCAGTGACTGCAGCTTTGCGGGGTTCTTTTCATTCGTGAGAGCTTCAGTAAAATCGAGGCGGGAGAGAATTCCCTGGACGGAATCCTCGTCCTTCGGGTCGTAGCCCACGGACTGCAAAAACGCCCGCGTCTCTTGTGCATATTCGAACACCCTTGCGATATAGCCGATCTGGGAGGGGTCGCGAGCCGTGAAGTCGGGGGCGAAGATCCGGAGCAGTGGGTCGCCTGTGGATCGATCTTTCCCCGGGCTTCCCTCGCCCAGAGCGCTCATGGCAATCGACAAACCAAGGGATTTCAGTGCATTTTGCCGCACGCGCAACAGAAAAACAGCGATCGACTCGTTCTGCGACACGAGCTTTTCCGATTCGGAGAGTTCACGAAACGAGCGGGCCCCGCTGTCGATCCCGTCCTTTGCCCGGAGGCCTGACTCCAAAACCCGGTTCAAGGTCATCTCGGGGGTTCCGGGAAGAGCCCGCAGGGATCCTTCCTGCGCGAAATTGACAAAATGAAGGGCTGCGCCCAGAGCCCTGAGATTCTCAAGGGCCGAGGCTTCGATCCAGATTCTGGCCTGCCCGAACACCATGGCAAGGGAAGTGGTGACGAGTCGATCACGGTGGGCGGGGGTCTCCAGCGCGGGTTTCCAGAATTGGAACTCGAGTGCTGAAACGTACCGGGATGCGTACGCGATCTTCGCGAAGGGATCGGAGACCGACTCCAGAGCCTCGATGGCTTCCCTGCGTGCCCGGGGAGTGTTTCCGACCCTCATGTCGAAATACGTGAAGTTCCGGTCGCGCTCCAGTTCCGAGGTGCTCGTGTTTGATGCGGGAGTGACTTGTGCGAGGGACAAGGCCTCCGGAGAATGGAGGGTGCCGGATTGAGGGCGCGCGAGTCCGGTCCCGTCCCGAAACCGGGTGCAGGCAAACAAGGAGAGGGCAAGGGTGAGTCCCGCCAGGGTGAGTCCCGCCAGGGTGAGGAGTGCTCCCGATTTCATGTTTCCTTTTCTTATCGCTTGGTTATGTAAAAATCAAATCGGCCGCCTCCCCCGGGGCGAAGGGTGCGGGCTTATTTAAACAAATTTTGTTTACTTAACAACGGATCCTGTGTAGCTTCGCCGGCATGAAAAACACACTTCTAGGTTCGGGATGGGTTTTGGGATTGGTTCTGATCGGACTTGCCGGGTGCGATCCGGTTCCGCGGCGTACGCTCACCACGGAGGAAAAAATCGCGGATTTGTATTGGATCTACTCCCAGTTCGGCGAGAACTATGCGCCGCTTGAGATGAAGCAGAAACTTCATGGGCTCGACTACGAGAAGTGGAAGGCGGATACGATCGAAGCCGCAAAGCTCACCAAGACCAACGACGAGTTCTACCAGCTCATGATGAAGTTTGTGGCGGGATTCAAGGATGCCCACACTTCGGCTTCTCTTACGAACTCTTCGCTCCCCAATCGTGCGCAGGTGGCATTTCTCGGATTCGGCGGATACCGTCACGGGGATTCCCTCATTGTGAAGAAGCTTCTTCCCACCATCTCAAAGGATTCTGCGTACCCCGTCGCAGTCGGGGATGAGATTCTTGCCATCAATGGTCTGACCTTGAAGGATGCGATTGATCGAGACTTGGTTCCCCTCCGGGATCTCGGGAACCGAGAGGCGAATTATACTTTTCACATGAACAAGCTTTTCAACCGTGTTTCGACTGTGAACGGACTGCCCGCGGAATCGGATGCCGTGCTTACGGTCAAGCGGGATGATCGGAAACTCACGGTCAAGCTCCCTTGGGTTCTGAGGGATCTCGTTCAATTCCGCGCCGAGCAGGATGCGGCCACGCAAAAGACAAAGTCGGGGAATTTCCTGATGGTGTCGGATGATGCGGATCCGACGCGGCTGTTTTCCTTCAATTTCATCGGTTTTGACGGCAAGGTGCTTAAGCCCATGGAGCAAATCGAGAAGGTGACCCGGGGGCTGCGAAAAAAGTTTTCGGATGGTTTCCGGATGATCGATTCCATAGCAGGTTGGAGTCCGGTGGATGAACTTGCGACCGCAAGCATCGACGCCGCCACTCCGATGGAAAGGCTCAAGGAAGTAAGGGCTGTTCCCGCGAATGCGGTCTATGTGGATGGATCGAAGACCTATCCGGCTTACATTGTGCCAGCGAAGGTCAAGACCGCCGATGGGACCGAGACCCGCGAGAAGCGGCTGGTCGGGTACATTTTGATCGATACCTTTTCGCCGAGTTCGGATGAGGATGAGGTGATTGCGGAGTTCAAGAACACACTTTCAGCCATGCAAGCACTCGGTGTTCAGCATCTGGTGCTCGACACCATCAACAATGGGGGCGGATCGCTCGTTCTCGGGATGAAGATGGCGCAACTTTTGTCTCCCTCGAAAATCGAGATGCCGAAGATCCAATACCGCTTGAGTGACAGCTGGCTTGATCAGTTCGAGACCGAGTCCCTTGATGCCCTAAGTGATTCGGAGCGTGAGTATTCACGAAGGTTGCTTGCAAGATTTCTTCAGCAGAAGGATTCGGGGAACCGCCTCTCGAGCATTGAAAGCGCGGAAACTCTCGCTCCTTTCTCGATCAATGAGAACCGGGATCTTGAGCAGCCTTTCAAGGTGGTGTTGCTCGTGAACGAGATGTGCGCTTCCATGTGCGACATCTTCGCCGGGATCCTGCAAGACAACGAGATGGCAACGGTGATGGGAGCCCGGACCATGGGGGCCGGCGGAAACGTCGTGGCCTACAACCAGGCGCCGAACTCGCACTTGGAACTCAGGCAGACCGAGTCCCTGATTGTCAGGAAGAATCCGAACGCCGACCAGACGCCGAGCTACATCGAGAACTTCGGGATCGAACCCGAGGTGGAGATCAAGGTGAGCGAGATGGCGAAGACCAAGTATGTTGATGCCATCAAGAAGGCCATGAGTGAAGTAACGAAACAGTAGGAGATGCGGGTTAATCGGGGCGCTGGAGGATGGAAACCTCAGTGCCGCGATCGGGAGCGGTCAGTGCTTTCCATGACAGTTCAAGATTCTGTTTGTGAGCCAAAAGGTTCGCGATCTTGATGCCGAGACCTGATCCGGATTCTCCACTGGTTCCCGGTTCACTGAAATTTCCATGGTCCAGGGCTTCTTTAGGAATTCCCTTGCCTTGATCCCGAATCAACCAGGTTACTCCCTTGGCCGGATCAAAGTGAGTGGAGATCTGAACCTGGGTTCCTTTAGGGCTGAATTTGATCGCATTGGAGAGAAGGTTGAGAAAAACCTGATAGATGAAGGATTCAGGGTTTACCTTGAGTTGGTGCTCAGGATGAGTCTGATCCGTTCGAATCGAGATCGATTTATCCTCGAGTCTGCTCTT
Source organism: Bdellovibrionales bacterium (assembly GCA_947502835.1). Taxonomy (GTDB): domain Bacteria; phylum Bdellovibrionota; class UBA1018; order UBA1018; family CAIMNF01; genus CAIMNF01. The sequence continues at coordinate 266,640 of CANNBJ010000004.1, forward strand.
CAACCAAGGAGTCAGTTTTTCCAGAGCCTCCTGGCAAGAGAGGAGGGAACTTGGCATCGGAATCTCCTCATGAGCGGCGGCGTATGACTCTACATTGGAAATGATTTCTCGAATCATCATTTGTGAGTTTTCAAGCTGATTGATGATTCTTGGCTCAAGTTCTTCTTTTGGGCCCTTTCTCAGTTTTCTGAGCAGTTGGAGCGCGCTCACCATGGGCTCCTTGATGTCGTGACTCAGGATTCTAAGCAGTCGAAAACGCCATTCGCTTTCGGTCCGGAGTTTCTCTCTTTCTTTTTTTACAGAGATCAAAGCATCGCTCCACGCCTAAGAAATGACCCTGAACTGATAGGTCGTTAGCAGAAGGATTGAGAGGTCCATCAATTCCCTGAGGATCACGAGGTTTTCTTCTTTCATGCGTTTGTGGAGGTACCAGGAATTCACAAAGGGGGCGAGGGGGAGGGAGAGCTGAATCACGCACATGCCCCCGAGCAGGTAGGTGAGGGGTTTTGACTTTCCCCGAAACATCATCAAAACCAGGATGAATTGAGGAATCGCAACGAGGTTGACGTGTGAAGTCGGGCCCAAAAAGGAGCAAATCCAGATCGAGGCCAGGGCATTTGAGATCTGGGAAACGACATTGAGCCTGGCCTCATGAATGCTTGATTTTCGAAACCAATACGGCGCCCCGATCAGAAAAAGGAGTAGATTTACAGGAATTGCAGTGTAGGGGTTAAAATCTTGCGGAGTAAAGAAAGCCGAGAAGGCGAGTGTGGTTGAACTGTAGATCAGGGTAAAGCGTTGTACATAGCTTTGCCGGGTCGCGAGAGTGGACTCATGGGGCAGGGAGGAAGCAGGTTGATTCATAGGTAGCCTAGGATTCATCTCATAAATGTCCCATTGAATGAGGGTCAAATCACTTTTTTTTGAGTTGACTGAATTCTAAATTCATCCCAATCACTTGGAACATGGGTAGGGCACCAAAGATCTTATGGCTCGAGGACAATCCCAGAATGGTGGAGTTGTTTCGGGAGGAGTTCGAATCTTTCTTTGGGGTTCATCAGGTGGAAACACTTGGGGATCTCAGGCTTCTTTCTGTTCAGGAATTGAATGATCATGATGCGGTACTTCTGGATATGGAGCTCCCGGAGGGTGCGGTCGGACTGGAGGCCATTCAGTATCTGAAGTCAGTAGGGCTTCGATCCCCGGTCCTTGTTTTATCGAACGATGAATCCATTCAGAGCCGGATTCAGATGCTCTCAAACGGTGCTGATGATTATCTCTGGAAAGCCATGGACCCAGTCGAGATGTTGGTTCGGATTAAAAACGCAATCTTAAGGTGTCAAGAAAACAAAAAAAACACTGAGCCCGGACTGGGAAGTCTCGCCTTGTTTCCAAATCAAATTACGGCTTATCTGAGCGGGAAATCCTTGGCGCTCTCGAAAATTGAGTTTCACTTGATGTTGATCCTGATTCGAAACCATCCCGTGCCGGTGAGTCTGGACGAACTTAAGTCTGAGGTCTGGAAACTTCCAAGTCTTGAGATCGGCACAATCAATACCTTCATTTGGAAGCTGAATAAGAAACTGTCCGAGTGGGAGTTTCGAATTGCAAAGCTTGGTGAGACGGTAGCGCTTCACTCAAAATCTATTGAGTAGAGAATCCTGATTCCCCTCCCTAAACTACTTTCATTCAACCAAGGGAGGGATTTATGAAATTACAAAATCGAAGATTTGAGGTGATGGCATTAGTGGGGGCACTCGTGATTTCCGGGTGCGGAAAGAGTGAAGAGGGCGGTACAACGTCGAGTTCACCCATTCCAAGCATGGTGACGATTGCAAAGGCAACGCTTCCAAGTGCGCTCGAATCCAGTGCCGTGGGGAAGATGCCATTCTTCAAGATGGCGACTACGGTCGATTCCAATTTGGAGGAACTTAAAAATCGGCTCTTCAGTCTGGGACCGACCGATTTCATGTACCGGCTCAAGATGGTGGACGAGCGATTGGATAGTCTTGCAGATGCGATCACTAAGTGTGAAGGCACTGCAACTCAGACCGTGAACCCTCCAGCGGTAGCTACGGGGTTTAGTTTTCCGATGGAGTTTGCCTGTGTGCAAACGGTGGATGCCGCTTCTCTAGGAGTATCGGACTTCAAAGTGTATTTCGGAAAGTCCGGTGGGTACTGGTATGTTGCGGAACTTCAAACCAATGCTGGATTTGAATCCAGTGACGGCGAGCCGCCGACCATGGGGGTACTTTCCAAGATCAATGAAACGGGTGCAGACATGGAAGTGTTTCAGATCAGTGTGGAACAGGTTTCCGGAACCTATCACTCGAGTGTGACTCACATCAAAGCGGATCAAACCAATGGAGTTTTTGAATTGTCTTCGGCGTCCTCGGCCAATCAAACCCAAACCATTTCACCGGGAGCAAATTTTACCGGAGTGGGCTGTGGAGTTTCCATGAAAACCAATGGAACGAATGTGTACGCAAGCGGGAGCTTCAGTCAGATGACAAGCTGTCCCGCCACGGCTACGGTTTGTGCGGATGCAGCTACTCTCTCGGATTCACTTGGCGCCTGCGGGAGTCTGACTTCGATTTCCACCTTAGGGCTCGAACGTGCCGATGTCAGTGGAAACCAAGCCAAGAGCCTCGTCGTGGACAGGACTTGGGTCAGCGGGATTTAAAGTCAGTGTTTTCAAAACAAAAAAGCCCCGCTCCGGTGGAGTGGGGCTTTTGTATTGGTTCACAATGCTATTTTAGCAGTACCTTGAATGCCTGGTTACAGGGGGTTCAAAAAGGTAAAGATGCGAAGATTTTTTGCTGAAAACGACTGAGGCGTACTTCAGAGTACGTTGAAGGAGTTTTCGGCGAAAAAGCGCAGCAGGTTTGCCTTTTTCAACACACTGTCAGTGGTTTGCGCTGGCTTTGGCGTTGATGTAATTGATCACATCACCAACGGTCTTCATTTTTTCTGCTTCTTCATCAGGGATGTCCATGTCGAATTCTTCTTCCATGGTCATGACGAGCTCGACGATGTCCAGGCTGTCTGCGCCGAGGTCTTCAATGAAGGAAGCTGCTGGCTTTACTTTTTCTGATTCTACTGCGAGTTGATCGCAGATGATGGAACGAACGCGGTCTTCTGTGTTTGCTGACATTGCTGTCTTCTCCTTATAAAATAGTTGGCTAAAATTAGCGCGTATTCGGTCAAATGTAAAGGCCGCCGTTCACTCCGATGACCTGTCCGGTGATGTATTTTGACGACGGACCTGCAAGAAAGCCCACTAGTTCAGCGATATCCGTTGTCTGTCCCAACGTTCCGAGTGGAATGTTGTCCGTGATCGCTTTCTTCTGCACATCGTTCAGTGCACCGGTCATATCGGTTTCAATATAGCCGGGAGTCACGGCATTCACGCGGATCTGACGGGATGCGAGTTCCTTGGCAAGACTCTTTGTGAGTCCGATCATGCCGGCTTTCGCAGCGGCATACGAGACCTGGCCTGCGTTCCCCATTTCGCCCACCACGGAGGAGATCTGGATGATGGAGCCCGCGCGCGCCTTCATCATGAGTTTTGCAGCCTCGCGAGAGCAGAGCACAGCTGAAACAAGATTGGTTTGCAGCGTGCGATCGAGTGATTCCTTTTTCAGGCGCAGGATCAGGCCATCTTCCGAAATTCCCGCATTATTCACGAGCACCGCAAGGGGTGCGCCTTTTTTTGCGATCATCTCGAACGCGGCAACGATCTCTTCTTCTTTGGAAACGTCAAAACGCAAAGGCTCTGCCGAACCGCCCGAGGCTTCGATCTTCTTTACCACTTCAATCGCTTTTGCTTCATTTGAAACATAGTTGATGAGCACATGATTTCCCATGGCTCCCAATTTTTCGGCAATTCCGGCACCAATTCCTCGGGATGCGCCGGTGACGAGTGCGAGAGGTTTTACGGTATTCATGCTTTTGCCGCTCCTTCTGCGGTTTTCAGGCTTTCAAGATCATAGATCGGATAGGTTTCAAAGGTGGCATTCAATGGCTTTCCAATTCGCTTGGCAAGTCCCTGAAGCACCTTTCCTGGGCCGAATTCGAATGCCACTTGGCATCCGGAGCCCATCAGCGTTTCCACACTTTGCTTCCACATCACGGAGTGATCGACCTGTTCGGCAAGGAATGGCAGGACCACGCCTGATTCGGAGGTGAGCTTCGCAGTGCGGTTTGGAATGTAGGGGGTTTGCAGGGGCGAAAGTAGCCCGTCTTTTTTGGCCGCCTCAAAAATTGCTTCCATGGCCGTGCGAGCCGGCTTCATAAGTGAACTATGGAAAGGCGCGCTTACCGAGAGTCGTTTCACCAACACGCCGCGAATTCCCAATGCTTGGATGTTCTTTTCGAGAATCTCGATTGCATCCACCGACCCGGACACCACGATCTGGCCCGGGGCATTGAAGTTGGCGGGTTCAACTGCTGCGGAAACCGTGCTCGATGATCCGTTGGATTTTCTTGCGGCTTGTGCCTGGGCGGTCGCTTCCTTGCACCATGTTTCCACTTGGGTATCTTCTGCGCCAATGACCGCACTCATGGTGCCTTCGCCCACGGGCACTGCCTTTTGCATGGCTTGTCCGCGCGCGCGAACCCAGGTGACCGAATTTGAAAAGGGAATGGCTTCGGACGCCACCAGTGCCGAGTATTCACCAAGCGAGTGGCCGAGGTTCACAGTGGTCTTGAGGCCGAGTTCCTGTTCGGCAACACGGAAGCAACCGACAGATACCGAAAGAATCGCGGGCTGCGCATTCTCGGTGAGGGTAAGGTCGCTCTCAGGCCCTTCAAAGAGGAGCTTTTTCAGATCCATCGCGAGAGAATCGGATGCCTCTTCGATGGTCTGCCGGAAGACGGTGAACTCGTCGTAAAATTGTTTTCCCATGCCGACTTGTTGCGAGCCCTGGCCCGGGAAGAATCCTGCTTTCATGGTGACCTCCAAACGCAAAAACTCCCGGAGAATCTGTTCATCCCCCGGGAGTTTTCAAAAGATTAAAGACTGATCAAGCGTTCGCGCTTGTAGTTTTCGACTTGGTCTTTTTGCGAGCTTCGAAAAGACCTTCTTTGATTGCTTTGATCGAAACCGTGTGCGCCCTCACCGGAGTGTGGGTGAACTGGCAAGTGGTTTCAGAGATCGGATCGAGCTGATAAGCTGCTGAATAACGGCGCATGTTTCTGCGACTGCGTGAACTTTTCTTCTTGGGAACTGCCATGGTCCGGAACCTTTCGTTAAAAAAATTGAAACATGAAGTTCCGCTAAATACATGAACTTGTCAAGAAAAAGCTTGACCGTACCTTTTGATTCAGGCACCACTCTGACATGGCGAAAAATGCGAGTAAAAACAAAAATAAACCCCTGAAGAAGGAGTCTCCCAAGGCGGCTCAGGTGATGTCACGGGGTAAATCCCCGGTCAAGGGTCTCGCAAAGGGAATGGGTGCGAAGGCCATGGCGGGGAAAGCAGCCAAGAAAGCACAGACCAAGGCCGCCCGCAAGGCCCCGAAATCCCAAGGCAAAGCGCCCAAGGCCGTGAGCGCAGGAAAGGCCCCGAAATCTCCGGGCCCCCAGAAACCGGACAAAAACCTGAAAGCACCCAAGACGGAAAAAGTTGAGAAGCCGGGAAAAACTATGAAGGGTGCGCCGAAAGAGGAGTTTCCTCCCAAGCTGGAATCCAAAGGGGGCACCGGGACGCCGAAAGCCGCCAAGGGGAAGAGTCCAAAACACGCGATGCATGCCCATCACGAAAAGATGTGTCGCGAGTCCGGCTGCGAGAATCTCGCCACCACCAAAGGGTATTGCAGGCTCGACTACATCAAGAATTGGAAAAAGATTAAACGGAAAGAGATGATCCTGAAAGAAGGAAAACTCAATCAATACATTGAGGAATTGGTGAGCAAGTATCCGGACAAATACATTGAGGTGATTCGTCAGGACCTTTCCACCGAAGTGAACTTCAACAAGGTCATTCATGATCTTGAGCTCGATGAGACAATTGATGATTTGGATTACGATGGCGATTCCATCGACTCCTTGATTGGAAGCATCCGCAAGGAAGAAGACGATTTCGGGGATTCCGAATTTTAAGGGTGTGAGATGGCCCAAGAACACGAACGTCCGTTTCCGGTAAGCAAAGACGCACTTGATACCCTGAACTCGATGAGCTGGTTCATGATGGACGCCTTCTGGATGCTCGAGAAAACTTCACTGGGAAAGATCTTCGTTCTTCCGACCATCCTGAGCGGTCTCCTGCTGTTGTACATTGAAAAGCGCCGTACGGTCTTCTGGATCAACCTTGCGATCAATTCCTGGATCTGGATGAACACGTTCTGGATGTTCGAGAAGCTCGACTGGGCCCGCGGAGCCTTTGCGTTCGGGCTTTTGTGCGTGGGTGCCGCGCTTTTGGAGGCAAAATCCCTGCGCGAGACCTTCTCCCATTTCCGAAGGTTCCGGATTCTCAATCTTCGTTGATCCCGAACGTTCGGGGCTTCAGTGCCGGATCGGTCCTTCTCCCGAGCCCGATCTTCCTGTGCCCGACTTCGCGGCGCGGATTGCCTCGATCCTTTCTTCCAGAAACTCCTCTGCATCTCCAAGATCGAACTCGCTTTGGCGTACGATTCCGGCTTCATAGGAGGGGTCGTTCTTTTTGAGCCAATCCTCGGCAAGGGAGTCAAGGACGGGGTTTGACTTGTCCATCTTCACATGGACTGCGATTTTCTGGTTTTCTTCAAGCTTGAGGGGGGTCCACTCGAAGGGGGCTTCCTCGAGTGCGCCCAAAGAACTGTCCGTGATCTGGGCGATTCGTTCCGGAAACTCGGGATCCAAATAGAAATGAAACACGCCTCCGAGCGAGTCTACAATCAGGGCGATCAAGTCATTGACCGAGGGCTTTTCCTGTTCGGGACGGTAATCCACGCTTCCGTGTGCTGTGGTCGCGGACAATACCTCCGGACCATGGGTGAGGGTGATCGAGAGCAGGATCTCGTCATTGAACACCGCACCCTTTGCCCTGAACGTCGACTCCGGATGCATTTTTCTGACCTCAAGCAAGCCCGGTTCCAGCGCTTGAATCAAGGTCTCCTCCACGAGTTTCAGGAAATCAATCGGGAGTTCGCTTCCGGGGGATGCGGGTTTGGACGAATTCAGGTTTCTTCTTTCCCATTTGCTCATGATTCAGATCACTCCTTCACGGACGCGGTTGAGTTGGGGCGGGAACTCCTCGAGTTTGATCCGGATCTTCAAGGTCCGCGAGGAGCGCAGGATGGTGAGGGTTGCCTCGTCAAAAGGCTTGAGCTTTGAGAGTTCGAGCTCGATCTCCGTTTGATCGCGAATCTTGCGACCGGCAACTTCGGTGATGATGTCACCGGCTCGAAGGCCTTCTCGCTCCGCCGGTGCATCCGAAACCAGGTTCAGGATGAGGAGGCCCCTGTCCGAGGACAGGCCATACAAATAGGCGAGCGTGGGGTTTACCTGCCGTGTGACCACACCAAGCCAAGGACGCGGAACGCGTCCGTATTTTTTCAGGCTGGCAAGGATGTTCTTTCCGTCATTGATCGGAATCGCGAATCCGACTCCGCCAAATTGCCCGGAGCGACTGAAGATGGCGGAATTGATTCCGATGACCTCACCCTTGGTGTTGAAGAGCGGTCCACCGCTGTTGCCCGGATTGATCGCCGCATCGGTCTGCAGAAAGTTGTCGAAGGGGCCCTGACCGATGTTGCGGTTTTTCTGCGAAATGATTCCTGCGGATACGGAATAATCAAGACCAAAGGGGTTCCCGATCGCAACCACCGGCTCACCGATGCGAACCCGGTCGGAATCGCCGAGTTTTGCCACGGACAAGCCTGTGGGAGGGTTCCCCGCTTTGTCCCGGATCTGAAGGAGTGCAATGTCGGTCTTCGGATCGCGCCCCAGGATTCGGGCCGAGAACTGACGTTTGTCCCGAAGCGAAACCACAATTTCAACCGAACGGTTTTCGGCTGCTTGCTCGATCACATGGTAGTTTGTGATCACGGAGCCTTCCGTGTCGATCAGAAAGCCGGTTCCGAGAGATCCGGAGGGCTGATCCTCGGGGATTCCGTAGAACTGAAGGAAGTCACCCCAAGGGGAGTTTCTGAACTGCTTTCGTTGATCCATCTTCGTGGAGATGTGAACGGCGGAAGGGGAGACTCGCTCCACCAGATCCGGAAGGTCGGTGGGAATGAACGGACCTGCGAAAGCAGAGAGTGCCGGGAGCAGTGCGGCTCCGATGCAGTGCCGGAAAAAACGAATGGTGAGCATGGAATGGAATTAAACCCCATTGGCTTCGGTTGCAAGCGGGAATTGAGTTCGTTACAGTACCCCACTATGACAAAAGACATCGTGATCACCGGCATTGCCCGAACCCCGTTTGGCAGTTTTCAAGGCGCTCTTGCCTCCTGGACCGCTCCGAAGCTCGGAGCCCATGCAATCAAGGAGGCGGTGGCGCGATCCGGGATCAGCCCCGATCAGGTATCGGAGGTGATCATGGGGAACGTGCTCACAGGAGGCGTGGGGCAGGCCCCCGCCCGTCAGGCGTTGATCGGTGCCGGTCTTCCGGATTCGATCCCGGCTCTCACGATCAACAAAGTGTGTGGAAGCGGCATGAAGGCGATCATGCTCGGAGTGCAGAGCATTCTTTCCGGTGAAAGTGAAATCGTGGTGGCGGGTGGCCAGGAAAGCATGTCGAACGCGCCATATCTGATGCCGGCAGCACGGGGTGGCTTCCGGATGGGGAATGGTCAGGTCATCGACTCGATGATTCACGACGGCCTCTGGGATCCGTATCACAACCAACACATGGGGAACTGCGGGGAGCTCTGCGCGCGTGAGATGAAGTTCACCCGGGAAGCGCAGGATGCGTTTGCGATCGAAAGCTTCAAGCGGGCCATTCAGGCACAGTCGGCAAACAAATTTGCGTCCGAAATTGCTCCGATCACGATTCAGCATGGGAAAGGGGAGAGCATGCTGTTCTCCCAGGATGAAGGCCCCTCCAAGGTGAAGTTCGATAAAATTCCGACCTTGAAACCCGTGTTCGACAAGGCCGGAACGGTCACTGCTGCAAACGCGTCCACGATCAACGACGGTGCCGCGGCCCTGGTGCTGATGACTGCGGAGAAGGCCCGTGCGCTTGGCGTGAAACCCATGGCGCGGATTGTCTCTTCCGCAACCCATGCACAGGATCCCCAGTGGTTCACCACCGCACCTGCCGGCGCAATGAAGAAGGCCCTCGCACGCGCAAGTTGGAGCGTGAAGGATGTGGATGTGTTCGAAGTGAATGAGGCTTTTGCCGTGGTTGCCATGGCGGCCCAAAAAGACCTCGAAATTCCGCATGAAAAGCTGAACCCCTGGGGCGGTGCGATCAGTCTTGGACATCCGATCGGGGCATCGGGCGCGCGCATTGTGCTGACGATGGTTTCGTACCTTCGCGACACCGGGAAAAAGCGCGGCCTCTCCGGAATTTGCATTGGAGGGGGCGAAGCCACAGCCCTTGCCATCGAACTTCTGTGATGAAGCACCTTGCCCTTTTTTTGCTTCAGGCTTTTTTGACGGGTATGGTTCCTTCCGCGTTCGCGGGAAAGTCGATCAACATCCACTTGCCCGATTCTCCGGCGACGCTGGATTGGAATGGAATGGTGACAAATCCGGAGGCGCCCATCATTCATCTCTTGCAGGAGGGGTTATACGGGTTTGATCCGGTTACAGGAAAGCTGGTTCCGCAACTCGCCGCCGGAGTCAAGAAATCCAAGGATTTGAAGGAATACACCTTCACCATCCGGAAGGATGCCCGGTGGTCGGACGGGATTCCGGTTACTGCACATGATTTTGTGGACTCCTGGCTGAGACTCTTGTCGCCGCAGTCGACCTCTCTTTATTTGTATTACCTGAACGACGTCGAGGGTGCCCGTGCCTATCATCAAAAAGAGGGCCTCAGTGCCGATTCGGTGGGGATCCGGGCACCGGATGACCGGACCCTGATCGTTCGCTTGAATCGCGCGGTTCCCGACTGGGAAAAAATTCCTACATTCTGGCCCTTCTTCCCGGTGAGGAAGGATGCCATTGAAAAATATGGCGACCTTTTCTGGCGCCCGGGAGTTCTCCTTTCCACAGGGGCCTTCGTGCTTGAGAGTTCGGAGCCGGGAAAGAAAATGACGCTGAAACGGAACCCGCATTACCCCAAAGGGAAGTCCAACATCGATCAGGTCGAGGTGGTGTTTGATCACGACTTGAAATCAGCCCATGAGCGATACCTTTCCGGATTCTTTCCCTATCTCCAGTTTCCACCGCCCGAAGTCCTCTCCAAACTGCAAAGCGGAAAGGGAGTGTTCCAGCCACCCCTGTATCGGAATCACATGCTCGTGGCCAATGCGAGGAAGTATCCGATGACGGTGAGGGAGTTTCGGGCGGCCGTCATGAGGTCGATCGATACGGCCAATTTGCCATTGGGGCGCGAGATTTCCCTTTCGGCTGCGAAAAACATGATCGCCTCTCCCTTGGAGGGGTCTGGAGTCCAAATCGTCGAGCGGGCGGACCCGATCGAGGCAAAACGATTGCTCAAGGCTTCGGGGGTTGTGGTAGCGAAGAATTTCAAGATCCGGATCATGACCCGGATGGGGGAGCCGTTTCAGGGAATCGGAAAGCGGATCCAGAACCAGATCCAGAATGCGCTCGGGTTCGAGGTGGAAGTTGCCTCGCTTCACCCGAAGGAGTTCAGCACTTATGCCAGTCTGAATGAGTTTGACCTGATCATGGTGTACTGGAATGCGAAGGTCCCGGAGGCTTTTGATTTTCTCCTTCCCTACGGTGGCACATCCACCAATCGTCGTCTCCAGTTCGACAGCCCGGCATTTGACCGTGAGTTGGAACTCGGGATTCTTGCTCCCTCGCGCGAGGTGGCAATGAAACACTTTGCCTTGGCCCAAAAGGAGTTTCTCGTAAAGGAGAGGGTGTTGCTCCCGCTGGTGGATGAGAAGGCCACCGTGCTCCGGAGTCCGAAACTCAAGAATCTCCATTTCAATTTCATGGGATTTCCTGTCCTGAAAGATGTCATTTTGGCCGATTGATGGTCTGGGCAGGCCGGACCTGCAGCGGAGGTCCATCGGAGTCCAGAAGATTCGACCTCCGAGCTACATCCTGCAGCCTCGCTTTCGCGCATCCTGCGCTCGCGAGAGTCGGCACAATCTTCAGGACTGCGATGGCACGCACTGCCTAGCGAGCCTGAGGAAGCCTTCAAGTAATCATGTGGACCTCGTTGGGAATTGCAAACCTTTGGCCGTTGTGTGATTTTAGGGACCATGAAAAAGGGCATGAGCAAATTGGTTTCAGGTCCGGACGAGGCGGTCCGGGATATCTTTGAAGGCGCGATTCTGACCATGGGGGGCTTTGGACTCTGCGGGATTCCCGAAAACTCGATTGCAGCCTTGGTGAGACTTGGTGTGAAGAAGCTCACCTGTGTTTCGAACAATGCGGGAGTGGACGGGTTCGGGATCGGACTCATGCTCGAAAAAAAGCAAGTGAAGAAAATGGTTTCCAGTTACGTCGGCGAGAACAAACTCTTTGAGCAGCTCGTTCTTTCGGGTGAGCTTGAGCTTGAGTTCGCACCGCAGGGAACGCTTGCTGAAAGATTGCGTGCGGGGGGCGCCGGGATTCCAGGGTTTTACACCCCGACGGGTGTCGGTACGCTCATTGCCGAAGGAAAAGAAGAACGCGAGTTCGGTGGTCGCAAGTACATTCTGGAAAAGGGAATCGTAGGCGACTTCGGCATCGTAAAGGCATGGCGCGGGGATACGATGGGAAATCTTGTGTTCCGGAAGACTTCGCGGAATTTCAATCCACTCTGTGCGATGGCTGGAAAGATCACGATTGCAGAGGTCGAGGAGCTCGTTCCGGTGGGAGCACTTGATCCGGATCAGATTCATCTTCCGGGCGTCTATGTGCACCGGATTTTTCAAGGCAAGGACTATCAAAAACGGATCGAGCGGAAAGTGCTTCATTCGGCGCATGAAGAGCGGGGTGTGAAATGAGTTTGTCCAGGGATCAAATCGCCATGCGGATCGCACAGGAGCTCCGGGACGGATTTTATGTGAATCTCGGAATCGGAATTCCAACGCTCGTTGCAAACTACATTCCGCAGGGAATGGAAGTCGTTCTTCAGAGCGAGAACGGGATTCTCGGGCTTGGGCCCTATCCGACCGAAGCGCAAGTGGACCCCGATCTCATCAATGCAGGCAAAGAGACCGTGACCGTGATTCCGGGAGCGGCATTTTTCTCAAGCGCCGATTCCTTTGCGATGATTCGGGCGGGCAAAATTGATTTGACTGTTCTTGGCGCGATGGAAGTGGATGAGGAGGGCGATCTTGCGAACTGGATGATCCCTGGAAAGCTCGTGAAGGGAATGGGCGGGGCGATGGACCTTGTCGCCGGTGCAAAGCGGGTAGTTGTAGCCATGCAGCATGTTTCAAAAGACGGAAAGAGCAAGGTCATGAAAAAGTGTCACCTTCCGCTGACCGGGAAAAAGTGCGTAAACCGGATCGTGTCCGAGCTTGCGGTGATGGATGTCACTCCAAGTGGTCTCAAGCTGATCGAACGCGCGCCCGGAGTGAGTGTGGAGGAGATCGTCAAGGCCACCGAAGCAAAGCTTACGATTGAGGGCGATGTGCCCGAGATGCGGTTTTAGACAGTGAAATTTTACCTCGGAACCATTCTGAATCCAAAATCGGATACCGAGTGCGGCCGCATTCCTTCAGGCGTGCTCGTCGTTTCTGGTGCCCCGGGGCGCGCCAAGATTGAGGATGTTCTTTCTATCGAGGATGCGCAGAAAAAGTACGGGAAATCCATGCGGTCATCCAATACGTTTGATTTCCGTGATTCGGTCATCTTGCCGGGATTTTTCGACATGCACTTTCATTGGGTGCAAGACGAGGTTCGCACGATGCCGAAGGATTCGCTCTTGCAGTGGCTCGAGCGCTATACCTTTCCCGCTGAGACGAAGTTTTCAGATCCTGAGTACTCAAAAAAACGGGCCAAGATTTTTTTCGAGCGTCTTTCCAAGGTGGGTACCTTCGGGGGCGCAGTGTTCAGCTCGATCCACGAAGGCGCGCTTACTGCCGCAATGAGAGAGGCAAAGGGGGATTTTGTCATCGGCAATGTGCTCATGACCATGAATTCACCTGCTGAACTCACCCAAAGTGAGGATGCGGCAATCGGACTCACCCGAAAATTGATCAAGAAGTACGGGAAACGCTTGGCATTCACTCCCCGTTTTGCGATCAGCACTTCTCCCCGTGTGATGAAAGAGGGGGCAAGGATTGCAGATCGTGCACGTTGCTTCAAGCAAAGTCACCTGTCTGAAAACCGGGATGAGATTGAGTTCACGCTCAAGCTGTATCGAGGAATGCCGGGGTTTGAGAAAGTGAAATCCTATGCCGAAATCTACGAGCAGGTGGGAATGCTCGGGAGTCGCGCGCTCATGGCGCACGGGATTCATCTTTCGGCGGCGGAGCTTAAGGTTCTATCCAAAACCCGCACTGCAATTGTGCATTGTCCGACCTCGAATGCGCCGATCTCGGAACGGGGCCTTGGCTCTGGACTTTTTGATTTCAAAATGACAGAGCGTGCCGGAGTGCGCTGGGCGCTTGGGTCGGATATCGGCGGAGGGCCGGTGCTTTCGATGTTTGACGTGATGCAGAGCTTTGTGGAGCAAAACAAAAGGGCCGGAGTGAAGGGCGCAAGTTGCATCAAGGCGCTCTATCGCGCAACTCTTGCCGGTGCCGAGATCTTGGGAGTTTCAAATCACGCCGGGAATTTCAGAAAAGGGAAGGATGCGAATTTTCTTGTAGTGCCAAGGGCGGGCGGGGAGTCTTCGGACGCAAGGGACAATGCCGAGAAGGTTCTCGCCCGGATCTTCAAGAAGGGCGCCCTGGATCGAGATCGTCAGGATTCCCTCGTGAAGTTGAGCGTCTTTCGGGGAAAGGTCTTGGAGCGGAAATCCTGATCGATGGTCCGTAAATCCGGAAGTTTCAGTTCGAGGTCGGGTCACCGATGTTGCGGTACACGACATCTGCGAGGTCCGCACCATTCAGCTTCGCCGTTCCGTGGAGCTCGATCATGAATCCATCACGCTGATCCATCGAGATGGGCGAGTCGATGGTGAACTGACCGGTCAAGTACCCTGCATAGGTCCAGCCGTTTGTCGCATCCTGAGGAATGGTGACAGGGTTGTTTGTGTCGCCATTCGGATACTTGAATACCTGGATGGTTGCCTGATTCGGCTCGCTTGGAATCACAAGAAAGTTCCTGCGGAAGGGGAGTGGAGTTCCCTGAATGTCCTGTGAAATCTGGGCGAGTGCGCTGCTCAGGGTGTTCTGGCAAATGTTCACGCTGATCCCGTTCAATGCATTTGCATGGCTCATGTAGCGCTGACCATAAAAAGAGGTGTACTGATAATTGCTTGCACAATACGTCTGTGCACCTGCGACCAGCGAGTAGTACCTCACCATGTCGGGATCTGCCTTCACGTTTCGGATTCCGTCCAGAGCGGCCTGGGTTGCAGTTTCATTGTAGCTCCATCCTTGACCGGAATTCTGGGGAGGAGGTGTTCCGTAGGAGCGGTCCTCGCCATTGGAGAGGGTGATCACGGCGAGCATTGCATCGGTACGAAGAATCCCGTTCACCGGGTCATTCACATCGGGACGGGTCACAAACTCGTTTTGATTTTTGAGTCCGTTCTCGACGCCGAATTGCACGTTGCTGGGAGGGGCGGGGATCACGAAGTTCGGAGCAAGAAGGCTTGCGCTCATTGCGGGTGCTGCAGTGTAGAGCATCCCTGGATAAGGGGGGAGCCAATTCGCCTGAGGAGTGTTGCCATCGTATCGGGATACGGAGACCTTGTTTGTGATCGGAAAGAGAGTACTGGTGTTGATCGCCGTTGAGCCAAGGGGAATTCCGACGAAGCGGTAGTCCCAGCCACTGTTCTCAAGATTCTGGAGGAAGGCAGGAATCTGATTTTGAAAGTTCGGATAGATGTTGAGCATCGTCTGGTTCTGACTCACACCAAATACGATGTCGATCTTGGCCGGAATCGTGGTTGATCCTGCTGCCGATTGCCGGGAGCGGATCGAACTTGGTACGAAGGCCTGGGGCCCGCACGCAGAGGATCCCACTGCAAGGGCAAGGAGTGCGAATGAGCTACGGGCAAACCATGTATTTCGTTTCATCATAAAATTCTCTCAAGCAGGATAAAGCAAGAGACGGGCCAGAAGGGGTGGAGCGGGGGTTTGGACCGAACGCTTTGGATTTCATGGGTTTTTTTCATCAATGAATCAGAATGAGTCATGGGGGCCGGCACGGTTTCGTTCATTCCTAGACAGGGTGTCGACTCTTTTGACACCCCGAAAAACCTCAATTTCCAGACGGATTCTGCCGAGAGATAATCAGACTATGTCTTTGGAGAGCCTTTCTTCAGACCTGCAATCGATCCTGAACTCCTTCCTCGATCTCATCGAGTGCGATGGAGGGTCGATCTATACCTTGGAGAAGAACCTCCAAGGTGAGCCTGTGCTGGTCTTCAAGGCCATGATTACCCGAAGTCTCGGGATCCAAAAAGTTCCTGAATCCCTCAAATCCGCAGTATTTCGCCTCGACGAGGGGAGTCTGGTCGGACGGACCGGGCTGCACCGCAAGGGTTTCAAGGAAAGCTATGCTCCGGCGGCGGTCCGGCTCGGGCAGAAGATTGCGCTTGAGCCGAGGAATCCGACGGATCAGACCATCAATTATGAAACCAAAAACATCCTCTCAGCACCTCTCTTGACCCCGCGGGGGGATCTTGTGGGTGTGATTCAGCTGGTGAACAAACTCCCCTCCGATCTTGAGTCCGAATCGGGATTCACGGAAAAAGACGAGCGCCTCTGCGGAATCGTCTCTGCCCAGGCATCCCTTGCCATCGAGAACAGCACGCTCTTGATCGAGCAGGAGCGCATTCTTGACGGGTTTGTGAATGCATGTGTTACGGCGATCGAAGCGCGGGACCCCGTGACCTCGGGCCATTCCCAAAGAGTCTGTGATCTATCCCTCGAGTTTGCCTCGGCTGTGAATCGCGTCAACACGGGGCCCCTTTCCATCATTCATTTCAGTGATCTCCAAATGAGGGAGCTTCGGTATGCGGCCATGCTTCATGACATTGGAAAGATCTCTGTCAAAGAGGACATCCTGAAGAAGGAAAAGAAGTTGTATCCGTGGGAACTTTCAATGATCGAGATGCGGATGAAGCTGATGAAGGCCTCATTCCGTCTTCAGTATTCCGCCGAGAAGGATCAGTTTGAGCTGGCGAAGAAGCTTCGGGAGATTGATCAAGCCCGCACGTTGATCCTCGCAGCGAACGAACCAACGGTTCTGCCGAAAGACGTCTCCTCAAGCATCATGGAGTTGACCAAGCTCCAGGTGATGGATTCCGAGGGAGAGCCTTGCTGCGCTCTTCATGAACAGGAGAAGCAAAAACTCTGTATTCCCCGCGGATCCCTGAGCAAGGAGGAGCGAGAGGAAATTGAAAAGCACGTTTCCTTCACCTACGAGATCCTGAAAATGGTTCCTTGGAGCAGGGGGCTTGAGTCCGTTCCGAACATCGCGCATCGCCATCACGAAAAACTCGATGGAACCGGATACCCCTTGCGAGTCAGAGGGGAGGAGATTCCCATCCAGAGTCGCATGCTCACCGTGTGTGACATATACGATGCCCTCACGGCGAAGGATCGTCCCTACAAGGCTGCGGTTCCGGTCGACCGGGCCTTGGCGATTCTCGAAGACGAGGTGAAGCAGGGCAAGCTTGATTCCCAGCTTTTCAAGCTCTTCCTTGAGGCAAAGGTCTATCAACTCCCGGCAACCGGGGCTCCCGCCAAGAAAGTGGCATAAACGCCCCACTTCAGCCATTTTCAGCGAACGCGTAAAGTTTTGCCCTTTCCCTTCCGATCCGTAGATTGTGGAAACGAGTCCGTCCGTGAAAAAAAGCAAGCTCAAGATCGCACTGGCATTGATCCTCGGGACCGGGTTTGTCTGGTTCGCCGGCGTTCCCCTGTTTCTGGAGTTCAAAGGGTCTTTTGCCATGCAGGAGTTCAAGGAACGAGGAGTGCTTGGAACCTATCAACACCACTTTCTGGGTTTTTTCGGGCAGGTGAATGAGCTTGCGGTGCTTGACCGGGAGAACGACAAACTGACACAAAAGCTGGCTCACCTTGAAAAAAAGGTCGTGCTTACCGAGGCGAGGAATGCAGAGCGGGACCTTGCGGCCCTCAACGAAATGGTGGAAGACCGTCTTCGGGATGATGCGGGCTCGGAGCTTGCGGTCGCGCAGAAGAACATTGATTTTGAGATCCCGAAGAACCTTTCCTACAATCAGCTGCAAGTCCTCTCGCTCTCCTATTTCAATAAAAAGGACTATGGCCCCAGTGCCCTGATTTTGAATCATCTCCTTACGCTGAAGGAAGAGGCCCGATACCGCACACCCGAGAATCATCTTCTTTCCGGGATTTCCTGGTACAAACTCAAGCATTTTCATCTCGCTGCAGCTGCGTTCAAGGAAGCGAAGGCATCCTCCCATCCCGCTGACGCCGCCCACAGGAACTCGATGGTGTGGCTTGCTCTCGTGCAGAAATCCTTGGGGAAAAGAGTTCTTGCGCAGGACTCCCTGCTGAAGTTTCTCGAATTGTACCCCCACTCCGAAGAGGCCTCGATGATCAACGGGGGGCGAAGGCCCGCGCGCGAGATCCACGAGCCCTCGGCGAAGGCTGAGCATCATGAAGTGGCAAGCGCCAAGGAACATGTTGACGGAAAAGGAAGTCATGGTGAGGAGGCCGGGCATGAGCGTGAGATCAAAACTGAGCATCAGGCCGAGACCGGACATCACGAGGAGGGGGGGCACCATGAATAAATGGGGACTCGTTCTGACGTTGAGTTGCATGGTTTTCATGAAACCCGTTTTTGCTTCCGATGCAGATGCTGTGTGCGGAGTTTTGACAAAAACAGGGCGTGGAATCCAGATGATTCCCGAAAAAGGAAGGGTGCAGACCGACCTTACGGTTGACTCTCCCGTCCCGTGCGGGTCGATGGTTCTCACCCATGATGCTCCGGCATGGATCAAGCTGATGGATCAGACCGTGGTGAAGCTCGGGCCGCGAAGTTTCATTGAAGTGCCTGGCCCGGAATCCAAGAGTTTCAGGATGTACCGGGGCGCAATCATGCTCTCGGCACCGGCAAGCCTGATCGCGAGGACCTGGAGCACGCCCAATTCCGAGATAGAGTTCAAGGGCGGAGTGGTGGTTCTTCAATACATCCCCGAGGATCGGATTACGATTGCCGGGTGTTTCAACCGCAAGGTGGAATTCAAGAACAAATTCAATTCGAGTGCCGCGCAGGAACTGCAAGCAGGCGAAATGAGCCGACTTGCGATCCAGGAGGGAAGGGTGACTCCGACCCACCCGGCGATCCTGCACCCTGCTTCGGTTGGAAACGTGCTCGCCAGTCTTGGACTTGAGACAAGCGAACAGGAGCAAGTGGTGGCCATCGTAAAGCAAGTCTACCAGGACCGCTCCAAGTCCCTTGTTGCCGACATCCAGGATTGGTCAGGAAACGAGGGGCCTTCGCGCTCCATCGCTTCCATTCCCCAGAGTTCCAAACGCACGATTGATCCGAAAGAAGCGGAGTTCACCATGAAGATCCTGAAGGATCGTCTTTATGGAACAGATGAGGAACAGATCAAGTATGTTCCGGAACCAATGACCCGTCGGGCGCCTGCCTCGATCCGGGATGAACACAAGGAACAAGCGGGCAAAAAATTCAAAACCGAGGTCCGGCGGATCGAAAAGGAAATCGATCGTGTGGATCCGGATTCGATGGATTGAGGAGACCGTCTACCACGGAGGGATGTATGAAAAACCGGATTCTTTTTTCAGCGGCAATGCTGTTGTTCGTTTCGTTTGATGTGCAGGCGGGGGTGTTCGAAACCGGCACCGGCTATTCTTACCGGCAAAGTTCCTACAATGGGGGAGCGTATACGAGGATGAAGTCATGGAACGCATCCTTCGGATATTTTTTCACCCGGGACAGCGAGGTCGAGTTCGTGTATCAGGACAGCACCACGGACGAGTTCGTCCCGAATGTCCAGGACATCCGGTACCGTGACCGCGTGTATAGCCTGAACCTTGTGTATCATTTCTTCTCTGAGGGCGATCCGGTCCGACCCTATGTGAGAACCGGAGTGGGACAACTCAATCGCGACGCGACCGGTACCTATACCGGAGGGTTCAGTCCCGCAGGTCGCCTCGATCAGGTGACTGTGATCGGAGGCCTTGGCATCAAGGCAAAGATCATCGGACAATTCTCGATTCGTGCAGAGGCCACAAGCTATCTCACGGGTGGAAGCATCGCCACCTGGCAGGACAACATCGCCCTTTCCGTCGGAGGGGCCTTCTATTTTTAAGACACTTCTTGCGGGGACGCTGTTAATGATGGGTCTGAGCTCCTGCACCTCGGTGTATTTTCTCTATCAGGCGGGCAAGGGACAACTCAGGCTTCTCAATCGCGGAAGACCTCTCCCGGAGGTGATCGCGGATGAGCGGGGTTCTTCCGAGCTCAGGGAACTCTTAAAGCAGGTCCCGGGAATCAAGGAGTTCGGTGAGTCCGCAGGCCTCAAGTCAACGCCGAATTATCGGGAGTATGTGGAGCTCGGCGGCGAGTCCGTGGTCTACGTGGTCACGGTGTCTGATGCACTCGCGTTTCGCCCGAAAATCTTCAAGTTTCCAATCGTCGGGAGCTTCAACTACCTTGGGTGGTTCTCCAAGAATGACGCGCTCGAGTTTGCGGAGGGCTATGAAAAGGAAGGGTACGACATTGATGTCAGAGGGGCGTCCGCCTATTCCACGCTTGGTTGGTTTCCTGATCCTCTTCTCTCGAGCATGATCCCAAGAGAAGGCGGAAGGATTTCCTTGACCGCCTATCCTGAACTTGTGAATGTCTTTTTGCATGAATCGGTTCATGCGACGATCTACATCAAAAACCAATCCACCTTCAACGAGAGCCTCGCCTCGTTTCTCGCGGATGTGCTGACAGAGCGGTATTTCCAATCAAAGGGAGATGCAGACCGGGAGGCGTATGCCAAATACATGGTGCAGAGGAAGCGTTCGGAGGAGTTGCGAAAGCGAATGGCGCAGGCTTATTCGGATCTGAAGCAGGTGTATGATTCAAACCTTGATCCTGTGAAAAAACGGGAGCAGAAATCAGCCTATCTTGCGACCCTCCAGGCGGAGACCGGGTACCGGAGGAAAATCTCGAATGCCACCCTCATTCAATTTCAAACCTATGATCCCGGCGATCAAGGGTTCGGAGAGCTCCTGAAAAAAACAAATGGGGATGTTCATGCCTTCCTTCGTCTTCTTTCGAAGCTTCGGGAGAAAGACTTTGAACATCCCCAGATGGAGGAGTTGAGGGGGTTGTTGTTGCGGACGTTGGAGAAAGACTGAATTATTCCTCGAGGTAGGTGCCATCCACCTGGACGGCGATGGTCGCGGCCACTACGTGGTTTGCGAAGACCGCCTTCATGCCGGGCGAAGGAGTGATCCAAGTGTATCCGTTCCAGTATGGATTGCAGGTCCCGCCGTAATCCATGGGGTCAAGACCTCTGCAGTTGTCATACACAGCATTTGATACTGTGACAGTTGCATCAATTGGAGCTCCGACCGATGAGTTCGAGAATTCGAGTACCTGCCACTCGGGGGAGTTTGCGCAGGGAGAATTCGGTTCTTGGTACACATTCGCGACTCTCAGAACCTGAGTTTGGCGTGTAATTCCGTTTACGGTGACTTTGAGTTGCAAACAGCCGTAGGGGAAGACCCAATTCGGATAGGGCGATGACGCAAGAAGGTTTTGGGCGGAAAGGGGAGTTACCTTCACGCGAAGCAACTTCGAAGTTCCGAAGTCTTGCTCTGCCACTGGTTGTGCTCCGGTCGCCCCGGTAAGTACTGCAGTAAACTCAGGGGCAAGAGGATCATTATTGATGTTCCCGCCTCCGCCGATGGAGCCGCCCGTGGAGCCACCCGTGGTGCCGCCACCGCCGCCACCAAGGCCTGAGGTGGTGAAGTCCCGTGTGGATGAGGATCCGCATGCGGTCAAAGCAAGTGCCGCGAGGACAAAAACAAAACTGGTTACGGTATTCTTTTTCATAAACTTCCCTTTTCTCTCTCACAGGGAGATAAAGCACAGGGTGTGCCAAGTGCCTGAACTCTGGTAAATGCAGGGTTTTTCGGGAATTCACCGGGGTTTCCGCAATTCGGAGGGGGGAGTGAGGTTTACGGGTGTCTAAATCTTCGACATCTTCCGGGTGTCCGAGCTGCGGAGAGAGAGGGGGGATGCCGATCCATGTCTCACGAGGGATCCGCTCTCCATGACTTTCATTTACAGGCTCGCCAGGAATGATTGGTATAGATCACATGAATCTCGAGGAAGGCCTTGGGGTCTATGGGTTTAGCCGACTCTTGCGAGTCAGGATTGACGAAAGCAAGGCCGCAGGATGCGGCTTGGAGGTTAAACCCATAGGACCCCAAGGCCTTCCCTGATTGCTCATGTGGTGCCTACCCACCCCTCCCGGGCCAGCCCGTTTAGTGAGCTCCGGTGCGTGTGATCTGGCCCGCAGTAAACTGGGGCATTCCCTGAAAGGGCTTCATCCGGATGGGGCAATCGAGGAAAGAGCACTCCGAGCAGAACTCCCGTTCGCAGGGGTCGATGTGGGTATGGACAATCGAGTGGTGACCCAGCTTGTGCATGAGGTCTTCCGCAAAGCGGTCCGACTCGTCATGGGCATCCTTGATGGACAAAAACTCCGGCACCACCACGTGGAGGTCGACATGCTTGTCCCGACCGAATTGCTGGACCTTCAGTTCATGGACGGCGATGACAGAGCGTCTGGGGATTTCATTGAGGAATCCCACGATACGATCGACCAGTTCGGGGCTTTGGGCATCGAGCAGGGCATTTGAGGATTCCTGCACCAGCTTGAATCCCGTCCGGAACAAAAATCCGGCCACCGCAAGGGCAAGCAAAGGATCCAGCCAGTTCCAGCCTGTGAAGATCACAAGGACAAGTCCCACGCCGAGAATTACGGTGGTCAGGAGATCTGTGAGCAGATGGATCCCGTCCGAGATCAGGATCTGGGAGTGATGCTTTTTTCCTGCAAGGAAAATTCCAAAACCAAGAATCCCGTTCATGAATCCGGCAAGTACGTTCAGCTTCAGTCCTTGATCCAGATCCTGAAGGGGATCCTGGTGGATCACTCGCAGTACCGTGTCGATCAGGATCAGGAATCCGGCAAGGGAGATCAGGCCTCCTTCAAAGGCCTGCGCAAAGTATTCGATTTTGCCATGTCCATAGGGGTGATCCTGATCCGCAGGCCGCTCCGAAAAGAGCACGGAGCCAAGACCAAAAGCCGCAGCAAGCACATTGACCGAGCCCTCGAGGGCATCGGAGCGAAGGGCTGCCGACCCCGCAACCCTCGCCGCATGGATCTTGAGTGCCAGGATCAGCAAGCTTCCGATCAGGGAGATTCCCATGGCAGTGAATCGGATTTTTTTCGGCGTGATTTCAATCATGGGTGCACTTTGATTCATCGAAACCTCCCGGATCAGTGCGCAGAGATCCTGGCAAAGGTTGTGACCAATTCAAAAAGAATCAGCACCACGATCGTGACTTCGAGCCAGAGACTGCGGGCTGCGTTGACCTCTCCTTGCAAGAGCTCCGAGAGGTTGGAGAAGATGTTGATCTTCCGGCTGATGTTGGCCTCCCACTCGGGGATCCGGAACTGTTCGCCCGCGCCCCGGAAAATCTTGGCGAGATAGAAATCCCCGACCACCTTGAAGGAATTGTCGACCCGCTCGATGAATTCCGAGAATTCGATGTACCGTGCCGAGGCCTCGCGGGAGAGCGTGCTGAAGCGGTTACTTAAGAACCTTGATCGTGATTCTTCAATCGCATCGTAGATGGTGGCGAGCTTTTGATCGAGCAGGCCGTCGTAATAGCGCATCTCCATCATGTGGGTTAGAACGAATTCGATGACTTCCGGGACTTCCTTCTTTCCGGACGGCTCGATCACGATCGCACTGTTCCAGTCGAGGACCGTCAAGTCGTTTTCTGCATATTGGTAGGTGCCCTCATCAAGAATGCTTTTCCGTGAGGATTCCGAGAGGGTGCCCTGGGGTTCGGCGAGGATCAGTTTTGCAACGTCGGCTTTTTCTGTGAGTTCGATGGCCTTTCCGATTCCATGGATCTCCTCGAAAAAGTAAATGACATAATCCTCAACCTCATGCCACTCGTGGGGGTCGCGGAGTGAAGGGGTGATCATGGCAAGAATCTCTTTTGCGCGGGCCCGTGCGGCCCCATCCACAAAAGTGTCGAGTTCGATCTTGGCGCCGAGCTCCACGAGCTGATTCCAGCTTGTGCCCGCTTCAATCGGAATTTGAAACAGGATCGAGAGCACACCGTAATCCCAGATCTTGGCAAACACCTCTGCCCTGAAAGTGCGCTCATGAACCGCAAGTTCCGTTTCTCCGAGGGAGAAGGTGACGGGAGCGTTCCTCATGATCACCACTTGTCTTGGGCTCAAGGTGAACTTGAGGCGGGTTCCGTCGGCCTTGAAAAGAGCTTCGGCTCGCGAAAGATCGATCTCTTCTGCGATGTCAAAAACCCGGTAAAGAAGGATGGAGCCCTTTTGGATCGTGACCATCAGAGTACGAGGGAGAGGTTCACATACGGGGTTGCAGTTTCAAAGCTCACGTTTGTCGTATAGAACTTGATGGTGGTCGTAACGCTGAGGTGAGAATTGATCGTGAAACAAGGCCCTGTGTCGAAGTTATCCGGATCACCTTGCCGAAAATCAAACGAGGTGTCGGCATATTGGTGGTTGGCATCGAAGCTTCCTTCAAAGACCCATTGCACGTTCGGAGACAGGTCCACCGTAATGTAGGGCGCAAGCTCAACGACAAAGTCCGAGCTGGCCCCGGTAGGAGACTTTACGAAAGTGGATGTGAACTTGGTTTGCGCTGTGAAGGACCAGTTTCGGAGCGGTGTCTTGAGGGTCCAGTTCCCTTGGGCTCGAACCGCGAAAATCTGCCCGGAGGCGATTGAGGCCGCAGTGGTCGGTAAGGTGACCCGAAGCACCCCTTGAATCTCCACGTCATCGGTTTCCACCATTTTTGCCCAGTTTGCGAACGTGTTCACGTTTCCCAGATTGAACGGGGTTTGGGGATCGAACGATCCGGTGCCGGTGATTTGAAAACCCAAGGTCACCCTCGGGGAGACTGCGTAGCCGATCCGGAAGGTATGAAAGAAGGTTGCGAAACTCGAGTTTGCATCCAAGGGACCCTGCGACTGCGTCAGATCGAAATTCGTGAAGCGGGGCCCATCGTAATCGAGGAAATAGGCCATGCGGAGATTCTGATAAAATTTCCGCTCTTCTTCCTTCTTTTCGGCAACAACGGGTGCCGGCGCTGCGGGAGCGGACGGGGCAGCGTTCTTCAGGACAGGCGTTGCGACTGCGGGCTTTGCGGGAGTCGCGGTTTGGGCATGGGTCCGCGGTGCGTGGAGTGCGATCAGAAAGATTGCACAAAGAATGCTTGTCCTGAAATGGTTCATACTGGTTGCGTCCCTTGCTCCCGGTGGAGTATCTCGTAAAAAGTGGTGAAAAAGCAAAACCTTCCCGTAGATTCTTTCCTACCCCAGATCGTTGCCGGGCTTCAAGTCCATTCCTCGGCCGTGGTCATCGCGGAGCCCGGAGCGGGAAAAACCACGAGGGTTCCGGTGGCGCTCGCGGATGCATTCGCGGGGGTGTGGATCGTGTTGCAGCCGAGACGCTGGGCCGCGCGCCTGACCGCACAAAGGATCGCAGAGGAAAATGGATTTCGTTTAGGAGAGGAAGCCGGCTACCAAGTTCGTTTTGAGAACCGAAGCTCCGCACATACCCGCATCCTTCTCATGACGGAGGGGATTCTCCTGCGAAAAATGGTTGAGGATCCGGAACTCCGGGGTGTGGCCGGAGTGATCCTGGACGAGTTCCACGAGAGGAGTCTTGATCTTGACCTCTCGCTTTCGCTTTTGAAGGAGATTCAAGGTTCGTTTCGTCCGGAACTCAAGATCGTGGTGATGTCCGCAACCGTGGATCCCGCACCGATCCTCCAGTACCTTCCGGATTCAACTCTGTTCCAAATCCCGGGGCGTCTGTTTCCGGTGGAGCGCAGATACAATGGAAGTGCCGGGATCGTTGCGGCAGTCAGATCCGTCCTACCGGATTCCGGGGATGTGCTCGTATTTCTACCGGGAGCCTTTGAGATCAACAAGGCGGTTCGGGAGCTTCGGGATTGGCTTTCGGCGGAGGGCATGGCTGAATTCCGGGTGTTTCCCCTGTATGCAAGTCTCCCTGAGGACCAACAAAAGGATGTGTTCCGCACCGGCGGAAGAAAAATCATCTGCGCCACCAATATTGCGGAAACCTCGATCACGCTCCCCGGAGTCCGGGCGGTCGTCGACTCCGGATGGCAAAAGGTCATGAGGATGGATCCCGCCCTCGGATTTGACCGGCTCGAAACCCTCAGGATCAGTCGCGCGTCCGCCGATCAGAGGGCCGGGCGCGCAGGTCGGGTCAGCGAGGGAGTGGTATTACGCCTGTGGGACAAGGCCGAGCAAGAGCAGCTGCGACACTTTGAAACACCCGAAGTGCAGAGGGTGAATCTCTCGCGCGCCCTTTTGTTCCTGAATGAGTTCGGGGTGAAAGATTTCGCGGCCTTTGATTGGTTTGAGCGGCCCAAGTCCTCGATGCTGGAGTTTGCAAAAAAAGAGCTTGAACTCCTTGGCTTCCTTCGGGAGGGACGAATGACTGAAGAGGGCCGTCGAGCGCTCAGGCTTCCGCTCGATCCTGCGATTTCGGCTGTTGTCATTGAAGCCGAAAAAGAGGGAGTGGCACATTTCGGGGCGCGCTTCGGGGCCCTTTTGGACTCGCTCACCAAAGAGGAGAGAATCAGGGACAGGGATGATTTTCTGCGCCGATTGAACCATCTTGGATTCCAGGAGGAGCGCATTGCCCGCGCCATTTTGAAAAAAGACGCGATTCCCCCCTTGGATGCGGCCGAGTTTGATCGCTACCTCAGGGTGCTCATCCGTTCCGGGCGAGGACGGATCTGTGTGGGTGACCGGGTTGTGGGACGACGAAAGGTGAGGGTGCGCGAGGGGCAGTTGCCCGAGGCCTGTCTCCTTCTTGTGGCGATGGACCAAGGGGACCTTGTCGTCTCCTCCTTCATTCCCTTTTCCAAGAAGAGTCTTGAGCCATTTGCCGAGAAAAAACGAAGGACCTACTTCGATGAAGAGTCCCTTCGGGTGCGTGCGGTCGAGGGAGTGTTTTTCGAGGATCTCGAACTCTCGAACCTGACCGATGTTCCGGTGAGGCCCGAGGAAGCGTTTTTTGCGCTGAAAAGGCATCTTGAGGCCAATCACGACTCTTTCTTCTCCAAGTTTCCCGGAGTTTCGAGGTTTCTTGCGCGTGTCAGATTCCTCAATCGCGTGACCGGAGAAGAGGTGGTGGGCATTCCCTGGGATCCGGTGCTGGATGGACTCCTTCAAGGGAAGACCAAGCTCGCAGGAATTGAAGAGCAGGAAGTGATTTCCCTGCTCGAGGGCTGCATGGATCGGGAGGCGAAGAAACGCCTGGAGGCCGATGCGCCGGAACACATCGAGGTTCCAAGCGGCAATCGGATCCGCATTGAGTATGATCATGATCCGCCGAAGCTCCCCGTGAGGCTTCAGGAGGTGTTCGGTTTGCTCGAGACCCCCCGGATCGGAGGCGGAAGGGTTCCAGTGTTGATGGAGCTGCTCTCGCCCGGATTCAAACCGATCCAGATGACCCGGGACCTTCGGAGCTTTTGGGCAAGCACGTATTTCGAGGTGAAGAAGGAGCTGAAGGCCCGCTATCCCAAGCACTCGTGGCCGGAGGATCCGGTGGAGGCGGAAGCGGTGGCGTACCGGCGCAAACACCGCCCGGTTTGAACCGGTCAGGGGATCTGCTTGAGTTCCCCCCTCGTTCCAGTAGGCTGCTGTGCGGTGAGTGTGGTAAGCCTGTGTCATGACACAAAACAAACTCGAACTCACCCTAGGACTCAAATCTTCTCTTCCCCATCAGCTCGCGGTCACGGACTTTGCAAGCCGCATGGTTCTCATGGAGATCCTGAAGGATCGGCCGGCGGCCAAGGAAGCTCTTTCCAAGGAGCTCAAGAAACTGAAGAAGGATGAATCTTCCGCGGAAGCCCAAACCATCAGGATTCCCTTTGAGGGAAAGGGCGGTCTTACGGCTGTGATTTTCCCGGGCCCCCTGAGTGCGTTCGCATCCCAGGTTGCGTTGCGAAAAGCATTTTTGGAGGAATTCAAGAATGGAGAAGAGGATCGGGAAATCCAGGTTTGTCTTCGCGGCCTGAAAGACCAGGATGCGGCAAAGCATTTGAACTGGCTTGCATCGCTTGCCATGATTGCCGGATATCGGCCACCGGTGTTTGGAAAGAAGGCCAAGGATCAAAAAACCCCGGGAAAGCTCAAGATTCAGTTTGATTGCAGTCTTGCGAAAAAAGCTGCAGAAACCGAGATCGAAGAAGGGCTCTTGCTCGGGTTTGCGAACAATCAAGTGCGCCATCTTGCGGAACTTCCGAGCAATGTTTTGCACCCCGGCACCTATCGCGAGCGTGCGGAGCAGCTTGCAAAGGAGCTCAAAGTGAAGTGCGAGTTTCTCGGAAAAAAAGAGTTGCTGAAGCGGGGAGCGGGCGCATTCCTCGCAGTGGTTCAGGGGGATCACCATGAGAGGGCGGGCATTGTTCACCTTCACTACACGCCTCCAAAAAAAGCGGCGAAGAAACTGGCCCTCGTAGGAAAAGGGCTTTGTTTTGACACTGGCGGATACAATGTGAAAACCGGCGATTACATGCACGGGATGCATCAGGACATGACGGGTTCTGCTGTGGCGCTGTCCTTGTTCCAGGTTCTGGTCAGCCTGAAGGTTCCCTATGAAGTTCATGCGTATCTTGCGTTGGCGGAGAATCTCATCGCCTTTGATGCCTATCGGCCGAATGATGTGGTCGTTGCCACGAACGGAATCTCCATCGAGGTGGAGAACACCGACGCAGAAGGAAGAATGTGTCTGGCTGACACCTTGGCGATCGCATCCGGGGAGAAGCCGGATCTGATTCTGGATTATGCCACCCTGACAGGCTCGGTGGTGCGGGCGCTCGATACCCGTCGCTCTGGTGCGTATTCCACGGATCTTGGGCTATCCCAGACCGCAGTGCGGGCAGGGGAGCGATGCGGGGAGCGGGTTTGGAATTTTCCGATCGGGGAGGATTATTCGGAATTCATCAAGTCCGAGTTTGCCGATGTCCGGCAGGCATCCACGACCAAATGTGCGGATCACATTTACGCGGCAACCTTTCTCAGTCGATTCGTGGAAAAGGGGATTTCCTGGCTCCACATCGACCTCGCGGCCAGTGGAAATGCGGGCGGACTTGGGCTTGTGCCCACTGAGACGACCGGGTTCGGGGTGCGCCTCGGGCTTGAAATCGTACGAGAGATCCTCTGAGTTCCGGATTCAAGAATATTCGTTGAGGGGGATTGACCGAACTTGACCTGTTGCGTCAAAATAGTGGAATGACGCCCAACGGAGCAACAGCCCGAAGGTGTAAAGATCCTTGTCAAAATACCGATGAGAAATGCGTGCATCACCGATTGCCACGGCTTGTGCCGCTCATTGCTGTTTTGCTCTTGATGGGGTGTGAGTCTCAGACACAGACCGATGAGACTTCAGTCGCGCTTTCCACGGCAGGAAAAGAATTCGTCTCCGGTACAAAGGGCGTAAAGCTCAACTTGAGTGACGACTCCGCAACTGGAAGCTTCAGCGCTCCGTTGGTTGTGCCTTCGGCTGCGACCATTCCGCTGGGGTACCCTGGTTCCGGAACCGGATTTTACCTTCCTGGAGTTTCCGCCAAACCCGATAAGTATTTTGACTTGGATGGAGTGACTCCCATCACGAAGCCGTCCTGGATCAGTGATGTGCAATTGGGCGTGACGGGGAGCCCGGGGCCCAATGTGTGCGCCACAGTGGGAGGACCGGCTGCTGGACCGTTTGATGTGGGCGGTTTCTACAGAGTCAGCGAGGCGGACTGCTCCTCCTCGCTCACCGGAGCCACCCTGAGTGTTCCTGTGTTCATTCGGGTGATCTTGAATCGCGATACGGCCTTCATTGGAACGCGCGAGAATCTCATGCTGCAGCTTGAGTATCGAGCGACCGGATTGCGACCGAATTCGGATGGATCGTCTTCAAATCCTGAGGAAAATCTCGATCATCTGTGGAAGGTGTTTCTCGGGCAGACGCTTTTGTCGTCTGCAAGCCTGACTCCGTTTTCAATCCTGATCCCGCCGAACTATGCGCATTGGTGTACCACCGGTTCCGGGAATTACGATTCCTCAAGTTGTCAGCCGATTGCCGCAAATCGGAGCGCGCCTCCGATCGTGAAACAGGTTTTGATTCCGCTCTCGAGCAATTCAAAACAATCGGTCATTCAAATTCAACGTGTGACGGGCCGGATTCATGCGAATCCCGGCCAAGTGAGTTCGTTTTGCTCTACGGGAAATTCACCCTTGTGTCTGGGAGTGGTCTTCCACTCTTTGACACTGCTCAGGATGTGAGACATGAAAGAGGCAAGATGGGCATTGCTTCCATTGCTCCTTCTCGGGTGTGCCCGGGAGATTGACCCTGCATCCTTCCAGGAATCCGCACCCGCGGCCACTGCTGCACCCGGAACCGACGAGGCGTCCGCTCGATTCATCTTCCATCGGGACAATTTCACGAATCTAGAGGATTTCGTGACTTTCCAGAATACCGGATTTTCCTGTCTCGGCGATGTCACAAAAACCTTTCGCACCCAGGGAGGGGATTATTCCAGCTCTTTTTCGCCATCCTGGAATCCACTCTCAGCGATCCCGTTTGAAATTTCCAATCCGGGCGATGCACTCCAACCGACCTACAAACCCGCATTCGTAAAAAACATCTCTGTCGACATCACCCGAACTTATTATGCGGAATCCGCGAGTGGAACTGTTCAAACCGATGCCTGTTCCCGAAGAACCGACTCCATCGCCCCGTCTCCGTGCGCGGATTTTGATCCGGTGTCGACCGGGCCTCTGCCAGCTCCGGGGAGTCCCGTTCCAACCCCGACCCCGCTCCCGACACCCGTGAACCCCGCGGATAGGGACGGACTTTTGTTCTACCGGGTTCGGGATCCCTGGTGCCTTGGCCAAGGTGCCATGCAATCCAATGAGCCGGATCTCTCGAAGGCCTATGTGGGGGGAGTGAACATCGATCTTGATCGAAAGGTGATCGGGGGGAGCGAGGATCTCTTGATGCTGATCACCTATCAATCGTTTGTGTCGGGACCTTCTTGGCCTTACCTGGGAGGGGGATTGACTTCACTGACCGAGGATGATCACACGAAGCTCAGGGTGGATCTGATTGCGACGGCGCGGGGACTGGATGAACTTTTGGAGCGAAAGCAGCCCCGGATGCTTGGAGATTTTGCAGAGTTTGGTGCCGCGGGCGCGGCTCCCATCCTGATCCGGAGCCTGGTGACGCTTGAGGACCCGTTTTCCTCGATGAAGACCGAGTCGGTTCTTGTTCCGCTTTCCAGCAATCCATTGGTGGACCGGATCCGGATTGAGCGAATTCGAGGGAGCTATCAACTGTATCAGATCGATTTGTATCGCCTAGGGGACCGGCCGCCTGTGAATTGAAGGAATGCTTTGGTGAAATGAAGGAGGTTGATCCTGTCAGAATCCTGACACTGTCCAGAAAGTCTTCAGTTTCTGAGCCAAAAAACCGAATGGAAATCGAGGGATTTCGCAAGAATGTTTCTTGCAGCCCTCATGTTTGGGGAAGTTGTGATGCAGGTTGGGTTCAAGGGAGTTCGTCGACTCCTTGAAAAAACGAGAGTGAAATTCCGGTCCTTCCATGTGCAATGGTCGGGCTTGGGAGTCTTTTTTCTTTTGGTCTCAGCCGCAATCCAGCCCGCTTGCACCAACATCAAATTCGCGGATCGAAAACTCGCAAGCGAGTTTTTCCTTCCGGATCAGAATTCGGTGAACGGGGCATCCTTCAAGATCAACAGCCTCTTTCCGGCATCTGGGGGGGGAGTGTACGAGCTGATTGGTCAAAACGGGGAGTTCGACAATTACTGCAGTGGAAATTTCGGAGCCTGCTCCTGCGTCTACACCTATACGATCGGGAGCAATGTAAATCAGATTGCCGAATCACAGGTGACCTATCAGGAATCAAATATGCTTCGGTGCCCGAATGCGGTTCCGACAGGTGCTGCCACATTCAGTGTAAAGATTCAAACCCAGGCCGGAAGCAGTGGAGGCCCGTATTTTTCCAACTCCCTCTCCTTGAATCTTGAAGCAGGCGGAACTTTCGAGAATTCCGTGGTGTACGCCGATCTTTCGGATGAACGGAGCTATCTCGGGGTCAAGAGATACCAATGCCGGAGAAATGATTTCATCCCGAGTCCATTTGATTCCGGATTCCTTGATCCGATCCAATCGCAGGATCCGAGGATCATTTACCCATTCAATTTCTATACGACCAATGTGGGGGAGAGCATGCTTGCCATCCAACGCAACGGGACCGCGGCCGGTTGGGAATGTACCCTGACTCCCACTTTCAACTATTCGCTTCATTGGTGGGCAAATCCCATGGTCTTCTCGAGCGCACCTTGCACCTCGGCATTTTGTGTGGGAGATGGCGAGCTCATCTATCCCATTGCCTCGCTCGAGAGCGGCCGGATTCCTGCTTCGCTTGGCTCCACTGCAACAGGGAAGAGGCGAAGTTCCTTCTCGTTGCTCCCAAGGGCGTATGGAGTGTTCGATGTGCCGGTGATTGCCGCGGCAGCGCCGAGAGACCTTGTTTCTGCCTTTTACTCAGGCCAGAACATCGACGCCGGACTTACCTTGAGTCCCCTTGGATATGCCGCGAGGCCTGTGATCGCGGCGGATGGCGGAAGCGCGTGTCCGAACATCACCATTCCTCCGAATGCCCGCTGGGTAAAGCTTTGGAACTTCCGTGCAACCGATCTTGCTTCGCCTCGTCGCGTTCGAAGCACAATCGCAACGCTGAACCATCCGATTGCATGCCTCAGCTCAGAACCCGATGACCTTTTTGATTCCTGTTACTTTCACGATGCGCCAAGCAATTCAGGCGCAATCAAGCTTCCTGTAACGGATGCTTCCGGAAGCGCGAGCATGGCGTCCCGGATTGCATTCATGGATGTGAACGGAAGCGGAGGAGGTGGGCGCGATTCTTCGGCATGCTACAAGCTAAACGCCTACGATACATTCGAGGCGAGCCTTTTTGCCTTCAATTATGAGACCTCGGAGGCGGAGAGCTTGCTCCGGAGTTATCCTTGGGGAGTCTATTCCACCCTGCCTGCATCTCCCGCTGTCATCACTGAATCGATGGGCACGGGAGTCATGATGCCCGGGGGGGCAACTTCGGACACTCTACGAAAGCTTCTGACGGGAATCCCCCGTCCAACCGGGATTCCGACCGATGTGGTGGGTGTCGCCGATACGCTTCCCCTCAGTCAGGATTTGTTCTCAGACCACCTGTTTGTGATCACGGATCCATCGGTGAGGGTTGCTGATTTCCAGAATTTGAATTCCAGCGAGTCCAACAATTACCGTCCTGTGACCTATCGTTCCCGTGGAGCCTGCCCCGGGAATTCGCGGGCCACATGCCTGCAGGATCAAGTGAATTGGGAGCTCAATACAAAAAACATCAACCAACCCCTTGGACCGGAGGTGTACCCGCTATGCGTGTTGCAATTCTCGGACTGATCCTCCTCGCAGTTACCCCCTCTTGTACCAACGTCGGGCAAAGATTCGGACGCACCACGACGGGGGATCCCTCGGTTTTCACCGGAACAGACTTCAATTCAGTGGCATTCACGCATCAACTGAGCAACGTCTCGGTTGCGCAGGCATCCGGAGGAGCTACCGGAAATTCAACGCCACAGGTGAACCTGACCCTTGCTTTGAATACGAATGTCGCGGGCTTCACTCCCATCACGCAGTTCTGCGGGACTGGTGCCAATCCCTGCGCCTGCGAGTTGAATTGGAAGCATACCGACTCCAATGGCCAGCCGCTCTATGATCGTTCCCGCAGGGTGTCGGTCACGACTGTCCAGAGCGGGAGCGTGAGTTGTTTGATGGCCCAATCGGAATGGGATGAAATCGTACCGGGCGCGATCCTTTCGATTCGCATCGTACCCGTGGGTGGAAATGCAAGTGGCTTGAATTGTAAAAAAATAGGGTACCGGAAAGGGCAGTCGACCAATCCGAACGGGGATTTCCTGGACGAGACCTTGAACGGATTTCGGAACATCCATCGCTACACGTGCCATACCAAGCGAAATGCGGCGCATGAAATCCTGAATCGCTTCAGGAGTGTTTCAAAAGTCTCGAGTGCACCCCAAGATGGAAGTGGCGGGGACCCGGGGGCTTCAAACGAACCCGTGAAGACCTCCGTGGGCACATGTTTCTGCACAGCCCTGTCGGGAGGAGCTGCAAGTGGCGGAGGCAGTTGCAGCAATCTCCAGTGCCCGAATCTTGCGAGAGCGGGATATTCAGCGCAGAATTATTATCGAAACCTGTATGTCAGATCCGATATTCTGGGCCAAATCAACTCAAGCAATCTTACTTATGAGTGCCCGAAGGTTCTTGAGTCCGTGAAAGTGAGCGCTGCATCGAGTGCGGGCGCCACCTCAATTCCGCAAGCCGAGCAGAACAAATACTGGCCGCTTGATTCTTCCTTTGCGCTCGCAACCCAGTGGTCATCGGAGTGGAGCATTGGAATCATGGCCGGCTCTGTGCTGTTGAAGCCCGGGGATCCTAATACCAATCCGGGCACTCCAGAGGTCTGCCGGAACTCGAGCTCTCGATTCAATGAAAACGGGATTTTTCCAAAGTGTCTGGGGTACGCGAAGCCTGCCAATGGCGATGGAACCTGCGGAACCATGACCGACAGCACCGGAAATGTTCGCCCTCTGGTGCGCCTTCGTCGCTACAGGGCGGTTCTGCCTCCCCGCTTTGATTCGAACGGGGATCTGGAAGGTGGAGGGAGTCAGGGACAGCAAGGTGGTGGAGGTGGGGGAATCTTTCCGGCGGTGGATGAGATTTATGTAGCGGACCGATTGGTTCTTGATCAGAATGCGCTTCCCACCGGAGACATGATTTATGGACCAAAGCCCTGCAACTATGCCTGGTTTGATCATGAGGGCGTGGTGAATCGGACGGGGACTTCCAATGAGTTTGAGACCAATATCTACACCACGCCCACACAGAACGTAGGGGTGCCGTCCTATGTGGGAACCAATCGTTTTTACCGGAATTCGGGAACGTCCGGGTGGGATCCAAGTCTTTCCGTGAATCCGGACGGGCTTGTGTTTCCCAATCACGATCGCTTTGGTCTCGGAATCGAGACCCGGAACCAGACTTCGTGCTCGGCGTCGATTCCGATCGTGAATTACAATCAAGGACAGGCACAATCCCTTTCTCTGTTCACCTCAAACTCCAATCGGACCTCGGCTGCCATCAACTTGGGCGGGTACCTGGTGGGTAGCAAGACCGTCTATCAGGATGAAATTCACCTGCGGCCGATTGATCCGTGGACTCCTCAGTATCTGGAGGACACATCCTTCAGGGCCTGCGTTCCGCTTTCAAGCGAGTTTACCGAACCGCCTCTTCACTTTTACAAGGATGCGAACGATCGCTATGCTTGGTGCGCCGAAGTGTATCCAAGCCAGAATCCCTACTGGTCCGAAATCAATAAAAAGCGAAGAGTATTCAATCCCACCTCGTCCTCTGATCCGGAGCTGATCAATTCCACCAATCTTGTGGGTTATCCGACTTCAACGGCCAAGGTTCAAGGATACACTTCCCACGTGGTCAATATTGCAGGTCAGAGTGCTTGTTCCGCGACCCCAGGGAATCAGATTTGTACAATGACGACATCCGCGGGAGCCGGGTTCAACAACTGTGTGAGCTTTTTGAATCGCACGTCCGGCCTCACCTGTGATCGGACTGTAATGTTCAACCCATTTCAGGACTATCGGGATTTCCCGCTTCAGGCAAGTGCCGCCGATACGGAAGCCATGTTGAGTGCCGATCTTGCCAACCAGGGGTCGTTTTCCTGCACCTATTCTGTGAGCTCGGATCCGCAAAAGGTGAATCGGCAGTTTCCGTCTTCCGCATGTTGCGGAGTCCGGAATGGCGGTCCTGTCTTGAATAGTCTGATCGGCCCGGGTGCGGGGTCGGGACATCTTGAGCCGTTTTCCGACCCGAGTGCACCGAATTTCCGCTTTTGCGGATCTCCTGTTCGCTAAAGAAAGGCATCTGTCCTCCGGTAGGTCCGTGCCTCCAGAAGATCCGGATCACCCGGAGTCTCCCGGCCCTCCAAGGCAGCAATGGAGCAGGCGATTCGGATCAGTTTGTGACGATCCCTGAGGCTTCCGGTCTCACTCAGGATTGAAATCGCGCGCGATGA
Source organism: Bdellovibrionales bacterium (assembly GCA_947502835.1). Classification (GTDB taxonomy): domain Bacteria; phylum Bdellovibrionota; class UBA1018; order UBA1018; family CAIMNF01; genus CAIMNF01. The sequence continues at coordinate 302,324 of CANNBJ010000004.1, forward strand.
CTTCGGAATCCAACGTTCGATCCTTTCAGGAGGAATCCGGGAAGGAGGAGCTCCGTGAACATGCTCAACCAGGGAGCGCGCCTGCCTGATTTCGTTCTCGATCTGTTCAAAAGAAGTGTTCTTTGGTGGGCTTGGGGAGCCAGGCCCTGAAAAAATCGCCCAAAGGTCGATTCGATCGAGGATCGGGCCCGAGAGTCGATGAAGGTATTTGCGGATTTCCGCCTCGGAGCAACGGCATCCCGGTCCCCTTTGAACCGCATCCAGCCGGAAGCGATGCGGAAGTCCACCGCAGGGACAAAGATTTCCACTCCCGATCAACTGGAGATCGCATTTGGCCTGCAGGGTTCCCCGCACGGAACTCACGCTGAAACACTCGGACTGCAGGGGTTCCCTCAAGCACTCCTTTGAATCCCGGGGCCATTCGGGAAATTCATCGGCAAAGAGCATGCCCCCGTGAGCAAGCGAGAGTTCTCCTGCACGAAAGGAACCGGAATGAAACGACCCGAGCAAATGCGCGGGCCTGACCTGGGAGTGGACCTGTCGAAGGGGAGCGTCGAATCCGGGATGCTCATTGCGTGTTTCTTGATAAAGAGCCCTCTCCCATGCGGCACCTTTCGGTGGTGACGGGGCAAGCGCTCCAAACCACGCAAGGGATGCCGATTTCCCGGCGCCTTTCGGCCCAAGGAGAAGAGTGTGGTGGCGACCCACGCAGGCGATTTTCAGGATTCGCTCCTGGAGGGGGGCAAGAGGGAGAAGAAAAGGCGGACTCATCGAAGACTGATGTGATGATTTAGGAAGAGATGAGCATTGAGTGGAACTCCGTGATGAGACTGAAGCAGGGAGATCGCGAAGGTGTTCGATCCGGAGCACACCCGCGGGTTTCGGATTGAGCAGCCCGTTTTTTTCCCTCCAGGAGAGCAGTCGAAGGAACTCCGCGTGATCTTCGGGGCCCAGAATCAGGGTGAGTTGTTCGGGATCGGGAATGGACTTCAACATCAGCTCAATCAGATGTCCCATTTTTCCGCCGGGTTTGATCAAGCCATCCAGACCAAGCTCGCCCCGTGCAATCACCCTCGAGTCAAGGAGAAGTGCGCCGCTTCCGGAAAGAATCCGAAGGGCAATCGCAAGATCATGCCCGGTTCCCGACTTCCGGATGGACGCCGGAGCAAGATTGATCAACACCCGCTTCTTTGGAAAGTCCAGCTCGGAGGCTTGGAATGCGGAGATGATTCGCTCCCTCGCCTCCTGGATCTCGGGTGCGGGGAGCCCGAGGATCTGGAACCCGGGAATCTGAAAGCGAGCGCTGTATTCGACGGTCAGGACTTCGGGGGTGAGATCCCGGATGAAGAAGGAAAGAACCTGCATGGCATCGGCAAGTGCAAGTCCTGTGCGAGGGGGATCAGCGATCGCGAAGGGATTTCAACATCCGGTTTTTCGCATCATTGATCCGGGCGGAGGCTTCCTGGTAGAATCGCAAGTCCGAGTCGGACTTTCCTTGCAAAGTATCAGGATGAAACCGTTTGATTGCATCCTTGTAGGCACGAACAATCTCGGCCTCCGATGCGTCTTCGCGGATTCCGAGGATTTCATGGGGTTCTCCCTCGAGGCGAATGCCCGGAAGGGAAAGGGGAGGAGGGGATGGCTGCTCTGCCTGTTTTCTTCGCAGTTTGGCTTGTGCGAGATCCGGACCCGAATTCAGGATCCGGTCAAGATCCCCGCGATCCGCCTCCCGGCTCCTGAAGTTCGACTGTCCCCGATTGTTCTTGAGAAAGGTCCAAATCAGGAACAAAACCGCAAGGAGGAAGAGGATCTGGATTTTCTGGAAATTTCTTGCGATCCATTCGAGTGTCGACATGATGCCAGTATAGAAGGCCCGCTTCCTGCAAGGCAAGGCTTTGTCTCATGGATGATGCCACACTTGAATCCCTGACGCGGGAATGGATGGAGGCCTTGATGTTCCATAAGCCCGTGAGGAGCGGTGTGGATGGAGTGCTCCGGGTTTCCGGTGTTGTCCATCTCTACGGGGCAAGCGGGATTCATCTCTATGCCGTGGCCGGATGGATCGGGTTCGCCCTGAAACAACTGTGCCGTGTTCTCAAGATTCCCTCGCGTGCATTCTCCTTCCTCGGGCTGCTCTTTTTCCTGATTGCGGTGTTGATGATCTGGAGGCTTCAGGGGTTTTCCTTCGCCTTGTTCCGGCCCCTCAGTTCCATTCTGATTCGTGCGGGTTTGCGCGAATCAGGACACAGAGTATGGATTTTCGCGCCCCTGATCCTTACGTTTGCGATCGAATGGATTCTCAGTCATGAAACCGGGCTCTCCCCCGGGGCATCCCACTACTATCTTGCCGTCGGGGGATCGCTCCTGGTTCTGGGCCGGGGTGATTCATTCCGTTCAAAGCTCGAACTCCATTTCTGGATGGCGATTGCCTCCTGGGTTCCGATTGCCCTTCTCGATCTTTACTCGGATCACCTCGTTGCTCCGTGGACTCCGTTGATCAGCCTGCTTACGATTCCCCCGCTCACTTTGCTGCTTTTTCCCTCCTCCTTGCTTGCACTCCTTTTCTTCGGCGGGGTGCCCGAGGCTCTTTTCCGGGTGTGGATGTTGTGTTTCGGGCTTCTGATCCGTGTGCTCGACTTGGTTCCGGACGTGTACTCGATTGATTTTGATTCCATGACGAGTCCAGCTTTGATCGCGGCTCCGATGATCGTCCTGGCACTCAAGGCCCGGCACTGGTTCGGGCTCTCCGGTTTCTCTGCGATTCCCCTTCCGGGTGCCCTGATTGCATGTCTGTGGGCAATGGGAGTTCCCCGGGAAGTGAATCAAGTGGTCCAATTCGATGTTGGTCAGGGGGATGCGGCCTTGATCCGGGAGGGGAGTCGTGCAGAGCTGGTCGATGCGGGGCCCGAGCAGGGAGCCGGACCTGAAGTCTGGATCCGGAGGCTCAGTCGCTTTGGTGTGAATCGGCTTGATGCCGTGCTCTTCACGCATCTCGACCAGGATCATGTCGGAGGCGTTCATGCCCTGGCCTCGGTGATCCCGATCGGCTGTCTCGAAATGTCCACGCATCATTCCGGCATCGAAAAAGGAGTGACCCTCAGAGCTTGGGCCTCGAGGCTTCCCGAAGCTCCTGCAATTCGAACACAAGGGTGCATCGGGCTCTCGAGGGTGGGTTGGTTCCAAAGCTCCCGGGGCCAAGCCTCCGGAAACCGCTGGATGGGAGGTGTTTTCCGGAGGATCTCGGATCGGGAGGCCTACTTTGCGCTCGGGGACGGGGATTCCGGGCAGGAGGAACAATTCGAGCGGAAATTCAGGACCTCGATACAAAATGCAAAAGTCAGGGTCTGGAAGGTGGGGCATCATGGATCGCGATTCTCGAGCGCCTCCGGATTCCTGGATCACATGAATCCAACAGAGCTCTGGATCTCGGTGGGGCGCAGGAATTCCTATCAGCATCCATCGCCCGAGACGATGGCACGGCTCACCTTGCAAACAGGAGGAGTGAAACGGACGGATCGTGATGGAGATCTGATCTATCGCAAAGGGGGTTCGACCTTGTAAATCCGCCAAGGGCCAAGAGTCTTCAGTTTCCGAAAGTTCGAATCAAGAAAAGAAAAAGAAATCGGATGGTTCTGAAACGTTTCCTGCGAGCCGACGACAATGTATTCCGCTCCCAGCGATCTTGCTTGCTCCAGCGCATCCCCCGAGCCAAGAAGCACCGAGCCCACTTTTCGTTCCAGCAAGGTGTAGTTGATTCCCCAGCTCCAGAGCCAGCCGGGATATCCCATCACAACGGGATTTCCGGTGAGACAGGGAATCGGATGATTGTGAATCGGAGTGATGAGTACCCGTGCGTCGGGCGAGGAGCGCAGCTTCTTGAATTCGGAGGCAAGGTCTTGATCAAGCTCCGTGAACCAGACGGTTTTTTCAATCCCTTGCTGAAACGACCAAAGATCGCGGGTGGCACTTGCACACTGGAGTGCGAGAAGGAGGAGGGCGGCGCTCCTCAAGGCACCCTGAAAGCGGTCAAGGAAAAGGCCGAAGAAGGGAGCAAAAAACAGGAAGGAATAGGTGAAGATTTTGAGATTGTCGTAGAAATAAGGCTGCACACAAAACAACAGAGCGACCAGAAACAAAAGAAAGCCCGCAAGGGCAAGGGACATGAGATTCCGGTTCCTCCGGGAAAGCACGATTTCAATGAACACAAGCGGCAGAAAAACCCCCGTATTGTAGATCCAGAACCAGAGGGGGTTCATGGATGCGGCAAGCGGTTGTCCGGCAGCCTCGTTTTGCGCCCATCCCGGGAGAAAGATCCTCCACTGGTGCGGAAACGGATTCGGACTTCGGAAAAGAAACCAGAGGCAAAGCGCACCGATCCCCCCGATCACCGCACCTCGGCCCACCACCTGTGCGCGATCCGTGAAGTCCCCGGAGTCTTTTCGCGGGAAGCAGAGCAATGCCAGTAGAAAAAACGGAATCGCGATGAAGCTGTGAAGGTGAACCAGAGGCAGAATTCCAAGCAGAAAGAGTGCGAGCCGCTTTGAGTGCTTGTTGCTTTTTCCCAGCAGTGTCCCTGTGCTCCAAAGCACGGCACACAATCCGAACAGAAAGGCCCGCTGGGGGTAGAGTTCAAAAAGGAGAAATGAGGTGAAAATCGATCCGTGTTCGAATTGATTGGTCAGGGGCTTTGCCGGATTCAGTGAGGAATCAAAAATCTGGAGACCCCCCATCAAGAGGAATCCCAGGGTCGAGTACAGGGAGGCCCGCGGAGAGAGGTTCCACTTTTGGAAAAAACGAAACAGGAGAAACGGGAGAAGAAACAGAAGCAGGGCAGAGGTGAACACCATGCCGTGGATCGTTTGGATTCCGAGCCCCATCGAAAGGACGGCCGTGAGCAGATGACTTAAGAACGGGTAGCGGAAGGGAGCGTCCTGGAACAGGGGATTCGGATCGAGGATCCAGGAAAGCCCCCGCTGCCGAAAGGCCTCCGTGAAGCTCAAATGGGCCGACCAATCCCCCCAGATCGAGAAACTCCCCACAAGAAGTCCCTCGCCATCGACGGAGTGGAACAAGGAAATGAAAACCAAAGTGATCCATGTCGCAAGCGAGAGCAGGAGGAGTGGAATTGGCTTAAAAAGCTGTTTCATGTGGGAAAATCCTCACTTAGGATTAGATCATGAAGCTCTTTCTTGTTCCACTGATCATCCTTGTGCTGTTGCGATTTTGGGATCTTGACCTGAGACCCATCCACCATGACGAGGCGGTAAATGGATGGTTTGTGGACGGACTCTTGACCCGGGGATACTACATTTACGACCCCGAGAATTATCATGGCCCCTTCTTTTTCTATGTTCTTGCGCTCTTTGAGAAGGTGTTTGGTCGAAGTCTGGCATCCCTCCGGACTCCGGCAGTGCTGTTCGGTGCAGCTCTGACCTTTGCTCCCCTTTTCTTTCGCAAATGGATCGGATCGAGAGCGGCCTGGATCTCGATTGCGGTGCTGACACTCTCCCCGGCCATCGTGTTTTTTTCCCGCTATTCCATTCATGAAACGGCGTTTGTGTTTTCTTGCATCCTGTTCCTGAGACTCTGGCTCACCGTTCGAGAGTCCCCCTCGGGCACAGGGCTTTGGGTGATACTCGGACTTTCTCTCGGGCTCATGGCTTCCCTGAAGGAGAATTTTGTGGTGTTCGGTGCGGCCCTCGGGTTGGCTGAGCTCGCAGGTGCTGTTCAAGACAGGCGGATGGGATTTTTTCGGGAACGCCGGTTTTGGAGAGGGGTTGTGGTGTGTTTCGGGGTTGCACTGCTCATGATCGCAGTTGTGTTCACAGGGGGGTTCCAGGACGGTGACGGGTTTGGAAAGTTCTTTCTTGCGTTTGCGAAGTGGGCGGGAACAGGCACGAAGGGAAACGGCCACGAAAAGCCGTTTCTGTATTGGGTGGAACTGATGGGGCGCTTCGAGTGGCCTGTGTTTGCGGGTCTGATTGCCAGTTTTGTGGTTGCGGTCAGAGACTCGGGGTTTGTCCGATTGAATGCCTGGATCGGGATTTTTTCGTGGCTCGTCTATTCGCTTGTCGCCTACAAGACTCCTTGGTGCATTCTGAGTCTTCTGTTTTTCCCGACACTTGCGTTTGGTGTGGTGGTGGACAAGACCCTTTTGAAACTCGAATCAGGAAAGAAAACCAAAAACAAGAGTTCACTCCTTCCCCGAAATGTGTTTGCTGGCTTGCTGGTGGCAGGGGGACTCTTTTCTGGGTACCGGGCGTTTGAGGTCTCCTGGCTCAGTCCGGATCAGGACGGGCATCCTTACATCTATGGCCAGACCTATCGGGATTTTCTTGGGCCCGTCCACAAGATCCTTGCAAAGGTGGCATCCATGCCGGAAGGGAAGGAGACCACGCGGATCCAGGTTTTGAGCAGGTTCACTTGGCCGCTTCCGTACCTGCTCGGCGAGATCAAGCAGGCTGGCTACTATGGCGAGAGCAATGCACCTGCCGAGTTCAATGCGGATTTCGTGTTGATGGACGAGGATCTGCTCCCGAAATACGAGTCAAGGCTGAAGGGCAGGTATGAGCGCGAGGTGGTGCGGGCACGGCAATGGTCCTCTCGCATGGTGTTCATGAGCAAGACCGGGGATTGATCACCCCGTCACTCCCGGGTTGCCGCCTTCACAATTGCATCGAGCAGTGTCCAGTCGTCTTTGAAGTTTTTCGTGTCGCGCCCGAGCCCCTCCGGATCAAAAGCCTGTCTCCAGATGAAATCAGGATAGCTCGAGTCCTCGGCCCACTCTCCCCCGATGATGCGGTCTGCGGCGTTCAGCTCGAGAACATAGCGGTAGGTTGCCATTCCATAGTGCTGATTGCCGGGGCCAAGAGGTTCGTACCGGGGGGAAGCTGTCCGATCGTTTTCTTCGCCCGGTCCATGAGCGGAATAGAGTTCGTTGACGTACCTGATGGTGGTTTCAAAGGAAAACTCCCGCACGGTTCCAGGCGTTTTGTCTTTTGAGAGGTCCCTGGTCTTCACTCCCGTGATTTTTGATTCAAAGCCGACAACCGGATGATTCCACACCTGAAGCCCCGGGTCGCGGTCGATCGCGATTCCGCGTTTTCGAATCCCGATCTCGTTCGTCAGCGCGATGTGGAAGGCACCCGCGTTGATGTCACTGCACCCGCCCGTTGCGTTCAGAAGAATGCGATCCTTCGCCCTGCACGCACGACCGATGTAGCCGTGAAAGGGATTCTTCGAAGGCTCGACTGTGCGGTCAAGATACGAGTAGTAGTAGGCAAGAAGGCCCTTGATGTCGCTTGAGCCGAAGGGAACCCGGATTCCATTTACAGGGGACGTGAACAGGATGTTCTTCGGTTCATCGAAATGAAGCGAGGCATGGGTCCAGCCGTTGCAAAGACCCCGCCACCAATCACGATCGCCCGGGTTCTTCTTCCGGAAGAACTTTGCCGTCGGAAAATCGAGTTTCCCGCGGACGATGTCGAATTTTTCGGCAGGAGACAGCAGGTTCAGTTGGCCCGGAGCCATCCGGTACACGGTTTCCGGTTTCGGCAGATCATAGTCCTTGAACTTGAAGGCAAGTGCCGGAACCTGCCAGCGATCCGCGATGTAGCCGCGTGTGGCAGGCCAATAGGAGTCGGACCAGCCCTTGCGGGAGGAATCGAGGTTTCCAGAGAGGGGAAGAGAATTCAGGCTGTACACATAGTCAAGCTCAAGGTTCTTCGGATCATTCGCCTCATTCCAGTTTCGATCGGCGAGGGAGGTGAGCGGGATCAGGGTGAGTAGGATTCCGGGTGCAAAGAGATTTTTGAGAGTCCTGATTTTCATGGCTGGAAACCTAAGAGCATTTCAGGTATTTGTCAATGAACCTTGTTTACAAAAAAAGGAAACCAAAGTGACCGCATTTCTTGAGTATTTTTCAGAGCTTTATGGCCCGAGGTGGCCCGATCTGCATGCGGCTCTCGGCCGGGAGCCGGTGCGCGTCGATCGGGAATGCTTTGGAGGATTTGCCCGGTATACCCTCGACTCCGCATCCGTTCGCGCGGCCCAAGCTCTCCGGGTGAGACCGGGGGATCGGGTGCTTGATCTTTGTGCCGCCCCGGGCGGGAAGGCGCTCGTGTTGCTCGAGTCTCTCGAAGGCAAGGGCGGTCTCATCGCAAATGAGTTGTCGTCTGATCGAAGGAGACGGCTCAAGGACGTGATTGCAACCCATGTTCCACCGGGAGATCAGGCATTGGTCGAGGTGACCGGGTTTGATGGAAATCTTTTCGGATTGAAACAAAAGTCCGCATTCGACCGTGTGCTGCTGGATGCCCCTTGTTCGAGCGAGCGCCACATGATGGAGGATGATCCAAGCGTGCCCGAGTGGAAGGAGTCGCGCACCCGTCAGCTCGCGATGCGGCAGTATTCGTTGATTTGTTCTGCGATTCTAGCGCTCAAGGAAGGCGGCACGCTTGTTTACTCCACGTGCTCGATTTCTCCCCTCGAGAATGACGGAGTAATCGAGAGGGTTCTAAAGAAAAAAGGAGATCGGGTGGAACTTGATCCCGACACGGATGACCTGTCGGATCTTGAGCACACCCGATGTGGCTTTCAGATTTTCCCTGATCGGGCCAAGGGAGCTGGTCCGATTTACATTGCGAGGCTCAAGGTGAAGACTTGCTGACCTTGTGATCACTTGAGATCAGGCCATCTAGCTGCGAATTGTTTGAGAGTTTCGGATTCGCATGCTGATCTGTTTTCCGAGCTCGGCAAATGAGTTCATATTCAGAGGAAACTCAAGGAGCACATGAGTGAAGCTCAAGAATGCAAGCCACCTGAGTCCAAGGGAATAGCTCAACGAGTACAGGACCACCGAGGCCACCCAAAGAAGAACCACGAGCAGGATGCGTGCCCTGGAAACTTGATGCCAGCGGATGACTTCCGTTTTACTGAACCAGTTCAAGTAGTGATACATATAGGAAAATGAAATTAAGCGCATCAGCATGATTCCTGTCGCTGAACCAAAGAGTTGCTCGTTCACCTGCACAAGGGTGGGTTGGTTCGAGAAATCGGCATCAAAAACCCTTTGCAGAATGCTCAAGTTGAGTTGAAAAAAGCCGTCTCCTTCGCTGAAGTATGAATCCTTCCCGTACTCAGTTGCAGCGATGAACTGATGACCCTGAAAAAGCGTGCAAAGAAGCACAGGGCAGAGAAGAAAGACCGCAAATGAGATCATCCCCGACTTGCTTTTGGATTTGAGTGCGCCCACTAAAATAAAGACGCCTGTAAAAACAAATACGTGAATGAGAGTGGGGAGAAGAATGCTGGAAAGCCAAGTCAGGGTGTTGTCTTGATGATCGGTGAAAATCAGATTCGAAAAAAGGATCAGGAATACAAAGCCCAACGCTTTCATGGATGCATTGCGCACGAAAGCCATGAGTGCTGAGCCCGTAAATGCAAAGAAGATTGCCTTTGTGCTCATCAGAAGATGAAACCCCAGAGTGTCCAAAGTGATCAGGACCCCGACAGCCACCAAAACCAGGAAATCGTGTTTGGACTTCGTAAAATACTTCCGATCGTGAAGCCAGCTGATTTCGGTTAAGTAATGGAGCGGTCCCAAAACGGCATAGGCAAATAAAAACAATTCAAGAGGCATGATGAACGCTGCAATCATGCTCAGGAGCATCATTCCTATGTTCAGTTGATTGATTCGGTCTAAATGAATGGGAGTACTCACACCGATAGGTTAGCACAACATGAAATCACGTGTAGACCGTGCGCCACAACGCCAAAAACCCTATTTGCTCGTGATTGTGTCCTGAATGACCCAGTTGAGACTATTCGATTAGGAGAGTAGAATTGGGGAGGGAAAGGACTTGAACATGAATCAGTTTTTCGTTGCATTGGGGGTACTGGTCGGAACAGCGTCTTTCGCCTGTCCATTGGGTTCCAATTGGTTGCCGCCCGGGGAGGTATTGGAGTCAGGATGTACGATCATTGCCGCCGGCAATGGTCAAGGGGGGTTTAGCCCGCCTTGGGCGCCTGGCACACTTTATTGCCCTCAAAGCGTCATGAGTGGTTCCGTCTCTTGTTATTATGTGAAAAAGTGCACGATTCCTGGAGTGGACTATTGCCTGAGAAAGGTTTTTCATCAAAACGGGACGATTCAGGTTACCATGAATACACCGCTGGTTTGTCCGAGCGGATTGCACAAAGCGGTGGACAGGTCGGGCAGCACCGACAAATGCATCCGGATAACTGAAGTTAAGGCATCAGAAGGCGCTGCGATCCGATGACGAGAGTCTAAAACCCGATCGAAAAACTGCCACCCACAATCGAAGTGTCGATCGAAGGCGACCAGAGCACCGACTGGACATAGCCGCCAAAGGAAACAAACAAAGGCGAAACATCGGGCGACCAGGTCAGGGTTCCGCGCGCGGTATCGGGAAGCGCCTCTCCAAGATGAAACAGGCCGTTTGGATTCGGTGAGCGATGCTCGACATTGAAACTTGCGGAGGCCCTGATACTCACGGTTCGTGAGATGTCGTACCCAAGATTCGGGCCGAAAGAAAAGAAAAGTGTCTGGCGGTCCGTGAATCCCTGAGGTAGGGGATCGTTGTAGAATTGTGGATTCAGAAACCATCCGAAGCCAAAATGAAACGGGCTTTGCGTATTCACGTTCCAGCTCTGCTGAAGGATCAGGGATGTGATTTTTGCAGCATTGATCGAGGCAGGTCCGATCGGAAGGCTGAAGGATGCACTCGTGAACACGAACCATCCGTCCACCCGGATCAGGTTCGGAAGGTCGAAGTACAGATACGGATCATACCACTCCGAGGTGCGTCCCCGGATGAATCCCGTGACGCCCATCACACCATCCGAGACATTCTGGACAATGTCGGCGCCCACTCCGATCTGAAGATCCTCGGTAGCCTGGTATCCGAACTTGAGCGAGTGGAACAACTGAACCGGTGCCACATCCGGAATGAACACGTTGTAGGTTTCGATCGGACTGCCATTCAAGCGCGGTCCCATGTAGGAGACCGCGTAGGACCCATGGAAGTTCCGGAGGATTTCCCCGATCGAGGGAATGGTACCCGGAGCCTTGAAGGTTTGAAGATTGATGTCAGGTCTGTTTGAGCCACGTTGGGCCTGTCCCTGTGCGTCGAGGGAGACAAAAAGAGCGATCAGAGTGAGGAAAATCCGGGTCCGCATCGGACCCGGATCTTAAATGAGGTTTGCCTGTTTTAGGAGAGAATCCCTCTCGGCAAAAAAACTTTCAAGACCATCGATCAGGCGTTTTCGTTGAGATGCCTCGATGTCGTTCTTCAGGTGCTCTGCCAGTTCCTTCCGGATTGAGGTGAACTCGAGCACCATCATGTGGAAGAGCGCTTCATACTGGGAATCCATCTGGCGGAAGGAGGCGTTTGCCGTGAGTTTCGACCGCGCAAGGCCCTTTTTGAACTGCAGGGAGGTCAGCGACATTTCCTCGCGTTTTGTCGAGTAGAGCGACTGAAGCAGGTGAACGGTGTTCCGCACTGACCAGTTGTACATTTGAAGTCCGGAATTCGAAGCCTCTTGAGCATGGTTCTGAAGAAGGTACAAGATCTCCCACTGGCGCTTCATGTAGGTGCGAAGCTCAGCGGTATCCATCGAGTTGCGGCGCTCAAAAAGCTTAGAGTTGTTTTTCAAGCGGGCAAGGACGCTGCCGCCGGCCTTGAACTCGGAGTCGAATTTTTTGGCAAGAGCCATGATCCGCTCGTGTCCCGCGGGAAGCGCAAGACCTTTGGTGCGGTTTGCAAGGGTGGAGGTCATGTCGCGAAGAAGGATGAAGGAGCGACCCACATAATGATCCATCTGGGTTTGTTCGCCGGTTTCATCCATCATCGTGTACGGATGGTCCAGAATGAAGCGGATGTTCCGGTCCCAAAGATAAAGCTGCACTTCCTCTGCGCGCAGTTTCTCTTTCTCCGCAAAGCGAATGAACGCCGGATCATACTCCTTTTCATTGGCTTTCAGGAAGTTCAGGAACTGGAGATAGCGTTCGGTCTCAAGCCAGGTGCTCTCGACGATGAGAGGCCAGTTGAGCTGGGTTTCCATCTGCTCGAGTCGCCCAAACCGGGGCGCAATTTCGAGATTTCCCTCATAGGCGATCTGCATCGCCTTGAATTGACTCATCCGATCCTCCCAGCTCTGGGAGGCGACTTCACGTCGATCCGAGGAGAGGGGCATGCCGGAAACCGGGGTGTTGGCGGAAGGGCCTGATCCGCTTGCGGGAGCCGGCACCGAGGCGGGTGTTTCGTGTTTCTTTTCGGTCGATTCCGGAGTGGGTGTCACAGCGTCCACGGAGGCGCCACTCACGGCTGCTCCACCGATCAGGGTTTTTACTTTATCGGTGGTTTCGATGTACGCGGAGCGAACTTTTCCGACCGCCCACATCGCGTGGGGGTTCATGGGTTGAGTGATGAAAAAGAAGGTGAAGGGGCTGTAAATGGCCAATGCAACGGAGTAGCCCATGTTCCCGCGAACGACCTTGAAGAACCAACGGACCGGGTCAAGCAACACGCGCTCCACGAGTCCCAGCAAATTGCTGAGCGGACGAACCTTGAAGCGGGAAAGCGCGTTTCGGGCATCGGATGCGAGAAGGGGAAGCGTGTAACTCACGAAGCGGCTCCTGTGCGCGCGCTTTTTGGTCGCGATCAGGGTTTTTCGTTCTCCCTTGATCCTTGCAAAAATGGTCTGACGCTCGCGCCACGTGTATACCGGATCGCGCTCGAGGGTGAGAAGAGACTCGTTCAAACGCAGGATGGCGGGATCCCGCGCGCGAAGGTTGAAGGAGAGGGCCGATCCGCGTGTGAGTTCGAGGCGTTTCAGGATTCGCTCGATGGTGTGGAGGAGTGTCGTGTTGGCAGTCCCCTCCATGGTCTTCGGGTACTCGACCGATGCGACATTGTAGAGAAAGTTCACGATCGGGCAGGCGGTCTCAAACACAAGGGAAGGGATGATTTCAAAGCTTCGTGTGCTCGGGCCTTCGCTGAACGCGAACCGGCCGTCGGCGGTGAAGTGGTGGGTGATCCAGGAAGAGGATCCGTCCAGCATCAACGCTTGCACCATCCAGTGCCCGGAGGTGGTGAGTCCCACCCTGACATACGCGAGCATTTTCGCGCCCAGGGAATAATTGAAGCCTGCAGTGCCCTCGCTCCTCATCACGGGGAGTGCGTGGATCTGTGAAGAAACCAGAGCCGTTCCTCCGTCAAGGGCGATTGCGGAAATCATTTCCTCGAAGGTGCGTGCGGGGCGCACGAGAAAGCCTCTCAGCTCCTCCATGCATTGCTCCCTCCGGGAGGGGAGGTTGACCAGTCGGGGGGGCTGGGTCTGGCTCACGGGTGCGGTTCCTGGTGTGGTGCCGTTCATCTTCAATCCCCCTTCAGGCCTTTCATCATGTTCTCAAGGTCGCCCGGTCTCCACGAGGTTCGAATGCGAAGGCCCGGGTCGTACCAGTTCGATCCGATGGACCCCGATTGTCCCGTGCGATCGCGCTCGAAATCGATCGGCGAGTAATTGAACATCGGTGTTTTCATCACGAAGCAGTAATTGAGCTCCTGGTGGTTGAGGTACTCTTCATAGGTCTCGATCAGGGGGCATTCGGTTTTCGGAAAAATGAAGTAGCGGGTCCACTGCGCAATGCTGATCGGACGGGAGTCAAAGCGCTTGATGTCCTCGGGACGCACCCATGAGGGAGGTGAAACAAACACCGGATCGAACACGCGCTCTTCGACCGAACCGTCGGCAAGTCGCACCGGAATGAGGGGGGCGACATGAAAGGACCATTGGTAGTCGAACTCGCGGCGGTAGCGATCCGTGAAGAACAAAAAGACCTTCATGCTTCGGATCCCGATGTTGCTGAACAGCTCATGCGACCAGTAGTGGGCCCGCTGGTAGCAACCCGATCTTCGGGTGAAGATCGAGGTGGGCATCATGTTGTAAAGGTTCTTCGCGCTCTCTTCGCTTGCAAGAAGTGAAGGTTGAAAGCCCCGGATCGACCGGTTGGCCGAGTAGGGTACCGGGAGTTCCCGGTCGGCGAGCGTCACTTGCGCGCGGGCCTGGCTCAGGAGCGAGAGGGTCAGGAGGGAGGCTGTGAGAAGGGGCTTCAACATCATGAGGAGTGGATTAAACTGAAACCGTGTAATGTGTCAATAAATTTTGTTTAATTAAATGGAAATGATTCATTCTGGATTTTTTCCGGGTCTTCGGGCATGGTCCGGGATCCGGGCGGATGGGGGAGAAAAAGATTGATTAAAAAGGTCAAATCTTCTACTCTCCCGAAAGCGCAACTTGCGAGTAAACCACACGGGAGATTTTGCACGGGTGTTGGCCAATCGATTGCTTCCTGTCAGATCCAAATTGAAACCCAAGGCGAGTTCCTCGCGCCCGGTGGATCGGGCCGCATACGAACCGAACAAGGGCTTCATTGGAAAATACGAGGTCAGTGTCGCGAACTATCTTTTCCGCTCGAAGGGGCGAAGCGGTTACCTGCATTCGCAGTCGCTTGTGGATGCCCTCCTCGGGCGCACCATTCAGGATCATCACCAGTCGAGCCAGCGCCTCACCCGGTTTCTGAAAAAGCGTGATCTCACGTTTCAGAAAACCGACAAGGACGGGGTGTACCGGATCTTCACCGTTCCTGTGACGACCTCCGTGGTTCCTCTTCCAAAGTCGGTCTTCAACTCCATCGAACACGCGGCACAGGTGCTGATGGTTTCGCTCAGGATGGTGCTTCAGAGCATTTACGGGGCAAAGTCGATCCGGGAGAGCGAGTTTGTGAACTCCCTGCCGGCTGAAGTCCGCCAGGCCTTTCTCGATGCAACCGAGAACTCGCCCCACTACATTCCCCAACTGCACCACGAGAACATGAAGTCCTACCCGTTCCTCGACAATGTCGGACTCGATCTGGTCTTGGTCGAGGAGTATTTCCAGAATCGGGGGAAGTTGAGCCAGATGGTGCTTCAGGGGCGGGCACATGAGCTTCCGGAGCTGCCATTCAAGGTTCTTGAGCTGAATGCCGGCTCGCCCTCGGGAGCATCCAACAATTCAAACATTCTCGAGGGGATCCTGCGCGAAGACCCTGAGGTCCTTGATGCTCTCGGACCTGTGTTTCCGAACGATCATTTCCGCGTGTTGCGCGAAACCTATCGATCCTTGGGTGAGTCCTGGACCGGACGCAAGGATGGAATTCAGGTGCTTCTGCCGCCGGGCGGGGCCAATGGAGCCGCTCCCGAGATCCACCAGCTCGCGGCCTATTCGGGACTCGTGTACTGCGATCCGGGCCAATTGTTTCAGGATCCGGAAGGGTGGATCCGGCTTCGCACGGTGGATGGCACCGATCCGGTCGTCACCTCGATTTATTCACGGGTGAACAGCGACAGTGCGCTCTTTGATCGCGAAAAGGGCGTATTGCTTCGCGACCCTGAAAGCGGCGAATCCATTTATTGCGTCGATGTGCTGAAGCCCTGGAAGTCCTCCGACCCCGAGTTTCTCCAGGATGACAAAGGCAACCCGGTTCCACTCGAGTCCGATTACGCCATCCCGGGCGCCCTGGATGCCATCGTTCATCGCAAACTTTACATGGGAGGTTTGAACCGACTTCTCGACAACAAGATCATTCTCGCGACACTTACGGATTTCGCCCCCGAGTATTTCAGAAGCGAGCTGGAAACGCTCGGGCTTCGCATCGGTTCCAATCGGATCACTCCTCCGGAGTGCCTCCCCTCCAAGGAGGATTCTCTCGACATCATTGAACGGAATCCCGAAGACTGGGTGATCAAGGCCCCGAATCTCTCGGGCGGAACCGGGGTCCACATCCTGATGACCCTGGACGAAAAAAAGCAACGCGAAGTCATCAAGGAGGCCCGTCGCAATCCCGAGCAGTTCGCCTACCAGAAGGTTGTGAAGATCGCGCGGATTCCGGTGGCGGTCCGAAGCGGGGGAAAAGCCGGGTTCCGGTTTGCGAATCTTGCCGCCGACATCCGCATGTGGGTGTTTTTCGGCGGCAACGACACGCTTCCGAGGCTCACGCACAATGCCCTTGTCCGGTATGCGCCAAAAGAAAAAGGCCCGATGAGTTCGATCGTGAACACTTCGAAGGGCGGCGGATACGCTCCTTTCGTTGTGGTCGATGATCTTGGTGATCCCTCTGCGATTCCCGCGCGGGAACTTGCAACTCCCCATGAGCCCGCTCCGTTTCAGTGCGCACTGCCTGCCTTTGTCGGGGCCCAGCTCGTGCAAGTTGCGAACATCATCCATGAACTCAGAAAGCTCGTGCGGCAACAGAATCCCGAGACCCATCGGGTTTCAGGGTACCTCTACTCCCTCAAGCTCCAGGTTCGTGAAATCACCTCCTTCATCCACCCCCGTTGCATGGAGACGATCTACAGCATGATCGAACTCATCGAGAAGCGGATCGATCGGAAGGCCATTGCCAGCTATTACGCCCGGATGAACCAGGATCAGGCGCGGTTGGTGTCCTTGCTCCAGTCCCTCGACAACGTCCTTGATGAGGATGTGTACATGGTGCTCGACGAGATGAATGTCCTGAACCAGGACATCGTGAATCGCGGGTACAGCTATGAAATGAAGCGGAGCGATCTCTTCAATCTCGGGCACCTGAGTTTTCTCCTTCGCCACAAGATCAGCATGCATCCGGAAGAACGCCGGAATCTGAACCGCATTCGGGCCCTGATCAAGGGAATGATTCTTGCCCGCTTTCCCGCGCGCGGGCTTGCGTTCCTGCTTCGCCAGCGTTTTGAGTCGCTCCTCGACCAGTTTTGTGAGCTTGCCACCAAGCGCCTTCGCGACTCGGTTCATGCCAGGGGGTTCGCCACACTCTTTGACGGGTCGGTTGAGCAAAGTCAAACCCTGTACCGGGAAACCTTCGTGATCGCGCACGAGGGCCAAGCGCCCCGATCGGCAACCGAGTGGGAATTGAAGAACGAGAAGCGTCTCGTGGATTCGGACTTCATCGATCCGGAGATCCGCGCCATACGGAGTGAGTGGCTCCGTGTGATCGAGGAAGCAAAATCGGTGTCGAAGGAAAAACGCGGCAACTTCATTGCCGAGGCGCGAAAGAGGCATTTTTCAAGACATCCAAGGCTCACCGAACTTCAGAGCATCATCAATCGGCGGGAGAATTCGGACGTTCACTCGCTCATTGCGCTCATGAGCGTGCTCCCGTACGCAGCCTACAATCTTCGTCAGTATGCGATTGATGAGGGAGTCTCCTTTGTCGATCTGTTTTGCGACACCCTGACCCCGAACCGGATCTCGATACTCGATCGGCATGCCCGCAGCCGTGAAAAACTCAATCTCGATCAGTTTGCGGGTGAGTGTTTTGCGCGCAAGAAAACCCCGCACGGACTCATTTCGGATGGCGATCGATTCATGTGGATTTCAAAGGAGCAGAGTCCGCTCGTACAGCTCTATACGATCGGACACGAGTTGATTCATTCCTTCCAGATCGGCGAGGTGATGGAGAACGAGGCTGTGGCACGACGAGCGGGCTCGGTGGAGTTCGCAGGGTTTCTGAACCATTACGGAAACTTTCTTTCGCTTGCGGCACACACCCTTGAAAAACAACAGTCCGATGTCGCAGCTTATCGGCTTCCTCTGTACGGACTCGCGGATCGGATCGTGACCCAATTTTTCTCTCCCGTGATCGCGGACATCCGGGAAGGCCTTGCGGGCAGTACCGGCACCTATCACAAGAGGCTCGACAAGTATGGATCCCTCTTCGGATACATGATGCCGGTGTCCAATGTGGTTCGGGTGAAGGCACTCCGCGAGGTGGTTCCCGCGCTTGAGAATGCGAAGAATATTCTTTTTGCCAAGGAGTGCGGTCTTGAGATTCCGTTTGATGAGGTCCGGTCCGCATTGCCGACCGCAAACCGCGTGCAGGCGAACCGGTACCGCGCGCTGATCACCGGTGCTGCGCAAAGCTGGAAACAGGACTTTGAGGCGCTCCGGGTGATTGCCTCGCATCAGTACTACGGAGTGATGTTCCATCGCGCAGAGGATGACCGCGAGAACCTTACGATCGAGTCTGATCCCGCGGCGATTTACCTGAACAACGGCTACAACCAGACGGAACAGCAGTAAACCATTCCACTATTTTTGCAGTGGATTGCTCCACTGTTGCTGCAGTGGCTTACTCCACTGTGACCGACTTCGCGAGATTCCTTGGCTTGTCGATGTTCCGGCCCAGGGCCTTCGCACAACCATAGGCAAGAAGCTGCAGCGGGATCACAGACAGGATCGGCTGCGTCCCCCAGGATGACTGGGGAAGGCCGATGAATTCATTTGAGAGGCGTTTCGCCTCTTCATCGCCTTCGGTTCCGATCGTGATGATGTGTCCGCCGCGCGCGCGGATCTCCTCAAGGTTGGAGATGGTTTTTGAATACCACTCGTCTTTCGGCGCAAGCGTGATCACGGTGACTTTCGGGTCAATGTAGGCGATCGGTCCGTGTTTGAGTTCTCCTGCCGCGAAGCCTTCGGCGGGAAGGTAGGTGAGTTCCTTGAATTTGAGCGCGCCTTCGAGAGCGATCGGGTACATGGTTCCGCGGCCCACGAATAAAATGATGCGCTGATCCTTGAGCGTCTCGCCCATCTTCATGAACGTTTCGCTTTGCGAGAGCACTTGGTCGAGGTCCTGCGGCAATCGGGCAAGTCCGGTGAAGGACGCTTGTACCGACTCCTTCCCGTCCTGGAGTCCGCGAAGTCGTGCCACATCCAGCGCAAGTGCGCACAAGATGGTCAGTTGCGAAGTGAATGCCTTGGTGGAGGCGACCCCGATTTCGGGTCCCGCCTTCGTGGGATATTGAAAGCCGCTTTCGCGCGCGATAGTGGAGTTCGGGACGTTGCAGATCGAGAAGGTCGAAACGCCGGCCTGGTTTGCAAGTCTCAGGGCTGCAAGTGTATCCGCGGTTTCGCCGGATTGCGAGATCACGCCCACCACGGTTCCGGGCTCGAACACGGGGCTTCGGTAACGGAACTCGGAGGCAATATCGATCTGACAATCAAGCCGTGCCCAACGCTCGAAAAAGTATTTTGCCGCCATTGCAGCATGGCTGCTGGTTCCGCAGGCAATGAGATAGAGGCGTTTCACGTTTTTCCAAAGGACTTCATGGGCTTTTTGATGGTCCCAGATGAACGAGCTCTTTTGATCGACAGGGAGGCGGCCCGTGAGCGTGTCGGCCACCACCAGGGGTTGTTGGAAGATCTCTTTTAACATGAAGCTCTCAAAGCCGGCTTTCTCAACTTTGTCTGCGGTCCAATCGATCTTCTCGAACGAAAGACCTTTGTTGCTTGCACTGGTGAGCTTGACCCCGGTCTCATCCGCTACGAAGATTTCACCCTTGGGCAAGAAGCAGACTTCATTGTGATACGGAACAATCGCTTGGAGGTCGCTTGCAATCAGGGCCCCGGTTTTCAAGTTCGAGACCACAAGAGGGGCGCCGTTCTGGATTCCAAAAATCTTTCCCGGAATGGACTGAGACATGAGGACAATCGCATAGTGACCCTCCACCTCGGTCATCGCTTGTTTCATGGCATTGAGAAGTATGGTTTCGGCGGTCGCACCTTCTGATTTTTTTGCGATCTCCCTGCGTCTGAATTCGATGAGTTGGGCGAAAACTTCTGTGTCGGTTTGCGAGGAGAACTTCACGCCTTCCCGGCTCAGCATGGTTTTGATCTCGGAGTAGTTTTCAATGATGCCATTGTGAACGAGGACGATGTCGCCTGCCCGGTGGGGGTGGGCATTGGTTTCGTTTGGCGCCCCATGGGTTGCCCAACGGGTGTGCGCAATTCCTTGGGTTTCCGTTTTGCCGCACTCAAGACTTGCATCGACAAGTCCTTGCACGGGACCCGCATTGCGCTTGATCTCGAAATTCCCCTTCGAGAAAAGCGCAAAGCCCGCGGAGTCATAGCCACGGTATTCAAGACGCTTCAGGCCATCCAAAAGAATGGGGAGAGCTTGGTTTTTTCCGACGTATCCGACGATTCCACACATGGTGCCGAGACCTTACTAAACGGGGCTTGATCTGGCTAGGATGAATTGCCCGGCAAGGCGCCGAAAATCCCTTGAAATCATTGAAAAAGGGGCGGATTTTCCGCGTGGCGGGACGAAGAATCTCAGCCGGCATCCCTGAATGGGGTTGTCCTGAGGCTGCTCTGCCCTGAAGAGATTGGTACGACCTGTGTTGCGGCCGACTCTCGCGAGTGAGGACACACGAAAGCGAGGCCGCAGGACGCGGCTCGGAGGCCAAAACACAGGTCGTACCAATCTCTTCATGGTGAGTGCAGCTCTCGGCTCAATCTTATTCAAAGATGGCGGTTGGATTCAGCTTTCTGCAAGGAGACTCTTCAGGTCGCCTGCGGTAAGCGCCCCTTCTCCGAGTGCCAGTTTCTGTGCTTGTAGCTCTCCCATTCTCTCCTCGATCGAACCCTCGACCCTGAATCGATGAATCGTGACGGGCTTTTCCTGACCCATCCGATAGGCGCGATCCTCGGCCTGGAGTTCGACAAAGGGATTCCACCAGGGCTCACAGAAAATCACATGGCTTGCGCGGGTGAGATTGAGTCCGACCCCTCCGGCATGGAGCGAAAGCAGAAACACACTTGGGCGGTCTGAATCCTGAAACCTGCTGGTGACATCGCCTCTGTCTTTGGTTGAGCCATCGAGCCGTTGATACGGGAGGGAGTGCGCGCTCACCCGTGTCTCGAGCAAATCAAGGAATGCGGTCCATTGGGAGTAGACGAGTACGGAATGTCCCGCATCCAGAAGGTCGGAGACCAGCGCAAGGATTGCCTCGAGTTTGGTGGAAGACGGAACAGAGCCGGTTCCGGCTGCCTGCTTGGCGCCGTTTTCTCCGGCGAAAAGCCCCTCGTGATTGCAGGCCTGACGTGCGCGCAGGAGTACCTCAAAGAGCGTGAGCGGCGACAGGGGTTCTCCCGCCTCCAGGATGCGAGCAAGGACCTCCTGTTTTGCCGCATCGAACACGGAGCGATAAAGCTTTGATTCGCCTTCCGTAAAGGAAACCGAATGCACAAGGTGGGTCTTGGGAGGGAGTTCTGTCAGGACCTCGGCTTTGGTCCGTCGCAAAAAGAAAGGTCTGCTGGTTTTCAGGTCGAGAGCTTCTTCATCATCAAAAAGCCCCGGAGAAACGAACTGAAACAAACTCCAAAGATCCCGCATGCGGTTTTGAATCGGCGTACCGGTAAGGGCGAGTCTGAAATCGGCAGTGAGGGTGCTTGTTGCGATCGCCGCCCGGGTTTCGGGATTCCGGATGATGTGAGCCTCGTCGAGCACCGCGATTTTCCAATGGATGCGCGCGAACCGTTCGGCCTCGGTTCCGAGCAGAGAGTAGGAAGTAAGAACCACATCGGCCTTGTCGTCCAATGTGCGCCCGGCCCCGTGGTATATGGATACTTTGAGCTCGGGACGGAACCGTGCCGCTTCTGCTTTCCAGTTTTGAAGAAGCGAGACCGGAACCACGATCAGAGAGGGGGATTCGAGCACTGCAAGTGTCTGGAGGGTTTTTCCAAGCCCCATGTCGTCAGCCAGAATTGCGCCTCCAAGGCGCATCCATCGATCAAAGAGCCAGTTCACCCCCTCGTGTTGATAGGGCCGAAGCTTTCCCTGAAGTGATTTTGGAATCGCCGGCAGAAAGGAACCCTGTCCGGGGGGATTCGGGGATGTTCTTGCGAGCGAGGCCAGAAGCGCTCCGGTTTTTTGCCTCGTCTTCGGATTTCGCTCCCTCAGGCGGAGGAGTTTCAGGATGCTCCCGGATTCTGAAATCGCATCCTGGAGGGGGAGCTTGAACTCCCCAGCAAGCCAGCTTGAAAGTGCCGACTCGATTTCCGGAAACCGGTGCGAGTTTTTTGTGGCGTGGAGGCGAAAGAGTTCGGAGGCGGCGAGTGTTCTGGGGTGCCCCGGGTTCAGCTGAAACTGCTCGCGAGCAACATGGCTGAGTTCAGCCTCCTTTTTCGGATCGCGGATCGTGAGTGCACCGGCGGGCGCCTCATAGTGGATCCTGAGGGTTGCCGAAAATTGGTCCTCTGAAATCGGATGAAGGGTCAATTTCAATTCCGGTTCCACTTCGATGACAGACGGGAAAAGTTCCTTGAGGTCCGGAAATTTCATCAAGAGAGAGGTTTCAAGATCGAGGCGTGAAAATCTCTTCGGAACCGCTGCAGGCTCATCAAAGCCGTAACCCAAAACGCCGTTTTCGATCCAAAGGCCTCCTTGAAGAATCTCAACTCCGGGTTCGCGAGTGAATTCAAGGGTCCATTCGTCTTTGGAGATCTCTCGAAGCGCGGGTTTGGGGCGTCGGGGAAGACGCTGGACCCGGAGAGTGGGGACGGAGGGGTGCCCGACCACCGGAAGCGGCGGCAGGTCGGTGAGTGCCAGAAGGACTTCCCGCCATTCGGGAGAGTCCGACGAATAGAGGCCATCAATTTTCAGGTCAACCGGTGAAAGAGCTGGAAGCGGACCCTCAAGCCTCCCGCTTTGTACGCCTCCCACCCATGCCACCAGTGAGGAGGGCAGGGGGATCTCCTCGTTCCCCTTTTTTAACGCGCGCTTTAGCTGCACTCGAGCAGGCTTTCCAGAATCGTTTCCGAGATAAATCCATGAGTACTCGAGTCGCACGCTCGCGCTTTGGCTTTCCTCCGACTTCGAGTCCAGTGTTCCGTTCTCAAGGGCAAGAGCTGCGGCAACAATGTGGTGACAAGGTTCCACTTTGCTGCCACAATTGCAGTGGGCATCCTGATCTTCTGGCCAGAGGGTGACCTCGAATGCCAGGATCCGCTCTGCAGTGGTCACTTTGAAACGGAGTTCCTCCGAGACTCCTTCGGGGGAGGTTTTCCTGATTGAATTCAAAACGCGCGATGCTTGCACCCCCTTCGACCAGACTCCCGGCAGACACTCTTCCTTCAGGCTTTCGATAAATTTTTTCATCGTGATGTTTTTGACTCGCGCGCCACACATCCTATGATACTTTTTAGGCAAGAGGGAGCGCTTTTTCACAACTCTCTCGAAGCCGGAAAAGGAGCACATCTTGAAAAAAGCGTTCATCCTCGACACCAATGTTCTGCTGTTTGATCCACTGGCGATTTACAAGCTCGGAGCAAATGATGTGATCATCCCGATTGTGGTGATCGAGGAGATCGACCGATTCAAGCGCGAGATGAGTGAAAATGGTCGTCACGCCCGGCATTTTTCGCGCCTGATCGATGAGATGAGAAAAACCGGAGAGCTCTCCAAAGGCGTGAAGCTACCGAATGGTGGTCAGCTCACTGTTGAACTCGGTGGCGGCGACATTCCTCTACCTTCAGAGCTCGGAATGGACAAGGCCGACAACAAGATCCTGGGCCTGGCCCTCATGCTGAAAAAAGAACAGCCAAGGCGCCCGATCCTGTTCCTCACAAAGGACGCAAACCTTCGGATCAAGGCCGATGCGCTTGGAATTGTGGCGGAAGATTATGAGCCCTCAAATGTCGAGCCAGAGCAGCTCTACACCGGCTCCTCCACAATCAAGGTCGATCCGAGTCTTGTGGATGAATTTTACGCAAACAAGCGATTGCCGTTCTCGGAGCGGATTTTCGAACACGAAAAAGAAATCGCAAAAACCCTGTATCCGAACCAGTATGTGATTCTGAAGGATTATGCGAATCCCACGCACACCGCGATGGGGCGTTTTTCAAAGGAGCTTGAGTCGATCGTGCCGCTCGTGAAGCCGCCCGAAGGCCTTTGGGGGATTTTCCCGAAGAACGCGGAGCAGGCATTTGCGGTTGATGCGCTTCTCAATGACGAAGTGAAACTTGTGAGCCTTCTCGGAAAGGCCGGTACAGGAAAGACCCTGTTTGCGATCGCGGCAGGTCTTGTAAAAACCGTGGATGAGGGAGTGTATCACCGTTTGCTGGTATCAAGGCCCGTGTTTCCTCTCGGAAAGGACATCGGATTTTTGCCTGGAACGGTCGAAGAGAAGCTCAACCCATGGATGCAGCCCATCTATGACAACGTGGACTTCTTGTTCGGTTCCTCTGCAAACCGCAACCGTCGGGGAGCGGGGAAGGGGGCGCAGGAACTCATGAATCAAGGACTTCTGCAAATCGAGCCGCTCACCTACATCCGGGGTCGTACGATTCCACAGCAGTATTTGATTGTGGATGAGTCGCAGAACCTGACTCCGCATGAAATCAAAACCATCATCACCCGAGCCGGTGATGATACGAAGATCGTGCTCACCGGGGACTCGTATCAGATCGATAATCCTTATGTGGATGCAGCCAACAACGGGCTAGTGTACCTTGTGGACCGATTCAAGGATCAGTCGATTTCTGCGCACGTGACTTTCGTGAAGGGTGAGCGATCGAAGCTCTCTGAGCTTGCGAGTAATCTTTTGTAAGCGAGTTCGCTCACGGGTTTGCCAGAAACGGTTCAGACGGGATGAACAGATGAAGGTGCCGTTTGTCGTATTTTTGCTCGTTCAAGGTTTGATCATCAGCGAGGCAGTCCCGGTTCAGGTGAAGAACGGCTTGTTGTTGAGCTCGATTTCGTGCTCGAGATGCCGGCGGTAGGAGCTTGCCAGTAAGCGGAGTTCGTCGGTCTCTGCACTTGTTTCGAGTGCTCGGAAGAGAATCTTTCCCCGGACCATCATGGTGAGGCTCAGATTGTCTTTTTTGGAACGTTCCTCTTGAAAGCGAACCATCTCTTCCAGGAGTTCCATTTTATTCATTCGGTTGATGAGAATTTGATAGTAGGGGTCATGACGAGCCATTCCCCTCTTGTTCCGTTCAGCGACTAAATCGATTAGAGTCCCGCCGTCCTCGCTCGCCATCCAATGAGATTGATTTCAATTGTTGTGCCATTGACTTGACGCGTCTAAATTAAATTTATTTCCTATGAAATACATGAGTTTGCCGTTTTTCTAGGTCGGCACCTTATTTGACCGATGTATTTCGTACAAGAAAGTTTTACGTGAGTTGTCTTAGGTTGGGACGGTTTAGGATGAGCTCAAAGTTCTACCCTGATCCCCAAGTTCGCACTGAAGCGGTTGAAGTCAGGGGTGGTCCTGTACTGATAGCCTTCGTTCCCCGAATCGGAGCTGATGATCGTCATTTCTGGAATATCGAGATAAGTGAATCCAGCCTGAAGGTCCAGAAGGATATGAGGGATGATTTCAAAGAGTATTCCTCCCCCGACGGTGATCGCGAGTCCTGTGCCTCTTTGTTTTTGTTCAGTCGCCAAGTCGAAATTATTAAATGATGCAGTTACTACGCTATATCCAACCGCAAGACGGGTGATGGGTCTGAGCTTGTTTTGGCCAAGGATTGCCTGCAATCCCAAGGAATATGAGTCCATCTGAAAGGTGCCCAGTCCTCGATACACCTGCTCTCCCAATGGCCAAGAACTATTGAGATTGAATGCGTAATCCTGATCTGCGAGTTCACGATTGAAGGATAGATAAATCCCGTAAGTCTTATTCAGCGTATATCCAAGTGTTCCCTCGTAGCCCATCTTGGATTTGAAGTCCGTTCCCGTTTGGGTTCCCACGTTGACCCCGGCTAATGAGAGGTTCTCACTAAATCCACGGGCTTGACGGCCTGTCACGTAGGAGAATCCTCCGCGAAATCCGAAAAAGACTTTCTTGCGGTTGATGACCTCCTCGTCGGTGGGTTTTCTGACCACCTTTGAGAAGCACGTTCGGGAGGCGCGATGTTCGACACCCGAAAGTCGAAACACCAGGGTCTCGGGTTTTTCGGGATCGGACTGGGTCACGAAGTTCTTCTTGGAGAATGTATCCCCGGATGCAGGAGTCCATTTCACGCCGTCAAATCGCTCGACTCCGCAGTCTTTGGAGCCGTGGAATGTTTTTAGGTCCCCTGAATGAGCGGCTTGAGCAAGTGCGAGAAAAGACAAGAGAGGGATCAGGGCGATTTTCCAGGGCACAATTCAATTGAATCGCAAGTTGCCCTCAAAGGGAACACCTGGAGCGAGATTCAGGCCGGGGCGGGGCAGTTTGATGGTTTTTTGACAGTCTCACGCGAGCTCAACTTTTTTCGCGGCCCTTCCGATCTGTCTTTTGAGGACGTGTCTATGAAGATAAAAAAGGGACTTTTTATTCTGATCGCAGGGTGGGCGATGACCGGATATCCATCCGCACACGCGGTGATCTTTCCGGATCAGGTCATCACGGGAGAGGATTCGGAGAACGAGAACGGGGATTCGGTGTCCCGGTTCGGCTCGGATGCAAGACGTGCTGAGAAACAGCGGGAACTCTCGCGGGTGCTTCATCCGATTTCCGAGTCGAGTTTCGAGAATGCGGGCGGAGGCAGGGCCCCGGCATCCGTCATTGAAGCAAAAGGAATGATGGGCGCACCCAAATCAGCGGTGATCCGAAAGCTCAAAAAAGACAAGGCGTATCAGGAAGTGGCGGTCATCGCAAACGAGCTCGGATTCTTTCCGTCGACCATCTTTGTGACCGAGGGGGTTGCGGTGCGGATGTTCATCACCGGCGCTTCCGCAAAATCGCAGTGTTTCATGCTCGATCCCTTTGAGATCCGCAGGCAGGTGCGGAGTCAGAGGGTGGAGGAGATCGTATTCACTCCGGAACAAGCCGGGAAATTCACATTTCATTGTCCGATGAACGGGGCTAAGGGAACCCTTGTGGTGCGTGAGCTCGATCTTGGGGAGCGTTCTCCCGCCTCGGCCGAAGGAAGTGATGAAGGGGTTGCGGAAAACTCGGGAGATTCCCGGAAACAATAAGCATGTCAGATCAGAACGGCTCCAGTGTATTTGATGATTCCATTGCGACCTTTCTCGGGCCGGTGAAATCCTTTCTTGATGATGACTCCGTGTCGGAAGTCATGATCAACGGGCCGCAGGAGATTTTTGTGGAACGCCGAGGTCTCATCGAGCGGACGGATGCGAAGTTTCGCGATGAACAGGCGCTTGTCGCTGCGGTCCGGAACATCGCCCAGTTCGTGGGAAGAACCATCGATGAGGATCATCCGGTTTTGGATGCCCGTCTTCCGAACGGAAGCCGGGTCTGCGCGGTACTTCCCCCTTGTTCGAGAAAGGGCACAACCATCTCGATCCGGAAATTCTCAAAAGGGAATCCGAGTTTTGTGGATCTCATCAATCGCGGGTCGATCACGAAGGAAGCCGCCCGGTTCCTCGATGTCTGTATTTTTCTTGCCAAGAACACGATCATCTCGGGCGGTACCGGTTCCGGGAAAACCACTCTTTTGAACGTGCTTGGTTCGCGGATTCCGAACAACCAGAGAGTTCTCATCATCGAGGATTCATCGGAACTCAAGATCCAGACCGATCACGTGGTGTTCTTTGAGACCAAGCACGGGGATGAAAACGGGCACGGGGCCGTGACCATTCGCGATCTGATCAAGGCGGCGCTTCGCTTGCGTCCGGACCGGATCGTGGTGGGGGAGGTCCGGGGTGCTGAGGCGCTTGATTTGATTTCGGCCATGAACACGGGGCACGGTGGTTCCATGGGAACGGCGCATGCGAACACTCCTTACGATGCGCTTGTGCGTCTTGAGACTCTTGCCATGATGGGAGACTCGAATGTTCCACCGGCTGCGATCCGGCGACAGATCGCGGCGGCCATTCATTTGGTGGTGCAGATCAAGCGACTGGGAGATGGATCAAGGAAGGTGACCCACATCAGTGAGGTGATTCCGGAGGTCGACGAATTCGGACGCTACCAGATCCGTGATCTCTTCCGGTTCATCCAGCGGGGTCGTACCCCGGAGGGGAAGATTGTGGGTGAGTTCATCCCGGTCGGGAATCTCCCTACCTTCATGAATGAAATTGAAACAAACCGCTTGCCCTTCACTCGGGCCCAATTCGCCGCACCCGAGTGGTATCTCAAGATGAAAGACTCCGACAAGAAGGCCGCATGAGGACGGGCTTTCGAAGCAGGGGCTTGATCCAGGCGTTGATCCTGGTTTCATGTGCGTCCGCAGGATTACACTCCGGAGCTGCGCGAGCAGCCGATGATTCCTGCCCTGGATTCCTGAAGGCACTGGTGAAGAGGGCCAAGACATTCTACTCAAGGCAGGCTGCAGAAGACCTCTCTGATACAGTACAGCTTTTTCGCAATCCGAAAACGGGCGAGGAGTTCGAGGTGTGTCTCATGGAACGGGTTGGAACGGGTTCAAGAGGCGCAGTCTACCGGATCGCGTACGGAACCGATGGGGTCCCGAGAGTGGCCAAGATCCAAAAGAGTTTTCGCTTCCCGATGCTTCCCAAGCACAAGATGGTGATCGAGGAGGGGATTGAAGGGGAGCTCAAGGTGGCGAGTGCTCTAGCAGAACGCATTTCCGCAATCGAGGCCGCGCCATCCTTTCCTAAACTTGCACCTTGGAAAAAGGGTGCATTTCCTGTGGTTCCCATCCTCGAAACCCTCGAGGGTCCGGGGGGGCTCGTGCTGATCAAGCCCGAGGTCACGAATCCGGTCAAGGTTGAACAACTGGAACTCTCTGCGGGAGGACGGCTCAGGCCCGAGGTTGAACAGGGACTGCGGGAAATGTATGCGCTACAGGTGGCGGTGCACGAGGCGGTCAGGTCGATTGACAATGCCGCCGAGGGAATGTTTCTGGACATCGGGCCAAGCAATCTGTTCTGGGTTCAGGACACGGTGGACCTCAAACGTTTCGGGATGAGTCGGCCCGGATTCCAACTCTTTGAGGTGGATCAGGGGGGAATCGTTACGGGAAATCCTCCGGTACTGAAACGGAACCACCAGTATTTTCCCACCTTCGCCGAGTACCGGATGGCGGTGATTCTCCACATCCGGGCATTCCGGAAATAGATCAGCCCGGAGGCCAATGAAGTGCCCGTCCTGCAAGAAAATGCAGGTGCAGATGGAAAACGGTTTGTCCGCCGTCCTCATTGCAGTTCATCACAACGCGGTATCCTCGTTCCGCGACCCCGAGTTGCGCGGCGATCTCTATTGCCGCAAGGAACATCTCGCCGATCAGGGGAGCTGTTTCTCGATCAAGATCATTGATGGTGGGGATCTCCCTCTTGGGAACGATCAGCACATGGTGAGGAGCCTGGGGGTTGATGTCCTGGAAGGCGAGGACGGAATCGTTCTCAAATATGATTTTTGCAGGGATTTCCCGATTGATGATCTTTGTAAAAAGGGTTGGCATGATGCCTGTACTTTGGCTAAGGTGGACCTGTTATGTCAAAAAAACTTTTCGTGGGAAACCTGCCGTTCGAGGTCAATGATGCCGATCTGTCCACCGTGCTCGCTGTGGCGGGCAAAGTGGTGGAGGCGAAGGTGATCCTGAACAAAAAGACGGGACGATCCAAGGGCTATGGTTTCGTTGAGATGGAAACTGAGGAGCTGGCTCTTGAGGCGGTGAAGAAGTTCGAGGGAGCCACCTTGAACGAACGCCCACTGACCGTTCAGGTTGCAACTCCGAAGCAGGAGTCACAGGCAAAAAGTGACGAAGGTTCGACCGAGTCCGAATCGACAGAATCCGAATCGACCGGAGCTTCTCCGGCGGGCGATGCTGCCGCCGACACCTCCTCAGCATGAGTACCGATTGGGGTCAGTTCGGATTCTGCCGGGTTTCGGCTCTGCTTCCGAAAATCGAGCTTGGAAAGCCATTGCTCAATGCAGATAAAATCCTGTCGCTCCTGATTCGGGAATCAAAGGCCGGCGCGCAGGTCGTCTCGGCTCCCGAGCTTGCCATCACCGGATACACCTGCGAGGACCTTTTTCATTCGGAAACTCTGATTCGTGAATCCGAGCGTGCAATTCAGAAAATCGTCGAGGGCTCTCAAGGGCACGCGGGCCTTTGGATCATCGGTGGACCGCTTCGGGTGCAGGATGGGCGGCTTTTCAATGGGGCCTTCGTGATCTCCGAGGGAAAACTTCTGGGCTTCAGTCCCAAGATTTTCCTCCCCAACATGGGCGAGTTCTACGAGAGAAGGTGGTTTGTCACCGGACGCACCCTTCATGAGAACGTGACCCACCCGGTTTTGGGCAGTTTTTTCGCCTCGCCTCACCAGGTGTTTTCTTCGGGGCCGATGCGTGTCGGTGTCGAGATCTGTCATGACCTCTGGGCACCCGAGGCG
Source organism: Bdellovibrionales bacterium (assembly GCA_947502835.1). Taxonomy (GTDB): domain Bacteria; phylum Bdellovibrionota; class UBA1018; order UBA1018; family CAIMNF01; genus CAIMNF01. Next base: position 332,472 of record CANNBJ010000004.1, read on the forward strand.
CCGTCCACCGGACTCGCCCTTCGCGGTGCGAATCTGATCGTGAATCTCTCCGCGAGCAACGAGCTGGTGGGCAAGGCCCGCTTCCGCAAGAAGCTTGTCGAAGTGCAGTCACAGAAGATTCATTGCGCGTACATTTATTCGAGTTGCGGAACGAGCGAGTCGAGCAAGGACACGGTGTTCTCGGGCCACAGCTTCGCCTATGAACTGGGCAAGCTGATCGGTGAGTCCGAGCCTTTCAGCGAGAATGCAGATTGTTTCACCGTGGACTTTGATTTCGAGCGCATCCTGAACTCCCGAACCAAGGACATTTGTTTCCTCGAGGCCGTCGAGCATCAGGAAAAAAAGGCGCTCAAGATCCATGAATTCCAGAAAAACGCGGCAACGCTCACGGATCTACGCCGTTTTGTGGACCCGCATCCCTTTTTGAGCGAAATTCCTGATTTCGAGGATGTCCTCAACATTCAGGCGTACGGGCTTCTTCGGCGTGCGGAAAGTGCCGGGGCGAAGAGTCTTGTGGTCGGTGTCTCCGGAGGTTTGGACTCAACTCTTGCCTTGAAAGTTGCGGATCGTGCCCGTGCCTTGTGCGGGAACAAGTTGAAACTGATCGGGGTCACGCTCCCGGGGCCCGGCACTTCCGGAAAGACTCTCAATTTTGCCCATTCCTTGCTCGATGAACTCAAAGTGGATCAAAAGATCGAGGTTTCGATCTCGGAGGCGGTGAAGCAGCACCTGAAGGATCTCGGGAAACCCGAGAGTGATCGAAGCGTGGTGTACGAGAATGCCCAGGCGCGTGAGCGTACCCAGATTTTGTTTGATCTCGCAAACGAGAGCCAGGGCACGGTCGTTGGCACGGGTGACCTCTCCGAGCTTGCCCTTGGCTGGTGCACCTTCAATGCCGATCATATGGCCCATTATGCAGTGAACTCGGGAGTTCCAAAAACCGTCGTGCGGGGAATCGTCCAGTACTGGGCCGGGATTGCCGCATCAAGAAATCTCAAGGCGGTTCTTGAGAAGATCCTTGAATCCCCGATTTCCCCGGAATTGTTGCCGCCCGACGAGAAGGGCGAGATCTCGCAGGAGACGGAGGCCTTGATTGGATCCTACGAACTCCATGATTTCTTTTTGTATGGCTTTTTGAGCGGAGGGTTTTCAAAAGAAAAGATCCTGCATCTTGCAAAAGTTGCCTTTGCGGGGGATCGCGAGCTCGAGCCCCAGATTGAACGCGCGCACTCGATTTTTTTCGGACGATTCTTCTCGCAGCAATTCAAGCGGACCACGCTTCCTCCCGGTCCGAAGGTCCATTCTGTTTCGTTATCTCCCCGATCCGACTTCCGGCTCCCGGATGAGCTCAAGTCCTTGTGAGGCCTGCCCGAAGGAAAGGTTCAATGCCATGTTCATGATTCCCCGGTTTCCCGCCACTTCCAAATCCAGATCCCCGAAGCGCATTGCCGTTTTGACGAGCGGAGGGGATGCGCCCGGAATGAATGCCGCAATCAGGGCGGTGGTTCGAACCACCATTGCTCTCGGCTCGGAGTCCATGGGAATCCAGCGCGGATATGCAGGGCTTCTCGAGGGGCTCGTCCATCCGATGGTGCCGGCATCTGTTGCGAACATCATCCAGCGGGGTGGAACCATTTTACGCACCTCCCGGTGCCCTGAGTTCATGAAGCCTCAGGGCCGGAAGAAGGCGATTGCCATCTTGAAGCAGCACGGAATCGAGGGTCTGGTGGTGATCGGCGGCGATGGAAGTTTTCGGGGAGCGAAGCTTCTGCACGAAGAAAGCGGAATCCCCGTGATGGGAATTCCCGGAACCATCGACAATGATATTTCCGGCACAGATGACACAATCGGCTTTGACACTGCGGTGAACACCGGTGTTCAGCTCATTGACAAGATCCGCGATACGGCTTCATCCCATGACCGGATTTTTCTGGTTGAGGTGATGGGGCGCCATTCGGGAATGATCGCACTCCACACCGGAATCGGGGGAGGAGCGGAAAGCATCATCGTTCCCGAGGTGAAAACGTCCGTGAAGTCGATTTGCGACAGCATTGAGCGCGGAATCCGGCGTGGAAAAACGAGCAGCATCATCGTGGTGGCGGAGGGTTGCCAATTCGGCGGCGTGGGCCCGCTTTCCAAAGAGCTTGAGACCCTTGGATATTCCACCAAGGTTGCCATTCTCGGTCACACGCAGCGAGGGGGGAGCCCCTCAAGCCATGATCGACTCCTCGCTTCGACGCTGGGAGCGGTTTCAGTGCATGCGCTTTTGTCGGGTGTGAAAGAGGGCATGGTGGGGGTTCAGGGACGCCAAGTGAGCGTTGTGAGCTTCAAGAAGATCACGAGAAAGGCCTCCGAGCTTCCCAAAGAGTTGCTCGAGGTGGCAAAAAATTTGGCTGTCTGAATGCGTCCCCGGACTCAGTCCGAAGTCGTCACCATCTGCGGGATCGGCTCGGTTCCATACACCCGCTGGTAGGCTTGCTTCAGGTGGAACCAGCGATAAAACACCACGGCAAGAAGGAGGCCGCTCACGATGTCCGCCACATAATGCTGCTTGGTGGTGAGAGTGGAGAGCGCAATCAGAGTGGACCACACAAAGAAGATCCTGAATCTTACAGGGCTCTTGTCGGACAGAAACGCGAATGACGAGAGGTACACCGAGCTCACGTGAAGACTGGGAAGGCAATTCGTCGCGGCATCCTGGGTTCGCAGCCAAGTCCAGATCGAGCTGAGCCATGCGGGAGTGTCGGCGGGAACCGGATAGTTTTCGCGTGGATAGATGGTAGGGAACACAACGAAAATCGTACAGCTCAGGACCTGCAGAAAAAAGAAGGAGTAGAGGTACTTGTTGATGTTGTCGTGGTGCCGAAGAAGGATGTAGACGAACGCAAAATAAAAATACTCGCTGATGTAGATCAGGACCGAATGTGGAATGAAAGGAGTGTTGAGGTCAATCCACGTCATCGGGAGGAGGCGGGGTTCGCTGAAGGGGTGGTGGTTCGTGAAGTAGTAAAACGCGTAGCCCAAGGCATACATGATGGCGCCTGCGATGTACTTGTTCTTCCGGGTCACAAACAGGGGAAGTTTCAACATAGGGGTACCATACCTTAAATCCGACCAAATCGCATCGATTAAGTGATTGCAAAGCGCCCAGTTTGCTTGATGTTCCGGGGTGCCCCTGATAGGGTCCTGAGTCACAAAGGAATTACAGGAACTTAACCACTTTTTCGGGGAGTTTTTCCATGTTTCTCGACAGTCTCAAGCAAGCCTATCCCATCCTGATTTTGCTCCTGGCCGTTTGGATCGTGCTCTCCAGGCTCCCGAAGGTGGAGCTCGGGCATACTGCCGAATTTAAACGAAGGCGCTTGTGGAATTGGCTTCCACTCGGACTGACTTATGCATTCCTGTACATGGGCCGCTACAACCTCACCGTCAGCAAGAATGCCTTCGGGGATCTGATGTCAAATGCCGACTTCGGGAAAATCTTCGGTGTCGGGACCATCGTCTACGGATTTGCCTTTGTGATCAACGGGCCGCTGACCGACAAGATGGGCGGCCGCAAGGCGATTCTTGTGAGTGCCATCGGGGCTTCGATTGCGAATTTCCTCATGGGACTTGTGACGTATTTCGGATGGACCGGGAATCTCGTTCTCACGTTTTCGGTTCTGTATGCGCTCAACATGTATTTCCAGAGCTTCGGAGCGGTTGCGATCGTGAAGGTGAACTCGTCCTGGTTCCATGTGCGCGAGCGCGGCACCTTTGGCGGGATTTTCGGGATTCTGATTTCACTGGGTCTCTATTTTGCCTATGACTGGGGCGCGATCATTACGAAAAGCTTCTCGCTGCCTTGGGTGTTTTTCGTTCCGACCCTCATTTTGATCTGCTTTTTCATGATCGCCTTCGCGCTGGTCCGCGATCACCCCTCCGAGGCGGGCTTCCAGGATTTTGATCCGGGGGATGCGAAAGTGGGCGAGGGAAAATCCCTGACCGTTGTTCAGGTTGCAAAGCTCATGTTTGCGAACCCCGTGATCCTGACGATCTCCCTGATCGAGTTTTGCAGTGGATTTCTTCGAAATGCGATCATGCAGCTCTACGTGCACTTTTCAAAGCAAACCGGGATCTCGCAAACCTTCGTTCCAAAGAACTGGGGGCTGCTCCTGTGTTGCGCCGGAATTCTGGGCGGCGTGTTTGCCGGGACGGTTTCGGACAAGTTTTTCCAGTCCCGCCGTGGACCCGTATCGGCGGTCCTGTACGGGATCATGTTGGTGGGTGGCGTCTTCGCAAGCTTCATGCTGACAAGCGAACACCTCGGGTTCTTGTTTGTCACCATGTCGATGGCGATCATTGGTGTGCATGGAATGCTCTCGGGCACGGCGAGCATGGACTTTGGCGGCAAGAAAAACGTGGGCACCGCTGTGGGCCTGATTGACGGAATGGTGTACCTCGGTACAGCCGCTCAATCGGTTTTTTATGGCGCGATTCTCCCCAATGGCGACGCCGCAAAAGATCCGGCCAACTGGCAGGCCTGGCCTGTTGCCATGATTCCCATGGCGCTCATCGGGTTCTTGCTCGCGCTCAGGCTCTGGAACGCACACCCGTCCAAGGGGCGGGACACGAAGCCCGATTTGAAGGTGCCGGTGACACTTACGGCCGAGCAGGCCAATCAGGGTTGATGGGCGGATCATCATGGAGTGGACTGCAGATCAGACCCGCGCACTTGAGATTCTTTCCGGGCAGAACAATGTGTTTTTGACCGGCGGGGCGGGCACGGGCAAGTCCACCGTGATCTCGGAATTCATCCGAAAGCAGGAATCCGTGGCGGTTCTTGCATCCACGGGCACCGCGGCCATCCTGCTGGGCGGACGAACCCTTCATTCGTTTTTCGGACTTGGAATCATGGAAGGTGGTGCCGACGCGGTGGTGGAGCGGGCACTCAAGCACCGCGGGATCGTTCAGCGCCTGCGTAAAACAAAGACGGTGCTCATTGATGAGATTTCCATGATCGGTTCCTCCGAGCTTCAATGCGCGGAAAAGATTGCGCGGAAGGCACGCGCGAACTCCGCCCCCTGGGGAGGGCTTCGGATTGTGGCGATCGGAGATTTTGCCCAATTGCCTCCGGTGGTCCGTTCCGTTCCGGGGCAAACCGAAACCCAGCGTCCCTGGTGTTTTTCCTCCGAGGTCTGGCGCAATACACTCTTTGATCCGGTGGTGATGAAAGAGATTGTCCGTTCGCGGGACTCCGAGTGGAACCGCGTCCTGGGAGAAATCCGCTTCGGTGAAATCGAGGAGCATTCCTTTTCAATCCTTCAGGAGCGGGTGAGGCCCGTGGGGCTCCAGTTTGAGGGAACCCGGCTGTTTGCGAGGAGAAATCAGGTGGATTCCTTGAACTCGGATCGACTGAAGATGTTGCCGGGAGCTGCTCGCGAGTATCCAACCGTCTACATGGGGAACGCCCAGCGGTTGGATGAGCTGAAGCGCAATGCCCCGATTCCTGAGTTTTTGTTTCTGAAGGAGGGAGCTCTGGTGATGTTCCGCCAGAATGATCCGGAATACCGGTTTGTGAACGGCACCCTCGGAAAGATCGTGAAGCTCAAGGATCATGAAGTCGAAGTGGAATTGTTTTCCGGAAAAACGATTGAAATGAAACCGGCAACCTTCAGCATGCTCGATGCCGAAGGAAACGTGCTTGCGAGTGCCACGAATTTTCCGCTCAATCTTGCTTGGGCCTGCACGATTCACAAGGCCCAGGGTGCGACCCTCGACCGTGTGCATGCCGATCTGAACGGAGTCTGGGAGCACGGGCAAAGTTACGTAGCCCTCTCTCGGGTCAGGTCCTCCGAGGATCTTTCGCTCTCGGGCCTGAGCCCACGAAGTTTCAGGCTTGATCCCGAAGTCGCCGGATTCTATCGATCACTCCGGGTGTGATGGTTTTGTGGACTGGCATCTTTGAGCGCGCGTGGAATTTGGATTTTTGTTGGTAATCCCCTTGGATTTACGAAGATTTGGACTCCGAGGTTATATTTTGGATTCAACCCGAGCAACCAGAGAGTACAAACGGTCAAAGTGGTACATTCCTGTTCGGTGTCCATCGCTCCACTCAATGTGGATTCCGTACCGACCAACGGGCTCGATCTTGGTGGGTCGAACGCCGGGGTTCAGGGTCTCGCGTTTCAAGGTACGCTTGCCCGTCATCTCATCCACACAGGTGGCACACGGGCACTCGAAACGCAGGTCGAGGTAGGAGAGGGTGAATTCCTCTCCCGTATCAAAACCGAGCAGGATCCGGGATTCGTCCGCGGGGCGGACTTTGGTGAGATTGGCCATGCGGATGGTTTACCATAAAATGCATTCCAAAATCGGAAAAGTTCCCCTAAGATCACGGCTCCATGGAGCGACTTCCATCGAAAAGCTTGAGCCGACTTCTTGACCCCTTGAATCGCCTGTACCGCCATCGGATCGCAAAGAAAATTGCGATGGCGCTCCGGGATACTCCGATCACGGCAAACCAGGTGACGCTTGCGCACACGTGCGTGGGTGTGTCCGCGGCTTCCATGGTTTTTTTCAAGCAGTATGTTCTGGCGGTCCTTCTCCTTGAACTTCGCACCATCCTGGATTGCACGGACGGAATTCTTGCGCGACTGAAGGACAGCGCAACCCCCCTTGGCCGCACGCTCGATACCATCGGGGACGGGGTCACGTTCAATGCCCTGATGATTGCAGGGGCTCTCAGGATCATTCTGGATTTTCCCGGGTACCGACCGTCCCTGATCCTGATTGCCGTGTTCTTTTTTGCCATGATCGCCGCCCACTGCGGAAGCGTCTACATGCTTATGAAACGCAAGCTCGGGTCGATCATTCTCGAGCAGATCGACACCGTGGAGCGGGAGTGGCGGGAACAGGCGGCAAAAGTCTACGGTGAGACCAGTTCCTGGATCTCCCGCTTCGGGTATTGGCTGGATACCTTCACGATCCGCTTTGTCTCGGAAGAATGGTACGAGAAGATCAAGAAACGCCGGAAAGCCGAGGACTGGGAGGCCCGCGCACTTTCGGATGCGACCACCATGAATGAGCTCGCACGGAAAACGAGAAAGACCGAGTTTGATCATGCAGTCCGCTTCACGGCATTTGTGAGTGATGACAATATTTTCGCCGTCATGAGCCTGAGCTTTCTTCTGACCGAAGCCTTTCCCCTGACGATCTTTCCCCATGTACATCCTGTTTTGATCGCATTTTCGGCCGGATTCGCCTACGCGATCCTTTCCCTGATCCTCGGGCTCCACTACCTGCATGTGTTTTATCATGGCGTTTACCGTGATTAGCGAAAATTCCCTTTTCATTTCGCCCCTCTCGAAGGCAAGATGATCGGGTCGTGAACCTTGCAGAGAAACTGAAGACTTCCGTGGAATGGATCGGAGAGCTGACCTTGTTCATGGGGCGTACGCTCCAGAGCATGGGACACATCCGGAGACGCTCCGGGATCTTCCTGAATCAGTGTGAATTCATCGGGGTGAGCAGCCTTGGCATCTTGTGTGTGGCTGCGGTCTTCATTGGAGCCGTGCTCGGCTATCAGTTGTACAAGTCCTTTGAACTCTTCGGCGCCCAAGCTCTTGTGGGTGGAACGCTTGGAGTGGGGATTTTCCGCGAAATGGCTCCCGTCATTGGAGCCATCATGGTCACCGGGCGGGCAGGTGCCGGAATCGGTGCGGAGGTGGCAAGCATGAGAGTGACCGAGCAGATCGACGCACTTGAGGTGATGGGAGTGAATCCCTACGAGTATCTCGTGCTCCCGCGCGTGCTTGCCGGTGCCGCGATGATGCCTCTTCTTGCATTCCTGTTCGGAGGTGTTTCCACGGTTTCCTCCGCGTTGATCGCCTGTTCGGTGCTCGATTTGAGCTATCCGGTGTTCTGGAAGGGGTTTCGCCAGTGGACGGATTGGATCGATCTTCTGCATTGTTTTGTGAAGAGCGTTTCCTTCGGTGCGGCACTTGCGTGGATGGGCTGTTTTTTCGGATTTCGTGCAAGTGGTGGCGCCCGCTCGGTCGGGTTGTCAACCCGCTCCACGGTGGTGGCTGCGTGTTTGATGATTCTACTTTTGGACTATTTTTGGACCATGATTCTTCCGCTGCGTGCGGAGCGGTTGTTTTTGAAGTGAATGGGATTGACTGAAGCAGGGCGGAGACGGGAATGGCAAACGCAAACGAAGCAAGTCGGGCAACAAAGTTCAAAACGGGGATCTTTACTACGGTGGGAATCCTGTTTCTGGGAGGCCTCACAGTTTACATCAACAACAAACCGTACTGGTGGCGTCCCTGCGAAACCGTTCAGGTGACGATCGAGGATGCCACCGGACTCAAGATGAAATCCCCCGTGAAATCGCTCGGGCTGGATATCGGCTATGTTTCCGACATCGGTCTGGTTGCAGCAGGAGTGAATCTCCGCATTTGTGTCACGGCACCGGTTTCGATCACACCGGAAACCAAGGCGTATGTGAGGAGCGAAGGGTTCCTGGGCGACAAGTTCTTGGAGCTTAAACCCGTGAAATACACAGGTGAGCATACGCTCGAGGAGCCGGGTTCACAGCCGAAAGCGCCATCGACACCTGCAACCGGGGTGCCTGCCGGACCATCTTCCGGGGTTCGACCTGTGGAGCAAAAGGCCGACGATTCCGAGACGCACTCCGGACGAAGGAGGGGCGGCTTGTCTCTGGCTTGGGTGTGGGAAATGGCATTTCCGAGCGCGCACGCCGATACCAAGAGCGTCCCGGTGGGCGAGAAGTCGACCGACATGCAAGCGCTCATGGGTGAAATGAAGAGCCTTACCACGACGCTGAAAGAGTCGATCAATCCGGATGAAATCCGCTCCACCATCCGTCAGCTCAATAAAACCCTCGAAGAGGCCTCGAAAACACTTTCGCCCCAGGGTGGCCTGACCCAGACTGCGCAACGTTCGCTCATCAAGCTGGAGGATGCGATCGATCAGATGCGTGATCAGATAACACGGATCAATCAAGGTCAAGGCTCGGTGGGGATGGTGCTGAATGACCCGGCTTATGCAGAAGAACTCAAGAAAGCCCTGAAGGCACTCAATCGATTGCTTGGTCGGGCAGGTGAAATGCGGCTGGAAATGAATCTCGGAATTTACCAGTTGCCGGCCTTTGAGGCGGCTCGTGCCTCCGTGCTGCTTTCCATTTACCCAAGACCCGATCGCTATTACCTGCTCGGAGTGGATATGGATCCCCGGGGTGTTTACACCCAGAAAATCACCACGACCGAGATCAGTGGAGCAGGTGCTCCGAATACGGTGAGTGCCACGGTTCAGGACAAAGGTGGTTTCAACCTCACGGTCATGTTTGGAAGGATCTTGAAGAATCGCTATGACATCAGCGTGGGGCTGCTCCGAGGGGATGGTGCCGCGTCTTTTGGTGTGAACCTCGGGCCATCCGAGTCACCGCAGCAATTCCAGATTAAAACAGACCTGTATTTTCGCCCGAAAACCATCAATGGAATTTGGACTGCCCAGGCAGATGCCCGTATCTATACGATCTTTCAGCCAATTTCGATCTTTTATGTGAGCGCCGGGGTCGAAGGATTCCGAAAAATCGATGGCCGATTTTCCTACCTCTTTGGTGGAGGGATGCGATTTGAGGACGAGGACATTAAACTCCTGTTCTCGTTCTTGTAATTTTCAGCGTTTTGTCCTATCTTCGTAGGTCTTGATTGAAATTAACCTGTCCGGTGAGGGCTGTGTGTCAGCAGCCTGTACGGAGTGGCCTTGTGCCGATCCACGGACCTGTTCGGAGTACATTCTCAAATGCGCGAAAAAGTAAGGCTGATCTCTTCAGCAAAAACCGGGTATAGCTACTATACCACCAAGAACAAGCAAAAGCAGACCGACAAGATCCAGCTCAAGAAGTATGATCCCGTCGCCCGTAAGCACGTGTTGTTTACGGAAACCAAAATGCCAAGCCATTCCAAGAAGTAATCGGGAGCAAGAGCCATGAGAGAAAATCTTCATCCAATTTATCGTGACGTTGTGTTCAAGGATCTGCAAAGCGGGTTCTCGTTCCTTACTCGTTCCACCATCCAAACCAAGGAAACCATTACCTGGGAAGATGGAAAAGAGTACCCACTTGCGAAGGTCGAAATTTCTTCCAAGTCCCATCCGTTCTACACCGGCCAAGACCGTCGTGTGGATACGACCGGACGTGTTGAGAAGTTCATGAACAAGTACAAGAACCTCAAGAAGTAAAGCTTTCCTCCAACGGTAAATCCCGTTTAGCCACGGGAGTTGCCTAGGCCCTCTTCCTTTAGCCAGGAAGTGGGCCTTTTTTTTGGCCCGCCGTGAGTGGGAGTTATTTCAAGTGATTTAGAGCTACCTTGCTTTGGATTGATGGTTCTTTGGCCTCCATGCCGCATCCTGCGGCCTCGCTTTCGTCAGTCCTGACTCGCGAGAGTCGGCCAAAGAACCATCAATCCAAAGCAAGGCGGACCAAAGCACCTGAACGAGTGCACCACTACGGAGGGCCAAAAAAATGACCGCATCTTGGCATTTTTGAGCAGACTTATTCTCAGGGGGTCTTTTCGTCGGGAGTTACGACTTTTTGAGCGAGCCAAGGATGGCTCCTGCCCATAGACGTTGCAAGAAAAGCTCGTAAGGGAGAATCTCGATTCCGTCTTCGGTTTTCGAGGCCTCGCTGAATCTACCCACGATCATTCCCCGGGGGACTTTGGATTCTTTTAAAAACGCCCGAAGGCCCTTGAAGTGATCGTCCTTCACTTGTTTTGAAAATTTGATTTCAATCGCAATTTCACGATCGATGATCAGATCCACCTCATAAGATTTGCTTCGCCAATAACTCATTTCACTCAATGACCTTGAATAAGAAAGGTAGCTTCTGACCTCTGTCATGATGAACTGCTCAAAGGAGATGCCGATGTCACTATGTGCCTCGCTCAGGTGAAACCTCTTACAGAGGAAATTTGCAACACCACAATCAAACCAGTACAACTTCGAGCGGCTACTGCCTTTGCGACTCATTCGAGACCGATAGGGCTCAAGCGTGAACGCGAGCAGCGTATCCTTCAGGACTTCGAGATGGTTCTCAATGGTACGGGCGGGAACACCCGAATCACTGGCGAGTGCTGCAAAATTTAATTCTTGTCCGTTTCCAAGGGCAGCAACTTCAAGGAATCGGACAAAACGCTCGTAATTTCGAACCAGAGCTTCGGCCTTGATCTCCTCTGAAAGATAGGTTCGGACATAGGCTTTGAGGTCCTGAAGGGGCTCTTCTGATTGATAGATTCGAGGCAGGCCTCCGTAATTCAGGTAGCGAATCAAGTCGAAGTCTGTGATTTCAGAATGACTCAGGGGAAATAAATGGAGTTCGCGCGCCCTCCCCGCGAGTAGATTGGCTCCACCTCGCTTGAGTTTCCGCACCGAGCTTCCCGTCAAAAGAAACCGTTTTTCGCTGTTTTCAATGAGACGGTGAACCTCATCGAGCAATTTCGGAAGCTTTTGAATCTCATCGATGACTACGAAGCGAGTTTCAGGTTTGATTTTCTCAGACAAGGCCTTGGGTCGAAGGAGCAGTTCCTCGTAAAGATCATCATCAAGTAGATCAAAAATCTGCGCGTCCGGAAGACGGGAGCGAACCAGCGATGATTTGCCGGTTCCTCTTGGACCAAAAAGGAAGAGGTTTGATTTTTGTAGATGTGCTTCCAGCTTTAGGGATCGAGGATACATGTCGAAAGTATACAATAAACGGCAATTACTTGCTGAAAAATAATCAAAATCGGCAACACAATGCTGAAATATCTTTTAATAATGATTTCATAAACTTGTAATTGCCCGAGGCGGGGGCGATCTCTCGGAAGAATCCCTTTTCATCGGGCCTGGCCTTCAGCCGTGTGGAGGAGCCCCCCTTTTGATTGATGAATTTTTGAAACTGGCCTCGTTCGCCGTTGATGGTTGGAAGATCGAATCAGTAAACCCTTTCATTCATCAGGAGTTACGACTTTTTGAGCGAGCCAAGGATGGCGACAGCGAAAAGAACAGGATGTTCGGGGGGAGTGCCAAGTGGTCTCTTTGAGTGGGCATGGCCTTTGGGCTTGTGGAGGCGAACCCCTTTGGTTCTTGGAGGTTTAGCCGACTCTTGCGAGTCAGGACTGACGAAAGCAAGGCCGCAGGATGCGGCTCGGAGGCTAAACCTCCAAGAGCCAAATGGGATAACCTACCTAAATCTAAATGCCATGCCCACTCAAAGAGGCCAGTTTGATCACTGCTGACCTGAACCCGTGGCCTCAAGTTTCGCCCGTTCGTCGAGGATTGCATTGAGTTTGCTCTGCGCGATGGCGTCGAACACGATGGAGAGGCCAAAGATTGAAAGCACAACCGCAAGAAGCGGGTCCGAGTCCGAATCCTTTCCTGTGATGGTTGCGATTTCCTCGGCCTTTTTGTATTCGTGAAAAATGAAATAGATCCCGCAGGTGAGCAGCGAGAGCAGGTAGACCTTCCAAAAAGAGTACCGCTCCTCTTTGAGCAGATAGTTCAGGGTCTGAATCTGTTTTCTTTGCACGATCAAGTTCCAAAGTCCGCACAAAAGAATGGTCAGGATCAGGTCAAGGGCGATGTTTCTGGGGGCTGGTCTCATGAAACCTTTATTTCACGAGACGGACCGGGTTGGAAGCCCAAGTTTGAACATCAGAGCTGCCTGATCCAAAGCAAATTGCGATCAAAAACAAGGGTGTTGCAGTGTCCGGCAAGCTTCGCTTTTCCGCAAAATGAAACTTGGGTTCCGGCCTCTCTCATCATGAGCGCATCATTCGCGCCATCACCCACCGTAAGGGTTTCCTCTGCTCTGGCGGAGTAGGAGGATTTCAGATTTGCCGCAAGTTTCTGTTTGTAGGCGGCATCCACAATGGGTCCATCGAGCTCGCCCGTGAAGCACTCGAGATCATCCGTCACGAGATGGTTGCCAAACACCTGGTCGATCAACAGCTGTTTTTGAAAATGCTTCAGAATAAACTCGAACCCGCCGCTCAGAACCGCAGTCCTCACTCCGGCGGAACGGAATCCTGCAATCAAGGCTTCGCCCCCGGGACTCAGCGTGAGCCGTGGAATGATGGCCTCGGCGCGAGCTTTTGGCATGCCGTAAAACAATTTCACCCGTCGCCTGAGTGCTGCTTCAAAATCCATCTTGCCCTGCATGGCCTCTTCCGTGATGGCCGCCACTTCGGCAAAAAATCCGGCTTCGCGCGCGATTTCATCAATGACCTCTTCATTGATGAGCGTGCTGTCCATGTCAAAGCAGGCAAGTGTTTTTGCGGCCTTTGCCACGGATTCCGGACGAAGCGACACGAGCTCGGGTCTGGGTGCCGGTTGCGAGCCCGCCAGAATCTCGCTCCAAAGCGATTCCCGAAGAAGGGCAAACGCATTCAAACGATTGGATTCAAGGGCCGCACGGGGCGGGGGAGCAATTTCGAAATCAAGCCGGAGCGCCTCTTTTGGCTCAAAACAAAATGAGGTTTTCATCCGGGTGAACGATTCAATGACCGGAAGTCCGGCCTCCATGAGGTGTTGGTTTACCCAGGCAAATAGGCCCTCCAGCTCCTTTTGGGGGATGACGGGAGTGATCCAGGTCAGAAGATGGGACTCGGCGGTGCTTGGATTCATGATTGCCTTCGGCCCCAAGTGTTTCAGACTAAAACAGTCCTTGGCAAGCGGGTTCTGCGTTGGTACCCATTGAAATCATGGCGATTTCCACCGAACCCTACAAGGGCACCCGCGATTTTTACCCCAAAGACATGCAATTCCGGAACTGGATGTTTGGAAAGCTCTCCGAAGCGGCGCGCTCGTTTGGCTACCTCGAGTACGGCGGACCCATGATCGAGAGTTTTGATCTCTATGCCGCAAAGTCAGGCGAAGAGCTCGTTAGCCAGCAGCTCTATCATTTTGTCGATCGGGGGGATCGCAAGGTTGCCGTGCGTCCCGAAATGACGCCCACGATGGCGCGTCTGGTGGCGGCAAGAATCCATGAGCTCCCGCGGCCCATCCGGCTTTTCAGCATTCCGAATCTCTGGCGTTATGAGCGGCCGCAAAAGGGGCGTCTTCGCGAGCACTGGCAGCTCAATGTCGATGTTTTGGGTGGCGATGCGCTTTTGGCCGAAACCGAATTGCTCACTCTCGCGGTTGAACTCATGCGAAATTTTGGTGGGGGCGATCGCGTTCAGGTGCGGGTGAATCATCGAAAACTCATGGACGCGTTTTTTCGCGACAAACTGGGTCTTACCCCCGAGCAAGCGCTTCGAGTGGTGAAGGCGATCGATGCAAAAGACAAGGTCGATGAGGCGAAGTTCCTTTTGTGGCTGACCGAGGCCGGAGTCCGTGAGGATCAGGTGGCCACCCTGAAGAAATTCTTTACCTCGAATTTCGACGCGATTGCAGCAGAAATGCCCTGCGAAGGTGCGACTCATCTTATGGAGCTTTTCAAGGCCTTGCGCGAGTCGGGAGTTTCCGATCGTGTGGTCTTTGATCCGACCATCATGCGGGGGCTTGATTATTACACCGGCACCGTGTTTGAGATTTATGATGTGAGCCCCGAAAACAGACGTGCGATGTTCGGAGGCGGCAGATATGACAACCTGGTCGGGATGTTCGGCGGCAAGGAATCGCTTTCGGGTGTGGGCTTTGGGATGGGCGATGTTTCGCTACAGAATTTTTTGGAAGTCCATGGACTCGTGCCGAAGTTTGAAAGTGAGATTGATGTGTTCGTGAGTCTGCCAAAGGCGGAGCTTCGCGCACTTTCAGAGAAGCTTGCCCGGGATCTTCGTGCTGCGGGACTCAATGTGATGACCCCGCTTCAGGTTTCCGGGTTTGGGGCTCAGCTGAAGATTGCAAACAAACACGAGGCAAAAGTGGCGGTGTTGTTTGGCGATTCGGAGCTTGAAAAGGGCGAGGTGGTGCTCAAGGTTCTTACCACGGGCGAGCAGCTGCAGGTGGGGATCGATGGGGTTGTTGCGAAAGTAGTCGGAATTTTGGGGCCAAGAACCTGATCCGTCTCAATTCAAAACCTGCACTAAAATAAACGGCTGCACGACGACCGAAAGAAATGGAAAATCAAAGTTCTTTTCCCAGTGTTCGAGGTTTTGGGTGTTGGGCTTGGTGAGGACCCCATCCTTGATCCAGGTCGTGACCTGGTCCTGATCGTTCTTGGCGATCGCAAGCGCCGCATCGAGAAGTGCGGTCTCGGGGGCAACAATGATGATCACATCGCGCGCCAAGTGCTTGCGAAGATCACCCCAAGCTACGGGGCCAATCGAGGCTTTCAATTCCTCGCGAAGTTTGTCATCGGTTTGCGTGGTCATTTCAGTGGTCGCAATAGATATCAAACGAGAAGCGTTTGGAGCGCGGCTTGTTTGCCGGGATCGAGAGCGTTGCCTCGCAGCTCATCGGGGAGTTCGGGCTCAGAATGTTTGACTTCCGGAAAACAAGAACTTCGCCGAAGGTAGGCACCCAGTTTGAATCTTCCAAAACCCAGTCCCGGCCCCAATCCGGCTGCAGAAGTTTTTGCTGTTCTTCCGAGTACGCATCCTTGCATGCCTGGAACATTCCAGGGTAGGCGTCGCTTTTCGAGCAGTAAATCGGATCGGCTTTGAAGACCTGAAGCTCCCGAAGATAGGCAAGCTTCACGGACGCGCAAAGCGGGGATTGTTTCTTTAAAAAATCACGGAGGTTCATGGCCTGCGAGCAAAGGGGAGCGGAAAGGGTCAAGGCTCCGAGAATCATCAGGATGGTGTGTGGGCGAAAAGCGGGACGAAGTGCCTTCATTCAAGGGCTCCTGTTTCTGCGAAGGTTCTCGGTCTTTTTTTGCAATTTGGCAAGCATCGAATTGAATTCCGGCCATTGAAATCCGGGGAAGGTCTGGTAGAGTCGCGGGTCATGAAAACCCTTCACGTTCAAAAACTCGATCCTGCGGCCACGGTTCCGGTACGCGCCTATGAACACGATGCGGGCCTTGATCTGTTTTCGCTTGAGCGCCACACCCTTGCTCCGGGCGAGGGCCGGATCTTCAAAACCGGCATCGCAATCGAGCTTGATCCCGGCTTTGTGGGCTTGATCTGGGATCGATCCTCGATGGGAAAGAGGGGAATCAAGACCTTGGGCGGTGTGATTGATTCAGGATACCGCGGCGAGGTGGGTGTGATTTTGTGGAATCTTTCAAAAGAGCCCCAGGAGATCCAAGCAGGCGATAAAATCGCTCAGCTTTTGATTCAGCCGGTGGCAACGCCCATGACCCGCGAGGTGGAGCTTCTCTCCAGTTCAGAGCGGGGCAAGGGTGGATTCGGGAGTTCGGGGAAATAAGGTTGATTTGAAAATGAATCCGGAGTGACTCCGGGGAGGTTTGATCATGAAGAGCGGAAAAAAACTTAAGTTTGCTTTGGTGGTGATGACGTCCTTTTGTCTTTTCCAGGGGTCGGCATTCGCCATCGATCAGGTGTTGTTGACCAACGGACGGCTCGTCGAGGGAACGGTGTTGAATGATGTTCCGAATCGTCATGTGGACATCCGGCTCAGCAATGGACGAACCGAAAGGTTTCAAAAGAGCGAGGTAGCGCGGGTGGAACGTGATGTTCCTTCCAGCAATGATCGCTCGATGCTCGGGAATGAATCCAAGGGGTGGGCGTCCCTTCTGCTTGGGGGGCATGTGAATCCTTCCATGAATGCCGGGGCGGGCATGATGATGGATTTCATGTTCGGTGCGAAGGTCGGGATCAATGCAGCAAGCCTTGATTTTGCAAGACTCGCATTCGCCTTGAGTTACGATTACACCAGCAGCTCGGCGGCTGCGGGTTTTGTGACTTTGAGTCAGGACTTTCATGACCTCAACGTGCAGGCGCTTCTCACTCGAATCGGGGGAAGCGGCTTTTATGCCGGTCCAAACATCGGTCTTGCCATGTTCACCGGGGCGGCCGGTTTCGGCGGTGCAGGCTTTTCGAACATGAACAGTTACTTCGAATTCGGGTTCGGAGCGGGATATGAAATCTTTGTCTCGCAGGGGTTTGCGATCGGCCCGGACCTCCGGTACGAGGAGATCACCACGATTCAGAGAAGCGCACTCAAGTTCGGGCTCCAGGGCAGCTTCCAGTTCTAGATTAAATCCCAAGGTCGCTCATCACCGAGCGGGCGAGGTCGATGTGAATCTGCTCCTCTTCTGCGATCTTGCGGAAAAGCTCGCCCGTCACGGGATCTGATTTCATGAGCGTCTCGTGAAATTGTTCTCCGGCAATCCTGCCGCGCTCTTCGGCGTTCGCCATGAAGATCGCGAACTCCTTGGGAGTTGCACACCGATCAAAGGAATTCCAGAGAGCAAGGCTCTGGGGGCGCTCTGCGGGATCCACGCCAAGCTCCATCATGCGGGCAAGCAGCCAGTTCAGGTGTTTGGATTCTTCCCGGGCCAGTTCAAGCCACGTGTGTTTCACCGTTTCGGGGAGGCCGGGAAAGGAATGGGCTGCGAGTCGAAACGCGTTCTCGGCTTGTTTCTCGGCGAACGCGACAAAGCGGAGCCTGTCGCCCAAGCCCTCGGCGGTATTCAGCGATCTCGGGTAGGGGGCTTTTTCGGTTGGAGGGCAAACGGTGAAGGGAGCCCAGACTATTTTCGCGCTTGAAAACGTTCCCACGATCCCCCCATTTTCAAGATGGTTTCAAACTCGCGTGAGCCCACTTCCATGCAAGAAAGCCGTGATTGTTTCAGCAGCGGGAGGGAGGAGAGGGATTTGGTGGTCTTGATCTCGGCCAGTGTGACGGGAGTCTCAAGCTTCAAAACGAACTCGACATCGATCTGGGACCAATCTCCCGGTTTTTCGGGATCAGGGTCCGGGTAGGCCTCCTTGCACACGCGGGCCACTCCCACCACGGCGCGATCGTCGTTGCTGTGGTAGATCAGGACAAAATCCCCCTTTTTGCAGGTTCGGAGAACGTTTCGAGCCTGGAAGTTGCGGACATGGTCCCAGTTGGTTCTCTTTTCTTCCGCAAATCGGTCGATGGAATAGACGTCGGGCTCGGATTTCAGGAGCCAGAATCGGGATGGGGCTTTTGGCATGGTCTTTCCTTTATCAAAGAGGGCAGTCTTTGAAAAGACCTCGGATTTGATGGTAGGATCTGCTTATGAACCGTGCTCATGGATGTTTTTCCTCAAAAGGCTTGGGTGTTCTCTCCGTCATGCTGATCCTGGAGTGCCTGACTGGCTGCATGCGGGGCAGTGGCTATCGAAAAGACCGGGAGTTTTATGACGAATCCCAAGGAGGGTATTACCAGGACCGGGATGGCTCGGATGCGAAATCCGAGGCTCTGGAGCGGCTGAAAGGGCCGAAAAAAAAGGTGCTTTTGCTCTCGTTTTGGAATGACACTCCGGTCGGGGATGAGGGGCTTGGTGCCTTTGTCGCCGCAGAGCTGAAACGGGAGTTCTCGGTGGGAGGACGCATCTTGTTTCCCGAGGACGATCTTGTGAACACTGTGACGAAGGATTTTGTGGATGGGGACCGTGTGCAAGTATCCCAGTTGGTTCGCGAGGGCAGAAAATACGGAGTTTCCGCCGTGATCCTCGGACGGATTTCCAAGATCCAGTTCCGGCAAAGCCGCGAGGAGGTGGGGATTCTCCGTTCTGCGGAAAGTTCTGTGGTGGTGGATCTCGAGATGAAGGTGTTTGATGTGGCGACGGGCCGGGAAGTGGGCACTTACCCGAGGTCAGCGGCGGCCTCGAGTTCCACCCGGATTCTCATCGATGAGGATGCCATGACCAACAAGGCGGCCCGTGAGGAGCTCGCCAAGGAAGCGCTCTACCAAGCGGCGCAGAAGCTCATTCCGGATGCGGTTCTTGCGCTTGAAAAAATGGAGTGGCAGGGACGGATCGCGAAAGTCGCGGGAAACAAGGTTTATATCAATGCAGGAAAGGCATCCGGGATTCTTGCAGGCGATATTTTGAAAGTGCTTTCGACCGGGGAGGACATCATCGATCCTGTCACAAAGTCCTTTCTCGGGCACTCGGAGGGATTCCTGAAGGGGACCCTTGAGGTCAGTGATTTCATCGGCACGGACAGTGCGATGGCAACAGTCCATACGGGCGGGAATTTTCAAGAAGGCGATGTGGTCCGTTTATATTAACCGGCACACGCCGGATCATCCTTTTCGTTTTACGGATCTCCTCAAGCTTCAAGACGAGGTGCTTGAGTCCCTGCGCCCCGGTCGGGAGCGTGCGATCCTGTTTTCGGAGTTGGCGCCCACGCTCACCCTGGGAGCCCGGCAGATTCATCTTGGGGATGAGCGCACGGAGTTCCTGAAAACCCTTCCCATCGAGGTGGTGGCAGGGGAGCGGGGTGGCAATGAAACCTGGCATGGTCCCGGCCAGTGGGTGGGCTTTGTTCTTGCCCCCCTTTTGGAGTTTTCGGGGCACGAGCGCGGGGTGAGGGCTGCCGTCATGAAAATGTTGAGCCTGCTTGAGCCGGTCGCGAAGATCTATCTTCCGGATGCGGCCATTGAGGACGGCTCGCGTCTGGGGATCTGGTCTTCTCAGGGGAAGGTTGCCTCCATTGGGATCAAGATCCGGGATGGATACACGAGCAGTGGATTTGCGCTCAATTGCGTGCCGAATCCGGCCGCGTTTTTAGGAATTGATCCGTGCGGGATCGCGAGTGCCCGGCCGGATTTCCTGTTCCGGGACGCAATCAAGCCCGAAACATGGGAGGAAGAATTCCAGAGGATCCCGGAGCTCATCCGGGAGTCGTTTGAAAAAAACGGATGAGCTTCGTTTTTTTAAGTTCATTTTTTTAAACGGGTCTTGTTAAACTGTTTTTCCAAGGAGTGTGAGACCCTGATGTCAAAACCAGTCGAACCAAGACCCCGAAAGCAAGCCCTGAGCATCCCCGGATACGGACAAGGGATTTGGTGGCTCATGGCCGCATCGGCCTTCGTTCTCTTTGCCTTGTTCGCTCTGGAATCGAACCGCGCGATTTCCGGCGGGCTGGGGATTGGGCCTCAGGTTGAGGTCGAGCGAATCCCCGCAGAAGAGGCCCGGCGCCTCGGAATTTCCCCGAAGCGCAGATAGGTCGGATCGACTCCCTGGAAGTCGGCCTAATCTAGATTAATCAATCATTTCAATCTATTAAGGTGTTTTTTTCTAATCTACGACTAATTAAGTAAACTTTATCGCCGAAATACCCGATAAAAATGATACGATACAGGAGGGTGGGGGAGATTCCCCCTCCATCCCATTCGTTGAGAGGGCAAATGAACCAGATGCGGGGCTCATGGGTGATTCGGAAACTCAAAAAAGGCATTCCTTTTTTGGTGGTGCTCTTTGCGCCTTTGTCCTGCGGACCGAAGTCCTCCTCCATCACCAAAGAGTGCATTCTTCCGGTGGACCAAACCGGAACCATCACGGGGCGATGGACGGCAAAGCCCGTCCCGGTTGCGGTGATCGCAAATGATTTCAATTCCGCCGAGCTCTCCGCCATCTCTGCTGCGATCTCAACCTGGAATTCGTTTTTCAAGGCATCCAAGGGCTTTTCCCTGTATCTCTCGAATTCCGTGCCTGCCGGAACACAGACCTACACGATCGCCACGGTGTGCGGGCAGAATCTTGTTTCGGCAAACGGGTTTATGGGACCGGTTCTGATCCAGAAGGCGCGCTCCGGATGGCCCGAGAATTGGAAATCGGCCATGGCTCTGACAAGCACCTGTCCCGTCGCCGTTGCGGGTTCACAGTTCCGGTCCTTCATTTCCGGGGTGCTACAAATCAATTTCCAGCATTTTTTCAATAGCGGCCAGCCGATCCCGGATCTCCAAAGCGTGGTCGCTCACGAGCTCGGTCACCTTCTTGGTCTCGATCATTCCTGTTCCGGAAGCGGTTCGCAGGGGATCCCCAGTTGTTCCGGTGCGGACCCCGAGTACCTCGAGGCGCTCATGTACCCTGCGCTCGGATTTGATGGCAATCAGGGAAGGATCAGTCGCTCCGTTCAGAAGAATGACCAGGAACGCGCAAATTGCCTTTATTAGTGCCCGATGCTAGCGTCGGGGCATGTCGAAATCCGGAAAATCATTTAAAAAAGTCGAAGGAGTGGATCCGTCCTCGCTTCCCAAGAATCTCGAATTCCCGAAGGTCGAGGCCGAGCTTCAGGCGCGCTGGAGCACTGAGGGCACGTACAGGTTTCACGAAAATGACACCCGCCCCGTTTTTGCTGTCGACACTCCTCCTCCCACGGTTTCGGGCTCTCTCCATGTGGGCCATATCTTCAGCTACACTCAGACCGACATCCTGGCGCGATTCCAGCGCATGAAGGGAAAGAACGTCTTCTATCCGATGGGATGGGACGACAATGGGCTTCCGACCGAGCGGAGGGTGCAGAACTTTTTCCACATCCGCTGTGAGGCAAATCAGCCCTACGAGCAGGGGCTTGATCTGCCGCCGATTCTCTCGACGATGACCGAAAAGGAACTCGAGGCAAAGAAGCTCCCGCAGCGGAACCTTTCGCGCAAAAACTTCATCGAGCATTGCCACAAACTCACACATGAGGACGAAAAGCTTTTCAAGAAACTCTGGAGCCACATCGGGTTGTCAGTCGACTGGAGTCTTGAGTACGCGACCATCGACGATCACTCGCGCAAGATCGCACAGTTGAGTTTTTTGGATCTTCACCGCAAGAACGAGCTGTATCAGGTGGAAGCCCCGACCCTTTGGGATACCGACTTCCAGACCGCAGTGGCGCAGGCGGAACTCGAGGACCGTGAGATTCCGGGCGCCTTCCACGACATTGAGTTCGAGGTTGAGGGCGGAGGCACATTCACGATCGCCACCACGAGGCCCGAGTTGCTTGCTGCCTGTGTGGGGATCACCACGCATCCATCGGATGAGCGGTATCGCTCGCTCATTGGAAAGTTTGCGGTAAGCCCCCTGTTCGGGGTGCGAGTGCCGATTTTTGGCAGCGAGCTTGTGAATCCCGAGAAGGGGACAGGGATCCTGATGGTCTGTACGTTCGGGGATCAAACCGACGTGCAGTGGTGGCGGGAACAGAAGCTGCCGCTCCGCCAGATCATCGGCCGGGACGGAAGGCTTCAGCCCGTGAATTTTTCGTCCCCGTTGTTTCCCTCACGGAATCCGGAAGAGGCGAGCTCGAATTATCAGGTCATTGTCGGGAAGACCGTGAAGCAGGCCCAGAAGGCCATCGTCGAAATCCTGCAAGCAAAGGGCGCGCTCAAGAATCCTCCCAAGCCCATTCAGCACGCCGTGAAGTTTTATGAAAAGGGCGATCGGCCCGTGGAGATCCTGACCACTCGCCAGTGGTTCGTGAAACTCGTCGACAAAAAAGAAAAAATCATCGAGTACGGATCCAAAATCCAGTGGCATCCGGAGTTCATGTACTCTCGTTTCAAGAACTGGACTGAGAATCTCAGCATCGACTGGTGCATCAGCCGGCAGCGATTCTTCGGGGTCAGCATTCCGGTGTGGTACCCGCTCGATGCAAAGGGGGCGATCGAGTACTCGCGCCCTCTGATGCCGTCACAGGCCCAGCTTCCGGTTGACCCCATGTCGGATGTCCCGGAAGGCTATCAGGAATCCCAGCGCGGAAAGCCGGGTGGATTCATCGGAGAGTCGGATGTGTTCGACACCTGGTTCACCTCTTCGCTCACTCCGCAGCTCGGATCGCATTGGGAGGTGAATCCCGAACGCCACCGCAAGCTCTTTCCGATGGATGTTCGTCCACAGTCACACGAGATCATCCGCACGTGGGCGTTTTATACGATCGCAAAAGCGATGCTCCATGAAGAAAAAATCCCCTGGAAGCACATTGTGATCTCTGGCTGGGTGCTTGATCCGGATCGGAAGAAAATGTCAAAATCCAAGGGCAATGTCGTGACGCCCTCGCAGTTTCTGGACGAGTTCGGTGCGGATGCGGTCCGCTACTGGTCTGGTCTTGCGCGCTACGGGGTCGATACGGCCTTTGATCCGGGCATCATGAAGATCGGGCGCAGGCTTGCCATGAAGCTCTTCAATGCGGGCAAGTTCGTGCTTGCCCAGGGGGCCATCGAGGGTGCGATCACAGAACCTCTCGATTTGGCGTTTTTGGCAAAGCTGAAAAAGCAGGTCGAAGATGCAGGGCGTGCCTTTGAAAACTTCGAGCCTGCCCAGGCGCTCATGGAGACGGAGAAGTTTTTCTGGTCGCACTTCACGGATTCTTATCTTGAGCTGGTGAAGGGCAGAACCTGGGGTGAGAAAACCTCCGCATCCGACCTTGCTGCCAAGGCTTCTGCGGTTCATGCGCTTCGTTTAGGACTGAGTGCCTTCCTCAGGCTCTTTGCACCCTTCCTTCCGTACACCACCGAAGAAGTGTGGAGCTATGGATTCACTGCGGTTTCCAAGAGCATCCATCATGCGACCTTCCCGCATGCGGGGGATTTCGACGGGGTCACAGCAGGGGATCCTGCGATCTTTGATGCGGCAATGGCAGCCCAGAGCGTGATCAACCAGCAAAAAACGGTGTCGAAGGTTTCGATTGCAAGGCCTGTGGTAAAGGCGGGCATGCGAGCCAATTCAAAAACAATCGAGAGCTTTCTTCCCGCGGCTCGTGATGTGATGGCCGCCTCCAAGGTAGAGCAGATCGACTGGATCAAGGATGAGGCTTTGTCTGCAAATGAGTTCCGGGTGGAAACCATCGAATACGGACCGGAGCCGGTAAAGACCTAGACGCTTAAACTGTCTTTTGGGATTGGTATTTTGTCTCCGAGCCGCATCCTGCGGCCTCGCTTTCGCGCATCCTGCGCTCGCGAGAGTCGGCAAAATACAAATCCCAAACGACAGTTCATGCCTCGGGTCTTTACGCTTCCACGCACCTTATTTTCAATTTAGTCATTGAAGAATCGCTGGAATGTCGCTTGTCTTCAATTCCATCACGATTGCGGTTTCACCGTTGGAGTAGAACCCCTTCCGTTCATGAGTACGCTTGAATCCGATGTGTTCATAAACGCCGATGGCCTGTTCGTTTGAAGCTCTCACTTCGAGAATGATCCTCGGAATTTCCTCGCGCACGGTCTCATTGATCAAGGCGTTCAGCAGGATCCGGCTCAGCCCGAGACCTCGCCACTTCGGGGCCACGGTCACATTCAAGAGCGAGGTGCCCTCGGCCTGAAGCCAGTACACCAGATAGCCAAGGACAACCGAATCCGTTTCGTCGTCGGTGAGGACGAGAACGCGGGAATAAGGGGTATCCATCTCTTTTTGGAAATGGATCTCCGACCAGGGTTCGGGATGGCTCTCCCTTTCGATCTCAAGAATCGCGGGAAGATCCTCCGAGGTTGCAGGTCGCACGCTGATTGCTTTCGGGTTTTCCATGGGCATTTTAGGTATCCCGAAGGGGTGTGCAAATGCAAGGTGCAGCTGCCGGTGATTTGGGCTAAGCTTTGGGGGCGAGGAGGCGGCATCGAATGAAGCGCGGAGTGATTTATGATGTTCTCTACGGGTTTGTTCCGATCACCGAGTGGGAGGAGCAGATCATCAATTCGCCCTTTTTCCAGCGTCTTCGTTGGATCAAGCAACTGAGTTTTGCGAACTACATTTTCCCGGGAGCCGAACACAATCGGTTCGGGCACACGATCGGCGTGATGCACTCGATGGACCAGATGCTTCGGGCGCTGGGCCTTGCGGTGCCGGACCACGAGCTGTTCGATGCAAAGGCAACTTCTCCCCAGGCCATGCTTCACAAGAGTCTCCGGATCTCGGCTCTCATGCATGACATCGGCACGTTTCCGTTCTCGCATACGGTTGAATACGCCTACATGAGACATGGAAACGACGAGCGAAGGCTTCCGAAACGCGCAAAAAAGCTTTCCAACAATCATGAACATCTCGGAGCCTTCATCATCAAGAACACCCGCTACGAGGGTGGAGTGACACGGATCCTCGAGGAGTACGGGTTTGACGTGGCAATGATCTCGAAGATCATCAAAGGCGAGTCTCCCTATGTGATTGCAAACCAGCTCATGCATTCCGATCTCGATGCCGACCGGATGGACTATCTTCTGCGCGATTCTTATTACACTGGGATCAAATACGGCCAGTTCGACCGTGATTACATCCTGGCAAATCTCACGACCTTCGAGATCGGTCGCGGCCAGGTCGGTTTCGGGGTTCGGGAAAACGCCATGCGGGCCGTGGAGGACTTCCTGATTGCCCGCTTCAACTGGTATTCGCAGGTTGTAAAAAACCAGCAATCCTCGAAATTCGACGTGATCTCGACCCAGATCGCCGAGAAGTTCCTGCAAGAGGACCTGATCCATCAGTTCCACGATCTTCTCTCGATGATCGAGGAGCGGGATGAGCGGTTCTTCTGGTGGAACGACATTTATTTCCTGAATCGATGCCAGGAGGTCCGTCACCTTGGTCTGATCGAGGACCGGCCCACCAATGAGTTGATCGAGATGCTTCTGTACCGGAAGGCACCCAAGACCGTGCATCATCCCGAGTTTGAGCACCGGATCCTCGAGTCGAGCGGATCCGGGAAGGAACGCGAGAAGCGCATCAAGCGAATCAAGGCGATTGTCGAGGACTTTGAGCATGTGATTGAGGAGTATGGAACCGGCGAAGAGTGGATTTTGGCCGACATCCCCGCCAAGGACATTGCCTTCACGGCATCCAAGGACAAGCTCAACAAGAAGGAACGGAAGGGGCCCCTGTACCTTGAGCTTGAACCGGTGAAGATTGTCACCAAGCGGGGGGGGCCGAAGCTCTTGATCGAGGTCGACAATTCGATCGTGAAACGCCTCTCCAGCTACATCAATTTCGTGCCGAACGTTTATGCGAACGAGGCGGCGATGAAGCTGTTTAAAGCGAAAAAGTTGCTTTGACGGGTTGCGGGTGCGTGAACCGGCCCCTTTCATCAAAAGCATTGCGCACAGGCTGAAGGCGCCTTAAGTTCTAGGGGTGGAAGCCTCACGATTGAAATCCCTCATCCTTCTCTCCGGGGGATTGGACAGCAGCGCCAACCTTGCCTTTGCCCGGCACTTTGACGAGCCGGTGCTCGCGCTCACGATCGATTACGGCCAAAAGGCCGCACGACGGGAGATCGAAAGCGCGTCTTTTTTCGCGAAACACTACGGAGTTCCTCATCGGGTGCTGGACCTGAAGTGGCTCGGGGATCTTGGCGGAAGTGCGCTCACGGAGGGAGACAAGGGCATTCCCTCGCTTCAGGGCTCGGACCTCGATCATTTGCCGACCACCCAAAAGACGGCGGCCTCGGTCTGGGTGCCGAACCGAAACGGTCTCTTCATCAATGTTGCCGCTGCGATCGCGGAGAGCAAGGGCATCCAGCAGGTCGTTGTCGGATTCAATCGCGAGGAAGCGGCGACCTTCCCCGACAATTCCTCGCAGTTCCTCGGAGTTTCGACCCTGGCGCTGAGGTACTCGACCCGGAACGGAGTGAAGGTGATTTCCTACACCGAGATGATGGTGAAGACCGAGATCGTGGATGCGTTGAAGGGGCTCCCGGAGTCGTTTCCCTTTGAGCGTGTGTGGGCTTGTTATGCGGGTGGCGATGAAGCTTGCGGTGTGTGTGAATCCTGCAAGCGATTCAGCAGGGCCACGGGAGGTTTGAGATGAAGTCGCTTTGGATGGAAACCCCGATGCCCTATCACGGGCCCGAGCTCAGGCCTCATTTCATTCTCTCGAAGTGGAAGATCGAGGGCTCGGCGCTGATCGCCTTTCGAGGGCCGTGCGAGGTGCAGACCGATCATCTTGTGGATTGGGAGGACCGGCTTCAGAACGATTTCATCCGGGCACGCGAGATGCTTCATTTCCTGGGAGAGTTTTTCGGAATCACGCTGAAGGAAGGGATCTGGATCCAGAGACTCCTTGTTTCGGAATGGTGCACGGAGTTGCTTCGTGCGGGAATCGAAGTTCGGAGGGAGGGGGATGATCTGTTTGTCGGGAGCCGCAAGCTCAGTGTTTCGATCGTGACAGCCTCTCCTGTTTCCGTGCTCCTGCATCTGGGTTTGAATCTCGATCCGGAGGGGGCGCCGGTGCCGGCAGTGGGGCTTGCCTCGCTTCTGGATCCGGAGGTCATTACGCGGCTCACGCTCCGGGTGCTCGAGCGGTTCGAAGGGGAATATCAGAGTGTCGATCGGGCTTCGGTGAAGGTCCGGCCCGTGATCTAGGAAAGAGACAAAGGAGAACCATGCCCATTCAATTTCCACGCTACATTGAACAGCTCAAGCCCTACATTGCGGGAAAACCCATCGAGGAGACCCAGCGCGAAACGGGCCTGAAAAAGGTGATCAAGCTTGCTTCAAACGAGAACCCCCTTGGCCCCTCTCCGCGTGCGGTCCTTGCCATGAAAAAAGCAATGAAGGAATTGCAACTGTATCCGGACGCGAGCGGATTCCACCTTCGAGTTGCGCTTTCGAAACTTGAGGGCGTGGGCTTTGATGAGATTGTGCTCGGCAATGGATCCAATGAGGTCATTGAGCTCCTCATCCGGACCTTCTGTGTCCCGGGGGATTTCATGGTGGCAAGCGACGGGGTGTTTGCCGCATATCCGATTTCCGCGCGCATCCAGGGAGTGGACACGCTCTTTACCCGAATGACCCAAGACTTTCGTTTTGATCTCGATGCAATGCTGAAGCTCGTGCGCGAGAACCCGAGAGTGAAGCTGGTTGCGATTCCGAATCCGAACAATCCGACCGGAACCTACGTGACCGAGAACGAACTTGTGGAGTTTCTGGGCGAGGTCGAGAAGGTCCGTGAAGGTTCGGTTCATGTGATCCTCGATTATGCCTATTGGGAGTATGTGACCGCGAAGGATTTGCCGGATCCGATTCCCCTGTATCACCGGTTCTCGAATGTCTCGGTTCTGAAGACCTTCTCGAAGATCTACGGACTGGGAGGACTTCGGGTGGGGTACGGTGTGATTCGGCCCGAGCTTGCCAAAATGGTTCAAAAGGTGCGGATGCCATTCAATGTTTCAAGTCTTGGTCTCATCGGGGCCGAAGCTGCGCTCAAGGACAAGGTCTTCATCCGGAAGTCGATCCGACTCAACACTTCCGGGATGAAAAAAATGATGGCAGCTTACCGGAAGCTTGGAATTCCGTTTTTGCCATCCCAAGGAAATTTCCTGTTGATCAATGTCCGTCAGGGGCTTGGACTCTCCGGTCCGGAGGTATTCGAGGCTTGCCTCAGAATGGGAGTGATTTTCCGGCCGATTGCCAATTACGGAATGCCGGATTGGGTGAGGGTGACGATCGGGACCGAATCCCAGAACCGGATGGCCATTTCGGCCCTGTCCAAGCTAAAAAAGAACAAAAAACCCTGAGCTTGTGATAGGGTTTTTCCATGTCAAATCCCTTCGTGGTCGCTGTGGATGGGCCTGCCGGAACCGGCAAGAGTTCCGCCACCAAGCGGATCGCCGATTTGTTGAATCTGATCCATGTCGATACGGGCGCTCTCTATCGAGGCGTTGCCTATCTCTGCTTTGAGGCGGGGTTTACATCTGATTTTGATGAATCCGATCATGCCGCCATCTCGAAGATCGCAGAGAAGGCGAAGTTTGAATTCAAGCGTGTGCAGAACCGGAATCCGAGGAATCGTCTCTTTGTGAACGGACGGGACATCACCTCGATGATCCGGACCCCTGAAATGAGCATGATGGCCTCGAAGGTTTCCGCGATCCCGGGAGTGCGCGGCGCACTCAAGGGGCTGCAACGCACTCTGGGAATTCAGGCACCCTCGATCCTCGAGGGAAGGGACATCGGGACGGTGATTTTTCCGGATGCCCCGATCAAGTTCTTTTTGACCGCAAGCATCGATGAGCGGGCCAAGCGAAGACTCGCAGAGCTCGAAGCCCAGGACAGCGACACGATTTCCTTCGAGGAGCTGAAGGAGCAGATTCGCCTTCGGGACGATGGTGATTCGAATCGTGCCATCGCCCCCCTCAAGAAGGCGACTGACGCGATTGAGATCGATACCACCCATTACACGCTCGATCAGGTGGTGGGGCTCATGGCCGAGCGGATTCGCGCTGTGCAGGCCGATTCTGCAAAAAAGGACCGGGGATGAGGATTCTCGTCACCCGGACCGATCGTCTCGGAGATGTGATCCTTGCGACGCCGGTGCTCCGCAAGCTCCGGGAACTGAATCCGAATGATGAGATTTTTTTTCTGTGTCAGCGCCCCTGGCATCCCATTTTGCAATACGGAGCCCCCATCCAGTTGCTTCCCTATGATCCCGGAATGGAAGAAGCGGCTCTCTGTGAAATGCTCCGGAAGCAGGCCTTTGATGTGGCCTATGTGTTGAAGGATGACCCCAGGGTTTCCCGCGCGGTGAAGAAGGCCGGGATTCCGGTCCGGGTGGGGCCCTATTCGACGATTCGGTCGTTTTTCATCTTCAACGAGGGGAAATGGCAGCGCCGCTCGAAGTGCCTCATGCATGAGGCGGAATACAATCTCGATCTCATTGCCCCCATGCAACCTGCTTCGCGTCCCGAGGATCTTCCTCGGGCCTTTGTTGCAACCACGGATGCGGCCAAGATCCGCGCGCAGCAGTTTCTTCTGAGGAAGAAGCTCGCGAGCAGGGGATTTGTCGTGATTCATCCCGGCTCAAGCGGGTCCTCACGCTATGTCGAAATCGCAAGGATTCACTACCTCGCCCAGCGCCTCATGCAGAGGGGGCATCGCGTGCTGGTCTCGGGAGGCCCCGGAGAGACTGCAATCCTCGAACAATTTCGTGAGAAGGCAAAAGGAGTGGTGCTTCTTGGCCCCGCAGACGGCCTTGAGCTTGACGGAATGGCTGAAGTCTATCGCCATGCCAAAGTCGTGATCGCCCACGGCACAGGGCCCTTGCATCTCGCAGCCGCCGTGGATGCTCCCGCGTTTGCCATGTTCCCGCCGCTTTTTGTGTTATCCGAAAAACGTTGGGGACCCCTTGTGTCGCGACGTTCGGTATGGGTTCCGGCGGTGGAATGTCCCGAAACGTTTCGATGCCGGGGTGAGCGTTGCCCCAAGTTTGATTGCATGAATTTGTTTGACGTGGAATCCGCGGTTCTTGAAGTGGAGAATGTGAGTTTATGAAAAAGCCTGGTAATCCGGTGACCCTGACAGAAGAAATGCTTTTGCAGATCCTTTCGCTCTTCCGGAAAAGGAAAATTGCCGTTTTGGGGGATGTGGGAATCGATCGCTACACCCGGGGAACGGTCGAAAGAATTTCGCCCGAGGCGCCCGTGCCGATCGTGTTTGTCCAAAGCGAGGATCTCAAGCTTGGGCTTGCGGCCAACGTAGCGGACAATATCATCGCGCTCGGCGGGGCGGCGACCATCACCGGGGTGATCGGCAAGGATGCGGATGCCAGGGACTTCATAAAGCTCATGAAGAGGAAGCGACTCGCCACCACCCATCTCGTGGTTGACGAATCAAGACGAACCATCCTGAAGGAAAGGGTGGTTGCCGAGACCCAGCAGGTGCTTCGGGTGGATTACGAAAGCACCCACGCGCTTGCGGATGCGATTCAAAAACGCGTGTTTCATTCGATCCTCGACGGGGCGAAAACCGCTGATGCGGTCATCATCGAGGATTATGCGAAGGGGCTCCTGAACGAGTCGATGATCCAGGGTGTGATCAAGATCGCAAGGAAACGAAAGATCCCGGTGCTTGTGGATCCTCACCTGAAAACTCCCGCATCCTGGTATGCCGGTGCGACGCTTCTCACTCCGAACAAAAAAGAGGCCGAAGCCCTTGCGGGAATCCGGATTGTTGATTCCAAGAGCCTGATGGATGCGGGAGCGGCCATTCTGAAGTTGACCCGGTCCCAAAGTCTGGTCATCACTCTTGGAAAGGACGGAATGGCGATTTTCAAGGGTCCCGGGGTGAAGCCCGTCTTGATTCCGACCTTTGCACGTGAAGTGTATGATGTTTCGGGAGCCGGGGACACCGTGATTTCGGTATTGGCGCTTTCATTGGCCTCTGGGGCGAAGCTTGAGGAAGCGGCCTATCTCTCGAACCTTGCCGCAGGAGTGGAAGTGAGCAAGCGCGGAACCGCCACCGTGTCTCCGCAGGAAATCACAGAAGCTTATTTGCTCTCGAGGGGTTGAGTTCCCCTTGGTTCCTTTGCAAGCCAGAAGGCACCGAGCAGAATCACCACGCCTCCTGCAACATAAAAGGGAAGCTCCGCCTGCGCATTGAATGCAAGAATTCCGCAGAATGGGCCCAGGATCCGTGCAAGGCTGCTTAGGCCCTCCTTCAGTCCGATCACGCTCCCTTGTTCATCCATGGAAGCCCGCTTCGACACCAAGGCGGCGAGCGTGGGGTTGATGAGTCCGCTGCCGAGAGCGAGCGGGATTGCACTGACAAAGAACCACTCGTACCCCGGACTGTGGGCGAACAAAAGCATCGAGATCCCCTGAATGAAAAACCCGGCTGTGGCGAGTTTCACCTCTCCGTACTTCGGAACCCATTTCCGGATGAGCCCGCCCTGGATGATGGCGCCGAGGATGCCGGACCACATGAGAACCATCCCAGTTTTGTAGGCTGCGTCCGTGGTCTCAAGGTTGAACCGGAATTGAATCAGGAGTGAGAACACTTGTTCGAGATTGGAAAAAGCGAAAGTTGCGAAAAATGTGGAGATCACCGGAATGAGGAGCGGGCGATTTCCCAGAGTGCGCTTGAAGGTGCCCCACTGGACAAGTCGCGAGCGACCCGCCCGTTTGTCCTTGGATTGGTTCCGCAGACGCACCTCCTCAGGGAGGCTTTCTTTCAGGCGGAAGGAGGCGAGAATCAGATTCATCAGGCAGAGGGTTCCCGCGATGATTCCCGGAGCCATCATTCCGATCTTCGCGGTCGAGATCCCTCCGATCGGGGGACCAAGCGTGAATCCGATTCCGAAGGCAGCCCCAATGAGTCCCATGCCCTTTGCACGATCCTCGGGCTTTGTGACATCCGCGATGTAGGCCTGCGCGGTCGAAATGTTTGCAGCAAAGATTCCTGCGAGCGCGCGCGACAGAATGATGAGCGGCAATGTCTTTGCTGCGGCAAAAAGAAAATAAGAGGTTGTCGATCCGCACAAGGAAAGCAAAAGCACGGGGCGTCTTCCAATCCGGTCCGAGAGGCCGCCCCAGATCGGAGAGAAGAAAAATTGCATGAGCGAGTAGATGGATCCGAGGACGGCGAGTTCAAGAGCGCTTGCGCCGAAGTGACGTCCGTAAATTCCGACTAAAGGAATGATCATCCCGAAACCGACGAGATCAAGGAAAACGGTTGTGAAGATCACGATGAGAGGGGATGTTCCCGTTTTTGCTGAACTCATTGAGTCTGTCCTAACAAACTTGAGGTAAGCTCTCAAACTCAATGTTAGGCTCTGCGCCATGGCTGAGCTCAGCTGGGGATCGGGCCCCACACGCTATTTTTTCGATCTTACCCCGGACCGGGTGATGGATGCACTCGAGAGGAATCCGGTCCTTGGACAAAGGGAGCGGTGTACCGGCTATTGCCAGCCACTCGCCAGCTTTGAGAACCGCGTCTATGAAGTGGAGTTCGAGGAGAGAACCCGGAAGGTGGTGAAGTTCTACCGGCCCGGACGCTGGAGCGAGCAGCAGATTCGCGAAGAGCATGAGTTCATGCACGAGATCCAAGGCGCTGAAATTCCGGTCGTGGTGCCGGATTTCTTCGAGGCCCCGGGCGATACTCTTCGAAAAACAGATTCCGGCTTGTTTTATTGCGTGTATCCCAAGGTCGGTGGGCGCCAGCCTGAGGATCTTCCTCCCGAAAAGTTGAACCAGCTCGGGCGTCTCATCGCCCGGATGCACGGGGTCGGGATCAGAAAGAAGGCTCCCTCGCGAGTCAAGCTGACTCCCGAAGTGTACGGCAAAGCCTCCCTTGAGTTCCTGCTCGCGGGAAACTTCATCAACCCTTCTGTTGAAAAGCGTTTCGAGTCCATTGTCGATCCGATCCTCTCGCGCGCACTTGCTCTTTTTCAGGGGCAGCCCCTGCAACGGATCCATGGAGACTGTCATGCCGGGAACATCCTGTGGAACGAAAAGACAGGCCCTTTTTTCATCGATTTTGACGACATGGTTACGGGTCCGCCGATTCAGGATCTCTGGCTGCTTGCCCCCGACCCCGAGGCACTGATCCATTTGATTGAAGGCTACCACCAGATGCGCGATCTTCCGCACGGAAGTCTTCGCATTGTGGAAGTGCTTCGTGCGCTCAGGATGATTCATTATGCGACCTGGATTGCGAAACGGTACGAGGACCCTGCGTTCCAAAAAGCATTTCCCCATTTTGAGTCTCCACGATATTGGGATGAACTGACGACGGATCTGGAGCGGCAGTGGGAAAGAATTGAGAAGCATGCCTACGATCAGGGAGTTTAAGGATCAATTCCGGAGGCGGGAGGGAATTCATCTGAATTCCGCAGGCCAATCCCCGATTTCGATCCGGGTTTCGGAGAGGGTGAAAGAGGTTGCGGATCTCCAGGCTTTCCGGGCATCCCTGTCAGACCCGGAGCTTGTGGCGGGGCTTTCCCGCGCACGAAACCGGATCGCACGATTTCTTGGTGCAAACCCCGAAGACCTTGCCTTCGCCCCGAATGTTGCGAGTGCGGTCTCGCAGGTCGCGCTCGGATTTCCCCTGAAGGAGGGAGATCGGGTGGTCACTCTCGACCAGGAATACTCAAGTCAGTTCTACCCCTGGAAGGTTGCTTGCGAGCGAAGGGGGGCGAAACTTGAGGTGGTGGCTTCGGATTCGAATGCGCAGGTGAATGTGGACCGGCTTTTCGAGGCGATTCGCCCGGGCGTGAGGATCGTGTCGGTTTCGTGGGTGCAATTCAAGACAGGGAGCATTCTCGATCTGAAAGCCCTGGGAGAACACTGCCATTCCGTGGGAGCGTTTCTCGCGGTCGACGGCATTCAGGCCCTCGGCCAGATTCCCTTTTCTTTCAACGCGCTTCCGGTTGATTTTCTCGCCGGGGCCGCACACAAATGGATGGCCTCCCTCCTCGGGCAGGGATTTTTCGCCGGAAAGCCGGAACTCTTGAAGCTTTTGCAGCCGCAGCACATCGGAGCCGGAACCTTCAGCGGGTGGGGGCGGGATTCCGATCCGGATGCGAAAATGATCGAGACTGCTTCGCGCTTTGAGCCGGGCGGGCTCGCCTTTGCCGCACTGTTTGCGCTGGATTCCGCAGTGGAGCTTTTGCACGAAACGGGAGTGGATCGGATCGAAGCGGAGATTGCACGTCTTTCCCGCACCCTGAGAGAAGGGATCGAGGACGCGGGAATCGCTCTTGCGACACCCGTCGGGCAGCGGGGCGGAATCACGAGTTTCCGTCTTCCGGCGGAGCGGGAGTCCCTCTTTCTCGAGTCCTGCAAGTCTCAGGGGATTGCCATCGCCAAGCGGGGTGAGTTCATCCGGATTTCCCCGCATGCGTTCAATGAGGACGATGAAATCGAACGAGTATTGGAAGTTTTGAAGGAGACCCGCACATGAGAACCGAAACCGAACCCTATGATCTGCACATCCTGGTTTGCACCAACCAGAAGGAAAAGGGCGCGAGCTGCGGACCTAAAGGGGGCCAGGAGATTGTGGACCATTTGAAGGCGTGGGTGAAGGAGCAGAAATTCAAGGGACGAGTCCGTGTGAACAAGTCGGGATGTCTCGGGAAATGCGAGTCGGGCATTGCCTGTGTCGCCTATCCGAAGGGCGAGTGGGTCATCGAAGCCAAGCCGTCCGATCTCCCCGCGATTGAGCAGTGGATTTTGGGCAACTCTCCCTGATCGGGCGTTTTCCGGTTGATTCATGAAGCCCCGCGCGGCTAAGCTGTCGCCATGCTCGACATCAAGTACATTCGCGAAAACAAGGATTTGGTGCGGACCGCACTCCAAAACAAACGGGTGAATCTCGACCTCGACGAGTTGCTCTCGCTCGATGCGGAAGTGCTGGAACTTAAAAAAAGGGTGCAGGCGCTTCAAGAAGAGAAGAACGCGAACGCGAAGAAGATGCCGAAGGCCACTCCCGAGGAGCGCCCCGCGCTCATCGAGCGGGGCCGGGCGGTAGGGCAGGAGATTTCAAAGATCGAGCCCGAGCTTGCGATGAAAGAAGAGGGACTGAAAAATCTCCTTTGGCTCACTCCGCTGGTTCCTGCCTCCGATGTTCCTGTTGGAAAGGACGATTCCGAGAATGTGGAACGGAAGAAGGGGGGAGTCATTCCTGCCTTCGATTTCGCCTCCAAGGATCATGTCGAACTGGCCCTGCAGAACAACTGGGCTGAGTTCGAGCGTATGGCAGCAGTGTGCGGCTCCCGCATGATCGCGTTAAAGAACGATCTTGCTCTTTACGAGTTCGCAATCATCCGGTTCGCGCTTGATTTTCTTGCGAGCAAGGGCTCACAGATCATCACCGTTCCCGCAATGGTGCGCGAGGCGGCCCTTTTCGGAACCGGGCATTTTCCGGCGGGGCGCGAGCAAGTGTACCACCTGAAGGAAGATGATCTTTATCTTTCGGGCACGGCTGAGGTTCCTGTTACTTCGATTTTCTCAGGCGAAATTGTGCCTGAAAGTGAGATTCCAAAACGAATTGGCGCATTCTCGCCTTGTTTTCGTCGCGAGGCCGGGAGCGCGGGCAAGGATGTTCGGGGACTCATGCGTGTGCATCAATTCAACAAAGTGGAGCAGTTCGTATTCTGCCGGAATGATGCGGAGGAGTCGGCACACTGGCATCAAGAGCTTCTGAAGACCTCCGAAGAAATCGTGCAGGCCCTTGAGCTTCCGTACCGGATCATTGAGGTGTGCACAGGCGACATGGGTGCCGGAAAATACCGCATGCACGATCTTGAATGTTGGGTTCCCTCCGAGAAGCGCTATCGCGAAACGCATTCCTGCTCCAGTCTCCATGACTGGCAGGCCCGGCGCGCGAATCTCCGGTATCGCGACCGCGATGAGAAAGTGAAGTTCATGCACACGCTGAACAACACGGCGGTGGCAACGCCCAGGATTTTGATTCCTCTGCTCGAAAACCATCAGCTCGCAAATGGCGGGGTTCGAATTCCAAAAGCGCTTCAGCCCTATATGGGCGGAAGAGACCGCATCGGCGGCCAGTAAACCTGTCTCATTGCGATATGCCCCCGAAGAGTGGGCATGAAGGAACTTTAGGGGATTCCCCCATCGTAAGTTGAGGCTATGCCCATTCTTCGGTGGCAGGTCGTAATTTATTGACTGATTTTGTCGGAAATGGTAGAGTGCCGCCCATGATGAATTTCAAATCGCTCCCGGTATTCGGACTTTTTCTTTTGCTGTCTTCGGTTTCCCAGGCCGCCCAAGGCTCGCGCCTGAAGTGCGTGCTTGAGAACAATCGCGAGAGGATTCTCTCGATTGAGATTTCAGAAACCGATCTTGAAGGGCAGCTGGTTGCACTGACGACGGTGATGAAAGCCGATCATTCCGAGGAGAGCATTCAACGGGTCTCCAACGGGAGCCTTTCTGATTCGAAAATTTACTTGTTTGAGACCGGGCAGGTGGGAGTCGGAACCACTTCTCGCTACCTCGAGCGGAATCGAAAGACCGGTTCTTTCTCCATTTCCAATTATTTCCAGTGTGATTGGATCAATCACGAGGAGACCTGTTCTCCAGGGTCCGATCTTGAATATCGGGGATCAAGCGGCGATGCGGTCTGCACGCTTGTGACCGAGTAAGCCTCCATGGATTTTTACGAGGCGGTGCGCTCACGCAGGAGCATTCGGAACTATACCGACGCCCCCGTGCCCGAGGATGTGATGAGACGCGCGTTGAACGCGGCACTTCTTGCTCCCAATTCTTCGAATCTGCAAACCTGGGGCTTTTATTGGGTCAGGACCCCTGAAAAGAAAAAGAAATTGGTCGAGGCCTGTCTTTCCCAGCGCGCGGCGCGGACAGCAAAGGAGTTGCTGGTGGTCACGGCCGAGCCGCGTCGGTGGAAGCGGAATCGTGGCCGGATGATCGAGGAGCTTGATCGAGCGCAGGCCCCGAAGTTCATGTACCCCTATTACGAAAAGCTCATCCCTTTCACCTACGGATTTCAGATTCTTGCTCCGATCAAATGGATTCTTTTCAATCTCATTGGAGTGTTCCGGCCCATCGTTCGCCGCCCGTGGAGTCCTCGTGACCGTGAGGAGGTTTCCATCAAGTCGGCGGCTCTCGCGTGTGAGAACTTCATGCTGGCCATTGCCGCCGAGGGGTACGGGACCTGTCCGATGGAAGGGTTTGACGAGCTCCGGGTGAAGCGCTTGCTTGAGTTGGGGTTCGGGGATCGCGTGGTGATGGTCATTTCGGTGGGTGAGCCTGAAGTTTCGCGCGGGATCTGGGGTGCGCAGATCCGGTTTGATCCGAAAGAGTTTGTTCGCGAGTGTTGAACGAGTCAATTTCCTGACTCTTGCAAGTTGGCTTTTTGTCTTTGAAACTCTTTCAAAGGCGGAGGGGCCAATCATGAGTCAAAACCAGAATAGTCCGATTACCGGAATCCTTGATGAATCCGAGGTGTTTCTTGATTTTGGAAAACATGAGGGGCGATCGGTGAAAGAGCTCCAATTTCTTGATCCGGATTTGTATTCAACCCTGGCCGGAGAAAAAGGGGAGGGCGTATTTGCCATCCGTCGTCATCGGGACAAAACTTTTCGACTTTTCTTGAATCCGCTTGCGCAGATGGATCAGTGACCGATAGCTTTTTGTCATGCTGGACTCTTTTTTGCGTCAGGTGACGAAAGACTCGTACGGGCCCATAAGTTTCTCTGAAAAAACATCCATTCCTTCCGTCGTTCACAAATTCAACGACGGCTTTTCCGTTTTGGGATGGGGCCGGATGCCCGATCCGGTTTCGGATCGCGGCCGGATCGCCGCCGGTGTTTTCACTTTGTTGAACGAGACCTATCGAACCGCGGACGCATGGAAAAAGTTTCTCCGCTCTCCCGAGGCGCTTTCTTTCCGGAAAGCGGGCTCCAGCATCCCGCAAAGCGGAAGTGTGAGCGCCATGCTCAATGGAATTTCGGAGCGACTGCCGGTTCGTTCCAACTATCTCGGAGTGATCGACGAGAAGTGCTTCAAGGCCTTGGATTCAAAGGCTCCGCTTCGATCGGAGCATCTTCTTTCTCCGGAGGGTCTCGGCGGGATGCTGAAGGAGGGAGCCACGCTTCATCCCGTGTGCGAATTTTTCCAGGAGGAAAAGGTCCCCTCCGCAACGGTGATGGGAAGGGCGGTGTGGGATGCCTCCATTTGGCGGAGTCAGGCATTTCCCAAGGTGCTGCCGTTCCAGTTCCTGTGTCACTTCACCCTGAATGAGTCCAGCGCAAGCGAGCTCAAGGCAAGCGATCTCTCGATTCCGAAAACCGCCGCCCTCCATACTCTCCAAGCCGGAACAAGCTGGGATTTTCCCGTGATCGAATTGGTTCTTCCGCAAGATCCGTTTCGACGGAGAATCGGCCTCTCCGAGGCGATTTGGATTACCGGGCTTTCTGCGGACAAACTCCAGGAGTTGATGCTTTCCGCCGCCTGGATCGCGGCATTCGGCCGATCTGTGATCCGCGGGTTTGGATTGAATCTCGAGTCCATCGAGCTGAAATTCGCTGTGCAGGAAACCCTGGAGCCGGTCCTTGTGGATGCCTTCTGCCTCGACGAAATGGGGTTGGAGACCGCAGGATCAAGGTTCCAGTACGAGACGGCACTGGAGCATTACCGGAAGACGTCCTGGCATGATGCGGTGATTCGCGCGAAGACCCAGGCCCTCCATTCGGGATCCTCCGAGTGGCGCAGGAATTGTGTGGAGCCGGTTCCCTTGCTGGATCCCCGGGTGAAGACAAAGGTGGAGCAGGAGTTTCAAGCGTTGGCGGGCTTTTTTTTCGGGAAGATGAGCAATGTTTTGTAGGGTCGAGACCGGATTCAAGACGGAGTTCACCGACCCTGAAGCCGAGCAGGTTCTTCGAAAAATCAGGGAAATCCACCCAAGCCTTTCCGAAAAGATCCGTTGGGTGCGGAAACTCCGCGTTTCCTGGCTCGAGGTGGATGCTCCCCGTGACAAAGTCGTATACGCCATTCAAGCCGCGTTCAAGAATCGGGTCACGGATTGGGTGTTCACCGGGGATCTCTTGCCCTCCGCAGCCGGCTCCACCGGGACTT
This sequence comes from Bdellovibrionales bacterium, assembly GCA_947502835.1. GTDB lineage: Bacteria > Bdellovibrionota > UBA1018 > UBA1018 > CAIMNF01 > CAIMNF01. The sequence continues at coordinate 371,630 of CANNBJ010000004.1, forward strand.
TGTACGATCTGATGCAAGAGTCCCCGTTTCGTCCCGGGGTGTTTCACGGGATCGAGAAGCGCAAGCGGCTCAATGTCCACGATGAGGACGGTCTTGTGATCCTGGATGCGATCCAGACAATCCTCGGACGAAAGGGCTCCTCCGACCGGGTGGTCACAGGGGAGCTCCTCCTGCTTGAGGGAGCGAAGCTCATTCAGTCCGATCTGGAATGGATTGCGCGGAACTGGTTTGCGCGGGAGCAAACCGAGTCCTGGTCGCTCCTTTCGGAAGAGGAGTTGAAGCGGAATTCAAGATTCCAGGGGGAGCAGGTCGCGAAGTATCTGGCCTCACCCCAACAAGCGGTTCGCTCCCGATTGCTCCAGTTTCGCAGTCCCTCCCGGCCGCAGGATCTTCCGATCCAGTGGGAGAGGATCAATGAGTTGCTCAGGGTGCGGATTCCCCCCTCGGGTTCAAGGACGCCGCTGTGCGAGGGGGATGAGTGGAGTTTTCTCTCCGACATGCGTTTTTCCTCGGCAAAGCTGAACATGGAATCCCTGACTGAGACCGAATTCCAGATGTGTCGCCATCAGTTGGAGCACTTTGATCAAAAAGGGGAAATGCGCGTACAGACCCTCCTTGGCATTCTTCCCGAAAAAAACCGTCTCTGGAGAAGTGAAATCGAAGGGGAGTCTCCGCTCAAGGTGCGTGATGATTTCGAGGCTGCAATCGAGCGCGTGGCCGAATCCACCAACACCCCGGTTTCCGTCATGAAGATTCTTGAGGAGGGAAACGAAACTCTTCCTGCCTATTTTTGGACAGGAAGTGTGAGTCTCTTCAATCCCGCCCTTCTTCCTCCCAATCCCCGTGAGAATGGATCCCTGTCGGAGCTTCTGTTCGTGGGACACTCCGATCAAGGCCAGATCAGGAATCTCACATTCCTGAGCGAATTGAAGTCCGCATTTCGCCATGCCATTCAGGGAGAGGCGGTGGATTTCTCGATTCATGCTTCAGGCCGCAGTCTTTTGCATTGTTTGAAGGGATCCCGTGCCCATCTTCAGTATGGAATGGACCTCCAGATCGACGGGATTCAGGACTGGTTCAAGCGATTCTTCGAGTCGGGCCTTTCCCTGGGATTCATCTGGGGAATCAACCCCGAGAAACGGGATTGGCTTTTCCGTGAGTTGGAGTTGCGGGGGGTTCCGTACCTCGTGTTCGGGACCACGACTCTGACGGGAGACATCCGGATTTTGGAAGGTGGAAGTGTCAAGGCCGGTGCCACGATCCAGGAGTTCTTCAGTGCTCCGGTCGCACCCGACGCGAATCCGAACGGCTTGCTTGAGGAACCGATTTTCCTTCGGGAGGAGAAGAAGCATCCGGCCCGCTTCAGAAACCGGTTTGCCACAGAAGAGTTGATTCTAAAGCCGGAAACGTTTCATGCATCCGTTGCAACCCCGGTCGTCGTGCGGCCTTCGCTTGAGTCATGGTCCGGGCTGATGGTGCTCTCGGATCTTGTGGATCAGACCTTTACGGGCTCTCATCTTGATTACCTTCTCCGGAAATGCACCGCCATCGGCGGACAAATCAATTCCATCCAGGTTTCCTATCTGAACGGACTTCAGGAGTGGTCGAAGATCCTCTCGAAGGTGGAGCGTGAGTACGGCATCCAGGTTTCGGAGATCGAGTCGGTGCACGAACCGGAGGTTCAAGCGCACTGGATGGCGATTCAGGTTGTGGCAAAGGTTTCCGACATCAGAGCGGTTCGAACCGAGGAGTTGAAGTTCGTCCAGGACCGGATCTACTGGTTGCCCGGCGACTTCGAGCAGCCGGGAACCCGTTGGCTTGCGGGATTCGAGGGCCGGTATCAGACGGGCCTTCACAGTGCCGTTGCGATCGAGTCGACCGCGGATGCGAGCAAGGGAGTGGTGGACGCCCTTTCGTTTGCGCTGAAGAAGCGGAAACTTGGTGCGGAAGTGCGGCTGCAACACCATTTTCCCGGCGGATTCTTCGTCAGCGTCAGTGAAAACGAACGCTACGCAATCGAGGAGGAGTGGCGGGTTCTCGGGGTGGAATTTGAGTTTGTGGGAAGGGTGACCTCGACTCCGTACCTTGTGATCCGGAACGAGGCGGATCAGGTTGAAACCCTGTCCATCGAGGATCTTCTATGAGCAGCAAATACAGGGCCCTGATTTTGTCGGCACCGGGAAGTCGCGGAGAACGCCACTTCGAGCACGGCTTGAATTCGGTCGGGTTTGATTCTGAGATCCTGAGTGTCGCTGACATTGTCGACTACCGGATCGATCTCGATCAACTTTGTCTGAAGTACAAGGTGCTTGTGGTGACCGGGGGAAACACGTATTCATCGGTGCTCGGAGGTGGCAAGGCGTTTGCCATCAAAATGCAGCATTTGTTTCGTTGGAATCTCCAGAAATTCGCGGAACGTGGCGGACTTGTGCTCGGAGTCGGCACAGGGTTCCAGGCGCTGCTCCAAATGAACGTGTTCGGGGATGACTTCACCCTCCGGATCAATGAAACCGCCCAGAGCGAGAGTCGCTGGGTGAAGGCGGTTCCCATCGGGAACCGGTGCATTTGGCTCAAGGAAATGGGGACGATTGAACTTCCCCTGAATCTGAGGGACACCGAGTTTGTCATCGAACCGGGTGCGTTTGTCGAAGCCAAGGGCAAGATCGAACGGTTGGGGCTTGCCTGCCTGAAGACGGGGGATCCCGAGAAAATCATCGGTTTGTGCGATCCCTCGGGAAGAATCTTCGGGCTCACGCCCCATCCCGAGTATTTCCTGAATTGGACGAATGCGGAGGATTGGTTCATGAATCCGACCCGAGCAGCCGCTCCGGGGCAGGGATATGCGATTTTTGAAAATGCCGCGAAATACTGCGAGCAATCCTGAGGCTACTTAGCCCAGTATGCCTCATCGAGACTCTCTTCCTTTTCCGGGAGTCCGCGGAAGAGGCGAGGAGAATTCCTTGAGAGGATCTCAAAGCTCACCCGGTTCGAGTATTTGCAGATCTGCGCAAGTGACGAGTAGGTGAGATAGGGAGCCGCGTGTTTCGGTGAGTTCGGAATCTTGCTGTAATGATAGCGGTTGGCAGCCATGTCGTGCAGCAAGGCCGCAAGCGCCCCGTCGCCCGCCCCGTTGGTGTTGCGGATTTCAAGAGGGCCACCCATGAAGGGATTGATGTGGGAGTAGATCTGCAGGGGCGCTTCACAGTCCGATCGCCTCATGGCACGCGAATATTCCCACTGGTTGTAGTTGACGATGGATTTGGTGTGCAGCTCGTGTTTGGTGAGGCGAGCGAACTTTTGATCCACAAGAGCGCCAATGTAGAGTCCTTGGGCCCCGACGGTGAGGAGGGCGAGATCAGTCATCTGCAGCGCGCTTTCAAGAGAGAGGAGGGGGTCTTCGATTCCGGTGAGGGCGCGTGCCTCATCGTGATTCATGGCAAGAACGTTCACGTAGTCCGTGATGAATTTTTTGAAGAACGCTGCCTTCTCTCCCACGAGGCCGCTTGTGCCAAGAGTCAGGACGATCGGGACGGAGGCGGCCTGTGCGATCTCACAGGCGCGGAGCGTGGCCCGGAAGATGGGAGCTGCTTCGTCGCGGAGAATGTAGGCCGAGATCAAGAGGGCGCAAGAGCGTTCGACCAGGGCGTCCGGAATGTAGTCGGCGCTCAGGTCATTCATGCAGCCCTTGGAAATCCCGAAGGTGCGTTCCCCGTCGGGCGTGATGAAACACATGGCGCGACCCATGGGGGAGGGACAGGGCTGCAGGTGATTCAGATCCACTTTGGAGGATGTGGATGCAATGTACTTGAAGGAGTAATCTCCCACGGTGATCTGCTTTGAGATCGCGCCCAGGAGAATTGCCCGTTCGTCCGAGAGCACTGAGAAGTTGTGGAGCGTGTTTCCGACCGTGCCCCCGGGGAACTCTCCGCGAATTCTGTTCTCCTTTCGCAGGGTTTCATAAATTTCATCGCAAAGTCGGTGATCGATGAGTTGGGACTGTCCCTTTTGGAGTTGGTAGCGGGTCAGAAAGGAGTCTTCCACCTGGCACTCGATGTCGACCAAGAGCTGGTCGATTCCGATCACGTGAAAGGAGCCCTCGGCCATGAAGTTGTGATCAATGCTGACGCGATCTTTTTCGGTGACGGGGAAGTAGTGTTTGCTTTTTCGTCGGCCGGGGAATTTCATGGCAAAAAGTCCTCTGGAGGGATTCCGGCAGAGTAGTGGAGGAGCTGAAATTTTTCAATTAAAATTAGATAAAAACAATCAGGAATTCAGGGGCTCAATGACTCCGATTGATCAAAGAGGTTCTTTGGTCTTGATCCGGACCGGTTTCCGGCTGAAGGGATGAATGAACTCAAGCATGGATGCTTGCAACATGAGTCGGACCGGTCCTTTGAAGAAGGGTTTCCAGACGTCGGGATTTCCATACAGGGGATCTCCCGCGAGGGCATGGCCCATGGATTCAAAATGTCGTCTGATTTGGTGAAACCGGCCCGTGTGGGGATGCACTTCCACCAAACTGAATCCTTTTGAGGTTTTCACCCGGCTGAAATCGGTCCGTGCGGACTCGGTTTCAACGGATTTGTTTTTTTTGAGTGGAGTGCGGATGATCCCCTTTGCGGGAACCTCCCCCGAACACCAGGCATGGTAGGTTTTTTTCACTTTGTGTTCCTTGAACAGACGAGTGAAGGCCGCAGCGCTTTTCGGATCCAGGGCAAACAATACGAGGCCCGAGGTGTCCGCATCGATCCGGTGTACCGGAAACAAGCGTTGATTGAGTTGGTCTTCGAGCAGCTCCTTCAATCCTGGTGCATTCCCGCCGCGGGATTCGCGATAGGTGGGGATTCCGCAGGGTTTGTGAGCGGCAAGGCAAAACGAATCCCGATGGATGATCTTGAATTTGCGGGAAGGTGCGGGGGAGTCCGGATTCATTCCATCGCACTATACATGAAACGGGGCTTTCTGCTAAAAGATCTCCCATGCATTTGACTGAAAACGCCCGGCGCATGATTGAGCTCGAAAACCGCTATGGGGGAAAAAACTATGCCCCGCTCGAAGTGGTCCTGAGCGAAGGCCGGGGCGCACGGGTCTGGGATGTCGATGGCAAGGAGTATCTTGATTTCCTGTCCGCCTACAGCGCGGTCAATCAGGGGCATGCCCATCCCCGCATCATTGCAGCCCTGACGGAGCAAGCCTCCCGGCTGACCCTCACTTCGCGTGCATTCTACAATGACCGGTTGGGCGAGTTCGAACAGTGGCTGTGCGAGCTCACCGGGTTTGATCGGATGATCCCGATGAATTCCGGGGCCGAGGCCGTCGAAACGGCGATGAAACTCGCACGCCGCTGGGGCTATGATGTGAAAAAGATTCCTGAGAATCAGGCAAAGATCATTGTGTGCGAAGGAAATTTCCACGGCCGCACACTCGGAATCCTTTCCGCCTCCACCGATCCCGCGTCCCGCGGAGGCTTCGGTCCCTACCTTCCCGGCTTCATTGTGATTCCTTACAACGATCTCTCAGCCCTCGAGCAGGCGCTCAAGGACCCCCATGTGGCCGGATTCCTGGTCGAGCCGATCCAAGGGGAGGCGGGAGTCGTGGTTCCGGATGAAGGGTACCTCCGCTGTGCTGCCTGCATGTGCAAGAGAGCCGGGGTGCTCTTCATGGCGGATGAGGTTCAAACGGGTCTTTCGAGAACCGGAAGGCTCTTTGCCTGTGATCATGAGAATGTGAAACCGGACGTGCTGATTTTGGGAAAGGCGCTTTCAGGGGGCGTTCTTCCTGTGTCAGCGGTGCTCTCCTCCCATGAAGTGATCCTGACCATCAAGCCCGGGGAGCATGGCTCCACATTCGGGGGAAACCCCCTTGCCTGTGCCGTGGCCCGAGCCGCTGTTCAGGTCTTGCTGGATGAGAAGTTAGCGGAACGGGCCGAGAGTCTCGGGCGGATTTTCAGGAGCGAACTTGAAGCGCTGAACTCGCCAATCGTTGAAAAGGTTCGGGGCAAGGGCCTCCTCAATGCAGTGGTGATTCGTCCTCACGGAAAGAATGAAAAGGGCAATCCCAAAACTGCCTATGATCTTTGCCACGAGCTTGCGTACCATGGAGTGCTTGCAAAGCAAACGCATGTCCACACGATCCGTTTCGCACCTCCTCTTGTGATCACCGAGGCTGAGCTTCAACGTGGACTTTCCGTGATCAAGCAAGTAATTTCAAAATCATGCGAGTGATTGAGAAAACCTTAGGATTGATTTTGATGCTGATCTCCTGCGGCTTCGGGAATGTCGCGCTCGCGCAGACCGGAGTTTCGTTTCAGCCTCCGGGGCAGTTTCTCTCGCGTGCGGCCCTGAGTTTGTCCGATCAGTTCATCTTCACTCCGAATGACTTGGATCTTCAGTTCTTCTCGCTGGATACCGATCTTCCGTGGGAATGGGTACCTGGAAGTTTTGAATGGGTCCGGGTGGAGCGGAAGTTTCTCGTTCCCCGGGCGAGAGCCAGGATCCGCGTGCCGAAGGGCACTTCTGCCAGATATTTTGATACGATTTTTCAATCACAAGACGACTCCCTTGAGATCCCGGTGATCCTGAGTGGCGAGTCCGGAAACCTGATCCGTGTGGGGAACAAAGACCCAAAGCAAGTGAGGGTTCGATTCAAGCGGGTCCGGCCGCTTGCGCCTGGGCTTGTGCTTGATTCGAATTGCAGTCAGACCCCGATCGAGCTTTCTTCCCTGAAGCTCGATCATTCCTGGGTTTACGTTTCGTGCCAAACGGTTCATCCGGCACAGGACTCGGGCTATGTGATGAGGGTGGATCTTGAGATCCGGTGGGAGACCGAGTCCGGGGTGCGGACGCTTCGGTTGAATGGTGTGGATTCCGAGAGTGCCGATTCGGTTACGCATCTTGTGTCGTTCCATCACCGGTCCGGATCCTATCGGCTGGAAAAAGGGGGGGATGTTGTTGAAATCCGGGTTCCGGTGTCCGAACGATTCCATCCCCTTTGGGTCTCTCTTGGAATTGGTCCGTATTCCCACCAGAATGTGGTGAGGGCTTTTCCGACAATTTATGCCGGATATTATTTCAGCGAGGGGATGAAGCTTGCCTCCTTCAGTGCGTTTCCCATTCGTGCAAAGCCCGAAGTGGATACTGGACTGTATTTGGTCTCAGAGCAGTTTCGCGGGATCGATGAGCGGATCAATTTCAATTTGCTTCTTGGTGCGCACGTTCTCAGTTTTCACTCGGGAGGGAAGCACTATGCCCGCATGAGTGCGCCCCAAGGGATTGAGATCGGATTCCGGGACTTTTTGTTCCGGCACCAGAACTTCACGTTCGGGGGTTTTTTCTACCCGCTGATTTCCAATCGTTCCTACATCAATTCCTGGATCCGATTCGGGAATGGCAATCTTTTTTACGAATTCAATTTCATCAATTGGCAGGAACCCACCGACACCGGGATCTTCACCGGAAAGAGTGCGGGGGTTTCTATCGGATTTCCGCTCTTCCGGGCGCTTTAGGTTGGCGCTGTAAGGGTGGAGTGCCAGAGGTCCGTGGGAAGGGATTGGGCTTTGCCCTCCGAGCCGCGTCCTGCGGCCTCGCTTCCGTCTTTCCTGACTCGCGAGAGTCGGGCAAAACCCAATCCCTTCCCACGGACCTCTGACCTTTCACTGCGATGCCGCGCCCATTTAAAGCGCCCGAACCATGCGATTCGTCCTCGGGACGATCTGGACTTGGGTCGAATTGAGGGGGGAGCCCGCGTGCCGTGCTGGAAATTCCTTGAATAAGTATGGTCTTGGCCTCCGAGCCGCGTCCTGCGGCCTCGCTTTCGTCTTTCCTGACTCGCGAGAGTCGGGCAAAACCCAATCCCTTCCCACGGACCTCTGACCTTTCACTGCGATGCCGCGCCCATGCGCGGAGCGGACCGCTTTGTGTGTGCTCGGCAAAGTCGGTTTTGAGGGAAGCGTCTTGGTCCCTTGGGCATTTGGCCGACTCTTGCGAGGGAGGATTCCCGGAAGCAAGGCCGCAGGACGCGGCTTGGAGGCCAAATGTCCAAGGGACCAAGAAGGTTCTTTCTTGAGCCCCTTTTGCCGAGCAAATAAAGAGAGGTCCGCCTGAGTTGTAAACCTGCTTCACTGAGTCAAGCTTGCGCTGTGCGTTAGGAACATCTTTTTTTTGTTTATCCCTTATCTGATCAAGGCGTTTCGTGTAGATTCACCCCATCTTCAACTTTGAGAAAGGATCTGGATTCATGGCGAACCGTCGGCCAAAAATTTCGGTGATTGGTGCAGGATTTGTGGGTTCAACTTGTGCGCACTGGGCTGCGAGCAAGGAACTTGGAGATGTCGTCCTCATCGACATCAACGGAGATGCTGCAAAGGGTAAGGCCCTTGATTTGTTTGAGGCTTCTCCTGTTGAGGGATTTGATTCGAATGTCGTGGGTGGTTCCGATTACGCGCTCACAAAAGATTCTGATGTTGTGGTGATCACCGCAGGCCTGCCCCGCAAGCCCGGCATGAGCCGTGATGACCTGCTTGCCACCAATGCGAAGATCGTAAAAGAGTGCGCCCAGAATGTGGCGAAGTTTTCTCCGAATTGCGTATTGATTGTTGTTTCGAATCCGCTCGATGCCATGTGCCACGTGGCGATGGATGCAACTGGATTTCCGCGTGAGCGCGTACTTGGAATGGCAGGAGTTCTTGATTCCGCCCGCTTCCGAAGCTTCATCGCGATGGAGTGCAATGTGAGCGTTGAAGATGTGCAAGCGTTCGTCTTCGGCGGTCACGGCGACACCATGGTTCCGATGCCGCGCTACGTTTCGGTGGGCGGAGTTCCTCTCACCCAGATGCTCCCAAAAGACCGCATTGATGCAATCGTCGATCGCACCCGCAAGGGCGGAGCCGAAATCGTGGAACTTCTGAAGACAGGATCTGCGTACTATGCGCCAGCGGCCTCCGCTGTTCAGATGGTGGAAGCCATTGTGCGTGACAAAAAGCGCATTCTTCCGTGTGCGGTGAACCTGAGCGGCGAGTACGGAGTCACCGGACTTTTCGTGGGCGTTCTTGCGAAACTCGGCGCCAAGGGTCTGGAAGGTGTCCCGACACTTGAAATGAATGCCGAAGAAAAAGACATGTTTGGAAAATCCGCAGCCGCTGTGAAGGGCCTTGTGGATGACATGAAGAGATTGGGGCTCAGCTAATGAATATTCACGAGTATCAGGCAAAAAGTCTTCTCAAACGATTCAAGGTGCCCGTCTCAGAGGGGATTCTCATCGAAGGTTCGCGCGACGGAATCACCTTCAAGAGCGCCGATCAGGTTGCCCTTGAGGCGACACAAGCAGCGGAAAAGCTCAAAAAAGAAGTAAATCCGGCAGTGTTCGTGGTGAAAGCCCAGATTCATGCCGGCGGTCGCGGAAAAGCGGGCGGAGTGAAGGTCTGCAAGAATCCGGCGGATGTTCCTGCAGCGGCAAATGCCATCATGGGCAAGGTGCTGGTGACCCCGCAGACCGGAGCCGAAGGAAAAAAAGTCCACAAGCTCTGGATTGAAGGCGGCTCGGACATTAAAAAAGAATACTACCTTGGAGTGGTTCTGGATCGCGCCCTCTCACAGGTGGTGATGATGGCGTCCACCGAGGGTGGAATGGAAATCGAGGAAGTGGCCGAGACACATCCTGAAAAAATCTTCCGGGTTGTGATCAATCCGGGCACAGGCTACCTCCCGTTTCATGGTCGCACTCTTGCCAACGCACTCGGACTTCCTGCAGAACTCCATAAGGATGCAGTGAGCTTTTTCAAGGGCGTGTACGAATGCTTCATCAAAATGGATTGCTCGCAAGTCGAGATCAATCCGATGGTGGTCACCGGAGACAACAAGATTCTCGCGCTCGATGCGAAGGTTAATTTCGATGACAACGCACTCTTTCGCCATCCGGATGTGATGGAAATGCGCGATACTCTTGAAGAGAACGCGCAAGACGTCGAAGCCTCGAAGTACGAACTCGCTTACATTGCCCTCGATGGAAACATCGGTTGCCTTGTGAATGGAGCGGGTCTTGCGATGGCGACTCTCGACATCATCAAGCTCCATGGCGGGACTCCTGCAAACTTCCTCGATGTGGGAGGAGGGGCTTCAAAAGAAAAAGTCACCCAAGCCTTCAAGATCATCCTGAAGGATCCGAAAGTGAAGGCGATTCTGGTCAATATCTTCGGCGGCATCATGAAGTGTGATGTGATCGCGGAGGGTGTGATTGCGGCGGCAAAAGAGCTTCAGCTCAAGGTTCCCCTCGTGGTTCGTCTGGAAGGAACCAATGTCGAGCTCGGGAAGAAGATTCTGAGTGAAAGCGGTCTTAAAATCACGCCTGCAGACGATCTCGAGGATGCGGCAAAAAAAGTTGTGGCAGCAGCACGGTAAAGAGGGTGAACCATGTCAATCTGGGTAAATAAAAACACAAAATTGATCGTTCAGGGAATCACAGGCTCGCAAGGTCTCTTTCATGCGAAAGGCTGTGATGACTATGGCTCCAAGATCGGTGGCGCGAAAGTGGTCGGTGGGGTGACTCCCGGCAAGGGCGGCCAGACGGTCGAGGGCTTCCCGGTATTCAATACGGTTGCCGAAGCAGTAAAGGCGACCAGTGCGAATGCGACCATGATCTTTGTTCCGCCTCCGTTTGCAGCAGACTCCATTTGTGAGGCGGCAGACGCTGGAATTCCTCTCATCATCTGCATTACCGAAGGCATTCCGATCACTGACATGATCGCGACCAAGCGCTATGTGAAGGAGCGGGGTTCCCGGCTCATCGGCCCGAACTGTCCCGGGATCATTACACCGGGCGAGTGCAAGATCGGGATCATGCCAGGACACATTCACCTGCCGGGAAAGATCGGAGTGGTTTCCCGCTCCGGAACCCTGACCTACGAGGCAGTTCACCAGCTCACCAAGCTTGGCATTGGCCAGAGTACCTGTGTGGGGATCGGCGGAGACCCCGTGAACGGCACCAATTTCATTGATGTTCTTGAGGCCTTCAACAACGATCCGGGAACCGAAGGCGTGATCATGATCGGTGAGATCGGCGGGACCGCAGAGGAAGAAGCGGCCGAGTGGATCCAAAAGAACATGAAAAAACCCGTAGCTGGTTTCATCGGAGGCGCATCCGCACCTCCGGGCAAGCGGATGGGGCACGCAGGTGCGATCATCTCGGGAGGCAAGGGAACCGCGGAAGAAAAATTCAAAGCCCTGGAGAAGGCGGGGGTCCGGATTTCCCGGTCGCCGGCAACCCTGGGTGTAACGATGAAGGAAGCGCTGAAGCGCTGAGTTTAACCGGCGCATGAGCGCCAAAGGAGCATTCAATGGCAATCGAAAAAACATTCAGTATCGTAAAACCGAACGCAGTGGCAAAGAACAACATCGGGAAAATCATGGATCGTTTCGAGAGTCGCGGTCTTCGGATCGCAGCTGCGAAATTCACCCGTCTCTCCAAGGAAAAAGCCGAAGGCTTTTACATTGAACACAAGGAACGTCCGTTTTTCGGAAGCCTGGTGAATTTCATGACCAGCGGTCCTGTGTTGTTGATGGTTCTTGAGGGCGAGAACGCGGTTGCGATGAACCGTGAAATCATGGGAGCCACCGATCCTGCGAAGGCCGCTCCAGGTACCATCCGCAAGGATTTCGCCGACAGCATCGAAGCAAACGCAGTGCACGGATCCGACAGCACGACATCCGCGGATCGCGAAATCTCCTATTTCTTTGAAAAGAATGAAGTGATCGGCCGGTTCTAAGGCGATTGAGACGGGTTTGGAGGGAAAAGACGCATGAAGAAGTCGATTGATCTGAATAAGTTCAAGGAAGTGGTGGGGCAACTCAAGACCAAGCAGAAGCAACTGCAAGGACTCATGAACAAGGAAACCCTGAAGGAGGCCACGCGCTACGCCGAGACCTCCCGCAAGGAAATCCAACGCCTCATTCGTGAAACCGACGTGAAGAAGGTGAAGACACTTCTGGCGAAGGAAGCCAATGAGATCAAGAAGCTTCAGAACTCCATCCCGGGAGAGCTTGCGAGGTTCAGCAAGTTCGTCGAATCCCAACGCAAGGAATTCGAAAAGATCCTGAAAACCGTGAATGCTCTTGAGGCGGCGGAATTCATCCAGAAAAAGGTCGGCGAGAAGGTGGGAATCAAGCGTAAAACCAAGGACATTCCTGTGAAAAAGACAAGAAAGTCGAAGTCCACCGGGGCGGTTGCATCTGCGGCCGCGTCAGTGACTGAGACGCCAGAAGCCGGGGTGTCGTCCGCCGATGCGGGAACTACAGGTTCCACGCAGGGCGTTTAAAACCCGAACAAGGAGCAATTTCAACATGGCGAAGAAGCAAGTGAAACGCAAGGCGGCGGGACAAAAGAAGACCACCCCAAAGAAAACTGCGAAGAAAACAGTTCAGAAAACTGCCAAGAAAACTGTGAAGAAGGCATCTTCTGCAATGGTGAAGAAGCCAACTGTGAAAAAAGCAGATCCTGCGGTTGTGGCGACGGGTTTGCAGTCGGGTGATCTTGCTCCCGCGTTCAAGGTACAGTCGGATTCTGGCGAGTGGGTGAGCCTACAGGATTTCAAGGGAAAGACCGTGGTGCTGTATTTCTATCCGAAAGACGACACACCTGGTTGCACCAAGGAGTCATGTGACTTCCGGGATTCCTTCACGCGCTTGAAGAAAGAGGGAGTGGTGGTCTTGGGCGCAAGCAAGGATTCGGTCAGCTCCCACCAGAAGTTCAAGACCAAGTATCAACTTCCGTTTCCACTGCTCTCGGACGAAGCGGGGACACTGTGCGAGTCCTACGGTGTTTGGAAGGAAAAGAGCATGTATGGCCGGAAATACATGGGAATTGAACGATCGACATTCCTGATCGATGGCTCAGGGCGGATTGCCATGGTGTACCCGAAGGTTTCCGTACCGGGCCATGTGGACCAGGTGTTGTCGGATCTTGAGGGGCTGAAGGGAAAATAGGATGAGTCACGCTCAATCCCCGTTCGCAGATGTGAAGACCGTGCTGGTGGTGTTTTCCTCCCGCGCGATGGCGTTTGATCAAGGGGGGCTTCGCAACCTGATCACCTATGCCTACCCGGGTTCAGTGGTTTTCTTTGTTTCGGCAAGCGGGGATCCGGTGGGCGTCGGCGCGCCGTCCAAAGTTGATTTGGTCATTGATTTCACGGAACCGGGAGCGCGCCAGTCGAAGTGGTTTGCTTTCTCCATGAGGGGCACCGGGAAGCACGTGGTCGGCCGCACCGCCGGGTGGTTTTACCGCAAGTGGAAGTACGACCGGGTCTATGATGCCACCTCCGATTCGAATCTGCCCAAGGACTATCTTGAAAGTGAAGCATGGGCCCAGAAGAGAGTGCTTGAGCTTGCGGGGATTTCAGTGGTTCGACACGGGGGAGTTACCATGGATCTTTCCAAAGAGATCGCATCCACTCTTCCCCCGATGCAGAACCGGTGAAAGATGAACCGAACCATTGAGAGCCTCCTTGAAAAAATCTGGTCCCTCCTGATCTCACTCAAGCTCGCAGTGCTCGTGATCGCATCCCTTGCGTTGACTCTTGCTGCGGCGACGATCCTCGAATCGAAGTACGACACACGGACCGCACAGTACTTCGTGTATCGCGCCCCCTGGTTTTACGTTCTCCTTGGCTTTCTTGGTCTCAATATTCTCGCAGTCGCCCTGAGCCGCCTTCCCTGGAAGAAGAAGCACATCCCGTTTCTCATGGCCCACGCCGGGATCCTGATGATCCTCTCCGGCTCCTGGCTCACCTATGTGTCGGGACTTGATGGCGTGATCCGCATCGGGGAGGGGGAGGTCAATTCGACCGTCGAACTCGACCAGTTTGTGCTCTTGATGAGGGATGGCGAAACTTCCAAAATAGCCGAGTTCCCGTGGATCCCTGAATCCGTGGCGCGCGACTTCCAACCAAAGGCTTTTCCGGAGCTCAAGGTCCGGGTTGAAAAATACATTTCGGATGCCGAACCAAGGATCCGGTTTCTTCCTTCCAGTGATGCTGCCCGTGCCGCACCAGCGGTGAAGATCAAGATTCTGGGCGCACCCATGGGAGGACCACCCGAGTTCTGGCTCTGGGCAGGAACGCCGGCTTGGGCCTCACAGCGTCTCGGACCGGCCCGCTTTCTGATCCGAAAGGAATCACAGAAGGACCTGGAGCCGAGTGCTGCAACTCCGGAAGCACGGCTTGATTTCGTGGTCTCGGACCAGGGGAAAATCCGGTTTGAGGCGATTTCCATTCGCGGCGAAAAGAAGACCGCGACCATTGATCCTGCTCGAATCGAAAACAAGGAAGAGCCTTTTGTGATCGATCCAGGGTGGCGCATGCCGATCCGGATCGAAGTGAAGGCGTTTCTTCCGATGGCGGTGAATCAGACAGATTACATCCAACGAAAAGTGAAGCCGGTTGGAATGGGAACAGCCCAGCCGGAACCGGCTTTGCAGCTGTCGCTCCTCCAGAATCCTGAATCCAAACTCTGGCTTGGACTCGGGGATCGGGCCGACTTCACGGATGAAATGGGTCTTCCGATTTCGGTGGGGTATTTTCCAAAGCGGGTGATTCTGCCCTACGGAATCCGTCTGAAGAGATTCGAGATGACCACGAATCCGGGGACCATGGAGGCCGCCAGTTATTCGTCAACGGTTCAGATCATCGATGCCTTGAAAAAGAACGAAGCGGAACTGGATGCGCTTCCCGTGCATCACATCTCCATGAACGAGCCTTTGCCGATGCAGGGATACACATTCTATCAGGCAAGCTACATCCCGGATCAGCCCCGTCCCACGGTGACCATTCTTTCTGTAAACCACGATCCGGGGAGATTCCTGAAGTACTCCGGATCCATTCTTCTGATTCTGGGGTCGATCCTGCTGTATCTCTCCAAAGTCATTCAAAAGAAGAAAAAGGAGCCGGTCCGTGCGTAAGTCAAACTTGATTCTTTGTGCCCTTTTCACTTTTTGGGTTTCAGTTGCACATGCCGAGGCTCCGAAGCCGCTTCCCGGAATCCGTTTGAACGATCTCAGGCTTTTGCCGACCCAAAGCGGAGGAAGGCTCAAGCCCTTTGATGAGTTCGCCCGAGAGAATCTCCTTGCCATCACAGGCTCCCGCAGTTTCGGGGAATTTGATCCAAGCGAGATGATGGTCTCGATGATGGTGAGCCCGAAGGAGTGGTCGGATGTCAAAATGATCCGGATCTCCGTGCCAGAGGTGAATCAACAGCTTTTGCTCGATTCCACACGCAAATTCTTCTCGGCATCAGAGCTTCTCTCGAGCAATGCATTCTTGCAGTATTCCGAAAGCGTTCAGTCAAACGGTACGGCAGGCGAACAGGTGACCGACACCGGCGTGAATGCTGTGACCGGGAAGGCGGATCCCCGGTCTGAGGAACTGAAGAGGGTGGTTGACCGGGTGGCGCGTTTTCAGGCGATCGTCACCGGGCGCCTTTGGGCGATCAGCCCCGGTAAGGATGCAAACGGTGCTGAAAAATGGAAAACCGTGGCAGAGGGGATGATGGAGTCCACGCCCCAGTCGCAAGCCGTGTTCGATGTCCTGAAGAGTTATCTCGACAAGAATCCGGATGCCTTCCACGCAAGCGCTGCCAAGGCCAGAAACTCGATTGAGGGAGCGGTTGCGGGGTATGAACAACATCGAAATCAGATTCTTGCCGAGACTTTCTACAATCGACTGAGGCCCTTTCTTCAGGCCATGATCTTTTATCTTCTCGCCGGAATCCTTTGGCTCTTTGCCGGTGCGCATGCGATCCCCCGAATCCTCTCGAAGTTCCTGACCATTTGCGCGGTCAGTCTTCATACCCTTGGGTTTGCGCTTCGCTGTTATGTGGCAGGCCGCCCTCCGGTGACCAATATGTATGAGTCCATCATCTGGGTGTCGCTCGGAGTGATGGTGTTTGCGGTGTTGCTCTTCATCAAGAATCGCCAGACCATCCTGATGACGACGGCCACTTTTCTTTCCGGTCTTGCGCTCTTTGCTGCGGATGCGGCACCAATGGTGATGGATCCGACGATCAGGCCACTCGTACCCGTGCTTCGAAGCAACTATTGGCTCACGATCCACGTTCTCACGATTACGCTCAGCTACGGGGCCTTCATGCTAGCCATGGGGATTGCAAACGTCGCGCTCTGGTTTTTTTACGAGATTTCAAAGAAAGGCGAGAGTCGCCCGATTTCAGAACGAATCGGACTTCTCAATCAATTGGCCTATCGCTCGCTCATGTTCGGCACGGTTCTTCTTGCCGCGGGCACGATCTTAGGCGGTGTTTGGGCGGATTATTCATGGGGCAGGTTTTGGGGCTGGGATCCAAAAGAGGTTTGGGCCCTGATCGCGCTTCTCGCGTACATGGCGGTCCTGCATGGGCGGTATACGGGCTGGGTCGGGAAGTTTGCCTTTCCGCTTTGGACCGTGATCTGTTTTTCAACCGTGGTCATGGCCTGGTATGGAGTGAATTTTGTGCTCGGAGTAGGGCTTCACTCCTACGGATTTTCGACAGGCGGGCAGGCGTTTGTTTTCGGGTTTTTGCTCCTTCAAACTGCGTTTTGCCTCTTTGTTGCGTTTCATCATCAAAAGCACAAGAAGCTTTCGGCGGCCGGGCAAGAGGGTTGAGGTTCGGGCATGTCCGCGCTTGATTCCTTTGGAGATGAACTGAAGGCGCTGAAAGATCGGTTTCGCGGGGAGATTGAGTTTCAAGCCCCGCTCTCGAAGTTTGCCTATTACCGGATCGGAGGTCCTGCACGATTTCTGGTCACACCGCGTGAGTTTCAGGATCTTGAGCTCATTCACGGGCTTTTGCGCCGGAATCCGATCCCTTTCTTTGTCGTGGGCTGGGGCTCGAATTTGCTGTTTCCGGACCACGAGTTTCAGGGACTCATGATCCGGATGAAACACCTTTTCACTGGTGTGGAAGAGATCGTGCCCGAATCCCGGGCTCCGGAAGGTCAGGGTGTATTACGGGTGGGTGCCTCGGTGGGTGCGAATGTCCTTCTTCGGATCGCAGCGGAACGCGGTTACGGCGGACTTCATCGATTTACGGGAATTCCGGGCTCGATGGGGGGCATGGTTGCGATGAATGCGGGAACCCATATCGGAGAGATGAGTGATGTGATTGTGAGATCCGAGTGGGTGAATCTGCTCGAAAATTCGGAAACGCTTCAGATTCATTCGAGGGTTCATGAGGCGAGTGATTTTTCGTACCGGAGAAATCACTTTTTAACAAAGGGCGATCTTCTGACTCACATCGAGGTAAGGTTCGAGAAGGCGGAACCTGGAAGAGTGAAGGCCGAGATCGATGAACTGTACCAACGCAGGAAGGCTACCCAGCCTGTCGAGTACCCCTCGTGCGGGAGCGTTTTCATGAATCCAAAATCCCACGGCATTCGGGCCTGGGAAGTGGTCGAGAAGCTCGGACTTCGGGGCCATCGAATCGGAAATGCCCAAGTTTCAGAAAAGCATCCGAACTTCATCGTGAATCTCGGAGGCGCGAAGGCAGCGGATGTGCGTGCGTTGATTGAACTCATCAAGACAAGGGCGCAGGCTGAGCTTGGAATTGAAATGCACGAGGAAGTGAGGATCCTGTCGTGATCCGGAGCGGGGGAGTGTTTTATCATTTGCGCGCGCTCAGGTTCAAGCGCGCACTTTGGAGTGATCATCAACGCAGTGTCGAGGCGTTTTTAGATGCCTGGAATCCAAAATCAAAAGCGCTTACCTTGATTGGTCCCTCTGCCGGCTACTCTTTGCCCGATCGCTTTCTTTCGCGCTTTGAGAGGATTCAAGCCTATGAGCCTGATCCTTGGGCGCGAATGATTTTTGACCAAACCCATGGAAAACGACCGATGTGGATCAAGAGTGGATTTCGGTTTCTAGGCGCCGACCCGATCAGTCAGTTGCCTCGCGATGGTTCTGCTGTTTTATTTTGCAATATGCTTGGCCAGATCGAGATTCCTAGCACGCACAGGCTTAAGAAAAGCCTTGAGACTCATTTGAGGGACCGCGAATGGGCCTCCTACCATGATGCGCTCTCGGGGGATGGGATCGAGTTTGATCTTGAAGATGTGCGCCCTGAGAAAGCGCTTTTGCCAAAAATGAAGGAATGGATCTATGTCAGGAACAGGGTGGCACCCGAAGTGGAAGTGAATGCCCATCATGCACCTGATTTGTTTGATGGGGGCGAGGGTCTCTCGTATCGCTATTGGCAGTGGCGGATCACCCCCAAGCAGACTCATTTGATTGAGGGGGTGTTTCACAATGCCCGGATTGAGTTGGATCCAAGTTAGCTCACATCAAGTTTTTGGCAAGTGCCACCGAAAGGAATAGGTCATGCTCGGGCGATTATTTAAACATCTTGGATTCATTGGTTTTTTCGTTCTCCCGCTCCTGCTGGTCTCCCCGGCGTTTCCTGGTTCTGCCTCCGATTGCCCGGAGGGACTCAGGCATGTCCTTCAAAGCAAATCCTTCCTTGAACAACGACAGTACCGGATTTCCATTCATGGAAAAAACGGGATCAGGACCAATTGGGGATCAGGCAATGAAATCCTTGCCATCAATCGTCCCTATCGAAAGATGAAATTCGAACACCCCTGGGAGCCCTTTGTTCCGGTTGGAAAGGAATCCTTGGGCGAGAAAAATCCGGAACTTGTTTTCTTGCTCGATGACATTTGTCACTACCAGCTTGATCTTCCCAGGTTTGAAGAAGAGTTCATCGAAGCGTTTCGCAAGAAGCCGGATGCCCATGATTATGTGAGTTTTTATGAATCGAGGTTTTCGATCTTCGAGGATGGGCTCACGCAGTGGCTTCTCGAACTCCGAAAGACAAGTCCTGATCGGGCCCGGGGAATCGAATCAAGTTACCAAAGAAAGGTAAGGGAGCTTCGGGCCAAGATCAGTGAATTCCATGCGGATCGGAGTCTTGAACAGGCAAAAAGCAGTGTCGAGGGCTTTCAGAGCAATGTGTTTGGGATGATGGGGGAGCTCTACGGGATCTCGGCAATTCCAAATGTGAAGACCGCATCTACGATGATTTCGGAGATGCCGGAAGTAGTCGCAGCCCTTGAGAAGAAAATGGCAATGGTCCGGCATAGGGTGAGAATGGATCCCCCCTTTTTTCAGACGCTTGAGCGCGATTTTCCGAATGTGTTCAAATCCGTTGCGATCCACAATCAGTTCAAGGACTTTACGTTCGTGGCAGTGGAGAAGAAGCTTGACTTCATTCAACGATGGATCAAGCAAAAAGAGATTGATCTTGTGCGAAGCTCAGAGGGAATCGAGACCTGGCTTGAGCTGAAGACCAAGAGGCACCCAATGACAGTCGAGGAGTTCTCCAAGGACCGAAAAGGGTGGAAATCACCCGAGCGCCAAATCCTCGAGGATCGTGAAATTCTGGAATTCCTGGAACTGAGTTCCCGGATCAAGCTTGAGTATCATGTCACCTCAGGCATCGAGCAGGGGCTTTGGCAGATGCTGAAGAGAATGGGCGTAAATCCTCTTGATTTCAAGACAGGACCCATTCGAGGCAAAGGCCCCACAATCCACTAATCGCCGTACACAACGCCATCAAGCTCAAGATAGCCTGACGGGTGCCGATGCGGCCTCGGACTTCGGTGCAGCCAGTGGATGATCGCGCCATCGGGTGAGGGCTGATACACATCGGTAGGCGCATTTGAGGTGATGTAATCACCACAGGCCACTGCGTTCATGCCGGGAACAATGCGATTGATTTCGCCAAAACCGATGTTGTAGATGACTTCGAGAGTGTCTTTTTCCTTAGGCCCGATTTTGATTTGAAAATGATAGTGTGTTCGCCTTGCAGGATAAATATCCTGCACCACTCCCTTGATCTTGGCGCGATTCAGATACTGATTCGGAGTGGATTTTTTCCAAGTAAGAACCTGCTCATTGTTGATTTGAATTTCGCCACCCATGCCATCCGGACAGGGTGGGCTGGCGAGAACCGTGGTGGTGAGAAAAAGAAAGAAAATGCTGACAAGGTGAAAACGCGAACGAAGACGAAGTCCTGATCCCATGAAGCCCCCTTTGTTTTAGGAAAACTATCATGAGCGAATCTTGAAAAGAAACGAGTAACTGAGAGCAGTCAGTAAAATCCCGATGCCCATTGCGATGGGAAAACCGATTCCTTTTCGCAAGAGCAGGGGAAGAGCCACAAAAAGAACACTGGAAGGTGCAAGAAACCAGAGAATCTCAGTGCTCATCGAGGCGATTCGTTCCGGGTCCCTTGTTTCAAAGAAAATCCAAGAAAGTGTGAGAATCGAAGTGAGTGGCAAAGAAACCAGAAGTGCACCGAGGGTTCCCCCGCGCTTCCCTGCCTCGGATGCGGCCCAAATCAAAATGCTGCTAAGCGCAATCTTCAGCAGGGCAAGCATCAGCGCTCCGTACGTCGGGGAAGAGCGGAATTCCACTCCACCAGGCTTACCTTCCCTGAATGAATGCTGACAAAATGGGGAGTAAGCATCCAGGAGCCGGGATTCAGGTACAGGGATCCGGTTTCAAGCTGGCTTTCGCCAGGATGATGCGTATGGCCAAGAACGATTGCATCAAAGCCGCGGCGCGAAAGCTCCAGTGCGGCTTCGCGAAACTCGGGCTTCTCGCCCAAGATTCCGGTTTTGCGGGCTCGCATTTTGGAAGTGAATCGCTCAAAGGAAATCCAGGCCCGGTACAATTCCGGATGCACCTTGAGCAGGTAGCCTCCCAGATGAGTGAGGGTTTCATAGAGGCGCGGATACTTTACAAAAAACGGATCATAAATGTGACCATGCTCGATTCGAATGCGGATATTGCCTGAGGTCACATTCAAGAAGGGAGAGACCTTCATCATGCCCCAGTCCTCCAAGAAGTGCTCAAGCGCGATATCATGGTTTCCGGTCACATAGTACACCTCGCGACCTGCCCGCTTGAAATCACCAAGGATTCTGAAGAACTCGGGCACTTCAAAGGCGACCTTCGAGAAACTCGCTTGGGCGATCTCAAGGCCATCGCCGTTGATGCAGATGTCGTACTTTTCGCGTGCCGCCCACTTTAAAAAGGGAAGCACCTTCTTTTTTGCATTTGAAAAGGGATTTCCAAGATGCAAATCCGAAATGACCACCAATCGGTCGGTTTGAATCGAGGTGATCAAGCCTGACTGCCTCCACCCAGAAGATTCAGGATTCCTTGGATCTCCTCCATCGGAATCTGATTTCGCTTCAGCACTTCAAGCAATCTGTCGTTTGACATCTTCACCCGAAAGCTCAGCTGCTGGAGCATCTCGAAGGCAAAGGTCGGATCGCGCCGGATCTTCATCAAAAATCCCGCAGGTTTCAGGATCAGGAGCTTCGTCTCACCCACGGCATAGGCGCTTGCATAGCGGGGCAGGCTTTGAAGGAGCGCCATATCTCCAAAGAAGTCGCCTTTTTTGAAGACTGCCATATTGATCTGGCCATTGGGTGTGTTCTTTTTAATTTGAACGGCTCCGGACTTGATGATGTAGAGATCGCGCCCGGTGTCGCCTTCTTCAAAAATGCAGGCTCCATTCTCGAAGTCTTCGATGAATTCGTGCTCAAAGCGATTTTCTGTATTGCGTGCCATGGCCATTAGAATAAAGAAAATCAGGCCACCTGGCGAGATCCAAAAAATCCTATTTTCAATGAATCAAGGGCAATTGGCAGGACTGCCGTCACAGAGGCGCGTCACTTTGGCCCCGCCGCGATTGTCCTTTGCGATTCCAATCAAGATTCGCCCACGGTCAGTGGGGGGGGCGACCTCAGGCGGCGTGAAGGCATTCAGCTCTCCTGGAATCGTGCGTGAAAGAGAGAACAGTCCATCCGGAGTGCATTCCTTTTCTTTTGAGCACTTGACGTCCTCGGGGCCCGTCAAAAACCATGCAGTCTCGATGGACTCGGTTAGGGAACTGGTGTTTCCCGATGCATCCGTGAAAAGATAGCTTTGAAAGTCGCTTGCAGGAACAAATGCATCAAGAGAGCTTTTCACTGTAGGAAGGCTTGTGCCCAAGGGGGCTCCATCCCGAAGAAAAGTAAGAGTGATGGGATTCGCGTTTTTTGTGACCTTGGCCGGCCCCGAGACGATCAGGCGCTTGAAGGTAGTGATTTTTTTCGATTCTTCGGCGTCAGGGTAGAGCTCAAAAAAGATCAGGATCGAGAAGCCGTTGAACTTTTGGGCTGTGGTTAGACTCTGAAACTTCGCCGCATAGAGAGCCATCACTGTCGCGCCCAAGGTTCCGGCATCAAGATTGATTGAAACACCCGAAATTGCCCCAGTGCGATTGTTGTCAGATGAAAAATCGTCCAAGCCAGCGAGCACTGCCTGAGCGGTCGCCACATCCACTCGGCTCGGGTTCCCTGAACAGGTGGGAATCGCACCGACTCCGACTCCAGGGTCGATGCAGTGATAGAGATTGTAGCGGAGGGTCCTTGTGCCGCCATAGAGATCACTGATGACAGGGGTTACTTCCACCACAGAGGTGGCTACAGGAGTGGTGAAGCTTGAGCCATCGTAGTTTACCTCAGGATAATCAAGAACCATCCCGAGCACCCTGAGTCCCTGCACGATCGAATACTTCGGCATCTTCTCGCCTGCGCAGCCAGAAGCAAGCGCGGAGAGCAGGACTGTGAGCGAAAGCATGGGTCTGAGAAACTTGAATCCCGAAGGTTTCATCAAAACTCTCCTTTCAAACCGAAGGTGGGGAGGATCGGAAACCCCTTCACAGGTTCGCTCAACGCGTAATCATAGCTGAACTGCAATCCTTCGGTGTTCTGGCGGTTCAGGACGTTCAGGATGTCAAGGTACAGAGAAAGAGACCAGCTCTCATAAATCCATTTCTTGTCGATGCGAAGATCAAGCATCGTGAAGGCATCGAGTCTTTGGTTGAAAAGGCTCCCGCGGATCGGGATGAATACATCATTGTCAAGGTCGCCCACGGCCCCGATTGGAATCGTATCGAGCGGGCCAGTCACGTAGCGAAAGCGGCTTGAAATTCGCCAGTTTCGCTTGAGATTCACTCCTGCAATCAGGGTAAGGAAGTGGGTTTGGTCGTACTGGTAGAGATAGCTTGAACGGTTCGGATCCTCGCGGGTGGAGCGCGAGAGTGTGTAGCTTCCGTAAAAATTCCAGGGCTCGAAGTTGTACTTCACGCTGTTCTCCCACCCGATCGCCTGACCCGAGCCAAGATTCGAATAGGTGGTGTTCAAATCCGGAATGATGAGTTTTCGAAACCAGCGCCCAAATACGCCGCTATACGCTTGCGATCCCCGCGACCAGACAGCAGAGAGGTCTTTTTCAGCACCGACTTTGATGTGCCAGCACTCGGGGGCTTCGATGTTCGGGTTTCCGTAGCTTGCGGATGATTCTTGTTCTCGTGGGGGCTGGGCATAGAGGCCACCCGCGGCGGAAAGCGAAAGATCCGGTGAAAGCTGATAGCGGGCGCCAAGTCTTGGCCCGAGTTTCAGGTCCGAGACTTGGGCGAAATAATCGATCCGGAATCCTGGATAAAACGTCCATGGGGAATCGATCGAGGGTTTGTAGGTGGGGTTTAGGTAAATCCCGATCAGATTCGAGGGAACTTGCTTCAGATCCGCGACCCGGGATTCGCCCACCGAGATCGGATTTGCGACTCCGCCGACATTGTTGAATACCGGGAGCCTGAAAGAAACATCAGCCCAAGCAATCCGATGATCCATGCCGTAGGCGAGAGTGAGGGTGTCGTCGACCCGTGTGCGATTCTCGGCTCGAATGGTGGCGGACAGTGTGCGCAAATTGAAGTAGTTCGAGCCGATGTCGGTATTGATGAAGTCGCGTCCGAATCCCACCGAGAATTTGGTCTTCGATCGCTCCGAGTGAGTCCACTGGAATTCGGGAATGATCCGGAAGAATCCGATCTGGTTTGAGAAGTTTCCGCGAAGGGCCGGATCATTTCCGAGCGCATTGTTTGCGACAAAATCAAGCGAGTCCTTGGAGCCGATCATCACCCACTTGAAATCAAGCCGGGAGGAGAGGGGGCGCTGGTAAATCAGGCTGAGATCCCCGTAGGATGGCGCAACGGTCAGCGCGAAATCCTCGTTGTCCTTGAAAATGGCCTTCAGAACCTGACCGACATAGCTGATGCGCCCCCCGATTGCGAGCTGGCCTTTTTCACCGACCGGGGTCTCGAGTGTGGCACCCGAGTTGAAGGTGTCAATGAAGGCCGATCCCTTGAGCCGCCTGTTGTTCACATCGCGGGTGTTGAGATTCAGGAGCCCGCCCATCGCGCGCCCGTAATTGCTTTGATATCCCGCCGACAGAAAATCAAAGCTCTCGGTCAGGTCCGGATTGAACACCGAGCTCAGCCCCCCGAAGTGGAAGATGAGCGGGATCTCGTGTCCATCGATCGTATAGCGCGTGTCCTCGGGAGCAGAGCCTTGAATGATGACTTGGGATGTGAACCCTTGGGCGCGGTTCACCCCGGGAAGATTCTGTACCGCACGGATCGGATCAGAGCCTGCCCCCGGTTGAAGAGCAGCACTTTTTTTGCTGAGTGTGCGCTTCACTTGATCGCGGTCTTCACTGGATTGAATGGTGGTTTCGTAATCAAGCGACGCAGCAGGCTCAATGCGGAAAGTTTTCTTCAAATCACCCTCGAGCGTGACGGGTTCCTCGAGCTTCTCGTAGCCCGGGGTGTTCACGATGAGTGTCGAATCCCGCGACTCGATTCCCTCGATCAGGAACGAACCATCACTGGTGGTGGTGGCCTTGAGCTTGTCGGGAAGCACAAAAACATTCGCCTCAGGAAGCGGATCGCTCGTGCCTTTGATCAGGAGTTTTCCTTCAATCTGAAACGCGGCCTCAGCAACCCCTGTGCCAACTCCTGCACCAAGGAGAACAGGAATGAAAAACGCACTTAGATGATAGAATTTCCCCGTCACTCTAGGATAAAACGATAGGTGTACCGAATCTGAATTGCAACGGGTTTATCTTTGAATCGTGCGGGTTTGAATCGGAATTTCTGCACGGCCTCCCTCGCGGCATCCGTGAGCTCCTGGGCCGGGGATTTCACGACCTTTGCGGATGCGACCTCGCCTTTCGAGGAGACGATCAAATCGAAAACAACCGAGCCTTGGATTCCCCGGCTTCGGGCAATGGGCGGGTAGGGGACCCGAATCTCGTTCAGAATCAGGGGAAGCTCGGAGACTTCGTATTCTTCTGCCACCGGCTCGTTGGTTTCCGGTCCACTCCTGGAACTTGCAGAGGTGGTTGTGGACGCGATTGCGCTGGAGCTTGTGCTGGAGGCAGGAGAGGTCTGTTTTACAGGGCGCACGGGTTTGGTCTTCGGTGTGGGGGCCGATCCGGAGGAGGGGCGGGCTCTCAGGAACTCGGTCAATTCGATCGGGACCTCCTCTATCGTAGGTGTGGACCGAAGTGCAAACCAGAGCGTACCGATGATGACTCCGTGGATGAGGAGGGAACGCAGCAGAGCCTGCATGGCTTATGAGAGTAGTGGGATTTCCATGAAATCACAACCCGAATTTCGGTGGAAGTCCGCTCAAACGTGCTACAGTAGGGGATCTTTATGACACCAAGATTCTATTTTGCTACATGCCAGTTCGGGGCAGAGAAAACCGTGAAGGATGAAGTGCTTCGCGCTCATCCCTCCCTGCGATTTGCGTTTTCAAGGCCTGGCTTCATGACCTTCAAAGAGGAGTCGGATGAAACTCCTCCCATCGACAATCCGGAAAGCATCTTTACACGGGTGTGGGGAATCAGTGTGGGGCAGGGAAAGGGGGCCAATCCGCTTGAGGCGCTTCAGCCTTTGATTCCATCCGGTTCCACCCTTCATGCGTTCGAACGTGATGCTTTTTTGCCCGGCGATGAGCCGGAGGGGTTTGTTGCAAATCAGCGAATTCTAAACCTCATGGCTGCCGCAGGTTGGAAGGGTGCTGATCGTGTGGCATCGGTGGGAGAGTGGATTTTTGATCTGATCTACCTTGATGAGGGGCATGTGTTTTTAGGCAAGCATTTGTTCCAAGAGGGCATGGACCCTTCCCCTGGAAATCAGCCCCACATCTCGCTTCCCGCGACCTCTCCCTCGCGTGCGTATCTGAAGCTGGAAGAGGCGATTCATCGCTTTAAGCCCGAGTGCAAATCTGGAACCCGAGTGCTTGAGGTAGGCTGCGCTCCCGGAGGCGCTTCCACCGCGATGCTTTCACGCGGGTTCAAGGTGACAGGGGTCGATCCGAAGCGGGTTGATCCATCCGTGCACCAAAACCCAGGCTTTCAGTTCATTCAGAAGACCGCAAAAACACTGACTCGCGAGGATTTGAAGACGGTCAATCCCGAGTGGCTCGTGCTCGATATGAACCTTGCTCCGCTCGAGGCACTCGATGAGGTTCATCATGTTCTTGATCTTTTGCGCTCGATCCATGGGGCAAAGCTGTCATTGAACCAGGGGTTTTTGACTCTGAAACTCAATGATTGGAAATTTGCAGGCAGCATACCGCTTTACTTGAAGCGGGTGTCAGAGCTCGGATTCAGGGATCTTGCCGCTGTTCAGCTGTGTTCGAATCGGCAGGAGTTTTTTGTGTATGCAGGTGGCTTCAGATAATTTCTTTCTTAAAGAATGTCCTCGAAAAAGGCGCCAAATCGCCCGCGGGGATCGAGGATTTGAACTTCAAGGACCCAAAGCGATTCCGAGGGGATGAATGAGGTTTCGGAGAGATTCATTTTCGTAAACCGATGATGCGGAAAATCTCCGATCCGATGCCCGGACACATCCTCCCGAAGGATGTATCCCAGTGCGCGCGCCTCCTCGTTTAAGAACCCGTAGAGTTCCGAGCCGCGGGCGGGGTGGGCATGGTGTCGCGCTTTTGCCTTTTGGAAGAGCAGCCGGGCCGAATCGGCACAGTGCTGGGCCTCCGGGTTTTCGCCCATTACAAAGGTGTCGCCATAATCCCCTTCATACTCAACACCGGTTTCGGGATCGGTCCAAACCGGACCCAGGTCAAAATATACCGGATCATGGAGGTTTAGGTTCGGACTGGATTTTGTGGGCTCATTGAAACTGAGCGTGGTGCCGGTGCCAAAGCGGATGTGGGTGCGATGCCACTGCTTTTTTGAGCCGAGCTCGAGTAAAACCCGAGCGGCACCTTTTGAGGCTTCTTTCTCGGTCATCCCTTCTTTCAGGATTCCTCGGATTTCATGAAATGCCTTTAGGGTTTGGTCCCGTGCGTGGAGAAGGCCACGGATTAAAAATCTCGGATCGACCCCCTCGAGTTTGCTTTGATCAGGAGAGTGAATGCCAAGGGGGTGCGGGGTGCTCATCGACAGGACCTCCAAATAGTAAAATCCGTGATTTCAAGGCCCAAGCCTATCATGAAGGCGCGTTTCAGACCATCACCCAGAATGACTTGAAAGGATAATGGAAGTCGAAGTGGTTTCAGTCAGGAGCGGCGACACTGAAGCCCGGAGTGAATCTGGTTGGAAAGATCTGAATCCTGGTGGGTCATTCATTTTTCAGCCAGTCCGAGTAGTTCTCATTCATCACCGTGAAGTGATTGAAGCGGTTCCTTGAAAGCCCGATCCGATCTGCCAGGGGAATGAGGAGTTTTGATCCTTTGGCGGTCGGCGAGTTCTCCAGAAAATAGGACTTCAATGATCCCGGGTGTTTCTTTGCGTACTCATGGATCCCCCGGCATGCGGTGGCGCCGGTTTTCAACCGGGGGTTTTCTTCTCCTGTGTTCGAGCAATAGGTGGCATCAAACAGGCCAACTCGAAAGGGTGGGGATCGATCGAGGGATTCGCGCAGAATATTCCCGATCGGCCAATAGGCTCCGCTGTGGCCCGAGATTTCATGGGTGATGGATTCGGGAGCGAGGGATTCGGCGACCAATCCGGTTTTCTTCAGGATCGAGACTACCTTTGAGTGCAAGCTTTGCAAGGCATTTGCCGAGGAAAGCTCTTCTCGATATGTGTCGCATTTTCCGCTGCTTTCCGGAACCACCAAGAGCGAGTTCCTCCCGGAGTGATGGAGCTCGGTTCCCAGGTGATAGCGATTCAGGGTTTCCTCAAACGAGTCGTTTTCCACCACGTGGCCATGGAAATGGGTGATCAGGGAGGGGGGATTCTTCTCCGGGTCAAAGTGGAGTGGAATGTAGAGGGCGACTTTCCCGGAGTAGCCCGGAATTCTTCCCACGCACCTTCGGGAAGAGACGCGATCGAGTTTTTCGTCAAGACAGGTAAATCCCAGAGACTTGAACGCATCGATCGAAGGTTCGATCCATTGGTCATTTCCCTCATTGACACTTCGCTGTTGGCATTCCGATGCTGCCGGAAACGAAACCAACGGACACAGAAGAATCAGAAAGGCAATGATTCGGGAAACGGGATTTTTATTGTTAAGCGTTCCGTTCATGTTGACCGGGAGGGGAGTTGCTCACTCCTGCAGCGGGGTTGCCTGAAGAACTCTGAGTTCTTCCGCGCAGTCGTTTTGGTCGCCACCGCCCCAGGATGTCCAATTTCGAAGGTCCTGATCCATCTTTCCAAGGTCTTCCAATGCCTTGGTTTTCGCCTGGTTCACCTGATCGAGGGAATCCTGCGGGTTCGTGTACACGTCCGTATGGAGGGAGAATCCCTCCTCTGTGGGTACGATCACCCGGGAAAGACGCTTCATGAGATCATCGGCAAGACGAAGCGAGGGCGAAAGGTAGAAGGGGAATCCGAGAGCCATCTCGGGAGATCCTGCGGGTGCATTCTTCAACTTACTGCTGATCGAGAAGATGTCCTTTCGTGAGATCATGGGTTGTTTCAAGACGGGGTCCGCGGGGTCAAGGCCAAGCTCCATCAGAAACTCCCGGGTTTCATCTCGAAGCGAGATCATTGCGCGTGCAAGATTGTAGAACCCGGGTTTCGGGTCCATCTGCTCGAGCACGAAATCGGGAATCGCCTCGTACGCGATCAAGGACATCATGTTTCGCGACAGGTCACGCTCCATGATTCGGAGGGAGCTTGCCAAAAGTGCGTAGGCTTTCGTGTGAATGCTTCGGTAGTGTTCATAGGACCGGTCAAGCAGGGGACGCCCTTTGACGTCTCGCTCCTGTTGCTTTTGGATCAGGCAAAGTTGATAGCTTCTGGTGGCTTTGATCTTGTTGGTTGCATCAGCGTGCGCGGGAAGGGCTGAGGCAAGAAGCAGGGGCAGGCAGAGTGCGGAAAGGGAGATTTTCATACGGGTCCTCCAAGGCGGAAATGTCGATCGGAATTCTGCTATTTTTGACTTAAATAGTCAAGTAAAATTTCGCCAAACTTCCGCATTTTTGTCCCGCGAATTCCGCCAAATGTTCCAGCGCTGGCACCAGAGCCAAGGCTGAAAGCGGCATGGAAGCTGCTTTCAACCAGAATGGTTTGATTTTCGGGGGAGCTTGAGCAGTCGAGTCACCTCCGAAAGAAGAAGGGGAAGGGAGAGCGGTTTCGGAAGGACTTGATCGATGAGTGCTGCGATTTCCAGGGGGCGGGGTCCGTTCCCGCAGACGAGAATGCGGGGGGTGGTTTCGGGATGTCTGCGATGGATTTCCCGAATCAGAGCGACGCCATTCATTTCGGGAAGTGCAAGGTCGAGAAGTACCAAATCGGGGTTCGAATCCAAGGCGCTGAGTGCCTCAATCCCGGAGCCCGCAAGAATGGCTTGGAAGGAGTTCATCTCAAAGAACTCTCCCAGCAATTCCCTCCACGAGGAATCGCCGTCCACGATGAGAAGTTTTTTTCCGGATGGGTTCATGCGGATAAACTCTATGCGCCGAAGTTTTTTTCTGACGTCGGAATTCCGGACTTTTTCAAAAAGAGAGAGGGCTGAAAGTCCGGCAAACCGCCGTTACTCAAGGCGAAGATTGATATGGTTTTAACAGAGTAAACCTATGCCTGAACCACAGAACAAGAAAAACGGATCCAGCAAGAACGGCAAACACGAGACAAAGAGCGTGAGTCGTTCCGATCAGATGCTGTTAAAACAGATCGGATTGATGGTAAATAAAGTCTTGTTCGAGCGCGGAAAGCCGGTCGAGTGGCTTTCGTTCAAATCGGGCGTTGCCCGTTCGAGCATTCGTGAAATCATTGCAGGCAGGAGCAATTCCCGGATTTTGACACTGAACTCGATTGCCCGTGGCCTTGGCTTTACGGATGCGATTGAGATGCTCGATAAGGTGAAGGGTAAAAACGGCGGGCAGGAACGCTGACACGATTTGTTTTGAATGGTGGCTCCATCCGGAGTCGAACCGGAACACCCGTAAGGATACACGATTTTGAATCGAGCGCGTCTACCAATTCCGCCACGGAGCCATTGAAAATCGAGTCCTCACGCTAGCAAAGGTGGGGCTTTGATGCAAGCAAACTCACCGGAAGATGTCTGGGTTCAGGGAGCAATCGAGAAATTCCCTTTGCGATCGAGCGTATGCTTTTTGCCAAGATACAGGCTGTGGTGGGAGCTGCCGTGGCCCACGGGAAGACCCGAAAAAACCGGAATCTTGTTTCGTTCCCCAACCGCCCTGAAAATAAAATCAAGCCCCTCCATCGTAGTGTAGGAGCTTCGAAGATAGCCCAAGGCCTCTTTTGGCGGAGATTGAAGATAGCCCACGCGTCCCGGGCCCCCCGGAGGACCCATCTTGAGTCCTGTGGGAACGCTGTCATTGCATTCGGTGAAATCCCCAAGAACAATCCCTTTGCAGCCTCTGAGGCCGCCTGCTTGCTCCAGGTGGTGCATCATCCGGTTGATTCGACCAAGGTTCTCCTGAATCTCCTCGAGGAATAAAATTTTTCCACGGGTTGAGCCTTGGTCCGGAGTTCCAAGGAGCGCGTTCCACACCGCGAGATTTCCACCGACCAGAGGAGCAGTCACCGACTTGAAATCCTTCGGCACGTAGATCGCCTCAAGCGGGAAAGATTCGGCTTTGGGTTTTTCCTTCTTCAGTGAAGCGCGAAGCAGATGGAGCAATCCCTCCCACTCTGAAACCTTGAGTACGGAAAACGTCCTGAGCGAGGGCATCGGAGCGTGAAGGGTTTCCCATTTGAAGTTCACCCGATACCACTCCAAAAGTGCCGTGATGTCGCTGAACCCGATGATGGTTTTTTTCTTCAGCCTTCGACCGCGGAGTGAGCGCTTCCATTGGTTCAAAAAAGGCAGCAAATGGGTTGCACCGTATCCTCCACG
Source organism: Bdellovibrionales bacterium (assembly GCA_947502835.1). Lineage (GTDB taxonomy): Bacteria > Bdellovibrionota > UBA1018 > UBA1018 > CAIMNF01 > CAIMNF01. The sequence continues at coordinate 402,835 of CANNBJ010000004.1, forward strand.
GCCGCACCAGATCACATCCAGATCCGGACGCAGGGAAAACTCAATCAGTGCGTGAGCCCGATCCTCATCGCTTGCCGGGTAGAGATAGTACTCGTTGAGCGCGTTCGGGTGAACTTCAACCTCGAAACCGGCTCTTTTCAGGTGCTCCACACCCATTTCAAACTCGACCTTGGGAATCACGGATGATGTTGCAACAATCCCGATTTTGATCATTTCAGGCGCTCCCTGAGGACTGCAATGCTCTTTTTGTCCTTCACTGAAACCCAGACCAGATCGGAGGCGGTGAGAGTGTAGGCCGAGAGGGCGTCCAGGATCTCGCGTTTGCGCGTGGCACGCTCGGATTGGGTTTTCAGCTGATCGGTTTTGGTGAGAACAATTTGAATGGGAATCCCCTGATCCGCAAAAAACTCGAGTGCCTCGAGATCCTGCTCGGTTGGGCCATGTCGGCTGTCAAACAGGAGGAGTACGCACTCAAGCGCCTTGTCCGCAGAAAAGTAGCTGTCCAGGAGATGAATCCAAGCATTCTTCTCGGACTGAGCGACCTTGGCAAAGCCATAGCCCGGAAGATCGGCCACGATTTTCTTTTGGTCGTGCCAGATGAAAAAATGGATCGCCTTGGTTTTTCCGGGCATCGCGGAGACGCGCGCGATTTTCTGCTCGAGCAGTGCATTGATCAGCGAGCTCTTTCCCACATTCGAACGTCCCACGAAAGCGATTCGAGGCTCGGCCCGTCCCTGAAGAAACCCGCGCTTGATCAGTGTGGGGATTTGGCCAGGGTCGGCAAGAGTAATCAGGTATTCTGATGCCATTTGTCCACACTACCACAGTCGAGGAGCCTGAAAAGTCATCTCTTTTGATTGAGCGAATGGCATGCGGATTGCTTATGGGCACTCCACCATGAGTGAACTCTTTGCACAGATCAGAGACCCGGACGGACATCGACGAACCCTGAAATGGAACAGCTTCCCGATCGAGCTTGGCACGGACCTCGCCGATCGGGTTCAGCTTCGGGATCCCAAGATCAAACCGAGGATTCTACGGATTGAAAAACACCCTGTACGGGGTCCGGTGATGGTCTCCCTTGATCCCGAGATGTTGATCGGGCTCGGGGATTACCGGGTTCAATCCCTGGAGCTTCCCTTTTTTGTTCCGATCCGGGTCGGGGACACCGAGTTGATCTTCACGGAGACCGAAGTCCGGACACGGGTCCGGGAGTCCGCATCCGGTGAGCGCACCTGGTACACCGAGTCCGAAAAGGGCACTCACATGCTGGCTTCCGTGAAGAAGGCGGCCCGAACCCGCCTTTCCGTTTACCTGAGTGGCGAGACCGGAACCGGCAAGGAGGTGCTCGCACGCTGGACCCATCTTTGGTCGGAACGGGCATCGGGCCCCTTTGTGCCGATCAACTGCGGGGCGGTCGCCGTGTCGGTTGCCGAAAGCGAGCTCTTCGGTCATGTGAAGGGTGCGTTCACCGGCGCGCTCAAGGATCGACCGGGAGCCTTGCTTCAAGCCCACGGAGGCACGCTTTTCCTGGATGAGGTGGGGGATTTGCCGCTCGAGTTGCAGGTGAAGTTGCTCCGGTTCCTTGAGAGCGGTGAGATCAGGCCCCTGGGATCGGATCGGGTACTGCATGCAGACGTGCGGATCGTCTGCGCCACCCACAAGCCGCTCAAGGCCTTGGTTCAAGAGGGCAGGTTCCGGCAGGATTTGTATTTCCGTCTTGCCTCCATTCCCATCGAGATTCCGAATCTTCGCTCACGCCCCGAAGACATCCGTGCGCTTGCGTGCCGCTTTACAGAGGAATACGGAAAGACCCTGACCCGAGAAGCGATCTATCGCCTTCAGGTCAATCCTTGGCCCGGGAATGTGCGTGAACTTCGTCATTCCATTGAGAGGGCTTGTGGCAGCGCCGGTCCGGATCAAGAAGTGGTGCATGCCTCGGATTTTGATTTTCTTGCCGAGGCAGAGGTCGAGGCGGCGGCGGCTTCGATCCATTCGAGCGCCCGAATGGAGGCTCCCGGGATTTGCACGCTGGAACAGATGGAGAAGTTCATGATTCTGCGAGCGCTTCGCATGGTGAATGGCAGAAGGTCGGAGGCCGCGCGTGCCTTGGGGATTGCCCGAAGCACCCTCTTTGTTCGGATGAAGCACCACGGGATCAACGGTCCGAGGGCGGCCGAAGCATGGCGGGTTCACTTGATCGGGGAGAGTTGATGGCGGGAGCAGCGCCCTTGCTCATAGAAAAAGGTGCCTTGAAAGGGCACGCGATCAAACACGAGCGGAAGGAATTTCGCATCGCCCTCCCAAAGGTCAAGGCAAAGCACACGGGAAAGAGGGACCAAGTGAAGAGAGCCCTCGGGCTGGAGCGGATCGTTCAAGGGGATCGAACTCCTTTGTTCGGCCGTGAGCTCTGTCGTGTAGACAGTGACCCACCAATCCTCGGCCTTGTGTGCCTTGAAATTTGGAAAATACAGCTGTCCTGCCCATTTCCACTGGGACTCATCCGTGCGGCACGAGGCTTCTTCCTCAAACTCCCTGACCGCGGCTTGAAGCGGGGTCTCGCCCGGATCAAGCTTCCCTCCAAGGCCATTCCATTTCCCGGGCATCCCATCCTTGGCCCGGGCGTTCAACATGAGAACCTCGGTTCCGGAAAATGCGTAGAGCAAGACTGCGGGAATGACTTTTTGCCGACCCTCGGAATACGCGTTACTCATGACTGAGGTCGACGCCCTTTGCGGGCTCGATGGTCAGGTCGGTGAAATCCACCTGGAGAATCTTGCCCTTGAGTTTCAATCCGTTCAAGGCATCCACGATCTCCCGACGAAGTTCGAGCTTTGAGTTCGGATTGAGGACCTGCTCCGGGGTTCTGACCTGGAAGATCGGGAGAACAAGGTCATGCACTTGTTCGGGGCGCTCCTTGAGTTGATTGCAGGCATCTTCGCTTGTGCACTCTGCGACCAGGTCGGCCCTGAGTTCCGAAGTGGCCCACATCACGCGGAATTCCCCGAGGCTTTGGGTGAAGACAGGCTCCTCGCCCTCCATCTTCATTTTGTTGAATGCATTTTGCTTGTTGAGCCAGCCTCCGTACAGGCGCTCGGCCTCGGCCTTTTCTGCTTCGAGGTCGCGGTTGCGATTTCGATGCTCGATGTACCGGCTGACGAGCAGTCCATAGCAAAGGATCGCAAGGGCTCCGAAGGAAAGGGAGAGCCAGGTCAGATATCGACTCGGGGAATCAGGAGATCGAATCAATTCTTTCAGTTTCGGTTTAGGTAAATGCTCAAGGTTGATTTCCTCAGAAGAGGCCGCCGCGGGCGCGGATTCCAGGGGTTCTCCGGCCTCAATCCCCGCCTCTGCCTCGGGGGAGGGCTCGTGTTCCATGGGCTTGGGTGCTGATTCTTTGCTTTCCGTGTCCGACACAGTCCGAAGAATATCACTCCGGGCCGGTTTTTGTGATAAAGTTTCGGGTCTTATGGAAACTTTTTTCGATTTTGAAAAGCCGATCAACAGCCTTGAAAAAAAGCTGCAAGAACTCCGAGAGATTTCCCAAAGTGACGGAGTGGATCTGGCCCGCGAGATTGCCACTCTTGAGAAGAAGTTGCAGAGCCTGATCAAGGACACCTATGAAAAGCTCGGGACCTGGCAGCGGGTCCAGCTTTCACGGCATCCGAATCGCCCCTATACGCAGGACTATCTCGAGGCGATTTTTCCGGACTTCTCGGAGCTTCATGGCGACCGGGCCTTCGGGGATGACGCGGCGATCATTGGCGGAACCGCAAAATGGAATCTCAAGGGACGCAAAGTTCCGGTGATGGTGATCGGGCATCAGAAGGGACGCACCACCAAGCAAAAAGTGGAGCGGAATTTCGGAATGGCGCGCCCGGAAGGATATCGAAAGGCAATTCGTCTGTTTGAAATGGCAGAGCGATTCAGGCTCCCTGTGATCACGCTCATCGACACTCCGGGGGCATATCCCGGGATGGATGCGGAGGAGCGTGGACAGAGTCAGGCCATTGCAGAAAGCATTCGGGCGATGTTCGCCCTCACGGTTCCCACCTGTTCCATCGTGATCGGAGAGGGTGGTTCGGGAGGAGCGCTTGCCATCGGAATCGGAAACTGCGTCTTGATGCAGGAATTTTCAACCTATTCCGTGATCAGTCCCGAAAGCTGTGCTTCGATTTTGTGGAGTGACTCCACCCAGGCTGAACGCGCGGCCGAGCGACTCAAGATGACTGCGAAGGATTTGAGTGCCATGAAGCTTCTGGATGCGGTGGTGTCCGAGCCGAATGGGGGCGGTCATCGCGACCGTGCCGGCGCAATCGAGAGTCTTTCAAAGGCACTTGAGAAACACTTTGCTCCCTTCCTTCAGGACGACTTTTCAAATCCGGATTCCAAGGTCAGTCAGCAAATCAAGGAGCAGCGATTTCAGAAGTTCAGGAAAATGGGGGATTTTGCGTTCCAGCCGATCCAGGAAAGTCCCAAGGCATGATCCAATCGATGACGGGGTATGCAAGTTCGAGATTCGAGGCCGGAGGAGAGGCCTTCAAACTTGAGCTGAAGACCCTGAACCACCGGTTTCTTGATTTGAAGGTGCGTGTCCCGAGGGATTTGGCCCCGCTTGAGCCGGCGCTGAAGACCTTGGTCGAATCCCGCCTGAAACGCGGCTCGGTGGATCTTTGGATGGAGCGGCAAAATGCCTCCAGACCCGAAAGCGCCGTTCAGTACAATCCATCCCAGGCAAGAGTGGCGTTTGAAGTCTTGAATCGGGTCCGGGAGGAATTCGGGATCCGGGAGGAGATCGGACTCCGTGACTTGATCAATTTTCCGGAAGTGTTATCCAAAACCTCCCAAGAAGGACGTGATGAGGCGGCGCTGAAGACTCTGTGGAATGAGATGGAGGGGGCACTTCAAGCGGGTATGGATTCCCTCCTGCACATGAAGCGCGCGGAGGGTGCGCGCTTGGCCGATGCACTTCTTGCAATCGTGCGGAGTCTTGAGGAGTCCCGGGAGCGTCTTCTGGAGCAGAGGGAAGTGATCCGGCTCCGCGCAAAGGAAAAAGTCCGTCGGCGCATCGAGATGTGTTTTGAAGCGTACCCGACAGGGGAGGAACGCCTGCGGGCGTTGCTGGAAACCCGAATTTCCCAGGAAATCACCTACGCTCTCGAGAAGCTCGACATCGAGGAGGAGTTGACCCGCTTTCAAGGTCATCTGCATGCCATCCGGGAGTTGCTGGAATCCGGCGGTGCGGTGGGGAAACGATTGGATTTCCTTTTCCAGGAACTCAACCGCGAGATCAACACCCTCGGCAACAAGTCACAGGATCTGGAAATCAGCAAGGAAGTGATCGATCTCAAGATGAGGGTCGAACAAATGAGGGAGCAGAGTCTCAATCTCGAATGATGAAGCCGAATGCCGCCCCCGGAGATGGTTTTGGTTTGATTGTTGTATCGGCGCCGAGCGGAGCCGGAAAGAGCTCTCTTTGTTTGAGGCTTCTGGATCGGTTGAAGGACCGTCTTGCGCTTTCGATCTCCACGACCTCTCGCGCCCCGCGCGGGGCGGAGAAGAATGGCGTCGAATATTTTTTCACGACCACGGATGCATTTGAGAAAAAAATCCGGAATCAGGAGTTCGCCGAGTGGGCCAATGTGCACGGCAATTACTACGGGACTTCGCGCGAGACCCTCTCCCGGTTTTGGGCCGCTCAGAAGCACGTGCTTTTGGACATCGATGTTCAAGGCGCAAGTACGCTCGTGAATGCGTACCCTGACCGAACTCTCACGGTATTCATCGCACCCCCGAGTCTTGAGGTTCTTGAACAGCGCCTCCGCGGGCGGGGCACGGATCCCGAGGAGTCGATTCAACGGAGGATGAAGAACGCGATTGCCGAAATGGACCGGAAGGACGGGTTCCATCGGTTGGTTCTCAATGACGACTTTGAAAAAGCGTATGCGGCTCTCGAAACCGAGGTGGTCCGGTTCATGGATGCGCTGGAGGGAGGCACATGGCAAAGCCCGCAGTAGCGAGTGTCGATACGATTTGCAACACCATCCAAGGGTATTTTCCCGATGCGGACCTCGGGCTCGTCCGGAAGGCGTATGCCTTCGCCGAGAAAGCCCACGGTGAGCAGAAGCGATCCAGCGGAGACCCCTACATCATCCATCCCACCGAGGTCGCCCAGATCCTCGCCGATCTCAGGCTCGATCTTGCCTCGATTTGTGCGGCATTCCTGCATGACACCGTCGAGGACACTTCGGCCAAGCTCGAGGACATCGAGCGCGAGTTCGGGAAGGATGTCGCCACCCTTGTGGATGGGGTGACCAAGCTCAACAAAATGTCCTTCCGGACGACGGAGGAAAAACAGGCCGAGAACTTCCGGAAGATGATCATCGCGATGTCCAAGGACATCCGGGTCATCATCGTGAAGCTCGCGGACCGCTTGAGCAACATGCGGTCACTCCAGTTCCTGCCGACCCACAAACAAAAGACCATCTCGCAGGAAACCCTGGACATCTATGCGCCTCTTGCGAACCGTCTCGGGATGAGCCGCATCAAAGTCGAGCTCGAGGATCTGTGCCTGCGGTTCATTCATCCGGACGTGTATTACAAGCTTGCCGAGCTCGTCACCAAGAACAAATCGGATCGGGAGAAGTACATCGAGGACGTGGTGCACCTGATCCATGAAAAACTGACCGAGTACGATGTGACGGCGCAGGTGTCCGGTCGGGCAAAGCATTTCCATTCCATCTACAAGAAGATGGAAAGGCGCCAAGTCGACTTCACGGAGCTTCATGATCTGATCGCCTTTCGCATCATCGTGGACAACATCACCGAGTGCTACAAGGCGCTCGGTGTGATTCATGCCGCATTCCGGCCCGTGCCCGGGAGGTTCAAGGACTATATCGCCATGCCAAAGGCGAACCACTATCAGTCCCTTCATACCACCGTGATCGGCCCCTCCGGGGAGCGCACCGAGATCCAGATCCGCACCCACGAGATGCACCTTGTGGCCGAGCGCGGGATCGCGGCCCACTGGAAATACAAGGAAGGGAAAATCGATTCCTCGACCCGTGACAATGTGGTTTGGGTGAATCGCTTGCTCGAGTGGCAGAAGGATCTCTCGGACCCCAATGAATTCCTCGAAACCGTGAAGGTGGACCTGTTCTCGGAGGACGTCTTCGTGTTCACTCCGAAAGGAGAGGTGAAGGAGCTTCCGTATGGAGCCACACCTCTTGATTTCGCCTATGCGGTCCATACCGATGTCGGAAACCGGTGTGTGGGAGCAAAGGTGAACGGTCGGATCGTATCGCTCCGCCACCGGCTGAAGTCGGGGGATGCCATCGAGGTCATCACCTCGCCGAACCAAACGCCTTCCAAGGATTGGCTCAAGATCGTCAAATCCTCGCGCGCGAAGGCAAAGATCCGTGCCTTCATCAAAATGCGGGAGAGGGAGATCGCGCGGGTGGAGGGCGTGGATCTTTTTGAAAAGGCCCTCAAGCGGTATGAGCTCTCTTCCTCGAAGCTCGAAAAGAGCGGAAAGTTCGACGAAGTGATGAGGGAATTCGGTGTCCGCTCCATGGAAGAATTCCATGTGGGGATCGGATACGGAAGATTCCCGATCGAGCAGGTCATCCAGAAGTTGATCCCGAAGGAGGAGCTTGAGGCGCTGAAGGCCCGGGTGAAGTCGGAGGAAGAGGAAAGCTTTCTCAAGAAAGCCTTCAAGTCTGCCACAAAGAAAAGCGAGGCACGGAATGCGATCGTGGTCGAGGGTGTCGATGACCTCCTGGTCCGGTATGCCCGATGCTGCAATCCGGTTCCCGGAGAAAGCATTGTCGGCTTCATTACCCGTGGTCGCGGGGTGACGATCCATCAGGCGAATTGCACCAGGGCCCTGGATACCGACACCGAACGAAGGATTGAAGTGGGTTGGAACAAGTCGCTCCATGCCCCGGTCAAGAGAGCGGTGCGGATTCGTGTGTTTTCGAATGACGATACCGGGCTCCTTGCTCTGATGTCCCAGACGATCACGGGATGCGGCGTGAACATTGCGAGTGCCAATATCAGGACCACCAAAGACAAGAAGGCGATCGCCCTGTTCGAGGTCGAGGTTGGAAACATGGAGCAGTTGAATCGTGTGATGAGCGCATTGGAATCGAAAAAAGGAGTGATCTCGGTCGAACGGAGTTGATCCGGCTTTGCCCGAGAGGAAGCACCATGCAAAGATTCCAGACCCGAATTCCCCTCTCCACTCAGAAGACCCGTCTGGATCACTTTCTTGCGGAATGGCTTCCCACGGCGCTCTCCAAGGAAGTGAGCCGGACGACCATCCGGAATCTGATCATGGGGGGAGCGGTGTATGTGAACCGGCATCGCTGCAAGAACTCCTTCACCCCGCTTTTCTCGGGGGCCATTGTCGAGGTCTATTATGATGAAGAACGCCTGTTCAAGGGCAAGGCCAGGAAGATTGCGGTCTCCCGCCTTTCCACGGACAGGATTCTCTTCGAGGATCAGTGGTTGATTGCGGTCAACAAACCGAGCGGGCTTCCGACCCAACCCACGCTGGATCCACTTCGCCCGAATCTCTTTGGTCTTGTGCAGACACTCCTGTCAGAGCGCGAGCAAAATCCGGATGCCTATGTCGGACTTCATCATCGCCTCGATCGCGACACTTCGGGCGTTGTCCTCTTCACCAAACGGGAGGACGCAAACAAGGGAGTGGCGGAACTGTTCTCGGAACATCATATCCGGAAGTCCTATCACGCGATTTCCTGGAGGGCGCCTGGTGGCCGTGTCCTTGCGACCGGGGATGAGTTCACCATAGAGAATTACCTGGGCTTGGTCTCCGAGCGATCCGGAAAAAAATGCTACGGAGCCGTGTCTTCGGGCGGGGACCTTGCCATCACGGATTTCAGGGTCATCGAAGCCTTCCGGGATGGAGTGTGGCTTGAGGCAAAACCGGAAACGGGTCGCACGCATCAGATCCGTGCCCATTTGAGCGAGGAGCTTTTCCCCATCTTCGGGGATGAGTTGTACTTTCCGGCGGGAATCAGGCCCATTCTTCCCCCTCCAAGGCTTATGCTGCACGCACACCTGCTTCAGTTCGATCATCCGGTCACCGGGGATCCCATCCGCATCGAGGCGGCCCTTCCGGAGGAGCTCGTCAATTATCTTGCCCAGTTCAAGTAGAGGTCGAAAGGTTCGACATGATCTTCAGGATCCCTTTCCGGTCGACTCTCGGAGGTTGGGCATCCCGCACTTCAGGAGTCTTGTCGAGTTTTCTCCAGAAGTTGAACCAACCGAGGATGTCCTTTGCCGCCAAGGCCCGCTGCCAGAGGCTGTCGGTAGGCCTGATGCCGCGCGGGGGGATGCCGCGATAGAGCAGATAGCCGTACACGGCCTCGATCTGATCCGGATTCTCGCCTGCCTTGCAGGAACCCTTGAGCTTGCCACCGCCTGTCTTCCGGATCTCCTCGCAGAAGATCGGGAAGCCTCGCATGGTCTCTGAAAATTCGAGAATGGAGTTCGCGTTGAGGTCAAAGCGCTGAAAGAGATTCTCGGTATAGTTCGGAACTGAGACAAAGGCTTCCAGATCGGTCCGATCCAGAACCCCCGTATCAACCCAGCGGGGATCAATCGAGTTGAGCATCGATTTCTTGAAATCCTCCATGGCAGGGGAATCCCAGGAAGAGACCTCGCGAGTCAACTCGGGAACGGCAGTTTCAAAGTACTTCCGGAATTGTTCTTTCCGGAAGAAAACCTTCGAAAGGCAGGACACCGGGATGAGGCCGATCTCGTCGGTGTTGGTCACCGAAGGAAAACAAGTCGAGAAGATCTCGGACTCGACTTGCCCCAGGATTTTCTTTCCGCCCAGGGTGATCGTCAGGAACTCGGTGGTTTCCATCGCATCGATGGTTTCATCTCCGTTGCCGTTCCGGGTGAAAAGATTGATACTCCGGAGTCTTGATTTCGCCGACTTTGCTGCAGGGGTGTATCCGTAAGAGAGTTTCAGTTCCGTGATGAGATCATTGACATCGGTGAGAAGGTCGGTCAGATCCGTTTCATTCAACCGGAGGGTCGAGGGGCCCAAGGGGTCCTCGCTCACCTTGTAGAGGGGGAACAAGGCACCCAGCGTTTTCGCGATCACGATCTTGTAGGCAAGCTCGAAGGAGGAGTGGCGATCCTGGGGTTCGCCCCGGATTCCAAAATGGAGGCTGTGATCCGGTCCGTTCAGAAGGGGCGGAATCGATTTTAGGATGAGGCGTGTGTCGGCTCCCGCCAGGTGCTCGAGAAGGAGATCCCGTGGCAGGGTGCCGCTTGCGGATCCCATGCTCCTGTAGAGTGATTCAAGAGGCTGCAACTCATCCCGGATCCGTTCGGCAAGGCTCAGGAAGATCGAGAGGTCGCTTGCGGGAAACGCAAGGCCATTCAAGGATTCAGGCTTGGCGGTCTTGACCTTGCGGAGCACCCGGGTATGCAGTCCGATCAGGAACTGATCAAGAACCTTTTCCTGTGGAGTGATCGACCAATTCCTGAGGAGCTCCAACAGGAGGGCTTTCACATCGGTCATCAGGATGTATCCCCGACGATTCTCAAGGAAAGCACGAAGGGCAATGGCGGCAAAGTCGGCAGTCGTGGAATCTAGGCCCGGGGTGAAATTCTTCTGAAGCTTTGGTTCAAGACCTGTCACAAGAGCTGCCACGAAACGCGCTAGTTCCGGGTACTCGTGGCGCGCGATCGTGGTCGGGCTTCCACCCAGGAGGAACGTCTTCAAGCGGGAGATCAGGCCGGGAGTCAGTCCCAGGGCCGTGGTTCTTCTTCCCGGAGGAAGAAGGGCATCCATCGAGGCAACAAGGTCCGCAATCTCCGCGCTCTGGAAGCTCCGGATCTGGAGAAGGTTGGAGAGTGCCGAAAGCGCTTCCCCGAGATTTTCACCCTTTCGGAACGGTTCATACAGAAACGCAAGGTGCGTAAGCTCGTAGCGGGTGATCGAGCTCTCGGGGGTTTGGAACAAGACCGACTTGAGTTTCAGTCCCCGTTGCACGAGGCTCCGGATCTCATCCCACGGAATCCTCGAGTCAGGCATCATCAGGGGGATGAATCCGGAAAGCTCCTCGATGGCTTTTTGAATCTGTGCGGAGGAAAGGGCGAGGGGAGCGGGAGAGCGGTTCAGGATCTCAAGGCTCGCACCGAGTTTCTCGCTGAAGGGTGCTTTGCTCTCTCCTGCCCAGGAGGTGTAGAAATCAAGGGCCTTTGTGATCATTTGGCGAAGGTCCTTCGGGGAAAGGCGTACATTCTCCTTCCCGATCAGGAGCGGGATGAGGCTTCTGGCCGAGTTCAAGGCACCCCGGATGAGATGCTGCTCTTTCGGAGAGGTCAAAAGCGGAGCGAGTTCTGTGAGATACTCGAGCACATCTTCAAGACCGAGAAGGGAGGACGCGCCCGGAACCGGATTGTTGGAAATGGCCGCTTGCTCGAGAAGCGAGATCACGTTGTCCGAAATGCCCTGAAGGGCTTCGACACTCAAACTTCCGGAATCCAATTTGAGGATCTGATCCACGATCGCGCCGGTCAATCTTCGCAAGGATGCGGTCTCAAGGAAGGGCCTGAGAGCGAGCGATCCCCGACTGCGGGGAAACACGATCGAGTTCAAGAGGAGGGCCTTGGCAAACCGATCCGAAAGAAGAAGAACCGTCTGGCGCGAGCTCAGGGATTCATCCCGAATCAGTGCGCGAAGGAGGCCGGTGAGTTTTACCACGGCACGGGATTGCTCCTCCTCGGAGGATTGGACCTCAAGGCTCATCTGCTCAAGCAGATCGGTGGTGTTCGAGGTCAGAAGGAGCGCACTGTAGAAGTGCGAGATGGAATTGAAAATGGGTTTCCACTTCGAGGTTTCAATCGAGGATTCGCTTCCGCCGACAAGCAGGAGCTTGGCATACTGGAAGACCGGGAGCTGTTCGCGAACGAAGGTCAGCGCCGAGGCCTCGCCCGGGTTCGTGAAGCGTTCCAGCTCGCGGACAAACAAGGTGAGATCCTTCCAGTCGAGGGAGTTCGGGGAATGAGTGAGGATTTCGGACAACTCCATCACAAAGCGACTCAGTGCCAGGCTTGCTTCCTTCCGGGTGCTGGCCTCGGCAGAGCCCGGTTTGATCAGGACTGCGATGTGCCCTGCAAACGGAGCGATGATCGTTCCGAATCGATTCAGTTTCGACTTCAGATCCTTGATTTCGGACTTGGTCAGAGTCGAGGAGCTGCCTCCCACGATCGCCCGTTTCAGTTGGAAGATGGATTCGATGAAAGGATCGGTGATCGGGGTTTTTTCCGGAAGGTAGCGGTTGGCAAAGAGCTGGAGTTCCCGCGAGGAGTAGGAATCCGGACGCGCCCCGCGAGTGAATCCGGCGAAGATTTCCAAGGCGTGGTCTATGCAGTCGAAGGTGTTCAGGATCTTCTGTTGGTCGCTCTCCGAGGTGGTATAGACTCCTCCAAAGAGATCTTGAAGTCCTGAGGGTACGCTCTTGATGCAACTGAGGTCGAGGCTTTTGGACTGAAACCCGGTCATGGTTTTCGGCTCGGTCCGGATCCAGGAGCAGGAAAAGAGAGCCGGAATGGCAAGAGCCAGAATGATGTTTCTACAACTCATACGTTACCCCCAATCGCACCCGGCCGAGCGGGCGCATGTCAGCCAGGAATTCTGCACCCCGGTCCGGAGAAACATCCCGGTAGCTTGAGAGGATGTCGCCTCCGGCAAAAACCCTGAGATCGTTCCGGATCGAGGCATGCAGATCCATCGCAAACCAGTCTCCCTTGATGGAATATTCGTGGATGTATTTGAAAAAAAGCACCGGGTCAGCAGGGGTTCCCGGCATCAGATGCTTTTTGATCTGAAACAGGGTGGCATTCCGGTACAGCATGCGAGAACTGAAACGGCTCGCCTCGTCGGAACGCAGAGTAGGATCACCTGCATCCGCCCCAAGGCCTCCGAAAACCCAAAGGTGCGAAAGGGTCGCTGTGAAGGATGCCGCCTTGTACTCGACCCAGGGACTCCAGCTGGTCGATACCAAGAGCGGTGTGGCGACCTCGGTATCCGGTATGGTATCGCGTTCAGGCTGGTCCACGAAGGCAACTCCCCCCGCGCTCAGATGGTCGTCAAACCGGTAGGAGAGCTCGCCGTTGTACACATGGTGATGAAGAAGTCTCGGGCGCAAGATCACCTCAACCTCATTGAGGGAGATGTTCGTATATCCCTGGAGCGCGATCGGAAAATAATTGAGCGGCATGTAGCCATAGACGAACTTTGCGGAAATCGGGAGTTCGCGCTTGGTTTCCATCGAAAAGCTGAAGGCCGGGCGGAAGAGGATGGAGCTCAGGGAGGGGATGTTCAGGTAATAGTTTGCCCGGAGCGACTGATCGAGCAGGGTAAAGGTTTGGGGGGCTGAAGTAATTGCCTGCGGATGAGCGCGAACGAATTGCTGATTCTCAAGCACCACGTTCGGAGTGATTTCCGGAAGAAAAATCCCGGAGAGGAACAACCTGAAATTGAACTTCTCAGTTTCCGTATAGGCGAACACGCCTGTCAAACCTTGCAGCGTGGGGCGCAAACGGTCCCATTGGTCGAGAGGCTCAATCATCCCGAGACTCCAGAGCGTGTCGAGTTTGGACCAGCCGATCAGGCGACGTCCGAAGGTGAACCTGAGCGGGGTGCTTGAGTTCCGGTCCCGATCCCCCCAGAACAGATTCTTTGAGGTGATGGCAAAGGCGCGCAGGTCGGCGGGGCTGATCCTGAACAGGAGATCCCCGCGGTACTCAGTGTCACTTGAACCCGCTGCGCTCTCGAACTCGGGGGATTGGAAGGTCATCCCGAGGCTCAAGACGGGAAAGTACAGGGGCTCCACAGGGGAGTGATGGATCTGGCTCTCGAAGCCGGCTTGAAAGCTTGGCGAAAAGGCATGTGAATCCGGAGAACCTCCGAAAAGAAGGCCCCACAGGATCAGGAAGAACTCGAAAGATGACCCCCCAAAAAGGCGATGTCTAAAGTTTATACAAAACGCCATTAACGCGGCGTTTACACCATAGAATTCCGCCCCTGTCAAAAAGCTTATGGTAGGCTTTCGGGGCATGCAGCCGAGCCTTCAGAAAATCATCCAGAGCATTACGGGGCTTGAGCCAAATGCCGCGGTCGTCCTTGCTCCAGGATTCGTGCGCGAAGAGTGGAAATCCCTTTGTTTTAAAAGTGGAAAAGCAATTGTGGGGCATTCCATTCTGAGCCCCAAGCAAATCGCTCAGTTTCTCATCCCCGAGTCAAAAAATCAAATGTTGGAGCGCTTTTCAAGAGTTGAGATGCTCCGCGAAAATTTCAAGGCATCCGAGCTCCGTTCCGCTCTTCCCAAATTGATGGAACACAGGTTCAGGCCCAAGTTCTATGAGTCCTTGGATCGGGCTCTCCAAAAAGGGCGGGAGCTCTTTGTGCACACCGAGGAGGCGCGAATTTTCGAGGAGCGTTTGAACGAAAAAAACGGGCCGGACGAGCGACGCTCCGAGTTCTTCGGATTGAACCGGTTTTGGGAGCGGCTCCTCGAACTTCGGGAGTTCCAGGATGAGTCTTCCCTTTTCGAAGCGGCAACCAAAAGGCTTCAGGAGGAGGGGGCAGGCAGGATTCCCTTCCGGAAGGTGGTTTGGCTTGATCATTTCGGGATGAGTCCCCGGGTGAGGCATTTTTTCGATGAGCTTTCCCGATGCCTCGAAGTGGAGCTGTTGCACTCCTCTGTTTTTTTCCAAGGCGCAAAGAAGGAATTGGTGCGGCGGGAAGCGCATTCGCTTGAGGACGGAGCCCATCATTTGCTCGATGAAATCCTGAAGGACCCGGATCGGGAGGTGGTCGTGATCGAGGATCGTCCCGAGATCAGGCGCACACTCGAGCGGGTCGCACGGGAGCGCGGATTGAATCTGCAGGATGCGCGGGATCCGACTCTCCTTTTGCAGTCCGAGGAGATGAAAACCGCCCTTCTTGAACTCGATCTGGCGTCGAGGAATGTCTCAAGGGAGCTCGCGCTTGCGTGGATCAATGCAAAAGATCCGGATCGGGGAGATCTCAGAAGACGCATCATCGAGTCCAACTCCGGACCACGGGGAGATCCGGCATTCGAGCCGATCCTGAAAAGGTACCGGAAGCGCATGACGGTGGAGGAACTCGGAGAGGCGCTTGAGCAAAGCGTTCGCGATTTCCATTTGCCAGAGTGGGTGTCGAAGGTGTTGATGTCGGTGATCGAAGAATGGAACGCGGGGCTGCGACAGCTTGGCTCCGATCGCAAGGCAAGGCCCTTGCAAATGCTCGCACGTGAGTTGATCGATCGAATCAAAACCGCATCGCCTCCGGTTCCCCCCGTCCGGCATGCATCGGGACTCCGCCTGTATCGGGTGGATCAGGCGGTTTCCTTTGTTCTTGAGCCGGAGACGCGCGTTCATTTTTTTGGTGTTTCCCCCGCCTTTTTTGAGCCCAGGGAGGATGGCACGGAGTGGTTGAGCGGGCGGGATCTTGAAACCCTTGCCTTTGAGTTCGGTCTCCCGGACCGGAGGTCGAGAGCCGCCATTGCCCGGAAATCCCTGCTCTCCTGGATTCACGGGTCCACCCGCGCCCCCTTGTTTTGGGAATTCGAGTATGATGAAGCGGGCACTGAAGTCGAGTCCGCGGGGCTTGCTCTTGCTTCGTTCGAGGAGTTCGATCTTCCGGAAGCCGTTCCGCTTCCGGTTCATGGGCGGATGCTCCGCTCGCTCACAACAGGACTCAAACCCCCGCACGCAGTGGCACGGGTGCCCCTGCAGGACGGGGAATTTCCGATGGGATTTGTGAATTCCCTCGGAAACTGTCCGTTCACGGCATACGCCCAACACCTGCTCAAGCTTTATGACGAGCGGGATCCGGATTACGAGATCGGCAACGACGTGTACGGGAATCTCCTTCACGCGGCGATCGAGATCCTGCTTGCGGCGCCGAAACCGGATCCGGAAGATGCGTTTCTCAAAGCATGGGAAAAAACGCGCAAACCCGCATGGCTTCGAAGTGAGAGGCTGTTTCGCTCGATGAAAGCAAGGTCGCTTGGCGTCTTGAAGACCTTCCTCCAGTCCGACTCCGAATACCGAGCCCGTTCCGGAGCAGAACCGAAACTTCAGGAGGCCGAGATCGAGTGGAAGCGCGAGGGGCTGGTGTTTCGGGGGAGAATGGACCGGGTGGATCAGCACGCCGACGGTTTGGTGGTGATGGATTACAAGACAAGCTCCAAACAACCCTCCGGCCAAGTCGCGCTCGAGAAGGGGAAGGGGCTGCAACTTGCGTCCTATGCGCTCGCTCTCCGGGAGCGGGAGAACCAGGAAGTGGTCTCGGCTCAGTACGTGGTGCTGTCGCCCGACAAAATCAATCGCAACTATGGCGTTTTGTTCAAGAAATGGAACCAGGGAAAGGCATCCGATTCGGTCGAGTTTCCCTTGAGCTTTGTGCGTTCCAACAATTCTTCCTTGTTCGATTCCGACCCTGAGGCGCTCTGGAAATCCTTTGATGGGAAGATCACGGGGCTCATCAGGACTGCCCGCGAGACCGGCTTCCATGCTGTGCCCGCCGACCCCCAGGATTGCAAATCCTGCCGCTATTCGGGTGTTTGTGGACGGGAAAGAGCCGTGGTACCCTGATTTCCGGGTGTTGAAGAGCCTTCGTTCCAAAGTTTTTGCCTTTCTTTCGTGCATGCTTCTGGTCAGCCTGACCGGAGTTGGAATCAGTTTTTGGATCACCCAGAGGGTCAATTCCAGACTCTCCGAAATCAATCTTCGCTCGGTTCCCATGCAACGCGAGCTCACACAGCTCTCTTCCGACACCGAGCTCCTGAAGCGTGAAATGGACCGAAGCCTCGGCTTTGTCCACTGGAGTGATCCGCGTTGGAAACCCCGTCGGATTCCGGGATGGGCGATCGAGGTCCAGCGTTCCACCCTCGATCGGATCCGGAAGGAGTTCCTGGTCAGCGTTCCGTGGCGGGATTGGGAGTTTCGCATCCGCAGATGGAGTGGAGACCTCTCATCGGGCGCGGAGAGCTTGTTCCTCGAGTTGCAGGCCAAGCACATGGATCGGGCGTCGGTGCTGTACCCTGAATGGATCAAGTCGCTTGAGATGCTTCAAAAAGAGGTGGAATGGGCCAAGCGCGAGATTGACCAGGAAACTCGCGCCGCATTCCGTGATGCGCAAACTCAGGTTCAGAACCTGAGAATGGTGTTGCAACTCCTTGTGTTGGTCGTGGTCGGAGTCGCATTGGTGGTGATCTGGATGGGAGAGCGCGCCCTCAGGCCCATTGATTCCCTGCGAGCGGTCGTAAAGCAGGTCAGTCAAAGGGGAGCTCTGACCCGCGATGAGAGGGCCGGGATTCCTGCAATTCCGATGGGACAAAAGGACGAGGTCAGCGAGCTTGCGCGCGAGTTCAACCAGATGGCGACCACCTTGATCGAACGGGAGCGGATGATCGAATACCAGAAGGCAAGACTCGAGGAGCAGAACAAGGCGCTGATGGAAATGGGTGAGCTTCAAAAAAGGCTCCAGCAAGCGGAACATCTCGCAGCTGTGGGCAGGCTTTCAGCCCAAGTGGCCCATGAGGTCGGAAATCCCCTTCATTCCATCGGGCTTGAGTCCGAGCTTGCTCTTGAAGTCCTCAACCGGATGGCACCCGAGAGATCCGCCTCCGCGATCTCGATCAAGCAATCCCTGGCGTCGATCACGACGAGTGTGGAGCGCTTGCAGAAAATCATCCAGAACTATTTGAAACTCTCGCGGATCACTCCCGGCAAGAAACGTCCGGTCGATCTCAAGGTCGCAGCCGAAAATGCAATCGCAACCTATGCCAACGAGCTTCAGCGGGCGGGAATCGACATGGAATGGGTTTTCGATCCGGCGCTCTCGGCATCCGGCTTGGTTTCGGGTGATCCTGATTTGATGGAGTATGCGATCGGAAACCTGATCCGGAATTCGATCCAGGCTCTTGAGAAGACGCCCAAGGGAGAGCGAAAGGTCACCATCCGGATTGAGGCAGGAAAGGGCAAGCGGGTCAACTTCGAGTTCATGGATACCGGGCCCGGGATGGATGCCGGGGTGAGAGCCAACCTGTTCAAGCCCTTTTTCACGACAAAGGCGAATGGAACGGGGCTTGGTCTTTCCTTTGTGAAAAAGGTGTTCACGGATGCAGGCGGGGATTTCGATCTCAACACCGCCTCCCTGAATCCCGGTGCGCATTTTGAAGGGTTCTTTCCCATGACGGAAGATCGGGCGATGTTCGCCCCGGAGGCGAATGCATGAGTCTTTCCATTCTCTTGGTCGATGATGATTCCGAATCCCTTTCCTCCACCGGGAAAATCCTCCGCTTTGCCGGACATGAGGTCGTGGCTGTGGATTCCGGTGCGGCGGCGCTCGAGGCCTTGAAAACCGGGAAGCCCGATCTTGTCATCACGGATGTGCGGATGCCCGGCATGAGCGGCTTCGAGTTCGTGGAGTCGTATCAAAAGGCGGGGCATTCGATCCCTTTCATCGTGATGACGGCATTTGGTGAGGTAAAGGATGCGGTCTGGGCCATGAAAATGGGAGCGGTGGATTTTTTGTTGAAACCCTTCAAGCGCCAGGCCTTGCTCGATGCCGTTGAATCCCTGAAGCCCAGGGTCGGGGCCCGGCGGAATCGCGAAGTTTCCTCAGGTGCGGACTGGGTTGGATCTTCGAGGGCGATGAAAGAGCTCAGGGTGCTGGTGGATCAGGTCAGTCGTACCGGAGCGTCCGTCTTGATTTTGGGCGAGAGTGGAAGCGGCAAGGAGCAGGTGGCCCGGGCGATTCATGATTCCGGAATCCGCAAGAAGGGGCCCTTTGTCGCTGTAAACTGTGCCGCCATTCCGGAAAACCTCATGGAAAGCGAGTTGTTTGGCTATGAACGAGGTGCCTTTTCAGGAGCGAGTCAAAGCAAGATGGGGTTGATCGAGGCTGCAAACGGAGGGACCCTGCTTTTGGATGAAGTGGGGGATCTGCCGCTCTCCTTGCAACCGAAGCTTCTGCGCTTTCTCGAAGAGCAGACCATCCGCAGGCTGGGTTCCCACCAGGAGAAAAAGGTCGATGTACGCGTGATCGCTGCGACCCATCGAAATCTTGGCCAGTGGGCGAAAGAGGGAAAGTTCCGGCAGGATCTTTTTTACCGGTTGGATGTGATGTCTCTTTTCGTTCCGCCGCTCCGGGAGAGGATCGGGGATGTTGCGGAACTTGCCTGTCACTTCATGGAGAGGTTTTCCAAAACCCACGGGAAACCTCTCCGGGGAATCGATGCACCGGCCCTCGAGGCACTGCAGGGGCACGGGTGGCCCGGAAATGTACGCGAACTGTCGAACGTCGTGGAGCGGGCCGTTGTGCTCAATCAATCCGGGATGATCGGTGTGCAGGATCTGCCTGCGCATCTGGGTGTGTCCGGTGGGGCGGAAATGACTGCGGGCGATCAAATCACGATTCCGCTCGGGATGAGTCTTCGGGAAATCGAGGATCTCATGATCAAGAAAGCCCTGCAGGCGACAGAAGGGGATCGCGCAGGAGCGGCCCGGCTTCTGGGGGTGAACGAGCGAACCATTTACCGGAAGATCAGCAAGAGCCGCGAGGAGTCGAAGGAAGAGACTATCGGAGAGTGAAATGGGGGAATGACTCCCCGTGGATGAGTGTCCTGCTGCACTCGACCCGCGTGTTCCGGCTTGCGCCGTAAAAAAATCCCCGGATCCAATGCTCATGGAGTGTGCACAAAAGTTCCGCCACGGGTGAGTTCGAAATAGATGGGTTTTGCAAGGGCGAACGCTTCCAGATCAGGCTGATCTCCCGGGAGGAATCCCGCTCTTTCAGGAATCCCTGGTTTCCGTAGCAGTGGGTCTTCAAAAAAGCCTCGACCCCTTCGCGAAGGTTGAAGTTCCCGCGGGTGCCCCAGATCGTTTCCGCATGGAGCTTTCCGTGGTTCCAGCTTTCCTGTTCCAGGATGTTTTGGAGTTCCCGACGGTTTGCTTGATCGGTCTCGGCATTTTCCAGGGTGGAGAACTGGATGATCCAGATGGTGGATTCGAGTTCGTTGAGAAAGGCGTCGACCTCCTGGGCTCCCACGAGTTCCTCAAGATGCAGGGGCAGATGGTCCAGGCGATTCTTCTCGAACTGCCAGAGGTTGGGATTCAATGTGACCTTGGCCATCCGGTCAAGATGGTGACTTGGGGTTTCCTTGGGACTGATCGCACGGATCCACGAGTCGCAGAGCGTGTGAAGGGCAATGAGGCGCTTGAACCTGCGCTCTTGTTCGAGCGTGGATCTTCGTTCATGCCATCCATGGATCGGGTTCATTGGAGCAATCCGATCTTCTCGCCCTCGGTCGTTCCCGATTGAAGGCAAACGCTGATCAAATGGTTGAGCTCCTTGCGACGCATTTTTTCGGTGGAGAAGGCGTGAAGAATCTGGACTGCGAGGGCTTGTGCCTGTTCCGGGGATCTCGGCAAGCGCACTTTGCGGGTGATCTCTTCCCATGTCGGCTCGCCGATCTCCTTTCGAACCGATTCCACCATTTCAAAGCAGCGTTCGCGCAGCCAGGCGTCCTGGATTTGGAGGACCTGGGTGAGCCCTTTCGCGGTGCTGAGAACGATTCCCGGAGTGGGGAATTTGGTCATGGTCAGGGTTTGAATCGCCTGATGGGGGCCCAGGGTGGCGGTGAACCGGATCAGGGGATGGTGGTGGATCGGGCAAAGATCGGATTCCTGGAGAACCGAGCGGAAAAATTCCGGATACTTCAGTTGTTCATCCGGCGTGATCAGCGAGAACAAAGTGGCCTGATGATCCTCGAGTGCCGCGAGGGTCTGGGAAGCGAACACAAACGCATGTCCCTTGAGCTCGGGTTGGTTCTCGACTGCACGGGGAGCGGAATTGGGTTCGCTTGTGATGAGCTCGAGGATCCGCGCCTCTTGCGAGGACAGGGGAAACGATCCCGGCATCATCTTCTCAAGAGTGTCACTCAGGTGTTTCGGAACGGGGATCGCTTTGATGTCCGACTCCTTGATGAGCCAGGCGCCCTTTTTCCGCTCCACGGAATATTCAAACCAGTCCCGGGTCAGGGAAGAGCGAATCAGGGTTTGAAGCGGGATTCCCCAATCCGGACGGAGAGGGGCGATCCAGAACAGGGAGTTGTTGTTCCGGAGATAATGGGGGAGTTTTTCAGGCGTCGCAGTGTAGATTTCGTTTCCGTTCTTGCTGCTCTCCACCCATGCGAAAAACCCGGTTTCCTTTTTGGAACGGGTCTCGGAAAACAGATTCGGTTCATGCGCATCAACGCCGAAATGTTGCGCAGGATTGAAGGTTCGAATGGTTGCAAACTGACCAAAGGGAATCGAGTTGCGTTTCAGATCCTCGATCTGGTCCACCATGCGGTCATCATTCGGATTGAACCAATGCTGCTCCCACTCGCGCTGATCCATGGGACTGATTCGAGCGTGGAGATGGAAGGGCTCGGGAGGAAAGCCTTGATCCGGTTTCATGACCAAAGCAGTGAGGCGGTCAAAGAGAAGCGAGACGTCCTGATCGCTGTTGATGCTGCCGTAGGCCTTGAGAAGGAGCGGGCGGTGGCTTTTCCGCTCTTCCAGCCGGGTTTCTTTTCTCAATAGGTAGATTGCCTTCGGAAGATCTTCCTTGATTCCGTCCGCCTCGCACAAAAGAGCACTGAGATCGGCGATCATGATCACTTTTGCCTGACCGAGCAGGAACTGGAGGGCGGGTTTTCCGGATTCCTCGGTCAGAAGCTCTTCCCGAGCCCAGATCAAGGTTCCGCCCTGTCGTAATTTATCCAGGGTCTGGCATGCCTGGTACATGCCGCGGGTCGTGGATGGCTGTTTGATTTTTTTCAGAACCGAGTGGTCGTCAACGAGCTTTCTGAGTGCATGGGCGGCCATTCCCCGCCCCAGGGTCCGGATCGGATTTTCCTCTGCGATCAGCGCGATTTCCGCACAGGAAATCGCATCCATCTGATTCACGGAGTTTTGTTTCCCGCAGTGGGTGAGAAGGAGCGAACTTTGTTGCTCCATGCTCATTTCAAGGCCATTGCCCTTGACCCAGAGGGGAAGATTCCGCGGCCGCTCCCAGAGGTAGCGGATTTCGCAGAAGAGGAGTTCAAAAGACAAGGGCTCGAAACCGATCCATTCGATCGACTCGGGGGAATTCTCAAAAAGTGAGCCGTCCCGCAGGGTCGGGCTGAACCCGATGAGCTTTTCCCCGCGAGGCTGGAAGAGCTTGTGCTTGGAAATCGCACCCCAGAGGCTTCGGTAAAACCCCTCTCCATAACGCTGGCGTTCGCCCAGTGTTTCGGCCGAAAGCTTGCGGGCACGGCACAGAACCCACTGCTTCACCTGATCAAGATCCGTGATCGATTCAAGAAGTCCCCAGAGCGTGTTTTGCGCCTCGGGAGTGAGCTTGTACCAAGAGTAGAAATTCCTGTGGATCAATTGGGAGGTGGAGGTTTGAAGATTCAGAAGGGGGCGCAAGTCACGCTCAAGCGAGGCGGTAAGGTCCTTGAGGTCCGAGCGATCCAATTTGGATCCCGAGTGAACCTTCCATGACTTGAGGAGCAGGGCCTTTGCGATCTGGACCAGGGCAATTTGCTTGAAGAGTTGTTTCAAAGCCTCGAGTTCCGCATCGCTCCGGTCGCTCCGCACAAACTGTCGAAGCGCTTCCTGGGGATCCGCGGGGTCGGGCATGCGTCCAAGTTCCGCAAGAAACCGCCCGAGGCTCTCCCGGCGGGACGGATTCAATTTCAGCAGCTCTTCGGGCTTTTTCATCTGGTCCTGAACCAAAGCGTGGATCAGGGCCTCAAGGTGCGCAAAGAGGGGAGGTGTCTTTTTGGAGGGGGTTTCGGTTTTGCCAAGAAGATGGTCAACGGGTGTTTTGAGCCCGGCGGCGCTTGCGGGGTCTTTTGGTTTTTCCGCTTTTTCGATTTTCTCTATTTTTTTTCCAAGGCGGTCTTTTTTCAACCAGGCAGAGGGGTCCATCGAATCAGAATCAAATAGCGAAGATGCCATGATGTTCGTTGCCCCCTTTCCCGGATCTGGTTCCTACTGCTTTGGTGATCTGAAGGTATAACAGGTCTTGTCAGATGAGTCCAGCTGGCGAATTCAAATAAAAGATGAATAATTTCAAAGCATTGAGGCGAAAACAAAATGCAGGCGCCCCGCTCAAGATTCGATTCTCCCCGGCCGATAGGAGGAGGAGATGTCTCAGGGATTAAATCGAATCCGTAGTTTGGTTTCCGAAATCGAGCAGATCCAAAAACAGGGTCAGAAAAGTCCTGTGCATCGGAGCCAGCCCGAACCCGAAGCGAGGGTATTGCCCTTTGAGCCGGTGAGGGCAAAGCCGGTGGAAGCGGCGCAACCCGCGGCCTCCGAGCAGGGTTCACCCTCCGAGTTGACCCCGAGTCGTGTAACTCTTCAGTGGAGCGGATCCGTGATCCTGAGTCTCCAGTTCCCGCATTCCAGCGAAACCCTTCAGCTTCGTCAGGTCGGCGATTTGATCGAGATCCGATTCTCCGACGGAAAAGCGGTTCACATCCCTTTTAAAGCCGTGGCATAGTGCAGGTGTGCTAAAAATCACTTCAGGCGTCCATCGAGGACGTCTCCTCAAGACTCTTCCCGGAACCGCCACCAGGCCCACTTCCGAGAGACTCAGGCAATCGTGGATGAACAGTCTGCAGATGCGGCTCGCCGATGCACGGATCCTTGATCTCTTTTCCGGCTCCGGTGCGCTCGGACTTGAGGCGCTCTCCCGCGGAGCCGGAACGGTCGCGTTTGTGGAGGAGAACCCGAAAGCGGCCAGGATCATTTCCGAGAATGCACAGTCCCTTGGTCTCCTGGAACACGTGGATGTCTTCAACCGGAAGGTCGAACAGATGCTGCCGGAGTTGATTTCGGGGCCTCCTTTTGATTTCATCTTCATGGATCCGCCCTATGATCGGGGATATGAGGAGAAGCTTCTCTCCTTGTGGCCTTGGAGTTCCCTTCTCACGGAGGGTGGCCTTTTGTGTGTGGAAAGTGCGTATCGCAAGGAGGGCGGACATGAGCCTCCTGCTTCCCTCAGGATCACAAGGGATGAACGGTACGGAGACAGCCAACTCACGTTTTATGCCCGCAACGAAGAAAGGACGAACCCTTCATGAAAGCAATCTATCCCGGTTCATTTGACCCGTTCACCAACGGACACCTGGACATTCTCGAGCGGAGTCTCAAGCTTTTCAGCGAAGTCACGATCCTCGTGGCCGGGACCTCCCGAAAGGCCACGCTGCTTTCCGCCGAGGAGCGGGTGGATCTCATCCGGGATGTGGTTCGCCACAAGCCAAATGTGAAAGTGGATTCAACGCCCTCGCTCATCATGGAGTACGCTCGCAAAAACGCGATCAATGCTGTGATCCGAGGGCTCCGCACACCCAGTGATTTCGAGTACGAGTACATGATGGCCACCATGAACAAGAACATCCATCCGGCCTGCGAAACGGTATTCATGATGAGTTCGCAGGGACTTTATTTCGTGAGCTCGACCATGATCAAGGAGCTCTATTTTTACGGGGGGGACATCTCACCCTATGTGCCCGCCCCCGTGCTGCATTTGATGAAAGAGAAGCTGGCTCAAAAACCCGAGGGGAAGAAGTGATATGATCTCGAGCCGTGTCAGGAACCTGAAGGAAAGCTCAACGCTGAAGGTGAACGCACTCGTGAACCGCATGAAGGCCGAGGGCAAGGAGGTGTTCAATCTCACTGCGGGTGAGCCTGATTTTCCTCCGCCCGAGGCTGCAAAAAAAGCCGTGATCGATGCAGTCGCGCGGAATGATGCGAAGTACACGCCCACTGCCGGGATTCAGGAACTCAGGGATTTGATTGCCGCGCGGACCAACGGGCAACAGAAGGAAGTCGCATCGACACGTCCCTGGAACGGATCCCACGTGGTGGTATCCAACGGAGGCAAGCAGGCCATTTTCAACGCCGTATTCGCCCTTGTGGATTCGGGCGAGGAAGTGGTCTTCGGGGCCCCGTATTGGCTCAGTTATCCCGAGATGGTCAAGGCGGCCGGAGGGGTTTCGGTGGTCATTCCCACAGGAGCCGCGAACGGGTACCGCATCACACCAGCCCAACTGGAGCACGCGATCACGGCAAGAACCAAACTCCTGATCCTCAACTCCCCCTCCAATCCAACGGGGAGTGTGTATTCGAGGGAGGAGCTCATGAAGCTTGGTGAGGTCCTCGCGAAAAACCCCGGCATCTGGGTTCTCAGTGATGAGATTTATGACCGGATCGAGTTCGAGAAAGGGGAGTGGGCTTCTTTTCTTGATGCGAATCCCGCGCTTCGCGATCGAACGGTCACCGTCAATGGACTGTCCAAGAGCGGGGCGATGACGGGATGGAGAGTCGGGTGGTCGGTCGCCCCCGAAACTTTGACGCCTGCTCTGGTTTCTCTTCAAGGACACACCACGTCCGGCATTTGTTCGCTTTCCCAAGCTGCGGCGGTGGCAAGTTTGAAGCTCCCTTCCTCTGATTTCGAACCGCAGCGCCTGGAATATTTAAATAGACGCAATTTAGCGTTGGAAGTGCTCCGGAAATCGGCGAAAATAAAGATCTATGAGCCCCGGGGCGCTTTCTACCTTTTTGTGGATTGCGGTGCCCTGCTCAAGGATGATCAGGATGCAAACGGACTTGCAGAACGGATTTTACAGGAGTCGAAAGTGGCGGTGGTCTCGGGAGTGGACTTCGGTGCTCCGAAGTGCATCCGGATCAGCTTTGCGACCCGTCCTGAAACGCTTCGCGAGGGTTGCGAGCGACTCGTTCGCTTTCTCGATTCTCTGTAGCTCTCTCGTTTTTCTTACGGGGTGTGGAAATTCCTCCTTCGATCTCGACTCCGAGACGGATCGGGAGGCAATGAAGGTGGAGATCAGAAACTCTCTCACCCGCGCCGACTGCGATTCGGCCGTTGAACTTTCCACGCTTCTCTTTGAATCGGCATATTCCGACAACGAGATCCGGATGCTTCATGCATCCTCCCTCGGTTGCAAGGCGGGAATCAAGCTCTACAGTGTGGTCGATGAACTCACAAGTTTCGGGGGTGCAAACCCGATCGGGCAGTTCGCCCGCATTTTTCCTTCCTCGCTCTCGGATCAGAAATTGGAAAGCGGTTGGTTCGCCCTCGATGCCCTGCAGTCCATGCTGAAGCCCGGGGTGGTGATCGGATCTGGAGACCGCATCGGGGATGACTCCCGCAATCCCGGCTCGGTTCTCTATACCGACCGAACCGAGGATGCCAACTCTTATGCGTTTTTCATTTCGATGTCCGTCATCGGGGGCACCTTGAGCCGTTACGGAAATCCGAACGCCGGAGGCGGCTACTCCCAGGGTGCGAACCTCCCTTGGACCACCCGTGCAGCAGTCATTGCAGACACCTCGGGTACTGCGTGCGGCATTGCGGCCGGTTTTTTGAACTATTTTGATTCGTTCTCGGCCATTCAATCCTTGCTGCCCTCCAGTGCAAGCGGACCCATTTCAGCGATGCTGACCGCGATTCAGGCGCCCATTGTCGACGGGGTCACCGGAATCCCGGTGCATCCGTGCAACAACATGGGAGGACTCGAGTACTGCAAGCTCCAGGTGAGCGCTGCCGAGTGTGAACTTGCCAAAATCAGGCTTCGCTACCGCGCCTCCTGTTCTGAAACCGCAGCCATCGGGCACTTTGCCGCAGGGATGATCCAATGTATCAACGCGCTTTGGCTTTGATTCCACTTTTGGGTTTTCTCTGGAGTGCGGGTGTGCCGGAGGCGCATGCCCAAAACGGGATCACCACCCTCGTAAAGCAGCCAAGGCAGACGGCGATGGGAGGGGCGGGGGTGGGGCTTGCCGATGATGAGTTCGCGCTCTTCATGAATCCCGCCGGACTTGCGGGACAGGATCGAAGAAGATTCAAGGTTGCGGGCATTGGAATCGAGGCGCCCCTTGAGACGTACACCACGCTTTCCCAATCGCTCTCCGCGTTCAACAACTTCAGTGTCAGCACCCTCAATGAGCTCATGGGAAAGGAAATCTACGCGCGGGCGAGTGTGGTCCCGATGCTCCAGTTGCCGGGGTTTGCGATCACATATCTCCTCGATGTCCAGGGAGCCATTGAACAATTCAACCAAGCCAATCCCACCTTCAAGATCGGAAACATGGTCACGCACGGGGTGCAGGCGGGGATGGGGTGGTCGTTGAAGTCCGGCAGGCGGGCCACCGATGAGTGGCGTTTCGGGGTTGCAGGAAAGATCCTGTTTCGACGCGGAGGCTACTTTGATGTCAGCACCGCCGGATTCTTGCAAGTCGCGAGCGGCGGAATCGATTACATCAACAGCCTCGTGGGAAGTTATGGCACCGGGTACGGAGCCGATCTCGGGATCCAGTATGTGAAGCACATCGACGCGAAACAGGACTTTTTTGTGGGTGCGAGTGTGACGGATGTATTCGGGACATCGTTTTCTTCCCCGAAGGCACAGAAAATCCTGATGAACCCTTCGATCGGTTTCGGGTACCGGAGGCAGCTTGAATTCCTGAAAATCAAGTTTGCCGCGGATTTCCGGAATCTGGACCAGGCGGTTTCCTTCGGCAACAAGACGCATTTCGGAACCGAAGTCTCACTTCCCCTCTTTGATCTGTATGCGGGCCTGAATCAATTGAATGTCACGTACGGCGCCGCCTTCGATCTCTGGATCTTGCGTTTGACCTTGCTCTCGTATGCCGAGGAACTCGGGGTTCGCTTCCATCAACTCACGTCCCGTCGTTACATGCTTCAAGTTGATTTCAGTCTCCCCATCTGAGCGAAAATCGGTTTACGAACCAAGTCTACCCGTGTAATAGTCCGTCTTTATTCATTTTGAGACCCGGGTCGATTTGACCCATTCGGGAGGCATTTGTGAGTCTTAAAGTTGTTTTATTGCTGTTGGTGATCCCTGCCTACATTCTCTTTGTCCTGTACCGTGCAAGGAAAGTTCATCCGAAAGGATTGTTTGTCCTGTTCTTTGCCGAAATGTGGGAGCGCATGTCCTACTACGGGATGAGGGCCCTGCTGGTCCTGTACATGACCCAGTATCTCTTTACGGATCCCGAACGCTTTGAACGTGTCATTGGTCTCTCCTGGCTCAAGCAGGCGCTCGAGAGCGGGTACGGCATGACCCTCGAGATGCAGCCGTATTCCTCGAAGATTTACGGGCTTTATACTGGTCTTGTGTACCTTTCGCCCTTCTTCGGCGGGATCCTCGCGGATCGCGTCTGGGGCAAGAAGAAGTCTGTGTATGTCGGTTCCATGCTCATGGCGATCGGACACTTTCTGATGGGATTTGAGAATCTTTTCATCCCGGCACTCGTGTTTTTGATTTTCGGGAATGGCGCCTTCAAGCCGAACATCTCGACCCAGGTCGGGAATCTTTATCAAGACGGCGACTCGAAGAAGGACGGCGCTTTCACCTTGTTCTACATGGGGATCAACCTCGGGGCCTTCTACTCCCCGTTCCTTTGCCGCGATCTGGCACTTTGGATGAGCGAGAAGCTCGGAATGACCAGCCCCGGCGCTGCTTGGCACCTTGGCTTCACCTTTGCCGGAGTGGGAATGTTGATCGGGACCCTGGTGTATCACTTCTTCAGGCATGACTTGCCTGCGGAAACCGCGACTCCGGAGCCTGTGGAAAAGCACACCGGGATCCTCGTCAAGACGGTGGGCGGGTTCACGTTGATGATGCTCGGATTTGTGGGATTCCTCATGCTGCCCACCACGGTTGAGGCTGTGATCATCGCAGTCTTGATCGCAGCAGTGGTCTATCTGATCTATCAAATCAAGGACGAGCTCGATCGCAGCAAGGTGGGGGCACTTGTCATCCTTTGCGTTGGAACGATTGCGTTTTGGGCGATCTTTGAGCAGCAGGGCAATACTCTTCAGCTTTGGGCCGACGAGAAGGCGAACTGGTCGCTCTTCGGTCTTGAGTCGACAACCTACCAAGCGTTCAATCCGGCGTTCATCTTCTTGTTTGCTCCGCTTCTGGATCGTCTGTGGGCAATTCGTGAGCGAAATGGCGCACGTTCTTCATCCGTTCGCAAAATGGCGGTCGGGTGCTTCCTCGCCGGAGGCGCCTTCCTGTCCTTGATCATCGGCAGCAAGTTCATTACGACCGACAAGTCGCTGATGAACATGGCGTGGCTGACCCTTGCGACCTGGATTTTCACCATGGGTGAATTGTACCTGTCACCGATCGGGCTTTCGTTCGTGACTAAAGTGGCTCCGAAGCGCTTTCTTTCGATGATGATGGGGATGTGGTTCCTGTCATCCTTCATTGGAAACTACCTTGCAGGAAGTCTTGGTTCGCTCTACTCCCAGATGTCGAATGATGCGTTCTTCACGATCTTCGCCATTCTCGGAATCGTGGTTGGTTTCTTCTTCCTGGTTGCCGAGCGAAAGCTCAGCAAGGTTGTCGGAACCGGCGTCTGACAGAGCTCCCGGCGACAGGGGTGTTACATTTGCATGAGCCCGAATCCGAGCAGAAAGAGTGCAAAGGCGCTCCAGAGGTACGGACTGGGCCAGCTTTTCAGCTGAACGTGTTCGATCAATGAAACCCAGACGGGTGAAGTGATCGAGATCGCCGTGAGAGTGGCTACGTGTGCGGTCTTCAGAGCCGATAAATAAAACGTAAGCGAAAGAAACGTCCCAAAAATACAGGCAAGCAGCATGGCGTTTCGGTCGCGCGGACGCATGTGAACAAGATCGCGGGTCACCTTTTTCAGAAACAAGGGACTCAATGCAAGGAATCCGATCAGGGCCCCGAAAGCCCGGGTTCCGTTTGCCTGAAAGGGGCCAAGATCAGGGCTTGCCTCATAGCTTTGGCGGGAGAGTGCGACGCCGATTGCATCAAAGAGGACACCGGTAAAGGCGAAGAGAAAAGCATTCAAATCCGCCTTTCCAGTAACCCGGCTTCTTTCCAGGATGAAGGTGAAGACACAGGCGATCATGCAAAGGATCGCGATCAATTGACGGCCACTCAGGCCTTGGGACAAAAAAAGATACCCGTACACACCGAGAAGAAAGGGTTGAAATGAGTAGAGCACGAGTGTTCTTGATGGCCCGAGGGTGGCAAAGGACTTGAAGAGGAAATAGTCCCCGAGAAACAAACCAGAAAAGCCACTCGCAAGAAGAAAGAAATGGTGGACAGGGCTCAGGGCTGCGAAGGACTCGGTTAGCGCGAACGCAATCGCAAACCCGATCAAACCGAGCGAAACCTTGATTTGGTTCACCCACGTGGCCGAATGGCTTCTCGCGAATTTCGAGAAGGTGATGCTGGCAGTGCCGAAGAGCAGGTTCGATGCGATTCCGTAAAGGTACGGAGTAAGTGAGGGTGAAGTCATGTGGGTCACATCTTCTCGGGCTTCGGCATGCCGAGAAGATCAAGTCCGAGTCCAAGAACGGTACGTGTCGCTTCGACCAGTGCCAGTCTGGCCGTTGTCAGATCAGCGGAGCCTGCATTCATGACCTTGCACTCCCGGTAGAAATGGCCAAAGTCCTTCGTGAGATCGAGCAAGTAGCCTGCAAGCTGGCTTGGCTTGCGTTGATCAAGGGTTCTGTCGAGTGCCTCGCTGAATCGCGCCAAGGTTCCCAGGAGGGACGTTTCCTCGGGAGTCTTCAGTTGGGAAACAAGCGAGGAAAGGGGAGCGGATTTCGCGCGCACGGCTGCATCTCCGGCTTTCCTCAAGATGCTCAGGCAGCGGGTGTGGGCATACTGCAGGTAGGGACCCGTTTCGCCCTCGAATGAGATGACCCGATCCACATCGAATTCCAGGTCTCGCGACGGATCGGTGCTGAGATCCGCGAATACCAACGCTCCGACCGCGACTTGCTCGGCGATGGTTTGAATTTCGGAGTCCGTGAGTTTCGCCTCCTCGCGCGTTTCTTCGCTCGCATTCCGGGACCGCATCACCTCCAGCGACTTCGCCATGCAAAGGTCATTGACCTCCTCGAGTGTGATGTAGTTCCCCTTCCGGGTCGACATTTTCGCATCTTTGAAGCGGTAGAGTCCGGTCGCAATGTGCTCGCAGCGCGGCTCCCACTCGAGCTTCATCGCCCGAAGCGTGCCGAACACCTGTTCAAAATGGAGTTTTTGCTCTTTCCCGACGATGTAGCTCATCCGGTCGAACTTGAAGTGCTCAAAACGGTAGAGCGCCGCTGCAACATCGCGTGTGGCGTAGATTGATGCTCCGTCACTTTTTTCGAGGATGCAGGGAGGAATTTCCTTTCCATCCCGTGAGGTCACATGCACCACCTGGGCTCCCTGGTCCTCGACCAGGATGCCTTCCTTCTTCAGTCGCGTGAGAAGGGGTTTCAGCTGGTCTTCGTAGTGGGATTCGCCCCAAAAATGATCGAAGGTGACCTGGTATCGTTCGTAGGTTTTCTGGAACTCCTTGAGCGAAATGTCGACACACATTTTCCAGATCTTCCGCATTTCCGCGTCACCTGCCTCAAGCTTCCGGAACGCATCCTGACCTGCTTTTTCAATGGTCGGATCGGTTTCCATATCCTTGTGGATGCGGACGTAGATGTCGACCAGGTGCTTGAGTGTGAGTTCGGCGGGAAGCTCACTCGCATATCTCTTGAGTGCGATCGCGAGCTTTCCGTACTGGGTGCCCCAGTCTCCCAAGTGGTTGATCGTGGTGACCTGATAGCCACGATGACGGGCGATTCGGGCGAGTGTCGCACCCACGATCGTGGTACGGAGATGGTAAATTTGAAATGGCTTTGCCACGTTGGGGGAGCTGTACTCGAAAACCCATGATTCACGGGAAGCTGCGGGCTGGGATCCGTAGCGGGTCGAGGAGGCAAGAATTGGAAGAAGTACATGCTCAATGAGAGCAGGAGCCTTGAATCTGAAATTCAAATAGGGTCCTGCAGCCTCTGCATGGATGCCGCTTGGTTCGAGGCTTGCACCGATTTTTTCGGCAAGTTCTTTTGCGATGAGCGGAGGGGCCTTGCCGAGGCTCTTGGAAAGACGGAAGCAGGGAAATGCAAGATCACCCCGGGTACGGTCGGGCGGGGTTTCAAGATCGTTTGGTTTCAGCTCCAAATCCACCAAGGGGAGGAGCGTTTTTAGGATGAGTTGTCTGAAATATTCCATGAGAGTTTTACTGCCGAAAACATTCTCATATTTTCGACAAATCGGGTATGGTTTTGCGTTTATGGATTCTGCTGAAACGAAAAAAATGGATTTTCCCGTACATGAGTATCGAACGATGATTCGCGAGCGTCATCTGGATTCATTCGGACATGTGAATAATGCCCAATATCTTGTGCTGTTTGAGGAGGCCCGTTGGGAGATGATCACCTCAAGAGGATATGGGCTTCAGGCGGTGAAGCAGCACGAGGTGGGAACAGTGGTGCTGGAGTGCACGGTACGGTTCAAACGGGAGCTCGGGCTTCGCGAGGAGATCCTTATTCGCACTCAGGTCCAGGAAATTTCGAAAAAAACGCTGGTTTTGAGCCATTGGATCGTGAAAGAGGGGGGAGCAGTTGCTGCTGAAGCGAGCTTCACTCTCGGGTGTTTTGATTTGAAGCATCGAAAGTTGATTCCGCTCAGTGCGGACTGGCTTCATGCAGTCTCCGGGCGTTCCCCTCTGTAAGGTCCGCCGAATTCCATCCCCATCGGACCGGAGGAAGCCATTTTTTATGTGCCGATTCAAAGAGGTTCGCCTCCACAGGTCCGAAGGCCATGCCCACTCAAAGGTGCCAGCTGACTTTAATTTGTCAAAAAATAGGTGTTTTTAAGCCATATTTAAAAAAATAAAAAACAGTGAGAAGAGTTCTTGCAAAAGCCCGGAGTCTAGCGTAACTCTTTCGGGCTGCCCGACATGAGGCTTTCGACTCCAAGCGGTTCACTTCGGCGAATCATGAGTTTTCGATTGCTTCCAGGGCAGATTGTTCTTTGAAAACTTGGTTTGTTGAGCTGGTTTGAGAGAGGCCTTCGGGTTTCGTTTCAGATCATGCTCAAATGACGATTAAATATTTGAAAGAGGAAGCGGGCAAATGAGTTTCGATGCTTTTACAGATCGGAACTGCCTGAATTCAATTCAATTTGAGTCATAAAAATACTTTTACGTCTGATGTCTGAAGCGATTTAGATATTGGATGATAGAAACAATAATATGCCAGATGCGTCGGTCTTCAGGGATCGAT
>CANNBJ010000005.1 GCA_947502835.1 Bdellovibrionales bacterium
TATGGATTCGATCGATCTTTGGGGAATGCGAGCAATGAGTCTTGATTGAGACAGGCTCGCCTGTCCCGCCAAAAACATAAACCTTCTTGCGATCGTGGAGGGGCTCACTCCCAGCAGCAAAGCAGCTCGGTTTTGTGACACTCCCGAAACGAGGAGCTTGTAGAGGGGGGCATTGATCCTCCTTGCTTTTTGATAGTAGCGGGGATTGAGAGTACTCCTTGAGAAGAGCAATCCACAGGTCTTGCACTGGAATCGCTGAATTCTTCGGCTGTCGGATTTGCGACTGAAGTAGCCTTTCCGGACTACATTATGATGCTCGGCAGGGGTCGTAACGCTTGGGGAAGTTGATAAATTTAACTTGAGACTCGGGCAGCTCACACGCATGCCGCGGAATTTTCAGGAATCAGGCCAATCCGCCTTATTTTCGGAATGCGCCGAGAAGCCGAGGTGCAATCTTCGAGGGCAGTTAGGGATGATTACTCTTCGGCGATACAGCTCGCGGAACGTCCCGCACCCTTCAAGAGGCAGTGAAGGGATTTTGCGGCAACCGTATAGGACTCTGGTGAGATCCGGGTTCGTTCAATTCCGGCCTCACCAAGATTGAATCCGATGTCCCAAGCGTCCTGTCCGTAAATCCTCAAGGTTTGCAACTTGTCTTCGCTCCTGTGAATCTCAAGAGTGCATGAGGGTCCAAGGTTGATCTCGCACGTTATGTTTTGCGCCCGAACGGACTCCTGAAGAGCGTACTCGCGATCATGGTGGTGGGAGAGGGGAGTCACCTTGGCTCCGGAACGGACCAGTACAGAAAAAATTTTTCTTGAGGCATGCTCATCGATGCGAACGGGATCCGCATTTGCAGTGGAGGAGAATAACAGTGCAAGGATCAAGGATTTCATCATGGGCCTTTCAGTCTTGCATGAAAGTGCAAGTGGATTGGGACTTGGCGTTGAGTGTGTTGCAAACAAGGGACTTCACACGGACCTCGGAAACTGTCTCTGAAACCTGTGTTTTTCGCGCACCAGCCGAGATCAAAGAGAACCCGATCATCCACGAGTTCTCGCTGCTCGCAACGCCGCGAACCACCCGCTCCTTTTCGCCCTTGGTGAAAAACGTGCAAAGTGCATCGAACTCCGGGGCGGACTGGATGGTACACACCAGGTTTGTGGCTCTGATGAGTTCAAAGGAATCCTTTCCGCCTGGAGAAGTTCTCACCTCTGCGCCGGAATCGAGCAGGGCGTCGAAGATCCTGACCGCGTTTCCAAGGGTTCCCACCGGAGTTTCCATGGCGAAAGAGGTCGAGGAAATGAAAAACAAGGCAAGCAGACGAAAAAACATGTGCGGGTTATCTTATAGTTGTCGTAAAAAGTCCACTATAAAAGAAGGCGTTTCGGTTCCGTCCTGAGTCGGCAACTCCACCACTCAATCGAAGTCGTTGGAGAGAACATCGGCGGGGATGCCCTCGCCCGACCATACCGAGGTTTGATAGGCCTCGTTGCGAACCTTCTTTGAGGTGACTTCAACCTCAATGACGGAGTTGTACCCTTTTGAGGCAGCAAGATAGGCAAGTCGAAGGATGGTTTCATCGCGATCAGGGCATGAGTCCACGTATTCGGGCAGACGCTCGCGTTTTTGAATCCGAAGTCCTTTTTTCTGGGTTTTGAAAAACACGAGAACTTGTTTTGCCCGATCGAGTGTCTCCTCGTAAACTGCAAGTTCCGGTTCAACGGTCTCCGAATAGCAGCCCCCGCAGGTTTTCGGGTGGGAAAGTTCGTCGGGAATCATCGGCATGAGACGAAATGCCCCAATAGGTGGACTTTGAACGCACTTCTTGCAGACTGCGCCTGAGCAGATTCCGCACTGAAATGGGGCTTTGTTGGACCGACAATCGACGCATTCCGCTTCCATAAGTTACTTTTTAATACCACGGGCAAACTCGATTGCGAACCTGAAACTCTTTGCAGCCCGTGCCGGACTTGTCTACACTGTGGCGGGTACAAAATTATGAAACACCTCATTTCACTTGTCGCGCTCGTTGCAATTCTTATTCAGTCTTCCCTCGAGGCGCGTGCGGCGCCCGAATCGCACGAAAAAATCCTCGAGGAATCGCAACAGCTGTTCCATCGAAACGATCACGATGGGGCGCTGGCGGCACTGAAGAAGTATTTCTCGAAGGTGGTTACCGAGCCAAAAAGGAAAGTGAAGACCAAGCTCCGATTCCTGGCGATTGCAGCCATGGGACGCATTTACCTTCAGTTCAAGAAGGATCCGGGCGGAGCCATTGAGTGGTTTGAGAAGATCAAAAAAACCGAAGCGCTTTCCGATGCGGAAGAAGATATTCTGAGCGGCTGGATCGCCGCAGCCCAGGACTGGATCAAGCTTGGAAAATTCCCTGATGCAAAGATGGGCGAAGCCGAGCTCTTTGAGATCGGAAAGAAGTATTACGAAAGTGGCCTAAAGAAGCAGAAGTTTACGGTCGATCAGGCGGGGGCCGCCGATTTCAGCATTGCATCGACCTATCTTGTCCCTTTCACCGTTCAGTTCGACAAGAGTCCGAAAATCGGCGATGCGCTTTTCATGATGGGCGACATGCGGAGACGCCTTTGGACGAGCAATCGGTTCTGGAGCGAAAATTATTATTTGTCGGAGGCGATCCGGCGATTTCCTGCGACCCCTCTTGCAGTGAAATCCTATGAGGCACTCCGCGAAGACGTTGAGTTCGCTTACACGGGATCGAGCGGCAATCATACCCCTCAGTCCTGGATCGAAATGCTCGATGTATTGAAACGAATGGCAAACGGATCCGATCAGAAGCTTCCTGAGTCCGCACCGATCAAGAAGCCTTGATTGGTTTGCCGTCCTCGATGAACTCCAACTCAAGTTTGATTTCGATCTCATTGCCGACCAAAACACCCCCGGCTTCAATCGCCGGGCTCCACTCGAGTCCGAAAGCTTTTCGATGGATTTTGGTCTTTGCGCGAAATCTCAATGCTTCAGAAGAGGATTCGGAACCTTCTGTGTGTGTAGGGCCCTCGCACTGCAGGACAACTGCCTGAGAGGCTCCGTGCATGGTGAGATTGCCCTCCATCGTGAAAGCCCGGGAATTCTCCTTGGTGAGTTTTGTGGACATAAAAGTGATCTCGGGGTACCGGGCGGCATCGAAAAAGTCCGGACCGACAAGATGCCGGTCACGAGAGACGTCGCCCGTGCTCACGCTTTCCACTCGAATCCTGGCTGTGGCGCTGGAATTGACCGGGTCTTTTTGGTCCCAGGAGAGCTTTCCCTCAAATGAGCGAAAATTTCCGGTCACGAGGGAGATCATCAAGTGTCGTACTTTGAACTGGATCAGGGAGCTTTCGGACTTGAGTGTCCATACTTTAAGGGATGGGTTCATAGGTTCCTCCACGAGCCTAGCATGACTTCCGTGACTTGCAGTTTTGATACCAATGGCAGAAATATTTTGAAGATGCGATAGTTCTGGACTGGTTCTCCCAAGATCGATCATCATCGGTGAAAATGGACACCTGGAACCTGCTTGAAGAACCCTCCGAGGCGTGGCTGATTCCCGACTTTCTGTCGCCGGATCATGCGAGCTCCCTTTTTAAGAGAGTCCAATCCGAGGTCAAATGGCAGGAGCGGGAGATTGTTTTGTTTGGCAAGAGGATGCTCCAGCCAAGACTTGTGGCGTGGCAAGGAGATCCTGGCAAGAGCTATCGGTATTCGGGATCGACTTGGGAGCCTGATCCATGGAGTCCGTCGGTTCTTGAGATTCGGAACCGAATCGAGGAATGGTTTCGCGAAAAGATGGACCAACGAGGGGGCGCATCCTTCAATGGAGTGCTGTTGAATCTTTATCGCTCTGGGAGCGATAGCATGGGTTGGCATCGAGACAATGAGCCAGAGCTCGGACCGGAACCGCTGATCGCCTCGGTTTCCTTGGGAGCGATTCGACGCTTTGTGCTTCGGAATCGTGAACATCCGGAAAGTAAGCACGTTCTTGAGCTGCCTCACGGGAGTTTGCTCGTGATGGGAGGGGCAACCCAAAGGGACTGGGAACATTCATTGCCCAAAAGCGCGCGAGTTCAGGGGGCGAGGATCAATCTTACGTTCAGGAGGCTCTGATTCACCTCACATGACCGGTCGGAGTGGACTGAATTTCGTATTCATCTAGAGCAGTCCCCCGAGCTCCTCCCATCGGAGCATTTTTGAATCCAGCTCGATCTGGAGTCTTGACTGCTCTTCAATCCATCCCCGGGTCTTTTCCGGCTCCTTTTCAAAGTCGCCGGACGCAATCAGGTCATTGAGTTCGTGAATTCGACCCTCAAGGTCCGCAATGGCTGCCTCAACTTCCTTGAATTCGCGTTCCCAGGCCTTGCGCTGATTGTTTGAAATTTTCCGTTCGCCTCCCTGAAGAATGCCTTCTTCAGGACCGAGTGTGCGAGTGGCGGATGCCAGGGTTGTGCCATCCACCTTGCCCCCGCGGGCGGATTGTTTGATTCTCTCACGGGTCTCGCGGGTTTTCTTTTCGAGATACTCCTCGTAGGGGATCACAAGGGGAATCACTCTTTGGCTCTCAATCTCAAGCAATTGATCGGCAAGAGGGCCGACAAAATCGCGATCGTGAGAGACCACGCAGAGAGTTCCGTCGTAGTCCTGAAGCGCATTGAGCAAGACCTCCCGGGAGTCGGCGTCGAGGTGGTTGGTCGGCTCGTCGAGAAGAAGAAAATTGTTCGGGGTCAGGAGAAGTTTTGCGAGAGCCACCCGGGCTTTCTCGCCACCCGAGAGAACCTTGATTTTTTTTTCGACATCATCGCCGCGAAACAGGAATGCTCCGGCGACTCCGCGGATCCTGGAGATCTCAAGGGTGGGCGCAGTGGATTCGAGTTCTTCGAGGATGGTGCTCTCGAGATCGAGTGTCTCGGCCTGCATTTGGGAGTAGTACCCGATACGAACCTCGTGACCCAAGCGAAACTCTCCTGCCGAAGGACGAATGCTCCCCCCCAGACCTTGCGCAAGAGTCCGAAGGAGAGTGGTCTTGCCGGCGCCGTTCACTCCCACGATTGCAGTGCGTGTTCCTCGCTTCAGGATCCAGTCAAAGCCTGAAAACAGGAGTTTCTCGTCGGATGTACTGGTTCCAACCCGCACCTCGAGATCTTTCAGGGTGGCCACAACTGATCCGCTTTTCGGGCACGGAGGGAATCGGAATCCGATGCCGGAGATCGACTCAGGTAACTCAATTTTTTCCTCAGCCTCGAGCTTTGCGAGCTGTTTCATTCGGCTTTGTGCTTGGCGCGCCTTGCTTGCTTTTGCTCCGAAGCGCTCGATGAAGGCACGGAGCTGGGCCGCTTTCGCCTCTTGCCCTTGGGCTTTGGCTTCGAGAACCTTGAGGCGCTCTTCCTTTTGAACCACAAAGGCATCGAGATCTCCGGTGTAGCTTTCGATGCGCTTTTGATCGATTTCCCACACATTGTTCACGAGCTTGTTCAGGAAGACGCGGTCGTGGCTTACCATCAGGATCGCCCCCGGGTAGCCTTTCAGGAATTCCTCAAGCCAAAGAAGGGACTCCAGGTCCAGGTGGTTGGTCGGCTCATCGAGAATCAAAAGATCAGGATTCAACAGGAGAACCCGGGCGAGTGCCACCCGCATGAGCCAGCCGCCGCTGAACTCCGAGAGCCTTCGATGAAAATCCCGGCTCCGAAATCCGACCCCTTCAAGAATTCGTTCGGCCCGCGAGGGTAGCCGGAACTCATCAAAGGCATCAAGTTCCTCAAGGACCTTCGAATAATCCGAGAGGATCGAGTCGTGCTCTGAGCCCGGGACGAGTGATTGCATCTGTTTTTCGAGATATTCTTTTCGGGCAAGGATTTCCCCCCGCCGGCCGCCAAGACTCATGACCTCGTCCAGGATGCTGCGGTCCTCGAATTTCGGAAGCTCCTGGGCCAGGTGACCCACCCGAACGTGGGGATGCAGGACGATCGAGCCATGGTCAGGGAGTTCGTCTCCCAGGATCATTTTGATCAGGGTCGACTTGCCAGAACCGTTCGGGCCCACGAGTGCTATCCGCGAACGAGCATCAAGATTGGCGCGTACCCCCTCAAAGAGGATCTTTGATCCGAAACTTTTCGAGACACCTTGGATTTGAAGCATTCGCCAAGGAGTCTAGCACAAATCAGAACTAAACCGCTTGTGCTTTTGTGAGACGGGGGGTGCGCGTGATTCTCACGGCTCGAAGCCGTGAGAGACTGCACGAGCTTGAGCGGGAGTTGAACTCAGGAGAGCTTTTTTGAGCTTCTGTCCTCTGGATCGGCACACTCCTTCAATTCAAGGAGTTCAGGTCGGCAGAGAATCAGTTCCTCCTTTGCTTCTTCGAGATCACCTGTTTTTTGATTGATTTCCACTTCGATGGAGCCAGGCAAAGCCTTACTTCGGAGGAGCGATCCTCAAAGCAAAGGCAGCCCCCTTTGATCAATGGCTTGCAGGTGTTCATCGGAAGATCGGTGGGGTCGCGTTTGAATGTTTTTCGATAAAGGTCGTCAAAACCGATCCCTTTGATTTTGTCGGCAGATTCAGTGAAAACATCCACAAGTGTATCCGTCATGGCCGATCCACCGCATCGGTTCACGAGGATGTATTCAGGGGTGCTGTCACCGGTCAGGTCGTCACGGTAAAGCGTGTAGAAGTCGAAGTCCTCTTCTTCCGGCAAGGATCCGGTTTCTGCTCCGAAGAGACCCTGCATGTTTTTCAGTTGTTCTTTTGATGGAGGACTATCCTTTCTTGAAACACGAAACCCGCAATTCTGATCGTAAGTGCCGATTTTTCCGGGCGAGATCATCAAGGTGGATTTATCTTCCGGCGTGAGTCTGGAAAAAAACCTGTCCAGATCGGCAGCAGATTTCACCTCCGCTCCTGTTGCTGCAGTGGTGATCAAAAGAAATGCAAAAAAGGGTAGTACTTTCAAGATACGCATAAAATCAGGATGTCATCTCCAAGCCGACAAGTTTCCGGCTGACCGAATCGAGACGTTCAGCCGAACCTTCATCCAGAGCATTTGGATTTGGAGATTGAAGCGGCCACCCGCCACTTCCCGCTTTTTTCGTGCGGTAGATTCCGATCTGGCTGAAATAAGCGCCACTCTGGGCTGGAACCTCAGGCGAGAGCAAAGCAAAGAAAGTGGACTGGGCGCCTTCCCAGGGTTCAATCATGCCCGCAAGTTTCAGAATCGGGCGAAGAACCGTGTTTTGCATCCACAGAGGCATCGAGAATTTGATGAGATTCGAGCGGACCCAGCCCGGATGAACGCTTGCGGTCGTAATGCCCGTTCCCTGAAGCCGTTTTGCAAGATGTTTGGCATGAAGGAGATTTGCGAGTTTTGACTGGGCGTAGGCTTCCCACCCGTCGTATTTTTTGCGCTCGAAATTCAGATCCTGAAAATCAATTCGACCTTCCCGGCCCAAGGCTTTGTCATGAAAGCAGCTTGATACATTCACGATTCGCGAAGGGGCGCCGTTTTTGAGAGCCGGAATCAAGAGTTCGGTCAGTAAAAAATGGCCAAGATGGTTTGTTCCGAACTGCAGCTCGAATCCATCCCGGGTTTTGCCTTCTGGGGTGTTCATGATGCCTGCGTTGTTGATGAGTCCATGAATGATCTTGTCAGCTTCGAGAATCTTCTTGGCAAACCCTCGCACGGATTCAAGCCTTGCAAGATCGAGTTCACTAACCTCGATGGTTCCAAGTACGCGACCTGCAAGAATAGAAGCCTTGGCTTTTTCTCCTTCAGTGACTCGTCTGCAGGCAAGGATCACGCGGGCGCCCTGGCGGGCGAGTTGCTGAACGGTCTCAAACCCGATGCCGGAATTCCCTCCGGTGACCACATAGGTGCGGCCGGAGAGGTCTTGAGAAAGAAGTTCTGGAGGACACATCAGTACTTTTGCCATGGTGGGATTTCCTTTGGGCCAACTCTAGCGATCGGGCGCGGGGTTTTCAACCTTTCTGCGGACATGGAGAATCTTTTGCGCCTCTGCCACCAAATCGCCTGCCTCATCGACGATCTGAAGGGTGAATTCAGGCTCTGTTTTCGGATTCTGATCGGCAGCCATCCGAATTTCATCGATACGCTCTTGGTTGATCCGGATCTGTGCCCGCACGGTTCCTCTTCCCGGTTTCTTGAATCGAATGGATGCATGTTTGTCCCAAACAATATAATTCTTTCCGAGATGATTGAGCAGGATCAGCATCAGGAATGGATCGATCATGGAGTAGAGGGACCCTCCAAAGTGGGTCCCGACATAGTTCCGATTCCAAAACCTGAGTTTCATCTCGACTTCAATGGAGGTCAAATCGGAACTTGCCCGCACGACACGGACTCCGGCCCCGAGATAGGGCGGCCAAAGATGCATGAATTTTAAAAGTGTGGATGCTTTCATGGGAAGGTTGCCTTTGCAGTTTTAGGGGTGATTCAACATTTCTGTTATTGTTTTTGCCTTTTCTTGATCGAATTCGCCGGAAACATATCCAATCGGATGTCCAGAGGGTTTGAGTACCAGGGCATAGGCTCCCTTGGGATCAAAGGGAATTCCAAGGGATTTTGAGAAATTTTCCTGATTGGTGTAGAGCGTGACAACCCGGTCCCTGATCCTCGGATCAGGAATGCCATTACGCATCCCGCGATCAATGATAAAGCTACCTAGTTTGAGTGGAGTCGAAACAACGGGGGTTTCAAACCAGGCAATTTCCGAATTCAAAAGATCAAGACCTTTAACCCAAGATCGCAATTGTTCAGCTTGATCTTCTTCGTATGCAAAAAGAATCAGAACATTGCGAGATCCGAAATCCGCAGGGAAGGTGTATTTCTGTCCGTTGAGACTCTCTCCGCTCACGGTGGGAAAATGAGCGACGGTGGGGGCCTCGATTTGCACGGTTTTCATTTTCAGGTAAATACCGGTTGCTGCAAGGAACGCAATCAAAAACAGAAGAAGTATCAAAAGACTCTTATTCATTTTAACACCCAATTCAAACACAGATTGAATGATTCGGGGAGGCTCAAAGAAGGACGGGTGGGCGAATACCCGCTGACATTGCGCACGACATCGATCATACTCCCAGTATGAAATCCTCTTTTCAAGATCAAGTCGTCTGGATCACGGGTGCAAGCAGTGGAATTGGTGAGGCAATGGCCAGGGACTTTGTAAAGAGGGGCGCTCAGGTGATTCTCACAGCCCGAAGGGCGGACCGGCTGAAGCGACTTGAGGATGAGTTGAATGCGGGCAAGGCAAGTCCGGTGGCAAGGGTGCTGGTTGCGGATCTGGCAGACTTAAGTGCGCTTTCCGGGCTCGCGTCCCGTGCAATCGCTCTCTTTGGTCACATCGATGTTTTGTTCAACAATGCGGGGGCCAGCCAGCGGGGATTTGCGATCGAGACTCCGTTTCAGGTCGAGGAACATTTGATTCGCCTTGATCTTCTCAGCCCGATCGCGCTTACCAAGGCCATACTTCCGCATATGGTAACCCGACGGAGTGGCCGGATCATTGTGACGAGCAGCTTGATGGGGGACCTTGAGCTGCCGGGAAATGCCACTTATGCATGCGTTAAACACGGACTCAATGGTTATTTCTATTCGCTCGCTTTTGAATTGAAGAGTCTTGGAATTCAAGTGCAGGTGCTGCAGCCCGGGTTTGTGAAAACCGAGGTTTCAGTCAGTGCGATCACCCCGAGTGGAGAGCGTCACGGAAAAATGGATTCCACCCATGAGTCTGCCATGACAGCAGAGGAGTTCTCCCTGCGGGTGTTTCCAAAAATCGAACAGGGAAAAGTTTCGATCTACGTGGCGGGCAAGGAGTATTTCGCAGTCATTCTTCGGCATTTCTTCCCGGGACTCTACCGCGTTGCGGTTGGGAAATTCGCCAAATCCTATCTGAAGGACAGGATGGTGCATGCCAACCCGGACCCCAAGCTTTAGGGAGAGGACGCCTGCTTCTCGATCAGATCTTTCAGTGTTTTAATGCCAACTTCAAAATCACCCGCAACCATCTTCTCGCAATCGATGAACACACCAATCAGTTTTCCCATAAATCCTCCATCGCCCGACATCGCCCACGAAAATCGGGTCTGATCCCCCTCAGGCGTCAGGGTGTAGATAATCGTGTTTGAAGCGGAGATCGGACGGGTCATCACAAGTTTGATTTCCACTTGCTGGTTCGGAATGATCTTCAGGACTTCGAGCGAGCCCGCGCCCGAATCACTATTGCCGTCGAATTCCATGATCGATCCCACCTCGCCCTCTATTCCTTTGAAAGTTCTTTTCATGTTCGGGTCCCGACGATCATAAGGGCTCCATTCGTTGCCCTTCTTGAAGTTGGCAAGGTACGGGAAGATCTGCGCGGGCGGAGCTTGGATCAGGCCGCTACGCTCGTAGCGAAATTCGCTGTTTCGTGTGGATACATAACCAAGGAAGAGGCCCAAGCCTGCGAGCGCGATGAGAAGGTATTTCACGGAGGAAGGGTATAACAAAAACATGCGCAAACGGTAGAAAAATCCCTTTGATTCCAGACTCAGTGCCTGACATGCTGGACCTCGAAATGAATAGTTTAATGATCATTCGAAAATCCGAATACAAACGCGCGACCTGGAAGAACGGACTTGGATTCACCGACGAAATTGCCATTTATCCGGAGGGCGCATCACTTGCTAAAGGGGATTTTCTGTGGCGCCTCAGTTCCGCTCGCATCGAGAGCGCGTCCCCCTTTTCCAAGTTTCCTGCACATGATCGGGTGCTCGTGATTTTGCGTGGCAATGGAATCCGGATGGCGCACAGGTATGAAGAGGGGGATCCGGAAGAGATCAACGAGGTGGGGCCGCTTGAGCCTTATGAATTTCCGGGGGACATTCAGAGTCGCTGCGAGCTTATGAAGGGGGCGATCACGGATTTCAGTGTCTTCACTGAAACCGGAAGAATTGGAGCTCAGGTGGCGGTGCAGGAGCTTTCGCCCGATGAGGACTTTATT
Source organism: Bdellovibrionales bacterium (assembly GCA_947502835.1). Classification (GTDB taxonomy): domain Bacteria; phylum Bdellovibrionota; class UBA1018; order UBA1018; family CAIMNF01; genus CAIMNF01. Next base: position 10,998 of record CANNBJ010000005.1, read on the forward strand.
TGGAACTCGGAGGGACGCTGGAATTTCGCGTTCGCCATTGACCGGTCCATTGAGACCGATGCTGGTGCCTTGCCCGAGGGCGATACGCTTTCATGCGGGCCGGGCGAGGTGAGACTCACAGCGGGCGGAGAGGGCGCGAAGCTGCTACTCGTGTCGTTGGAGGCTTTGGGGTAGAAGAAGACGGTGGAAATCGATCCGGCAAATGGAGCGCCAGCTGCCCATTGAATTGATTTCCATTTTTCCTTTGAGTAGCATCACCCCATGATTCGGTGGCTTGTTCTGTTCCTGTGTTTTTGTGAGATCGCTTTCGGTTCAGAGGGTGCCTCGTCCGCACCCTCCCCCGCGCCGACACCTTCGGGCTGGGCTCAAGAGTTCGAGGAATCCCGAATGGACCCTGTAGGGACTGCCCTTCGTATATCTAGAATTGCGAGTGGAGACTCCGTTCAAACAAGAATCAACAAGCTTCTGTTTCTCCTCAATCATAACCACTATCTTCATGCGTTTGCTTTGGATGAGGAAGGAAAGGGGTATCCGCCTTTTCAGGAATTGAAGGAAGAGGATCAGACCAAGATTCGGAAGATGGTTGGAGACGGAAAGTATGAGATGGATTCGCTGCGAACCACAGAAGAGATCCTTGGATATCGATGTGGCGGGTATTGCAGCTCTCATGCACGGAGCTTTGCACGATTGCTGGAGGAGTCCGGTGTCAGCGGGAAGCAGATTCGAATTGTCTCTGCAGTGAATGATGAGGATCTTAAGAAAATCTGTCCCGGAAAGAAAGGCCACGCTCGAGATGCAAAATATAACGGAGGCGCCTCCGGTCATGTATTTGTGATGGTTCAGTTAAAGCCCGGGGATGAAAAGAGCTGGACGCTGATCAATACCACGCATGATCCCATTCGGCCTGATCAGAGCGGGAAATACCGCGGAGTCCATGGCGAGGAGCTTTCTGAGCTGTTGAAAAAGCCAAACAACGAATCGCACAAGTTTCCGCTGGCAAAAGATTTGCTTGAAAAGCTCGATGCCTCGGATGTGGAGATGAGTTCTTGGCCGGAGTTTTCGTTTGATCCAACGAAACTGAAGAATAGGCTTAAGGAAAAGCCGGTTTCGATCCCCGAGGCCATCATTCAGAGTGGCCCCTTTAAGCCGATGACGATTTTCTCGGTTGAGTCCCCAAGGACTTACCTGAGGCACACATTTAAAGAACGTCTGAACTTGATCGCAAGTGGTAAGGTGAATCATCAGAGTTGTCGTTATGATTGCGAAAAGGTTCCGGGCGACTCGAGTGCTTGCCGCATCGGAGATGGTGCGGATGTGCGGTAATCCCAAAGTATTTCTCATGCCTTGGTTTCCTGAAGCTGGACTGAATTCTATGGAAATATCTCGTGGAATCGCTTGCCTGAGACACGGTGTACCCCCTCAGGCCACTCGGAAAGCCACGCTAGAAGATTTGTTCACAGGCAAAAGCGACCCAGTCCCTAATGGACAGAGATTCATGCTTCCAGAAATGTTTTAAAACCGCCGTAGATCATACGCATTCCATCAAACTGCACCGAGTCCCAAGCTTTTCCGAGCGCCTCGTCCTTCATCACGAGGTCCATTACTTTTTTGCAATGCGCTTTGGATTTACAGGTAACCATTCCGAGCAGGATCGTCTCTCCGGCTTTAAGCTTCACGCTCATAGGGAACGATGTGACTTTCCCTTTGGGAATGAAGTCAGCCTCATACTCGGCATAAGCGAGGGCGCCGGATTTCATCCAAGTTCGAGCAGCGACTTTGGCCATCGAGCGATACTGCTTGAGCTTCGACTTGGGGACGGGAATTAAATAGGTATGAATATAGTTCTTCGTCATGCCCAGAGCTTAATTGATACGCATGACTCTGTCGATCTTCGTATTTTGCTAACTCGCACCGATTTGCTTGCTCCGGCGTACTTCGCGCCACATGTATCGGCTCCTGCCTTGTCGCCTCACCCTTTCGGGTCCGCCACCGCTCGTTCGTTTCACTCACTCGCTTTTTTCTCCCCCAAAGCATCCGCGAACGTTGAAGTAGGGAAGAGTCAATCGAAAAGACTCCCTTCGACTTCTCGGCCTCAGGAAGAGGCCAGCCGAGAGGACAGGAAGTCCGCAGGAGAAGGGAGCCTTTTCGATTGGCCCTGTCCTGCTTAAAATTTTGGGTGGATGTTCCGGGGGATAAAAATGGCGGACCTTGGGTTCGGCCAAGCGCTCGGGCTCACTTCACGTTCGCCCTCCGCCTGGCCACTCGCAAAAACTTTCCCTCGCATCACGCTCGGGAACAGGCCATTTAGGCCTGACGTTTTTGCTCTCTTCTCACCCTTTCGGATCCGGCATTTCCCAAGGCCATCATAAATATACAGACCCCTTTTTTCTGGCAGTCACTGCAGCCATGGATGGCGAAAGCAGTGCAAGGCCAGGATGGCCGATGCTACAAAAAGGGGGTCTGTATTTTTATGAATGGGTTTTGATAAAAATGGCGGACCCGAAAGGGCTCGAACCTATGACCTCCACATCCGTAGTGTGGCGCTCTAATCCAACTGAGCTACGGGTCCGCATTTCAATGAGGTGGAACTATACCTGAGTTTTGTGATCTAATCAATTTGATTTTCGGGGTCGCTCTTGAGAGAATGGGAGGCATGCGCGGTGCCTCGGGAATTCAATCAAATTTAGCTGTTTTGGGCCTGATATTTGGGCTAATGCAGCTCTCTGGCTGCGGCGCAATCACCCTTGGAGGCAGGCCAAGTGCGACCTGTCTTCCCAATACGGCTCAAATCGAGGTTTATGACACCGGAATGAGGCGAGGTTGCGGATGTGCCGAGGGTGCCTCAACCCAGCTTTTTTCCGGGCCCAATGCTTTTGATTGTACGGTTTCGATCAATACCACTGTTTATTTCACCTATGTCGGTACTGTGAATGTCCATTGGGTTCAGGCAAATCCTGCGAACTCTTGCAACTTTCCCTACCGGGATCCGGAGGTGAGTCCGGTGGCGGGGCAGGTGGATGCCTGTGTCCTCAGCAGTTCAACAACTTTCTCTTTTACGGACGTACAGACTTCAAACGGGATGAGAATTATTGTAAACCCGTAGTACAGGAGTTCCTATGAAACTGAATGTAGGTGGTATCGAGAGCTTTATCCGTATTTTCTCAGGGGTGTGTCTTCTTTACGGCGCCCTGTACGGGATCATCGGCGCTTGGGGCTTTGCGGGTGTCATCTTGATTTTAACGGGTCTTGCGCGCTTTTGCCCGCTTACCACCCTGCTTGGAATCAACACAAATAGTTGTAAAACCGAATCCAGCCATTAATTGCTGGACTCGAAATTTACAGAATCTTAATTTTTTGTAAAAAATTTAGGGTTAAAATTGGGGAATGTCGCATCCTCGGTTTTTGTTTCAGCAGTCGGTTCTTTTTATCGATGACCAATCCCAATTCGAGAATTTGATCCGCAAGGGGCTTTTCTCGTGTGCTGCGGAATACGAGTTCTGCCCGAGCAGGGTTTCGAAGGCGTACGAGAGGCTCCAGGGGGATACACCGGACCTGATCGTATCCACGCTCGACTTCAAAGAGGGGAGTGTTCTCGACCTTTTCCGGAAAACGAACGGTTACCTTCAAAAGATTCCTGCACTTTACCTCTCTGAGCCCCATTTGGCGGATGTTGAGGCCGAGATGTCCTTGATGGGAAAATTCAATATTCTGGACCGAAAAGCGGGGCCCTTGGAGATCATCCGAAAAATGGCACAACTGGTCGCTGAAAATCTGAACCATGAAAAACCTGAGCGATTCAGGCCTGCGTCCGGAAAAGCGCAGCTGGAATCTCTTGTTGTTTCAGAGCCGGCACTCGATTCCCCCTGGGCCGAGGCAATTCTGAAGAAGAATAAATAATCGCTCCGTTTTTCACGGATATTGCCTGAGAGACATCCTCAAATCCCGGTGAGGTGTCAATTTTTGCTCTTCATTTTAAACCAAACGCGAGTACACTTGTCCCCCTGAGGGTTAGGAATATTTATCCATAAGGGGGAAACCATGAGAATCGTATCGATTCTATTGTCCGTTGTTCTTTTTGCATCCACATCCAATGCGCAGTTTGTGGATGATTCACCGGCCATTCAGGCCGCGATCGATCTCCGCAATGAATTCGTGAAAGCACTCGAAAAAAAGGATTTTGTCCCATTCGCACAACGCGGAATGGATGGCGCGATCCGCATGCTGGCTGATCAGATGAGGGATGTCTATGCCGATCCGGAGATGGCGGAACGCCTGATTCGCAACTGGGAATCGTCCTCGGTGCGCTTCGAAGCGATCCTCTCATCCAAGGTTCTGGACCTCGGAGACCATGAACCCTTGTTTCCTTGGATCAATGAGACCTTGGGAGAGATGGCGGCAAAATACGGCACGATCATCTACACACTTCCCATCGTGAAAGACGTTCAAATGATCAACTACGCCTTGCCGGTGGTATTTCAGCCAAAGGGAACCTGGCAAACGGATACGGCATCACAGGGGCTCGACCTCAGGGTTGAATACCGGAAGCATTTCATTCCATTTGCGAATTTCGTCACCTACTATGTGACCCTGATCGGATGTCAGATTGTAGCGGATCGACAGGGACAACCCGAGCTCAAGAAAGTGTGCAAACCCGCTGCTGAAAAGCTTCAATTCGCAATGGGGCGGTATGTGGCTCCGGTGGTTTCGGATTGGATCTTCAATGCCTCGAACCAGTCGATCCAAATCGGGCCGAACCGCTTGAAGTACAATACGGTGGATGACCTCCGCCGCGCAATCAGAAATTAAGGAAAGGGAATCAAAATGAAACTCTGGAACTTGCTCGCAATCGCAGCTCTTCTTGGAACGACCGTTTCCGCTCAGGCATCGATCGTCGCCATCATCGACTCCGGCACCGATCTCAATCACCAGGAGCTCAAGAACAAAAAGTGGTTCAATGCAAAGGATGTGGATGATGCCGTCGACAACGACGACAACGGTTTCATCGATGACATCAATGGATGGAACTTCGCAGAGAACAACAACAAGCTTTTCGATAAAACCCTGCTCGGGACTTTTTCTCCTGATGTATACAAGTTTTTCGAGATCCAGACCCGCATCATGAAGGGGGAAGCAACCCCGGAAGATGTCACCTGGATCCGGCAGAAACAGGGCGATTCAAAGTTCCTCTCCGAACTCTCGGTGTTCGGGAATTTCATTCACGGAACCCATGTCGCCGGAATCGCTGCCAGGGGTGCCGAAGCCGCAAAGATCATGGGTCTCAAGATCATTCCAACAAAGGTTCCTACTGTTGGCGGAGGCCGCTTCGCAAAGATGGTCGGAGCAATCCAGGAAAGTGCTGATCCCGATGCGCTCATCAAGACGGGACTCAAGTTCCTTGCTTCCCAGCAGGGGAAACAACTGGCACCGATCGGAAAATACGTGGGCGCTCAAAAAGCACGGATTGCAAATTGTTCGTTTGGAACCAGCACCGGGGCTGCAAAGCGGATACTCGCGCCTTTGCTCGAAAAGATCCTGAAGCGCAAGCCTACCGAAGAGGAGCTCGTCTCCTACTCCATCTTCTTCGTGAACGAGGTGGTAAAGGCTGCTGACGCTCTGGTTTCACCCGCGAAGAACACGCTTTTTGTCATCGCAGCGGGAAATGATGGAATGGACAATGATCGCTTTCCAACCTCTCCGGCGAATCTGAAGCGGGACAACACCATCACTGTTGCCGCGACTTTCGATTACAAGAAGTTGGCTGGCTTCTCGAACTACGGCGCGAAGATGGTCGAAGTTGCCGCTCCGGGTGTGGGAATCATGTCTGCGATTCCCGGCAACGAGTTTCTTACTGTGAACGGAACTTCACAGGCGGCCCCGTTTGTTGCGGGTGTGGCAGGAATGATTCTGGACCAGAATCCGACTCTTTCGAATTCGGATGTGAAAACCATTCTCATGTCGACCTCGGACCTGAAGGGTTTCTTGGCTGACAAGGTCGCCTCGGGCGGAATTGTGAACCCGAGCCGTGCGGTCATGGCGGCGCGCTTGTCCAATACCATGCAGCTTGGAGATGCGATCCAGGCCGCCCGGGTGCAAGTCACCGATGTGTCCAATGGTTTGTTTGAGAAGAATGCCTCGGGTTTTGAAGGCTACGTGTTGCCTCTTCCCGGCTTGTTCCACTGATTTTTTTCAAGAGAATGCAAGAAGGCCCGTGAGGAGATTCCTCCCGGGCCTTCTTGCGTTTTAGGATCACTGGTTATTTCTGGAGATTCTCAAATCGTCCGTCGATCCCGGACTCGAGAACAGGGAGGGTTCCGGCGAGCGATTCTGCCACCAGCTCCCTGACAATGCCGAGGGTGCTGTCGACTCGAGCCCCGGAAAACATGGAAAAACCGCTTCCACCAGAGGCGATGAAGTCGAGGGTTGCCACGCGAAAGGGAGTGGCTGCCGGAATCTCAAATCCTGCCGTGCTGTCGAGAAGGGTCTTTCCGTCGAGGGTCTTCACACTCAGCAGCTTCGCATTCAGATCGATTTCTCCGTTCGCACCGGAGCAGTCCCGTGAATATCGGATCCGAAGACCGCTTTGGGCAAGGGTACCGTAGCGGCCGCAGGTCTGGATTGCGCTGATGAGGGCGGCACGAAGGGTTTCCCACGGCAAGTCCTTGAGAAGAACCGCCTGATTCTGAAACGGGAGCACCTCAAAGAGGTTTTCGTAGAGTACTTCTCCCGCCTGAAGCGGGGCCCGGATTCCTCCGGTATTCATGAGTGCGATTTCGGCACCTGAAACACGTCGAAGAGAGTCGGTCAGGAGGTTGGCAAGGGCGCTTTCCTCGATCCTGTGGGATCGGATGGTGACAGGTGCGGTCGCAAGTTTCTTTTTGGCGAGTGGTGCGATGGCAAGACTTGCGCCTTCAATGATCCTGTCGATCGCGGCATGGCTTGCGAGCGGAAGCTTCAGTTGTTTGCATGCAAACCATGCCTTGGTCTCATCACAGGTGTGCTCATCAATCTGGATTCCGGCAGCCGAATCCGTTTGGTTCGTCTTGACGGTTCTTGTGATCGGATCGAAGTAGAGATCGACTCGGCCATAGCTCTTTCCGTTCGCTCCATCCTGAATCACGCGCACTCCATCCACATTTGCATTGTGAACGTGGTGGGTGTGCCCTGCAGCGACCAAGTGAACTCCATTTGCGATGACAGTGTTGATCTTCCGGGTGATTTCAGATGCCTCGAAGTTCTTTTCCGTATCGCCGCTGTGAAGGAGAATCACAAAAACGTCGGCCTTCCCTTCGAGGTCACGACGGAGTTCGAGATACTCGGTCACTTCATCGCGGAAGCAAAGGTCGCTTACGTTTTCCCTTGTTGTGGAGCTGGGGGTGTTCCGGTTGTCGAGTCCGACAAGCGCCACCCGAACTCCGGCGCGGTTGATGATTTCATAGGGTTTCAGGAACTCGGGGCGCCTCGCCTTTTTGAAATCCAGCGGAGCTGAAGGGGTTTCATTCGAGGGCTTGCACTGATCGTCCACAACGATTTTTCTTCCGCCCGCGAGGATGGAGTTGCGATGATATGTATTTGCCGAAAGGAGTGGAAAGCGGGCCATGCTGGCCAGCTCTTTGATGACTTCGCGTGGATCAGTCGAGGTCTCGCCCAGGGTCACCCGGTCATAGAGCCATCCGAGGGGACCAAAATCATAGTCATGGTTGCCTGGAACGATCGCATCATAGCCGATCTCATTGAAGGTGTTGAAAAGGCTTGCGCCTTCGTCATAGTTGCTGAGCAGGGTTCCCTGGAACTGGTCTCCTGAATCGAGAATGATCACGCCGGCTTTTCCGGATCGAACTTCGGGGGCCCGCCGGAGTTGATCGGCGATGGTGCCCAAATAGGTGAGCTTCGGGGAAATGTGGCCATGTATGTCGTTGGTCAGGAGAAAGGAGAGTTTGACGGGTTCCGAGCCGGAGTGGCCCGCGCGTTTCGGAGCCATTGCCATGGCGGTTGATCCAGAAATGAAGGAAAAAAGAGAAATTACCGTCGTAATGCGTTGCAACATGCGCGGAACATACCAATGTGGACCAAAGCAGTCAAGTTAAATCGGGGCCATTGATCCCCAAATTCCCTACAGTTCAAGTGTTCGGAATCCGATGAGTTTCAAGAGACGGATATGGATAAAAAGAACCCGAGCCCAAAAGTGCTTGAAATCACGACCCCCGGAATGACGGATGGCTTTGAGAGCCAGGGGGATCTGATTCGAAGTCTCAAGCGCGAAATCAAGACCATGAAAAGCAAGGTGATTGCGCAAGACATTCGAATCTTCGAAATGCAGGCGCTCCTTCAGTCCGGCAAGGGTCTCAGCAACATTCTCAATCTGCCACAGCTCCTGGATACGTTCATGGCGGTCGTTCGGGAACGATACGATGTTGTGAATTCAAGCGTTCTTTTGAAAGAGGATTTCGAGAACGGTGAGAAAGAGTTTTTCCAGGTCAAACGGTATTACGGAATTGATGATCATTATGTGGACCACCTGGGACGGAAAGAACCGCTCTTTCTGTTCCGGATTGAAAAGAACAACGGGCTGCTCTGGCAGTTGATTCAACAGGGGAATGTCTTCTCCGTGCGGGACCTGCAAAAGGAACCCCGTTTCATCACCGCTTGGGAAAAGTTCAATCTTGATGTGCTTCGATCCGACTTCTGGTGTCCGCTCATCAAGAGCGGTGAGATCATCGGAGTTCTTACCCTGGGGGAGAGGCGCGATGGAACGCAAATCGCAGAGAATGAGTACTCATTTGTGCAGGAGCTCGCCTCAATCGCCACCACCATCATTGATTCGACCCTCAAGTACGAAAAGAACCAACGCATTCTGAACAACATCCAGATCCTGTACGAATTTCACCAGGAGCTTGCAAACATCAACGACATCAAGGAGCTCTGCAAGCAGACCATCCGGAACGCGGTGAAGGCGGTGAAGGCGCAAAAGGGAAACCTGATGCTTCTCAATCGCACCACCGGGCGCCTTGAGCTCACCGTTGCCTGGGGATACCTTGACGAAAGTGTGCTTGATGGCTTGAACTCCGGCCGGATTGGAACAAAATCTTTTGAGATCGGGGAAGGGGTCGCAGGGCAGGCTGCCTTGCAGCGGAAGCCCATGGTGATCAACAATCGGGACGACATTCCACAAATGGGCGCGTATGAGACTCATTGCATTTGTTCCGTGCCCGTTCTGAACGGTGGTCAGCTCGAAGGTGTGATGAATTTCACCAACAAGGTGCACATTGAAAACGATGGTTCCGCCGTGCTCGATGCCTTGGGGCGTTTCACCCGCGAAGACGTGAGTCTTCTGCAGGGGATTGCCGATCAATCGGCTGTGAGTCTTCACAAGTCGAGGCTTTATTCCGCCTCGATCACGGATCGTCTGACCGGTCTGAACAATGCCCGTTATTTCGAGGATTCCTACTACGAGTATGTGGCAAAAGCAGTGGTGGAGAGCAAGCCGCTCACCCTGGCGCTGATGGACATTGATCACTTCAAGAAATTCAATGATACCTACGGGCACAAGGCCGGCGACTATATTCTTCGCACGGTGGCGGTCCTCTTTTCGGAGTGTCGCAGGCAGGAAGGCCAGGACATCGCCTATCGATACGGGGGCGAAGAGTTCTGTATGGTGCTTCAGAATACCACGGCTCAGGAATCGCTTCCCATTTTCGAACAGTTCCGAAGGAGCATTGAGGAGCGTGATTTCGAATACGAAGGGAAGAAACTGAAGGTCACGGTTTCGATCGGTCTTGCACAGACGGGAATCCATTCGAATGATCCAAGGGTACTTTTCAATCACTCGGATGACGCACTCTATGATTGCAAGCGGAATGGACGGAACCAAGTCCGGATTTCAAAAGCAGAGCAGGAACCGGATCAATCCGGAGACAAGGCAGGCTGAGCTTTGTTGGGCCCATTTTTCATGTGCTTTACTTCCTTGTTTGTAGCACTTGATATCATCGGAGCGATCCCCGTTTATCTTTCACTCACCCGTGACATTCCTTCCGAGGATCGGAACTCGGTCGTGAATACCTCCATGGCGGTGGCCTTTGTGGTTGCGATTGTTTTTGTGTTCGTGGGAAAGACCGTGTTTCACCACTTGGGAATCACGCTGTATGATTTCCGGATTGCCGGAGGATTGATTCTCCTCCTGATTGCGCTGTCTGATCTGCACGGTGGGCCGGATACGGTGAAAAAGACTTCGGCCTCCACCGGGATTGTTCCCCTCGCGGTTCCTTTGATCACGGGGCCTGCCATGCTGACTGCGCTGATTTTGCAGGTGGGGCAAAACGGGTACTGGATTACGACCGGAGCCTTGATATTGAACTATCTCATCGCGTGGGTATTGCTGAAGAATTGTGATTCGGTTCAGCGTGTGATGGGCAAGGAGGGCACTGTGATTGCCTCGAAAATCGCGGCTTTGCTATTGGCTGCGATTGCGGTGTCCATGATTCGCGGCGGATTTTTTGAGGCCGTGAGTGCGTACCGGGTGGGGAGCTGATCGGATTCCTGATCGTTCGTTTCAGATGCCTGAATTAAATTCACACCTGTCCAAGTTCTGTACAAATATTCATCTTTTGTTTAATTCGCTTACCTCCCAAGACATTGAAATTGTTTTTAAATTCTGATTTATTCAAATTGGCATGAGGATTGCTATTAAGAGCGGTAGAAGTAGTGCCGATCCCCAACCCCCTCACAAGGCACTCTTTTTAGGGCCCAGTCTCAACCCCCCTTGGACTGGGCCCACTTATTTTTATCCCCCCATGACGAATAGCAGTTGAAAGATTCACTCTCATCCTTGAAAGTGAGCTACCTGTGGAGCAATCAAGCGTATGGAGACCGTGTTCCTCCTGTAAAAAGGCAATAGGCTTGAATTCGGTCTATTGGGCTTGTAATGTTTCAACCTGCAATCGGAAGCGGACCGGCCTCGTGTTCTGCTCAGTGGAGTGTTGGGATGCACATGTGCCCCTGTATAACCACAGGGAGGCCTGGGCGGTTGAAACGAGGTCTCCCAAGACAAGGGAGGTTGAGTTGGCCCCCCCGGTTCGTCCGACAGTCACTGCACCAAGTGCGGGGCGCTCGGGGAAAAGTTTATCGGAACGTGAAAAATTCATTCTGGGTCTGGATGATCAGGCTGCAGAAGATGATGAAAGGGAAGAAGTCATGACAGAAGGTAATACAGAAAAAGAAGTGTTGGTGGTTGCATCCAAGCTCAAGAACTACATCCGTGGCAAATCCGGAATGAACACGTCCGCTGCGGTGATCGATGTGCTCTCAGACAAGGTTCGTGAGCTTTGTGACCAGGCGGTTGAAGCTGCAAAGCGTGATGGTCGCAAGACTGTTATGGATCGCGATTTCGGCTGATCAGAGTTCAAGATTGAATTGTGCATGGGCGCTCCGGTTGTTTCCGGGGTGCCTTTGTTTTTTCGGAGTCTTGATCGATTGCTCACCAGAGAATCGTCTTCTTTACGTCCGGATGCAGGGAGAGTGCTACCGGGCATCCAAGGGCGGATCGCTTCAGGGATTCCAGTTGCTCCGGGGTGATTTTCTCAAGCACACCTTTCCAGTCGAACGTGAGTACGATTTCCGCCACTCTTCTCGGCGGTTCTTTGCTCATGATTTTCTGAATTCCGATTTCAACCCCGTCCATGTTCACTCCGAGGGAACGGGCCTTGATTCCCATGATGGTGAGTGTGCACGTGGCAAGGCTCGTGCACAAAAGATCGGTTGGGGAAAAACGTTCCCCGTTTCCTTGATTGTCCTTCGGTGCATCACTCTGGATTCCTGTTCCGGAATCCACGTGGACTGCCTCACATCTGAGGTTGCCTTCGTATTTTACTCGCATCAATGACATGGGGGCTCCTTTTTGAATTCAGTTTCGGGGGTTTGACTCGCAAAGGATGAGGTGACCCCGTCGGCTCAGTTCCGTGAATCCTGCGGCGAGACACTCATCGGACTTCCACTCCGGGGTGACAAGAAATTTCGTTTCGGCAGGATCGCACCGGTTATGGATCAGTTTCGGACCAAGAGCAAGGCTGAAGGTCGCTGAGAGCGGGCCTGTGTATCGGATGCAGTCACCTGGTGCCGGATTACGGACTCTCAGGTCTTCTGCAATCAACTGAAAGGGACGAACCATGGCGGAATCCAGGGTCGGCCCGAGCCCGAATACGATCGAGCCGAGTGCGATCATGGAAAGGAGAGCTGAAACCCGGAGATTTCGGGAAAGGGCGCGTGCGCGAATCACGAACACAAAACACGAGAGGGAACCTATCCAAAAGGCGGTTTTCTGGAATCCGGTGAAGGGAAGGATGGAGGAAAGAAGAGCGCTTCCCTGTGAGGTACCGGAAAAACGGGAAAAGACGAGATCAGATGCGGATCCCAGGGTGAACAAGAGGAGGCCAAGGAGAAAAACCGGCAGGCAAGAGAGCATGTCCGTAACTCGGGAAGTCCACGTTTGATTTTTGGATTGAATCTCGACGTTTTCCCTAAGCGAATGGAGGATGCCTGCAAACAGGGCGAGGGCTGGCCATACGGGCCATGTGTAGTGCGGAAGCTTGGTTGCGGAGAGTGTGAATGCGAGCACAAATGCCAGCGAGAAGGTCAGGGGAAATCCGAAGCGGATGAGGTCCGGACGGCGATCTTTCCAGGCTCGCATCAGTACGGGAGTGAGAAAAGCTCCACCGAAGAGGATGAAAAGGGGATGGTAGAGGACTCCACCCGAGTGGGCTTCCATCGGGGAGCGGGATCTGCCGAAATGCTGGACCAGAAAAAACTCCTCGGTGAAGCCAGGACCGATCTTCCGGTGCAAAAGAAAAAAGAAAGCGGCAGAGAGAAGCGCAGCTGGAAGAAAAGCGAGACCAAAAAACCGGAGTCCCAGCTGAAACGATTTCAAGAATCCTCGATTCTTCATGGAAAACAGCAAGTGCATTCCAAACGCGAGGGAGGGGATCAGGATTCCGTTCAGACCCTTGATCATGGTGGCAAGAGCAAGGCTTCCTCCGAAAAAAAGCCAGGTCTGGATCGAAGGCATTTCGTCCCGAAGGAAGATTCGTGTCGGAATCAGAAGTGCCGGCATTAGGGCGAGACTCTGCAGCGGGTCGAAAATCACAGCGCCTGAAGTCAGCACGGCAAAGCCAGCACAGAGAAAGGCCATGACGGGGATGGATTCCGCACCGCGGGAGAGGGGCGGTGGCATGATGTAATTCATGCCAAAGCGAAGGGAGAACAGGATTCCGATTGAGCTCAAGATGCTCGGCACCCGGGAGGACAGCGAGCTCACGGTTTCCGCACCGTAGTCCAAAAGCGCACTGGTCGCGACGATCAGCCAATACAGAAGGGGGGGCTTGTGGAAGAGCGGAGAGGAGTCCCATTCCATGAGCCAAGGATCGCCCCTCAGCTTCATGGCTTGGCTTATGCTTCGGTAGAGTGATTCATCGAAATCGAGGGTGGGGATGCGGGACATCATGTAAATCCAAGCCCCTGTCAGGATGGCGATCGCCAGGGTTCCGCTCCATTTGGAGACTCCCGTGTGGTTTGAGTTCATGAACTCACCGGAAGGAATGCAATCCGGATGCGCATTTGAACCACCCGGAGAACCATTTCAATTCCATCTTTCAGGGGGTTGATGCGGCTTCCCTCTTGATGTTCCCAAATGACAGGGACCTCCACCATGGTCAGGCCTGCGCGTTTTGCGAAGAGAAGCAGTTCGACATCCCACGCGAAGCGCTTGACTCGAAGAAGCCGGAGAAAGGGGCGAACGGATTGCATGTGGATCAATTTGAAACCGCATTGGGTGTCTTTGAAGGGGAGCCCTGTGATCCACCGAACCGCATGGTTGAAGAGGCGACCCAGGTTTTCACGAATCCAGGATTGGCGTTCCTTTCGCACGCTCCCCTCGATGTCGCGTGAGCCCATGGCGATCGCCGCCCCCGGGGAGCTTCGATCAAAACAGGCCTTCGAGAGCGGGAGGAATTGATCCCAAGGGGTTGCGGAATCCGCATCCGCAATCAGGCACCACTCGCTTTGGGCAAGGTGAAGCCCTGCATGGATCGCGTTTCCCTTCCCCTGGTTTGGGACAACGGAATGGACTCTGAGCTCAGGCAGGGAGGGGGTAAACTTCTTTGCGATTTGGGCGGTCTTGTCCCGGGATCCATCATCGATGATCCAGACCTCCCTGAGTTCTACTGAGTTAAAAATCCCCTTATCTTTCGCGGCCTTGACGAGCTCCAAGGTGGCCGGCAAACGCGCCTCTTCATTGTAGGCTGGAACGATGATGGAGAGCGAATGCATGGCAAAATACTGTAATTCCAGAGGAAAAAAAGAAAGATTTTTCTCTGAAAAAAGTAGTTGACCAAAAAAATCAGCAATGGGATCCTAGTCTTACGGAGGACGGATATGAGAAAAAACGTAGCACGTATGCTCTCTCATGACGCAAAAGATGAAAAGCACAAGGTCCACCTCGTGGGGCCTCCACGCTAGTTTAGGCATGAGTGAGACGCCATGACGTCGGCGGACCTCATGAACCGTTGTCCCGGACCCGGCCAGGTTGGGGAGCTACGGCTCGATCAAAAAACTGAATAAAAACAATAAGGGGAGCGAGAGGGAAGGGAGCCTAAGAAATATACTACCTGGCGACGATCTTCACCCCAACCCCCCAAATAAGAAGTCTTCAGGACTCCAGGGCCCAGGCGCAAGCTTGGGCCCTTTTTTTGTTTCCTTTTCCTTGTATTTAAGCGAAAACTTTCCCTTAGCGTCATTCTTTTTACGCCTTTTGGGGGATACCGACTTATGCGGATTAAACGCTTGGAGATTCAAGGATTTAAGTCGTTCAAGGACAAAACGGTCATTTATTTTGATCGTCCGATCACGGGGATTGTTGGCCCAAACGGTTCCGGAAAGTCCAATATCGTGGATGCCTTCTTCTGGGTGATGGGAGAACAATCCTACAAGCACATCCGCTCGAGCGGGTCGGATGACATCATTTTCAAAGGAAGCTCGAAGTATCAACCGCTTGGCATGGCTGAGGCGACCCTGGTGCTTGAGCAGGATGTGGTCGACACAGAGAACTCGCCCATGGGGGCCTCCTCGACGGAAGAAGGGTCTGTGTCCGTAAAGAAACGGGAGATATCGGTCACCCGAAGAGTCTATCGTTCGGGGGAGGGTGAATACTTCATCAACGGGGTTCAGGCCCGCTTGAAGGATATTCATGAATTGTTCCTCGATACCGGAGCCGGAGCCAAAGGGTACTCGGTCATCGAGCAAGGCCAGATCGACAAGGTGGTAAACTCCAAGCCCGAGGATCGACGTTTGATCATCGAGGATGCTGCCGGTATTGCAAAGTACAAGGCTCGAAAAAAAGAGTCGCTGAAGAAACTCGAGGGAGCGAATCAGAATCTCGCGCGCATCAATGATGTGCTTGCAGAGATTGACCGCTCGCTTTCAAGTCTTGAGCGGCAGGCGCAAAAGGCGCGCCGCTACAAGGAGTATCGTTCCGAACTTCTTGAAAAAGAAACGGCTTGGGGTCGTCGCAAGTTTCAGGTGTTGAACCGACAGTTCGGGAAGATCGAGAACGACCGCGCGGGGCTCGACCACCTTCTTGTGGGCCTCAGGGCCGAGCTTTCCCAGTGTGAGCTCGATCTTGAAACCCGCAGGGTGGAGCAGTTGAATGACTCCAAATTGGTGGAGCAGTTGCAAGCGGCGGTGGAGAATTACTCCACGGATCTGACGCATCATCAGAGTGCGCTGGAATTGTCGCGCAAGCGTCAGGAAGATTTGAACCGTCAGCTCGTTCAGCTTGGTTCCGAAAAGGAGCAGATTGAGGAAACCCTGGCCCAGTATCGTGAGTCTGTTGCGGCCAAGAACGAAGATTTTTCAGGTCTTGACGGAAAGGTTGAGGCTCTCAACGCACAAGCCGGAGAATTGGCATCGAAAGTGACAGCCCTTCGGGATGCTCACGACACCAACAAGCGCGAAGCAGAGGCAAACCGCCGGGAATTCGTTGAGCTTACGGAGAAGACCTCGCAGAGTTATTCGAAAATTGCGACATTCGAGGAACGAATTCAGGGAGCCGAGGCGCGCCTTCAGGCTCTTCAGGCTCAAGAGCAGGAGGTGCTCGCCGAACTCGAGATTCAGCGACAGGAGCTCGTTTCGATTGCGGAAAAACTCGAAGAGCGCACTCGGGCCCGTGATTTGGCAAGAAATGCCCTTGAAGAGAAAAAGGCCGAACTGTCCGCAACCGAATCCGGAACAAAGACGCTTCGATCTGATCGTGACCGTGCCTTGAAAGAGCTGACATCGCTCAGCTCGCGTCTCAAGAGTCTTGAGGAATTGGAGAAAGCCCGTGAAGGAATGGCGAACGGGCCGAAGAAAATCCTCGAGTGGTCCTCGGAGAATGGCAGTCCGTTTGCCGTGCTTTCCGATTTTATCGAGGTGGAAACCGGATACGAGTCCGCGGTTGAGGCGGTTCTTGGTCATGCATTTGAGCGGCTGTACGCGCAAGATGCCTCTGCCGCTTTTTCGGCACTTCAGTTTTTGCGTGAGAACGATGCGGGAAGTGCCGCGATCCAGATTGCGATTCCTTCGGCCGAATTCAAGGAAAAGGCGAATTACAATCCACTTCACAAGTTTGTCAGATTGGTTTCACCGGAAGGCTATTCCGCAGAAAGTTCACGGGCGGTTCACCGCTTGATCGAGGTGCTGGTCTCTTCGGTAGAGGTGCTGGAAGACGTGCCTGCGGTTTCGGACATTCGCACCTATCAGGCGGAAGGCATCAGTTTTGTTACCCGGAACGGAATCTGGTTTGATTCAAACCAAGGCGTTCTTTTTGGCGGGAACGCCGAAAGTGATCAGGCGGGATCCCTTCTTGCGAGAAAGCGGGTCATTCAGGAACTCAAGGGCGAGGTGGCCGCTGCCGAAACCAAGCACCTTGAATTGGAAAATCTCTTGAGTGCGGCAGGTGCAAAGCTGGAATCTCTTCAGGGTGATGTTCAGGTGCTCTCTCAGGGGCGAAGCGATCTCGAAGTCGAAGTGAACACGCTTGAGCGTGAAAAATCGCAAATTGAACGCAAGGTTGCCGAAGTGGAACGATCCTCCCAGCGGTTCTCCGGAGATCGGGATCAGATTGAGGAGCAGATTCGGGCCTCCCGTGGAAATATCGAGGAGCTTCAGTCCGCCCTTGCGGAAATGGCCGAGCGCAAATCCGGGATCGAAGTTTGGATCAAGGATCATGAAGAGGCGCTGTCAATGAAGGATGAGGAGCTTCGCCAGTCCGAGACGACTCTTCAGGATGTCCGGATCCAGGAGGCTTCCGAGAGAGAGCGGAAAAACTCGCTCAAAAAGGAGCTCGAAACCGAGCAGCGGTTCCTGCAGGATCGGGATCGCCGTTTGAGCGAAGTCGACCGGTTGCTTGAAACCTTCGGACAGGACAGGTCGCAATATTCCGATGGCGACCAGGAGCATGAGTCCGAGATCCATCGATTGTCACGCCTTCTCTCTGAAAAAAGGGAAGAGCTTTCCCTCTTGAAAGAGCGGTTTGAACAATCCAACTCCCAGGTCACCTCCGGCATGGAGCGGATCAAGGAACTCCACAAGCTCGGGGATGAAAAGACCCAAGCGCTCACCCAGCTTTCCATTGATATCGAGCGCGTGGTCTCGGAACTCGGTCACCTGAAAGCCAACATGGAAGAGAAGTACGGAGTGGGTTGTCTAGAGGAAGCTCAGGGGCTCGACATTCAGGAAGAAATGAATGATCCGGTGGTCACGATTGAAATGTCGGAAGAGGAAGAAAAAGTTCTTCATGCCGATGTCGAAGAGCTTCGTGAAAAAATCCGTCGCCTCGGTGAAGTGAACACCATGGCGGTCGAGGAATACGAGACCATGCAGAAGCGTCACGAGCATCTCTTCAAAGAGAAGGCGGATCTTGAGACTTCGATGCAGAATCTGAATGAAGCAATCGAGCACATCAATAAAACCTCTGAAGAACGTTTCCAAAAGGCGTTCGAGGCGATTGCATCCCGCTTTGAAAAGCTGTTTCCGATCATCTTTGGTGGCGGTCAGGCTCAGCTGTCTCTTGTGTATCCGGAAGGGTCTGCTGATATTCTGGATGCGGGAGTGGATATTCTGGCCCAGCCTCCTGGAAAAAAGATTTCAAACATGACCCTTCTTTCGGGTGGGGAAAAGGCGTTGACAGCTCTTTCCCTGATCTTTGCCATCTTCATGGTGAAGCCATCACCTTTCTGTATTCTGGATGAGGTCGATGCACCGCTTGATGATTCAAACATCGGAAAGTTCAATGCCCTTGTTCGTGAAATGTCGGTGAAGTCACAGTTCATCCTGGTCACCCACAACAAAAAGACCATGGAACTGAATGACGCACTCTACGGGGTGACAATGGAGGAGCCGGGTGTTTCAAGAATGGTATCGATCCAGCTTCAATAGGGTTGGGCTTCTTCTTGTGATGTCGTGGGTGTGTGGCAGATCTGCGGTGTCTGCGGAACCGTCCTTGCCCCCGCTTTTGCAGGAGGTTCAGGCGCAGTATCAGAAGTCCGCCGGAATCCAGGCTCAATTCACCCAAAGTACCGAGATCAGGGCCACTCGCCAAACCAAGAAAGCCCAAGGCAGGATCTGGATCAAGCGTCCGGGCAAGCTCAGATGGGAAACTCTCGAACCCGATCCGAACATCCTGGTGAGTGATGGCAAGGTGTATTGGTTTTACACTCCTCCTTTTGATGCGGGTGAGAGGGGGCAGGTGATTATCCGGAAGAAGAGCCAGGTTCAGACCCAGTTCTTGAACGGACTTTTGAGCGGAACTTTTGAGTTCGGAAAGGGAGCGGTCGCTGTCACCGAGAAAGGCAAGAACACCTTCGTCCTGAAGCCAAAAGCAGGATCGGCTGGAGATGTATCGGCTGCGGAAGTCGAAATTGAATCCGCGAAAAAAACCATTTCAAGAGTGACTCTCACCCATACGAGTGGCAATACCACCCGAATTGAACTCCAGGAAATATCCCTGGTGTCGAAGCTCGAGGACTCCCTCTTTCGATTCACTGTCGACAAGAACACCGACAAGATCGTGGAGTGAGGCCGCCCGGGCACAGCTCAGAACTGATACCCGGGCGATCCCCCAGGGCTTCGGCGTGAGAACACTTTCAGATCAGATTGAATCGGATCAGAGCAATTTGAGTGCAAGCTGTGGCGATGAATTCGCTTGGGCGAGCACCGAGATCCCCGCATGATTGAGGATCTGTTTCTGTGCCATGGCGGTTGCCTCTTCGGCGATGTCCGCGTCCATCACTCGTGACCTTGCATTGGCGAGGTTTTCCTTCGCGATTTGCAGGTTGTTCACGGTCGATTGGAGTTTGTTTTGCATGGCTCCGAGACCTGCGCGGGCCCCCGTGACTCTCGAGATCGCTTCATCGAGTCTGTCGATGGAGTCTCGTGCTGAATCAATGGTCTCCGAGGAGATTCCGTTGATTCCGAGTTTGTCGGTCCGGACGTCATACTCGCTGACTGCAAATTGAATGCGGTCCGCATTGTTGTTCCGAGCCCCGACCTGGAACTCAAGCTCGTCTTTTTGAGCCATTCCGTTCAAGAGGGGTGTGCCGTTGAAATTGGTCACATTCGCGATGCGATCAATCTCCTGCTTCAAGCTTTGATACTCTTTGTCGATGAAACCGCGTTCCCGGTCTCCCACGGTGTCGGAGGCGGCCTGGATCGAGAGTTCTCTCATCCTGACCAGGATGTTTCCAACCTCTGAGAGTCCGCCTTCGGCAACTTGCACAAACGAGATTCCGTCGTTGGCATTTCGTTCAGCTTGTTTCATGGATCTGATTTGTGCGTGCAAATTCTCAGAGATCGAGAGACCTGCGGCGTCGTCCCCTGCGGAAACGATTCGATTCCCGGAGGCCAGTCTCCCGAAGATTTTCTGCTCCTCCAGACTTGTCTTGCTCAAGTTTCGTTGAGCCGCCATGGAGGCGATATTTGTTCCTATTCTGAGTCCCATACTACTTTGCCCTTTCGTCTCACGCTGTAACCCGTTTATGCGTGCCTGGGTCCCTTGTGGCCCAGGGCTTTTCGACGCCCTCAAGAACAAGTGTACGAAACACGATGGCTTGATGCATCAAAAAAGTTTAGCAAAATAGTATGTTATTTTATTAAATCAATAATTACGAATGGTTGTGATTGAACTGATCTTAACAATTCAACGAAGCCGACCTGAAAGGTTGAGGAAGGGGGGAGGCGAACCTCCCCCCATTCCACCCCTACTTATCCAAGGAGCTTAAGAGCGCCCATGGAATTTGTGTTGGCTTGACTGAGGACCGCAGTACCGGCTTGAGCGAGGATGTTGGTTTTGGTGAGTTCTGATGATTCAGAAGCAACATCAACATCGTAGATCCGGCTTTTTGCGGCAGAGAGGTTTTCTTCATAGATCTGCAAGTTGCTGACAGATGAAGAAAGACGGTTCTGAAGCGCGCCTACTTCGGAGCGGTTTTCAGAGAGCATCTTGATCGCGCCATCGATCTTTGCCAGGTTCTCTTGAGCATCTTCCTTGCTTTCGGTGTTTACATCATGAACTCCGAGGGCTTTTGAGCCCACGTTGAGCTTCTGAGCGTCATACACGAAGCGGTCCTTCTCAGGAGAGTTGTTGAGACCCACCTGGATTTCAAGCTTGTCTCCTTCGCCAACGAGAAGTTTTCTTCCGTTGAACTCGGTAGTGGCTGCAATCCGGTCGATTTCACCGCGAAGCTGAACCATTTCCTTGTTGATGAAGCCGCGTTCCTTGTCACCGATGGTGTCGGAAGCTGCCTGGATCGACAGTTCGCGGAAACGGGTCAGGATGTTTCCGATCTCGTTCATTCCGCCTTCTGCGACTTGTACCATGGAGATCCCGTCGTTTGCGTTTCGGTTGTCCTGGCGCAACGAGCGGATGTCCGCAGTCATTTTTGCAGAGATCGCAAGCCCCGCGGAATCATCTGCGGCTCTTGCGATGCGGGTTCCTGAAGAGATCTTCTCCAGGCTCGCAGCTTGATTTTTGCTCGAAATCCCGAGATTGCGCTGGGCAATCAGGGACTGTACGTTCGTATTGATTCTTAAACCCATAAATTCCTCCTCTATAGGTCCTCATGTTTATAGTTGCTGACAGATTGCTGTACCGTCAGAAGGGATACTTGATGGTTTTAGTCCGTCAAATAGCTCTCAGGGGCTGTATCGGTTGGATTTTGGCGGAACTTTAGACTTTTTTAGTCAGGAATTGTGGTTTCCTAGGGCTTGGCCGCTCAACCCGATCTTTTGGGTGGGCATGCGTTTCGAAGCCTTGGAGTTCATCCCCTTGGATTCATGAAGGTTTAGCCGACTCTCGCGAGTTTGGACTGACGAAAGCGAGGCCGCAGGACACGGCTCGGAGGCTAAGCCTTTATGGATCCAAGGGAAATGCCAGGCAGGGGGCTCGAAGCTCATGCCCACTCAAAATGACCGGCTTGAGGAAAACTGCACCTGCCGTAACGCTTCATACACGCTGATGCTGACCGCATTGGAGAGGTTCAAGGAGCGTACCCCCGCATGGAGCATGGGGATCCGGGCAAGTTGAGTGGGGTATTGGTTCAAGATCCAGTCGGCGAGCCCCGTGGTTTCTTTTCCAAAAATCAGGTAGCCGCCCTTTTTGAACTCGAAATCATAGATGGTTCGGCCTGCGCGGGTCTCAATCAGTGCGAGCTCCGCGTCCACCGGAAGGGAGTCGAAGAATTCATCCGTCGATTCATGGATTCTCACATCGAGTTGTTCCCAATAATCAAGCCCCGCGCGTTTCAAGGCCTGGGCGTCGATGCTGAATCCAAGCGGCTTTACCAAATGAAGAGTGCACCCGGTGGCAAGACAGAGCCTGCCGATGGTGCCGGTGTTCTGCGGGATCTCGGGCTCGATCAGAACTATGTGAAAATTCGGCTCATCCACGGGGTCAGGGCCGAATGGTGTTGATCATTCGAGGGAACGGGATCGTCTCGCGAACATGCTCAACGCCGGTCACCCAAGCAACAGTTCTCTCGACTCCGAGACCGAATCCCGCATGGGGTGCGCTTCCGAAGCGACGAAGATCAAGATACCATTGGTAGTCCTTCACGTTCAGTCCGTGTTCCTTGATGCGTCTTTCGAGGACATCGACTTTGTCCTCGCGTTGTCCGCCACCGATGATCTCGCCGTATCCGAAGGGTGCAATCAGATCCGCACCAAGGGCGTATTTCCCGTCGTGATCGACTCCTTCTCCATTCGGATCATCCGCATTCTTGAAATAGAAGGCTTTGATGCTGGACGGGAAGTGATGAATGAATACCGGTTTTCCGAATTCCTCACCCAATGCGGTTTCGTGAGGAGCCCCGAAATCTTCTCCCCATGGGATTGTGTGTCCGCGCCTCTCGAGGATCTTGAGAGCCTCGTCGTAGGTGATCCGAGGGAATGGCGCGACAATCGTTTCGAGTTCTTTTTGATTCCGCTCCAGAATGACCAGCTCTTTTTGACAGTGATCAAGACAGTGCTTCACAATGTGACACACGAAGGCCTCGCCGAGATCCATCACATCGTTCAGTTTCGCAAAAGCCATCTCAGGTTCAACCATCCAGAACTCGGTGAGGTGCTTGCGGGTCTTGGATTTTTCAGCACGGAAGGTTGGGCCGAACGTATAGATGTTCCCAAACGCAAATGCGCCCGCTTCGCCGTAGAGCTGTCCTGACTGGGTGAGAAATGCTTTCTCGTCAAAGTAAGGAGTTTGAAACAGGGTTGAGGTGCCCTCGCAGGAAGTTGCGCTGAGAATCGGAGGATCAAAGCGGATGAAGCCGCGAGTCCGGAAGAAATCCTGGATTGCGAAAAAGATCTCGCTGCGGATTCTGAGCGCCGCCCACTGGCGCTGGCTCCGGATCCAGAGGTGACGGTTCTCCATCAGGAACTCCACACCGTGGTCCTTCGGGCTGATCGGGTAGGCATCTGCAATCTGTACGGGCTTCACATCAAGCACGGTGAGCTCAAATCCAATTTTTGAACGGGGCTCTGCGCGCACCTTGCCCGTCACAATGACCGAACTTTCTTGAGTGAGGGCGTCGAAGCCCTCAAAAGCAGAGTCACTGCATTCTCCCTTTACGAGGACGCCCTGGATGATGCCGCTTCCATCCCGGAGCATCAGGAATTTGATCTTGCCTGAGGAGCGCTTGTTGAACACCCAGCCGTTCAGAGTGATGGTTTGTCCGTCATACTGGGAGATCGTGCCGATTCGCGGAGAGGATGGTGTTGCCATAAGTCTAGTAGTTCATTGCGAAGTGGGCAAAGGTCCTGACGTATACGCCGCTGGATCCCTTGCGCGGATTGTAAGGAAGATAACCCTGATCATAAGCGCGATTTGCCAGATCGATGTGCGCCCATTTCATGCCGGGCTTGATGAATTGCTTCAGGAAAATCGCACCGCGAATGGTGCCTCCGTTGCTGTCGTTTGCGCTGTTCATCATGTCGGCATAGTTTGACTTGATGTCCTCGAAGTATTCATCCCAAAGCGGGAGCTGCCAAAGAGCTTCTTCGGTGGCTTCGGTCGACTTCATCAGGGCTTTTGAAACCTTGTCGTCGTTTGTGAAAAGCGCGCTCGCAAGCTTACCGAGTGCAACGGAGCAGGCTCCGGTGAGGGTCGCAGTGTCCACGATCACATCCGGTTCGTAGTCATGCGCCAGATCGAGGGCATCGCCCAAAACCAGGCGTCCTTCAGCATCGGTGTTGATGATTTCGACGGTTTTTCCGTTCCTGGCCTTGATGATGTTCCCGGGTTGGGTTGCCTTGCCGCTCGGCATGTTTTCGGCAAACACCAGAATGGTTGTGATCTTGTTTTTGGAACCAAGACGCGCGGCCATGAGTGTTGCGCCCACCATGGTGGCCGATCCGGTCATGTCGTGCTTCATGTCTTCCATGCGCATGCCGGGTTTGAGCGAAATTCCCCCTGAGTCAAATGTAACTCCCTTTCCGACCAGCGAGACATGGTTTGCCGATTTGGCCCCGGTCTTCGGGGTGTATTCCATGATCACCACTTTGGACTCGCGATCCGATCCGGCACCGACGCACAGGAAGAGTTCCATTTTCTCTTTGCGGGCTTCGGCCTCGCCCATGACCTTGCATTTCAGACCGTAGGTCTTGCAAAGCTTGGAGATTTCATTCGCATAGAACTCGGGGGTGCCGTGGTTTGAGGGTTCATTGGAAAAGTCACGGGTCAGAAAGATGCAATCGATGGTGATCAGGGAATCATGAATGATCTTCTTGAGCCATGCCTCGTTTCGGCGGTCCTCACTCACGAGATGGATGGACTCGAGCTTTTGGTTTCCATTCTTTTGGGATTTGTATTTGTCGAAGGTGTATTGCGATAGATAGAACCCTTCCAAAAACGCAGGCAGGATCGATTCCGCCATTGCCTTGGAGGAGCCTTTCAGAAGTCCATCGATGTTGATGCCGAGGGACTTCACTTTTTCCAGGCTCACCCGATTCGCCACCATGGCTCCGGTGAGGCGCGCTTTCTCCGGAGTGAAATCCTTTTTCGTGCCCAGCCCGGCAATGATCAGGTTGATCTGGTCGATGTAGGAGCCTCGGACGAAGAATACCGACTTTGCAGCACCCGTGAATGTTCCGTTTTTTGCAAGATCCTGGATCTCGGTCGGGGTTTCCCCGTGGAGCGCAGCGGTTTTCTTGTCGTTTTGGAAATAGAAATGGGCCAGGGTGTCGCCTTCAAATGATTTGCCGAAGTGAAGGGGGGTCAGGGAGTGAATGGTGTCAGACTTCATGGTCGTGTTCCTCACAGGTTCAAAATGATTTGTCGCACATCATACCACTGTTTTTTGCTCCTTGAATCAGTTAAGTTTCGGGGAAGAACATGATGAAGCGTTATCAGAATTCCGCAGGGGCGCTGACCCGGGTTGCCGATGTAATGATTGTCGTTGCAGCCTGGCTTTTGGCCTATCCCATTCGATTCGGTCTCCTCAACGGAGTCGCAGGCCTGCCTTTTTATTCCACGGCCCCGGAGGAGTCGAAGTACTTGGGCCTTTTGCCCTTCATGATGGTCCTTTGGTCGGGATGTTTTCATTTTTTCGGGGTGTACCGTTTTGACCGGGTCATTCGACGATCCACCGAGATTTACACCCTGATCCGAGCCCATGCAGCCACCCTGATTCTCTTCACCGCGCTCACCTTTTTCGTGACCGAGTACCGGTTTTCGCGCGGGGTGATCCTGATCTATGGTGCGCTCGTGCTGCTGTTTTGCTGGATGTTCAGGGTGGGAAGCCGGAAGGTCCTCCGGGAATTGAAGAAAAAGGGGATCTTCTCAACGAGGATCATTGCGGTCGGGGAAGGGCCCGACCTTGAGTACATGCTCTCGCAGTTGGGCCGGTATCCGGAGTTGGGACTGGATGTGGTCCGGGTCATCGGACCCGCGGATTACCCCCGTGCATTGGAATGGATTCGTTCGGAAGCCCCGAAGTCCGTGCTTCTCAGCATTCCGGTCACTCATCGCGAAGTGCTGGACGCTCTCGTGCTCGGGTTGAAAGACGAATCCATGGATGTTCAGATCATTCCGGATTACTCGAGCTATCTTGCCCTTGGGGCTGCTTCCGAATCCTTCGGGGGAGTGCCGCTGATCGTTCTCAATTCCTCACCCCTGTTCGGATACCAGGCGTGGCTCAAGCGGAGCATGGATTTGGTTCTTTCCGGGATCGGACTTTTGATCTTGTCGCCGGTCCTTCTCGTTCTTGCAATCCTGGTGAAGTTCACCTCGCGCGGTCCGGTGTTGTACCGTCAGGAGCGAATGGGGCTGGATGGAGCCACCTTCCTGATGCTGAAGTTCCGATCGATGAGGCAGGATGCGGAGGATGCGACCGGCGCAGTGTGGGCCAAGGAAAACGACAACCGGCGCACGGCCTTCGGCACCTTTCTCAGGTCGACGTCTCTCGATGAGCTTCCGCAACTGTGGAACGTGTTTGCAGGCGATATGAGTCTGGTCGGGCCGAGGCCCGAGAGACCTGTTTTTGTGAACAAGTTTCGCCATGAGATTCCCAACTACATGCTCCGGCACAGGGTCAAGACAGGAATCACGGGATGGGCACAGATCAACGGCTGGCGCGGGGACACCTCCCTTGTGAAGCGGATCGAGTGTGACATTTTCTACATCCGGAACTGGTCGCTGTGGTTGGATGTGAAGATTCTCTTTTGGACTTTTTTCAGGGGCTTTGTGAACCGGAATGCGTATTAGGAAAATCGACCTCTACGTTTTCAGGGAGGTTCTCACTCCGTTTCTCGGGGGGGTGATCTTTTTCTCTTTCGTGTTTCTCCTGTTCCAGATGTTGCGGCTGGCGGAAGAGCTGATCGTGAACAACGCGCCCTTTGGTCTGGTGATGAAGTTGCTCTGGGCGCTCGTGGTGAATTTTCTTCCACTCGGGCTGCCTGTTGCATTCTTGGTGGGTGTTCTCATGGCTTTCTCAAGGTTTTCCGGTGACAGCGAAATTGTCGCCATGAAGTCGGGAGGCATGGGGCTGTTCAGGATTGCCGCACCGGTGATCGCACTTTCCCTTGGAGTTGCGGTTCTTTCGCTCTTTTTGAATCTCAATTGGGCCCCTTGGTCGGAGGTCAGCATGCGGAATACGCTGATCAAGATTGGAAACCGGAAGTTCGCCTCGTCCATCCATGAGGGCACGTTCACCTCGGGCTTTTTCAAGCTTCTGCTGTATACCGAAAAGTCGAACAATCGTGCGGGCAAAATGGAGAAGGTGTTTCTCTATGATGATCGCGATCCGGCCCACCCCATGACTGTTGTCGCCAAAACAGGCGAATTGATCCGGGTGCAAAGCGGGGAGGATGACCTTGGAGGATTGGTGCTTCAGCTTCAGGACGGGAGTCTGCACCAAGCCAGTCAATTGAGTTCCGATTATCAGAAAATGGATTTTTCAACCTATCAGGTTTTTTTCGACATCCCCGATAAAACGGGGAAGTTTTCCTTCAAGCCCAGGATGTACGGGATGGCGGATCTTGTGCAACAGATCAGGGACACCGGTTCAACTCCGGATCGCACCCGGGAACTGAAGACCGAGTTCTGGAGAAGAATCGCCGTAGCCCTCACTCCGGTTCTCTTTGTATTTCTCGGAATCGGATTTGGAACTTCAAGGACCCGTGGCGCCCGTGCGGGCGTGATGTTGGTCGCCTTCGTGACCATGGCGGTATACTGGCAAGTTCAGGTCAGCTCGATCTGGATCGGAGAGAAGGGGCAGCTTCCGGCCTGGTTGGCAGTCCAGATTCCGAATCTTCTTGTGGCCGTGGCAGGTGCATTCACCTTTCGCAGGGCTTCCTGGTAATGTCACGCTTTGATCCGGAGTCCTACCTTCGGTACCGGGTTGAGTATCCACGCGCACTTTTCGCTCCTCTGGCGTCCTTTGTGGGTGGTCGTGCCGATTCCTTGCATCTTCTCGATCTTGGTGCAGGCACAGGTCTTTCCACGCGCTCCTTCCTTAAGTTTTTCGGAGGCGTCGCGCGGGCAACTCTCATGGATCCCGATCCCGCAATGCTTGCGGGAGTTGAGTCGTGGAAACAGGAGGCCGCAGCGGAAATTCACACCTGCAGAGGTTCGGGCGAGGCATTCGTGATGGATGAGTCTGTGGATTTGGTTCTCGTGGGCTCGGCATGGCACTGGATGAACCTTCAAGCGACTCTTCGGAACATTCAAAATGTGTTGAAGCCGGGAGGGGCGCTCTTCATTTTTGAGTATCAGTTTCCCAAGGCGCAGGAGCAGGGCGCAGGAAGGGCGATCAATGAATTCATCCGGCGGTCTTTCAATTCCCTCTGGAAGGAGCCCGATCAAAGACCCCGTGGATCCCTTGAGGAGTTGGTGCAGGGAGTTCGGGAGCACCCGCAGTTTTCCTTCCGGGGTGAGTCACGAATCGAGAGTGAGCTCCCGCTTGGCATTGAGGAATTTTTCGGTTTGATTCTCTCGCAGAGTCGCTATCTCGCCTTCGAGCGTGGGATTCATCCCGAGGGAATTCAGGAAGCCCGTGCCGGATTGCTTCATGAACTGCGCCAAGTCTGGGGAGAGGCGGCCTCGCACTTCTTTACCTATCGATTTCACGGAGTCCGATTTCAAAACAGGAGTGTGTAAAATCGCCTCATTTGATCCCTGTGAAATTGTTCGAGTCAAAAAAACAGCGCAAAATGCTTATGATGTGGATGGTTTTTGGAATCCAGGAAAAAAGCCCGAATCACAGGGTTAAAATGCATTTAAAAACAATAGTTTAACCTTGGTGGATAACTTTGAAAAGTGTGGGGATAACTTTTCAGCCCATGATTCAAAACTCTAAGGATATCTAAGATTTAACTAAGACCCTTGATAATATTTGATAAACCCTCAAAGAAGTCAAAACAATGGGCCTATTGGACCCGTGGCGGGGGAATTGTGTCGGAGAGGGGAAACTTGCCCATTTCGTTGCCTGAATAGGGGGTGACTTCCCCCTCCGTCTGCATTTCGAACTTTGTCGAAGAGAGATCCACCAAGGGTGTTTTTCGGGTTTTGAATTGGAGCTTTGCAGACGGATTGGTCTCAAAGAGGATCCGGGATTTTGCTTTCACCACCAAGGTCTTGCCCGCGCGCAGGATCAGCATTCCGGCAGGTTTTTCATCCGACTTGTAACGGGTCCAGGCATCCTCGGTCGCAATGATCACCAGTTTGATCTTTGCTTCGGTGGCGGCAAGGTCATCACCCTTGTTCAGCTTGTCGAGAGTCGGGCTCGGTGAGGGGCTTGCCTCAGGGAGAGACGCAAGGGGGGCGGGCGAGGATGCGGTCACAGGTGAGGAAGTCGCGGCAGGTGTCGATGCAGCCACAGGCGTGGGAGTCGTCACAGGCATCGAGGTTGCCGCCGCTGCCACAGGCGAAGGTGAAGCGCTTGGCACAGGATTCAGTGCTGCAATCGCGGGGGAGAGTTCGGAGGGACTTGGAGACGATTCCTCGACCGCATATTCCTTGTGCTTTTCTCCGCTCTTGTGGTTTCCGGGCTTGAAGACCAAAACCACCGCAAGAGTGAAGACTCCGGCGAATGCAAGCGCAATCCAGGTCCAGCGCCGGTTCTGCTCGAGTTCCTTGCCTTCAAAAGCGTAGCCGTGGTGTCCTTGGTCGCGTGCTTGGCGGTCGTTGAACCGGGCCTCGAGGAATGCCTGGTGCTCAAACAACAATGCATCCGGATCGAGTTTGAGAGCCTTTGCGTAATTCACAATAAACCCGCGTGTGAATGTTTTTGCCGGAAGTTCGCTGTAGCGGTCTTCCTCGATGGAGTTCAGGATTTTCACGTGAATCTTGGTCAACGCGGAGATCTGCTCCAGGCTCTTCCCGCTTTCGATTCGTTTTTGCTTGAGTTTCTGTCCGATCGTCACGGAATTCCCCTCAGGTATTCAGCCGCCTGGTCGTAAGAGTCTCCCTCGGGAAACAGGCGTTGGATTTCGATGAACTTGGAACGTGCCTCGTCATAGCGCTTTTGCCGGATGAGGGTTTTCCCCAAGGCAATGTGGGCCTCGCTGATTCCGGAACAGGCCCCCTTGGTTGCCAAGGTAAGGTTTCGCGCAGCTTTCCCGAGCTCGTTGCGTTCCAGCATGATCTTTCCGAGATAGAATTGCGCCATGCAGGTGACCGTCCCGCCCTCCGCAATCGCCTGGTTGAGCCACTTCTCCGATTCCGGAAAATTCGACTTTTTGAAATACAGGATCCCGAGGTTGATTTTGGGAAGAACGCTCTCGCGATAGAGAATGTCAGCGGCGGCCGCCTTCAGGAGTGTCTCGGACTCCTGAAGCTTTCCCTGGTCGAGCAGGACCTTCCCCAGAGTGTTTTTTGCAGCCGTGAATTTCGGATCGAGTCGGAGTGCAGTTCTGGCAGAGGCTTCGGCAAGTGCGAGTTCATTCTTGCCAAGGTAGGCAAGGGCATACAGGTAGTGCTCCTGGGGAATCGAATCATCGAGCTCTTCGACCCGTTTCAGGGCCTCCAGCGCGCTGATGTGATCCTTGTCGTTCACTGCGGCCGCCGCGATTTTCATCAAGCCGTCGATCTTTTCCTGTTTACTCAGGGTGCGGGGGGCGTTCGGGGAGCTTGCGCACGCTGACATCAAAAGCAGGATGGCTGCGGGCATGAAGCGATTCAAACCCAGTTTTTGCCGAAAATTCATACCGGCGACTCTACCGCTTACCGGGAGAAAAGTGCAAGGGATTCAACATGGGGAGTTTGCGGGAAAAGGTCCAAAACGCCCATTCGAACCAGTCGGTACCCGTGTTTCAGGAACTGGTTGGAATCCCGGATGAAGGAATCCACTTCACAGCCGACCAGGATCAGGGTTGAGATTTCGGTGTGTTTCAACTTTTCGCACAATGCGCGGGAATGGGGCCCCATTCCCTCCCGTGGCGGATCAAGAATCAGAGATACGGAGCCGCCGGAGATCTCGGAAGAAAGCGGGGACAGGACCCACTTCTCGATGGGTTGGCGGATGAAGTGAAAGTGATCGGGGGTGCTCGCGGGACGCTCCTTCGGGGTGAAGAGATCAATGCATTCAACCCGTTTGAACCGGTTTGCGATTGGAAGACTCAGGTTCCCCGAGCCCCCATAGATGTCGAGCAGGGCGTCTGCATTTGAAATGTGGGAGGCGACCCACTGTTGAAGCTTGGCGTTCTGTGCATCGTTCACCTGGCGGAAACCGAAAGCCGCGTGGCGACGGTTCCATGCGGGGCGCACCGTTCCTTCTGGGGAAAGATCGAGTTCGAGCTTGAAATCGCCCCTGAAGTTCTGAAACCCCTGCTCCCGAAGGTGAGGGAGTGTTTCGTTGATCCGGGAGTCTGCGATCGCACATTTTCCGATATCGACGATTTTTTTCGAGCCCGGCTCGAAGAAGCCCAGCACGCGGTCGTCGGTGTTTCCGTGAAGTTGGATCCGGTTGCGATAGTGATACGGGTGTTCGGCCGGGAGCTCGTCCACCGGAATCGAATCCGCTTGGATGCCCGCCCGTCCGAGGGCGTGCAGAAGTCCTTTTTTCTTGGTTTCGAATTGAAGCGGGTACGGGATGTGTTGCCAGCTGCACCCGCCGCACTTTGTGAATGCGGGGCATTCGGGATTTGCCCTGAGGGAGGATCTTCGGATCCACTCCAGTGCTTCGCCCTGGCAATAGTTCTTCTTTCGATCGATGATTCGCACGCGAACCTGATCGCCGGGTGCCGAAAAGGGGACGAACACGATCTCGCCGGACTCGAGGCGCCCTACACCGGACCCTCCTCGGGAGAGGTCATGAATGTCGATGATGAAATCTTCCACGGGTGGGGTACCGGGGGTGCCGATCAGTGGAGACAAAGGGATTCGTAGCGGAACTCGGGATGCACCCACCGTGTGCAGGTGCCGGATTCGCTTCTTTCATTGGAGGCGGCGATGTCGCGGCCGCTCAGTTCCCCGGAACGGACCACTGTGCCCTCATTGAAGTCCACGAAGGTGTTGCGTCCCTGATTTTCGGATTTTCGGAACTCGTAGATCCAGCGGTCAAAACTGTCCTGATGAATCACGGAGTCGGGATGTCCGAGGAGGGAGAGGACTCGCTGTTGGCTCATGCCCTTTTCGAGGCGGGCGAGGTTTTCCCGGTTCTCGGCCCCGAGGAAAGTCGAGCACGCGGAGAGCAGGGTTCCTGTCAAAAAAAGGACTGCAAGTTTCTGTTTCATGGAGTCACCATCCTTCTCTTATTATACGGCTGCCGCAAAGCACATGTTAAGGGAATTCGGCCGCTTCACGCCTTTTTTATATTTTTGCTATGTAAAAAATTCATTTCCCGGGGAATGGGGCCCTGCGCGAGGCGGACGATTTCGGGGGTGGCATTTGAATGCGCTTCCTGATAGTTTGCGGAAGAGCCATCTCATGTCAAAAAACATTCGAAATTTCTGCATTATCGCCCACATTGACCACGGCAAGTCCACGCTGGCGGACCGCCTTCTGGAAAAGACGGGCACCGTGACCGCTCGTGAGATGGAGGCGCAGTTCCTCGACAACATGGACCTGGAGCGTGAGCGGGGCATCACCATCAAGGCGCAGAGCGTCCGCCTCAAGTACAAGGCAAAAGACGGCAAAGAATACATTCTGAACCTGATCGACACCCCCGGGCATGTGGACTTCACCTACGAAGTTTCCCGCTCCCTTGCTGCCTGTGAGGGAGCCATTCTCGTGGTGGATGCAACCCAGGGCGTTGAAGCCCAGACCCTCGCCAACGTCTTCCTTGCCCTTGAGAACAATCTTGAGGTGTTTCCTGTCATCAACAAGATTGATCTTCCTTCTGCGGACCCGGAAAAGGTGAAAAAAGAAGTCGAGGACACCATCGGTCTTGTGGATGTGTCCCGCTCGGTGCTCGCGAGTGCCAAGTCCGGAATCGGGATCGAGGATGTCCTGGAGGCAGTGGTGAAGTATGTGCCCCCGCCGCCGGATGATGATGCGGGAAAGATGCGCGCACTCATCTTCGACAGCTGGTTTGATCCGTACCAAGGGGTGATTGCATTGATCCGTGTGTTCAACGGGGTGATCAAGCCCGGGATGAAGATCAAGCTGTTTCACGTGGGCAAGGAGTACGAGGTCCAGAAGATTGGGGTTTTTGCCCCGAAATACAAGGACGCTGAGCAGCTCGCAAGCGGCGAAGTGGGCGCAATCATTTGCGGCATCAAAGATGTGCGCGACATGAAGGTGGGCGATACCGTGATGTCGGCGCATGATCCGGTGGATCAGCCTTTGTCGGGTTTCTCCGAAGCAAAGCCCATGGTGTTTTGCGGCGTGTATCCGGTGGAATCCGAGAATTACCAGGACCTGAAAGAGGCCCTCGAAAAACTCAAGCTCAATGATTCCGCGATTGCGTTCGAGCCGGAAACCTCGAATGCGCTCGGGTTCGGCTTTCGGTGCGGGTTCCTCGGTCTTCTGCACATGGACGTTGTGCAGGAGCGCCTTGAGCGCGAGTACGGGTTGAACATCATCACCACGGCTCCTTCCGTGGTCTACCGGGTGACGAAGACCGATGGCGAAGTGATCATGGTCGAAAACCCCGCGAAACTTCCCGACCAAGTGAAGATTCTCACCATCGAAGAGCCCTACATCCGGCTCAGCATCCACATGCCGGCCGAGTATGTCGGCGTGGTCATGGCACTTTGCAATGATCGCCGGGGGATTCAGGAGAAGCTCGATTTCATCACGAGTGACCGGGTGACGCTGGTGT
Organism: Bdellovibrionales bacterium; assembly: GCA_947502835.1. GTDB lineage: Bacteria > Bdellovibrionota > UBA1018 > UBA1018 > CAIMNF01 > CAIMNF01. The sequence goes on from CANNBJ010000005.1 coordinate 44,270, forward strand.
ATCATTTGCCGCTGGCGGAGATGGTGTTTGATTTTTACGACAAGCTGAAGAGCTGCACCCGCGGGTATGCATCCATGGATTACGCTCTTCTTGATTATCGCGCATCAGAGCTTGTGAAAATGGACATTCTCATCAACAGCGATCCTGTGGATGCGCTTTCCCTCATCATTCACAAGGACAAGGCTCATGTGCGCGGGCGCGAGCTTGCGAAGAAAATGAAGGAATTGATTGAACGCCAGATGTTCGAGATTGCGATTCAGGCTGCGATCGGAGCGAAGATCGTCGCCCGCGAAACCATTTCGGCCTATCGGAAGAATGTGACTGCCAAGTGTTATGGTGGCGACATCTCCCGGAAGAGAAAACTCCTCGAAAAGCAAAAAGAGGGGAAGAAGCGAATGAAGCAGGTGGGTGCGGTGGAGATTCCTCAAGAGGCGTTCCTGGCGGTTCTCAAGGTGGATTGATCCATGGCACGAACGTATTTGATCCCGTTCGTGCTCCTGTTTTTCCTGAAAACGGTTCTTGCTGCAGTATTCCCTGTTTTCGGGGATGAGGCCTACTATGTTTATTGGGGCAGCAATCCTTCGGGAGGCTTCTATGATCTTCCCCCGATGATCGGATGGTGGCTTGCCCCGCTTCTCAAGGTCTCGGCCCATCCCCTCTGGATCCGCATGGGGAGTCTCCTTGCACCGGTTCTGATTTCGATTGGAATCCATGAGTGGCTCTTGAAGCCCAAGGGCCGGGAAATTTCATCCCTGGGAGCGCTCCTGTTTTTTGCGTTTCCGCTTCCGTTTCTGACGGTTCTCTCGTTCCCCGATGTACCCCTTCTGTTTTTCAGTTTCTTTTCGGCTCTTTTGTTTCATGCGGGTGTCACCCGGCAGAAAAATTTTTTCAGTCCGATGCTGATGATGGCAGGGTCCCTCTTTGGGGCTGCGTTTCTTTCAAAATATTTCGCTGCATTCCTCCTTCCAGCGTTCGTTCTCTGGGCCTGGCCTCGGTCCGCGCACCGTGCGGGTTCCGTGCTCTCTTTTTTCGCCGGTGCCGCTCCCTTCCTGTTCCAACACATCCTTTGGAATGAGCGGAATTGTCGCGCGAATGCCATTTTCAATCTGGTGACGCGGCAACGCGTTTTTGAAGGTTCTCCGGTTGAAACCACGGGATTCCTTCTGCTGCATCTGGCTTTGGTTTCCTTCACGGTGCTTCCATTCCTCGAATGGCGCAAGGGCCGCGGAGGGGAGCGGAGTTCCGACCCGCAATCCTTTTTGTTTCTTCTGTGGTTTGTTCCCGTCCTCATTTTCCTGATCACCGCGGTTCTTGGTCGTGGCCAGGGGCTGCACTGGCTTTTGTTCCTGACTCCGTTTTTCTCTGCATGGGCGGCCTGCAAATTGGAAAGGGTCCGGCTCAGGCGTGCTTTTCTTTTGTCCGCGTTTGTTGCGGCGACCTTGGCCTCAGTGGTCAGTGTCTCCTTTTTGATGCCGGAGAGGTTTGTGCACCCGGAAGTGAAGCAAAGATTTGCATTTGAATTCGGGGTGATCACGGGCGCTCCGGAGTTCGTCCCTCAAATCGAGGCTCAGACGGAGGGATCCTCCGCGCTGTTGTTTCAAAGTTATGGTCTGGCCTCGCTTGTCCATTACGAGTTTCTCCGCTTCGGAAACCCCGGACGGACTCCCGCTTTCGGGGTCGCGATGAGCGGATCGAGGTTTGGGCGGGTGTTTGATTTCACGACCGACTGGGCGGAGTTGGAGGGGAAAACAGTCTCCATCATCAAAACGGGTCATCCGGAATCCGCAAAGTTTGCACCTTATTTCAGGAGCGTCAAAGAGGGCCGGTCTTTCTTCAGGGGCGCGGCGTACTCGGTGCTCACGGGCGAGGGATTTGATGCTCGCAAGTTCTGGGGGGAGCGGGTCCTGCCGGAGCTTGAGGAATTTTATCCCTCCGGTTTTGCCGGAGCCTGCCGATTGAAGGAGGTGTTCCGTGCCCCATGAGTTGCTCCTGGTGTTCGCAGGTCTTGTGGCCGGGACCATCGACAGCATTGCTGGAGGAGGAGGCCTCATCACGCTTCCGGTATTGTCCACGGTGCTGGAGGCAGGGCCTCATGCCATTGGAACCAACAAGATTGTCGGCACCACGGGAGCGTTGATTGCGTTTCTGGTCTACCTGAGAAAGCAGCCATTGAATTTGCAACGGGGGCTGGCCTTTGTCATCGCCGTGGGGTTCGGAGCTCTTTTGGGCTCGTTGTGTTCTCCCCTCGTGCCCAAGATCTGGTTTCGCTACTTGCTTGTGGGCGCCTGTCCGCTTGTGCTTTGGGTAATCTGGAAGAAACAGGATTTCCTGAACGAACTCAAGGGCCACGCCAAGCGCAGCGTGTACGCGCTTGTGGTGGCAGGTGCCGCGGTCGGATTTTATGATGGTTTTTTCGGCCCCGGTGGGGGGACGTTCATGTTGATCGGATTGATTTGGGGAGTCAGGTTGCCCTTGTTCGAGGCGCTCATGCTCTCCAAGCTTGCCAATACACTTTCGGCCGGGGTGTCTCTGGTCTCGTACGGAGTTCAGGGGTATGTCCATCCGCGCTTCGGGATCATCATGGCAATCGGAATGGTTTCGGGCGGGTATCTGGGGGCCCAGCTCGCCTCCAAGAAGGCCGAAAAAGTGGTGCAGCCCGTGCTGGTGCTCGTGGTGTCCATCCTGATGGTGGTTCAGGTCTTCGAAGTCCTACATTCCCGTTGAGTTTCCGGCGTGAAAACGGTAGCTTCAAGCTCCGGGAGGTTTTCAGATGTTCCCGGAACGCTTCAATGCAATACGCGGTCTTGATCCCGGGGTTCTCTGTTCCCTTTTGGCTCGTTCCTCCCGCATGAAATCCGATCCGGGTTCTTTTTCCACGATCTTGAAAGGCAAGACGGTTCTTCAGTTTTTCGTCGAGAACTCAACACGCACCCGTCTTTCCTTTGAGTCCGCGACGCGAAGGCTCGGGGGAATGAGTCTTGCGTTCAGTCCATCGAGCTCGAGCCTCTCCAAAGGGGAAACCCTTGCAGATACCGTGAATGTGATTCGTCAATACGGGGTGGATGGAATCGTGGTTCGTCATCGCTCGATGGGCGCGCCCGATTTTCTGGCGGATGCAACAGGATTGCCGGTGATCAATGCGGGGGACGGGGCTCATGAGCACCCGACCCAAGCCTTGCTGGATGCGTTCACTCTTGGCGAATGCTGGGGTGTGGATTTCTCAAAAGCCGGAGCGTTTCGTAACCGGAAGATCATGATTTTGGGCGATCTCCGCCATTCGAGAGTCGCACGATCCAACATTCATCTTTTGACCGCGCTCGGGGCCGAGCTTCATCTTTGTGCGCCTGCAACCCTGGGCATCCCTGATCTTGGATTGTTTCCACGGGTTCATGTCCATTCCTTCCCCGATGAGGGGATTCCCGAAATGGATGCAGTGATGACGCTTCGGCTGCAGACGGAAAGACAGAATCAAGGCGTGATTCCATCCCTCCCTGAATATCGCGAGTTCTGGGGGCTGACGGTTGAGCGCGCAAAACGAATGAAGACGGATTCGGTGATCCTTCACCCGGGGCCCGTGAATCGGGGAGTGGAGATCGATTCGGAAGTGGCCGACTCCGGGAGGTCCCTCATCTTGAAGCAAGTGGAGAACGGAATTTTTGCCCGCATGGCGGTGCTCGCCTCCGTGGTGGGAAGGATGGATTCATGATCCGGATCGAGAATGGATTCGTGGTGGACCCCTCTCAAGGAGTGGAGGGAGACTTTGACCTTCTGATCGAAGCGGGCAGGATCAAGGCTTTGGATCGCCCGGGGAGTTTTGCCGGTCTCACTGTGTCGGAATCCTTTGATGCACGCGGCAAGGTGATTGTTCCCGGGCTCATTGATGTGCACGTGCACCTGCGGGAGCCCGGTTTTGAACACAAGGAAACGGTGGCAAGCGGAAGTCGTGCGGCGATTCTTGGCGGCTTCACAAGCATTGCACCGATGGCGAACACCAGCCCTGTGAATGACCATCCCCTGATCACCGAGGCGATCTTGCACAAGGCCCGCGCGGCGGGGCAGGCAAGGGTTTTCCCGATTGGTGCAGTCACGAAGGGGCAAAAGGGTGTTGAGCTTGCCGAGATCGGACTCATGGCCCGAGCCGGGATCCGTGCGATCAGTGATGATGGAATGCCTGTGATGAATTCCGCGCTCATGAGGCGCGCGATGGAATATGCGCGGATGTTTGATCTTCCGGTGATCAGTCACGCCGAGGACTCGAATCTCTCGGGGGGCGCTCCGATGACAGAGGGTGCCGTTTCCTCGCTTTTGGGAGTTTCGGGAAATCCAAACGCGTCCGAGGAAATCATGGTTGCCCGCGAGATCGCGCTTTGTCGCTTGACGGGTGCCCGGGTGCATATCGCACATCTTTCAACCCGAGAGGGCCTCGAGATTGTAAAACGTGCAAAGGAGGCCGGCCTTCCGGTCACTGCGGAAGTGACCCCGCACCATCTTCTGTTGGACGAGGGCTCCTGGCTCACTGGAAGGCATTCCTGTGCCCACCATCAGGTTCGTGCGGACTACAAGATGGCGCCTCCGCTTCGCTCGGAGCAGGATCGTGAGGCACTCCTTCATGCACTGAACTCGGGACTCATCGACATGGTCGCATCCGATCACGCACCTCACGGGTGTGTGGACAAGGAGACCGAAATCGAGATTGCTGCAAACGGGATTCTTGGCTTGCAAACCACGGTTCCACTGCTGCTGGGTTTGGTGAATGCGAAACGGATGAAACTTTCGCGCATGGTGGAATCCCTTGCGACGGCACCGGCGAAATTGCTCGGACTTCAGGGGTTGGGAACGCTCAAGATTGGATCGCATGCCGATCTTGCGGTGCTTGATTTGAACGAGTCCTGGACGCTCATGCCAGGCGACCTTGTGTCGAAGAGCGGAAACACCCCGTTTGCGGGACGCACCTTTCAGGGAAAAGTTCTGCGAACCATGGTGGAAGGAGAATGGAAATGAAGGGAATGGTGGTCTTGCCCGGTGCAGGGGATGCGGATGATCTGATCTTCGAGGGGGAATTGTTCGGCGCCGTTTCGCCAGAGACCGGGAAGAACGTGGTTTTCGGAGAGCTGGTCTTCAACACCTCAATGACGGGCTACCAGGAGATCCTGACCGATCCCTCCTACGCAGGGCAAATGGTGTGCTTTACCGCGGCACACATCGGTAACACGGGCGCAAATCCCGAGGATCTTGAGAGTGATTCCATCCGTGCAGAGGGAGTGATTCTTTCTCATTATTCCCCAAGGCCCTCAAACCACAGGTCGGTGGAACCTCTTCATGAGTTCCTGATGAGGCAGGGAAAGATCGGCATTCATGGTGTCGATACGCGAAGGCTCACGCTTGTGCTTCGGGATCGGGGCGTCTCTGCCGGAATGATTTTGCCTGCAGCCATGCGAGAGCGGTTGCCCGAGATGAAAAAAGAACTTCGCGGGAAGAATTACGGGAGCTTCGACTGGATCAAGTCGGTCACCACCGCGACTCCCTATGTTTATCCTGCGAGTCGCGCAGGGGGAGTGTCGCGGTTCAAGGTCGTTGCCTATGACTATGGCATCAAGGGGCAGTTGCTCAGGGACTTGGCTGCACGCGGGTGCGATTTAACAGTGGTTCCGGCTGATTTTCCGGCAGAGGAAGTCGAGAAAATGAAACCCGACGGAGTGTTTCTTTCGAATGGTCCGGGCGATCCCGAGCTTGCAACCTATGCGGTGAGGAATGTGAAGGCACTTCTTGGTCGAACACCCATCTTCGGGGTGTGCATGGGACATCAGATCCTCTCGCTTGCGATGGGGGGAAAGACCTACAAATTGAAATTCGGCCATCGCGGCGGAAACCAACCCGTGAAGAATCTCGGACCCGGCACAGTCGAGATCAGTTCTCACAATCACGGATATGCAGTGGATCCGGAATCCCTCCCGGATACGGTGAAGCTCACGCACGTCAACCTGAATGATGGCTGCTGTGAGGGCATTTCCGTTCCTTCTCTCAATGCATTCTCGGTGCAATACCATCCGGAAAGTTCCCCCGGACCGCATGATTCAGGATATCTGTTCGATCGTTTCATCGGAATGATGGAGCAGAACTGAATGAATCACCAGTCCGTCGGCACGCTTCTTCTGGGCATTGGTGCCCTTGCGGCCCTGGTCGGTGCGATCGTCTATTTTTTCGGGGACAAGCTCGGGTGGATCGGGCATCTGCCTGGCGACATCAGTTATCAGAATGGAAATTTCAGTTTTTATTTTCCGCTGACTACTCTCATTCTGGTGAATGCAATCATCTGGGTAGTCATCAAAATCTTCCGTTGATCTTTTCAACCCGGCCCCGTTCGAGAATCATTATGGAAGGCGGTCAGAATTTCGAGTTGAACACATAGATGTGTTTCACATCGATGTGGGAGAAGCGCTGGTGCTTCAGTTTCATCTGGGCAAGCTGAAGGATGAGTTTCAAGTGGCGCGATTTTTCCTGGAATCTGATTTTTTTGATTTCTCCCAGGATGAATGAGCGCATTTCAACGGGGTGAAAGCAGAACCCTTGGGTGAAGTGCCACTTGCCTCCATGGGGAAAGATCCGTCCCTCGAAAAGATCCCCCTTTGAGAATGCGATCTTCTTCATCGGATTGATCACCACATGTTTTTTTCTCGAAAACAAATCCTGGATCACGAGATTCTTGTTTCCGAACCACGTGAACCCGCTGACCATGAACAGGGAGTGGATCGAATTGGAGAGATCCTCGAAGACGACGCGGTCTTCGGGGGTGAAGTTAGCCTGTTTTTGACGGACAAAATACCGGATCGGAGGGAGGTCCACTCCCGGGAGGTCCCGATCGAAAAGGTACCAGTCCATGAAGAGATTCATTCTTTGTTCAAACTCGGCATCATCCTCGTGGACCACGCCTGCGCGATCAAAAAACTCCTCCTTGGCCCTGAAGACTTCAGGGTAGTAGTCACCTGTGGTGAATTCCCGGATTACCGGTTCGAGTTTTTTCTGCATCTCTTCCGTCATCCCCGTAGCATTCCCGAATTCGGGGGCCTCCGCAACCCGCAAAACTCCTCCTTGGGGCCTTGCGCGCTCTGTTCAGGATTTGGGCGCCTGTCTAGAAAATTTACAGGGCTCGGGTCTCAGGAGAGCGGCGGGAGCCAATATAAATACCATACGCAAGCAGTCAACAATGGCATGAATTGTGCTCAGTGCGGTGCAGGAGATCGTGAATATGAAGTTTTTTAAGCCGGTCGTGTTGATGGCGCTTTTGACCTCGATGGTGGGCTGTGGAACCAGCCAGGCCCCGGCGATCAATCTTGGCTCCGGGCAATACCCATACACAAACAATCAGTGGAACAATTGGCCGAATGGCACCCAAACCGGTGGTTGGACCTATGGAATCCCGGGCGGTGGAACCAAGCAAATCATCCCTGTGATCTCTTATTACGGGTCCGCAAATTCGAGCAGGCAGTTCATGGTTTCTCCTTCAGTGCAGCCACTGGATCAGGTGGAAGTCCAGGCATCAGGCGGTCAAGTGTATGCACAAGGGCTTTTCAGTTCGACAAATATGATTTGGGTAACACAATTGAAAGTGAGTCTGAATGGATCGATGCTGGGTGCTTCCACTTACGCGAAGTACAACATCACCCAAGCGGGCACTCTTGCGCTTTCTTTCGAAGGAAACGGACTTTCGGGTCTCTTCGGAAACAATGCCCAATATACGGTTCAATTCCCCTACGGTGGCGTGTGGATCAATCGCTGTCAGGACCAGAGCGGTCAAAGCATCCAGTGTCCGTAATTCTCAAGTCAATCGCGGAGTACTTGAAGTAAAATCGGCACTTTTCCTTGCCAAAGCCATCACCGCTTCGATGATGGGATGAGTTGCAGGCATCGCAAGTTTCTTCATCCGCAACTCGAGGTATTCCACCGCAACGGCCAGGTCCCATCCGGCTTGGGTGAGGTTTCCCTCCAGAATCCAAGTCTCCCTCGGCAACAGGAGAATTCTCTCCTTTGCACGCAAAATCGTGTCGTGATGATCCTGCATCCAAAACGGGGAAGGGGCATCGTGCATCGAACTCTCCTGAAAAAATGCAACCGTTCCTTGGATCATTCCCGTGACCAAGGTCGATGCGGATCGGATGTGGACCCGAAGGCTTCGGTCTTTGGGCCAAATGGCGCCCGTCAGATCATCAAGGTGTTCGAGGATTGCACTCGAATCAAACAGACCAAATCCCTCTGGAGTCCGGAGTGCGGGCACCATGCCGAGCGGGTTCAGGGCCAAAAGTTCCGGGTGATCGCCGAAAACATCGATGATCCGCTCCTCGACCGGCAACTGAAGGCGTTTCAGGGCGAGTCTGACCCGTCTGGCAAAGGGGGAGCGTTGACTCAAAAATAAACGATAAGTGTTGGGGTTGCTCATGGCGAGTTATGCTATCATCGCCCCCATCATGCTCAATCCAAAACGCATCCTCGTGACGAAATTCCGGGCCATGGGGGACACGATTCTCCTGACGGCCGCACTGAAGGAGCTGCATCGCAATTTTCCGAATGCACAGATTCATGTGGCGGTTCCCGACCCTTGGATTTGGCTCCTGGAAGGATTTCCGGGAGTGACCAAGCTCCTTCCGATCACCTGGCACCACGATCGAGCTGCGAGAACCAAGGCCGCGACACGGCTCGCGTTCCAGCTTCGCAAGGAATCCTACGATATCGTGTGCGGCTTCCATTCCTCGCCGGCAGCCGCCATGGTTGCCCTTTCAACGGGCGCGAAGGTCCGGGCAATCCATTTCCACAGCTTCAAGGCAAAAAACATGTATTCGACGGTGGAGATCCCGGGTAAGGGAACCATGAAGCCCGTAGTCCAGCGGGATCTTGATACGATCCGGGGTCTTGGCATTCAGGTGGATGAAACCGTTCTCCCCGAAATCTTTCTGAAGCCCGAGGAAAAGTCTCTTGCTCGCGAAGAATTCAAGGCTTGGGGCATGAATCGTCCGGTGCTCGGCATGGCGCTTGGCGCGTCCCGTGCCACCAAGATTTGGCCATTGCATCGCTTTGCAGAGGTTGCCCAGAAGTGGGTGAAGGAAAAGAGCGGCTCGGTTCTTGTGATCGCAGGCCCGGGCGAAGAAAAACTCACTGAGGAATTCTTCAAATCGATTCCGAACTCAACCGAACTGCGGACAGCAATCCAGGTCATGCCCTCCTGCAATGTGCGCGTTCTTGCCTCGAGAATCTCGCAGTTGAATGCGCTGGTCGGCAATGACTCGGGTCCGCGCCATTTGGCAACCGCGCTCGGAGTTCCCACGGTGACCTTGTTTGGTCCCGAGCATCCCCTTGAGTGGCATCCGTATCCGCAAGACCGGCACCCGAGGCTCTTCATCGAGCCGCTTGCCTGCCGAAAAAACGACGAGCCCGGCTCGCCGCCCTGGTGCGGTCTTCAGGAGTGCATCGTCGAAGCCCATCAGTGCATGACCCGGATCGGAGTCGATCAGGTGGTCGAAACCGTGAGCCGTGTGTTTGATTCCTATGGAAAAGATCTCGGGATTTAGCCTCGTTCGAAACGGGGTGAAGTTCGATTACCCCTTTTTGGAGTCTCTTCGTTCGCTGCTTCCCCTGGTGGATGAGCTTGTGCTCAATGTCGGGGTCGGGGAGGACGATACCCTTTTGCGATGTCAGGAGCTGGCGCGCACCGAGGGGCAGGGCAAGATCAAGATTTTCGAGAGCGTCTGGCCGCTCAATGATCCTGAAAAGAAAAAAGCCGGCATTATTCTATCAGAACAAACCAATCTTGCCCTGGATCAGTGCGAGAATGATTGGTGCTTTTATCTTCAAGCGGACGAAGTGCTGCATGAAGAGGATCAGTCCGTGATTCGACGTTCGGTGGATCTTGCGCACGCACTCGGACTGGAAGCCGTGGTCTTCCACTATCGCCATTTTTACGGGTCCTTCAATGTGATCCAGGATTCACGCTCGGCCTACCGGCGCGAAATGCGCATCCTGCGGAAATCATCGGGCGCCCGGAGTGTCGGCGATGCCCAGAGTTTTCGCAAACCCGAGAGCACTCCTGGAGGCGACACCAAACTTCAAGCGCTGCTTTCGCCGGCACGAATCTTTCATTATGGATGGGTGCGCACGCCCGAGGCGATGCTTGAGAAAACCCTTTTCATGGATGGCCTCTATCACGGGGGTGTCGACTCCGCCCCCGGAAAGGGAGCAACCAAGCCCCATACCGGCGACAATTATCGCTACAAGCGATTTTGGGGATTGTACCCGTATTCAGAAACACATCCGAAGGTAATGGCCACCCGGATCCGTGAAAAGGGCTGGAACTGGGACCTGCGCGCATCACCCTTTGTGTTTACCGCAAAAGACATCGGCAAGGTCCTGCTGGATGGAGTTGAGCGTGTGACCGGGATTCGTCCCTTTGAATTCAAGAATTATCGAATCAAAGAGAGATTGGATTAGGGCGGGAATCTGTCTATGATCCCAACAGAACCATGATCGCATCCGGAAACCGCCCCTTCAGAATCCTGCTCCTCGACAACACCCGCGAGCCTTCCTCGTTTGGAAGTCCCAACCTTTTCCGGCTTGCTCTGAGCACCGCACCTGCGGGCGCGGAGATTCTGGTCCGCAGGGGGCCGGACCTTGATTTCCTGACTTGCCCGGATCCGGATGCCCTGATCGTATCGGGTTCGATCACTTCGTGCTTGCCTCCCTATGAGGAGTGGGTTCTTGCGCAGGATGAATTTCTGAAACGGCACATGGAGAGGCGCACACCCGTTCTTGGAGTGTGTTTCGGGCATCAGGCGCTTGCGCGGTGCCTGTTTTCGAAGGAGGGCAAGTCTCCCGCCCTTGCAAAATCCAAGAGGGCCGAGGTCGGGTGGCAGACGATGAGGATTCTCGGCGAATCACCGATCTTTTCGGGACTCGGCAGGGAATTTGTGAGTTATCAATCGCACTACGAGGAGGTAACAACTCTACCTCCGGGAACCGTTCATCTGGCGGAGTCGGATCGGTGTTCCCTCCAGGCGTTTCAGGTGAAGGGCGCGCCCGTGTTCGGAATCCAGTTCCATCCCGAGCACACGCTCGAATACGGCGAGGCCGCCCTCAAGCGAAAGATCGAGAAGGGCGAACGGGGAGATTGGATCCTGAATCCGGGTCTCGGCGCCAAACTATATCAAGAACAAACGGGAAAACTCATCTTTGGAAACTTTTTCAAAATCGCACAACAGCGCTGAATCCGAAACCACAGCATCGACGGCGAATCCGCCGGCCGTCAGCCCGAAAGAGCGTGTGAAGCTTTTTTTGAAATTCGCACTCGTGGCGGCCGTGTTTTTTTACCTGGGTCAGCGTGGATTCATTACAGCCGAGAGCTTTCGCAAGCTCGCCGCTTCTCCGAAGACCTGGATCTTGTGCACTCTCCTTACGGTACTCAACACGGTGCTGGGAGCCCTTCGATGGCAGGTGTTGCTCCGGACGCAGGAAGTGGTGCTTTCGTTTCGCGAAGTTCTGCGGCTGAATCTGGTAGGTGCGTTTTTCAACATTGCCCTTCCGGGCGCTGTGAGCGGGGATTTCGTGAAAGCGGTGATCGTGACCCGGAAGTTCAGGGACAAGCGAGCGCTCATTTTCGGAAGCATGATTTTCGACCGCATTCTTGGTGTTTCAGCTATGGTGTTTGTGGGCGCGTTCTCGGCCCTCCTTTCGGTGCTCGTACCCTGGGGGGGAGCGTTGCCGCAGGTTCTTCTTTTCTCCATCGGTGCTGTGGGTGCGGGTGCCGCATTCTTCTTTGTGTACCTGTTTTTGTCCCGCAAACGGGATCCGCTTCTTGCACTCCTGCGGATCTTCACCCGACGTTCCGAGAAACTTGGATCGCTTGAGCGTCTTTATCAAGGCGTGATGGGGTATCGTGTTCATCCGAAGCGAATCCTGAAAGCGATCGCTCTCTCGATTGCAATCCATCTTTTTCTCATCCTGCTTTCCTTTTTCATCACCGAGGCGATTTCAAGCGAGTCTCTCTCGGTATTTGCGGTTGCCGTGGTGGTGCCGATCGGAATGCTTGCGACCACCATTCCCGTGCTGCCGGCGGGTGTGGGAACAGGGCATGCTGCATTTCTTGGACTGTTTCATCTGGTGGGGTCCTCTCAGGGCGCTGAGGTGTTCAGCATGATCGTCCTGTATCAGGTGCTGCTCGGGGTGGTCGGCGGGATTGTGTATCTGAGAATGCTTGCGCAGGGACACTCGCGCTGAGGGCAGTGAGTGGAACTTGGGCCTGAAACTTGCGTTCACATGTGTTCGTGCACGCATTGAAACCCTTCCAGCAAGAGGCGCTCGATTCCCTACTTCGCTTCGATCACACGCTCTTGATCGCACCGACCGGGAGCGGAAAGAGTCTTGTGTTTCAACAATTCATGGCAAAGGAGCGGCCAAAAACAAGGGCTGTTTTCATCTCTCCCCTGAACGCGCTTGCCCGCCAACAGGCAGAGAGGTTCCGGGCGTTCGGAGTTTCGGCGAGTGTGGGGTGCGGTCTCGGGGGCTTGGGTCCGCCTTCCGGTCCCGGGGTCTGGATCCTGAACCCCGAGCGGCTTTCCGGACGGTTCCTTTCGGTTCTGCGCGAGTGGGGTCCGGACCTGTTGATCGTAGATGAAGCCCACTGCATCTGGGAATGGGGAGAGTCGTTCCGTCCAGCGTTTCGAAGGGTTCCGGAACTGCTGGCAGGAGGTTCCATTCGAAAATCCTTCTGGTGCACGGCCACCTTGCCCGGACCGGCGCTGCGAGAACTCCGCGAGAGGCTCGGGCCTGCGCTTCGAGCGCTTGGTTCCTTCGGGCTCCCTGGAACTCTGCAGCTCAGCGTGGTCCGTTCGCCCTTGTTTGAACGACTCGATCTTTTGCAGCGGCTCCTTGCCGAACATGCGAACGAATCGGGGATGATTTTTGTCAACACGCGGGCCTCGGCCGAACGGGTGCAGCGGATCCTGCGCTTTTTTGGCGTACACTCGCTTTTTTATCATGCGGGAATGAGCGTGGAGGAGCGCCTAGGACTTGAGAGCATTCTGTCGCGGAAAAAACCCGATGACCCTCCCCTCTGGATCGTGGCCACGTCGGCCTTCGGGATGGGGATGGATTATGCCTGGCTCAGGGTGTGCATCCTGTTTGAGCCATCCTTGAGCTTGCTTTCGCTTGCCCAGGCTTTGGGCAGGGTTGGGCGCGGCGGACTTTCCTCCCGGGCCCATGTGCTGTGGCACGAGGATGATTTTTTGCGACAAGGGTGGTTTGCCGGAAGCTGTCCTCGAAATCGAAGCCGTTTACTTGAGGTGAAGCAATGGCTTGAATCCCCGGGAGATCCCCGCTTCCGGCTCGAAAAATACTTCAAGGAAGGGTATGACTAGGGCTTCATGAGCATTCCGAGTGATCCGAAACTTCTATTGAACGAAGCCCGAGCCGGCAACCGCGCGGCCCTTGCGCGTCTCATTTCCCGGATCGAAACCCGGAACGAGGATACCAAACGGATCATCGAGCTGCTGTATCCTCTCACGGGCAGGGCTCAGGTTTGGGGAATCACGGGTCCCCCGGGGGCAGGGAAGTCCACCCTGGTTGACCGCCTCATTGCAAAACTCCGGAGTGAGGGAAAAAAGGTCGCGGTCATCGCCGTGGATCCTTCAAGTCCGTTTTCGGGGGGCGCCATCCTGGGCGATCGGATCCGGATGCAACAGCACTTCCAGGATGAGGGTGTGTACATCCGGAGTCTTGGCACTCGCGGACGGCACGGAGGTCTTTCGCACTCGACGAAAGAGGCGGTGCTTGCGCTCGATGCAACGGGGTTTGATGTGGTGCTCGTCGAGACCGCAGGTGTGGGGCAAACCGAACTTGATATCTTGAAACTCGCCCAGACCGTCATTGTGGTGCTCGTGCCCGAGAGCGGAGACTCGATCCAGGTGATGAAGGCCGGTCTCATGGAGATCTCGGATGTTTTCGCAGTGAACAAATCCGATCGTCCCGAGGCGGACAAACTTGTTCGCGAGCTTGTGGCCAACGTCGGACTCAATCCCCATGACGAGCACTCCTGGATGATCCCCGTGTGCAAGACCGAGGCAAACCGGGATGTCGGGGTCGCGGAACTTTTGGAGCAGATCGCAAAGCACCAGGCCTATCTCGAAACCTCAGGCAAGAAGGCAGAGAAAACCAAAGCGTTCCTGCGAGAAGAGCTCGTGGACATCCTGATCGAGGGGCTCAAGTCCTCGCTTGATTCCGTGCTCGCCACCGATGGAGGCCGAGAGCTTCTTGATCAACTCTATCGAAAAGAGATCGCGCCCTATGAAGCGGCGAAGATTCTTTCAGGGAGAGCGGGGTAGGCTTCCACTGGAATTTCCTCTGGTCCTCCTGCACCCGGGGTGTTCGGAACCTCTTTACTGAAATTGGTATGGACCACCGTACTCCGTGTGTTCGCTGCACTGGATTCTCAGGTACACGGTCTCAATGATATTGGAGTTGGATCGAGAGAGCTGGAAGGAGGCTTCGCCATTCGGAGGGATCGTGAAATCCGCCCCATACTCATGAGATAGAGAAATGGACTCCGGAGAGTTGAAGCAACCTTGCAACGAGCAGGATTCCCAAATCGAGGCATTGCATCCGGTTGCTCCGGTGTTTCCGAGATTCTTCACGATCACGGTTCTTGAGAGCGAAACATACGTGGTCAAGAGGGGTGGATCAAACGTAAAATTCACAAATGCCCCCGGAGCCACAGTGAAGGCTTGGGTGGCGACCCAGTTTGAATTTTGACAATTCGCTTTGAGTTTGAATTTTCGAAGAATGGTACTCCACGAGATGGAAACGGTACGCGTGACAGTGGTTCCAACGGGGAGATTGAAGGATTGCCCGGAGGTTGTGATTCCAAGTGTTGAGGGGTAGGGAGTTTCGTTGGCATTGTCCTCGACTAGATAGGACGAACAGTTGATTCCTTCAGTTGTGCCGTTGTTTTTCAGTGTCACCTCGACCGTTTGCGGACTGTGCGCCTGAAGAAAGGCCTCCACACTGAAATCGCTGTAATTTGAAGGGGCCACGCTGAGGATTTCTAGATACGGGGACGGCGTGCCCGGCGGAATGGTAAAAATTCCTGAATATGCAGTGATGTTGGCACATGATGCTTTGACCTTGAATTTCCGTTGGACCGGGCTCCACCCCACGCCAACGGAAACACCGGATGATTGCCCGGCGTTGAGGGTGGGAATCTGGGGGGCTACCACGACAATTCCCGAGGGGGCGGGAGTGGCATTGTTTTGGTCAACGAGACTGAAGGAGCAAGCGATTGCAGGAATCGAGGAGATGTTGGAGATAAAGCCGCTGAGGGTCTGGCCTTGAGCTGCCGTGATCGGATCGGGCGAGGAATCGGGAAAGGAAAAAGAAAGATCGGGCGTGCCTAGGCCTGCCTGAATGGTAAAGACGTCAGAGAGGAAATCCGAATTGGAAGAGCTGCAGAGAACCCTGATTCTTGCTTGCCGAATGCTTTGGGACCAGTTTGCCAGAATGCCGAGGGTCCGCGTACCCGTGAGGGCGTTCAGGGAGAAGTTTCCACCACCTGAAAGGGAGAGGCCGGAGTTTGCGAGAAGATTCGGATCGGATGGATTTACAAGCTGGGCCGAGCAACCGCTTGCCGGTGCGCTTCCGGAGTTTTTCAGGATTACCGAGTGTTGATTTGTGGAGATCTCCTCCGCTGTCATCGCGGGAATCGAGTAAGCTGTTGAAGAATCAAGCGACAGAATCGGATTCACGGGAGGGGCTGAGGCGCCGAAAGTTGCGGAAATGGTTCCTCCGGCCAGGTTCACGGATTGAGCGCATTCGACCTTCAATGTGCCGGTTTTGAGTCCGCCGTTTTGCTGAAAGTTCACATTCACCACCACAGGAATGATCGCAAGGGGAGCAATGATCGCGGGCTGATTCGAAGCGAGACTGAAACTCGGTGCACCGGATTCCAAGGAGGCCACGCATCCGGTCGCGGCTTGGGTTCCGATATTTTTCACGTAGAAGGTGCGAGTGGTGGCGGAGGTGATCGTTCCTGCGTCGATGGCGCTCGTCAGGAACTGAAGCGAAGCAGGAGTGTTCTGCACGACGGTTGAGGTGCTTGGGCTGAAAAAACAGGTTTTCGCTTCAGTTCCGATCAGGATGACCTGGTTGGTGCAGTCGCTTGCGCCGGTGGAGTTCGCACACTCGCCAAAGGTTCCGAAAAAGGCGAGGTTTCCTGAAGAGGCGCTTGCGCAGGAGGCGGACTGGGTTTTTGAGGATTTCGGAATGCAGGATCCGGACGCGAGCGCGCACGCTATGACCAGAACGGCTCTTTTCAAGGCGATTCCCATGAGTTCTCGATCCCCCAGATTCAATGGTAAGGCTGTCCGGTTGGGGATGCCACCCCTATTTTTATATCAATTTAGTTTACAAAAGCCGACAAAGAACGACTCTGGCCCGGGTTCCAAAGGCTTGTCATTCCGGTTTTCCATTGACAAAAAAAGCCCCTGAGTTACAAGATACCTCGTTATTGAGAGTCTGAAGGGTTTCGCTCGGTCGGTTTTCGTCAGAAAACAGGCTCTGCTCTACTCAGATCGAAATAGGGATCTAAGCTGGATTAGCTCAGTTGGTAGAGCAGCTGTTTTGTAAACAGCAGGTCATCGGTTCGAGTCCGGTCTCCAGCTCCATTTCCTCATTTCACAGGCTCAAAGATGGTGAGGTTCCGGAGCGGTCAAACGGACCAGACTGTAAATCTGGCGGCGTCAGCCTTCGAAGGTTCGAGTCCTTCCCTCACCACCATTCCATGAAACGGATTGAACGTGCGTGGAAGGGGCATTTGAAATTTTGGGCGGGAGTAGCTCAATTGGCTAGAGTATCAGCCTTCCAAGCTGAGGGTTGCGGGTTCGAGACCCGTCTCCCGCTCCAATTTTCAAATTCTCCATTCAATAAGACCAATCAGATCGATGCTGATGTAGCTCAGGGGTAGAGTACTCCCTTGGTAAGGGAGAGGTCGTGGGTTCAAATCCCATCATCAGCTCCACTGATTTCTCGGGCCAGGTCAAAAAAAAACTGGAATATTTCTGGTTTTTCTTGGTATGACCTAGCAAATCACCAGAAAATCAGTGAATTATTTCTTGAATCGGAAAGGGAAGACGACATGTCTAAGGAAAAATTTGAGCGGTCAAAACCGCATTGCAACATTGGAACAATCGGTCACGTCGACCACGGGAAGACAACTCTGACTTCTGCAATCACCAAGGTGCTTGCAAAGGCAGGGAAGGCAAAAGCGATGGACTACGCTTCCATCGACAAATCCCCTGAAGAAAAAGAGCGCGGGATCACCATCAACACCACTCACGTGGAATATGAAACCGACCAGCGTCACTATGCGCACGTTGACTGTCCCGGTCACGCCGACTACGTGAAGAACATGATCACCGGTGCTGCTCAGATGGACGGCGCGATTCTCGTCGTTTCTGCTGCTGACGGCCCTATGCCTCAAACTCGCGAACACATCCTTCTTGCTCGTCAGGTGGGTGTTCCTGCGATCGTTGTGTTTTTGAACAAGTGCGACATGGTTGATGATGCAGAACTCGTTGACCTCGTGGAAATGGAAGTTCGTGAACTTCTCTCCAAGTACAATTTCCCTGGCGATAATATTCCAGTGGTTCGCGGTTCAGCGCTCAAGGCGTCTGAAGGCGATGCAGGCGAATTCGGCGAACCTTCCATCATGAAGCTCATGGAAGCTGTGGACAAATACATTCCTCAGCCTGCACGGGTTCTTGATAAGCCGTTCCTGATGCCAGTCGAGGACGTGTTCTCGATTTCCGGTCGCGGTACCGTTGTGACCGGCCGTATCGAGCGCGGTGTTCTTAAGGTAGGCGATGAAATCGAAATCATCGGGATCCGCCCAACCACCAAGACCACCATCACTGGGATCGAAATGTTCCGTAAGCTTCTCGATTCAGGTGAAGCAGGAGACAACATCGGTGCACTTCTTCGCGGAACCAAGAAGGAAGAAGTTGAGCGTGGACAAGTTCTGGCGAAGCCAGGCTCTGTTACTCCTCACAAGAAATTCAAAGGCGCAGCGTACATTCTCACCAAAGAAGAAGGCGGACGTCACACTCCGTTCTTCAAAGGCTATCGCCCTCAGTTCTACTTCCGTACAACGGACGTGACTGGTGTCGTTACTCTTCCTGAGAACGTTGAAATGGTAATGCCTGGCGATAACATCTCCATGGAAGTTGAGCTCATCACTCCAATCGCAATGGAGAAGGATCTTCGCTTCGCAATTCGTGAAGGCGGCCGTACCGTAGGTGCGGGCGTTGTTTCCGAGATCGTGGAATAATTTCTTTCAACGGGTGGCTCCGGGTTCCGGGGCCACCTGTTTTTTTAAAGTTGGAGATTGGCTCCAAAAGTCCGGAGGCCGGTAGCTCCAATGGTAGAGCAACGGATTCCAAATCCGTGGGTTGTGGGTTCGAATCCCTCCCGGCCTGCCAATTATTGACAGGGTAACAAGACAAGAACAGGTCTACGAAAACAGGTCATGGAAAACCAAAGACAAAAATGGGTTAACTTAGTTTTTACCGCACTTGCGATTCTCGTCGCAGGGGTTTCCTTTGTCGGGTTTTCGAAGCTTAGCGCGGTTTACAATCTGGAGAGCACGATCAAGCAGATTGATCTGGTGATCCGCTTTGGATCCCTGCTGTTTGGTGCGGCCCTCGGTTTTGGCTTGTATCTCAATGACAAATCCAATGCGTTCATGAACGAGGTGGTTCTCGAGATGGTTCGGGTGACCTGGCCTGCAACCAAGGACACCACGAACGCCACGCTTTGGGTCGTGATTTTCGTATTGATCGCCGGGGCAGTTCTCGGCGCATTTGATTCACTTTGGGCGTGGATCATCAAGATGGTTTTATAGATATGGAAAATGCACAGAATACAGCTCCGGAAATGGCCTGGTATGTGGTTCACACCTATTCCGGGTTTGAACACAAGGTGAAGCTTTCCCTTGAGGAGCGCTCAAAACAGCTTAAAAAAGAACAATTCTTCGGTGAAGTAGTGGTTCCCGAGGAGAATGTGGTCGAACTGGTCAAGGGCCAGAAGCGCACCACGAAACGCAGGTTTTTTCCGGGGTATATCCTCGTAAAAATGATCCTGACCGATGAGACCTGGCACATCGTGAAGAACACGCCGAAAGTAACCGGATTTGTGGGCGACAAGCTGAAGCCCGTACCGGTTTCCGAGGCGGAGATCCAAAAGATGACCAACAGGATTGTCGAAGGTCAGGCAAAGCCCCGTCCGCGGGTTTCCTTTCAGGAAGGCGAAAACGTCAAGGTGGTGGATGGACCATTCTCCAACTTCAATGGCGTGATCGAGGAAGTGAATCAGGACAAGGGCAAGGTTAAAGTATTGGTGAGCATCTTCGGGCGCTCAACACCGGTTGAACTTGATTTTATTCAAGTTGAAAAAGTTTGATATTTCTGATAGGAAGTTACGCTTATGGCAAAAAAGGTTACTGGACAAATTAAATTACAAATCCCTGGCGGAGCTGCGAACCCTGCGCCCCCGGTAGGCCCAGCACTCGGACAACGTGGTGTTAACATTATGGAATTCTGTAAGGCGTTCAATGCAAAGACCGCCGACCAGAAGGGCATGGTGATCCCAGTGATCATCACTGTTTATTCCGATCGTTCTTTCACTTTCATCACGAAGACCCCTCCTGCGGCGGTTCTTCTCTTGAAAGCTGCGAAGCTTGAAAAGGGATCCGGCGAGCCAAACCGCAAAAAGGTTGGTTCTGTGACCAAAAAACAAATTGAAGACATCGCAAAAATCAAGATGCCGGATTTGAATGCGGCATCTGTTGAGACTGCGATGCACTCGATCGAAGGAACCGCAAAGAGCTGCGGTCTGACGGTACAGGGTTAACCCGTCCCGAGAGGGACTATTTTTGGGAGCTACCGGTAAAGCCCGGGGCGTTTGCACCAAGGAGAATCGAATGGCAAAAAAGAAGTCGGATGCTGCTGGCAAAGCAAGCACTCCAAAAGATCCAATCACAAAGAAGTACGGGAAGCGCTATGCTGCGGCTGCCGCTCAGGTTGATGCAACCAAGATTTACGGCATCGATCAGGCGTTCGAGTTGCTCTGTACGCTGAGCTCGGCAAAGTTCGACGAAACCGTGGATGCTGCGTTCAGTCTCGGTGTTGATACCAAGCAGGGCGATCAGCAGGTTCGTGGAGCGGTTGTTCTTCCTCACGGAACCGGCAAGAAACTCAAGATCGCGGTTGTTGCAAAAGGTGAAAAGGCGAAAGAAGCCGAAGCCGCTGGTGCGGACATCGTGGGTGCGGATGATTTAATCGAGAAAATTCAGGGTGGATTCCTTGATTTCGACAAGTTGATTGCAACTCCCGACATGATGGTGGCGATCTCCAAGGTCGGTAAGATCCTCGGACCCCGCGACTTGATGCCAAACCCTAAACTCGGCACCGTGACGCTGGATGTTTCAAAGGCGATCAACGAGCAACGCAAAGGTAAAGTTGAATATCGTGCTGAAAAGGCGGGTATCGTTCACGTAAAGGTCGGCAAGAAGTCTTTCGGCGCACAAAAGCTGAAGGAAAACTTTCTTGCTGTGGCAGGAGCGGTGATGCGTTCCAAGCCGCCGACCAGCAAGGGAACCTATCTCAAGGCGATCACCATCGCTTCAACCATGAGTCCGGGAATCAAGCTCGATGTGGCAAGCGCCGCATCCGCAGGCTGATCGGAATAAGGAGAGATTCACATGGATCGCACAAATAAAGAGACACTCGCAGGCAGCCTTCGCGACAAGTTCGGAAAAGCGAACATCGCCCTGTTTGCGGATTACAAAGGTTTGAAGTCCACCGAAGCAGATGCTCTGCGCCGCGCGCTTCGCGCGAAGCAGGCTGAAGTGAAGGTGCTCAAAAACAACATCGGACGTCTGGTCACCAAGGGTGGCGAGATGGGCGAGGATGCAAAAGGATTGATGGACCGTGTGGTGGGTCCTACCCTCGTTGCATTTGCGTACGGAGATCCTGCGGGAGCAGCAAAAGTGCTGAACGACTTCGCAAAGGATCACGAGGCGCTGAAAATCAAGGAAAGTCTGTTCGGGAAAAAGCTTCTTTCGCCCGCTGAGGTTTCTCAGCTTGCGGAACTTCCCTCCAGAGAAGTCCTTTTGTCGATGCTACTTTCGACCCTCAATGGGCCTATCCGTAGCTTCGTAACCGTGCTGGGTCAGCTCGAAAAGAAACGAACCGAACCAGCTCCGGCTGAAAACACCTAACCCCCTGATAAAGAAGAGGAATGCATTATGTCTACCGTAACTAAAGAACAAGTAATCACTTACATTGAAAACCTTTCCGTGATCGATCTTTCGAATCTCGTGAAGGAACTCGAGACCAAATTCGGCGTATCCGCTGCCCCTGTGGCTGTGGCAATGGCCGGTGGCGCAGCAGGTGGCGCAGCAGCCGCTGCTGAGAAGACCGAGTTCGACGTGGTTCTCACCTCGGGTGGCGACAACAAGATCAACGTAATTAAAGAAGTTCGTGCGATCACCGGTCTCGGCTTGAAAGAAGCAAAAGACCTGGTCGAAGGCGCGCCAAAGCCTGTGAAGGAAGGCGTTGCCAAGAAAGACGCAGAAGAAATGAAGAAGAAGCTGGAAGCAGCTGGAGCGAAAGTAGAGCTCAAGTAATCGGGCTTGTTCCTCTTCAACCGATTCAATGGATAGGCGCAATCCGGAAAGAAGCCCGGTTTGTGCCTATCCTATTGTGTTTTTGACGATTAGAAGTTAGTTTCTGGGATTCGGATAAATCCCAAATTGCGATTCGAGCTTTGGCCAGTGCGGAATATGGCCTACCCAGATGCGGCAACCGGATGCGGCCGTGTTTCGGATGATGACCGGTGAGCGGTCTATCGAGTAGGCGAAAAAATTGTCCTGGTTGCAAACGAACAAAACAGTTTGTGTTTTTGGCTAAAGGAGAATTCATGAGTGCACCATTCACTGAAGGGCAAAGGGTTAGGCGCGAGTTTTCAAAAATAAAGACTCCGCTTGAGATTCCAAATCTGATCGAGTTGCAGCGTCGGTCCTACGACAAATTCCTGCAAGCGGATGTTCCGGCCGACAAGCGCGCCAA
The DNA here is from genome assembly GCA_947502835.1 of Bdellovibrionales bacterium. Lineage (GTDB taxonomy): Bacteria > Bdellovibrionota > UBA1018 > UBA1018 > CAIMNF01 > CAIMNF01. Next base: position 66,424 of record CANNBJ010000005.1, read on the forward strand.
CATCGGGCTTCAAGCAGTTTTCAAGTCCATTTTTCCGATCGAGGATTTCGATAAAACCTCCGCACTCGAGTTCGAAAGCTACAATCTCGAGCAGCCGAAGTATGACGTGCAAGAGTGCCGTCAGCGCGGGATGACCTTTGCCGCTCCGCTTAAGATTACGGTTCGTCTCGTGGTGTTCGATGTCGAGGAAGAAACCGGCAATCGCAACATCCGCGACATCAAGGAACAAGAAGTATATATGGGTGAAATCCCTCTCATGACCGAGAGCGGATCATTCATCATCAACGGCACCGAGCGCGTGATCGTAAGTCAGCTCCACCGTTCTCCGGGTGTGATTTTCACCCACGACCAGGGTAAAACCCACTCCTCTGGCAAGATTTTGTACTCAGCCCGCGTGATTCCGCATCGCGGATCTTGGCTTGATTTTGAATTCGACCACAAAGACCTTCTGTACGCTCGTATCGACCGCAAGCGAAAGCTTCCTGCGACCACCTTGCTCAAGGCGCTCGGGTACTCGGTTCCCGAGATTCTGAACTTCTTCTACAAGATCGAGAAGATCCAGATCGAAGGCGAAGGCAAGTCTGCAAAGTTCTTCAAGATCGTCGATCTCGAGATCCTCTCCGGGCAGCGCGCCGAAGAAGACATCATTGATCCGAAGACCAAGGAAGTGATCGTCCGCAAGAACCGCAAGTTCACCAAAGCAGTGCTCAAGAAGGTGGAAGAAGCGGGCATCAAGCGCCTCGAAGTTCCTGTTGAGGCCGTCATCGGGCGCGTGATCTCGGAAGACCTCGTCGACAACAAGACCGGCGAAGTTCTCTTTGAATCCAACGAAGAAATCACCGAAGCCAAGCTCAAGGACACCATGGCCCGCAAGGTGAAGGAATTGAAGGTAATCTACACCGACAACCTCACCTACGGTCCATTCGTTCGCGAGACTCTTCTTGTTGACAAGATCAATACTCCCGATGAGGCCCTGATCGACATCTACAAGCGCATGCGTCCGGGTGATCCTCCGACCTTGGATGCTTCCAAGGTTCTGTTTGAGAATCTCTTCTTCAATACGGATCGCTATGACCTGTCCCTGGTTGGACGTCTGAAGCTCAATTACAAGTTCCCTGAGAACAAAGAGAGCCGCGAGAGCACCACCCTCACCAAGGAAGACATTCTCAGCACTCTGTTCTACCTCTGCGAACTCAACAACGGCCGCGGAACGATCGATGATATCGATCACCTCGGAAACCGCCGTGTTCGTGCGGTGGGTGAATTGGTCGAGAACCAATTCCGCATCGGGCTTGTCCGGATGGAGCGCGCCGTTAAGGAACGCATGAGCATCCAGGAAATTGAGACGCTCATGCCGCATGACCTCATCAACCAAAAGCCGGTGTCGGCCGTGGTGAAGGAGTTCTTCGGTTCAAGTCAGCTCTCCCAGTTCATGGATCAGACCAACCCGCTCTCTGAAGTGACCCATAAGCGTCGTCTTTCGGCGCTCGGGCCCGGAGGCTTGACCCGCGATCGCGCAGGGTTCGAAGTGCGCGACGTTCACAACACCCACTATGGCCGGATTTGTCCGATCGAGACCCCTGAAGGACCAAACATCGGTTTGATCGCGTCTCTTTCGACTTTCGCCCGCGTGAACGAGTTCGGGTTCATTGAAACCCCGTACCGTGTGATCAAGGAGCGCAAGGTTTCAGAAGAGATCCAATTCTTCACTGCAACCGAAGAAGAAAACAAAGTCATCGCCCAGGCGAACCCTGAAGCCCTAGCCAAGAAGAAATTCGAAGGCGAAGTGGCTCCAGCACGTCGTAAGGGTGAATTCGCTCTCGTCAATCCTGACGATGTCGAGTTGATGGATGTTTCCTCCAATCAGCTCGTGTCGATTGCCGCATCCCTGATTCCGTTCCTCGAGCATGACGATGCGAACCGGGCCCTCATGGGTTCGAACATGCAACGTCAAGCGGTACCGCTTCTTCGCTCCAAGGCTCCGTTTGTCGGAACCGGAATTGAGCGTGTGGTTGCCCGCGATTCAGGCCATGTGATCACAGCAAAGCACGATGGCGATGTGATCATGGTGGACGGTGGCAAGATCGTGGTTCGCAGAACCGATGATCTCGCCGAAGATGAGTCCGGAGTCGATATCTACAACCTTACCAAGTACATGCGTTCCAACCAGAACACCTGCGTGAATCAGCGTGCGGTGGTTCGCGTTGGTGACAAGGTTGCTGTCGGCGACGTGCTTGCGGATGGTCCTTCGACCGATGCAGGTGAATTGGCGCTGGGTCAGAACATGCTCGTGGCGTTCATGCCATGGGGTGGATACAACTTCGAGGATTCGATCCTCATTTCCGAGCGCGTGATCAAGGATGACGTCTTCACTTCGGTTCACATCGAAGAGTACGAGTGCGTTGGTCGTGACACGAAACTCGGCAAGGAAGAAATCACCCGCGACATTCCAAACGTCGGCGAAGAGGCCCTGAAGGACCTCGACGAAAGCGGAATCATCCGGATCGGTGCGGAAGTGAAGCCCGGCGACATCCTCGTCGGTAAGGTCACTCCAAAAGGCGAGACCCAGCTCTCTCCCGAGGAGAAGCTCCTTCGTGCGATCTTCGGCGAGAAGGCCGGAGATGTGCGTGATACCTCGCTTCGTGCTCCATCCGGAGTGTACGGAACCATCATCAATGCCCAGGTCTTCGCACGCGAAGGCACCGAGCTTGATGAGCGCTCCAAGCAGATCCTGGAAGAGCAGATCGCAAAGATCCGTCGCGACGAGAAGATCGAAATCGACGCAATCAAGCGCACGACCTACGAGCGCGTAGCGAAGGCCCTGAATGGCGCTGCAACTACCGGCAAGCTCCTCTCGGAAGACGGCTCGGAAGAGCTGCTCTCCAAGGGACAGAAGCTTGATCTTACCACCCTCGAGAAGGTTCCTTTCGAGCTCATCGGCTTTATCCCTGTGAAGAGCGATCTTGAGCAGGAAGTCACGAACCTCGTGAAGGCTGCGAAGAATCGCGTGGAAGCGGTTCGTTTCGTATTCCGCGAGAAAACCGAAAAGCTCAAGCGCGGAGACGAACTTGCTCCGGGCGTGATCAAGATGGTGAAGGTCCAGATCGCAATCAAGCGGAAGCTTCAGGTTGGTGACAAGATGGCCGGACGCCACGGGAACAAAGGGGTGATCTCCAGAATCATGCCACTCGAAGACATGCCGTTCACGGCAGATGGTCGTCCGGTGGATATGGTTCTCAATCCACTCGGGGTTCCGTCGCGGATGAACATCGGGCAGCTTCTTGAGTTGACGCTTGGTTGGGCTGCAAAAGGCTTGGGCGACAAGCTCACGCACTACATGGAGCAGTACAAGCCGGACAATATCCGTAAGCTCTTGAAAGAGCTCTATTCGGACAAGTCCGTTCACGATTATCTTGCGAAGGCCTCTGACGCGGATGTTGTGAAGATGGCTCGTCACCTGAAGGATGGCGTTCATTTTGCTTCGCCTGTGTTCGATGGCGCGTCCGAAGCGGACATCGAAAAGGTATTGAAACTTGCGGATCTTCCGACCCTCGGAAAGACCACACTGTATGACGGAGTCAGCGGCGAGCCGTTCGCCGAGGAAGTGACTGTCGGCGTGATGTACATCTTGAAACTTCACCACTTGGTGGAAGAGAAGATCCACGCACGAAGCATTGGTCCATACAGCTTGGTGACGCAGCAACCTCTCGGCGGGAAAGCCCAGTTCGGAGGTCAGCGTCTCGGGGAGATGGAAGTGTGGGCGCTCGAAGCTTATGGAGCAGCCCATGCCCTTCAGGAATTCTTGACCGTGAAGTCGGATGACGTCACGGGCCGGAACCGGATGTATGAAGCGATTGTGAAAGGCGAGCAGCTCCTTGAGCCAGGCCTTCCGGAATCGTTCAACGTTCTGGTGAAGGAACTTCAGTCCCTCGCACTCAACGTGGAGTTGATCGAGGAAGAAGATAACAAAGAGTTGAAGGCAGACTTACTCTAAGGAAATCGGCGCGGGTCCCACAGGGGACCTGCGCCAAACAGTAAAGAGGGCAAGACGATGAAAGATTTATTGAACTTTTTTGACAAGCCGAAAGATCCGTTGAGCTTCAAAGGGATCCGCATTTCCCTGGCTTCTCCCGAGAAGATCCGTGAGTGGAGCTTCGGGGAAGTGAAGAAGCCGGAAACCATCAATTACCGGACATTCAAGCCGGAGCGCGATGGTCTCTTCTGCGCGAAAATCTTCGGACCGGTAAAGGACTACGAGTGTAACTGCGGTAAGTACAAGCGGATGAAGCACCGTGGAGTGGTGTGCGAGAAGTGCGGAGTGGAAGTGATCCAGTCCAAGGTTCGTCGCGAGCGCCTGGGCCACATCGAGCTTGCAACTCCGGTTGCGCACATCTGGTTCCTTCGCTCCCTTCCGTCCCGGATGGGCGCGCTTCTGGACTTTACTCTTAAGGATCTCGAGAAAGTCATGTACTGCGAGTCCTATGTGGTGATCGATTCCGGCAATTCCGGCGTTGAAGCTGGAACGGTCCTTACCGAAGAAAAGCATCATCAGATGATGGCGGAAGGCCTTGCCTTCACTGCCGGAATGGGTGGTGAGGCGATCCGTGAGTTACTCAAGAAGATCGACCTCGATCTTCTCTCCCGCACTCTTCGTCGCGATCTGAAGTCTACAACCTCTGAAGCGCAGAAGACCAAGCTCAGCAAGCGTCTCACTGTGGTTGAGGCCTTCAAGACCAGCGGCACCAACAAGCCTGAATGGATGATGCTCGATGTGATCCCTGTGATTCCACCCGAGCTTCGCCCGCTTGTTCCTCTCGATGGGGGCCGTTTTGCCACCTCCGATTTGAACGACCTGTATCGCCGAGTGATCAACCGGAACAACCGTCTCCGCCGCCTGGTCGAGCTCAACGCTCCGGACATCATCATCCGGAACGAGAAGCGCATGCTTCAGGAATCTGTCGATGCATTGTTCGACAACGGCCGCCGCGGAAAGGTGTTCACCGGCCCGAACAAGCGTCCGCTCCGTTCCCTTTCAGACATGCTGAAAGGAAAGCAGGGTCGTTTCCGTCAGAACCTTCTCGGAAAGCGCGTGGATTACTCCGGCCGTTCCGTGATCGTTGTCGGACCTGAGTTGCGTTTGCATCAGTGCGGTCTTCCAAAGGTGATGGCGCTCGAACTCTTCAAGCCCTTCATTTACAACAAGCTCATCGAGTATGGTTATGTGACCACCATCAAATCTGCGAAGAAGATGGTTGAGCAGCAGCGCCAGGAAGTCTGGGACATCCTCGAAGAAGTGGTCAAGGAACATCCGGTTCTTTTGAACCGTGCGCCGACCCTTCACCGTCTCGGGATCCAGGCTTTCGAGCCGCTCCTGATCGAAGGAAAAGCGATCCAGCTTCACCCGCTCGTCTGTACCGCATTCAACGCGGACTTCGACGGTGACCAGATGGCAGTTCACGTCCCGCTCTCGATCGAAGCCCAGATCGAAGCCCGTGTTCTGATGATGTCAACCAACAACATCCTTTCTCCGGCACACGGAAAGCCGATCATCGTTCCATCCCAGGACATCGTTCTTGGAATGTACTACATGACCCGCGATCGTCCGTTCGCACGTGGTGAAGGCAAGATTTTCTCGAATCCGACCGAAGTCCGCTTCGCGTTCGATTCCGGAATCGTGGACCTTCAGGCCAAAATCAAGTGCCGGATCCATGGGAAGCTCGAAGATACCACTGTGGGTCGCGCGCTTCTGTCCGAGATCGTTCCGACCGAGATGGAGTTCAGGACCTACAACAAGGTACTGGGCAAAAAGGAACTCGCAGAACTCATCGACATTTGTTTCCGTAAGACCGGAAACAAGAAGACCGTGATTTTCGCAGACCAGATCATGCAGACAGGTTTCCGTCAGGCGATGAAAGCCGGGATCTCGATTTCGATCCACGACATGATCATTCCTGCCGAGAAGAAGTCACTCATTGATGCCGCTTACGGGCAGGTTCATGAGATCGAGAACCAGTACGTGGAAGGACTCATCACCGATGGGGAGCGCTACAACAAGGTGATCGACATTTGGGCCCAGACCGCAGAACAGGTTACGAGCGCGATGATGAAGCACATCTCGACCCAGACCTACCATGCGCCTGAAAACTGGAAGGGCAAGGACAAGACCATTACAGGTCCTGCCTTCAACTCGGTCTACATCATGGCCGACTCCGGAGCCCGGGGTTCGAACGCCCAGATCCGTCAGCTCGCCGGAATGCGGGGCCTCATGGCAAAGCCAAGCGGCGAGATCATCGAGACTCCGATCATCGCGAACTTCCGCGAAGGTCTCTCGGTACTCCAGTACTTCGTATCCACTCACGGAGCGCGTAAGGGTCTTGCCGATACCGCTCTTAAGACTGCGAACTCAGGGTACCTGACTCGCCGTCTTGTGGATGTTGCGCAGGATGTGATCGTGACCCAGCCGGATTGCGGAACCACTGATGGAATCGTCATGACTCCGCTCATCGAAGCGGGTGAAGTGATCGAGTCCTTGAGCAACCGGATCCTTGGTCGCGTGACCCTGGAAGACATTCTTGATCCTGTCAGCGGAGATGTTCTGTACAAAACCGGAACTCTTCTCCAGGAAGACGAAGTAAAAGCGGTAGAGCTTGCGGGAGTGGACAAGGTCCTGATCCGTTCGGTTCTGACCTGTCAGGCCCGTTGGGGAATCTGTGCTGCCTGTTACGGACGTGATCTTGCTCGCGGACGGATGGTGAACAACGGTGAAGCCACCGGAGTCATCGCCGCCCAGTCGATCGGTGAACCCGGAACCCAGCTCACCATGCGTACCTTCCACATCGGTGGAGCCGCATCCCGATCAGCCGAACAATCCACACTTCAGGCGAAGACCAAGGGAACTCTCAAGTTCTTCAACGTCAACACCGTGAAAGCGCGCGACGGGTCCCTCACGGTTCTCAGTCGAAACGGTGAGATCGTGGTCATTGATTCGAACAACCGTGAACGGGAGCGCTATGCGATCGTTTATGGTGCCAAGCTCCTTCTCACCGAAGGAACTGCAGTCGAGCGTGGAGCCGTGATTGCAGAGTGGGATCCGTATTCCACTCCGATCATCTCTGAAGTCGGCGGTAAGCTTGTGTACGAAGACCTCGAAGAAGGTCTCACCATGCAAGAGCAGTTCGATGCCGTTACCGGTCTCTCGCACAAGGTGATCATCGAGTCGAAGACCGACAAGCGTCCGAAGGTACTCATCACCGATGCAAAAGGTGATGTGATCCAGGTTCCTGGCTCCCAGCGCATGGGTCGCTACAACCTGCCGCTTGGATCGAACCTGATTGTCGCCGATGGTACCGAGATTCAGCCCGGAGATCTTCTTGCGAAGATCCACCGTGAAACCTCGAAGACCAAGGACATCACCGGGGGTCTTCCTCGGGTTGCCGAGCTTTTCGAAGCGCGCAAGCCGAAGGATGCATCCGTGGTTTCCGAGATCGATGGAACCGTTTCGTTCGGGAAGGACACCAAAGGAAAACGTAAAGTTCTCGTGACTCCGGATGATGGAGGCGAAGCCCGTGAATACCTCATCGGTAAGGGTCGCCACTTGTCTGTGAACGAAGGCGACTACGTGAAGAAAGGTGAGCCTCTCGTCGATGGTCCGATCAACCCACACGACATTCTCCGCGTTCTTGGCGACAAGGCGCTTGCGAAGTACCTCGTGGATGAAGTCCAGGAAGTGTATCGACTTCAGGGTGTGAAGATCAACGACAAGCACATCGAGATCATCGTTCGTCAGATGCTCCGCAAAGTGAAGGTTCTCGATAACGGTGATACCCGCTTCTTGTCGGGCGAATCCGTCGAGCGTTTCGCGTACGAGGAAGAGAACCGCAAGGTTCTTGCCAATGGTGGTCAGGCAGCGACCTGTGAGCCATTGCTCCTTGGAATCACGAAGGCGTCCCTCACGACCGAGAGCTTCATCTCTGCAGCTTCCTTCCAGGAAACCACCAAGGTTCTCACCGAAGCCGCAATCACCGGCAAAGTGGATTACCTGAAGGGTCTGAAGGAAAACGTGATCATGGGTCGCTTGATCCCTGCGGGAACCGGACTTGCGAAGTATCGCAATCTGGTTGCCAAGGTCGTCGAGACTACGGTCGAGACGGCTCCAAGCCAGGAGATCGAGACTGCTTCTTTCCGTACGATGTAATGATTCCTGAAATGGAATCCATCTAATGTTTCACTCCGGGTCTGTCCGATGGGCAGGCCCGGTTTTTCGTGCGAGCATAGCTCAGCGGTAGAGCACTACCTTCACACGGTAGGGGTCACAGGTTCAAATCCTGTTGCTCGCACCAATTCTCATCACAGCCTTGAAAAAGGCGTGATTCCCGGATTGGCAAAAGCCGGATTTTAGAGTATCACTATCAAGTCATTTTCATCCGGGCGATTAGCTCAGTTGGTAGAGCAGGATGTTTACACCGTCAAGGTCGGGAGTTCGAGCCTCTCATCGCCCACCATCCTTCCGAATTTCCTTTTTTAGTTCATCTCGCATCGGTCTCACTCGCTCAAAGTATTCGTACATACATTTCGCTCGTTCGCCTTGCTCGATTTCCTAAAAAAGGAAATTGGGAAGGATGGTCGCTCGGTTGAGAGGCGAGAAGCGAGTGAGCGGCTGCGGACGAAGCACTGCTTCGGACGCAAGCAAATCATGCAGGATGCATGATTGAGTGAGCGAGGTGGCTAGGCGGAGCCGAAGCGGGACGCGCAGGCGAGCGCTTAGCCGAGCCGATCGAATATCAGGCATCCTGCCTTTACACTTCCATTCGCCATCCATGGCTGAAGTGAATGCGCGAAGGGGGCCTTTGTCTTTGCCTGCTCAAGTCAGGATCTGCGGTAGGGAATTTAGGGTGTCGATGAACCGAGTCTTTATGGGGGAGGGGGATTCTGGTGGGCGATGAGAGGCGAGAAGTGAATTTTACGGCCGCGGTGAGCATGAGTAAAAGTCATGTTCACCACGGCAAGTTCGTGCAGGATGCACGACTTAGTAAAAGAGGTGGCTAGGCGGAGCGGGACGCGGAGGCGAGCGCTTAGCCGAGCCTCATGCATCCATGGCTGAAGTGTGTGCTGCCCGGGGCAGGGCGGAGCACTTCACCTCGTTAGTGCATCAGTGTTTTGACTAGAATCGGAATGCCTTGGCTATTTTATCTTCCATTCAGCTACTTGGAGGGTGATCCATTACCTCATCATTTAAGGCCTCACCAGGTTAGGCCGCGTGTCCAAAGCGACACAGCTTTTCTTTGAAGCAGCATGACATTAAACTATAATGATGAAGGCACTGGGTTTCCTGCATTGGCTTCTTCTCTGCACCAAACGAATGATCCGTATTCTACCTTGCTTGGTATTCTCCTTGTTTTTTGCACATCCCTCTTACAGCCAAACAAAACACTTAGACGACGAGGGGATGTATCAAGCGCTTCATTTAGCTCGTGATCCCGAGCTAAGCATAGAGCAACGAATGCAGGTTGCCCAAGTGGGACTTGATTACATAAGAGCTCGCGTTACCGCTGCAAACAACTTCAAGACCGTGGACGAACTTCTCAAGGCGATGAGGAAGGATCCAAGCATTAATGAGAAGATTCTTCATTCACGGAAAGACGATCTTTGGAAAGTCCTGACTGAATTCAATGACCTAACCAAGTCTCTTGCTCTCGAACCAGAAATCAAGGCTTGCAGAAAATGGGGAGATTCAGGACTTACAAATCAAGTCATCCTTGGAATGGCAGGCTTATCCCATTGTACCGAGGGTACCTGTTGCGAAAGAAATATTCTGTGGATCGACAAAAACAACCCAAAGGGTCCTCCCGTTGCAAATAGCGTCCCCTCCTATGCTTACAGCAAAAATGTTGTCGATCTCGTAAATGTCGGAAACACAATTATGATTCGGACCGAGGAGGGATACGGCAAAGATATTTTTCATCCAACACTTGAGTTGGCTCGAAAGATGAACCCTGAGTTCAAAAGCGACAAAGAAGCCGGTACTGTAGTAGCGGCGGCTCAACTTCGTGGTGAGGTTTACGTGCGTGCCATTCAAAATGAAATCCGCAATAAATTCACCCTCGAAATGAAGTACCGAGATCAATCAGGCGACGCCAATGCATTTCTTAAAGAGATGATTGATCAAGATTGCGCTCACTGCACTCCTGAAATGAAGGAAAAAATCAAAATCCGCGTAAGCGGACTCTATAATAAAGACAAAAAGGAAGGGCGAGTCACAAAGAGGCCGGCGCGTAAGGTGGTGGAGGATTTGTGCAAAAAGCTTTTAGAGAACCGATATAATTTCACTGATTTTGATCAAACTCAAGAAGGTAAAGCCTGGCTTAAAGGAATAGAAAAGTACAGAGGAGGTTTGACGGTATCAGGAGAAACTGCAGGAAAATATAACCGTGCTGTGTATGAATACCAACAGGCGAAAAATGAATTCGATAACCTGCGTAAATCCATTCTAACCTCGATCGTAAGGGAAGGCGGGGATGGTCTCCTCCTTCTGACAAAAACAATGAGTCAGTTGGATAACCAGGTACCGCTAAAGGTTAATCTTGGATGTGGCCAAACCTCCGAAAGACAGGACCATGATTTGCCAGCCGATGAGGCACTCGTGAGCCCTGCAGTGAGTGAAGCTATCAATGAAACCACTGCCTACGCAAAAAAGCTCAATGATACGATTCATCCCGGAAAACTCGATCACGAAACGATTAACTCAGACCTGGAAGGTCTTACCCAAATTGCTTCCACACAGGTGGGAGAAGCACTTCTCAGCCTTGGTCACAAACAACTTGGATCCTATGCCTGTCGTATCTTCGAATCGATTGGTAAAAGAAAGGACGCCGAAAAAAATCTGGATAACGCGATTCTTTGGGGCGGAATGATCGGAGGAACCCTTTTGGCCATCGGGACCGCTGGAATGGCGGCACCCTTTGTCTATGGTGGCCTTGCCGTTGGAATTGCGATCAATGCAGGAACGGCAGTTTATGAATGGGACCGTGCAGGCGAAGCGAAGGCACTGAGCGAAGTCTATCGGAATGCAATGATCGGAAAGGGAGGAAATGACACCTATCTTTTGGAGATGACCCAAAAAGAGTTCTTAGCGTTTAAGGAGCATCGCCTCAATGCCATCCTCTCGGGTGTTGCCACGGTTGCTGATGTAACGATGGTCATCGTGAAAGCAGCCCAGGCCGGACGTGGAATTGCAGAGATCAATCAGGAGTTAAAGAGCCTTGAAAAAGGTGGAGAATCCGCCTTCAGCGAGCACATCAATCCCGGTGTAAGACAAAGCGAGGTTGATCATCTTCTAGTTGAGCTTACGGAGTTTGAATCAGGATCGAACCTTGCTGCCAAGACAAAAAAGCCAAGCGTAATCGCAAACCTAGAGGCGAGAAAAACCTCGATCTTAAACAAGGTCGAAGAATTCGGAGGGGCGGAGAATTACCTTCAGTACCTGAAGTCCAAAGGGCTTACCCAGGAAGCAGCGGAGGCGGAGCGAATTCTCTCCAAGATCACTGCCGCCAAAGCGAACAAGCCAAGCCCGATCGCAAACACGGAAGGGGGGAAAGTCTCAACGTTGAAACAGGTGGAAGAGGGTAACATCACAGCTACAACTACCGCTAAATCCACCGCTTCAGGATTCATAATTGGGCCGACCAAACCATTAACACTTGTGCGCGGTTCTCCTCATATTGATATACGGAGTTATATTGATCATGGTTTCCATGGCGAGATTGTGGGGGGAGCGAAGCTTGAGGGGGGAATGCATGGGTATGGGCCAGCCAAAGAATTCCAGAGGAACTATTTTAAAAAGACAGGAGAGGTGATCATGATGACCGAACCCGATCCGAATGGATTGATTGACATGTATCTCCCAAGAAATGCGGTTGGAAAACAGTGGAATCAACTAAAAAAAGTGAAGATCAATGGAGTGACGTATGGAGTCAAAACCATCTTGCCCCAAGGCTTTGAACATGTGGATATGATTAAGGCAAAAAAATATATCGAAAGCCTTCCAGTGAAGAAAACCAAAGATGGTCAGATCTATAAAGAAGGGCGCTACAAGGGGATTCGCTTCAAGAGGTACATTGACACCAATGGGGATGCGTCGTTGTTCCCTGTCCGCGATTAATACCATCCCAGCACGAAGGCCCTCATGATCGCGATCTGGACCTGAACCGCCTGCTCACTGCGCAGGACGCCGGAGAGGATGGCTACCCCTTGTTCGGTAAAGGCGTAAGGGAGTGTCCTTCTGCTTGGTACAAGTCTGCCAGATCCGAGTCGAGCATGATCCTTTGCCCCCGAATGGAATGGATTTTTGCAGTCATTTCAATTTGATTTGATTGATGCATGGTCGAAATGAAAGCAAGGAGCTTGCCACTCGCGACCTGGAACTGAGGCAGGGTTCTCCCCCGGCGGCGCAATAGCCCCGGAGACGGAACAATCACAAAAAACCAGATACTTCATGGTTTCTCAGGGTTAAAAAGCATTTCCCATTCCGCCTGGACTTCATCGTGCACTGAAATAAATAAGAATTTCTTTACGGTAACGCCGTAATCCCTCAGTGAGAGGGTTTTTTTCCCCCGAACGAGGATTCCGTCCCCTTGTCTGTGAATTGTGAGTTTCACCTTTTCTGGCTTTTCAATGCCGTGGATGCGCCATATTCCGTTCACCTCGATCTCAACTGGAACCTCAGCGACTTTGGCAAGATCAAAACTCGAGTCTTCGGATTGGAATGCGATCTCTGGATATCTGACCGAGTTGATTCCACGAGAGGGCAAAAGATCGTTCTCACAGACATGTCGGTCGGGAAATTCGCTCTTTGAATAGTCAAGGCCGAGCGACTCCCGGAGGTGACAGTTGAGGGTTTTATTTCCTGACTTGAATCCCTGAATTCCGAAGGCAACGCGTACTCCCGACAGAACCTGTGTCGGGTGAAGTTCTAGTTGTCCACGGACATCGGTGTTGGGGATCAGGTACGTTCCGAAGGTGTATTTCACTCCGACCGAGGCGCGACTCACGAAAGGGTCGACGTCGTAGACTTTGAGAGGAGTTTGGGCAGGGGCGGCGATGGCATCAAATGCGAAGGAGAGGCATAAATACGGGATGAGAAGAGCTTTAAGGGCCACCATTGATGTTTGTGGCCGATGTGGATGAATGTCAAGATTTCTTGAGCGCGATTTTCCTGGTTTTTTGATTCCCACAAGGATCTCTCCACTGGACAGTCCCACAAGCAATGGCTGTTCCGCTAGTTTCAGTCAATTGAACAGGGATTCATGGACGCTCCCTCGTTATTCATCATGTGGATCTGTTTCTAGTCTTCCTCTCGGACTCCTGACAGGAATCTAAATGGGAATCGGGCGTTTTTTGCGCAGGATCTCAAAAAAAGATTTCGGGACGAGAAATCCCTTGAGGGGCGTGGGGCGGTTCAGATCGGCCTTGTCAGGGTTTCAGGGTGTTGAGCTTGAGACACAATGTCCGCGCAAAAAAAGGGCAGTAAGCGAATTGAAGTGGGATCGTACGCGGGCTAAAAGTGGCCTCCTCAGAATGATCTGAGAAAGGAAACATGATGAAAAAACTCCTCTGTACACTAATGGTAATGAGCTTGGTCTCCAATTCCGCTTTTGCGGGTAATGCGAATCAGGGTGCGGATCACACCCAGCTGATTGCGAGGGCCTTTGATGGTTTTCGATATGCAATGACGGTTCAGGCGGGCACGGCGACTTCACAAGAGCAGGCGGTTGCCGATTTCAAGAATCAGCTCGCAAAACTCGAAGCACAAGGCGTTTCTGCGGCTGAGCTCATGAACTACATGCGCGCATCCATCCTTGATGGCCAGACCCTCATGGACTTTGATCGATTGATGACGACGATCAACGAGAACGGAATGTCGGCAGAAGATGCAAGTGCCCTCATGATGCGCTTTATGGAAAGCCGCTACCAGCAAGGCGCGAACTACAGCGGTGGTGGCAAAGGTGGATTCAATCCAGCGGGAATCCTCATTGGTGTGGTGATTGTAGGAGCGGTGACCTACCTTGTGGTGAGACAGATCCGCGACAACAACTGCACTCCTGAGACTGTTGATCCGATTCCAACCCCCAACGATAACACTGCCGCACGCTAAGACGATGCCAAGGGTTCGGGCCTTTGGGGCAACACTCCAGGGGCCCGACTTTCAAGAAGGGAGCGGGGATGAGTGCAGGATGGATGGTAGCACGGGCTTTAGGGTTGCTTTTTTTCGTCTCACAGGCCAAAGCCTTTGAGATTTCCAAATTGAAGAATACCAAAGAGGCGGTCACTCATGCTTTTTCAAAGTCCCGTGAGGCGTCGGCCCTTGCACGGGGCGGGAAAGATGCAGATGCCCGGTTCCGCGCCTTGGGGATATCCCTGAATCGTCTCGAGGGCGAGAAGGGTTTGAATTGTGATTTTGAAATATTTGATTCGTTTGTAAGTGAGCTCCAGAAAATGCAGCTCCCTAGTGATGAGGAAAGTCTCGCTGATGCGTTTGTAGTCTGGAGATCAAGAGGTTGGATTGATGATCTCTTCTATGGGGCCATGCTCGAGGTGTCTCAGGCCCGGGCAAGGCTTATGCAATTCCAATCCGTACGGGTGCGGCGCCGGGAGCAGGCAGCGGTGGATCAACTCCGGTCTGTGCCTGATGATCCTTCACAACGGGCACTGAAATCGATCTACCTTGGATTTCAAGGTTCATCTCCAAGTGCTCCTGGGTGCGCAAAGGAGCGTTTTGTGAGGTTCCCTGAAATCTCAAGGATCTCAAATCTACTTGCCTACCAATCCGGATGGATCCAATCAGACCAGTTTGAATTACTTGAAGGGTTAAGCTCAATTGGGGTGAACGAATGGGAGATTTCGCTTGCCTCTTATCTCAAGGTCCTAACCCAGGTAAAGGATCGGAGCAAGGGGCTGGACCCAGGCGCCTCGGACTCAGGACCCAATGAATTCAGCTCTTCCTTCCGGTATCGGAACTCAAATTCCACTTACCGGCAAACGCTTTATTCGCGATTTGACGCCATCCAAATCATCATGATGAGTGATCTTCTGAAGAAATCCTTTGAGCGAATGGACGCCACCCGAGCGGACCTGGTCTTCACGCGAGGAGATCAGAGCGAGGTGATTCCGCTGTCTCCGATGGGGCAATACTATTTTGCCAGAAAGCTTCTTAAGAAAGCCATCGATGATTTGAACCGCTCCTCCCTCTTCGCGGGAAGCCCCTTTTCGTACGAGGATGTCGTGACCGCTTCCCTTGAAACCGGCTTGATCCAATCGAATTTGATTTCAGAGGTCCTTAAGATCGATGACCTCTGGAATCCTTCTGTGAATTCTTGGTCGAAGCTCTCCCGATTTCTACTTCGAGTGTCGGGAAATGCGAATGTGTTTGTTCCACCGCCCTATCATCTCATCTCAGCCCTTGCGCTGATCGTGGTGGAAGTCGTAGTCGCACAGAGAGCCAATCAGAGGAGCGGAAGCTCTGGAACTGGAGATTCCCCTTATGATCCCTTTTAGGTTGTTGATGATGATTGCCCAGGCTCTTGCGGAACCAACCTCCGCCTCTTCCCATCAGTCCCTGGTGCTCGTGAGGGGAGAGGGATTCCGACCGGAACTGAAGGAAGTCGAGCTTCAGGATCTGAGTTCGGATCTGAGATTTGATGGGAAGTATTTCAAGATCGTCAAGGGAGTCGATGAGGTTCCCATTTTACTGAACGATTCTGATCCTGAACTCAGGCTCAAGGCTGGGACGGTTTATTATCACTTGAGCCTTGCGAGGCAATTCTGGGTTCAGCACTTGTCCTCCGAATTTGTAAAATCCTTGCCTCCACTCGTGATCCGTCTTGAAATGACCCGCGCATTCAGTGATCTGGCCCACTATCAGCATGAGGGAGTGACTCCGGAATACAACAATGCACTCAGCATCCCGCCGGGTGAGCCCATGGAAGGAGTGGGGGGGGATCCTTGGGGAAATGAGATTTGGTTTCGGCCAAAAAAACAGATCTTTACCCGAGATCTGCCGGGAAGCGGGCTAAGCAGCTCTGGAAATCCCATCTCCGCTTACCTGCAAGCTCTGACGAGACCGATCAAGGATAGCGTGGCAAGTCGTCTGATTCAGATCACGCTTCAGCAATGGTTCCATCCTGCGACGCTTGTCACCCCATATCGGAATCAGGTCCTACAGCAAGTGGGGACGCTTGCTCTTGGTTCCCTCATTCTCAAGGGAAGTCGGTATCTGGACTCGTGGTTTTTGGAAAAATACTACTATCTCGATACGGCCATGATTCCTGAGATCATTTACCATGAGTTCTCCCACATCGCGCTCAGCGATCAACTGAAACTCACACTTTCCACCCCGGTGCTGGAGGGGCTGGCTGACTACTTTGCTACCGCTATCAGCGGGAACCCTGAAATCGCCTCCAACATTCGGCAGTACTCACTCTCCATGCCTAAAGACGGAAGAAACCCGATTCGCTATGACCCGGCCTTTGAAACGCTTTACTACTCCAACTCTGACTTCGTGCTCTCTACCCTTTGGAGGGTGAGAGATTTGTTTCCGGAGCATGCGGACTCACTGATCCTGAAGGCAAGGCTGCGTCTCTCCACGGCCAGGTCCGATATCCGGCACGATTTGATCCGCGCACTCCTTGAGACGTGCCGGGACGGGTGTCAAGCACCCAGGGCGGATCGCTTGAGGCTTATGCAGAGTTTTGAGGAAAAGGGATTTTAGTGAAACAGACTCTTGTATCCTGAGGCGAGGTAGCCCCGATTCAGACTGAGACCTTTCTCCAGCAAAGATTACCTTTTTTGAATTAGCCTTCCTTAAGTGCTTGCCCGTGCGACGGGACCCATAAAGAATTTCCCTTCAAACGTCGAAAAGCTCTTATGGACTCTGGCCAAAAGAAGGATCAACCAGAATCCGATTTCAAAATCGAAATCGAGGGCACGGTTGCGCCAGCTCCAAAAACGGGCAGGGCGCAGCCTCCGCCACCGCCGCGGTCCAGAGAGCCCTCAACGGGGCTGAATCCCCCGAGACCATTTGAGAATCCCATTTACGCTGCACAAACTGCAACTTTCTGGGAGCGGGCGACGGCAATGACCCTTGATTTCCTGATCCTGGTTTTAGTTGACGTTCTTCTACTAAAATCCGAGGGGCGAGCGGCATTCGTAGTCATTTTCCTTTCTTATTTTGGCTATTTTCATGCCTCATCGCTTCAAGCGACGCCAGGGAAATGGGTATTGGGTCTGAAGGTGGTTGATTTGGAGGGCGAAAGAATCAGTTTCGGAGCGTCAATCGGGCGAGTATTCACGCAGTCAGTCTTCTCTCTTGGTTGGTTTTTTGCCCTCTTTACGGAAAAAAAACAAGCGGCTCACGACAAGGTCGCGGGCACAATGGTGCTGGCGGAGAAAGAGAACTCGCAGATCAAGGTGCTTTTGATCTTTTGTCTCGGGATCTTTCTCGGGTTCAAAGCGATCAGATCACGAAGTGTTGAAACCACGAGGAACATCACCGTCGATCTTCTGGCGTTGAAGGCCCTCGATGACACCGCGATTGATCCATGTTTTGAAAAAAAGTACTGCGTGTTCACCTATGTCACACCGTGGTGCGAGGCTTGCAAAGCGACTGAGCCTTACATGTTCCAACTTGGGGAATATCTGAAGACCTCAAAGAATGTCGGATACAAAGTCATCGTAGGACAGGACCAGCCGGAGGCAATCGAGGCAAAAGCAAAAGTTTTCGGGGGGATTGCCTATATGGACACTGATGGAAGGCTCGCGGAAAATCTCAAGATCCATTCCTACCCGGACTGGATTGTCTTCAGCACTGCGGATGGAAAGCTGGTCTCCCGGCCCCATTCAGTGATTCCCAGGGGTTCTCTTCGGCCCGATCAGATGGAACGTTACGTTGCCCAACACCTGGGCCTTCGTCCGGAAGAGCTGAAATAGTCCGTGCGTTTCAAGTGTGCGCTGACTCCGCCTCTTATAAAAAAAGCTGCACCCCGGAGCTCCATCCATAGACCCCTGCTGTGCCTGTACTTCGATTTTCGGTCTCGGCCGTGAATTTTCCAAAGATCCGAAGGAATCCATAATCCAAAAACGGACCTCCCTCCAGGCGATGCCCGAAGGGGGAGCCGAGGAGGGAGGTGGCAATACTCTTTAGATGATAGCGATAGCTCAGGGTCAGCCCAAAGTACCGATGAAGGTAGAGCTGGCTGTCCACTCCAAGATACCACTGATGGAAAGTCTCACCCGCACTCCGCTTCCTTACTCCCAAATGAGCAGTGAGACTCGTGTTCTGAAGGCTGTTTCCAAAAAACCGCACATGAAATCTTGCATGATCTTCGAGCGAGAATCCATCGGTGTGCTCAAATTCAACGCCGAAAATCGTCACATATGCACCGGCTCCGTACCGAAAGGTGCGAGCACTGCCCCTCGACTCAGGCAGCAGATTCAGGCTTCCATTGACAAAGAATTCATACGGAGACGGGGAGTTCATCTGAAGCCAGAGGTCTGACCATTTCATCCGCTCCCGCTGTTTGAGCCACTCATCCAGACTCCAGCGGGTTTGGGCACGAACCTCGGCGCGCTTGGAGGACCAACCAAAAGCGGAGGATCGTGACCCCTCGTCTTGTGCCCGGGCGTGATTCGCACAAAGGGCAAGGGGAAAACCAAGAACCACAAGAAGTTTGATGAATGCGTTCATCTCTTCATTGTGCCCAAATGCACAGAGGGTTGAAAGAGCGGGGTGATGTTGAGTTCAGGAAAGATCCGTTCAAACTTTCTGTCAAAAACCAAACATACCATCCAGGAGGCGGAGGGGGTTTTTTTAAACTTTAGCCAATAAAAATCCGATCTGCTCCTTATGAGGTATCTTAAGTGCTTCGTTTGCGTTTGTTTATTCTCTGTTGAAACGGGAATCTGGCCCGCTCTTCAGTCGGCTCAAGCGTACGGCAAGGAAGATTCAACCTGGTACCTCAATGGCAGGGAAATCAGGCTTGATCGGAACATCTGGACCTATGCCGCTCCGGGAACCCTCGAACACAGCTCGCGATTCCCACTGGGCAAAACGGGCGGACTCCTGATCAAGTATCCGGAAAACGAAAAAAAACGCATTGTCACGGTGATCCGCTCTGACCCGATGACTACCTTCTCGAAAACACTCTGCAAGAAAATCGCAAGCCGCTCTCCCGCATCCACCATCCGTCCCGGCAGGAAGAGTTGTACGGTTACCATTCGTAATCGGGCAACTCATCAAAGCGAAATCCATTGGATCATGGAGGATTTGAAAAATCTGAAGCTGGTCTCGTTTGCCACTGTGATTCCGAATGCCAGAGTTCAAGAGATCAAAAAAGACCTCGATCAAATCCAAAAGGACTTTGAACGATGAGTCAGTTACTTGTTCTGCTCGCGATTTTACCCGTAGCACTCGCGCAAACCCAGATGGTTTTTCCGCCCACCCCGAATGGACCGGAGGGTGAAAATCCGGTCATGATGAATCCAAACCCGGGGGCTGTGCCTGGTGTGGGGCAACCGTCAGCACAATCGTCCGCCCAGTTACTCGGCAGTCTGCCCAACCAATGTCCCTATCTTGAAAAATCAGCTGATGCCAAGAAACTTTTAAACGAGGTAAGTAAAGACATTGCATCCGCGATCGCAGAGCTGAGTAAACAGGGGGATCGATGCGCGCTTCAGGGGAGCAATCTCATCGGGCAGATGCAAAGTTACAATGAAGCCATCAATCAACTTGCTCAGCAGCGGATTCCGGATCAGAGGGCCATGAGCAATCTGATGGTGGGGAGCGAGCCATTTCCCTGTGGCCCGGACAATCAGGAGTTCACATCGTTTTTAAGCCAGTATGCCCGAGGGCGTGTGGTCGAAAAGATGGCCCTCGCATCGCCAGAGTCAGCATTGATCGGAGCCTACGGTAGCCATATCGAGGGTACAATCGATTCTTGCATCACAACCGCCCAAAGGAATTCAAGCTCCAGGGCCGCAAGTGAGCTCGGGATCACTCAATGCACCTTCTCTTCGCTGTTCGGAGACAGAACAGGCGCTCAATCGAGCCCTGGCTCCTGGGCAGCTAGTGCCTGGAACAATGACTGCGGCACTGGAAGTACCAGTGCAGTGAATTCAGCGCGCAGAGGAATCGAAAGCAAGCAAGTCGAACTCGAAACATCACGAAGGAATTTTGAAAACGCTCTCAACTCCGTGACGAATCAATTCAGCACTCTTTCTGGTAGCATCAGTGCCATCCCGACTCAAAGGTGTGCCGCAGTGAAACAACTCCTTTTGGGGGCAACTCAGGGAGGCCTTGGGGTCACAGCAGCACTCACAGGTCCTTGGGGCGCGATTGGATCGGGCTTTCTATCGCAGATTCTATCCGGTTCCATCCAGGCTTTGGGAACCAATCAGAACAGGATCAATCGACTGCAGCAAACCGA
This sequence comes from Bdellovibrionales bacterium, assembly GCA_947502835.1. Taxonomy (GTDB): domain Bacteria; phylum Bdellovibrionota; class UBA1018; order UBA1018; family CAIMNF01; genus CAIMNF01. Next base: position 86,898 of record CANNBJ010000005.1, read on the forward strand.
GGAGGCCATAAAAAACAGCAATCGCACCCTGTTTCAAAACTTCAGTTGTCACATATTCAAGACAAACCAGCTGAATTGCGAGCTCCTCACCCGATCCCAGATGGAGGAAATGAATCCGGGACAAGCGCAATTCATCTCCTGTCAAAGTGATTCGCAGGTTCGATCCAACCTGCTCATGACCGGAAAACTCAGGAATGACCTCCGTGAATTCTCAGCAAAAAACCAGTCTCAAGCGCCTCAGGCTCTTCAATTTTCCTTGGCCCAAGTTCCATCTCAGGTATCCCCCTCGGAGGAACAGACTGACTATGTCTTTGACAAATTCTTCTCAACCAAAGATGATTTCGGAGTGATTTTGCCGAGTGGAGAACACATATCCACCTATGACTATCTTTACAAGGATCCTAATGGCTTGATTTCAAGCGCAATAAAGGGCTATTCCGATCTTAAGCCGGGTGACGATCGCAAGAACCTCGCGAATCACAATGTCATAAAACAATCCCAACTGCTCAAGAGCCAACTGGATGAGTTCAGACAAAGAATGACCATCTTCAGAAGGACGAATTCCTTCGATCCTGTCGGGAAGGACGGAAAGAATCTCGTAAGCGGGATTCTCGAATCCGTCAAAGGCGGGGAGTACCTGGACGCGGTCGGTTTCTATCTCAAGGATCGGGCAAGTACCCCTGATTCCGGAGACAACAACAACTTTGGCATCACCAGAGCACTCGCCGATGAAATGAGCACCACCCTTGAAAACCGGCTTTTTGAACAATTGGGACCTGGAATTCCGAAGAAAAAAGCGGAATCCAACAATCTTCGAACTACGATCACGGACATCTATGACAATTTTCTTGGTCCCAAATCGATCATCAAGGACCGGTATGTCAATGGTCACCGGGACGAGGCCTGGCGCCAGATTTAAGAAGAATTCAAAAACGGGGTCGGAATCAAGGATGGGAAAGAGACGATCAAGAACAAAGAGCTGTTTTCAACAAATGTGGTCTATGCCGCAATCACGCACTGCTCCCTCAATTACCCCTTTGCACTGAATGCGGAGGGAACGAAGCTGGATGAAGGATATATGGAACAGTGCGGATTCTTGAAGGCATGCAAGGGTGAAAATAATACCATTGGCTGGCCTATAGATCTGGCGGGGCCCAATCAAGCAAAAGTAAAATCCCACTCGGTTGCTGAATTTGGAATGTGTTCCATGGTGAGCAACTTCAAGTCGATCGAGGCTCGTCTTGAAAAAGAGTTCAAGAAAAGTGGAACGATTTGCGGAAAATCCGTGTTCGAGATTGAGTCCTTTCGATAGAGGGGCATTCAGGTTGCCGTACGATTGGAGGCCCCCGTCAAAGGTTCTCGCACCACCGGAAGAGGTCTTCAATGAAGGGATTTCGCTCGAAACACGCAGCGGTCTTTCCCCAAAGGAGAACCCTTTCACATCCGGAAACGCCGCCTGGGTTCGCCGAAACGGGCGATTCCAGGCTCTCAAGCCCTCGCGGTTTGATCAGATGCCACGGAGTTTCCGGAGTACGACACCGAAAACCATCCTTCTCCTTTCTCAGGGAGATTTGTCGAACCTTTTCGTGGGAATTCTTGGACTCGATGCGGACCACGACCTCGTTTGCTGGACCTGCAAAGGAAGGAGTTGGGGTAGCAAGGAGTATCCAGAAAACCAGGATCATAAATTACACTCCTTGGTGCCCGGTTCCGGATCGCATCCGAGGATTTCGCAGATTTCCCGCGTGAGGAGCTCCCGCCTGCGTGCAGGGTTCAAGGAGTGCGGTTCCGGATCGTACATTTTCTGAACCATTGCCTCATCCGGATAGCGTTCATCATTTCCCGGAGGATCGCAGAATGTCGACAAATTATGGTGGAACAGGCTCGTCCGTGACTCTTCTGGCTCTGCGCGGAGAATCCGAGCCATTACTTTCGAGGAGATCATATCGGCAAATCGCTCTTCGGTGTCTTCAGCAAGACCTCTGACCACTAACCCTGAGTCGGAAGAATGGATCCCTTGCATCGGGATCGTCGATTCCAGAATTTCTTGCTGGACTTCTCTCGATTTATCAATTGCAAGTCGCATCTTATTCGAAGGATCGGTTTCGCTGCTGCACTGGTACTCGGCAATGAAAAAAGAGTAAGCTGCTGAATCGAGAGTTTTGTTTTCAGCGACGAAGGGGTAGCCCTCGCAAGGAGTCAGGAAGGTCGCTGAAGGTTCCCTTCAACAACTAACGGAGCTTTTGTTCGCGACTTGGCTTCTGTGAGCACTACTCCAGGGTCGAATCTGGATATCTGGGGCTAGGCGGGTTACTTGGATGAGCAGTTCAAAACCAAGGAGTTATGCCTTGGTACTCCTGCAGACTTCCGTGTCATCTCATCACCCTGCTATTCCCCGACAGCTCTTCTAGAAGTCCGCGCATGGGCGCCGAGATTATACTGAAGCACTTGCGGACTGAGTTCCTCCGGTTGTGAGATCAAGCCGCCAAAGCTTGCCCAGCCGATTCCACACTCAAGGGTCGCGCTGGCAAGGACTTGCCCTTTGGGTGAGTAAATAGAACCTTTCCAGGTAGCAGCAAACACCTTTTGTTCGATAAGGTCAAAGCGATCCAAAGAATCAAGAGATGCCTTGATCCGGGATCCCGATTCCAGGGTGATTTTTCCTGCTGAACTGCGAAGTATTGCGAGGCAAGCCGTTTTCCCGCCAGCGAGGGTGGCATCGCCCGCAATTTCGGTTCCATCATTGAAGGTGATGGAAACAGGCGTGATCGAAGTGCTCCCAAGGAGACCCCTTGATGAAGATGCAAAATGGTATCCCGACTGAAGGGTGACTTCGATCGAATTTGCGGAAGAGAGCTTTTCAAAAAGTTGCGAGATTTTTTCTGCGCGAGCCTCTTCTGCCATTTGCTCCAAGGATGCGGCAAGAAGCTCGTCTTCACGCACTTCAAGACCAGATTGTGCGTGTGCCGGATCAGATCCAAAAACAAGTGCGATCAAAATGGGGATTAGGCTCTTCATTGCGCGCTGAGAGTAGCGGACAGAATGGGAGAGGTCAATGGTGGACTCAAAAGCTTAAGAATTAAACTGTCTCGATTTATTTCCTTGGAAATGGAGAACAGTGTTGAATCGAAAGGGAAGACTCGAGCTCGACTGCCCGCGCTCACTCGACTTAGAGACCCTGTACCGAGTCAATGATCATGTGATCCACTCCGGTTTGGTTGCTGTCGTTGTTTCCGAAGCAATAGGGAGTTCCTGTGGAGCTGATGGCACAGAAGGTGTGCTCGGTCGGTGCCTGCGAAATTGAAGTAATATCGGTCATGCCGGGGACTTCGTAGGATCGCCGGTAGAGCGAGGTGTTGATATTGCCAAGGCCGCGCTGTCCGAAAGAATTCTGTCCCCAGCAAACAAGCTGTGTCGTTCCAGTTGCTTTGCGTATTCCGCAGGATGAGTTTTGGGTCGAACTAATCGCGGTGATTCGAGTAAGAACCGCACCGCCCTCCTCACCGGATACGACAGAATCAGGGGTTCTTTGGGAATTGATAGAAACACCGTTTCCGAGCATTCCGTTTGCACCAGCTCCCCAACATTTGACGGTGCTATTATTCAAGAGTGCGCAGGTGAATTTGTTCCCGGCCGAAATTGCAATCACACCTGAAATATCAGCTTGTTGCGGAATGTTTCCGAATACACCACTCCCACCGGTATCGTTGCCGTATTGACCATTGGTATTGTCCCCCCAGCATCGCACCGTGCGATCTTGAAGAAGTGCGCATGCGTGATCATAGCCAACGGAAATTTGGGTTGCAGTTGTGATCCCAGAGACTTGTACAGGCACATTGGATTGGACTCCGGGGCCAGGTATGGCAGGTGCATTACCCAGCTGGCCGCGGGTGTTCATACCCCAACACCACACAGTTTTATCCGAAAGGAGAGCGCAAGAGTAGTAGTTTCCGGACCCGACTTGATTCGCGTTTGAGATTCCGGAGACTGGTTGTGGAATAAGGGCACCGGAAGTCGAATTATTTCCAATTGTCCCGAACTGTCCATGTCCCCAACACTTGATGGTCGAATTGCCAAGGAGCGCGCAATAATGAGAGTTTCCCGCGGCAATTGAGGTTGCGGTCAAGCCGGTTCCAAGATTCACAGTGGTTGCGCTTTTGTAGCCGTTGTTTTGGCTTCCATTCCCGAGTTGACCATTGCTTCCAGCGCCAAAGCATCTGACCTGGCCCGAAGTGGTGAGTGCGCAGGCGGATGAACCTCCGGATGAAACCTGCCTTAATGGTCCAAGACTGCTAACAAGTGTACCCGTGCTCGGGATCAGAACACTTGGATATCCACGACCTGTGCGATAACTGGTGGCAAGACCCCAGCATTTCACGGGAGATTCTGACGACGAGGTCAGGGCACAGACATGATTTTCTCCCATCGAAATTTGAAGTGCGTTGCTGATGCCTGCCACGGAAACTGGGCTCAAGCGGGTTGTTTCAGTCCCGTCGCCCAGAATTCCATAACGATTGAGCCCCCAGCACTTTACTCCACCCGCGCCAGAAAGAACGGCGCAAAAGGAACTTCCTCTTGAGGCGGCGACTACAGAGGTCGCAGAAGTGATACCGTTTGCTGTTGGGTAGGGTTGCTGTGTGGTAGACCCGTTTCCGATTTGCCCGGACCCGCCTGTCCCCCAACATTTGATTACCCCTCCCATGCGGACGCAGGCGCTCGAGTCGCTCAATGCAATTGCGGATGCTCCAGTCAGGACGTTTCCAGCAGAGGCGAGCACGTCGACGGCCACTGAAGAAGGTACTCCTGTGTTATTTCCAAGTTGCTTCGTAAATGTGCCGTTGGCTCCCCAGCATCTGACCCCGCCATTTGTCCGAACGGCGCAAGAAAACCCGTCTCCTCCAGCAAGTGCACCAGAGGATGGCTGGGCATCGGTGATTCCCGAAATAGGGAGAGCATAGGTGCTAGGAGAGGTGGTTCCGTTTACGGGGGCGGTTTCGCTTCCCTGGCCCCAGCAATAGACTGATCCTGAATTCAGGGTCGCACAAGTGTGATTCGCTCCAGCCGCAATGACCGCGACGTTCGTGAGTGGGGCGCCTGGGCTCGTCTCGATCTGAACTGGGGATAAGGATTTAACTGTTGAGGTCCCCCCTGCCTGGAGGTTATCGTTGATACCCCAACATTTCACCGTTTGGTCCGATAAAAGGGCGCACGCGTGGAGATAGCCCATGACGACTGCGGTTGCGCTATTGATGCCGGACACCGCTCCCGAATTGGGTTGATCCGTGGTGACTCCGCTTCCATTCACGCCATTACCACCCTGGCCCCAGCACCGAATGGTGCCATCAGAAATCAGGACACAGGAATTATTTGCGCCTAGAGTGGAACTGAGTGCAGAAACTGATCCACTAAAGGCAGAGAGACTCAAGGCCACAGAGATGCTCGATTGGGTGCAGGCTCGGTTCAGGGTGCCGTCAATCCGACTCGCCACAGTTGGCTTTGCCACCACTGTCACGGTGCAGGCTGCTCCTTTGCTGAGGTTTGAGGTGCCGCAGGTGTCACTGACAATCATGAAGTCGGAGGAATTACTCAGTGTCGGAGCACTGCAACCCGTAAGGGTTCCGAATCCGGAATTGGTCAAGATGATCTCTTTTTTCGCTGACGCACTTCCGACCCTGACGTTGGCAAAGTCCACTGTAGAATCGGCATATGAGGTAAGAATGGGTGCCGAAGCGACTCCTGCAACCTCGATCCCATTCGTGGTGGTGGATTGGGTTCGGGTCTCACCGAAGAGGTTCGTACAAGAGCGCGAAAGAGTTGTGGTCTGGCGACCGGAAGCGGTCGGAGATGCGGCCACTTGGACGACACAGCTTGCTCCAGCTGCGAGATTTGCGGTGCCACAAGTGTCGGACGTGATTCTGAAATGAGTTGAGGGGCTTAGGGTGGGGGCACTGCAGCCACTGGCCGCACCATTTCCGGAATTGGTGATTGTGAAGGAAAGACCTCCTCCGGTCTCTCCCACTGTGACCGACCCATAGGGGCGTGCGACAGGGTCAAAGGTGAGATTCGGAAGGGAAATCGAAACTGTGGCGGTGCCTTCCTGAGAGTTCAGATTATTCGAAAAAACCGAGTATTTGAAGCTACCGCTTGTGGTTCCCAACGCGGATGCGGTCAGGCCCACTTGGCAAACTCCATTGGAGCATTCGCAAGGCAAGGAAATGGTGACATTCGAGAGATCGGTAATCGAACAGGAGCTGATCGTATCTCCGTCCGGATCAGTCGCGGAGGGAAGTGTGAAGAGCGCCTGGATCGCAGTAACCGGAGTCGTGGGTGCCCAAGCAAGATTCGATAAAACCGGAGGAGAATTGGAGAGGTTCAAGGTTCCGATATTTGAGGTGAGTCCATCGGCTGTCGTTACGGTGTAGGTGAATGTTGCGGAGTTTAGCCCGTTGCTGCCCATAATTCCCACCCTGCACACTCCAGACGTGCAGGAACAAGGTGAGGAGACGACGAGACCGCCCGAAGAGATCACGCTGCAGGCCGTGGCGAGATCGCCCTCACTATCTGTGTAGGGAAGGGTAAGAGTCATTGCGGCTTGGGAGAGGCCTTGCGAAACCGTACTGGCAACCGGAGCGCGGCTGTTCACAACGCTGATTCCGCTTTGACAGGTGGTGATGGATCCGAGACTTGCCTTGATCGAGCGGATCGTGGTGTTTTGGATTGAAAGCCCGCTAAAAGTAGCGATCCCTAAGCTAAGTGGTTTGATCAGCGTGCCGCCCAGGCCTGCGTTGATCACTGAGCCGCTGCAATTTGAAGCGTTATATGCGGTCAGACTGATCTGGGAGGAGGAGTCCAGAGAGGAGATGTTTCCTAATGAATCCAGCGCAGTCACCACGGGTTGGGTGGAAAAGCTCAAACTGTAGGCGGAAAGGGTCAGGGGTGCAGGTGGAGTGCTGAATGCGATTGAAGCGGGTGAGCCCGGGCCCACACTGAAACTCGGAAAGACATAATCTGTAAAGGGAATATACAAGTCAATATTCCAGGCATTGATTCCCAAGGCTAAGGGGGTATACCGAACGGTATAAAGGCCAGGAGCAGGGTTTGCGACTTGGCCAAAAGTACCCCCGCCCTCGACAGTATAAAAGTGAGCCGAGGTCGGAAGGCCAACGGTAGAATAATTTCCAAAATGATCCTCTAAACTCAATTGGATTTCGAGGAGAAAGGCCTCGCCGACTCCGCCATGATTGGAAGCGAGCACGTTTACAGAGGTGCTTGAGGTCCTTACCGGAGTCAAACGATTATCAACGGAGCCCGGGGTGACGGGTATCGCGGGTGAGCAATCTCCGGTGAGGTTCCCGGAACTCACCTTCAGATAAAGCGGGCCTGTTCTGTATTGTTGCCATCCGGGCTCTGATCGACGAAAAGTCAGACTTGATACCGTTGCCGTACCACTGGTCATGCTGAGCGAATTGCACGAAGCTTCGTTGCAGAGGAGACTGGATAGAAAATATCTATTGGTGAAAGCGGGAGATGCGACCGTACATCCGGCATCATCGTACAAGGCGAGTTGCGCTGTGCCTGAAGTGGATACTTTATTGTGATAGGCATCATGGATCTCAAAGGAAAGTCCGGAGGCAATCGGAGTACCGGCCGTGGCCGTACTCGGCACTTGCGAAAAAGTAACCTGAGTTGCAACACCTTGCAGCGGTCCCGGAGCAACATTGAAGCCACTGGTGCACGAGGTGATACTGCCAAAGATCGCTTTGATGGACTTCATCGAAGTGCTGAGGGCGCTCACGGACGAAAAACTTGCAACCCCATTGACGAGGGATTTGCTTACGTTCATCGGGGTTGAGCCCCCGCCTAAGCCAAATTTGAGCTCTGATCCCTCGCAATTGAGATCGGAATAAGCCGCAATTCGTACTGTGCCACTTGCGCTGGCAAGAAGATTGTCATAGGGATCCCGGACCGAAATTTGAGGCTGGCTTGTAAAAACCATGCCTGCAGTGAGGGAGGCGGGGGCTGGGTCAAGGTCCCAAGTGAGTCGAGACGCGGCGCCTGCGCTAACCGTTACACTTGCGCTCGCAGAGGTGATGCCGGTGCTTGCTGCGGTGATGGTGATTGATCCAGCGGTCTTGAGAGTGACGGAAAAAGATCCAGTGCCTGATGTCAGAGATGAAGCTGAGGGAAGGATTGCTTGAGTATCGCTTGAGGTGAAAGAGACAGGGTTTGCAAAGGATGTAGCCGTGTTTCCGTTTCCATCAAGAGCAGTGATTGTGACATCGAAGGCCGTTCCGGCAGGAGTGGATGCAGGAACAGAGGAGAAGCTCAGGCGAGTGGCGGCCCCTGGAATCACGGTGACGGAGTCATTGGCCAAGACAAGTGAGCCAGAGATGGAAGCGCCAAGAATGACTGAGCCTGCGAGAACCCCCGTGAAACTTGAGGTGTAGAAGCCCGATCCCGAGGAGTCAATCCTATCAAAACTTCCGGTCCCGCCAACCGAACTTGAAGTGAAGAGGATTGAGGAGTCAGAGGGGAGGCCTGAGGGATTCGAGTTCCCGAACTGGTCTTTGGCAGTGAGGGAGATGGAGATCGAATCGCCTGAGGCGACAGAAGCCGCTGATGCGGTGACAGAGGACTCGGCGAGGGAGTAGGCGCCCGGGTTGATCGAGAAGGCGCGGGAACAGGCAGAGATCAAGCCCGCACTTGTCGCTCCCAAAAAGAGCGACTGACTTGCAAGGTTCACCCTGACATTTTCAAACTGGAGCTCACCGGAAGCAGAATTTCCGCTCAAGCTCCCCGAGAGGGAATCACTTCGATTCGGAGTGGTTGCAACCGGCACTTGGCAGTCGGAATCCGAAAAGAGTGAAAGAACGATGGGAATGGAATTTGCGGTGGTGAGAGCATCTGTTTCCGAAAGGATCTGAACTTTGGGTTGTACCGAGAGCAATGCGCCGGCCTGAAGGCCGGTCGTAGCGATGGGCTGGACGGCAAAGATCAGGTGATGAGGCACCACTGAAGGGCTTGCTGAAAGAGTAATGCTGACCGGGCTTGAGTCGAGAGATCCGTGATCATTCACTGCGGTCACTTTGAACTCATAGGTCGTATTGTTTTGGAGACCGCTCACCACATAAGGCGAAGCGGCCCGGTCGCTTGCGAGAGTGAAGTTTGAAGCGCCCGAGATCCGATAGTAGACCGAGTAGGCGGAAGCATTCTTGGAGGAGCTCCATTGCAGGGTGGCCTCGAGGATTCCCGGAGAGGCCGACAGGATTTCAAATCGATTGGGCGAAATGAGGAAGGGTGTGTGATTCAGGTTGAAGGTTGAGCCGGACGAGCCCAAAAGGGGATTGCCGGTGCAAGCCCCTAACATGGAGATCAAGAACAACGATTGAATCCACTGAAATTTCATTAAATTCCGCCCATCATCCTTCTTTTCGGGCTGATTTAATTATCCTTTAATTGACTTTTTTGGTCAAAATTAAAGAAATCTTTTCACTTTGGGGCCCATGAGGGGTGGGATCATTATAAATAATTGTATTTATTGGTATATTTTATGAAGAGCTTTCGACTCCGTCCACCTCTGGATCGGTCTTAAGGGCCTTGGTTCGCCTCGAGCAGGACCAAAGTCACATCATCGGGAGGCGTGGAGCCGAAAAATTCCCGCGCCTGCTCCATCAGGTTTTCAAGAATTTGTTCGGGGGCTATTCCCGATTTTACCCACGAATCAATGAGAGGGAGGATTTCCTTCTTGTTCAAAGCCTTCTGGTCCGTCGGACGATGGTCAAAGAGACCATCACTGTAGAGCACCAATCTTGATCCCGAAGGGAAGGGCTTGGTAAAGATGGTGGCGATTTCGACATCCTCGGTTCCCATGGGGTGGGAGGGTGCGGATTTCAGGCTTTCGGGTTCGGCGGATGCTCCTTCCCAGAAGAAAGGCCTCGGGTGTGAATAGTTCTGATAGCTCATGACACCCGAATCAAGGTCGATGATTCCGATCATGCAACTGAACCATGTGGCTCCTTTTGCAGATTTTGTCACCGCGGAGTTGAGCGTGCTGCCGAGATGTTGGAGGGATTCCTCGGTCGAGCTCAAGTGAATCGAGTGCGATTCGACACTTTCCATCAATGCAGTGAAGGCTCCGAATACCGATGCGGTAATCAAGGCGGCGGGAACTCCGTGGCCTGTGACATCACCGAAAACGAAATAAATCCGGCTTCCGATTTTCCGGAACTGCCAGAGATCGCCTCCGCACTCTGACGCGCTTTTGCTGACTCCCTTGATTTTGATCCTTTGGTCCTGAAAAGAGCCGCTTGGAAAGAACTGCTTTTGCACGAATTCAGCAGCCTCCAACTCCTTCTCCATCCTTGCCTTGGTGGCTGTTTCGCTGATCAACATCTTGATCTTGCGACTCATATCAAGAAAGGTATTGGAGAGTACCGAGATCTCATCCCGGCTGGCTTGGGTTTCATCAAGGGTTATGTCGAGATTTCCCTTTGAAATTTCACGGGAAGCAAGAGTCAGGTCATCAATTCTCCGTGTAATCGCTTTCAGCAGAATGAGTGTGATCCCGAGGGCAAAGAACAGCAGGGCAAGGCCAAGAATAATCGATCTTTCAATCAAGGATCGTGCAGACTGGAATGCGACATCCTTTGAAACCATGCTCAAAACCAGAATATTCCCTCCTAGAATCGCGCGATACCCGAGGAGATAGGACCGTTGGTTGATGGTGATTTCCTGGGTGCCCTGTTCAAAACCGGGATTCACAGTGGCTGCAATCAGGTTGCAGGAGCCGTCTTTTTTGAAAGTTTCCCGTTCGATCCCGAATAAAACCCGCTTCTTGGTCGGGGAGGTAACACAGAGGTTGAAGTCCTGGGCGAGTTGTTCCTCATTCAGTTGCAAGCGGTTCGATGTGAAACTGAACACTCTCCCGTCCGAAAGGTGTAAAACCACATCGACGCCGCTCTGATCACTGGAGCGGATGAGATCAATGTATTGGGGTTCGGGGCTCGTTCTTTTCAGCTCCCGGGATTCGATTCCAAACAGATTCTTAAGCGCGAGCAATTGAGTAGCGATATCCTGATTCCCGCCCTCTTCGGCTCGAACCGCAAGTCTTGATACCGGCTCAAGGAGCAAATTGAGATTCTTTGCCACCGAATCGGCCTGTGAGGCAGCGTAATCAAAAATGTAGGAAGTCTTATCCCGAATGATGAGATTGCTCCCGAGAATGACCAGGGCTGATCCGCTGATCAGAAGGGCCATGAGGATCAAAATCGTGATCTTCGTTCGAATCGAAAGGTCGAATCGCATAAGGTGCATCTTCGTATCGGTAAAGGCCTTTGAAATCTAAAGTGAATCCCAAAAAGCCGGGGTCCTTGACCAAGGCGAGGCCGATTAAAGCTCTGTCGCGATTCTGACGAAAAGGGAGACGGGAGGAAATGTCCTTAAGTCAAATGATAAAGCCGGATGGATCGATCATCACGTCGAAGGAAGGCCTTTTGGGCATCCTGTGCCTTTTGTTGGGTGCAGGGTTCTCTTATGCGTTCTTCTTGAACGGATTTGCATCCTCTGAAACCCGGGCGCGAGTCAGATCGAGTATCGGAAGCCTCGAGAGTATGACTGGCGGGGTTCGATACCGGTACACAAGCTCGGCCCTTTGGCAGGACATTCCTTCAACCGCGAAAAAAGAGGTGGGGATTGGGGATGCGGTTTTCACCTCAAACAGCGCTTCTGCGAAAATCGGGATGGAGGATGGAATTGAAGTGCTCATTCAGCCTTCCTCCATGGTGGTTTTTTCCCCTCCGAAAAAGATCATGGGTTCGATCCCGGCTGAGAGGGCTGTCATTCAGGTGAAAAAGGGGCAAGTCAAACTGAGTGTAAAAGCCCTGGCAGCGACACCGATCCTCCTTGAACTGAATGGAAAGACCTATACGATTCCGAAGGATAGCCTTTCCTCGAGTGAGGGAAAATCCGTGGTGGTGTCCCTGAACGAGACCAATCAAAAGCCCATGATTACCCTTGAGTCCACGGATCCAGTCCGGGGCGCCCCATCCCCTGCGATCGAGATTCCCTTTGAAGAGGTCAAGGTTGAGGAAGTGAAAGTCGAGGAGGCCACGTCCGCGAAAGATCCATTGGAGTCTCAGGCCCGGATCGCAACCGTGCCTGCATCGAATCCGGTGGTGGAGCTTGAGAAAAATGCACCCATTCGATTTACCGCGACTGAAATCAAGAAGGTGGAAGTACCCCTTCCCCGCTCACCCAAAGCTGAAATTGAGGTGAGGCCAACGGTGGAGCCGCCACCTGATGTTGCGAAGGCCCCCGAGCCAGCTCCCATTCGAATCACGATGAGTGAGCTGAAGGACGTCAGTGTCGAGGCTGCGCCACGGATCTCAGAGGCCAAAGCAGAAGAGTTGATGCCAGTTCCCGAGCCCAAGCGGGCGCCATTGCCTGTGGCACGAAAAATCGCGTCAGAAGCACCTGCTGAATCCAAATCCGATCCCGGAACTGAGTCGAAGGTTGACCCGTCGCCTGCCCCGCCCAAAGTGGATTCAGCAATCCTGGGCGAAGAGGAGTCCAAGAGCCTGATTCAGGTAAATCTTGGTTCGTCCTTTTTGAAGTATGAGGGCAAGGACACCACGAACGGCAGCACCGGAGTGCTCGGTTCAAGCTCTTCGATTCGATTGGGTATGGATTGGATTGCGAAGATCGGTGAAATGAGCCAAATCCGCCTTGGCATGAATCTGCAAAAGGTGGAGATCTCGGATTTGAGCTCATTCTCCTTGCAAGGAACCGCTCAGTCCCTGGTGAAACTTCATGCGGCGTATGAGACACGGATTCTAGACCAGTTCGACCTCGTCATCGAGGCAGGACAGAGGGACCATTTGCTCTATCGGGCAATTTCGGTTTCGTCGATCAAGATCGATAAGGCGCCCGCGCTCTATGGTGAGATTGGGATTCGATCCCGTGTGATTTCGAATTCCTACCTGAATGGAGATCTTCGCGGGGGATTCCGGATTCATGCTCCGATCAAAATTGATTTCTACCAGTCCAGGATGGGTACCGGGTTCACTGGCGCGTTCACACTCTCTCAGGAACTGAAAGCCATGACTCTGTTTGCGGAGCCTTTTTATCAGAGGGATGCAATTCCGTTTCAGTCTCTCGATTATACGGAGACAGAACTCGGCTTGGTCTTTGGAGTAAACTTCAGATTGGGCTCATTTCTCCCAAATCCACGAAAAGGGAGCCGGTAAGGCGAACCCAGGAGTTGACCTTCAAGGCGAGAGAATCAACACAGGAGCATCGATCCGACGAGTATTCACTCAGATGGCTCTCGTCCCAATTCAATGATTCTCAGTGGAACCCATGGGCTTTTGTGCTGGTACGGTGGTCATCATGGAAACAATTCAAGGAACCTCAGCATGGACTGGTGTCATCAGCCGAGCAATAGAGAAGCAACTCAACAGGAGTTCCTGCCTCGCCATTGATGATCGGGGTTACGAGATAGTAGGTACCGCTTCCGGGACCATGTGCGCCGCCACAGAAATTGGTACCAGAATCCCTGAAGTCACTGACTTCACAGGTGGAGGGATCGATGCTTGGGGGAATGTAGGGAGTTGGACCTCGAGAATAGGCAATCGTGCAGTTGGTGAGAGTTCCCCCCGTAACACTCGGGACCCCCGAGGTGGCGTAAGTATAGCCGTTTGACATGTTATAGCTCACGAAATTGATGGAATTTGAAACATAGGTGACGGTAGCTGTTTGCGAGGAGTTTCCGTCATTCGAAGCCGAACCCTCACCTCCCTGATTCAACATTCCGCAAGAGCTCGTAAAGGGGCCCGCAGCCATAAGACAAAGTAAAATTAATTTTCTCGAATCAAGAATGCCCATGGCTATAGAGTCGCATGAAATCGAAAATTAACAATGTGTCGTGCCTTACCCGGATTGTGTGGAAAGACAATTTGGCAATTCCTTCGGATACTTGAACAAGAGTCCGAGACCCGGCTTGGGTGAGGTTTGATCCGCACCGGGAATGCAACTCTTCATTTTTGACATGCCGCGAATACGGTGCTAAACCCCTTCGCATGATCAAATTCACCAAATTCATTGTACTCTTGGCCCTGATTCAAACCCTTCCAGCCCGTGCTGAAGGACCAGCGACGGTGATCGCAGAAGAGGCGGAACTGGCGACTCTTCCCGGTGAGGAATCCACAAGTCTTGCGGGCTCGATCCGCGTAAAAGAAATCCGCGAGTACCTGAAAACAGCCGATGTCACCCGGACCTGCATGGATGAAATGGTGAAGCTTCGGGGGCGCATGATTCTGAAGCTCTCGCTTAAGCCGATTGAAGGCATCATCGAGTTTGCAGGGGGCGCCTACTTTGGATTTTTTGCAGGCGCGATGATCGCAGGAGGGCCCGCAAAGGGCTGGGATGCGCTGCTCGGTGGAGTGCTTGGAGCATTTGCGGGAATGGGTGGAGCAATCATCTACACCGGTGTCGACACCTCCGTCACCTCTGTGAAGCTTCATCGCTTGAATTTGATTTTGAAGGCACTTGGCGAGCAGGCCATGGGTCGCGCGGGTTCAAAAACCGATGCTTTGTATGATTTTTATTCCCGTCGCTCCCCGACGGCTCCGATGTCAAAAGAAGCGTTTGTTTCAAGGCTGATTGAGGCGGATCGCAATGGATCGCTTTGTGATGGTTCGATGGTCCGTCAACGCATCTTTCGACGCGGTCTTCGTTCCCGCGTTGCGGGAGCCAAAGAATTTGTGAATGCGATTGTGCCTTGAAGTCTGATTAGCCTTGGACTCTTCTCGCTAAAATCAGAATCAACTGAATCGACCAAAGGATGGTCCTGATCCAGTTTGATCGGATCAAACGGTTGATCGAATATTCATTCTTCCCGTTCGCAAGGAGGGAGTGGGTGGGAGCGGATAAAATTGCTGTTGCGGCAAGAATCAATCCGATCGAAATTGCATGGAAAATCCATTCGAAGTTTCGTTCGCCTTCGAGCACCACCATCGCAACGAAAAAAGGCTCGGCAATCATCGGGCCTACGAGGAATGAAATCCTGTCACAATGCCGTTTGTGAAACGCCTTGAAGTCCGAGTCCGCCACGAGCCTGAAGTTGGGATAAACCAGGACCTGCACAAGCCAGATCACGGCCGTCATCCAGATCACACAAAAATCATGAAGATCAATCCAAAGGGAATGCATCGCTTGCCCTCCATGGTAGCATGCCTTTGTGAGTTGGACGATTGAACAGCGGTGGAGTCATGCGCTCTTTTTGAACTGGAAGGTTTCCGAGGCGGCCCTCCAGCATCAGGTGCCGTTTCCCCTTGATTTGCATGAGGGGCAGGCGGTGCTTTCGCTCGTTCCCTTTTTCATGGATCAAATCCGGTTTCGGGGGCTTCCGAGAGTCCCCGTTTTTTCGAGCCTCTGGGAGCTCAACCTACGGACGTACGTGAAAGTGAACGGAGTTCCTGGCATTTATTTTTTCACTCTGGAGACCCCCCATGGACTCGGGAATTTCATTGCAAGAACCTTCTTTGATCTTCCGTACCGGAAAGCACGGATCTCAGCAGATGTCGGGGAGAAGGACTATTCCCTGCGCGCAGAAGGCCGGCGTGCGGATCTTGTGCCCTATGATCTAAGCCTTGATCTTGAGATCGGGGCGACCGAAAGCACAGATCCGTTTCAGAAATGGATCACCGAGCGTTATCACTTGTTTTTGAAGAAAGGGGATATCACGATCCGGGGTGATGTTCACCATGAACCCTGGAAGACCCGATCGATCAAAGTCCACTCGCTTCAGGGTGGCATCTCGATCCTGCCGAAGCTTCCGGGGGCCCACGAATTGGCATCAAGTTTTGCTGGAGATCCTCTTAAGGTGAGATTTTCGCCTTTTGTCGTTCAGGAAGACCAGCGCTTGCGGTAAGCACCATCGCCGTCGTAATTTTCTGCCTGAAGATCCGGATTGAAGATCCGATCCCGCGGATCCGTTCCCACTCCGGCAAGGTACATCCAGTTCCCCTGGTTGGTCTCGACATCGAAATCACTCAGATTCTCCTCAAACCACGATGCTCCCCAGAGCCAAGGGAGCTTCATGATTCTCGCAAGGAAGCTTGCCACATTTTGCCGTCCACGATTGGACATCCATCCGGAGACTTTCAGTTCCCGCATGTTCGCATCGATGAAATCGTTCCCGGTTTCGCCCGCGCACCAGCGCTCGAATTGCTTCTGGTCCGGAGACGACTCACGTTCTTCATTTCGAAGCCCTTGGGCACTAAAGAGTCGGTCGCCCGAGCGAAGTGCTAGGAACTTGAAATAATCGCGCCATTCAAGCTCATAAAGAAGGGCCTCGGCCCCCTTGCTTGGGCCTATCTGATCCTGGAGTCTCAAGATTTCAGCATGAACTTGCCGCGCGGAAATGCAGCCTTGCGCAAGATAGGGCGAGAGTTTTGAGGAATCGTCCCGTGCAAGGAGTCCGTTTCGGGTCTCATGATAGTGCATTACCGCGCGCGATTCCCAAAAATAGTCCCGAAGGCGCAGGATTGCATTCCTCTCTCCGCCACGGAAACGGAAGCTGCGATCTTGCAGCTCGACAGGTGCGATTCCATTCGTTGAAATCTCCGGAAGTGAAAAACCGGAAATCGGTGGCACGATCTGTGTTTTTGCTGCTCTGATTTTCCTTTGGAAGGGCGAAAAAGTGGCAGGCAGTCCGTCCAAGGAAAATGGCAGATCGGATTCAAGGTAGAGCGTTCCATGGTCGTAGAGGGTGATCTGTTTCTTCGGAAGGACGGAAGTGCACGAATCAAGCAACTTCTGATCCCTGGAATTGAATCTTCGGGAAGTGAGCAAGGCAAGATCGGGATTTGCGTGAAACACATTTCTGATGAATGACTCAACTTCTGTGCTTTCAAGTCTCAGCAAGGGAATCTCAAGGAGCTTAAGGGATGCTTCCAAATCATCCAGGCACTCCCGCTCAAAGCAGCCGGCAGGCGAGAGAGGATTTCTTGGTGAGAGCGCGAGCGCAATCCAGCGGCCACCCGACTCCAGTACGAGATTCATTCCCGCATGATCGTTCACGCGCAAATCTCGATGAAACCAGATGAGGCCTTTCGGGGGATTGTCTTTAAAATCAATGCTCACATCCCTGATGTACTCCGGACCGTAAAAAAAGAAAACATCATCAGAGAACTTGCAACTTTCAGCATCTCGGGTGAAAGTTCGACTCCGGAGGTCGATTCCCATGTCATTGCAGAAAAACGTGCTCGGGACTGTGCTGAGACCGTGTTCACGGGATCCACTCACCGGATTTTTCAGGAATGGCTGCTGCGAGACGGACGAGGAGGATGCGGGCGAACATACCGCTTGCGTTCGTCTCACCGAAGAGTTTTTGCTCTTTTCAAAGCGGGTCGGCAATGATCTTTCGACACCGAGGCCTGAGTATGATTTTCCGGGACTCCTGCCCGGACAGCAATGGTGTGTTTGCGCGGGAAGATGGGTTGAGGCCTATCGTGCGGGTGTCGTTGCACCGCTCGTGCTTGAGGCTACTCACGAGTCGCTGCTGGATTACCTTTCGCTTGAGGAACTGAAGAAGATTTCAGTTTGATCGATTCAGGCATTTTGTCTGCCCCTAAAAAAAGAAGAGATTTGAACTAAAACCCGCTTACCGGAGTGATGGCCATGCCATTCGTTCCTGTCTGGTTATAGGTATTCTGGCCAAAACAATAAGGTGTCCCACTCGAGTTAATGGCGCACGTGGTATGGCCTCCGATTTGAGAGAGGCTGGAAATGTCCTGAAGGCCTGGCACATCATAAGCCATGCGCCTGGTAATCGAGAGGCTTCCAATTCCCAAAGTTCCATATCCATTGTAACCCCAACATACGACCTGATTGCCTGTGCTTGTGCTTCTGAGTCCACAAGTACCGTCGTAATTTGAAGCAATTGCGGTGATTTGTCCGAGGGGAGCATTCCCATCCCGATACGAAAGAACCGATACGGGGACCGTCGAACCGACCGCTGAGTTATTTCCGAGTTTTCCTCCGTATCCCCAGCATTTGACTGTGTTATCGGCTAGGAGCGCGCAAGTAAAGGAGGACCCGGCAGAGATTGCAATCACATTCAAAAGTCCTGGAACCAAGGTTGGGCTATTTGCCTGGGTAGTGGTCCCGTTCCCGAGTTGACCGTGGTTGTTTTGTCCCCAGCAATAGACCCGTTGATCACTCGTCAGGGCGCAGACATGATTCGATCCTGCACTGATCGAGGTCACAGTGGTGAGGGAGTCCACAGAAAACGGGTAAGAAACTGTGCATCCCGCAGAACAGCTGATAATCCCCAGTTCACCATTCGAGCCATCTCCCCAGCACCGAACTGATCCTGTCGAGAGGAGAGCACATGAGAAATTTGCTCCGGTCACCACTTGAATGGCATTCGTGATTCCATACACTACTGCCGGTGTGGATGAGTTTGCTGCAGTCATGGTTCCGAGTTCACCTTGGGTTCCCAGTCCCCAGCAGCGGATTGTTCCATCGGCAAGCAGGCTGCAAGCATGACTGAATCCCATGGAAATTTGCGTTGCGCTGCTGATCCCGGAAACGGAGACCGGAGTAATGTGGGAGTGGGTTGTGGTGGACCCTCCGTTCCCGAGGAGAAAATAGCCATTTTCTCCCCAGCATTTGATTGATCCAGAGGTGAGCAAGGCGCAGGCTGCGGAGGAGTTCGCAGAATTGCTTGAGATGCTTCGTACCGGACCCAGTGTGCTCAGAATATCACCATTCTTTGGAATCATTTGCGCAGGAGCGCTCCCTCCCCCGAGTTGGCCGATGTTGTTTTTACCCCAGCATTTTATTTTTGAATCAGAGGTACGTGCGCAGGCGCTTTGGTCGCCCAGGGAAATTTGAACGACACCACTGAGGCCCAAGACCTGTACCGGAGTGCTTTGATTTGCATTGGTCCCATTACCGAGTTTCCCATAAGTGTTCTCGCCCCAGCACTTCACGGTTTGGTCGCTTAAATTTGCACAAAACGATTTCCCCATGCTACTGGATGCAATGGAAGTCGCTGAGGTGATTCCGGTCACGAGGACAGGCGCGGTTCGAGTCGTGGTGGTGCCATCTCCGAGTTGGCCTGAGACATTCATCCCCCAGCACTTGATTTGCCCTGAAGTCAGGAGCGCGCAGACTGAGGCGGATGATGCGGAAATGCCGGATGCTCCGGAAAGATGAAGCACGGTGACTGCAGCGGTGGAGCTTGAGGTCGAATTATTTCCGAGCTGTCTATATGCACTGTTGTTGCCCCAGCATCGTGCGGTTCCATCTGTCAGGACCACACAGGAAAAGCCAGTTCCCGAAGTGAGCGCCCCTGCCGTGGTTTTTGCCGTGCTGATTCCGGAGATTTTTTGAGCTTGCGAACTAATCGAGGAGGTCCCGTTTACCGTGGTCTGACCCCAGCACCAAACGGATCCGTCGGTCAGGACGGCACAGGCATGGGCAGTCCCGGCTGAGATTAACGCCACATTGGTCAATGTCCCGCTCGCCGTGCTGACCTGAACCGGGGTTTTGTTTACTGATCCGCTGACTTCAGTCCCCACTTGTCCGCTCGTATTCAGTCCCCAGCATTTGACGGTGGAGTCCGAGAGGAGCGCGCATGAAAATTGACTTGCGGAGGCCACTGCAGTGGCCGTGGTGATGCTCGAAACTTCGACAGGCGTTAGCTTGTCTACCAGGGTACCATCACCGAGATTTCCATAGCCGTTATCTCCCCAGCATCGAACCTTGCCATCGCTCATGACCACGCAGGAGTGGTTGGTTCCCAGGCCATAAGAGAGAAGGCTCACAGCCGAGCTGCTTTCCCAGGCCGCGGCTGACAAGTTAAGACTCGCACTCCCACCCCCGGTGCAACTGCGGCTGAGGGTTCCGCTTAGAGTACCGGTGAGAGTGGGATTGGCCTTGAGTGTGACGGTGCAAATTCCACTCGGTGGAAGATTCGTCGTCCCGCAGCCATCCTCTACAATCGAGAAATCAGATGAACCTTGTGAAATCAAGGGAGCATGGCATCCCGAAGTAGAGTCAAAGCCTGAGTTCGTAAACGCAATTTCCAATGTTGAAGAGGTGCTGCCAACCCGGACCCGACCAAAGTCCAGTCCTTGATCCGCATAGGTGGTGAGCTGCGGAGCGGATGCAGCGCCGGTGACCGTGATTCCTCCGATGGCGGTTCTAGATTCGGTTCCACGGCTGTTGCAGCGCTGATAGAGCGTGGTGCTCAGTGACCCCGTGGTTTTTGGCGAGGCCACGATCCGCACGGTGCATGTTGATCCGGGTGCGAGGGTGGCGTTGGTGCAGCTGTTGCTTGTGATGCTGAAATGAGTTGTTGCGGGAGACAGATAGGGGGCGGAACATCCTATCGCTGAGGCCGCTCCGGTATTGCTGATCTTGATGTCAAAGGTTGAGGAGGATTGCCCGACCAGGATTGAACCGTAGTCTCTGACCTGTGGACTCGTGACGATTGTGGATTGCCCATCAATCGAGTATTCCGCAGTTGCAGTGTTGGAGGTGAGTCCGCCGAAGGTGGTGACGGAGAACGAGAATGTCCCAGTGGGCGCGGTGGAGGTTCCGAGCAAGCCTACGGAGCATACGCCCGCAGAGCAGGAGCAGGGGGATTGGATGCTCGCATTTGCACTTAGGTTTGAGACAGAGCATGCGGTGGCATGATCACCATCCATGTCGGCATAGGGAATTCCGATAGTGGTGGTTCCGGAGGTGGAGATCAAAGTGCCGAAAGAGAAGTTTGAAACCGTGGGAGAAGCGTTGGTTCGTGTGAGGGTGGCGTGTGCGACGGGAGGAGTCGGAGAGGAGGTGGGGCTTCCAAAGTGGAAATCAAATCCACCGCTTGAAGTGTTGGAAGAGCCGTTCACGACGACGGAGCAGACGCCGGAGGTGCAGGAGCAGGCTGAGTTGAGAGTGACATTGCTGAGATTCGCATTGGAAAGAATAGTGCAGTGGGTGGCGGAATCTCCATCGGCATCGGTGTAGGGAAGGGTGAGGATGGTGGTTGCATTTGCGGAATAGTTCGCACTGAACGCTTGTGCTACTGGAGGGTGATTGAGACCGGCTGCAAGGACAGTCAGTGTTTGGACCTGGGAAATGGGAACGCCCGCAATACTCACACTCACGGTGTAGGTTCCCGGTTCTGCCTGGGTCAGTTCCGCACTGTAGGTGTCACTCGCGGTTGAGGAAACCGCCGACCAGGATCCCGGGTGGGGTATTGAATCAAGCGAGAAAAGAATCGGGAGCACTCCCGAGGGAGCGGCATTCCCAAAGTCATCAACGACCCCGAGAGTCGCGACCACGGAGTTGCCGGCAGTCACAGTCGATGCGGAAAGAGAAAGTGTGCTCAATGAGGGTGAGGCAATTCCGGAAAGCACCTGAAATGCATTTGAGCAAGCAGAGTGGAGAGAGCCGCTTGTTGCTTTCAAGTAGAGGGAAGACCGAGCCAGGTTTACAGAAAGATCACTGAATGTTGCCACTCCGAGGCTCGCATTTTTGGTCAAGGTTCCAGACAGGCTCCCGGCTCCGGAGGGAGTCAGCGGAGCGGGTGTGGTGCAAGTGGAATCGGTGTAGAGAGCCAGGGTAACGGGCGAGGACTCGGAGCTCGCAAGGACATTTGCGCTATTTTTGAATTGAATCGAGGGTTGAATCGAAAGCGGGGATCCCGCAGATTTTGGAGCGGCAGTCTCGGGCTGTGTCGCGAAGACCAGTTTGGTCGCAACAACCTCGGGGTCACTCAGCGGAGTGAGGATAAAGGTTTGGGATTCAAGTCGCCCTCTTGAGTTGATCGCAACAATCTTGAACTCATAGGTGACGGAGTTTGAGAGTCCCGTCAGAAGGTAGGGTGAGGTTGCGTTGGCGGATGCGAGGGTGAACTCGGGATGTCCCGATTCCCTATAAAAAATGGAATAGGTGGAGGCGTTTTGGGAGTTGCTCCACTGCAGATAGACCTCCCGATCGCCAGCAACATTCAAGGTGATTTGGAAGGGTCCCGGACTTTCCGGGATTGGGGTGGAGTCGGAGGGGAGGGAGGAATTCCCCCCTCGAAGTCCGGGAGTGCAGCCCAGAGAAAGAACAAAGAAAAGCCCTGCGATTCCCTTCACAAGAGAGAACGCGGAGGTCAGAACTCTGCACCTTCCTGATCCTTTCGATGCCCAACTCATCGAACCTTTTTCCCGGGCCCATATTGAATGATGGACTTAAGAAAACAGTACTAAACTTGAGTGATTTAGTCAATTGTTATTTAAGGGTTTTAATCCACTTAAGCAATTGAAATCATGATCAATTAATCAATGTCCGCCAGCAAAAGAGGCTGACTTGAATCCTTGCTACAGGATGTAAATCAAATCATTGATCTTCTGGGTTTCTTTGGTGAGCTCAATGATCTCGTCCGCACTTCCCGCCAAATAGTCATAGGTCAGTGCGACGTGGGCATTCGATGCGCTCATGCGTTCGGTGGTTTTGGTAAGGCCAATGAATTTTTTTTCAAAATCCGTTACCGAACTCCTGAAGATCGGCGAGTTCTTGCCAATGAACTTGTGAATATAGGTGCAGGGGAATTGGTAGTTCGCTTCCAGCAGGTCACGGAATTTCTGGAATGGATCGACGCTCATGGAACGGGTCTATCAGGAATTCCAAAAAATAAAAAGAAAAGCCCGGGAAGCGAGCTTGCCCGGGCTTTCATGAAACTGATTGAACAAAGACGAATCAGAATCGCATTCCGACGCTTGGGAAAATAATGAATCCCCCTGACATCGACCCGAAGGGGAGCTCTGCGAAAATTTCATCCGTGATCTGTGCGCCCGGATAAATCAATGCCGCGAATTTCACAGTGGTCTCTACCGCATGCGCAATGCCGATCCCGAGATCAACTCCGAGATAAGGCTTGAGAGATCCGCCATTCGAAAAAGTATAGGTCGCTGATCCCATGACCGGAATCACCCAGGTTCCGACATCGCCAAGTCCAAGAAGGAACCCGGTTTTCACCCCAGCCTTGAAGCTCGTATCCTCAAACGTGACATCGGTCATATAGCTTCCCATCACGCCGAGATTGAAGTTGGACCCGATCGAACCAAGTCCAAAGCTTGCGCTAGGGGTCCAGCTGTTTGAGGAAGAGGAGCTGCTTTGCTCAATGGCAGGAGCAGGAGCGGCTACTGCTGCGGGAGCCTCGGTCTTTACTGTGGTTTTCTTTTTCTTGGTGGCTGCGAGTGCGGGTTGGGCGAGCGCAAGGACCAGGGTCAGGGACAAAAAGGTTTGTTTCATCATACGAATCTCCTTGAATGTGTGTGCCCGACTCTAGCGGCTGGGCCCTCCGTTTGGCAAAGGGTTTCTTCGGTTCTTTTGGACACTGGGGCTGGGCTGACACACTTGCAGGCGGCTTTTCACGCATGAGAAAATTTCATTTGGGGGATTTGTGCGGACGTTCGTTCTTGGTCTCATGTGCATTTTTTTCGGGGACGCATCGGTGGCATTCACCATTGATGCCAAGGAATATGAACTGCGCAGGTACTACCGTTGCTACGCCCTTTTTACCGGTGAACGGGTCACACCCACGGATGAGCTTCTGAAAAGCGTCGAGTCGCGTTCCAAATCCGGAACCGAAGCCTGCATGGCACTTCTGGATCGGGCCATGCTCGATGAGAAAGGTTCTTTGCCCGCGGTGAACGGGGTCACGGATCCACTGGGTCGCAAGGTGTTCAGTCGCCTTCTTGAGTTGTACCAAAAAGAGCTTTCCAATCCGACCTACATTTCCACTTTCCAAAGTCCCAGATTCGAGGCCGATCTTTTCGATCTGAATGAGTCGGGGTACCAGATGATCTACACTCTCTTCGGACAGAATCAAGCATACCGTGATCTTGTTACCCGGGATTTCGCACTGTCCGCGAAGCGGGAGCGAAAGGAGGACACAAGATCAATCGGGAGTGTCATTACCATTGAGGAGCCAACTTTCGACTCAGCGCCGTTCTCGACCACAAATCCAAGGACGAATCAAAACCTGATGGAGAGCCTCACAGAGAGATTCAAACCCCATGTCGTTCAGCAGGGTCTTCTGCAAGGGCTTGTCCGAGATGAGCGCCCGCTCCTCATGCCGAACCGGAACAATGCGAACATGAACTTTCATTTTGGCGGGGGAATGCTCGGGTCGATTCCCTACATGTTTGCGAACACCAACCTTTTCACTCCGCCCGATGGAGGATTCAAGACTCATCGTGCACTTACTGCGAGCATGATCGAGGACACGCTTTGCAGACCCCTGCCTTGGGTAAGGCCATCGGATGCCATCGGGTATGTGAATCCTGCATCGAAACTGTCGTTTCGCACCGGGGTATCTTGTGCCCATTGCCACACCAGCTCGGATCGTGCGGCTGCAGGCTTGAGGGAAGTTCGCTACGACAAATCCCACGCTTTCGGGGTAAGTTTCTGGAACCGGAATCCTGTAAGCGAACCTGCGGCGCCTTTTCCTGAAATCGAAGGTGATTTGAAATTCGCAAACAGACCTTCAAGTGGATTGTTTTACTATCGCACGATGAATGGAGCGCTCATAAGCCAGTCCTTTGAGGGCGTAAAGGGACTCGGGCAACTCATCGCGAATCTGGATGACTTCTACATCTGCGCTGCAAAACGCCACTATCGTTTTCTGACCGGAATTGATGTGGATATTTCCGATCTCGGCGACCCATCCAATCCGGCAATGCTCTCGAAGGCAGAAATGTTGAAGAGGGATCTCGTAAGGAAGCTCGGGCTTGAATTGAAGAGTCATCAAAGCCTGCGGAACCTCATCAAGGCAATCATTGAGAGACCGGAGTTCGCCCTTCCGGGAAGGGGGATCCTCTGATGAATCGAAGAAAGTTCCTGAAAAAATCAGCAGGAATCGGTGCGGCCGCTCTCGGGGCTGATCCCATTCGGATGTTCCTTGCAAGTATTCTCGAGAGTGCTTTTCATTCAGCTTATGCCCAGCAGAATGCCGAAAATCACTTCAACGAGTCAAAATACATCTCGCTCTACATTCAAGGAGGCCCGCTCCGGAATCACTGGGATTATGTGGTAAAGCCTCGCGGAGATGCGGATCCCTTTCTCCACAACAAAAGCACCTTGAACAACTCGTTCTTCATCAACAGTTTGAAGGTGGATGAATCAGCTGCGGAGGGTTTCTCCGCGAGTCATCGACTTGTGAAGGACGATGCCTCCGGTCTTTACCTGCCGGCCCTTTGGGAAAGCAGGATTCCCCTTTCTGCGACCGGGGCCAATGCTCCGATGTTGAATCTTGCGCAGAACATGGCGGTGCTCCGGGGGATAAAAATGGCCGATTCGCATAGACTGAGCAGAGCCTTGCAAACAGCACCCCTTGGACGCGATTCCATTGGAGGCATGGTGGCGGATCAGTCCCAATCTCCTCTGCCAGCAGTCAATCTCGGAAGCCATAATCTGTTTCGTTCTGAAAAGGGCCTCGCACAGACTGTGCTTTCCGCATCAGAATCAAACCCCGTGGGTACCGCACTCAATGCATTTTCAACCTCGAGCCACGGGAGCAGCATTTACAGCGGGGGAGGGGTGGACCGTGTGCTCGATGCCATGGGAAAAGCTTCCTCGCGCGAACAAAAGCTTCTTCCAGTTTCTTATTTTGACCGGTTGAATGCAAGAAAGCTCCTCTCGAAAAGCCTCTCGGATTTGATCGGGCAATTTCCATCAATTCAGGAGAAGTACGAACTTCTTGTGACAAGAGCCCTTTCCCGGGAATTCGCGCTCCCGGATTCCGACGGGCTTCCACTCGCATCCCGCAAAACTGCTCACTTTCGCTACACATCCACTGATGGTGTCTATCTGATGAATTCCGATCTGACGCAGATCTTCACTGAAAACTCCACGATCAAGTCACTCTCCTCGGCAATGGCTGTGGCTGAGATCATGCTTACAGGGTGCGACCTCAAGTTCGCGTTCAGTTCCTACCTGAATCTCGGAATCGGGGGATTGCATGAGATTTCCCTTCCGATTGGAAACGGAAGCACGGCATCGGGAACCATTGATTTTTTTGAGAATGATTCCCATTTCGCCGGGAATCTCGTTCACTTGTACGCCATGCATCGCTATTATCGCGCGATTTCGGCGTGCCTCTACGAGTTGGTTTCGAAACTGAAATCAGTTTCGATTCCCGGAGGAACGCTTTTTGATAAGACGGTGATTGATGTGAACTCCGAGTTCAATCGCGTGGGCGGGGAGTCGGGATACAGCACTGTGCATGGGGGCGATTATTCGGGAAGGACCCTTTTTTCAGGAATGATTCCGAAACTCACGATTGCAGGAAATATCTACAGCCGGGGAACTTACTATGGTCCCGGAGGCTTGGGTGCTCCTGTAAAGGGTTTCAGCGGGCAGATCGCAGGAATCGGGAACGTTTGCGCAACCGTTGCGAGTCTGCTTGGCGTGAAAGCCCCGACTCCGAATCATGCCCCGTTTTTGATCCGTGGATCAGGGCAAAAGGCCGTTCTTGCGGTGGAGGGACCTCAAAATGTCGAAAACGGGTAGTCCCATTTTCAGGCGATTGTGGATTCTTTGCTTTCCTCTTGTTTCATGCGTGCCGAGCTCGGGCGTACTTCACTTCGATGACAAAGGGTATGAGGTCGGAACCGATTTCGAAGAGAGTCTTCAGGTCGGGGACCGCGAGTTTGTTCGTTCGGTATTCCAGCAGGTCTTTGATTTGACTGACAGTGATGCCGCGGTTTGGTCCAATACTATCGACAGCAGGATCAAGAGCAATCTCGGGTTCGGAGGGTCCTGTGATCCCTATGCAGGGGTGAGGCGGCTTGTGCCAAAGGCTTCATCCCCGGGATTCATTGCCGAGTCGGATTACCCGGAAAAGTTTTGCCCTGCCGGCAATGAGCCGGAGGCATCCTCCAATTCGGTTCGGAATGGATACTTGGCCGCCGCCTGCACCGACTTGGTGATTTCAGATACAAGCAAATGGAACGTTTGGTCTGATAAGGCATCCAAAATGGGGATGTTCCTTCGAGTCATGAAAAAGATCGATCCAGAGTTCATCCTGATCGAAAACGGAGCCAAGGTGCCGGATCGCTTCAGGCCCACCGCGGATACCGTGCGAAAGGCCTATCGCCTCTTTCATGTCATCCGGGATCCCGATCCCGCAGTGCTGGATGCTCTTCTCACTCTTGCCGATGAAACCAAAGAGATGAGTTCCGACAATTCCAAAACCTATTGGTATCGGGCCTGGCAATACATTCTCTTTTCGGTGTGCGTGGATCCCGCCTGGCAGGCGATCTCAATCTAGGGAGCCCTTTCCGGATTTCCCTTTGATTCTCGGAGGCTAAACCTCCAAGAATCAAAGGGAATTACCTACCCAAACCGAATCGCCATGCTCACTCAAGGATGCCAGATGAAAAAAAACATTGCCAAAAATGACGAAATTGGCTAAACATTTCCAAACAAAACACACACTTCCGCAGTAACGTGGTGTCGGAAGCCCGGTTTCGGGCCCCGATTTTGGAAGTGGAGGAAACAACCGCGGGATCCATCAAATCTTTCCCTCCAGAAATGTTTGCTTTCCCGCTTTAACCGAAAGAAAGGGAAGGCCTATGCCAACCATCTCAATGAAAGACATGCTCGAAGCGGGAGTCCACTTCGGCCATCAGACCAATCACTGGAACCCCAAAATGAAGCCGTACGTGTACGGTGCCCGCAACGGGATCTACATCGTGGATCTCCAGCAAACCGTAGAGCGCGCCCGCCAGGCGTGTGATTTTCTCAAGACCATCACCGGAGATGGCAAGAAGGTCATTTTCGTCGGAACCAAAAAGCAGGCTCGTGAAGTGATTGAAGCTGAAGCAAAGCGTGCAAACATGTACTATGTGACCGAGCGCTGGCTCGGCGGCATGCTCACCAACTTCCAAACCGTGAAGGCATCCATCGACCGCCTGAAGAAAATCGAAGCGCTGAAGGCTTCCGAAGGCTGGAACGACTACACCAAGAAAGAACAATCCGGTTTCGACCGCGAACTCGTGAAACTCAAGCGCGGCTTGGGCGGGATCCAGGAAATGAAGAAACTTCCCGGCGCGATGTTCATTGTGGACACCACCAAGGAATCCAACGCAATCAAGGAAGCTCGCCGACTTGGCATTCCGACGATTGCGATCGTGGATACCAACTGCGATCCGACTGGAATCGACCATGTGATTCCAGGCAATGATGACGCCTTCCGCTCTGTTTCGTTGTTTGCGAAGATGATGGCGGATGCGTGCCTCGAGGGTGCTGCCATTCACCAGGAAAAACTTCGCGCGGCTGGTGCCGCTGCGTCCGACAAGGACGATGCCAACTCGGACAAGAAGGTGTCCCGCTTTGAAGGCGACATCGACCTGAAGGGTGTGGATGCTGCTGATCTTGAAGCCATGGATCAGACAGAGACTCCCGAGTCCACTGAAACCAAATAACCCGAAAGGAAGATTCAAGATGCAAATCACTGCAGAACAGGTATCAAAATTGCGTGAGCGCACGGGCGCAGGAATGATGGACTGTAAAAAGGCCCTCACCGAAAACGCAGGTGACTTCGACAAAGCAGTCGAGTATCTGCGCAAAAAAGGGATCGCATCCGCTGCCAAGAAAACCGGCCGTACCGCCAAGGAGGGAACTGTGTTCTCCCTGATCGATGCGGACAACAAAGCGGCGGTTCTTGTGGAAGTGAACTGCGAGACCGATTTCGTTGCAAAAACCGATAACTTCCAGAAGTTCGTGGCTCAGATCGCAAAGC
The DNA here is from genome assembly GCA_947502835.1 of Bdellovibrionales bacterium. Classification (GTDB taxonomy): domain Bacteria; phylum Bdellovibrionota; class UBA1018; order UBA1018; family CAIMNF01; genus CAIMNF01. The sequence continues at coordinate 115,696 of CANNBJ010000005.1, forward strand.
ACATTGCAAAAGCGAATCCTGAGACTCCGTCAGCTCTTCTTGCCCAGAAAATGGATGCAGGAAAGACTGTCGAGGACTTCGTGAAAGAAGGAATCGCAACACTCGGTGAGAACATGATGGTTCGTCGTTTCGTGCGCTATCCCCTGGGTGGCGGCAAAGAAGTGAAGAGCTACATCCACATGGGTGGCAAGGTCGGAGTTTTGGTGGAGGCATCTCTCGCGAACACTGCGAAGGCCACCGCCGAGCCTTTCGCGACTTTCATTCGCGATGTTTCCATGCACATTGCGGCAGCAAGTCCGCTTTATTTGAAGTCGGATGAGGTTCCTGCCGATGTGGTTTCCAAAGAAAAGGAAATCGCGCTTGCCCAGCTTCAGGGTCAGAACAAGCCGGCCGATGTGCTTGAGAAGATCGCAACAGGCAAGATCAACAAGTACTTCGAGGAGACTTGTCTTCTGAAACAAAAATTCGTGAAGGATGACAAGAAAACCATCGAGGCCCTGACGGCCGAGACCGGCAAAGCGATGGGTGAAGCCCTCGCGCTCACACGATTCACCCGCTATGTCCTGGGTGAAGGTGTGGAAGTCACCTCGGAAGAAACCCAACACTAAGAAGGCACGGGGCCTTGATCTTGCGGTCAAGGCCCCTTTTTTCATCATGAAGCGCGAACATTACAAAAGAGTATTGCTGAAGGTCTCGGGCGAAGCCCTTGCGGGCGACCAGGGGTTTGGAATCGACACGGACGTTCTGGATGGAATCGCAAATGAAATTCAAGGGATTCAGAAATCCGGGATAGAAGTTGCGATCGTCGTGGGCGGAGGAAACATCTTCCGCGGAGTCAAGGGTGCGACCCGTGGCATGGACCGCGCAACAGCGGACTACATGGGGATGCTTGCGACAGTGCTCAATTGTCTTGCCCTTCAGGATGCGCTTGAGCGCAAGGGTGTCTTCACCCGTGTGCAATCCGCCATCGAAATGCGGGCGCTTGCCGAGCCTTACATTCGCCGCAAGGCGGTTCGTCACCTGGAAAAGGGACGAGTCGTGATTTTTGCAGCCGGAGTGGGAAGTCCGTACTTCACCACCGATACCACCGCGGCGCTTCGAGCGATGGAAATGAACTGCCAGGTGTTGCTGAAGGCCACCAGTGTGGATGGAATCTACACCGCTGATCCGAAGCTTCACCCCGAAGCGACCAAGTTCGAGCAACTCACCTATATGGATGTCCTGCAAAAAGGGCTCAAGGTGATGGATTCAACGGCAATTTCGCTTTGCATGGACAACAAGCTTCCGATCATCGTTTTCAACCTTCGTGCCAAAGGCGCGATGGAAAAAGTGACTCAAGGTCAGACCATCGGCACCTTGGTCCACATTTGATTCAAGAATAAGGAGAATCGTCATGTCTAACGTAATGAACGAACTGTCCGCAAACACCGACAAGAGCATTCAGGCCCTTCAAAAGGACCTGCTGAAGGTCCGCACCGGGCGCGCCTCCACCGCACTCATCGATCATGTTCATGTTGATTATTATGGATCGAAAACCCCGATCACCCAGGTCGCAAACCTCACGACACCGGATGCCCGGACGATTCAGATCGTTGCTTGGGAGCCCGCGATGCTCGGAGCAATCGAAAAGGCGATTTTCGAGGCAAACGTCGGATTCACTCCGCAGAATGATGGAAAAGTGATCCGCATCACCATGCCGCCGCTGACCGAAGAGCGCCGCAAGGAAATGGTAAAGATGATCAAGAAGGTCGGCGAGGACACCAAAATCGCAATCCGGAACCACAGGCGCGATGCCAATGAAGTCGTGAAGAAACAGGAAAAGGACAAGGCGATCTCTGCCGACGAATCCAAGAAGTTTCAGGAGCAAATCCAGAAGAAGACCGACGACAAGGTGGCGGAAGTCGACAAGATCATCGCGACCAAAGAAAAAGAGATCATGACCCTCTAGTCGTGTTGAGCGATTCACTTCCCCGACATGTCGCGATCATCATGGATGGAAACGGGCGCTGGGCCGCTGCGCGCGGCTATCCTCGTTTCTACGGGCACATCCGCGGCGCCGCACGCGTGAAAGAGGTGGTCCGTGCCTCCCGCGAGATCGGAGTTCGTGCGCTGACCCTCTATGCCTTCTCCACCGAGAACTGGAAGCGGCCCGAGGAAGAGTTGGCCGTACTCTGGAAGATTCTCCGGAAGTATCTCCGGCGCGAAGTGGGTGAGTTGAAGAAGCAGGGAATTCGCTTGCACGTCATCGGTGAAATCGATCGCTTGCCGAGGGATGCGGGAATGGAATTGCGGAGTGCCGTGGAGACTCTTTCTGGAGGCCGGCACATGGAACTCACGTTTGCGCTTTCCTATGGTGGCCGGGCCGAGATCCTTGCCGCAGCGAAGTCGATTGCGCGTGAAGCGCTCCAAGGGAAGCTCGATCCGGAGTCCTTGGGTGAGGCCGAGTTCGCAGCGCGGTTGGCAACAGGTGGACTTCCCGGTTCCGGGGATGTCGATCTGATGATCCGCACCAGCGGGGAAAAGAGAATCAGCAATTTCCTGCTATGGCAGTCCTCGTATGCGGAATTGGATTTTCCGGAAGTGCAATGGCCCGAGTTCACTGTGGAGCGCTACCGGGAATGTCTGCAGGCGTTCTCTACAAGAAAACGGCGGTTTGGAGGCGTATGAATCAGAATCTGAAGCTTCGTGTGTTGACGGCCTTGGCGGGGGCTCCCGTGATCCTTGTGCTCCTGACCATGATGGGAATCGGAGGCGTCGCATTCCTTGCATGGGTGGTTTCCATGGGGATGCTCTTTGAGTATTGCCGGATGTGCTTTCATCTTGAGGATGCCCGGCAAAAAATCTTCCTTGCGCTGGCGGTGAACACGTTCATCCACGCATTCAATTATGTCATTCCGACCGGGCTTGGGCTCTCATTCATCACGGTGGTTCCCACCCTGCTGTTTTTCATGGTGTTTCTTTTTATGGTTCCGCGACTGTTTCATTATCGCGGCAAGGAATTCCTGGAGACGGAACAAGGAGTTGCGGTCCTCCGGAGCCATGTGCAGGAACTGATGGCGCTGTGCTTTGGACTCGTTTACTGCGTCGTTTTCCCGATTCTGATGGTGGGGATCCGGGAGTTCGTGGACGGGCATCATTGGTTGATCCTCACTCTCATCATCATATGGGCCAGTGATTCATTCGCGTATTTTGTGGGGCTCAGGTTTGGAAAGCACCGCCTCTATGAGACGATCAGTCCGAAAAAATCATGGGAAGGGGCCTTGGGCGGCGCATTGGGTGCTGTGGCGCTTTCCTTGGTGTATGCCCGATTCTTTCTTCCCCGCGAGTCGGCTTTTTTCCTGATCCCGGTGGCCCTCGTTCTGAGCGCAGTTGGAATCATTGGGGATTTGGCCGAGAGTCTTTTGAAGCGGGCGTTTCAAATGAAGGATTCCGGTTCGATTCTTCCCGGGCACGGGGGGTTCCTCGACCGCTTTGACGGGGTGGTCTTTGCGCTTCCCGTCATGTACGGAATTTTACGGTTTTTTGGCTAGAAAATCGGTATGATCAGGGTCTAACAAAAAGGTAGGTGCAGTGTGCTTTCAATCCTTGGTTTTGTTCTGGTTTTGATCCCTCTCGTGGTGGTTCACGAGCTCGGGCATTTTCTCTTCGCAAAGCTCTTCAAGGTCAGGGCAGATGCGTTCTCGGTCGGATTCGGACCGGTCATTTTCAAGAAGCAATGGGGTGAGACGGAGTTCCGGCTTTCCGCCATTCCACTTGGAGGCTACGTCAAGTTGCTCGGAGAAGATCCGAGCGTCGAGCTCTCCGAGGAGGACCGCAAACGGTCGCTGCAAACCCAAAAGCCGTGGAAGCGATTCTTTATTTTTTTCGGGGGTCCGCTTTTCAATTTCATCTGGGCTGCCCTCGTGTTCATGGCAATGATGGCGCTCGGAGAACCCCAGATCTCCACGGTCGTGGGTCGGGTGCTGCGTGATTCTCCTGCCCAAAAAGCCGGCCTCCAGGCGGGAGACAAGATCACCGCTGTGGATGGGGCTCCGGTCGACAAGCTCGAGGATCTTTACACGCTCCTCACCGACAAGGCATCGACCGAGGTGGAGCTCAAAGTGGAGCGGAAGGGCAGTGTTGTTCCGGTTCGATTCACTACCGGGAGTGAAGAAGGATTCAGCGTATACGGAGAGAAGAAAACCGTCGGGACCCTCGAGGGGATCATTCCCAGCGCCCGTTCCACACGGATTGGAATCTCAAGCGCGGAATCCATCGCCGCAAAAGCCGGTCTCAAAACCGGGGATGAGATTGTTTCGATCGCCGGCGTACCTGTGAAGACATTTGAGGAACTTGAAAACGTGTATTCCGGCATCAGCGCCTCCACCGGCTCACCGCTGCTCTTGAAAGTGAAGAGCGGTCAGTCCGAGCGCGAGGTTTCGCTTTCGGGCAAGTGGACCGGGGATCCGGGCGCCGATTTCGGATTTTACTCCACCGAGCTTTTCATTGAACAAGCAATTGCAGGAACCCCCGCCGAGAAGGCCGGGATCCGAAAGATGGATCAGCTGACTGCCGTGGATGGGGCACCGATCCACAGCTTCTTTGAACTCCGGAGAAGGATCCAGAAATCCGGAGAGGAGCGCGGCAGGGTCAATGTGACCGTAGTGCGCGAGGGAAAAACCGTGACCTTCGAAATCGTTCCCCAAGAGACCACCGAACGCGATCCGCTGCTGAAGAAGCTCAAGCAATACACAATCGGAGTGATGCCCATGGCCTCCATGATCGAGCCCGTGATGGTGATTGAGCGCACGCTGAATCCGTTTCTTCTTGTCTACAAGGGAACGGCAAGGATGATCGATCTTTCGAAAAAGAACCTGGTTTCGATCTACAAGATGATCATGGGCGAGGTTTCCGTGAAGTCGCTGGGCGGACCGATCCTCATCGGAAAGCTTGCGGGCGATTCGATATCCCGGGGTCTCCTTGATTTCCTCAAGATGATGGCCATCCTGTCGATCGGGCTCGGGGTGTTGAACATCCTCCCGATTCCTGTTCTTGACGGGGGACACATTGTGCTCCTTGGCCTGGAAGCAATCCGGGGGCGCGCTTTGTCTCTGAAGCAGATTGAGATCGTCCAAAGTGTCGGGCTTGCGGTCATTTTGTTCATCATGATCATCGTGATGAAGAATGACATTTCAAGGCTCCCCATTTTCAATTGAGCATGACAGAGCCGGCGCACCGCTATCTTGCCTGGGACACATCCTCTTTGACCGGTGTCATCACCGCGTTCGAGGTGCGGGGATCCGAATGCAAGAGTGTGGTTTCATGGTCCTTGGGTCTTGAGACTTCGAAGCACTCCGAGCGTCTTCTTTGGAGCATTGATTCGGTGTTGCAGGCCGCGGGATGGAGTCTGTCGGATCTTCGCGGGATCGCGGTCGGGGTCGGCCCCGGCTCTTTCACCGGCCTTCGAATCGGCCTCACCACAGCGCGCATGTTGGCTCGGAGCCTTGCGATTCCGTTGATCCCGATTTCAAGTCTTGCCCTTCTTGCCCGGGGTGCGGTTGCATCGCTCGAGGTGCTTCCGCGCTCGACGAAAACCCTTCTTGTTGCATGCACGGACGCGACCAAAGGGGAGTGGTTCACGATCATGGGCGCTCCGGCCCGGATCCGCGATTGCATTGTGATGGCGGAAGGGGATGTGGCGGGTGTTTGGGGGCAAGGTGTAACGGAATCGGTGCTCACTCCGGACGCACTCATGAGCGGGATTTCGACTCGTTTGAAAAAGGATCCCGAGTTGAAGTGGCTTGCGATCGGTCAGTCAGTGGAGCGCTACCCTGACATCTGGTCCGCCTTGCCAAAGCGTTCACGCATCTCAATTTCTCTTTCGGATCTTCACCGGATTCGGGGGGAATCCCTTACGGCGCTAGCCTTTGAGGCGATCCAGCAGGGTCTCTTTCGGGATCCCCTTCTGGTAAAGCCCCGCTACTTGAGGGCTTCCGAAGCCGAGGTGAAATTGAAGGCGGGAATCCTGAAGCCGAGCCCTGTTTCCCACCGCGCCGGAAGAGGGTGATTTCCTTGCTCCGCCGCATTAATCTGATATAGTTGATCACAGCATGAAGAAGATCTACATCCTTCCAAACCTGGTCACTACTGCAAACCTGGTTTGCGGATTTCTTTCCATGGTGCATTCGATTCAGGGAGAGTACGCACGGGCCGCATGGTTCATCATCATCGGTGCGATCTGTGACTCCCTTGATGGAAGGATTGCAAGATTCGCCCGCGCCACCTCCGCCTTCGGTGTCCAGTATGATTCTTTGTCCGACCTGACTTCCTTTGGAATCGCACCCGCAATTCTAATCTTCTCCGCCTACCTTCGCGATTTCCAGATCGGTGTCAGTGCGACCGTGCTTTATTCGGTGTGTGCAGCCTTGCGCCTTGCCCGCTTCAATGTGAGCGCGGAGGAAAAGGATCCCGGCAAGCTTGCGAAGATCCGGAAGGGGTATTTTCAGGGGCTTCCCTCTCCGGCATCCGCCGGCCTCATGGTGACTGCAGTGCTGCTGCAGAGTGAGTTCCAATTGCTCCCGGCGGAACTCATGCAGGCGTTCGCCCTGGCTCTGTCTGCTGTACTGGGACTTCTCATGGTCAGCAACGTTCCCTTTCCCTCCTTCAAGGAAGTGAATTGGAGATCCAAGGGCAAGGCATGGATCCTTCTGATTCCGTTTGTGTTCATCATGAGCGTGATTCAGGTTCCCGAAATCACTCTATTCGTGACCGGCTACGCCTACCTGTTCGGCAGCATGGGATGGGCCGTGTATCTGTGCTGGGTCAAGGAAGGGAAAAAAGGGGACTCGATTGCGGCGCACTAGGGGGTTGGGCAAGGGGGGGTTCGCGGTCGGCTTCTCTTTCCTGTTCGTCTTTTCTTTGCAATCTTCGGCAACCGTTCTTGTGAATCCCCCCGGACCGCTGAAACAATTCAACCGGGGAGAAGTCAATTACACCATCTATTTGGGTGGCAGTGACACGGGATTGATCCAGTCCAACGCATTTTACAATTCAACCCAAGGCTATCGATTTCTCAACACAAGTGCGACCAATGACGACAATCTTGTTTGGCTGGACGTGAGCAGTGACAAGAATCTCACTGTGAATCCGGGACAGCATGTGGTGGTCACCGTTTCAAGCGGTGGCTCGAACACCGGAATTGTCTTGAGCGGTGCGGGGATTGTGACTTCAAATGTTGCACCGCCTTCCTGCAATCCTCCTGCATGTCAGGGACCGGGGGGTGCTTATTATTCGGCTTCGTATTCTCCCGGAACTGTCATGAGGGTTTCCTTTTCGGTTGCCAGCCTGTGCACAGGAGCGACCGGGAGCTTGTGCGATGTCTCCGCACCCACGAATTTTTCGACGGGTGCAACCCTGACCCAGCCCTTCGCAGTGACCTTCGGTGTTGTGAATGATTATGTCACCACCGGTCCGGTGAGTGGCGAGAATACTGACACTGCGAATTTCACGCTCGCGGTGACGAACATCGCTCCGACGGTCACCTGTCCTGCGGTGGCGGATGCGTATTTTCCGGGCGATCAGCAGGTCTATCTCACTCCTTCCAAATACGGGGCCACTGTCGGAAGTGGAAGCGTCGGAGCCGGAGTGGATTTGAAATACCTCGTGTTTCTCGCGGGCATCAGCAATAATAATCCTTTCACCACCAACAGCGTGCCCTCCAATGAGGTGGTTTCTTATGTGGATACGACACTGGGAACCCAGGCAGTCACCGGACTCGTGAATACCACGGATGGCTCGAACAACACGTATACCGCACGTGTGTACGCGCAGAACTCGGTGGGGATTGTTTCCCTCCTTGATGGAAGCTGCACCTTGAGCGGAATCCAGTCCCAGCCGATTCAAGGGGTCCTGACGGAGAGCAAGTGTTTCATCGCAACCGCCGCCTATCAGGATGGAAGAGCAGCTCCCGTGATGATGCTCAGGCGCTTTCGGGACAGAATCCTCTCGAAAACGGCGCTCGGACGTAAATTCATCGAAAAATACTATCGCTATTCACCTGCGCTCGCGGAATGGGCTTGGGACAAACCGTGGGTGCGCTCGCTTGCGCTCAGGGCGCTGGCTCCGCTCCAGCTTTTTGCTTGGACCGCTCTCAAGTTCGTGCCGGCTGCACATGCAGCCGAGGCCCCTGAAAAGTCCGTACAGCCCTACATCGACCGGGTCAAGGCGAGGATTGAAAAAGAGGGGCCTGCAACGCCCGCTTCGGAAGAAAGTTACACCGAACAAATGAAAAAAAAACTCGGAGTGAAGGAGAACTCCGTCGGGGTGTCGCCCTACATCGATCGGGTCAAATCAAAGCTTGAGCCCGAGTCCTCCGCGGAGGGGTACACGGATTCCGAGCGGGCGAAGCTCCCGCCGCTCGAAGATCAGGAAAGTGTGATCGAACGGGTGCAGGCGGGAATCGATAAAATGCGCGAACCCAAGCGCCCGCCGATCAAGGAGGCCATTGGATTCATGGTGGGTGTGAGTCCCGGTTTGGAAGTGGTGAATACCTCCGGCACCAAAACGTTCACGCAGATCTATGGAAGCGATTGGAAGCCCGAGTTCACGCTTCACTACGAGAGACAGCTGTTTCATTCGGAGAATCTCGGGAGTTTTGCGATCGGGGTGGATACCGGAGCCTCGATCGCCTCGGGGTATGGCCAATTGACCTATCCCTTCAATGGAAGCACGGTTTCCCAAACACCGTTCACCTTCGTTCAATTTCCACTCCTTGGAAGTGCATACTACCGGTTCAACCTGCTCAGGATTTTCAGGCCCTATGCAGGGGCAAGTGTTGGTCCGATTTTTTTCTCTGAATTTCGAAAAGACAATGCGCCCGATCGCAGAGGATATTCCTTCGCCTATGTGACGCACTTCGGAGCATCCCTTCTTCTTGATTTTTTCGATCGTGCCACCGCTCGGGACAGTTACATGTCCTTGGGGGTCCAGCACAGCTACCTTTTTGTGGAATACCTGTATCAAAATGCGTTCAACCAATCCGGGGTGGTGATCACCCGATCGGGAATCTACTCCGGATTCCTCTTTGAGATCTGAATGAAGTTCGCATTGAAGCTCGCGTATCTGGGAAAGTCCTACTGCGGTTGGCAACGGCAAAGCCAGGATCCCTCCAAGGCACCGGCTCTTCCGAGTATTCAGGAGACTCTTGAATCGGCACTTTCAAAAATGATGAGTACTCACGTGACCGTGGTGGGAAGCGGTCGCACGGACTCGGGAGTGAATGCGCTCGGGCAAGTGGTGCATTTTATTTCTCCCTCGGACCGATTCACTGCGGACATCTTCCGGAAAGGGCTGAATTCCCTCCTGCCCGAAGACATCCGCGTGATCTCGGTTCACGCGGTCGCTGATGATTTCCATGCGCAGAGGTCGGCCGTGAAGAAACAATACAGCTACTATTTCTTGCAAGGACCGGCAGCGCTTCCGCAGTGGCGCGACACTTCGTGGTGGATTCAAAAGTCCCTCAATGTCGAAGCCATGCATGAGGCGGTATTGATGTTGAAAGGGGAACGCGACTTCAAGAGTTTCCAGGCCTCCGGATCCCCCCCGATGAAGAGCACGGTGAGGAATCTGCTCGAGGCCGAGGTGGTGCGAATGCCACTGCCGGAGGTTCCTGGTCATGATTTAAATGAATCCGGTTTCAGTCTGGTTCGGGTCCGGTTGGTGGGCACGGGCTTCTTGAAACAGATGGTCCGCGGGATCGCAGGAACGCTTTTGCAGATCGGCGAAAATCAACGAAAAGCATCTGAAATGCAGGCGATTTTGGCTTCAAAAAGTCGCGATCTGGTGGGGCCTACTGCACCCGCAAAGGGGCTGACTTTGGAGAGGGTTTGGTATATACCTGACCTTTATGCAAACCCAAATCAAGCTTGAGTCCGTATCTGCAATTCAGAAAAAATTTATTGTGACCATTCCCGCGGAGCGTGTCACACGTACCGTCGAGAAGAAATTCCTCGAAACCCAGAAAGTGGCAAGCCTGAAAGGCTTCCGCCCCGGCAAAGTGCCTCTCACCATGGTGAAGCAGTACTACGCGGATGATGTCAAGCAACGCGCTCTTCAATCCTTGATCAGTGAGTCGTATTCCGAGGCGCTCCAGCAGCATCCTCTTCGAATTGTGGGCGAGCCCCAAATCGAAGGAGTCCCTCACGGACATGACGATGAGGCGGGTCACCAGCATCATCACATCCACATTCATGATGGCGAGTCACTCTCGTTCACTGCCACCGTCGAAATCGTGCCCGAGATCGAACCAAAGGATTACAAGGGGCTGTCGCTTGAGAAAAACGCGGATGAAGTGACTGCGGAAGATCTCGCACAAGCGCAAAAGAGCCTTCTCGATCGCAAGGCTGAGCTGACTCCGGTCGAGCGCGCGGCAAAAATGGGCGATCATGTGGATTTCAAATATGAAGGCAAGCTCAAGACCGAGTCTGGATTCGAGTCCAAGGCCGAATTGAGCGGCAATCGCGCAGCAGAGCTCGGCAGCGGGCAGCTCATGCCGGAGTTCGAAGCGGGCATTGTGGGCGTGAAGCCGGGGGCGACCAAGACCTTCAAGATGACCTACCCCAAGGATTACCGCGATGAGAATCTCGCCGGGAAGGATGCCGAGTATACGGTGGATGTGCGCGAAGTGAAGGAAAAGAAGCTCCCCGAATGGACGGATGAGCTTGCCAAGGAGTTCGGATACGAGGGAATTGCGGATTTCGAAACCAAGACCCGCGAGCGCTTGTCCAAGGGAAAGAAAGAAGAAGTGGACAACCAGCTTCGCAATCACATGATTGAAAAGCTCATCGAGAAGAACTCCTTTGAAGTTCCTCAGGCGCTGGTTTACAGCCAGATTCGCGCCCTTGCCGATGACTACTCAAATGAGCTGAAGCGCTATGGATTCAATGACCAGATGGTGCAGTCCGCGATTGTGAGCCAACTTGAGGACTTCAAAAAGCGTGCTGAAATCCAGGTTCGTGCGGGAATTCTGCTGGATGCGATTGCCAAGAAGGAAAAGCTCGAAGTGAAACCGACCGATATGGAAGCCGAGATGGCCAAAATGGCGAAGGGCTATGGCGTCGAAACCCGGGTATTGCAGGAGCGCTTTGATTCAAATCCCCGCGAGAAGTCGAACTTTGAATTCCGTGTGCGCGAAGAGATGACGATTCAACTCATTTTGGGTGCTGCGAAGATCAAGGAAAAGAAGGCCAAGTAGGACCGATTTAGTTAAAATTATATAATGATTTCGATGGTTTGAAAAAAATCAACGAAAGAAAACGATTCCTTGAATCCTCCTGTCGCATCTGGCAAAACTGTGTGCGGGGTGTGGCATGAGTAATCGATTGATGGGATTGTTTCGGGTCCTCTTCCTGGCGAGTGCACTTGGCGGTGCAATGTCCTCCGCTGGCGCGCAAGTGCTCGACCAGCTCTACGACAATGTGAAAGGCGCCCCGCACCTTGAGATGATCAATGGTGCCAAGAAGTCGATCGATATTGAAATTTACTCCATGAAGAACTCCAAGATCTTGAACGCGCTGAAAAGTGCGATCAAGCGAGGAGTGAAGGTCAGAATTGTCCAGGAGCCAAGGCCCGTGTCCGACCCGTGCCTGATTTTCACGCGGATTACGGCGGGTGATGATGCAAAGTGCGTGGAGCAGAAGTCTTTTGTGGCCTTCGTTCGAAAGAACAATGGCAAATATGTGCCGTTTGACAAGGGACTCTGCGGAATCCCTGATAGCAACTGTTTCCAGCATGGAAAGGTGATCATTGTCGACAAGAACATGGTGCTGATGAGCTCGGGCAACTTCAACTCCTCGAGTTTTTGTGACGAAGCCGAGAATCCCACGGTCTGCAACCGCGATTATTCCATCGTTTCGCGCGATCCAGATGTCGTAAATACCATCCAAAAAGTTTTCGATGCGGATGTGGCGGGAAGAAACATTGATGTTGCAGCTGTGCTTCGAACCCCTGAGGCAAGACGGGTTACGATCAGTCCCATGTCGCTTGATCCGATTGTCGCCTTCATCGATTCCGCCAGGAAAACCATTCAGCTCCAGAACCAATACCTGAAAAATCCCGACTACAATGCAGCCCTCGTTCGTGCTGCAAAGCGAGGAGTGAAGGTTTTCGTGATGGTGGCAAGTGCCTGCGCGTTCGGGCGACCAAAACCGAGCCAGATCGAGCAATGGAATCAGATTTACGGCGAATTTGATGCTGCTGGAATCCATACGAAAACATTCAATGCGAGCATTCCGATCGGGGGGCGTCCGGGCTACCTTCATTCAAAAGCCATTTTGGTCGACAGTGAGCGTGCCTGGGTTGGATCTGTGAATGGTTCCACCACGAGCTTGACCCTGAATCGTGAATACGGTCTTTTCTCAACCGAGGCACAGGTGGTGCGTGAGCTTGGCACTATTTTGTACTCGGACTACGTCCAAAAAGGTACCCAGAGTTGGCGCGACAGTCTTCGCTGCAAGCGGGATTACATCAAGCCTCAGATCCCGGACGACGAGGATGATGCCAACGACGGGCAAGACAAGGACTGAGTTGTCTGAAGCTTTTTCAATGTTTGAAACGGAAGGACATCGAAAAGGTTTCATGGAAATATTTCCATCAGCCGAATCAAGACTCCTCTCCTGATATAGTTCTTGATTCTGGAGTTTTTTCAGCCGATTTCTAGTTCTAGTTCGCTGAAACATTCGGCATGGCTACTTTGGAATCGTACCATCGGTGACAAGCAACAATCGAATAATCGACATTGGTTGTCCCATATACGATCGCCTGAGAATAATCTTTCGGGCAGGAAGTCACTGATGTTGCAGAATTGGGATAACTGATCTGGGATCCACTGGAGAAACCGAACCCGAACATTCCACCGAACTCAAGCAAAGGGGGAACTCCGGCAACCCGAGGGCGGTAACAAAAATAGAGATCGTAATCAATCTTCGGCGAACCGAGGGTTTTGCTCATGGTAAAGCCCGCAGGACATTTCGTCGTCCAGTTATCGCCGGTGGGAGTTTCGACTTGTGGTGAGGAAATAGCGGAGTTCAGGAAAGGGTGAGTCACTGAAGAGTCAGGCTTCAATCCGAAGCCGATCATGCCCCCGTAATCCACAAGAGGCGGTACGCCTGCAACCGATTTTCTTAAGCAGACATAAAGGTCGTAATCTCTGTTTGGAGTGCCAAGAATTTTGCTTAAACTGAATCCTGCGGGGCAGCCTTCCGTACCGGTGAGGGGATTCCTATAAGCAGTGGTCGAACCGTTACCCGGATCCCGACGATACCCGACCATTCCTCCGAAATCCCATCGGTTGTTGACCGCAGCATGAGCGGTTATGAAGGCTGAGGTATTCCTTGCCCCTGGCCTTATTCCCGAATTTTGTAGTATGTCGCTTGAAAATGATCCATTGATGCTTACATTGTTTGAAAGGGGAATGTCATGGGAGTATTGAGTGGCTCCAGAGCAATTTTCAGGCGGCTTGTTGTCATCCCAGTTTCGCGGTGAGGCACTGGGGTAAACCCGGGTAACACCCTGTTGATAGATCGGAATTCCGACCGGGATCATGTTATTCGAGACACTGGTCAAGTGGCTACTTCCGTTATCGAGATAGAGGCCGGCAGTCATCACGACGTTAAATTTTGCTCCGTTCGAGGCATATTGCTCGTAACCAATTGCAGTAGGGGAGGGGACAATGTCGTAGATGTAATTGTCGATGATCTTTGTTCCCGGTTGCTTTCCGAGAATGTAGATTCCACCGCCATCATCCAATGTGGTCATGACCCTGTGAATTTCATTCCGTGAAATCGTATTGTTTTCGGGGTAAAGTCCGTCTTTGTTGCAGTCCCACCAATCCCAGCCCACAGAAATTCCGCTATAAGGCATGTCGTAGAGTTCATTGTTTGAAATGGAAGAATTTATAGGGCGACCTGCAAATATTCCCACAGAGCCGGGATAGTCAAGCCCAATTCTTGAAATGAAGTTGTCAGCGATCTCGATGCCTGTGCATTGCCGATTTGCGGGCACATAGATCCATTGACCGGCATTGTAAATCCTTGTTCTCAAATCACCTGCCAAATCCACCACCAAGCCCCCGGCGGAAATATCAATCAGGACATTGCTGATGATTCGGCTGTTCGAAACCCCGCTCCCGAAAATGACACCATTGCCCCCGAGAAGGCTGAATGTATTCGATTTCAAGAGCAAGTTCTTGGCATTTTGGACGACCACTGCTCCAGGCGCAACAATTTGCCACCCATCGTCACCGCTGATCACAGCTGCTTGCCAGGGACTGAGACTGGACTTTGTAGGATAATCCCAATTGGTATGCTCGAACCTCAAGCCTTGGAACTGGAGGTTACTGACCGGTAATGACTGGCCCTCGGCATGTATCAGGATGTCCAAGGCGGGGGCAATCGCCTGAATGTTTGAGGCAGTTTCATTGGCTCGAGGCTTGTAATACAATGTGCCGTTTGTGGAATCCAAGAAAAAATCGCCGGGTTGAGTGATAAGGGATTTTGCATTTTCAAAATAAAATGTCTGATTCGGTTGTCTTCGATAGGAGCAGTCTGGTTGGCAGACAAAAGCTATTTGCGCGTCCTCCACAGTAGGAGCATAAACAGTGGGTGCAATGTACCTTGCATGAAAAATGCTCTCATACCAGTATTGCTGCACATGCATTTCCATTTGGGCCTTTGTTGAATCATTGTTCAACAGATCAGAAAGTGCTTGGGGAGTATTGGTTGTGATCTGCTTGATATTCTCGTCCCATGAAAGAATCTTCAGGTTCGCTGAGCGAGCCCGTCTTGCTTTGGTACCATTGACATACAGTTGCCTAAATCGCATCGACCCGACATTGGCCTTCAACAAACCCTCTGAAGTTAAGGTCCAGCCACTGATAAGTCTTCCGCCGCTGATGCTGACCTTTTCTACACCATAATTTCGATAGATGACTTGGTAAGCCCCTGCACCCGAGTCAAGCTCGCTGAATACGAGTGTCTGAGCCAACTCATACCTGCCAGTGCGAAGGTAAACCGTGGTATTCGATGTTTGGTTGTTGCGATAAGCCCGTGCCTTTATCTGGGCGGCCTGAATCGTCTTTAGCGGTGCCGATATGGTCCCTGGATTGGTGTCACTTCCGAACGGAGATACATAAATGTCGGCTGCTAGAACAAAGGGGACCCCAAAAAAGAACGCGAAAATTGAAAAAAATCGCATACTGATTAGTATACAGTGGAAATTGATAAAGAATACAATCGCAAGGTCATTAAAATATCTGCCTCAAGATAACGGGTCGAGAGTCCCGAGGTTGCGAGCATGATGAGTGTCCTTGTCGACACATCAGGATTCAGTGACACACGCCACGTTGCCATCTGAAAGGGCAGCACAAGTGTGATTGCTCGCAGGGGAAATGGAAATCACAGAATCGATTCCGGATACATGGTCCGGCCGTGAAGAGTTGGAATTCGTTCCGTTCCCGAGCTGACCGAATACGTTCCAGCCCCAGCATTCCACTTTTCCATCCGCCACGATGGCGCAAGAATGGGCGCGCCTTCAGAAGATAGGGCGCTCGCTCCGGAAACTCCAGGAACGGGCGCGGATCGGGAAAGATTCTTCCCAAAGTCTTGTCCGTTCTGCCCATGGAATCCGGATCCCCAGCAATAGACACTGCCCCCTGAGACGACTGCGACTGGTTGAATCATTGAAAACCCTGAGTTTTTCTTCTGAGATAGCGGCGGAGTTGGAACCATAGTCCTTCTTGATAAGCTCCGCTTCCTTCACTCAGCCTGTGAGAATTGAAAAAGAACCGATACAGAAAATGAATATCCCTCGCTTCACACTTCACCCCGTTCCCCGATAATCCAGTTTTCGATTTTAGCGAGGAAGTTCGGACGCCGGAATGTGTACGATTGGACACACTTTGGAAATCGTCGGAAAATTGCAGATTTTCAATATTCCGAATTGAGAATTCATCTTTTTCGGCTGATGTGGCACCATGGTTTTCGTGAAGAAATATGCTGGCTTATTTATTTTGATTTCCCTATTTTTCAATGCCGCTCTCGCAGGAGATTTGAATGTCCGCGGCGAAAAGCTTCAAAAGTGCAGCGACTCGCCCAAGACCGGATTTTTTCGGGATGGATTTTGCCTCACGGGGTCTCAGGACCACGGCACACATGTCGCCTGTGCGACGGTCACGAAGGAATTTCTTGAGTTCACCAAAAGCAAAGGCAATGACTTGATCACGCCTGCACCCGAGTGGAGCTTTCCTGGCCTAAAGCCCGGGGATCAGTGGTGTTTGTGTGCTCTTCGATGGCGTGAGGCAAAGAAGGCAGGGGTGGCGCCGAAACTTGACCTGAATGCAACTCACCAAAAAATGCTGAAGTTTGCTCCTCTCAAGGATTTGAAGGAGTAGGGATGGAAACCAGTTTCAAAGTTCAGTGCCCGTACTGCTGGGAAGAGATCTGGATGGAGTTTTTTCCTGAAGATGGAGACCAGCAGGAAAGTATCACTGATTGCGAGGTGTGCTGCAATCCGATCCTGTATATTGTTTCCTTTAGCGGCAGGCGTGGCAGGGTGAGGGCTGAAAAGGCGCAGTGATCATTTAAGTAGCGCAGGTCTTCTCTGCAAACAAAAACCCCCAAGGTCAATGACCCCGGGGGTTTGTCGTTTCAAGGATTGAATCGAGGTCTTACTTAAGCTGGCTCAGGGTCTTCTCTACGGCTTCGGTGAGCTTGTAGAGCTCTTCGCGCATCGCCTCAAGTCTTGCTTTCCCTTCGCCGGCCTTCCAGGTGAAACCCGGGATCTTTACTTTCTTCGGAGTCACAGCAAACGTGAATGCTTTCGGTCCTGTGGATTCGGTCTTGTTGGTCTTCAGGACCTTTCCTTTTGCCATGAGTGCAAGTTCGCCTTCGTCCTCGTTAGAGGCTTTTGCGATGATCGCCATGTGTTCTTCGACCGGCGCATTCAAAAGAGTGCGCAGGAGCGAGCGGTTTTTCAGATTCTTGCTCTGAAGCATCTCTTTGGTTTCAGCTGGAAGACGGGTGAATCCGATGCATTCGGTGATGCGCGACTTCTTCTTTCCGAAAGCAGTCGCGATCGCCTCGTGGCTCGTGTACGCCCCTGCGGTAAGAAGCGAGTTGTAGCCTTCGCCTTCTTCAATCGGGTGAAGGTCCACGCGATCAAGGTTTTCGCGAAGGGCGATCTCATGAACCGCTTTGTCGGTCGAATTGATCACACGTGCCGGAATCCGCTCAAGGCCTGCGAGTTTGGAGGCGCGCAATCTGCGCTCCCCTGCAATCACCTTGTAGCGATCGCCATCTTGCACAACCAGGATCGGCTGAAGTACGCCATGTTCCTTGATCGAGTGTGCGAGTGCCGCGATTTCTTCGTCATCAAAGTGGGTACGAACCTGGAGTTCGGATGCATCCACTTTTTCGACCGGAACGAAGTTCACCAAGAATGTGGTAAGCCCCTTCAGTCCGCTGTGGGTATTGTCGGCGCTGACCCGGGCAGTGGAGTAGAGTTGCTTCAAATAACCGCTTCCTTGACGTGTTTTTGCCTCTTTTTTCGATTCCTTCGATTCTTTGGCTTCCTTCATGTCCTTGGTATCTTTCATTTCGTTTGTTTCTTTTGTGTCCATGTTGATCCTCCGTGAATCAGGTTAAGAGTTCGTGGGTCAGGTCGGTAAGGTCTTGGGATGCGTTGCCTTTTGGATTCACATCGAGCACTACCGTTCTACGTTTTGTCGCTTCATTGAGGTCTGCACTTCGATTGACCACTGTATTTGCGCAGTTTTCAGGAAACTGGGAGCGAAGTTCACCCAAGACTTCCTGACTGATCACTTCACGGTTGTCGTACATATTCGGAATGATCTTCACATCGAGCACACGCTTGAACTCGCGCTGCATTTCCTCGATTGTCGCCATGACGAGCGACATCCCGTGGAAGGAGAGCGGATTTGTTGCGCAAATGACGTTCACGCGGTCCGAGGCCACCAGCATCGATCCGTTCAAGATCGAAGCTGCGGGGTTTGTGTCCGCGATGATCAGATCGTATTGATCCGAGATTTTCGCAATTGCTTCAGACAGGCGGTATTCCCGGCGCGTTTTGTTGTTGAGCGGGATTTCGATGTTGCAGAGCTGAAGGTTCGCAGGAATCAGATCAAGGCCGGGAGATACGTTCATGATGGCCTGATCTATGGGCAGGTCGTTGATCAGGACGTCATAGATCGTCGGGCGCTCGTGCGAGTCGAGGATGTCGAGGTTTACCGTCAGATGTCCCTGGCCATCGAGATCGATTGCGAGAACCCGGTAACCCAGGATGGACGCAATCATGACGCATTGCGCCGTAAGAGTGGACTTTCCTGTTCCGCCTTTTACGTTGTAGAACATCTGCGTTTTGTTTTTTGGGTTTGCCGCAATAAACTTGGTCGCCGCGGCGATCGCATCGTTAACGATCATCGCGCTTCCTGCTGCTTCTGCTCCAGCGCCCATCAGCTGCGCGCTCACTTCGGCATGCTTTGCTTCATCAAACTCACGAAGCATTTTAAAGAAGTTTTGCACCTCTTCAAGCGATAGAACCTTGCGGTCTACATTCCCGATGCGCTTTCTTTGGGTGTTGATGATGCCGTTATTTTCAAAAGCAGGAATTAAAGTCTTCTCGAGTTTTGCGAGTTGCGCGAATTCATTTGGTGTAAAAACGATATCTTTGAACATTGATGCCTCCTTGATCTGTCTGAACAAGTGTATTCGGAAAGCGTCAAAGTACAAATGAAAACTCAATAAAATTCATTGATCGGTCGCCGTGGCGATCGAAGTTTGGGACTGAGTATGGACTGTGAGCGGTCGCCGTGGCGACCGAATTGCGGGAGTGTGCGGAAGGTTTTGAGTCGGTCGCCGCGGCGACCGGATTGCGAGGGATTGATTCATGGTCTTTATCGGTCGCCACGGCGACCGAAGGAGTGAGTGTAGGTGTGGATTTCATCCGGTCGCCGTGGCGACCGGTGGATTTCTTCTTTCTATTGGGCTTTCTGAGTGCCTGGATTGCTGCTTTCATCGGTCGCCGTGGCGACCAAGAATCAGGAGCTTGCGCTTTGATAGCGACGAAGGCCTGCTCGCCAAAGGTTGCGAAGGGTGAATGCGTATGCTCCCAGAATCAGGAAAACGAGCAAATAGGACCAGCTTGAGGATTTCCCCATGAGTGCCTCGGCAGGGACGCTTCCCATGAAGGCAAAGGGGAGTGCGGTCTTCAGAAGGTACTGAATGAATTTCGGATACAGGCCTTGGGGCTTGTTCGCGAGTGCGTAGAACTGATAGTAAAGGCGCGAGACGGTGATTCCGCGCTCAAGCCAAAACACCCAGATTACAAAAAAGAACCGAATCAAATACTGAGTAAGGAGTCCGATCAGGACCCAAAATCCGACCAGAATCCAGTTCCAGCCGCCTGTGAATCCGGCGCTCGGGCCGTAGTGATGAATGATGAAGAGTCCAAGGATTAGGTTCAGGATTTGCGAAAAGTTGATGTCCCGAAAGGTTGCAAGGAACAAGGGGCTGATTGGTTTGGTGAGAAGAACGTCCAAATCTCCTTGGTTCACCATGAAAGGAAAGGTCCAAAAGGAGCGCTGAAAGAATGTGGTAAAGAGCGAGTCACTTGCGATGAAAATTCCGAGAAAGAAAAACACCTGCTCCCGATTCCATCCGTTGATGATTTCGGTATTGCTGTAAATCACTTCAAAGAATGCAAGCTCGATGAACACCCAGACGAGATCAGCAACCGTAAGCGCGATCGTATTGGTGCGGTAGATGAACTCCCGTACCAGATTGTTCTTCAGGCTTGTTTTGAAAACATCCCAATACGCACGCATCTCAGCCCCCAATCCCCTGATAGCGATGGATGGACTTCTTCCATGCAAGGTGAAGCAGGATCAGAAACGCCAAGGCCCAAAGAACCCCAAGCCCCATCTCGCGAAGCCAAATCGAGGAGTCCCATTTTCCAAGAGCCACTTGGGTTGGTCCAAAGACATAGAGATAAAAGGGTGTGCATTTCCAAATCAGGCTGTATTTCTCGGGGACGATGGTGAGTGGGATGAGTTCTCCGCAAAAGAGCGCCACCACCATGTTCTTCACCATGAGGGCTGCAAAAGCGTTCTCCCAATAAAAGGCAACGGTCGCAAGGATGCATCCAAAGAGGTAGGCGATCACGTTTCCAAGAAGGGCAAGCATCATCGCCATGAGGAGGTTTGGAAGGCTCAGGGAGGTGAAGAGGGTTGCGATCGAACCAAGTGCAAAGCAGAAGAGGAGGGTCAGGAGCTTCTCGCCAAGCCCCTTGAAGTACACGAACTCAAGAACCCCCACGGGGCGCAGGAGATAGTTGTTCAATGTTCCTGTACGGATCATTTCAATGAGGCTGAAGTCCAGGTCCCCGCCCCGGATCTGGCTGAACAAAAGCGAGGTCCAGGTGTAGGCCATGAGTTCGCCATAAGACATGCCCGCAAAAGATGCGCCCGGGTCTCCGCGAAGGATTGCGGTCCAAAGCATGAGCTGGATTCCGACCGGCACGATGGCTGAGCCAAAGATGTCGAGCAGGAACTCCCCTCGGTAGGCGAGAGCTTCCTTGATTCCGTTCCGGATGGTGGCAATCCGCCAGCCGAGTTGAAGGGTGTGACTTTGCATTGTTTGATCCGCCATGGATTGACTCCCGCTGCCTTAGTTCTGGTAGATCCGCTGGATCACACGTTCAAGCGAGGCTTCCTGGATTCCGATGTCTGCAACCTGAAAGTTTGAGAGGAGCTTTTGGAAATACTCGGTGATTTTGGAGCGGGTGATGGTGATCACATAGGTGGTGGGGTCTTCCTCGTCCATCGACACCTGTTCGTTTGGAATGGCAAGCAAGCTTGAGACTTCAGAAAGAGCTGGGGCGCTCAGGAGCTTTACCTTGAGAACACACTCGTCCTGCTCGGTCAGGCGCTTCGGGTTCCCGTCAAAAATCAGAGAGCCTTCCTTGATGAGAAGCACTCGTTTGCAGAGTTCGGAAATGTCATCCATGTTGTGCGAGGTCAGAATGATCGTCGCTCCCTCGCGCTGATTGTGGGCACGGAGGAACTCGCGAAGCTTCTTTGAGGCAAGAACATCAAGTCCGATCGTAGGCTCATCCAGAAAAATCACCTTCGGAAGGTGAAGGATCGCGCCGATCACCTCCATCTTCATCCGCTCCCCGAGCGAGAGTCTTCGGATCTGGGTGTTGAGCAGCTTGGTCACATCGAGGAGCGTGGTCAGCTCGTCCACTCGTTTTCGGTAAAGTTCCCTTGGAATCTGATACAGTGCCCGGATCAAATCAAAGGCTTCGATGGCAGGAAGGTCCCACCAAAGCTGTGCCTTCTGCCCCATGACGATCGAGATCTGCTTTCTGAATTCAATCGAGCGGTCAAAGGGAGTGAATCCCAGAACGCGCGCTTCACCCGAGGTAGGTGGGATCAATCCTGAAAGAATTTTGAGAAGAGTGGTCTTTCCCGCTCCGTTTGCACCGATGAGCCCTGTGAATTCTCCTTTTTGAATCTCAAAGGAAACCCCCTTCAGGGCCTCATGGGTCACATATTCCGGACGGTAGAGGAGCTTCAGGGTTCCCTTCAGTCCTTCTTCTTTTTTGATGGAACGGAAGCTGCGCTTCACATCCCGCACTTCAATGGCAAAATCACTTGGGTTCATTTGAGAGAGTACGCTTTCCAATCATTTTTTCAGGGGAGACGGCAAAGGGGAGTGCGGCATTGTAGCGAAGCTTGAGCTGAAGAGATTCCCCCATTGGTTCCTTTGTCAGAAGTCGTTCGACAAAGGGTGCCTCGACCGGAAACACCGTAATCAGGCGCGCGTCCCCTTTGTTCTTGATCAGGATGGAATGAATCAAGAGTGCCGTGTTCTTTCCGTACGGGTTGTAGCGAACAAAGGGCACGAGATCGGTTCGCATTTCGATCTCGTCGGTCTCGGTCTTGAAGGCCTCCACCACTCGTTTCGGGTGAATGGACTTGAAATCAAAACGGGTTAGATCCTTGGGAAGGGACTTCTTCTTTGATTTGAACAACGCATCGATTTGGGCTTTGGCATTCAGGTCTCCCCGGAATGCGATCTTCCCCGCAAAGAGAGTCAGGTTCAAAAGGAGCGTGCCCTTCTCGGGGTGGCCACTGAAGATGCCTTCTTTGATTCCGAAACCCGCTTCGATCTCATGGCGCACGTAGCGCGCGCGTTTGTAGCCATAGGGGGTTTCAAGAATGCTGAAGAGGTAGCCGTAGGTGTGGTTCAGGCCCGCATGCCCGATCACAAATTGGGAATCATAGGGAACGTTCCAGTTGCGGTTGAAGAATTGAATCAGGTTCGGGGGTACGGTCTTCTTGCCGGAGGCAAGATTGCTCTCGTCGATATTCCGGCTCAAGCCCCACAGATCAAGGAGTCCCTTGGTCTTGGCATCCTGATCAAGTTGGCTCAGGAATCCCGGAACGGCATCCTCAATGACTTTTGTGATCAGATCAGGATCCGATACGCCCTCAAGATTCCTGGTAATCGCCGCCCAGGGGCAATCTTCCCGGGTTTCATGCAGTGCGGGGTTCGGGCAGGCGGCCACGGCGCTTTCTTGAACCCCAAAAAAAGATGCAACGAGACTGATCAGGGCCTGAAACATTATGATTCTCGCTCTCATGGGTGTATCGTTTAGCCCACTGGACCTGAAATGAAAAGCTCAGACTCTGTGCCCTATTATGAATATCACGCCCGTCGATTGGCTGACGCGGATCTTGTTACAAGAACGCCAGGTGAGCTGCTTCCTTTTTTGCAGGAGCTCACGCCTGGCGACCGGATTCTCGATCTTGGATGTGGTTCGGGCTTTGACCTGAACTTTATCCGGAAGGCTGGAATGGATGCAGTGGGCCTGGAGGGGGCTGATGCAAGGCTTGCGATTTCATCCGATTTGAATCCCGGTGCCACGATCCTGAAGAAAAATTTTCTCTTCTATACTCCAGCCGAAGGCGAATGGGACGGAGTTTGGGCAAACCGCTCTCTTCATCACTTCTCGCCCGAGGCAACGCAAAGAGTTGTTGCTAGTCTGTTTCGGGGATTGAAACGAAACGGAGTGCTTGGCGCAGTGGTCTACGAGGGAGAAGCTGGATTTGAGGATCGCGAAGGTGATCTTGCGGGCCCCTCGCGCTGGCTTCAGCCTTGGCGTGAAAAGGCGATCTCGAGCATGATCGAGCAAAGCGGCTTTGTGATTAAGAAGGTCGGCCGCCAACCTGCGAATCCGGGGATGGGGCATGCGCTGCCCAGTCTTCTCATCCTTGCCCGCAAAATCTAAGCAAACTCTTGAAAAAGGCGAATCTGCTGCGCTTTTTGACTAAATCTCATTCCGGCGCACCGGTCAGTGCGCCTCACTCGATTCGCGTCAAAAATCTTCGCATCTTCACCTTTTTGAAGAGTTTGCGGGGGTGTGATTTATCTAGAACTCTTGAAAAAGGCGAATCTGCTTTCTGAGCCAGCCAGGGATGGCGTAAGCGAAAAGAACAGGATGTTCGTGGAGTAAGCCCTCATGAATGAGAGGATCTATTTTCTCACTCGACCCAGTCATCCGCAGCGAACGGGGTCCGTTTGCTTAGTTTGGACGGGCACGGGCGGCGCGGTTTGCCTTGATTGCTTCGCGCTGGGTAGCCATCACATCGATGATCTCAAGCGCTTCGTAACGAAGGTCGTTCTCGTAAATGAAACGGTAGAAGTTTTCGATGTCAGGGTGATGGCGGAAGTTTTTGAGCGAACCTGCAGAGGTTTCAGCGCCGGCAGTGGCAGCCGCCATCGCAAGGCCGGAAGCTGACATTCCACCCGAGGCAGGAGCCTCGTCTTCCTCTTCTTCTTCATTGCCTTGAGTGGGGGCGATCTCGGCCTTCACTTCAATCTTGGTGGATTTCTTGTCATCCTTGGAACCCTTGCTCTTGGTGATTGCGAGTTTCACTTTGGGTTCTGGATTCTTGGTGGATTTTGCCATGGGCTTTCCCGCGACCTTGGCAGCAGCCTTGACGGGAGCTTTTGCGGAAAGCTTCGATGCTTTCTGGGCTGTGGCCTTTTTGCTTCCTGCGTCTTTTTTCAGGGTTTCTTTTTTCGCGGTTTCTTTCATCGACTTTGCCATGGGTCTACGTCTCCTCAAGGTTTCGGTGTGGTTTTACAGGTTTGCTTCCGTTTTGTCTAAAATTCCGTATCGGTGGAGCTTGTTATAAAGGGTTTTGATGGTAATCCCGAGGGATTGCGCGGCGCGCGTCTTGTTTCCCTCAAAATGCCCAAGGCAGCGAAGGATATGGATGCGTTCCAGCTCCTCGAGCGGCATTTCGACGGGAGGGGCGCTGGTGAGATTCGCATCGAGCCTGGTCCGTCCGCCGCTGCGAATGGAGGAGGGGAGATCGCTTGCCTCGATCGAGCTGCCACCAGAAAGAATTCGCATTCGTTCCACCGCATTTTGAAGTTCCCGGATGTTCCCGGGCCAAGGGTGGCTCTTCATCTGATCGAGGGCTTCTTTTGACATGCGCGACAGAAGGCTCGGCGCGAAATGTTCCATCAGGAGGGGGATGTCGTCCTTGCGGTCCCGAAGGGCCGGAGATTTCAGGGTAATGGTGTTCAAACGATAGTACAGGTCTTCCCGGAAGCGGCCATTGCGGGATTCCACCTCGAGATCCTTGTTGGTGGCGCTCAGGATTCGGACGTCCACCTGGAGCGGTTCTTTGCCGCCCACTCGATAAATCTCGCCCTCTTGGAGAAAACGAAGGAGTTTTGACTGAAGAGAGAGAGCCATTTCCCCGATCTCATCCAGAAAAAGGGTTCCGTGGTTTGCAATTTCAACAAGACCCTTTTTTGTTCCCGTGGCCCCGGTGAAGGAGCCCTTTTCGTGGCCGAAAAGTTCGCTTTCGAGCAAAGTTTCGGTGATTGCGCCGCAGTTGATTGCGACAAAAGGAAGGTCGCTACGCTCGCTCAATTCATGAATTTTTCTGGCAATCAGCTCTTTCCCGGTGCCACTTTCACCAAGAATCAACACGGATGCGGTGGTTGGTGCCACACGCGTGATCATTCGTGTGATTTCTTCAAGATTCTTGCTCTGCCCGATGATCTGCACCGATCCGGAGGATGAGCGCGTCGATTTTGATTTCTGCTTCACGCCCGCACCCAGGGTAAGGCCCGGGGTTGTTGGTGCGAGGATTCGACCAAGCTCGGTTGCAGCGAGCTCGATCAGGAGGAGCTCGCTTTGGATCCATTTCTTTTCGGGGTGGCTTGCAAAAAGGATTCCCGTGATCCGATTTTCAAAAATACAGGGGACGAGGAACACCTGATTCAGGGGCTCGACCACACTTTGTTTGTTTTTCATGACCTGCTCAAGTGTTCGAGGGTCAAAAGAGGGAAATCCGGGGCTTGAAAGGAACTGGTCTTTCGGGAGCTCGCCTTTGGAATTTGTTCGCGCGATCGCAAACTTGGCAAAGGATAGTTCCCGGTTCAGAAAATCCAGACTTCCGTCGAATTCATCATTGAGCTTTCGAATGAGAGTGAGTGCGGAAGTGGTTCCCATAAGGCTTCGCGATGATACACGCGCCGTGTAAAAATTGCAATCTAAAAATTGATTAAAAAGATTGGTTTTAGCTCGCGTTCAATGAAATCAGTTTTAGAGATTCCCTGAAGTGGTACTATCTTATGAAACAGTTAAACATAGAGGAGCGGCTCCCCATGGTGATGATCGTGTCGGTTGTTTCGGTTTTGGTTGGATTGATCGTATTGATCTCCGGAATCTCGATGTACAACAACCTCATCGCATTGAAGAACCGGGCTGATCTTGCTTGGGCCAACATCGACGTGATCCTAAAGCAAAGGTTCGATGAGATACCGTCCCTGATTGAGGTGCTTGAGCAAGCCGCCCAGTATGAAAAATCTGTGATCGAAAAGGTCGCTGAAGCCCGGACCCGTTACGGAGGTGCCCGAAACGATCGGCAGAAACTCGAGGCATCAAATGAATTGTCACTTGCGCTTTCCGGGGTATTTGCGATTGGCGAGGCATATCCGGATCTCAAGGCAAATGCACAGTTTACTCACATTCTTAACCGCCTGAGCGGACTCGAGGACCAACTCTCGGATCGTCGCGAATCCTACAATGATACCGTGACTTTGTGGAATACGGCGATTACACAATTTCCCGAAGTGTTCATTGCGCCCATGTTCGGTTTCCAGGCGAAGCCCTTGTTCAAAGTCAGCGAAGCCGAGAAAGCAAGACCCAGTCTCAAGATGAATCTGGGCGTGTGATCCATGCCCGGATTCCTTTCCTTGCATCCGGAGATTGCTTTGTTCCTCGCCTTGGTTGCAGGAATTCTTGTAATATCGCTGATTGCGGTCTTCAATGGGATCGTTTCTCTTCAGAATCAGGTTGATCGGGCCTGGTCGAACATCGATGTGATTCTAAAGCAACGATTTGATGAGATTCCAGCCCTGATCCGGGTTCTGGAATCGAGCGCTCACTTTGAGCAAGCGTTGATCAGCAGGATCATCGAGGCGAGAGCCAGATATGGATCCGCATCCAACCCGGAGCAGAAGGTCCGTGCCCATCGGGCTGCAAGCGTTGCCTTGAATCATGTGTTTGCGATCAGGGAAGCGTTTCCCGATTTACGTTCCAGTACTGATTTCATGCATCTTCAAAAGAGGCTTTCCGAACTCGATACTCAGATCGCTGGCCGCAGGGAGGTTTACAATGAGGCAGTCAGCAATTGGAACACCAAGATTACGACGTTTCCCGGAATCCTGTTCAGGAGCCGAATGGGTCTTGAAGAAAAGGAACTGTTTATCCCGTTGGATTCGGGGGGCCGGTCGTGATCCGGGGTGATTCAAACGATGGGGCGATCATCATCGTGCTTGCTGCGATTGGTTGGGGGTTCATGGTGGTTGGTTACCGAAGATTCCGCTTCAAGCAGTGGGTTCAGGATCTTCCCACATCGCGGATCGGAACCGCAGCGCAAGGTCTCATCGAGGTGCAGGGTCGTGCTACCGCATATCGTGGGCAGATCTTCGCATCGATTACTGGGCGGAGTTCGGTTTATCTCAAATGTCACATCGAGGAGTGGCAATCCGGCAGGAAGTCCGGATGGAAATCCATTCATTCCTCAACGCACGGAGTGGAGTTTCTTGTGACGGATTCGAGTGGCATTGCGCATGTTCGTGTCTCCGGGGCGCAACTTGTCCTGAATTGCGAAACCCACGAAACAAAATCGAATGAAACGGAACTCAGTGTCGAGGGGCTTCCCGGATTTACCGGATTCAGCAAGGGGAGGCGCTATCGAATCCATGAGGAAAAGATTCTGGTGGGTGAGCCCGTCACGGTGATTGGGGATTTCAGGGCTGTTCACCTCGATTCCGATCTCAAGTTGTCGGGCGGTTTTCGGAAGAGTCGCGCGCATCCCTTCCTCATTTCGGACAATCACCAAACAGAACTCCTGGAAAAGTTGTCACACGGAGTTCCCATGATGATTTTAGGTGCCGCGCTTGTGTCGGTAGCTTTCTGCTTGTTTTTGAGCCTCGGGAGGGGCGTCAGATGAATGCTGGAATTTTTCCCGAAAAGGAGAGTCTCCTGGCGCATCTTGATTCACTTCCCCCGGTGTGTCCTTTAAGGATCTTTCTTGGATTGAAGTGTGCCTTTTGCGGCATGACCCATGCTTTTGTCCATTTGCTGTATCTTGATTTTCACGAGGCCTACAAGGCCAATGCCCTCTCGATCCCGCTTGCGACAGGGTTGGTTTTGGCACCACTTTTCATGCTCATCCGGTACCCTTGGCGCCCCAAGCTTTCCTCCCGTGGAGTTGTCTTGAGTATTCTCGTGCTTGGAGTGTACGCGGTTTTCCGAAACCTTTAGATCAAGTCGGCAGCCTGAATGGACAGGAACAGCAATGAAGAGCCTCCGAACTCCTTCCGGAGTCCCTCTTGGAACTCAAGATTGAAGCGCAGGGGCAGCCGCAGTAACAGCTGTGTGTCGATGCTGAGTCCAAGACCAACGGAAGGCAGAACCCTTGAAGCACCATCCACCTGCGGAAAGAGCACGGACTCCGCAAACACAAACCCATGGCTCTGCTTGAAAAACGCAGGCACCGTATCACTCAAACCCAGAAAGAACCGTGAGATCGGGAAATGAAAATCAAGTGCTGCGACTCCCGCATTTTTATCGAGGGGAATGAGGTCGCTGTTGGAGTAACCGCGGAATGCGATGCGGGAGAACGAAAGCTCATCGCCGCGATCGAAAAAATTCGTATTCAGTTTGTCGATCAGCAAGGTTCTGTCGACGCTCCTGCTTGAACCCAGCCATTGGGCTTTCGAACGGAGAACGAAATGGTTTCCAAGGCCGATATAGTGATTCCAGCCCACCTGGTATTTGAGCAGCGACCCCTGATTGAGGTCGAAGGCGTTTCGGGCGCGAATGAATGCATCGTGCCCGAATTCCGGCATGAACGCCAGGCGAGTGGTCCGCGCATTGGTGAAGGAAAGGGAGGCGCCGATTCCCGGGACATAGGGGTTTGCGTACTGGAAGTCGTTTCGTGCAATTCTTTCACCGGTCTCGACATCAGAGACCCGATTCCAGGAATTGAAGACCGACAGGGCCGGTGTGAGCCGGCTTCGGGCCCAGAGAAGCGGGTAGGATGCCGAGATTTCCGCAGTGGTGGTGCGTTTGTAAAAGTCGCGCGGATTGTTCGTGATGTCATACACGGCAGTCGATGTGCCCGCAAAAAAATCAAATACAGGCCGGGTGGTGTAGAGGGTGTATGCAAGCGCGCCGTCGAAATTTCCAAGGAGCGAGTTGTAGCTTCCCACGAGGCTGTATTGATGTTGTCCGGTGGTGTCGAATCCAAGGGCGTAGGCACCGAAGGTTGAGCCCAAAGCGCCCTGATAGGCAAAAAACGGGGACCAGCTCCGCGGTGCAAGGCTTGAAAGCGGAGAGTAATCTTTCAGGGAGGCTCCCTCCAACTTCAATGAAGAAGAAGCAAGGGCCTCGGGAAGGGGAGCGGGAGCGTCCGGAGTCGCAAGCGTTTCCTCATCAAGGTCGTCTGCATCCCCTGCCTTGAATTGAACCAGCTGATACCCCTCCGAGGTCATGAGGTTTCCGCAGAGTGAGCCCGTGGGTGTGAAGAAAGGGAAGATCGTCCCTGAAATCACATTGGTCACACGATGGGATTGCCCTTTCTTCCATTCGTAGATGTTTTCGATTCCGGTGCGATTGGAAACATAAAAGATCCGTCCTTGGTGGGCCACGGGATAGCGATTCATCTGGCCATCCCGAATCAGGGTTCTCGAAGATGCGCTTGTGGTGTTCGCGGAAACGATGGTTGATTCGGTGGCGCCATGTTCCTGATTCGAGAAGATCACTTCTGATGCATTCAGGAACTTCGGACCTCCCGTGATCGCAAACTTGCCGGGAGTGAACACGACACGGGTTTCCCCGAGGGAGATCCGTTCTCCGTCCGTGAGCAGGGGGGCGGATTCGATCCTGGGTGTGGCATGTTCCACGCTGAGCCAAGCAATGGTTTTCCCATCCGGAGAGATTGCCGGGTCCTTTGCTCTTTTGCCCGAGGTGAGCTGGTCGGAAGATCCGGTTTCGATGTTGTAGGCGAAAAGATCGGAGTACAGAGAGTAGCTGTGTTCCCGGACCAGCGCACTGAAGAGGAGGTGCTTTGAGTCGGGGGTGAAGGCCACGCCGACACCGAGAATTTTTTCATCCAAGGCGCGCTTCTCTCCCGTCCTCACATTCCGAAGAACAAGCCTGGTCCGGTCATCGAGTGATGTTTCGGTATAGGCGAGCCATTGACCGTCGGGTGACCATGCGGCAGAGAGGGCGGAGAAATCGCTTCTTGCGATCACTTCATGGGGAGTCTCTCCACTTTTGACCACCGCTTTGATCTGCTCTCCCATCCGGAGTTCGGTCTCGCGGGTGAAATTGTCCCAGTAGTCCTTCCAGCTCCGGTTCATCACATTTCCGAGATTTCCCTCGATGAAGTACGGTACTCGGGAGGAGGATGCCATGGAAAGGTCGCCCAGGGCGGATTCCGGATTCTCGGAGGCAATCTTGTCCTTCGCAAACTGATGCAGGAGGTGGTACCCGAAAAGATACGGGATCTCGCCCCCCGGAAAATAGGGGTAATCTCCGTTCACCCGATCCAGCGTGAGTCCGTCGGAAGCATCCTGATCCAGTTTTCCTTCGTGAATGAAGGCTCGAAGAATGGATTCCCAATAGGGACTGCGTCCACGGCCAAGACGCGTGGTTCGCGTTTCCATGTAAACGGCGAGGCCCTCGATCATCCACATCGGGAGCAGGCCGTTGGGGCGGACTCCATCACCGAACACCAGCCGAAGTCCTTCCATCCATCCGGTGGTGGGATCGATGTTGAGAAAGTGTGTGTATTCGTGGAAGACCAGCAGTTTGATCCAGTCTTCGGTATAGGAAGTCGAAAACCAAGTTTCCGGAGGTGTGGCCACAAGGACCATGCCGACCCGGAGCGCCGGCATGCTGAACCCGTTTGCTGCATCTTCATTGTCGGCGATGAGCACATTCGCCCTCTCTCTCGGGGTCCACTTCAGGATCGGCTGAAGGATCGCGTGCGCCTGTTCGAAGTATCCTGCGGCTTTCTCCGTGAACTCGAAATACCCGTCCGCATAAATGAAATGGAAATGCTCCGTATCGAAGGTCTTGTAGCGGGTGTAGGGAGAGAGTCCTGCGGTTTCAAGGTAGCTCGGGATGCTAGCGCACGAGGCGAGAATCGCAGAAACGCACACGAGGAGGAGATTCTTGAGTTTCATTCGGCCACCTTTTCCACCACCCATTCCCGGGCGTTGATCAAAATGCGTTGTCCTGCCTTGCAATGGGTTCTTTTCAGGATCGCAAGTCCCTCTCCCTGATGCGTGGAGGTGAGAGTCCCTGCCTCCCGTCCCTCGGAATCAAGAACGGGTGCCGGAGTTTCCGGTTCGTCCCTGCCACCAGAACTCCGCACAAGGCAAAGCCTCCGCGCGGGTGAGCCCAGGGAAATGATCTTTTCGATGACTTCCTGACCCGGGTAACAGCCCTTCTGGTCCGCGATCGCGCTTTTCAGGTTCACCTCGAGCGGATTGGTGGTGCCATCCGGTTTGAACTCGAACCCTTCTTTCGGAATCAGTGCGCGAATCCGTTCAGACTCGGGAGTGCGTTCTTCGTTGAGGAGTGGAAGCGGCTCGATCTGATACCGCTCGGCGAAGGTGTAATGTTCGAGGTGGGCGAGGAATTCGTCTTCGAAGCGGATCTCGAGCTCTCCGTGCTGGATCAGGATTGCATCGAAGAAGCTCAGGATCTTTCCTTGGGGATTCAGGATCAAGCCTTGCGTTGGAACGCCGGGAGCGAGGCTCGCAATGTCCGCTGAACTAATTCGATGGAGGAGTTCGAGACCGGCCTGGCCTTTCAGTAAAACCCTTTGTTTCATCGTGTCTTTAGAGTACATTATTTCGAATTTATGAAATACTTCAAAACTCAGTTTTCAAAATCCATCCGGGAGTCGGAGAGGGTTTCGAGCCCCTTCTTGATCAAGTACAGCGCGGTTGCGACTGGAAAAACAGGCAAGCCCTATATGAATGTGATTTTGACGGACAAGTCGGGTGACCTGGAGGCCCGGATTTTCGACCAGGTTCCGAAGTACAGCTCCCAGGCCGTCAAGGATACCTTCGTGCATGTGGAAGGCGTGGCGCAAAATTTCAATGGAAGAATCCAGGTCCACGTCAAGGATCTCACCGTACTCAGGGAGGACGAGATTCAAGTCGAGGAATATCTGCCGGAATCACGCCTCGATGCCGGGAAGCTCTATGCCGAGGCTTGTTCCATCATCGCCTCCATGCAGGATCCCTTTTATCGAGCCCTCCTCGAATCGATCTTTGTGGATGATGCGGAAGTGGCCGTGAAGTTCAAAAAAGCACCGGCCGCGAAGAGTGTCCACCATGCCTATCCGGTAGGGTTGCTCGAGCATGTGGTTTCGATCGCAAAGACATTGGATTTTCTGTCCCGCCAGTACGCTCCGCATGTGGATCGCGATCTTTTGCTGGTGGGCGGCTTCCTGCATGATCTTGCGAAGATCTGGGAGTTGCAATTTGATCGGGTGACCGACTACACCACGGAAGGAAGGTTGGTGGGGCACCTGGTGATGGGTTCGGAGTTGATCGAAAAGAAAGTGCAATGGCTTGAGTCGCAACCAGGGCGACTTCCGGGGGCGTTCCCGCTGGAGAAGAAGCTTCTTGCCAAACATGTGGTTCTCGCCCACCACGGGAAGCTCGAGTACGGATCGCCAAAGGAGCCCGCGTGTCTTGAGGCTGTGATCATTCACATGATCGATGATCTTGATTCCAAGGTGAATGCGATCCGCGTTTTCATCGAGCAGGATCAGGCGCCGGGGACTTGGACGCTTCTCAATCGTCAATACGAGCGCTATTTTTACAAGCCGGAGTGGGCGAGGAAGTCGTGATCGATCCGGTTTTCGAGAGGAATCGCATTCTGGGCGAACTCCGGGAAAGGGTCCGGGTGATCCCGCCCGCGGATGCAGGTCATGATTTTCATCACACGCTACGCGTGGCAAAACTGGCCCTGCGGATTCTCCGGGAAGAAACGGCTAAGCGGGACGCCCGAACTGCGACTGTGTCCGAAGAGGATGCAGTGGTGGCGAGCGCATTGCTTCATGATTGCGTTCCAGTTGCGAAGAACTCACCGCTCCGGAAGGAAAGCGCGCGCCTTTGTGCCGAAAAGGCACTCGAATGGCTTGCTGAACTCGGGTGGGAGCCGGTCGGGATGCGGGCCGTGATTTCGGGCGCGATCCTCGATCACAGTTATTCGGGAGGACGGATTCCGGAAACCCTGATCGGAAAAGCCCTTCAGGATGCGGATCGTTTGGAGGCTCTTGGCGCGCTCGGCTTGTACCGGACCATTGCAACCGGTGTTTCAATGGGTGCCCAGCTGTTCGATGATGCGGATCCTTTTGCGGCGGGCAGGCCGCTCGATGACCGTGCCTTCACCCTCGATCATTTTTTCACAAAGCTTCTCAAGCTTCCCGAGACCTTCCGCACGGAGAGCGCCAGGGCAGAGGCGAAAAGTCGAGCTCTCTACCTTCAAGGCTTTGTGGATCAGTTGAGGCACGAATTGGAATAGCGGCGCCCCTCAAGGGTCGAGTGTGCCCAGATTCCTGAACAAGGATGATCGAGAGAAGTCGGCCGGCGAAATGCCGGGTTTTCCATCCGGAGGCGGCCCCTTGAAAAACCGGATCCAATCCTCCCGGGAAACCCGGAAGTGCATTGGTTTTGGCTCGATCGGGGTGGGCAGGTATGCGTTCAGGAATTTCGCCGCGAACTCCGAGCAGTACAATTTCTCTCCATTCTCATCCCGGTTGTCCCACAAGAACTCGGAATCGTATGATTTTCCCCGGTATTTTGTTTTGAATCGCAAGAGCATCCGGTAGGTGGAATCGGAAATCCGGGTGCCCCGTGACGCTTTTGCTCGAAGGATGACCGGATGGCTTCCGTCCTCACGAAGTTTCAAGAATTCCCTGAGCGGGATCTCCCGCACCTCTTCGTATGCATCGAGGACCGAGATCTGCTGATTGTATCGGAGAATCACTCCCATGTGGGAGAAGGGCGCGCCCTCTTCGGCCTCGATCACCTTGCAGATGCGGCAGGGAAGGGAAATCAGGATTACATCGCCGGAACGAAGATCCGATTCGGGGATCGCCTGCGCGTGGATTGTGAACAATCCGGTTGCGAGAAGCAGGGTCATGCGAATGGAGTCAATGGATTTCATGAAGAGCCGCCTTACAGTTGACTTTTATACACAGTTATTATAGAACCAGCAAGCCCGAAAGGAACCTTATGCCCTCTTTTGATATTACCTCCGATGTGGATTGGCAAGAAGTCGACAACGCTGTGAATACAGCGCTCAAGGAACTTGCGACTCGTTTTGATTTCAAGAATGTGAAGTCCGAAATCACCTTCGACAAAAAAGCAAAGACCATCACCCTGGTTTGTTCCGAGGACTCGAAGCTCGACAACTTGAAGGACATCGTCCAGACCAAGCTCATCAAGCGCGGTATTTCCCTTCTTTCCCTGAATTACAAGCCTGTCGAAGCGGCTTTCGGAGGATCCGTCCGTCAGGTGATCGAGGTTCAGGCCGGCATCTCAAAGGACAAGGGCAAGGAAGTGATCGCATACATCAAGGATTCAAAGATGAAGGTCCAAGGCCAAATCCAGGACGAGAAGGTGCGGGTCACCGGCAAGAACCGTGATGATTTGCAAGAGTGCATCGGGCTTCTCCGCGGAAGCCAGGACAAGCTGAAACTCCCCATGAGTTTCGGAAACTTCAGGGACTGAAATCTATGAAAAAATCACCGGTATATTTTGTTTCGCTCGGATGCCCCAAGAACCTCGTGGACTCGCAGGTCATGCTTGGAAAACTCGAGAATGACCGCTATGAGATCGCAAAAGAGCCCGATCAGGCCGAGGTGATCATCGTGAACACCTGCTCCTTCATCCAAGCGGCAAAAGAGGAGTCGATCGAGACGATCCTTGAGATGTCGCAATTCAAGGAGGAGGGAAGTTGCAAAGCGCTCGTCGTCTCGGGCTGTCTTCCGCAGCGTTATGCCAAGGAGCTCGAAAAGGAGATGCCTGAAGTGGATCTCATGATCGGCACGGGGCAGTACCACAAGATTACAGAGCTTCTCGATCAGCATGAAAAGGCGCGCGAGCAGGGTGCTCCCCTCCCGCAGCGTTCGTACATTGATTTTCCGGCATTCATCCACACCGAGAAGGATGCCCGAGTGCATACCGGTCCCAAGTTTTCCGGATTCCTGAAGCTTTCCGAGGGGTGCAATCGACGGTGTGCATTTTGCATCATCCCGAAACTTCGTGGAAATGTGCGCTCCCGAACCATTGCATCCTTGGTTGAGGAGGCAAAAGCAATGGCGGCTGAGGGAGTCAGGGAACTCAATCTCGTTGCACAAGACCTGACCGAATACGGCATGGAATGGAAGTACAAGGAAAACCTCGAAATGCTTCTCCCCGAGCTTTGCAAGGTCGAGGGAATCGAGTGGATCCGGCTGCACTATGTGTATCCAGATCAGTTTTCGGATGAACTGGTTGATATCATCGCGCGCGAGCCCAAGATCGTGAAGTACCTCGACATGCCCATTCAGCACACCAACGATCGCGTGCTTGCTTCGATGAACCGCAGGCTCACCAAGTCCAAGTTGTACGACCTCATGGGCAAGTTGCGCTTGAAAATCCCGGGACTCGTAATCCGGACATCGATCATTGTCGGTTTTCCCGGGGAGACCGACGCCGAATTCGGAGAGTTGTGCTCGGACCTTGAGACCCTTTCGCTCGACCACGTGGGCGTATTCAGTTATTCAAAGGAAGAAGGCACGAAGGCTGCTGAAATGGAGGGTCACCTCCACGCAAACGTGAAACGCAAGCGCAGAAAAGCATTGATTGAACTGCTCCAGCGCCAGCGGGGCTCCCGACTCTCCGGAATGATCGGAACCCGGGTGCAAGTGATGGTGGAAGGTGCCGCAGAGGAAACCTCGCTCCTGATCCAAGCGCGCATGCCGACGCAGGCACAGGAAATCGACGGTCGTGTGCTGATCAATGACCTGGGCTCTCTCGAGGGCGTGACCCTCAATGCCGGGGATCTTGCCATCGTTGAGATCACGGAACTTGCCGACATGGATCTCATCGCAAAACTCGTCCGGGTGGAAAAGCCATCCCTTCCGCAGGCGGCAGGGCTGACCACGAAGATCTCCAAAGGTCTCGAAATGCGCAGTGGAAGCGTCGCGCACTGATTCCCTTTGGGATGAATTTTCAAGCGCGCTGAATCGGGCCGGATTCCCGGTGTCCGGTGCTGTGGACTATTCCCGCGCGAAGGGCCTTTATGCAACCCATGCCCATCGGTACAGGGATTGGGTGAACTCGGGCAATCACGGTGAAATGGGCTATCTGGAGCGAGGACTTGCACGCAGGCTTGATCCCGCTCTGGTGTTTCCGGAACTCCAAAGCGTGATTGCCGTCTTGAAGCCCTACCCTCCGCATCCGGTGGGGGATGAGTCTTTGCGGTACGCGCGTTACCTGAACGGACCGGATTACCATGAAACCATGAAGGCGGGGCTTGAGCAGGCGTTTTCGGAGCTTCGCCAAACGGGCCTTCTTCCCGAGGGCTTCCGATACAAGATCTGTGTGGATACCTCTGCGGTCTTGGAGCGAACTTGGGCCGCTCTATGCGGCATCGGCTGGATCGGGAAGAATACGCTTCTGATTCATCCGGTTCTCGGAAGTTACGTGTTTCTCGGAGTGGTGTTCACGAATGCGTCCTTCGGGAGGGATCCCGTGCTGCTCAAGGACTACTGCGGAAACTGCACCCGCTGTCTGAAAGCCTGTCCCACGGAAGCCCTTCGTTCACATGAGCTTGATTCCCGAAAATGCATCAGTTACCTCACTCTCGAAAAACGCGGGGAGTGGCGGGAGGCGATTCCCACTTCGGGGTTTGTTGCAGGATGCGATCTCTGCCAGGAGGCGTGTCCGTACAACCTCAAGATCGTGAAATCCACTCCGCCCTGCGACGAAGCTTCGCATCTCATCAAGGATGCAACTGTGTTAGAGACGGAGACGGAAAGCGCCTATCGTGAGCGAGTGTTCGGGACGGCACTTGAGCGGGTGAAGTATGCCGATTTCCAGAGGAACTTCAGGGCTACGCCGCGCGGGTCCCGTAAAGAATGACGGGGTTCTCAACCGCATTGAGAAAGCGGATCCGGACTTCACCCCGAAGGGGTGTGCTTGCGGAAATCAATTCGTACAACCCTTGGTTTTTGCCCACTTCCGACACGGAAGAACCCTTTTCCCCGAGCTTCATGTTGCTCCCGTAGTGTGCCGAGGGCAGGGGCTCCTGATTCAGCGTGAGTACGAACCGTGTGGGTTCGCGCGAGTTGGGATGGGAGTTTGCAACCAAACGAAGCCGGGTCCCCTCAAACGGAAACGTGATTTGTGCATTCGAATCCTCGGTGAGAATCGAGCTGGGAGTGCTCATCCAGGTGCCGATCGTTGTCAGGTCCCGGGGTTCCAAAATGCGGGAATCGGAAGCATGCGTGAAGGATTGGGGCCGGATGGGGAACAGGGGAAGACCGGGATCCTCGAGTCGCAGTCCGTCTTGCAAGGCACGCTCCATCTCCGAGATTTGGGTGGCAAGGCCAGGGAGCAGTGGAACCTGCAGGACTTCGATTCCCCTGCGGAGGAGCAGGATCCGGCCGTCGCCAACCTTGAAGTGATCAAACCATGAGCCCCGGGCATCGAGAAGAAGCGGGATCGAGGCAAAGGTTTTGAAGCTCCGAAACCGGTCGTAGAAATGACCGTCTTTCAAAAAAAGGTATTTCGGATCGGTCACAAGAACGGGTTTCCATGGCAGTCCCTTGTATTCCCGGCTCAGGCGTTCGATCGATTCCATCACAATCTCAAAGGAGTACCGTGTGAGATCGATCAAAAACACAACGAGGATTTCGCTCTCCGCTTTGCTCGAAAGGGGGAGGATCCGGATTCCCTCAGGGGAAGGAATCAACTCAAGGTGGGGCTCGGAATGCAGCCAGTTCGGAAGACTCTGCTGGATCAGTTTCGCTTTCAGTTCTTCGGGTGTCAGGGGTTTTTCTTTGCGTTTCATTCTGTTCCCCTAGAACTCGAATTGATATTGGATCCGGGCCCTGCCATCGGTCCGGTTGTTGAGTTCCGGAAT
The DNA here is from genome assembly GCA_947502835.1 of Bdellovibrionales bacterium. Taxonomy (GTDB): domain Bacteria; phylum Bdellovibrionota; class UBA1018; order UBA1018; family CAIMNF01; genus CAIMNF01. The sequence continues at coordinate 153,505 of CANNBJ010000005.1, forward strand.
CTGGCTCGCTCCGATTGAAAAATCCAGATGAGGGGCGAGTGGATGCCGGAATTCGGTGGAAAAGGAACTCGTACGACTGCTGAAATTCACTTCGGCGGTGGAGTTGATCGAAGCGATGGATCGGTTGACATTGAGGTGGAAGCCGGTTCCCCCTTCGATGAACAAACGGCTGTTCAGGAAAGGGCTCTCGAGATTGAACTCGGCTCTCCGGCTTCTTCCCTCGATGCGGGAAGTGAGGAGGATGGATTCCCCCTTGAACAGTCGAACGGTCGCTCCAAACCAGAATGTAGCAGCACCCGCAAGAATCGCGAGCGGAGTTCGAAAGGATTTGTTCTCATCAAGAAACTGTTTGCCCTTGGTGGTGACCCGGGTGAGCGCCCTTCGGAACTGCTCGTCCTGCAGGCTTCTCGCCAAGTTTTCCGCCCGCTCCCGACCAAACAGAAGGCTCCCGGATTGGAAATTCCGGTTTCCGGCACCCAGGCCCTGCTGTTGCTCACGTTCCTCGATGGCGCGAAGGGTTGCGGTTTTTTCCTCGGATCTGCGTTTGAATTCGAGCAAATCGTCCTGATCGGATTGAAGTGTGCCCGATTTCGAATCCGGATTCACGGAATCGACACGGGATTGTGCGTGGATTCCGGAACCCGCGACAAAGGCAGACAACAGGAGGAAGGGGGCGATTCTCATCTCCCTTTCGTTTCGGAGCGGGGAAGGGGGCGCTTGAGTGTTATCTTTTTGACCGGAGCAGGTCGATCAGGAACGGGGTCGCTGAAAATTCCAGGGCGATTTTGCTGGATTCCAGGCCTTTGATCGCCATTTCGATGGCGGACTCGCGACCCATGAGCGAGAGGATGTTCTTCACGGAGTCGCGCTGGTCTTGGGCTTCGTCCTCGAGATCATCCGCGATTTGGAATGCGAATCCGAAGGATCGGGCGAAGGCTTCGAGATCGAGGAAGGTTTCCGAGGATTCGTCATGGCCCGCAAGAAGTACGGGGGTCAGGATGCTCGCGCGAAACAGTGCGCCTGTTTTCAGGTCCTGGATTTTCAAAAGGGTGGGGAGATCCGGAGTCGCCCCCGACCGGACGATCTCGAGTTCGAGCATTTGGCCGCCGATCATTCCCGCGGATCCAGCGCAGTTTGTAAAATACCGGAGTGCGGGAAGAAGTCTCCCCTCCGGAAGGAGGCCGTTCATCCGGAAAAAGAAGGAATACGAAAGATTCAGCAGCTCGTCTCCGGCGAGCAATGCCGTGCCCTCATCGAATTTCCGATGAAGGGTCGGAAGTCCCCGCCTGAAGTCGTCATCATCAAGTGCCGGCAGATCATCATGGATGAGCGAAAAAAGATGGACCGATTCGAGGGCGAATCCGCAGAGGTCGAGCACCGTCCCGGAAAGTCCGAGGCGCTCCCCTGATTCCTTCACAAAGCGGGGACGCAGGCGTTTCCCCGGGGAGCGGACCGCGTACAGCAAGGCATCCCTCAAACGCGGTGAGAAGCCGGGCTGATGTTCGATCTCTTGGCAAAGGGATGTGTTGAAGTGCGCCTGCCAGTCCATGGCCCTCCAAGGTGCCCCCTTTTTCGACACGCGTAAAGGGGACAAACTGGCCTCTTTGAATGGGCATGGACCGTGGGCTCCATTGACCGATCCCATCGGAGTCACAGGTGTTTCGCCTCCGAGCCGCCTCCTGCGGCCTCGCTCTCGTCAATCCGAACTCGCGAGAGTCGGCGAAACCCCTGTGACTCCGAGGGGTTCAAGCTCTGGCGCTCGAGAGCCATGCCCATTCAAGGAGGCCAGTTTGTACCGTTTCCAGCTGCTATTCAGTGAAAATCATCGAGTTTCATTCTTTGAGTAGTCAAGTGAGGAGCATTTGTTCCTAAAGAATTACAAACTCTTTAATCAAGTATTGGTTTGTGGTAAGCTCCCCGGCCAGGAGACCTATGAAAGATCAGGAGTTTATCAGCCGAAAGGCGGATCACATTCGCTACTCGCTTTCCAGTGAGGCGGAGGCGGTGGAGTCCGGGTCCCTTCACCAATGGAACCTGATCCATGATTCCCTCCCGGATCTCAATTTGTCCGAAGTGAGCCTTGAGTCGGATTGGTTTGGAACAAAGAAAGCCAATCCCTTTTTCATCGCGGGAATGACCGCGGGACACCCCGATGCAAAACTGATCAATGAGCGCCTTGCGCGTGCGGCACACGAGCGGAGTTGGGCAATGGGCCTTGGATCCCAACGACGCGAGCTTGATTCCGAGTTCAAGGATTCAGCAGTTGAAGCGATTCGAAAACAAAATCCCGGATTATTTCTGATTTCAAACCTCGGAATCGCACAGCTCATCGAGATTCATGAAAAGGGAAGTTGGGGTCCTTTGTTCGATCTTTTGGAGCGCAGCGGAGCCTCCGCGCTCGCCATTCACCTGAATCCGATTCAGGAAGCGATCCAGATGGAGGGTACACCCAGATTCAAGAATGGAGGAGCGGCACTCAAGGAGCTTTCTTCGCGGATCCGGATTCCCCTTATTTTAAAGGAAACCGGATCCGGAATGAGTCGCGGATTCCTCGACCGGATCGTCCCAATTTCTCCTGCAGCTGTGGACATCAGCGGCCTTGGGGGAACCCATTGGGGCAGAGTGGAAGGACTGCGCGCAGGAGAGGGCACGCTTTCGCATGAGCTTGGACGCACCTTTGCCAATTGGGGTGTACCGGTGGCGGAATCGATCTTGAATGCGAAAGCTGCGTTTTCAGCGATGAAACCCGGCCCCATGATTCTTGCGAGTGGCGGAATCCGTACGGGTCTGGATGCGGCCAAGTGCCTCGCTCTCGGGGCTCACGCTGTCGGATTTGCCAAGCCCGCGCTTGAAGCGGCACTGCAAGGGGACCGTGTTTTACAGCAGTGGATGGAAAAAATTGAAAGCGAACTTCGGGTCGCGATGTTCTGCACCGGTTCAGGTTCCATCCGGGAATTGGGTTCAGACAGGATTGAAAGAAGGGATTCATGAGTAAGGAAGAACGTTTTGAGAGTTTGCTGTCCGAGTTTCACCGGATTCCATTCGAGGAGCGTCAGGCACGATTGGCACGCTGGTGCGACCTCGACCCGCAGGAACTGCAGATCCTGAAGGGAGTGAATGCGCTCCCGATCGAAACCGCCGAACACTTCATCGAGAATGTGATCGGAGTGTTCCCGATGCCGATGGGGGTGGCCACGTATTTCAACATTGACGGGAAGGACCTCCTGATCCCCATGGCGGTTGAGGAAACCTCGATCATCGCTGCGGTCAGTGCCACGGCGAAGTGGATCCGGAAGATGAACGGGAAGATCACCACCGAAACCCGGGGAAACTTGATCATCGGCCAAGTGCAGATTCCCAGGGTTCGCGATCTTGAACTTGCAATTCAGCGCTTGATGGCGCGCAAATCCGAGCTCATTCAAGTGGCAAACTCGATTGTCCCGGGGCTCGTGGCCCGCGGGGGAGGCGTGAAGGATCTTTTGTTCCGGTCTTTGCCTCGCGAGGACGGAGCAGGCACGATGCTCGTGATCCATGTCCTGTGCGATCCGAAAGATGCGATGGGAGCGAATCTCATCAATCAGGTCTGCGAGGGCCTGAAGCCCGAGATCGAAATGATCACCGAGGAAAAAGTCGGTCTTTGCATCCTCTCCAACCTCGTCGATGGCAAGCTCACCCATGCGCGGGTGGAGATTTCCGGAATCGATCCTGAAGTCGGGTATGGAATCCAGGAGGCCGCCCAGTTCGCAAAAACCGATCCCTATCGGGCAAGCACCCACAACAAAGGCGTCTTGAACGGGATTGATCCCACTCTGATCGCAACCGGAAATGATTGGCGGGCGGTCGAAGCGGGGGTGCACGCCTTTGCAGCACGCTCCGGAAAATACCAGCCTGTCACCGATTGGCACTTTGATGGAACCACGCTTACGGGCGAGTTTTTGGCCCCGCTTGCGGTCGGAACCGTGGGAGGTGTGACCATGCTTCACCCCACTGCACGCCTCGCACTCAAGATCCTCGGAGTGCAGAATGCCGAGGGACTGGCGCGAATTCTCGCGGCCGCAGGATTGGTGCAAAACCTGGGAGCCTTGAAAGCGCTTGCGACGGTCGGAATCGTGAAAGGACATATGAGGCTTCATGCGGCCAATCTTGCGATGGCGGCGGGTGCAAGCGAGAGCGAGTTGCCCCTGCTTCGGGAAGAGCTCAGCAGCGCCTTGGCGCGGGAGAAGCGCATCAGTCTCAGTCGAGCAAAAGAGATCCTCGAGGCGATCCGCTCCACCGAAAAGCCGATGCACTTCAATTAAGCGGTTTGGGTGAATGCGAGAAGGCGTTGGAACTCTCCACCCTTTTCGACAAGACTTGAATAGGTGCCGGATTCCAGGACTCTTCCCTGCTTGAGTACAACGATGAGATCCGCATTCCGGATCGTCGTGAGACGATGGGCGATCACGAGGGTGGTTCTGTGCTCCATCAGGCTTTCGAGACTTTGTTGGACGATCTTTTCAGATTCGTTATCGAGATTCGAGGTGGCCTCATCGAGAATGAGGCATGGCGAGTTTTTCAGGAATGCACGAGCAATCGAAATCCTCTGCCGCTCCCCGCCTGAGAGTTTCACACCCCGATCACCGACAAGGGTGTCAAACCCTTGCGGAAGTCGATCGATGAATTCGAGTGCATACGCACGCTTTGCAGCGATCTCAACCTCCTCACGGGAAGCACCGGGTTTTCCCATGAGAATGTTTTCATAAATCGTATCATGGAACAGGAACACATCCTGGCTCACAACAGACACGAGATCGCGCCATGACTTGAGGTCCAGGGTTCGCAGGTCCTGTCCGTCTACGAGGATTGCGCCGTCAGTCACGTCGTACATTCGGGTCATGAGTTGCACGATCGAACTCTTTCCGGATCCGCTTTGTCCCACGAGGGCCACGGTTTTTCCGAAGGGCAAGTCGAAGGAAACTTGGTCAAGCACCTTCCGCTCAGTCGAGTCCGGGTATTGAAAGGAGATGTTTTTGAATTCAATTCCGCGGCGAATGGAATTGACTCCCACGGCATTTTCGGGCGATCGGACTTTCGGTGTCCAGGACAGGAAGTCATTGATGCGATCCATCGCGGCCGCAGCGGAGTGAAGTTTGGAGTTGATGTCTGTGAGCTGGCGGATCGGATTGATCATGAGCCCGAAGGATGCGAAAAAGGCCAGCAGATCCCCGGAGCTGATCTCATTCCGAAGCACTGCGCGGCCACCGAAGTACAGGATCAACGCGATGGCAAAAGAGGTTACAAGCTCGATCATCGGACTTGCAAGTTCCTCGATCCGGCTGATCCGGAGCAGGAGCCGGGTCAGCTCATTCATCTGCTGGTTGAATTTCGAAATCCTTGTGTTTTGAAGATTGAACAGCTGAAGCACGCGGATTCCACCGATGGTTTCCTGGACCACACTGAAGTTTTCCGCATTCCTCGCTTGGTATTCCGCGATTCTCGATTTTACAAATTCTCCCGATTTTCCGAAGATCAATCCCAGCGCCGGAACAATCGTAAGGGTAAGCACCGTGAGCTTCCAGTTCGAATAGAGAGCGTAGCCGAAGAGGGCGATGAAGGTGATGGGTTCGCGGATCAGGACGTTGATGGAGGCGATTCCCTGATCCAGTTGCATCGGATCGGCAGTGACGCGGGAGATGAGTTCTCCCGCCCGCTTTTCCGAGAAGAAATCCGGGGAGAGGGAAATCAGATGTTCATTCAATCGTTCGCGCACCGCCTGATTGGTTCGGACCACCGCGATGCGAATTGAATAAAAATGGAAAAAGCGAACAAATAAATTCAAAAGGTAGAGCCCGACGAAGGCGATCGGAAACAGAAGCAGTTGATCAGGGTCTTTTTTTACCAGGATGTCATCCACCAGGTATTTCACCAGGGGAATCGGCCCCGCACGCAGCGCCGAGAGCGGGAACGCCATCAATAGACTGAAAATGAGCCACTTTTTGTGAGGCCAAAGGTAGGGTTTCAGCGTCTTCAGGGATCCTAGCGAAAACATAAAATCGGACCCCACTTTATGCTAAGCTCCGGCCCATGGCAAAGGCCGTTTTTCTCGATCGTGACGAGACCTTGAACCCGGATCCGGGCTACATTGGGGATCCGGATACTTTCATGCTTTACCCTTGGGTGGCCTCCGGGCTTGCGCGCCTCAAGAGAGCCGGATTTCTTCTTGTGGTGGTCTCGAATCAATCCGGAGTCGGACGGGGATTGATTCGTCCGGAGGCACTCGATGCGATTCATCAGAAGTTGAATGATCTTCTCATGGCAGCGGAAGGCATTCGGATCGACCACTTTTCCATCTGCATTCATCGCCCCGAGGACGGATGTGAATGCCGGAAACCAAAGCCAAAGCTCATTCTGGATTCAGTGAGGGATCTCGGAATCGATCCGGCGGTATCCTTCCTGATCGGGGATCGCGAGAGTGATGCGGAAGCGGGGATTCGCGCGAATCTTCGTCAGGTGTTCAAAGTGGAGCCCGGGGATGAGGCTTCCTTCAGGTTGGCCATTGAGGCGATTTTAAGAACCTGAGTGCGCCGATGGGGGCGCGATCAAGGCCGGGCACGAAATACTGCAGATGTTTTTCCAGAAACTCGAGCATTTCCTCGTGCTCACGAGTGGTCGCCATGAATTCGATCTTTCGAATCGGATTCAGCATGGAGTGATAGGCATCGAGGATCGTGTCCTTGGAAAGAGTGAGGCCGGACCGATCCGGGCGGCAGGCATCACAGATCCATGCGCCTTGAGCCACTTGCGCACATACGGAGTGGCCTTCGATCTCATTCAGGGTCTTTTCGCAGACCATGCATCGGGTGAGACTGGGTTGGACCCCGAGCCACTGGGTGATCTTGAGAATGAACGCGTTCACGATTTTCAGCGTTTGATCCGCCGGCAGGTCCTCAATCGCAAGAAGAGCATTGGAATAGAGTTTGAAAATCTCTGGGGCGGGCCTCTGGGGCGGAATCACCCGCAGGATGATTTCGTTCAAAGCGGACGCCCCCGAGAGCTTTTCAAAAGAGCCGGCAAGGCCGGGCGTCCGTTTCACTTGCGCCGAGAGAACCTGAACCAGAATGTCCTCCTGAATGTCGGAGAGTCGAATCGTCTTCGGATCCAGGGCGAATTCCGAGCACGTGAAAAGATCAAGGCTGCCCCCGAAGCGTCTGGACTGGATCCCGTTTCTCGCAAGTGCCGAGAAACGCCCCTTTTTTTCAGAGAGCAACACGGCAATCACATCCCTCTCCTTGTAGGGATAGGTCTTCAGCACGAAGCAGACTTCGCCGGTTGCCGAGGATTGCATGAAGCTCTTGTACCAAAAAAAACAGGCCCCGTGAACTGAATCACGGAGCCTGTTTGAGGCCCTGTATCGGGCCTGCAGTTCATTGGTTCAATTCGGATTGGCCTCGAATCCAAGCTCGACAGGTTTGTTCCGAAGTTGATTCAGGATCTCGGCATTGATGGCCCCCTTCCGAAGGGCCTCCCCGTCAAGCATGAGAGAGATCTTCACCCTGTGGGTTTTGTCCCTGAGAAGAGAAGCACCGAGCGGGCTCAGCATCAGGGTCTGCACATTCCCCTGACCGGTCAATGCCCGTGATTCGAAATCCCGATCCACGATCACAAGATCCCGGCCAAGGGCACGGTTTTGGACCAGATTCAGATTGCCCTTGAAGGGAGCGCTCGGGAAGGAGCTCATTCTGAAGCTCAGTCGGTCAAACCCGAGTTTTCCCTCATCGATCAGGATGGACTCGAAGTCCGAGAGTGTCTTCAGGGGTGTGGCGCGGATCGAAAAGTCAGCCTCGATGATCTTTTCCGTGCCGCTCAACATCCGCTCGGATCGACTCTGGTCGACGATCTGGTACAGGAAGCGGGTGGAATTGCCGGAGAATCTGATTTGATCTCCCTCAAGTTTCGCGTTCAGTCGATCCCCGGTTGCACCGGTTTCGGTGAAATTCACGAATCGGACGGTGATCTTCACGACAGTGCGAAGTTTGAGATTCTGTCCGATCGCCACTTGAACCGGTTTTTGGCAGGAGTACGGAACCTGAACCACATTCGGAACATTCACGCACACCTGGCGAGGCACGTTCTGGCAGATCGTTTGAGGGAAGGTTTGGCATTCCCAACGCTGTTGGGTGTGACAGACCTGATCCATTTGTGTGGTGCACCGATTCTCCATCCTGCATTCGCGGCGGGGAACATTCGTGCACCCGTGGCTGTTGCACACGCGATCATTCACTGTTCGGCAAACTTGTTGGGTGCGACAGACGTTTCGGGGCACGGTCTGACAAACCGGATAGTTGCGGTAGCCGCACTGCTGTTGGAATTCGGTGTGGCACTGGCGATCATATTCTGTGCGGCATTCAGGACGGGTTCCCTGCACCTCGCTCCGGTAGCAGGTGTCCGGCACATAGTCCGTTCGATAAATGGTCTCGAATTCACGCCCCTCAAGACTCAGGTCCTGGGTGGGTTGGTTCAGGGTAAACTCCTGAGTGCCCGGAGCTTGGACTTGCGCAAGAGCAGGGCTGCTGAACAGGATGATTGCGAGAACAATTCGTTTCATGAAAATCTCCTTTTGTTGCTGAAGCGCATTGCAAGGATTGTTCCAACGAATTTAGTTTAATTTGTTTTTGATTCCATGGGCTTGCGACAATGGGGTCAAAGTGCGCATGGAGTGGTGGTGTTCTGCACCCGGTAAAAATCACTCAAAACTGCTCCCTAAGATTGGGTAGGGAGTCAGAATGGCAGTCAGGAAAGTCCTTGGAAATAAATGAGTTTGGCCTCCGAGCCGCGTCCTGCGGCCTCGCTTCCGGCAATCCGGCCTCGCGAGAGTCGGCCAAAGCCATATATTTCCAAGGACTTTCCCCATATCCATCAAATTCATCCCCCATCTTTGGGAGGAGGTAGCTTTTTTCCAGCTGGCATCGATCATTGTGGATGAGGCCATAGGGGAGGACGCTGCTTTTTTAAGAACAGGGGCTTACGACTTTTTGAGCGAGCCCAGGATGGGCTGCAGCGAAAAGAACAGGATGTTCGAGGAGTAAGTCCCTGTTCTTAAAAAAGTGGATTTCCTTTGTTTGAACGCTGAATCAACAATGGTCGATGTCAGTTGAAGCGAGAAACCTCAAGATCTCCTCAGTCGACCCCATGGTTTTCACCTGATCCCACCAATGGATCGAGCCTTTCGTGTGAAGGTAGCGGGCCAACTGCTTCAGTCGGCTCGGAGAGGGCTGAACCGATGAGTACTCACCGAAAAAAGCAGACCAAGCCCCGGGCTCGGGGGACTTCGGAATGGAAAGGGGATTTTTGAGGTCAAGCATCGGGAGTCCAAGTGCTTCTCGTGCCTGAAGCGCAAATCCCGGTACCGCAAGTGCGCCTCGTCCGATCATGAAGTGTTTGGATCCGGTTTCCTCCTGACAGCGCCTGAGATCCTCGCTCGACCACAACTCGCCATTCGCCACTACCGGTATGGATACTCCCCGTGCGGCTTTTCCGATCGGTTTCCAATAGGCGGGGGGAGTGTAGCCTTGGGTCTTGGTGCGGCCATGAATGGTGATCCAAGCGGCGCCCCCTTGCTCTGCTCGTTTCACATTCTCGTCAATCGCGGATGGGTCATCAAATCCAAGGCGCATTTTTGCGCTCACCGGGTAGCGCGAAGGCACCGCATCGCGAACCGCCCTGACAATCGCTTCGAGGCGCTCCGGATATTTCAGCAGCGTTGCGCCCCCGTCGTTGCGATTCACGGTGGGTGCCGGGCAGCCGAAATTCAGGTCGATTCCGATTGCTCCCGCCTCGATTGCGGCCAGGGCGCTCAGAGCCATTCGTTCCGGATGTCCGCCGAGGATCTGGACCTGCACCGGGATTCCCGCGGGGGTCTTCGACTCATTCCGGAGTTCCGGAACTTCGTTTCGAAAGACCTTGGGAGGAAGGGGATGGGAGCTCACCCGGATGAATTCGCTTACACAGTAATCATAGAAACCGGTGCGGGTGATGAACTCCCGGAAGGGTGCATCCGTCACCCCCTCCATCGGGGCAAGGATGATGGCAGGTCGATCGGGGTTCAAAAAACTCATGCCGCATGATAACGCACATTGGGTTTGCACGCAAAACCCATCCGAAATAAGGTGGAGAACATGATTCAAAAGCTGAACCCTGCGTGGATTTTCTTTCCCTTCACAGCGCTTTTCTCGATTCTTTTTCTCGCCAAAGGACAAAACCCGGCCATGCTGGCGGGTGCGGTTTTTTCATCGATTGCAGGCTTTCAGCTGCGCACCGAGCTTGCGCCGGGACGTGCGTTTCCGATCTTCATGTTGTTCCTGTTTTTGCTGGTCCTTGGCGTTGCGCCGGTTCGCGGGTATTCGGCAGTGGTGATCGCGACCACCTTGCTCTTGATCACGCTTCGGTGCCTCCTTTTGCTCCTGAATGAAATCCAGAATCACAAAGCAGCTCTTGATCGCTCCCGGATCTCATTCAGCATCGGTCTCGTTCTTCAATTCTGTGCGCAAATGATTTTGGTCACGGCAGCATTCCGGGGGCAGCCCAATGCCTTGTCCGGAATCGCAGAACTCCTGAGCCTGAAGGTCCTGTTCATCTCGGCCATTCTGTTCGCTCCTTTTGGTTGGATCGGAGCCATGGGGGTGATGCTCACCTTTTTGCCGATTCTCCAGTCCTATTCGTCTTGGTTCATGCTTGTTTTCTCAAGCGGTCTCATGCTGCTCAGGCTCCGCGAAACATCCCGCATGCGGGATCCAAAGAACCCATGAGTCGTCTCTCTCTCAAAGCGCGTCAAGATCTGATCGAGACGCTCTATGTGCAGTTTCATGATCCACGGTACCTCGAGTGGGACCCGCTCAGTGTGGTTCGGCGATTTGGGGGTGGGGGGGCTTTGAACCCGGAAAAAAGTGATCAGGAGTATCTTGCCTTGATTTCCGCTCTTTTTGCCTTCGGCGGGGTCAAGCAGATCATCGCATCCGTGAATCGTGCAATTGGCCTGCTCGAGCTGAGTCCTGGCGGGGCAAGAATCCCAAGCTATCAGGAAGAGGAACTTGCGTATCGCCTCACTGGATTCCGCCACCGGATCTACACCGGACAGGACTTGTTCGCGATCACCCGGCTGTATCAACGCTCGGTTTTGGTTCATGGATCCTTGCGTGCTCATTTTTTGGTCCACCATGATCCTGGCGCTGAAACCATTGAAACGGGGCTTGCCGGTTTGATCCGGGAGTACAAGAAATGGTCTCAAGCACTTTCGGCGGTCGGCCCCCACTTCAAGCACATGCTGAACTCGCCTGAGGATGGCTCCACCTGCAAACGCTGGCTCATGCTGCTCAAGTGGTTGATCAGAAAGGACGACGGGATCGACCTTGGGCTCTGGGCGGGAAGCAAGGAACTCAGGCCGGAGCAACTCCTGATCCCTCTCGATACGCATCTCTTTACCATCTCTCGCAAACTCGGCCTGACGCGCATGAAAACGGCGAATTGGAAGACCGCGAACGAGGTGACGATGAATCTGAAAAAGATTGATCCGCTTGATCCGACGCGTTTTGATTTTTCCCTGTGCCGGTACGGGATGTTCGAGTACCGGAATCTGAACGAAAAAAAGCTCCTTCCTTGAATGAAACTTGTTTGAAGATTGGAATCGGTTCGGGCAGACTCTTTTGCATGGAAAACACACCGATTCAAAAGTTGAATGATCTGAAAGCAAAAATTGAAACCTTGTTCTCAAAGGACAAGCTCCAGGAGATCCAGTCCACGATCGCGTCTTCGATCGAGGAAACCCAGGAGATGGTTGGAAGCAAGATCGACTCCGAAATGAAAAAGACCCTGAAAGGCACCATGCAATTCATCAATGGCGCCAAGAGCGAACTTGAGGGAATGCAGAAGAAGATCAAGAAGCTCATGGGCGGAGCAAAGGCTCAGAAAAAGACGGCCAAAAAAGTGGCGAAAAAAGTAAAAGCGCCTGCTGGCAAAAAGAAGACCGCGCGCAAGTAATCAGCGATTCCTGATCACAAGGAGGCTCGCCGCGTTGGTGTTTCCACTTTGCACATTTGGATAGTGCTGGTTCCAGTTTCCGCTTTTGTCCTGAATGGCGACGTCCACCACCGTCGAATCCCGATGCAAAAGCCCCGTGATTCCGGATTTTTCCATCTCAGTTGCGATGCAACTGAGCGATGCCTGGCCATCGACATCCACTGTGACGGGGGATCCGTCTTTCATCACACCGACTAGGGATCGTGTCGGGGCTTGGGTACCCTTCAGGTCCGGTACCCGGTTTTTTCCCTCGAGCAGGATCGCGGGGCCGCTTTGGATTGCAAAATCAATTTGATCACACTGAATCAGATCCTCTCCGTCGGATTCCCATTTTTTCGGTTCGTTTTGAAGCAGCCCGCACTGGTTGCAAAGAGTTCGGGTTGAAATCACCCGGTAGCGGTGCTCTCCGGGAGCGTCCAGATCCGGTACGGTGAAGCCTCCTCCGGCCGCAGAAATCCGCTTCCGATAGGCCACGAACACCCCGTTCTCCTTGCCCCAGTTCCCGTCTGCTGGATCCGGATCACAGCTGATTTTCGAAATCACCTTTCCACCGGATTTCAAATAACCTTTGGCAGCTCCGCCAGGGCCGTAAATTGGGCCATTTCCGAAATACACCGCTCCGGAGAAGTTCGGATCCTTGGTTCGGCGATCAAAGGCTTTCGAAACGGCATCATTCACTTCAGCACCGAGAGGAGTGATTCCGAAGCGAAAGTGCTTTGGGTATTTTTTGATGTAAACGCGAGGAACTTCTTGATTCACGCCGCACTCGGGGAGGGGGGCCCAGCGATCAAACTCACTCTCCGGCACCGGGCAAGGTCGGGGAGAGTTCACCTCTTGAGCTTTTTTTAGGGTTTCAGAGAGTGCTTTGGACTCACTTGGCGGGAGCGGCCCTGCCTGGGTACTCAATAAGAAGGGCAAAAGAATGGAAATCAACATCAGGGCGTCCTTCCCGGCCGAGCCGATGGCTTCATTTTAACGCTAATAAATCCGTTTTCCAAGCGCCGAACCGACGAGTTCGAGGCCGATCTCCACCGTGACATTGGTGTCTCCGCGGTGGGCTGGATCAACATACCCGAGCCTCGGATTGATCTCAACCAGGTCCATTCCCACAAGTGCCCCGGTTTCAGAAACGCTCTCGGCGATGTAGTGGGCTTCACGGTAATTCAGTCCTCCGCGCACGCGGGTGCCGGTACTTGGGGCGAAATGCGGATCGACCGAATCGATGTCATAGCTCAAATGAATCGGGCGCTTGCCGTTCTTGAACAGGATCTCAAATGCGCGCTCCATCACGCCTCCGATGCCGTAGCGATCGACCTCGGTCATGGAAAACACATTTACGCCCCAGGATTTCATGAGGGAACGCTCCTCCGGATCGATTGAGCGGATGCCCACCAAAACGAGTTGATCGCGGGTAAGAAAGTTCTTGAGCCAATCAAAGCTCTTGATCTGATACCGCTGCATGAGACCCGTCAGAAACGAAAGCGGCATTCCGTGAATGTTTCCGGAGGGCGAGGTTTCGGGAGTGTTGAAGTCTCCGTGCGCGTCCACCCAGATGACGCCGAGATCCGGGCGCTCGAGCAATGCGCCGCCGATCGATCCGATCACAATGCTGTGATCTCCACCCAAAGTGAGAGTGAAGGATTTCTCTTTTGCGGAGTCCCTGGCAAGTCCCGCGATTTCACGGCATGCGTCCCCGAGTTCGTTTGGAAACTTGATTTTTTGCCCCTGTTGGTGCGCAGGAAGATTTCCCACAGGAGAGTTCCACTTCAGGTCATGTGGGTCGACTTCGCTCACTTGCCCGATCGACCAGCCCAAGGAGCTGATCTGCTCAAGGAGTCCGTTTTGGATCAGGATGGACGGTGCCTCGTCGACACCCTCCAGGGTTTGGCCCAGGGCCACGGGAGCTTGAATGAGGTTCAGGGTTTTAGAATTGAGAAAAGGGAGATCGGGGATCATGGGTGTTGCTCCTTGTTTGGTTGGCTGTAAATCTCATCAGCCATCTTGATCATCACTTCTGAAGTGGTGTGCGTTCCATCCTGCCAGAAGCGATCGGTCTGGGTAATTCCGTAGTCTTGATACCGGGGATAACTGAAATTGTGCACGTGAATCGGTCCTCGTTCGTGCGATTTGAGAAAGTCAATCCACGCATCATACACTCCGGTAGTCACAAAGCGGGATTCAAAATAACGGAAGAAAAGCTCATGAAATGGCGACAGCACCACACGCAGTTCGACGCCGGGATGTTGTTCGATTTCCTGGATGATCTCACCGAACAGCTCTCGGGCAAAGAGATCAAGTTCTTTCATCTCCGAGTAGAAGGAACTCATGGCGATGGCCGATGCCTTTACCCGGTTTTCAACCGTATCGCCGGTTTTCCCTCCAATCATGGATTGGGTGGTGGATCCGTCGGTGTGGTAGGCCGATGCCCACTTGCCCGCCAACGAGGCACGGTAATCTTTGAAGGTTCGAATGGCTCGATCGAGGACCATGAACGAAAAAAAATCATTGAACCGCTCTCCTGACTCTGGTTTGAGACGTGCCCAATGCCTTTTGTCGAGCCACTTGATCATCTCGTCCTGATAATAGACTGAGGTCTCGAGCTTTGGTTTGGAAAACTCGAAAAGGTCGGAGACATAGATGACTCGCTTGAGCGAAGGCTGAGTGGCCAGTGCATGACGAAGCAGGATCAGGCGGAGGGGCAGACTTGCACCTCCCGAATTCGAAGCAAATGCGGTCACGCCGTAGCGTTCCATCAAAACCCGGGGTACAAAAATCTCACTGGTCGAGGAACCGATCACGAGGTCTGTGACGCCCTTGGCCTCCTCGATTACCTTGAATCTTTTGTAGGCTTGATTCCGGTCGGAGATGAACTTGATCCGCCACTCAAAACCAAGATTTCGAAATGGATCGATCCAGCCGACGAATGCGACTCCCGCCAAAAGGAGGGTCGCCGTTGCAAATCCGAAGTGCATCATGAATTTTGCGGGGTTTCTCATGGCTCCTCAGAATTGAAAGTACAAAAAGGGCGATTTCTTTGAAAAAAAAGCAAGGCTGACCACAAACATAACTGCCAATGCCCAGGCCATCCCGGGTCGTTTGATTCTTTCAAGATTCAGCTCGCTCGTATTGCGGGCGCCCCAAGTCAGGATCCCTGCCAAGACAAAAGCTGCGATGAATCGATCACGAAATGCGGGCTCGAAGTGGTGCAAGGTGAACGAGGGGTGCAGGGTAAATAGCCTTGAAAGCCAGTCGAGAGCGAAATGCATGTCAGGCGAGCGAAAGAATACCCACCCCACAGTGACCGCAATGAAAGTGAGCGCCACTTTCACCGAAGCAAACGGAGCAGGTCCTTGTTGTGGGTTTTTCACGCCCCCGAAACGTCTCTCGAGAGCCAAGAGCAGTCCGTGATAGGCGCCCCAAAAGATGAATACCCAATTCGCTCCATGCCAAAGGCCGCCCAGAACCATGGTGAGGAAAAGGTTTCGGTAGGTTGCAAGGCTTCCTCCTCGATTTCCGCCGAGAGGAATGTAGAGGTAGTCCCGCAACCACTGGCTGAGCGAGATATGCCATCTTTGCCAGAATTCGGTGTTGGAGGAGGCTTGGTAGGGAGAGTTGAAGTTTTGCGGAAACCGGATGTTCATCATTCGCGCAAGTCCCACTGCCATGTCCGAATACCCTGAGAAATCAAAGTACAATTGGAAAGCGTACCCGAAAGCGCAGAGCCAGGCCTCAAGAGTGCTTAGCATGGAGAGAGTGTTCAACGCGGGATTGACCCCGTCTGCAAGTCGATCCGCAATCAGGATCTTCTTTGCAAGACCGATGACAAACACGATCATTCCTTCCGCAAAATGGTCCGCATTGAATCTGCCTCGTGCCGGGTCTTCCAGCTGATGAACCAGCTCATTATGGCGAATGAGCGGTCCAGCCACGAGATGCGGGAAGAACGAAACAAATCCTGCGTAGGCAAGGAAGTCGCGATGCGGGCTGCAGCGACCGAGGTAGACATCGATCGTGTAGCTCAGGGAGATGAACGTGTAAAAAGAGATGCCAATCGGGAGAATGACATCCAGATGGAAAGCGGATGCCGGGGCAAAGTGCAACCATTTGGCGAGTTCGTAGGCGGATTCCACAAAAAAATTGCAATACTTGAAGTACCCGAGCACCCCGAGATTGATTGCGATCGAAATCCAGAGCAATCGCTTTTTGGCCACAGCCTCCCGGCACTCATGGATCCGAATTCCAAGCACAAAATCAACCAAAGTTGAAAACAGGAGCAGTGCTGTGAACTTGTAATTCCAGAAACCATAGAAAATATAGCTTGCGGCAAGGACCATCAAGAGCCTTGCTTCCCGTTTCCGGATCATGAAATACAAGGTCAGTACGAGCGGAAGAAAAACAAAAATGAATTCGAACGAGTTGAAAAGCATGAGAAGTGAAGGCTTCCCTCAGTTTCCGTGTTCGAGATGGCCGCAAGTTCGGTGCGTGCGCTGTTCGTTTTTCCAATCCTCCACGATGAACACAAAGGAGTCGGGCTTGTGTGATTCCGGGTTCATCCGGAGTACGAAAGCCTCCGCTCCGCTCGTGGTGCCCATGACGGATTGGAGCAGATCATGCGTGAAGTTCGCCGACAGGGCGTTCAAGTCCACCACGGGAGGATGCTGGAGCGTTCGCGATTGGTTTGAGTACTCAATCATCACGCGCTCGTTGAGCGGATTTTTCACGCCGCCTTCAAAAGCGATTCCTTTCACTTCAAAAGAGCAGATCTCACCAGAGGAGGTGGATCCCCGGTAGGTGCCAAGCTCAAGGTGCGCAGATGCAGGAAGTGCGAAAAGGCTCAGTAAAAGAGGGAAGGATCGGATGAGGTTTTTCATGGCGAATTCTCCGTTTCTGGATTCCAAGAGCCTTCCAGAAAGAGATCCACTTTGCAATCCTGTCATTCCGGATAAACGGATTTCAGCAAGGAACGATCGCCCGCACTGAGTCCGATTTTCCCTCCAAGGGCGAACAGGTTTCGGGTGTGGCAATAATTCATGATGGACTTCGAATCATAGCCCGAGCGGACCGCGCCCTTCAGTTCATAGAGATTTTCGATGTATTTTTTTGGTACGAGTGAAAAGGCCTGGTCCGGTCCCTTCTTCAGGTCATCCGCAAAGGGACTGCTCGCGCAATAGGGGTCGCGAAGGGCCTCGTCCCGATATGCGGAATGTTCGTGATGAAGGCCCGCGAGATGTCCGAATTCATGCAATGCCGTGAGGCTGATGGCCTCGTGATAGCCGATGGATTTCGACGAATAGATTTTTTCGGAGGGGATTTGAATCACAAGGGAGGGGAGTCCCGCATCCTCTTCTGGGTCGCGGCGCATGATTTCGCCCCGAAAGAGATCGATCACCGACATTCCAATCGATGTACCGCCTTCGATGATCTCATCAAAGGAGTCGACCGACTCAAGTGCCAGCACCGCGTCCGCATCCGGGCGGCCTCCTTGAGCCGGAATCCTGCATTTTTCAAAACCGGTAAAATGGATGCCCGTCTTTTCAGGAGTGAACTCGGCGTTGATCTTTTTCTCGATCACATCCGAGAGCTCTGCAGAGTGAAAAAGGCGATTCTCATTGAAGTAGAGAGAATCGTCCAGGAGGTCAGGATTCTTTGTGAACTCGGCTGAATCAAGCCAGCAAACACGGACCTCGTTCTGGTCCCAGCGCGCGCCGGGTTCGAAGGCTCCCCCAAAAGCGGTCGGCAAAAAGGAGATCACAAAAAACAGAATCAGCGAAGCTGGCTTCATGGGGCACAGGAATTACAAGCACGGTTCCCAGCGCTTGGTGACCGGATCGTAACAAGGAGAAGGATTCCAAGAACTTTCAGAAGGACCTGCTTTCTACGAGGAGGGAGGTTATCAGAAATGTTGCTGTGCGTCAATTAGAAAATTTACTCAGCCGAAACTGATTCTTGAGTGTGCCGGAGGGCAGTAGCTTGGCAATAGAATGAGTTGAAGCGTAGATGATCGAAGCCAAGCCGCAACGACGGAAACATTCATGAGCAAGTTCTTTCTGGGTCTCTCGACTTAATGGTTTGCCGATACCCCGGAAGACGAATCGGGGTGCCATTTTTCCAGAATGACATTCTCGAGTCTTCGTTTGATCCCGATCGGGGAGTCGTAATCGGGTTGTTCTACCGTTCCACCCATTGAGTCTCGGGAACCGGCAAACACCAAACGCCCATCGATGAACACTTCCGTGTAGGGGAAAAACGGCACATCCCGACTAAAAGCGGGCTCGACTTTGAGCTTATCCGCACCCTTTCCATTAATCTCGATCTGCTCCACCCGCGCCCAATACCGAACACCATGAAGAATGACCGGAATTTTCCCTGTGAAATAAGAAGGATTGGGAGAGGGCTCTAAAAACTTTTTATCGATCAAGGCATTTTTGATCCCCTGGCAGGGGTGACACCAAGTGGCCGAGGTGAATCGCAGCAATACATCTGGAAATTGGGTTTCACTATTTTTTTGGCGCTTAACTGCCTGAGTGAGTTCACTGATTGAATTGAATTCAATTTCCGATTGCATGCAAGTTTCGGCTTTTGCTCCGAAGGAGAACACTAAAAACAAGGTCAGGGTGAAAGTGTATAAAGTGTGCATATCCTCTCAGAGTGCAAAACCCATACCCTGAAAAACGCAATCATTTCAGCCATAAATCCAGGAAAACTGTCTAAAATACACACAGTGACATTTGTTTTGAACGAGATATACTGCTTCAATAGGAGATTGGAATGAAATCAATTAAATTAGTGTTGGCTTTAAGTTTAGGGTTGATGTCTTCGGCACAAGTAAAAGCGGGCGACAAGACTTTTTCGACTGGATGCAAAAGAAGCTGTAGCTGTCCTTCTGGGAGCAGTTACCAAAACTGTGAATGGGTTCAAACTGGTTCGAGTTTCCAATGTCAAGGGGGAACCCAGTATAATATTGTGGTGGGAGTAGTCGGGGCCTTGGACTGTCCCAAGCGCAACCGCAACCTCACCCTTTCCGCGTCACTCGATGAAAAAAAAGTAGTTGGCCAACAAGTATTCTGTTCTAAAGGTTCGGTTGCGGCCTATGACTCGGGTGGTGTCAGCGCGACTTGCTCTACCTTGAGAGCGAAGTAATCAGAGCGCGCCCGCTTCGCAGTTGGCACTCGAGGCCCGGCATGATCTTTCCAAATTCGCATGAAGGATTCCGAACTTGCTTCGGAATACTTTTGTGTTTTCACCAAGTCCCAAAAGAAGCGGGGATTAGCCCAGGGGATTTGGCAAGCTGGATTGACTTCCGGGGTCGGGCAATCCGGAATTGGCCGCAACTCCTTTGGTTTCAGAACCAAAACTTGAGGAGTCCATCACGGAACCCTCACAGTACTGCTCCCGTTCTTGGAATATCTTGCAGGCCCATGAAGAAACGACTCGCCCTAAAAACCGTGGTGTTCGCGACTCTTATTTCATCTATTTCAGGTTTTGCCCAAGACCTCGACTCCTCTGTCCGCATCCGTTCTGCGCCCTACAAGAGGCAATCCCTGGCCCGGGATCGAATGGATTCCGTCCAATGGGCCGCGGACACCGCCCTCAAGTCAAAATCATCCGACACCCTGAAGACCCTTTTTCAGGGACGGGGAAACGTCGACCCGAACCTCGGGTCCATCATCGCGCTCTTCGAAAAAGAGTCGGCCCTCGAAAGACACGTATTCTGGCTTGAACAACAGCTTGACTCGCTCAAGGCCGATGGCACGAAAAAGGAACTTCTGGTGAATCAGAAGATCGCAAACCTGAATCACGAAATCGCGGCCCAGAAAAAGGCCTTGGCTGAGGCCAAACAAGCGAAAAAGGCACTCATGATTGCAAAGTACAGCGGCGCCTCGCTGACCGCAGTATCCCTGTACTTTCAGATCAAGAACATCCGCGATGCCATCGCGAGAGTGAAGATCAAGGAGCTCGATCTGGTAGCACGACGCGAAACCATGGAACTCGACGCAACCAAGCTCGACATCCTGAATCGCAAGTACGAAAGAATGAGAACCAGTCTTGAGAGCTTGAAGTCCACCGAAAGCTCAACCGCTAAACAGATTGCTGCAGCAGAAGAAGCCATGATGGATGCAAAGAATGAACTCAATCAATGGCAGGACGTGATGAGACGGACTTCCCAGAAAATTATCGATGCTGAGACCACGGCCCGAATTGATGCCCGCTCGATCTTCAGACAAAAACTCACGGTCGGAATCACCGCCATCGGAGCATTGGTGATCAGCCTTTTTGGAGACCGGATCGTCCTTGCGGTGAAGGAGTGGCTTGAAAGTGATGATCCGGCCGAGCAAGAAAAAGAAGCCCTGGAGTTCCTCCAGGACTGGCACAAGGTACACCCCCACTACCAGATGGCCTCACTTATCCCCCTCTACTCCAGGCATGAAGTGAGCCCTCAGCAAAAGGCTTCGGTCTTTTTCATGAGCTCCGAGGACCTCGGACTCAAGCCCGGGGTTTTTGAAAGAGCCCTTGCCCGGTACAAAAGTCTCGATGCCTATCACTACTCCCAACTCCAGGGCACGGCAGAAGCCCTCCTGGGTCAGACGATTCAAGGGCAAATGTGCGTGACCGCGAATCGCATCCTGAGTGAGGCCTTAACCGAGCACCAAACCCGGGACCGGGAGTGGCGGCTGAAGTACAATGTGGCCGCAGTGGATAACACCTTCGTAAAAACTTATCCCGTCACCCTTCTTCATTGCGATTGATCCCCGGGATTCAGGGCTACGAAAAATTTAACTTCTCCTTTAGCGAGGCAGGTCGTCCCTCACTCTTCGACCCTTGATTCGGCCATTTTGCAAACGCTCTAGTGCTTCCTGCTCTCTGAAGTTCAGAAGCGCAATTCGATGCCGCTCAAGAAATAGAGAATCGAGTTTTTCGAAGCGCCGCGGCTCGAATCAATCTCGACCGCGGCGTTTTGTCGTCCAAAGGTCAGTACAGGACGTAGGAAGATCTGGTTCGCGGTCTTCACAATAATTTGAACAATGTTCCGACCCTTCGTTCCCTTTTCCTTGTTCTAAGGAATGTAGAGTCGTTTGGTCTCAAATTCTTTCGTGTGAGTTTTTTCGGGCAAGAGGATCGGTCATTTAAATACTACCGACTGCGTCTGCTAGATGTTTGTTCCTGAAAGGGAAACCTAAATTACCCACTACAAAGTGAGTAGAATCGTAGAATCTCGTGAGACTAGAATGGTGCCCAGGACTGGACTCGTCTTCCGTTTCCTCGCCTCCCGCTCGGTCACTCCAGACCCAGCCTCCATTCCTAAGTCATGCATCCTGCACGACTTGCCGCGAACCGGGCAGTGCCCGTTCGCAGCCGGAATTACGGCTTCTCGTCCAGTCTGAGATCCGCAAATTAAAAAAGCCGGCATACCTTTTGGAATTCCGGCTTTTTTAATTTGTGGTGCCCAGGACTGGACTCGAACCAGCATGCTTTTGGCGCTCGCCCCTGAAACGAGTGCGTCTACCAATTCCGCCACCTGGGCACGTAAACCACTATGTAAGTGAGAACAGGGTAATCAAGAAGTGGTGGGTAGGGACGGAATCGAACCGCCGACACACGCCTTTTCAGGGCGTTGCTCTACCGACTGAGCTACCTACCCGTGCCGATTCTTGATCTGAGGGATCAGAGTTAGTCGAGAACCCCTGAAAACGCAACAGTCATTCAGTTACGGGTCGATTTTTTGCGTCCCTGCCGGGCGCTCAATTTTTTTCCGTGAATGGGAGTTTCTGCCTGTTCCATCTCAAGGTTGACGGTTTCAGAACTGCCCGAATCGTAGGCAACCGAATCACCCTCTTCAGCGCTCCGTGCGTTTGATTCGAAGGAGGTGGGCACCTCGCCATCAAAACCCGGCATGTAGATTTGATCGGAATACAGATCATCCATGTCGGTTCGAGGCACTGCGTTTACAGACGAACTGGCGCTCATGGCGAGCAGAATAAAAATGAAGCAGATCAATTCAGAGACGAATTTCATGTTTCCTCACATTGTTCCGGCTTCGATCAGGACCTAACCCCTTAGACCCTCGAAGCCCCCCTTAAAACGTGACGAAGTGCTACCAAGCGGTGCGAAAAAGGTCAACGGAAAAGATTGAAAGAGCCATCGAAGATTGCGCCTTTCATTTCAGTTGGATCGTATAAAAATCTGAAATCTATGGTGTTTTTGCTCCCATAACCAGGTTTGTCCACGCGGCCGGATTTGGCAAAGGATGGGTGAGAAAAAAGGTAATCCAAACGCACGAATGGTACGCTGGAGAGATTTTTCAGGCGCAATCTTCGGGGGCAGTTCGCGGAATATTCGTGCAAAATAGTCAAAAATGTGGAAAAATCTGCGCGCCTCGCGCTTGACATCCCGTGGGGCGGATCCATTACCGGATTCGGAAACAAGAACTCTTGCGATTTAAACCCAAAACCCTAGGAGGTACACAATGCAAGTTCGTCCATTGCATGATCGCGTTCTCGTAAAGCGATTCGTAGAAGAAGAAAAGTCCAAAGGCGGAATCATCATTCCCGATACGGCAAAAGAAAAGCCGATTCAGGGTGAGATCATCGCAGTAGGCACCGGCCGCGTGGCTGAAGATGGTAAGGTTCGTCCTCTCGAAGTGAAAAAGGGCGACAAGGTTCTTTTCGGAAAGTACTCCGGAACCGAGATCAAAATCGAAGGCGATGAATTCCTCATGATGCGTGAAGAAGACATCCTCGGAATCATTCAATAGAAACTAAGGAGAAATAAAAAATGTCAGCAAAAGAACTGAAATTCTCTCAAGAAGCCCGCAATTCAATCCTGAATGGCGTGAACATCCTTGCGGATGCAGTAAAAGTAACCCTCGGTCCAAAAGGCCGTAACGTAGTCATCGAAAAATCTTTCGGTGCTCCAAACATCACCAAGGACGGCGTGACCGTTGCCAAAGAAATCGAACTTTCCGACAAGTTCGAAAACATGGGCGCACAGATGGTTCGCGAAGTTGCATCCAAGACCAATGACGATGCCGGTGATGGAACCACTACCGCAACCGTTCTTGCCCAGGCGATCTTCCGCGAAGGCGCGAAAATCGTTGCTGCAGGCCTGAATCCAATGGATGTGAAGCGCGGAATCGACAAAGCTGTTGAAGCCGTGATCACCGAGCTCAAGAAGCTTGCAAAGCCGATCAAGGATCAAAAAGAGATCGCTCAAGTCGGAACCATCTCTGCAAACAATGACCCGACCATCGGAAACATCATTGCCCAGGCAATGGAAAAAGTCGGCAAAGAAGGCGTCATCACCGTTGAAGAGTCAAAGACTTCCGAAACCACTCTCGATGTGGTTGAAGGGATGCAGTTTGATCGCGGATACCTTTCACCTTACTTCGTCACCAACCCTGACAAGATGGAAGCGATCCTCGATAATCCATACATCCTGATCTACGACAAGAAGATCAGCAGCATGAAGGACCTTCTCCCTACGCTTGAAAAGGTTGTTCAGCGCAGCAAGCCGCTCATGATCATCGCAGAAGAGGTTGAAGGCGAAGCTCTTGCAACCCTCGTGGTGAACAAGCTCCGCGGTACCATCCATGTTGCCGCTGTGAAGGCGCCTGGATTCGGCGATCGCCGCAAAGAGATGCTCCAGGATATCGCGATCCTCACCGGAGGAACTGTGATTTCTGAAGACCTCGGCCACAAGCTCGAGCAAGTTCGTCTTGAAGACCTCGGTCAGTGCCGCAAGATCACCATCGACAAGGACAACACCACCATTGTCGACGGATCAGGCAAGAAGGCCGACGTTGAAGCTCGCGTGAAGACCATTCGCGCCCAGATCGGCGAAACCACTTCCGACTACGATCGTGAAAAACTCCAGGAGCGTCTCGCGAAGCTCCACGGTGGAGTTGCCGTGATCAATGTCGGTGCGGCTACCGAAGTTGAAATGAAGGAAAAGAAAGCTCGCGTGGAAGATGCGCTCAATGCAACCCGCGCAGCAGTTGAAGAAGGAATCGTCCCTGGCGGCGGTACCGCGCTTCTTCGTGCATCAAAAGTGCTTGAAACCATGAAGGGCATGAATGCCGAGCAACAGGCCGGAATCAACATTGTAAAGCGTGCGATTGAAGAACCTCTTCGTCAGATCGCTTTTAACGCAGGCCTCGAAGGGTCTATCGTTGTGGATAAAGTGATTCACAATACAACTCCTTCGTTCGGCTTCAACGCCCTCACCGAAACCTATGAAGACCTCATGGCTGCCGGTGTGATCGATCCTGCGAAAGTGAGCCGTTGTGCGCTTCAGAACGCAGCTTCTGTGGCAAGCCTCATGCTCACCACCGAAACCCTCATTGCTGAGAAGCCAAAAAAGGATATGCCAGCAATGCCAGGTGGACACGGTGGCATGGAAGGCATGATGTAATTTCGATTTGAGAAAGCCCGCTTATGGCCGTTGGCCGTAGGCGGGCTTTTTTTTTGGCTGAGGAAACGGGTTTGGAGATTGAACCAAAAAGTCCGAAACAGAATACGGAAGACGCGCGTCTGAGATTTGATGAAATCCGGAGTTTGATTGACCGGAAGGAGTCTCTTCGCGGGTTTTACCTTGAGGTGTATCAGAAGTTCCAGGCCTGCCTTGAGCGGTGTCCGCCCGGGGGCTTGGTTCTTGAGCTCGGATCGGGTGCCGGTTTTTTGAGGGATCTCATTCCGGAGGTGCTCACGTCAGATGTGGTTGCCTATCCGGGACTCTCGATGAGTGTCGATGCAGCCCAGCTTCCTTTCGAGAATAGCAGTCTACGCGCAATCTTCATGTTCAATGTGTTCCATCATCTTCCTGACGTTGAGGCGTTCTTGCGGGAAGCGGAGCGATGTCTCCTTCCGGGAGGACGAATCTTCATGGTGGATCAGCATCTCGGGCCGATTTCGTATCCAATCCTGAGATTCCTTCATCATGAGCCGATGGACCCGAGAGCTGTGAGTTGGTCGTTCCGGAGCTATGACCCGCTTTTGGGGGCAAACGGAGCTCTTGCATGGATCGTTTTCCGCAGGGATCTCGGGAAGTTTGAATCCTTATTTCCGAAACTCAGGTTGCTTCGCTACGAACCACACACGCCGCTCCGGTATTGGTGGATGGGAGGATTGAAATCGTGGTCCCTCCTGCCCTCATGGATGTGTGCATGGGCGAGGAGGGTGGACCAGGGGCTGAGCAGGATCTGGCCTGAGTCGGGGAGTTTTGTCGACATCGAGATCGTTCGGAATTGAGGGGAATCAGCTCAGCAGGGATTCGAGAATCGAGGGCGTAAGCAGGTAGTGCTCCGAGCAGAAGTCACAATCGATCTCCACGTTCTTATTCTCTTCAATCATGGAGCGTATCTCTTCATCACCGACGAGTTTGATGGATCTCTTGACCCGGTCGAGGGTGCAGCCGCACTTGAAGCGCAGGTCCTTCTCCTCGATGACGCTGAAGGATTGGTTCTCGAGAAGGTAGGAAAGCAAACGTGTCGGAGTGCTTCTCAGGCTTGCTTGAGAATCGAACTGGTGGAGTTTTTTCAAATGCTCTTCGATGAACTGGATGTCTGCATCCGAGGCCCCCGGCATCGCTTGGATCAGGAATCCCTCGGCGAGAACGATTTTGTCGTTCTCCATGAAGACCTCGATTCCCACCGCGGAATTCACCTGTTCTGACTGGAGCCAATAAAAAGTGAGGTCTTTGGCAAGATGGCCGGTGAGGAGGGGAACCGTACCGATGTAAGGCTTTGCCTCATCAAATTTGGTTCGGAGAACCGAAAGAAGACCGATCCCCCAAGGGCCGATGGAGCGCGCGAGTTTGATCTCCGCCGGA
Source organism: Bdellovibrionales bacterium (assembly GCA_947502835.1). Lineage (GTDB taxonomy): Bacteria > Bdellovibrionota > UBA1018 > UBA1018 > CAIMNF01 > CAIMNF01. Next base: position 179,380 of record CANNBJ010000005.1, read on the forward strand.
TTCCGCTCAAGCACATAGCCCCGGATTTCCGCATCCGCATTCGCATCGATCATGCTCTGGGTGCACCAACCGGAGCCTTGGATGTTGAGGTTGATCTTCTCTCCTGATTTGCAATAGGAAGACAAAATGAGTCCCGCGATGATGGATTCCGAGAGGGCCTTGGACCCTCCGGGGGAAAGGGCATGGCGTTCCGCAAGGAGACGGGAGATCTCGGTTGCGGTGATGGCCACTGCGCGGATGGTGCCGGATCCGGAGATGCATTTTACCCATTTGTCGGTTTTGAAGGTGGTATCGATCGCCATTGTGTTTCCGCCCGTCTAGAAGGTGAGTCCCGCATGGACCATGAACGAAAGGTAGGCCCCGCCCAAGGATCGCATGCTGTTGTCCGACGCCTTTTTTGAGGAGTCGAACATGGTGTTGTAGGTGGTCTGGGCACCGAAGAACACGGAATTGCTGATCATGAGATCGATCCCGGTTCCAAGCTGCATTCCAAAGAGGAGGCCGCTCACGGTCGCATTATTTTCAGAATAGGAGGGATGATAAAACCCGAGACCGATCTTGGTGAATGGTACGAGGGAATCGAAATACGCAAGATTCGCGCGAAGTCCTGCGGAGAGGTTCCAGATGGACAGGGCTCCGCTTGAGTGGGAGTGGTATCCGAAGTTGGATTGGAAGGCAAAAAGGTCACTCACGCCGTAGGTGTAGTGAATCTCCGGTCCAATCGCATTTTCAAAACGGGTGAGAGAGCCAAGCAGAAACACTTGTCCCACGGCAAGGGAGAGATTGTGAGTTCCGGGAGACAATGGAGTTCGATCCGAATAAGATTCGGATTGGCTTTTGGGAGGAGTGGATTCGCGGGAGCTGCGGGAGAAAGTGGAATCTCCAGAAGCGTTTCTGGGATACGCGTGTGTGAAAGAAAAAACCGAACACACTCCAAATAGCGTAAAAACCAGTGGAATTACTCCATATTTTGCGACTTTAACGCGCATATTTAGAGTGTATTCGGTGTTTGATAAAGAAGCAAAGACTCAATCCGTCAATTTCAGTGAAATTCCGTCGGGAGTCAGGGTGCTGGCACTTATTGATTCATGCTCGGAGCGCTACCCATGCTCGCTGAGCTGGATGCGGCAACTTCTGCTTCGATCGCGGCAAGTTCGTTCTTCAGACGGTCCTGGATGAACCCGGAGAATGAGCCATCACCACTTCGAATGATCGCCTTCAAAAGGTTGACTGATGGCTGGGATTTGGCCTTTCGCTCGCTTTCATAAAGAAGTTGAGTGAGGGTCGATGCTGTGATGTCGTTTTTGGTCTTGTTGTCGATCACGCGGACGTCTTCGCCGGCGCGAATCATTTTTGCGATCTCATCGAGAGTCACATAGCTGGACTCATGAGTGTCGTAGAGTTTGCGGTTCTGGTAACGCTTGATTACTTTTGCTTCTTTCATACTGCCCCCTACCTCTTCTGCGAGGATGTTAGCTGTCGTTAATGATCACGTTCTTACCCACGAACACCCGGACGGACTTTCAGGAACCATGTACCCCCGTTCGCACGAAAACGAACGAGCATTCCTTGAGCAAGAGCCTTCTGGGTTTTGGCACTTTGACATGCTGCAATACCCGCTGGCAAAGGAATTGGTAACAACGAGATCGCTTAATGTCAAGAAAATCAACAAAAAGCATGGAGACATAAAGATTTCAGTTTCACCAGAGAACTGACGAAAAGGGGGATAAGGGAGACGATCCGATGGGTGAGTCATTTTTTAAGGGATTGAAATCAAAAGAAAATTCGCAACATCCCCTGGCGGTTTTGTGTGTGCTTTGTCTTGCTGCGTGCGCATCCACAAGTGAGCAGGTCAAGAATGCGAACGATCACGCTCCCAAGAGGTTCGAAACAGCGGCGCAAGCCAGTTGGGAAAAAGGGGGGGTGGAGGCAAGTGCGGATTACCATTTCTCACTCGCCCAAGCCTACTCCCATGACGGAAAAGTGGATCGAGCCATCGAGGAGTTTCGGGCGGCTTTGGCCCATGATCCAAAGTCAGCCGTGATCCATTCAAAACTCGCCGCGGAATATCTTCGAAAGGGCGCGGTGAGCTTCGCCATCGAAGAATGCAGGAAGGCTCTGGAGATCGAGCCCGATTCGGTGGATGTGAGGTTGATGCTCGGGGGAATCTATTCCTTGAACAACGAGGTGGATCTGGCCTTGAACGAATATGAATGGGTGTTGAGGATCGACCCTGCGAATGATGAGGCTGCGGTGTTCAAGACCCAGGTCCTCGTGGAAAAGCAGAAATATGAGGAGGCGCTCCGGTTCATCCGCAAATTCACCTCCAAGGTGAAGGATTCTGCGGCCGCATGGTTTTATCTCGGAAAGATGGAGCATTCCACGGATCACACCAATGAAGCAATCCGCGCCTTCCGCAATGCGATTGAAATCCGCCCCGGATTCAGCCAGGCGGCTTTGGCGTTGGGGCTCCTCTTCGAGGCCAATGCGCAGAATCGAAAGGCGGTCGAGGTTTACACCGGTCAGATGGAGGAAAAACCCGACATGCACGTCGCAGGACGGCTTGTGACGATTCATCTGAAGGAAAACCGGGTGGAAGATGCGCTCAAGGTGTTGCAAACCATGGTCGCTCTGGATCCCGAGGACCTGAACACCCGGCTCCGGATGGGTCTCATCACGATGCAAAAAGGGGATTGGGCCGCAGCGCGGGTGATCCTCGAGGCGCTCCTTGCGAAGGTTCCGGATTCCGACAAAGTGAACTACTACCTGGGCGCGATCTACGAGCAGGAAGGGCGGATCGAAGATACGCTCAAGCATTTGCAACGGGTCTCTCCCGAGTCGAAACTCTTTGAAGATGCCTTCATCCATGCGGCAGGCATCTATCGCCGCAGGAATGAGGCGGGAAAAGCGTTCGCCCTGATCCGCGACGCAATCCAGAAATCCCCTGAGAACCCCGGATTTTATCTTTTGATGGCCAGCATGTTCGAGGACGAGAAGAAGATCAGGGAGGCAAGTTCGGCGCTCACCGACGGACTGAAGCTCTTTCCCGAGGATCAGAAACTCCGTTATTTTCATGGAGCCATGCTCGAGAAACTCGGGGACACCGAGGGTGCGGTGCGGGAGATGGAGAAAATCCTGGAAAAGACCCCTGATCACGCAGACGCTCTCAATTTTGTCGCCTATACATGGACGACTCAAGGGGTCCGACTGAAGGATGCCGAGTCCATGCTGAAGAGGGCGATGAAACTGAAGCCCGACAATCCATTCATCCTGGACAGCTTCGGTTGGAACCAGTTCTTGCTCGGAAAGCATCAAAACGCACTCAAGTATCTTGAGAAAGCCGTGGGTTTGAAGGGGGATGAAGAAACGATCCTCCAGCACCTTCTCGAGGCGTACGCGAAAAACCAGATGCCTGAGCGTGCTCGCGAGACGCAAGGCAGGATAGATTCCCTGCAAACCAGGGATCCGGTCCGGGCTCCTGCTTCGGTTGAACAAAAGTAAGCGTTCAGGCATGCTCTCAGGGAATGGTGAATTCCCGTCGAATCCCGGTCTTTGCGCTTCTGTGTGTTTTGCTCGTCCCTGCGTGCTCCACTGTGCCGATCCGCGATGAATCCGCGGTTTCGGTCGAGGAGGCGCGCGCCTGGCTTTCCCGATTTTGTTCGAAGGGTCCTCGAGCGATGAATGGAAGCCTCGTGTTCAAGGCAAAAACGCGCGAATTCAAGGGGCAGCATCCGGGGAATCTCAGGTTTGAGCCGGGGGGGGGATTCACGCTGGAGGTGACTCACATCCTCGGAGGAACCCTGATGAGGCTGACCAGCGACGGTCTCACCTATGCTCTTGAGATCCCTGCGAAGCCGCGTCTGAATCGCAAGGAAGAGACACGGTATCTGGGCATCGAGCTTCCCATCCTGAGAGGCTTGCTCCTCGGGGATCTTCCGTGCCCCCTCTCCGGGAAGGATGCGGAGTCGGTGGAAGTTTCAGGTGCGACGATCCGGCTTTCCTCCGGACCGTGGATCTGGGTGTATTCCCGCACCTCGCGAGGGGGTGAAAAGGTACCCTTCCAGGTCGAGCTTCTGCCTGCAGAGGGGGGAGTGGCTTCGTTCGTTCTCTCGATCGAAGAGTGGGATTCCGGGCGCTCCTTTGCACCAAAGGCGAAACTCACCACGCCGGAAGGGGAACTCAAGTGGGTCTGGAGAAGTCGGTCTTTATAAATTGTTTTTATTTATTTAATTCGATTCTTCTTTCAGCTATGCTGCCCCGACAGCATGGGATCGAACGATAAAATCCTCGAAGTAAAAAACCTGCAAACTTCGTTCTTCACGGACCGTGGCGAGCTCAAGGCCGTCGATTCGGTCAGTTTTGATCTCTACGAGGGCAAGACCCTGGGTATTGTCGGCGAATCGGGCTGCGGCAAATCAGTCACCTCCCTCTCCATCATGAGGCTCATCCCGAATCCCCCGGGCCGGGTGGTGGGTGGCGAAATCCTTTACAAAGGGCGCGATCTTCTCAAGCTTGGAATGGAAGAAATGCGAAAGATCCGCGGCAACGAGATTTCGATGATCTTTCAGGAGCCGATGACCTCCCTGAACCCTGTCTTTACGATCGGCAATCAACTGATTGAGGCGATTCTCCTTCATCAGGACCTTTCCAAGACGGACGCGGTACACAAAGCCGTGGAAATGCTGAAGCTTGTGGGAATCCCTGCTCCCGAAAAACGAATCAAGGATTATCCGCATCAGCTTTCCGGTGGCATGAGGCAGCGGGTGATGATTGCGATGGCTCTCTCCTGCAATCCCAAGATTCTGATCGCAGATGAACCCACGACTGCCCTCGACGTGACAATTCAAGCCCAGATTCTCGATCTTCTCAGGGATCTACAGCAAAAAACCGGTCTTTCGCTGTTGCTGATCACGCATGATCTCGGAGTGGTCGCGGAGATGGCGCACGAGGTGGTGGTCATGTACGCGGGCAAAGTGGTCGAGCGTGCTTCCGTGATGGACCTTTTCAGGGCCCCGGCGCATCCCTATACGCAAGGGTTGCTGAACAGCATTCCCGTGCTTTCCCGCGATCCGACGGGCAAAGTGAAGAAGTCAAGGCTTGAGCCGATTCCCGGAATTGTCCCGAGTCTGTTTGATCTGCCACAGGGGTGCCGCTTCCAGGAGCGATGTAAGAATGTGGCATCAGAATGCAAGGGCGAGGAGCCTCTTCTTCGTTCGTTTGCATCGAATCGCGAGGTCCGGTGCGTGAAGGCGGAAGTCCGATGAGGGTGGAGAATTGACCATGGAAAACCGGGAAGTGCTGTTGTCGGTCCGGAACCTCGTGAAGAAATTTCCAGTGAAGGGTGGAATCCTTGGCCGGGAAGTGGCGTCGGTAAAGGCCGTACAGGACGTGTCGTTTGACATTTATCGTGGCGAAACGCTTGGGCTTGTGGGCGAGTCCGGATGCGGAAAATCGACGTTAGGTCGCTGCATTCTGCGCTTGATCGAACCCACTTCGGGAGAGGTGTTGTTCAAGGGGAAAAACATCCTTGAGCTCGATTCCGGGGAAATGCGGGCCCTGCGCCGGAACATGCAGATCGTATTCCAGGATCCTTTTGCATCCTTGAATCCGAGGATGACCATTGAAGAGATTCTTGGCGAGCCTCTTATCATCCACAAGCTTGCAAACACAAAAGAAGAGCGAAGAAAGATCATTTACGAGTTGCTCGATCTCGTGGGACTCAGGCGTGAATCGATCTCGCGCTATCCCCATGAGTTCTCGGGAGGGCAGCGCCAGAGGATCTGCATCGCGAGGGCTTTGGCCGTGAAGCCCGAGTTTTTGGTGTGCGATGAGCCTGTGTCCGCACTTGATGTTTCGATCCAGGCCCAGATCGTAAACCTCATGCAGGATCTGCAAAAAGAACTCAAGCTCACCTATCTTTTCATTGCGCATGATTTGAAAGTCGTCGAGCACATCTCCAACCGGGTCGCGGTAATGTACCTTGGAAAAATTGCTGAAATGGCGAGTGCGGAGGAGCTTTATGCGAGGCCTGCGCACCCGTACACGCGGGCCCTTCTTTCCGCGATTCCGATTCCGGATCCGACGTACAAAAAGGAAAGGGTGATTCTCCAGGGCGATGTGCCCTCTCCGATTCACCCGCCGACGGGATGTTTTTTCCACCCTCGTTGTCCGGTTGCAAAAGAGCAATGCCGAACCGAGGCTCCGGCGCTTCGGTCCTCTGCTGTCGGATCCGACGGACATCGAGCCGCCTGCCATTATGCAAGTTTCGAGGTGAACCCATGAGCGAAATCAAAGCCGCAAAGTTGACAGCATCCCAAATCGAGCTTGAGCTCAAGAACCTTCCGGATTGGAAGTTGAATCCAAATGGAGAGATCGAGAAGATTTTTGTTTTCAGCGGCTTTCCTCAGTCCCTCATGTTTGTCACCTCGGTCGGGTATCTGGCGGAATCGAAAAATCACCATCCTGACATGGTGATTCAATGGAACAAGGTGAAGCTTGCTTTGACCACCCATGACTCTGGTGGCATCACTCAGAAGGATTTCGAACTTGCCAAGATGGTGAACGGGCTGCCTCAGCTCTGAGTCACGAGTGACACCCCCGCATTTCTTTTCAGGTTTTCGTTTGCAAGTGTCCCATGGGTGTCGCCCAGCAGTTACATCTTGAAGTGATGTTTGTTGAGGGATAACATTAAAAGTAAATCATGCACTTTCGTGAGGAGTGGTACATGAGAAGTTTGCTTAAGATTGCGTTCGTGTTTCTTTCGGTCTCTGAGATCAATGCATTTGCGGATGGCAATCTCGGGGATAAGTGTTCTCTCATTCGTGCGTGCAATTCGGGTCTTGTGTGCGTGTATAGCGATGAAAAGCAAACCGCAATCTGTCAGTCCAGGTCTCAGCCACGTCCTAAAAAACCAGTTCAGATTGAAATCAAATCAAGCAAGTCTTCGAAGTAAAGGATTTTCGGGGTCGATTCCCGGTGGAAGCTTGAAGCTTTTTTAGGATTTTTCGAGCCTTTTTTGGTATTCTCCCGGCCATGATTTCCACCCAGTTCAAAGTCCCGAATCCCGTCAATGAACCCATCCTCGGCTATCTGCCAGGATCAAAAGAGCGGACCGAGCTCAAGGAGGCACTCGCCTCGATCGAGAGGGAAGTGGTGGAGATTCCTTGCATCATCGGAGGCAAGGAAGTTCGAACCGGAACTATTTTCGAGGTTCGCATGCCGCACGATCACAAAACGGTGATCGCTCGAGTGCATTTGGCGGGGAAAGAACAAATTGCCATAGCGATCGACTCTGCACTTGCAGCGAAAAAGGCTTGGGAGTCGATGCCTTGGTCTGAGCGCGCGAGGATTTTCCTGAAAGCCGCAGATCTCTTGGCCGGACCATGGCGCGCGCGAATCAATGCCGCCACCATGCATGGTCAATCCAAGAACGTTTACCAGGCCGAGATCGATTCCGCCTGCGAGCTTGCCGATTTCTTGCGGTTCAATGCGAAGTTCTACGAGCAGATCATTTCGGATCAGCCGTTTTCTCCTGCGGGAATCCATAACGCTGTCGATTATCGCCCGCTTGAGGGGTTTGTTTTTGCGGTAACTCCGTTCAATTTCACCGCAATTGCCGGCAATCTTCCCGCAGCCCCTGCCATGATCGGCAACACCGTGGTCTGGAAGCCATCCGAGCAGCAGAGTCTTGCGGCCTATCGCACGTATCAATTGTTCGAGGCGGCAGGGCTTCCTCCGGGCGTGATCAATTTCGTGCCTGCGCCGGGTCCGGTGGCAGGTGAGGTTGCTCTTCATCATCCTGCGCTGGCGGGAGTTCATTTCACCGGGTCAAGCGCGACCTTCAATCACATCACGCGAACCGTGGGGGCAGGCATCGAGGGCTACCACACCTATCCCCGCATTGTGGGCGAAACGGGGGGCAAGGATTTTGTGTTCGCGCATCCCTCTGCCGATCTGGATGTCCTGAATGTGGCGCTCATCCGGGGCGCTTTCGAGTATCAGGGTCAAAAGTGCTCGGCAGCCTCGCGTGCGTACATCCCGGCATCTCTTTGGCCAAAATTGAAGGATCGGCTCATCGAAGAGACTCGCGCCCTCAAGCAGGGAGATGTTCGCGATTTCCGGAATCTCGTCAATGCGGTGATTGATTCCCGCTCGTGCTCCAAGATTTCGACTTACCTGGAGCATGCGAAAACCACTGCAAGTTACTCTGTGCTTGCGGGAGGCGAGGTGGACACATCGGTCGGCTATTTTGTGAAGCCGACGCTTCTGCAAGCAACAGATCCAAAAGCCCGCACCCTGTCCGAGGAGATTTTCGGTCCGGTTCTCTCTCTTTATGTTTATGAGGATGCAAGGCTTGCGGATACGCTCAAACTTGTGAATGAGACTTCGCCCTATGCATTGACAGGGGCTGTGATCTCTCAGGATCGGATGGCGCTTCAAGCTGTTCTGCAAGAGCTTCGCCACTCGGCCGGGAATATCTACATCAACGACAAGCCGACGGGGGCAGTGGTGGGGCAGCAGCCGTTTGGTGGCGCTCGTCGATCGGGGACGAATGACAAAGCGGGGAGCTCGATGAATCTTCTTCGCTGGATGAGTGCGCGGACCATCAAAGAAAACTTTGTCCCGCCCAAGCAGGTCTTGTATCCTTACATGAATGAAGCCTGAAAGCAGATATCAAGAGTACAAAACGCTCATGGGTCGAATTGCCGACCTCGACTTTGCCAATGCCGTTCTCGGATGGGATCAGCAGGTCTACATGCCGAAAAATGGAAGCGAAGGTCGGGGTCGTCAGATGGCGACTCTCTCCACCTTTTCCCACGAGCTTTTCACTTCAGGGAAACTCGAAGGAATCCTTCGTGATCTTGCGGAGGAGCAAAATCTCGATGATTCCCAACGCTTCAATGTGCAGCGAACTCTGAAGGATGTGCTTCGAAAGAAGAAATATTCCGAGGCATTCGTCGAAGAAATGGCTCTCACCACCTCCAAGGCCTTTGGCGCCTGGCATGAGGCGAGGACCAAGCGCGATTTCAAGGTCTTCGAGCCGCTTCTTGCCAAAATAGTCGAGCTGAAGCGGCAGGAAGCCGAGTTTCTCGGGTACGAGGAACACCCCTACAATGCGCTGGTTGAGGATTACGAACCGGGCCTTCGGGTATCGAGGATTGACGAGGTGTTTGATCAGGTCAAGCGCGAGCTGTTCCCTTTCACTCGCGAAATCGCAGCGAGGTTCAAGCCGGATACCTCCTTTCTCGCGAAAACCTTTCCAAAGGAGAAACAGTGGGAGTTTTCAAAACGCATCATCGAAAAGATGGGGTACGACTTTGAGTCAGGCCGCGCGGACGACGCCCCACATCCGTTTTGTACGACCTTTGCCCCGGGGGATGTGCGGATTACCATCAGGAGCGCCGAAAATGAGTTCAATATGATGCTCTTTGCTGCAGTTCATGAGGCAGGGCATGCACTTTATGAACTCGGGCTTCCGCAGCGCGAACAGTATGGACTCCCTCTGGGCTCGGCACTTTCAATGGCATTTCATGAGAGTCAGTCCCGTTTCTGGGAAAACTCCATCGGGAGATCCTTGCCGTTCTGGAAGGGGCAGTACGGCACGCTTCAGAAGCTGTTCCCTGAGAACCTTGCTGGGGTATCGCTTGCGGATTTCTACCGGGGAGTGAATGCGGTGGAGCCTTCCTTCATAAGGGTGGAAGCGGATGAACTGACCTATCACGCCCATATTTACATCCGGTATTTGATCGAGAAGGCGCTCATGAGCAGGGAGATCGAGGTGAAGGACATTCCCTCGTTCTGGAATGACCGCTACCAAGAGTACCTTGGCATTCGTCCGTCGCACGATGGGGAAGGGTGCCTTCAAGACGTGCATTGGTCGTACGGGTCTTTCGGGTATTTTCCGACCTATTCCTTTGGAAGTTTTTATGCAGCCCAACTGCACGCGGCAATGAAGCGGGATCTTCCTGATTTTGATGGCAAGGTGGAACGAGGGGAGTTTTCAGCGATCTTGAAGTGGCTGCGCGAGAAGGTTCATGTGCACGGGAAACGGTATTCTTCGGATGAGTTGCTGACTCGGGTCACGGGGGAGCCGCTCAATGGGAATCATTTTATGAGTGGGATGCGTGTCAAGTACGGAGCCTTGGGTTGAATCGAAGTCTTCCGCAGGATTAATTTTTATACTGGCCAAATATAAAAAAGATTGACTTAGTCAGGTATTCTCGAGTAGATTCCGCCCGTCGGGAGTAATGTATGAAATTCAATCTTGTCTTTGGTCTGTTTGTTTTGGGAATGAGTGGAATGGCCTCCGCCGATGTCGTGTGTGAGGCGATCAAGAGCAATTCCGGGGTTCAGGTGATCCGTGGAGTTCGCATCAGTCATGACTCGGTCAAGTTCAAGAAGACCACTTGGTTCGGGGTTGATTCCCAGGCCCGGGATCGGGCGTTTCGGGCATGCTCCGAGGTTTCAAATTCAACACAGTGCTCTAAAACGATGCCGCATCCCTCTGATCGCTACATGAATGTCGGGGATCCCGGATTCGGACCGAGAATGTATGTGGAGAACTCCACCAAGGCCGGCGTGCTCACGCTCCAGTGGGCTCCTGCGGATGTCGTGAAGCACTACCCCTCCGATTACTCCAGTCTGCACGGAAAATATTTTGCCTTCTTCTCCCGATGCGAAGAGGCCCGCGCCGAACTTGCCCAGGATGTGGTGGGGAGCTACCACAGGGACTTCCTTCGTGTTGCGCGTGAAAAGTTCCTGAGGGAACATCCGGTTCTTGAAACCAACGATTGGCGCCTTGCTCCCTGATCGGCAGGTTTGAACTCAGCTGCCGGTTTCGATTCCGAAGGATTTCATCCTACGATGCAAATAGGTGCGTTCGATTCCAAGGACCTGCGCGGTCTTTGAAATATTCCAGCCGTTTTCTTTCAGGGCCTGGATGATGTATTCCCGCTCGAACTCGGTCTTCGCGTCCTTGAGGGATCTGCCAGAGGAAACTGCGATCGCCCCTTGGGGATTTGGCTCCGATCCCCCAAGGCTCGACCCGGAATAGGCGGTGTCGCCCAGGTGAATGCGAAGCTCTTCGGGCGTGATGGTCGCATCGCTCTCTCCGGATCCCTGGAGAATCACCAGTCGTTCGAGCAGGTTTCGGAGTTCGCGAACATTTCCGGGCCAAGGATACGCTTGAAGCAGGGAGAGCGAGTCCCGGGCGAGCTCGCGTTTTGGCTTTTGGTGGATTTGCGCGAATTCGCCGAGGAAAGAATCACACAGTTGTGGAATGTCGCTTTTCCGGTCCCGAAGGGCAGGTACATGGATCCGGATTACGTTGAGTCTGAAATAGAGATCCTCCCGGAAGCCGCCTTTTGAGATTTCTTGTTTCAGGTCTTTGTTGGTAGCCGCAATGATTCGAACATCGACCGAATGGGTCTCCTGTCCTCCGACGCGCTCGAACTTCTGTTCCTGAAGAATTCGAAGGATCTTCGCTTGCGTTTTGGTCGACATGTCGCCGATCTCATCAAGAAAAAGGGTGCCATGGTCGGCCAGGTCAAAACGTCCGCGGCGAAGCTGGGTTGCGCCCGTGAATGCGCCTTTTTCGTGGCCGAAAAGCTCGCTCTCGATCAACTCCTCGGGGATTGCGGCACAGTTCACTTCGATGAAGGGCTTTTTGAATCTTTGGGAGAGCGCATGCAGGGTCTGTGCGATCACTTCCTTTCCTGTTCCGTTTTCGCCGGTGATCAGCACGGAGCTGTTGGTAGGTGCGACCCTCCTGATCATCTCGCGGATCTGCATCATGGGTTCGCTCTCGCCAATGATGGGACGCTTGGTGGCAAGCTGCTTGCGGAGTGCCTGGTTCTCTTCGATCAAATCGCGTGCGGACAGCGCGTTGCGGATCAATACGAGCAGTCGATCGAGCTCGATCGGTTTCTCCATGAAGTCAAAAGCCCCGAGTTTGGTGGCTTTCACGGCGGTCTCAATATTCCCGTGACCGGACATGATGAGGACCGGGGAATCCACTCCGCGCTTTTTGAGCTCTTGAAGCGCGGTCATGCCGTCCATCTCGGGCATCCAGATGTCGAGGAGGATGAGACTCGGATCGTGCTTTTGAGCGAGTTCAATTCCTGTGATCGCGTTGTGAGCTGTGATGGTCCGGTAGCCCTCATCCGAGAGAGCGCCTGCGAGGGAGTCTCGGATCGAGGTTTCATCATCAATGATCAGGATGGTCCGGCTCATGTCGCAAGCTTAGCCGTTTTCAGGGGAAGCTCAATCATAAAAACGGTGCCTTCCTCCGGTACGGAAGAGACGCGAATGTATCCTCCGTGATCGTTGATGATGCGCTTTACAATGGCAAGTCCGAGTCCTGTGCCCTCCGACTTGGTGGAAAAGTAGGGCTCAAATGCCCTTTCCTGCACTTCTTCGGACATTCCCGGGCCGTTGTCGCGGATCGTGAGAGCCGCAATTTCGAGCTTTTCATTGAAATGCGTTTCAACTTCGATGCGCCCCGGGCCTGAGCGGGTCACGGATTTGATCGCTGCGATCCCGTTGTCAATCAGGTTTAGGATTACGCGCTTGATCTGGTCGCGATCAAGATTCAGGACGGGAAGCGAAGGCTCGAGTTTTGTGATGAAATGAATCTCGGGATGCGCGGAGAGGTAGAGTTGCATCGTTTCCTGGATGAGGTCGTTCAGCTGATTCGGGGTAGGGGTCACCTCGGGCAATCTCGCAAAGTTCGAGAACTCGTTCACCATCTCCTTCAGCTCATCAGTGTGCTGGATGATCACGGTGGTGCACTCTTGAAGCAGTTGCCCGTCTTTGCCTTGAAGGTTTTGAAGCCTTCTCTGGAGTCGTTGTGCCGAGAGTTTGATCGGGGTGAGGGGGTTCTTGATTTCGTGGGCGATTCTTTTTGCGACTTCCCGCCACGCCATCTCCCGCTGGCCCTTTACAAGATAGGTCACATCATCGATCACGGCAACGGCACCCACCACTTGCCCGCGTTCCTTCAGGGGCGAGGAAATCGCGGTCAGGTTCTTGATCTCTCCGGCAACCTTACCGGTCCAGCTTACCTCGCGATCCATTCGGGAGAGATCCCCGAGGGCTGCCTGGAGAACCTTCACAATCGACTCGTTCTCGGTGCCCGTAAACGTCGGTCCGAGCATTCGCTCGGGCGCAGCCTGGTCTTGCGGGTTCGAATCGGGCAGGTCGAGCAGGGATCGCGCGGCATCATTCAGAATCAAGATGCGGCCCGAGGCGTCGACCAGAATGACTCCAGTCGCAATGGTGGTCAGGATCGCCTCGAGTTGTTGAGTTCGCTGACGGAGTGTTGCCTGATTGTTTTTCAGGTCGGAGGTCATCTTGTTGAAGCTTTCCACCAGAGTCGCAATTTCGTCGTTACCGGTTTTCTCGATCTGAACATCGAGGCGCCCGCGTCCGACCTCTTGGGCGGCCTTCACCAGACGCTCGACCGGCACAGTGAGCTCGCGCGCAAGATAAAGACCGAGCCAAATCTCGGCAAAGATGATCAGAAGGGTGATCAGGATCAAGATGATGAGATAGGTGGTCTTGATCGGGTATTTGAGAGGGTTGATGTCTTGATAATCCTCGGCCGTGCGGGCGATCTGACCTGCCCGATTGGTCAGGTTCATGGGAATCAATGAATTCACCACGACGAGCGCACGGACCCTACCCGAGGTGTAATCCACTGCAGGGATGATCGAGCGCACAAGGTCGGCATGTCCGATGGTCTGGATGAAGGAGAGCTTGTTTCCCTGAAACCCCTGTTTGAGACGATCCAGACTCAAGCGGACATAGGCAAACGGAGTATTGGCTCTGGATCCGGGGTCCATCACCAGTGTCGGATCCTCGAGGGGGTCGGTGTAGATCTCGACCGCGTTCAGCGCGTAGAGCGCCCGGAGCTGTTCGAGCTGGTTGACAAGCGCAGGCGTAATCTGGCGCTTCCGGCTCATGAGGGGGGAATGGAGTTGTTTTCCGATCAGGGTCGCGAAATGGGTCGAGAGGTTTTCCGCGTTCTTGTAGTAAAGATTCGTGATCTCGAGCGAGGACTGGAGGGTGTTCTGGATTTTCAGCGAAAACCATTTATCAAAGCTTTGGTTGATGTAAAGGGCCGAGATCGCGAAAACGGTCAGGGTGGGGATGATGGAGAACCCGATGAAGGCGGTCACCAGCTTGGTCTTGAGCCTTGAGCCCAGGATCTGGCTTCGACGCTCAAAGAAGATCTTGCCGACGTTTTTGAAAATGAGCCACAAAAGGCCCATCAGGATCACAATGTTGAAATTGATGAGCCCGAAAAAGAAAATCGAATTCACAAAAGGAAGGCTCGAGGAGATCTTGCCAAGCCTGAATTCCACCAGTGTGAGGAGCACAAGGGCGATGAAAAGCCCGGCCATGATCGCGCGTTCCCGGCGCCGTTTCCGAAGCTCTTTTTGTTCCAGCCTGTCCAACATCGCGGCCGAGATTATCATGGATTTTGGCGTGAAATCGAACTAATCTAGCCGGCATGGCAGAAAAAATCACCCCCCGCACCGAAGACTTTCCCCAATGGTATCAGGACGTGGTCCTTCAGGCCCGATTGGCCGATTACAGCCCGGTAAAAGGGTGCATGGTGATCCGCCCGAACGGGTACTCCATCTGGGAGCGCATTCAAAAGGAACTCAATGATCGGATCAAGGCCTCCGGGGTCCGGAATGCCTATTTTCCGATGTTCATTCCCGAGAGCTTCATCAAGAAGGAAGCCGACCATGTCGAGGGCTTTGCTCCGCAGGTTGCCGTTGTGACCCATGCCGGAGCCAAGGATCTCGAGGAGAGACTCGTGGTCAGGCCAACCTCCGAGACCATCATCAACTCGATGTTTGCCAAGTGGGTGCAGAGCTATCGCGATCTCCCGCTCCTCATCAATCAGTGGGCAAACGTGGTTCGATGGGAAATGCGGACTCGATTGTTTCTTCGAACCACAGAATTCCTCTGGCAGGAGGGACATACTTGTCACGCCACACTTGAGGATGCAGAACTCTTCACTCAAAAAATGCTTAAGGTGTATCACGAGTTCTCCGAGAACGTGCTTGCCATGCCCGTTGTGCCCGGCATGAAATCCGAGGCCGAAAAATTCGCGGGCGCGCTCAGAACCTATTGCATCGAAGCGATGATGCAGGACGGGAAGGCGCTTCAGGCCGGAACATCACACAATCTTTCGGATCACTTCGCAAAAGCGTTCGATACGATGTTCCTCGACAAGGATGGAAAGCAGAAGCATGTGTTCCAGACCAGCTGGGGTGTTTCCACCCGTTTGATCGGGGGCATGATCATGACCCATTCGGATGACAAAGGTTTGGTTCTTCCTCCCATGCTGGCCGAAACCCATGTTGTGATTGTTCCGATCGTGCCGAAGGCTGCAATGGCGGAAAGCGTGTATCACGCCGCAGACCAGCTTGCATCCTCCATTCAGGAACATGCGGATGCCCGCAAGCTTCCGTATCGCCTCGGTGTTTCCGTCGACAAGGACGAGACCAAGCAAGCCGGATGGAAGTTCCACGAGTATGAACTCATCGGAATCCCGATCCGGATTGAGATCGGTCCGCGCGACCTTGAAAAGGGTCAGGCTGTTTTCACCCGGCGTGACCTCGGAGTGAAGGAATTCATTCCACTGGCGGATCTCCCAGCGAGGGTTTCAAAAGAGCTGGTGGCAATGCAGGCGGAACTACTTGCCAAAGCAAAAGCTCATCGCGATCAGAACATTCATGCCGTGAGTGATTATGCGACCTTCAAGCAAATGATCGATGAGAAGGGCGGCTTCTATAAAGTACCTTGGGGCTTGGATCGTGCCGCCGAGGAACAGATCAAGGATGAAACCAAGGCCACACTCCGGTGCATCCTCCTCGATGAGGGATTCAAGCCAATTCCTGCAAATGCTCCGTGCTTCAAGACCGGCAAGACGGATGGAACCGTGATGGCGATTTTCGCCCGGTCGTATTGAGGAATCCCTGATGGCAACCGAGCTGGTGGTCGCACTTGACTACTCTGAACGCAAATCAGCCGAGATCCTGATGGATGAGCTCCACGGGCTTCCGGTCGTGTACAAGATCGGGCTTGAGCTTTTCATGTCGGTGGACTCGAATTGGATTCAGGCGATTACGGGAAGTGGTGAGCGGATCTTCCTGGATCTCAAGTTTCATGACATTCCAAACACCGTTGCGCAAGCGGCGGTAAAGGCCTCAAAGCTCGGCGTGGAATTCATGACTGTGCATCTCTCGGGTGGGAAGCGTATGCTCGATGAACTTGACATTCGCCTGCAGGAGGCAACAATTTCAGGCGAAATCACCTCGCGTCCGAAGATCCTGGGAGTCAGTGTCCTTACCTCATTCCTCGAAGAGGAGTGGGTTGCAAATGTTTCGCGGATGGCGAAACTTACCGGTGTCAGGACCATACAGGATACGGTGAATCACTTTGCGGATCTTGCCCATTCCCACCCTGCAGTTCAGGGAATGGTTTGCTCGCCCAAGGAAATCGAGGCGGTAAGGTTCAAGTATCCGGAGTTGTATCTGATGATCCCGGGAGTCAGGATGGAAGGTTCGGCGTTGAACGACCAGGCTCGTGTGATGACTCCGGCCCAAGCGATGAAAGCGGGCGCCTCGGCCATTGTTGTGGGGCGACCGATCACTCAATCGCAGAATCCGCGCAAATCCGCGGAAGAATTCCTGAGAGAAATCCAATGAGTTCAAGTGAGGTACGGGTCAAGAATCCGCATTCGATTCTTGTGGCGCTGAAGCAGCGACCCAAAGATGTGCTCGAGATCACCTATCCCAAGGATCGCAGCGAGGGAGTCTGGAAGGAGATCGAGGCGCTGGTTGAGCGCCATAAAATCCGCCGCAGCGAGGGTGCGGGTTTCGGCGGAGTCGCTTCCCAGGATTCCAAGCGGGGACGAAATCCGAGAGGGCGGGATGGAAGAGCGGAGCGTCCCACAGGCGAACCATCGGGACGCGAAAGCGGCCACGGTGCGCTCCTGAAACCGAAGCCGCAAGCGTCGCTCGAGAAGCTTTTTTCAGGCATTGATCAAGAGACCCGCGGTTTGTGGCTTGCGCTCGATTGTCTACAAGATCCCCAGAATCTCGGCGCGATTTTCAGGGCGGCCGCATTTTTCGGAATCAAAGGGATTGTGATGACCACAGAGCGATCCGCTCCCATGACTGGTACCGTGTACGATATCGCGTGTGGCGGAGTCGAGGTGGTACCGTTTGTCCAGACCATCAACCTGAAACAGGCGCTCGACAAGGCCAAGGAAGCGGGTCTTTGGATTTTGGGAACTTCCGAGCACGCAAAGGAGCCGCTCAGTCGAATCCAAAAGGATCGCCCCTGGCTCATGGTGGTGGGCAACGAGGAAAAAGGAATTCGCAGGCTCACCGAAGAGGCCTGTGATGTGATGTGTACCATTCCGAATGCTGGTACCGAAGTGACCTCGCTGAATGTTTCAGTTGCAACCGGAATACTGCTCAGTCATTTGGGCTGAGGGGATTCAGGAAAATCATGATCCGATTGGAAGAGGCATTTCGGTTTGATTCCCCCAAAGTCACAGCCGCAAGCGGTTTAATCCTCGCGAACGACCATTTTTATTGTGTTTCCGATGATGAGACGAGTTTGAGCAGATTTTCACGCACTCTCGTGGGTCAGGTGGAACGAATTCCCTTGTTTGACCTCGCCTTGCCCGAGGATCCCGAGGCCCGGAAAAAATCAAAGCCTGATCTTGAAGCGATTGTTCATCTGTCGGAATCCGGCTCCATTCTTTGCATTCCTTCAGGTTCGAAACCCAATCGGGTGAGGGGAGCGATTCTCGATCGCAATCGAAGAGTCCGGGAGATCAGCTTTGAAAATGTAGTTTCCTGGCTTGTTGGCTTCATTCCGGATTTGAATTTGGAGGGAGCCGTGAATTCCGGTTCCCGCATCCTGCTCTTCCAACGTGGAAACGGAAAGTCCGGCCGCAACATGATCATCGAGATGGAGCTTCAGGATTTTCTATCGGATCAGCCCGGGCCTCATCGGGTGACCGAGGTGGACTTGGGCTCAATCGGCACCGCACGTTTGGGATTTACAGATGCATGCATGTACCAGGGATCGATCTGGTTTCTGGCTGCGGCCGAGAGTTCAGACTCCACCTATGAGGATGGAGTGTTTACGGGTGCCACCCTCGGACGCCTTGACTCCAAAATTCGGGTTCAGGAACGCCATGAACTAGCAGTTCCGTACAAGCCGGAGGGCTTGGTGGTGGATCAAGGGCGGGTATTTGTGGTGACAGATGCGGATGACCGGAGTGTGAGTTCGAGGCTGTTCGCGGGTCGGATCTAGTTTCAAAAAAAGAAAAAGAAGTCGATGAGCCATATCAGATCAGTCGATGTATCCCAGGCGGAAGAGGGAGAATTCAGATCGTATGCCGAAGGAGCATCGGACACCCGGCGGGATGGTTCGGGTGCGCTCGCCAATGGACGGGGAATGCGTTCAAGTTCGGTTGGATCAAACCAGATCAACATGCAGGAATTGCAGACATCAAGTTCAATGACTCCGCTCCGTGTCTGAGGATTCACAATCCTCATGGCTCGTTTGCAAGCAGGACAGGCTCTTGAGCCCGGGCGATGGGTTTTGACGAAATCTTGCCAAAGCTTCGCGGCAGCATCCGGAGTTGTAATTCTATTGAGTGCTCCGATTCGGACCAAACGTCCCTTGCACGAGGGACAGCTCAGCAGAACCCCCCAAGGGGTTTGCGTTTCGGCGAGAGTCATTTTGCAGTTTTTGGTGATGCACATGAGTATTGAGTTCATGAAATCCCTATTCAATATAAAAAAACTCGCATCGGTCATTCTGAGGTTCGGCATAGAAACTCTTGCCGTCAAAACTCACCTCAAGAAACGCGTGTCCGCTTTTTGCTTCTTGATCGTAATCGGCTCGAGCCTTCGAAGGTATCCCAACGGCATCCTGAAGGGTGGATCCGAGGCGTGCGTAATTGGTACATTTCCCTTTTCCTGAGCAGAAAATTTCAAGATCGGTTTGGGGGATGTGCCGGGTTTGGAAATTCAACTCATACTTTACGAGGTTGGAGACAAGGCATTTTGCAAAACAGCTCTTCCCGCAGTTGGTCAGATTCATCTCGCGAGCCTTCTTTTCCATCTCTCTCAAAAATCCTTCAAACTCGATCCGTTCCAAATCAAGAGGAATTCCCAACGCACACTGCTGCGGCAGGGTGAAGTAGTTGTTGATTGTAGACACGAATTGCATGGCCTCGGAGAAACCAGTGGCCGCATCCACGGGGAGTTCGAGCAGGTCGTCTCCCAGATTCCGCTGGTAATCCCATGAAGCCTTTTTGGAGGACTTGAAATAGCAAACTTCTTTCTTCCAATCCCTCCCATAGCAGGCGGCTTTGGCCCGCTCCAATCGGACCCGGAGTTCGGCTTTTTCGCTAATGTTCAACTGAGCCAGAGCCGAGGTGGGTGAGTGCAGAGCAAGGCCAATGGCAAACGCGCAAACCAGGGATGGAAGAATATTCATCCGGACGTTCATTTCATCCAAGCCCAAAACACGCCTTCGCATTGACTGTGGTGGTCGCCTCAAGTTCAGCGAAGCTGACATTCATGAGTTCCGCAAGCTTCAGTGCCGTGTGCTTCACCATGTAGGGTTCACATTTTTTGCCTCGAAGCGGAGCTGGAGCCAAAAAGGGGGAATCGGTTTCGACAAGGAGTCGGTTGAGTGGAAAGCTCTTTACGGTTTCCCGAAGCGACTCTGAATTCTTGAAGGTCAGGATGCCCGAGATCGAAATATAGAATCCTAGATCAAGGCACGCCTGCCCGAACTCCCGCGTGCCGGTGAAGCAATGAATCACGCCAAGGGATGCCGCACCCTTCTGGCGTCTTGCATAGGAAGTGAGCATTGGGAGCAGGTCTTCCTCTCCATCCCTCGAATGAATCACGACAGGCTTCTTGGTCTCGATTGCGATCTCAAGTTGCGCTTGGCATTCCTGCTTTTGCTTTTCGCGATCGGAGTGCTCGTAATAGTAATCCAAGCCGATCTCGCCTACAGCCACACATTTCGGGTGGGTGAGAAACGCGCGCATGCTGTCCAGAATCTCTGGAGTGACAAGTGATGCTTCGTGCGGATGTACCCCGATCGTGTGGTACACACTCGGAAACTGCTCAGAAATTTTTTGCACTGTTTCGAAGTTGGTGTGGTCGGTCGCGATCGTAATGAGGGTGCCAACTCCGTTTGCTTCGGCTTCGCGAACGAGATCCGTTGGAGTCTTTCCTCCATCGTAGTCATAGTTGAGGTGGCAGTGTGTATCGATCAGCATTATTTTTTAAGAAGTCTATCGATGATGTCCACCCATACATTCGTGGGGAGTCCGCCTTCCACCTTGTGGCCGTTCACGAAAAAGGTGGGAGTGGATTGAATCTTCAGGCTTGAACCAAGTTCCGCATCGCGCTTGATCCGATCGGCAGTTTCCGGTAGCTTCATGCAATCATTAAGTTTGTTCGCATCCAATCCCTCGACTTTGGACACGAGGAGGTCCGCGATCTTTCCTTGTTCGAATTTTCCCTGATTCTCAAACAGAGTCTCGTAAGCTTCGGGAAACTTGCCTTGTTCTGTTGCGCAAACTGCCGCCATTGCGGCCTCGCAGGCAAACACATGGATGGTTCGTCCGAGTTGAGGATCCGGATTGCACTCTTTTGCGAGCGGGAAATTCAAGAACACAAATCGAACTTCCTTCGGATATCTTTTGGTGAGCGGATGAATTGAAAGAGCCCCCATTTTGCATGCCGGGCACTCGTAATCGCTGAACTTCACAATGGTGATCGGTGCGTTCGAATCGCCGATCGAGGGAGCCCCGGCCGGGATTTGAATCGTGTTGATATTTGAATTGAGCACGCTCTCGACAATGTCATTGAGATCATCCTGGTTCACACCAGCCTGCGGATTCATGCCTTTGGTGAACAAGAATGCCACAATCACTGCCGCACCACCGACCCAGGCAATGTGACCGATTTTTGTCCCATCGTTCGATTTTTCGGACTTCGGGATCGTCAGCGCCAGGACGAAAAGAATGATGTTGATGCTATCAACCACAAGGCAAAGAAGGCAGAGCTTTCCGATCTGGGTCAGCATGATCATGAGGTAAATCACGGAAAACAAAAACGCGATCCCGGTGAAACCGACGAGGTAGGGCTTCAGTCCTCGCCTGAGGGAGGAGCTGAGTCCGAAAAGCGAGAGGAGAAGAATCACGAGGTATCCGGCGATAGCCACCGCAGAGAGAGGAATCCCGGGCATCATCTCGGCGAACTTACTCATCTCCACTGCCGTGCAGTCGAAGGTTTGGCCGATATTGCAGAAGCTTTTCATCTCACCCGAACCGGTGCGGGTCAAAAAGAAGAGGCGGGTTTGCCAGATCGAGATGGCGGCTCCGATGCCGGAGAGGCCCGCAAGGAAGTAAAAGAGCTTGGTGCTGGATGTGGATTCTTTCATGGTCTCAATTCACCTTTCCTGCTTTGAACATAAGATAATTTGCGAACGCCAGAATCAAAATGCCGCTGAGAATCTTCACCCGGTTCATCCAAGCACCCGCCCGGGGCAGGCGCTGGATCGTGCCCGCGAAAGCGGCGATTCCGATCAGAATCGTGCCAAGACCGAGTGCAAAAAAAATCATGAGTGTGAGACCCAGCACGACGGATTGGGTTTGGGCGATGTAGGCAAGGATTGCCGAGAGGACCGGAGTGGTGCACGGGGCTGCGATGAATCCCGAGGAGGCACCAAGCACAAAGGCGCCCACCAGGGTGGCTTCTTTTTCAGTGTTGCTCTTGGTTCCTCCCGAGAGTCCGATCGAACGCTTGGCTCGATCAAGCCAGGCTTGCGGATCAAAAGGCAAAACGTCGAGCATCATGAGTGCGGCAAGGGACATGAACAGGGAAAGCCCGAGATACCAGTTCGAGGTATTCGTGAATGAGCCGAAAACCCGACCTGTGAGTCCCGCGAGGACTCCGAGAAACGCATAGATGATGGTCATTCCAAGCACATAGGCGATTCCCCGCATCAGGATGCCGCGCGGGTTGCGTTCCTCATGATGGGTTTGAATGCCGCCCACCACGCCGATCGTGATCGGAATCATGGGATAGATGCAAGGGGTGAGGCTTGAGAGAATCCCGCCCAGATAGGCAAGCAGGAGTGCTAAAAACGAGCTCCCGAGAGACCCGCTGGTCAGTAAATTTTGAAGGCTGTCTGCAAGCTGATCCATGGTATCGTTTCTAGCATGATCCATCAATTCATGACCAGAGTTGTTTTCGGGGTTTTGTGCTCTATCCTTTTGAATTCGGGAGCATTTTCCCAGCCCCTCCAGGTGCAGTTTTCCTCCGAGCCGACCCAGTATGATCCTCTTTTTCTCGAGGATGGCGTGGCCTTGAAATTGGCTGCGAACACATTGGGAACGCTCTATTTTTATGATGGAAAAGGGGAGCGAAAGAAGGGTTTGGTGGATTCCCATTCCCGCTCCAGGGATCGACTTCATTACACCTTTCGCTTCAAGCCCTGGCTTCGCTGGAGTGACGGAAAACCCTTCCATGCGGAACAGTTCGTCCTTGCGCTGAAGCGTCTGACCGAGGAGCCCGTGAAGGGGGCGCTTTCAGACTTGTATCCGCGGATCGATCTCAAGAAGACCCGCGCACCAGACGCGAGGACCGCGGAGGTGCATCTCCTCCAAGCAGATGAACAGCTCCTGAATTGGCTTACGATGCCGCCTTTTGCCCCGATCCGGCCTGACCTGATCGAGAGCTATTCCAAGACACGATCTCCTGTGGTTCCGACACTGGGGGCGTATCGGATTTCCGAGTACCAGCGGGATGGATTCCTGATCCTCAAGAAAAATCCCGAGTTTCACGACCACAAGGAGGTCTCCATCGAGGAAGTGAAGATCCGGTTTCTCCCCGAAGAAGGCACACTGCTTCCCCTGTTGAAAGCGGGATCGATCGACATCTTGAACCGGGTTCCTGTTTTGCAGCAAAAGGAAATCTCGGAACTTGCCACTGTTTTCGACGTGCCCGTGGAGGCCGTGACTTATCTTGCGTTCAATACGCGGAAACCGCCCTTCAATGATTTGAAGAACCGTCTTGCCGTCCGGAACTCCCTTCTCATCCCCAAGAGAGTCGAGCTCGCACGGTTGCTCAACACGGGGGAAGTGGGAGCCGCCTCCTTTGTGCCGGTTCTGTTGGCGCCCGGGGGGTATCGCAGGGAGTGGAATGTGATGCCCGTGAAAGGCACTGAAAAACCGGAGTTTTCTATCCAGAGCGATCAGAGTTCGAGGAATTCTACGATGCTTGAATATTTGCAATCCGAGCTCAAGAGCGATCTCGGATGGAAGCCGAAACTCGATCTTTTGGATTGGAAGGCGCACTACGCGAAATTGAAGTCGGATCCAGCGGAAGTGTACCGCTTCGGCTGGCAGAATCCGGTGAGCGATCCCTCAATCGTGTATGGGGTGCTTACGGAAAAGAGTCCCAACAATTTCACAGGGTGGAGCAACAAGGAATATGATGGTTTGGTTGAGGACTTGCGGCAGGAAAACCGCATGGTGAAGCGCTCGAAGATCATCTATGAGTTGGAGTCGATTTTGTGGGATGAGGCGCCGGTAGTGCCTCTTTTGCATCAAGTTCTGAGATTTGCGATTTCCAAACGGGTGTCTGGCGTCCGTGCCAACCCGTTTGGAGTCATTCTTTTCCGTGAGCTCCGTCTCAACGGCAAATCCGGGCAGTGAGATCAGGCGTAGATCTTTTCGCGATGCTCATGTTGTTCCTGGCATGAAACACAGAGAGTCGAGAAAGGTCTTGCATCAAGACGCCGCTTTTCAATGTCCTCTTCGCAGGATTCGCAAAGTCCAAAAGTGCCTTCCTGGATTTTTTGGAGAGCGGTGTTGATCTTGGCGATCATCACGCGCTCGCGGTTGCGAAGTTCAAAGGTCAGGCTTTGATTGATTTCGCTTGCGGCAAGATCCGCTTCATCGGGCAGATCGTCCGTTGAAGTGTTCAGATCGTATTTGATGGTTTCCTTGGATAAGTTCAAGAGGCGTTCGCGCTCTGCGGATAGAATCCTTTTGAACTTTGTGATGGTTTGTACGTCCATTTTAAATCCCCCCTTTAAAATAGTTGTCTTTGACCTTGCCCATTCCGGCACCTGTTGCGGAGCGGGGTTCCCAACCCCCGATCCAGTGCGGGCTCATCCTTGAGCTTCTGCCTTTGACTCGCGCCAACGACAAAAATTAGACGGTAGATAGGGTGTATAAGCATCTCTAAGGAGGAGCAATCATTTTAACTTGAAGATTTTATTGTAAAAAGCATAAAAGTCAACTAAACAACGGCGCTCCTTGTGGAAGAATTTGAAAAAATGAGCAGAAAAATGCCCGAAAATAAGTGAATCTACGGCCCATGGTTTCAGACTCTCCCCCCTCTCCCTCCATTGTGATTCTTGCAGCAGGCCTTGGAAAAAGAATGTTCTCCACGCTGCCCAAAGTCCTGATTCCGGTCTGCGGTCGTCCCATGCTGTTCCAGATTCTCGACCGGATCTCCGAAGTTTCCCCGAGGTCCAGGGTTGCAATGGTTGTAGGACATCAGAAAGATCTCGTGATCGAACGCATTCGGGAGCAGGGATATCCCTTTCCTGTGTCTTTTGTGGAGCAGGCCGAACAAAAAGGCACGGGCCATGCAGTCAAGTGTGCCATGGATGCCGAGTGGGGCAAGGTTGCGGTGGATCGCAAGGAAACGGTTCTGGTCCTTCCGGGAGATCTCCCCCTCATGACGCCGGAACTTTTGAGGGAGATGCTCGAGCCCCTTAAGCGGGGGACCGCCATGAGGGTACTCACGGCAGTCCTGTCGGATCCCTTCGGATATGGAAGAATCGTCCGGAAGGGAAAAAAGGGCGGGCTCCTCCGCATCGTCGAGGAAAAAGATGCCACTCCCCGTGAAAAGCTCATTCAAGAGGTCGGAGTTTCCATTTACAGCTTCCAAGCGCAGTTTCTTGCGACGGGTGTTTCGCAATTGAAAAACCAGAATGCACAAAAAGAATATTATCTGACCGATCTTGTGGCCTCGGCGGTCTCGAAAAAAAGAACCATCGAAACCCGCATTTGGGAGAGTCCGGAGGATGTGCGGGGGGTGAACAATCCTTTCGAGCTTTCCCTTGCGGCCGAAATCCTGAATGCCCGGGTGGTAAAGAAGCATGCCTTGAACGGGGTTCGCTTCATGGATTTGAAATCGTGCCGAATCGACCCGTTGGTCGAGATTGAACGTGATGTCATTGTCTATCCGGGAGTGGTGCTGGAAGGCCGGACGCGGATCGGCTCCGCCACCGTCGTCGGTCCCAATGTCCACTTGAAGAACATGACGATTGGTGCAGGCTGCGAAGTCAAGACCGGCACTGTTGGCGAGGATTCGAAGGTGGGGGATCAGGTGAAGCTCGGGCCCTATGCGCATCTTCGTCCGGGCAGTGAGGTGAAGAATGGCGCGAAAATCGGAAATTTCGTGGAGCTCAAGAAGTCCTCCATCGGAGAAGGGAGCTCCATTGCTCACCTCAGCTATGTCGGAGATGCAGAGGTGGGGGCCAGGGTCAATATCGGGTGCGGATTCGTCACCTGCAATTATGACGGACGTGAAATCAACGGCTCACGCAAGCATAAAACGGTGATCGAGGATGATGTTTTCGTGGGAAGTGATTGCCAGGCGGTGGCGCCCGTTACCCTGAAAAGGGGAAGTTTCATCGCCTCAGGTTCCACCATCACCGAAACGGTCGAGGCGGAGTCGCTCGCAATCGCCCGCGCGCGCCAGGTGAACAAACCGGGATACGCGAAAAAGCTGAAGCCCAAGGGATCGTGACAGGAGCTTATGGAGCGGGAACTCGATTTTGATTTCAGTTTCGACCTTGAGGCGATTGAACCCGAGCCGCGCTCACCGGGATCCGAACGATCCGTGCCGGATTTCGTGGATTCCCTGAACGCGCCCCAGAGGGAGGCGACTCTCCATACCGAGGGGCCGCTTCTCGTTCTCGCCGGAGCAGGTTCCGGAAAAACAAAGATGCTCACCAGTCGGATCGCCTATCTCATCTCGAGCATGGGAGTCAGGCCATGGCAAATCCTTGCGGTGACCTTCACCAACAAGGCAGCAGGTGAGATGAGGGATCGTGTGTATGGAATCCTTGCAAAACAGGGAATCCAACGTCACGAAGTGCAGGGACCGCTGGATATCGGAACCTTTCATGCCATTTGCGCGCGCATTCTCCGGCGCGAGGCTGATCGCCTTCCATTCACCCAGCCCTTTGTGATTTTTGATGACAGTGACCAGCTTTCCCTCCTGAAGTCCATCGTGCGCAATCTCGGGATCGACGAGAAGATTCACTCACCGAAGAGCTTTCAATATGCGATCAATCGCTTCAAGTGCGACGCGATCGATTTCGACAATCCGCTTGCCAAAACCGGGCGGGGGATCGACCGGAAGCTGCCCGAGGTCTGGGCTGCCTACAACAAGGCCATGATTGAAAACAATGCGCTCGATTTCGGAGAAATGATCACCGCGACCTATCGGCTGTTGCGCGACCATCCTGATGTGCGTGAAAAGTACCAGAGGCGCTATCGGTACATTCACGTGGACGAGTATCAGGACACCAACCGTGCGCAGTACCTGCTTCTTTCCCTGCTTGCCAGTCCCTCTCTTGGAGGTCATGGAAACATCTGCGTGGTCGGGGACGAGGATCAGTCGATCTACGGGTGGCGGGGTGCGGATATCAAGAACATTCTCGATTTCGAGAGGGAGTATCCCGGGGCTCACGTTGTGAAACTCGAGCAGAACTACCGATCCACCCAAGTCATCGTCGAGGCCGCCTCGAAGTTGATTGCGCACAATTCCCAGCGAAAGAACAAGACGCTTTTCAGCGAGCAGGAGGTGGGCGATCCGATTGTGCGGGTTCAGTGCCCGGATGATCGTTTCGAAGCCGAGATCGTCGTGAAGGAAATCAAGCGACTCACCCAGGAGCACCCCGAGCTGGCCCTGAATGAATTCGCAGTGTTTTATCGAACCCACGCGCAATCCCGCTTGGTCGAGGAATACCTGAGACAAGCGAAGCTTCCGTACAAGGTTGTGGGGGGGCTTCGGTTCTTTGATCGAAAGGAAATCAAGGATGTGATGGCCTATCTCAGGCTCGTCTACAATCATTCGGATTCGATCTCGTTCAAACGGATCATCAATGTCCCTGCCCGCGGAATCGGCAAGACCACGCTCGACAAGCTTGAGTCTGCTTGGGGGCAGGAGGGTTCGCTTTGGAGTTTCTTTTCAAAGGAGCTTCAGGGAGGTGCCCTGTTCTCAGGCAAGACGCTCAAGAAGCTCCAGGATTTCAAGAAAATGGTCGAACGCTGGATCGATGCCCAGCCCGGAATGCTCGTATCCGAGCTCTATCACCGGATGCTCGATGACACGCGCTACGTTGAGGAACTGAAACAAGAGGGCTCTGACGAATCGCTCGAGCGAATCGACAACTTGGAAGAGTTCAATTCAGTGGTTCTCGAATTCGAAGAGCGGGAACTCGAGGGTCTCAGCAAGGAAGAGATTGAACGTCGCAAGCCCCTTCTGCTGGGGCGGTTCCTTGAGCAAACCACTCTTGCAGAGGCTCCGGATACAGACGGGGTATCCGCGAGTGTGCAACTCATGACCTTCCATGCATGCAAGGGCCTTGAATTCCCTGTGGTGTTCATGCTCGGGGTCGAGGAGGGGCTGTTTCCCTCGGTTCACGGGGAAGACACCGAGAAAGAGGCCTTGGAACTCGAAGAGGAAAGACGGCTTTGCTATGTGGGGATGACCCGAGCCCGGGAGCGCTTGTACATGTGCCATGCATCCTTCCGAAGGGTGTGGGGCGATCTTCTTTATCAATATCCTGCCAGATTTTTTGATGAGATCCCGGGGCAGTATGTGGAAGTTCGCGATTACTCAAAGGCGGATTCCCGGTTCCGGGAATGAGTGGCGCCGGGGCGGAAGCAGATTCAGAACGGTTTCCCCGCTGGATCGAACCGCAGGACCCGGCTTGAATTGTACTCGGTGACATACACATTGCCCTTTGGGTCGAGCCGGATCACTCGGGGAACATTCAATCCTCGAAGAAAATCCTCACAGGACAGCGAGTTCCTCGCGAGCGAGCACTTCAGGATTCGATTTCCAAAATAATCCGAGACAAAGAGAGCAGAGCCCGAGGCGATTCCCACAGCCATGGTTCGTCCGTCCGGGAAGGAGTGGCTTCTGCAGTTGCTGACGCTTTCCGTGCACACCTGAAGAGATGTTGCGTTTGCCACATACACAGATCCCTCCGGCGAAACAGCCACGTCGAATCCACTCAATGCCTTGTGGAGTGTGCATGCGGTTTTGGTTTCAGAGGTTCCGGTCTGGCAGACCGCTCCGGTTCCTTCTTCTCCTGTGATGTAGAGTCGGGTGCCGTTCGCGTTTGATGCGATTGCATACGGGGAAAATTCCAAGGAGGTCACCTGCCACTCAATCGTCTTCGCGGAGGGAGCGGAGACCTGGAGATGGAGGGATCTTGCATCATGATCGACGTAGGCGATGCGCGAGTCCGGAAGGATCGCGACACCGATCGCACTCGGCCGGGCGGGGGAGAGCCCGGCGGGAGTCCGCGAGATTTGCGTCAAGGTTGAACAGTGGCCATTGGCATTCATGCAAAGGACAAGAGGACCCTGATAGGAGGCAATCGCAACATTGCGATTTGCATCCACCGAGAGGCCGAAGGGGCGTCCCGGTTGGAAGAGCGGGTTTCCGTGCGAATCTCTTTCGATGGGAAACTTGAGCGCTTGCGATTCCAAGGCGGGTTCCACGTCAGAGCCGCCGGATTCGTTGGCAGGATCCAGATCATCGGTGGGGGACGGAATGGTGTTCGTGTGCAAGACGGGGGAGGGAGAGGGAGCGACAGTGCGACCGCAATTCTGAAAGACGGTGAAGATTCCCAAAACCACCACCAGAGTCTGAAACAATGGAGCGTTTCTTCGAGAGTGAACCCAAATTTTCAATACTTTCCTTTTCATCCAAAGCCTTCCCTTCCGAGCCTATCGGCAGCGCAGGATAAAACTTGAGCTTAAAGGTCGGATTGGAGGATTTTGCGAAGTTTTTCTGCCAGTTCCTCGAGTTCCTTGTGTTCGTCGGACTTTCGGAGAACGAGTCTTTGCTCGGAGCTCTCGGAGAGGCCATTCACGAACTTCCTGAAGGCATGGATCGGGCCTGCGATCCGGTGGGAGAATACGATCGACAGGAAAAAAGTCACAGACAGGAAAAGCAAAAGGAGGGGTGAGATTCCGATCAAATACGCAAGCCCCGCATCACGGGTGTCTTGATGAAGCACGTGAGTGAGAAAGGTGAATGAGAATATGGTCAGAACCAGAAATGCAAAGAAGACGATCGACGTCGTGAAGATTGCAATCCGCAATTGAAGGCCCCGATTGATGAGAAGTGTTTTCCGGCTTGAGTCCGGGTGCCAGATGAGATCCCGGTCGCGGATCAGGGAGAAGACGGTAAGCGAGGTCGCAATCCACATCATGCCATCCGCAAGATTGAAATAGACGAGATCTGCACCCATCCGAAGGCAGATGAAATCAATCGCACCCCCGAGAAGGGTTCGGTCAATGGAGTTTCCGGCGATGGAAGCAAGAAGAAGGGTCAGCGAAAAACGAAGCATCTTCAAAGGATTGCTGAGCAGGTTTTGAATGATGAAGTAGGCGAAGGCCAAGAGAGCAAAAAGAGAAGTCGTGAATACCACTCGCGCCATGACCGATACATCGCTCAGGGTCTGGAAAATGAATCCTGGATTCCGGTGGGCCTCGAAAAACACAAAAGAGGGAAGAGATGAATTCAATATGGAGAGGGATTCGACCGAGTGCTTTGAGACCTGATCCAGTGTGATACAGCCGAAAAAAATGGCAATTTTCAGGATGAATTCGCGGTTGATTCTCATTCCAGACAAAACAATTTTTTCTTTTCGCGGGCCACATCGCAGCCGGGAAAGCCCTTTGAACTAGGATCTATCGGGATTGACCTTCAAAGTCAACCAAGCGCTATGGAGCCGCGCTCAAATCCAAGGGGTGAGCTGCGGTTCCCAGGAGCAAAAGAGTGTGAGGCTGATCAACGGTCACAAGATAAGGTCCATAAGTCACACTCGCCGCGGTTTTCGTCGGGAGAAAGAGTGTGACGGACCGAATCCCCGGCGGAACCTTCTCGAAGAGAAATGCCCCCGCATCGGAGGACTCGATGGTGTAGGACTTGGTGCCGACGTCTCCCGTTGCCGGATCCGGAAGGTTGAGCTCCACCTCAAGGGATCCGCTCCAGGGGTTTCCCTGATCGAGGATCAGGCCATGGAGATTGTATTTCTGTCGGAGAAGAGGAATGGTGAGTGTGATGTCGGAATTCAATCCAAACCCCCCGGCCGCCTGATCCGCTCCATAGCTTGTGAGAGTGGCAGGATCCGAATCCGGATCGTAGACATAGGAGTTTCCCCACGCATCCTTGGAGTAATCCACTCCCCCCGCGCCTTGATCGAACAGGTAGGGTCCATTCCATCCGGTTCCCATGCGAAATTCAGGAGTGATCTTCCACGCATTCAGGTCGTTTGGTTGTTGCCAAAGTGCGCTCAGCCCGTGCGCCGTGGTCGGGATGGATCCAAGATCGCCAAGGTATCCAAAGGAAACCTTGGTGGAACTCGAAAGTTTCTCACCGAGCAGGGCACCCCTGATTGTCATCATTTGGGCCAGAGTGCGGTCGTATTTGGCCTGATCGAGCGAGTCCCCGATCGGAACCAGCGAAAGAGTCGCGAGGATTCCAATCAAACCCACCACCATCAACGTCTCAATCAGGGTAAATCCGCGGCTTCCACGCATCAATGCCAGCATACCAGACCTGTGGCGGGTGTGACACATGGTCAAAAGAGCTCAAGATTCTGACGCGAGCGCCGAAAAGCTATCAGGGAAGGCGCATGAGCAAGGTTCTGAAACAGCTTTTCAAAGACGAGTGGGAGAGTTCGGGGAAGAAGTCCTCGCACTTGCGCCTCGTTCCGCCTCCACCCCCTCCCCCGGATTTTGGCCGTCTTCACCTCAAACCCGTGAAAATGCCGAAGGTCAAGAAGACCAGGCTTTATGTTTTGTTCAGTGTTTTTTTATGCGTTTCCGCCTATTCGTACTGGCTGATTACCGAGGGAAGACGTCTGGATCGGGCGGTGACTTATCAGAGGAAGGTGATTCCAAAGCGTTCCGTGATCCAAGGGGTGAGGCCCGCACGCACCGAGCCCATGGTCGAAATGGACGAGGAGAAGGAGATCTCCGAGGCTTCGCTCAAATTGAATCGCGAGGGAATGGAGCTTTTCAAGAATCAAAAATTCGCCGAGGCTGCCACGCTGTTTGCCCGCTCTGCAGAGATCGACCCCCTGAACCCTCTCTCGCTCATCAATCTCGGGATGGCAAAGGCGCGATCAAGAGAGCTGAAGGAAGCAAAAGAGATTCTCACCAAGGCCGGAAAACTCCTTGGTTCCGCCTCTCCCCTTGCCGGCTCCCCGAAGCTCGAGGTCGTGTACAACAACATCGGCTCAATCGATCTTGAGGAGAAGAGTTTTGGACCCGCGATCCTGTATTTTCAGAAAGCGATTCAGCTCAATCCCGAGTATATCGATGCACGTCTCAACCTTGCCAAGGCACTGGAGCTCGCGGGGCGTCCCGTCGACGCAGCCCGGGAGTACCAGGAGTTTATCGACAATGGCCGTTTGAATCCGGCCTTGAAGCCGGCAATTCAGAAACGCCTCGCGAAACTGAATGCATTCTTGGGTTACCTCAAGGAGGAAGAGGCGGCGATCAAGGCCGAAAAGGAACTTCTTGAGACTGACGATCTGGAGTGATCCGGGACCTCCCGGAATCTAGAGGGTTGCCTTCAGGACCTCTTCAATTGAAGTGATTCCCGCAACAATCTTTGCAACCCCGTCCTGACGCATACTGATGAATCCGTTTTCCATGAGATGCTGGAGAATCTCGCTCTCCGGCTTTCTTTCAATGAATGCGCGGCGTACAACATCATCGACGCGCATCAACTCAAAAAGAGCGATCCGGTTTTGATATCCGGAATGAAGGCATTTTTCACACCCGACAGGTTCGTAAACTGGTGTCCCGGCCTTCAGGAAGCGGGTTCCGAGGATCTTCGCATCGGCTTCCGAGAGAGGCACCCGCTTTCGACAGTGCACGCACAGGACACGCACAAGTCGTTGCGCAAGAATCGCACTCAAGCCGGACGCAAGCAGAAAGGGTTCCACGCCCATGTCCATCAAGCGGGTGGGTGTGCTGACTGCATCATTCGTATGGATCGTGCTCAGGACCAGGTGACCGGTCAGGGCGGCGCGAATCGCAAGATCGGCAGTCTCCTGGTCCCTGACTTCCCCGATCATCACAATGTCCGGATCTTGTCGCAGGATGTTCCGGAGAAGTCCGGCAAAGGAAAGGCCAGCCTTTTCGTTCACCTGAACTTGGTTGATTACGTCGAATTTGAACTCGATCGGATCCTCCACAGTGATGATATTCTTTTCGATCGCATTGATCTGATTGAGCATCGAGTACAGGGTGGTTGTCTTTCCGCTTCCCGTGGGACCTGTGATGAAAATGATTCCGTGCGGACGTTGCAGAAGAGTCTGCACTTCCCCTTCGATTTCCGGACTCATCCCGATCTGGGAAAGATTTCCCTTCATTTTCTCCTTGTCGAGAAGACGAAGTACCAGTTTCTCCCCGTAGGCTGTCGGCAAGGTCGAAACCCGGATGTCAACGGGCCTCGTACCCCCGGAATGGTGGAATCCGCCATCTTGGGGTTGCCTTCGCTCGGAAATGTCGAGATTGGAGAGCACCTTGATCCGTGATGCGACGCTTTGATGCAACTCGGGCGGGTAGGAGTACAGCTCGTGGAGGATCCCGTCGATCCTCCCGCGAACGCGAACCTTCTCCTCCGCGGGATCAATGTGGATGTCGCTTGCACGATCCATCAAGGCGCGGCCGATGAACTTGTTCACGAGGGATTCGATCGAGGGGGCCGAATCCTTATAGGGTCCGACAACCGCAGTCAGGCTCAGAGATGTTTTTTTGCGGGATTGCTTCTTGGAGAGATGTTTTACGATCTTGTCCACCGAATGCTCGTCGTTGTAGATCCGGCCCACTGCATTCTCGATTTGCGATTTCGGACTGATTCTCAGCTCGATTTGACCCGGAAGAATGCTCTTCAGGTTCTCGAGTTTCAAGAATTGGATCGGATCATGGGAGGTGAGGGTCATCACTCCGTCCTCGAAACTCACGGGTAGAAGTGAAAAGTTCCTCGCCATGCGTTCCGGAAGATGCCTTGAAAGATCGGAGTCCAAAGGGACTCCCTCGAGATTCAGGTAGGGGATTTCGTATTGGGCTGAAAGAGCCTGTGCAACTTGGTCCTCCGAGAGCAGCCCCTCGGCCAGGAGAAGGTCCCCAAGGCGCATTCGTTTTTCAGCACTTCTTTCCAGGGCAGAGTCAATCTGTTCCTGATTCAGGAACTTCAAATCGTGCAAGACTTCACCGAATTTTCGGTGGGTGCTGAGTGAGAATGATTTTTTCTCTGCGGGACTCCCCATGTTGGAAGTATCGGAATTCATCGGGAACATCTTGATTTTCTCTTTTCAGGAAACCGTCCGGTTTTTGACGCGCGAGCCGATCTTGACGCATACAAATTACATTTTTTGACCTTTTTGCACTTTTAATGGCTGTAATTTTCAAAAATCTGTCTGATGATGGAAATGACAGGATTTTTTGTAGTGAATCTTTTTTGGAGATGAACGCGTGTTGAAAACAAATCGTATCCAGGAACAAGGTTTTACCCTGATTGAATTGTTGATGGTCATTTTGGTCATCGGCGTCCTTGCCGCCATGGGGATTTCACAGTTTGTGAATTTCGGTAAAGATGCGAAAGATTCGGCTTTGAAAGCCAATCTGCAGCTCATCCGGAGAGGGATCTCCGCACAGAACGGGATGATGAGGGTGCGCTGCGGAGTGACCACCGCATCTTTCCCGGATGTACAGAGTATTGAAGCCAATGACATCGCCGACGGAAACTCCACATGCAACACGACCATGATTCCGAACACCGAGGACCGCAAGTTCGTATCCGGTGATGAATTGCCAAACAATCCGTGGACTGCTGCCGGAGACGATGCAAACGATGTTCACACGGATTGCACTTTGGCAACCCGGGCAGTGGGTGCGACTGACGGAGGCTGGTGCTACGACTCGGCCACCGGAACTTTTTGGGCCAATACAGCCAACAATGGCGACACCCCCGCCGAGAATCTTTTCTAAATACGTCAATGGTCCGCCGCAACTCGCGGAATCAAAAATAAATTCAGGCCCTTCAAGGGAAATTCCGAAAGGATTTCAGAGAAGGGCTTATGAAGAACTACTATAGCAAATTCTTCAATCTTGAAATCAATCCGTTCGGTGAGACGCCGGATCCGGATTTCTACTACGCTTCCGCTCAACACAATCGCGCCATTCGCGATCTCGATGGCGCCTTGAGGCAGGGAAAAGGGTTCAGTCTCCTCACTGGAGAAGTGGGGACAGGCAAGACTCTTCTTGCCCGCATGGTTCTCGGGCTGCATGCTCCGATCGCAAATACTGCTCTCATTCTTTTCCCCAAATTCAACGAGCTAGAGCTTCTGCAGGCGATCTGCGAGGAGTTCGAGATCCCTGCTCCTCCGGAATCCCACCCCACTGCGAAGGCGTATGTGGATCATCTCAATCGCTTCTTGCTGTCCAGCCTCGATGCGGGGCGGCCCTCGGTTCTCGTGATTGATGAGGCCCAGGCACTGAATCGCGAGGCACTGGAGACAATTCGCCTCCTCACGAACCTTGAAACGAAAACCCGCAAACTTCTTCAGATCATCCTTGTCGGACAGCCCGAGTTGAATGAAATCCTGGATCGTCCGGATCTCCGTCAACTCAAACAGCGAATCGGGACGCACGCTTCCTTGAGCGGACTTGATCGGAGTGAGACCGATCGCTACATCAAGAGTCGCATTGAACAGGTCGTAAAGGGGAACTTCATCAAGTTCGACCCGGCGTCCGTGAGAGCCATTCATGAGCTCAGTGCGGGTGTTCCCCGCAGGATCAATCAGATTTGCGAGCGCATTCTCGCATTTGCGGAGGTTTCACGGGCCCGGTTGGTCGATGCTTCGACTGTTCGGGAGGCCCTCGGGATCAAACCGAAGTCCATCTTCTCGATTTTTCAAAGGGGATCTGCATGAGTTGGTTCAAGAAGGACATACTGGGGGTGGATTTGGGAGCGCGCACCTTGAAGGGTGTGAAGCTGAAACAGGACAAAACCGGCAGAGTGATCCTCTCGCGGCATTTTTTCCAGGACTTGGCGCTGACATCCGAGAGTTTTCCCGAGCGCACCAACCAGGATGAGGCATTCAGGGCCGCAATCGAGGTTCAGCGACTGAAGTCCGCTTACTCGGCCAGTTCCGTGCGGGATGCTGATGTCATTTCGCTCAGCCTTGAACTTCCCAAGATGAGTGACAAGGAATTGAAAAAAGCGGTTCCCCTCGAGATCGCGGAGATGTCGGGGATTTCGGCCGATGATCACAGCGTGGATTATCTTGTGACGAAAGGGCCGGAAAACAATCCCGAGGTGATCGGGATCAAGGCATACTGCGTGAAGAAAGACCTGGTTCTCAGTCAGATCAAACAAATGAAGGATGCAGGATTGAGGCCGGAGGCCATCGAGTCCGAGATGATGGCCATCCGGGCAATGCTCGATTTCAATCACTACCTCGACCCGAAGGAAGTCGTCATGGTGATTGACCTTGGAGAGGGGCATGTGACCTCGGCACTGATTGCGGATGGAATGCTTGCCTACACACGGGATCACGGAACCGGATTCGGCAAGATCAATCTGGCGCTCAGGGACTCACTGGGATTGTCCTATTCGGATGCGGAGAGTGCGAAGCTTGCGTATGATTTCTTGTCCGCACCCGAGGAAACCCCACTCAACCGCACCATGGATGAAGTTTTCACCGGGATTTTCAAGAGCATCAAGGATTCCATGGATTTCTACAAGGAATGCGTGGAGAGCCGCGGTCGGATCGACCGGATCCTCCTGGTCGGGGGCGGCAGCCAGATCAAGGGAATCGACAAGATACATCAGATTTTCTTCCGCATCCCCACAACCATTGTGAATCCCTTCCGGAACATTGATGTATTTTCCGGACTGGATGAATCCGAACACGAGGAGATCTCGAAGATCGGTCATCATATGGCCACTGCTGTTGGGCTGGCCCTTCAGGGCATTCCAGTGAAGGGGGCTGCATGAACGCCGGGACAACGCGGATCAACTTCATGCCCAGGACATCGGGACTCACGGCAAGCCGTGCAGTCATTGCATTCATTTTCCTTGGTGCATTGGGTGCCGGGGTATTGAGTCTGGAGTTTGAGCACAGCAAGATTGAAACCGCCGGCCCCGGGATTTCCACTCCTGTCCACCAGCCGGAGATGGTGATGAGAGCCGAGTCCAAGGAAATTGTGCCGGAAGTCTCTTCAAGGGTCCTTGGAATGCCCGGGGTCGGGAGGCTTCTTGAAGCGGGTGCCAAAGGGATTCTTGCGCTGGAGCTGAGATCCGATGATTTCTTCCAGGTGGGGACTGCCAATCTTCAGGAGAACTCCCTGTCTTCCGTTCGTGATCTTGCAGTGTTGCTGCGCGAAACTTTTGCTGAGGCACGAATCGAAATCGAGGGTCACACTGACGAATCCCCCGTTGTGAAGCAGCGCAAATTTTTTCCAAGCAATTGGGAGTTGTCCGCCGCACGGGCTGCCTCGCTTCTCCATGTTTTCGAGCGAGCCGGATTTCGCAAGGAGAGACTCAAAATCGTTGCATTCGGGGATTCCCGGCCGGTCGCTTCCGACGGCCCCGCGAATCGAAGGCTTGTGGTTCGTGTGAGCTATCCTGATCAGGGGGAGGGTGGTTGATCGAATGATGCGCAAACACCTGAACTTCATTCCCAAAGAGCTGCGACCCCGGGTGGAGATTCCGCATGAGATTCTTCCTGCCGTCCTGGTGCTGTTTGCTTTTGTGTATGTGCTCATGGGGCCTGTTCGCATTTCATTCCTCACCAAATCCAATCTCAAGGAACTGGCTGAAATGCAGACGATTCAGCAGGATCTCGAGAAAAAAATGAAGAGCATCTCCGAGGCGGACAAGATCACCCGGCAGAACAATGAAAGTTTCAAGGCGATCGAAAAAGTCCTGGGTCGCAAGAATTACTGGTCCGAGATCTTCAAGGAAATGAGCATGCTGATTCCGGACGGCGTCTGGTTGACCAACTTCACCCATCAGGGAGTCAAGGGTGGCGGCAAGGTCCCGGACCAGCTTCTTGTGAAGGGGGAATCCACAAGTCAACTCGGCATGGTGAAGTTCCTGGCGATTCTCGAAAAGTCGCATTATTTCTCGGGAGCCCGTCTGGTCTCGTCTGAGAGAATGAAAGACGTGAGACCCGCAAAATTCAGGTTTGAGTTTACCATTCCGGTGAGGGCCGGGACGGGGGGTAGAGGATGAAATTCCCCGGCAAACGGAAATTGAAATGGACCGAGTCCCTTTTGATCAGCCTATTCTCGGTGGTGGCATTGATGGCTTTCGAGAGATTCTGGCAGAAGCCGCACTCAAAGGAGCTGAAGGAGCTCGAGGCGAAGGTCGCTTCCACACGGAAAAGCATCGAGGAGGCGAAAAAGATTTTGGATGACTTGAAAAGCAGGGCGCCGGCTTCCCAGGACAATCAAACCACGCAATCCCTTTTTCACCGGTATCTGTCCGCAAATGATCGGTTTTCCAGTGTGGTCATGGGGATTTTTTCGGGAT
Source organism: Bdellovibrionales bacterium (assembly GCA_947502835.1). Classification (GTDB taxonomy): domain Bacteria; phylum Bdellovibrionota; class UBA1018; order UBA1018; family CAIMNF01; genus CAIMNF01. The sequence goes on from CANNBJ010000005.1 coordinate 217,332, forward strand.
CCAAGGAGTATGACTTCGCGGTTCAGAAGATCTCCGCCTTGCAGTCGAATCGGTTCGAGGGATACACGCAGACACTCTACTCGCTGGAGGCGGAATCCAATTTCATTGCGATTGGAAAGTTTCTTGAAAACCTGGAGGACTCGCCCTTGCTGACCGAGATCGAATCCATCGACATTGCCAGAATTGAAAATGAGCTCAAGCAATGCAAGGCCAGCATCCGGCTGTACGGGTATGTCGGAGGGGGAACGCCATGAGCACAGCACGACTGCTCATCCTGTTTGTCCTCCTCTTCCTGGTTCGCTCCCGGGCATTCGCGGAAAGCGAGCAAGGCTTCGATGTGATTTCGGATGTGGACTATGGATTCATCATGGGACAGCCGAGGATTCCCTGGGGGGAGGACCCGTTTTCTAGAATCCCGGGGTTTGCTTCGGTACCTTCGGTCGAGGAAAAGTTCACCCTCGGTGGGATCATCTTCAGCAAGCAGAGCCCCTCAGCGGTCGTGAACGGGAAGATGGTTCAGGAGGGAGACCTCATCGGAACCCGTATTGTGAAACGAATTGGTGAAAATTATGTCATTTTGAAGCGGAAGCAATCCGAGATCGAACTCACATTGCCTCCTGTTTCGGATGAGTTCCCGGATGATGACCGGGATGAACTCGAGGAGGATTCGCAATGATCCGTGGGAATAGATTTGGTTTGGGATGGGTCCTTGTCGCAATGCTTGCACTTTTGCCGGTGAAGAGCTTCTCGCAGATGGATTCCGAGATGAGCGTGAATGTGAGGGATACACCCCTTCGCGGCGTGCTGGAAATGATTGCAGCACGCACAGGCTTGTCACTTGTCCTGGCGCAGGAACCCACGGTGAATGTGACTTTGTCGCAATCGGGTGTCACACCCCGCCAGCTTCTCGATTTCCTCGCGCGTGACCAGCAGATCGAATACACGATTTCTGGATCGCAACTCATCATCACCAAGCGGTTTGTCGGAGGCGGGATCGGGGATTCCCATCTGCTCCATTTGAGATACGCACCCGCTGCGGATGTCTCAGCGAAGATCAAGAGCGTCATGGGGGGGGATGAAAAAATCCTTGTGGATGAGCGGGAGAACAACCTGATTTTCCTCGGCTCGCGCGTGAATTTCGAAAAGCTCAAGTCTCTTGCGGCCATGTTCGATGTGGCGCCAAAACAAATCCTGATTGAAGGATTGATTGTCGAAACCTCGCACAATTTCATCCGTCAACTCGGAATCTCCATGTTGGGCTACGGGAGCCGGACGACGACCCCCGGTCCGAACAATCCCAATGCGGCATTCAAGACGGTGCTCACTGGGATCAATGCAAAGACCCTTGAAATCCGGCTGAATGCGGCCGAAACGAACGGCGATGCAAAGGTGATTTCAAGGCCGAAAGTAACCACCTTGAACAACAAGCCTGCGACGATCCAAAGCGGCATCACCTTCTTTGTCAAAACATTGAGTAACGTTCTCACCACCGATCGACCCATGGGGAATGTCGGCATGGCCGGAGGCGTGGGTGCTGTCGGCGCGGGTGCGGGTGGCGCAGGCGGTGTGGGCGGTCTCGGAATGGTGGCAGGCGGTGTGACCTCGCTGCAGGCCGGGCTCAACCTGAACATCCTTCCCATCCTGGTGGGGGATGATGAAATCAAATTGAACGTCGACATCAACAACTCGACCTCGGATGTGGGAAGTTCGGTGGACGGAATTCCGGGGATTCTGAAAAACTCGGCCAATACCACCGTGATTGTTCGGGACAAGCAGACGGCGGTCATCGCGGGTTTGATCAAACAGAACAAGGCCAAAACCAGCGGAGGGGTGCCGTTTCTTCAAGACATTCCCTTGCTCGGGCTTTTGTTCAAGTCCCGCGAGGTCATCGATCAGAACAACGAGCTGGTGATCTTTCTCACACCGACGATCGGCAATCCCGAGAACGCGAAGACAGATTCTTACGCGGGTGAGAACGGGGGCGGCGTCGAAGCGGCGAGCCGGGAACCCTCCAGTGACAGGACCTTGCCGGAGATGGCGCCTTCGCGGCATTGAGCATTCATTTCGGCTTGATGACCGAATTCATTTTCCAGATGGGCAGGAATACTGCAAGTGCAAGCACGAGCACGCACACGAAGATCATGAACAGAAGGATTGGCTCCAGCGCCTTTGAGAGATTCTCGAGCAGGTAATTGAGTTGCACATGATAGTAACGGCCCAGTCGCTTCAGGATCGGGGAGAGTCGGCCTGTTTCCTCTCCGATGTTGATCAGGTTTCGAAGAGTGTGCGGAAAAATCGGGTGTTTTTCCATGCCCTTTGTAAGGCTTCCGCCCTTGGAGATTTCGATCTGGAACTCCCCGAGCGCATTCTTGAAGAGCTGGTTTTTCTGGGATCCCTTCAGTGTTTCCAGTGACTCCAGCAAGGGGATTCCGCTTGAAATCAAGAGCTCGAGGATGACGCAAAAGTTGTTGAGCTCCAGAAAAAGGAGCACTTTTCCCACGGCGGGAAGCTTGAGGATCGCGCGGTCGAACCAGAGTCGTCCCCGCGATGTCCCGAGGAATTTGCGAAAACCGAGGTATCCGGCGTAGGAGACGGCAAGGATGACGTGCCAGTAGTGGATGAAAAAGTCCGATGTGCTCACGACAAACTGGGTAATCGGAGGAAGGTCGGAATTGAATGTTTTCAGGAACTGTTTGATCTTCGGAATCACGAAATACACCATCACTATGACCACGAAGATCATCGCGACTGCCACGATTTTCGGATAGTACATGGCGGACTTCACCTTTTCGCGATTCTCAGACTCCTGCTCGAGGAGTTGCGTGATCCTGCCCAGGGTCTCGTCGAGTTTTCCGGTCACTTCTCCCGTTCGGATCAGTCCGATCACAGTCGGATCAAAGATGTCGGGATGCTTGGCAAAAGCGCCGTGCAAGGTTCCTCCGTCCGTGATGTCGAGAAGGATTTGGGCGATGGCTTGTTTCAGGCGGGGGTTTTGCACTTCCTCTTGAAGCAGAGTGAACATCTTCATGATGGGAATCCCTACCGAAATGCCCATCTCGATCTCACTCATGAGGGTGATTTTCTCCTCAAGTGAAACACTTCGCGTGAGTTTTTCAACGGAGTCGTTCGCCTCATTTAACATGAGGCGGAGATTGAATCGTCCCAGTTCCAAGGGAATCAGGCTCTGCCGGGAAAGATCTTTGCGCGCAAGCCATTCGTTTTCAGCGCGAACGGAGCCCTCAATGATCTCGCCCTTGCGATTCCGGGCGCGGTAGTAGAATTTCCCCATGACCCCTTCAGTGTACCCCGACTCGGCCCCGAATCTCCACCTTAACCAAGGATGTCAAGCACTTGTCAAGGGGTTGACGATGTCAAAAAAAATGAAGGGTTCACAGCATTTAGCTATACTCAAGTCCAATCCTCTGGCTATACTTGAATCAAACTTGAATTTGTGATCCTCGTGCGTTGAGGATTTTTTTGGGAGATGAATTGTGGAAAAACTCAATCAGTCGAATCAAAAAGGATTTACTCTCATTGAATTGCTGATGGTGATCTTGGTGATCGCCATTCTCGCGGTGATCGGGATCACCCAGTTTGTGAATTACGGGAAAGACTCCCGGGATGCCGCCACCAAGTCGAATCTTCAAATTCTGAGAAGAGCCATCTCTGAAAAGAACGGAATGATGCGACTCCGATGCAACATTCAAACCACCGAGTTTCCGCCAGTTGGAACTCTGAATGCAAATAATATTACCGCTCTCGCAGCTGGGACATACACCCAGGGAACCGTTTCCGGAACTGTAGCTCCCTGCAATACCACGACCCAGGTTCCGAACGTGGTGGATCAACTCTTCGTATCGGCTGGAATTCCTGTGAATCCGTGGTCTTCCGACATCCAGACCAGCGAAGCCAACAGCAAGCTGGTCACGGAGTGTGCCGGTGCAGGGTGTGCGGTGATGGGATCACGTTGTAACCAGGCATGTGACGGTAACGCCTATGCGGGAACCGAGAACGGTTGGTGCTACAATCCAACTACGGGTGAAATCTGGGCCAACACGGCACGGAATGACGGTGACAACCCTGCTGTGGCAGATGCCGATGACGAGTGTTCGTACTAAGTGATCCGAGTCTCGTTCCGGGTGGAGCGACATGAGAAGAACGCAAGGATTTACCCTGATCGAATTGTTGATGGTGATCCTTGTTGTCTCTGTTTTGGCTACCATAGCCGTTTCCGTATTCGTCGACTTCGGGCATGACGCGAAGATCGCGATCACCAAGGACAGGATGAATCTGATCAAGCTCGCAATCCTCGGAGATTCAAGACTTGTTTCAGGGGGAAAATACACGAAACCCGGGTTTCTGGCCCATTGTCTGGTCGTCCCCGCCGATCTGACCGAATTGACGAACCAGCCGGGAGCAGGGGCCTGTGCAAGCGATTACAATCCCCACACACAGCAAGGATGGAAGGGGCCTTATGTTTCCACGTCTGATGCTGAGATTTTCAATGATGCCTGGGGAGAGGCGCTCATCTACGATGGTACTGGACGAACGATCACCAGCAGCGGACCGGATCAGAGTCCCTCAACGAGCGATGACATTGTCGTTTCATTCTAAACTTCCGGATCGCAGAGGTTTCTCCCTCATCAGCATGATGCTGGTGATTCTCGCCATTTCCCTTGCTGCAGTGTTGGTGTTGTCCCTTGCTCCCCCTTCGATCTTCCTGACCCGGACGGTTCAGACGCGCGATCGCCTTTCGGATTTGAAGGGAGCAATCCTGAAATACTACGACGACCATGGCGGGTTTTACCCTGTCCTCCTGGATCTTCTTGTGCTCGATGAGGGAATTCCCTGTGAGATTGACAACGACCCGGGAAGTCCCACCTATCAAAAATTGCAAGGCTGGTGCGGGCCGTATCTCGATCCTGTGTTTGCCGAGGATGCAAACGACTTTCAAACCGATGGTTGGGGAACCCTCTTTGAGTACGACCCCTTGACCGGTGCCATGAACAGTTGCGGTCCTGATCTGAGTTGTGGAAATGGAGACGACATTGCGGATCCCTGAGAAAAATGCGAGCAATTCATTTGGATTTACGCTGATCGAAGTGCTGATGGTGGTCGGGATCATCGCCATCCTCGCCCTTGCGTCCATGGATCTGTTTTCGGACTATGTGGATGAGGCGAGGTACCAGGACACCATTTCGAAGCTCGAGCAATTGAAGATCGCCCTGGTCGGGGACCCCTCGATCCGGAATCAGGGAGGCCGCACAAGTTTCGGGATTTTCGGTGATCTTGGGGGTCTGCCGGCAGAGCCGACACCCGGACTTTCGGCACTGATCACCAATTCAACCTATCCCGCTCTTGCTCCGGACAACACGGTTCGAATCTCGGTGGGATGGAATGGTCCCTACCTGACCCTTCCGAATGCGGGCGCGAGTGTGTCGACGGACGCATGGGGTACCCCCATTCAGTATGATCCATCAGGAAACCAACTCACGCTCACGTCTTTGGGGGCCAACAAGACATCAGGGGGCACCGGGTTGAATGCCGATCTCACGGTGAGTGTTCCGGCGGAAGCCTTGTTTTCAACGGTGACGGGGTTTGTTTGTGATCATGGAGGCCCCTTCGATGACAACGCCGAGATTCACCTGAACTATCCGGATGGATCGGGGGCGGTGAAACAAGACACTTTGGCGATCGCAGCCGGAGACAAGGGATTCTTCAAATTCACGATGATCCCTTTCGGGGTTCGGTCAATCACGATTTATCTTCCGAATCAGGGATCGGCTTCCCAGACCGTGGGTCCGGTGCTGATCACCGTGGACTCTCCCAATTTCACAGTACCTTGCAGGCAGATCGATATTGACCCCTGAATTCGAGCGGTTCGGGATCTTCAGGAATCCGTTTGCACCCCTCCGAAAAGCGAGTTAGCTTGAGTGACCATGAAAAAAGTACTTTTGTTGGGATGTGGAATGCAGGCGTATGGGGCTGCATTGGACTTGATTCAATTCGGAAATCCATCAGAGCTTGTTCTTGCGGATGCGTTTCCCGGGATGGCCTCAAAGCTCAGGGCGTTTTTGGAGAAGCATGCCAAGCCGCAGAAGCTTACTGAACTGAAGGTGGATGTGGCGAACGTGGAGGCCACGGCCGAGGCTGCTCGCGGGTGTGATCTGATCCTGAATGCGGCACCCTATCAATTCGCTCTCGAAATCACCCAAGCCGCAATCAAGGCTCGCGTGCCTATGGTGGATCTGGGAGGCGATACGGAGCGGGTTCTCAAGCAACTTGAGTTGTCGACTGATGCGAAGGCTGCGGGAATCACGATCATTCCGGATTGTGGAATGGGTCCGGGCATGACGAACATCACAGTCGGTCATGCAATGGAGATCCTGGATTCCGCTGAAACCATCATCACCCGCGATGGAGGAATTCCGCTCAATCCCAAGCCGCCCCTCTTTTATCATCTGGTGTTTGCGATCGAGACTCTTACCAACGAGTACACGGGAATGACCACACAGATGCGAAACGGGAAGATGATCGAAATCGCTCCCATGACCGAAATCGAGCAATGTGATCTGCCGGTCGTTGGCAAGGTGGAGGCGACCCACGGAATGGGCATGCTTTCGACTCTTCCGTGGACCTATGAGGGCAGGGTTAAAAATCTTGAAAACAAGTTCGTTCGATACCCTGGGCATTTGACCTTCCTGAAGACCCTTCGTGATGCGGGATTCTTTTCGCGGGAGGAAATCAAAACCGAGCGAGGAATGTTTCAGCCGCGGGCAATGACCAAGGCAGTGATGGAAAAATTCCTCATGCCCAAGGGCGGCGAGAAGGATGTTTCTTTCATCCAGACGGTTTCAGAGGGTCTGAAAGACGGAAAGAAGACGGTGATCGAGCACTGGATCTGTGACTACTCGGATGAAAAGACCGGTCTGACTTCAATGCAAAGAACCACAGGATTCACAGCATCCATCGTGGGACAGATGATTGTGTCAGGCAGGCTCACCGCAAAAGGGGTTCTTCCCCCGGAGCTTGGAGTGCCTAAATTGGCTTTTTTCGAGGAAATCCAGAAGCGGGGATTTGAATTCAAATGGACGCAAAAGAGCGTTTGATCGTTCCCCGTTCAGGGGCCGGGAATATCCTGGTCACGGGAGGGGCGGGCTACATCGGGAGTCATGTTTGCAAGGAGCTCGCGCTCCACGGGTTCCATCCGGTGACTTTGGATCATCTGAAGGAAGGACATCGGGAATTCGTGAAGTGGGGGCCGCTCGAGGAAGGGGATCTCAGGAATGAGGGGTTTCTTCGCGATGTGATCAAAAAGCACCACATTGATGCTGTGATGCATTTTGCTTCGTCGATCGTTGTGAGCGAATCGGTGGTGGATCCTGAAAAGTACTACCGGAACAATGTCGAGGGCTCCCTTTCCCTGCTTTCTGCGGTGAGGGATGCCGGCATCAAATCCTTCGTTTTTTCAAGCACGGCTGCCGTTTACGGAATGCCAACACAGCTCCCGATTCCTGAGGGGCATGTCACTGAACCCATCAATCCTTACGGTGTGACAAAGTTGGTGATCGAGCACGCGCTTCGTGACTACTCACGAGCGTATGGATTCAAGTCCGTGGCGCTCCGGTATTTCAATGCATCAGGTGCGGACCCCGATGGGGAGCTTTGGGAGGCGCATGATCCTGAAACCCACCTGATTCCAAATGCGGTTCGGGCAGCCCTTGATCCGGACTACACATTGAAGCTCTTCGGGGATGATTACTCCACTCCGGATGGCACCTGCATTCGGGATTATATCCATGTGAAGGATCTCGCGCGGGCCCATGTGGCGGCCCTTTTGCGTCTCTCTGACTGGGATTCCTTCCAAGCCTTCAATCTTGGAATCGGAAAGGGTTTCTCAGTTCGCGAGGTCATCGGAGCTGTCGAGAAAAAATTCGGGAGCAAGGTCAAAGTGGAGATCTCTGCAAGAAGAGAGGGCGATCCCCCTGTTCTGCTCGCGGATGCAAGCAAGGCGATGAAGGTGCTGGACTGGAGTCCTGAATATACTTCAATCGAGGCGATTGTCGGGACCCTCCGGACCCCCGGCTGGACTTGAGGGACGTTCTTAGAATTTCATTGTGCAAAGCACGGATCCCGAACTGCCGGGACGGGCGGGGAATCCATCAAACTGGGCTTGGTTGGTTCGTGTATTCAGTTGGATGGTGAATCCGCCGATTCGTGCGCCCGGACTGGAGAACACGCTCAAGATCGGGAACTCCGCATTGGAGACCACACTGACCGATCCAAGAAATACGGGTGCCAGGAGTGATGCCTTGCCGTTTTGAACATAGGAGACTTTTCCGCGAAAGACCGAATTGGTGTCTCGTTCGAACTCCAAGATCGCATCCGTATTCGAATTGAACGTGAAGATTCCTTTTGCGCTGGTGGACGGAATCGTGCACTGGACGAGGGTGATGTCGAGATTGCCGAGTGGGTTCACGCGAATTGCATCGCTCGCTTGTGCCGGGTCAGTGGTTTCCGGAGTGGATCCTTCCTGTTTTTTTCCAGTCGCAATTTCAATGGCTTCCCGGACAAGATCCGGATTGCTCAATTCTTGCGGCTCCGGGCTTTCCGGGCGGATGGACCCGAATTCGTTCGCCCAATAGTAAGGGCAGCGCTCTCTTCCGGTGCCTGCCCGGGCGATTCCCATCTGGTGGAATTGAGGGTGCATCATATTGCGCAGATGAGTGGGGGATTTTGAGAATTGAAGGAAGGTATCGGTTGCCCCTCCGAATCCGCAGGCGATGTTCTCGCCGGCAAACGAGTAATTTGAATAGCCCAGGCCCTTCATGCGCTGAAACGGCGTTTGTTGGTTCACGGGACCGTAGTGAGTGAGGAAATCCATCCCCGCCATCCAGGTGCTGTGATTCCGGGCGGCGAGCATCAATGTCGGCTCGAGTTCCAGGCGAGGAAGGCTCAGGTGCGCCCGGAAGGAATTGATGATTCCGAAAAACCGGGTTTCTTCAGTCCCAAGACCCTGGTTTTCGGCTTCCGCAAACGCGACACTGCTGAGAAAAAGCGCGACAAGCGCCCCCAAACGCACAGATGATTTCATGCGACGACCCCCCTTTGAGCCCCACGATGAGGAGATCTACCTTTCGGGAATCCTGGAGTAAAGGAAAATCATTGACATTGAGTTCCAAACGTGTGAAACGTCGTGTCGACTTGAAGGGGGCGATCGATGAGAATCAGTTTTGCGAGCGTGTGCGTATTGGGTTTGATCTTTGGATGTGGTTCCCGTGTGATGGACTATACTACTCAAGATCAGGGGACTCCAAGAGTGATTGATTCCGACCCCCTTCGAAATGCCGATCATTTGAGACGCGGGATCCAAGGGCTCGGGGGGCGGTGGATGAGCTCATGCGTTCTTCATCCTCTGAAGTCCGGAGTGTATTTCAAGGAGTTCCTCGAATTCGATGAGGGCAGGATCCATCGAACCCAGCGTGTGGCCCTGGACCGCTATTGTGCCCAAATTCTCTACCAGCAGGAGACGGAATCGACGAGTGTCATTTCCGGGAGCGGCGGGTATGCGGAAACCAGGGAAGGAGTGACCCTGCTTCCTTTCGGAGTGGCAGGGATGGAATTGTTCAATCGTGGTGGAGTTTGCGGAGTAAAGGATTGGGAGGCTACGGTTGCCCAGTCCTTTGATGATCCAAAGTCCTGTGGGATCCCGCGGGTGGTTACGGGGCGGATTGAGGTCAGTGTTCAAGGCAGCCGATCGTTCATGAACACGGAGACTTGCGAGACGCAAACCTCAACGTCCTGTTACAGATTGACGTACGAGCAAAAAAATTCGACGCCTGCGAGGGAATCAGCTGATCTAGCCTTGCGTTGAAATCTTGAAGCCCAGGTCCTGCCAATCCGGAAAGCCGCCATCGGCAACGCATCTGAGGTTTTTTGCGCCCATGGTCTCCAGAATCTGACAAGCAGTGACCGCTCGTCCTCCGGCCCTGCAATAAACATAGATCGTTTTGAAATTCTTCAGGGTTTCAAAATGGTTCATGACCTGATCGAAGGGAATGTTTTTCGACCCCGGAACATGGCCCTCTGCAAATTCACCCGGCGTCCGCACGTCCAGAATGATCTCGTCGGTTTTCGGGGCCTGGGAGGCGCTGTGGAGTTCGTCAATCGTGAGGGTTTTCATTTTCCGAAACCTATCATGACCGACCTTGGGGAATGCAACAAAATGTTCGTCATTTCAGCGTATTTATGGCAATTTCATGAGCCTATGACCGAACTCAATGAGGCGTTGATCCGAAAGGTTGCCGAGCTCTCCCGCCTGAAGCTCGACGAGGGAGAGATTCCAGGCTACGTGACCTCGATTGGTGAAATTCTGAACCACGTGGATCAATTGCGCAGGGTAGACACCCAAGGGGTGGAGCCCATGTTTTATGGAATCGATGATTCGCTCAGATTGAGGGAAGATGAGGTGCGTTCCTTTGCTCCGGGGAAAGACGCCCAGCCCCGGATTCTGGAGTCCGCGCCTTCAGTCGAAGACGGGGGATTCAAGGTTCCCCAAATTGTGGGCTAGGGAGCGGAAATGAAACAGACGCTTCCCTCAATTCAGGAGATCCATGATTCGTTCGATGCAGGGACATCCGATCCGCTCTCCCTGACGGAAGGTTTTTTTACCCGAATCAAAGCCAGCAAACACAATGCCTACATCACGCTCTGTGAAGATCGGGCCTTGCAACAGGCGCGGAATCTTTCCATAGAGCTCAAGACAGCGTTTCAAGGCAAGGTTCCCCGTCAGACGCATCCGCTCTTCGGAATTCCGCTCGGGATCAAGGATGTCCTTACCATGGACGGAGTCCGCACCACCTGTGCTTCGCGTATCTTGGAGAACTACGTCCCTCCTTTCACGGCCACTGCAGTGGCGAGGCTTGAAGTGGCGGGAGCGGTTTCGCTTGGAAAATTGAATCTGGATGAGTTCGCCATGGGAAGCTCCAATGAGAACTCGGCCTTCGGCCCGGTCCTTCACCCGACGCATCCTGACCGGGTTCCCGGGGGCTCGAGCGGCGGCTCCGGCACTGCGGTCGCAGCCGATCTCTGTGTGGCTGCACTTGGAACAGACACGGGTGGATCGATTCGCTTGCCTGCGTCTTTTTGCGGAGTGGTGGGGCTCAAGCCCACCTACGGAAGGATTTCAAGGTACGGGCAGATCGCTTTCGCATCCTCGCTCGATCAAATCGGACCGATGACCCGCACAGTTCGTGATGCAGCCCTTTTGACCGGCATCATGGCGGGAGTGGACGAGAACGACTCTACCACCTTGGCTCGTGCGCCGGAGGATTGGGTTGCCGTTGTGGATCGCGCGAACGGGGATTCCTCGAGTCTTCATGGTTTGAGAGTGGGGATTCCTGCGGAGTATTTCATCGATGGAATCGATCCGGGGGTGCGGCAGGCGATTGAACGGGCCATCGAGTTTCTGAAACAGGAGGGCGCTCTTGTGGTTCCGGTGTCGCTTCCCCATACGGAATACGCGGTATCGACCTATTATGTGATTGCCGTCAGCGAGGCCTCATCCAACCTGTCCCGCTATGACGGCGTTCGTTTTGGAGTACGGCCAGAAGGGGCGATGAGAGCCGCAACCCCTTCGGAGTTCTACAAGGAGGCCAGAGCGCTCTTCGGAGCGGAGGTCAAGAGAAGGATCATGCTCGGGACCTTCGCGCTCTCGAGCGGCTATTTTGATGCCTATTATCGAAAGGCGGCTCAGGTTCGCCGCCTCATGAGGCAGGATTTCGAGAATGCCTTTCAGAAGGCGGATGTTCTTGTTTCGCCGGTCAGTCCGACCACAGCGTTCAGGCTTGGTGAAAAATCAAAGAACCCCCTTCAAATGTATCTCACTGACATCTTCACCATCCCGGCCTCTCTTGCGGGGCTTCCTGCCATGAGTATTCCCGTGGGCGAGGATGCGGATGGACTCTCGATCGGGATGCATCTCATCGGACCAAGGTTCGGAGAAAGCACGCTCCTTCGCGTTGCAAGCCGGATCGAAGGAGGACTCTCATGAGTCTCACCTGTCTTGGCGTGAGTGTGGATGTGAACACCGAGTTTGAGGCGGTGATCGGTCTAGAAGTGCACGTGCAGCTTGCGACCGATTCAAAGATATTTTCATCTGCCCGTGCGCGTCCTGAGCCGGGGAACTCGGTGGCAGACGAAGCCGTGAACAAGAACACCACGCCCGTGTGTGCGGGTCACCCCGGCACCCTTCCTGTTCTGAACCAAAAGGCGGTGAATTATGCAATCCGTGCCGGACTTGCGACCTCTTGCAAGATCAACCTGAAAAGCATCTTTGCGAGGAAACACTACTTTTATCCCGACTCGCCCAAGGGCTACCAGATTTCCCAGTACGATCTTCCCCTCTGTGAGGGAGGGCATCTGGACATCGAGTGGGGCGAAGAAGGTGAGATGACAAAACGGATCGGCATCACCCGGATCCACATGGAAGAGGATGCCGGGAAGAGCGTGCATCATCATGGATACAGCCTTGTGAATCTCAACAGGGCGGGAGTTCCGTTGATCGAAGTTGTGAGCGAGCCCGAGATGAGGGGCCCCGCCGAGGCCGGCGCCTATCTCCGGAAACTCTATGCGATCGTAACCGCGATCGGGGTGTGCGACGGAAACCTTCAGGAGGGAAACTTCCGTTGTGATGCGAATGTCTCGATCCGGCCCAAAGGGGTGAAGGAATTCGGGACCCGAGTCGAGATCAAGAATGTGAATTCCTTTCGATTTGTCGAAAAGGCGATCGAGTATGAAGTGGAGCGCCAGAGGCAGGTCATTCTTTCAGGAGGAAAGCTGGTTCAGGAAACGCGTCTTTATGATTCCCAAAAGAACCGGACCTTCTCGATGAGAACCAAGGAGGAAGCCGAGGACTACCGGTATTTTCCGGATCCCGATCTCCCCCCCTTGATCCTGAGTGAGGAACAGGTTGAGGCCATCCGGGCCTCCCTACCGGAGCTTCCGGATCAGAAGCGCGATCGATACATTCGTGAATTCGGGTTGAAGAGATATGACTCCACCCTCCTCACCTCCGATGTTCTCTGGGGGAGGCTCTTTCAGGAAAGTGTCGCTTTGTGCGGTCGTGAGAACGGAAAAATCCTTGCAAATCTGATGATTGGCGAAGGAATGCGTCTTGTTTCCAGCGCTGATCCTGATGAAACAAAGGGCTTCACGGCAAAGCAGTTCTCCGATTTGGCTCTGGCTGTGGCGGATCAAACCGTCTCCATGACTGCGGCCAAACAGATCCTGGCAATTCTCTTCGAGCAAGGGGGAGAGGTGGGAGCCGTCATTGACCGCGAGGGACTCCGGCAAGTCAGCGATCTTTCGGCGCTGGAGCCCGTGATTGATGAAATCCTTGCGAAGAATCCAAAGCAGGTCGAGGAGTACCGTTCTGGAAAGGAAAAAGTCCTTGGTTTCTTTGTGGGACAAGCCATGAAGGCGACCCGTGGAAAAGCCAATCCGGCGTTGTTACAGGATCTTGTGATCCGGAAATTGAAAGGTTGAGTATGAAAAAAGTGATGAAAGTGTTTGCCGTTGTCGCAGCAGTCGTCCTGATGGCGATCCTGACCATTCCGTTCTTCGTCAATGTGGACAAGTTCCGGCCCGAGATCGTCAAGGTGGTCAACACCAAACTCAAGGGAAGCCTTGAGCTCGGAAAGCTGAGCCTGAGCCTTTGGGGCAGGATTCATATCGGAATCGACGGTTTGAAGGTGTCGGATTCCAAAGGACATGCGGTGCTTTCGGTGAAAGATGCCTCCTTCGATCTGCCCTATCTCTCCGTCCTTTCAGGGGCGCCCCTCATCACCATCGGAATGAAGGAACCCGAGATCAGCATTTTGAAGGACAAAGAGGGAAAACTCAATGTCATGAGTCTGATGAAAGAGGATTCCCGAGAATCGGATGAGAAGGGCTCTGCTCCCAAGAAAGATGATTCAGACGCAGGACAGGTCGAGTTGCCCGGGCTTGCGGTGAACGCGCACTTCGGGATCTCCATTGAGAATGCGAAGTTGGTCTACAAGGATCTGGGGATGGATCTGACCAATACAGTGGACCGCCTGAATGTCCGCGTAAAGGACTTCTCTCTTTCCCGAAAAACCGAAATGGAGCTTTGGGCCGAGTTGAAGACCCGCATGGGCGAGGATCTCGAACTCGAAGGCCCACTTCGCTTCTCTCTTGCGCTCACGCCCGAGATTTCCGGCGGTGAATTCAAAAAGGCATCGGTCCAGGGGGATTTCTCTGCGGATGAGCTGTCAATCCGGAAGGGGGATCTGTTCATCAAAAAAAGCGGTGTGCCCACACGCCTTGATTTTGCCGCGAGCCTCGATTCCTCCGCGCTCGCTTTGAAAGAGGCTTCGATCCGGTTTCACAACGCCGAGGTGGTTCTTTCCGGTGTGTTTCACAAGGATCAGGGAGCCGACTTCAAGTTCGATGCGAAACCCGTTGATCTGAAACCCTGGAACGAGCTTGTCCCGATGTTGAAGGCATACGAACTTGAGGGAAGACTCGCGCTGAACGGCGGCTTGAAGGGAAAGCCCGATGCGCTTCAATATGAGGCGCGTGCGAAGATTGATGGCCTCTCCGCCAAAGGACCGATGCTCAAGGCAAAGCCGGTGCTGAACGGGTCGATCCATGTTTTGACCGACCAGGTTGAGAAACTCGCAATCGAGTTGCGTGCCCCCGGCAATGAGCTCAACCTCGAAGCCAAGGTTCGCTCTTTCAGCAAACCACAGATCATCTTCACTCTTGTCTCTGATCAGGGCATGGATCTGGATCAGTGGGTCGAGTTTCCCGCAGCTCCCGAAGCGAAGGGATCCTCGGCGGGGGCGGACTCGAAGTCGGGTACCGCTGCTGCCCGCGAAGAGGATTTCGATGCGCTCCTTGATCCCCTCCGGAAGAACGAGATTGCCCGCGGGATGACGTTGGATGGAACCGTTTCGATTGCCTTCCTGAAGGCAAAGGGATTCCGGATGGATGATCTTCGCACCAAAATCCAGATGAAGAATCTTGTCGCCTCTCTTGGGGATGTCAAACTCAAGATGTACGGGGGTTCGCTCGGAGGGAATTTCACCATGGATATGAAACCGAAGGAGCCGCTCTATTCCATGAACTTCACGGTTGCAGGCTTTGACATGCAGAAGGCCGTCGAGTCGCAATTCCAGGCCTTCAAGAATACTCTCACCGGAGTGCTGAGCGCGTCCATTCAGGGAAGTGGTTCAAGTTTCAATGTGAAAGCCGCCAAGCGCCAGCTCAAGATGAAAGGAAACTTCAAGGTTGTGAATGCGGCTTTCCGATCCATGGACATCGCCAAGATGGCGAATGAGGCGATCTCCGGGTCTCTTGGAAAAATTGCGGACAAGGTGCCGGTTTTGAAGGGCAAGGTTTTGAAGCTCAATTCCGGAGCGGACTCCAAGTACGATCAGATCTCCGGATCCTTCACGATTGCAAATGGAACCCTCGAGGCTCCCGATTTTGTCGCAAAAGCCGCACCCAAGCGAGGAGTGGATCTGAAGGGCTTTACCCGCATGGGGCTCATGGATGAGACCCTTGACGCCAAGTGGGAGATCACGGACACCCAAAGAGTCACCGGGGCGGATCAATTGACGGTGAATATTGCAGGCAAGAACATCCAGAATTTTCTTGCGAAGTCGGAGCGCGATCCCGTGACTCTTCCCATTACGGTGGGGTGCAAGTGGAGTGCTCCTTGCATGAACTATGGACAGGTACCCGAATTTCTTGCCGGAGTGGCGGCAAAACGCCTCGGGAATGTTGCCCAGGATGTCGTGAAGCAAAAGGTCCAGGACTCTGTGAAGGGTGCCATCGAAAAGGGTGTCGGAAACGCGATCAAGGGTTTGTTCGGTCGCTAGGGAGCGGAAAACGCGGATGAATCAAGCAGCCATTGATCTTGGAACCAATACATGTCTTCTACTTGTCAGGGATACCCATGGGAAGGTCCTTCATGACGAATCCACCGTTGTGAGGCTGGGGGAGGGAGTTGCCGCGAGTGGAATGTTGAAGGATGAGGCCATGAAACGGGCGCATGACTGCATCCAGAGGTATGCCGGAATCGCCGCAGGCCTCGGAGTGAGTCCGGATCGGATTGTGGCTGTTGGTACCGCGCAGGCCAGGGATGCCCGGAACGCCCAGATGTTTTTTTCCCGTGTGAATGCAGAATGCGGGGTCAAGTTCCGGATTCTCTCCGGTGATGAAGAGGCCCGGGCCACCTTTCTTGGCGCCCTTCTTCCTGAGATGTCATCCAAACGTGCCGTGGTCATGGACATCGGTGGCGGAAGCACCGAACTTGTTGCCATGCCAGAAGGATCGAAGGGGATTTTCGGAACGAGTCTTGGCATTGGTGCCGTGAGGATTTCTGAACTGTTTTTTTCTTCGAACCCTGTAACCGATACGGAATTTTGGGCAGCAGAGGATGCGATTGATCGTGAGCTTTCGAAATTGCGCGCATGGCGTTCGGAACTGGAAGGAAAGATTCCGGGCGAGCCTGCATTTGTCGCAGTGGCAGGAACCGCGGTGACGCTCGCGATGCTCCAATCCGGGAATCCTGCCTATGACCGCAAGCTTTTGGATGGGTTCACGCTGCGAAAGGGCGATGTGCATCGCCTGGTGGAGGAGCTGAAATGGCGCACGATTGAAGAGCGCGCAGCCATGCCGGGCATGGAGCCGAAGCGGGCAGATGTGATGCTCGCAGGAGCCCTTATTTTCTGGAGGGTGATGGAGGTGCTGCGATTTTCTTCCGTACAGATCTCCACTCGTGGTCTTCGATACGGGGTTTTGGATCCCTCATTCGGGTGAACCAAACCGCTGCAGAGTCAATGAAACCGATGGATAACGGAACCCGCTTGCGCGGCTTTCTTGAATCAGGCAAAACCGCTGAATGAAAATGCCCGAACTCATTGGACGTTTCCGGTTTTCAACCCTGGTTTTGGTTCTCTTTTTCTCTCTGGTTGCCCAACACGAACCTGCGGCAGCCGACCCGCGGGAGAAGCTTCTCCAAGGGTATTTGAAAAAACGGGCATCTCTTCGATTCGAGAATTCCGCGGGAGCGCCTGAAGCGCGATGGTTCGATCAAACGATCGACCATTTCCCGAAACCCGGTTCCCGTTGGGCCGGTACCACCTTCAAACAACGATACTTCGTGGATTCTGAATATGCCGAAGGCGAGGAGTCGCCCGTCTTGTTTTATGTTTGTGGAGAATCAGCATGCGAGGGGCCATCTGCGGTTCCTCTTCTCAATCGCCTTGCGAAGAAGTACCGCGCCCACCGGGTTGCGCTGGAGCATCGGTTCTACGGGAACAGCCAACCGTTTGAGCTGCTGACCACACGAAACCTCAAGGTTTTATCGATGGATCAGGCCATCGAGGATCTTGCGCAGTTTCAGCGGTACGCACAATCCGCACTGAATTTGAGAGGGAAGTGGGTGGCGGTGGGGGGATCTTATCCGGGAGAGCTCTCCGCATTTTATCGCATGAAACACCCCGAGTTGGTTGCAGGTGCACTCGCATCGTCCGCTCCTGTTTATGCGAAGGCTGACTTTTTTGAATATGATCGCCATGTGGCCAAGGTTGCCGATCCCGCGTGCTTGCGAAGGATTCAGAAAGTGGTTTCGGTGGTGGAGGGTCGGCTTTCCTCCGCAACCTCCCGCCTCCAGGTCAAACGCCTGTTTCAGGCTGAGCAAGTCACTCACGATGTGGACTTTCTCTATGTGTTGGCAGACATGGCGGCGATTGCAATCCAGTACGGTTTTCAGAAACAGTTTTGTGATTCATTGGCCGGGGGCGAAGCACAGGGGCTCGAGGTTGAGGCTTATGCCAAGACCGGTCTTTCCCTGATGGGAATGCTCGGAACCTCGCCTCTTCAGGATTCTTTCGAAGGTGCGATGAGCCTGAACCCGGCGGACTACTACGAGTACGCGGGAAGGCAGTGGATGTACCAATCCTGCACCGAATTCGGATATTTTCAGGTGGCATTCGCGGAGGGCTCCCAAAGCGCAAGGTCATCCCGAATCGACTTGAAGTACCACAATGAGGCCTGTGAGCGAATGTTCGGAATCCAGGGGCAGGTTGACACTGCCCGAACCAATCGGGAGTACTATTCAGGCCTCTTCGATTCCAACGTGAGGAACATCCATTTCACAAATGGAAGCGATGATCCCTGGTCGAATCTTTCACTTACGAATGAGGGCGAGCTTCAGGGGTTGAACCCGGGACTCAGCGCGCTCTTCATTCAGGGAGCAGCACATTGTGATGACCTCGGATCCCGCATGATGGCCGGACTTTCCGAGGCTCGTTCGCGTTTTGAGGAATTGTTCGTCCGCTGGATCAGCGAATGATTCGAAGCAGTTTTTGCGCCAATGCAGGATCCCGCGACTGAAGACGTCTCAGCAATGAGTTCCGGAAGGTTGGGTCCGCATGACGAAGCAGCTCGATGACCTGCTCGAGTCCGTTCACTTTCAGAGTGGATTCCGCGGTTTCCACCGACTCTGATCTTTGGGGGGCGGGGATCTGGCTCTCATAACGGGTTCGTTGATTCATGTGGTCTTTCCTTTCTGATGGGCTTTTTGATTCTCTTTTTCATATTGGTGGTGGAGTTCATCGGAGGCCTTTTTATAATAGGCCTGCAAATTCCGGATCTGTTCTTCGCCTGTCCGTTTCTCCTGCTCGATTCTTTGAGCGTACTGCTGATGGATTTTTGCGGTTGTTTGTTCCCCCGCGAGATGTTCCTGCTGGATCAGGGTCTGATTCTGATCCCTTGCCTGACCGAGTTTCCGTTCCAGGGTTTCCGCTTCACTTGAGATTCTCACGTCGAAATCCCTGCGGATTTCCTCAAGTTGGTTCTTTTGCGCCTCAAGGACCTTTCCAAGGGTTTCCCGATGGGTTTCTTCCTTCTCACGAAGGGTGGCCTCTTGGTCCCGTTCCAACTGGGTGAGATAGCTCCGGTACCGGATTTCATCGACATTGTTTCCGGGCCCGTTCACTGAATTGCCCATGGGGCCTCCTTGAAAACGCGGGTGTTCCCGCCACATCTCCATGATCGCAAGCGGGAATTCCCTTCACAACCGGCAAAAAATACCTATACTTTCGTGGAGAGGCACCGATGAGTACATTTTCAAAAGAGTTCACGATTTTAGGTCAAAAAGTGGTGATTCAGGATCAGGCGGAAGCGGATCTTGCAGGTGTTGCGCTCAAGGTTGTAAATGAGCGGATTTCCGCGA
Organism: Bdellovibrionales bacterium; assembly: GCA_947502835.1. GTDB lineage: Bacteria > Bdellovibrionota > UBA1018 > UBA1018 > CAIMNF01 > CAIMNF01. Next base: position 236,599 of record CANNBJ010000005.1, read on the forward strand.
TTCAAAGTGCCAAACCCCTTCTCGGGCCAAACCAGGTTGCCGTTCTTGCACTCCTTGAGCTTGCGGGGAATCTCGTTCGGGACCGAAAGTCCATTGACACGTACCGCGAGGAGCTGGATCGGAAGTGCACGATCCTGATGGCTGAAGTTTCAAACTTTCGCGAAGCTGGCGCAAGGCGAGGCAATCCGTGATCATTTCCTCCCGCCCGGGGCGATCGAAAAAGCAAATCCGTGAGGAGATGCTCGATGCTCTTTCGGCAATCCCTTTCCCTGATCTGATTTCCAAATCCGGGAGCCTCAGTGATCGTTTTTTTGATTTCGCCCGTACGGCAACGGCACAGATTTTCGGGAGGACCATCGTCAGTTTTTGTCCCTTTGGGAACGAACCTCAAATCAACGTCGAAGTCGAGGGCGGAGGTGAAGTATATCGGGTTTCCTACGTCAGAATCGATGATTGGCAAGCACGGAGGATGAGTGCGCGGCTTGCGAGACGGGATACACCGGATCTATGGGAGGAGTTCGACCCGGGAAATGGATTGAAAGTCTTCCAACCCTTGGCATCCATCCCTCTGGCAAAGACCGAGGAGGTTTCAGTCATCCTGGTTCCGGGTCTTGCATTCACGCGGAACGGCAGTCGATTGGGAAGAGGAGCCGGGTTTTACGACAGATTCCTCGATGCACACCCTGCAGCACTCAGGCTCGGCGTCGCTTTTTCGGAACAAATCCTTGAATCCTTGCCCGAGGAAGAATGGGATGAACGAGTCGACATCATTCTGACAGACCGGGAAATCATCACGACGAATTCCTATGGAGATTGGACGAATCACGGTAAAATCATCCATAGGAATCAAACATGATCAGAGTACTTTTTTTTGGAGATGTTTTTGGCAAACCGGGGCGACAGGCCGTAAAGACTGCCATTCCGAAGCTCATGCCCCATTGCCAGCCGGATTTCATCATCGTGAATGCGGAAAATGCAGTGCATGGAAAAGGCATCAGCGAAAAGGTGGCGGAAGAGTTTTTCGACATGGGGGTGGATCTGATCACAACCGGGAATCACGCATGGGATCAGCCAGAATCGCAAACCCTGTTTGCCAGGGAAAAAAGGCTTCTCAGGCCCTTGAATTATCCCGAGAGCGATCTTGATCTTGTTCCGGGACGCGGAGTTGCAATCCTCGAGTGCAAGAACCGTCCTGGTATCCGTCTTGGGGTCCTCCTGCTCATGGGACGGGTGTTCATGGATCCATTGGATTGTCCATTCCACAGGGGACGCAAGGAGGTTGCGAAGCTCAGGGACCAGGGGATCAAGAGCATCTTTGTGGATTTTCACGGGGAGGCAAGCTCCGAAAAACAGGCGTTCACCTACTTCCTTGATGGCCAGGTTTCTGCAGTGGTTGGCACGCATTCCCATGTCCAGACTGCGGATGAGAGGGTCACCCCGAATGGAACCGCGGCAATCACGGATGTCGGGATGTGCGGATGCTTTGATTCGGTGATCGGAACCAAGAAGGAAATCTCCATTCGAAGGTTCCTTACCAAGATGCCGGTGCGATTTGAACCTGCGGAGGGGCCCGGGGGATATGGGGCGGTTCTCGTTGAAATCGATGAAAAGACGGGAAAAGCCACACGAATCGAGCGTTTTCGCGAGGAAGTCGTCAAGCTCGAGGGGGTGACGTTTTGAAGCAATATTCTGAAGTGTATTCAAAATTCGTCAAGTGGGTTCAAGAGGACATGAACAAGACCAGGGATCTCGTGAACCGGAAGGTGTTCAGTCTCGTTCTTTGGTGTCTGGTCATTCCCGCGATTTTGTCTCTTGCGATGTACGGGCTTCGAAAATTCCAGATCTTCATCGCATTCCGGTACGTGGATCTGGTGCTGTTTTTACCACCCTTCCTGTTCACCATTTTCTACCTGTGGCCCACATTCCGGGATCTTCCGAGGGTGTTTCGAATGGGGGGGCTCGGCTCCCTTCTTGAGGAGAGCTCGGTGGAGGTGAAGTGGAGCGAGGACACAGCCGCGCGCATGAGCAAGGAGCTGCCCTTGACCCAGGGTGAGTGGAAAGTGGTTTCATTCCATCTTTCAGAGCAGATCAAGAGAATGGAGTCCAAAAACCGATACCTTTCCTCGCTGGTCGCCGTGGTTTTGTTTTTCATGTATCAGTTTCTTGATATTGGCGGAGGGATCGAGGAAGTTCAGGAAACCGGTGTGCTTGGCGTGTTCAGAACGTGGGTTGAGCAGATTTCCCAGTGGGGAGCCCAGATTTTCGGGATTATCCTGTTTTCGCTCCTGTTTTATCTTTCAGGTTTGCAGTTGCAGAAGCATCTCGTTCGCTACGAGGGGTGCGTGAAACGCCTGGTTCTTGGAAGGCCTCAGGAGCAGGAGCTGGAACTGCAAGATTCTTGAGAATTGCTCGAATCCGGCTTTGGCTTTCCACAGCCACCCCCGGCCTTCCCGCAGTTGCCTTTGCCGCAATTGCCACTTCCACACTTTGAAACGGCCTCAAAAGCCCAGTGTCGCTCGATGTCGTTGAGAGCCCGGATCGCCTCAAAGACATTCTCAAAAACCTGATGGCCCAAACTCTCGCCCGTTGTATGCCGTACTACAAAGGCGTGGTAGGTGCCGGGGTGGCTCTTGTCCTCCGAAATTCCGGCCATGAGCTCTTCGTCCATGAGAAAGCCTTTGGAGTAGTTTTCGGCAGTGAATTTTTGCATGGAAGAACCTTATGATAGGCTTTGGGGAATGTCAAAACAGGGTCAAAAAGGCAGAGTTTCACTGGACCGTGCACTCTCGAAGCTCGGAATGTCCTCAAGAACCGAGGCCAAGGCCTTGATCGAAGGGGGACGTGTCAGGGTGCATGGATCGATTGAGAAGAATCCCGCACGGATGGTCAACCCCGATACCGCCCATATCGAGATCGACGGGAAGAAGGCCGAAAAATCGGGCACCCGACTCATCATTTTCCACAAACCAAAAGGGGTTCTCACGACGAAACGGGATCCTGAGGGGCGGAAAACCATCTATGATGTTTTGCCCCTCGAGCTTCACGGGCTTCATCCGGTCGGAAGACTGGATCAGCACACGTCAGGGTTGCTTCTGCTCACCAACAATACCCGACTTTCGAGTGATCTCACCGATCCAAAGAATCGGATTCTGCGGATCTACCTTGCAGGCGTTCAGGGGGAAGTGACCGACTCCACACTTGAGAAAATGATTTCCGGCATTCGGGACGGGGGAGAGCTCTTGCAGGCGGAGAGGGCGCAGGTGCTCAAGCGAAGCGGGAAAGAATCCTTGATCGAGCTTGGTTTGACCGAGGGAAAGTACCGGGAGGTTCGCAGACTCTGCATGGCCCTTGGTCACGAAGTTCGCAGTCTCAAGCGGATCAGGTTCGGGGAATATGTCCTCGGAGATCTCAAGCCCGGCGATTGGGTTGATGCGGTTTTGGACCAGGCCGATTAGCGGTTCGCGTGTTGACTATGGGCCTCGATGACGGAGTCGGGATCCACAACAAATGAAACTTTGAGATTGGCCCCTTTGATTTGTGCGGAATCCTCCGGCCGGAGCTTTGAGCGGTTCAAGGTATAGCGGATCTTTCCCTGATCGATTGTGACCCACTCATCTGTGAAGGAGATCACTTTTCCCTCGATCTCGAGAAGAAGCATCGCATTCGATGCAATCGGGCTCATGAATAGGAATACGATCCATAGAAAAATAGATTTCATTTCATTGTTTTCCTTCTCTTTCAACAGAGTGGGGTTTCGTTATCAAATTCTTCAGGCCTTCGGGTTCCTTCAGCGACGCAGCCTGAACACTGATTCCAGGTGCGTTCTTGCAGAGTTCCGGTGGTGGACAGGTGATGGAGCCGTTGCCTGCAGGACCTGGATTCGGGTTGCATGTGGCAACTCCCCTGCTCCAGTTGCTTTGATCTTTTCCATACCTGCTTAGGATGAACTTTTCCCGATCCGCAGGTGAGTGCGCAACAAGTTCCTTTCGGATTTTCGGGGTTAAAAAAATGCAATGGGCTGACATTGAGCATGCGGAATGGGATTGTTCCTTGGTTCCTGCACAAGAACGATCGGGGATCCTTGTGATCACGGGAGGAAACAGTTTTTCACCGATTCCTTCGGACCTAGTGCAAAACCAATCCGAGGGTGTCATCGGACTCGAATGGGCCAGCCCTGAACACATGTACCAAAGGAACAGGATGGATGGGATCTTTGATCGAAAAATGAAACGGAGTTCGAACCTCATTGGGGTCTCCTTATCCTAAACAATAAAACACTCAGTCCGAGGGCGGGATCGGCAATGATTGCCGGCCTCAATCGGAATGGCTTTGGTAGGATGGGAGAGTCGACCTCTTTGGGTCGAAATCAAAGGGAAAGGACTTTGTTCATGAAATGGATGCTGGTTTTTTTGGGAGTTTTTTTAGGACAGAGCGCTCCTGTCCAGGCTCAGGACCTGCCACCGTGTTATACGGCAGGAGTGAGCGGTTTGGTGATCAACCCGGATCTCAGGGATGGAGATCTTTGTTCGGTTAAAGGGAGAATCAATAAGGTGAGCAAGCCCGCTCAGTCAAAGAGCAATGCGGTCATGAATCGCGAGAAACCCAAGCTTACTCCAGCGAGCAAAGAGGAAATCGAAGAGTACAAGAGTGGGGAGAGTCAGGATTCGACCTATCCGTCTTGTAAGACCATCACGACTTGTCCGGTGCCATCACCTCCACCTCCGGGCACTCACAGTGTTGAGACGCATCACCATACAAAAACCACATGTGTCTCTGATCAGGACATTCTGAGTCAGGTAAAGAGTTGTGAGGGTGGAGGCCCCGTTTTCGCTCCATTCGGGATACCTCCATTCATGGACCCCTCAAACTTGAATTGCGGCATGGGAAGCAAGCCTGTCAAGCGCAAGGGGATTACTCTTTGCGGATGCTATGAGGTTCTCGGATCCAGACTTCAAACAAATCCGAATCTCCTTCAGGGGCAGCTTTGTCTGAGCAAAAACAAATTCTACATCGCAACCAAGTGCGAGATGAAAACAGTGGAGCGGATGAGCGGAGGGACAAGGGAAGAGAGCAGTAATGTCCATGTCGCGAATCCGACGATTTTAGGCCTGGAGAAGTTCTGTGAGCTTGAGGAAGCTTCAAAAGAGGACCTGAAGCTCGTTCGATGGATTCAGAAAAATCAGAGATTTCCAGAACCAAAACAGGGCACAGGGCCCGTGCCGCCGATCGGTGTTCCGGGAATGGGGATGCCGGGCATGGGAATTCCCGAAATGGAAGTACCGATGAATGTACCCGAGCCTTTGCCTCCTGCCACGGGTGGAAGAGAAGGTGTTGAGCGACCCAAGCGAATCACGATTCCCACCACGCCCGACGGTAAACCGGACGACACCGGCAATGCTAATCAGAATCAATGAAGGATTGTCGGTCACAGTAGGCTGCCAATAAGCGGACTTCGCAGGCGAACCATTCATTCTTTCATGGAATGGTTCGCCTGTTCCTTTTTCGCTTGGGACTCCTCGAGTGGACAGATCCCGGAACTTTGGTGGAATTGAAAGAATGTGCGGCTTGGATCTTTCTTGAATTCAGGTAAAATGAGAGACACAAGGAGAATTTCATGATGAAGCTCAATGGTTCAATTCGATCTGGTTTTTTTTCTTTGCTCGCGCTGATGGCTCTTTTTTCTGCTTCGAACGCTCTCGCGGTTCCGGGAGTGAGTCTTGGTCTGATGGGGGGAGGGAATCTTTCGTTTCCATCCATTGATACCCCTGGTGTCACTGTTTCGGGTAAGGTCGGATACACGGTCGGACCCACCGCAACCCTTGGTCCGGTCGAAGCCTCTGTTCTGTATTCGATGGTTTCGGTAAAGGCCTCTGCATCGGGGATTGATGTCACGACCGATTCAAAGTACCTCGACATTCCGGTTCTGTATCGCTTTGGAATCGATCTTGCGAGCATCGGGATTGGCGGTTTCTACGGTCTTTGTTTGGATTCCGGTGCGACCAGTGCCGACAATAACTACGGAGCGGTGGCAAGTGTTCGTGCAAAGTTTCCGGGCACTTCCGTTTTTGTGGATGGCCGTTTCAACCTCGGTCTTCATGACATGAATGGCGGTAAGAACTCTTCGCTCGCACTCATGCTGGGATACGATTTCCTCTAAGAAAAGGAACTCTGGATCTTGAGGGACACTCGAAAGGGTGTCCCTTTTTATTTGGACTGATCAACGAGCGAAAGGAGTTTGGCCTGTTGCTTCGAACTTCTTGCAAAAAACCATTTCAGAAACCGGAGTGCCCTTGGTCTCGGCCCGGACCCCGGTTAAGGTGACTGAGAAAGGGCTCATCTTGCTTTGAAGCTTTTGTAATGCACGATTGCCGGACTCCCGATGCGGATTGAGTGTGATCTCATGAACTTCTCCACAGGGGGCCTCGAGTGCCCATGCGCGGACATCCGGAATCGCCGGGAATGCTTTCTGGAGGGGTCTTGAAAATCCACCGGAAAAATGAAGAGACTGGGTGAAGGGCATGAGTTTCCCTTTGTGGGCAGGATCTGTGGACTCGGTGACCACTCCCTGGAGCTCCACGCGGACGATGTCCTGGAAGTCGTAGGCGATCTTCTCGATTTGGATCCAACCCGCCGGAGAGGCTTTGGCTTGAGAACCTGAAATTAAAACAGAAACGCCAAGCATGGCGAACACACCGAAACAAGCGCGTGAACTTTTCATAGTGAAACCTCTCCCGTCAGACCATCGATAATACGGTTCACCGCACTTTGCAACGGGAATGGTGGCAATGGGGCACGGTTGGTCGATTATCTTACGAGCTGGACAAAGCCGCTCACTTGTTTTGCATAAGCAGAGGTTCGACCCCAAACTCGCGCAAGATAGGTGTATGTGCCTGCCTGTGTGGTTTGGCCCCCTCGAACTTCACCGAGCCATGGAGTTTCGGTTGCGGCTTCGATGGGTTTTCGTCCGGTTTCATAAATCATGGTTCCCCAACGATCGAACACCTGGATTTCAAAATCGACATTCTGCCCTTTCGGGAACCAGGCTTCGTTCACTCCATCGCCATTCGGCGAAAATGAGTTTGGAAGATAAAAGGTCTCGAGTTCCGCGGCTTTCATTTCGGGTGTGGGGGGGTGAACCTGAAAGGGAATCAGGACGGGAGTGGAGCAGCCGTTCGGTGCTGTGTAAAGACCTGCGATTGAGGTGGAGCCTTCCGGCAGGGTGTGGGTTCCCTCGGCGATCGAGAAAGGAGTGGACACAACAGCGGCGGGATCCGTGCCTGCATAGGTGGTAAACGTCGGGGGAGTTGGTGCCGAGGGCGTGTGGCGAATCTCGAAGAATTGGGTGCCGAAGTCCAAAAAATCGGGAGAGCGGCAGCTTGCTTGAACGGAGAGTTGGTAGGTGCCCTCTTCCTCGAGCAGTTCTTCCGGAAAAAGCGCTGTGATCGGGACCATTTGGGTTCCGACGAATTGTTCACTGATGAGGGTTTGCCCGGATGGCGTGGTGAGTGTCCATCGGGCAAAAGCCGCGTTGCCCGAAACCACGGTCACACTCGGGAGCTGATCGCAGGCGGGGCGGGCGGTTACGGAGAAAGAATATTCCGGCTCGCAGGTCAATGAAACATCATCCACGAAGTAGTAGGAATTATTCGAGAGGGAGGCGGAGAGTGGGGTCCAGAGAGCTGCATCTGTCATTCCACCGAGTACGATGTGGTTCGCAGCTTGGGTGGCAATCACGGATCCGGAAACCGTGGTCCAACCATTCATGTCAGTGATAAAACTGTTTTGAGAGGAGCGTGCAGAAAGCGGAGGGAGCGGTCCGTTCAAAAAAGTGGGGGTGGTGATGAGTGCATCTGTAAATCCGAGGCCCAGCCCCGAGGAGGCGGCATTGGAGGATTCGGCAAGGCTCACACGGTAGGAGAACTCATAACGGATCCCCGGGATGACGGGCTCAATCAGGGTCCCGTAGATTCGTTCCCGATACCCGCCGCTTGCGGAGGAAATGCGGACACCCGCATAGCTGTCACCAGACTCAGGGGATGCGATCGCTTGGGTGCCTGCATAGTTTTCGGTCAGGTCGTAGTAGCTGTTGGTGCAATCCATTCGCTGGGTATAGAGCTCTGTGGAGGGTCCGCTCCAACCGGGGACCTCGCTTGAATTCAAGAACGCCGAATACGTGGGGCACTCCTGGAACTCCTCGAAACCGGGATTCATGACGAGGTTTTGCTGTGCGAACGATGCATTGAAAATCAATAAGCCTGCCAACCAGAATCGTTTCATGAGGAGCAAACCTACAAATCCGGTAATGGAATGTCATTAAATTTTTTAATATATTTTGTTTAAAATCAATGAAGCTCATTGAATTTCAGGCGGGTTGTTTGCCCCTCCTGCTCCGGAACCCTAAAGTTCCGTGAACCTTGGATCTTCCGCCTCGGGAGTTTCATTCATGGAGCGGCTTGCGACAGTCACCGGCGCTGTCTGCGGTCTTTCTTTCGGGAGGGCTGTTCCGCGGGTTCTGCTGCGTGCGGACTTCGTCCCGCCCTTGACCATGGTGTTCAGTTCCTGAACCATGCTCTCGAGATCCAATGCTCCCTTTTCGAGTTGCACGGAGGTGCTTGCCTCTTGGTGCGCAATCGAAGTGTTTTGCTGTGTCGCAGAGTCCAGCTGATTCATGGCCTTATTGATCTCGCCCACCCCTTGGGTTTGTTCCACGGAAGAGCGTGCGATGTGGGTGACCATGGTGTCGACATCTTTTGCGGAATTCAGGATTTGCTCGAGAAGTTCATAGCATCGCTTTGCGATCTCGGTTCCGCTTCTGACCTTGTCCCGCCCTTCCTTCACGCTCTGGTCCACATTCGTCTTGGTATCCGAGATGATTCGTTCGACCCTTTGTGTGCTCGATTCGAGGAGCGATGAAATCTCGGTCGCGGCATTTCCGCTCATGCGGGCCAAATTGCCGACTTCCTCCGCGACCACGGCAAAACCCTTGCCTTGTTCGCCTGCGCGGGCGGCCTCCACCGATGCATTGAAGGACAGGAGCTTGGTTTGAAATACGATGTCGTTGATGACTTTGGTCTTTTGACCGATTTCCTCGATCATCCGGATGATTTCAGAGATCTGGACATTTCCCTGATCCACTTGTTTCATGATCGATTCATTGCTTTGATTGATGTTCGAAATCGCGTCGATCATTTCCTGAATCGAGGCTTTGCCCTTTTCGGCGAACTCGCGGCTTCTTCGCGAGACATCCTGGGACTTTGCGGCATTGTCCGAAGCGGATCTGAGCATCGCCGTCACCTCATCGAGGGAAGCGGCGGTTTCCTGGATTGCGGATGCCTGTTCGGTCGCCGCTTCGGAGAGTTTTGAGCTCGAGATGGAGATTTCCTTGGATGTCGCGGCCACCGATGAGGCTCCTGTTGAAAGCTGATCGGCAAGCTTCGACAAACGGTTTGAAAGCGTTCCGGAGAATCGAAGCGCAGCCAAAAGAGAGACGAAAATGACAGCAAGCAGCGTCACATAAAAAGCATTTCGGATGTGGAATAGCTCGGAAAGCCCCTCTTTCGAATCCGCAGGTTGGCGTACGAGTACACTCCAGCCGATGGATTCGACGAATTTTGGCCCTGAGACTCGCGAGAATCCTGTGACATATTCGGCTTGATCCGAGGCGCTTTTGAACTCCCCGGCTCCCGAGGCCTTTGACAGTACCGCCATCGCCGCCGCGTCCTTCGCGCTCAGCAGGTTCAGTTTCAAAATGTGGTTCCAGTCATACTTCGATTCATCAAGGACGGCAGAGTCGGGATTCGAGGTGTATTCGAACAGAAGGGTTCCGTCCTTTCCGAGGAGGGACACATCTGCGGTATTGATTCCAAGTTTTTTCAGTCCCCGGAACAGTTCCTTGATGGCACCTTCGAACCATCGTGCTCCCGCACGGTTCGAGATGACCCCGATCACATTGCCACTCGTGTCCTTGATTGCGGTGCTGAAGCTGTTGCCCAGGCGCTTCTCACCGTACACCTCGGAGGCGAACGGATCCTGATGTACTTCTTCGAAAAAGGTTCCCGAAAATCCTTTCTCCTTATCCGTCGTGAACTCCCCGTTCAGGGCCGCTTTGAACCAAGGTTCATCGGCATAGGACTTCTCATAAAGGGGGGCAACCTTGATCTCTTTTCCGTCCGGGCCCTTCGAATTCACCGCGAGGAGCTTTCCGTTTTTTCCTACCACGAGAATGAGGTCGTAAATGCTGTAGAGAGCGGAAAATGTGTTGAGGGTGTCGATAATGGTTTGTCGATTCGACGACTGAATGGAGGGTGAGATGGAGAAGGTTTGAACATCCCCGTAACGTTCGTAGAACTGGGCGCCTATGGCATCACTCAAGCTGATGGCATGGGATTCAAAGGACTGAAATTGCTGGTCTTGAACCTTGAGCGAAATGTAGTTCAGAATCCCAAAGGTCATGCCGCCCAGGATCAGCGTGATCACAAGCACCAGAAGAACCATCTTTTGTTTCAAACTCATCGACACTTTGCCCATTGCAGTTTCCCACCATTCAAGTTCAAAACTCTGTAATGCTCCTAAGCCTATCGGGGGGATTCAGTAAAAGTTTAAGGATTTCCACTGACGCAATTCGTTAAGTTTAGGGAGTGGGGCATTTGATCTTTAGATAGATATAAACTATGGACCGAGAGGTACAACTGATTTTCTCAATGGTCAATTTTCACATATTCTGTGGCCAAGGAGAAAACACATGAACACGTTGATCAATAGTAAAATCCCTGATTTCAAGGCCCAGGCATTCCATGAAGGAGCCTTCAAAACCATCACCCAGAACGAGTTGAGGGGAAAGTGGTCCATCTTCTTCTTTTATCCGGCGGACTTCACCTTTGTGTGTCCGACCGAATTGGGAGATATGGCGGACAAATACCCGGAGTTCAAGAAAATGGGAGTGGAAGTTTACTCTGTGAGCACCGACACCCATTTTACCCACAAGGCATGGCACGATGCCTCTGCCACGATCAAGAAGATCCAGTATCCGATGCTGGCGGATCCGACCGGGTTCTTGTCCCGCGCCTTCGGAGTTCACATTGAAGAGGAAGGTCTTGCGTATCGAGGCACCTTCGTGGTTGACCCCGAGGGAAGAATCAAAATTGCCGAGATCCACGACAATGGAATCGGAAGAAATGCCGACGAATTGCTCCGCAAGGTTCAAGCAGCCCAATTCGTTGCGAAGAATCCAAGTGAAGTGTGTCCTGCCAAGTGGAAGCCGGGAGCGGAGACCTTGAAGCCGGGCTTGAACTTGGTGGGCAAAATCTGAGCTGAGTCACCCCCCTTTTTTCCTGGAGGACCTATGCTGGAACAAGATCTGATTGAGCAAGTGAAGGCACTGTTCGTGGTGCTGGATTCGGATGTGACTCTTGAGCAGGACTCGAGTGATCATGCGGACCAACAGTCACTGAATGAACTTCTCAATTCGATTGCCGGCTGTTCCTCCAGGATCAGGGTGGTGAGTTCCGGACAATCCTCTTTGATCCCCCGGTTTCGAATCCGAAGCGGGGAGCAGAGCACAGGAATTGTTTTTGCCGGGGTTCCCGGAGGACATGAATTCTCATCCCTGATTCTGGCAATCTTGAACGCAAACCAAAAAGGCAAGATGCCTGACGAATTCACCGTGCAACGAATCCAGAAACTCAAGGGGCCGATCAGGCTTCGTACCTTCGTTTCGCTCACCTGTGAAAACTGCCCCGATGTCGTTCAGGCCCTGAACCAGATGGCTCTTCTCCATTCGGATTTCCATCACGAGATGGTGGATGGTGCTTTGATCCAGGAGGAGGTGGAACGCCTTCAGATTCAGGGAGTGCCCTCCATCATGTTCGGGGATCAGCTTCTGCATTCCGGAAAGATCCAGTTTCTTGATCTCTTGAGCCTGCTCGAGAACCGATTCGGGATGGTGGCAGAGGATTCCTCTCCGGAGGTTCGCGATCTGGGGGAGTTTCAGGTTCTTGTTGTCGGGGGAGGGCCAGCGGGTACCTCTGCTGCGATTTACAGTGCAAGAAAGGGTTTGAAGACGGCCCTCATCACCGAACGGATGGGGGGGCAGGTCCAGGATACGCTCGGGATCGAGAACCTGATTTCAGTTCCCTACACCGAGGGGCCAAAGCTCACCGCAGAGCTTTCGCGCCACCTTTCGCAGTACCCGGTCAAGATCCTTGAAAATCAGCGCGTACGCTCGATTGGAAAGGAAAAGCTCAAGAGGATCGAACTGGAGAGCGGGCTTGTGCTTCAGGCTCGTTCCGTGATCATCACCACAGGAGCAAAATGGCGAGAGCTCGGGATTCCAGGTGAAAAACAATACCTCGGTCGAGGAGTTGCCTTTTGCCCGCATTGCGATGGGCCCTTCTACAAAGGGAAAAAGGTTGCTGTTGTGGGAGGAGGGAATTCCGGCGTCGAAGCTGCGATTGATCTCTCGATGATCGCAAGCGAGGTGGTTCTTTTCGAATTCAACGAGCGCTTGAAAGCCGATCAGGTCTTGGTCGATCGCTTGCACTCGCTCCCGAATGTGAAGGTCATTACCTCTGCCAGGAGTCATTCCGTGGTCGGAGATGGCAAGAGAGTGACCGGTCTTCAGTATGAGGATCGCAAGGATGGGGAGATCAAAACGATAAATCTTCAGGGAATCTTTATTCAGATCGGCCTGATCCCCAACAGTGGTTTTTTGAAGGACACAATCGAGCTCACTCCCCAGGGCGAAATCAAGGTCGATTCAAAGGGAAGAACATCGGAACCAGGGATTTATGCGGCAGGAGATGTCACGACAACGCCGTTCAAACAGATCATCATTGCAATGGGTGAGGGGGCGAAGGCGGCACTTTCTGCATTCGAGGATTCCCTGAGGGCGGGTTGATCCATCGTCGTTCGCCCTATCAATCGATTCAAAGGATTTAGGCGTTGACCGAACAATGCATTCTAGTACGATTGAAAGAAACCATCGAAAGGAAATCAGATGCAAAATCGTTTGGCAGCAGTGCTGGTCATGTGCAGTGTTTTTTTGAGTTCAATCCCTGTCCGGGCAGAGACAGAACAAAAGAGTGATTTTTCACTTGGGGCGGTGTTGTCGAGTGATACGTTCTTCGGGTTTGCTCCGATCTTGAATGGCGCTTATAAAATGAGCGATTCAACGTCGCTCACCTTTTACGGGATCTTTTGGTCTGCGGGGCAGCCTGGTGGATCCTGGGGGAACTGGACTGAGTTCGGAGTGGGCGTATCCAAAAATTTTGGAAACGGTCTCGTGATTACTCCCCAGTTTGGTATTCTTGGCGGCAGCTTGCTGTCTTCGTCTGCCGGCGGTAAATCTGTTTTCGCAGACGGCGTGGTTCCGAACCTGACCATCAACTACGATCAGTCTGATTTTTATGGAGAGATCTATGCCGGGTACTACCTCCCGACACGAGATACGACAAATGGAGTGGAAAGCACCCTTGCGTACATTCATTACTGGGGGATGGGACTCTACAAGTTCTCAAACTTCTTCTCTGCCGGAGCTCATTACGAGCACTTGATCAACAGCGGCGGAAGCAAGGTCACAAATTCAAGCGGTGTGTACCAATGGGTTGGACCGAGTGTTCAATTCTCCAAGCCAACAGGCGGCATGTTTGTTCGGATGAGCGGAGGTTGGGACACCGTTGCTCAGGGGGATTCTTTCTTCAAGCTGGTCTCCGGGATCAACTTCTAAGTCTTAAGTCTCAAGTGGAATGCGGCGGCAGAGAGAGGGTGCCTCTTTCTGCCGCCGCTTGTTTTTTCAGGTGTTTTCCCAAGGATTCCTGCTCTAGGTGATCTTCCCCCAAACCACCCTTGATCGCCCAAAGTCTCCGATGCTGAAAATGGAGAGGACCTCACCGTTGAGACTGGCCTCCCTGTGAAGCTCCTTCCCGATCCGGTTCCGATCGCTCGCATTGCAAACATGGTGGGTGATCTTTCCCGGGCCCGGAA
>CANNBJ010000006.1 GCA_947502835.1 Bdellovibrionales bacterium
GATTTACAGAAAGATCATCGAAACACCAAAGTTCTGTCTGGATAAAGAGAACGTCTGCAATTTTGTTGCGGGAGAAATTGGGGATGCTGTCCAAATATCAATAAACGGTCAGCTATTAGGCAGGCATGGCGGTTTCCCACCACGCGATCGCTATGCAAAGCACTTGCCAGTACGCTTTGATGTTCCAGCCTCATTTATAAATTCAAATGAACAGAATAGCGTTGAACTCGTTGTTCGTTACTTAAAGAAATCACAGACAGGAATTCTTAGAGGACCAATCGCTTTTGTTTCAAGTGATAGTGGAGCGGCCATAGCACAAACAATTCTGACTCAGAATGTGCTCCTGCCAATCTTTTCTGCATTGGGAGTAATGTTATTAACGCTACTGACTGGAATGATGATTTTTATCAATAAGATTGCCGATACACGTCTTAAATTTTTAGCGATGTACGGAAGTGTGGTTACGCTGTTTCTGGTAAGTTACACGAGCATCCCGCGAGAACACATATCCTTGGCTTTCGCAGGATGCTTACATTTCATGTTGCGCTTTTTAATGGATGGAGCCTTCTTCGAACTTGTAGCTGAAATCACAGATCTTAAAAAATCCATTCGTTATTTCTTTCGAACTTTATACTCGGTAGTGATTCTTTGTTTTCCCATCCTCTATGGTCTTGATAGTGCGGTCGATCCAGCTAAACAGCATTTGACTGGATTTAGTGGATCTGTCCTATTGTCATCATGGGTTGATTACCTACTTGTGGCTGGCCCATATCTTTTTGCGGCTTTCTCTGCCGTTAATTTGCATTCGAGATTGAGCAAGCCCCTGGTTGGCCTATTTCTCGTAGTGGGTCCGTTACCACTTTTAGGCGCATTTACATTTCATGGCGTTGTAAGCCTTCCACACTTTGTATGTTTCTTTCCATTTTTTGTAGTCTTGGTCCTTTCTATTGAGTTCTGGTCCGAGTTCTTTTTGAACCAAGCCAAACTCGTGAGTGAAGGAAAGCTAGGAAGGATGGCAACTCAGGTTGCTCATGACATTCAGTCACCCCTGGCAGCTTTGACGAGTTTTTCGAAAACGGCACACAATTTACCAGAGGAGCAAAAGCTTTTACTTCGTCAGGCTACCTTGCGAATTCAGAACGTCGCTGGTGAGCTTATTTCAAAATATAAATCACTCAGTAACGATGAACTGGGTGCAGACCGCTCCATTACTCATGCGTCTCAGTCGATTCGAACTATCGTTTCCGAAAAGCTTGCCGTTCTTGGAAAAAAAACACGGATTGCAATTTCTATCGGTATCCCGGGCGAATTGGAGTCCGCACATATCCGTATTTCTTCAACTGACTATGCGAGAATTCATTCAAATGTATTGAACAATGCCATTGAAGCTCTTTCAGATACGGAATTTCCCTGGATTGAGATCACGGCTTCTATCGAGGGTGGGTCTTTTCAACTTTGTGTTCGGGATAACGGAAAAGGTATCCCAAAAGATGCTCTAGTCGAAATTCAGTCAAATGGAGGTAATTTCAATAAGCCAGGTGGCTCTGGTATTGGAATTCGCCACGCCAAGGAAACCTTATCCTTGTTAGGTGGGAAACTAAAAATAGACTCCGTTTTATTTGAAGGAACGACAGTTACTATTTCGGTTCCCCTCGCAAAGGCCTCAGAGTTGCCCATTAAACAGGTAAATTTGGATGCTATTTCTACTGTTTCCACTCTTCAGTAAATTTTTCATCAGTCCACAAAATGAGACTTACAGTCCACGTTTGTAGACTCCTTCAATCAATTCTCTAAAAATATTCAATAAAATCAATGTTTCTTCGTTGGCACGTGTCATGCTTTTTGCTCGCTTTGGGTTGTAGAACCTGGAGGTAAAATGATATGAATAATAGCAGTGAAGATAATTCACAAAGCAGTAAATCGTTCTTTGAAAATTTCAAATGGCTTACTACAAAAGAGGTTGCGGAATACTTAGGCACCACTCCGAAACAGATTCGGAAATGGGCTTACCAAGGCAAGATCAAGGCATATAAGCTCTTGGGGAAAAGTCTTCGCTTCAAAAGCACCGAGATCAAGCTCCTCATTCTTTGAGGAGGAAAGGTCATGGGCATTTACGCAGAAGAAAAGGAAGTCTCTCCTGGTGTTAAAAAGACGTTTTACACGGTTGTTGCTGAAGGCATCAATCGGTTCACAGGGAGACGAATTCAAAAGAAAAGACGAGGTATTCCCTCCAAACCCAAAGCTGAAATGATTTACAAGCAGCTTTGGAACGCTTGTCGTGAAGAAAAGCCTGACGGTGTTGATGTTTCGAGATGGGGGTTGCTGCGCAATCAATATCTTGAAAGTCAAAAGAACTCAGTTCGCTCACTCGATAATCCAAATGGGATTAGTCTCCATCTGGTTGGAGTGAAAACTAGCCGACTTCGCCATACCGACAAATGGACGGATATGCACTTGGAGCTTATTTCTCCAAAGTTCGTGACCGACGAATTAGATACAATGGAGCGGAATGGGATGAGTCGGTCGCTTGCGAATCAGGTTCTTAAGGAAGTGAAGTGCATGTTTGCCTTTGCTGTTCACTTAGGCGCAATCCAGTTCAATCCCTTTCAGGGGATGAAAATGCGGAGAGAATCTAAGAAACGCAAAGAGGCACTCACTCACGCTGAAGTTGATATACTTCTGCAAGAAGCTAAGCTTCGCAGGCACAAGTATTATTACATCTGGCTTCTCACGGTGACATTGGGGTTGCGTCGAAGTGAACTCGACGGGCTCAAATGGATCGACATCGACTTTGACCAGCGTCTTGTCTATCTCCGAAGGCAGTTCATTCCCCGAGAGGGCGAAGTGGACCGCTTGAAGAACTTTCAAGACAGAACACCTGCCATCCCTGACTATGTGATGCCTGAGTTAAGAAAAATGAAACTCGCATCACTTTCCGAGTACGTAATTGACGTAGATTGTCACGAATGGGACTCGGGGGCTCAAGCAAAAGTGTTGAGACGCTTTTGCAAGGAGATTGGCATTAAGGAAGTAACCCATCACCAGCTACGAGCGACCCATATTACGCTTGCACTGATTGATGGCATTTCCCTAGGAATCGTCAAAGAAAACGTCGGACACGCGAAATTAAGCACTACAGATCAATATTTCCGTTCGGCTGGCATCTCGATGAGAGGTCAGACAGACGGGTTGAAAATACGAATCCCGCAGGATGACATGGCCGAAATTTTGCCGCTAAAAGGGTCAAAATGAAACCCTGCCACTCCCTGCCGGTATACTGTAAGCCACTGAAATTCAAAGAGAGCCTTTATCCGCTCCATTTTTCAAAATCAATCACCAAAAAAGCCCGTTCGGAAGATCGTGCGAGATCCCTTGGATCTCGGTGGGACTAAAGTTTTTCCTCGTTCAGCCGAAGAGACTCGAGGAGCCCCTGATGACACTTGTTTTTCTGATCTCCCATTTATTTTCTCTCTGCCACGCAGGCCAACCTGATTTAGTTCGCCAATGGAATAAGTTTGAACAGGCCCTCAGCGGAAAGAGAACCTGTTTGGTCCCGAACCTCAAGCTGGAGGAGAATGATTTCCTTGGTTTGAACTCTCTCCCCGAATCAGCGGATGAAACTTGGGAATGGCTACAAAAACTTGCGACCCAAGATCCCTTTCACCCTGAATACAAAGAAAACGAAGACTGGATCAAGGAAATGCAGCTCAAGATGTTGGAGCGAAGCGGTACCACCCCGTTCAATTTCAATTATCATGATCCCAAAACAGGATGCGTGATTCACCTATCGGGAAAATATGAGTTCTATAAAGATTCATCAGGCTCGGGACACGCAAGAATTAAATCTCTTTCCGAAGTCCTCATTGCAAAAAAACATTCAGGTGGTACGTGCAACCCCTGTCTCACCACGAACTCAGGCAAGTACCAGGTTCTTGAATCCCATACTTCTTCCGAAGTCCCATCGAATGCGCCACTCCCTCAATCCGTATTTGAAAAGCTGGATTCCGCTAAAAAGCACCCTGAGAAATGCAAATAAAACAGGGACGCCCCGGCTCCCTGCTCGTGAGTTTTCGTTGAAAATGACCCGCATTTTATGCCATGTTCGATGACCATGACTTCCAACGATTCCGCATCCCCGATCCGGCCTTTTTCAGAAGACTTTAGGGAAGAATTCTTGAGACTTCTGAAGGCTCGTCGCTCGATTCGAAAATTCAAGCAAGTCCCCGTTCCCCGCGAAGCACTTGAGCGAATCCTGAATGCCGCCATCGAAGCTCCCTCCGGAAAAAACCGTCAGAATTGGCGCTTCTTCATCCTCACAGGCGATAAACGCGACGCCTACCTTGCGCTTTCCCAGAAGTCCTGGCTTGGAATCAAAGACATTCTCCAAAAGCGCTTGAAGCCATCGCTTTACGAATTCACGGAACGTTTTTTTTACACCTTGGGAAATGCCCCCGTCATGATTCTTTGCTATTCGATGAACGACGAAGAGGAGAAATATCTCACCAGTGTTGGATCGGTGTATATGGCAGTGGAAAACATGAACCTTGCGGCGGTGGCGGAGGGCTTTGGCTGCTGCACCATGGGGGCGCCGCTTGAGATCAAAAAAGATGTGGATGAGTTTTTAGGAATTACCAATCTCCCGGAGTACCGGGAAGGAAAGCTTGAGCTGCTCTGCGGGGTGGCTCTGGGTGTGCCGGATCACGACCCGCCCAAAGCTCCCCGACAAATCGAGCATCGTTTTCATTGGCTCTGAATCAGAGCCTCGTTTGACTCAGTTTTTAGGAGCTTCTTCGTGCCCGTGCGCGGCTTCCTCGTGATGCTCCTTGTGCTTGTGCTTCGTTTTGCACTTTTTGCAGCTTTTATGGTCTTTTCCGGTTTTGCATTTCGAGCACTCGCACTCGCCTTCGCAGTCGCTCTTTTTCTCCATTTTTGCCTCTTCTGCAGGAGCAGCGGATTCCTCGGCACGAATCACAGGGGAAAACACCATCCCGAGCGCCAACGCATTCACCAAAACAAATTTCTTCATGGTCATAAGATTTCTCCTCATCCCCAGTGTAGCCATGGATCCACCCCCATCTCAAGACCTTCTTGCAGTGCAGGCCCCACCTACGCTATGGTGGGAGACCACGCACCCGTAGCTCAATTGGATAGAGTATCTGACTTCGGATCAGAGGGTTTCAGGTTCAAGTCCTGACGGGTGCGCCATCCTTCCTCGCTTCAAGGCATCCCGGACATCGTCACCCTTCATTCGCTCTCCTGCAGCGTACCTCTGTGTACTCTTTAGTCGTGATCATTCGGTTTCCTTGTGCGGAATGCCTTGCTGCGGGAAGGTTCATTTACCCCGGAAGGACTTGAAGAGAGCAAGCCCGGGCAGACTCAATGTCTGCTTCTGAGCAGGATGCGAGGAAAGGGTTTGCGAGTGGCAAGGCGCCAGACGCGTAGGATGCGCGGATGGACGCTTTGCCAAGTCCTGACGGGTGCGCCATCCTTCCTCGCTTCAAGGCACCCCGGACGCCGGTTGCCCCGACTCTTCCCCGGAACGGAGACGGTAGCCAAGTCCCCTCACAGTCTCAATCCGTTCTCCGGTTTTCCCGAGTTTCTTCCGCAAGGAAAAGACGTGGGTGTCCACAGCCCGATCCACTACCGCTACACCCTCCCCTTGCACCTTCTGAATCAAATGGTCCCGACTCAAGGTGACATCCGGATTGGACATCAGTTCGAAGAGCAACTTGAACTCGCTGGAAGTCAAATGGAGCCTCTCGGCATCCAAGTGCACATCGTAGGATGCCGGATTCAGGCTCAGCTTTCCGAGGTGAAGAGTGCCTCCGCCTCTGGGCGGGATTTTCAGATTCGATCGAACCACGGACAAAAGAGCCGCGCGATCAAAGGGTTTCGGGAGGAACAAAATCCGACCTGGCGTACGCCCCGTGAGAAGATCGGGGCCTTGACCGGGATCCGAAATCACCAGGACGAGGGGCTCGATTTCCGCAGACATTCGTGCAAGAGCCAGGGACACAAACCCCGCAAGACCCGTTTCCGGAACTTTGCTTCCGGTAATGAGAAGATCCACGTGCTTTTCAGGAATCCGCTCCAGAACTTCTTTCGCGGAACGAGCGGGAACCACGTCCAGCCCCCCACTGTCTCTCAGATGCACACAAATCAAGTCGAGCATCTCGGGGTCAGGGTCGAACACAAGTACCCGGGGCAGAATCATCTCCACTGCTCCTTTGACCCAACCCAAACACTCATGAAATGCCCCTTCCGGGCTCTGTAGCAAGGCTCAAGCGTGCCTGATTCAACCAAAAAGGGGGAAGCTTGGGAAGCTCAATCTCACAAAAGAATCACGCCGGCCTCCGGTCGAAGAGGGGTTGGTGGGAGCGCTTCCTTCGGGTACAGTGTGCGTATGAAGAACGCACTGCTTGAGGAACTCAGAGCCAGAGGAATTCTTTATCAGCTGACCGATGAAGCTCTCGCTTCCGAGATGAATCGTGGACCGATCACCCTGTATTGTGGCTTTGACCCGACAAGCGACTCTCTCCATGTCGGAAGCCTCCTCCCGCTTGTGACCTTGCGTCGATTTCAACAGGCGGGTCACCGCCCCATTGTCGTGCTGGGGGGCGCAACAGGGCTCATCGGGGATCCGAGCTTCAAAGCCCAAGAGCGTGCCCTCCAAACGGAAGAACAGGTGGAGCACAATCTGCGGGGCATCCGGAAGGTTGCGGAAAGATTCCTTGATTTCAATCAAGGTCGGAATTCTGCAATCATCGTAAACAACCGCGACTTTTACTCGGACCTCAATGTCCTTACCTTTTTACGGGAAGTCGGGAAGCACTTTACCATCAATCACATGGTGCAAAAGGACTCGGTGCGCTCACGCATGGAGGACCGCGATCATGGAATCTCCTATACGGAATTCTCGTACATGCTTTTGCAGGCCTATGATTTCTACCGTCTTCATCTTGAACTCGGGTGTTCGCTTCAGATCGGTGCCTCCGATCAATGGGGAAACATCACCGCGGGCACGGATCTGATTCGAAGGAAGCTCGCTCACACAGAGGAGTCAAAAAGAGAAGAAGGAAGAGCTCACGCCTATGGACTCACCCACCCGCTGATTACGCGTCCCGATGGCATGAAGTTCGGAAAGACCGAGAGCGGCGCCGTGTGGCTGTCTCCCGAGAAGACCTCCCCTTACCAGCTCTACCAGTTTTTCATTGGATCACCCGACAGTGTCGTGGGGACCTGGTTGCGATTTTTGACCTTTTTGCCGATCCAGGAGATTGAAACACTCGAGTCTCTGACCACCAGCGAACCCGAGAAAAAGGCCGCTCAAATCGCCCTTGCACGGGAGATCACCCGGATGGTGCATGGCGAGTCCGCCCTGGCACGCGCGGAGGCGGCCACCCGCGCTCTTTTCGGGACTGAGATCCAAAGTCTTGATTTGCAGACCTTGAGCGAAATTTTCTCGGACACCCCGGCAACCACGCTCGCCCCTGAACGCCTCGAGGCGGGCCTCAGCCTGATTGATCTTCTTGCGGAAACCGGACTCTTCCAATCCAAGGGAGCGGCACGGAAGGAAATCCCCGCAGGGGGAGTCTACCTCAACAATGAGCGAATCACGGATGTCGGCTACGTGGTGACACCCCGGAATCTCATCTCAAACCGTGCACTCGTGCTCCGCAAAGGAAAGAAAAACTACCATCTGGTGCGATTCGAAGCGTAAGGCCTACGTACTGGCACCTTTGAGCTCACTTCAACAAAACAGAAGAATCCTTGGGCTTTTTCGTATGCGGCGAAAATTCCTTCTTCCGCGACTGGATCTTTTTCCATCCCATGCCCTCCACTCCGCCTTTTTCAAGCAAAGCATGCATCATAGCCTGTGCTGTGACCAAAGGTCTTTCCATTTGGGGAATGTGCCCGGTGTCCTTCAGCAAATAAGCATCCAGGTAATCGCCATAATGCTCGATCCAATGCCGGATCCAATGAGTGGGTACGAAGTTGTCTTTATCTCCCCACAACAGGGAAAGCTTTCTTGCCATGAAAGGCTTCGAAGGATCAATGAACTGATCCGCAGTCACCGAACCCACGAACTCCGCAACTCCGGATTTTGAGTAAAACTCTTTGAACTCTGTGGAGAGAATCGGCTTGAATTTGCGTGCATCAAACACCACAAGCTCAAGGATCTGGGAGAGCTCAAGCTTTTGGTTCCGGACAATGAAGTCCCCAAAACTTTTCCTTTCCTCCACCGGGGTAAGACCCGACGGAGCAAAAAGAATCAGGTGATCCATCTGACGGGAAAGATCCTGCGCCACCCTGCCGGCAAGCCATCCTCCGAGCGAATGCCCCATGAGAACACTCGGCGGATTTGCCTCGCACACTGTTCTCACGACGGACAAAAGGATGCCCATGGATGTGATCATTTCGTGTCGCGAGAGGAATCCGAGGTATCCAGGAAAATCCAAGACAACCACCTCGTCAAAACTGCGGGAAAGCTCGCGCTGGGAGAGTGTGAAGAGAGGCAACCAGGAGCCAGGGGAATCGCCAAACCCCGGGATGAAAAGAAGTCTTCGGACCTCCCCGCCTTCGGGCGGTTTGCGCCAGGATTTCCGGATCACATGAAAATGGGCGGACCCCATGTTCAAATCCTCGAATTGGAATCCTGCCTTCAGGAATGCCTGTTTCAAGGCCAAATGAACCACCTCGTTCTTGTTCGGGATCCGGGACTTGAAGAATTCCATCCATCGTTCCCGATCGAGGGTCTGCCTGACCCGATACTCAAGAACCTCACGAAACCCCTTCAGGAGCCATTCTGCGAACTCATTCGGATCAAAAGGGGATGTCTGATTGGACATATTCCCATGCTACCACAGGCATGGAGCTCAAGTCCCGCCCGCTGAAAGCCGAAATGAAGATCGTGAAGGCGGGATCAAATCTCAAGTCTATCGTTCTCATGGTTCTCGTCTCGGCATGTACCGCGGCGGAAGAGACCAGCGTCATGGAACCACCTCCCCCGATTGAGCCGGTCTACGATTGCACTTTTTATCAAAAGTTCAATACCGAAGCCTCTTGCAATGAAACCACAAAGGCCCAATGCACCAGTGCCTACCAAACCTTCCCCAATGGCGGCCAGTTGTGTTGGGCGCATGTTGAGGGAGGGGAAATCTGCACAGACCCTGGGTATCCCGCCCCGTTCTGGCAGTACGCCCTCGGAACAGCCTGGTGTCGGAAACCCACGGGAAACCCGTACCCGTACTACCGACTCCGCTCAAGCATCGGATGCAGCAGCCTGATTTGTCTTTGTGAGGGGGCGCCGGTTCTCTATGATCAAAACCAGACTTGTGATGCCGCGACCTGCCCCGGGACTGCAAATCCTCCCGTCGGGACGATTCCGTGCTGCCCCGGAGAGACCTGCCCTTGATCGAATCATCACAATTGAATTGGTGCCGAGGACCGGAATCGAACCGGTACGTCGTTATTCACAACCCAGGATTTTAAGTCCTGTGCGTCTACCAATTTCGCCACCCCGGCAGGAACGGGAAACCTCTGCCAACTCTGCCAAGCCATAAGCTCTTTGGCAATCCAGATTTGAATCCAAATCACTTCTTCTCGCCGGAATTCCTTGTCTTCAGGAAATGAAAACGAATGGGCGATCCAAGGAATCCATAGCGGTCCCTGAGGGCCCTGACCAGATGCCGGCTCAAGCTGAAATGCACTTTCCTCGGGTCACTCACATGTGCCACGAATGTAGGCGGGTTTCGCCCTGATTGGTGAACAAAATAAAACTTCGCATTTTCCGGATTGTGCACTTCCGATTCGGCACGGACAAACTCAGTCAGATCCTTGGTTGGAACCTTCACGCTCCGTTGCCCGAGGACATGATCGGCAACCCTGAAGAGCCTCTCAAGGCCGATCCCCTCGGTTGCGGTGGTGAACACGAGCGGAGCATAACCGAGGAAACGGATCTTCTTCCGGATCTCCTCCTCCGCAAGTTTTTGCGAAAATTCGTCATTGTCCGCCTGGGTGTCCCACTTGTTCAAGACCAACACCACGCTGCACCCGGCTTCTTCGATGAGACCCGCGATCTTCTCATCCTGGTCATACACCCCGGTCTCCCCGTCCATGACCAAAAATGCCAGATCCGCACGTTCGAGCGTTTTTCGGGTTTGAACCACAGATAAAACCTCGATTCCCTGCTCTGTCTTATTCTTGCGCCGGATCCCCGCGGTGTCGATCACGACAAAATCCTTGCCCTGCCAGTTGATGATGAGGTCGATGGGGTCCACAGTGGTGCCTGCGATCGGACTCACGATCGTTCGTTTTTCGCCGCAGATGGAATTGAGCAATGTGCTCTTCCCGACATTCGGCTGCCCCACAATCGCGATTTTCGGAATCCTCGGGATTTCCGGTTTCGCCTCCGTCTCCGTCTCCTCTTCGTGATTCTCCTCCTCTTCCCCCGGTTCGGCAAACAACCGATCCACAATGAATTCCTTCAAATCATCAATCTGGAGTGCATGCTCGGCCGAGACCGGAATCAGCGTTTCAATCCCGAGTTCGTAGAATTCATGCATGAATTCCTCTGCCGAATCGGAGTCTGCCTTGTTCAAGACCAGAATCACGGGCAGGGAGTCGGTCAGGCCCGAGCGTCTCAATTCCTGAAAGACGGCTCGATCCGATTCCGTGAGCCCCGCCTTGATGTCCACCACAAAGAGGACCAAATCGGCTTCCTCAAGCGCTGTTTCCACCTGATTCCGGATTTCCTCACGGAACTGTCCGTCCCCGAGACCTCCGGTATCAATCAAGTTGACCTCATAGCGACGCGCTCGAACCCAGAATTCTGCAGGCTCGACGATTCTGTCCCTTGTGACTCCGGGTGTGTCCAGAACCAGGGAACGCTTTCGTCCGAGCAAGCGATTGAAAAGACTGCTTTTGCCGACATTTGGTCGACCCACTACCACGACGTTCATCGATGATCCTTTTTTGGTTTCTCAAGTGCATACCCGAGCCCCTTCATTTTTCTCGCCTCAGAAGTCCACGACTCTGACACTTTCACCCGGAGCTCCAGAAAGATCCGCTCCCCCATCAGGGCCTCGATCTCCTCACGGGCCTTGGTTCCGATCTCCTTGATCTTTTGTCCCTTTGCCCCGATCACCATTCCCTTTTGGCTCTCACGCTCCACATGAATGAGGGCTGAAATCCGCACAGGCTTCATGCGATCCTTGAATGATTCGATCTCCACTGCGCAACTGTAGGGCAACTCATCTCCCAGATTCATGAACAACTGTTTCCGAATCAACTCGGACACCACAAAACGCAAAGGGCGATCCGTCAGGGAATCAGGATCGTCATACAAGGGTGCTCCCTCGGGCAAATTCTCGAAAATCATGGAAAGGAGAGGATCCACCCCCTCATTCCTTCCTGCGGCGATCCGGACCGAGTCAAGGTAGTGAAGCCTCGTACCGGAAATCTCTTTTCTGACGTTCTCAATCCAGGGTCCAATCCACGAACCGGAATCCGGCGAACGCTTCAAAAGATCGGACTTGTTCACAACCACGATCAATCTCGAATCAACACCGGTCAGGTGTTCCAGAACCCTTGATTCCGCCTCGGGCTTGCTGCCCGGATCAATCAGATAAAGGACAAGATCCGGATGATCGAGCGCACGCTTCACCTCCTGGATCATGTACTCATTGATTCCACCCTCTTTCGCGCGATGGATGCCCGGGGTATCCACAAACACGATCTGTCCGCGCTCCTCGGTTCGGATCCCGCGGACCTGATCGCGGGTGGTTTGTGCTTTCGGGGTCACAATCGAGATCTGCTCCTGCAACACACAATTGAGGAAAGTGCTCTTGCCCACATTCGGACGTCCCACAAGGGCAACCACTCCGCTCTTCATCGGGCTTCTCCTTCTTTTGGCTCCGGGAGGTCGCACAAAGCGGCCTCGGCGGCCTTCTGTTCCGCTTCCTTCTTTGAGGACCCCTCTCCCACTGCAAGAATCCTCTCCCCCAGCCTTACCTCCACCCGGAACACTTTTGCATGATCGGGTCCGGTCGAGCCGGAGAGATGGTAGGTGGGAGTGAGCTTGAACCGACTTTGTGCGGTTTCCTGGAGCCTGGTCTTGTGATCCTGAAACGAAATCAAGCCTTGGTCGTTGCGAAACAGGGGGGAGAACAGGTAACGCACGACGGGATAGACCGCATTGAATCCACCGTCGATATAGATCGCGGCAATCAAGGCTTCAAAGGCACTCGAGAGGATGGAGGCCTTGTCGGCTCCGCCGGAGCGGGTCTCCCCTTTTCCGAGGCGCAGAAGTGAATTCAAGTGGAGGGACCTGGAAATTTCTGAAAGTGTCTTTTCATTGACCACTGCAGCCCGCATCTTCGAGAGTTGACCCTCGGAGGCTTCGGGAAAGGATTCCAAAAGAAGGTCCGAGATCACAAGGGACAACACGGAGTCCCCGAGGAACTCGAAGCGTTCATTGTCCCGGTGGGAGGGATTGCGATCCTGGTGATTTTCATGGCCATAGGAGACATGGGTCAGGGAAAGCAATAAAAGCCGGGGATCTCCGAATGTGTAGCGAAGCTGTTCCTGGAGGGTTTGAAGGCTGGTAATGTTACTCATGAATTGCTCCCACCCACGAAACCTCGCCCGAGGCGCGATCCACAATCCATCTGCTTGTCGAAATCTCCACAATGCAATTCCGCAGTTCAACAGCCTCCGGAACCGGAACCAGAACACGCTGGTAATCCGGCGAATATCCGGAAATCCAATCCCGTTTTCCGTCAGGCCCCCTGACTCTCCCCTCAAGAAGCACGCCTTTGATCAGCGCATTCCTCGAAGCGGCATGGACGCGAACGAGCCGGGACAGGCTCAGCTCCTGCAGCGTCCTCGCACGGGCTTTCCGCACCGACATTTCAACTCTACCCGGCAAGCGTGTGGCGGGCGTACCCTCCCGTTCGCTGTAAGGAAAAACATGGAGACGATTCCACTCCAGCTGAGAAAGCTTTTGCCTCATCGCTTCAAAAACCCCGTCAGTTTCTCCGGGAAATCCTGTGATCACATCCATCCCGATGAACGGTTTTCTGTCCATCCGTGAGATCCTTTCGAAAAGATCGAGGACGGCATCTCCATTGTATTTTCTTTTCATGAGTTTCAGGATTCCCGATTCCATGTGCTGGAGGGAGACATGAAAATGGGGACAAAATGCTTCGAAAGATTCCATGAGGCCGATCAAACGATCCGAAACCTCGGTCGGATCCAAAGAGCCGATGCGAAGCCTCTCAATCCCCGTTTTGGTCAAAATGGCCTCCACCAGGGAATCGAGCTCAAAAGATCCGTTCCAATCGAGCCCATAGTCACCAATATTCGTACCCGTCAGCACGACCTCACGGATTCCGCGCGCGACCAATCCGTCGATCCTCTCCAAGACGGCTTCGATCCGGAGGCTCCTCGCGGGCCCTCGTCCGTAGGGAATGATGCAATAGGTGCAAAAGGAGTCACATCCTTCTTGGATCTTGAGAAACGATCGGGTTCGAAACGTCGAACTTCCCTCGGGAAGAACCGGTGCCGCGATCGCTCCCTCTTCCGGCAATGGCCACTCGCGGTCCATGGGATGCCTTGAGCGAAGCTCTCCATAGGCACTCACCCCGCCGAGGACCTCGGGAACGGCTCCCTCTTTTCCCACATGCGCCTCAATCAGGGCCGCCGCATTGAATTTGTCCTGATTCCCGATCACCGCACTGACGCCGGGAAGCCCCATCACGGAATCCGGATCAACCTCGGCGCCGCAACCGGTGAAAACCACCTTCACTCCCGGATTCTTCTTCATAAGGTCGCGAACCGCTTTTTTGGATTGAAGGTCCGCTTCGTCCGTTACGGTACATGAGTTGACGACCACGAAATCGGCTTCTTCTGCACTCCCGGCAGTAAGAAACCCCCGGGAAAGAAGATCCGCCTCGATCGACTGTCCATCCGAAAAATTGGCCTTGCACCCGAGGGTCTTGATGTAAAACTTCTTCATCTCAAAACCTCACCGCACCCTCTGCACTCTGGCGCCGCCCAGCGCCTCCGACCCGTTCACAAAAAGCACTGAATCCCCCTTCAGGATCCTGGCATCTTCCCCGCGCATCGGTTCGGCAAGAATCCCCTTGAGCTTACCGCCCTCGAATTCAATCAAGCGAATCATCCTCGGTGTTTCCACCCGATTCGAAATCATTCCCACATCGCAGAATCCCATACCGAGTCCGGGCGTTGTAAACCAATGAGCCTCATCAAAATGGAACTCTTGAAAGGCGATCAAAGAGGTTTCCTGCACCCAAGCCCGCTCGGACCTCGGCTGGAGATCAATGATGCGATACTGCTTATCAGGATCCTCTGAGTCGACATAGGGCTGTCCCATTTTCAATGAGCGCAGCGGGGCCCGTCCCAGGAGAACCCCTGCGGTTGTAAATACCTGCAGATCCACGGCCTCGGCGCCTTGAGCCGGACCCTCAAACCGCGACTCGAGCCCCTTCCAATCGAGCTCAAAGGGTGTCGTGAGGGAATCCGGGGAGACCTCGCCGATCAACTTTTGCAACAGTCCGGAAGGGATCGCGCCCACCGGGGCGATCAAGCGGGAAAGCGACTCCTGATTCATTTCCGCGACTTCAAAGATCGGATCCAATGAAGTTTGATTTCCCAAGATCACCCGAACGATTTGAAGGGCCGGATCATCCTGAAGACCCACCATATGACCTGTCGCAATTTTCTCAAGACCGGAATGAGCGCACAAACGGAGGAGCTCCGGGAAGAGAATCTTCCTGTGGAATACCTGTTTTGCAGAAAATGAAACCCCGGCCATCACGGCGGATTCACGCTCCCTCAGAAAAAGCGTCCCCGCACTTGAGCTCAAGTCCATCACCTGAATCTGGATCCCGAGTCTTTTTTCGATCTCATGGATTCCGGAACGGGAAGTTTCGTTTGAAGACAGGTCGAAGTGAACCCCCCGGACCTGCATGCCCTGTTTCTTCAGGAGCCAGGCTGTGACCATGCTTCTGGGGCCGCCGCTGATTCCAACAAGAACTTTCATCGCTGCACCCGTCTTTTCTCTTCCACGAGCTCCACCAAGGCCCCCACAAATGCATCACAATCCGCGGGTCCGGAGCCGGGACCAAAAGATACCCGGATCGAATTCAAAGCTTCCTCCCGGGTTGCTCCCATCGCAAGGAGCACACGGGATGGCTCAATCACGCTGGCCCTGCAGGCGCTTCCGTGACTGACAGCAAATCCCCTCAAATCAAGGAGCTCCACCCAATTCTGATAACTCGTGAATCCGCGAAAGCTGACCCTCGTCGTATTTGTCACTCGGACTTCATCACTTCCCCAGATCGCAACATCCTGAAGCCTTTCCCTGAGTTCTGTCTCGATTCTCCCTTGAAGGGGGCCCGTAATCGCTTGAAATCCATGAGGATCAAGAGCCTCGCAGGCAAATCCCATCCCGAGAATGCCGAGCAGGTTCTCGCTCCCTCCCCGAAGGCCCGAGTTCTGGGACCCGGGCAGAAGCGGTTTGAACAACGCACCCTTTCGTCGCCACAACACCCCCGCACCTGCGGGGGCTCCGATCTTGTGCGAAGAGAAACTCACGAAATCGGCCGGTGTGTTCCGCAAATCGAGTTTGATCTTGCCCCAGACCTGCGCTCCATCCAAGTGAAGCGAGGAAGGAAGAACGAGCCCCGTCAACACCTGACGAAGCCCCGGAAGATCCGCAAGAACCCCTGTCTCGTGATTGGCCCAAAACAAACTGATTCCCAGTCGGTCGATCCCGGATGCCTTCGCTTCCACCGCCAAGTCCGGCAGACTCTTCAGGTCGTGATTTCCGGAAGTAGTAATCGGGAGGACTCTTACCCAAAGGTCAGGGTGCAGTCGCTTGAGTTCATCGATCGCCTCGTAGCTTGCGGAGTGCTCGGCTGCCCCCACCACGATCCCGAATCCCGACTTTGCGAATGAATGCAATGCTGTTTGATTTGCTTCGGTGCCCGATGAGGTGAAGATCAACTCCTCCGGAGTCACATCCTCTCCGAAGCTGCGCGAAATGGTCCCCGCAGATTGGAAGAGAATATGATGCTCGCGTTGTCCCAAACGATGACGACTGGAAGGGTTTGCCTGTCCAGTCTCTTCGTTCTTCAGATACTTGATGAGTTGATCCCGGACACTGCCGGAGATTCCAGCTGAAGCGTTATAATCAAGATAGCGGACGTTCTTTTGCCACATCCGGACTCACGCTTCCCGCACCGGTCGAACCCTTGATCAGCTGACTTGCGGATTTCGGAAGCTCTTGCTGGCCCCGAGCCTTGCGGATGAGATCGCCGACACTTGTGGTCGTCAGATACTCCTGCATGATCGTCCCGAGATTCTCAAAATAACTCTTCGTCAGCACGAACTCGACAGTATCGCTCTTCAGATCGCCAGAACCGATCAGGTCCTTCGCCGGATTGATGTTTTCGCCTACGCTGGTGAGAACTTCCTTTACAGAAATCTCATCCATGGTGCGCGCGAGCACATACCCGCCGCCCGGACCACGGACGGACTTCACAACAGATCCCTTGCGGAGTCTGCGAAAAAGCTGCTCAAGATAGTGAAGAGAAATATTCTGGCGCTCGGAAATCTCCTGCAAACGAACAGGCTTTCCGTTCGAATGAAAAGTAAGATCCAAAATCGCACGTACCGCGTACCGACCCTTTGATGTTAACCGCATGTGTAAAAACCTCCTGCGCCAAACAAATGACGACAACGCACAGTCCTCATAACTGAGCGTTCATCTCTTCTATCATTGGCTGTGCTTTAGAGTCAACTATATTATTGTTGTAGAAATAATATAAAAATCATCAATAAAACCAATTACTTAAATAAACAAGGAAAGATCGCGGACACACCCTTGAACCCTCACCATGTCTTTGAACTCAAGTAGGAACACACGAATTCCGAAACAAATGACAGGAGAAGAAATGTCGAATCAGAAGAACGAGAAAACGAAACTCATTCCCACAAACGAAATCTCAGTCTCTGATTTCAGTGAAGATGTTCCGGGAGTGACCCAACTCCTGACACCAAACCTTGCGAGCTTGCGAAAAAAAGAGGACGCGGAGGCCATCCATCTTGAATCGCCCACGCCCTCCGCGAATGCAGGAGCAAGTCCACCAAAAATCTCTTTGCCGGAAAAACGCACAGAGGCGCGCACTTCCAAGAACCCAAATCCTCTCAAAGACTTTGGAATCCTCTACCACCTTCTCTTCGTCGAGGAAGGAGGAACTCTCCGCTATCAGGGTGTCATGGAAATCGGAGATTCTCCCTTTGCGAAATGGCGTCATTCTTTTTTTCATCAAATGAAGATCGATCTCCGCATTCTCGGAATCTCGGTCTCGTTTCAGGAATTTGCAGCTGATCGCTTCCCACTGCAGAAAGAAGCATTCGGGATGGATCCCGAGGAATTTCTTCAGTGTGTCCGGGATCCGGTGGACCGGAAGAAGATGCACGTTTTCATTTCAAAAAAATCACTGCTCGGCAAGAAAAACGAGATCGAGGGAGTGCTCTCCGGGGCGCCCGCTGCAAGCGAACCCGGGTCCGGTGAAATCAAGATCGAACTTGAATTCTAGATCCTCTGAAGAAGATAGTCGCGGGACTCGCCAGGCCCGACGACCTCGATCCGGTAGACCCGCTTCCCCGATCCTTCCCGCGAATAAGCCGAAAAAAAATCGGGAAACAGGGACGCCCACTCCACCAAGACAAGCGCATCCAGGGAGTCGATTTGCTCAGCAATCCCCGAGAATTCTAGCTCCTCCTCCGATTTCAAACGGTAAAGATCAATGTGATAAATGGGAAAGCCCTGATCGGCCAGGTACTCCTGCACGAGGGGAAAGGTCGGACTGCCCTGACTCTCCGATCGGCACGCGAGTTTCCGGATCACAGCTCTTGCGAACGTGGATTTTCCTGCACCCATTTCCCCCTCAAGCAAGAGCAAGGTGCCGGGCCGGCACACCTCTCCTGCCCATTCGGCGATCCTGGAAAAAAGATCTTCCTCAGAGCAATTTCGCCATTCGAGGCTCTTCTTCTTCTCCATAAACTTTCTGCAGCTCCAAATAGGCTCCCGGAATGCTCCGGATGATGTCTCCCGCCATCATGCCCCGCGGGCTTACTTTCCTGGCAGCACGGGCTCCCGCAAGAGAATGGAGATATACCCCGACCTGGGCCGCATCAAACCCTGAAAGACCTTGCGCAAGGAGCGCTCCGATCATCCCGGCAAGCACGTCCCCTGATCCTGCGGTCGCCATCCCGGAATTCGGGAAGTGGTTCAGATACATGACCTCATCCGGAGAGAACAAAAGTGTTGCCGCTCCCTTCAAGAGAACCACTGCATGGGTGGAGTCCACAGCCTTCCTCAAGCTCCCCAGCGGGTCCCGCACCACATCCTCTTTCTTGCAACCAAGCAGGCGGGCCATCTCGCCCGGATGCGGGGTCAGCACCGTTGGCGCCTTGCGATTCTGGCAAAGGGAATGAAGCCGATGCTCGGACATGATGTTCAAGGCATCCGCATCAAGAACGATGGGCCCTTGGTAATATCCAAGGAGCAACTCGATCAGTCTCTTCGCCTCGGGTCGATTCCCCATGCCGGGTCCCACCACAATCGCTGAAAACTGCTTGAGTTGGTCGGCATAGCGATCGTAATTCTTTTCGTTCTCGGGAATCATCAGCGTCATTGCTTCTTCCGGCAGCTGTGCGATCAAGCTTCCCATGCTTTCGCTCCAGGAAGCCACCGTTGCAAGTCCGGTACCTGTCCGAAGCGCCGCACGCGTTGCCATCGAGATGGCCCCGGTCCGTCCACTCGAGCCGCCGATCATGAGCACATGACCGAAGGTGTTTTTGTGTGCATATCGATCCCTGCGCACGATCTTCCGGGCAACGGTTTTGGCCTGAAGAAGAAACTTGTTCCCCTCAATCGAGAAACGATGAGGGAGGGAAATGTCCACATTCACAAGTTTCCCCCGGTGATTCGCGCCAGGCGGAAGGAAATGCCCCAAACGCGGAAATCCAAATGAGATCGTGAGCGTCGCCTGAATTGCAGTCCCCTGGACCAGACCCGAGTCTCCACTGACTCCGGTCGGAATATCGAGACTGACGATCTCCTGGAAGTTCTGGTTGATCAACTCAACGACTTCGTAGAAGTGGCCTTCAAGATCTCCCTTCAAGCCCGTACCGATGATTCCATCGACAGCCAAAACGGGAGGCCGGGCTTGCGAGAGGAATGCTTCCAACTCCTGCGCCTCGGCGATGTGGGCAAGTTTCGCCTTCATTTTCTGAAGAATCTTGAAATTCTCCAAGGTGGCGCCCTTGTACTCCGTCCCCGGAACCAGATGAAACACACGGACTTTGCGGCCAAGGCCCAAAAGCTGGCGCGCCACCACGAATGCATCCCCGGCATTGTTGCCCTTCCCCGCGAATACAATGATCTCATCTTCGATCCCGGCTCCCGGATACTCGCGCACGAGGATCTCGCTTGCCGCCCTTCCCGCATTCTCCATCAAGAGGACCGGTCCGATTCCCATCTCGGTCTCCGCAGTCTTGTCGAGCTGTCTCATTTCTTCATTGGTGCAGATTCTCAATTGATACATAGATGCCTCCTCAAGGTGCCTGAATGGCCGATAACATTTCACGGACCGCCTGATCCACTCCAACCAGAGCGGCACGACACACAAGGGAATGTCCGATGTTGTACTCTTCAATTCCTCCGAGTGCCGCAACTTTCCTCACATTTGACAGATCAAAGCCATGCCCCGCATGAACATGAATCCCGAGTTTATGGCCTTGCGCTGTTGCTGAAGCGATCCTCTTCAGCTCTTGCTTTTGTATGGAGGCGCTCTTTGCCCCGAAGCGCTTTTGGGCTGCGTTGCAAAATTTTCCGGTATGAATCTCGATTGCGTCCGCACCGAGCTCATGCGAGGCCTCGACCACCCGGACATCGGGTTCGATGAACAGCGAGACTTTGATCTTTTTCTTCCGGAAGTCGGCGATCAAGGGGGCAAGCTTCTTTCTCATCTTCAACACATCAAGCCCCCCTTCCGTCGTCACCTCCTGGCGCTTCTCGGGAACAAGACATACCCAATCCGGCTTCACTTTGTGCGCAATCTTGACGATCTCCGGGGACACCGCCATCTCAAGGTTGAGGCTGATCCCGATTTTCTTCCTCAGGTCAAACACATCCCGATCCTGGATGTGCCGCCGGTCCTCCCGCAAATGCACTGTGATCTGATGCGCACCTGCATTCTCGACGAGCCTCGCAACCTCTACGAGATCCGGATAGGGTGTCCCCCTCAACTGCCGAAGAGTGGCAAAATGATCGATGTTCACACCCAGCCTTGGAATCAACCATGGGGAAGGTTTCATTGCCCGAGATCCTCCAAAAGCGCATCCTTCAACTGGTGCGCGATCGTTTCATTCTTCACATCACTTTCGCTTTCCACAAGGATCCTGAGTTTCGCCTCGGTCCCGGAGTAGCGGACAAAGACACGTCCTTTTCCACCAAGGTCTGTTGCCACTGATCTGAGGACTTTTTGATAAGCTGCGAGATCCTGAAGGGGCTTGCGATCTCTGACCTTCAAATTCAAAAGCGTCTGTGGAAACAGCAGAATCTGCTTTTTCAGCTCGGACAATGGTTTCCCCGTGCGCTTCATGATCTCGAGCACTTTCAGTGCCGCAAGCGCACCATCGCCCGTGGTTGAGGAATCCAGGAAAATCAGATGTCCAGACTGCTCCCCGCCCAAACAATACCCCCGCGTCCGCATCATCTCGACCACGAAACGATCGCCGACCTGGGCGCGGTGCATGGAAATCCCATTCTCTTTCAGAGTCAGCTCGAGTCCGAGATTCGACATCGGAGTGGTCACGATCCCGTTTCCTTTGAGCTCCCCTCTTTCCTTCATGGCGAGAGCGCAAAGACCGATCACCACATCCCCATCAAGAACTTCGCCGTTCTCGTCCGCCAGAATGACCCGGTCGGCATCACCGTCGAGGGCAATCCCGATCTGGGCGCCGGTCCGTTTGGTGAGTTGGGCCATTTTTTCAGGGTGAAGCGCTCCGATCTCGTGATTGATGTTGGTCCCGTTTGGCGAAACCCCGATCGTGGAAACCTCGGCTCCCAACTCCTCAAATGCCATGGGTGCGGATTTATAGGCCGCCCCGTTTGCACAATCGAGCGCAATCCTGACTCCGCTCAGATCGGAATCGTTTGGAAATTTCGACTTCAGGAAAACGATATAGCGACCGTGGGCCTCCTCAATCCGATAGGCCCTTC
Source organism: Bdellovibrionales bacterium (assembly GCA_947502835.1). Taxonomy (GTDB): domain Bacteria; phylum Bdellovibrionota; class UBA1018; order UBA1018; family CAIMNF01; genus CAIMNF01. The sequence goes on from CANNBJ010000006.1 coordinate 21,320, forward strand.
CGATTTTGTCGCCTCGCGGGGTTGCCTCGTCCATGCCCTTCGGATCAAGGACAAGGGACTCGATCGCAGCCTCGATTGAATCGGGCGCCTTGAAACCGTCCGGCCCGAAAATCTTGATCCCATTGTCGGAGTAGGGATTGTGGGAGGCTGAGATCATCACTCCCGCATCTGCTCGCATGCTGTTGGCAACAAACGCGACACCCGGTGTTGGAAGCGGGCCCAGCAGAATCGCCTCGCCTCCCATGGAGCACACACCCGAAGCCAACGCGGTTTCAATCATGTAGCCCGACCTGCGCGTGTCCTTTCCAATGACAATCCGGATCTTGTGCTGTGACGCCTTCTTCCGGATCGGATTGCCAAAGCTGGAATCCCAAGCTTCCGATTGATGCAAGAGTGTATACACGAGCGCACGTCCCACCTTCATCGCAACCTCGCCGGTCATCGGATAAACGTTCGCTTCGGCCCTGATTCCGTCCGTTCCAAAGAGCTTTTTCATCATTGCCCCTTCACCACAACCCGTGTGGAAGCGGGGATCACTCGAACCAAGTGAACCTTTTCAGGCAACTGGACCCTCACCCACTTCACATATTCTCCGGAGGGCATGTCGCGGACATCGATCAGGGCGGCAATAGACTCTCCCTCTACCTTCACAGGATCCTCGGGATCGGTCCTCACGATCACGGTCACCTCCTCCACATCGGTGGATGCCTTCCCCGTGGACTTGATCTTGACCGGAACATGCTTCACCCGGAACGCGGGGCCCCTGCCTTGCATTTCCACATTCAATTCGGGAAGCGCGGAATCGGGATCAATGCCCATGGATTTGAAGTCGAAAGCAAGTGGAATCACCGTTGTCTCACGAATCTGGGAGAGATCGACCGCAACCGTCGAAAGTGTGTTGATCATCTGAATCCTGTTTTTCGGACCCTTGATCCGGATCTGCGAGGGCAAGATCTCGGTCTTCAGGAGCTTATGTCCTTCAGGTGCCTCGCCCTGCATGCTCAATTGAACGGAGACGGATTTTCGCTTCAACTCCTCCACTCTCATCTGAATCACGTTCGGATTGATCGACAACACTTTCACGCCCAAAGGTAGCTTGATGGAATCGCTGAAAATCCTTTGCGTGAACACGCCCGTCTTCAGGTCCTTCACATTGGCCCGGATCGGATCATCGATCCGGTTTGTGATGGAGCGGAGAAACGCCTTTGGTCCGGAGAGGCGAAAAGTGATCTTTTCGGGAACAGGATCCACAAGAATCTGATCCTCGGAAACCACGGCTTCAAACGGAACTTCCTTCGTGATCTCAATGGTTCTTGATCCAAACACCACCACCCAGAGGGCAACGGCGATCAAGAAGGATGTGACCTTGAGCCAAAACTGGAAGCGAAGCAAATCCAACAGAGGAAGCAAGGGCCTGAGGAAAAACAGTTTCATCGCTCCGAGTCCTCCTTTCCTCGAACCGTATTGATAAACTTCCTGATCCGATTGGGAAGCGGCTCATGGGGAGAATGCAGATTGAGCAGCTCCGCAAGGGTATCCCGGATCTGACTCTCGGTCAGGTTCCGGATGATCTCCCCGCTCTGCACCAGATGTGCTTGTCCCGCCTCTTCACTCACGAGAACCACAATCGCATCGGTCTCTTCGGTGAGTCCGATTGCCGCCCGATGCCGGGTCCCAAGACCCCGATCGATATCCGGATTCTTCGACAGCGGCAAAAATGCTCCGGCAGCGGAGACGCGATCCCCGTTGATGATCACCGCACCATCATGGAGCGGAGAATCGACAAGGAAAATCGAATAAAGAAGCTCCGCACGCACGCGTGCGTCCACCTTGGACCCTGTATCGACAAAGTTCTTCAGCCCCGTATCCCGCTCGATCACCATCAGTGAGCCGATCTTGTCACGCGCCATCTGCGAGGCGGCTCGGGCAACCTCATCCACCATCTCGATCTGGTTTTCGCTTTCGACCGAGGCAAGAAATGGATTCTTGCCCATTCGGGTAAGGGCGCGTCTCAGGTCATCCTGAAACAACACGATGATGATGAAGACAAAGTAATCGAAGAAATTACTGAGAAGCCAGTGGGTGGTATAGAGCTCAAACTGGCTTGAGAGAAAAAACCCCGCAGTCAGGATCCCAAGCCCGATCAGCATCTGCACCGCTCTCGTGCCCCGGATCAAGTTCAACAGGCGATACACAATGAACGCGACGATCGCGACATCGAGCAAATCCTCCTGACGAAAACTGGATCTCAGGTTCGCGAGAAACTCGTGCATCAGGCCATCACGGGAGCGGGAGCTGCCCCTCCTCCTTCAGGCTTCGGATCCGTCGTCACATTCTTCGGCGCACGCTCGAGTTTTTCTCCACGGATCAGCTTATCCACTTCTTCGCCATCAATGGTTTCAAACTCAAGAAGGGCTTCCGCAATCCTGTGAAGAGCGGCGATGTTTTCGGCGATCAGTTGCTTAGCGCGTTGGTAGTTCCGCTCCACAATGTCCCGGACCTCCCGGTCGATGGTCTGCGCGGTCTGCTCGCTGTAGTCCCGGTGCTGGGAGATCTCACGACCAAGGAAAATCGCCTCTTCCTTCTTTCCAAAACTGAGCGGCCCGAGAATGTCGCTCATGCCCCACTCGCACACCATTCTTCGTGCAACCTCTGTGGCACGCTCGATGTCGTTCCCGGCTCCGGTGGTCTTCTGGTTGAATACCGCCTCCTCTGCAACACGTCCGCCCATCAGGAACGCAATCATGTTCTCGGCCTTGACCTTGTCCATGCTGACCCGGTCCTCGCGCGGAAGCGTTTGGGTCACGCCCAGTGCCATCCCTCTTGGGATGATGGTCACCTTGTGAATCGGATCGGTTCCGGGAAGCGAGCGCCCCACCAAGGTATGCCCTGCTTCATGAAACGCGGTATTGCGTTTTTCCTGCTCGGAAAGCACGAGACTCCTCCGCTCGGATCCCATCAACACCTTGTCTTTTGCTTCCTCCAGATCATGAAGTTCAACGAACTTTTTGTCCCTTCTCGCCGCGATGAGAGCGGCTTCATTCACAAGATTCTCAAGGTCAGCCCCCGAAAATCCAGGAGTGCCGCGGGCAATGATGGAAAGCTGCACCTTCGGATCAAGCGGAACCTTCCGCGTGTGCACTTTCAGGATTTCCTCGCGACCGCGAAGATCGGGGTTGGACACAACGACCCTGCGGTCGAAACGACCGGGCCTGAGGAGTGCCGGATCCAGCACATCAGGACGGTTCGTTGCGGCAACAAGGATCACCCCTTCATTGCCCTCAAACCCATCCATTTCCACCAGCAATTGATTGAGCGTTTGTTCACGCTCATCGTGCCCTCCGCCAAGTCCGGCTCCGCGATGACGCCCGACCGCATCGATCTCATCGATAAAGATAATGCAGGGAGCGTGCTTCTTTCCCTGCTCAAACAGGTCTCGAACTCTCGAGGCACCCACACCCACGAACATCTCCACAAAATCGGACCCTGAAATCGAGAAAAAGGGAACGCCCGCCTCTCCGGCCACAGCCCTTGCCAAGAGGGTTTTTCCGGTTCCGGGAGGTCCCATCAACAATACGCCTTTCGGGATTCTTCCCCCGAGCCGGGTGAATTTTTTCGGGTCCTTGAGAAAGTGAACGATCTCCTCAAGATCCTGTTTCGCTTCCTCTGCGCCCGCAACGTCCTTGAAGGTAAATTTCTTGTTCGCCTCGTTCAGCATCCGCGCCTTGGACTTGCCAAAGCTCATCGCTTTGCCCCCGCCTGACTGCAGTTGCCTCATAAAAATGAAGAACACCAAAAACAGGAGAAGCATCGGAAACCACGACACAAGCATTTGTTGCCAGACCGGTGTCTTCTCCGATTGCTCGTAATTCGGAATCAACTTGTTCGTTTTGAGAATTTCGGTAAACACCGGATTCTTGGTATCGCCCACGGTCTCAAACGTGGTGACTCCGTCCACAGGCTCTTTGAAGGTTCCGGTGATCACATCCTCGCTCCGGAAGGTCACCTCAGCAACCTTGTCTTGCTGGACCAGCTCGATGAACTGGGAAAACTTGAGCTGTTTTTTGGGATGATGATTCGGATCCATTGCCTTGATGAGCAATGCAAAGATGAGAATAACCGACAACCAGAGCGCCGCGGTACGGCCGAAACCTTTCATGAGAGGATCCTTTCTATGGACTCAAGACTCCTCACGATTCCATCACAAGCGACCTGAAAAAACAAATCTTTACAATTGATTGTCCGAGCTGGAATCCTCGATCAACCAACCCGTTTTCAGGCGTTTTAGTTGACCCCCGCCGGGCAGACTCAACGCCTGTCCGGGAGAAGTTTCCCTCAGCATGTTCGAAAGGGCTGCCCTCTGTGCCCGATTCAAGGGTCCCCCCACCACCGCCTGCACAATGTTGACAAGGCACATCTCCGAACTCCTCTCCACCTCCTGACTCACCTCGGATTGGGGATTCGCGTAGCCTGCCAATGTCTTTCGGATCGAGGGGTACCGGGTCTCAAGAAAGGGAAGCATTTCCTTTCGCGCCCACGCCCGAAAACGCGTGGAATCAAGATTCGTCGGATCCTCAAAATGCGGCACTCCTTCTTCTTTCGCGTATGCCTCGATTTGTTCCTTTGAAACTTCAAGAAACGGGCGCAAACACTGGGAATCAAGAAACTTTATTCCGGCAATTCCCTCAAGAAGCTCCCCCCTCAGAAATCGCCACAACACTGTCTCCGCGACATCATCCCGATGGTGGGCCGTCATGACATAGCGAAATTCCTTGTCGGGTCCACTCAGACGATCGTAAACCTCAAGCCGCTTGTTTCGCGCATCCTCTTCCAAGTTTCCGCTGGTTTTTGATTCCGAGGGCGCCTTCAGCGCCACATGGCGAAATCCGAAACCCAATTGCCGCGCAAGGTCCTTTACCGCTTGCGGCTCTTCATTTGATGACTCAGTCCTCCACCCATGATCAAGATGGAGCAGCGTCACCAGGGCCGGATCTATCAATCTGCGTCCGTAGGTTCCTGCAAGATGAGCGAGCACCATGGAATCCACCCCACCCGAGACCGCAATCAGGATGGGAGATTTCAATGGCGTGGCGAGGCCCTGACGTTTGAACAACCTGAGAACACTCCGGATCAAGCCGCCTCCGGCTTTCCCCGGCCTTGGATAGGGGCTCATGACCTCGTCTGCTGAACCGAAGGGTCAACGGAAAGGAGAGATCCGGATTCCGTATTCAGGAACAGATAGCAGTCATAGGTTTTCTGCTCAGGGGTCGCCACTTTGGAACGCTGGTAGCAATCCACCTGTTCTGCAGCTTTTCGAACCCCCGGTCCGTTTTCCTGATCGGGAGTCAGATCAAAGGTCCTGGCAACCTGCAGGGCATTGAAAATCTTTTCTGCATAGGCATCCAAAACCTGAAGGCGAATCTTCGGCCCCTCGGAGGGATCCGCAATCGAAATATACGCATCCGATTCCTTGACTTGAGACATTTCCGGCGCAGCACGCTTGAGCGCGCTTTCCTGCCGTTGCACAGTGAAGGATCCTTCTGGAATCCGGATCAGGAACTCGCATCCGTGTTTCTCGGCGTTCTTTACGCAGGTAAAATCCCGGCCCACCTTGCTCAAATCCGAGGAGGACTCGGACGCAATCCCCATCAGTCGAAAAATCTTCCCCGCATCGTCGCCCGAAAGCGCGAGCTTGATCCGAGCAGGATCGGAATCCTCAAGAGAAAGAAACGTGGCAGAGGGTAAACTTTGGGAATCCCTGGAACCCGGGCCCATCGCGGCCCTGCCGCTTACAGGGGGAGGAAGCTGGGTGCAGGCACTGAGAATCAGAAGGGAACCTAGAGAAATGCGCGTCAGAATCATCATCGCGGAGCGTTTTATCCGGTCCGGACGGGCTTGTAAAGGATTTTAAATATAATCAATTTACTTACGGAGACGCACTCACCCAGTTCAGCATCTCAACCGCAAGATCCTGGTCCAAACCATCCGGGTCCTTCATCCCGTAATAATCCCGCCAGTCCTGCGGAGCCTCCGGATGAAGCCCGGTCACATAGATTCTGCCCTTCCCGAAAACGCTTTTTGCGGCTGCGATCTGCCCGTTCGGGTACCTTGCAACCACCTCGGCAGCACCCTCGGGCAGGCGGGAAAGATGGGGACCTCCCTCCCAATAGATGTGACGAGTCACCCCGTTCCAATTTACGGGAATGATCTCGGCACCCCGATTCACATTCCGATACAGAATGGTTTTTCCCGGCATGAATCCAAATCCAAAATCACGCGAAGTGCCCACGCGGCGAGTGGCGGAGAATGCCCCTGCACAAAATCCAACATAGCCTCCTCCTGCCCTGACAAAGGCGTCGATCGCGCCCTTCAATTTCGAGGTGAGTGCTCCCATGGCCGTACGGGATTTCCCCCCGGGCTGGATCCAGACCGCGGCATTTCGGAAGAGTGCGTCCCGATCCGCATCCGAGGAGCTGGCGTCCAACTGGTTCTCCCTCACAAACACGGGATCAAAGCCCGCCTGGGCTGCCACCTGAAATGCAGCATCATAACATCCGTCCTCACAAGCGCCCGGCCCTTGGTACACTAAAGCACGCTTTGCCGCATCAGCCGGAATCGACCCCAAAAAAAACGCCACCACCAGAATCCATCTCATGTCTCCATGATCGCGGGTTCATCGGGATTTTCGAGAGGCAAAGATTGCCGGGCGTCAACTCCCGATCGCTCGATCGCCCGGTCTCACGGCTCGAACTTCACCCCTGCTCCACGGATGGTGAGAAGGTGCTTCGGATGTTCAGGATCAAGTTCGATGCGCTTTCGAAGCTGCGTAATGAGATAATCAATGGTCCTTGTTTTCGGAAGAAAGCTGAAGCCCCAAACATCCCGCAAAAGACGATCCTTACTGACAATGGTGCCCTTTCTTTCCAGCATGTATTTCATGAACTTGAATTCCAGCGGAGTGAGCACGACTTCCCCGGTCTCGCACTCGAGGGTCAAGGCATCCTCTCGCAGATTCCAAAGCTCTGCAGCTTGCCTTTCCGAACCCGCGGGACGCCTCCGGATCAAGGCGTGAATCCTCGCCTCCAGCTCTTTGAAGGAAAACGGCTTGGGAAGATAATCATCCGCGCCCCTTCTCAATCCCTCCACCCGTTCCTCAACCCCCGATTTCGAGGAAAGAATCAAGGCCATGATCCCCTTCCTCCGTGGATGCTTGAGCAACTGGGTTCCCTCTCCATCGGGAAGATTGCGGTCGAGGATCATGAGATCAAACGCCTCATGATTGAGCCTCTCGCGGGCCTCCTTCAAGGTCTTTACCCACTCGCACTCAAACCCCATCTTCAGGAGCGAAAGCCGGATGGTGTCCCCGAGGGCAACTTCGTCTTCCACAAGCAAAAGACGCGTCATTTGAACGGTCCCTCCAAAACGAACCTCGCGCCCTTGCCCTCACCAAAGCTTTTTCCGTTCAAAGTAAGCCCCATCCCCTTCGCCGCCGTGGCGGAAAGATAAAGACCAAGACCGGTTCCCGGAATCGAGTGGGTCCGCAATTGGTGCGACTCCTGCTCCAGTCTCGAGAACCTTCGGAACAGGGAGGCTTCCTGCTCGGGGGAAAAGCCCATGCCCTGATCCACGATGGCAATGCGCCACCGGGTTTTCCCGAAGAAGAATCTCGACCTCACGGTTTTCACCTTGAGCTCCACCTGCGGATCTCCCATCGCAAACTTTCGGGCATTGTCGAGAAGATTCCGGAAAATCAACTCAAGCAACACAGGATCGATCTCAACCTTCCTTTGAAAAGGTTCACCCGACAGCGTGAGACGCGCGCCCGGACCAAGGAGCCTCAAGAATCCCTCCCATTGGGTACGGATCCATTCGTTCAGGTCGATCCCCTGAAGATTCACCTTGAGTCTGGATTCCCTGAGCCTTGCCGCCTGGAGAAGCAACTCTACATCGGCCTTGAGTCGCTCAAGCTCAAGCGAGTGCGTGCGCCACAGCCGCTGTTCCTCCGAAGAGAGCGCGGAACCGCTTTGCCGGAGAAGATCGGAAACCAGCGTCAGCGTCGAAAGAGGGGTTCTCAGTTCATGGGAAATCCGATCGAGGAAATCCGCCTGGATCTGACTGACTTTCATCTCCCGGAGCAGGCGCGCGAAGAACAACACAAGCGCCCCCATGATTCCGATGAATCCAAGGGATCCGAGTACGATCTTGGTCCAGGGTTGATCCGAGATGTCGACGTCGCGGACCAACTCCACATTGTAGATGGTGGCCATGATGCCGGCAATCAGCAGGCCCAGAACCAAAAGAATGACCCAAAGACCCTTCCTAGGTCTCGATACGACTTTTTCGAGCTTCATGAGCGAGTCCTGAGAGAAAGAAACCGATGAACACAAGGTCGGCAAAGAAAAGGTGAACCAGCTGCAACCAGTTGGGGGCCATCAGAACCCAATTCAAAAATCCGACCAAAAACTGGAGAATCAGGGCCCCGAGAAGCGCGGAACGAACGGAAGAAAGAGACCGGTCGTTTTCAAGGTGGCTTGACCAAAAGAATGCGATCATCACCCAGGCTACCGCCAAGATCGGATGAACAATCCTCAGGCGAACGAGAAAATGGGAGCCCGGCCTGAAATCCTCCGCCATCCCGGAAAGGAGCGAGGTTGAAGGGAAAAGCGTATCCCCGAGTGCTGCAATCGCACCGCTCATCCCGAGAAAAAGAAAGACCAGGAAACCGATCCAAAAAATCCTCTCGCGGGGCAGAATCCTTGTGCGACCGGCGAGATACATCCGGGGCGAGGTTGCAAGCCAACACTGTGTGGAGAGGGTTGCAATCAAAAACAGGGTATTGACGAGGTGAAGGGCAATCGAAACCGCACGCGCAACGGATTGGTCAAACTCCACAAGCTTCAAAAGCACAAGCCCCGCCCCCAAAGCCGCCTCCAGAAGAATCGCAAACACCCCGAGACCCGAGATCCGGCGCACCCAAGACCCTGCTTCGGCCACCCTTCGGGCCCAGAACCAACCAAAGAGGACAAGGAGCAGGGAAACCCCGCTGCTCGCGCGATGCGCAAACTCAATCCAAGTTTGGATCCGCTCGGGTCGAGGAATCACCTCCCCGTTGCAAAGCGGCCAATGATCCCCGCACCCGGCCCCGGATCCTGTCGCCCTCACATAGGCACCCCAAACAATCACAAGAAGGGTGAACCCAAGACTGATCCGGGAAAAAAAAGAGAAACGCTCCGCAGTCAACCACCTCATGTTCGCACCTGTTTGCTCACCCCTTTTTTGGCGTGAGCTCCTTCCATTTGATGCTACAGCCCATCGAAGGAATCATTTCACCGCTGAACGGTGCTCCACTCAAAAGGAGGTCCATCGCACTCCTCATGCTCTGCTCCTTCACACCGGAAGGATCCTTCCAGGAATCATCAATTCTTCCGCGATAAAACAAACGAAACACCCCGTCCTCATTCCGGTACAAATACGGATCAGGAGTGCACACGGCATCATAGGACTTCGCAACCGCCTGGGACTCGTCAAAGACATAGGGGAATGGAAGGCCCCACTCGAGCGCAGTTCTTTTCATGTTCTCAAAACTATCGGCCTCCTTGTAGGCCGGATCATTCGAATTGATTCCGATCACGGCAATTCCAGAAGCCCCATAGTCGCGCGCCAGTCGACTGATGCGCTCATGGACGGCAATCACATAGGGGCAATGATTGCACATGAAGAGAACCAGAAGGCCACGGCACTCCTTAAATGAATCGAGTGAATACATTCTCCCGTCCACCCCGGGAAGGGAGAAGGGGGGCGCAACAGAGCCCGGCTCGGAGGAGGATGAATACTGAAGTGCCATGGGCGGACCCTACCACACCCCGGGAAATTTCTGGAAGAGAAGCGAATTTCTTGAGCTCTTTTAACAAAACTGATAGAGTCCGGACATAACTGAAAATCAAACCTTTTTAGAGAGGCAAAGACCCATGAGCACGGCCACCACCCATTCCGTTTCGACCACAGGCAAACCCCAAGCCCCTTCCACCGGTGCGATGGCTCAAAGCACAACCAAAACTCCTGCTCCATTCTCCATCGGGTACTATGAAACCAATCCCTCCTATCCCAAGTTCAAGGTACGGGATCTTTCTTTGGCCGAATGGGGCCGCAAGGAAATCACTCTCGCCGAAGCCGAGATGCCGGGCCTCATGTCCTTGCGCGAAGAGTTCGGAAAAACGAAGCCTCTCAAAGGCGCCCGCGTTGCAGGCTGTCTTCACATGACCATCCAGACCGCGGTTCTCATTGAAACCCTGGTGGACCTGGGCGCAGAGGTGACATGGTCCTCGTGCAACATTTTCTCGACCCAAGATCATGCCGCCGCCGCCATCGCAGCGGCAGGCATCCCGGTGTATGCTTGGAAAGGCCAAACCGAGGATGAGTTCAATTGGTGCATCGAGCAAACCATTTTCTTTGGCGACAAAACCAAGCCACTCACCATGATTCTGGATGACGGCGGAGATCTGACCGGAATGGTACTCACCCGATTTCCAGAACTCTACAAGGGAATCAAGGGGATTTCAGAAGAAACCACCACCGGCGTCCACCGCCTGCACGACCTCGAAAAGAAGGGCCAACTCCCTGTTCCGTGCATCAATGTAAACGACTCGGTCACCAAATCCAAATTCGACAACAAGTACGGCTGCCGTGAATCCTGTGTCGATGCCATTCGCCGCGCAACCGATGTGATGATTGCCGGAAAAGTCGCAGTTGTAGCCGGCTTTGGAGATGTCGGCAAAGGCTCTGCCGAATCGCTTCGGGGCGCAGGCGCACGAGTCATTGTGACTGAAATTGATCCGGTTTGCGCCCTCCAAGCTGCGATGGAAGGATACGAAGTCAAAAAACTCGACAGCGTGATTCATCTTGCGGACATCGTGGTCACCTCCACAGGATGCAAGGGAATCGTGAAAGACCGCCACTTTCTTGCAATGAAGGACAAAACGATCGTTTGCAACATCGGGCATTTCGACATCGAGATCGACATGGCCTGGCTCAACAAGAACTACGGGCACACCAAAAATACCATCAAGCCGCAGGTGGACCTCTACACCCTTGAAAAGGGAAAACAGGTGATCGTTCTTGCGGAAGGACGTCTCGTAAATCTTGGTTGTGCGACCGGCCACCCGAGCTTTGTCATGAGCACCTCGTTTGCAAATCAGGTCCTTGCACAAATCGAACTTTGGTCGAATAGCGCCAAATACGAAAAGAAAGTGTACATGCTTCCAAAGTTCCTCGATGAAAAAGTGGCACGATTGCACCTTGAGAAACTCGGTGTGGAGCTTGATGTGCTGACTCAAGACCAATCCGAGTATCTCGGAATCCCTGCCACAGGCCCCTACAAGCCCGAGTACTATCGTTACTAAGGCCCATGGGGTTCATCGAGATCAACAAGCCCTTCGAGAAAGGCCGGGCGCCGAGCAAGTTCAGACGCTTGGCCATGGGCAGTTGGCAATCGCCGGATGACCCCACCATTTACGGCGTACTTGAGCTGAATGTCGAAAACGCACTCAGGCACCTTGAGCGTCTCCGGTCCAAAACGGATGAGAAACTCACCATCACCCATTTTCTCGGAAAAATGCTCGCCGAGGTGATGCGACTCCACCCGGAACTCAATTGCGAGATCCGATTCGGGAAGTTCTATCCGCGGAAGAGCGTCGACATCTCGTTTCAGGTGGCGATCGAAGATGAGAGTGCGGATCTTGGCAAGAAACATCGCCACGACCTCTCTGGCGCACTCGTGCGGGACGCGGACCAAAAGAGCATCCTCGAGATTGCAAAAGAGCTGAATGCATCGGCGAGAAGAATCCGCGGCTCCCATGATCCCGGGTTCTCGGGGATCAAGAAAATCAGTGCCTTGATTCCAGGCTTTCTCCAGACGCTTGCCGTGAGCATCATCAAGTGGATCACATCGGGATTGAACCTCTGGAGTCCGGTGCTCGGAATACCGAAAAACGCATTTGGATCCCTCATGGTCACCAATGTGGGATCCCTCGGTTTGGATTTCGCCTTGCCCGCTCTATTTCCCCCCGCCGCTGTTCCTGCAATCATTGCCGTGGGTGCCATTTACAAGGCACCCATTTTTGAAACAGACGAGCAGGGAGTGGTCACCCGGACACGTCTTGAGCGTCACATCAGGTTGTGCGGGGCTTTTGATCATCGCTACATCGACGGACTTCATGCGTCCCGGATTGCTCGCGACATGAGGCGATTCACAGAACATCCTGAACAACTGAGCGGAGAATCCCTCACTCACTCATCATAGGAATTGGTATGATCGCCGGCCTCGGTGTATTTCAACCTGAGCTGCAAGGTCCCGACATGGACGTCAGAGCTGGTCAATCGCACGCGGCCCCGGGCACTCTTTCCTGCCAGAAGATCCGTTGGATCATGAAGCCGAAGAACGAGTCCTGAACAGGATCTCATCTCGCCGCTCTCAAGCCCAAGCAGTCCATCGCACGAGAGGCGTCCCTCCACCATCTGTATGGAAATCGATTTCCGGATAAACCCGTGGTTCGGAATCTCTGGATCACCAAGTCGCTCTTCCACAATCGTTTCGTTCACCTTGAAACTTACGGGAATGGCGATTTCACCCACATGGAGATTGCCTTCAAAAATTCGATAGAAGTTTCCTTGGGCAAACGCTGATCCCGCAGGGATTGCACCCACGCTGCCTGCAAGCAAGAACAAACCCATCAACAACTTCTTCATTTCCGTACTCCTTTTTTCGGCCCTGCACTCCGGCCCGGAGATGCAACCCTTGTGACCTTTGGCCGGTTTCGATTCTTGAGGCGCTCCAGTTGGTCCCCGCTCTCCACAAACTTCGCCTCCAGGCGATTCAACTCCGCGAGATCCGATTCAAATTCAGGCGAGGAAACCTTTCCATCCTTGATTTCACGAAGAAGAGTCTTCCCCGACTTGGCCTGCTCCGTGGAAAGCGGAGTGGTCCGCGTCGGAAGGGCTGCCTGAGCAGAGCTCATCCAAGCACACACTGCTCCGAAAACACCGAAAATCTTGAGGAACGGGAAATTGTACCGATTCAAACCATTCATACGTGAGCCTTACCCTAAGGGCCCGCAGAGCGTACTTCAACCGATAAAAAGAATCAAGTACTATTTCCGCATCTCATTACTCCGAAACATTGCTCTTTCGCCCACGTCGCGGGTAGACTCCGGGGCGAACCGAAAACCCACACATGAATCAAAACGCACCCATCACCCTTCGCGGGGTAAAGCAAAACAATTTAAAGAACCTCGATCTTGAGATTCCGAGAAACCGTCTGACCGTGATCACGGGCCTCTCCGGCAGTGGAAAATCCACCCTTGCCTTTGAAACGCTCTATGCCGAAGGACAGAGACGGTACGTGGAAAGTCTCTCCACCTACACCCGCCAGTTCCTTGAGAAGATGCCGAAACCTGAACTCGACTCCATCGAGAACATCCCGCCGGCAATCGCCCTCGAACAAAGGAACACGGTGCTCAATTCGAGAAGCACAGTGGGAACGCAGACGGAAATGATGGATTTCCTTCGCCTGTTTTTTTCAAAACTCGGATCCCTGAAATGCAAGGAATGCAGCTCAACTGTTGTGGACATCACTCCCGACCAACTCAGTCGTCATCTTCTTGAGTCCGGAACCGGAAAGCGCTTTGCCATCCTCTCCCCGATCGAGTTTTCCGCGGATCAAAAGCCGAAATCCTCCACATTCTTGCAAAGCTATCTCTCCTTGTTGCAGGACCAGGGCTTCAAGAGGGTTTTTTGGATCCGCAAACGCGAATGGATTCTCCTCGATGAGCCACTCTCCCCGTCCATTCCACTTTCCTCCCTCTTGCAGGGGGAGTTGTATCTTCTGATGGATCGTTTCCAGTTTGAGAAATTCAAGTCTCCCTCCGACCTTGACCGGGACACAAGGACCCGTTTCTCGGACTCTCTCGAACAGGCCTTGAAGTACGGTCATGAAAAAGTTCTTTTTTTGGACCTTCAGTCGCTTGAATCAAAGCTTTATCAAACCGGGTTCGCCTGCCTTTCGTGTGGATCAAGGTATCCGAAGCCCTCCCCCAATCTTTTCTCCTTCAATAGCCCGCTCGGAGCATGTTCGACCTGCAATGGTTTTGGATTCAATCTTGAACTCGATGAGCGAAAAGTCATTCCCTCCCCGGATACAACCTTGGGAGAGGGTTGCCTTGATCCGCTTGCGAAACCCTCGGCCAAGGAAGAGTTCCGGGCATTCGTGCGGGATGCGCAAAAACAGGGAATTCGTCCGACACTGACATGGGCTTCCCTGTCGGTGACTCAAAAAAAATGGGCTTGGAAATGGCTCGAGAAGCATTTTGAAATGCTGAACGAGTACAAATACAAATTCCATGTCCGGATTTTCATTCGAAGATACCAAAGTCCGAGAGAGTGCGGGGATTGCAAGGGATCGCGGCTGAAACCGGAAGCCCTGAGGATCGAGATCAAGGGCCACTCCATTGCAGACCTTCTCTCAATGCCGCTCGGGCGTCTTTTGGAGTGGTTCAAGAATTTCAAGCCGTCATCCACCGAGCGGGAACTCCTGAAGGAGCTTTATCCCCAGATTCAAAAACGCCTTGAGTTCCTGTGCCGTGTCGGAGTTCCCTACCTGACCTTGAACCGTCTGACCCGGACTCTCTCCGGAGGGGAGTTTCAGAGAATCAACCTGGCCACACATCTTGGAAACGGACTCTGCGGGACCCTGTATGTCCTGGATGAGCCGACAATCGGACTCCACCCCGAGGACACGGAAAAACTTCTGGGAATCTTGCGTGAACTGCGCGAGCAAGGGAACACCCTGGTGGTTGTCGAGCACGAAACCCAAATCCTGAAGGATGCTGACTGGATCATCGAATTGGGACCAGGGGCCGGGAAACACGGCGGCTCCCTTGTGATTCAGGGCTCACCCGAAACAGTTTCGGGCACACCCTCCGCCCGCACCTCCCGCTTTCTCGGGAAGACTCCCCACGCAACTCAACGCTCGCATCCTCTCCGTACGGGAAAAACGGGAAGCATCCTCATGAAGGGTTGCACGGGAAACAACCTGAAAAACATCGATGCCGAACTCCCCCTGAAAAAACTGGTTGTGGTCACGGGAGTCAGTGGATCCGGCAAGACGACCCTGATTCACCACACCCTTGCACCTGCAATCGCCTCCCGACTCACGGGCCTTGAGGAAGAAGCGTCCGAGGACGAAGAACAGGAGCCGGGATCCGCAGGCGGATTCGAATCGATCCGGGGACATGAAACCATTCGCAATCTCATCTTGCTCGACCAAAAACCGATCGGAAAAAACTCCCGTTCCAACCCTGCCACCTACCTGAAGATCTGGGATGAGATCCGCAAGATCCTCTCACAGCAGTCCCTTTCCCTGTCGCGAGGATATACAGCGGGATTTTTCTCATTCAATGTCGACGGCGGCCGATGCCCCGTCTGCAAGGGTGAAGGGGAAATTGCGGTTGATATGCACTTTCTTGCGCAAATCAAGTTGAAATGCGAGGACTGCGAGGGAAATCGATTCATCAAGCCCCTGCTCGACGTGCGGTACAAGGGCAAGTCCGTTGCAGACCTTCTCATCACCACCATTGACGAGGCTCACGAGTTGTTTTTCGAGTACCCGGAAATCAGGAGAAAACTCGGCATTCTCCGTGACGTGGGATTGGGCTACCTCGAACTCGGTCAATCGGGCCCGACTTTGTCGGGTGGTGAGGCGCAACGGCTGAAGATCGCCTCTGCCCTGTGTGAACCAATGAAGGGAGATGAACTTTTCATCCTCGATGAGCCAAGCACAGGTCTTCATCATGACGATGTGATGAGACTCCTCAAGGTTCTCCATCATCTTGTCGACGAGGGAAAATCCGTCATCCTCATTGAACACAATCTCGATATGATCCGGAACTCCGACTACGTTCTCGACCTGGGTCCCGGGGGTGGTGAGGATGGGGGGCAGGTGATCGGAGCGGGCACTCCGGAGACCTTGATGAAAAACAAAAAATCAAAGACCGGCCGTGCCCTTCTTGAGTTCTGATCCCAAGGGATTCATTGGGCGAGCCAACCCCCATCCACGGGCAAGGCTACCCCGGTCACGAAACTCGCCCGATCCGATGCAAGCCAATGAACCGCATCTGCAACCTCGCTTGGATTTCCAAGCCTCCCCATTGGCTCCCGTTCGGCAAGAGATTTTCTGATCCGCTCATCCCCATTCACATATCGATCAATCATCGGAGTCTGGATGACTCCCGGGCACACAGCGTTGATCCGGATATGAGACCGTGCACATTCCAATGCCGCGGCTTGCGTCAACCCCACCACCCCGTGCTTGCTCGCCGTATAGGCGGGGGAATCCGGGAATCCCACCACCCCCGCAATCGAAGAACAATTCACAATCACTCCGGCTCCCTGTTTCAACATCACAGGAATCTCGTGCTTCATACAGAGCCAGGCTCCCCTCAGATTCACCGCCATGATGCGGTCCCAATCCTGCAAGGTGCATTGGACCGTTCCCCCCTTCGGACCCGAGATGCCGGCATTATTGACTGCAACATCCAATCTTCCAAACTTGCCGATCAATGTCTCGATCATGTGCTGAACCTGACTTGGCTCTGCAATGTCGCAGCGGATAAAGTGGGCGCTTCCGCCCACCGTTTCCACCATCCTCGCCGTTTGGATTCCATGCATCTCATCCTGATCCACCACGACCACGGTGGCACCGTCTTTTGCAAATGCAAGGGAGCATGCCCGCCCGATTCCACTGCCCGCACCTGTGACCATCACCACCCGCTTTTGCACCAATTGTTGTCCTGACTCCATCTTTTCTTCTCCCTTGAAAGTTCCATTTCGCGAATCCAAACACTGCAAATCGCCTTTCTCCTTTCAAGCTCAATGCCATCGGGAGCAATCCATAAATCCGCTCCCGATCCGACCCGGGAGTCAAATCGTCCCTTTTTGAAAGAAAAAAGGGGACGAAGGCATTGCCTTCATCCCCTTTGGTTCACGAATCATCCTAATCGTTCAATAACGAATCGGCGCAGGAGGCAGAATCACCTCGAGCTTCACCCTGATGCCACCACCCTCCGCAATGGAGCTTTGGTCGGCCTTGCGAGCCACAACCGCCATTTGCACCAGCCGGCCCGAGTACTGTCCGACCGGGACACTGTTGTCATCCAGGAGCAGGTATGGAAACTGAAGCATCCGCTCAGTCTCAAGCCACGGTTGGGTTGCGAAGTCCACCTTGAAATAGGTTCGCCCGCTCATGGTCACGATGGTTCCGTTCAGAAGATAGGTTTCATTCTCCGACAGCTCGAATTTCGTATTCGCCTTTCGCAATGGAAAGGGAACCCTCTCATCATTGATCTTGGTAATCACGCACTCCGGGTTTGGATTGAGGTACTGCGCCTGCGCGCCCGTACCCGTTGCCCACCCCGAAATCACCACAAAGAAAAACAACCATCCCACGCGCTTGTTTTGTTTCATAGACCCTCCCCTTGGATCACTCGAACCCGAAGCTCCGGCGCCAGACGATATCCCTGTCTCCAATTCAAAATATAAGACGGGCTTTTCTGATCTGGCTCCAACAGTTTCCGAATCCGATTTATGTTATAATAGAGTTTCCCGTCATGCGCTTCCGGGTTGTAACTCTCACACCACACTTTTTCAATCAACTCCGCCTTGGACAGTCCCTGCCTTCCGCTTTCCGAAGGTTCCACATGGGCAATGGCCAACTGGTGAACCATCTCGATCAACAGGTGTTGCCTCCCCAAACTGAACTCGCCCTCACGGGTCCGGATCACACTCCTGTTCAAATCAATCTCCAGATCCACGCGATGCAAATTCAGCTTCACCCGTTCCTCTGAGATTCCAAGCCTCAAACTCCGAAGCTCTTCCTGAACCACAGCCTTTTCAAGCAGATCAAGATAGAATCGGGCCTGGATGAAATCCTGTTCGAGGCGGGAAATCACGGCAAAACTGTAAAGAACATAGAGGTAGTGATACCAATTGTGCTCCGATACGGACTCGGCAAATGCTTTGTTCAGCCACTTTTTCGCCAAGGGCAAATCACCGGACTTTTCGGCAAGCCGGCAGAGCATGAGGTAGGTCGACGCCAGGATCCCGCGTGGCCGCTCCCGTTCGGCAGTGGAGAGAATGACTTCGCCAAGATAGCGGGCCCGGCCAATCTTGCCCTGGTTCTGTGCGACCACGGCACAGGCAAGCAACGCCTGGGACTTTGAACGCATGATTTCACGGTAGCGCTCGGGGGTGGTGGCAGGACTCAAGCTTTCCTCCCGATCAATCTCCCTCCAAAACCGGTGAAACAGCACCTGCGCCTTGCGATACTGCGCATTCCGGAATGCAATGATCCCTTTGCAATACCACACGTGGGGTGTGAGGTTTCCGTCATTGTGGGCAATGAAGATCTCAAGCTCGTTCACCCATTTTTGGATTCCTTCTTCATCACCGATTTCGCTGGAATAGCGAAGCAATTGAGCCAGGGAGTCGCTGATTCCGCGCAAGTCCCTGTGTTCACGCGCCCTCTCGTAGGCAAGCGAGAAATACAAGCCCGCGTCCCGGATCTCGCATTTTTCGAGCCTGAGATTCCCTCGTCTCAGCAATTCTTTTGCACTCAGGCCTTCCAGTGTGGAAAGAGGAAGGCCCTCGGAATCCGCCCTCGGCGAACCGGCATGAGAACTTGGAATGGGATGATCCTGGAACATTCCGCCTCCCTCTTTGGCAATGGGCTTTGAGATTGAGAGTCGCCCCTATGACTCCGCGAAGGAATCTAGTAGGATCACCGCGAATGGTCAATCAAAAGCTAAATTATTTTCGTTGGAAGCCCGATCGTTTTGTTTCGGATCAGTCCCATCCCTCCCTGGTTTTCCTCCACGGCATGGGCGGAACAGGACAAATCTGGAGACCGATCGCAGCATTCCTTGAGACCGAGTGGGATTGCATTGCTCCTGATCAACGGGGCCACGGAGGAAGCAAAAACGCATCACTACCCGATCCAGGCGATTTTCATGCCGAGTCCTATGCACGGGACGTGCTTGCACTCCTTGATAGTCTCGGGATCCAGAAATTCATTTTGATCGGACACTCCATGGGAGTCCGCACGGCCCTGGCCCTTGCGAAATCGGCACCCGCTCGAGTTGCCGGACTGATCGCAGTGGATATCGGAATCTCCTCTTCCTGGGGCGGGGGCATGGGGATCCCTCTTGCGAACTTCATCCGAACCCTACCGGAAACCTTCCCCGAAAAAGGGCTCATGAGGACCTATCTTCAGACCCACTGCCCCGATCCCGCCATCGCCCAGTACCTCTCGGCCGTTGCCCTCCGGCTCCCCGGCCCCCCGGAGCACTGGGGATTTCCGTTCGATCACAAGGCTTTGGTGCAAACGATCGAACAAGCCCACGAAGCACCGCTTGAGGCCTGGGTAAGGGAGATTCTTGATTCCGGCGTTTCCATCACGTTTCTCCGAGGAATGAACTCCAGGGTTTGGAGCAAAGAGGATTATGAGGACCAAAAGAAAAGGATCCACCATCCCCTGATCCGGTTTGAGGAGTGGGACCAGTGCGGCCATGGTCTGCCATTTGAGCAGAGAAACCGGTTTGTCGAATGGATCAGATCAACCGCAAAGACCCTTGCCTGAAGAAGGCGTCCTTTCAGTTGTCGAGCGTGAGTGGCATGCCGCCACCCTTCCCGGTCTTGATCATGTCCGAATTCGAGGAGACGCGGGCCGATTTCATGAAATCATCCACAAACCGCTTCACCATTTCGCCTTGCTTCTCATTTTGGAGCTTGGAGAAGGCCGCCGCGCGGTCCTTGGCAGAAACCTGCTTCGGATCGAATTCCTCATGCGCCACTGCCACGGCAAAAAGGGTGCCCCCCATCAGGGAAAACGACTTTGCCGGATCCCCCTTTTTCATGGCGAACAGCTCTTCCTGAACTGACCTGATGGATCCCACACCCGGGATGATGTTGGACTGCCCGTTCAGCCACTCCGAAGTCTTTACTTGCACCTTCGCATCCCTCAACGCCGCATTCACCTTGGCATCCGACCCGGAGGACAGGAGAGGAAGGACGGTCTTCCCCATCTCAGCGACCTTCTCGTTCAAACGGACCGACTGCTCTTCCGGCTTGAGATCTTTCGGCAGGAGCTTCCGTGCGGATTCGTTGTCGAGGTACGCATACTTCACCTTGTGACGATCCCGGGTTGCCTTCAATTCACCGACCACTTCCTCTTCCCGAACCACTGCGAGTTGGGCCAAAAACATTTTGAAATTCTGTTCCATGATGTCCTGACCAATGAGCTCCTCGAACCTGACCGGGTTGAGTCGATTGGCCGACAACACGTTTTTGTAGGTTGCACGGTCAAACCGCCCATCCTTTTGGAAAACATCCATCTTCACGATCTGATCGCGGATCTGTTCTGCAGAAGGATAAAAACCCTGCTTGCGGGCCACCTGACCAAGCGCCTTTCGCTGCGCAAGCTCCTTGAATACGGACTCACCGATTCGAAATTGTTCCAGTTGAGCCTCCGAGATCTTGCCACCCATCATGCTCTTGAAGAACTCGACCCTCTGGTTCAAGGCTCTTGAGAACTCGGAATAGGTGATCGTTTCACCATTGACCTCGCCGGCCACCCCGGGGCCCTTTGAGCTGCTGCTGCCGGGAACAAAGATTCCGTAGAAGATGAAAACGAACGCAACCACCGCGATCACTCCACCGATTACCTTCGGCCCCAACTTGCTTCGCATTGCACTAATCATGAATTTATCCTTTTGCAACTATTCAAACACAATATAGGATATTTGCAATGTTAAAGCTGATAAAGCAATACCGATTCTACCTGATTTTGCTTCTGTTTTTGCTGATTCCTCTGCTTTCAATCGATACGGTGAATCGATCTCCCCGCGACTACCGCGCCTATGACAGGATCGCTCTTGCGATCACCACCCCGTTTGAAATCGCCATCCACTGGACGCTCGACACGCTCTTCGGGGTTTATCAGAACTACCTCTCGCTTTGGAACACTCGAAAAGAGAACCGCGCGCTGCTCGATGAGAATCGCAAGCTCGTCAACACCATCCTGAACCTGCGGGAACTCGAGCAGGAAAACATCCGCTTCCGGGATCTGCTCCGCTTCAAGGAAACCTACAAAGTGGATACAGTGCTCGCCCGGATCATCGCAAAGGATGTTTCCACCGAATTCCGGACCCTGAGAATCAACCGTGGCAGGCAAAGCGGCATTGAGCCGAACATGGCAGTGATCAATGCAGAGGGCGTTGTGGGGCGAATTCTCCGGGTCAGCGAGGACACCTCGGATGTCGTGAGCATCCTCGATCCGCTTTCCGCGATTGATTCCTATATCCTCCGCTCCCGGGTGAGGGGCATCGTGGAAGGACTCACGGACACGCTCTGCCAACTCAAGTTCGCTCTCCGGGTGGATGACATCCAACCCGGCGACATTCTCCTCTCCTCCGGACTGGGCGGGAATTTCCCGAAAGGCGTCCCCGTGGGAACCGTGATCAAGGTCACTCGCAAGTCCTACGGGATCACCCAGAAAGTGGAAGTCAAACCGAGCGTTGATTTTTCCAAGGTTGAGGAGGTCCTCGTCGTGACGCACACTGATCCGGCCCCTGTGCACGCCCAGCTCGTGGAAGCCCCGTCAAAACCCGTTCAAAAACCCGTTACGGGCAAGCCATGAAAATACGTGCACTGAAACTGCTCAACATTCCAGGTCTCGTGTTCTTCGCCCTCGTCTCGATGGCCCTTCAATCCACTCTCTTCAATTCCCCGACACTCGCGTTTTTCAAACCCGATGTGATTCTCTTCCTGGTTCTTTGGGTGGCCATGAAACGGGAGATGTTCGAGGGCGGGATACTGACGCTTCTTTTCTCCTACCTGATCGAACTCAAATCCGGAGTCCCTCAGGGCCTTTTCTTGATCCACTACATGTTTGTATTTCTCACCACCCGTTTCCTTTACGGGAAATTCCAAGTCATGAATCGCCGCTCCCTGATTTTGATTGGAACAAGTGCAGCGGTGTTTTCGCATCTGAACCTGCTGTTTCTCATGTATCTGCTCAACAAGTCCGAGAATCTCTGGTTTCTCACGATCCAGATCCTTGCGCCCACGGCGATTGTCCATGGCGCACTGATCCCGCTCGTGTTCAAGTTCCTCTACCATTTTGACCACTGGACCTTCAAGAACCCCGAAGCCGAGCACCGCTATGAGCGCGACTTTTACCTGGACGAGGAGCCGATCTGAATCATGAGCTTCATTGGCAACGAAGAGCAAATCCGGTATCTGCAAGAGCGCTTCCGACTGGTCTACGGCTTTGTGTTCGTCGGACTTGCGATCCTGGCAACACGAATGCTGTACCTGCAAGTCATCAACGGGGATCAGATGCGCCAGTACTCGGAAGAGAACCGGATCAAGAGGGTGAAAGTCCCGGCCCCCCGCGGAATGTTCTTTGACCGGGAGGGAAACCTCCTGGTCGACAACCGACCCGCGTTCAATGTCCAAATCACTCCGCAGTACCTGAAAGAATCGGGGAAGCCAAAGCAGGTCCTCGAAAAACTCTCGAGTCTGATCCATCTTCCCGTATCGGAAATTGAGAAGCGACTGCAAAGGGCCCGCCAGCCCTCCTTCATGCCCGTCATCATCAAAGACAATCTCACGCGTGACGAGGTGGCAGAGCTTGAGACATGGAAAATCGACATGCCGGGAGTGCAAGTGGAAATGGCCATCGCACGGTCGAACCTCTCAGGCGACATGGGCTCGAATTTGTACGGATACATCGGAAAGGTGAGCACAAGCGAACTTCCGAACCTGAATCAGAATTCCTCGCGAAAATACCTCCTCGACGACTACACCGGAAAGAGCGGGCTCGAGAGGGAGTTCGAGGACTTTCTTCGGGGAATCGATGGCTCGGAACTGGTGGAGGTGGATGCCCTCGGTCGAAGCATTGAAGCTGCCCGGTCAAAGGGAAGAGTCCTTTCCCAACCCCAGGTGGAACCCTCGGTTCCGGGAAAAAACCTTGTCCTGAGCATTGATCAAGCACTCCAGGAAGCGGCAGTTCGGGGATTTGGCGAAAAAAACGGAGGACTCATCGCGATCGACCCGAGAAACGGGGAAGTCCTTGCGATGGTTTCACGGCCTTCCTTCAACCCTTCGGATTTTTCCCGCGGAATCGATCCTGAAATCTGGAACAAGCTGATCTCCGATGAGAATCACCCTTTGCGGGACAAAACCATTCAGGACCATTACTCACCGGGCTCCACCTTCAAAACCATCACCGCAATCGCAGCCCTCGAGGAAGGGGTCATCACCAAGGATACCACCTTCAGTTGCGCAGGATCCATCAACCTGGGAAGCCGCAAGGTGCACTGCTGGAAAAAAGGCGGACACGGTCCGGTCAATGTCGTCTCCGCCCTCACCCATTCGTGCGACGTCTTTTTCTACCGGGTGGCACAAAAGCTGAAAAGCGTGGATGACATTGCGAAATGGGCCTTCCATTTGGGGCTTGGCAAGAAGACCGGGATCGAGCTTGGACGCGAGGTTCCCGGCCTGATTCCCACCGAGGCGTGGAAACAGCAACGCTTCAACGTACCCTGGTCCCCGGGAGAAACACTCTATGTGGCGATTGGCCAGAGTTTCGTTCTGACAACCACGATCCAACTCGCCAATGCCTATGCCTCCCTTGTGAACGGGGGCACGCTCTACAAACCCCACGTCGTCACCTCGGTTCAAACCGAGGATGGGAAAACGCTCCGCGAGTTCCTGCCACAGATCCTCGACAAAACGCGCCTGAAGCCCCAGACCGTCGACCTGGTGACCCAAGGACTCTGGGGAGTGGTCAACATCCCGGGAGGCACGGCCTACTCCCAACACATTCCGGGCATGGAGTTTGCGGGAAAAACCGGGACGGTTCAGGTGGTGACCCAGAAGGCCGAGAAGATCTACCAGAAATGTGAGAATCTCCGATACAACCAACGGCACCACGGCGTTTTCGTGGGGTACGCACCGGTGAAGAATCCTTCCATCGTGGTTGCAGTGGTGGCGGAGCATGCATGCTCCGGATCCCAAGGTGCCGCACCGATTGCGCGCGAGGTGATCAAGACATACCTTCAAAAGTACTATCCCGAACTTTACAGCGATCGTGCGATCGAAGAGAGAAAGCAACTCGAACTGAAGACGGGCGGAAGACGGGCAAATCCGCCCGCTCTGGAAACGGGGGATTGAGCACATGACATACACTTCCATGGAGACGAATCTCGATCATCAGTTTGATCCGAACCGGACCAGTTCGTTCGAGGAGGACTTCAAATGGCTCAAGTGGGTCCCCTTGCTTCTGGAATTGCTTCTCATCGGAATCGGAATGCTGAACCTTTCGAGCGCCACTGCGGTCGAGGACAAGGCGATGGGCCTTTGGAAAAACCAAGCCATCTCCATCGGTCTCGGCGCCGTGATCACCCTTGTTCTTTATTTTCCGCATTATTCCTTTTTGTCGAGACTCGCGTATCTGGTATACCTCGGAAACGTTGGACTCCTGCTGGCAGTCCTTGCCTTCGGACGCGCCTCCCTCGGAGCAAAACGCTGGATCAGTTTTGGCGGCTTCAGTCTTCAGCCCTCGGAGTTGATGAAGCTTTCCATGGTGATCTTTCTTGCCAAGTTTTTTGAGAACAAGAACACCACGGCAGGGCTGAAGCTGTCGGATCTGATTGTCCCCACCCTGTTTGTCTTGATCCCAGTGGGGTTGATCATCATCCAGCCGGACCTCGGCACTGCAATGATCATCCTCTTGGTCTATGGAAGCATCCTGCTGTTCCTGAGGCTCAACGCAAAGCTTCTTCTCGGCTTGTTTGTCGCCGCAACGATCGCGCTTCCTGTTGTGTACAACTACGGCCTGAAACCCTACCAAAGGCAAAGAATCGTAACCTTCATCGACCCCATGAGCGATCCGAAAGGCGCCGGATACAACTCCATCCAGTCCATGATTGCAGTCGGCTCCGGACAGCTCTGGGGAAAGGGGTATAAAAAAGGGACCCAAGCCCATCTGAATTTCCTCCCGGAACACCACACGGATTTCATCTTCTCCGTGTTCAGCGAGGAGTGGGGCTTCATCGGGTGCTCGGTGCTCCTCCTTGTGTACGCCCTTTTCCTGATGAGCGGCCTGTCCGTTGCCTATCAAAGCAATGACAAATTCGCATCCATTCTCGCCTTTGGAATCGTTTCCATCTTCTTTTGGCATGTTTTCGTGAACATGGGCATGGTGATGGGCATGCTCCCGATCGTCGGGGTTCCCCTTCCCTTCATGAGTTACGGGGGGTCCGCACTGTTGACCGCCATGAGCGGAGTTGCGATCCTCGTGAATATTGCGAACAAGAAATACATGTTCTAAGGAGGTGCTGCATGAGGAAAACCATCATTGAACCCTTCAAAATCAAGGTCACCGAGCCGCTGGTGCTGAAATCAAGGAAAGAGCGGGAACAAATCCTGAAGAACGCCTTCTACAACCTGTTCCTCATCAAGTCCGAGGACGTCACCTTTGATTTCCTGACGGATTCCGGGACCACGGCGATGAGCGCGAATCAATGGGCTGCCATGATGGTTGCGGATGAAAGCTATGCGGGCTCCCGCAGTTTTCACAGGTTCAAGGCGAAGGTGACCGAAATCACATCCTACGAGCATGTCATTCCCACCCACCAGGGACGGGCTGCTGAGCGCTTGCTCTTTGGGGTGTTGCTGAAACCCGGAATGAAGGTTCCCTCCAACAACCACTTCGATACCACCCGGGCCAATATCGAGTTTCTAGGCGCCCAGGCGGTTGACCTGGTGATTCCCGAAGGAAAGATTCCGGATCATGAGCACCCTTTCAAGGGAAACATCGATCTGGGGCGCCTCGAGTCATTTTGCAGGGAATTCAAGGAAAAGATTCCTCTTGGAATGTTGACCATCACCAACAACACCGGAGGCGGTCAGCCTGTCAGCCTCGAAAACATCAGGGAAGCGGCCCGGATCTACCACCGCCATGGAATCCCTTTCCTACTGGATGCCTGCCGATTTGCGGAAAACGCATGGTTCATCAAGTGCCGCGAGAACGAATATGCCCATGCAAGCATCAAGGAGATCGTGAGCGAGATCTTCACGCTTGCGGATGGCTGCATGATGAGTGCAAAAAAAGACGGCATGGTGAACATCGGAGGCTTCATTGCACTCAAGAATTCCGAGTGGGTGCAGGATCTCCGAAACCAGCTGATTCTGACGGAAGGATTCCCCACCTATGGCGGCCTGGCCGCACGCGACCTTGAGGCTCTCGCAGTGGGACTCGATGAGGCGATGGATGAGGATTATTTGCGCTATCGAATCGCAACCTCCTCCTACATGGGAAAGCGACTCAGCGAGATGGGCATTCCCACGGTAAAGCCTGCAGGGGGACATGCCGTGTATATTGACGCGGCAAGATTCCTGCCCCACATCCCCAAAACTCAATTTCCGGGACAGGCGTTGGCCACAGAACTCTATCTCCAGGATGGCGTCCGAACCTGCGAAATCGGGTCGGTGATGTTCAAGGAAGCGGCTCCCATGGAGCTCGTCCGCATGGCATTTCCCCGCCGCGTCTACACCCAGAGCCACTTTGACTATATTCTTGAGGGTTTCCAGGAGCTGAAGGAACGTGCCCCCGAGCTGAACGGCTTTGTCATCAAGGAGGCGCCTCCGTTCCTCCGCCACTTTACGGTGAAGTTCGATCGAATTTAAATTGATTTCATTTAAATAAACCATTAGGGTTGACCCGTGAAAACGGCAATCCTTTTGGCAATCCTCCAGTTCGCAGTCTCTTTTTCACCGCCCCCCTCCCGCGCAGAATCCGGAAATGTGTCGCACGGGGAAAACAGAATCATCCCCGTCTGCGGCGCTTCGATCGCGCTCCGATTTCGCAATGAAGTAAATCTTCCGGGAAGGCCAGACAAATTCAAACACTGCGCACTCTCGTGTGTGATGACCTTGTACTGTGGTCCGATCGAATCACTCGAACTTGGCGCACTGAAGGAACTTTATGATGCCCTTGGGTTCGGAACTCCGGACATCGAGGACCTCAAGGCGGACCTTACCGGAATCAAAACAGGGATCAAAATCGGCTTTTTCGGGGAGCGAAACCGGTGCTACGAGGCGTGCTCGGGACTCTTCCCGTAATCCCGGTGTTTCTCGGTTCCGCGGGCCGTTCCGAAGAGGGACCGAAGCTGTCCACACGCGGCGAGAATGTCCCGTCCGCGTGAAATCCGCACTGTCGTCGTATACCCCTGGTTCAGAAGGGTTCTCTGAAACCGCATCACCGTTTCATCCGTTGGCCGCTTGAAGTCGGCACCGGGATGTTCGTTGAAGGGAATGAGGTTCACTTTTGCGGGAATGCCCTTCAGCAGCCTTGCCACTCGATGGGCGTCCTCGATGGAGTCATTGAAGTCCCGCAGCATCACGTATTCGAAGGTGATTCTCCGGTGACCCCCGAGCGGCACCCTTCGGCACGCATCCAGGAGTTGCTCGATGTTCCAGCGCTTGTTCACGGGCATGATCTGGGATCGCTGCTCATCTGTGGACGCATTGAGCGAGATCGCAAGAGACACATCAGTGGCACTGTAGAGCTCATCAATCGCAGGAACCAGCCCTGAAGTGGATACGGTCACCTTTCGCTTGGAAAAGTTCATCCCGTCCTCATCAAGAAGGATCTGACAGGCTTTCGCGATGTTCTTTACATTGTGAAGGGGTTCACCCATTCCCATGAACACGATATTCGTGATCGGCGCCCGCATCCGAAGCTCATGCACCTGGGTCACCACTTCATGGACTTCAAGCGACCGGTCAAGCCCCTGAACTCCCGTAAGGCAGAATTTACAGGCCATCGCACACCCTACTTGGGATGAAATGCATGCCGTCAACCGAGCCCATGAATCGGAATCGAGCTCTCGATCAAGACCTGCCCGATCCGTTTCAATTCCCGCATAGCGCTTGCCATCCGAAAGCGCATCCACGACCTCTTCCCCGATTTTTTCCTTGAGCGCGGCTGGAATGATCACGGACTCGATGGTTTTTGTGTCATTCAGCTTCCAGAGAAACTTGTAGGTGCCGTCATCCGACTGCTTTGAAAAACTCTCCTCAAGCCGGAAGATCCGGATGTTTTCCTTGAGCCAGCCTCGAACCTCTTTTGCAAGATCCGTCATCTGGTCATACTCCGTCACGTAACGCTGGTACACCCAATGAAACAGTTGTTTGGCACGCAACTCGGCTTGCTTGCGCTTCTTCTTTTCGATTTTAGACAGAAGCTCCTGCCGTTCGGTCGCGTCCTCGATCAGGGCGAGTCCACGCTCTTCCTTCGCCGTGCTCATCGGCAAGAGTGCCTCGGCCAGTTCCGTCTTGGTGAGTGATTGAAAGATCAGCATTCAGGTCCGCGACCCTAACACATCTGATTGATTTAGTCGAGAAAGTCGGAGGGTCATCTCGAATTCCACGATTTTCGCTGAAACAATCCCCTCCCCGGTCTCTCCATTCGATTGAAATTGTGGAGCTTTATGGGCACACTGTGGGCATGTCACTCTGGTTCATCAGCAACGAAGAAAAACTCATCGCAGAATCCGTACGGGCCTTCGCAAAGGAAGAGCTGTTACCGAAAATTGAACACCTGGACGAAGTCGAAGGGTTCAATGAGGAGGGATTCAAGAAACTGGGTGAGCTCGGCTTGCTCGGAATCACAGTGCCGGAAGAGGATGGCGGAGCCGGAATGGGCGCAGTTGCCGCAACCCTGGTCATGGAGG
Source organism: Bdellovibrionales bacterium (assembly GCA_947502835.1). Classification (GTDB taxonomy): domain Bacteria; phylum Bdellovibrionota; class UBA1018; order UBA1018; family CAIMNF01; genus CAIMNF01. Next base: position 50,167 of record CANNBJ010000006.1, read on the forward strand.
AAATGGCCGCTGTGGATGCTTCCACCACCCTCTCCTATCTCGCCCACTCGATTCTTTGCGTAAACCAAATCGGATCGAATGCCTCCAAATCCCAAAAACAAAAATTTCTCCCGAAGCTCCTTTCAGGCGAGAAGATCGGGGGGATGGGGATGAGTGAGCCCGGCTCTGGTTCGGATGCCCTGGGAATGTTGAGTCGCGCGGAGAGGAAGACCGATGGCAGTTATGTTTTGAATGGTTCGAAATCCTGGATCACCAATGGACCAAATGGGCATGTCTTCTATTGTTATGCGAAAACGGGGCCCTCGAAAAAAGATGTTTCCACCTTCCTTGTGGAAAAAGGAATGCCCGGGTTCACCACAGGAAAGAAGTTCAAGAAAATGGGGATGCGCGCCTCTCCCACGGGTGAGCTTTGGTTCTCGGATGTCAAAATCCCTGAGGAGAATCGCATCGGGGTCGAGGGGGCCAGTCTCAAGTCGATGATGAGGAACCTTGACATTGAGCGAATCACCATTGCGGGGATTTCGCTTGGAATCGCGCGAAACTGCATTGAGGTTGCCACTCAATACGCAAAGGAACGGAAGCAGTTCAATCTGCCGATCGGTGCATTTCAACAAATCCAAGAAAGGCTGACCGAGGCAGCTGCGTGGTACGAGGCATGTCGCGCACTCACCTATCAGGCCGCAAAAACCTGGGATATGGGCCTCATGACCGGCAAGGATGCCTCCATGATGGCGGCCAAGGCAAAACTACAATCGGCACAAATGGCAACCCAAGTGGGCCTTGATGCGATTCAGATCCTCGGCGGGTATGGATACACCCGTGAGTTTCCGGTGGAACGGCAGATGCGGGATGCAAAGCTCATTGAAATCGGTGCAGGAACGAATGAAATTCTGCGTGTGATCATCGCCCGGCAGATGCTCGGAGATGTTGCGGACGAGCTGATGAAACACTCGTGAGTCAGTCCTGAAGACTGCCGGTCTTTGCCCAAAACCCGGTCAAGGGTGCGGCTTTCGCGTCCTCTTGATTGAGATTTCCGAGACTCAAGCCTTCCTCCAGTGTCCTCAGTACCGAATAGTGATTCACAGGTTCTTTGACCACCCTTCCATAGTCCTTGACCCATTTTCCAAAGATCATGGCAAAAGGCGCTTCCCCTTGATCCTGGGCGGAGTTCATGGTGCTGATCACAAACGTCGTTCGATTCATCAAATCCTCGTTCCGAAGGATCGGGCTCAAAAGTGTCTTGAGTCCGGAATCCACCGCGAGAGAATCACCAAAGGCACCGCTGCTCTTCAGATTGGGAATCACCACTGAAAACCGTGCGAGGGTCCCGTTTTTCAGGTCATCCTGATAATTCGAATAATTCAGGATATTCATGCACAAATACCGGTCCGCCTGGATCCGATCGACAGAGAGGAACGGAACTCGGTACCGCTTGTAATTTCCAAGCCCCGGGCTCAGATAACAAGCGCCCGGAAAATCCTCTGCGTACACCTTCCAGGGAATCCCCTTTGACTCGAGCAAATCGACCACGGTTGGGGCGAAGATCCGGGTGAGTTCATTGTCCTTCACACCCAGATCCGTTCCGGCAATCATCGCGATGGCATTCCCCTGTGTGCTCGGATTCACCTGCTGAAACCCGGAAAACCTCACGGAGGGTTGATTCCGAAGAATCCCCTTCATGAACGCCCCGGCCGCACCCTCCGAAACCGAAACTCCTTCGAGCCAGATCCAAACCACCCGGTCCATGGCGGGTACCGGATCGGCTCCTGCGGGAGCAGCCGCGCCCGCGAAAAGAGAAAACAAGAACCCCATCTGCATCCACTTTGAAAGCTTCATGTCACGAGTGTATCAGAGAATGTCAGAAAATCGAATTCATGGACTCTTCCGCATCCATCACAATTCCGGAGGACAATTCCCCGAGGGTGCGTTCAAAGTCACTCTCATTGATCAGTGCTGAAGTGGTCCCCAGGGCACCAAGATAGGTGGAAGCCGAAAATGACTTTTGACGCGCCAAGCTATCCCTCCAGAGAATCTTTTTATTCCTCAACACTTCCATCTCAAAGGAAATGCTCAAATTCACATTGTAGGCGGATGCGATCTGGATGTTGGAAGGCCCCGTCTGTACCGGCGCAAGCTGATCCGCGGTGGTGATCCCGGCAGGCGAATATGCAGCAGTTAGAACTGTAGCGCGAATTTCGCCATCTGCGAGTGATCGCTGATCCACAATTCTCACATATCCGCCCTGTGCGATTCTCTTTCGGATCGCGTTATAGACAGTGATCTCGACCCCTGCTTTGTAGGAATCGTTCCTCACGGGAGCAACATAGAGGGTCCGAATGCCGTTTTGGTCAAAGAAAACACGACTGTTCCCGCGGAGCGTGTAACCACACCCCGAAAAAACCAAACAAATGGCCATAAAACGCCAACTGAGCTTCATTGCCCCGATTTTGACAAAATCGAGTGAATTTGCCAAGAATGAAGACCCGATGGATACCCTGAGCCAGATCCTGAAAAAAATCCTTTCCACCAATCCCGAGCTCAGCCATGGAGTGGAAGAGGCTCGCATTCTCGAGCTCTGGCCTGAGGCGGTGGGCGAATCCATCGCACGACACTCAAAAGCGGTTCAGATCAAGGGAACAACCCTATTCATTTCAGTGGAAAAGCCGGTGTGGCGCCAGGAACTGCATTCGAACAAGTCCCTTGTGCTTCAAAAGCTCAATCGCCACCTGAGTGTCCGACTGGGCCAGCATCGCTCAGGGGGAAATTGGATAGAAGAGATCTTTTTTCTGGGAGCCCAAAACCCTACTTCTTCGAATTGGTCCAAAGCAGGTAAACCGTTCCGGAAAAAATGAGAAGAATCACAAAAAGAAATGCGATTTGGCTCCAAAGAGAGACTTCGCTTTCCTCTTCCAATGCTTCAAAGGAGGCTCCGTATGCCGGGGTCGCCCCCTGCTCCTTTGTCCCAAACCTTCCGCCTCGGGAGAGGGATCCGCCTTCATTCCCGGTGACTCGATCCTGTCCGAGAAGCGTGAGTGGTTTTGACTGAGCATTTCCAATGCCTTGAATCGTAGTGGATGTTTCGGCATCATTTGGGACATTCCGTTCGAGCTTGATGTCTCCGAAGAATTTCCTCACTTCAACCGCATCCTGAATCGGAAACCAGTACCCGGCGGAAACACAAATTTCGTCTTTTGGCGCAAGCTCCCCGGCCTCGATCTTCGCAATGAGGGAAATCTCAGGAATGGGCCTTGAGAAAGAATGATCCGGATGACGAATCAGCCACCACTTCATGGACGCCCTCCAGTCCCAGCCATTGAAAGCGCCCGAAACGAAACGAGATCGGCGTCGAGAAACCGGCGAATCGCAGGATGCACTGATTTCACAAACTCGGCCGGGCCCCCTCGAAACGCGACCCTTCCCTGATCCAAAAAAACAATCTGGTCGGCCAGGCGAAGAGCCGAGGGAATGTCGTGCGAGATCACGACGGACGTCAGCTTGAGATCCGTTTTGATCTTTTCAATGAGTTCATCAACCGTGATCCGCGTGTAGGGATCAAGCCCCGTGGTGGGCTCATCATACAGAAGAATCTCGGGCTTCCTGACGATTGCGCGGGCGATTCCCACGCGTTTTCTCATTCCCCCCGAAATTTCGTTCGGGAACTTGTCGTACGGCCCGTTCATCCCGAGGGTCTTCAAAACAGAGACAACCTCACGCTCGATCTCGGCCTCCGTCATCCGTGTGTGCTCTCTCAAGGGGAAGGCCACATTCTCAAAAACGGTCATGTCATCGAACAACGCGGAGTTTTGAAAAACCATTCCGAATTTTTCACGGAACCGGATCTTCTCCCGCACGCTCAACGTGGAGAGATCCGTTCCAAAAACCTTGACCACTCCCTGATCCGGGTCCAGCAAACCAAGGATGTGCTTCAGGGTAACGGACTTCCCCGTGCCCGAGGGACCAAGAATGTAGGTCAGTTTCCCGCGGGGAAACTCCAGGTCCAATCCACGAAGGATTTCATCGCGTCCGCCACGAAAAGACTTATGGAGATTTTCAAGAATGATTGCGGGCTCAAGGTTCATATTTCCGCTCCACGCGAAATCCCATCCGGGTCGTAATCTCATACGGGATTGTCCCTGCATGAAACGACTGTTCATACGGGTCCACACGATCCCCCCACAGTTCAAGCTCATCGCCGATCCGAATGCGCGACAGCCCTTCCACTGCGGAAAGATCCATGCTTACCCGACCCCTGAATCGTAACTTCTTTGACCCATGGTATGCAACCCCCTGATTTCCCAAGGAACGAAACACTCCATCGGCATACCCCGCCCCGAGGACTGCAATCCACTCCCCCCCCGGTTTCTTGCAACGATAGGTGCCTCCGTATCCGACCGAATCACCCTTTTCGAGATAAATCCGGTTCAATACCGGGGCGGCAAACCGCATTGCCCTACGCAATCTGTCTTCCCGGGCATGGGAAAAGGGCCGAATGCCGTAGAGCGAAAGACCGGGCCTTGCCAGATCCATCTCCTTCATCAAAGGAAACTCCCTGTGATTCCAGATCGCGGAACTGTTTGCAAAGTGCAAAAGCGTGCGGGGGAACCGGGAGCGAACCTCCCCGACGAGCCTTGAGAATCCCGTGATCTGCCGGCGCGTTCTTTGTGAGGAGGGCTCGTCCGCGTCGGAGAGATGGGTGAATGCGGTCTTCGGGTAAAACCGGAGTAAAGGCAGGGAATCAACAGGAATTCCGAGCCGGTTCATCCCGGTATTGAACTCAACATGCGCAGGAATCCCTTGAGACCTTCGATCCGCCTGAAAAGAAAGCAAACTGGAGATCTCGGAGAAAACCGGCTCAAGGCGGTATTTGGTGCAAAGATCTGCATGTTCCGGGGTCCAGGGCGCACAATCCGAAAAAACAATGATCGGAACGGCTGAATCGCCGAGCCCTTCTCGCAATCGAATTCCTTCCCCGAAGGTGGCCACACCGAGGGAAAACGTTTTCGGATCTCTTCCAAGGATCTTTCCGGCAAACACGGCTCCGTGCCCGTATGCATCCGCTTTGATCATCGGGATCAAGCCCAAATGCGGCACTTTTTTTGATATGATCTTGAAATTATTCCTGAGTGCACTTCCCGATACTGTGATTGCCGCCCGGGAACTCATGCCATCACTTCAGGGTCTGTGACATTCCTGGATTTGATCTTGTTGCCATGGGCATAGAGATAATTGCCGGCCTCTTTCATCACTCGGGCAAGAACAGCACGATAGGAGGAATCCGCCTGATCGGGATGGATCAGGACCAAGAGCCCCACCAGTTTGGCCTGCAAGCTCACTTCAGGCTGGGAGGCAACCGCCCAAGCTTCATACTTCACGCCCCCAAATCCGGTCTGGATGATCTTCTTGATCGGGGCATAGTGGGTCAAGGAGGCGACTTTACCGCTGTCGGACAGCTGCTCAACCTGCAATTCAATATCCTTCCTGACGTAGGCCTGAAGCAAATGATAGTTTTCCACCTTCAAATCGGGAGATGCGCACTGATACGAGAGGTTCTGCATTCTTCTCTGGTACCGGAAGTAAACCACTCCCCCTTTTGTCAGCAGCGACGCCGTTCTCACCAACTCTTTTTCCACGGTCTCCAGAGTCATGGCCCCTTCCAAACGGGAGAGCATTTCTGCCGCAGGGTCTTCCGAACCGGAATCCAACAACTGCTCAAGTGAACTGGATTGATTCTTGAGCTCGTTTTGCACAGCTTCCACCGTGCCGCGGGCACTTGAAAACCGTTCTGCAGCACTCGCCACAGTGAGAGGTGCGCTCACTCGATTCATTGCCGCACCGGAATCAATCGGGGAAACCGAATCATCCGCCTCGGTCTTCCGGATTGCTGCGGACCTCTCGACTTCAAGCCTGAGCCCGCGAGAGGCCCATGCGCTCACAAAAGAAAAAAGAACCAAAGCAAGGGCCACAAGAACGAAAGCCACTCCCGCGCCCCTCCTGGCGGAACCGGAATCAAGTTGCTCCATCAACCAGGCGGTACTGAGCACCGGACTCGCCGCTTTTTGTTCCACCCCGACGGCGAAGGGAAAGACCCCTGCTCGCACCACAGCCAGGACTTCCCGGGTTCCATCGCTCTGAGCGTATCTCTGAACAAATCCGGTCTGGGCTCCCAGAAAGAGATTGGAGAGGGAGTCCTTGAGATCACCGATCCGTTTCAGATCCGTTCCCACATAAGCACTCCGGGTGTGAGCAAGCACTTTGCCGTCCTTGTGAATGAGAAATGCGCTCTGTTCACCCGCGGAAAGCTTTCCAAGACCGGGAAATGCCTTCACCGGATCCATCAGGCTCACATTCAATCTTTCCACAACCTCGGATTCCGCCCCCCCGGGAACGCCCGCCTTGAACACAGGCTGAGCGATGAAAATCCCGAGCTTGCCCCCTGTTTCATTGAGTTCAAAGGTGCCAAGGCCAAGCTTCACAAGCTGAAGATCTGGAAGCGAAATCTGCGCCTTGAGTGAGTTCAATACCCGTTCCTGGAGTGCCAGATCGTTTACGGAAAACGACTCAAACTCCTCGGGAGCGCCCGACTTCATTTTCACGGTTCCTGAATGGACCAGATAGGGAAGATTCTCTTCCGAGGCTTTCGGGCTCAGTTTTTTCGCGGACTCCAGAACGGAGAAAAACTGATCGACCAGCACCGTTGCTTGGGACTTGAGGCTCTCGTGGGTACGAAGCAGCTCCTGCTCCTGGCTGGATTTCAAGGCCGAAATCGAGATCAAACCACCCGCCATCATTCCGATCACACCCGCCAAAAAGATCGCAACCCTTGCCAATTTCATGATATCCTCTCCCAAAAAAGACTCTAACACACGAGACCAATATGGCAACTGATCCTCCCAAAGTTCTGATCATAGGAAGCGGGATTGCAGGACTTTCTGCGGCAATTCACTTCGGGGAGTTTAGCGATGTCACCGTTTTGACGAAGGTTGCGGCGGATGAAGGAAACACACGTTACGCCCAAGGCGGAATCGCGAGCGTTTGGTCCAAGGAAGATTCCTTCGAGGAACACAAAAAAGACACCTTTGAGGCCGGAGCAGGGCTATGCCGGAAATCGGCTGTGGATCTCTGCATCCAGGATGGTCCCGAGAGAATCCGCGAGTTGATCTCCTGGGGCGTGGAATTCACCCGCGACCCGCAATCCCCGGATGAGTATGCTCTTCATCGCGAAGGGGGCCACCATCAACGCAGGATCCTTCACGCCCACGACTTCACGGGCCTTGCCATCGAGGAGGCCTTGATCAAAAAGGTCCGCACCCATCCCCGCATTCGAATTCTAGAAAATCGAATGGCGATTGACCTGATTATGGAGGGAAAACTCGATCCGAAGCCCAACACAAGGGAACTCGGAAGATGTCTTGGCGCCTACGTGTTGAACACGCAAAGCAACTCCATTTCACCCCTCGCCGCAGATCTGACCGTGATTGCGGGCGGTGGAGCCGGAAAAGTCTATCTCTACACCTCCAATCCGGATGTTGCGACCGGCGACGGAATCGCCATGGCTCATCGGGCAGGCGCGCGTGTCGCAAACCTGGAGTTCATGCAGTTCCATCCCACCTGCCTCTATCATCCGGCTGCAAAAAACTTCCTCATCACGGAGGCACTCCGGGGCGAAGGGGCTGTGCTGCGCAACCTGAATCATCATGACTTCATGAAAGATCATCACGAGATGGGATCTCTCGCACCCCGCTATGTCGTATCTCAGGCGATCGATCTCGAAATGAAACGCACCGGCGCGCCCCATGTATGGCTCGACCTGACCTCCATGGAAGAAGCCCGTTTCAAGAACCATTTCCCCCAAGTCCACGCCATGTGTGAGAAGTTCGGCATCCATCCTCCGAAAGATTTCATCCCGGTGGTCCCCGCTGCACATTATCTCTGCGGAGGCATCCTGGTGGATGACTGGGCCCAAAGTTCCGTACCCGGATTGCTCGCCATCGGAGAGTCCGCGTGCACAGGACTTCATGGCGCAAACCGTCTCGCGTCGAACTCGCTTCTTGAGGCCGTTGTCTATTCCAAGCGGGCTGCAGTCCGGGCGCAAGAGACGCTCACTTCCCATCAACTCCCAAAAGCGCCACGCTCTCTTCCGGCTTGGGAGTTTGGTCGTGCGGTCGATATGGAGGAGCAGATTGACATCGTTGCCACGTGGAGGGAAATCCGGACCCTGATGTGGAATTACGTGGGAATCGTCCGATCAGACCGAAGACTGAATCGCGCCCGCGAACGCCTCGCTCTCCTGAGACACGAGATCAATGAAGACTACTGGAAATTCAAAGTGAACCGCGACCTCATCGAGCTCAGGAACCTGCTCACGGTCTCAGAGCTGATTGTGGAGTGCGCGATCCGCAGAAAGGAAAGCCGAGGACTCCACCTGAATGTGGATTACCCGGGTCAGATTGCGGATGAGGCCCACGACACCATCATTTGATCGGGAGCCCTCTCTCAATCCACTTTCGAATCCCACCCGGGCTTGCACCCCCACCTGACCCCTCCGTTCCGGTTTCGAACGAAATCCGAGAGCAAAATCGTGTTGAGCTCACCGGACTTCAGATAGGACATGAGCTTTTCCGATGCAACCGCGGACTGCCAATGAATGTCGTGAAACAGGATCACCCCTCGTCCAAGGCTTTTCATCTGCTTCACGGCACGATCGAAAATCGATGCAGGATCACGATCCTGCCAATCGAGGGTATCCACATTCCAAAAGACATGCACCTGGCAGGATTTCACCAAATTCCCGCGGACCACCGGATGATTCACTCCCGCCCCGTAAGGAAGCCTGAAGAGGTCCGGGCGGAATCCCAAAACTGCCTCAAATCCCTGAAGAGCTCCCTCGATCTCGTGCTTCTGGGATTCTTGTGAAAGCTTCGGGATCTGCAAGTGCTGATAGGAATGGGAAAACACGTCATGTCCGTCCTGAACTGCTTGAATCGCAAACGAGGCCAATTCGGAAGACTTCTCCAGTTGGCTGGTAAGTACGAAGAAGGACGCCTTGATCCCGTGGGACTTCAGATTCTCAAGAACATCCCGCGTGTGGAACCCCGGGCCGTCATCAAACGTGAGCGACCAGTTCCCCTGCGGGAATCCGCTTCCCGTGATGTTCCCGGATGAAGCAGTCGACGGGAAGATCTGCAGGTCCGGATCAAGCCGGGCAGGCTCCGTCTGCAGTCCCTCAGCCCAACCTTCCCGAATCTCCCCGGCACCCGCCTCGATTCGGGAGCGCAAGGAAGACAGCCCTCGAACCCTGGCCCCGCGCCTTCGAAAACCATCCCGCCACTGCCGATACTCCTCGAGCACAACGGGTCCGGAGAGCGATTCAAGACCAAAGCCCCTTTCCCGGTCAAAGGACTTTGCAAATGCGATCAGCGGACCCATGGAAAATGCGTACGAAGGGTCTCGCACCCGAAGTTTCTTCCGGAAGACCTCAGCTCTGGTCCGGATCCATGACTCCATTCCGGATTGAGCGGAAGAAGACTCCTCGATAAAAAAAGAAAGCATCAGCCTCGATTCAAGCTCGGCAGTCAGTTCTTCATTCATCCCGCGAAGGACTTGGAGCTTCGCATAGACCTCGTCAAACCGTGCTCCGTCACGCACAAGGGAGGGAACCGTCTCCCCTTGCAAAACCAACCGGTCAAATCCCGCCACGAGTTCCTCTCCGAGAAGAAACTGTTCATGAAGGGACGCCCACAACTCTTGCTCGGATCGTGAGGAATAGTCATGTTTCCCGAAGGCAAAAGAGGATTGAGAGAATAAAAAAACCGAAATGAAGAAAGAAAACCATCCCATACTTCACACTCCCGTAGCGTCCGCATCCTAACCGCGAAACACCCCCTTTGGGGAGCCAAAAAAAGAACCCGTTCAGGCTCAACGAGATTCCTTCAGACGGGAGGATTCAGTTCTCTTTCAATGTCTCCCGAGATGGATGCCGGCCGATCCTGGGGAGCATACCGTTTCACCACTCTCCCCGACCGGGAGACGAGGAATTTCGTGAAATTCCATTTGATTGCCTCCGTGCCAAGGAGTCCGGGTGCCTCGTGCTTCAAGAATTGAAACAAGGGATGAGCCTCCGGACCATTGACCTCGATCTTGGAGAAAACCCTGAATTGGACTCCGTAGTTCCGCTCACAAAAGGACTTGATCTCTTGATCGGTTCCTGGCTCCTGCGCGCCGAACTGGTTGCAGGGGAACGCCAGAATCTCAAAACCCTGCTCACGGAACTTTTCATACAATTCCTGAAGGCCCTCGTACTGGGGCGTGAATCCACATGCACTTGCCGTATTCACCACGAGAAGCACCTTCCCCTCGAACTCCTTGAGGGAAAGCTCCTTTCCCGACTCTTCCTTTGCCGTGAAATCATAGACACTCATGATCTTCTCCTTCTTAGTCTTTTCTTCCTTATGCTCTTTTTCCGCCCATGCTCTTCCGGATCGCCCCGATGAAGATCGGGAGCACCGAAACAAAAATCACCAAGACAATGATCTTGTCCAGACGGTCTGCATACGCAGTCTGCCCCAGGTAATACCCGAGCCATAAAAGCGAATTGATCCAAAGCAGGCCGCCGAAAATGTCCCACTTCAAGTACCGACGGTACTCCATTTTCGCAACCCCTGCGATGAACGGAACAAAGGTCCGGAGAATCGGGATGAATCTGCAGGCAATGATTGCAATCACGCCGTACCGTTCGTAAAACTCCTTTGCTCGATTCAAGTGCTTCTTCTTGAATAGAAGACCGTCCTTTTTCTGATAGATCAATTCACCGGTCTTCCTGCCAAGAAAATATCCGACCTGGTCCCCGATGATCGCCGCAAGGCTCAACGCCACTGCAAACTCGGTCGTGGTCACCCCCGTAAGGTGATTCGGGTTCTCGGGGTTGGTGAGAACGCCTGCGGTGATGAGAAGGGAATCCCCCGGCAGGAAAAAGCCCACCAAAAGACCGGTTTCAGCAAAAATGATCCCCGTCACAATATAGATCCCGCCCACCGAGAGCCATTGAATCATGGTGTCGGTGTGATGAAGCGATTTCAGCCAGTACAATGTCATCATGGCTTGTGTTTTTCCTTTCTCACCGCCTCAAGAGTGCGACTCAGGGCTGAGACATAGCGCTCGGTCCTCACCCGAAGGGAGGGATCAAGCCGGATTCCGTTCATGAACTCCTCGCCTCGCCTCAGGGCAAACGCCGATTCTCCTTGTTGATGCATGATCTTTACGAGCCAATCCATCGAGCGGATGAGGTTGTCCCCGTAGGCATGCCTGACCGCCTCCTCCGCATGGGCTCGCGCACTGCCCAGCTCCTTCATTTCGTAACACACCCGTGCAGCTCCGAGATGAAAGGTGAACTCTTTTGGATACTTTCGAATGAATGTCTCGTAAATGGTACGCGCCTTTGCATGCTGTCCATCCTGTGTCAACAGCCCGGCAAGCTCGAGATGGAGCGCCCTGGAGGCCGGGTTGCCGGAAATTTGAATCTGCTTTTGAAGGCTGCTGATGGCGCCGGCCCTTGCTTTCTTGATCCGCGCCTCGTCGCTGAAGGCCACACCGAGGTCCAGATCAAGCCCTTCAAGATCCGATTCTGAAACCTCTGTTCCGGGAATGCAGAGGGTCTTGGGATTCATTCTGTCCCTGAGCTCCCGGATCACCGGGTCCGCGAGGGCTCGCAAAGTCACGGGAACCAGGGCCCCGGCCGAAACAAAAACCGAAACTGCCGAAAGGAGCAACCTCGAATTCCGGTGTTTCGGAACCTCCATCACCTTGCGAACAATGGCCGAATCCGACTCTTCCCACTGAAAGGATGCAGAATCCATACTTCGAACCTGGATTCTTCTCATTCCGAGTTCAAGGTCCCCGGGCGAGACTGCGTCAGCATCATCCAGCAGCTGAAGGGCAGCAGCCACGTTCTTGCCTTCCATTTCGGCGTCGATTTTCAACTTCATCGACTTGACCAGTGCTTCCCGCTGGGTCGCAATGCGCTCCTCCAGACTCATGGCCTGAAGGGAGAGGAATTCTCCGATCTCGGAGACGAGCTCGGCCTCAGGACGAAATCCAACCACGCGTCCGATCTCACTGAGGGATTCCATTCCCCTCGCTTTCGAATCAATCGAGATTCCTGTTCCTCCCGGTTTTGCGAGAATGAGAGTAGGATACCCACCCACTTTGAGATGCGACTTCAACGCAAACGAACTCTCGCGATCCGCATCCATTTTCAGAAGTACCAGGTTTTTTGAGAGGTTCCGGAATTTTCGACCGTTGAACACCCTCTCGTCGTATTGATTGCACGGGGGACACCACACCCCGAAAAAATCAATGAGGATCGTCTTGCCTGTGCGTGCCGCCTCGGAAAGGGCAGCATCCGGATTTCCGACCCAAAACCCGTTCTGGTCCTTCCCTCCCGACGTGGATGTGCTTTTGATTGTGGATTCGCTTTTGATTGCGGATCCCCCCCCGCCCTGGACTCCCGTTTTGATTTCCTGCAATGAGGGATCGGGCTTCATGGCCGCGGACACGCTCTTCTTCACACAGTAGGTTTTCGCATCATCACACAAAAAAGCGCTCGTCTCGAGGCGATCCGTTTCCTTGAGTTCCAAACTGCTTGCGGCAAACCCGAGAATCCGGTCTTTTTTGATGAGGGGTTTGAACACCACCGTCCCGGACTCCACTTTCAAGGGAGCCGACACATTGAAATGATGACCTGCAGGAGGCGTGAGTTCCACAAGCCATCTTGGAATTTTGGAGGCGGGCTCGAGTCCGACACGAACCAGATACGGGGGAGCTTCAATTCCGAAGGCAGGAATGGAGACCAGACACGCAAGAAGAAAGGCTTTCATGGTTCCGGAAGCTTAATCTCAATCAGGGTGAAATTCGAGCGATTTTCACTCCGGGATAATAATGAAGAAGGATCTGCTCACGGGTGAACCCCTTTTCGCCCATGTTTTTCGCGCCCCATTGGCACATTCCCACTCCATGACCCGATCCCTTGCCCCTAAAGAAAACAGCCCTCCCGCGGGTCACAAGCTCATACCACGTGCTCTTCAATCGCGATGGATCAATCCAATTGCGGGCCGCATAGGCATCCATTTTGACTTTCAGTGCATTCTCCGGATCATCCCGATCCACAAACTCGAATTGCAACTCCTTGATGTGTCCCTGATCCCGTTCATCGGCACGGCCGGCCCTCGCCTCCGGAATCAATGCTCCAAGCGGCATTCGAACACTCTTGGGAGCTTCGCCGCGGGCCACAATCCCTCTCAAGTACCAACGATTTGGATCGTCGCGGTACGACTTGGGCCAGTTCTTGCCGTTTGCGGGATCCTTCTGGATTCCATTCCAGATTTTTTTTTCCAGTTCATGGAAACTGAGCCGGTAATCCCAGGAATAGGATGGTGAACCATAGCAGTAGGGGCAACGAACCCCTTTCCCGAACCCTTTGAAGGAGGCCCCCCAGACTTTCTCGGGCGTGATCGTGCGACCACCACAGCTTGCGTGGTAAAAGGCCTTGATGGGCGATGACTTTCCAAATCGGGGGACGAGGACCAGACCCTTGGTTTTGGCCACAAGCTCGGCGGCCTTCGAATCCACCCGGTCAAGTCCGAGATACACCTGGTCCTTCTGCGTGGACTCCACATCAAACACCCGCCCGCGATCCTTTCTCATTTCCCCCATCTGAAAAAGCGCATAGGTGCGTGCCGCGATGATTTGCGCTTCCACTGCCGACTCGGCCCACTGGGAGTTGAACTCTCCATTCACGACGGACTCCAGATACATCTCCAGATCAATGTGATTCACAACGAGGCACTCGGAGTTGCTTCGAACGGACTCATCGTAGGGCGACAACAACTCCTTCGGGTACACCACGAGTTGATCCCTGAAGTTTCGTTGATTCAGGGAAAGCACACCGCTGAGACTCTCAATCAGGATTCCGGACCGGGGAATTTGTCTTGATTTTTGGGTGGAGGGATCAAAGATCAGACTGCGTTTGCAATCGATGATCCACTCTTCTGATTGAACATTTCCAAGATCAGGGCGTTTTGCAAGCGAAAGGGCCAAATGGTCGCCTTTGATCGTGATCACCCGCCCAAACCCTGAGAGTTTTACCCGAATCGTCCGGGAATTCATCTTCAGCTCGCGTGCAAGCTTTCCCGGCTCAAGGGGCAAAGCAAAAACAGTCCCTGCCATCAGGGCACCAAAAAACGGCAGCACTCCTTGCTTGAATCCAACCCAACGCATCCTGATGATAGGGCCTCGTCCCAGATCCGATTCTGACTGGCTTTGAGCGCATAGGTAAGAGGTATCATTTTGACGCCATTCAGCCCTATGGATTGACAAAGGACCAAAGGGATTGATACCTCTGAAGGGGTCCATTCAAATTCAGGGGTGACGTACCAGAATGGCTAATGGCACGGTTTGCAAAACCGTTGTTTGTCGGTTCGATTCCGACCGTCACCTCCAATCATTTCTTTTTCAGGTTTGGAAATCTTAATTCGTAAATTCTATTCCGCTTCCTCTACACTTGAAGCACCACAAGAATCAGCTTTCCCACCTGAAAGGAATCCCCAATGATCCGCACGCTCCCTCTCTTTGCCTTGACCCTCCTCCCTGCTCTCGCGTTGGCCGATGAGCCCACACGGGCAGACAAGGGTTCCTTTCATCTGTTCAATCCCACACCAAAAGAACTCATGCGTGAATTTTCAACCGATCGACCGGACAAAACCGAGAGCGCCTACAGCGTCGATGCCGGACATTTCCAGCTTGAAACCGACATCCTGATTTTCTCCTCTGACAAGACAAGTGACGCAGGAGTGGAAACCAAGACATCAGGACTCGGGATCATGGCATCGAACCTGAAGATCGGGTTGACCAATGATATCGATTTTCAAGCCATCATCACCCCCTATGCCACGAAAAAGGACCAGACAAACGGGGCTTCAGCCCAGGAGTTCAAGGGATTCGGCGACACCGTACTTCGGCTTAAGACCAATCTTTTTGGAAATGACGGAGGAGTTGCAGCCCTCGCGGTGATGCCCTTTGTGAATCTTCCCACAAACTCTGGCGGGCTCAGCCACAAGCTTCTGGAAGGCGGCATCATCGTGCCTTTCGCAATCTCCTTGCCTTCAGATTGGAACATGGGGGCAATGCTGCAATGGAATCGGGCCAAAAACGAGGGGGACGACGCATTTCATCATGAATGGGTCTCTTCAATCACGTTTGGCCATGACCTGATCGGAGATCTCGCTGGTTATGCGGAATTCTGGAACCTCTCCTCGACCGAGTCCGGAAGCACCTGGACTGCGACACTCGATTTCGGTCTTACCTATGAGGTCGTAAAGAACGTGCAGCTCGATGCCGGAATGAACGTGGGCATCACGGAATCCGCAGATGACCTGAACCCGTTTCTCGGGATTTCCGCGCTATTCTGAACCAAGCCCGGATCACCATTCCTTCTTGAATTGCAAATGATCAAGATACCATTTCCCCGTAGGCGAACAGGAGGGAAATGCAAGAATGGCATCCACCTCCTTTGCCCATTCCACCGGAGACCCTCCCCCCTCGAGGAACGCACGACTTCTCTGGAACAAGGGAACCCATCGCTTCGCTCTTTGGGCAAGAGAGCCCATGGGAATCAGGGCAGGTTCACGAAGCCCCTGAAAGAGAACCTGAACCGGAGACTCGTTTCCCTCGATCGCGATTTTTCGGGGCGGCTTCGTCCGCGCGATCACCTCGCCCTTCACAGGAACGGTGGCAACGGTGTACATCTCTTTCCCGAATTTCGCCTTCAAGGCACCTCCAAGGGTTTGAGGAGTATTGCGAAGGACATCGAACTCCCCGAGGAGCAACACCCTTCCCGACTTTGACCATTTGGCTTGGGTCTGCACCAGAGACCGCACTTCAAGCTCAATGCGGGCTTTGGGGAGTGCTTTTGTCCGACACAACTCGAGAACTGCGCTGAAATGCGAGGGCAATGCCTGCAAGACAGAGGCATGCGGATGAGCCGGAAACCGCTCAGCCACGGTTGTTGCGACCCCCTTCACCAGGGATTCAAGATTTGCGATCGATTTCTTTACGGACTCAACCTCTTCCTCATTTCGCGGGAAACCGGTCTCGCCGCACTTCTTCAGCAGCAACAAGGGATTCAATCCCGCCTCCATCACGGGAATGGATTCCCCGGCCCCGTACCGCTTCAGGGTCTCGGCAAAGGTCCTGATCAGGAACTGATTCCGCCACCCGTAGGAGGATGCGACCTCGTGGCCCAATCCAACCACATAAAACGGGTTGCCACGATCGCGTGTTTCCCGAACCCATGAAAAAAAACGCTCCATCTCGAGAGTCTGATACCCGATCGGCATTCCGCGGAGCCTGGCTTGCCGGATCGACTCTTCGTCCTCCTGATTCAAAATCAAATCCATCGCAAGCCACACATCAAATCCGGAGCCGAGGGTTGCAAGCACATCAAACTCCCGCTCAAGGTAGAGAACCGACATCCATTCCTGCTGTGTGCCCGGAATTTCCTTGGTCAGGGTAAAGGTGTCGGCGAATCCAACCACCTTCACTCCCGGCAGTGTTTCGAAAATCCTGTACTGCTCCTGAACAGGGATCGGAGTGAATTCGCCGGGTTTGATCTTCTTGGCTGCACATCCGTGGAGTGCCAAACCAAGCGCGGTAAACGAAATTCCCCTTGCCAGCAATCCGAAGAACGTCCGTGCCATGGAGAAAGCATACCCGATTCACCCCTTCCCCGAGACCACAAATTCGGATAAAATCCAGCCCCGATGGACCACCTCATCCCCGCCTCCTGGCGCTTTGTACTGAAGGAATTCCTTGATTCCGATTCCTGCCGGGGACTGAGTGAATTCCTTTCCCGGGAGCGTGCCCTGGGCCGAACCATTTTTCCCGCGGAAAAGAACTGGTTTCGCGCTTTTTTCGAGGTCCCCCCAGAACGTGTTCGAGTGGTCATCCTCGGTCAAGACCCCTACCATGGCGAGAATCAGGCGATGGGATTGAGCTTTGCCGTGCCGAACGGATTGAAGCCAAAGCCCCCAAGCCTGAAAAACATCTTAAAGGAACTCAAGACCGACTTGGGCGTGGAATTTGATGAAGGTCTCTCGGATCTGACCGGATGGGCAAAGCAAGGGGTGCTCCTTTTGAACACCGTGCTCACCGTGCGCGCACACGAACCCCTCTCCCACCAAAACCAAGGCTGGGAGGAACTGACAGACCAAATCCTTCAACACCTGAACGGAAGAAAACAAAAAATCGTCTTTGTCCTCTGGGGGGCATACGCGGGGAAGAAGAAGTCGCTTTTGACAGCCGCTCACCATGAAATCATCGAGACGCCGCACCCCTCACCGCTTTCCGCATATCGGGGATTTTTCGGATCGAAACCATTTTCGAGAATCAACTCGATTCTCCGGCAATCGGACCTTGAGCAGATCGACTGGATCAGGATCACAGAGCCTTGATTTCGTTGACCAGCTTCTGGAGACTGTCTTTCGCATCTCCAAAGAGCATTCCGCACTTCGGGTTGAAGAACAGCTCATTGTCGATCCCTGCATACCCGGACTTCATGCTTCGCTTGAGAACAACGATCTGCTTTGACTGATCCACATCAAGGATCGGCATGCCATAGATCGGACTTGCGGGATCGGTTTTTGCAGCAGGATTCACCACATCATTCGCACCCACAATCAGAACCGTGTCTGTGGTTCCGAACTCGGGATTGATGTGTTCCATTTCCACAAGCTTGTCGTAACTCACATTGCTTTCCGCAAGAAGAACGTTCATGTGCCCCGGCATCCGGCCTGCCACAGGGTGGATGGCGTACTTCACATCGACACCTTCAGACTCGAGCAGGGACTCGAGCTCATGGCACACATGCTGGGCTTGCGCCACCGCGAGCCCATAGCCGGGAACGATCACCACTTTGGCTGCATATTTCATCATGATTGCAACATCTGTGGCCTGCACCTCCCGTACCGATCCACCCTTGCCTCCGCTTGTGGCGGCCGCCCCGGAGGATGCACCCACGGCTCCGATGAGAACGTTGGTCAGGGACCGATTCATTGCCTGACACATGACAATCGTCAAAATGGTTCCCGCGCTCCCGACCAGAACTCCGCCCATCAACATGACGTTGTTGTGATACAGGAATCCGCCACAGGCAGCAGCTACCCCGGTGAAGGAGTTCAGAAGCGAAATCACCACTGGCATGTCAGCGCCCCCAATGGGGAACACAAACAAGAGCCCATAGACCACAGAGAGTCCGAATGTCGTGAAGAAGCCGAGAGTGGCGAGGCCCGAAGTAAGGGAATTGAAGGTGAAGAATCCCGCTCCCAGAATCAAGGCGAGAGCCAGGAGATTGATGAACTGCTGCCCCTTGAAGCGGAAGTCGCCGACCGAGCCGTTCAGCTTGCCCCATGCAACCATGCTCCCCACAAAGGATACCGTCCCGATCACAAGCCCGGCAACCACCGGAAGAAAATGCGCAAACCCGAGAGCCTGAAGCTCACCCGAGCCGGAAAGTGCGCGCCACTCGATCATTGAAATGAGCGCCGCACACAGGCCCCCCATTCCGTTGAAGAGGGAAACCATTTCGGGCATCGAGGTCATTTGTACCCTCTTTGCCATCACTGTTCCGACCACAACCCCAAGGGCGATGGCGGCAAGAATCAATCCGAGGTGCGGGATCACGTTGAACCCGTCCCCGTTCAGGAAAAGCGTTCCGAAAACGGAAATCCCCATCCCGAATGCAGCCACCAAATTTCCTTTTCTTGCAGTATCAGGCTGACCCATCATCTTGAGTCCAAGAACAAACGAGATTGAACCGATCAAATAGACGATCTCAAGAACGTGATTCATGACTTGCTCCCCGGAGCTTTAGGTTTTTTCTTGAACATTTCGAGCATCCGGTCCGTGACCACAAAACCGCCCATGACGTTGAGCGTGCCCACCAGCACGCCAAGAAAGCCAAGAATCAAACTGAAATAATCCTCATCTCCTGCCTTTCCAAGAACGATGATCGCCCCGATCAACACGACTCCGTGAATCGCATTCGCTCCGCTCATCAAGGGAGTGTGCAAGACACTCGGCACATGGGAAATGAGCTCGATCCCCACGAAGATCATGAGGACCATCAAATAGACGAAATTGATATTTTCTCCAAGAAACTGGATGATTTCAATCATGTTGTTCTCCTAGGCTCCGGCATGACGGATCTCACCCTGATGACAAATCAGGCATCCGGCAATGATTTCATCTTTCAGATCAAATACCATCTCGCCTTTCGGCGACACGAGCTTGAAAAACTCGAGAAGGTTTCTTGCAAAAAGTTCGCTCGCATTGGCTGCCAGCTTTGAAGGAAGGTTCATCGCCCCGAAAATGCGGACGCCATCAATCTCAACCGTCTCACCGGGCTTGGTCCCGTGACAATTCCCGCCCTGCTCGGCGGCCATATCCACCACCACCGCACCCTTTTTCATGAGCGCGAGCTGCTCCTGATCAATCAGGACAGGGGCTTTTCTCCCGGGCACGAGCGCTGTGGTGATCACCAGGTCGGCCTGAGCTAGTGATTTGTTGACCGCAGCCCGTTGCGCTGCCCGATACTCGGCACTTGCCTCTTTCGCATACCCGCCTTCACTCGCAACACTTGCTCCTGTCACTTCGATGAACTTACCCCCGAGACTCTGGACCTGCTCTTTGGTCTCGGGCCGGACATCGGTGGCCTCTACGATCGCACCGAGGCGCTTGGCGGTTGCAATGGCCTGAAGTCCTGCAACACCCGCTCCAAAAATCAAAACCTTCGAGGGTGACACCGTGCCCGCGGCAGTCATGAGAAGGGGGAAAATCCGGTCCAAAAGGGAAGCCCCGTCCATCACCGCACGGTATCCGGCAAGATTTGCCTGCGAACTGAGCACATCCATGCTCTGGGCCCGTGAAATTCTCGGGATCGCATCCAAAGAAAACGCGGAAATCCCCTTTCGATTTAGGGACTCAATGCAGGCTTTCTCCGTGCGATGATACAAAAGGGACACCCATGTCGACTTTTCAGGAAGTTTTTGGATTCGCGCATCCGTGGGAGGATTGATTTGGATGAACACCTGCCCGGACCCGAGGAGATCCGACTCCTGACACACTTTCGCGCCAGCCGCCTCGAATGCCGAGTCCGGTATGTGCGCCCGCTCCCCTGCTCCTTTTTCTACCAGGACCTCGACGCCCATTTTCTTCAACTGCCCGACCATTTGGGGGGTCAGTGCAACTCGATTTTCGTCCGGACGGACCTCTTTCAGGATTGCGATTCTCACAAAGGTGTCTCCATGGTGGCTCAGCATAACCCAAAGGAATCACTTTGCAAAAAAAAAGCCCGGACATTTCTGCCCGGGCTTGGTTTCGTTTCTTCGAAACCTTGATTCGATTCATTCAAACATTCCATTGCCAGGTTCAGGTTCAATCCGGCCAGATCGTTCCTCCCGGTTCATGAGCCTCGCCGACGTCGTGGCGCCTCACTCATGCGAACCTTACCGTGGGGGCCCCGAGAGGTGGATGATGTGTTGATCGTGCTTGGTGGGATCGTGGAGCGTTCGTGCTGCCGCTTGATTCATATCTGTCCTCCGATACTTTCAAGTTTCCTATTTCCGATTATTTTAGTCAACAAAATATTTTTTAAAGATTCCCACAGCATGTGTCACAAAAACCGAGCTCGTCAAAGCTCTGTGATTGAGCAAATCCCGATGCGAAGGATAGAATGGGGTTATGAGTCGTAACGCAAAAATTCTTTTGATCGAAGATTCCAAAGACTACCAGATTCTGATTTCAGAAACCCTCTCCCCTCACTCGGTGCGGATTGCCGGAAGCGCGAAAGATGCGCTCCATGAACTGCACCAAACTTCCTTTGACCTGATTTTGCTTGATATCGGACTGCCGGACAAAAGCGGATTCACGCTCCTTTCTGAAATCCAATCGAACCCTTCCTCGGCATCCATCCCCATCATCTGCATCACGGGAAAAAACGGGGTCTCGGACAAGGTCACCGCGTTTTCGCTCGGTGCGGACGATTATCTTCCGAAACCCTTTGATTTGGCGGAACTGAAGGCGCGCGTGGATTCAAAACTCATGAAGTACTTTCGGCAAAATGAATCCACCCACGTGATCCGGATCGGCAACCTGAAACTGGATCTGAACTCCCACTTGGTGACCATTTCAGGCCAGGGAGAAAGCGGAGAGGAAATCCTCCTCACTCAAACGGAATTCAAACTCCTCGTGCTTTTCTCAAAGCACCCGTCCCGACTGTTCACCAGGCAAAAGATCCTTCAGGAAATCAGAGGGAACTCCATCAAAGTCAGTGACCGGGTGATCGATGTCCACCTCTGCTCGCTCAGAAAAAAAATCAAGGATTCAAACCTGAGAATCACGCCGGTCACAGGAGAAGGATACAGACTCACGATTTCTTCTCTTCCGGATCAGAGCGCCTTGCCTCCTCTGTCAGCAACTTGAGCCGGGCAAGGGCCACACCCGCCTTTTCAAGATAACCGCACACCTGACCCGCTTCCGTCTGGAGATCCGCTTTCTGGATCTTCATGAGAGCGAGCTGAACCATGCCCATGGCGATTCCAAGCTCATTCGCAATCTGATGATCACGCTCCCGTTGACTCATTCCAGATAAAACCTCGCTCCCACGCCGCCTTGGAAGAATCCATAGGTTCCGGGGACAAGACCGATCCCGGGCACCAGTTCCGCAAAGATTCCAAAGGGGGCATCCGGAACAAACCACTCCGCCCCGAGGGGGATCCTCACTCCGAGTCCGATGCCGCCGTCTTTTTCATCAAAGTACTTCCCCTTTTTGCCGCCGCTTGAGATCAGCAACCCTCCCCCGATTCCTGCGTAGGGCCTGATTCCGGAGATGCTTTTGAAGTGAAAGAGATAATCCGAATACAGAAACACGAACTCATCAAAGGAGAACGCGATCCCGGCGTCAATTGCGCGATCCTGCGAAGTCCACATCTTGCCCGTGATCCCGGTGGGCTCTCCCAGGATCAATCCAAGCCCTTTGCTTCTGGACACAGCCGCCTCCGCCTCTAATGTGCCGAAACCCGCGAGCATTCCCAAAAGAGCAATCCATCCTCGACGAAATCCCATCCCGTTCTCCCTTTCTTTTCCTGAATCCGGGTCACGGATCCACCGGTTCATAAATTTCCGGCAGAGTAGCAAATTCGCCGCTGAACTCAATCCCTTTTGTCGGTCTCCAAAAGACATCCGGGTGGGAGAACCGGGTCAACCAAACCCCGCCTGTGATCCGCCCCTCAGAGTCGAGTTCAAGGACATATTCCGAGTTCTGAACCGAAGAAACCCAGTGCCCGGTTCCTGAAACCGGTTCCCAACGGGATTGCTCGAGCTCATCCACATAGATCAATTTCGATTGAATCCGGATCGCACTCCCCCCGGTTTCGGATCGAGCGCTCCCGAGCGGGGTGAACTCATACCCGATGACAGGCTGGTTCCATGCCTCCTTGCCCGGCTCAACATCCGCGGGAAAGGATTGTTTCCGGATTCCGATCTCATTTGCCAGGATGACGTGGTAGGTGCCCGGATTGATATCCCGACAATTCCGGAACGAGAGACTCAGTCCAAAGGGACAATATCGACCCACCACAATGGAATTGAGCTTCTGGCGAGCAGCCGTGTAGGAGATCAACCCCTTCACATCGGAGGATCCAAATGGAATCGCCACTCCGTCGGGATTGAAGCGTACCACGGCCTTGGGTTCGGGAAACTCGATCGAAGCGGCGCTCCAGCCGTCGCAAATCCCCGCCCAATCGGGCGCGCGCGGATTGGCCTCGGCACGACTGATGAGTCCCTTCAAAGGATAATCATAGCGCCCGCGGTAGAGATCGTACTTCTCGGTAGGGGCCAAGGATTTCAATTCCTCAAGCGACATTCGCAACACCTCTTCGCGGGAGGGGGATCGATAGCCGAATCCGACCCGGGGATTGGCATTCCACCGGAGATTGATGCTCCCTTGATTCCTCGGCCAATAACTCTCCGACCAGGGAAGTCGCGCGGTACCGAGATCCCCTTTCAAGGGCAGATGCTCATACCTGAATTCATACCCGTCCCTGAACCGGTTCGGATCATTATACCCATCCCAACGCGCAGCACTTGCGCTCTGGGACAAAAAAACCGCACTCAAGATAATCCAGGAACTTCTCACAGACACCTCGTTTTCATCGAGGAACAGAGGCAAGGACCGGGCCATTCGAAGGAATCAGGAACTCCCTTTCATGATTCCGTGCCTGACGCCTTCGGGCGAAACACTCCCGAGCGCCAAAGCAGGAAAACCCCAAGCCCCACAAAGGGCAGACTCAGGATTTGGCCCAGATCCAGGGGAAGTGCGGCCTCGGTTTGGATCTGAAACTCTTTCACAAACTCGATCAAAAACCGCGCAAGGAAGACGAAAACGAAAAAGATCCCGGTCAGGAATCCATCCCCGAACCTTCGATGATGCCCCCTCTCCAGTAGCCACATCATGAAACCGAAAATCATCAAGTACGAGACGCTTTCATAGAGCATCGCAGGATGACGGGGCAGTTCGTCCACTCTTTTGAACACAATCGCCCAAGAAACATCCGAGGGGCGACCGAGGATTTCGGAGTTGAAGAAGTTCCCAAGCCGGATCAGTCCGCCCACCATGGTGCTTGGCACCGAGAGATAATCCAGCAATCGAATCACAGGACCATCGTAATGCTTCCGCTTCCAGAGAAACACCGACACGATGACTCCGATGACTCCTCCATGACTTGCCAGACCTCCCTCCCAGACCTTGAGAATCCGAACCGGATCGGAGAGAAAGACTCCGGGCTCATAGAAAAAAACATGCCCGAGCCGGGCGCCTACCACCGTGCCCAGGATCACATACGAAAGCATCGAATCAAATCCCGCGGGAACAATCCCTTCCCTGCTCGTGATCCGGTTCAGGATCCGAAGCCCCAGAAAAAACCCGAGCGCAAACAAAGCTCCGTACCAGCGGATGGAAAAGAAACCAAGGTTCACAATCTCCGGCGATCCGTTCCAGACCAAATGATGTTCCATTCTTTTGAACCCTAGCACGTTTCCCGTTCCGGCTCACCGACGGTTTGACAATCCCCGAACAATTTTCTAGCCTCCGGCCCATGCCATCCCGGATCTTCGCCCTTCTTTTTACGGGCTTTCTCTTTGCGTGCTCGAGCGCACCAAAACCTCCCGAAGCACCTCCCCCCTTCCTGTCCCTCGCTCGTGATGCCGTCCAAAGGGATCTGGGGCTTCTTTTCAGGGACCCTTTTTCCGGGGACCGCCGCATTCCGATCCGATACGCTACAAATCGCGATCAAGAGAGCGCCCGGCCGGGCTCGGCCCTTGTTTTTGGAGAGGTCGAAATTGCGGTGCCGGAATCCCATGCGATCGGCACCATCGCCTCCACTTTCACTCGGGGAGAGAACAAGACCCTTTCTCTTGAGGAGTGGAAGGCGACCCTTCTGGCAAACCGGGAATGGGGCGCTCTTGTTTTCATTCATGGCTTCAATGTGGACTTCACCGAGGCACTCTTTCGGGCCGCCCAAATCGCCTATGATCTGAAATTCCAAGGTTCGGTCATCCTGCTCTCCTGGCCCGCAGGAAAGGAAGGTGGGTTTCTTGAGAAGACCCTCCTCAACCGGACCTATGAGTCGAACCAAAGGAATGCGCAAGCCAGCGTCACTGCATTCGCCACCATCTTCCGGGAGCTCGCAGCACTTCCTGTTCCCTACCAGATGATCGTTCATTCCATGGGCCACCAGGTCGCGCTCCCCGCTCTTCGTGAGGCCTCCCGAACGCTCGAATCCGGATTTCTCCAAGAACTTGTGTTGAACGCTCCCGACTATGATCCGGAGGAGTTTGCCGCGGGACTTCAGGACCTCGCAAGAATCGCAAAGAGAATCACCTTGTATTGCTCCCAAAAAGACAACGCACTCCTTGCCTCCAAAGCCCTGAACGGAAAAAAAAGGCTTGGCGCCTGCACACGATACGAGGGTGTGGACGTGGTGAACGTAAGCGAGGTGGATGCCCCCGGAATCACGGGACTCGGTCACGGGTATTACTCCTCCCGCCCCATCCTTACGGACCTTGCTCAGGTGTTTCTCGGAGTTGAGGCCGAAAAGCGCCTCTTCATCCGGAAATCCCGGGACTCCAACTCCGAGCACTACTTTCTCCGGCGGTAATGCCCTGCTCAATGAAAATCATTTCCGGATTCTCAATATTTCGGGCTGAATCGATGAAAATGAAGTAGAATCAAAAGAAGGAGTTCCCCCCATGTTTGGAATATCTTTCGAGCACATCCTGATCATCGGCGTCGTCTTGCTGCTTTTTGGTCCCAAACGCCTTCCGGAACTTGGCAAATCCCTCGGAAAATCCATCAAGAACTTCAAAGACAGCTTCAACGGAATGGAGGACGACTCCAAGTCCCGGGGAGAACGCATCGAGAAATTCGCCGAAACTGAAAAGGAACCGGACGATCATCCGGAGAACAAATCATGAAAACCAGCTTTGATCAGCCCACCGTCTCAAGAGAGGCAGCCCAACTCTTGATTGAAACCGCCATTGAAGCCGCTCAGGCAATCTCGCTCAACATCAGCGTCTGCGTACTCGACTCCTCCGGACGGATGAAGGCCTTCTCCTCCATGGATGGGGCCCCTGCCGTAAGTCTTGAAACCTGCGTCAAGAAGGCAAAAACCGCCGTGGGATTCGGAATTCCCACAGGGAGATCCTGGCACGAGTTCATCAAGAATGACCCGATTCTGCTTCAGGGAGCGCAACACTTGCCCGACTTCATCCTTCTCGGGGGAGGGTCCCCGATCCTTCACGGGGACCGGTTGATCGGAGCCATTGGCGTCAGCGGCGGACACTATGAGCAGGATGAAAAATGCGTGGCTGCCGCACTCGAAACACTGAAGTCCAAAAACAGCTGAGCCATGACCTTGGGAGCCGGCACATTTGATTCCGTCTCGGTGGCTCTCGCACAGCTGGAGCCTCTTCTTGCGAAGATCACGCAAGCATCATCCCTTGAGGAGTTGGTGGCCTCGATCTATGAGATTCTGAAGCGGGATTTTGCGTTCAAGTCCACCGGCTTCTATTTCATGAATCCGGACAGTGGAAAACTGGAGCTTCTTTTGGCGGACGGACTCACCAAAGAGGAAATCGCTCACGCCGAATCGACGGCAATGGAGCGTCACCCGGGCTGGGTGATCCGCAACCAAAAAACCTATCTTGCCAACCTTGAAACCAGCGAACCCACCGATTTCCAAAAAAGATTGCACCTCGTATCAAGACTTTACTGTCCGGTCATCTTCCGCGGAGAGTGCATTGGAACCATCGGGGTCGCATCCGGCGAGGCGAACGCCTTCACGGAGAACCATATCGCGTTCATCGAATTCATCTGCAGGATCGCCGCCATCACCTATGAGAACATCATTCACTCCATCGAAGTGAAGAAAAGCCGGGAGCGACTCGATCAGTCGGTCGAGGCATTGAAATTCGGGATTTGGGATTGGGACCTGGTGCAAAACCACCTCTACTGGGATGACTACATGTATGTCCTCTTCGAACAGTCCAAGACACAGTTTTCGGGAAGTTACGATGCTTTCGAAAAAACCCTTCACCCAGACGACCGTGAAAAGGTTCGGGATGCCCTTCGGGAATGTGCGGATCAAAAAAAGGATTTTGCAGTCGAGTTCCGCGTGGTGACACAGAATGGAACCTCGAAACTGATCGCGGCACGGGCAAAAAGTACGTTCTCCGAATCAGGGGCCCTCATCCGTTTGGTCGGTGCAAATTGGGATGTGACGGAAATCCGTGAAAAAGAACTCAAGATGATCCAGGCATCCAAAATGTCGAGTCTCGGGGAAATGTCCTCCGGGATCGCGCATGAGATCAACAACCCGCTCGCCATCCTCCAGGGAAGAAATCACCAGATCAGGATGCTTCTCGAGAGAGACCCCCTTGATCGCGAGACCTTGAAAAAAATCACGGGGGACATTGACCAAACCGTTCAGCGAATTTCACGGATCATCAAGGGGCTTCAAAGCTTTTCCCGGGACGGGAGCCAGGATCCCTACGAGAGAAAACCGCTCAAGGCGATTCTCGAAGACACCCTCTCCTTCTGCTCCACACGCTTCAAGCACCATGACATCCGGATTGAAATGGACTCCATCGGGGAGGATCTCGCAGTCGAATGCAGGCCGTCCCAGGTATCCCAAGTGTTCCTGAATCTCCTGAACAATGCCTTTGATGCAGTTCAATGCCTGCCGGAACGCTGGGTGAAAATCGACGCTCTGGCAAACGAGAGCCGAATCACCGTCCGAATCACGGACAGCGGCAACGGGATTCCAGAATCCATCCGGGAAAAAATCCTGCAGCCCTTTTTCACCACAAAGGAAGTTGGAAAAGGCACGGGTCTTGGTCTCAGCATCTCGCTTGGAATCCTGAAATCCCACGGGGGCACCCTGGAGGTCGACTCCCAGTGCAAAAACACAAGATTCCTGATTCATTTGCCTCGCGCAAATTCCTAAATTTTTCGAAGCACCGGCTCAAACGGGGTTCGGAGATCTCCGACTTTGACTTGCCGAGGTTCGGAGGAATATCCGGTCGCCTCCACTTGAACCCGATAAATCCCGGGATTCAGGATCACATGGAAGTGACCGCTCGGCCCCACCTGCAGCTCTTGAGAGAACGCACCTCCCTCTGCACGGATTCTGATTCTTGCCTGCGGGGGGACACGTCCGTCAGAGCCCTTGATTCTGCCGAAGATGGAAGCCCCATCCATGCGAGAAAGCAAGTACCTCCAGCCCTCCCTCTGAGCCTCAACCGTTCGATCCCTCCACCTGGGGTAGTTTGGCTGAAAGCCCTGCGAGCTCGCATTGACCTCAATCACAAATGGAATGACCTGGCCAACCGCATAGAGCCAATCAAGATCCCCGCCGTCCACCGAATACAGCAATTCAGGGGCGGTTCCGGCAGTGTAAGTTCCTTTTCCATCATCCTTCTTCAATCGGGAGGCAAGCTCCTTCCCGATCTTCTCCACCACTTCGCGAGTCTCGGTTCTTTGCCCCTCGCATCCGTAGGGATAGATCACGATTTCACTGTAAGAATGATACGAAATCGACATGACCGGACGGATGGACCGGACATATTCCATCATGAGCCGGGTCTCGGGTTCGGATGCCGCACTCTCACCTCGATAGTCCTGCGCGTACTTCGAACCGCTTGATCCGCGACATGAATTCCATGCATAGGGATAGTTCCTGTTGATGTCCACCCCGTACCCGCCACGTGCATTCTTCCTCCACATGGAATCCTGACTCCACACGAGGTTGTTTCCATCCACGTTGAACATGGGAACCACATCGATGACATAAGCATCAAGCCAGTGGGTGATTTGCGGATCCTTCCCGTACCCGTTGAGCAAGGTTTCCACAATGTCCAAGCCAATCTCGGAAGTCATCACCTCTCTCGCATGGTGCATGGCATTGAAAAACACATGGGGGCGCGAGGGGTGCTCCTGCTTCACATTCTTGGTCAACCGAACGGCCCAAACATCCCGTCCCTCGAGGGACTTTCCGATGGACTTCACCTCGGCAAGATCAGGATGGATTGCGGCAAATTGCTTGAGAGCCGCCTCGATTTTTTCCGGATTCTGATACCGGCTGTCAGGGGCGGCCGCAACCCTGGATGCGGATACGACCATCGGGGAGTATCCTTCAGCCTTCAGCCACTGGAGCTCCCGGGAATCCACAATCAGATCGACCTTCTTTTGGTCCAGGTCCACACCAGCCACATCCAGAGACCTGGCTTGGATTTTTTTCATTTCCGCGCGGTAATCCCCCAAAGCAATCCGGACCAGGCTTCTGCTCCCGGACTGTGCGAAGGAGTTTCCCCCCGAAAGAACGAACAAAACACACAAAAGAATCTTTGTCGCCATCTTCCCCTCCAAAGGTTTGACCTGGAGTGTCTCTGGAATCGAACTCGAGAGCAACTGTTTTTCTCACGGATTTTTTCACGAGGATTCCTCAAAAAGCGGATTTCCCGACTTGTGCCAAAAGGTCCCGGAACATCACTCGTTCGAAAGCAAAACTCCTGTCGGGATGGCGCGATTTTTGCTCAAAGTCGCAACGAGAAACAGAGGTAACTGATGAGAACACAATCCGGCAATTATTTCCGAAACCAAGTCCACTCGAAGGCGCCCCCCCGCACCTGGTACGTTCTGGCGAATCGCACGGACGCAGTCTTTTACGAAGACTTCGGGGATCAAAAGTTCAGATTCAAGGAACGCATGAAGAACAAGAAAGGCCACCTAACAGAGGGACAACTCGACTCCGATCGGCCCGGCAGTGGCGTTTCAAGCGCTGCCTCGGGGAGCATTCGACACAGCCTTGATCGAACCTTCCATCACCACGAACAGGTTGCCTCACGCTTTGCAACCGGAATTGCCAGATTTCTCTCACGGAAACAAAGAGCAGGCCTTTTTGATTCCTTGATCCTTGTGGCCGAACCGCACTTTCTGGGCCTCATGCGACTGGCGCTCCCGCCTGAACTCAAACGCCTGATCCGTCATGAGATCCCGCGGGAGTACCTTGAGGGATCGGATGAGGATTTGAAACTCTCCATTCAAACAGCACTTCAAAAATAGATATTCCTGAACGAACGGGGACCCCGTGCGGGTCCCCGTTCGTTTCCCGACCTCATCCGAGCTTCGGTCTCCGGTCGGATTCCACTTGGTGCTGTCGGTCGGTGACCTGGACCAGGACATTCAACTCGTCCGACAAAACCCTCATCATTTCATGGGTGGTGATAATCCCCGCAAGGACTCCTTCCGAATCGACGATCGGAATCCTCTTTACCCCGTGTTCCTTCATGAGCATCAGGATGTGATTGAAGGAATCGCTCTTGCGTGCTGTCACCAGAGTTGCAGACATCACGTCCCTCACGTAAACCGTATTCGGGGAGATTCCGAATGCACTGGTCGACACCACGATGTCACGATCGGTGACCATACCGACGGGTATTTTCCGCGTTCCTTTTTCCTCAACCACCACCACACACCCCACATGCCGTTCCCTCATGGCCTTTGCGGCCATCTCCATGGTTGCTCCCTCGGGAATGGTGACTACGTTTCGATTTGCAATTTTCTCAAGAATCATTTCGGCTCCTTTTGGTGTTCAAATAAAAAGAGCCCGGAGTCTGGACCTCCGGGCTCAGGGAAGACTGTGAAACACCTCACAGCAATCCCGGGTTATCTGACATAACCCCTTCAGATTTTCATCTGTCACATGGTTCCAAGCTGCGGTTGACTTCGGAGAACTCCATAAGGACCACCCACCTTCCAGCACCTCGTGCCGTACTTCTTGGAGCAAGACCGATGCCATACAGAAATCCCCGCTCAACACAGCTTTCCCTGCAAGGATAGACTTCTCCGCTCCTCCACGGGTCCGGATGTCCCAAGCCTCTGAGTCAGCCCGCGTTTTTTCTTGGGTTCGATTTTGCATGGTTTTTGCTCGAAATCCGCACATGAAAATCGATGTTCCCGAAACCGATCTAAAAACCCTGGAAGTCGCTCTCGAGGATCCCGCGACAGGTGCACACCTTCCCGGGATCCTTCGAATCCCTCCCGCACCCGTGGGCTGGGTGATCTTTGCCCATGGCAGCGGAAGCAGCCGATTCAGCCCTCGCAATCTTCAGGTTGCAACAGCCCTGAACCGCCGGCGGATCGCCACCCTTTTATTCGATCTGCTAACTTCGGCGGAATCGCAAGACAGGACCCAAGGGTTCAACATCCCTCTCCTTGCCAAACGCCTTCTGTTTTCCCTGAAGTGGGTCGAGGCTCGCCACGAGTACAACGGCACTCCTTTCTGCTTTTTCGGGGCCAGCACGGGTTCCGCTGCCGCCCTGCAAGCCGCAAGCATCGCCGGGAGCAGGCTCGGCTCCGTGATCTCCCGGGGTGGACGGGTGGATCTGGCGCGGAGCTTTGCTCCCGAGGTCTCCTGCCCCGTTCTTTTGATTGTCGGCGGATGGGACGAGCCCGTTTTGACGTGGAATCGGGAGACATTGCCTCTTTTGAAACGCGGACAACTGAAAGTCATCCCGAAAGCAACGCATCTTTTTGAGGAGCCGCACGCCTTGTCGGCCGTGATCGAGGCTGTGAGCGAGTTCCTCGAGAGGCAATTTCCGCTCCACCGGAAATCCCGCCCTCCTCCTGCCCCCTTCCCATGAGACGCCACTTCCCGTACGATGGGACCATGAAATCCGCATTCGCACTTTTCCTTGCAAGTTGCTTTGCCCTGTCCTCCGCGTGGGCACGTCCGTGGAGTGAAATCGAGACGGGAACCATTCTCCGGCTGAAGGAAGATCTTCCGGTGATCCCCGGGCTGATGATTCCGAAGGATTCTCAATTCGCGGTGAATGCCTTGGATTTTTTTGGTCCTCCCTACCTTGCCGTTTTTTCCCTGCGCCTGTTCCCGTGCTCAGAGGAGATGGCCGCGCGGAAACAGGATTTGGTGATCCTCGAGGACAAGTATGGTTTTGAAATGAGCTGGAACTGCCGGATCTCGATGTTTCTTGAGCTCAGGGACTTCTACCGGGAGAGCTAC
Organism: Bdellovibrionales bacterium; assembly: GCA_947502835.1. Classification (GTDB taxonomy): domain Bacteria; phylum Bdellovibrionota; class UBA1018; order UBA1018; family CAIMNF01; genus CAIMNF01. The sequence continues at coordinate 81,849 of CANNBJ010000006.1, forward strand.
TTTGAAACCCTGGAGTGAACTCGATCCTGAAGACTCCACACCCGTCACCCCGTCGTTTCCGCGCTGGGAAAAAAGCTTTGTTTCCGGTCCCGGGAGCACTTTGTTCCGCGTTGAGCATTCGGTTTCAAGGAAAGACCCGCAGGTCCTGTTCACGAAGGTCCGTTTTCTGCCACATGCGGAAGGCCCGCCCGGGCATGTGCACGGAGGGGCAACCGCCGCACTCCTCGACGAAGTCATGGGCATTGTGGTCTGGCACCATGGCCATGCCTCATTGACCCAAAACATCAAGATAGAATTCAAGCGGGCCATTCCTCTTGCCGAGGCGTGCCTAGTCGTGACCCGCATCGAGTCCATCAGCGGGCGAAAGGTCGAAGTTTCGTCGATTGTTTTCGATTCCCCGGGACGCTCCCTTGTCACCGGAACGGGAACCTTCCACAGGCTCTCCCCGGAACAACTTTCCCGGTTCAAATCCTCGCCCTGAGGGGAACCTCAGCGGATCAATCCGAGCATATGTTTTTTAGGGAAACCGTGAATTCCACCCGCCGGTTTCTGACATCATCGGAGGCAAGGCCACGGGTGTTCATGCTCCATGCTCTTCGAGATGCGATGCCGCGGGGACAAAAGCGCTCCTCATCCATTTTCTGATTCTTTACGAAGTAGTGCATCACCGAGATCGCCCGCTCGGTTGAAAACAGGTAGGGATCCTCTCCACTGATCGGGGGCTTCTTGTCGAGGTGCCCTTCAATCAGAACGTTCCCCTGTACTTTCTTGAAGATTCCCGCAAGCTGATCCAGGCGTTTGTAGGCATCCTTCCGGATCTCCACTCCACCTGCAACAAAGAGTTCGTCGCCCGGAATCGAGAACTTCAGGACATCCACATCCGAATCGAGCTCAAGCCCGAAGGTGATGTCTCCGAGCTTGGACTCCACCTCTTCCTTCAAATCCCGAAGTGGTTTCTGCACGAGATCCTCGGGAACCTGCCCCTCCGCCCCATTGGAAACGGAATCGCCTTGCCCGAGCTTTTCGCCGAGCGGAATCGCCTCGGTCGACTTTTCATCCCGACCCTTGTTGTAAGGCGTGTTCGGGTGATTGAAATAATGGGACACCACAGCCTTGGTTTCCTCATCCGCACTGGTGAGCCAGAGAACCAGGAAGAATGCCATCATTGCGGTCACGAAGTCGGCGTAGGCCACCTTCCACGCACCCCCGTGGCCGCCCCCATGTCCGGCTTGGACTTTCTTGATTACGATCGTGACGCCTTTTTCCTTGTCCTTGGCCACTGTCTACCTCGGGGTTATGCTGCTGCTTTTTGACCGGATGTCGCTTTGTCGACTTCATCGAAACTCGGACGACAGCCCGGCGGCACGGTTCTTCTTCCAAATTCGACACACACTTTCGGAGCGCACTCCTTGGCAAGGGCAAGAATCGCGGAGCGGATCACATCGATGTACTTTCCTGCTTCATGAATGTCGGCTTCAATCTTTGTCGCAAGCGGTTGCATGAATCCATAGGAAGCGAGAATCCCGATGAAGGTTCCGACCAGTGCGGCCGCAACGTTCCGACCGATGGCTTCCTTCCCTTCCGAAAGTGCGCCCATCGTGATCACGACCCCGAGAACCGCCGCCACGATCCCAAGACCCGGCATCGCATCCCCGAGCTTCGAAATGTATCCGGGAGCATGCAGTTCCTCTTCATGCGCGGCCTTGATGTCCTTGTCCATCAGATCCTCAAGATCATACGGACTCATGGGAGATGAAATTTGAACCTTGAGCGTGTCGCAAATGAAGTGCAGTGCATGGTGATTTGCAAGCACGCCCGGATATCGTTTGAAAATTTCGGAAGCTTCCGGCTTTTCCACATGGGGTTCGAGAGAGAGCGGATTGGTTTTCACGACCTTGCAAAGCTCGTAGAGGCACATCAAAAGCTCCAGATACTGGGCCTTGGTTGTGGGTTTCGACTTGATCGCATGAAGCACGGAATGAATGATCGCCTTCAACTGGTTGGTGGAATTGGCCATTACTGCCGCTCCCGCTGCCGCTCCAAAGATGATCAAAAACTCGGTGGGCTGGTTCAAAACCATGATGTTCCCGTGGTGGGCCACATAGCCCCCGAGAACACACCCAATCACAATGATCGCGCCGACAATAACCATAGTTTTTCCTCAAATACCGTTTCGGCAGATTCGGAGGAAAACTTGACTGCTCCCTCCGATACAAGAAGGCTCAATGCTGGAATATCGCTAAACCATCAAATTCATGAATGAATTCTAATCAGCGGAAAGTCCATTGAGGAGCTCCTGAAACCCGGGCGCCCACCCATCGGAAAGCTTCCTCCTGACTCGATTCCGGAAATAGGAGGGATCAAGAAAGGACTGCTCTTCCTTGAAGCGATTCAGGAGAAACTCGACCCGGCTTTGAGAAACACCGCTTCGGGACAGGGTCAGATCAAAATCCCGCTGAAATTGTGCGGCAGATCCGGCCCCCTGACACCGCTCAAGCAAACGATGAAAACTCCGGTAGGCACGCAGACGCAGAGTCTCGCCCGTATTCGGCACCGCCCGGAACACTTCAATCTTGCCCGGCGGAAGGGACCCGAGGAACAGGTTTCGGTCCGCGCCGGGATTCCCCTCTTTCAAGCGGGCACACATTTCCGGAATGCTTTGCCCCCGGAACAAACTGTTTCGGTCATCCCTTCCCGGGTCTCCCGCTCCCGATCCATTTTCACAAATGACACTCAGTCGCCCACTTCTGGGAGACCAGTAGGAATCCGCTCCAATGCGGGTGTACTCAAGAATCTTGATCCGCGATGGCTCATCCTCATTCCTCGCGAACGCTCCTTCTGTCCCGTATTGAACCACGATCGCATGACGCTCCACCGGAGCTCCCGAATACACGAGAAGCCCCCTCTCAAGCCCGACTCTCTGATAACGTCTCAGGAGTTCAACTTGATCGCTGAGCCAAAGAGGCCCACCAGGACAGGGTTCCCCGAGAATCTCCCCCGCCTCACACAGCAGGGGCTGACTCGCCTGGCGTCCCGTTCTCGCGCTCGAGATCAGAGCGGTCTCAAGCGAGACCAATTTTTCGCGAAGAATCACCGCATTCGGGCCTGCCGCGGAATAGTGTTTCATCCCGGGCTCAACGGCGTGCGGAAGTGCGGGATCAAGAATCGTGAGATCCGCCATCGACTCGACGGGATGATTCCAAACCTCATCGCCCGGGTCCATGTCGAAAATCAGATTTCTTCCCGTCGACTTGGCCTCGGTTGCGAGATCAAGGAGGCGTTCCGGCGAAAAATCACTCTTCTCCCCGAAAGCCCCGAGTTTCACCAATGCAAGGTTCGCATCCTCGAAGGCCGCTCCATACACCCCCGAGGCCCCCTCAAAAATCCCCTTGAGCTTCAAGCGGCGCTCAATGTCGGAGCGCGAATACAACACCGTGACAAGCTCCTTCAATTCCCCCCTCGTGAAGGGCACATCGTGGCACACAACCGCGTTTCCATTCCGGTCGAGAGCCTGTCTCACTTCGGGGTCGATGCTCCATGCCGCCCAAATGTCGCATCGACCTTCCCACGAAAGTCGATAGGGATCCGGGGTCAGCTCGAACAGCAATCCCGACTCCGGGTCACGAATCCAATCCATCATCCCTGAATCGCGCCGGAGTTCCGGATCGCGCAGCAATGCGAGGTTGAATTTGTACAACAGGCTGTGCCCTCGAAAGGAGAGTGTGGATGGATCAACCCAAGGACCCGTGATCGGATTGTAGCGCAAGGAATTGCGGAAGCCGGGAATCTCATTGATGTAGGCGAAACGCGAAGCGCCGCCGTCCCTTTCCCTCGACTTCACGCGATCCGGATAGATGCTCACCGGTTCTGTTTGGCGTTTTTGATAATCGGCGGAGATCGCCCGCACTCCGAAATCGACCTCTTTGCAGGAAAGAACTTCCCTTCCGGCCCCCATCCGATTTGCGCTTTCTTGCTCACACAAACCGGCTGAAGCAACAGATGAGAATGCCGCACACAGGAATACAACCACGAGAATCTTCACTGCAGACCTCCGCTCCCCCCGTTCGCCCGCCCCAATTTGCTCCCTCTTTCGGCAATTTGATAGCGGAAAATCAGGTGAAAAATCGATTTTTGTTATTCAACATGAATGATTGACTCCTTTCCCTCCTCTTGCCCATCCCCGGCCAAAAACCATTGCGGCACTTTTTTGATTTCGTTACAGTCCGGACATGAAATATCTCCACGGTTTCGGGAATCATTTCGAATCGGAAGCACGAAACGGGATCCTGCCGGTGGGCCGCAACTCACCCCAGAACGTCGAGGGCGGACTTTATGCCGAACAAGTGAGCGGAACTCCCTTCACCGCTCCAAGGCACCGGAATCTGAAGACCTGGCTCTACAAGATCAGCCCATCCGTGGTCCAGGGTCGATTTACCGAGGTCGGCCATCCCACCTGGATCAGCGAGTCCTCAAGGGGACGCTTTCAAAAGACGCCCGAGGCTTTGCGCTTCCACCCCTATCCCGAGAACTCCTCACCCATGGACTTCCTCGATTCGATCTTCACCTATGCAATCAACGGTGATCTCTACCGGAATAGCGGGATGGCCATCCATCTCTTTTCTTTCAATCAGGGAATGGAGGCTCGTTACCTCTACAACGCCGATGCCGAAATGATGCTGGTCCTTGAGCGCGGGGAAATCGAGATCCATACGGAGCTCGGGGTGATGGAGCTTTCCCCTCTTTTCATCGGGGTGATCCCTCGAGGAATCAAATTCCGGATCACAATGAAACCCGGCTCTTCCCCGGTCCGAGGCTACCTTGCCGAAAATTTCGGATCTCCCTTCCAACTTCCGGAACTTGGACCGATCGGCGCCAATGGACTTGCAAATCCACGCGATTTTGAAGTTCCTTGCGCTGGTTTCGAGTCGAAGGCGGGTGACTTCGAACTGTATGCCCGGTACCAGGGATCCCTCTGGAAAGCGCCGCTTTCCCATTCACCGCTCGACACCGTTGCTTGGCACGGGAATTATGTTCCCTACCGATACGACCTGCGCAAGTTCAATACGATCAATACGGTAAGCTACGACCATCCGGACCCTTCGATTTTCACCGTTCTCACATCCACAAGCCCCGTTCCGGGAACGGCAAACATTGATTTTGTCATTTTCCCGCCTCGATGGATGGTCGCCGAAAACACTTTCAGACCCCCCTATTACCACCGCAACGTGATGAACGAATTCATGGGCCTGATCGAGGGTGCCTATGATGCAAAGGAATCAGGCTTCAAGCCTGCGGGGGCAAGCATTCACAACGCCTTCACCGGGCACGGACCGGATGCAGAGGGATTCAAGAAAGCGGTCGGGATGAAACTCGACCCTGTCCGCTACGAAAACACCATGGCCTTCATGTGGGAGTCGAGCTTCCCGTTCTGGCCCGCCGAGCAGGCAATGAAGCGGCCCGGCTTGCTGGACCAAAATTACGCGGATTGCTGGCAATCCCTTCCCCGGACCTTTCGTTGACCATGCTCTCACTTGACGAACGGAAGCGGCGCGCACTAACGATCCAGAGCTGGCTTCAAAATCAGTACCCGGATCCCAAGCCCCCCTTGGACCATTCGAATGCCTACACATTTCTTGTCGCGGTCGCACTCTCCGCGCAAACCACGGATGCACGAGTGAACCTTGTGACGCCTTCCCTCTTTGCTGAGGCTTCGACGCCCAAGGCGATGGAGCGTTTGGGTGCAGCAAGGATTCTTCATCACATCAAGACCTGTGGCCTCGCGCCGACGAAAGCCAAGAATCTTGAAAAAATGGCAAAAATCCTGAACGAGCGGTACTCCGGGCAGGTCCCGGATACGTTTGAAGCACTGGAGAGCCTTCCCGGAGTTGGTCACAAAACAGCGAGTGTTGTGATGAGCCAGATTTTTAATGTCCCCGCCTTCCCCGTTGACACACATGTATTCCGCCTCGCAAAACGATGGAAACTCGCCTCAGGAAAGTCCGTGGAAGAAACAGAAACACGCCTCAAGCAAGTCTTTCCGGAGGAGGAATGGAGCCGCACTTCACTCAGGATCATCTTTTACGGAAGGGAGTTCTGCTCTGCGCGCGGTTGTGACGGGCGAACCTGCCCGCTCTGTGTAGAGCTCAACGGCAGGAAGGAACCTCGAGCCTCGTCCCGTCTTCCGAAGAAAAAGACCCAGCCCCGGAAACGTCCGTCTCCTTCAAACTGAACGGAACTTTTCCGGAAGCAATCGCGGACTCGGCACGCCACTCCGCCCGAAGTTCGTGGTTGACTCCTTTTCTGAAATTCGCCTCGGTCGCCTCAAACCGCTCCCCTTTTTTGCACATGGGTGCGGAAAAATAGCGTTTCCGGAGGGATGTCATCGTCGGCACGGGGGACCAGATCTCCTCCGGCCCGGCACCGGGAAGAAGGGATTCGCGAAACTCCCCGATCATTTCGAGGTAGGACTTGGGCGAAAAATGGGTAAACGGGGGAATTGAGTGACAAGAGGGTGCTTCCGCAGGGTTGATTTGAAACATGCACCGGGTTTGACTTCCGATTCCCACAAGTCCGTAGGAATCATCCAACAGAAACTCGCGAAGCTCCCGCTCCACATCAAAGTCCTGCTTGAACGTGAGATAGCCTTGAACGATTCCCGCAACTTCGCCGTCCTCATTGAGAATGGCAGCCCCGGAATTTCCGGGTTGAATGTTGCAATCACCAAAGGTCATGAGCGGGGTGTCGGAGGAATTGAGCATGGGATAAAGGAAGGTGGCATGACTGGCCCTGCACTGGAGAAAATTCTGGATTCCGCCGTAAACACCGGAAATGCCTTGATCCATCTGGACTCTGAGAATCCGTACCTTCTCCTGATCGGAAAAACCGCGCTTTGAAACCTTCAAAGGCTTTCGATCGGTAATGGGATGATCCAGCTTCAGGATCGCATAGTCCTGACTGCTGATCCCGCTTTCTCCGGACCGATACTCGATCTCAAAACACCCCGCATGCCGGGACGGGCGCTCTCCATCCCCGGAGAAGTGAACAAAGACCGAGCCCTTGCAGGGAAGCGACTTGAGCCTCGAGGACCAACCCATCAGGGAAAGACTTTTGTCGACACAGTGATCATTCGTAAGGACGCGATCCTCGGAGATCAGCACCCCGGTACATCGCTCAAGTCCCTGATCCGTTGCCACTGCAATCAAAGCCACGGCTGGCTCACACTCTCCTTCGATCGTGCAGTGAAGAGCGCCGGACCGCGCAGCCGCCCGTGCCTTGCTTCTTCTCTCGGCTGCCTCGCCGGAAAAGGGATCGATCCGGTTCGGATGAACTCCCCGCGCGAGGTCCACAGTCCTCGGCCCGCAAGAGCCAAGAAGCCAGGAGAGGAGGATGATCCCCATCAACGCAACACCTGAATGTCCGAGCGGCTTTCTGATCACAGGAAACGGGGTAGCACGGCACGGATTAAATGAAAAGGATTTATTAAATTAATTTGATTGAGTCAGGGGATCAAACGGATTCATCCTGGGGTGCCCCGGGGCTTGAAATCCTTGAGCTGATCGGTCCAAGATTGTGAAGGCTTTGGACGGTCTTCACCTTTGGCTGATACCCGAATGTCTTTCGGAATAAATCATCGGACAGGATGGTCGGGTATTTGAAGAACTCAAGGAGATAGGGAGGAAAGGGAATCTTGCCGATCTCCGCAAGCAGCCGGACCAGTGAGGCGGTAATCAACGGAGGTACGGGCACTGCAACCGCCTGTGCGTGTCGAATGGCGTGGCTCAGCGCGATCACGCCCTCGCCTGCCACATTGAAGATCCCGGGAACCGGATTCTCTAACGCCAGAATCAATGCGCGCGCGAGATCCTTCTCGTCAATGAACTGCATGAGTGGATCAAATCCGAATACGCGTGGGCAAATCCCGGAACGCAGAAGGGAACAAATCGTGTTTCGGACATGCTTTCCGATCACATTCGTGGGCCTTAGAATGGTGGTGCGAACCTCACGCACTTTCCACATGAAATGAGTCGCTGCATGGTCCATTTCAACGGCATCGGAGAGCTCCGGAAAACCCTGGGATGCCCTGAGTGGAGCATCCTCCCCGATCACGAGTGGATTCAAGCGATGAGCCCCATACACATGGTAAGTGCTCAAAATCACCAAGTTCTTCACGCCATGGGTCCGGCAAAGCTCAAGGAGCTTTTGGGTACCGATCACGTTCATCTGGAAGCGGTAGTGTGGTGAGTACTTTTGGCTCTCGCGAATTCGTCCAAGATGCAGAACTGCATCGAATTGATGCCTCTTGAACACCTCATCCAGTTTTCGACTGTGGTAATCGGCAACAATGAACTCGCCCGGAAAATGGGTTTCACTCGGGCAGGGCCTCGGATCCACCCCCACCCACTCGTATTTCGGCGAAAGCGCACTGGCAACAAGCCGTGCGATCGCTCCGGAAGCCCCCGTCACAAGAACCTTCATTTTGCAGCCCCCGTAAAAATATGTTCTCCCCTGATCTTGAGACCCTCATTGATTTCTCCCTGAAGGGCTTCCTTCACTCTTTGGACCTTCTCACGGATCTGGTCTTCATCCTCCTTGGCATCGCCCTCAAAATAAAGCGGCTCACCAAATCGCACGGTCACCTTGGAAGGGAGAGGGATCAGACCCAAGGGGCCAAGAAGCGGAAAGAAGGGAGTAATGGGGAAATACGGTGCTCCGAGAAGCTTCGCAAGCACCTCGAAATTGTAAACGCTTGGATAGGTTTCTTCGGTTCCGATGATTGCAACCGGAACGATGGGGCTCTTGGTTTCAAGAGCAAGCCTCATGAAGCCAGTCCCGAATCTCTGCAATTGATATCTGTCCTTGAATAGTTTTCCAGAGCCCCTCACTCCTTCCGGAAACACAAGAACCGACTGGTCATGATCCAAAAGCTCCCGGCAGTTCATCGGGTCCCCGACCATGGCTCCGATCCGGGTGAACAGGGAGCTGACAAACGGTACCGTCGGAACCCACCTCTCCACCATGGCTCGAGCAACCCGCGGCGGTTCACCGTCCATGAAAAGGGCCAGCCCCGCCATCATCGCATCAAGAGGGATTTGCCCCCCGTGATTTCCGATGAAAAGCGCCCTGCCTTGGGGCACGCGGTTCACACCGGAGGTCTCAACGCGGAAATACTTGTGATACAGAAGGTAAAGAACGGGCGCGAATTTTCGAAGAGTCTCGGGATGCAATCCCCAACGATCAAATCCCGCTGAATTGAGCTCCACATTCAGGCGACTCAGCCGATCTTCCAATCCGGGCACTTCGATCCACTCGAAGTGTTCCCACTTCTTGATGAAGTCCTTCACCTGCTCCAAATCCGTTTCCATGAGTGCGCGTTTGATTCCCATCTTGACTCGAACAGGATAGCCCGTTCCGGGGAAAAGGGATAGCATGGCGGCAAATTGTCGGAAAGAAGGTCATGCGGCTTTTCGTTGACTGAGCCACTGAATCAGTTTTGATGCAATCTCGCCCAGGGGCAAAATCTCTCCTGCTGCGCCCAGGCAAATCGCCTCTCGCGGCATGCCGAAGACCGCACAGCTGGCTTCATCTTGAGCAATGGTCCGGGCACCTGCTGTTTTCAACTTGAGCAGACCCTTGGCGCCATCACCCCCCATTCCCGTAAGGATGACGCCGATGCAATTCCCGCCGCAAGCAGCAACAACAGAATCGAAAAGGTAATCCACTGACGGCTTGTGCCGGTTTACCGGAGGGGAATCGTCGATTGAAATGAACATCCTCCCGTCATTTCTCTTGCGGATCTGCATTTGTCGCCCCCCGGGAGCGATGTACACATTTCCAGGAAGCACCTCGGCACCGTGAACCGCCTCCGAAACCCCAAAGGGACAAAGGGAATTCATCCGGTCGGCAAATGCCTTCGAGAAGACGGCGGGAATATGCTGTGTGATCACAATCGGGGGGATCATCGCCGGAAGTTCGGTAAGGACTTTCCGAAGCGCCTCGGTTCCACCCGTGGAGGATCCGATCGCAATCAAACATTTCGGGTCAAGTGCTCCGTGCGACATCACGGGATTCTTTCTCGGAACCCCGCCCGCCACGCCCAAAGGTCCGCTTTTTGCTGTGGTGGCGAGTTTCGCAGTGGCCGCTCCCTTGATTTTTTCCACAATCACCGGGGCCGCATCCTCAAGTTCAGACGCACTCGGCTTTTGCACATAATCAACCGCCCCTGCCTCAAGGGCCTGAAGCACACGACTTCCCTCTTCCATGCCGATGGAAGTGATCATCACCGTGGGAACAGGATGATGGGGCAGGTATTGCTTGAGAAAGGCAAGCCCGTCCACCTCAGGCATTTCTAGATCCAGAGTGATCACGTCCGGCTTCAGCTTTTGAATCATCGGAAGCGCGGTAGAAGGCCGATCCGCAGCTCCGACCACCTCGAGCTGGGGATCATCCCCCATGATTTTCGCCAAAAGATTCCGGATGGTCTTGGAATCATCGACGATCAAAACCTTGATCTTCTTTGCGACGTGGATTTTTCCCTCCTTCGGGAAAAAGCGCACTTCAAACGTGCCCTCCCGGATCGCAGTGTTGATGACACGGTACCGTTTCGAGGCCAAATATTCCGTTATTTTCTGGATCAATTTGGAGGAACCTACCATCTTGAACCCTGCGGGAATCCCCACCGCACCCTTCAGGATTTCAAAGCCGGTCTCCAAATCCCCCTCGTGAAACCAGCGCGAGCTGACCCAAACAGCCGCGGATTCCTTGATGCCTTGCGCGACCCAGAACACACCGTCGAACAGGATGATCTTGTCCTGATCGGGGTGACTCGCGGAAAACAGGGTGAGATGTTTGAAGCCCATGTCCTAGTTCTTTCCGAAAAACTCGGTTCCCATGAATGCAAAACTGGTATAGGGAAAGACATCCGTCGCATACAACTGGAGACTCTCCGTACCCTTGCCCTCGCCCAGATCCTCCAGCAACAACTGCCCGAAATGCCAGGTCTTCAAAAGCTGGGAGGCTGATCGACCCAGTTCGCCCAAGACCCCGACCCCGACCCGGTCCGATCCGTGCAGGGATGGCAGAACGGCAAGAGCCTTGTGATAGTCGAGAACCCAAATCTCGCCCGGTTTCGCTTTGGCAACAACCGAATCCGGTGCCGATACCGCACGGCCCGACATCTTGCTCAATTGGGCGGCGATTGCGGGAAGATTCCCCTCGACCCCCTCGAACAGCAGGTACACCGGAGGTTGAACCCCCTCAAGTTCCTTCAAAAAAGAGGCAGTTTTCCTCATCTGCCCCATTCCCGTGACGAGGACCCTGGCCTTCGACTCGGGATTTGCGATCTCTAGTTTTTTCTTGAATTGGGAATCCAGATCCACCGGCTTGCTGCCGCCGGCACGCTTGAGAAGGATTGCGGACTTCAGCTTTGCCCGGATCTCCTCGCCCCTCTCCTGGAGTTTGTTCAGCGCCGGCTTCTCGATAAAGTCGGATGCTCCGAGCTCAAGAGTCCTCATCGCAAGATCCGATTGGTCCCGTGAAACCGAACTCACCATGACAACGGGAGGATGATGAAGGGAGAAATTCTTCTCCAGATACTCCACCCCGTTTTGCTCGGGCATGTGAATGTCCAGAGTGACCACATCAACATTCTCGAGCTTCTTCAGCTTTTCCGCAGCATCGATTCCGTTCACAGCGCTTCCCGCGATTTCAAAACCGTGCTCGCTTTTCAGGATCTGTTTCATCAAGGAATGAACACTCGGTGAATCATCAATACAGAAAACCCGGATCGCACGCGTTCCGCTTTCCGGCACCTGAATGCCTTCCCGGATGGGAATCACAGGGGTTTTCTGAGCCTCTTTCTCGCGGGCCCGGTAAATGGAAGGACCCTCGCTCTTCAAATCGAACCCAAGGCCATTCAGGGTCTCGGAAATCCCGATGAAAAAGTATCCCTGCGGCTCAAGATGCCTGAGAAGCATGGCCGTGCTCGTCCGGATCTGCTCCGGGGTGAAGTAAATGAAAACATTCCTGCAAAAGATAATGTCGAATTTCTGCCCCTCGAAACGATCCTTGAAATCGAGCAGGTTTGCCTGCTCGAATCTCACCGCATCCCTGATGGAACCCTTTGCCTTCACGAACTCGGCGATGTCACCCGTCCCGCGCGCCCAATGGTTTCCGAGATACGCAAGAGGGACTTCACGGATTTCCCGTCGCGGATACACGCCGTTTCGAGCGATCCTGATGGACTGTTCATCGACATCGGTCCCGAGGATCCGGAACTTCAAATCGGCTCCGTAACTCTGCAGGTGATATTTCAGATACATGGCAAGGGAGTACACTTCCTGCCCCCGCGAGGCTGCTGCAGACCACACATTCAGGGTTTTGTCGGCGCGCTTCCGGATTTCCGGCACCAGGGCGGGGAGCGCCTTCTCGGACAGGAACTCGAAATGACTGAACTCGCGGAAGAAGTACGTATAGTGCGTGGTCAGCAGGGAGACAATGTGCTGAATCTCGGCCTTTTCATTGCCCTCGTAATACACTTGATAGTCATCGAGGGTCCGGTAGCCCAGATCCTGCACCCGTTTCGTCAATCGGGTCTGGACCATCGACCGCTGCTTGTCGCCAAGCTGAACTCCTGTCATCTTGGTGACCTCAAGTGCGAGGTGCTCACAAAGATCGGGGTATTTGAGTTTTCTGACCGCTGTGCTCATGTGATTTCCTATGCTGCGGATTTGTTCCCTGATTGTTGGTTTCTTTGGATGGCGCTTTGATCCTCGAGATTCAGGCTTTTGGCAATGTCGAGAAACAAAATCAGCTTGTTTTCCTTGCGATACACACCCGTGATGAAATCAGTCGCCCGGGACGACTGGATGTCGGGCTTGGGGGCGATCTCGCCCGCATCGGGACTCAGAACCGTATTCACCGAATCCACCACCACCCCGATCGAGACGCCGCCGAGATCACAGATGATGACCGTGGTCTCCTCGCTTTTTACGGCTTTCACACCGAGTTTCTGGCGCATATCCATGACCGAAATCACCTGACCCCGCAGATTCATGATTCCAAGAAAGTACGGCGGTGTGTAAGGCACGGGTGTGTACTCGGGCATCGCAATCACTTCTCTCACCGCGAGCAGCGGAACCGCATACTCCTCCGATCCCAGGGAAAAACTCAGGAACCTCTCGCGTCCGTTCATTGATGCCTTGCTCTCGCCCATATCAAGCCACTCCTCTGCCTTCCGGCTTTACCAATTCGTTCATCTCCAGGATGATTGCGGGTTTTCCATCTCCGAGGATCGCGCTTCCGCTCATCCAGCGAAGGGCCCGGATCTCGGGTCCCACTTCCTTGATCACCACCTGCTGTTGCCCCAGGATGTCATCCACCATGACCGCGAATGGCTGGGAAGAATACCGGATCACCATCGCAATCTGCTCGCGCGCAACCGTCTCTGCAGCTCTCCTTTGACCCAAAAGCCCGCTCAACCGGAACAGCGGAAGATTCTCGCCTCTCAGCATGAGCATCTCTCCCATGCCCGTGGACGAGTGGATGTCTCCCGCAGTAGGTCGAAGGGTTTCGTGGACATGGGAAAGAGGGACCACAAATCGACTCGACCCGTTTTTCACGACCATGCCATCGATGATCGCGAGAGTGAGAGGGAGAAACACCTTGAAGGTTGTACCCGCTCCGAGTTCGGTCTCGACGAGAACCTCTCCCTGCAGAGCCTCAATGTTGGTTTTTACAACATCCATTCCAACACCCCGCCCGGAAACTTCCGTCACCTGTGCTTTGGTGGAGAATCCCGGGTGGAAGATCAGGTGGATCTGTTCCTGGTGCGTAAGCTTCGCGTCGGGTTTCAGGATTCCCTTCTCGATCGCTTTTTTCATCAGGCGATCCCCGTCGATTCCCCCGCCATCATCCTTCACTTCGATCACAAGCTTCCCGCTTTGGTGATAGGCGTTCAGCATCACGTTCCCGGTTTCGCTTTTTCCCGCCTTGACCCGTTCTTCCGGACGTTCGATTCCATGATCGCACGCGTTTCGAATCAGGTGAACCAGTGGATCACTGATGTTCTCGAGGACCGTTTTGTCCAATTCCGTGTCGTCGCCCGTGGTGTTCAGACTCACGCGCTTATCGAGCATGTTGGATGTGTCCCGGACGATTCTTTGCATCTTTTGAAAGGTCTGGCGGAGAGGCACCATCCTGAGACTCATCGAGATGTCCTGCACCTCTTTTGTGACCTTCCCCATTTGATGAATGGTCTTCCTGAGCAGATGGGACCCTCCGCTCAAGGATTGCTCACGAAGCACGGTTTGGAGAATCACAAGTTCCCCGACCGAGTTGATGAGCTTTTCAAGCCTCCCAAGGGAAACCCTGATGGATTCTTCCTGGGCCGTGGCGTTCGCACTGGACTTGCGCGTTTCTTTTGGCTTCAATTCCAAGACCGGAGCCGGCATTGCAAGGACCACAGGGACAATGGGCTCGGGTTCCGGAATGACCAGATTTTCTTCTTCCTTTGTCACTTCGAGAACCGGATTCGGGAGATCATCGAGGGAATCGTTCACAAGCTTCAGAAGCTCGAGTTCCTCTTTGCTCGGAGGGGGTTCGCCCTCAAACCCGCCTTGAAATCCAGCGGGCAGGGAGTCCGCAAAGGGGGGATCGGAAAGGGCGGCATCGAAGGCTTCCTCGGAGAATGCCTCCGGAGCAGGAACAACCGGCACTTCGGGCACGACATTTGCACTCACTGCCTGGCCCGCGATCCTTGAATCAAGCTTCGAGAGCAACTCGGAGCTGTCTGTTCTTGCCTCAAGATCCTGCTTCAGCGCATCCACCATGTTCCTGACATGGTCATTGCAAACCAAGAGGAGATTGATGACCTCCGAGTCCACGGCAGTCTCGCCATTCTTCAATTTCAAAAGGAAGCTTTCCCAGCGATGGGTGAATACGCCGATGTCGTCGAATCCGACCGCTTTGGAACTCCCCTTCAAGTTGTGTGCAATTCGAAAGATTTTATCGAGGGTGGGCCCGTCTCCCGGATTGGATTCCAAGACAAGAAAGCACTGCTCTGCATCGCTCAAAAGTTGGCTTGCTTCTTCGAGAAATCCGGCTTTTAACTCCCGCTCGAAATCATCCATGGTGAATCCTCAGGGAACCTGTCGGAAACACCATCACCAATCTTTAGGTAGAATCATGGAATCAAAGAGGAATTTTGAAAAATGGAATTAAGGAATCCAAATTCCGTCAGTGCGCGCTTGCGGCGGAACCCTGAATGTCCTCGAATTCACTGGAGACTTCAGGTTTCGGCTCGGCTGACTCGTCCGCAGATGGCGCAGGCCCAAGAAGTTCCTCCATGATCTTGTTTCGCTCGGTGGCACTTTCCTCGATCAGGGGCACGAATTTGACACTGATCCCGACAGCGTTTCCCGCCCCCTCTTCCACCTTTTCCACCACGATCACTTTGCTCGCGGAAAAGCCTGCCTTTACAAGATCCTGTTTCAACTCCTCGGCCAACTCGAGGGTGTCTTTTCCGCTGGCGAGGGCCACCACCCGTACCGACTCGATCTTTTGCTCAAATTCCGCAAGTTTGGAACTCAATTTTGCAGCCGATCCGTCCTTCAGATCATTTCGTCCGAGAATCTGAATGTACTCGGATTCCGCACGACCCCGGATGTTCCTGATCACGCGTCTCTCCTTGGATTCAAAATTGACCATGTCTCTTGCGCCGTGTTTCAGCCGAGGCACTCGTTTTTCGTATCCTTCCGGCACAGCCTTTGCGTTCGTTTCGAACTCCAGGATCAACTCTCCCCCGTCGGCGAGAACCCGATCACCGAGGGCAAACCGGAACTTTCGGAAACCCGATTCTTCCGAGGAATATGCCTCGGAATGCTTGAAAAGGAAATCGACGGCCGACGTGCCACGGGCAAGATGAAACACCTCCATGAGGTCGATTTCCAACTCTTTCCCGGCTGAGTAAACCACTCCATCCTCGGAGCTTGAGATCTCGGACAGCCGGGAGGATTTGAAAAAGTCCCCCGGATACACCATTGCATCAGACCAGAACTTCGGATTCGTCCCGGACTCCCCTTCTTTCGACGCCTGATTCGATTCAGGTCGCGACCCGGCGCAAACCTTCCCGTCCAACAGACACAGGACTTGCCCCTCCTCGGGTTTTTGGTCCTTTTTTGCATGAACCACAACCCCGGAGAGCCGGAGTTTGAATGCGGTCACATCCAGAATGGCAGCCCGCGGAGGAAGCTGGCGAATCGCTCGAAACACGAGATTGGAATGAAGCGAATAAGAAATCTCCCCTTGTTTTTCACTTCTGACCTTTGCAGTGCCGTTTTTCCTGTGCTTGAAGGTGGAAAATGATTTTTCAACACCACCCTTGTCGAGGAATGGCAGGCCTGATTCCTTGATGACGGCATCATCCTTGAGATCATAATCGGAAAGCGGACCAAGTGTACCGTCCGTCAACGTCGCCGACTCCATTCCGGGATTTTCCATCACGGAAAGGATCCCGGCCCCGCTTTGTTTACCCGACTCCCCCGACACTGCCTCAACCTGGCTCTTCCCGCACGCAACGAGGGAGAACACAGACATCAAAACAATGATCTCTTTTTTGGACATCATGAGGGCGGAGGGTATCACATAATACTAGACAAAACAAGTCAATTTTTACTCCGAAGAGCGCGCCGATCAATGCTTTCAGTGGAACTTCGGCGGAGGATGCGCATGCGAATGGGAGTGTGCTAGCCTCCGGCCCCATGAGTTCCAAAACTCCCCCGATCCGTCACGCCCCCGGCTTCCAGGACTTTTCCCGGATTGAGCCAGATTTCTTTCCCGGCGCAAAGTCCATGCGGAGGGCATTTGATGAGGTCTTCCAAAACCCTTTCTCCTCGAATTCAAAGCGGTTTTGCTGGGATTTTTGGAGCGTGCCGGACCAGTACCGCCTTTTGCGAACCCCGGCGGAATCCTTTTTCCCGAAACCGGTTACCTCCAAGTTTCTCACTCATCTTCTTGCGTGGGGAAGAACGCACCTTGGGTGTCAGATGATCTCCCATCCCTGGCTCAGCGCGTATTCGGATGGGTGCCATCAAGCCTTTCACTCGGATGTGCCCCACGGCCCCTTCAGCTTTGTCTTCTCACTCACCCGCTGGAAGGAGCGCCGTTTCCAGGGAGGCGAAACCCTGATCGCTCAACCGAGGCTTCTTCGTTATTTTTCAGAAATGCAAAAGGGCGCATCCCATGAGGAACGCGATTTAGTGCAAAAAATCCCGCCTCGCTTCAACCAACTCACCGTCTTCGATCCCCGCTTCCCGCACGGAGTGGCAAAGGTTCACGGTGTTGATTCCATTTTGGATTCCCGCCTGGTGATCCATGGTTGGTTTACGGATCCACGCCCCATGCTTGAGGGCGGTCTTTCCTTCAAGCAAGTCATGAAGCCCATGGATGCCTTTGCTTCCGCGGTCATGAGCCGGATTTCATCCATCATGACACTTTCAGGACTGCTCTCGTTGCGTCTTCACATTGAACCCTCGGGGAGAATCGGAAGCATCGAAGTCCTCATTTCAAATCTCGTAGATTCCGCGGGAACCCTGCTCCCCGGAAGGATTTTGAATTCCGTTCTTCAATCCTGCGAGGTCGGATTTCCCGCCTCCCGGTCCGGGACGCAAATCACCCTCCCTCTCCTTTTTCAGGGATGAACCATGATCAAGCAACTCAGCCCCGTATTTCTCCTGATTCTGGCAAACCTCTTTATGACCTTCGCATGGTACGGCCATCTCAAGAACATGAGGGATCGCCCCCTGCTGTACGCGATTCTCACCAGCTGGGCGATCGCTTTTTTTGAGTATTGCATTCAAGTTCCCGCGAACCGGATCGGTGTCGAGAGCTACACCCTGCCGCAACTCAAGATCATCCAAGAGATCATCACCATGGCGGTGTTCGCCGGATTTACAATCCTCTACATGAAAACACCGGTCACGCGAAATTACCTGTACGCCTCGATTTGCATGATGGGTGCGGCGTGGTTCATCTTCCGGGACTGACGATCAGCTCCTGCGCGCCTTCTTTTTTGATGTTTTTTTCGGGGCGGACTTCTTGGCAACTTTCTTGGATGCCTTCTTCGTCGTCTTCTTTTTTGTCGCCTTCTTTTTTGCCTTGGACTTTCTTCCAACGCCCTTCCCTGCATCCCCGGAATTCAACCCTTGAATCAATTTGTTCAAGTGACCGAGCATCTTACGCTTGTGTACGGGATCCACGGCCACGAGCTCCGCTCCCACTTGAAACAGGCCATTCGGAAGATGTTTCACCCAAGCAACACACACGAGGAGTTTCAAGGCCTCTTCGGCAAAAAGAACCTCGAGCAGAATCAACGCGCCTTTTTGGTATTCCCGGGCGGTCTCAAACGAAATCCCATTGCTGGAAAGATCCACCGAGGAGTTTTCCTCGAATACCGGGGTGCCGAGCACCTGGTAAAAAGAGTGCTTGATGCGGCTTTTCACGGGAACCCGAAGACGTTTTCTGCGATCAGAAGCTTTTTGTGCCATAGTATGATTTTGACAAAACACACAGCGAAATGCGATGGCATTGTTTTGACGTGTCGGGCGCTAAAACATCGTGATCAGGATCAAATGTGGATACAAATTTCCCTCTTTCCCGTACACTGGAATTCCAAAGGAGCACACGAAACCATGTTCGATCCGGGCACAAAAGTTTTGATCGTCGATGACATGATGACCATGCGGAAGTTGGTGGGAAAGGTATGCAAGGAACTCGGCTTCACCAATCTGGTCGAGGCGGGAGATGGCATTCAGGCTTGGGAGGTGATTCAAAACTCGAATCCTCCGATCGGCCTCATCATCTCCGATTGGAATATGCCCAATTGCTCTGGCCTGGATCTCTGCAAGCGCCTCCGGGGCGACAGCCGCTTTGGAAACACCCCTTTCCTGATGGTCACCGCAGAGGCGGAACAACATCAGGTTGTGGAAGCACTGAAAGCGGGCGTCGACAATTATGTTGTGAAACCGTTTACGGGCCCGATTCTCACTGAAAAGCTGGAAGCGATCCACAAAAAACGAAGCGGTTGAACTGAATGGGCATCACCCCTCCTCCCGTACTTGCTGTTGGATTGCCCCCGGAGATCGAGGCGATGATCGCAGATCTCCTGAAGAATGCGTCCGTTTCCCGAATTCCACTCGAAATGGACGCACTGATTGCTGAGGTGAATCCAAAGCCCTGCCTTGTCATCTCGGGCCCCCCGAGGAGCGACCTGCCCGCAAACGAGATCGCGCAGTCTTTACGGATGCAGTTCCAGGAAATTCCCGTATTTCTCTGCATTACCCAAAAAGAGGGATTCGAGCGAAAATCCTTCATTAAAAACGGGTTCACAGATGCGTTTTTGCTCCCCATGGATCTATCCAATCTGCGTGCCGGGATCAGCGATCGCCTGGCCGAGGCATCCAAAGGCGAGATCCGGACCTTCCGCCCTGTCAAGATCATCGATCTTGAGCCGGGAACCGCCCTGGATTTCGAAACCCACATTTTTCTTCCTGCAAACAAACGCCACATCAAGCTGAGTGCATCGGGAGATTCACTCGAGGGTGACAGGATCGACAAGATCAAAAAAAGCAAATTCAGCACCATCCAGGTGCCTGCCGAACAGATGAAACATTTCTACTCCTACTCGGCAAAGCGACTGCGCGACCTGGGCACCTCCGCCCTCTCTGTCACCGAGAAACGGGAAAAGCTCTCGGGCGCGGTTCGCGATCTGATCAGCGGATTGTTCAGCGAACAAACCTCCTCGTTCGAATCCGGCCAGAGCATGATGAAGGATTGCGGAGAAATCGTGAAGACCTACATCATCGAGGGAGCCGAGAGCGAGTGGTATTCCAGGATCCAGTCCGTGCTCGGCGAGCGCGGGGACAGCTATTCCCATTCCGCAAACGTCTCCACCCTGTCCGCCCTGTTTTCCATGGGTCTTGGAATCGGTAAACCCGAAGACCTTGCCCTTGCGGGACTTCTGCATGACATCGGGATCGCAGAACTCCCCCACGAGATCCAGGTGCTCGAGCCCGAGCAAATGAAGCCGGAACAATTGGAGATCTATAAAAAGCACCCGGAAATGTCGATCAATCTCATCAAGAGTCGCAAACTCATTGTTCCCGACATAGTCTCAAAAGCAATTCTGCAGCACCATGAGCTCTACAACGGCTCGGGCTACCCGAGCGGCCTCTTTGGGGACCGGATCTGCAAAGAAGCCCAAATCATCGCTCTTGCCGATCGCTTTGATTACCTGACACGCGTGCGGGAAGGACGTCCACTCATGACACCTTCGCAGGCGGTCGACCATCTGAAAGGCTTGCAGGTCAATGATCCATCCCGCATCCACTATGAACCTGAGCTTTTGAAAAAGCTCCTGAACTTGTTCCCGGGCAGCAAACCGGAAGCCTGACCCTACTCCCTGAAATCAGCCTTGAGCCGCAGGGAAGCAGATCTCCTGACAATCCTCTTTACCTGATCTTCCGAATAAATCGCGGCATCCCGCCTCACCTTTTCGGTGCAGTTTGAGCAAAACCGCGAAATATTGTTCAGAAGAACGGATGCCGAACCATAGGATCCGTATTCCGTTCGATCACACGCGAAGTGCCAACGAAGATCGCTCCCCGTCCAGATGCTCTTGTGCTTGAAGAACGGGGAACATCTTGAATGGGGCCAGTTTCTTCGATGTCCCTCGGTATGGCGGGCCTCATGGAACAAGGTCATGACCCGTGCCACCTGGGGATGCTCAATTTCAACGTAGTTTCGGGTCACCCAGATCTTCCGGTCATTCCGGCCTTGAACGCAGGCAACGGCAGTCGCGGATCCGCCGCAATCGCCGTATCCGAAATACGAGACCCTTGAGTCAAACCAACGCAAAGCCTCACCTTGACCTGCGCTCCCGAAGATCTCGCGATGGAGTTTCGAAACCCTTGTGTTCCGCACGGAATCTGCAAACTGCAAATCTCCCTCAACCTGCTCTTTCAAAAAGAATGGAACTCCCGGATCGAACTCGAGACCCATGGATTGAGTTGAAGAAACGCAAAAAAGAAAAACCAAGACCCCCGTGAACACCCTCATGTTCACAGTTTAAATGACCCGGGAAGAAAAACTAGTCCCGAAAGGGGGCCCGCGGCTTGTCGTTCCATTCTTTCATTTGTGCCAGAATTTCGTCAATCTTCAGAGTCTGGGAATCCTTGGCTCCGTAATTCCGCACAGCAAAGGCCCCCTCGCTCATCTCCCGATCGCCCGCCACCAGCATGAGGGGAATCTTCGCCATTTGTGCCTCACGGGTTTTGAGACCCATTTTTTCATTCCGGGAATCCATCTCAAAGCGGATCCCGAGTTCCTTCAGCCTTTTCCCCATTTCCTCGCAAAACGGAATGTGAGCCTCGGTGATCGGAATCAGGCGACACTGGACCGGCGCAAGCCAGAAGGGAAACGCCCCTGCACAGTGTTCGATGAATACACCCAAAAATCGCTCAAGCGATCCCAATACCGCCTTGTGGATCACAACTGGCCTGTGAGCAATGTTGTCGGACCCCACATAGGAACAATCAAATCGCTCCGGAAGGTTGAAGTCGAGCTGAACAGTCGCAAGCTGCCACTTCCTCCGCAATGCATCCTTCACTTTGATGTCGATCTTCGGGCCGTAAAAAGCCCCACCGCCTTCATCGAGCCCGTAGGGACGCCCGAGATTGTCGAGAATGTTCTTGAGGGCGCCCTCCGCGCGATCCCAAACCTCATCCGAACCGATTCTTTTTTCCGGCCTCGTGGAGAGAAACAGTTCGAGTTCATCCACCTTGAAGTCAAAGAGTGTGTAGCTCTTCACCACCATGTCCATGATCTTTCCAATCTCGGACTCGATCTGGTCCATGGTGCAATACACATGGGCATCATCCTGACAAAACGTCCGGACCCGTGTGAGCCCTGCCGTCACGCCCGAGAGCTCGTTGCGGTGCAGTCGACCGAAATCCGCAAGTCGCAACGGAAGATCACGGTATGAACGCTTGTGGGCGGAAAAGATATAGGTGGAAGCAGGACAATTCATCGGCTTGACCGCAAACTCCCGATCCTGCGCATCCGCGTCCTTGCCCTTGGCCACAAAGAACATGTCATCCTTGTAATTTTCATAATGACCCGAGGTTTTCCAGAGAACCGTATCGAAAATCTGCGGCGTGATCACCTCGTCATAACCATAGTATGCGTACATGTCCCGCACATACTGGACCAGACGGTTGTACACGATTGTGCCCTTCGGATGGAAAAAAGGACTTGCTGGCGCCTCCGGATGAAATGCAAACAAATCGAGCTCCTTGCCAAGTTTGCGATGATCCCTGCGCTTTGCTTCTTCCAGAAGATTCAAATGCTCATCAAGGGCCTCCTGAGTCGAGAAAGCCGTGCCATAGATTCTCTGGAGCATGGGGTTTTTCTCGCTCCCCCTCCAGTAGGCACCGGCAAGAGACATGAGCTTGAAAGCCTTGATCTTCGAGGCGCGCTCCACATGGGGGCCCCTGCAAAGATCCGTGAACTCACCCTCCGAATAGGTGCTCACCGAAGTGGCGCCAAACTGATCCCGGAGGGTTTCGATGATTTCAACCTTGAAGGGTTGGTTCATGGCCTTGAATTTTCCAAGCGCCTCCTCGATGGTGTGCTCGCGACGGACGAATTCCTGACCCGAGCCGATGATCCGGTTCATTTCCTTTTCGATTTTCTTGAGATCCTCCGGGACGAGCTTCACGGGGAGATCGACATCATAGTAAAATCCATCCTCCACGGTTGGTCCGATTCCAAATTTGGCCTCAGGCCACAACCGGCTGATGGCATGTGCCATGACATGCGCGCAAGAGTGTCGCATGGTTTCAAGCTCACTCAGGGACGTTGGCTCTGTGATTTCATTCAAGACATTTTGTTCACTCATAAAAAAGATCCTTTGCAAGGTCTGTCCCGTATTTCCTGATCCACTTCCCGGATTGAATTCGCGAATGGAGGGCTGCGAGCACGAAATCCCGCTCCATCAAGAACACATAGGGAACCTGCTCGTACAGGATGTCCCCAATTTTTTGCAACAGCTTCTCGCGCTTTCCCTCGTTGAATTCGACATTGGCCTGCCGAATCATCTCATCCACACTCGCGTTGAGAAACGAGGTGTAATTCGATCCACCCTCGATCGAGGAGCTTGCCCAAAGCTGTCTCGGATCCGGCTGAACCCCCCCGGCTCCCCATCCGGAAAACGCAAGTTCAAACTCCTTTTTATGAAGAGACTGGAACATCACTCCAGGATCTTCGGGCCTCAACTCAAGATCGATTCCGGCCTTCTTGAATGACTCCTTCAAAATCTGGGCCACTCTTTGCTGGGCAGGGCTCTCATTCATGAATTTGAACACGAACCTGAGGGGCTGGACCTTTCCGTTCAGCTCCTTCAGGAAAAATGCCTGCCCCGGCTCCTGGCGGAATCCGTCTTGCAACAGAAGTTCCCTCGCTTTTTTCGGATCATAGGAATAACGGCTGGAGTTCGCTTTCAAATGATCCGAAACATAAGGACCACTCGACCCGAAGGGAGAAACACAGCGTGAGGCGGTTCCCATAAATCCTTTCTGGATCACGTCCTCATAATTCACCAAATGCGCAAGTGCCTTCCTCAGATTCAGGGACGAAAGCCATGGGTGTTTGAGATTGATGGCGATTCCCGCCCAGGAAAGGGCACGAGCAGTCTTGAACCGGTCGGCCCAGAGTGTTTTACCCGAATCCCTCGAGGTCCCGAACTTCCCTGAGTCGACTCCCTTCACCTGATTCACATATTGGTCGGAAGTCAGGGTCGACGTGTCGATCTCATTGCGGACCAATTTCTCATACCGGAGAGTCGGATCCGCGATGATCCGGAACACGAGCGTCTTGAAACGAAATCGATTCCGGAACGAAGGAAGCGTGTCGCCCCACCATCCCGGCAATCGCTCAAGCACAATGACCTGGTCCCGGGAGAGGGACTTCAGGACATAGGGAGAATTCCCGACAGGACGCATGCCTTCCTTGGACTTGTTCAGATCGGCTTCCTTCTCGAATTGCTTCTTTTGAACCGGGGTGAACCCGTTCAAAACCGAAAGTGTATTGAATTTCGGCTCTGCCACCTGAAAGGAGAACTTTCGTCCGTCGACCTTTCTGAAGGTGACTCCCTCAAAGAAACCCCGAAGAACCGCCGCGTCCACTTTCGGATCCATGATTTTCCGGAATGTGAACTCGACATCATCCGAGGTGACGGGCGTTCCATCGCTCCACCGGGCACCGGAATTCAACTCGTAAAAGGTTTCCTTTCTGTCCTTGGAAACGACAACCTTCGAAGCAAGAACGGGAGAATCCTTGAGCGTGTCCCCATCCTTCTCAAAGAGGGGAAGATAAAACTGGGAAGCCATATCCATGGACTCGGCATCGCGCGCAAGAAAGGGAACCAGAGTGAGCGGAGTCATTCCAAGGGAATCTGTAAACGCCCCGCCCCCGGACGCACCCGTCGGAGACTCCGCCCGGGTGAATGACCCCGGAACGATCAGGAATGAAAGAAGCAGAATCGGGATGAGTTTCATGCAACGATTTAACCTAAAGATTCGCCTCCTTGTCAAAACTAATGCTACTCTGCAAGGAATGCTGTTCCGGATTTTCATCGTAGTTGCGTCCACCCTTCCGATGGTCCCCGCCGCAATGGCCCAAGTTGACCTTCATGCACATCTTTACATGAAAGCTGGCCTTGGGCCGCTGTTTCGGGGGGAGCCCGGGGAGGCTGTGCGCGCGCGAAATCCGAATTCCCGATTCGAATCAAAAGCCACGGAACTCACCCTCCTTGAGCCGGGGTCTCCCAAAATCACGGTGGTCAGCCTTTATGCCCATCCTTGGCTCTCCAACCCGCTGAAACTGAATTTCCTCGAAAACGTGACCAGAGGACTTGAAACGCAATACGCACGTCTCGCCTCATTTGTCGATTCCAGACGTGACCGGATCGCGCTTGTCAAAACCCCGGCCGAGGCAAGAGTTGCTCTGAGAAACGGAAAACAGGTTCTGGTCCTGTCGATTGAAGGAGCCTACGGGGCCTTTGAAACCAATGCGGATCTTGCCAAGTGGGTGGATGAGCGTGGAGTGGCCATTGCAGGCCCCTTTCACCTTACCGAAGACTATTTTGGCGGCACCGCCCTCTTCACACCCCTCCGCGCAATCCTCTTTTCACCTCTTGCCTTTCTGGAAAGCATTCTCCTGAGCGGGGGCAAATGCCTGAGCTCCTTTTGCATGTCTCCGATGGGATTGAAGCCGGCGGGGCGTGAACTGATCTCAACCCTTCTTGAGAAACGGGTCTGGGTGGACTTGGCCCATGCCAATGAGCTCGAGCGGGGTGAACTCCTGCCTGAATTCAAAAAACGGGGACTGCCGCTCATGGTCTCCCACACCTCGCTTCGAACCCATTTGCATGCGGAAGGAAGCCTGAGTGACCTTGAGATCGAATATCTCAGCAACACCGGAGGGATTGTTGGCCTGATCCCGAGTGATGATGCTCTCACGGACGGGGACACCGGGGGCTGCTTTTCCGGTTTGACTGAGTTCAAAAAACAGTTCGAGTGGCTCGAATCAAAAGTGGGAAAACAAAAGGTCATGATCGGGAGTGATTTCAACTCACCCATCAAAGGACTAAGCCCTTCTTGCAAAGCTCGCGAGGGGGAAATCCTCGGAGCATTTGAAACCACGGGCTTCTTCCGGCAGGAGCAATTCAAGGCCCTCTCGGATTTCGTCGCGACCGAGCCGGATTGGACAAAGTCGACGGAGGAGTCCTTTCTGGCCGCTTGGGAACGGATCAGGCCAGACTGATCCTGCGCCACAGTGCGCGCACGCCCTCTTCCGTTTCTCTCGGGTAGGCGGAATCGAATTCGATCCTTTGCGCGGCCCCCCCTGTTTCACTCCAGGCCTCGTCATCAAGAATGCACTCGGAGGTTCCCGGAGCCAAGCTTTCGAGCCACTTCCACGCAAGTTCCATATCGGGAGTGGAATACAGGATTCCGTTGCTTTCATCCGAAGCCCATGATCTGCCATCCAAAAACACGCGGAACAAGGAAACACGCCGATCGGTTCGGGCCCCCCCCACGAGCTCCTTTGGAGCATACACCGACCGGATCCAAGCAGCGGGAACCACGCCCTTGCCTGACGCGAGATTCAAAAAATGGGCGCCGAATTCTGCACAACCCGAGCCCTCTCCCTTCAAAATCCGGTGTCCTCCCCCATAATGGCGATGACAGCCATGTTTGAGCCACAAGTCGAGCTCTTCGAGCAACAAGGCGGCACGGGATTCATCAAGTGGCACCACCACTGTTTTCAAACGATTGAGCCCACTAGCCCACTCAAGCTTTTTCAGGGAATCAAGACCGTGGTCAACCATTCCCGGAAAATCATAAAAAAAAGTTCCAAGACCCACCTGATCCCGGATCACCCTCAGCGTGGAACGATTGCGATGCGCACGGGACATTCCTGTCAACACGTGGCGCACGCCAAAGGGTCCGGGGATCCCGGATTTGATTTCAATATAAAAATGCCCGATCGGAGCCGGATCCTGAATCACATGATGGATCAGTGTGTCCCGCAAGAGCCCGCGGGGCGAACCCCAATCCAGCGGCTTTGGCGGAGGGACCACATGAAGTTTGAAAAACGACTCCACTCACCCTTCCCTTCTTCTGAGCCAGAGAGATCTCCATTCATTTTTCCCGTCTTGGGTGATTGTGAAAGGACGACCTCCCGCCTGATAGGCATCAATCACCTGATCGAGGTCCGATTCGATCAGGCCGGACAAAACCAACTCCGCATTCGGGCTCAGGCATCTTTTGATCTCACCCGAAAAGCGAATCAAGATCGGCCGAAGGATGTTGGCAAGCAGAACGTCCGCGCCTCCTTTTTTGAGCTCCTCAGGAATGGTCTCTGAAAAACTGACCCGGTCTGTGACTCCATTCAATGCCGCATTCTCACGGGCATTTTCATTGGCAAGCGGATCAACCTCGACACAGTACACCCTCGCCCCCTGGAGCGCGGCCGCGATGCCGAGAATCCCGGATCCCGATCCGAAATCCAACACGGTTTTCCCGGTAAGGTCCCCCAGTCCAACAAGAATCTTGAGACAAAGCTGAGTGGTCTCATGAGTGCCGGTGCCGAATCCAGCCCCAGGGTTGATGGCAATGATCCCTTTGGTCTTTCCAGAATCACATGCCGCAATCCACTCCTCGCTCCACGGCGGCAATACCTTCAGTCGTTCATCCACCTCGATCCCTGTGAAAGAGGCCTTCCAGGTTGCATTCCAGTCCTGCTCTTCCTCTGCATTGACCTGAGGGGGAAAGGGGGTGATGTACTCCCTCAAAAGCCAGGACATTGCCGATCTCGCGGAGTCCGCATCCTTGAAATACGCGATCATGCGCAAACAGGATTCCTGTCCCAGCCAGTCGCGCTCATGGGGTGCCAGTCCTTCATCCAAAACCCACGACTCGGTTTCATATCCACGTTCGTGGGCTTCCTCGGCCAAAAGGACGCCTTCCGTCACTCCGAGAAAGGAGGACTCCTTGGAATCCGGGGTGACAAGATCGCCGCAAAAGTCATTGAAACGCGCAAGGACAACTTCGCGCGCATGCATGGCACCGGTGGGATCGGAGGTCCGTGCCACTTGGGCGTTCAGCTCAAATGACAGCGCATGGATCATGATTCTGATCCGTCACCGCTTCGAGACACTCCTTCGTAGTCCTGAACCACCACTTCGGAAGCAGTCTCGAGGCTCCGCGGCCTCGCATCCATCGCCTGTGCATTCAGATTCCCGCCCTGAGGGCGAAAGCGTCCACCACGGTTCCCGGGATTTCCGTTTCCTTGGCTTCCTTGATTCTGATTCCGGTTCCGATTGCGGTTCCGTCCGTTCCGATGGTTTCCTTGTTGATTACCCTGGTTCTGCTGCCCGCGAAAATTCTGGCCGCGGGACGAGCGGGCGTTTCCGCCTCCTGAGCCCGGCACTCCGCTTGCGGATCCAATCCCTGCAATCGCAGCATCCTGTGCAGCCTGCGCTCGCAGATACGCCAACTGATCCTCATCATCCATTTCGC
This sequence comes from Bdellovibrionales bacterium, assembly GCA_947502835.1. Lineage (GTDB taxonomy): Bacteria > Bdellovibrionota > UBA1018 > UBA1018 > CAIMNF01 > CAIMNF01. The sequence goes on from CANNBJ010000006.1 coordinate 109,979, forward strand.
TGAAATCGGGCGCGGAATCCACCTGTGGACTCAAGGCTCCGAAATCCGGCTGCCGATCCTCGTCTTGATTCACGGGGGCCACTGATGCGTGCGGGGCTGACTGGTCAGCTCCTGATTCCGCCTCAGGCTTCTTGGGTTGAATCGCAGCGGGTTTTGCGGCAATGAAGGAACCGCTGGGACGAACCACGGGAACCTTGGGAGCCTCGTTTTGCTGGCTCTGTGGTTCATTCGAATCACTTCTTGATCCTGCATGCCGCTCTCCGCGCTCAGGGCGATCCGGCCTTCTTTGCTTGTTCTTCTCCTTGCGATCACTTCTCTCGCGCTCGATCCTGAGCTGGCGTGCGATGTCCTGGTTGGGCTTCTTCGCGGGCATGCGGTCGGAAACCACTTCAAACTGCTCCCCGTGGAAATCCTGCATCGCCTGCAAATAAACCGACTTGTTGTAACGTCGCTCAAGCTGATCGAGGGCATCCCGAAGTTCGATGGCAAGAATGTTGATCACAGCCTCATGAGCCGATACCAGGATCTTTTTTGATTCCCGGTCCACACTCAGGCGCTCCACTTCCCTCAAGATCTCGTACGCAACGGTGGAATGGGTCTTCGTATACCCGCGCCCTTCGCAATGGGTGCACGGCTCGCACAAGGTCCGTACCAGCGTGTCGCGGGTTCGCTTCCGGGTCATCTCCACCAACCCGAGCTCGGAAATCTTCTGGATCGTGGGCCGGGCGCGGTCCTTCTTCAGCGCCTCATCGAGTGCGCGGTAGACACGCATCTTGTTGTCTTCGCGCTCCATGTCGATGAAATCGACAATGATGATCCCCCCGCAGTTCCGCAAACGGAGCTGGTAGGCGATTTCTTCGGCAGCCTCAAGGTTCGTCTTCAGGATGGTATCCTCGAGATTTTTCTTGCCGACGAATCGGCCGGTATTCACATCAATGGCGACCAAAGCCTCCGCCTGATCGATCACAATGTAGCCACCGCTCTTCAGCCAAACCTTTCGTTCCATGGAACGATGGAGCTCGCTTGAGAGTCCGTAGGCATCGAAGATCGGGATGTCGCCCTGATAGAACTCAATCTTTTCAATGAGGGTCGGCATGAAGCGTTCGGCAAAACTGATGAGCTCGTTGTAGTGATACCGGGTATCCACCACGATATGATCCACATCCTCATTCACCCAGTCCCGGATCGCGCGGAGGGTTGAGTTCAAATCCTCGTACACCAGGGCTGGGGCGGAGACATCATCCGCCTTCGTGCGGATTCCCGTCCACAGCTTGGAGAGATAGTCGATGTCCTGCTTGATCCAGGATTCCGGATCCTTTCCGCCGCTCGCGGTACGAACAATGAACCCCATTTTGCGGGGGCGGTTCTTTTCGACAAAATCGCGGAGCCTTCGGCGTTCATCTTCCCGCTCGATCCTTCGGCTCACTCCGACATGGTCAATGGAGGGCATACACACCAGATGGCGCCCCGGAAGGCTTACGTGGCAAGTGAGCCGCGCACCCTTGGTTGCGATCGGATCCTTCGCAACCTGAACAATCACTTCCTGGCCCTCTTTCAAAAGATCCGAGATATTTGCCTGTGTCCGCGGACGAAGCGACTTTGACTTGATACGCCGGTCACGCCCTCTCTGTTCCCTGAACTCCGGACGGGCCTTTCGCCCTTTGTTCGCTCCCTGGGAGACCGTCGCGGTTTCTCCGGCGATGGCTGCGCGGTCGCTCTGGAGCTCCCCGCTGTCGTTCAAATTTTCATTCACGGCGCTTGGAATGAGATTCGGATCCTCATGGGACTCGCCGCCTGCGAACTGATTGCGTCCCTCGCCTCCGCGACCCCGCCTGCGCCGATTGCGATTGCGTCCCCGACGGCCTCTGCGTCCGCCCTGCCCTTGCAACCCCTGCAGGCTGCCTTGATTTCCGCTCGCCTCCTGAGCTGCATCTTCGCCTGCGGGTCCGCCATCGGCACTCAGCGCGACGGATTCATCCTGCAGTTCATTCTGTGATTCATCTTGTGAATCATCCTGGCCTTCGTCCATCCCCTCCTCGAGGTCCTCCTCGAGGTCCTCTTCGAGATCCTCATCGGATTCATCCTCAAGATCGGATTCTCCGGCCTCAAACTGGAGCTCATCCCCGGCAGCAGTTTCCTCATCCGAAGAAGCTTCCAAGGAGTCCGAGTCATCAGGCAGCTCACCTTTTCCGGTAAGCTCTTCACCGATCGAGCCTTCCTCAAAGGCATTCGAGGCTTCCACCATGCCCGGCTGAACCGAATCCGAATCAGAAGAGTCTTCTTCGGATTCGCCAGTTTCAGATTCATCCGGAGTCACTTCGGTTTCCTCGCCCATCACTTCGGGATGGACATAAATGTCATCCACATACAGAAATGCGGCCTTATCCAGACCCACATCCACAAATGCAGCCTGCATCCCCGGGAGCACCCGGGTAACACGACCTTTGTAGATGTTTCCTACGATTCCTTTTTCACTGTCTCGTTCGATGAGCAATTCCTGGATTTGCCCATCATCCATCAAAGCGATGCGGACTTCCGGAAGGGTTGCATTAATAATGAGTTCTTTTGCCATACGCTCCCCGCGTTCCCCGCCGTCCTACGGCAGGCCTTTCTGGCAAGAAAAGAAGAGGTCAACTAAGGCTTCAGTTTGAGGAGGCCATGCAAAAACAAACGATCCCGACGCCCTTCAGGGCATCGACTCAGGAGCGTTTGGAATCTCGGGATGATTTCTGTTTTCATGGCTTTTCTAAACTTGTTCTTAACCTTCTGCTGAACATGATCGTCTTAACTTCTCGAACTTGCTTCACTTACCGCAATACACCGAGGATCGACGACGACTTTTCTTTTCCTGCGTTTGGTTTACCAATCACTGTCTGGGACTCCCGGTCCCGGACACTACTAAAACTTTCCTAATAAATTCTTTTCAGTCCAATCTTCACTTGGACGCTCAACCAGAGTATAGCATGGTGGTCGGAACATCAACCCTAAAAAAAACTATGACTTACCCCGAACTCTCCAAGTACGAGTTGGCTCAAAAAATTGATCATACCCTGTTAAAACCAACTCTTACCTTTGCAGATCTGGAACGCACGTGCGAAGAAGCGAGGAAGTACCAGTTCAAAACAGTCTGCATTCCTCCAGCCTGGGTCGAAGAGTGCGTCAAACTTCTTCAAGGCAGCGGAGTGGAAACGATTACCGTTGTGGGGTTTCCTTTGGGATACTCCACTTCCGAAGCCAAGGCCTTCGAGGCCCGCCAAGCCATGGATCGGGGCGCATCCGAAATCGACATGGTGATCAATCTTGGATTCCTGAAAAGCCGGAAACTCGACCTTCTTGCGTTCGATGTTGAGTCCGTCGCAAGAACCTGTGGCGGGACCCCTTTGAAGGTCATTCTTGAGACCGCATACCTGACCGCTGCGGAAAAGGACGAGGCTGCTCTTGTCTGCGAGAAGGCGGGAGCAAGCTTCATCAAAACCTCCACCGGATTCGCAAGCGGAGTTCCGGAAACCGGAGCAACCCTGGAGGACATCGCACGGTTTCGGAAGATCCTGAAGCCCTCCACCCGAATCAAGGCTTCGGGCGGGATCCGCGATGCCGCTTCCGCCCTGGCCTTTTTGGCGGCTGGAGCGGATCGCCTCGGTACCTCCAGTGGCGTCGCCATTCTCCATGAAACAAAATCAGAAGGAGCCTATTAGATGAAGCGTGCATTCTGGATCGTAATGGACGGCATGGGAGTGGGAGCGTCCCCGGACGCACGCGAATTCGGTGACATCGGTTCGAATACGCTTTCGAATCTCGCAGCTGCAACCTTGAAACATCGAGGCTCCCCGCTTCAGATTCCGAATCTCATGCGACTCGGGATCCACGAAGTCACACCGGTGGCGGGCACTCCCCCGCCCGACCGGATTTCTGGTGCATTTGGCCGGGCAGCAGAGCAATCCCAGGGGAAAGACACAACCTCCGGCCACTGGGAAATGGCTGGACTTCCGGTTGCAAAAGCATTTCCGGTTTACGAGTCGGGTTTTCCCCATGAGATCGTCGAGAGGTGGGTTCGCGAAAACAATCTTCCCGGCGTGCTGGGAAATTGCGCTGCCAGCGGCACCGAAATCATTGAATCGCTCGGAGAGGAACACATGCGCTCGGGAAAGCCGATCCTATATACCTCTGCCGACAGCGTCTGGCAGGTTGCAGCCCATGAGGAAACTTTCGGACTCGATCGTCTGTATGCCGTCTGCAAATCAGCAAGAACCCTTGTGGATGAGCTCAATCTCGGACGTGTGATTGCGCGACCCTTTGTCGGAAATCCTGAAAAAGGCCTTCCCTTCAAACGCACCTACAATCGCAAAGACTACGCCCAATTGCCTTTTGGCCCGACGATCCTTGATCACCTGGTGTCTCATGGGATCCCGGTGCTCGGAGTTGGAAAGATCTCCAACATCTTTGCAGGGCAAGGGGTTCCCGAAAACATCGATACCGCCGGCAACACAGATGGTCTCAAAGTGACGCTTGATTGCCTGAAGACGCGGGAATCGGGATTGATCTACGTCAACCTCATCGACTTCGACATGCTCTACGGGCACCGAAGGGATGTAGCAGGCTTCGCATCGGCACTTGAGGAATTCGACACGGCTCTCGGAACCCTGATTCGGGAGTGCAGCGACTCCGACCTCATCCTGCTCACTGCGGATCACGGAAACGACCCCACCTTCCGTGGCACCGACCACACCCGCGAATTCGTGCCCGTTCTGGCCTATCACAAAGGCATTCAGCGCCCCATCCCCCTCGGGACGCGGAGCAGTTTTTCGGACATGGGCTCCACGCTGGTCCAGTTCTTCACCGGAACCCCGCACTCTTGCGGAAAATCCTTTTTTTCCGAACTCAATTGAAGGAAGCTCGCCTGACATGAACAACACCTCCATTCCCCAGATCATCCAAAAAAAGCGCGACTCCTCCGTCCTGAGCCCGACCGAACTGGACCGCGTGGTCCGGGGAGCCGTGGACGGCAAGATTCCCGACTATCAGCTGAGCGCTTTCTTGATGGCAACCTACTTCACAGGAATGACCTTCGAGGAAACCGCAAGCTTCACCCGCTCCATGATCGACTCAGGCGAAACCTATGATCTGTCAAAAGTGAAGGGCCCCAAGGTAGACAAGCACTCGACGGGAGGCCTCGGCGACAAAGTGTCGATCATCCTCGCCCCCTTGGCTGCAGCCTGCGGTCTGAAGGTCCCGATGATGGCCGGACGCGGACTCGGTCACACCGGGGGGACCATTGACAAACTGGAGGCGATCCCGGGGTTTCGCGTGGTTCTGACAAAAGAGGAATTCACTCGAATCCTAAATGACGTGGGCTGCGCGATCATCTCGCAAAGTGCATCCATTGCGCCGGCCGACCGGATCTTCTATTCGCTTCGCGATGTCACCGCGACCATCGAATGCATTCCCCTCATCACAGCATCCATCCTCTCGAAGAAAATCGCCGAAGGGGCGAACAGCCTCGTGATGGACATCAAAGTCGGAAACGGGGCTTTCCTCAAGAGAAAAACCGACGCACTGGCACTCGCGAAAACCATGCGAGCCGTCGCCAAACGCTCGAAGATGGAGTTGAGAGCAACCCTGAGCAACATGGATCAGCCTCTTGGCTATGCAGTTGGAAATGCGCTTGAGATTTACGAATGTCTCGAGGTGCTGCAAAACGCAGACTTCAACCCCTACTCGCTGAGTTCAACGGATCTTCGCGAACTCACCCTTCACCTCTGCGCCCAGATGCTTGAGGCCGGCAAGGTGGTGAAGAACCTGGCCGAGGGACGGAAGCTTGCGATCCAGAACCTGCAGGATGGATCCGCTTGGAGGAAATTCCAGGAGATGGTGAAGGCCCAGGGCGGGGACGTCTCGAGCCTCTCCGAACCATGGCGCTACATGAAGGCGGACCGGATTGTGGAAATCCAGTGCAAGAAAAAAGGCTACATCAGTGAAATGCAGAGCGAGGGGCTCGGGAGACTCCTGATCGCGCTCGGTGGCGGACGGGATCAGGTGGGCCAATCCATCGATCACAGCGTGGGCTTCTTTTTCCATAAAAAGTTGGGTTCAATGGTTCGCGCAGAGGACCCCCTGGTCACGATCTTCGGGAACGAAAAAACTGATTTTGCTGCAATCGAAGCGCAGATCCATTCGATGATCAAGATCACCACAAGCAAAAAAACCGCTCCCAAACTGATCCTCGAGGCGAATGTAAAATGATGAACGAAACGCTGAAGACACTTGCGCTCGCTGCGATGGAAAAGTCCTACTCCCCTTACAGCACCAAGAAGGTTGGAGCGGTCATCGAACTTGTGGATGGCACCACCTTTACCGGATGCAATGTCGAGAACTCCTCCTTTGGCGGAACCGTATGTGCTGAGCGAGTCGCGATCTGGAAGGCGGTCAGCGAAATCGGTCCAACTGTGTCTGTGAAAACCGTGGTGGTCGCAACGGATGCAAGCCCCCCTTGGGTTCCCTGCGGGATTTGCAGACAGGTGATCAATGAATTCGCGTCAGCGGAATGTGAGATTCACCTCGTGAACAAGACCGGGGACGTCAAAAGCTTTACGCACAAGCAACTCCTTCCCCATGGCTTTGATCGTTCCGCACTGATGGAGTGACCGCCGGGTCCCCGAAAGCCGATCGAGCACCCATCAGTAAAGATAATCCACGGGGAAAATTTTTCCTGATTAAAGATTGCCCATCCTCGCCCTCGCGTGTCAGACTAAAAAAACGCATGCTGTAGCGGGTTCATGATGAATCCAAAAATGCCGAACTCAAACGAATTCAACGGAGGAATTCATATGTTTCGCAGTCTTTTCGCAGTTTCATTCCTACTTCTCGCACTGTTTCAAGTTCCAATGGCAAAGGCAGAATCCCAACCAAAGGAATGGACCTTTCTCATTTTCCTGAACGGCAACAACAATCTCGACTCCTTCGGGGCACTCAACATCAATCAGATGGAAAAAATCGGCTCGAACGCGAAAATCAACATCGTGGTCCAATGGGCGAGCCTTGAAAACGGGACTGTGAAGCGCCTGTACGTAAAGAAAGACAATGACAGCTCGAAGGTGACCTCCCCGGTAATTGAAAACATGGGCCGCGTCGATATGGGCGATTGGCGCTCCCTTGTGGATTTCGTTCGCTGGGGCTCTGAAAAATATCCCGCAGAACGCTATTTTGTGGATGTCTGGAATCACGGGAGCGGTTGGCATGACAAAAAAGGTGGCATCGGCGGACCAAGCCCGATGGACATCAGCTATGACGACTTGAGCGGGAATCACATGACCACAAAACAACTTGCGCTCGCACTGAATGAATCGGCAAAGATCATCGGCCACAAGATCGATCTCTACGCCTCCGACGCATGCCTCATGGCGATGGTCGAGATTGCTAATGAAGTAAAAGACTCGGTGGATGTGTTTGCCGGGTCTGAAGAAGTGGAGCCGGGAGCAGGCTGGCCTTACGATACCTTTCTTGCCCGATGGAACGCACTTCCGGACGCAAGTCCTCAGAATGTGGCAAAAGTCCTGTCCGAGGAGTACGCGAAATCGTACCAGGGAACCTCAAACGAGGTCACATTCTCGGCTTTCGACCTGAGCCAACTCCCCGCATTGAACGCGTCCATCCGGAGGTTCAGTGAATCATTTCAGAGTTTGAGCACAAGCGCTGCACGGCAGGTGCTTCAGGCAGCCTCCCGCTCCCAGAACTTCACCAACAGTGATTACGTGGATTTCATCGACTTCATGGACAATCTGAGGTCCTCGCAGATCTCCTCGTTGAACATGGGCGCTCTCTCCGACATGAAGGCTGCCACCAAGGCGGTGATCATCGCAAACGACACCGTTCGCTTTCCAAAGGCCCACGGGATGGCGATCTGGATTCCGACCTCCTCGTATCAGTATCAACAGTATTCGGATTTGTATTCAAGACTGCTCTTCGACCAGGAAACCCGATGGGGCGATGTCCTGAAGAAGATGATTCGCTAAGGAATCAAAAAGGCCCCGGGAGCAATTCCCGGGGCCTTTTTCATTTCAAATTCGCTCACCTTTATTCTTCGTCGTCTGAATCCTCTTCCTCATCTTCCTTCAGGATCTTGAGTTTCAGGATCCAGCCCTCATCCAAGGGATCTCCCTGCAAAGACTCGAAGTCTTCGCTCAGAACCTCGTTCACAGCAACCACGCTTCCATCCAAGGGAGAAATCAATTCGAAATTCTGCTTGGAGCCTTCGATTTCGCACACCACATCATCCTGCGAAATCTCATCCCCCTCCACAGGAAGCTGAACGGCCTGAACCGAACCGATCTCCTCAAGCGCCTTCTCCGTAAGGCCCACCGTGATCAGACCCGCCTTCTTTTTGAACCAGATTCTGCCTTCGTCGTATTCGTTCATGGAGACAGTTCTAGTTCGCCTTGCGGCTGCCTGTAAAGACCGTATCCGTCTTTTTGACCGTGATCCGGATCCAGTGCGCGTGTTCCGTCTGAAAGTGTTGCAAATCCATCTCGGTAGCCTTCAGCTCAATCCGGCGCTTCTTCGAAAAGGAAAGCTCCACCTTCCAGCCGTCCTTCTCTTTCTTTAGAAACCCTTTTGCCGAACCGGAACCGGAGGGAGAGAGATAGACACCTTTCCATTCGCCGGCCCATTTTTCCTCGGGCAGCGGCTCCAAATCCTTCCCCGGAAGTGCGGAGGCCTCCTTGGATGCCTCAATCCCGACCACCCGACCTGACGCCGTCCCGGGGGCCTTTGATCCAGCCTTCGCCACACGGTTTCGGATCCACTCATCCTTCTCATTTGCAAGATACCGATTCAACCGCTCGGTGGCCCTCTCGGAGGACATGTGGGTTCGAATGCCACGGGCAACCTCAATCCGGATGTGGGGATCCGGGCTGGAAAGGTAGGGTTCGACAAAGTCAAATGCCTCGTTGCCCTGGGACTCGATCAAGGAACCCAGAAGTTTTTTCGTGAACACCTCGTTCTTGGATTCCTTGATCTTGGATTCCAGAATCCGACCTACTTCCGGATCGTGGAAATGGCCGAGACCATCGATAATCCAGGTACGCACCACGTTTCCGTTCTCTTCCCTGAGCATGGATTTCAACACCGGAAGAGCTTCAGGACCAAGATTGTTCCAAAAATCCGCAGGGGGCGCAGGGTGGCGATCCGAAGCCTGCGCATGTATGGCCGCGCGAATCTCCTCTGGCGTCATCGCGTGAGCACTGGGGCACAGCTGAAGGATCAAAGAGAGAATCATCATCTCAGGAGATAACTCCGCTGAAGAATGGCTGAAGATTGGGGAGAAACGAGGTTCCCGTCCTCTTTCCAAACACCACCCTCTTTTTTCCTGTTTTTGGTGGTGTACCACATGATGTGATTGAACTGGCACTCGGCAACCGCGGGACAAAAGCTCTGGGGTGTTGTACTGAAAAATCCACTCAAATAGACTGATGGACTGGTCACTGCATCGCACCGCTGTTTGCATGTTGCCCCAGCCAAGGGATAAGGGTGAATCTGCGGGTCCACGGCATAACAGGCCCTCTGATCGAGATAGTTTTGTGAAGTCACAGTGCGTGCAGAACAGAGGGGCGTATCCGTCAGCCCGTCGTGATCCTGATTCCCCGAAGCATCCGGCCTCTCACTTGGATGATTCAACCCGAGGTAGTGCCCAAGCTCGTGCGCAATGGTGCTTGCCATTTCAAGAAAATCCTCATCCAGATCAGAGCGTCCGCAGGACAGTGAGGTACACGCCGAATTGAAACTCCCGAGAAGATTGAATGTGCTGAAGGCAACCCCGCTTGATTGGGTGCCATTCACAGGCGGACCGAGGATTCCGCCCGAAAGACCGAGAATCGTGAAGCTCGAATCATACACAATGTCGCTTACGAGGAATACATTCAACGCACCCTCATTTCCCCCGGACAAGAGACCCTTTGAGCCCGACTCGAACATATTGCCCAGAAGATCCAAATCTACATTGGAATACGGAGCACCGCCATTTTCATCGGTCCACTCAAAGACCCGGACCTCGTTCAAACTCATATCGAGGCCACTCTCCACTCGCAACAGACGATTCAACTCCTTGAGCAGGAGGTTCAAATTTCGCTTGCCTCCCTCGGTGCGGGACGCATTGACATTCGCATTTCCGACCAGAACCAAATTGAGGCTGATCCCTCCCTTCACAGGTGTGCTGTCCGTGTTTCCGGGTTCGGTGTCTTTTTTCACAAGTGTGCGGACCTCAAGACCAGCCCGATATGAATCAACGCTTCCGCCGGAGTTCGAGAGCAAAACATATTTTGCGAAATAGTGTCCCGAGGGCAGGCCCTCTGAAAAACAGCCTTCCCCTGCCACGCTAGGGTCACAGCGGGGAAAATCATTCGTAGTGACAAACCCAAACGAGGGAACCTGATGCTGGTCCCAATCCTGGCGGCTTGCAAATGAACTTCCCGCCTCCACAGTGCAAGACGAGTTCGCGACGCAGGAGCTTCCGGAACAACTCCACATCCCGCTCGAAAAGCACCCGGACTTCAATGCCATGTAGTTGGTGATTCCGCTTCCGGTATCGACGTAGAAACCGGTCAGGACAGGGTATGCATCGCCACTCAAAGGATAATCGAAGCTTTTTGCCACAAGCGTGATCGAGCCATTCGGACCAAAATCATTGCCATGGTCGAACTCCCCAAGATCGACGAGGATCTCCTTTGAGGAGAATCCCTGATCAAAGCGGACCATTGGCTGATTGCTCATTCGAATGAGGGGCTTCTCCGAAACGCTGACGGTGCCCTTCTCAAGGGCCGCCCCCACTGCAGAGCGATCAGGAACATAACCCAGGTCAGGGTCTGTGACGGCGATCAATGAAGCGGCAGGAAGCCCGCTGCTCGACCTGAGCGAACCCTCCTCTTCCTTGGCGCAGCCCGAGCCCAAAGCAGCGGAAAAAATCAAAATTGCCGAGATTCGCAGCGCCCTCATCGTACGTTCCACTCCGCAGAGAGCGTATCGACCGGACACACTCCCCCCTTGATTCATTTTACGTCCGGGAAGGTAATGCCGACTATTTTATTTTATTAATCAATGAAATCGGTAGCTTTCACGAGTGCGCTTGATACGGAGATCGGATTCCAAGCCATTGATTGAGCTCGGCTTTCACCTCACCGGGCTTCAGGCTCACCAAAACAAAGGTGCGGTGCATGGGTTCGCCAAAATACTTCCAGTCCAGGTAGACCATTTTTGTCCAAGTACCCGAATTCAAGTACTGTCGCCCTCCCGAATACACTCGATGCATCGGAAGATGGGTGTGGCCCATGATCACCGTATGTACGGAAGGGTCCGCATCAAGAATGGAACGGGCCTGATCCTCGAGGTCCAAAAAATAGGACCGTTCCTGGGAAATGGTCTTGAGTGTTTTCCTGAACCCGAAAAGCGACGTCGATCGGCTCATCACCCGTGTTTTGATGAAATAAAACAAGGAGAGCAGGATGAATCTCAAGGTAAAGACCGGATCAAAGATGAGTCCCAAGAAGGCAAAAACCTTGATCGGGCGGATCTTGTCCAAATTGAAACGCTCCCACTTGAGGCGATTGATGATCTTCAGGATGTAAATACTGCCCCAAGGGATATTGAGAACCCTCATCCCGTTTCCAAGAGTGATGAAGGGATTCTCGAAATCCAGCTGATTGCTCGCCTCGAACTGATTTCCGTGGCGGATCTCGAGGCCCTCTTCGAATCTTAATCGATCCCGGTCCACAACGATTTCGATCCGCTCACTCTCCGTGCGACCATCCGGATCCCATTCCCGGAGGATCCGCTCCCGAACTTTCGGGAAGAAAAGCTCTGCATCATGATTGCCCACAAGGTAGGTGATCTTCTTGTTGGGACGGGAGGCAAAACGCCTGAGCCCCGCCATCACCTTGGGATGTCCTGCAAGGATGGCTTCGAGTTTTGCGAGCGCAATGGATTCTGTGATTCCCTCCTCGAACTCCCCAAGAAAAGGCACGTTCAGGAAATCAAAAAAATCACCATTCAAAACCAACTCCACCCGGACCGGACCAAAAGGTCCCTCTCCGTACATTCCGGTGGAAAAGAACTCGAAGAACTCGACCATCTCCTGGTCGAAAAAGAAGTCCTCGTGGGGATTGTATTTTCCCTCGAAAAAACGGCCCGCTGAAAGATGGCAATCGCTGATGATGACCTTGAAGTGCTCGTTCAGAAACTCCCCCTTTCTCCAAAGCCCAACCGCCCTGCTTTCATGCTACGGCGGAATCTTGCACCTCATCAAGGACAAAGGGATCAATAGAATTCATGGAAAGGGGGCATCACTTTACCGCAGGCCGCATTGACTTGAAACAGGAAGCGGGATAAACACCCATGCCATGGCAGATTCAAAGAAAAAGTGGGGAGACAACGCAAAAGGCAAGTTCTACGTTGATGATCAATGCATCGACTGTGATGCTTGCCGCTCGGAAGCCCCGGACAACTTCACCCGCAATGACGAACACGGGTACTCCTACGTTTTCAAGCAGCCATCCACTCCTGAAGAAATGACGCGAGCTCAGGCAGCTCTTGAAGCCTGCCCTGTCGAAGCCATCGGAAAAGACGGCGAATAAGCCGGAGCTCAATACCCCAAGCGCTTGAGATAATCGTCCACTGTGGCGGCCCCTGAATTCGCAGTGGTGCGGATCGTGTGGGTTTCGGAAAACGAGTCGACCTCTTCCTGATCGACCTTCTCCGTGTTCAGCAACTTGGGATTCAAAAGACCGATCATGTTGGAGCGAATGTAATTGATCTCGCGCTCAAGCTTTTCCACCTTGGACTCCGACTCCGAACGACGTTTGCTCATCTCGAGCAGCTCCGCGGACAAGCCCTCTTGAACCTTCTTTTCGGAAGCCAGTGTCTGTGAATGGCGCTTTTCATATTCGGATTCCAGTTCCAAGAGGCGCTTGTTGTGGGTCGCAACAAGCTGCTCCTTCAAACGATTCTGGCCTTCCATCTCTTTTTTCAAGGCCTCGATGGAAAGATCCTTGTCCTTCAATGAATGCTTGAGCCCTTCCATTTCGTACTTGTGCATTTGGAGAGCGTCCGTGAGTTCCTGGATCTGAAACTGGAAGAGCTTTGCCTGCGCTTCTGTTTCCTTCCTGGCCTCAACCACGGACAACTCGAGCTTGGCCTTTTCCTCTTCGATTTTTTGCACATCATAGGCAAATGCATCCAAACGGATCATGGCCTCTGTTTTTTGGTCCTGCCAATTCTGAAGGGATTGACGCGCTTCAGAAATCGCGGAAAGCAACTCGTTGAGTCTGTTTGTGGAAACCGAAACATTTGCATCCTGCATTTGGTAAACTCCCCTCCTCGTATTTTGCGATGAATCGCCAAAATCCCCAAGAGGGAAATCAAAAAAATCTCTCGCGCGTCACGCCATTGGCGCTGGATCGGTTCTCGAAACCCCCGTATGCTCGACCTATGCGCATGATGGGTCTTTTCCTTGTTTTCGCACATTTTTTTTCAAACCCTTCCATGGCTGCAACGCTGAGCCTGCTTGGCGGTTTCAATTATGCGGCCCCGACAGACATCCAAGCCGGAGTAGATCAGCGCCCCACCGGATCCGCCGCTCCGGCGTTCGGAATGGCACTTGATCTGCCCTTTTCCGATCTTCCGTTCAGCTTTGAGAGCGGAGTTTTTCTCAAGTCATCACGAAGTGAATCCTCCGTGGGCGGATCAGGGGAGCGCACGGGCCAGTGGACGGACATTCCCCTCACAGTCCACTACCACTTCGATCCATCCGTAAGTCTTGGCGCTGGAGGATATTGGAGTTTTTTCCGGTCTGGAAACGCGATTCAAGGCTCGGAATCGCCTGACTCGGGGATCCTGCTCGACTTGCGCGCCCACATCCGGGTCACAGATGATTTGTTCTTTCTGGTGGACGGACGCTACCTGCATGGCCTGACCAATCTCTCTGCAGTGGCGGGAGACACTTACAACACCCGCTCCGTCCAGATCCTTGCCGGCGCATCCTACACACTTTTTTAAGGAGTCGTGAACTCGGTCCAATCCCGGATCACCTTCAAGGACCGCGGATCGGGAATGCGGGCATGGTTTTCGTGGCTCACCTGAATCCAACCAAGACCCGCCCGATAGGCCGACTCCATCCCTGCTGAGGAATCTTCGAACACGAGCACATCCGCAGGATCTGCTCCGATTTCCGCCAGTGCGGTGAGGTACGGCGAAGGATGGGGCTTACTCTCGGCATAATCCCCGAACCCCCAAATCCGGTCGAAAACCCCGTTGATTTGATGGGCCCCCAGGATGGCCTCCACCTCGGACCTGTCGGAGCCTGTGACGATACCCATGAAACGGGCCCGTTTTCTGAATTCCGGAAGCCATTTCTCAAACCCGGGAATGAGGTTCACACCGCGATGGAATCTCTCCTGGTAGCGCGCCTTGAACTCGCGGATCAGAACATCGCTTGCCCCGAGGTGCAATCCGATTTGTGTGGCCTCCCGCTGCATTTCCTCAACGGCCAACTTCCATGTTTTTCCGACGATCAGATTCGCAAAGCGACTCCCTTCCGTGGAGTTCCGCTCCCGGAAATAGGTTTCGATCACTTCTCTTGCCAGGACTTCCGTTTCCACAATGGTCCCGTCAAAATCGAAAAGGAGGATTTTATCGTCAATCTGCACTGGTTTTTTCATGGTTTCCTGGAAATTCTGACAAATTCTGGCCTTTTTTACGAATTTTTTCTTGCCGAATTCGGATTTAATTTATTAAGAAAGTATCCAAAGGAGATTTTCAAATGGCAAAGAAAACTGCAAAGAAGAAGTATTCATTCATCAATGAACTCTACGAAGGCGTGATGGGAATCACTGAAGTGGCCAAGAACGGCAGCGTCAAGCTGAAGCGCTCCGACCTGAAAGAGCTGATCGAAACCACCTTCAACCGTGGTGCCAAACTCGCTGCAGGCGGCGAGCGCGTTCGCTTTCCGGTAATCGGTGCGCTGGTGCGCCGTGAAGTGAAGGCCCGCAAGGCCGGCAAAGGCGTCAATCCGTTCACCGGAGAGGCAATCGAAGTAAAGGCGCGTCCTGCTTCAAAGAAGCCTCGCTGGTCCTTCCCGAAGTCCTTGAAGGACACCTTCTCTGACAAGAAAAACTGGTAATTCCAGTTCAAGATACAAATCAATCCTTGAAAAAGGAGCGGAAGATTTCCGCTCCTTTTTCTTTTGATGCCGCCCCTCCCCCGAGTTAAGGTCATGGCCTATGAAATTGGTAAGCCTCATTGCAAAAGACCGCTCCATCCATGTGGGTGCCCTTCTCGAGGGAGCCACCCCGCTCGACAATTTGATTCTTGATTTTCATGTTCTTGATCCAAAGCCCCTGCACGAAACCATGAATGACTTCATCGCTGCCCAAAAGGAGACACTTCCATGGGCGAGCGCCATGATGGAAAAAGCCCGGGCGGGCCTTGTTCCCAAGGAAGCGCTGTGCCGGGAGAGCGATGCGCTTCTGATTTCCCCTGTTCCCCACCCGGTTTCCTGCCGCGACGGCTATGCGTTCCGTCAGCACGTAGAGAGCGCACGAAAGGGCCGGGGCCTTCCCATGATCCCGGAGTTCGACCACTTTCCGATTTTTTATTTTACCAATCACCTTGCGATCACCGGACCGGGCGAGATCTATGTCAGGGAAAAGGCGCTTGAACGACTTGATTTCGAGCTCGAGGTGGCGATCGTGATCGGCAAGGAGGGACGCAACATCAAGGCAAGTGAGGCCGATGATCATATTTTCGGCTACATGATCATGAACGACTGGTCGGCACGCGAGCTTCAAACCCAGGAAATGAAGTTGAACCTGGGGCCTGCCAAAGGCAAAGACTTCGCGACCTCGCTTGGGCCCTACCTTGTGACCCGGGACGAGCTTGCATCCCGCAGGATTCCCGGTGCAGAAGGGGAACGATACGACCTGCGAATGACCGCATTCCACAATGGAAAACAGGTTTCCGACGGGAATCTCAAAGACATGAACTGGACCTTCGGGCAGATCCTCGAGCGCGCGTCCTATGGCGTCACCCTCAGACCCGGCGAAGTGATCGGATCCGGAACCGTGGGCACCGGTTGCTACATGGAACTGAACCTCACCACACTCAAGGACAACCCCGTGTGGCTGAAGCCGGGGGATGAATTCACCTTGGAGGTGGAAAAGCTCGGTCGTCTTCAAAACCGGATCGAACGAGAGAACGCGTGAACGCAGGGACCGGAATGTACCGCCTTTTCCACTACTGGCGATCCTCGAGTTCCTGGAGGGTCCGCTTTGCCCTTGATTTCAAGGGCATTCCCTATGAGCCCGTGGCGGTAAGCCTCCTGAACGGAGAGTCGGAGAGCCCGGAGCATCTCTCCCGAAACCCGCTTGGAACGGTTCCTGTTTTGGAGATTCCGGGGACTCCCGCATCCCTCCTGAGTGAGAGCCTTGCGATCCTGCATTTTCTTGAGGAGGCCCACCCTGACCTCCCCTGCCTCCTTCCGGGCACTCCGCTTGAGCGGGCCCGGATCCGAATGCTTGCGGAACTGATCAACTCCGGCATCCAACCCTTCCACAATCCTCCAGTCCTGGCACAACACTCTGCGGACCCGGTGGAGCAGAAATCCTGGGCTGCCGGATTCATTGAAAAAGGCCTCCATGCATACGAGTCCCATTGCAAGAAAACCCATGGCCTTTACTCGGTGGGTGATGCTCCCTCGATTGCGGATGCGTGCCTGATTCCCCAGCTCTACAGCGCAGAGCGCTTTGAGGTCGACTGGAGGGCTTTTCCGGTGATCTCCGGGGTCGAAACCAACCTGCGCGCCCTTCCCGCCTATCAGAGTTCCCATGCGGAACGCTTTAAACCTCTTGATTTCAAAGGCTGAATAAACCCTTGCCGGCGCTCTTGATCTTTGCAAAACTCCCATAGGGAGGCCGGTTTCATGGCTAAAAACACTTACCTTCGACCGCTGCTCGTGTTTTTGATTTGTTCCGCAGCGATGTCCTGTTCAAAACCCGGCAAAGAATCCCCCGCGGGCGGGCAGGTGCCCATTCCCGACACCTTCCCCATTGCAAATTCGAAGTTCAAGAATTGCCGATTCGAAAATGAGAATCCCGAATACTCTTATGGCACCCGGATTGCTCCGAACCGGATTCTCTGCGATGAGGGAGTGGCTCGGGCAGTAAGCCTTCTTTCGCCGAATCCTCTTCCGGCCGGCCTTTCCTTTTCACTGGCCGAGCTGGCCCTCGTGGGAACCGCTTCCGAGAAAATGACTGCAGCACCCTATCAGTTCTACATGGAGAATGAGGCAGGATACCTGATCCTGAAAATGCGGATCACCGTGAAGTAAGCATTGCAAAGCCCCTGATTTGCGCTATCACTAGGTCCAAATGAAACCATACGGCTGGCGCTCCCGCGTGGTCCTATCTTTGATTTTCCTTTCTTCTTTTGTTTGCGGAATGGCAACGGCCGAGCCCGAGCTTCGGTGGGCCGCGGATGCCAAATCCGGGGCTCCCTATGTGTTTGTGGATCCAAAGGACCCGAAGAACTTTCAGGGGTTCGAGTTCGATATCCTGAGCCGTCTTGCAGAAGTCCTCAATCGAAAACCGGTGCTTGTGCAAAACGAATGGGACTCTCTGATTCCAGGCCTGAATCGGGGGGATTATGATGTTGCGGCCAATGGCATCGAAATCACACCCGAGCGTGAGACCGAGGTCCTGTTCTCCGAGCCCTACTATGCAACCTATGAACAGCTGATTGTTCGTGCGGATGAAGTCCGGATCAAGGGCCTCGCCGATGTCGGGCAGAAGCGAATCGGCACACTCAAGGCCTCGCTCGGTCATGCCATCCTCGAGAGGGAAACCCGCGCCGAGGTGGTGTTCTACGAAGAGGAGTCCTCGGGGTACCATGATGTGGAGATCGGTAGACTCGATGGCTTTTTCATCGATCACCCGATTGCCCTCTACTACGCACTCTCAAACCCGAAGCTGAAGGCCGTGGGGGGTGAAATCGGAAACATGCGGTATGGAATTGCGGTTTCCAAGAAACGCCCGGAATTGAAAGCAGCGCTCGATCGGGGGCTCGAGGAGATGAAACGCTCGGGCGAGCTCGAAAGAATCCTCTCGAAGTGGTCACTCCTCGATCCGTTCGTCACGAAGGAACTCGGGCTTGGCGCGGGGGTCGCAAATCAAGGTGAACAGCTCGCCGCCGTACGCGATGTCCGGAATGCGTCCATCACCTTCTCCGAGCGAATGGCGCGGTATTGGAAGCTTCTTCCTCTCCTCGGGAAAGGCGCTCTGAAATCGCTCGGAATCTCGATCCTTGCCATGATCATCGCCATAGGATTCGGACTGATCCTGGCCATCTCCCGTCTGTACGGCACTGCGGTTCTCCGGATTTCCGCCCAGGCAATCATCGAGGTCCTGAGAGGCACCCCCCTTTTGATCCAATTGTACCTGATTTTTTTCGGGCTTCCCTATCTTGGAATCCACCTGAGCCCCTTCGTTGCCGCAGTCATCGGCCTGGGCTTGAACTATGGCGCCTATGAAGCCGAAAACTATCGCGCCGGCATTGAGGCAGTCCCGAAAAGCCAGGTCGAGGCCGCACATGCCTTGGCGCTGAGCCCCTCTCAGCGATTCATCTACGTCATTTTCCCGCAGGCGTACCGGATCATCCTTCCTCCGATGACAAATGATTTCATCTCTCTCATCAAGGACTCCTCGCTTGTGTCGGTGATCACCATGGTTGAACTCACTACGATCTACTCACAACTTGCATCCACCTATTTTGACCATCTTGGACTCGGGATCGTGGTTGCGATTCTCTATTTCGGGCTCGGGTATCCTTTTGTCCGTCTTGCCAGAAGATTTGAAAAGAACCTAAAGAAGAAGTTGGCATGAGATTCTCCATCAACATCCTGGCCCTGTACGCCGTCCTCTCCCTCACCTCCATGGCAGGGATGAACCTCGGGTTCCTTCTGGTTTTTTTATGGTTTCTCGCAGCACTGCTAGGCATGCGAGGCGCGATCCTCGACCCCGTTCGGAGCACGCTTGGGTACCGTCCATATCGAAACAGTGCACTTTTTCTTTTCTCAAGCTGCCTTTTGAGCTTGCTCATGGCAAAGGTGCAGCCCTTCTCGTATGCAGGGCATGCACCTGAGGTCACTTTCCACGGGGTCCTCAAGATCTGGTACCTCATCTGCCCCTTGGTACTGTCCGTGGTTTTCAGCACGCATGTCCAAAGCTCACTTGAGGGACTCAAATTCATTACGCGAGCATGGTGGTCGATGACCATTCTTCTTGGCCTCATTGCGATCATCCAGTTCAACACCGGCTGGCCTCATCGGCAAGTGATTCCCACAAATCCGACCCACTTTCATGCCACTCTTTTCCTGGGGCATCATCTCTCCACTTCCAGCATCCTCGTCTTTCCCGCCTTCACCGCGCTCGCTGTGGCACTTGGAACCCTTCTTCGTGAGGGACGGTGGCGATTTCTGGAATGGACCGCGGGATGCGCCGGACTCTTGATCCTGTTCCTCAGCTATGCACGAACGGCGTGGCTCGCACTTCCGATCGGAATCGTTCTTTTGTTTGCACGCTATTTGAAACCGAGAACCTTTTGGGCAAGCACGGGCGCACTTTTGGTGATGATTCTTGTTGGATCCCAGACCCCCGCGATGAAGGAACGAATCCGGAACTCCATGGGAATCCACGACCGGATCCTTCTGTGGGAGGCGAATCTTGATTATTTCAAGCACAGGCCTCTGACCGGGATCGGCTGGCTCAAGACCCAGGAAATGTCGGAATTCTATTTCAAGGAAAAGGATCCTGAAAACTACAAGAGCTACTTCTGGGGCCACGCCCACAACAACTTCTTTGAGATGCTGGGTGGCACCGGGGTCTTGGGAACCCTCGCATTCCTGATTTGGAGCGTCTTCACCCTTCGATTCGCGCACCGAACGCGGATCATGTCGGATGAAATCCGCAATCCATTCCTGTCCGACCTCTCCTCTGGAATCCTCGCGGGCTTGATTCTGCTTCACTTCAATGGGCTGACGAACGTGACGTTCTGGGAGGGAAAAGTCATGCACCAGCAGATGTTCGCGATCGGTCTGCTTTTCATGATTCAAATATTGATCAAAAGCGGGGCAAAAAAAATCGGGTGAGCCCGATCATGAATCAAGCCCACCCGATTTGATAAGTCATTCAGGTCTCGTTTGGAGATCCTTTTTCAATACCTGATTAGTGGTGGTGTCCGCCCTCGCCGTGAGCATGACCATGGGCCATTTCTTCCGGCGTGGCATCGCGAACCGCCATCATCTCCACATCGAAGGTAAGGTCTTCGCCTGCAAGGGGATGATTTCCATCAAGCGCCACTTCTGCACCCTCAATTCCGATCACCCGGAACAAAAGCACTTCCCCGTTCGGGCCTGTGGCTTGAAATTGATCGCCTTCCTGAAGCTCGGCTGAGTTTGGCAGCTTCTCGCGGGGAACCTTCACCATCAATTGCTCATCCACGGTCCCGTAGGCATCCGCCGCTGCAACCTCGACCTTGCGGGTGTCACCCACACTCAAAAGAGCGAGCGCCTTCTCGAGGCCGGGAATGATTTGGCCTGAGCCCTCAAGGAAGGAAAACGGAACATTTTGATCCCGGGAGGTATCAATCACTTCCCCGGAAGAATCGGTAAGCGTATAGTGGAACGAAATCACGCGTTTTTGAGTTGCCATGAGGGTACTGCCTTTCTTTGAATGAGGGCTGAGAAGACCACAAAAAGCGGGGAATGTCATATGAAATCGGTACAATATCGCGGGAAACCCAAGAAAATCCTCGTCATTTACACCGGAGGAACCTTCGGAATGTCCGAGCAGCTCGAGATCCCGAAACTCTCGGAACGCGAGTTGAAGGCCCGATTGGAGCGCGGGGTTCCCGAAATGAAACGCATTGCGGACTGCACTGTCCGGATCGCGTTCAACATGGATAGTTGTCAGATGGGACTTGACCACTGGATCAGGATTGCGTCTCTCCTTCACCAAGGAGCGCGTGAGGTTGACGGAGCCGTGGTTCTCCATGGAACCGACACCCTTGCCTACACTGCAAGCGCGCTTTCGTTTCTTCTCGGAAAACCCCCGATCCCGATCGTCCTTACGGGCGCTCAAAAACCCTTGAGCGCGCTCCGGAACGATGCGCGGGGAAACCTTCTCACCGCGCTCGAAGTTGCGGCCCATCCCCCTCGGGAACTCAGGAACCGCGTGATGGTGGCGTTTCATGATGAATTGTTTTTGGGCACGCGGGTACGGAAGTTGAGTGCACTCCGTTTTTCCGCATTCGAGAGTCCAAGGTTCCCGATCCTCGCCAAGGTGGGAGGCTTGATTCAGTACCGGAACTCCATTTTTCATCTTCCCCCGCTTCCACCCAAGACAGGTCGCGTCCCGGGCCTACCCCCCGCGACCTTGAACCAGAGCAAGGCTGCCTCGATTTTAAAACTCGAGGTGACGCCGGAATTCCCGGGATCGGTTTTCGATTCCCGGATTCTCGAATCGCTGGATGGAATCCTCCTGACCCTTTACACCTCGGGAACGGCACCCACGGAAATCCCCGGCTTCCTCCCTTTCTTGCGTGCAGCACGAAAGGCCTCTGTTCCGGTGTTTGCGATCACAGAGCGGGAGGACGCTCCTGCGGCCTTGAGTTCTTATGCGGCGGGAAAAACCCTCATCCGTGAGGGCGTACTCTGGTGTCGTGACCTGACTCCCGAGGCTGCATTTGTGAAGGCGCAAGTTCTGCACCTGAGACAACGAATTGGCCAAGGACAGTCAAAACACGCCTACCTGCAGTGGCTCGGAAAATCCTGGCATGAAAACTTGAGCGATGAGTCCTCTAGCGGACTCCTTTGAATCCCTCACGGTGAACGGGAGTCGACCCAAGAGCGCGAATCCGTTCCTTGTGAAACGGCGTGGGATAGCCTTTGTGCTTTGAAAGTCCGTAGCCGGGATATCTTGCCTCTAATTTCTCCATGAGCCCGTCACGATGTACTTTTGCAAAAATCGAGGCACAGGCGATGGAGAGTGATTTCTGATCCCCTTTCACAATCGCGCGGCCCCGATCCAGAAGTCCCCGGGGAACCCGATTCCCGTCGACCAAGACCACATCAGCCCGTCGTTTCAATGACTCCTCGACCAAAGCAACTGCGCGTTCCATGGCAAGCATCGATGCGTGAAGAATGTTCAAACGTGCAATTTCGCCGACGTCGGCCTCCGAAACCGCTGAGGCAAGAATGCCATTGCCTTGAAGGCCGAGCGCCAGGGGTTCACGGTCTTTCTCGGGAATCAACTTGCTGTCTCTCACATGAAACAGAGGATGAATGGGCTCCGCAGTCGACTCGCGCCCCTGCGGCCTGAGCCCATCCGGGCGGTATCCAAGAGTGGCAAGGAAACCCGGATCCAGTGCGGCGGCACCCGCAACCACGGGACCTGCAAGGCACCCGCGTCCGACTTCATCCACTCCGATGATGAGAGCCCCGGAACGAAAAAACCCGAGGGCGGCCTCCGAACTCAAATCGGGAAACAGCGCCTCGGGCTTTTTGATTATCATGAAATCTTAAATCAGTTCTTGGACTTCGCAGCGGCAGAGGCAGCAGCGGATTCACGAGATTGAACATCGCTTTCGATCTTGGCAGCTTTTCCTTCAAGACCGCGGATGTAGTACAGCTTCGAGCGACGAACCTTACCACGGCTCACCACTTCAACCTCGGCAACACTCGGGGAGCTCTCGAGGAAAATACGTTCAACGCCGACTCCATGGGAGATCTTGCGCACGATGAAGGACTTGCCCGCACCGTGGTTTCCACGCTTGATCACGGTTCCTTCGAAAAGCTGAATCCGCTCTTTTTCACCCTCTTTGATTTTCACGTGAACTTTCACGGTATCGCCGGCTGCGAATTCAGGGAGATTCGAACGAATCACACCTGCGTCCACTTTTGCCACCGTGGAGGACAGCCCTGCGGAATTGTCATACTGGGCTTTTCTTCTGCTTTTACGTTTGATTACTTTTTGTGCCATGGTCCTAACTCCAAAACTTTCCCGTACCGGTATCGATCACGGTGTTGATAACGGCCTTCAACCGCATTTGACTCAGAACCTCAAGTCTTATCAGGACTTCGGGACTCTGACAAGAAGGTTTTTATTGGGGAAAATCAAGGAATTCCAAACAAACGATCCAGGATTACGGCTCCCGCGGCACGGACCGAGAGGTGATTGTATCCCTCCCTTCCCAAAGGACCGTACACGGGTCCAAGAAACGTGTTCACCTCACTGAAAAACGGCTCCGCAATTCCCCACCCTGTTCCGAGGACGATCACCTTGATCCCCGGCTCGGTTTCTCCGCTCCAGCGGGCGCGAACCTCGGCGTAGGACTTTTGATCCGGAATCGGCCTTGCATCCGGCATCGCCACCTCGAGCTTTTTTCCGGGATACTTCTCAACGAGTTCCGTTTTCACAGACGCGAAGCTTGGAAGGCACTTTACACGGGAAAGCGCTTCAGCCCGATCCGGATGCCACTCAAGGCTCCGGCCTCGATTCCAATGTGAGAGGATTCGCTCGAGCAGCTCTTTTTGTTCCACAATCGGGGTCACAAGATAGTAGTGATCCACCTCATAGGTACGCGCGCTTCGCGCAAGGTCGTGGATGTCGAGGTTGGTGACCGAGGTTGTGATGAGTTCGCCCGCACGATTGGTAACCGGGGTATGCAGCAGAACGAGCGCGGTGTGATGAATCGACTTCATGACCGAAGCTTCTTTCCTGCTTCATATTTCGCATACAGGTCGGGTCGCTTGAGCTTCGTGCGACGTTCGGACTCATCTTTTCGCCACGCTTCGATTTTTGCGTGATTTCCGCTGAGAAGAACGTCAGGAACCTTCTTGCCCAGGAATTCGGAGGGCCGCGTGTACTGGGGGGATTTCAGGAGATTTCCCTCAAGGCTGTCCCTCGAGACGGATTCGGAATTTCCGACAACTCCCGGAATCAGCCGGATCAAGACGTCACTTGCAACCACTGCGGCGAATTCCCCGCCCGTAAGCACATAATCCCCGATGGAAAGCTCCTCATCCACGCACGCTTCGATGAAACGCTCATCCACTCCTTCATAGTGACCGCAGACAAAAATCAGATGCTCATGAGTCAGCACCCAATCCCGCGCAAGATCCTGGGTCAGTGGCCGCCCCTGAGGGGAAAGAAGCACGGTGTACGGCCGGGAGGGAGATGCTGAGCTTTTTTCTTCAAGTGAAGTGAGCGAATTCCAAGCCTGAAACAAGACATCCGCACGCAAAAGCATCCCGGCACCTCCCCCATAGGGAGTGTCGTCGACGGAGCGGTGTTTGTCGGTTGCAAAATCCCGGACTTGAACAAAATGAAGATCAATGGCCCCGGCAGCACGGGCCTTCCCCACGAGACTGTGGGCAAGCCCCTGATCAATCATCCCCGGAAAGAGACTGAGGTAGGAGATTTTTTTCAAAGACATGCGGGCCGCACCTCCGCCTGGGTCCGGCGCTTACTCGGCGATTTCAAGAACCGTGCGGCGCTTTAACTTGGTCGCCGCACCCAGCAGGATGGTTCGGATCGCGTTTGCGGTCTTCCCTTCCTTGCCAATGATCTTGCCAATATCGGTCTTTGCCACGCGAAGCTCGATCACCGTGGTGTTCTCACCGATGATTTCCGTAACGGCAACCTGATCCGGAAGATCGACCAGCGACTTTGCAATCACTTCGACCATCCGGCAAAGTTCACCCGGAGTTTGGGATTGAGTCATTTTGCTCTTTCGCCTTATGCCTTCGAGGCCTTGACGATTTGCTCAACGGTCAGGGTCATTTGGGCACCCTTCTTGATCCATGCATCGAACTTGTCGGTATCGAGCTTGAGCTTGTCTTTGGCGTTCGCCGCTTTCGGATAGTAAAACCCGACTTTGTCGAAAAACTTGCCATTGCGGGCAGCGGTTTCGTTTGCAGCTACAAGAACATACTGTGGATTTTTCTTAGCGCCCATGCGCTGAAGACGAATCTTAACCATAAATTGAGAATCCTTTCGAAAGATCTATCGATACCAAACAGTGGGCATTGAAGTCAACCATTCACTCGCCCTTGAAAGTGCCAAATACATGATCCCAAAGCGGGGTGCTTACCCCCCATTTTCCACCCTTTTTCAGGTAGTGGTGTTTCATGTGGTTTTCCTTGATCCGCTTTCCCCAAGAGGTTTTGGGACGAAAATGGTGGGTGGCGTAGTGAATGTAATCGTAAACGAGATACCCTGATATGAATCCCGAGAAGAATGCCGGCGTCGGTGCCGCTCCGAGGGTCAGGCGAAATCCGTAGAAGAACAAAATCCCGAGCGAAATCGAAACCACTGGGGGCATGACCAAACGGGTGGGATCCTCGGGATCATCGTGGTGAATGCCATGAAACAAAAAGACGAGGTATTTGCCGGCCCTTGTCGTGGCGTTGTAATGGAACACATACCGATGCATGGAGTACTCGGTCAGGGTCCAAAACAGCACCCCCAAAGCATAGGTGAGCGCCAAAACCCCTGGAGTTTGCAGAGAAACAGACTGAATCATCTGATAGGCCACCACCGGCACCCAGACCAAAAAGGGGACACTGGGGTGAACATGGGTCAGGGCTTCCAAGAGAGGGCTTTTGAAGAGACGGATGGATTCGTGGGTTTTCATAAAATTCAGTGTTGATTTTTAGCGAATTTCGGATCAATTTACAATAGTTTTCAACCAAAACACTTCCTGTGGAGGGCGTCCCCTTGGCCGAAACCGATCGTCTGAGAATCCGTTTGAACTCAAGCTACTGGAAGCATCTGAACGCCGTCCCCTTTTCGGAGGACGTGGTGCCCTCGAGCCTTTTCCTTCGAAACAAGCACTTTTTGGTGGTCGATCTTGAAACCCAGAACCTGGTTCAGGATGTCGGCGGATGGGGCAACATCGACAAGCTGAAGATCTCGGTCGCCTGCGCGTACGATTCCAAGACGGACCAGTTCCTCACATTCCGGGAAAATGAAATTTCAAAATTAAACGATCTTTGTGAAGAGCGCCTGGTGGTCGGCTACAACATCCGGGGATTCGACCTGATCATTTTGAAGGCCTATGGCCTGTACCTCGAAAGGCTCGATGTGTTTGACATCATGTACGATGTGCAGACCCTCACCCGTCAGAAGTTCCTGAAACTCGAGGTTCTGGCTCAAGGAACACTGAATGCCGGGAAATCCGCGGACGGTCTCATGGCGGTCGAGTGGTGGAAAACAGGAGAGATCGACAAGATCATCCAGTATTGCCAGCAGGACGTGCAGGTCACCCGCGATATTTTTGAATTCGGTCGCAAAAACGGCGTCGTAAAACTTCGTCGCGCCGATGGCAGCGATTCAGAAGTAAAGGTGAACTGGAACTGACGGGCGTTAAGAGCCCTGCCAAGCCACCCTATCCGCTTCGATAAATGCTAAAGTTCCCATAATGGGCAGGATTCACCACTTGCGAGAGCCAGGGAGCCTCGCGTTCAATCCATTGGCGTGAAGAGAGTCCACGAGCCACAACTCGGATCGGGCGCATCAGCGCCACACGTCGAAGTGCTTCCACCACTTGAACACTGGCTTCGATCTTTGAGCTGAGATCATACAGAAAATACACATCGCCCAAGGGAAAACCGACTGGGCCAAACAAATCCCCCTGCCGAACACTTGCACTCCTAAGATTCCGGGATCGAATCACCCGGATCGCCTCCTGCGCCCGCTCCGGCACCATCTCGATCCCCTCATACAAAACGCCCTGATGATGGGCCTCCAGTACATGGGCCAAACGGGAGTATCCTGAACCAAGCTCCACCAACTTCATCCCGGGAGACGGATTGACTCGTGCAAGCATGAACCTGAGTTCCGTGTAGGGGGTTTGCAATACATCAGAATCGAGTCCGAACCAGGGAGCTGTTGGATCGGTGATGCTCTTTTCAGTTTTTTCAATCTCAAATCCAAGCAGTGCATCCACTTGCCTCGAATGGGCTTTCGCGGCCTCGTAGGTCCCCTCAATCGAAGAGAGAAGCGGAAACAGGTCTTCAGAATCTGGCTTTAAGTTCACGAATGGTTTCCATCACACCGTCTTCAAGAGAGGCAAACTCGCGAGAATATCCCTCCGCGCGGAGTTTTTGCATCGGGGCCTCGGTGAAGTACTGATAGCGATCCCGGATTTCAAGCGGCGTATCGATGAACTCGACATTGGGAGAAATTCCAAGCGCTGCAAAAGTCGACTTTGCAAGATCCAAAAAAGATCGGGCTTTTCCTGTTCCAAGATTGAAGATGCCCCGACGAATCGGTCGATCGAGTGCGTAAAGCACGACATCGACCACATCGTTCACATGGATGAAATCCCGCTTTTGCTCACCGTCTGCGATTCCGGGTTTGTGGCTCTTGAAAAGCTTCAATTTCCCGGTGGAGAGAATCTGATCAAAACCCTGAAGCACAACCGATGACTGCCGGCCTTTGTGTCGCTCGCCAAAACCATACACATTGAAGAACTTGAATCCGCTCCAGACGGGAGGCTCGTGGCCGGCTTTGGATTGCTGAAGAGCCCAAAGGTCAAAGTCGAGCTTTGATTGCCCGTAGGGGTTTAGTGGTTTCAAGCGCCCCATCGTGGACTCGTCATCGGCATACCCTTCCTCGCCTGCCCCATAGGTGGCGGCAGAGGACGCATAAATGAAGGGAATCTGGAATTCCGTGCAAAGATCCCAAAGCTCTTTTGAATAATCGACATTCACCCGCTTCAGATAATCAACCCGCATCTCGGTGGTGTCGGAACTTGCACCCATGTGGAATACGGCTTTCACTTGGGTCCCCGCGTTTGCCAGCTCTTCGAAAGATCCGCGATCAAGAATGGCATCGGGGGCAAGTTTTTGCGAAAGCTGAAGATCCTGGTGTTCGGGCCTGGTTTCAAAGAACAAGGGCTCATCGACACCGATGACTTGATGACCGCGACCTGCCAGCGTTTTTGCGACTCGATACCCGATAAAGCCTGCGGCACCTGTTACGATAATCATGTGAATGCCTTTCCTCAGAACCATACATGATTTT
The DNA here is from genome assembly GCA_947502835.1 of Bdellovibrionales bacterium. Lineage (GTDB taxonomy): Bacteria > Bdellovibrionota > UBA1018 > UBA1018 > CAIMNF01 > CAIMNF01. The sequence goes on from CANNBJ010000006.1 coordinate 138,097, forward strand.
CAGCTCCCAGACTACCCTCGCCTAAACGGTCAGGTCACGTTTCTCCGAGTGATCAACCCAACCTTTTTTCGCAATGCGCTGTGCTGAACTCATTGGGCACCTCTCAATTCCGGCGGTTGATAGGTAAAAAAAAATTCTCCATAGGAGAAATTTATTTGTACGGAGGTGGAATCCAAACATAGGCTCGGAGGCACGACCAAAATCAGGGTCCAAACGTGCTCCCTGAGGGGTCATTAACATTGAAGGTGAAGGAGATTCCATGTCCAAAATCATCGGGATAGTAGCGGTCCTGCTCGCGCTTCCACTGGGAAGCTTAGCTGATCAAGGGAAGGGCGTTGCCCACGACCGGATCGATCGGCAAAACATGTCGAACCAGTTTTGGTGGCCTGAAAGGTTGGACCTTGCACCGCTAAGGCAGCATTCCTCGGAGTCCAGTCCCTTGGACAAGTCTTTTCAATATTCCCAAGAGTTCAAAAAGGTCGACCTGAAGACTCTCAAAGAAGAAATCAAGGAAGTGATGACCACCTCCCAGGACTGGTGGCCCGCCGATTATGGCAATTACGGTCCCTTCTTCATCCGGATGGCCTGGCATAGCGCCGGCACGTACCGCATTGCCGATGGCCGCGGTGGCGCGGCGGGCGGTCAGCAGCGGTTTGAACCCCTGAACAGTTGGCCTGATAATACCAACCTCGACAAGGCACGAAGACTCCTGTGGCCTGTCAAAATGAAATACGGAAACCGGGTCTCCTGGGCGGACTTGATGGTACTTGCCGGAAACGTGGCGCTCGAAACCATGGGCTTCAAAACCTTCGGATTTGCCGGTGGTCGGATGGATGACTGGGAAGCGGATCTGGTTTACTGGGGACCGGAGCGCAAGTTTCTCGCAGATGAGCGCTATGAAAAGGAACGCAAGCTCAAGAACCCGCTTGCCGCAGTTCAGATGGGCTTGATTTATGTGAATCCAGAAGGTCCAAACGGAAACCCTGATCCCCTTGCTGCAGCAAAAGACATTCGCGAGACCTTTGGTCGCATGGCGATGAATGATGAAGAGACCGTTGCGTTGATTGCGGGCGGACACAGTTTCGGGAAGGCCCACGGCAAAGCTGATCCTTCAAAATGCGTGGGTGCTGCCCCTGCAGGAGCAGGAATTGAAGAGCAAGGGTTTGGTTGGAAGAACAAGTGCGGTACCGGTAAGGCCGGTGACACGATCACCAGTGGCCTGGAAGGCGCATGGACAGCAACCCCTACCCAGTGGAGCATTCAATACCTTGCGAATCTTTATGCGTTCGAATGGGTGAAGACCAAGAGTCCTGCAGGAGCCACCCAGTGGATTCCAAAAGGCGGAGCGGCTGCGAATACCGTTCCGGATGCACATGACAAGAGCATGAAACATGCCCCAATCATGTTCACAACCGACCTAGCGCTCAAGATGGATCCAGCCTACCAGGCGATTTCAAAACGTTTCTTGGAGAATCCAAAGGAATTTGAACTCGCATTTGCAAAGGCTTGGTTCAAGTTGACCCATCGGGACATGGGACCTCGCTCGCGCTATGTGGGGAAAGAGATTCCCGGCGATGTCTTGATTTGGCAAGACCCGATTCCAGCAGTCAACCACAAGTTGATCGGAGAATCGGAGATCGCAAGCCTGAAGAAAAAGATCCTCGATTCGGGTCTTTCGGTGTCAGAACTGGTTCGTACCGCTTGGGCGTCGGCTGCAAGCTTCCGCGGTACGGATTATCGCGGAGGTGCCAATGGAGCTCGAATCCGACTCGCTCCTCAGAAGGACTGGGCAGTCAATCAACCCGAGCAACTCGCAAAGGTACTGGCCAAGTTGGAAGCCGTTCAAGGAGCGTTCAACAAAAGCCTTTCCGGAGGAAAGAAAGTATCGCTTGCCGATGTGATCATTCTGGGCGGAAACGCGGCAATCGAGAAGGCCTCGAAGGCTGCAGGCAACCCTGTGAAGGTTCCATTCAAGCCAGGGCGCATGGATGCCACCCAAGAGCAGACGGATGTGGCATCGTTTGCCGTGCTCGAACCAAAGGCGGATGCGTTCCGGAACTACTTCGGGGAAGGAAACTATATGTCTCCCACCGAAATGTTGGTGGATCGCTCGAACCTGCTTGGACTCTCGGTTCCTGAAATGACGGTCCTTGTGGGCGGCATGCGGGTTCTGAATGCGAATGCAGATCAGTCCAAACATGGCGTATTCACGAGCAAGCCGGAAACACTGAGCAATGACTTTTTTGTGAACCTGCTCAGCATGTCGACCAAGTGGGAGAAATCAAAGCAATCAGAAGGCGTGTACGAGGGTCTTGACCGGAAAACCGGTCAGCTCAAGTGGACTGCAACTCCGGTCGACTTGATTTTCGGTTCCCACTCCGAACTTCGGGCCGTCGCGGAAGTCTATGCTTCTGAAGGCGCAAAAGACAAGTTCGTCCGTGACTTTGTGAGTGCCTGGAACAAGGTCATGACGCTCGATCGTTTTGAACAAATGTAATCGAGAAGACTAATTGTAGAGATTCAAGGCCCGGAGCGCAGCTTGTGTTTCGGGCTTTTTCTTTTTTAACCGGCCCCTTTGAATGGGCATGAGTCATGGTCCCGACTTCACCAAGACAGTGTTATGGTACCTGACGTAAATCCAAAGGTGATCTACAAGTCTTTCGATTTTTTTGGTTGTGTTCCAGGTTTTTCGAAAGAGTCTGCTGATGTTTGCCCGTAGCATGGCGCAGGTATGATTCAGCGAGAATAGAGGGTCAAACTTTTGTTTTTTCAGTTCTCCTTGGCCCGTGACCGCGCCGCGTGCTCCCTTGTGGCGAATATGCTTTGCGTTCGGAAGGTGCTTCTTCAAATATTTCGGATAGTGGGGATTCTCATCTGACTCGCACACCGATTCAGGGTGAAGGATCGCCTTCAGGTTATTGAAAAGTTGATCCCAACCCTCGGGGCGCTCATCTTTTCTTTTTCCATATTTTCTTCGCGCGACCTTCGCAAGTACCCCCTTTGGAGGCATCCGTTTCACCTGAAAATCAAGGATTTCGCGGCTCTTGTTCTTAACAGCCAAAGTCACGCTCACGGGTTTGCATTTTGTGTGTTCGGAGGTCTCCAAATCATCGAACTGAATGTGCCGGAGTTTCGACTCTGAGAACCGCTCCTCCAACCATTCCTCATGATCTACCTTGGCCCGAGCCCCGAGAACCTTGAGTTTTCGACCGATGGTCTTGCGATTCGAATCAAGCAGTATCGCGGCCCTTCTTAGTGTGACACCCGAGGCAAGAAACAAAAAAAGCCGCTGATTGATCTCGCGCCGGTGTTGTCGATAGTCGGGATCAAAGGTGGCGTTTGAGAATTGGATCTTGCAAACCCGGCATTTGAAACGCTGGATATAGCGGCGATCGCAGAGCCGGTAGAAGGTCCCTTTTTTGGAGACTCGTCCGGAAACCATACCTTCAAGATGCCTCGATTGATGCTCAGAACAGTCCAAATTCACGCAATAACGTTTCATGCACCGAGATGGTGCAGAAAAAGTGCCGCGAATTCAGAAAATAGGCTGATTTGGGAAAATGTGTGTGCCCACTCAACGGGACCATTTTGCTGAAATCAAAACGCCCCGATTTCGAGGGATGGCGCGCCCGATGCTGTTTGCGAACGAATCGCAACCTCTTGTGCAACCTTGCGGGAAAGCTCTCTAAAGAGACGTGCCGATTCGGTGGATGGCTCCTTCAGGACGATCGGCTTTCCTTCATCCCCCCCCTCCCGGATCTTCGGCAGAAGAGGCATCTGAGTGAGAAGAGTCGTATTGAACTTGCGAGCGAGCATCTCGCCCCCACCCTCACCAAAAATTCGGTACTGCTTTCCATCATCCCCTGTGAAATAACTCATGTTCTCGACCACGCCGAGTGCAGGAACTTTCACCTTTTCCCACATGTTGAGGGCTTTTCGAACATCTTGAAGCGCGACTTCCTGGGGGGTGGTCACGATCACGGCACCCGTCATGGGGAGCATCTGTGCAAGCGAGAGCTGCACATCTCCGGTGCCTGGAGGCAAATCAAGCACGAGATAATCGAGCTCTCCCCAGTTCACCTTCGTACAAAACTGATTGAGAATATTATGGAGCATGGGGCCGCGCCAGATCACCGGCTGATCGCCTTGGATCAGAAAGCCCATCGACATCACTTTCACGTTGTGACTGACGGGCGGCATGAACATCTCGCCCTTCTCAGGATCGACATAAAGCTTTGGATTTTCGGTCACACCCATCATGGTTGGGATGTTCGGACCATAAATGTCGGCATCCAAAAGCCCAACGCGCGCGCCTTCGAGTGCAAGCGAGGTCGCAAGATTCACGGACACGGTGGATTTACCGACTCCGCCCTTGCCGCTTGAAACGGCGATGATGTGGGTCACGCCGGGGATTCCGTTTGCGGCAGTCGCTCCTGCACCCACCGATCCCCCACGCCTCACTTCAGCATCCATGGTGATCTCAACCAAACCCACTCCGGAAACCGATTTCACGGCACGGGTGGCGTCATCTTTGATCTGTTCCTTCAGGGGGCACGCAGGAGTGGTGAGAACAATTCGAAACGTGACCTTGCCATCCTCAAAAACCTTGAGGTCGCGAACCATGTTCAGGGTGACCAGATCCTTCTTCAGGTCAGGGTCATTCACGGTGCGAAGGGCGGCAAGGACTGCATCAAAATCAGGCTTTTTCATGATGGAGTCACTCTAGCAGAGGTGCAGGGGCCCGACAAGGCGGGACAAGAGCAAGTGACCGGGGAGTCTTTGGATTGAGGCGGTCTTGGTCGACTCTCGCGGGTCAGGATAGACGAAAGCTAGGCCGCAGGGTGCGGCTCGGAGACCAAAACCGCTTCAATCCGAAGAGTGTCTTGGTCGCCCGCAGATTGGCCCTTTTCGGCAGTCAGCTACGGTAGAAGCTGGCTCGTAAGCTGAAGGTTGTTTACATCGAAGTACTGGGAGGAGGCTCTTTTCACAAGATCCTGGTACAGAGAATTGGTGATCTGGGGAGTGCGGGAAAGAATCCAAAGGTACTTGCGATCCGGTGAGCCGACAACCGCATACTCATAATTCGAGCCCAGATCGATGATCCAATAATCACCTGCAGGAGCAAACCAGAAGAATTTAACCTTGAGTTTCGCATTGCTATCGCGATCCACGATTTTGGCAGAACCGCTGATGGACTTGGTTTTACCGGAGGGCTTCTTGCACTCATTGAAAACGCTTACCCGCCCGTCATCCATGATTCCATACGTGGCAGTAGTATCGATCGTGCAGGATCCTTGGAAGCGGGTTGGAAAGAAGGCAATCTGGTACCACTTCCCGACATAGCGGGTCAGGTCGACGTAATCCACGGTTTGAACCGAAGGGAGGTCCGCTCCAGGATTCGATGCCGATCCTGCAGCAAAGGCGGATGTAAAGAACGCAAACCCCAAAAATGCGAAAAGCCCTGACTTCATAGAAGCAGGGCTTAACACGAATTCAACTTTTTAGATACCGGATGTTAGGGCTGTTCCTGAACAATCTCGCGACAGGCGTTCATGATGTCCTGCATTTGGGGGACTGATGCGCTTTCTAGGTTATCCGCAAGCCCGATCCCTGGAATGAAGGCACCGGCCAGAAGCCTCGGACGCGCATGAAGCTCATAGAAATGCTCCTCGATCGTACGACGAAGGAGATGCTCTCCGAAGTTGGTCACCTCGGTGTCTTCGTTTACAAAAATCACGCGCTTGGTCTTCTTGATTGATTCGGAAATCATCGCCCAGTCATACGGCCAAAGGGTTCTCATATCGATCACTTCAACCGAGATGCCCTCTTCACGAAGCTTGTCCGCAACATCGCGGGCAATCAGTACGTGACGACCATAAGTAACAATCGTCACTTGATGACCTTCACGAACAATCTTACCCTTGCCAATCTCGACGGTATAGTCCTGAAGTTCCGGCCACTTGGCCTTCCACTTCGAGCGGTCTCCGAGTGGAGCATCGATCATTTCTTTCAGCTGTTTCTTTCCTTCGGCCGTGAGCGGCGGCTCGCCCGGGATCTGCTCTTCTCCTTCCACGCGAAGAAGCGCTTTTGGCTTCAGGTACATGGTCGGGTTTTGATCCTTCAGACAAGCAAGCATGAGGCCATAGGCATCGAGTGGATTTGACGGCATCACAATCTTGAAGCCAGGGATGTGGGTCATCATCGCATCAAAAGAGTGCGAATGATAAATCGAACCGCGGATCCCGGCTCCTACCGGAGTCATGATGGTAAACGGAGATGGCCAATCGCCATTCGTCGCCCAAGTCGACATTCCGCCAAGCTTCAAAAGATCGATCGTGTTGTAGACGTAATCGCAGAACTGGATCTCGGCGACAGAACGGACATTGGCAAAGCCAAGTCCGATCGCAGCACCCACGATTCCGCGCTCATCAAGCGGAGAGTTCCAGGTTTTCGTCAAACCCTGGGTGCAGGTGAACACTCCGCCGAGCGGAGGACCCACGTCCTCGCCAAAGATGTGTTCAAGTCCGAGATTCTTTTCGCCATAATGAAGGGCCATACGAATGGCCTGTGCCATACTTGCCATTACCAATACCTCCCTTTTTGACCATAATAGACATGGTCATAGATGGTGTCTCCGCTTGGAGCAGGCTCGGTTTTCACCTGCTTGCTCTGCTCGAGCATGGTTGCAGTGTATTCTTCGCGAAGCTTGTCCATTTGGGCGCGAGTCATGATGCCCTCTTTTTCAAGCCGCTTTTCAAAGGTGGTCAAACAATCCTCTTCATCAGGCACGAAGTTCGCACCGCTTGCAGAGGAGTGCCCGTAAAGACGGGAAACACGTGCCTCGAGGAGAAACGGTTTCCGCTCTTCACGGACATAAGTGATCGCGTCTTCGAGGGCGGTCCAGCTTTCTTCCACATCATTGCCATTGATCACGGCATTTCGGATTCCAAAGGCGGTTCCGCGGGCAGCAATGCTCTTCCCGCCGAACTGGTTGCAGTGCGGAGTCGAGATCCCGACACCGTTGTTGGTCACAATCATGAGCATGGGAAGCGGCATCACGGGACGGGACGCCCACACAAGCGCGGATGCAAAATCACCCTCAGCAGTTCCGGAGTCGCCACCGTTTACGATGGTGATGCCCTTGCAGCCTTTTTTAGTCTGCCCGATCGCAGTTCCGATCGCGGTCAAATACTGGGTTTCAATGGTCGAGGAAACAGGCACCACATTCCAATTCCTCATGGAGTAATGGTTTCCGAAGTTCCGGCCACCCGAGTAAGGATCGGTCGCAGTGTTTTTCATCTGCCTCATGGAATCGATGGGTTCTGCGCCCATGGCAAGAACGATGGGGCTGGAACGATAGTGGAGGTGAAGGAAGTCATGGTCGAGACCAAACCCTTTCTTGACCTGGAGTCCGAGAGGAACACTGAATGCTTCCTCTCCCGGACCACCGATCCAGAAATAACCATCGTTTTGTTTGTACATACGGATCAACCGCTCCTCCAGAACGCGCGACTTCACCATCACGTCGTGAATCTGGACGAGCTTCTTACGCTCGAGCTTGAATTTCATAGGCGCGCAGAATAGCTGATTTTTATGGTCGGCACAATTCAATTCAAGCCGGAAGAGCTTCCCGAGGGCAAATCAAAACGAATTGAATTGAGGGGATCCGCTGAAATGAAATTCAAATCATCGAAAGACTTCTCAAGACGCTCTTTCGAACCTGGTCGAGCTGAAAGGGCTTTTCAATATAATCCACCACGCCTTGATCCCAAGCCTCGACTCTGAGTTCACGGGTGGAGCGCCCGGTGATCCAAATCACACCCATATGCACACCAAGCTCGTTCAAACGCTTCAGCAAGCTCATCCCGTTCATTTCAGGCATATTGTAGTCGGTGATCAGAAGGTGATAGGTGCGGCGGCCGAGTTCATTCAGGGCCTGAACCCCGTTCTCAACACAAGTCACCTCACCCAGATCCTCAAGGAGATCCTTCAAAATCTCGCGGATCTCAATTTCGTCATCAGCAATCAGGATTCGTTTTTTGGACTCGGACATGTTCATAGATTAGCTCACACGGGGTGAATCTTGGCAATGGATAGTGACAAGAACTCTTGGCAAGCCCCGCATTCAATGAAAAACTCGCCCCATGAACTACAAGCGGATGCCGATCGAAATCGAAGCCCCTGAACAGCTCGGATACCACACCATCGACTGCAATCTGACCGAAAGCTCGTATACGGATTTCCGGTTTCGGGATCTGGGCCTTGATCTGAACGAGCTCCTGATCTCGTATGTGGACCATCGGGGACACCCTGGCCTGAGGATGCTCTTGTCTGAAGAAACGAGAGGAATCATTTCTCCCGATCAGGTGCTCTTGACCTCGGGTGCCGCACAAGCTCTTTTTATCATCTCCTCTTCCCTCTTGAATCCTGGAGATGAAATCATCGTCGTCCGGCCAAACTACGCCACGAATCTGGAAACCCCTCGAGCCTTGGGTGCCCGACTCAGGATCGTCGACCTCGATTTCGAATCAGGGTATCGGACCCATCCTGAGGCCATTGCCGCCCTTCTCACCCCGAAGACCAAGCTTGTCAGCATCACGGTTCCTCACAATCCGACCGGCACGGTGATGACCGAGCGGGATCTTGATGCCATCATCGAACTCACCGGAAAGGCCGGGTGCATGCTTCTTGTGGATGAAACCTATCGGGAAATGAACTTTGAAGGAGTTCTGCCCCATGCTGCGACACGCGCGCCCCATGTGATTTCGGTCGCGAGCTTTTCGAAGACGTTTGGGCTTCCCGGGATCCGGGTCGGTTGGCTCATGACGGGGCACGCAGCCGCATTCGAGAGTTTTTTTGCCGCCAAAGAGCAGATCCAGATTTGCGGATCGGCACTCGATGAGGAGATTGCCTACCAGTTTTACAAAAAGAAAAACTACTTTTTGCCCGCGATTCTATCGAACCTGAAACGAAAATTCACCATTGTGAAGGATTGGTATGAGAACCAAAACCATTTTGAGTGGGTGGAACCGAGGGGCGGCTGCGTTGCATTTCCACGATTCAAAAAAGCGGTTTCTGAACGAATCGACCTTGAGGGATTCTATCGCACCCTCAATCAAGACCTCAACACCCACGTAGGACCGGGACACTGGTTTGAGCAAAGCAAAACCTCGATGCGAATCGGCTATGGTTGGCCCGGGGAGGATGAACTCAAACGCGGTTTGGAGAATCTTTCAAAAGCGATCGAAGTGAACCTGAAGAGCTGAGATCAATCAGGTCCCCCTTCATGAAATTCGCAGGTGGAAACTCAAGGCTCGCGCCTTGAATGCAGGCCTCATTAAGCCTCACGGGACACATGTGCCTTGGGTGACACAACCCTTTGGAGCTTCACTCTCCCGCGCCAGATCGTTTTTACGAGGCCCCCGCAGCTCGGAGCCATGCTTCACAAAGAATGTTTAAAAAAACAAAAAATCTCTGTTTTTCGGCATAAAAACACCGATAAGGCCTATAATGAAGGAGTGGGCTTGAGGGCGTTTTTTCTCAAAAAAATCCATACGGGAATGATCCACCTGCGGGCGATCCCACTCGCCTCGCTTGGGATTGTTTTGTTTTCTCTTTCTGCCTGCACTCCCCAGATCCTGGGTGAGCGCCCCTCTCAAAAAGCCGCACGGCTTGCGAGAGAAAACGCCAAGGCGATCGCCCTTTCCTGGAGCCCGGGTGCCTCGATCACGAGTGTCTCCACATTGGGTGCTGAATGGAGCCTCTCCCATCCCTCCATCACCGGCGTTCGCGTCGAGTACTTCTCCGGCCCGGGTTGCGATACTTCACTGAATCTCGATCAAAGCTTTTCATCGGCCGAGACCAGCGCGACACTCGTTGCCCCCTCGGACGGTGTGTACTCGTTTCGGGTCGTCACACAAACTTTGAATGGAGCCGAAAACCCATCCTCCTGCTCGGCTCCGATCGAGGTGGACACGACTGCACCCTCCCCCGCCTCCACCCTCGCGTGGCAGGAAGGGGCGAGCGCAAATGTTCTCTCCCTCACTCCCCAGTGGACCGCAAGTGCGGATAGCGATCTGAGCTCACAAACCATCACCTACTACTCAGGGGCAGGGTGCACGGGGAGTGCTTTGTCTTTGGCAGACCTTGCACCGACATTGCAGAACGCTTCATTCACAGGGACCGATGGTGGTGTCTATTCCTTCACTGTGACATCGACCGATGCGGCAGGAAATGGATCCATTTCCGCTTGCTCGTCCGTGGTGACCGTGAGCCTGATCGACACTCCGCCTTCTCCATCGCCTTCGATCGCGTCTTTTGCAATCACCACCTCAAGTCCCGGAAACACGAAAACCCTTGCCCTCTCCTACGGTGCAGTCACAGGCTCCTTTAGCTCCTATTGCATCCAAGTCAACTCCACCCTTTCCACTGGCTGCTCATGGGTCGACTCAACCTCACTCCCTGCCTCCCACTCACTCGGGGTCGGGGCCACGGATGGAAATTATGTCCTCACACTCCTCCTAAAGACCCCGGAAGGCGACATCAGCAGTCCCGCTTCCACCGGAACTTACACACTCGACCAAACTGCGCCAGCTCGCCCGATCGTGGTTTCGAGAACCGTTCCGGCCAACAGCTACCACTACAACGCGCTCTCGATTCCAAATACGGGTTACATCCAGTCCAACTCCCCTTCGATCCTTGTCACCGGACTCACGATCGGGAACACCGTAAAACTTTACAATGTTTCGGGAAACAACGACCCTTGCACTCCTGCAAACCTCCTGATAATCTTCACAACTCCCATTACTTCGGCGACCCAGTCCTTCAGTCTGAGTTCACTCAGCAATGCCGCCTACTTCAGAATCGCCGCATCCCAAGTGGATCCCGCAGGAAATGAAAGCCGCTGCACGAGCCTGAGTCCAATCGCTGGAGAGTCAGCGATCAGCCTTGCAAGTTTTGGTGTGCAAAACCAAAACCCCGCAGCCGTAACTGGGGCCGCAATCACCGGAACCCCAACACAAACCGCGGGGGTAAGTGCTACCTTCACCAATCCTGAACGCGTTTTAGCATACTTGGTCTCGGGGGTAAGCTGCATTGGATCTCCCTACCCGATCGAACCCGATCTCATCACTGGTTCCAGTATCACCATCGGGGCTGGCAACATCGGATACGGTGCACACTCGCTCCTTCTCCGAAGCATCGGGATCTCGGGTCTCACCACCGACACCTGCCTTGCGAATTTCAATATCGTCAAGACCATCGGCACTGTGGATGTGTCGCAACCTACTGATTTGTCCGACAGGCCTCTCCCATCGGCAAGTCCCTCTGGAACCCCCGGGGCAGGTGAACCCTATGCGGCCTCCACTCTTGACTTCAGATGGCCTGTGAGGTTCTCGGAAACCGTGGATCCCGCGACAGTGAGTGCCACTGCGATTGTGAATTGCAACAAACCTGGGTGTGCGTTGAATGTTGAATTCTCGCTTGCGCCAAGGAATCCGGACCGTCCCAATTTCACGGATTACTATCTTCGTGTGACCTCAATTGGTGGTCAGGGCAGGATTGCTCCTGTGTGGGATCTTTCCGCAATCGAGAGTCAGGATCCACAAATTCTTACCTATTCGGGGGGAATTGCACAGAGCATCCTGTACTCAGGCCAGGCCACGGGTGGTTCGGAAGGTACTGCAACCTCCATTCCAAAGCTTGCGTATCATGCGGCAGCCCAGGACTCGGCAAACGATTTGATTTATTCATTTGGAGGAGTCACCACAACGGGGCTGAATGGGGATCTCTACCGGTTTTCGACCTCTTCGCCAAGTGGAACCTGGGCAAAAATCACAACTCCCAGAAACGGTCCGCAAGCCCGCATGGGTGCGGCTCTCGCCTATTTCAGCGGACATTTGTTTCTGTACGGTGGAAAGAACGAGGATGGATCCGAGTATTTTTCTGATTTCTGGAAGTACGAGATCTCCACCAATACATGGACCAAACTTGAGGACTCCATTGTAGACACACTCGGAGCCGCATTGCCTCGCGCTCATGCAGCTGTGATCAAAAAGGGGGATATTCTAGAGATCCGGGGAGGCCAAGTAGATGACCTAACGGTTTCAACCCGGACTCTCTCCCTGCGTCTCGAAAAGGTTCTTAACGATTCCTCGCTTACTCACTACTCATACGTTGGTACGGCATCTGACTTTGCGTTTTCCGCAAGCTTGATTGAGGAGGAGTTTGAACACCCCTACTTTGGGATCAGCGCGGAGGATCGAGGTGGACCCGCAACGGCGCTTCCCAGTATTTATTGGCTCAAGACTTCTACCGGCTACGCAGAAGCGGATCCAAACCTGACCCCTTCAAATCCCACGGAACTCTTTGGCGGGGCACTGGCAGAGCCCTATCAAAATCAATTCTATTACATGGGCGGAAGTGCTGACGGCGGGCAGGCATCAAGCGGAATTGTCCATCGATTCACCTTTGATTCATCGACCTCAATGGTCACAAGTGCTGATGAAATCCTCACTGATCCGCTGCTTGCACGCTTTGGTGCCATCAGTTTTGTAAGGAACGGAAGCGTTTATCTTCACGGGGGCTACACCGACCAAGGGGGGAGTGTACAAGTGTCCTCAGACCTGATTGAGTACCGACCAGGCCTGAACCTTTCAGTCAACCTGAATGCCTCGGGCGCCGGAATCCTCCCCTGCTCCTGCGATCCGTCCCTTTTGGCCGTAACCTTCGGGAATCCGGCCGGCAACGGGACAGAATCGAACCCATATGAAATTTGCAGCAAGGAGCAAATCACCCAACTTGCAACAAACGTCGGAAGTCCAGGATACCAATCGGCGCATTTCCGGCAGTGTGCGAACATTGACTATGAAGGCTCAACTCATACGCCAATCGGGGATGAAGGGAGCACGTTTGCGGGAACCTTTGATGGGAACGGCTACCAGATCTCAAATGTGCAAATCAACGGCTCTGCCAAGCACCTTGGATTTTTTGGAGCGGTATCGGGGGCGACGCTCAAAAACCTGAACTTTGTATCTCCTTTGATGACGGTGACTGAGGGGACTACGATCTCTGCCGGTGTATTGGCAGGCGTAGCAGGACATACAAGCATCACGAGCGTTATCATCTCAAATGGAACCTTATCGGGAAGTACGGGATTAGATTCACTTGCACTCGGAGGTCTTCTGGGTGCAGGTTCCGCTGTTACGATTCAAAACTCGAAAATCGAAGTGGATATCACGGCTCAAAGCTCTTTTGCGGGGGGAGTTGCAGGGCATGCTGTAACCTGTACACTCACGGGGGTAACGGTAATGGGCAATATTGTAGGGAATGTCGCTGGAGGTCTCATTGGACTATCCAAGGGCTCAACCATCTCAAGTTCTCTTGTGACCGGAAGAATCACAGGGAACGAAAGCGCAGGTGGTTTGATTTCCAACATGCAAGGTACAACCATATCCGACTCAGCCGTCTATGCAGAATATATCGAAGCCGGGGGCGCAAGCCCTGCTGGAGGAATCATGGGTCAATGCCCATTAAATTGCACCCTCTCAAGAGTAATCTCGGGCTCGATCTCCATCATGGGAGGTGCAATCCACCCATTCTCGGCAGAGGGTCCCTTTTCGGGGAATGATTATGTGTTCTGGTCAAATGGAAGCAATCCGAACTGGAACAATGCGACTCCCACTGTTCCAAACCAACAGTTTTTGCCCGGGGTTGCACTCCCCTACACAGACCTGATTGACCTGGAAGCTGTGAATCCGCACTTCGACTTTACAAACACTTGGAAATATTGGACCACGGGCACAGGGGCAAACGGATTCCCGATTCCAAGGAATGCCCCATCTCCCTAAGTCAAGGCATGCCTGAGCTTCGTTACCCACTTCCGTTCGAACTCCTGCTTTCCAACATTCATCAAGGTACGAAGACCAGATTCCTCAAGGTCTCGCCGAAGCACCGGAGGAACAACTCCAAAAAGCGCTTCCTGGCCCCCGAGCGCCTCACGGATTCCAACCAAGGCTCTTGAGTAGCCCTGGGATGTGTAGATCGACTTCGGATTGAGTTTCTTCCAACCCGTAACGAGTGCTTCGATAATTTCGCGCACGTCACCCTCATTTAAAATGCCCTGATGAAATCCTCTCTCAACAAGGAGCGTGCCCCAATCATCGAGAAACAAGCCAAAGGGCAGGAGAAACAGGGTTGATCGCCTGAGCCCCTTTGGCGCCCGAAGAGCGAAATTCCGGTGATTCTCACTTGCGATCAGCGTCTGGTAGATTCTCCCGGCTTCCTGAAAAACGGGCCGCACGTTTCTGGAATCCTCATGCCCGCTCCGATAGACCCTGCGCTTTAAGACATCCGTATCCTCGATGAAAAACGCATCAAACATGCGGTCAAGATCCCCAAGATTGTGGGCAACCGCGGCAGCACCTGCGAGATAGGCCTTCATGGATTCCGGATTCGGGTCCTGAAGAAATCCATCTTTCAGGACCAGGAGTGCCGCTTCCTCACGCTTGATTTCATTTTCGATCGCAACCCGGACATCCGGCAGAAGAGTTGAATTGATCCTGAGGGCCGCTGCATAGGCACCCATGGCAACTGTAAGCCATTCGCCTTGATGACCCGACAGCTTAAGCCTCCCCTCGCCGACAAAGCGTTTTGAAACAGGGCTTTCATCCCACCCGAGCATCGAAACCACCCGCTCCCACATCGGGAGAAACGTGGACTCCTCATGGACTCCAGCCCAAAGCTTCTCCCGGATCGCAAGGTCCACGTCGGTCGGCACGAAAGTCCCGACGCTTGCAAAGTGGCTCGCAAGGCAAAGATCAAAATACGAAAAAAGATCGGATTCATCCGGTGGACTTGCCTTCGCACTCCGAAGAATGGAAACATAGGGAAAACCCGAAACCCCGGGATCCTCAAAAACAAAGGGTGCGGTGTTGTACACAAGCTCCACTAGAGCCTGTGAGCGGATGCCAGAGTGCCGGAACCTCGGACTTTTCAAAGTGATGCCCAGTTCGGCCCGATGCCCACATTGACCTTGAGGGGAACCGCAAGCGCCATCGCTGATTCCATCACACGGATGGTGAGCGCGCGGACTTGATCGACCTCGCCTTCCGGACACTCGAGCACCAACTCATCATGTACCTGCAGGAGCAGCTTCGAGCGGAGTCCCTGTGTTTTCAACTCCTGATGCAAACGGACCATTGCCATCTTGATGAGATCGGAGGCAGTCCCCTGGATCGGACTGTTCATTGCCATGCGTTCGGCATTTGCTCGAATGGCCGGGTTTGAGGATTTGATCTCAGGGAGCGCGCGCTTTCGTCCAAGGAGAGTCACAACAAATCCGCGCTCATGCGCCAAAGCGACCTGTTCATCGAGGAACTCCTTCACCCTCGCATACCGAGAAAAATATTGATCGATCATCTTCTTTGACTCACCCCTTGAGATCTTGAGCTCTTCTGCCAGGCCAAAGACGGTTTTTCCATACATGAGCCCGAAATTGATCGCCTTCGCAAACGAACGCTCCTGATCACTCACCTCGGCAGGGCTCTTGTGGAACATCTCGCCTGCCGTCCTTCGATGGACGTCCTCGCCCCGATTGAAGGAATCGACAAGAACCGGATCCCCGCTCATGTGCGCAAGAATCCTGAGTTCAATTTGGCTGTAATCGGCAGAGAGAAGAACCGATCCCGGTTCGGCGACAAATGCCTCCCGGATCCTCTGCCCGCGCGCGCTTCTGACCGGAATGTTTTGCAGATTGGGATCCGAACTTGAAAGCCGGCCCGTGGCAGTGCCCGTCAGGTGAAAACTCGTCCGGATGCGCCCATCCGCCCGATCCCTCAGTTCTTGAAGCGGAATCACGTAGGTGCCCTTCAGTTTTGAGATTTCCCGGTACTCAAGAAGCAGTTTTGGCGCAGGATGCAGGGGTGAGAGGGCCTCCAGAACCGACGCATCCGTGGAAAGCCCCGTCCGTGTTTTTGATTGGGGCGGGAGATTCAGCTCTTCGAACAAAAAAGCCGCCAACTGTTTGGGGGAGTTCAAATTCAGGGAAGGATTCTTTGTGTAGGCTTGGATCTTGGTTTCAATTGCCCGAAGTTCACCTTCAAACTCCCCTTCGAGCTTTTTCAGGAACACTGGATCCACCTTGATGCCGGCATCCTCCATGTCTGCCACCACCCCCACCATCGGAAGATCCACTTCCTGATACAGCTTCTCAACGCCGGCGCGCTTCAGCTCCGGCTCGAGCTTCTTCCAAAGCGCCCACGCACACCAGGCATCCTCGGCAGAGTAGCGGGTGGCCTCTTCAATCGAGACCTCGGAAAACGGAATCTGCGATGCACCCTTCCCGGTCACGGACTCATAGGTTTTCACGTCATAATCAAGGTATTTTTTTGATAGAAAATCAAGATTGTGCCGGCCACTCGAATCAAGGGCATACGCCGCCACCATGGTATCAGCCCCGACCCCGCGCAAATCGATGCCCTGCCTCCGCATGACTCTCAGGTCATATTTCAAATTCTGCCCGATCTTTCGGACCTCCGCCGACTCCAACACGGGTTTCAGCGCAGTCAGAACTTTTGATTCTTCGAGCTGCGGGATCTTCGATTCAAGGGTGAGCTCATGCCCGACCGGAACATAGAAACCCCCATCCTCCGAGACGGAAAAGGCAAGACCCACAAGCTTCGCATTTCTGGGATCGAGAGACGTGGTCTCGGTGTCAAAGGCGAATTCACCCGCCACTTTCAGACTCCGGATGAGCTCCTGAAGACCCTCGTCCGTGCTGATGGTTTTGAATTCAAGATTCCGGGGCTTCAGACTTGTGTGCACGAGGTCGATGGGCGGAGCATCCTGGGCCGAGCCCATCGAGGAATACTTCGACACGAGTGATTTGAAATTGTAGCGCTTCAAAAACTCCAAAAGACCGGCATGGACCTTGAATTCGAATCGAGCACGATCTGCGGAAAGCTGCAGCTCGATGTCTTCCTTGAGCGTTGCCAGCTCCTGCGAGAGCTTTGCCATCGCCTCGCCTTGGACGATCTGCTCTCCCTTTTTTCCCTTGATCTTGCCTTCCTTTGCGGCCGCGATCACACCCTCCAGGGTTTCGTGTTCGTTCAAGAGTTGCTCGGCACCCTTTGGCCCGATTCCCGTGATTCCGGGAATGTTGTCGGAGGAGTCCCCAACCATGGCAAGATAGTCCCGCACCTGGGACGGTTTCACACCGAATTTTTCCATCACCTCATGAGGCGTGTAATGGACCTCTTTCATGGTGTCCCACACCTGGGTTTTCGAATCCACCAACGCCATCAGATCCTTGTCACCGCTGACAATCACAACCCGGTGTTTGGAATCTTCCGCCTTCCAGTTGCGATTGAGGGTTGCAATCAGGTCGTCGGCCTCCACACCGCTTTGACGGAACGAGGGAATCCCCATCTGGTTTACGAGTTCTTCGATGATTTCGAATTGCGGGAGAAGCATCTCGGGAGGAGCCGAGCGGTTGGCTTTGTACTCCGGATACTGGATTTTGCGAAAGGACGGTTCCTTTGAATCGTACACCACCGCCAGAAACTGCGGATCCGCCTCATCCATGAGCCGCTGAAGCATGGTTGCAACGCCGTAGACGGCGTTCACCGGGGTTCCATCGGGCGCTGTAAGCTCGCGGACTGCATAGAACGCGCGAAAGATGAAGGAACTGATGTCAATCAGATAGAGGGTATTGTAGGAGGGTTTCATGTGTCTTTGGGTAAGTGGTTTTCGGCACGGACGACCAGGGTTTCCGCCATCACGTCACCAAGGCGCTGCCGTTCCTTCGCGCGTGCAATGAGGGTCAGTTCAATCAATCCAAGCGGAATTCCAACGAGAAAACTCAGGATCCAACCCCAAAAGGGAACCACCATCAGGAGCGTCACCAGCCCCACCGGGATGTTCCGGATGACAGATGCCTTGAGGCCCACCATCCCCTCCCCCTGGGATACCACGCGGATTCGAAGAAGCTTCTTTCCAATGCTCTGGCCCTGAAACGGGCGAAACGGAAGACCGTCCGCCACAAGTGAATAAAAAAACCCGACGAGTGCTCCCACACCTCCCTGAAGCACGAGCCCCAGAAGAATCACAACGAGGAGATCCGTGAATTTTGCAAAAAGCCTCGATTGGAGATTGGCAAGCCTCAAGAACCTACTCCTTCAGGAAAAACCGGTCCATGAGATCCACAAGCGAGTGAACAATGAAAATATGGGTTTCCTGGATCCGGCTCGAATTCTTCCCCAGTGCCACGTTCAGATTCACATCCGAAAGCTCCCGAAGTTTTCCTCCGGTTCCGCCCGTCATGGATACGACTTTCATGCCTTTTGCCTTGGCAGCTTCCGCTGCCCTGATCACGTTCCTTGAATTTCCCGAGGTGGAGATTCCGAGCAGGACATCGCCCGGCCGACCAAGTCCTTGCACCTGTTTTTCAAAAACCACATCGAAGGAATAATCATTGGCGATCGCGGTCAGATTGGAGGTGTCTGTCGTAAGCGCCATGGCTGGGAGTGGATTCCGTTCAATGAGCATCCGTCCAACCATTTCGGCAGCCATATGCTGGGCATCCGCGGCAGACCCCCCATTTCCGCAAATCAACAACTTGTGCCCTGCCTTCAAGGCGGCAGAAATGAGGGAACAAGCTCCAATCAGTGCCTCCTGGTTCTCCTCGAAGAACTTTTGCTTGGCCGCGAGTGATTCGTCGAACGTTGATTTCAGGTATGCGTGAATCGAATCCATTGCTTTTCTTGAAGCCTCCATCAAGCCTCTCTATTGGAACTGTGACCGATTAGTGGTACGCTAGTTCCATGGCGAATTCAAAAAATGTTTTTACAGCAACCGACACCAACCTCGATTCCGAAGTGATGAAGAGTCCGGGCCTCACCCTCATTGATTTCTGGGCAGAATGGTGTGGCCCATGCCGCGCACTTGCCCCGACACTCGATGCCTTGGCCGATCAATACGAGGGGAAGGTGAAGGTGTACAAACTCAACGTGGATGAAAACCCGGAGTCAGCCCAAAAATTCAAGGTCCGCGGGATCCCGACCATTATGCTCGTGAAGAACGGTCAGGTAGTGGACCAGCTCGTTGGCAATCAGCCAAAGGACAGTTTCATCACTGCAATCGAGAAGCATCTCTAAAATTTTAAACCTTTTCAGTTTAAAACTTCAGGCCTGGGGGCTTTCCCTCAGGCCTTTTGTCTTTTCCTCATTGATCTTTCTTGGGAATTCCTTGTATCTTCGCTTCCCTGAACCCGTAGGGAGAGACCCAAATGGAAACACAAGCTCACAGCCTGAACATGATCACCGCACTCCAGAACGGTGGATTTTCCACTGCTTTGATCGCAGTCACAATGGCGGCCGCCATCGCATTCATCATTGAACGCTTTTATCGTTTGTTTCTGCAGCTCAGCATCAACGGGCGTTCCTTCATGGCCGAGATCCAAAGCTACCTCCTGAACAATGATCTCGACGGTGCGCTTCGGGTTTGCAATGGTGCCCAAAAGGCTGCTCTGCCGAAAGTGATCAAGGCCGGCCTCATGCGTGCATCCCGATCGGAGGAGCAGATCCAAAACGCACTGGATGCAGCCTCCCTTGAGATGATTCCGCAACTCGAGCGAAATCTTCCCTATCTCGCCCTGATTGCAAACGTCGCAACCCTCCTTGGGCTTCTCGGTACGATCGCAGGTCTGATTCGTTCCTTTGCCGCGATCGCAAATGCGGATCCAGCACAGCGCCAGGCATTGCTTTCTGCCGGGATTTCGGAAGCCATGTTCGCAACAGCATTCGGTCTCGTGGTTGCGATTGCCACCATGGTCTGCCATTCGGTCCTCTCCTCGAAAGCAGCCCGAATCGTGTCAGATATCGACGAGCACAGCGTGAAACTGCTTGATCTGCTTTCCGCCCGCAAGGTCGCCCACACGTCCGAAAAATAGGACTTGAACCCAGATGCTGAAACGGCCTTCCACGCGGAGACACTCCCAGCCCCATGAGATCCAGATCAATCTGGTTCCCATGCTTGATGCCTTGGTGACGATGATTTCGTTCCTGATGTACACCATGGCCTTCATGTCGCTGACCATGATCGAGTCTCCTCTTCCCATCGTGAGCAATGAGGCCAATCAAATTCAGATCAAGGACCGGCCTCTTCAACTCACTCTCTCGATCGGTGAAAAAGATGTACTCCTTTGGAGTCCCTTTGATCTGATTTCCCAGGTTCCGGTGCCCCACCTTCCCGACGGGGCAATCGACATCCTGAGGCTTCACGAGAAGCTCATCGAGATCAAACAGAAGTTCCCGACCGAGGACAAGATCATCATCGTTCCCAAGGCCTCGACTTCCTATGACCAAATCGTGATGGTTTTGGATGCCGCACGAAACCTTGAAAAAACAGATCCCGTGATTGCCGTAAAGAACGAAAAAACTGGAGTCCAGGAGCAAGTGCAGAAACTCTTTCCCGACACCATTTTCGGGAACCTGCTCGGGGGGGATGAATAATGCCCGCACATCGTTCCATCCGGCATCGCAGGGTCCGGCGCAAGATCCACAAGGATTTCGAACTCCAACTCACCTCGATGATGGACATCCTTGTCATCATCCTCGTGTTCCTTCTCAAGAGCTATTCCACCAGCACGAACTCCTTTTCGTCGGTTGCCGGTCTGCAGTTGCCGATTTCAAAGAGCCAGGAATTGCCTCCGGATTCCCTTCACCTGATTGTGACCCCCGAGGCAATCACCTTCGAGGACGCTCGGGTGGTCGAGTTCCTTCAGACTCCTGATTCGCTCTCGAGCTCGCAGGCGACCTATTCCTTCAAGCCCGGAGACCTCACCGAGGGCAACATGCTGATCGCAGCACTCTTCGACTCCCTCAACAAAGCCCGTGAGAAGGCAGAGCTTCTCCGGCAAAAATCGCCGGCGCGCGATGAAAAGGGGAACCCCCTCCCCTTCGACGGGATTCTTGCCATTCAAGCGGACAAGCGAGTGAAATACGACACCCTTCGGAAAATCATGTACACCGCCGGAGCCGCACAATTCCGGACCTTCCGGCTTCTTGCCACCCGACAGGATCAATAGACTGGATCGTCAGGCACTTCGAGCACTGATCAGGCAACACTGCGCTCGGATGCACTCGAGTGCGCCATGATCTCGGAATAGATCATTCCCCACTCTGTCTCGAAGGGCAGCACCATGCACTTTCCAGAACCGAAGTGCTTGATCTTGTGTTCCTTCCCCCAGACACAGGAGGGAAGCGCCATCTCGACCCGGTAGCCAAGGGAGGAGAGCTCCACCTTAGCCTGCCCGAGAATCATGTTTGCAAGCTCCCCAATCAGGTCCACATTGGTCTCATTGATCGCGGCTGCATCCTCTCCGAGCATGTTTTTCGCGATCCTCAGGAAAATCGTGTCCGACATGCTGATGGCAAGCGTGCCAGCGAAGGTCTCGGAGGTGATCGAAATGATGCCGCTCACATCACCCAGGAGAGCCGGGTCGGAAGTTGATTTCAGATATGGCTTTTTTGCTTTCAGCTCCACAAAACACTGGATCTTGAAAACCTTCACCGTGGCATTGAGAAAAGGGTTGATGAAGTTGACGTCAATGTCCCTCGATTTCGCAAGACCGAAGTCGGCAAGCGCCCCCTTCATGCTGAGCTTGTGAATGAGAACGCGGTCCACTCCGTTGGATTTGAGGAATCCCTGAACAGATTCACTTGCTCCCACAAGCCGGATCTGCCCGTTCATTGATTTCAAAGACTTGTAGATCGCAAGAAGCTCTCGAAGAAAATTTCCCGAAATATGCCCGCAATCCACACATTGGACAATCACATGCTTTGCTCCGGTCTCCTTCTGGTGGGCCGCAAACGTGTCCGCAGGCGAGGGTTTCTCCTCCCCCGTGCAATCCCCGGAAAGTTTCAAGACAAGGTGATCGCTTTGGCGAACCCACTCAAACGGCACGTTTGCCCTCCTGATCCTGAAGAATCTGCTCGATCGCAGATTTGATGTCTTCGTTCGAAAAGGGCTTGGTGATGTACTTGGCCACGCGGAACTTCATGCACGCCTCGATCTGATCGAAATAGGTCTCGGCAGTGAGCATCACTACAGCAGGCTGCCTGAAGAAAGCCCCCGTTCCACGAATCCTCTTCAGGAGTCCATAACCCGAGAGCTTCGGCATCATCCAATCAAGAAATACGATATCAATCGGCTCCATCATGGCATTTTTCTCCTGAAGAACCCGTTCCGCCTCTTCCCCGTCGGTTGCCTCGAACACCTCGGCTTCAAACTCCTCCTCGATGAAGGACCGCACGAGGGAGCGAATGCTCCGGGAGTCGTCGACAAGGAGGATTCTCAGGTTTTTCATAACTTGAAATACCTAGGTACTTCGATTTTGAACTCGGTGCCCCGACCCACCTCGCTCTTCACTTCAATGGAGCCACCGATGCGCGCAAGTTCGGATTTGACCGCTCCAAGACCCACACCGCGACCCGAGAACTCGGTGGCTTCCATCCGGGTCGACAAGCCATCCAGGAATACGAGTTGAAGCATTTGCTCCGGGGTCAGGTTGGAAAGCGACTGGGAATCGATGATTTTCTTTTTCAAAACCGACTCCTTCAGCTTTTCAGGTTCGATTCCATGACCATTGTCCCGGATCACAATTTCGAAACGATCCGGGCGGATCCTCGAAATCCTGAATTCGATGTGGTTCCCGGTGGGTCTCCCCTCGAATCCGTGGTCAATGGAATTGCGAACCGTATGAACGAGCGCGGTTTCAACCCGGCTCAAGACCTCATGATCAATCGAATCCTGCTCATCAAATTCGAGCGTATATTCCACTTCGCGCGAAAGTTTCTGGCTTGTCTCGGGGACAATGCGGGCAAGGAGGTCCTTCACCCTCGACAGAGGCACAACCCGAAGGGTGATGAAAAAATCCATCATGTGAGCCGAATGCTCGGAGAGCTCCTCATGAATGCGCCCAAGGTCCTCCGGAAACTTTTCATCCGGAAACTCCGCTCGTAATGCCCGGGCGAAGTTGGCAAGCCGGTTCTTTGTCTGGATGATTTTCTTCACCTGCTCCTGCAAATGATCGAGTTTTTCGTTCTGGATTCGGGTCGAGATCCCGTCATTCATGACTCCAGCAGGATGATGAGTCTTCGATTCCGGCTTTCCCTGCTCCGGATTGCCGGGAGTTTCACTTCTCGAGGCCTCCGGAGGTTTTCCAAAATCACGTAGAATCTTGAAGAGTTCCGGATGCTCGATCTTCGCGGCACGGGCTTCAAAGATTCCAAGAGCCATCTCACGGATGTACCCGAAGGAAAGAGTGAGAAAATTCAAGAGTGACGGGTCCGTGAACTTCACCGCCGGCGTTTTCTCAGTCCCACTCCCCCGTTCAAGCGCCCGCTCGAGCTCATGGATGAATTCCCCGAGTACCGGATACTGGTATGAAAATGCGTTTCCCTTGATCGTATGCAGATGACGTTTGATCTCCTGCATGCTTTCTTCAGTGAGCGAAGACAGGAGTGTTGAACACTCCGAAACTCGATCCATCACCTCTTCACTCAGGTGCACTTCCGCCTCACGGTCCTCCTTCAGCTGGGCGAGTTTATGCTCCACAGCCTCGAGAGCCACCACCACGTGGTCCCCCTGCAGGGGCTTTTCAAGATATTGGAACACTCCAAGGGCCAGAGCCTTTTTCTTTCGGTGCTCTTCGCTTTCCGCCGACACCATGATCACGGGAATGAGATGGTAGCGGGGATGGCTCTTGAGCCAGCGCAAGAAGTCCATTCCATCCATCCCGGGCATGGCCTGGTCGGTGAAAATGACATCCGGGAGCTCGTCTCCCGACATCCCCTCAAGACGGGCAACGGCCTCCTTGGCCGAGGAGAAGCAACTGAGCTCCAAGGCAGGATCGACCAGATGGAGGGTGTCCTTTACAAACCTCTGGGAAATGCTCGAGTCATCCACATGAAAGGCCCGCTTGATCATAATTGGCGTATCGGCGAAAGGTGCGCATCCCTTAAACATCCAAACTGCCTCCGAAGATTGCGCCTAAAGGGAGGCTCAAGCTTGACTAAACACTCTAAACCATTGAGGTTTTTCGAAAACCGCCTGCACTCAATCCCTGCAGCCCCGAATTCCTGGCACACCATAAGCAGAATCCTCAACCTTTTCGTATCCCGGGCTCCTCGATCTCAACCCCGCAGGCGCAATCTTCGGGGGCAGTTCCCATGGCAATCCTCACCATTTTTTGCCATACTTCCCCACCTATGGGCGCACAATGGAAAGCCCCGCTCAAGGCGGCGGCTGCAGCAAAAAAAGGGGCCATCATTGGCAAACTCACCAAGGAACTGATCGTAGCGGCGAAGCTCGGTGGCGCGGACCCGGCCTCGAACTTCAGGCTTCGAGGTGCAATCGAAGACGCACGGCGTGCCTCGGTTCCGCGCGATACCATCGAGCGCTCCATCAAGCGAGGCGCGGGCCTCCTTGATGATCCCATCGTTTATGAAACCATTCTCTATGAGGGGTTTGCGCCCCACCAGGTGCCGATCATTGTCGAGTGCCTGACCGAAAACCGGAACCGTACTGCTGCAGACATGCGGGTGAAGTTTCGAAAAGGACAACTTGGATCCGCAGGCTCGGTGGCTTGGATGTTTGATCGGAAAGGTGTTGTGGAGGCCCATCACACCGATGCTTCGATCGATCCTGAGACCGCAGCCATTGAAGCGGGTGCGGATGAAGTGAGCAAGATCACTCCGGGCGAGGGGCAACCTGCGGGCGGAATGCTTGCGCGGTTCCTCTGCTCTCCTGCTGATTTCGATGCTGTGAACAAAGCGCTCACGGCACAAGGGTGGAATGTGCTGAACTCTGAACTCAGTTACCTTGCCAAGAACATGGTTGATCTGTCAGCGGATCAGCTGAAGGAAGTTTCCGAGTTCTTAGGCGAGATCGATGATCACGATGATGTGCATCGGATCTATGTGGCTTTGAATTCTTAAAGGCACCGCACCGGAGAATTCTCGCGCACGTAGCGCTCCATCACCGGCCACATGTATTGCCCGGAATACTCAAGACCCGGAAAGATCTGCTGCACCTTCGTGGGCAAAAGAGCTTTCACTGCAAAAGCCACCTCTGCCGGAAAGGCAAGCCGGTAGAAGCGTTCCTTGTCGATGGGCTTGCCTCCGATTCGAAGATCAAATGCAATCACGATGGGTTTTTTAAGCGGAATTCGAATCGCACGATAGGTCAGTCCCTCGAAGTTCATCCCCATCTGACCCTCAAGGTTGATCAATGCTTGGAGGACAGTGCGCATCACCTTGCCCTTTACCCGGAAGCTTGCGACCTCCCAGCCCGGATCTCCGGCCTTTCTGATGTGCGGAAAATTATCGACAAGATTCCCGAAAGTGACGGGGCCTGGCAGAAACGTCATCCCCTCGAAGCTCGCCACATGGAGTCCCACATCTGCGGCGGCGGCTTCTTTTGCCATCTTTGCCATGTGGGTTCCCCAACAGGTCTTGGCAAGAACATGCCCCCCGTTCTCGTAGCCTGTGAGCTTGATCTCTGAAACTCCGATCACCTCGTCAAAACGCCCGCCAAACTCACGGTTTCTGAGATCAACGGCATCCGTCACCATCCGCTTCACTTCCGGATTCTCAGGAATCGGATCCGCAATCGTATGGAGGGTATATTCCAAAACAGTAACCCTTCCATCCTGCGCAACATCCAGAAGCATGCTTCCCACTGCAAGTCCGTGCGAATGTGCCTGAACGATCGGCACAAAACGGCCGGCCTTGTTCTTGACCAGAACCGGCTTCTCAAGCTTGGTGTGGGAGTGCCCTCCGACAATCAGATCGATGTCATTTGATTTCTTCGCGAGGTTTTTGTCTGTTCCGATTCCAAGATGCGTGAGCGCGATGACAAGATCTGCGCCTTCCTTCCGCGCGCGTTCCGCTTCACTTTGTCCGCTGACCTCGGCTGGCATGAAGAACCCGTCCGGAAGAAGAGGATACAAAAAATGGGGCTCTGGCGTGGAAAGTCCCACCACTGAAATCCGAAGACCGTTTTTGATGAACTTCGCACTTTTCTGAATGGCATCTCCGATCTGAAGCTCGGGCCGAACCACCATGTTTGCGGACAAGAATCGGGTCGGGACGGAGGCAGCACGAATCTGATTTGCAAGAACAGGTCCGCCCATCATGTAATCATGATTGCCGATCACCGATGCCTCGACCCCGAGGGCTCCAAGCATCTTGAGCGATGGCACCCCCCCTCCGGTCAGAAAGAACGAGGTACCCTCTCCGAAATCACCACCATCAATGGTGAGGGTTGGAATCCCGCGAGCATCATATGCGGCACGGACTTCGTCCATTTTGGACTTGAGTCTGGCATATCCGCCCCGACCATCGGCATATCCTGTGAAATAGGAATGGAGGTCGTTCGTGTGCAGGATGTGAACCGGTACTGCGAAACTTTGTGAGTAGATCAGGGTGAGGGAAAATAAGAAGAAAAAGCGCATGGATTGATTTAATCATAAGCCCGATCCCGCCTGCAATGCCGAAACCTGATGAAGATTTCTTGAAAAGGACCGGACAAACTCGTCAGATCCGTGGCAGACTGAAAAGCACACATGAATTCTTTTGAAAGCCTTTCTCTCTCAAAAAAACTGAAGAGCGTACTCTCGGAACTTGGTTTTCAAAAGCCAACCCCGATCCAGGAACAAAGCCTGCCCATCCTCTTGCAAGGACGGGACCTGATTGGTCAATCCGCGACCGGCAGCGGCAAAACAGCGGCCTTCACCCTTCCGATTCTGGAGCGGCTTGACAAAGATTTTCCGGATCTTCAACGGAATCCACAACTTCAGGCGCTGATCCTTTGTCCGACCCGTGAACTCTCCCTTCAGGTCGTAAGTGAAATCCGGAAACTCGGAAAAAAACACATGGGCCTGAAAGTCCTGGCCCTTACCGGCGGGGTGCCTCTTGGACCCCAGATCGCTGCACTCGAAAAAGGAATCCACATCGCGGTCGGAACTCCTGGACGGATCTGTGATCACCTTAGAAAAGGAACTCTGGCCACCGAGTCCGTCAAAACACTGGTACTGGATGAAGCGGATCGGATGCTGGAGATGGGGTTTATTGAAGAAATGGATTTCATCTTCGAGCGCCTGCCCTCTGACCGGCACACCCTCCTTTTTTCGGCAACCTTTCCGGCCTCGATCGAAAAACTCAGTCGGAACATCCAACGGGATCCAGTGAGGATCACCATTCAAACCGAGCAAAAAAGCAACCCCGATATCGAGCAGCGAGCCTATGTGGTGCTTCCTTTCCAGGAGGAAACCTTCGAGTTCACCGATCGTTTGAAACTCACGCTTCAACTCCTGAAAGAATTGCAACCCGTAAGCTGCATCGTCTTTGTGAACTTCAAGGCGGATGCCGCAGAACTTGCCCGAGAACTGGTGCGCTTCAAGGTAAGTGCCGCAGCTCTGCACGGCGACCTCGAACAGACGGATCGCGAACGGGTCATGGCAAAATTCAGAAACCAAAGCCTAAGGGTCCTCATCGCAACCGATGTTGCGGCACGGGGGATCGATGTTGATTCTGTGGATGCGGTAATGAATTTTGATCTTCCCCAAAAGCCTGATGTCTATGTCCACCGGATCGGACGAACCGGACGCGCAGGCAGGTCTGGGATTTCAATCACCCTGATTCTTCCAAAGCAAAAGAACAAGCTTGAGCATCTTGAAAAATTGACCGGATCCAAAATCCATCTCCATGAGGAGCTTGATCTCAGGAACATTCCTCTCTCCGAAATTGGAGCGAATCTGAACCTTGAATCAAACATGGAGACTCTCTTCATTGCTGCAGGCAGAAAGAACAAGATGCGACCGGGCGATATCCTGGGTGCACTTACGGGAGAGGCCGGCGGACTTCAGGGATCGGACATTGGAAAAATCGAGATCCAGGACTACTTCTCGTTTGTTGCCGTGTCGAAGACCGTCGCAAAACGGGCTTTAAAGAGCCTTCAAGAAGGCCGGATCAAGGGACGAAGAGTGAGAGCAGAGCTCGCACGCTGATCGAATCAACGCTCCAATTGGCATCTTTGAATGGGCATGGGCTTCGGGCTTGTGGATGCGAACCCCTTTGATTCTTTGAGGTTTTGCCGACTCTGCTCTGAGACTGAAACCACAAGAATCACAGTGAGTTACCTACCAAAATCAAAACGCCATACCCATACAAAGATGCCATTTCGAGACTTGTTGCGTCAAAGTGTGCTAGCGTCCTGATCCATGAATCTGAAAGCCATCCCAACACTCCTTCTTCTCTGCCTGACTCCGATCGCTTCCGCGCAGGTTGCACAACCCAAACCGGATCACCACGAAGACCTGATGATTGAGGTGGTCGAAGAAGGTGAAGTCAAATCCCAGTTTCCGGTGCATGCGCGAGTGACGGAATCAAACGGAAAAAAGGAAGTCACGTTTTCAGAAAGCACCGTCCCTCAACCGGTAAAGAAATTCCGGATTGATCTTGATCTCGGAATCACCAACATTCTGAAGAATGATGTGAGAATTCCTAACGAGGGAGGAACGCTGTTTTCCTTGAGGCAAACGCAATTTGCTCCTGGAATTCGAGCCTACTTTACTTGGGCCATCAATGCCCACCACAGTATCCGACTCTTATACGCTCCCCTCTCCGTCACCCGAACGATCGTTCCCAATGAAGACATCGTTTTTAATGGCCTGACCTACCTTGCGGGCGCACCCGTTGAGGCCTACTACCAATTCAACTCTTATCGGATCGGATACATCTACACTTTTGACCGGGTCGGAAACACGGTATTTCGTCTGGGATTTACGAACAAGATCCGGGACGCACGAATCGGTCTTGGCCCGAACTCCGGAAGCACCGGCAATGGTTTTGATGATTTAGGATATGTTCCGCTCCTCCATTTTGGTGCCAATTACTCCTACTTGAAGGATAGAGCATTTGCCGACATCGAGCTCGAGGGACTGGCTGTGCCGGGCGCCCCCGGTCGTGCAATCGAGATCACCGCACAAACCGGAATTCGTTGGAATGAGCGCTTCGGATCAGCCGTAGGATATCGGTTTTTGGAAGGCGGAGCGGATGTGAACATCTACAACTTCGCATTCGTTCAATCGTTTTTTGCGAGATTGACCTACCAGTTCTAGAGTCTGCACCAGGTTACGTCCGCGTCCAAAACCAACGACTGCCACCTCCTCGGATAGCAATTGTGATTTCCCGAGCCGGAACACTGGATGCACACATTGCGCTTGCAGGTCTCACACTCATGATCCATGGGCGCTCTTTTGCAGAAATAACAATTTCCAGCCATGATTTTCTCCTTACCTCGGCACCATCAGGCGATAGGCTTCGCCGGACACTTGCGGGCTGATCGCAGCTCTCAGCTCCACCCCATCCAAAGTGGTCGCGTAGGGAACCACAAGGTAGTACCCGCCGACAAGCACTTCATTGATCTGATAATCAATCACTTGCTCAACGCCCGCCTCCAAGGTCTGACGGACCGACTCCCAGACTTTGCGGCCATAGGAATCATACACCCTTACCAGGAAGCTCACCCCTTCTTCTGCTGAAACCTTCATCTTGAAAGCTCCTCCATTCAGGATGGTTGGATAAGGAATATCTGCAAACACCGGAGCAAGCTCGCCTCCCGCATCCACGCGAATCCGGATATCGTGAGGGGCCACTTGATTTCCGCCAAAATAAGGATGAAGCGCATAGCCCACGGCCTTTGCGTCCTCACACCCCCGCTCGACCTCCAGCCGAGTGCCATTCATCTCGTAGATGTAATTCTTCCGATCCTCACTCAGTGAAATCGAACCGCGATTGAATTGATTCGTTTCCACAAATCCAAGGGATTCATAATAGAACTTCCCACTTCGGTGGGTGAATGCCATGACTTCGATTCTTCCCTGATTGCTTCGCCACCCGAAACGCGCGCTGTTCTCGCTGTGATGGGACTTGCAATCCGAAAACCCGTAGAGCTTATTGGTATCGAGCTGATCGGAAGCGGCCGAACCCGTGAATACATAGTTTGCGGATTCATCAAACACAAAGCCAAGCTTCATGCTCGTTCCCGAGAAAAATCGGACCACCCGAGGGGAGCTTGCGTGATCCCCTTTTTTGATCGTGAAGTCCCGGGCATGAGTAAGTCCCGAAAAGAGCATCCCCGTCACCAAAACCCCGAATCCCAGAACCCGAACGCTGAAAAACCCAGATGTTTGTTTCATCGAAGGCAGTGGTAGCATGCCCAAAAAGGTTTTTAAATGATTTTTATTTAAAACCCGAAATCCCCATAACCTTCCTGATTCATTAGGCAAAAAACGAAGCTTGCGTGTGCATCCTTGGCAACGGTCGCCGCCACGAAGTTTGCCCCGTGACGTGCCTTCATTTTGGTTTCAAACCCTAAAAACGAAGACACTCCGTGCCTGATCAGATCCGATTCCTTCAAGAATACAAAAATCCCATGGCGAAATCCGCCGCGCTTTCGGAGTGCCGCCTCGATCTCGTGCGCAATCCTTCCCATGGTGTACCGCACATTCACCTCAATCACCGGCACAAGCTTGAACCCCCCACCTGATTCCCGCGCAATCAAGCCATCCACTCCGAATGGTCCCGTGTACCGGTACTCCTTCAAAATGGAAATGATCTTTTCGTGCATCGAGCGGAGCACTTTGCGCTGTCCTGAAAGAAACCTTGTGGCCGCATCCATTTCCTCTGAAGACCCGGATCGCCCGAAACTCGAACCCAGATAAGAGCCCAAATAGGAGCCCAAGTACTGATGGGCCCCGTCTGTTCGAAAAAGCCCGGGCTCGAACTCACGAACGCTTTGATCGGGTCTGATCTCGTACTGAACCGAAAAATCTAGAACCTTGTCATGATAAGGCTCGATCACATAGACATGATCCGACTTGATTCTGCTTCTCAGTTTTGAGACGAGACCGGGATCACCAAATTGAGCCGCATCCACTCGAAGGTGCCCTCGTCCTGAGGTCCCTTTCCCGCTTTTGACAATATACTCTGAATTGTTTGTAGCGCTCTTCATCCAGGAGGTAAGATCATCCTCGTTTTCAACCACAACTCCGTCGGTCTGAAGCGCCTTTTTCCAAAACGCTTTTGAAAAAAGATGGTCCTCGTGAATCCCCTCCTGAAATGCGGGAGGTTTTCGAAGACGGGATCGTACCGGAGCGATCCTTTTCCAAGCGGACGCACCAAAACCCCAGGGCTTGAATTCCTGGAATGCGGCATAGCGCTTCAGCTCCTCATCGGATGTAATGATTTCGGGAAGCTCACCCCTCACTTCATGCACTTCTTCCAAAAATGAAAGCGGCGGACGCCGCCTCAGTTCAAGCACATCATCCTCGCCCGGAAGCCAGAGCATGAGCGGCTCGAGATCCTCGATTTTTTGGATTAGCCCCTTCGAAAGCGTCGGCAGGACGGACTCGATTTCACACTGTGGATTGAAGAAATACAGATCCGGGACCCGGCCCCTCGAACCGCCGGAAACGCGGATCTCGCGGATGTAATCTTGCTCAAGCCCGGCACGAGCCCTCGATTCCGCAGCAAAGAGAGTTGATCCGCGGGCTCGCCTTGCAGTCATGGGGAATGGAAGCAGGTCCTGATACACCTCAAAGTTCGTTCTTGAATCCTTCGGCCGCCATTCCTGAAACCATTTCCAACCGTGCTGCACATGTCGTACCTCATCCTCATGAACACGCCTAAGGAGTTCCGCGGTCTTCAGATCCTCGCACTGATTCTCGAAAAAAGTGGCATACTCGAGGGCAAAATCCAGATTGGCCTGCTCAAAGGTGAGACTCATCTGGGTCACAAAATCGAGCGGCGAGCGCATGCCCTTCAAACTGTTCCAAAAATAAAGGTTGAGCGGCACCTCACCAAAGGAAACGCCGTATTCCTTCATTCGGGAAATGTATTCTCCAAAATGCTGTTGCTCTTCTTGCAGGACGCGAAACACCCCACGCTTGAAATTTTCGGGAGCATCCGGAAAGCGGAGCAGGACATAGGCCATGGTTTCGATGGCAAGAAGTTCGTGGTTTGCAAAAAAATGAAGAAGTCGTCCTCGCGCAATTCCACTCTCTCGAATCTCGGCATGACGGGGAAACGCACTTTGGGATCTTTTTTGGGAATCAGTCGAGAGGAGCCCCTCCCGTCCCGGTGCCTCAATCGGTGGAATCCCCTCCACTCCATCAAAGTCAAGAGCAGCATACGGGAGCTTCCCGCCTGCAAGCTTGTCCTCGATCGTTCCTCCAAAGAGGATTTGCTTTAGAACCTGATCCGCCCGTTCCATCATTCCACCGGAATATGAACCTCGTTGCGACGAAGAAACCAAGGGGTAAAGGGCGCATTGAAGCGTGCGAAGGTTGCAGGGCCAGACTCTTTCATGCCCTTTGATTTGATCCAATTCCGGAGCGTCTCCTCGCGCGTCCGATAGCGTTCCTCGGACCAGGTGCCGGAGTAGCGAAACACAGCGACCTTGTGGGAGGGAATCAAACGAAGCTTGACCCTCTCATCATTCGGAACAGGAAGTGTCTCGAGCGTGAATGATGACGGCATGGTGAAACTGACCAAGTATTTCCCGGATGTGGTCGCTGCAAGACCCACGGGAGCGGTCATCTCGATTTTCTGGCCTTTTGACAGACCCACCGGGGCTGTCATGTCGATTTTTGTTTTCTGCCGATTTCCCCCGAAAATGTAGCCCGCAAGGCGACGGAAGCCCTCATTGCCGGAACCTTCGAAATCGCCAGAAACTTCGGTCTCCGCGACGATGCCCGGCTCATATTCCCGAAGTTCGATCTCATCCTCTTTCAGGATGGATTTGAATTTAGGTTCTTCAATCGCCATGGCTACCTCCGGACTCAAACACAAAAGAGCTAATAAAAACAGGATCGGCTTTTTCACGGGCTTCACTCTACCGCGTTTGCCATTTTCCGGAAACTATCCCTTCACGAATTGGCCGCGATCTTTGAGCGCGCCCAGGATGGGCTGCCGCGAAAAGTACCGGATGTTCGAGGGGAACTCACTGGCATCTTTGAATGGGCACGGACCTAAGTGGATTAGCCAGGAGCTATTTGGAATGATTGAGTTTTGGTCGACTCTCGCGAGACAGGATTGGCGCAAGCGAGGCCGCAGGATGCGGCTCGGAGACCAAAATTCAATCATTCCAAACAGCTTCTCGTGAGTCCATTGATGTCCATGCCCATTCAAAGATGCCAGCTGGCTCACTTCACCCAACTGCGAATCGCGTGCAACAAAAAGCGTGGAAGCTCGTGCATCTCTCGCACTTCGGCAAATCGTCCTTGGCCCGTATCGGCAATTTCGCGCATGACGGCCCGCCCGCCAGGATCCTTCCCGATCTTTACCGGGTAAATCGCCCTGAATTTACGCGCCTCGATCACCGGATTTTTTCCTTCGGTATATCTTCCGTCACTGATCAAGATGACTCGTGATGCCGGGAGACGCGAGGCTCCGATCCGCTCGAGCGCCGACCGAAGCCCCCGCTCAATATTGGTAAACCCTCCGGCCGGGATCGAGAGAGTGCGCTCAATGGCAAGGCCTGTATCGATCTTCTCCCCGAACTCCTTGATGGCGTGAATCTCGGAATCAAATCCGAGGATACACAGCGCATCCGAAGGAACACTCTCGCAGGTGGCCGCAACGGTCACCCCGAGAAGCGCAAGTTTTTCGCCTTTCATTGAAAGCGAGGTATCGAGCAAAAGTACAAGTCCATGTTCCTTCTCGGAGCGGACTTGAAACATGGGTTCCGCCTGAAGAAGGGTTTCTTCCACATCCAGCTCCAACGATCCTCCACGAGCAGCCCATTCCCGGGCCGAATGCTGATCCACGGTCAGATATCGATAGGGCTTTTGAATCGGTCCCAAACTCTCACGGGCCTTTTCCAAAATCGAGAGAATGGCTTTTTCGCTCATCTCCTTTTTTTTCTTTGGTTCAAGGTAGCCGTATCGTTGAATGTCGCGGAACCTGACTGCAAGATCCCAATCGTCTTTCTTGTCATGTCCTTGCGGGTCGCTCTGGTCGCCTGCGCGTCCGGAGTCATCCGAGCTCTCGCCCGTCTGCTCCACCTCATCTTCATCCGATATTGAATCCGCATGAAAAATCAGCATGCCTTCGGGAGCTGCCCCCGCGGACTCAGAGCGTGGGCCTAGAAACCGGGCTTTTTTTTTAACGAAGCCTTAAGCTCCGACATCAGTTCATCCAGAAGCTCGGCATAGTGACGATTGGAGAATTTGCCTGTTTGAAGCTCAATCCGATTGGCAAGCACGCTTCGAGCCGCAAGAAAGAATCGCTCCTCAGTGAGGGATCCTGGCTTTTCCGCACGCAGGATCTGGGCAAGGGCGATTGCGGCCCTTACCGAGGCTCCCCGCTTCACCTTGGGATGCGTGCGCGTAAGCCGCACAAGCTCCACACAGGACTCGACCGGAACAGGCGCACCCTCCGGTTTCAGATGGCTTTTGACCACCTCAATCTCTTCGTCTTCGGTGAGCGGCGCAATCCCGATCCACTCAAGGCGGTCGAGCAGCGCCTCCGAGAGTGTGGATGTGGCGACAAACTCGCGCGGGTTCTGGGTTGCAATCACCGAAAACCCGGGCTGCGCCTTCAGCTCGCCCAAAACCGGAATCTGGATCTTCCCCTCGTCGAGCGCGGGAAGCAAGACATTCTGGACCATCTCCGGCATCCGGTTCAACTCATTGATGAGCAGGATCTCGCCCTCCTCCATCGCCTGATACAACGGGCCCGGAATGAAACTTTCGCGCACAAAGCCCCGCTCCATGACGAGCTTTGGATCAAAGGAGCCTACCAACTTTTGCTCGGTGTAGCGACCATCCCCGTCCACCCGGACCACAGGCCGACCGAGCTTTTCCGATACGGCCAAGGCAAGCGTGGTTTTCCCAACGCCCACAGCCCCCTCCAAGAGCACGTGACGGCCGGATTTCATCATTTTTTCGATTTGATCCTGTTCGGATTTCCGTCCGACGAGCTTCATCCGGAGTGTGTTTCCTTCAACTGAATTGGGTTTTGTAGAGAATATAGATCATGATCACCATGAAGATCACGATTGGAATTTGCAACACTGCGTACAAAAAGAGGGGGCTCTTTTCGACCGGAACATCAAAGGAATCGGTGCTCTTTGGAACCTTTGTCTGCTGAACATCCCCATTTTTTCCATCTGAGTCACTCATGCGGCACTCTTTCCAAGTTTTGAGTTGCGACGGCTGTAGAGAAAATAAATGATCAGACCTAGCACAAGCCAGATTCCGAAGCGGTACCAATTCACGATTCCAAGCTCGGTCATGAGATACGCGCAGCTTGTGAGCCCAAGGAGTGGAATGAGTGAAAGCCTCTTCCACCATGCAGCAGCCGCAAGATACACCATCAGGAACAGGAACCCGGTGAGCGGCAAGCGATGCTTGAACACCTCAAACCCCACAGCCCCGGGATTTGCGGGATCATAGTTGCCAAGATAGTTGATGAGACTCTCATTCCCGAAACGATGCCAGCAAAACGCACCGACCAGGACCAGTGCCGGAAAAATGTATCTTGAATCAATGTAGGGCGTGTAGAAGCGTCCAGGAACCTTCGGGCGATTCGGATCCTGCGCAAGCACTCCGGCACACACAATTGCGAAGGCAAAGAGTGTTCCGATGGAGGTCAGATCCGTCACTTCGGTCAGATTCATGAACATGCAGGGAACCCCGACCACAAAGCCTGCCACAAGGGTGGAGAACCAGGGGGTTTTGAATTTCGGATGGATGGACGAAAAAATCGCGGGCAACAGTCCATCGCGGCTCATCGCCATCCAGATTCGGGGTTGGCCGAGCTGAAATACCAAGAGAACGGTGAAAAGCGCGATCACGGCACTGATCGAGATGATCCCTGCGATCCAGTTCACATTCGCGCCTTCCGGACCAAACACATAGGCAAGCGGGTCTCCGACCGCAAGCTTGTCGTACTTCACGACTCCGGTCAGGACGAGCGCAACCATCACATAGAGCACAGTGCAGATCGCAAGCGAATAAATCATCGCGCGGGGAAGGTCGCGCTGCGGGTTCTTGCACTCCTCGGCCGTGGTCGAGATCGCATCAAAACCGATGTAGGCAAAGAAAATCGCGGACACCCCTTTCATCACGCCCGAAATGCCATTCGGTGCGAAGGGCGACCAGTTCTCGGGTTTCACGTAGAATGCTCCAAGCCCCACCACCAAAAGGAGAACCAGGATCTTGAGGCCCACCATCGCGTTTGCCACACGCTTTGATTCCTGGATTCCGATGTACACGACCACTGTCACGAGGATCGTCGCAATCACTGCAGGAAAATGGAAAATCAAATGCAGTCCGAAGATTTGGGGAGAGGTGGTCCAGGCCGTGTAGGCATCGAGCATCCCTTGCGTGGCTCCGTTTGTGAGAAGTTCTGAAAACGGAATGCCCTGATCGAGCAGCGCCTTTACTTTTTCATAGCCTCGCGAGGCACTGAGAAGATCCGTCGTAAGGTAGGTTGGCAAATGGAGTCCGTAGCCCGAGAGAAGCGAGTTCAAATAATCGCCCCAGGAAATCGCAACGGCGATGTTTCCAATCGCATATTCCATGAGGAGATCCCAGCCAATGATCCAGGCCAGTAGCTCGCCAAGGGATGCGTATGCATAGGTGTAGGCTGAGCCTGCGACCGGAATTCCGGAGGCAAACTCGGCATAACAAAACGCCGAAAATGCGCAGGCAATTGCGGTGAAGAGAAACAGGAATACCGTCGCGGGTCCGCCATTTGATGCCGCAGCCCCGACAGTGGAGAAAATCCCTGCTCCAATGACGGCCGCAATTCCAAGTGAGGTCAGGTCCCAGACTGAAAGAGTCCGTTTAAGCCCCGTAGTGATCTGGATTCCAGGGACTGAACCCTCACCTGCCGACTCGAACAAAATCTGATCCATGGGCTTTGTGCGGAATAAAGATTTCCAATTCATATACTTGACGCACTCCTCTAAATGGGTATGATCGCGTCCGAGGATAAAACACCAACTGGGAGAAATAAACAATGGCAAATCTTTTCCTGAAAAAGGATCTGAACAAGCTCATTTCGGACGCAGGCGACCCGAACGCAAGTGAACACTCGGGCGGCTTGAAGCGACACCTGAATGCGCTGAACCTCACTCTCCTGGGAGTCGGCGGAATCATTGGCGCCGGAATTTTCTCGCTCACCGGAGTCGCTGCTGCGAACTATGCGGGGCCGGGGATTGTTTTCAGTTTTATCATCGGTGGAATCCTGTGCGCCTTTGCAGGCCTGTGCTACGCCGAAATGGCCGCCATGGTTCCGGTATCGGGATCAGCCTATGCGTATTCCTATGCCACCTTGGGTGAATTCATTGCCTGGATCATTGGCTGGGACTTGATTCTGGAATACGCCTTCGGTTCAGTGACCGTGGCTGCGGCGTGGTCCGGATATTTTGTTTCGCTGTTTCAAAAAACGCTTGGGATTCCATTTACCGACACTCTATTGCAGTTCACCAAGGGCCCTTGGGAGCTCGTGACCCTGGCGGATGGTTCGCAAGTTCATGGAATCTGGAATCTTCCTGCTTCGATCGTTGCCCTTTTTGTCGGCATGGTCTTGTACCGGGGAATCAAAGAAAGCGCGACTCTGAACAATCTCATCGTCGCAATCAAGCTTACGATTATTCTTGCCTTCATCGCGGTTGGCTGGGGCGTGATCAATTCTGTGAACTGGCATGCAAACCCCGGAGCGGAAGGTCTTGCGGGCTTTGTTCCTGCGGTCGCCAAGTCGCTCAGAAACGGTGAGGAAATCATGAGCTTTGGCTGGCCCGGAGTCCTGACCGGTGCGGGAGTCGTATTTTTTGCCTACATCGGATTTGATGCGGTTTCGACCACGGCACAGGAGGCAAAGAACCCGCAGCGGGATCTTCCGATCGGGATTCTGGCTTCCCTCTTCATCTGTACCGCGATCTACATCCTGATGGCGCTTGTGATGACCGGAGTGGTTCCTTATCAGGAACTGGGAGTTCCTGATCCAGTTGCGGTCGGTGTGGATCGCATCGTGAGCCTTCGTGGCTGGAGCGAGGGCGCTCAAAAAACCCTCTCCTTTGCAGTGAAGTTCGGGGCGCTTATGGGACTCACCTCGGTGATTCTCGTGCTGATGCTGGGACAAACCCGGATTTTCTACTCCATGGCAAAAGACGGACTTCTTCCCTGGTTTGATCAGCTCCATAAAACGTTTCAAACCCCCCACAAAGCAACCTCCATCACGGCGATCTTCGTTGCGTTTTGTGCGGGCTGCATGCCGATGAGCCTCGTGGGAGAACTCGTATCGATCGGGACACTCCTTGCGTTTGTTTTGGTGTGCGTGGGTGTGGTGATTCTCCGGGTGAAATCCCCGAATACCCCTCGCCCCTTCAAGGCCCCCCTCTTTTGGTTTGTAGGCCCGGCCGGTGCGCTCTCGTGCCTTTGGGTGATGAGTGGCTTGCCAAAAGACACCTGGATCAGGCTTTTTGTCTGGCTTGCGATCGGGTTTGTGATTTACTTCGTCTACGGGATCAAACACTCAAGACTCAGGCAAACTCAGCCCCCCCGAAAGACAACGAGCTCCAAGGGCGGAGAAGCTCCGGCAGTTCGAGTTTAATTTAAGGGTAACCGAATGGAAAACATCATTCCTGTTCTTCAAGTCTTGATTGCCGCTTCCATCTGGGTGGTCTGGGTCTTTCGTTTTGAC
This sequence comes from Bdellovibrionales bacterium, assembly GCA_947502835.1. Taxonomy (GTDB): domain Bacteria; phylum Bdellovibrionota; class UBA1018; order UBA1018; family CAIMNF01; genus CAIMNF01. The sequence continues at coordinate 176,871 of CANNBJ010000006.1, forward strand.
AATATCGTGAAGGAGTTTGAGCAGTTCGGGTATCCCGTTTGGTTTCGAAGCCTGATCGGTGCTTTAAAGATCAGCCTTGCGACCTTGCTCGTTGCCGGGATTTGGTTTCCAACGCTTGTGTTTTATTCTGCAAGCTCGATGGCGCTCCTCATGATGGGGGCCCAAATCACCCATATCCGAGTCAGGAATCCACTGAAGAAGTTTTTTCCCTCGTTTGCACTCCTCGCATTGAGCCTCTTTGTCGCCTACTCGCACATGGGTCAATCCTAAGTGCTCCTGAATGCGGCATCGATCCTCTCGGGCATCGGGTTTCTTTTGTATGGCCTCCAGTGCCTGCGCTCCCCATTCATGAAACAAGAGTTTGAAAGGTTCAAAGTCCCGCAATTCCGGACGCTCACCGGGGTACTCGAAATCCTGGGCGGACTTGGAGTCATTCTCGGAATCTATTTTCCGCCCATTGGCATTCTTGCGTCACTCGGTCTTTGCCTTCTCATGGGGCTTGGTGTCGTCACGCGAGTCAAGATCAAGGACACGTGGATTCAGTGCTTGCCCGCCCTGTTTTTTTGCCTGTTGAACGGCGTGATCGCGGCGCTGCATTTGAGATAATTCACTTGCGACAAGTCCCCCTTTGATCCAACTTTACTCAGGTGAATCGTCCTGAAATCCGCGCCCTTGACACCCTGAATTCAATCCTTCTTGGAAAGCCCCGCGAAGTGGAGCTTGCGCTTGCGACGTTCATTGCTCGCGGCTCGCTTCTGATCGAGGATCGTCCAGGCTTTGGAAAAACCACTCTTGCCAAGGGACTTGCCTCGGTGTTGGCGCTCTCCTTTGGCCGGATTCAATGCACAAATGATCTCCTCCCCATGGACATCCTGGGCCGAACGAGCCCGGATCGCGACGGACACTTGCAGTTCATAAAGGGTCCGATCTTTGCGCAAGTCGTATTGCTCGATGAACTCAATCGCGCGCCCGCGCGGACCCAAAGTGCGTTTTTGCAAGCCATGGAAGAGGGCGAAGTCACGGTGGATGGAGTTACAACAAGGCTTCCAATCCCCCAGATGTTCATCGCAACCCAAAATCCATCCGATCACATCGGCACATCCCTCCTTCCGGAGTCGGAGCTTGATCGCTTCATGGCACGCCTATCGATCGGTGCGCCGGAACCTTCGATTGAAAAAAAGATCCTGCTCGAAGGCCCTAGAGGAACCCCCTCGCCGCCACCTTGTCTCGATTGGAACGAGTGCCTCGGGATCCAAGCACTTGCGGATGCGGTTCATGTCTCGGAAACACTGTTGGACCTCGTGGTCCGCTTCTTAAACCACGCAAGAGCAAAGGGTGCGATCTTGTCACCCAGGGCGGGAAAGGACATGATCCGACTGACCAGGGCACTTTCTCTTCTCCGGGGCCGGAACCACGCACTGCCCTCGGACTTCAAGGACGCGCTCCTTCCGGTCATTTCCCATCGGGTAAAACATTCGCATGAAATTTCGGAATCCTTTTCGTTTCTGGCCTGAAAGAATCTATTCAGTCCCAACCCTTCGGGGACTGATTCCTCTCCTGATTACCCTGACTGCCGGATATTTTTCCTTCTTTCGCGGGTCAACGCCCCACCAATTGTTTGTGGTCACAATGTCATTTTTCACGGTGATTCATTTGATCGAATCAAGCAAGGCGATGCGTTCGCTTGAGCTTTTGCCGGATCCGGATGCAAGCGTGTTTGCAGGCATTCCGACCTTGGTCAGGCTCATTGCCACTCCGGAAGACTCGATTTCTTCGCTTTCCTTGAACGCAGATTTTGCAAACCCGGGGCTTTTTTCGTATCCCAAAAAGCGCGTCGACCTTATCGCCCCGTCCGGGCTGTTCAGGTACTGGCGCTATTTCGAGTTCAAGGAGCGGGCGATTGTGCTTCCACCACCGCGGGATCATGGTGTGCCTTGCGGGATGGAGCAAGCAGGTGGAGCAGGAGATCCGGATGAACTGCATCCGATTCGAGATCCCCGCTTGCTTCACCTTCGGGACGAAAAGATTTTTCAAAAGACCGGAAAATCACTGCTTCGCTCCCGCACCAGTACCGAGGAGGTTCTGACGTACAAGCTCCACTGGGAGAATCTTCAGCACCTTTCCCGTAAAGAAGCGTATGAACAAATCTCTTTTTGGATCATGGAACTCGAAACAGGAACGAGCGCAATGAGATTTTCCCTTTCTGTTGATGTTCCGTTTTTCAGACCGATCCCTCTCCGCTCCCGCGAGGAAATGAGGGAGTTCAAGAGAGCTTTGGCAAGGGTCGCAGGTGAAGAGGCCTTGCGGAGGGAACCCCATGCCCCATAAGGACACTTCCATTCTTCTTTTGGGAATTGCGGTCTTAGGCGGGACCGCCAAGTGGCATCCCGGATTCGGAATCCTCATGAGCGTCCTCTCCGTGGTATATTTCTGGTGGGCCCACGGGTTCCGGTTTGTTGGCGCGAACCTTCGGATCCTCGGGTTGCTTCTCTCGGGTGTGACCCTATTTTGGTACCTGGGTGGAAACCTTGGATTCACAGGGATTCAGGGACTGGAGCCGCTCCCGAGCGAGTACGAGTTTGATCCAAGCGAGCTGAGACGCCTGAAAAAATCAAATCGAGTCGCCCTGCGACTCGCCCTTGACCACCCTCCCACCGAGGAAGAGCGATATCTCCGATTGGGAAGCCAAAAACCCGCTCAGCTTGTCTCGGGAACCGATCATACCTCAATCTGGGCGAACAAACATTTGACCGGACTGCCTCTTGCACAAAAAATCCAAACGCTCAGGGAATGGTTTTCGGGGGAATTCCGGTATTCGCTCGACTCGGAGTGGAGCACCCTTGATTCATTCCTGTTTGAAACCAAACAGGGGTATTGTCAGCATTTTTCATTCTCCGCGCATCAGCTGCTGACCCTGTCCGGAGAAAGAGTCCAAATGGTGTTCGGGTATTCGGGAGGAAGCTGGAACCCGGTGTTCCGGACGCTTACCTACCTCGACTCGGATGCCCATTCCTGGCTTGAGGTTTGGGACGGAAGTGTCAAAAGCATCCAAAGGATTGACCCGACCACTTGGGTCACCCGTATGGATCCGGAATCCCGGGGATTCCCCCATTCGGGAGCGCCCCTCAAGATGAGCCTGGGCTTGATCATCGCGTTCGCATGCGGCGTTCTGTTTTTCCTTCTCAGGGACCCGAGGGGCGAGCTTGCCCGGATTCTTGCAACACGCGAACCGATTTCAGAGGCCCTGAAACAGGAAGCACTCAAGGAACTCGATCGGGGGGACACGCGATCGGCGAACCGGATCGAGAACATCAGGAATGGGTATGAGACGTTGTACTTTTCGGGGCGTTTCGGACGGAGTCCCGTTAGGGCATCGATTTTTTCCCTCCTTCTCCAAGCCCGGATTTTCAGATTTCAATCGAGGCTGCTGTGTGCACGATTTCGGGAACGGTTTCGGGACCATTTTCTTTCGATTTCCCGTAGCCCAAACCCGGTATTTTTCTTATGCTTGTTCCATGCCACGCTTGTTGCTTAGCTTTCTTGTTCTCTGCTTCTCCATGCTCACCCCTCCTTCCTTTGCTCTCGACTCGCGAGTCCCGGATCGCTTGAATTTTGATTTGCTCCCGGTCGTGGCGAGCGCCACCCATGTGCGCGGCGCCGGTTTCGGGCTTTCGCTTGAGAAAATCAACCTTGAGGCGGGAACGATCACGGCAATCCAGGGTGATCTTTCGTTTCCCTTCATGCAAAAGCGGCTTGGAAAAAACTCATTGTTCGGGAGTCCGCCCGACTGGAATGGATCCCTGAACCTTATGGCGGAGGTGAAGCCCACGGTTTACTTCGGTGGCAAGGTGGGGGCCTCGATGCTGGTTGAGGATGGGCCGGTGGCCTTCATGGCACTCTCGTTTCGGATGATCCCGAAGGATCCGGAATCCTGGGGCTTCTTCAACTTCTGCACCAAGCAGCTCGACATGGGGATCTTTGCGAATCGGGAACTGTATGCTGTGATTCGGTTAGGGTTTCAGCTGTACCACTATCGGGAGAATGCTCCCTAGGAATCAGAAACCCCCGGTGTCTGCATTCACAGGCCTCCGAGGGCTTCCCCTGAAAAGTTCAACAGCTTGATTTAAAACACCCAACCAAAATAGAATCCGGGAACTCCGGTTCCGCTTGCGATGCCTTTACCGAACAAAAGGGCATACTCCACTCCAAGCAGAAACCCGATGCTGGTCTGCCAATCCACTCCGATCAGACCCGAAAAAAGAACCCCGGTTCCGGAAACACCAATTCCGCCCACATCACCAGTTCCAGTCACCGTTCCGCTGATCGAGGAAGCACCGGCTCCTACAAAGGGGGCAAAGTTCCAATCCAAAAGAAAATACTTGGCGTTCAAACCGATGGTCTTCACATCAATATTGAATCCGCTTCCGCTTGAACTCACGCTTCCATAACCCGCCGTTACCCTCAATCGGTTGTCAAGGTTGTAGGAGAGGTTGTACCCGAGCAAGGAAACTGCGGGCTCCGAAATCAACCCAAGGCTGAGCCCGATCTTGTCAACCGATCGGGAGCTGGCCTGGGCCGATGGCACCATTGACACAAGGATGGACGAAAAAATCACAAATGCCGCAACGAATTGTTTTTTGTTCATCCCTCGACTCTATCGGGAGCCCTGCCCGATCGGCAAGCGGGACGTAAAAAAAATCTTGCATGTTCGTATTTTGTTCGGTACCTTTGGTTCAGGACATGGAACGGTCGCTTACGCCAAAACAAAAACAGATTCTCGAATGGATTGAGAACTATCTCAAATCCCATCAAACGATGCCCTCACGAAGGGAAATCGCAAGCGGAATCGGCCTCTCCTCGCCTGCAACCATACAGCAGCACATTGAAGCGCTCGAAAAAAAAGGATTCTTAAAACGAGGGGAAACCCGTGAGAGCCGGGCGCTTCAATGGACTGCGCGTTCAAAAAAACATTTTTATGCCAAAATAAAAGCCAGCCCTGCGCGCGATGCCTCCACCCCTGAGGAAACCGAATCCCTCTCCTTCAACGGAGAGACGATTCCCCTCATCGGGACCATCGCCGCAGGGTATCCCATCGAGGTCTATCCCGATCCAAGACCCGTTCGCATCCCGGGAGAATGGTTTCAAGGCTCAAACGGACGCAGTTCCGGAATCCGAGCCGAGGATCATTTTGTTCTCTCGGTCCGCGGGGACTCAATGATCGACGATGGCATTTTCCCGAATGACTGGGTGGTTCTCAGGCGAACCCATCAAGCCAAACCCGGAGAAACCGTGGCCGCTCTTTTAAACGGTGAGGCCACCCTGAAGCGATTGCAAAAAACGAAAGTCGGGTACGCACTTCTGCCTGCCAACCCCAAATACCCAATCATTCAAGTCAATGAGGGGGATCGCTTTGAGATTCAAGGGGTTTTGGTGGGCCTGATCCGGAATTACTCGAAATCCTGATCTGTTTTCTAGGTCGACATTCGAACCAATCCACATCATACTGCCGCTCACAAGGATCAGTCGGGACGCATGGCACAATCAAAGGCACTCATCGCGATTTTCTTCATCGTCTTCGTGGACATCCTGGCCTTCACTCTCGTCCTCCCGTACCTTCCTTTTTTTGCCGAACACTTCGGAGCATCCCCCACCCAGGTGGGCCTGATCCTGACGAGCTTCTCTCTTTGCCAATTTCTTGCAGGCCCCGTGCTTGGACGCATGTCCGACACCATGGGGCGAAAACCCATCCTGATCTTGAGCCAGATCGGAACCTGTTTTGGATTTGTGATCCTGGGCCTGGCCCAGAATCTTTGGATGGTCTACTTGGCACGCGTTCTGGACGGGATTACGGCCGGAAATATCACCGTGGCCCAGGCCGCAATCTCGGACATCACAAAACCTGCCGAGCGGGCGAAGGCGTTTTCGCTGATCGGCGTTTCTTTTGGCCTTGGGTTCTTTGTTGGTCCGGCAATCTCGGCATTCTTGTCACACTTTGGTCCCCAAGCTCCGGCCTGGGGTGCGGCCTTTCTTTCTTTTTGCAGCATCCTCTCCACCATCTTTCTCTTTCAGGAACCACCCCACATCCATGAAACCAAGCAGCCCTTCAAAATCAAAAGGAGCGATCTTGCACTTGCCTTCGATTTCAAGCCGATCCTTCGCTATTTGAAGCACGAAAAGATCCGGCCGTTGATGGCTCAATTCTTCTTTTTCAATCTTTCCTTCTCGGCCCACATCTCCTGCTTTGCCCTTTTTGCAGAGAGAAGGCTTTTGTGGAACGGGGAGCCTTTTGGCGCGAAGGAAGTCGGCTACCTCTACGCGTATCTTGGCTTCATCGGAATTGCCGTGCGCAGCTGGGTGATCTCGGCCCTGATCAAGAAATTCGGGGAAAGAGGCACTTCCCGAATCGGATTCATCGCACAATCACTCGGGTTCGGCGGATATTTTTTCGTGGATTCCATTCAGGGCGCCCTCGTGGCCTCGACCATTTCGAGCATCGGCTCTGGACTGATCCGCCCCTCTCTTGCCGCCCTCATGTCGCACGCAGCAGACTCCAAGGAACAGGGAGTGGTCTTTGGTGTCGGTCAAAGCCTGGCATCGATCGCATCCATCATCGCGCCCTTCATTGCAGGAATGATGATCGGCCATCTCCCCCTTGGCGCGTGGGCTCTTTTCTCGGGCGGTTCGATGCTCCTTGCATTTCTATTCCGCGAGCCGTTTTCGGAACCGAATGCCGAGCCAGAGCGCGGGTAAACCAACAAAAGCGCAGAACCAAGCCATGACAAACTCTGCATGAAGATGGGGCACACTTTTGTTCCACATGAAGGATCCGAGTACCAGAGTCGATAAAGATGCTGCGCCGAGGGCCGCATAGGGAAGAATCGGATTCGAACGAATCGCATGAAGATAATCGAGTCCAAGAAAAAAGCGGACATGGATCACATTCAGAAAAACAAAAACCGATCCACAATACGCCCCGCAAACCCAATGGCCGAACTCTGAAACCCAAGCCATGATTCCCTCTCCACCTCCAAGAGGTCCTATCCCGAACTGAGGACAGATCAAAAGTGTGAGTGCTCCGGAAATCACCTGAACCCTGAGCAGCTCACGCAAAACCTTGAAGAATCCGGGTTTCATCTGGCGGCGGATCTCAGACTCTGTTTTTGTAAACACATGGCTCGGGACCGATTCTACATTCCCCAAAAAATCGCCAAGCCCTTGCTCTTCCACTTTCGTTTTTTTCACACACGCCTCCTCAGCTTTTGCAACAATCGGCTCAACCGCTTCCGGATTGTTTCTTCCCTGACTCCTGCTGCCCTTGCCATTTCCTCAAAACTTAACTCTTGTTCGTAGCGCTGCTCCAACAACTCCCTCTGATCAGAGGGAAGCTCGGATAGGAACCTCTCCACATCTGAATCCTCCCTCTCCGAATGATTCAAAGAAGTCATTGCAGGGGCGACATTTTCCCACTCAAGGGGATCTGTCGGGATCTCGGGGCGGGCCCCGAGCCTACGCATGCGATCCATCCACACTGACCGAGTGATGGTGTAGATCCATGCCAGGGGATGAAACTTAGGATCATACTGCTCGCGGGAACGGTGGATCTTAAGCCAAGCCTCTTGAAAAACCTCCTCCGCAATCGATGAATCCGAAATCCGCCGTTTCACAAAGGACCAAACCTTCGGAGACACCCGGGCATAGAATTTCCGAAAGGCTTCTTCGTCTCCCTCTATGTAGAGGCGGAACAACTCCCGCTCATCGTTTTTCTGACTTAGCCCGGCCCTTTCCATATGGATTTACGCATTCAAACAGAATTTTGTGACCCTGTCACAAAGAAGTAGCGGGCAACGTAAAGAAGAGTGAGAGGAGAATTTCATCATGAAGAAATTCAATCAAAGCTGGGTTTACGGGATGATGTTTGCGAATCTATTGGCTTTTCAGCCGGCGGGAGCCCTTGCCGGGGACTGCGCCTGCGATGAAGCGTGCCAGAAGAAATGTGCGGAGGGAAAAGGCGACTCCTGCACATGCAAGGAATGCGAGTGCGCAAAAGGGCACTGCAAACACGGGAAGTGCGCCCATCATCCGAAAAAAGATCAGGAATAGCGGCATTGGACAAAGCAGATTGGGCTTTTTCAGCGGTCTGAAGAAAATGGAGAAAGAGGATGGCGCGGAACGGATCTCTCGATCCGACGTTTCCATCCTCTTTTTTTACCATTCCGTACGTCGGGATTTCCCCGATACGGCTGATCGGCTTGCATCTCAAAGGAGGCCTTCCCGCGTCCTGAACCGGCTTATCCAGCCTTGATGGTCCATCCGGACAGAACGGGTTTGCCTGCCTTCTTCGCACCGGTTGACATCAAACCGGCACCGCAACTGAAGTTGCTGCGGGCATGATTGGGGAGTCCGTTCCGTTTACCACTAAAACGAACCCTCCCACCACGTCCACCACAACTCACCGCAGAGGTCCTCGCGCAAATGCGCTTCACGACCTCATCCGCCACACTCGATCACCACGATCACCGTGTTTCCCGGGTTGATATACCAGGCTCACCCGAGATGATCAGAGTGCTTCCGTGCCTTGATTCTTCTTCTTCCAAACCGTGTTGTCCTCTCCCGCACCCGAAATCCGGAAGTCCCGTACCCTGCGGTTCTTGACTTCCAACCCTGGCCTTCGTCAAGTTTCACCCTGACTCGGCTTTTCGAACCGGCCCCTCTCGATCAACGTGGACCGGAAAGTGCATTCTTCGAGTTTCGCTTTCGCTACAACCCGGTTCTTCAGCTGCATCACGAACGATTCCGTAACGCGTTTCCCCTCCTGCACTCCCGAACCCCGTCACCGGGCCTCAGGAAAAAGAGGTGCTGCAGTGGCAACCGAAGGATTCCACCGATGGGACTTCAACCCACAAGAAGAAGAACGAGCATCGCTGCCTTCTCTCCACCACCGGATTTCTCCGGCAGCAAGAGCAGATAAAGCAGGGTTCATGCCACGTTCGTTTGCAGTTTTACTGGAGAAGAGCTGATCGAACATGCCCGCTCCGGGACGTTTTCGTACATCCGGGGGACAAATGCGGGGCAACGGACCGTTTCAGGACTCCGACGAGTCGAGGTCTGCCTCTTCGTCAACCGCAGTCATTTTCGCTTCCGGCACATAGTACAGGTAAAAGCCTGCGTAAATTTTGTTGGGATCGCGAATGAGACGTTTGTTGTTTTCCCAGATCATTTTCCACTTGCCCATGCTTCCATACACCTTGCTTGAAATCTTTCCCAAGGTGTCACCGAACACGATCAAGTACTGCTCCCCGTTGTGCTCCGTGGCGGATGCGGGAGAGCGTCCCTGGCCTGCAATCTGAAGAACCGTTCCCGGGGGAACGTTGTTGGGATCCGCGATCTTCGCCTTGTTGAGCGCATAAATTTCGCGCCAACGAAACAAGTCACCGTACTGCTCCCAGGAAATCCTCATGAGGGTATCCCCTTTTTGCACGGTGTACGTAGCACCATCGGCACTCGCCACCTCCTGCACCGGAGCGGGCGGAGCCGCAGGCTCACTGACTTCGGGAGTTGCTGTACCTGTTGCCGCTGCCACTTCGGTCTTCGCTTCAGGAGTGACCACCTTCGGAGTCACATCGACATCGGCAGGAGGCGGAAGTGCGGACTCGGTTGCCAAATCCAAGGGAGGAAGTTCCTCGACCGGCGGGGGCATTTCGCTTGCCTGGGATGAAGGGGATTCGGTGCTCGCTACCGGAGCGGCCTCGGTGGATCCTTCGGTTCCCCCGGCCTTGGCAAGCTCCAACTCGGGATTCGCCTCAGTCTCACCCGCAGGAGGAGTCTCGGCTGCGAGCTCTTCTCCCGGGACCGCATCTGCGGGAGCGGCCTCTTCGCCTTCCGTGGTCGCCACTGTTTCTTCTCCCGTATAATCCCCATCTTCAAGCTCCATCGATGAGGTACAGGCACTCAGTGCCACCACAGCAAGGATCGCAAACGGAGTTCCAAAACGATTCGAAAGGTTCTTTTTCATACGATTCACCCATTGGCGTATCGGAAAGCGTCAAAAAAACTTGAGGGAATTTTTTACCCCCCGCTCCCCCCCCTTTGGGCTCAAGCACAGAAATAAACCCGTAAAAACATGGAATCATTGGGAAATTGAACGAAAAACTTGCCGCTTGTTTTCCTGAATCAAAAAGGCAAGATTTCCAAGAACCAAACTCATCACCCTAAACCCAAAGGAGCAACCATGAAGACTCTGCTACCAACACTCTCCCTTATCATCCTCACTGCGTGCGCGACCACCGGCATGAACTCCGGTACCGGAACCGCATTCATCAACATGGAAACCACCGAAGCGGTTAGCGTAACCGCTCACAAGCTGGGCACGAAAACAGGAATGGCATGTTCCTCAAACATTCTTGGCGTCTACGCTTCCGGGGATGCCTCGGTCCACACTGCAGCCAAGGCCGGAGGGATCACCAACATCACCTCCATCGACAAACAATTCACGAACTATGCTTTCGTGTACGGAAAAATGTGCACGATTGTGACAGGAAACTGATCTACTTCGAGACCTTCTTCTTCAAAAGAAGGAAGTCTTGCAGCAAGGAATCCATATTGGCGAGCGCAGCACCGCGCTCGCCTTTTTCTTTTCCTGAATCCGGAAAGTCACCCGCGTACTGGAGAAGCGCAGAGAGAAGCGGCTGAACATTGAGAATCCAGGATTCCTGATTCTTGAAATAGGTGCGTTTTTCCTTCAGAAGGCTCATTCCGAGCATGTGGGTCACGCCCGCAAGATGGAAAAAGGGCGCCACGTTCCGGGGGTCGATCGCGATTTGCGAAAACAGAAGGTTCTGGGTCTCGATCCACTTCTGATATTTGAGCTTTGCATCCGGAATCGACGAAATCCGGGTCAGGTCCACGCCTTTCAATCGGGCTGAAATCCACTCGCGCGGGATTTTCAAGTCATCCCGGAGCGTGAATCCCTTCATGATCTTCCGGAACTCGGTCCGTGCAGCCTCCCCGATTTCATTCTTTGCGGATTTCAAAGTAAAGTTCTGCGTATTCCCGGAATCCGTAATCATCACAAAACGCTCAAGCCACTCGGATCCAAGGTCGATCCCCAGATGCAGCCCGCGACCAGCATCAAGAGCCGAAGACTCGAACCACTGAAGACTTTTCAGTTTGGATCGGTGCTTCACAAGGTCCCTCAGGACGATCTCAGTGAAACGATTTTTCTTTGATACGCAAAACACGCTCTCAAGACAGGATTTCCATTGGTTCACCGTCATTCCGGCCTCGGGGGTTCTGGGGCCCTCGATGATCACTTCGGCATTGCCGGGACTCCAGATCTGGGACATCCGCGTGATGAACTTGGAGGGGGGACCTTTTTGATACTCCATGGTCGATACCACCGGATCTCCCTGAAAGAACTTGGGCCAAGGCACCAGATGGTACCCGAAACTGAGGGTCATGTAGCCCCCGTCTTCCCGATCAAGGTCTTCCGGAATCAGGACTTCATAGGACTCCTCCCCCAGGTTTCCATGAATGAGGGAAGTGCGTTCATGCCACCAGATTCTGCCTCCCTGTCCAAGACCAAGCAGGAGGAGAATCAAACCAAGCCATTTGATTGTGGAGGAATTCATTCCTTCATCATACGGTGATCCTCCGGAATCGAAAAGGCTTTCTCATGCAGGGCTTGTGGTAGAGTGGGGTGCGATGCAAGACCCAGGAGGCGAACCAAGAAAAATCATTCATGTCGATATGGATGCCTTCTTTGCATCCGTGGAACAACGGGATCATCCGGAGTTCCGGGGCCGCCCCCTCGTTGTCGGAGGTGATCCGGACGGCCGCGGGGTGGTTGCATCCTGCTCCTATGAAGCCCGGGCCTTCGGTGTGCGCTCTGCCATGAGTACGGCAAAAGCAAAACGACTTTGCCCGGATGCGATTTTCGTTCACCCGAGATTCGAGGCCTACCAGGAGGCAAGCCTTGGAATCCGGGAGATTTTTCATGAGGTCACTGATCTTGTGGAACCCCTCTCCCTTGATGAAGCCTACCTTGACGTCACGAAGAACAAATGGAATGAGCCGATGGCGGGAAAAATAGCAATCCGAATCAAGCGGGAGATCAAGGCGCGCCTCTCCCTCACCGCCTCGGCAGGAGTTGCCTCCACGCTGTTCCTTGCAAAAGTCGCAAGCGATTACCGGAAGCCCGACGGACTCACGATCATTCCTCCGGAAGAAGCCCTCTCCTTCATTGAAAAGCTTCCCGTGACCAAACTCTGGGGTGTCGGTCCTGCAACCGAATCATCGCTGCTTCGAATCGGGGTCAGGACGGCGGGCGACTTGCGCGCCCTGAGCCCGGAGAGTGTCCGGGCCGCGCTTGGAAAGAACGGAATGTTTCTCCATCAACTTGCCCACGGAATTGATCCGCGCGTGGTGAACCCCCATTGGGAACGGAAGAGTTACGGGGCGGAACGCACCTTTGAAAAGGACATGACCTCGATCGGAGCCCTTGAGGCGGAGCTCAGGGAACTCTGCCTCGAGGTTTCGGAATCACTCCAACAGGACGAACTCAGGGCAAGGACAATCACCCTCAAAATCCGATACGGAAACTTTGAAACCATCACCCGCGGCATCACCCTCGCAAGGGCAATAGACTCGGCCGAACGGATCTATGATGAAATTCTGCATCTTCTCCAAGAAAAAACAGATGCGGGGATACGACCGGTTCGTCTGGCGGGAGTGTCGGCATCGCAGCTCCTTGGCTTCGATCAGCCGGAACAGCTATGGTTCGAGCTTCCGGAATTCCTTTAACCGGATTTACGCCCCAACATCCGGACCACGGCACTTTGCCCAAAGTGGCCCTCCCCCTCCTGCACTTCGCGGACCATCTCCTCCATCACCTCGAAATCAAGCCCATCGAATTCGGACTTCAGAATCGAGAGTGTCATCATGAGTTCTGGAATCGGCGGGCCTCCGGTTTTAAACTCAAGTTGCCTCGGATGATACGCTTCCAAAATTACCATCCCGCCAGGGACCAGGGCATGTTTCACGCGCTCATGCACCATCCTGCGCAATTCCGTGGGCAAATGGCACCAGATGGAAACAACGGCATCCCACTGCCCCACCCCCGGATCATATTCAGAGAGGTCGCAAAGAATGGTTTCGATGTCGAGACCATCGCGCGAAGCCCAGTCCGAAAGCTTTCTCAACCCCACCCCAGATTGATCGACAGCGGTCACCCTGAATCCCTGCTTTGCAAGATGGATTGCATTTCTACCCTCCCCCTCGGCAAGGCAGAGAATCCTCCCCCCTGGCTTGATCCTTGATGTATTTGCGCGCAGAAAATCGTTCGGCTCAACCCCGTAGTGAAACGAGTCCTTGTCGTAGCGCTCATCCCAGGCACGGGCGCCCGGAGTCTTAAGACGGTCCGCTTCATTCATGCTTTTGCACTGCCCTTGTCAGGGGCCACCGGCAGCACCTTTTTCAGGATCATTTCAAGGGGACAAAATCCAGTGATACTCGATTGGATCAAATTCACACCGACAAAGGCCGTGAAATACAACCAGGCCTCGGAATGAACCCTCGACAACACCAGACTGATCAAAACAAAACTCCCTGCAAACCTGCGAATCCAATTTTCGACTCTCATCCTTCACTCCTTAATGCCCGCATTCGGGACTTTCCTACCAACCAATAGTACAACGCAGGCACCGCAAAGCGACTGAGCACCGTTGCGGCAATCTCACCAAAGATCAAGCTGACCGCAAGCCCCTGAAAGATCGGATCCGCAAGCATCACGGCCCCTCCCACCACCACGGCAGCCGCCGTAAGGAGCATCGGCCTGAACCTCAAGACCCCCGCATCGATCACGGCCATCTTCAGCTCCGATCCCTCACGGATTCTTTGCTCGATGAAATCGACCAGGATGATGGAGTTCCGGACAATAATCCCGGCACCCGCAATGAAGCCAATCATGGAAGTGGCAGTGAAGTACGCTCCCAGCATGGCATGGCCGGGAAGAATCCCGATCAGGCTGATGGGGATCGGTGCCATGATGACAAGGGGTACTGCGTAACTCCTGAACCACCCGAGGACGAGCACATAAATGAGAACAATCACCACCGCAAAGGCGCCACCCAGGTCGCGGAACACCTCGTAGGTAATGAACCATTCCCCGTCCCACTTGAGCACCGGCTCACGCGTATCCCACGGTACATCCGAGGTCTGGGTTCGAACCTTGATCTTCGGAGCAAGTTTCAAGATGCCGTAGACCGGGGCTTCCTCAGCTCCCGAGAGCTCGCTCATCACCATCACCACCGGCTTCAGGTTTTTCCGGTAGAGCACGGGAGTTTTGAGAACTTCGGGGTCCGCTTTCAGAAGGCCTTGCGCATTCACGCTCCCCGACTCGAACGAGGAGAGGGATTGGGATCGGTACGGCTCTGCTCCGGATCGCGCAGACCCTGCCAGCGAAAGATCAATGCCGACCTCTTCAGGCTCCCGCGTCTCATCAAGAATCCCCACCCGGGTCTCCGAGAACATCAACCGGCTCAGGGCCGAAAAATCGCGACTGTTTGATCCGAGCAAGCCTGCCCGATCGAAGTCGAATCCGTACCGGATGCGACTCCTTTGCTCGCGCATCGTAGTGTCGAGATCCACAACGCTGGGCTCACTCCTGAATACCGACTCAATCTCGCGTGCGGTCGCTTCCCGGGTCGCGGCATCGGGTCCGTAAATCTCGGCCACCATGGTGGAGAGAACCGGTGGCCCTGGTGGAACCTCAAGGACTTTGGTCACCACATGGTTCTTGTTCCCGAAGTCCGAGATGACCGGTCGCAGACTTTCAATGATCGCGTGGCTTGACTCCTTTCGCTCATCCTTTTCACTCAAGACCACTTGCAGATCGGATTGGTCATCCTGTCCACGCAAAAAGGAATGCTTCACCATCCCCGAGAAGGAAAACGGCGCGGGTTCCCCGGAAAAAACCTGCACACGTTTCACCTCCGGGTGGGACAGCAACTGGCGCGACAGCTCGGTGGAGAGCCTCAAGGTCTCCGTCATCGGAGTTCCCTCAGGGGCATCCAGAAGGACCTGGAACTCGTTCTTGTTGTCGAATGGGAGCATCTTCACCTTCGCGGCCTTGAAAAACAGCAATGAAAATGACAGCAGGAACAGACCCGCCACCAGGGAAAGAAACAAAAGCACCGAACGCTTCCGGCTCAGAAGACGTTCCATGATCTTTCGATACACTCTGTCGAGACGGCCCTCGCCTTCGGCGGCCTCATGCGATGGTTCGTGGGCCTTCAGGAGCTTCACGGAGGCCCAAGGAGTCACGACAAACGCTACGAGCAGGGACAGGATCATGGCAAGACTCGCTCCTACCGGAATCGGCTTCATGTAGGGCCCCATCATGCCTCGGACAAACGCCATCGGGAGAATTGCCGCGATGACCGTGAAGGTCGCAAGGATCGTGGGATTCCCGACCTCATTCACCGCTCGAATTGCTGCTTTCGCGATTCCCTGTTTTGGATCAAGCTTCAAATGCCTCTCGATGTTCTCCACCACCACGATGGCATCATCGACCAGGATCCCGATTGAAAAAATCAAGGCAAACAGGGTGATCCGATTCAGGGTATAGCCCAGGAAATAATAGATCCCGAGTGTCAGTGCGAGAGTCACCGGGATTGCGATCGCCACCACCAAGGACGCCCGAAGCCCCATGGCAAGCGCGATCAGGGCCGCAACCGAGATTGTGGCAATCAGGAGGTGCTCAATCAGCTCAAGCGACTTTTGGTTTGCGGTCTTTCCGTAATTCCGGAGCTCCGTCATGCGAACTTCCTTTGGCAGTCCACGGGAAAACACCTCTGCCCGCGAGAGCAGGGCTTTTGACAGCTCCACAACATTGGTCCCTTTTCGTTTCGAAAACACGATCGACACGGCATTCTCGGGAAGACTTCCGGTCTGCCGGTCAAGGAGAAGCGATGCACGCGTTCTTGATTCGGGACCATCGATCACTTCAGCCACATCCCGGACCCGAATCACACGCCCCGAGCGCTGACCCACGGGGAGATTCCGGATGTCCTGAGCGGAAGAGAGCCTTCCTCCTGCCTCCACGTCATAGACCCGAACCTCACTCCAGTTCTTTCCCGAGGGCGAAAGAACATGGTTTTTTTGAAGTGCATCGTGAAGAGCGAGCAGTCCGATCCCGCTTTGGCTCAAACGCTTGGGATCAGCGATCACCCGGATGGTTCTCTTCAGTCCACCCCGAAGTTCCACTTTCGAGAGATCAGGGGTGCTTGAGAATTCCCGGGCAAGGGGTGCCACGAGGGCTCTCAGCTGATCGGGACCCATTGAACTTGAGCTGAACGCGAGATTCAGGAACGGAACATCGTCCACTGAAAACGACTTGACTTGCGGCTCAGAAACTCCGACAGGCAGGTCCTGGCGCACAATCATCAACTGATGGTGCACCTTGACCAGACTCGGCTCCATGGGCTCACCCACCTTGAAACGGACCGTGATCAACGACCCATTTGCCCTGGAGGATGAATACACATATTCGACTCCCTCCAAACCCCAAACCGCGCGCTCAATCGGTTCGGTCACCTTCCGCTCGACTTCCGCGGCCTGAAGACCGGGAGCACCAATCGAGATGTCAATCATGGGTACTGAGATCTGCGGCTCCTCCTCTTTTGGAGTGAGGATCACCGCGGCAAGCCCCAGAAGAATTGAGAACACAGCCACAACGGGAGTGAGTTTTGAGTGGATGAACCCTAAAGCCATTCGGCCGGCAATTCCTGTTTTTTCAGCTTCCGGATTCATTCTCGGACTCCTTCTCTGCTTCGATAACTTTGCAATGCACTCCGATCCTC
Organism: Bdellovibrionales bacterium; assembly: GCA_947502835.1. Classification (GTDB taxonomy): domain Bacteria; phylum Bdellovibrionota; class UBA1018; order UBA1018; family CAIMNF01; genus CAIMNF01. The sequence continues at coordinate 193,727 of CANNBJ010000006.1, forward strand.
GATCCACGAAGACTCAAGCCTGACCCGGTCCAAGAGCAGATCCACCCGTCGATTCAGAGCCTCCGCAAGGGAGAGCGCTCCAATGGCCCCATCGCGGAACAATCGAAGGGTGATTCGAGTCTGCTCTGCAAGAAGCTCCTCAGACTCGGAAACGAGCTTCAAATTGGATTCGAGTGCGGCAGCGTGTGCACTCAACCCTTCAAATGAGATCTTTGTTTGTTCGGAGGCCTCTTCCGCGCGAAGGGACTCCCTCTTTGAACGCAGCTCCGCCTCGCTTTGGCGATTCCAGGAGTCGGGGGTGAAGAGCGACCACCTGAGATAGACTCCGGCGGTGGTGGTGAAGGCACTTCCTCGGGCACCCGTGTTCCAGGACTCGTTTCCAAAGAGGCCCACTCCGGGCAAATATCTGCTTTTTTCACTGTTCGCCTGCTCAGCTGCTCCGAGTGCTGCAAGTCGCGCGGCTTCTTCTTCGCGGGTCGGGATTCTGGCCGCGGGCTTCGGGAGATTTTCCTCTACGAATCCAATCACAAGACCATCCAATGGAATCCACGCCGCATCGATCCCGGCAAGGGTCGAGATCCGGGCTTTGAGTCCCGCTTCTTCGGAGCGGAACGATTCCAGCACGGAGAGAATCCGGTTTTGAAGCGCCTTTAATCCAAGCATTCCGGAATACCCCACGGGGTTCGAACGGCTCCCCAAGGAGTACCGGCCGAGGATTTTTTCAATTTCGGTTCTCAAGGCCAAAGACTGCTTTTTGGCCTGATGAAGAGACAGAATCCGTCCAAAATCGGACGCGGTTCGGGCATGCAATCCGATCTCGCGAGCATCCAAAAGCCGTTCTTGGGACTCTTGCCAGTAGGCCGCGGCCGCGCGAAGTGATTCTTTTGCGCCCCCTTCATAGATCGGGAGCTCCGCCTGCAAAGAAAGAAGCCCGTAGTTTTGGAATCCGGGCTCATTCAGAGCTGCGGGACCAAAGTCCGCGGAGAGGATCTGGCGCTGGCCGAGTCTTGAAAACAACGACACACCCGGATCATTCGTTGTAAAGTATCGCCCGCCAAGGGACAGGGACGGAAGCCAGTGAAGAGATGCTCGCTCGGATGCCTTCTCTGCAATGCCCGCCTCCAGACGCGCTCCTTTGATCGAGTTCGAGCGGGATTGGATTGAGCTCCAGATCTCGCCAAATCCGATTTCCGCTGCGTGCGAAGGAAAGGAGAACGAGACCCCAAGAATCACGAAAAAAACGGAAGATGCCATGGTCAGGGATTTCATTCGCAGAATACCTCCTTGATGGCATGGATCAACTTCTTCAGCTTCGGGTCGGAGAGCGTGTAGTACACGGAGGTGCCCTCCTTCCGCGACTGCAGCACCCCTTCTGATCGAAGGCGGATCAGGAACTGGGACATCGCCGACTGCGAAATCCCGCCAAACTCCACAAGTTCGCCTACGGTCTTTTCGCGGTCGATCAACGCACACAACACCTTGAGCCGAACGGGGTGCGAAAGGGATTTCAGCACCTGACTCACCTCTTCACACTTGCCTGCCATCAGTCTGATTTCGGATTCTTTCATGCTTGCCTCTTTTATTAAAATATTATAATTTTATAATATATGCAAGCAGAAAAAACCGTGCTAAAAACCAAGCGCACCTGAAGGAGGCCTAACATGTCCACACTCAGTCTTGAAACCACACTGAACCTGCCCTTTGATTCCGCAATCGAGAAAACCACCGAGGCATTGAAAGCCGAAGGGTTTGGCGTGCTGACCCGGATTGATTTCGACCAGAAAATCAAAGAAAAGCTCGGGCATCACCTTCCGAGAACCGCAATCCTGGGCGCCTGCAACCCGGGCTTTGCCTATGAGGGGTACACAAAAAATCCGGACATGCTCCTTCTCGTGCCATGCAATGTCGTGGTGGAAGATTTGGGCAAAGACCAGTCCAGGATCCGCTTCATCAAACCCTCCGCAATGGTCAAGGCACTCGATTCAAGCGAGATGTCAAAAATGGCTGAACAAGTCGACCAGGTCCTCGACAAAGTCCGAAGGTCCTTGATTCCCGGGAGCGCCCCATGAGTTTTGAACCTGCACACCTCCTGCCCCTTGCCCTGATCCTGGGTTTCATCCTTTACCGCAGCCTCGGGTTCCGAAGAGCCCGGAAGGCGATTCCGGAGATGCTCAAGGCCGGAGCCGTGATTGTGGATGTCAGGACGCCCTCGGAATACGGTTCCGGACACCATCCTGGGAGCATCAACATTCCCTTGAACCGCTTCGACTCCGGGTGCGAGGAGCTGAAGAGGGAAACCCCCGTCATCCTCTGCTGCGCAAGCGGAGCTCGAAGCGGAATCGCCGCTGGCGTTCTCCGCGCCAAGGGCTTCCCGCAGGTACTGAATGCCGGACCCTGGACAAATATCCCCTGAAACGACCGATGGGCTCCGGGCAGGGACTTCCGCCCCCCCCACCCCTCACCATATTCTGATTTGATTTTTGGCCCCTTCTGACTTAATTAAACTATCAGAATTTAAAACCCAGGAGCGGAGGCCGAAATTCCCATGAATCTGCAAACCTTACAGACCGACCTTGGTCTGCTCTTTTCCGGTTTTACCCATGCGAGCGCGAATGGCACCCTCTTTCTGTTGGTGCTCGCGCTTTTGGTCGCCTGCGCATTCGAGTTTATCAATGGCTTCCACGACACGGCTAACTCGGTCGCCACCGTCATTTACACCCGCTCCCTGAAACCCTGGACCGCAGTTTTTTGGTCGGGGATCTGCAATTTCATCGGGGTGTTCATCGGGGGCATTTCGGTTGCCATGGGGATTGTAAAACTCCTTCCGGCAGACGTTCTCTCCTCGCACAGTAGCACGCTCAGTCTGATTGCCGTGTTCTCGATGCTCCTCTCCTCCTGTATTTGGAATCTTGGAACCTGGTACTTTGGCATTCCCGCCTCAAGCTCCCATGCTCTGATCGGAGGAATTCTTGGTGTCGGCGTGGGTCACGCGGTTTCCAGCGGCAACTCCATTTCCTCGGGAATCAACTGGACCAAAACAAGCGAGATCGGCCTCTCGCTTCTGATTTCCCCTTTGCTCGGGTTTCTTCTTGCTGCACTCGGATTGATTCTCTTGAAGGCGCTTACCCGGAACTCGAATCGCCTCCACTCGCCCCAACTTCCCGGGAAAACACCACCGATCCCCATTCGCCTTGCGCTCATCGGAACCAGCACGGGTGTAAGCCTTGCCCACGGCTCGAATGATGGCCAAAAAGGGGTTGGACTCATGATGATGATCCTGATCGCCCTGCTTCCCGCCCAGTTTTCCCTGAATCCGTCCGTGGGTTCCGAAAAAATCGAACAAGCGCTCTTGGCCGCACAGCAGATCGAGGTGAAGGTGGCTGCGCTTTCCGGGGAAGCCAGAGACTCGAACGGATTCTTGATCCGAAATGCCCATGCGGATGCGATTCGGGCCCTTCCCGAAAAGGCCAAAAAAGCGGTCGAAACCTCACTTCTTCTTTCAACGCAGATCCAGGAGGATTTGAAGGGTGTGACCACAACCTCGGACGTGAGCGAGGAAAAACGACTCAGACTTCACTCCAATATCGTACAACTGGAATCGGGACTCAGCACCCTCGAGCGCTCAGGGTACGCACTGCCGGACACCAAAAAATCAAGAAAGGCCCTTTTCTCGCTGATTGAATACGCGCCGTTCTGGGTGATCGTCCTGATTGCAATCTCGCTTGGTTTCGGGACCATGATCGGGTGGCGGAGGGTGGTCGAGACGATTGGCGAAAAAATCGGAACTTCGGAACTCACCTATGCCCAAGGGGCGGTGGCACAAAGTGTGGCCATGAGCATGATCGGCGTTTCCGCTTTGGTGGGCGTTCCCGTGAGCACCACGCACTGCTTGTCCTCCGGGGTGGCGGGAACCATGATCGGCGCAGGCTCAAGCGTGCGCGGCTCGACCATCAAGACGATCCTCATGGCCTGGGTTCTCACCCTTCCTGTGACTCTCGGACTCTCCGCCGGCACCTACCTGCTCCTGCGCGCGCTGATTCACTCTTGATCGGATTTTTTCGGATATTCGATCGTATCCTTTTCGGCCTCGCCCGGACTTGCCGTGCTATCCCCGTATTCAGTCGGGGATTTTCCAGCATCTTTCCGGAAGGTTCGTGAGGGGGTCTGTTTCACATCCTCGCTTTTTGATTCCTTGATTCGCACCTTGCCCGCATTTTTCTCGTCTTTCTTGATCCCCTTGGCCTTTTTCTCGGCCTCCTCGATTCTCGCCAGATTCTTCTTCACCCGCGCCAACTGCTCAGGTGTGAGCTTTTTGGTTTTTGCGGCGAGCTCGCGTGCCTCGGCCGCATCGATTGCCGCTTGTTCCTCTTTCGACGGAAGCTTGGGCGCGGGTTTTTCGAGCTCTTTTGCAACCTCGGGTTTCAGGTTGCGCGCCTTCAGGAGCTCCTTTGACTTTGCTTGCATCTCCAGAATGCGGTCGGCCCTCATCTTTTTCGCCTGCTCCGAAATGGAGAGTGTCTTTTCTTTCTTATCCAGAGCGCTCGCAGGAGCTGCAAAGGAAATGCCCAGAATGATTAAACTGAAAGCATTGAAAATGAAACGAGCCCCCTTGAATACCTGATTCATATTGTAGATCATAGCACAATCTTCTAAAATCACTGAAGGGGGATCTGTTTTGAATTCATACTTCATCTCGGCATGTCTGGTTGCCATTGCGGTGTTCGCGGCTCCCGCGAATGCAGGACTCGTCTTCAAGTGTGTCAATGACGACGGTTCCATCTCGGGTGGCACGCTCGAGAACTCATGCAAGAACCTTCTTCCGAAATGCTCGAATGCTCACGAAAAATACAAAACCGAGGTGTTTGAGTCCTTGAGTCTCAAGATCTACGGGTATCACAAAGGCTACGATCTCAATGTTTCGAAAACCACGGCAGAAACACCCGTCGGCAACCCGATGCCCCTCCCCGTTTGCAGCGTGGTCGGGAAATCGATTCGATACAAAGGGGATCGCGATCTCGCACTTCAATACCGCGACATGGGCTCTTCCGTGGCAAATGACGGATACACCAATTACACGAACACCCAAGCCTGCGGGAAACTTCCGAAAGCAAACATCGACAAAGAGAACCGTGCGATCTACCTGAAATTCGAGGGAAATGATGGAAATACCGTAGGATCATGGATGCTCGGTGCCATGCCCTATGAGATCAGGGCGCAGGCCTATGATTTTTTTCAGACCGTGAAGAAGCCCTCCGACCTCGATGCGGCTCTCACGGATCCCGAACTGGCAGCGGCAAAAACAAAGTTCGCAGAGACTCAGCAAAGGTCCGACAATTTCCTGAATTCTCTTTCCGCAGAAGCACGGGCTGCGTGCAATGATCCAGGGTATGCGACGCTTGTGGACAGGTGCATTCAAACCCCGGGCCATGATCCCCTGAGCCTTGACGAGCCCGCAATCCGTCTTTGCAATCTTGCGAAGGCCTCGATGATCATGAACAAAATCTCTGTTTCACGATTGATTGAATTCCACATCATGAAAAAGGCAAAAACCTCTTTTGACCAACATTTCGGATCTGCATTTTTGAGTGCCGAAGCAAGTCCTCTTTGGGGAAATCTCGCCAAAAAGGCGTCCGCGGACAGCGGGTTCTGGGATTGCCTCTTCAACCTTCAGGGCCAGAGGAAGTGTGCTGCCAATGTGGTTTCTGGAGTGATGGGGGATGGTTCCTGGAAAATTCCAGGAGGGACTTGGTGGGCAGAACAGAATTGGGAATCGCCCTCCAAGCCCCGGGTCGGCAGAAGGTTCTTTGGTTTTTTGTTGAATGGATCAAACACAGTAATGCGCGCGAATCTCCCCTCCAACTCAGCGCCCTACCAGCGAGGAACTCTATCCTTGAGTCTGGATTTTGGTTTCGTGAGATACCTTGCCGGTGCAGTAGGGGCCGTGGTCAATCTTGCCGGAGAGCTGATCGGGTCCATTGTGGGATTTTTTTCCGGGATTTTCGGGGGTGACGAGGAGAAGGATTGGCTGAATGACATGATGAATTGGGCAAATGGACTTTTCGATTCATTCCTGAATTCCGAGAACATGAATGGATCGCTTTCAGGCCTTGGGGCAAGATCCATGACCCTCTCAAGCGGAATTGGCGCCGTAATCGAGAAGATCATTCGAGTCGACATTTGCCAGCAATCCAGTCCCGGAGCCTTCAGTGCCCGATGCGATGAGACCTCGATTCCGAACAAGCCAAACAATGGGGTGAACTACTCATGGTAAAACAGTGCCTTGCGGGTCCGCTTCAGCTTTGCTTGGTTCTCCTCTGCCTCGCCCCCGCAGGGGCGAATGCGGGTTACTTCAACAACAATGATTTCAATGTTTTCCTCGACTACGACTGTCTCAACATCGACGGCGTTCCCATTCCCCACGGCTCCACCCTCGCAAACCTATGCTGTGGCGACAATCCATCTGCGCATCCGATCTGCAACTCGGGGTTCTTTTCAATCCTTCCCGATGCCCTGGAGCAGACCGATGCCTCCTTGGATCTGGCTTTTTCGATCATCGACGACACGATCCTACTCAATGAAAATCCAAGCAATCTGGATTCGCCCCCCGAGCCCGGCTCCGGGGATCAGGAAGAGCCCTCCACCTCAAGCGGCTCGATCCTCTCCAGCCTCTCGGCACTCCTCTCGGGCGGCCAAGTTCCGGTGCCCGCGAAAAAACCTCCCGCCCAAAGCACCTCCCTCTCTGGCGGTTCATCAGGATCAAGATCAGGAACCCAAACCGGTGTCGGCGGAATCTCAAGTCTCGGGGGCATGGGAAGTGGCGACTCGCTGTGGAACTCCAGGAGACGGGGAAAAAAGTCCTCCGCTGGCACGAGCACGGAGCTTTCTGAGATCGGGGGAAAATACTCCTCCAACGGATCCCTTCGCGATGCGGTTCCGGAGTCGATCGGCCCCTCCGAGGTCTCCTCGGGACACGAGGTTGAAGTTGTGGAGTACCCAGGCGGTAAAAACGGTGCGGGCGCATCAGGCTCTGACGAAACCAAGGAGGGCGCTCTCGCAACGAACGCTGAAGCCGGGGCCGAAGGGCTTGAGGGAAGCGGTGCGGGCGAGGATGGCGACCTTGCAAACTCAGGCACCCTCGGGAACGGGGAAGGTTCTTCCGAGGATGCGCCCGATTACCTGAAGCGGATCCACAAGAAGGACTCGATTTTCAAGATCGTATCGCGACGCTACGCAAGAGAAGAGTCGCGAAAAAACATCGGATTTCCGAAGGCTCGCCCGGTAAAACGGTGATCCATTCCAACCGGTTCGGAGGCTGAACCTCAAAGGATCAAAGGGGTTCGCCTCCACAAGCCCGAAGGCCATGCCCACTCAAAGAGGCCATTTGGTGAAACAACCCTATTCAATGAATCAGGTTTCAGAAAGCCCCTCTCTCGACAAAAAGAATCGATTTCAATCCAAAATGCGCTAAGCTCGAACCTCGGAAAAGGGGTTTAGTGTGAATCAGGAAATCTTCGAGTGGCTGCAGCTCCTCGGGCGTTGGCTCCACATCACCGTGGGAATCACGTGGATCGGAACATCGATCTTTTTCATGTGGCTTGACCGGAGTTTTGTCCGGAATCCCGACTCAAAGAACCCGGGCCATGTCGGCGAACTGTGGATGGTCCATGGAGGCGGATTCTATCACGTGGAAAAGCTGCTCATGGGACCGACCGCAGTCCCGAAAGAGCTTCACTGGTTCAAATGGGAATCCTACTGGACCTGGCTCAGTGGAATCTTCCTGCTTGCTCTGATCTTCTATTCCGGATCCGGAACCTTCCTTCTCGATTCGAGTGTCTCGGGAATCAGTTTTCCGGAAGCGGTCCTCCTCAGTCTCGGTTCTTTGATCGGCTCCTGGGTGTTTTACGATACTCTTTGGGAATCGAATTTCGTGAAACGAAGCCCTTTCACGGGCCACATGATCACCCTGCTTTGGTTCGGCGGTATGGTGTACCTGCTCTGTCACACCCTGAGCGGTCGCGCCGCTTACATTCATATCGGCGGAATGCTCGGAACGTGGATGACCGCGAATGTGTTCCTGCGGATCATCCCCCGGCAGGTGAAGATGGTCGAGGCCGCGAAACGCGGAGAGCCCGTGAACCAGGAGTGGGCAAAAAACGCAAAAAACAGATCGACCCACAATACCTATTTCACGCTTCCCGTGATCTTCATCATGCTCTCGAATCATTTTCCGAACACCTACGGAAACGCCTACAACTGGCAGATCCTGATTGCGATCAGCGCTGCGGGAGCTGCGATCCGCGAGTTTTTTGTCGTGCGCCTGTCCCATCCGATGCGATCGAGGCGTTTTGGGGTCCTCGGTGCCGCAATCATTCTTGCGGTGATGTTCCTGACCCGTGAGAACACGGGCGGAAACACAAACCCGATCGAAGATCCTGCGGCCAGCACACCTGCCACTGTCGCGCCCACGCCATCGGGACCTCACGGATCCATCCGGGGAGTTGTCCGCTATCAGGGAACCCCTCCCCCGCGCGAACGCTTGTCGGTGCCCGGAGGATGCAACCCCGGAGGAAAATCAGAAATCCTCTCCAATGACATCCTGATCGAAAGCGGCATGGTCCAAAACGTGCTCGTTTCAATCACCCGTGGACTTGCTCAAGGACCGTACGGCCCGATTCCGAAAGCCGCTGCGATCCTGGACCAAAAGGAATGCCAGTATGAACCAAGATTACTTGCCGTTCGGGTCGGTCAGCCCGTGGAGTTTCTGAACAGCGATCCGATCTTCCATAACGTGAAGTCTCTCAGCAAGAACAACGAGAACTTCAATGTGGCGATGCCTCTGAAGAACGACAAGATGACCAAGGTCTTTAGCAAACCGGAAATCTTCATCGAATCCAAATGCAGCGTGCACCCTTGGATGAGCGCCTCCATTGCGGTCCTTGACCACCCGTATTTCAGCGTGACCGGAAAATCAGGATCCTTCCAGATCCCGGATCTTCCAGTAGGGAGCTATACGCTCGAGGCCTGGCACGAGGTTTTTGGAAGCCTGAAACAGGAAATCAAGATCGAGGACGGGAAAACCCTTGAGCTTGAGTTCGCGTACGGAAAGTAGGACCCCATGATCAGCACCCATGTCTTGGACACCAGCATTGGAAAGCCCGCCGAAGGAATCGAGGTCGTTCTCGAACGCTTGAGCGGGGATTCTCCAGACTCCTTTCAGGAAGTGGCCCGGGGAAAGACCAACGCCGATGGCCGCCACTCCTTTGAATGCGGTCCGATTCCCGGCACATACCGGCTCACGTTCGGAATCGCGGACTATCTTGAGAAAACCCAATCCGAGTTCTTTTTCCTCTCGGCTCCGGTCATTTTCAGGATCATCAATACCCATAGAAAGTACCATGTGCCCCTTCTTTTAAACCCGTTCGGATATTCCACCTACCGCGGATCCTGAGCCATGAAACCACTCGACATTCCCTACTACCAGGACTACCTCTCTCCCTCTCTCCTTGCGCGACTGGAGAAGGAAAGCACTCCTGTCGACGGCGTGCCGGGACTCCGGCAGATCGGGCGCTCTGGTGGACTGGAGACCCAGAGCTCACTTCGTTTCTTGTGCGAGCTCTACCATCTCTTGAAAGGCCCGCTGAACCGGATCCTTGAGCAGAGAATCGCCGATCGCAAGTTCATCGACGAGCGGACACAGGCCTGCTTTGAACTCAATCAATCCTTGACCATCGACATCCGCGATCGGGACTATGAAACCATTCTTGGCCAGGAAGATGGTGATGGCCGGATTGTGATGGGACCAACGAACAAATTCTATTGCCGAAAAGGCCACGGGGATCACATCGCAAATCTCCCTCCTTTTCTGCAAGGCACCCATGTCACTCTCTTTGGTCCGCCGGATGATGCAAAACTTTCCATCAATGCGATGAATGCCTTTCACCGGAGACTCAAGGACGAGCCGACCGTGGTCGGAAAGATCCTGGAAACCTGTACCGAATCCCCTTTTTGGGGTGCGGATGATGAGGACTCGAAAACCCCGTTGCGACAGGATCTGATCGCAGCAGGTGAGAACCTCAGGGGCTGCTTTCAGGGGAATTTGTCCCATCACGACGAGAAAACGGGAAAGTCCTACCGGCTCGAAGAGGAGCGTCTCTCCCTTCCGATCAAACGGTTTCCCGGGCTTGCACTCCCGTCCCCGTTTTTGTTGTTTGAGGGGAATCCGATCCCTCTTCATCTGTATGACTTCGCCCTCCATTTGTACGAGCACTGGAGAAACGAGCGGGCGCTTTGCTACTACGTGCCAAAACTCGAGAATGAAGAAGAGGCGGCCTACATCAAACTGATGATTGAAACGGCCGAGGGACTTCTCCAGAAGGAGCATCCGGAATACGAGACAGGCTCGATCCGGCTGTTCATTGTTCTTGAGAACCCCCGCGCGATTTTCCGCGTGCATGAAATCATGGACGCACTCCATCCCTATTTCGCGGGTGCTTCCCTGGGATGGCATGACTATCTCGCCTCCACCGCGCGCGTCTTCAAGAACGACGGAAACTACCGGATCCCCGTGAAGGCGGATCCCGAGATCGTCATCAAATACATCAAGGCATCCCACGATCTTCTGTCCGAAGTGGTGGGTTCACGGGGCGGGATCAAGATCGGAGGGATGTATGGCGTTCTTCCGATTGACAACGATCTGAAAAGCCCGTCCTTCCAGCTGACCATGAAAGGCTACATCAAGGATGTCGTTACCCAGCTGAAACGCAATCTCAGCGGGTTCTGGGTGGCACATCCGGATTTTGTAAGGCTCGGAATGGCACTCGTCCAGGCCTGGAAGCTCAGGGATTCCTCACCCCAATACCTCGATGAATTGGTGTGCTCACTCCTCCTTCCAGAACACCATGAAGAGATCCTTGCCTTCATCCAGGGGCCGGACATCGAGGGCCTGAGTCCCGACGATCCCCGGTATCCCCGCTCCCTGATGGTCTCTGACTTGAAAGAGTCCACGTACATCGCAAATCACGATCCCGAGGAAGTTCGCTACAATGTGTTCCAGTCCCTCCAGTATCTGACCGACTGGCTCTCCGGAAACGGCTGCGTCGCACTCCCTGCACAGATCGGAGGGGTGCCGGTCCGCGTGATGGACGATCTCGCGACCGCAGAACGATCGCGTTGGGAAGTCTGGCTCGAGATCCGCCATGGCCGGGTGTCGCTTCAGGACTTCGTGCGAATCGCCCACGAGGAAATGCGATTCATCCGGAAGGACCTCTCCGATCAAAAGAAAATCGTCCAGGTCAAGTGGGATGAACGTACCGGGAAATGGTATCCGATCGCCTATCACCTGATGATGAAGCTCATGACCGACCCCGATCCGGTCGAATTCGCATCCGAGCTTTTGCTCCCCTTCACCATTGAATCCATCCGGAACGATACGGATCCGCTCAAGCGCCTTCTGGATCTTGAGCCTGAAAAGTACAAACTTGCTCCGGATCTGGAACGACTTGACCGGTATTTCTCGATCTGCGGTTCGATGAAATTCGCACTCCCCCTCTCCCGGAGCGCGGCCTTGGATCTCAAGTTTGCCGAAACCCTCGTGATGGGATTCACAAAACAGGACATTCTCGATGCCGCATCTTTCCATGGTGACATCGGGGAGAACAAAAAAACCCTCGATCAGATGGCCGCAAACGAACAGTCCGGAGTGCTTGCGGATGGTGAAGAGCTGCGATCCCGCCTCAGGGAAGGTGGCAAGACCTACCTCTCCCGATTCGGAATGAAGTTCCTGATCTCGGCTCAAGGAAAGTCCGGATCCGAGATTCTGGGCTCACTCGAAAACCGCCTGAAAAACACCGAGGAAGAGGAGCTGCAAAATGCCAGGCGCGAGCTTTGGGCGATCAGCACGAAGCGCCTTGCTCCGCTTCATGACTCTTCCCTTGCGGTCCGGATTGAGGCACTCAGATTAAAACACGGAATCACAGGAGCACAGATCTCGCTGAGTTCAGGGACAGGAATCCATCAGGATCTTTGCTTCGGGCATGCATTCCGCGGAGGTCCCGAGGTCGAGCCTGCCACCCGATTTGAGCTCGCATCCCTCAGCAAGACACTTGCGTCCGCATTTGCCCTCGAGTTCTTCAAATCAAAATCAATTTCCCTGGATGCCCAGGTGAATCCGATTTTGAAGAAAACCCGCTCCACCTGGCAGATCGGATCCCTTGATATCTCCCATCCGACTTGGGGAGATCAGGTCCGCATTCTGAACCTGATGAAGCACAATGCCTTAAACCAGCACTATGTGAAGGGGTTTCCCGCCGGAAAGCCCCTTCCCGGCATGCTCTCGATCCTGAAAGACCCGACACGGTACGGCTACACTGAAACGGGGGCGCTGTTTCAGCCGGGAACAGGATTCCAATACTCCGGCGGCGGCTTCCTTGTTCTTGAGCACCTCCTCGAGTCCCTGGAAGGGAAATCCATGGCCGAGCTTGCGGATCCGTTTTTCAAAAAAATGGGACTCCCCGAGCTCACGTTTCAGTGCCTGGATCAAGAGGGTCTTGTCTATGCCAAGGGGTATCGAAAAAACGGATCCGAAATTCCGGGCGGTCGGCTTTCCTTCCCCGCCTGCGCGGCGGGGGTTCTCGGAACGGCCGGAAGTTACCATCGCTTCCTCTCGATTCTGGAAACCTCCTTTCATCAGGATCAACCAAGTTCCGGCATTTCCCATGACACCGCCACACGCATGCTCGAGGACACCGACAGCGCAAGCCAGGAATTCATGGGTGTCAATGCAGGAATCGGCGTCTTCATCGGCGAGGCGCTTGAGAACCGCTTTGCCATTCATCAGGGCGCAAACGATGGATTCCGCTGCCTCTCGCTCCACTGCTTCCGAGGGCCGGATCGCGGCAAGGGCCTGGTCATTCTCTGCAACGGCGATGACAATGGGGTTCTGTTTTGTGCCGAGGTCGCTCAGGAAATCTTGAAGGAACTGGAAATTTCCGGCGTCGACACGCGTGCCTTCCGGACCGATCTTGATTCAACGAAGGTCCCGGTCGAGGAAATCGTGAACCTCGGGTACAAGAATCTCGTATTCAAGGCGTTTCTGCCGGACCTTCCGGAGGAAATCCACCCGAGGGGCCCACTTGATCCTCTCGCAAAATACAATCTTCTCACGGGTGCATCCATCAAGAGCGTCACCAATCAACGATTCGCCCGCGCCGAGAATCTGATCTCGCCGCATGAACCCGTGTTTGATCCCTCTCTTTACGGAAGACAAGGCAAGGTCATGGACAGCTGGGAGAGTGCCCGTCACAACCCGCGCGAATCCGATCGTGTGGTGATTGAACTCAAGCGCCCCTCCTATGTTCATTACATTCGCCTCTCCACACGCTACCATTTCGGCAACCAGGCTCCCTTGGTCGAAATCCTGGGCCAGAAGGCCGGAGCGAACACGTGGATCACTCTGTTGCCCAAAACCCCGATGGAAGGTCACTCAAGGAAACACTTGCTCTCCTCGAATTCTTCCACACTGATTTCCACCATCAAAGTGAAAATGACCCCCGACGGCGGGCTCACACGACTGGCACTTTTTGATGATCTTTTGCCCCCTGAAGAGAAAGCACGCTACAAGGATGCAGCCTCGGCGGAGTGTCTCCACGATCCGGACCCGATTCCACAGCCAAGAAAACCACTTGCTCCTGACTATGATCCGGATCCTGAAAAGGTGATCCGGAACTTTGGAAGGCTCCCCCCCGGCAAGGCGTTTGATCTTGCAAGCGTGGCCTATGGTGCAAGAATCCTCTCTGCCTCGAACGAACATTACAGCCCGGCCTCCCGCATGATCTCTCCCTTCGCACCGATCCACATGTTTGATGGTCTTGAGTCGGCCCGGAGCCGGAATCCGGGGCACACGGAGTCCGTGCATCTGCAACTCGCACGACCAGGGAAATTAAAGCGATTGGAAATGGATTTCACCTATTTCCGGAACAACAACCCCCGCGAGGTCGAGCTCCATGGCCTATCAAACGGAGTCTGGAAGCAAATCCTGCCAAAGACCCTTGTCAAACACTACGCGGGGAATCGATTCCTGAAGGACCTTGACCTGAAAGAAGTCTTCACCGAAGTGAAGCTCATCGTACATCCGGACGGGGGAGTGAACCGCCTCCATCTGTTCGGGACTCCTGCGGATTGAGATCACGCCGAAACGAGAGCATCTGGGCTGCAATCGAGATGGCGATCTCGGATGGATCGTTCTTCCCGTAGTCCTCACCCATGGGACAGTGAAAGCCCTGCACCCGCTCAGGCGGAATTCCGGCCGCAAGGAGATCGGAATTGATCTTGAGACGTTTGACCTTGCTCCCGATCACTCCAAGGTACGGAAACTTCCGAACCTCAAGCGCCCGCTTCACGAGTGGATAATCGGTGGCATGCCCCATCGTGATGATGCCCACAAAACACTCCTCGGGCAGTCTTTCGATTTCCGCCACCATGTCACCACAAACCTGCTTTGTCAGTCTCGGATGATCCGAAAGTTTTGCGATCCACTCGGACCTCGGATCAAAGACCTGAAGCCTGCACTCGAGCTTCAAAAGCAGGGGCGCAAGTTCCTGAACAATGTGCCCTGCCCCGAAAAGTGCAATTTGCCATTCCCGATTGCCCGAAAACACCTCAAACAGGATGCTCACCTCGCCCCCGCAACTCATCCCGATGTCGCGCTGTAAATTCCAGGTAAACCCCCGCTTCAAGGGTCCGTCCTTTGCCTCGAGATATTCCCTTGAAAGCTCGATGCACCGTTTTTCGATCTTGCCTCCCCCAATGGTTCCAAACAGAATCCCCTCATGTCCCACCACCATGCGCGCTCCGAGATCCTGCGGCACATGGCCCCGCTCACCTGTGAGCGTGACCACCACGATCGGCGTTCCGGCTCTGCGCCACTCAAGGAACTTTTCACAAAACACTTCGAAATTCGCCATGATCAAACCCCTTTCGGACGGCTGAGCTCCATCAGAATCACCTCAGACGTGGCCGGAGAGGTCAGTCGAATCTCCTGCCCGTCTGCACGGAAGGACAAGGCATGCTTGATCGCAGTCCAGACACTCGTGCCAAGCAGAAACGGGGGCTCGCCCACGGCTTTGGATCCGTGAACATTCCGGTCGTTGTTCGGATTCTCGATGAAGTCCACATGAAATTCGCGGGGTGTGTCCTGCACGTTTGGAATCTTGTAGGTGGTCGGGGAATGGGTCAGAAGATTCCTCTTCTTGTCATACACCAAATGCTCGGAACTCACCCAGCCCATGCCCTGAATGAATGCACCCGTGGTCTGGCCCCGATCGATTCCGGGATTCAGTGATCTCCCGAGGTCCATCAGAATGTCGACCCTTCTGACCTTCATTTCTCCGGTATACTCATCCAGCTCAACCTCGGACACCGCCATCCCTTGGGTGAAATAGTTGAACGCACGGCCCGTAACCCGGGTCTTGTCAAAGCCCAGGCCCGGTGTCTTGTAGTGCGCATAGGAACCAAGGGGAATCCGGTTTTGGTAGGCTGTTTGAATGAGTTCCTTAAGTGGCACCGAGGCCCCGGACCGCGAGTCCCTGACTTGAGCGTCTTCGAACACGAATGAAGCATCGGGTGCGGCGTCATGATCAGGCCCCGGATCGAATTCCGTGGTGGGATCAAACACAAAGCCCTCGAATTTTGCTTTGGCAAGCTTGATCAGTCGATTCTTGATCCGGTTGCAGGCAAGCAAGGCGGCAGCACCGTTCAAATCAGACCCACTTGAAGCGGCGGTGGGCGAGGTGTTGTGGTTCTTTTCGGTCGAGGTCGGCATCATCCTCACGGCATCCGGGATTACGCCGAAGGCGTGCGCCACGATCTGCTGGATCTTGGTGTTCACCCCTTGTCCCATCTCGGTGGCCCCGGTGCTCACTTGCAGGGTTCCATCGAGTTGAAGGTTCACCAGGGCATTGGCCTGGTTTAAGAACCTCGCCGTAAATGAAATCCCGAACTTGGTCGCCGTAAGCGAGATCCCCCGCACGCGGCCCTGGCGCTTGGAATTGAACGCGATGATCTCCTGCAAGCGCTCGCGGTAGCGAGAACTCTCAAGGATCCTCTCATGGATCTCGGGCAGGAGATTGTTCTCAAGGACCTGTCCATACGGAGTCCGAAGATTGTTTCCGGAATACAGGTTGATCCTTCTGACCTCACTTGCATCTTTCTTCAGAAAATGCGCCACATCCTCCAGAATGCTCTCGATGGTCATATTGCCCTGCGGTCCGCCGAAGCCGCGAAACGCGGTGTGTGGATGATGATGCGTCCTGAAACACACGCCCTCGATCCGGACATTCGGAAGGAAATAGGCGCCATCCAGATGAAACATCGCGCGCTCCAGAATCGAGGAGGAGAGATCAAGGTAGGCGCCCCCATCCGATTGTAGAAGGGCCTTCACGGCGAGCAAGCGCCCCTCCGGATCAAACCCGACTTCATACTCGTTTTGAAACGGGTGCCGTTTTCCGGTGATCATCATGTCCTGGTCTTTGGTGAGGACAATTCTTGCCGGACGCTTCAGGCGATCCGCAACCAGGGCGGCATAGGCAGCAATCGGCGCACCCTGTGACTCCTTGCCCCCGAATCCACCTCCCATGCGCTTCACCACACACACGACCTGATGAAACGGGATCCCAAGTGCCTCCGCCACCACTCGTTGGGTTTCGCTTGGATGCTGGGAAGAGGAGTGAACCTCGATTTGTCCGTTTTCAAGCGGATAGGCGATCGCAGCCTGGGACTCGAGATAAAAATGCTCCTGGCCCCCGCAAATGAAAACCCCTTTCAGCCGATGGGGAGCAGCCTGCAGAACGGCATCCACATCTCCTTGCACAAAGGGACTTGCGGCGCGATACAAAACCTCCCCCTTGGCCCTTGCCTCATCAATGCTGAAAACCCCCTCTGTTTCGATGGTCTCGATTCTGACAAGTTTCTTCACCGTCTCAAGTGAATCCCTGCGGGCGCACGCCACAAGACACACGGCCTCCTGCATGTAAGAAATTTCATCGACCACCAAAAAGGGCTGATCGTGTGTGATCGTTCCCCAGCGTTTTGCATGGAAATCGCTCGCCGTATAGACCCCAAGACAATCCGGATGTGAGAGCGCCTCGCGAGCATCAATCGACTTGAGCTTCCCGCGGGCAATCGGACTCCCGACCACTCCCACATGAACCTCACCCCGTACCTCGGGGCGGTCATCGATGAAGATACTTTCGCCTGCCACATGGGTGAGTGCGGAATCATGCCTGAGATTCGTGCCGATGCTCATACACTGACCTCCCCCGAAAGCTCGTCATGGAAGCGAAGAAGCAGATTGGCTGCAAGCCGGTGCCGGTACTCGGCTGAACCCCGCACATCCGAGATCGGTGTGATCTCGTTTCGAATGGATTGGGACAACCCTTGAAACAGCGCGCGGGTCAGAGGCTTCCCGATGACTTCCTTCTCGATTTTTCCGAATCGCAGAACGCTCGGCCCCACTCCGCCTAGCGCAAGCGAAAACTCGCGAAAGACTCCGTCTTCGAGTCGGTACCGTGCTGCAAAGGTCACGGCCGAAATGTCGAGATCCTTGCGGTTTGATGCCTTATAAAGCTTGAATTCATCGGAGGTGAGCGGAAGCTCGATTGCGGTAACCAGTTCGTTGGCATTGAGGTCCATCTTCTTGTAACCCGGAAGGATGAACTCATTTACTCCCACCCGCCGCTCCCCCGCAGGGGACGAGAGAATCACCACCGCATCCGCGACCCTGAGGAACGGGATCGTGTCCGCGATGGGAGAGGCATTCATGAGGTTTCCCACGAGGGTGGCCGAGTTCTTGATCTGCGGTGAGGCGAAAATACGGAGAAGTGACGAAAACTCAGGAAACTCCTGTGTAAGCTCTCGCTCCAACTGATGAAGACTCACGCGCGCGCCGATCCGGACAAAGTGCGGAGTTCGTTCCACCCGGTGAAGCTCCTCGATCTGTTGCAAGGAAAGCACGCGATTCAACTGCAAACGCCCCTTGTTCGATACGACGCCGAGATCCGTGGTTCCTGCCGAAAGGCGGATCGCGGGATCAGAGGCTCTCTCCGCCAGGGCTTCAGAAAGGGTAACCGGCAGGAACACTTCCTTGCCTACTCCCTTGATCCGGATGCTTTCGTGTGGAACAAGGGAAAGCTCCGAAAGAACCACCTCATCCCTGTGGAGTTCCGAGAGTTTCGTTACACGACCGAGGTCCATGGAAACTCCGGCCTCGAGGATCGGTGCGTATCCTGTGCATCGGCAGAGATTCCCGGTGGTGTAGTTCCGAACCTTCTTTTCATCCGGAGTGAACCCCTTGCTCAACGCATCCTCCGCAAGGAGCGCCATCGAGCACACGAATCCGGGAGTGCAGTATCCGCATTGGGATCCTTGCTTCTCGACCATCGCCGCTTGAACCGGATGAAGCTGCCCGTCTTTCTTGAGTCCCTCGACCGTGATCAGATGCGCGCGATCGAGCGAATACACATACGCAATGCAGGAATTGATCGAATGATAGGGACCAAGTCGACCTTGAATCATCCGGGAGACAAGCACGGTGCAGGCACCACAATCTCCTTCCGCACAAACCACCTTGGTGCCTGTGAGGCCCCGTTCATAGCGCAGGTAATCCGAAACCGTAAGGAATGCCAAATCTCCCGAAACTTCCTGCCGTTTTCCGTTCAGATAAAATACAATGCTTGATCTCATATTCCTCCACACAGGGCATGGCCCTTGAGCCATTCGGTTTCCCCGTCCCGGTAAAACTCTTTTTTCCAAATGGGCGCTCTTTTCTTCAATTCTTCAATCACATACCGGCATGCCTGAAACGCCTCGGCCCGATGGGGTGTGACTACCGCAATCAGCACACTGAGTTCCCCCACCCCGAGCTTGCCGGTCCGGTGGCGAATCACCACGGTCCCGTGCGTTCCCGCTTGTGTCAGAGCCTCCTCCGCGATTCTCTGCAACTCACGCCTTGCGAGCGGAACATAGGCATCATAAGAAACGGCAATCACCTCGCGGCCGTGATTTCGCGCTCGCACGGTCCCGAAAAACAAATCGCATGCTCCACAATCGGGGCGAATCCAGGATGAAACATCAAGATTTCCTGCATCAAGCGGAGCCTCGCTCACTTCAATCTCGATCCGGTTCATTTCATCCTCCACACACCGGAGGAAGCAGCGCCAGATTCTGAAGGGTGCGCAAGCGCTCACCGGGCGAAAGCACGGACTCCTCATCCGCAAGGGCACATTCCCGGAGGATGCCCGGATCAAACCCCGCCCCGTTTCTTTCAAAATGCCGGATCAGTTCGTCCTTAAGTTCGGCGCACGTTTCGACATCAACAGGGCTCTCGAGTTCAAGTTCGAGCATTCCATTCGCATCGGAATGATTTCGAAGCACCCCGAACACCCGAAGCTTCAGTTTTTGCACTCTCATGCGTCCATCCTTTCCGCGAAGGGAAAAAACTCAATGCCCCCCGCTTCTCCCGGCACACCCGACGCAGGGATCACCGCCCAGCCATTCGCTCCGGAGAACGAATGCACCATGAACGAAGCCTGTCCTTTGGGAATCTCGATCTGGAGCACTCCATCGGCTCTTGACTCGGCTTTTGCCCTGAAAAACGTTTTGAATCCAGGCGGTGCCGAGGGGCAGGTTCCAGAAATCCTCCCGAGAAGCGGCCTTGGTTCCGGGATTCCGAATCGTTCGCGGAGAAAGGGGGCCACAAAAAAATCCACACCCACGACCGTCGAAACGGGATTTCCCGGAAGACCAATGAGACGGGTTTCCGGGAAACCCGGAAACTCCGAAAAAAGAACCGGCTTCCCCGGACGAATGGCCACCTTGTGAAACAAGACCCGCCCTCCATTTCGCTCCACAGACGGCCTGATGAAGTCATGAATGCCCATCGAAACGGCGCCTGTAGTCAGGATCAAATCAAACCCCTCCGACAAGGCAGCCTTCAGGGCCCGTTCAAACTCTTCTGGTTTTTCGGAAGCCTCGTCTCGAACGACACCGAAATTCCGGACCTCACACCCCAACTCCCGGAGTGCCTGCATCAAATAAGGCGCTGTCGAGTTTCGAATGGCTCCCTCGGTCACTTCTGTTTGATCATGCGGAACAAGTTCATTTCCCGTCGAGATCAGCGCAACCCGTGGCTTCCGGTGCACCACGACTCGCGCGCATCCAAGAGCCGCAAGCCCAAGAATGGCTTTTGCGTCGATCCTGCTTCCCGGGCGAACCAGTAGATCGCCCTTCTCAAAATCGGATCCGCGCCGCCTCACATGGGCTGCACTCGCAGAGATCGATTCAAACCGGATCAAAGTTCCACCCGTGGAATCCTTTAGAATGCCCACATCCTCGACCTTCACAATCAAATCAAATCCACCCTGTGGAAGCGGCGCCCCCGTCATGATCTGAACTGCAGTTTTTTCTCTCACCTGAGTGTCCGGCAAATCTCCCGCGATCTTGAGCGAAGAAACGGGGAACTCATTCCAACCGGACTGAAGGTCGCAGGAACGTACCGCAAACCCGTCCATGGCGGAATTGTCGAGCGAGGGCACATCGAACCCGGCCCGAACCTCCTTTGCAATCACCCGGTGAGCACTCTCGGTCAGAGGAATCTCCTCCACGCTCGCAGGGCAGGCCCGGGCCGAATCGCATAGAATCCGGATCGCATCCTCATAAGAAAGCAAGGATCCCATGGCCTTCATCCTCCCATCACCGAAAAATTCCGGGCCGCACCGACACGGCCTTCCTTCAAAAAGTGGGACACGGGCTTTGCCCTCAGGAGCTCGCCCATGCGATCGGAGATGCCGAGCGCGTCCTCTTTCGAACGAAGGAGATCACGGAGCGATTGGTCCTTCTCTCCGAACAAACAAAGCTTCAGTCGGCCCCTTGAGGTGACCCTCAAGCGGTTGCACGACTCGCAAAAGCCCTCCGCATGAGGTGCGATCAATCCGATTCGACCGACAAATTCAGGATGAGAAAATTCCATCGCAGGACCTGAGGTCTCTCCCCTAGCAAGAGGCATCCATCCGTTTTGCAACAACTGAAGCTTCAGTTCTCCTGCCGAGAGAAAATGCCGATCACGATACTCCCCCCTCTCCCCCGTCCGCATGAGCTCGATGAAGCGAACACTGAGTGGCCGCGTTTTGATCAACTCCAAAAACCGATCGAGCTCCTGAACCGCAGTCTCCTTGTGCAAGACTGCGTTGACCTTGACGCCTGCGAAGCCAAGCGAAAGCGCCTCTTCGATCCCGGCAAGCACAAGAGGAAGGGAGTCACGCCCGCTGAGACTCTTAAAGCGTTCCCGATCCAGGCTGTCCACACTCACATTGAGATGGGTAAGACCTGCGGTTCGAAGACGAGCTGCGATCGATTTCAAATTCCATCCATTTGTGGAGAGCGCACGAATCCCGATTCCAGGCGTCTCACTGGCTGCTGAAATGATTTCAAAGAGATCCGCCCTCAGGGTCGGTTCGCCGCCTGTGATCCTCACCTTTTGAAATCCTGCTGCGGCCACTCCGTGGAAGAGGTTTTCGATTTCGTAAAGGTCAAGCTCCGGCTCGGATTCGCTCAACTTCGGTCGATACCCCTCCGGCAGGCAATACCGGCAGCTGAAGTTGCACATTTCTGTAATCGACAACCTCAAGTAGCTGAATTTCCGAGCATATGGGTCCGTGAGCATCGCCCCGAGCATGCCACAATCCCAAGACAGTTTGAATTGATTTCGCGCCCTGTGTCTGCGAAGGTAGGGGCGTGAAAAACCAAGGAATTTCGGAGTTTACGATGATCAATGTGGGTGAGAAACCCATGACCCGGCGGGAGTGTCTTGCCCGGGGGGCCTTTCGGGCCAAGGCCTCCACCATCGACGCCATCCGGAATGGCCTGCTTCCCAAAGGGAACGCACTCCCCCTGGCCGAAGCCGCAGGAATTCTCGCAGTGAAAAAGACAAGCGAGATCCTGCCCCTGTGTCACCCCCTTCCCGTGGATGCGGCCCACGTGCACTTCGAGTTTGACAGCACTTCCGTCACGGCATTTTGCAGGGTCATCGCCCATGCGAAAACGGGGGTCGAGATGGAAGCGTTGAGCGGCGTTACCGCGGCACTCCTTTGTATTTATGACTTGGCAAAAGGAATCGACCCGGAGCTCGAACTCGGGGCGATTCATCTGGTCGAAAAAACGGGCGGAAAATCCGGAGTCTGGAGGCGATCGGGAGAGCCCCTGGAGCAAAGCCAAAAAAACTCCTCGTGGCAGGAACTCCGTGCTGGGGTGATCACGCTCAGTGATCGGTGTGCGCGAGGCGAAGCTCAAGACCTCTCCGGCCCAGCCCTCGTGGACGACCTAAGTGCCCGCGGGGTGCGAGAGATACAATCCTCACTCATCCCTGATGATGCTGCCGCACTTCGAAGCTCGATTTTGAAGCTCATCGAATCCGGGATTGATTTGATTCTGACCACGGGGGGAACCGGAGTGGGCCCCCGCGACATCACTCCTGAAACCCTGGCCTCCCTTTCAGGAACCCTGATCCCAGGATTCGGGGAGCGGATTCGAGCAGAGGGGTTTAAGAAAACTCCACTTGCCCCGCTTTCAAGAGCCGAGGCCTATTTGATCAGAGGCCGGCTTGTGATTTCCCTTCCCGGGAGTCCTAAGGGAGCAATCGAGAGCTTCGAGGCCATTGCTCACTTGATTCCTCACACGCTCAAGATCCAAAAAGGAGCCGCCCATTCGTGAGCGATCTTGATTTCACGCACTCCTTGCCGGAAAAGCAGTCCCGCTTCAAAAACGCATTCCGCGGCCTTGCGGGCGATTTCTCCGGAGCTTTTGCCGACAGCGCGATCCTTCTGCCGCTTTTGGTTTTTTTGTCACGCATTCCGGGCTTCTCGCTTGTGGGCCTCCTTGCCTCGGCAGGCCTTACCGCACTTCTCGCGGGAGGATTCTTCCGGGTCCCGATGCCGGTCCAACCCCTGAAGTCCATCGCCATTGCCTCCGTCACCCTGGGTGCAGGCTCACTGGAGATCCGCGCCGCGGGATTCCTGCTTGGTCTGTTTTTCCTCGTTCTTTGCCTCCTTAAGGTAAGATCCCTCCCCATTCCGGAACCCGTGGTTCGCTCCGTTCAGGCAGGCCTTGGAATCCTTTTGCTCTTGCAAGCAAGGAGGGCGCTTCCCTTGGATCAAACACTTGCGCTTTCGTCTGTGCTTCTTTTTTTGATGATTCTGCTCCTCCAGTACAGCTTCCGAGTGGCGAGCATCGGCTGGATCGCACTCCTTTTCTTTCTCTCCTCTCTCACGCACGAAAGCCTTCCGCCGGGAACCCTGATCACTGATTTTGCGCCCACCCATTCGGGAAACTGGA
>CANNBJ010000007.1 GCA_947502835.1 Bdellovibrionales bacterium
CCAAGGTCTTCGAGCGGTTGATGGAGCCTGTGAGTTTTCGAAGCGCTTGCGACATCAGTCGGGCCTGGAGACCCATGTGGGAATCACCCATTTCGCCTTCGATTTCGGCGCGGGGTACGAGTGCGGCCACCGAGTCGACGACCAGCACATCGATTCCGCCGGAGCGTACGAGCATGTCCGCGATTTCGAGTGCCTGCTCACCGGTGTCGGGCTGGGAGATCAGAAGATCATCGGTACGAACACCGAGCTTGCGGGCATAGCCGACATCGAGCGCGTGCTCGGCATCCACATACGCTGCGATTCCACCTTGCTTTTGGATTTCTGCAACCGCGTGAAGCGCGAGAGTGGTTTTCCCTGAGGATTCAGGGCCGTAAATCTCGATGATCCGGCCGCGGGCATAGCCGCCGATGCCGAGTGCAAGATCAAGACCCAGTGAGCCTGTGGGGCACACGGGAGTGTCGGCGCTGACGAGGGTTTCCTCGTTGCCGAGGCGCATGATCGAGCCTTTGCCGAATTGTTTTTCGATGGTTTGAATGGCGAGGTCAATCGCCTTTCCCTTGTTTGCGTCGTTGTGTTTCATGGGTTCCATGATGATGCTCCTTTGGTTTGGTGTTTAGGGGTTTCTGAAGTTTCAAAATTCATGCCGCTCATGTTTCCTCCATCACGTTCATGCAGGATGCGGGAAGGGGATCGATTCTTTGGTTTGGCGTGGACAGGGCACGCGAAAGCGCAGGGTCGATCAGTTCTTCGGATGAGTGATCCTCGGAGTCGTCGAATCCGGGCATTCTCGGGAGTCGCACCTTCTTTTTTGAGGCCTGAGACAGCTCCTGGCAGCCATCGCCTTCCGGAGGCGGATCTTGCGAAACGCATTCTTTTGAGTCGAGCGGGCACTGGATGCGCACATGAAAGTGCGCATGGTGTCCGCGCCATGGGCGGATCTTGCGAAGCCAGAAGAGTTCCTCTGTGTCGAGATTGTTGCAAAGATAAAGCTTGATGGCCGGATTCACGAAGATGCGTTCGGTTTTCGGATCAAGGGAGGCGAGCTTCAGTTTCAGGATCTGGTCCGGGCCAAAGCGGGAAGGGTCCACCAAGCCATTTCCATTCAGCATGCTTGGGGTATGGATGTGGTCGCGTTCCTCGACGCTCAAGGATCGGACCCGTTGTTCGGGATGGGTGTAAAACAGGATGTCGACATCTAGGCCGATCTGGTGACTGGCATGCCCCGAAGCAAAGGGACCACCGCGGACCTGGGAGAGTTCTCCGATCAGAAGTCCTGAGCCGAGCGCATCGATGTTTTTTGCAAATTCGGAGACGAATTCAATCAATTGGTTGTGGGCGAAGTGGTGATTTGCGGTGGTGTAGATGGACTGATAGCCTGTTCCATCCATGGGCAAATCAATCGCGCCGCGCAAGCAACCGTTTGAGTAGAAGCCGATGGATTCAGGATTACCGGGGGCAGGCGTGGTGAAGCGACCCCACACATTCTGGGCCACCGCCGACTCCTGGAGCGAAAGCCCCAGGACCACAAAAACACCCCAAATCCTCATGGGTAGGGCATATCGCCCGGATTGTCATGGTGTAAAGTCCGAAGTGAATTTGTCGAGCAATCTTGCGGGGAACAGATCTGCTCGTGCCGATTACGGCTGTTGAGACCCGGAACCACTCGAGGAAGAGGAGCTCGGCAGCTTGAGCGCACCTAAACCTGAACCTGAACTAGTCACGTCTTGCAGGCTGGAGCCAATGGAACTATTCACTTCGTTCGTTAGACTTGTGCGATAAGCCGCATACCCAGAATTCGATGGTAGGGGCACTGTGATGATGCCACTGGTTGGCGCAGCTTGAAGGGTGATACTTAAAACTTTCGCCCGTGCAAAGAGAGGCTGACACACTTTCTTGTCAAGTTCTGAAGTATACTTATTCGTGTCAATCTTGATTTTGCAAGCACCAACTCCAGATCGAAAAAGTTTACCCCCAGTTAAAAGGTCATCTGTATTTTGAGAAAAGCCGCTGGCAAGGGCCGTTTCCAAACCACCCACATCACACGGATCGTAGGCGGTATCTTGAAGCATTCGGATGAGCATCGTTTTCGCGTAGTTCTCCGCGTTCAATGAGCACTCATCATCATTATTTCCGCCCCAGCACACACCTCCGCTTTTGGCACCTCCACTTCCAGCAAAACATCCTGAAGATGCTTGAATGGCACCGGCTGGATTTGAGTTTCGGTAGGGAGGAGGTGCATATCTGTTGTCGTTGCCTGATGAGGGTGGGGTATCGTTCTGATATCGGGGGAATCCATTATAGGTTACCCCCCCAACTTGGTACTTTTTGGAGTTAGAGACGGTCACAAAGTAGTGGTGGCAGTAGGATGATGCTCCTCCAACATAGACTCTGCAAGACGCATAACCGGTACCCTTCAATCGCGTGAAGACTTGGGCTGCAGACGAATTTTGAGCCTGACTAACGAGCTGGTCCCGAAGACTTTGTGCAAAACTATCTTGAATACTCAGCTTGAGAATTGCGGATAAAAGCAACCCGGTACTAACCAAACCTGAACTTTTTTTCATATATAACCCCCAACCCTGAAGATTTTCAGGGCCCTCTGGAAGAGCGTACCAAAGCCTGACCTTTTCTGTCAATAAACTAAATTCAATAAAATTACGAACAAATTAGGGCTTTTTTTTCCGACTTAATTTATCCATAATTAGGAAGTGGGGAAATTTGAGGAAAAAATTTTTGCTTTTTTAAGAGGTGGAACCATGGGCCGTAAGGCATCGGCAGGTTTCACGCTTGTCGAGGTTTTGGTAGTCGCTGCCATCTTGGGTGTCATGGTGGCTGGATTCATGCAGTTCATGGCCTATCAGCAACGCGTCAATCGGACTGGGGAAGTGAGCTCCGAGATTGTTCAAGTACGGCAGCTTGTGAGCAGTTGGTTAGAAAGTCAGCAGATTTGTACTTCGACTTTCGGTGGGCTTGGACTCAATCTGACCAATACCGTTACTGAGATTACTCGAGCTGAGAATGATGTGGTGTATTCGTTAGGGCAGCGTCTGCCCGGAACCAGTTGGGCAGTGACTACAATGAGACTCCTCAATCGAGCAGAAGCTTTGGCGGTATCTCCAGCCTACAATGGCGATGTTGATGATGCTGGGGTTGGTACTGGCCTGTTTGAAGTGACCGTTCGCCAGATGAGAGCCGGTAGCAATACTGAAACCGTAAACTGGAATGAGCAACGGGGGAACATGGCTCCGGTGGAGCGAGTTCTGCATTTTCCTTTCAGAGCAAGTTTTATTCTAGGACAATTATTGAATGTAATTGATTCGGATCCAAACCCGAATTTGGTCTGTGGTCCCGGGGTGATTTTGCCCGGAGGAACTTCGACGCTCCTTCAGGCGATTCAGTTGGAAGATCCCACCGCAAACGAGGCAAACACAAATTTTGCTTGGCAAGACGGTATGGAGGAACAGGTGATGGATGTCCCGTGTCCTAGCTTGCCCCTAACCACCTGTTCCCGGCACATTCGAATGTGTAACGCCATCAACATCAATATGCCGATTGCACGATGTATCCCCTCGGGAATTGGAGCGGATTAGGGTTTCTCTAACCCCATCACTCCAAATTTCTAAAGTACCGCAGGATCCCCTCTTTTGCTCCCGCAACCACGGCATCGATTCGTCGGGGATAGGCAAAGGTCTCGCCCCGATAGGTACCGACGCGGTCCTTTAAGGTGAGTTGCGGAAACTCCCGCACATGGTCGTAGTGAAGGCACTCAAGATACACCATCAGGGATCGCAGGGTCCGACGGTTCAGATACAGGTTCCGTGCATACACGCCATCTTTCACCTTCACCGAGGTTAGAAACTCGGGCCTCGTGAGGAGAGGAAGCTTAAGGGTCTCTGCCATCGAATTCACCATGGCGGAGGCGATGTCCACAGACTCCCTCCAGCGACGGACTTCGAGCAGATGCTTCAGGTGGTGACTGCGTGTCACCCGTGAGCCGGTCTCGCCCGAGCGCACTCCGCCCGGAACAAATGCCTCGATGCTTCGGTCACCCGATTGGAGCTCGTTTGATTTGCTCGCA
This sequence comes from Bdellovibrionales bacterium, assembly GCA_947502835.1. GTDB lineage: Bacteria > Bdellovibrionota > UBA1018 > UBA1018 > CAIMNF01 > CAIMNF01. The sequence goes on from CANNBJ010000007.1 coordinate 4,079, forward strand.
TCGTAATGGATGTCGATCACGAGATCCGCGAGGGATTCGTCGATGATTCGCGCCCGCGCCTCAAGATCCTCGCCGCTGATGAAGTATTGGGTTCGCTGGGACGGGGAGAAGGCCTTCTCCACCTCGGGAGCACTCATCGCCGAGGCAAGATAGCGGTCTTCCGGAAGTGCGAGGTGGTTTCGCATCCATGAATCGAGGCTATTGTAAAAGTACTGATTCAAAAACGGAGTCGGGTCAAAGGACTCAAAGGGTGTGCGCGCCACAGGGCCATTCTTAAGCCGCGTCAGGATGACCTCGGCGCCCAGATCCTCGAGCTCACCCGCCAAAAGCAGTGCCGTGGAGCGGGCGATGTCTCCCTCGCTCACGGTCTTGCCTCCGACGGATACGAATTTTCCGGTCCGGTGATCCCACTCCTCACTTCCCATGTGGCCCGGATCGATCACCACACGCAGTCCGCTCAGGGGGTGCGCGTAGAGGCCTTGTTTGACCTGCATTCCAATCTTCCGAAGCCGATCGATCAGAGGGGATGAATCCGGCTCCCGTGGGGTCTTGGCCCGTGCTTGGCGGAAGGGGAGGAAAAACTCAAGAAGAGAGGAAGAAATGCCGGAGGAGAAAAAATCCCGGAAAAGGGAAACGCCGCTTGAGTGGATGCCTAGGTACTTTCGGAGTGCGCCGTCCGGATCGATGGTAGGGAAGTGGGCCGCGACCTCATCAAATGACACGCTCCCCGGGGCTGGAAAATCATAGAAACCGGGAGCGGCTTCTTCGGGAATCCCGAGCTTTTCCAGGACTCGGTCGAACCGCCGAAGCCGATCGCCGGAAGTGGATCGGGAATCATCAAATTCAGGCGCGGGCACAAGGCCCGGAACGGGAAGCTCAAGGGCCGGATCAAGATAGCCCGGCTGATCCTCGATTTCATACGCGTGCGCCTGGGGGAGTCCCTGACCCGCAAGGAGAATTGCCCAAAGAAACGCAAAGAAAAAACCGCGCAAACATCCCGCCATATCCGAGGCAAAAAGTACGCAAACAATTCAAGAAAGGCAAGGATGCAGCGAAGTCCTGTTCAGTCCTAAAATGGAAACAGTTGAAACTGTCGCAGCAGGAGCGTGGTCAGGAGGGCCAAGGCGCCGGCCGCGAGGTCATCGAGGATCACGCCCAGGGATTGGAGCGCACCGATCGGAAAGCGTTTTCCCCACTGGTCGATTTGCCTGACGGGAGGGGGTTTCAGGACATCAAACAATCGAAAGAGCAGAAACTGGGTCAGCAAAATCATCGGCTCGCGGGGCAGGAATGCGGTCGCCACAAGATACCCGAGCACCTCATCAATCACGATTCTTTGGGAATCAGAGAGACCCGTGTTCCGACTCCATTCAAGACTTGCCCACCATCCCGAAAAAAAGAGGGCCAGAAACAAACCGAGAATTGCCAAGGGAGGCCAATCCCTGATTGAAAACACGAGGAGAACCCCGACCAGGGTGCCCACGGTTCCTGGGGCGCGCGCCGAGAATCCGGCTCCACCTGCAGTGACAATGAACGAAACCAGGAGGCCTTTGAGCGATTTCATCGTGAGGTGAGGCTACCACAAAGAGGAATTCCTGAATTCCAAAAACCAAATGAATTTGATTGGTTCAAGCAGAGTCAGGAATTGGGATTGATGCCGCGACGCACATCAGGGTAGCTTGGTCTCGCTATGTCACCCAAAGGGAGTTCCAATCCGGGCAAATGGAAAATCGGCGAGAGCGTGCTTCGCGTGCTGATCGGTGGCCGCTCGTTTTTGGATTCCAAGGAAGGGTTCAAGGGAACGTTCCGGAATGTGCATTCCGCCGAGAATTATCTTGGCGCGTACGGGTTCAACTTGCACGACCCGATCGAGAATGCCGAACTTCAGGGATCGCTTCAGGAAGCGATCCGGTTCATCCGGACCTATTTTCTGAAGCCCGGAAATCCCGACGGGCTCGGGCTTGAGATTCCGAAGAAAATCATCGAAACCAAAAGCATCCCCGAGCTCCTGCTCTTTGCGAGTTCCGAGACCCAGCCTGAGCTCAGGCTCTGGTCTTGTGCCATCCTCAGGGTGATTCACACCTTGAGCCACGTCGATCGCGACATTCGCACCCATTACTTCACCGACATCCAAACCCAGATTCTCGATCGCTTCTACCGGCAGCTTCATCGCGATGAAGAGGGAGGATTGTATCTTGGGCGCACGCTGGATGACCCCTATCGGGTCGATCTCGTTCGCTTTGATGTGAAACCCAAGAAGGCCCGTGACAGCATTCTGATGAAACTCCTTCACAAACCCGAAAGTGTCGCGGAAGAATTGTTCGATCGGGTGGGGGTGAGGTTCGTGACCCGCACCCGTACGGATGCGATTCGGGTGATCCAGTATCTTGAGCATGCGAACGTGGTGGTGAGTGCGAACATCAAGCCATCCCGTTCCCGCAACACCCTCGTCGATGTCGAGGGGTTCGACCGGATTTTGCGCGAGAGCGTGCCCGATCTCAAGGCGGGGGCGATCAGTGAAGCGGAGCTCAGGTCGAGGCTCGAAGCATGTCCGCACCCGGAACCGAATTCCGTCGAGAATCCCTTCAGCTCCGAACATTACCGCGCAATCCAGTTCACGTGTCGCCAGCTCATCAAGATCCGGAATCCCCTCTCCGATCACATCCGCGAGTTGAAGAGTGCCGCTCGCGGCAAGACGCTTGATCCTGATCTGGCTTCGGCCATCGAGAAAGTGGATCAGAAATACATCCAGCGTGTGGCGCGGTTTTTCTACCCCTTTGAAATCCAGGTGATGGACGAGGAAAGCCATCTCGAAAACGAGAAGGGCCGGAGTGCACACGGGGAGTACAAAAAGGCCCAGCAGCGCGCAGCCCTCCTCCGGGTCATGGGAGCTCTTGCCCAAAATGAATCGTAAGGTCGATACTCTTCTGATCGGAACCGGTGTGGCTCCCTTGCTTGCGGCCCAGAAGCTGACCGCGCGCGGAGAAACGGTTGCGATCTTGAACCCCGACCCGGATTTCTTCCTTGAGAATTCCGAGCTGTCTCTTGATCTGATGAGCTTTGAGAGTGCCAACACCGATCTCGGAAGACGGTTCTCGAACAATCTTCCGGAGCAGGTGTATCGCGATTTGATTCCCGAATTCCCGGGAGCCCTTGAGATCGCAAAAGAAGAGGATCACCGAAAGCAATCCGCAGACTACCGGACCGATGAATATCGTGTGGAAGGAGCTCCTTGGATTCGTTCGCGGCATCGTCTTTGGGTTGCACCTGAGCGGGGACCGAGCCGCGAGCGCATGGAGATGTTGTATCTCCGGGCTCTTGATCTTGGAGTGAAACCCCAGTGGCTCGAGGGGGTATCACTTGCAAAGAGATTTCCGGGATTCTCGATGAAGAACATCGAGGCGCGGGGGCTTGAGGGCTGGGTGGGATTCGTCGGGCCCAGGCTCGGCGACATCGATGTTTCGCGCTACCGGACAGGGCTCCTTGAATTCGTGCGGGAGCGTCTCGGCCGGGAAAATGTACTGACTTCGGTTCATCTTCTGAATTCGGATCAACGGGGAATCCGCTATCAACGACGCGAAGGCCTGCCTTCGAACCTCGAGGTGGCGCGCTCGGTTCTGTACTTCTGGACGCCGAAGCTCGAACGGATGCTCAGGCAGAACCTGGAAAAGCATCATCCCCGTGCTCTCCGGGGTTTCAATGAATCGGCAAGCATCCAGAACTGGGAGGAGTGGGATCTGCTCTCGCGCGATCCCGTGAATCCGTATGTGGTGGCGCATCTTGAGAGTCTCAGGATTTGGGCTCATGGCGAGGGACCGCCGCCTGCGCCGGGGTGGAACCAGATCAAGGTCATGAGGCGCGAGAACTCGGAGCGCTGGATGGGGGAGCAGTCGTTTCAGGAGCTCTCGAGGCTCGTCTTTCAGTTCATGGGGTGGGACCGTTTCACTCTGCGCAAGATGACTCCGAGAACGCTCTATCGTTGGAACCAAACCACGCCGATCGAATTTGATCAGGATGGAATCCGAACCCTCATCATCCCGGCCTGTGACGGGCCGATTCACTGGATCGCATCGCAGGTGCGGATTGCGATTGAGGGGGTATAAAGAATGAAGATCAGGGATGGACAAATCGATGTTGCGATCCTTGCGGGCCCTAGGCTCAAGCAGTGGCCGACGCAAGGGGTGCGGGTGCTCTCACGCCACTGTTCGGATTCCGGTCTCAAGGTGGGTTGGTACGGTGGCCCGGGGGTGAGGGTTCGTGGTGTGTTGCCGCTTGAAAGCAGCGGCGCGCTCGTGATGGTCGAGGATGTCCAGGGCAGGCTTCACCGGATCCAGGCAAAGTCCGTGGTGAAGGTGTCTCCGGATCTCGAGTTTCCGCTCCCGTTTGAAGGATGGTATTCGCCCGGGTTGATCCCGGAAGCGACAGCGCGAAAGCTTTTGACCCAGGGAAGTCTCAACTGGCAATCGGTCGTGGTGATCCTGGGAACCGGAAACCGTGCGCTCCGCCTGGGCGCCGAACTCCTCGAATCGCATTTGTCGACCCGGGTGGTCTGTGTGGAATCCGTGTATCCGGAAGTGCAGGGATGGGAAGTCGATCGCCGGCGCTTTGAGATGCGCGGTGGAAAGATCATCTTTGGAAAGCCCGTCGTTCTCAGCCAAAAATCGCCATTTTTGTGGTCGATCAAGATCCAGGATGATCACGGAATCCGTGTGATCGATGTGGCGCGCGTGATTTCGGTGGGGCCCTTTGCGGATGACAGCGGGTTTCGCGAATCACCGCCCGGGAGCCTGCTCGTCGAATGGGAGAACTCCGAGGCGAGTCAGGTCAAGGACGATGTCGAGAAAGTGCTTCTCGATGAGAATCGCGCAGTGGTTCTTGCATCCCTCATCATCAAGGGGCTCGCGGATCCTCCGTCGGAGTTCAAAGCGCATTTCGAGCGAGCCCTTTGGAGCGGAAAACAAAGGCTGCGCGGTCTGGAAACCCTCCCGGATCGGCGGTTCTCGTGGGCGTATGACGGCAAGTGGCTGAGTCCCGAAAGCAAGAAGATCCTCCATGAGTTCGAGGGCACGCCGAAGGCGCTGAAACGGGAGGGGCTGCTCGCTTCGATCGAATGTGTGGAGTCGATCGGATGCAAGGTCTGCGAGAAGGTGTGTCCGGCGAACGCGATTCAAATTGACCGGGAGAAAAAAACTTTTTTGATCGAGGACAAATGCACGGGGTGTGGATTCTGTCTTCAGGCCTGCCCAAGCCAGGTTCCCGTCATGATCGAGGGAGAGGGCGCAGGAAGCTACACGACCCTGGTCCTTCCGTACACAGAGAAGCCGGCGCCGAAAAAAGGCGACCGTGTCGGGCTCTTGAGCCGGAAGGGCGAGGTGCTGGTGCAAGGCCGCGTGCTCGATCAGTTCCTCGATCCATACCTCGACGGAGCGGTGAGCCTGTTCAAGGTCGAGGTTCCCTCCCATTTGATCTGGGAGGTGCGGGGGATGATTCCGATCCAGGGAATCGAGGACATCTCAAACAGCGAGGATTTCTATCAAGAACGTGGAACCCGCGTCGAGGTCCAGATCCACGGGGAATCAAGACGAGTGAGAGAGGGGCAGCTTGCCTCGGTGGCCTTGTTTGAGATCGGGATGGCCCGGCCAAATGACATCCTGATGTGTGAGGACGGAAGTTGCGGGCTTTGCCAGATCCAGGCGGACGGCGTGAAGAAGTTCGCGTGCGAGACCCAGATTCACCAGGGAATGGACCTTCGATTCACGCGGGATCACCCGGCCTCCTCCGAGCTCTGTCCTTGCTTGGGAATCACCTCGACCCAGTTGGGCGAAAAGATCGAATCGGTCAAGCCGGACACCCTCGAGGCGCTCTCGCAGGTGATCGAGGTGGGGCAGGGGAAGTGCCATGGGATGCTCTGCAAGAGGGCTTTTCTTGAGCTTTCACGCGCCGCAGGAGTGAAGAGCGATCGTTTCAATGATTGGTCCTTCCCTTGGGGGGATTGGATGATTAAATAGTTGTAAGCATTAAGTAAAATCGATGAAAAAAAATTGACGCGTAACCAACTTTTTTTGTTGCGTATTGGCGCGTTATTTATTAAACTAGCGTTATGGAAAATGTAAGTAAGAAAAGTTTAGCAAAATCTCCAAACTGGGTAGGCTCTTTCATCCGTCAAAAGCGCGAAGCAAAGGGTCTCTCGCAAAAAGAACTCGGTCAAAAATTTGAACCCGCAGTGACCACTCAATTCGTGTCGAACCTTGAGCGCGGCATCACCCCGATCCCCGCTGTGCACATTCAGGCACTGGTTCGCTCACTTGACCTCAACGAGGCCGAGTTGATGGTTCTGATGGAGAAGGAATATGCGGCCAAGCTCACCAACAAGATTGCAGGCCACCACATGGACCACGGAGAGAATTCTCCTGCGGTTCTCGTGATCGCCCGCCAGGACGAAGAGTTCTTCAAGTGGGTGGTTCAGAGCTTCAATAACCTGAGCGATGTGGATCGCGCCCAGTTCAAGGCTCAAATCAAGAGCTGGTTCGAATTGAGCCTGAAGCGCGCCTGATTCGCCTTCCATGGGTAATGCTAATTTCGGCAAGAGCGGGCATCCTCGGACACGGGGGGCCCGCTCTTCCTTTCTGGATGAGCCCAACCACGGCGGCGGGATCCGAGTCCGCTTTGGAACGGTCCAGAGCTTCGATGGAACCCCGATCTTCTATTGTGAAGAGGGCGAGGGGCCTCCTCTTGTGTTCTGCTACGGAATCGCTTGCTCAACCCTGCATTGGACCTACCAGATCGATTACTTCCGGAAGAACTATCGATGCATCTGGTTTGATTACCGGGGCCATCAAAACACCCCGATTCCTGCTCATCCCGATTCGATGAGCATCGAAGCCTCGGCGCGCGACCTGAAGGCCGTGCTTGATTTTCTGGGGGTCGAGAAAGCCGATCTGCTCGGCCATAGCATGGGGGTCAGTGTGGTGCTCCAGTTCGCGCGTACCGAACCCTCACGGGTGAATCGCTTGGTGCTGGCCAATGGAACCCCCAAAAAGCCTCTCGAAACCCTGCTGGGCGGAAACTACCTGATGCCCGCCTTTGATTTGCTTTCGCGCTATGAAAAGCTGAAGCCCGAGTGGATCAAGGGAGTGTGGAAGCTCCAGGAAAAGGGAGCGGCAAGCGAGCTCTTTTTGGGCACGCTTGGATTCAACCGCGCGCTTTGTGATCCCGGCGATATCAAGACGTATGCGCGTCAGATCGCAGCCCTTCCACCGAAAGTGCTGACCCGGATGATGGACGACTACCAGCACTTCGATGCAACCCCATGGCTCCATGAGTTGCCACAGAGCACGCTGATTCTCTCGGGCGAAAAGGACCTCGTGACTCCGCCCGAAACGCAGGATGTGCTTCACCAGCTCATGCCGAATGCCGAGCTGGTGCGGATCCGGCACGGGAGTCATTGTTCAACACTGGATTTGCCGGAGTATGTGAATCTGTTGATTGAGAAGTTCCTGGAGCGGTGACTACGCAAACCGCTCTTTGCGGGTTCGGTCTGGCGGGCCACCGGCAAAGTGGCTCATGAGCATTTTCAACTATACTTCATTTAACTCATGAGTTTTTTTAAGTTGACTTCATTTTACTCATAAATCAAAATAAGGAATGTGCGATACCTTTCAGGACACATTTCAGATGATTTAAACAAGAAAATGGTCTTTTTGGCCGGTCCGCGCCAAGTCGGAAAGACCACCTTCGCGCTCTCTTTCTTGGGGCCGCGTTCCACTGAAACCCATCCTGCCTATTTGAACTGGGATCAGGTGGGAATCCGGAAGTCCTTGATCCGGGGTCAGCTTCCGCCGAATCAAGAATTGGTGATCTTGGATGAAATTCACAAGTACCGCGAATGGAAAAACCTGATCAAGGGAATGTACGACACCGAGAAGTCGAGCAGAAGATTTCTGGTGACCGGTTCTGCGATGTTGAACATTTATCGTCGCGGTCAGGATTCTCTTTTGGGCCGGTATCACTATTATCGGCTGCATCCTTTCACCTATCTGGAGGCGACGGAGAAATTGAATCTCGGAATCGAGGATTTGCTGAAATTTGGAGGGTTTCCCGAACCCCTGACGAGCGGGTCCGAACGTGCTTGGCGGCGATGGAGCAAAGAGCGCATCGAAAGAATCGTGTATGAGGATATTCGAGACCTCGAATCGGTGAAAACCCTCGAGCAAATCGAACTGCTTTCCGAAGAACTTCCCAGAAGGGTTGGAAGCCCGCTCTCGGTAAAATCGCTTGCAGAGGATTTGCAGCGTGCTCCCGCAACTCTTGAGAACTGGGTCACGATTTTGGAGCGGGTGTTTTACTGCTATCGCATTGCTCCGTTTGGTGCCCCAAAGATCAGAGCCGTCAAAAAAGAGAAAAAACTTTACCTCTGGGACTGGAGCACGATTGAAGAAACCGGTTTCAGGTTTGAAAATATGGTCGCGAGCCACTTATTGAAGTACTGCCACTTCTTGGAAGACACGGAGGGGTATCCGATGGAACTCCGCTACCTGAGGGACACCGATGGTCGAGAGATCGATTTTGTGGTCCTGAAAAACAAGAAGCCGCTTTTTGCAGTAGAATGCAAATCAGGAGAGAAGCAGCTTTCGCCCCGTATCGCTTACTTCAAGAATCGCACCCCGATCCCGAGATTTTATCAAGTCCACTTGGGGAAGGCTCATTACGGCAACGCAGAGACCACGGGTGAACTGTTGCCGTTTTCGGAGTTTTGTCGAAAGCTCAAAATTCCGTGAAGAAAGAGGTCGGTTCTAGCGTCGAACGATCGAGAATTGGAGACTCTCCGGCCTCTCCAGCCGATTCAAAAGATCAGAAATCGGATGAAGTCCGCCATCCGGCATCAGGATCGGATCGAAGACCGAGATTGCGCCATTGGATGATTTGAACAGAGTTACTTGGTGATCGTAAAAAACCCGATTCTGATCGCCCGCGAGGGCATGTACCATGCCGGTGTTGCTTGTGATCATCATCTGATAAATCGAAAGGTCGGCAGAGAGCGAGAGCGCGTCTGTGTTTCGCCACGACAGCACTCGATCGGAGACGCATTGAGAGAGTTCATGGCAAAGCATTTCCCGAGGGTTTCTTGATTCACCCAGGATCCATGTTCCGTGTTCGGCTTCCTTCGAGAGCCAGTGGAACAGTCGGCTGAGTTCGCCACTCAGAACGGGGTCGCGAAGCGGTGGAGTTTGCTTCAGGATCGCGATCGCATCCGAGGGCGAGGAGGTGTGCTTGCCGCTCAAGTGAAGTGCTGCTACTTGAGGCGGAAGATCAATGGACTGATTTACGGGGGTTTCGCAGGCTGACGCAAAAAAAGCCAATGAAATCAATAGCAAAAGCATGTTGCGGATTGTATATAACGCGGCGCGTTTTGTCAATCTCGGGTCCCTGCCCATCCAAAGGAGCTGGATAGAGGCGCGCTCCGTCGACCAGCTCAAGCGTTCCCCGATTCATCTTGATTCGGATAGTTCCTTTCTGATCCTGGGTTCTTACAGGCCAGGAGTTGCCTTCAGAGAAACACCACCAAACTCTGTCGTTCCTGAAAAAATAACCCCTGATCCGAAGCCGTCGCTCATGGACCGAATGAAAAAAATCTTGGGTGGTTTATCGAAACCTCCAAAGTAACAGCCTCCGATTCAGGAAAAACCAAAGGTTGCAGCGCAGCCTGAGAGCACCAAGAAATCCCCGACATCCTCCGACCCGAATAAAAGAGAATGGAATGCGAAAAAAGGCGACGACTATGTCAGTCGAGGTGGTGCAGTGGTGAGAGTCGACTATGAGTCTCTTGCATTGAATCGAGTGGTGAATGATGCGGTGGCTACGATTGAGCAGGTGACCGGGATCAAAGCGGGTGGGGACGTGCCGTTGACCGATGCACAGCGAAAGCAAGTCTATGAAGCTTGGCTCAAGCATTTGGTACCAAAAATCGAGGATCCGAAGAAGACTTCGGGCATCTACGGAAATAGCAGGGATCAAATTATCGCCAGAGGCGGCAATCAAGCGGACTTGGGGGTGATTCTCGAGTCTCAAGCGGCAGTTTGCCGGGAGTTGAGTCTTACCGGATCGGTCGTGTTCGGTGAGTTTGGAATCGCAACCACCGTTCAAGCCGGAAATGTCGGAACCTTCTCAGGTCGAGGTGGCGGTCACGCTTGGATCCGCGATGATTTAGGGAACATCATCGACAACAATCACACCCGTGGCATCCATGACTGGAAACACTATCAGAACCGTGTTGGAGGCGCCGAATATTCCAACCAGGTTCAACCCGCGAAATTTCACTGATCGACCCAGCTGGCTCGTTCCTTGCTCCATTCTTCTCAGGGTGGAATGAAAGGAAATATGTACTCACGCATCAAAGCTCTCCGAAAAATCTCGATTCCGGCCATCTTCAAACAATACTTGCACCTCCCATGCAGGGCTCGACATCTGGCGCTTGCCTTCTTTGTCCTGTTCTCGACGAGCTCTCTGGCGCATGCTGCGTCCTATTCCGCCTTTTGTTGGGCAGAAACGTCCTCTGGCGTGTACTGCTCCTCCATCGTTCCTTCATCCTCTTATTTCATGCAGGGCTTCTACTGCCGTCAGTTCGCGCTCTCTCAGAATGCGACATCCTCCGGGTTCTTCCGATACACCGACCAAGCCGCACTTAAGCTCAAGCAAGAGGAGGGCTGCAACTATGTCAACACCAAGCCCAAGTACAGCTGTCTCATGGAGCAGCGATGTGAGATCGGCGGAGTGGTCACAAGTTCAATATCCCCGACTCACCGGTATGTCTTTTCGGATGCGGGCAATGAGGATCTAGCGCGGACCGCCTGTGTGAATGAGGCACCGAAGCCCTACCAGGATGCACTTGCAACGCAGCAACAGGGGTGCTTGATTGGAGCACGAGCCGTGATGACGATTCCGTAACTTGCGGACTTGATTGCTTTTACGAGGTCTTCAAGTGCGCCGACTCAAGCTTTCCTGAATTCTCGAGATAGGCTTTAAAGGGTTTGGAATCGGCACTCTTGAGTTCCGGGTCCTGCTTCAAGAGCTCGATCACGTCCTCGCGCGCCTTGATGAGCCATTCCTGATCCCGCACCAGTGATGCGATCTTAAATGGAAGCGCGCCCGATTGGCGAGTGCCCAAAAATTCGCCGGGCCCTCGCAATTCAAGATCAGCTTCTGCGATCAAGAATCCATCCTCGGTCTCACACATCACTTCAAGCCGCTCCGGTGTAGGAAGATGCGGCGGGCGATCGGTTTTCAAAAAGCAGGTGGAAGCGTGTTTTCCTCGACCGATCCGCCCCCGGAGCTGGTGCAATTGCGAAAGACCAAAGCGTTCCGGATGCTCGATCACCATGATCGTCGCATTCGGAACATCGACCCCGACCTCGACTACGGTGGTGGAAACAAGGATTTGAACCTCGTTTGAGCGGAATCGTTCCATGATTTTTGCCTTGTCCGCCGGAGGCAGCTGTCCGTGAAGGAGTCCCACCTTGAATTCAGGAAACACCTCATTCGCGAGAGTCTCGGCCGAAGTGACCGCGCTCTTCAGGTGCTTGAAGGATTCTTCCTCGGAGTCATTCACAAGCGGAAAAATAAAATAAGCCTGCCTGCCCGCTCGAAGTTCCGCCTTGATGAACTCGATCATCTTCGGGTGCTCGGGGCTTCGCACAAGCTTTGTCTGAATCGGTGTACGGCCGGGCGGACGCTCCCGGATGAGGGATACCGCGAGGTCCCCGTAAGCGGTCAGCGCAAGGGTTCTTGGGATTGGAGTCGCAGTCATGACAAGTGTATGCGGCTGGATCACCGATTTTTCGCGAAGCTTACGACGCTGATCCACACCAAAGCGGTGTTGTTCATCGATGATGACATAGCCGAGATTCTTGAATTTCACCGGGTCTTCGATCAGCGCATGGGTTCCGATGATGAGTGCGGGGCGATTCTCATCAAGCAGCCCTTGAATGAGTTTTCGCTCGGCATTCGTGGTTTTGCCTACCAGGAGCTTTGCCGGCACATCGGCGCCGAACACCTTCAGGATGTTCTGAAAGTGCTGCTCGGCCAGGATCTCGGTCGGCGCCATGAAGGCAACCTGATAGCCCTGATCCATGAAGGCAAGAGCCGAGACGAAGGCGACCGCGGTCTTGCCCGCACCCACGTCTCCTTGGAGAAGCCTGTTCATCGGATGCGATTCGATCACATCTTTTGAAATTTCCTGAAGAGTTGCATCCTGTCCCTTGGTGAGAGTGAAGGGGAGTTTTGCTCGAAGCCTTTCGATGCTCTTTTGAAGCGCATCCTGATCGAGTGCGTGTCCTTGTTCTTTTTTCAGGTCCATCCGCCTCGACAGCATGTGGTACTCGAACTTGAAGAATTCCTCGTAAATGAGCCGCTGATGCGCCGGGGATTTGAAACTCGTAAAGTCAGAGGTGGCGGTGGTGGCACCTTTTGATGGATTCTCGCTTGGAAAATGCACTTCTCGAATCGCAGCAGGAAGCGGGGGGAGTCGGTGCCTCTTCAAAAAGAAAGAGGGAAGTTCCTCTTTCAGTGCCGGGACGCCGAGGTTCAGTGCAGTATCGAGGATCCGCCTGAGAGTCTTCGTGGGAACCCCTTCGATCTCGGTATAGACCGGCACGATCCGCCCGACATTCAAGTCATCCTCAAGATCGAACTGAATTTCGGGATGGATCATTTCGCGAATCGAACCAAAGGCCTTTACCGTTCCGGTTGCAATGATCTTGGTTCCGGGTTCGAATTTCGCTTCGAAGCCTTTGAAAATCCGGAACCATTTGAGCGAGATCCACTGTTTTTCCTTGTCAAAGGCCTTCACCTCAAAAAGCTTGGAGAACCTGCCCCGAAGGGGGCGCAGGAAGGCTTGATGCACGGTGAGTTCGAGCGAAGCGGAGTTGCCCTCGCTCAGGTCTTTGACCAGGCTCAGTTGCGAGCGGTCTTCGTATTTTCTCGGGAAAAAATAAAGAAGATCTTTCAGGGTTTGAATGTCGCGAGACGCGAAAATCGTCGACATCCGGGGCCCGACACCCTTCAGGTACTGCACGCGCATCAAAAGGGGGTCATCGGACCAAGGCTTCTTGTTCACGAGTACCGGATCTTCACCACCGAGTAATTGATCTTGCCTTTCGGCGCATTCACTTCGACCTCATCACCCTCTTTTTTTCCAATCAGGGAGCGGGCCAGGGGAGAGGTGATGCTGATCTTGTTCTTTTTGATGTCGGCTTCATCCTGCCCCACGATTTTGTAGGTGATCGGGTTGCCGGACTCTTGTTCTTCGAGCTGCACTGTGGCTCCGAAAACAACCTTGTCAGTCTGAATGGTGGATGGGTCGATCACCTGGGCACGGGCGATCTTTCCGTTGATCTCCTGAATGCGGCCTTCAATGAAGCCCTGGCGTTCTTTTGCGGCCGAGTAGTCGGCGTTCTCGGAGAGATCCCCGAGCGATCTCGCGTGCTCGATCGCTGCAATGATCTTCGGGCGTTCCACTTGAGTGAGGTGTTTCAACTCTTCCTCGAGAAGGCGTTTTCCCTCGACAGTCATCGGGACTTTTTCGTCTGCCATAAGGGCCTCAGGCTAGCATGCGAAAGGCAGGAGTGTCAAAATCAGGGCTTTTTCTTGAACAGAGCATCTGCCGCGGCCTTCAGGTCATCCTTGGTTTTTCCACCAGCCCCCCCTCCCCGGCCGGAAGGCTTGAAGAAATCGCAAAAATTGGAGCGTTCCTTCTCGACAACCCGATCGGCAGAGGATTCACGACATTCATTGTTGTAGGCGCGGTCGTAAAAATCACAGTTTTTGCAGGCATGGGTGTCCCGTCCGCAATGGGTGCACGAGTCCTGGCGGTGGTAGTTGTTTGCCTCGATGTTCTTTCCGCACGACCAGCAGGTTCCCATGGTTCACTCCAATGGCATGACACTCAGGCCGGTTTCGCGGGATTTTTCAATGGCCACGAGCATGGACCACGCCGAGGAAAGCACCGTGGAATAGGGGATTTTCCGTTCAAGCGCCGCACGCCTGATCTTGTACCCGTCCTTCACTGTGGCGTCATCCGAAACCGTATTCACCACGAGAACGTACTCTCCCTCCCGGATCGCCTCGACACAATTCGGGGTGCCTTCCGAGAATTTCTTCACCGATTCGCACTCGATGCCGTTCTCGTGGAAAAACCTCGCCGATCCACCGGTTCCTACCAGCGAGAAGCCGAGCGCCTTGAATTGTTCCGCAATGCTGAGTGCTTCGGCCTTGTCTTCATCGCGAACCGAAATGAAGATCTTTCCGGAATCGGGCAGGCGGATTCCTGCACCTTCGAGTGCCTTCTGGTAGGCGATGGCAAAGGTGTGGGCGCGCCCCATGACCTCGCCCGTGGATTTCATCTCGGGGCCCAGGACCGGATCGACATTTGGAAATTTGTGAAACGGAAACACCGGAGCCTTCACGTGATAGATCTCAAGGTCCCGGTCGAGGTCGTGGGTGAGTCCAAGCTCCGGAATTGTTTTTCCGAGCATGATTTCGACCGCAAGCTTGATGATCGGAGTTCCAATCGCCTTGCTCACAAACGGGGCGGTCCGTGAAGCCCTTGGGTTCACCTCAATCAGGTAAATTTCATCTCCGAGGACTGCGAACTGAGCATTCATGAGACCCTTCACCTTCAATTTTCGTCCCAAAATCCGCGTATAGGTGCGGATTCGATCCACGATATTCCGTGGAAGCGATTGGGGGGGCAGGCAAGATGCGCTGTCGCCCGAGTGGATGCCAGCCTCTTCAATGTGTTCGAGGATCCCTGCGATCAGGGTGTGTTCGCCGTCTGAGATTGCATCGACATCGACTTCGACCGCACGATCGAGGAATCGATCCATCAAAACCGGATGCGAGCCTGACGCACGGATCGCATCATCGACGAATTCACGGAGTGCCGCCTCGGAGCGCACGATCTTCATGGCACGGCCGCCAAGCACAAAGGAGGGGCGCAATAACAGCGGAAAGCCGAGTTTCCGCCCCTTTTCAATTGCCTCCTCGCGGGTTTCCGCAAGAGTCGATTCAGGCTGGCGGAGGCGGTACCGGAGCACGTCTTTCACGAGTTCATCAAAGAGCTTGCGATCTTCGGCCAAGTGAATGCTTTCGGTCGAGGTGCCGAGAACCTTAAGCCCCCCCTCTTCCAGCGCGCGCGCAAGTTTGAGCGGGGTCTGGCCCCCGAGCTGGACGATGACTCCCAAGGGTTTTTCGATGCGAGCGATGTTGAGAACGGACTCTTCCGTCAGGGGCTCAAAATAGAGCCGATCCGAGATGTCGAAATCAGTGCTGACCGTCTCGGGGTTGCAATTCACCATGATGGTCTCGTAGCCGAGTTTTCGGAGCGCCATCGCCGCATGGACGCAGGAGTAGTCAAATTCGATTCCTTGTCCGATCCGGTTCGGGCCGGATCCAAGGATCATCACCTTTTTTGGATTCGTGGTGGGCTTGGATTCACTTTCGGTTCCTTGGTAACTTGAATACCAAAAGGGTGTTTTTGCTGCGAACTCGCCGGCACAGGTGTCCACCGAGTGGTAGGTCGGGAAGATGGCAAGCTCCTCGCGTTTGCGGCGAACATCCCGCTCCTTGATTCCTTTGATTTCCGCGATCGATTTGTCGCTGAAGCCGTTTCGTTTGACTTGTCGTAGAAAGGTCGAATCAAAGGGCCAATCACTTCGCTCGATCTCGCGCCAGATCCTGGTCAGGGTTTCAAGACGATCCAGAAACCACGGGTCGATTTTCGACCGCTCGTGAATCTCGGAGGGGCTTGCTCCCTTGCGGAGTGCATCGGCAACGGCAAGAACCCGATCGGGGTGGGCGCGCTCAATTCTCTCCCACGCGATGGAGGGGCCGGGAAGGGGCGCAAGCCAATTCGCCTTTCGCTCCACGCTCGAAAGCGCCTTCAAAAAGGATTCCTCGAAGCTTCGTCCGAGCGCCATGACTTCGCCCACTGACTTCATCTGGGTGCCAAGCTCGGGGTCGGTCTGCCGGAACTTCTCAAAATCAAATCTTGGCATTTTGGTCACCACATAATCGATGCTGGGCTCAAAGGATGCCGGTGTGGTTCCGGTGATGTCGTTTTTCAGTTCATCGAGCGTATAGCCGACCGCAAGCTTTGCAGCAATTCTGGCAATCGGAAATCCGGTGGCCTTCGATGCCAGTGCCGAGGAGCGGGAAACGCGCGGATTCATTTCAATCACGATCACGCGGCCCGTTTTCGGATGAATGGCAAACTGGATATTGCTTCCTCCGGTCTCGACCCCGATCGCCCGGATGATCCGGATCGATTGGTTCCTGAGATTCTGGTATTCCTTGTCGGTAAGCGTTTGCGCAGGCGCAACCGTGATCGAATCACCCGTATGAACGCCCATGGGGTCAAGATTTTCAATCGAACAAACAATGACAACATTGTCTTTTTTGTCGCGAACGACCTCGAGTTCAAATTCCTTCCAGCCAAGCAAGCTTTCCTCGATCAGGCAGGAGCGGGTCGGAGATAGAAACAGCGCTCGTTGCAGCTTTTCCAGAAACTCGCTTTCTGTGCGAACGATTCCACCGCCCTCGCCCCCGAGCGTGAACGAGGGCCTGAGCACGGCAGGAAGTCCGATCTCAGAGATGATTTTCTTCCCTTCTTCGAGGGAGCCTGCGACGAAGGATTTTGCACTCTCGACCCCGATCGAATCCATGGTTTTCTTGAAGGTCTCGCGATCCTCCGCGCGATGAATCACCTCGGGCTTCGCGCCCAGAATTTCCACCTTGTACTTTTCGAGGATTCCCGCTTTGTGAAGTTCAAGCGTAAGATTCAATGCCGTTTGCCCACCCATGGTGGGTAGGATTGCATCCGGCCGTTCGGCCTTGATGATGGCTTCGAGAGTCGGAACCGAAAGCGGCTCAATGTAGACCCGATCCGAAAGTTCCGGATCGGTCATGATGGTCGCAGGATTCGAGTTCACGAGAATCACCGTGTAGCCCTCTTCCCGAAGAGCCTTGATCGCCTGGGTGCCCGAGTAGTCGAACTCGCAGGCCTGACCGATCTGGATGGGACCGCTTCCGATCAACAGGATTTTTTTCAGGTCTGTGCGTTTTGGCATAATTAAAAACTCCATCCGGCTTGAAATTTCAACTCGATCGGATCGGCGGGTTTTGCGCGGTTGTAGCGATCAACCGCCTCCGGGATCAAAAGTTCATTGGTTCTGAGCAAAGAATAGCTGTAGATGAATCCACCCGCGGTCAGGGCAAGACCCCCGATTTGAAACGCCGAGTGAATGGATTGCCGATCCGCATTGCTCGAGCTCTTGAAGACTGTATTCGCAAGAAGAACCATCACGAGTCCGAGGGTCCCGGTGTAGGCGCTCAAACGGCTTCGCTCCCGGCGATCCTGATAGGTCTGAAGAAGGGCCTCTGCCTCTGGCACGTCTTTCATAAAGGATTTGAGGGTTGCGGCGTCTTGGGCCTGCGGCGAGTCCACCGAATACACTTCGCCCCGATAGAGAAAGGGGCGATCGCAAAGAATGCTCGGCGCTTGTTTGGGCTGGGAGAGGCGTCCTGCCGGAGCTTCTGCGATGCTTCGATCGCAGCCGGCACGGGCAGCGGCGGGATGGAGGCTCAGACCTGAAAAAACCGCAAGTATGATCACAATCCAATCCCGCATGTGCGCCTCCGATTAGGTCACAGAAAGGAGTTTTTCTGCAAGTGTTTTTGGGCGGATTTTGGGGTAAGAGTGAGGGTACCCATGAAGCATCCGGACCCCCAAAAACCAAGCACCTGGAATCCCTTTAAGAAGGGGATGTGTGAGGGGTGTTTTGCCGGATGCTGCACCCTGCCGCTTGAGGTAAGTGCCTATGATTTGATCCGTCTCGGGCTTGTATCGGAGGATGAAGCGGCAGCCTCACTCAAAAAGGTGGCCCGCAAACTTTCAAAAGAGGGAATCATACGTTCCTATCACGCAAAGTCCGGACTCTTTATTGTGGAGCAGAGGCGGGGGCGTGATTGCATTTTTCTGGATGAGAAAAGTCGGCTATGTACAGTCTACGAAAAACGTCCGGAAGTGTGCAGGACTTTTCCAAAGATCGGTCCAAGGCCCGGATATTGCCCGGGAGGTCGGGCCCGGTCATGAAGACTTTGATCGTGCTTTTTTCCCGCCTTCCTTTTTCGGCACTTCACCTGATTTCAGATTTTGGTTTTCTTCTCCTGTATTTCGGAATCGGCTATCGAAAAAAAGTGGTTCGCGAGAATCTCGCTCGCTCCTTTCCTGAGAAGTCCGAAGCGGAGCGCCTCCTCATTGAAAAACAGTTCTTTCGGAATTTCGCCGACATCCTGATTGAAACCATCAAGACCTTCACCATCACCGAGGCAGAGCTTCGCGCGCGCATTGAGTTCAAGACTCCCGAAGTGGCCCGGGAACTTTGGGAAAAGCGGGTCAATGTCGCTGGAATTTCAAGCCACCTCGCAAACTGGGAGCTTCTTGCGCAGTCCTTGAGTCTTGAGTTCAATCATCTTTGTTTCGGAGTCTTCAAGCCCCTCTCCAGTCCAGCCATGAACGAGGCGGTCGTGGTTTCTCGGCAGCGCTTCGGGATTCGAATGATTCCCATGAAGGCGGTGAGGCGGGCGATTCGCGAAGATCACGGGAGACCCTATCTTCTCGGCCTTTTATCAGATCAGGCGCCTCATGATTATGAAAAGGCTTTCGAAGTGGAGTTTTTGAATCAAAAAACATTCGTGGTGCCGGGACCGGGAATCCTCACGATCCAGGAAAACCTCACCCCGATCTGGGGGTGGATGAGGCGCACGGGTCGTTCCCGCTTTGAATGGGGTGTCGAGGTGCTCTCGTTTGATCCGCCCGCCGGGGGATTCACGGACGAGCAGAGGGTCCAGATTCTCAGGATTTCGAAGGCCCACAAGATCTCGGAGTCGGATGCGGGCCGGGCGCTTGCCTTGATTCTGAATTATTCAAAGAGGCTCGAGGCACAAATCAAGATGGCCCCACAAGATTGGTTGTGGAGCCATCGTCGTTGGAAGTCCAGGGCTTCTAGCACCCGCTGAGGGGCCGATGTTCTAGTCTATGGCGTGATGTCGTAGGCTTCATCTTCCCACGCGCTCACTGGAATCGCAGCTCCTGCATAATAGTTGATTTTCCCGTCTTTATCTTTTTCAGAATATTCAGTTGCGAAGCGTACCTCGCAGCTGTACTGGTTCACTTCAATGGCAATTGGATTGAATGTGCAAACGATCTCATCTCCAATCACCTTTGTCGTGGTTCCCTCAGTCTTTACTGAATCACTGGGCACCGCTGCCTTCAGTTTATCATAAAATTCCTTGAACGAAGGCGGCCGAGGGCTGCTACCGTCTTTTGAGGCCTCTCCAATCGGATCAGCAGCAGCACCAACCATCACGAGCTGGGCAACTTTCCCGTTTTTCGTGTGGATGCGCATCGTTCCTTCGAGAATATCAGTGATATCTTGCGGATCTTTTGAAGCCTGGGTTGAGTCGGGGGTGGCGAGTACAACCTCTTCAATCAGGCCCGCGTTCGTTTTGCCATCTCTTTTCAAGGCGCTGATCCTGAATTCGCACATGAAATCTTTGAGGGATTCAAACTTCTTGTTTCGAACCTCATCGTCACTTAGTTTACCTAAGCCATAGCACGATATGTTTTTACCTTCCTTCACCCAACGACCGGCATCATCAGCAGAAGCCTTCGGGGCAACGGGCAAGGATTTCCAAAAGTGCTCAGCTGCTTTTTCGTCCTTTTTGGCGTCAGACTCGATCTGGATGGCATCGAAATCCGTGTTTGCGTTCAAATCATTGTCGTCATCGCGATCGTTGGTGCGATCGTTGGTGCGATCATCACGATCACGGGAGTCCGTGTTGCAGGTAAGACAGGTGGTGCGGGTCACGGTGGTGGTCTTTACGTAGGTCCGGTAATAATGTCTGCGATGCCTGCGGATGATGTCTTCGCAATTGCAAGGTGCCTTGATGCATGAGCAGTGTGTCGGGGTGAATGTCGGATACCGAGTCATCACGCAGTTACTGCCAGGGGTCATCGGATAGTAGAAATTTGAATTCGCCCTGAAGTTCATGTTCCACATCATTTGCGCCTGGAGTTGGACCTGTGCTTGTGAGATCCGGCAAGGATTGTAGATGTACGGATTGTAGTAGGTGTAGGTGATTCCGCAGGGGCTCTGATAAAGCCCGTTGTTGAAGCTGCCGTTGTTAAAGCCGTTGTTGAAGGTGTTGAACCCGTTGTTAAAGCCGTTATTGAATCCGTTGTTAAAGCCGTTGTTGAAGCCGTTGTTGTTGAACCCGTTATTGAACCCGGTTTGAATACCGTTTTGTCCGTAAGGATTCATATAGGGATTGACCGTGTTCGGTGCGTAGGTTCCTTCCGAACAACCGGTGAGTGCGGTCAGCAAGAGGCCCAGGGTCATCAAAAACTTCAAATTCATAATACAGTTCTCCCGAAATCGGAGGAATGATACATAAAATTTATGTAATTTGTCAAGTATTCAATTGATGGAACTGTTTGTTTTTGATCAACAAAATAAATTTAATCCGGATTTCCCGAGTGACGATAAGGACTTGGGAGTCCTTATGAAGATCAATTCCTACGCAAGCATTCATCCGCTTTTCGGAAAAATCAGTGAAGCAGGCGCCGACAAGCAGGGTGGCGCCGGCCAGAATGCCTTTGAGAGGCACAAAAAAAAGGATGAGGAAAAAGAAGAAAACTTTGAAGCGAGTCTGGAAGCGGTCGAAGCCGCGGTCGACGGGTTTGCGGACGACAAGCTGAACTCAAGCAATGGAATCTCGGCGAGCGCCGAGGGTGCGGGGCCCGGGCTTCGCGTGGTTCTAAAGGATGCTTCCGGCGGAGTGCTGCGTTCAGTGTCGGGAGAGGAGTTTTTGAAACTTCGGGAAGCGGCAAACTCGGGCGCACGATCGGGCAGGCTTCTCGATCGCAAGGCGTAAGTCGGCTTTCGCAGGCAAGGGATTCGGGGTAAGCTCGACCTTGCACATGCAGGTCTTTCACAGAGTCCACATCTTCTCTGATCTTCATCTCACGAATCTTGAGGAACCCCTTGCCCGGTCATTCCTTCAGGCGATGGGAGAACTGCAGGCTCCCGGGGATGCGCTCGTGTTGGCAGGCGATATCTTTGAGGTTTTAGTTGGAAATTCGGCCTTTTTCAAAGAAATGACAAAGTCCTTCACAGGAGTGCTTGAGGAACTGCTCCGGCGGGGCGTCTCTGTGTTCTACATCGAGGGCAATCATGATTTCCATCTCTCGGGACTCTTGCCGGCGGGCGTTTTCATTTCGCCGGATTCGATTCGTCTCCAGGTGAAGCACTCCTCCGGTGTTTCAAAGACCATTGAGGTGGTTCATGGAGATCTCGTGGATCCGGAAGACCATGGCTATTTGCTCATGAGGCGCATCTTTCGTTCAAGTCCGGTCCGGATTGCCGCAGAATTGCTGCCGGGCAGGCTCATTGCCCGTATTGCCCGCGGGCTTTCGCGCGACCATGATCAGAAGTCGATACAGCTCCCGGAGTCCTGGCCCGAGGCAAGGCGCACCCGGTTGAGATCGCTGTTTCGCGCCGATGCTGAAAAGAGGCGCTCCCTTGGGGCTGATTTTGTGGTGATGGGGCATTGCCATGATCTTGACGAATGGGGCGGGTTTTACTGGAACATGGGGTATCCGCCCGTGCACCGTCAATTTCTCGTGTATGGCCCTGATCCGTCCGGGGGAAAAGAAAGCATCACCCGACGCTATTTCCTTGGAAATTAGCCCAAAAAAACTCAAAATATTTGAAGAGGTCAAGGAGGACTTCACGCAGTGGGCTTACGTTTCGACCCCATGGGGGGCGGTCAATTCAAAAACGCTCTGAACGCCATCATCGAGGCTGAAAAGCAACCGATCAAGGCGATGGAGAAACGTAAGGAAAGCGAGGGCGCAAAGCTCAAGCTTTTTGGTGAGTTCAAAACCAAGTTCAACGGACTCCGGAGTTCGCTTGCCTCCATGGTCGGCTTCAATAAATTCAAGGAATTGAAAGCGGAACTGGGCGATGGCGCCCAGTTCATGAGTGTGAGCATCGACAAGGAAAAGGCCAACGTCGGGAGCTGGGATGTCGAGATCAAGGAGCTGGCCGAACGATCCTCCATGATCTCCAATGGCTTCAGTGATCCGAACAAGAAAGTGCTCGGGGTCGGATACGTGAACTTCGAGCTTCCGGACGGGTCCAAGCAGGAAGTCTATGTCACCGATCAGGACGCATCCCTGTACGGGGTGGCCAACAAGATCAACTCGATGGCCGAAGGGGCAGTGAAGGCCACGGTATTGAAGGATGTCACCGACTCCGATAAGCCCTATCGCCTGGTCATGACCGCAAAGAAAGACGGTACTGAAAACGAGGTGAAGTTCCCGCAGCTTTACTTCGTGGAGGGGCAGGAAGAATTCTACATCGAGAGCGATAAGGGGGCGAAAAACGCGCTTCTCAGCGTGGATGGGTTCGAGGTCGAGCTTCCCGGCAATGAAATCCCCGATTTTCTCCAAGGGGTCGGCGTACAACTCAAGCAGGCAAAGCCAGGCCAGAAGTTCACGATGAACGTGAAAGCCGATTACCCGAAGGTCACGGAAAAAGTGAAGAAAGTGATCGAGGGGATGAACGGGGTCCTGGACTTCATCAACAAGCAAAACCAGGTCAATGAAAGCTCTGATACCAAGAGCACCTTTGCCGGTGACACCAGCCTTCAGAACATCGAATTCCGCCTCCGAAACCTGATGCATGAGGGGTTCGGGGCACACGTGACGGACGAGAATTCCTTCAAGATTTACCATCTGAGTGATCTTGGAATCGAGTTCGATAAAAAGGGCGCGATCAGCCTGAAGGAAGAAAAATTCGAGAAGGCCCTTGAGAAGGATTTCGAAGGGGTGGCAGAGGCGATCTCGGGGGAGCGCGGATTTGTGAGCCAGCTCAAGATCGTGATGGACGGCTATTCCGAAGGGGATGGCGTGATGATGGCCCGGGAAAAGGGTCTTCAGATGCGGATCCGTCAGATCGACGAAAACATTGCGAATAAAACCCGAAGCATCGAAAAAAAGACCGAAGCACTTACCGCCCAATTCAGTCGATTGCAGAGTTCCCTGTCGGACATGCAACGGCAACAAAATTACCTTTCTTCCACTCTCGGGGGTGGAGGCGGGGGCAACCCGATCGCGCAATTATTAGGAGGATAACCTAGATGTCCAAAATGAACGCCTACCGGCAAACCGCAGTCACCACAGCGTCCCGTGAACAGATCCTGGTCATGCTTTATGAGGGAGCGATCAAGCAGCTCCGAAAGGCGTCAGAATGTTGTCAGACAAAGGATCTGGCCGGCAAAGGGATTGCGGTGGGCAAGGCCCACGACATCATCAATGAGCTCTCGAACTCACTTGATTTCAAGGTGGGCGGTGACATCGCAAAGAACCTCGAGCGCCTCTATGCCTTCATGGTCGAGCAGATCATCCAGGGTAATTTGAACAATGATCCGGCCCGCTTTGATGCAGCAAGGAAGCTTCTGGAGAATCTTCTGGATGGCTGGAAGGGTGCCATCGAGCAACTGAAGCAGAACAAGGCGGGAACATGAGAATTCGCACGCTTTTTCAGGAAAAGAATCGCCTCCTTCAGGGGTTTTTGAAGAAGTCCCTCGAATACAAGGCCGCTCTTCTCTCCGAGGAGGCGTCGATGGACATGAAGATCGACCTGATCGACGAGCTGAGCGATGCCCGTGAGCAGAACCTGAAGCTGATGCAGGTTCTGGACCGCGAGATCGATCTGGCACGAAAGGAACTCTCTCCTGAGCAGGCCCTTCAGCTTCAGTCCGATCCGGGGTTCAAAACCGAAATCGAAAGCGCTTTGAATTTAATTAAAGAGATTCAATTGACGGACCAGTCACTTTTTTTATACATTCAGACTACGGGTTCGGAGCTTCGTGCTCAGATCCTGAAAAGCCTCAAGGAAAAAGAGGCGGTGTCGAAGTTTAAAAGCCAATCCCAAAGCCCTGTGGGCGATGAGATTGATAAAACTGTATAAATGAGACGAGAAACATGATGTTTGAAAATTTTGATCCGGTCGGCAATTCCCCATCTCCTGAAAACACACGCTTTTTCCCTGTAAGTTCCCTCGAGGAGGTCGCCGTACATCTTCGGGACAATGATGAAGAGGGTCGCTACGAACACTATCTGGTTCAGATCAAACACCCTTTGGCGAAAACAGGGCCAATCGATGGTCCGAAGGCGGTGCTTCCGCCCCCGTTTCCAACGGTGAAGGCAAAGACCCAAGTCGCGACACCAGAGATGGAGACTGTTGCCAAGCCCCGCGATGAGGCTCCGGCTCCCTCTTTCAAGGCAGAAAAAGACGACATTCCTTATCTCTCCGAGAATGCGGATCTGCTTCTCACGGCCGGCGAGATCAATCTTGCCCGGAACATCTATCGGGCAATCCTGAAGTCAGGTGAGTCCAGTGAGATCGCCTATGCGGGACTTGCCGCGTGTTCGGATCGTGAGGGGCTGATCGATCAGGCGATCCAGTTTGCCCGCGATTCGGTGGCATTTGCACCAAACAAGAAGGGCTATCAGATCCTCTCCCAGCTGCTGATTCAGCAGGGGCAGGATCAGGATGCCTCACAGGTGCTCGGCCGTGCGCTTCGCGCCCTTGAGTTGTCCGTGCAAGAAAAGGCCGAGTACCATAAGACGATCGGGAACTGCATGGCGCGTCTCGGGCAGAACCAGGAAGCGGAACGCTCCTACAAGAAAGCACTGGAACTCAGCCCTGCAAGCGATGAGGTCCAATCGAACCTCGGTTCTCTGTACCTTGAACAAGGCCAGGTGCCGGATGCGAAGCGCTGTTATCAGGATTCGATTGCTTCCAATCCCGGCAATGACAAGGCCTGGGTTGGACTTGGTTTGTGCCATGTTTCCGAGGGGGACAAGGAGGCGGCCCACGAAGCATTTGCCCGCTCGTTGGAAAAGAATCTTCGAAACTCAACCGCGATCTTTCATCTCGTGAAATGCGCGTACGAAATCAAAAAGTACTCCACGGCTGAAAAAATGCTCTCGAATTATGTGGAGGTTGCTCCGGTCAGCCCAAGCCTGCTGTACAGCTTGGCTGGACTGCAATTCCATGTGGGCAAAAAGAAGGAAGCCTCGATCACTGCACGAAGGATTCTGCAGATCAAGGGTGACCATCAGGGGGCTCGTGACCTCATGAGCCGAATCGAAGCGGAGTCCTGATCAACAACAGCTGTCATGGAGGACAGATGGTAGCAGATATCCGGCTTTTGCAAGGAAAGCTGATTCAAAATCCAGAACAAAGCTCGAAGAATGTGTCGAAGCTCATTGAAGAGCTTGCGCTCGAGATCCTGAGCGAAGAGGAGCATTCCATTGCCGCGGCTCCCTCTTCCACGAAGCCCCCCGGGGACCAATCATGACGGAATCAAGAACCGAATCCCGGTCTGGATCCACCGTTGAGACCTCGGGGCGAAAGGCGCTCGCGATTTTAATTGTGCAAATGGGCGGCGTGGACGAGGTGTTCCGGTCGCTGATGGCATTGAAGGCTGTGAAGCATCTCTATCCGGAGATTTCCATTCATGTGGCGGCAAGGCGGGGCGCATCCGATCCTTTCAAGAGAGTGGAGTGGATCGATTCCGTTCTTGAAACCCCGAAGTTCCAAAAGGGGGAGGACCCCGTGGTCAAGGTCGCGCTCTGGATCGATCAAGTCATTCACCGGAACTACGACATTCTGGTCAACTGGACATCGGATTCAAAGTGCAGTCGGATGGCTTCGATTCTGACATCCCTTGTTCCCGCTGCGGTCAAGCTGGGAGACCATGTGGCGGACGACTTTTCCATCCATTCGTACGATGGCTGGTCGATGTACCGGCATGCATGGTCGGATAGCCCGGTGGAGCAGGACATCCACAGGACTGACCTCATCACCACGCAGCTCCTGACCGCACTTCAGATCCATTCCGGTGATCCCTCCCCGGATTCAGGAATGAATTCCGTGAGTTCGAAATTCTTTTTCAAAAACACCAATCCCGCCCTGCCCTCCGCTTGGTTGGACCGGCCGAAGGGCCTCAAGTGGATTGCGGTCCACGCGGGCAGCCTGCCGGATCGGATCGGTGAGTGGATCGAGATGGTTCTTCGCCGCCATCCCGATCAGGGAATTGTCGTGATTGGCGAGGGTTCCGGACCGGAGATCGGTGCGTCTTCCCGGGTGATCGACCTTCGGGAAGGAGTTCATTTCGACCCCATGCTCGCAATTTTCTCGCATTGTGGATGGCTGGTTTCGGGTGACCATCCTGTTTTGGATCTTGCATCCCTCCTGAACCTTCGGGTGTTCCACTCCGTCCCGGTCACAAACCGGGAATTCGGACTGAAGTGGACGGAGCGGGGACCGTATGGAAACGGCCACATCGTGCTTTCCTCCAAGGAAGAGTGGAGGCCTGAGATTGCCTATGCAGCGTGGTCTTTTTTTCAGAGTGAGTGGTTTCACAAGAACAGCCTCACCCTTCATGGCCACTTCGAGAATCTCTCCCTGAGTTCGGCCCTGGAGGAAGTGCAGATTTTCAAGTCTCGCATTCGCCCTGCGAATGAAGGGGGCGGCGTCAGTTATGAGCGCATCGCGGGTGCCGTGAGGGAGTTCGAAGCCTGGATGTACCGGGTCAGAGGACAGATCGCGCGGGGATGGTTTTGCGGCTGGCTTCCGGGGGTGGAAGAGGAAGTGGCGAAGCTGACTCTTTCTCCTGAGCTTGTGAGAAAGATTCGCGCATTGAATGACTCTCTCCTGGTGATCCAGCAACTCGGAACCCAGGGGCGCCAAACGGCACTTGGGCTCGAGGCGCGGGCGAAGAGCATGAAGTCCGGGTATCTCATGAGCGTTGAGGACCGAACGGAGATCGAAGAGTCGGGTCGAAAGCTTCTGGAAATCGAGGAATTGATGGAACGGGTGACTCGCGTGGAGCCCGAGCTTGAGTGCATGGTGGGTTGGTATCGACAGGTCATCCACAATCTTGAGAGCAGCAGTCTTTCCGGAATGGCCCGCGAGACTGCGGACGCATTCGACCTCGTTCTGGAGGGGGTCGACCTGATTTCCGCCTATACCCGGAAAACTCTGGATCTCGCGAAACCCAAGGCAATTTCTCTTCCGGTTTCAAGTGCACGCGAGCTTGATTCCTAGCATCCTTTCGGGATGCTTCGATCAAACCCAATCAGGCCCCACGCGTTGATTGCTTTAGAACAGGTACTTGGCCTCAAAGAAGCCATGGGTTCGATCCCGGAGTGCACCAAGCGGGCGAGTGGAATCGCCGCCATAAATGTCCGCGCCGAGGGTGAGCTTCAGGTTTGTGACCGGGGTGTAGCCGAGCTGGGGTCGAACCAGGTAGTCTTGCCCCTGCGAAAAATATCCGATGAGAAAAACATCAGCTGAAAAATCGGATTGCTCGCTTGCGTAGCCCAGACGGAAGGTGGCGCCCGGATTGCTTTGCCGTTGATAGTTCAGGATCAGTGCGTTGGCGTTTGCAACACCGAGAATGAGTTGATTCAAGGTTGGATTTGGGGTTGCGATCGTGGGACTCCGGTAAAACACGTACCAGCGGTACAGGAATTGGAACTGGGCGCGGAAATCATCTCCGATCGGACGTTCCACCCCCACGACGGAATCCCAATGCCAGGGTTGCACAAGACCTGCAAGCGGATCGGTGTCCCTGCCGTTCTCCGGCATGTGAAGGGCGCTCTCAAGTCGCACAACGAACGCATCGATGTTGAATGAGGCATCTCCCCCGACCGCAGTCTCAGCCGGAGTGATCGGGCGCACTTGGAGTGTGCCGGGATCGACAATGTACTGCGGGAAATGGGTGAAGCCTGAGAATGCGGAAAGAGAGAAATCAAAATCGGGCTTTTGGAACAGGATCCTGCCTCCGAATTCGAAGCTGGAGGATTGGAAGGGGATCGGCGAATCAGGATATCTTTGGAATGCGATTCCCGGCGGGATGCTGCCCTCCGGAATCAGGAGCCTCGTCTGCGGGTAATTTGCCTGAACCACGACCTGAAAGGTTACGGGGGATGTGCCTTGCTTGGGAGTGAAGCTCAGGTTTGCAGCCAGAGCCCCCATTCTTCGAACCTCGTCATCGGGGTTGAGAAGAGTATAGTCTTTTGCCGTGAAATAATCAGTGGGGTTCACCCCGTCCGATTTGCCCCAAGGAATGATCTGTTGTCCGATCTTGATCTCAACCCCCGTGCCAAGGAATGAAACATACCCCTCCCTGAGGCTCGCTTTGAACGAGGGATTGAGGGAGTCGGAAATGGACCTGTAAAATGCATCGAACTGTCCGATGGCACGAAGGCCGAGCCCGGTTTCGGAATGGGTGTCGAAGTCAAGCCAGCCCGAGAGTGAGGACTGTTCCAGCGTTCCTTCGTTCGCGCCCTGCAGGAAGAGGTAATGATCCGTATAGATCCTTCCGCTCAGGTTGGTGTTGCCGTTGCCAAGAGGAATGTGGCGAGCGCGTGTCTTAGAAAACGCGTCATCAAGTTGCAACAGAAGAAGGCAAACTGCGGAAAGAACAAAAAACCGCATCATCGCTGCCTCGAGGATTCGGGCTTCACCATCAGTTCACCTTTTGAAGGTTTTGTTGGGTGAAGATTGCGTCGGCGATTCCGCCGTTCACTTTGACCTTCGAGAACTCAAGTCGGGTGAAGTCCCCGGTCTTCAGATTCTCGATGAAGAGAAGGTGCGAGAGCCACTTGCGCCCCTTCGGGTCGACGAGCTTGATCTCGCTTGCTTCAAGGCGTTTGAAGAGGGTTCCCTCCAGGTTATAATACTCGCCCTTCACCACCATGAAGTTGTCTTGCCGTACCCAGGCCACCGATTTCGTGTATCCCGTCCGTTCTTTCACATCATCATTTGCAGGCAACGCTTCCACAACATGGCATTTGATGGCAGCCGCCTCCTTGGTGGGGCAGTTCTCCTCCTTCAGGACCGAATATTGGTATTCATCCACATGGGGAGTTGCGATGTCAGAATAGCTGAAAACGGAACCCATGAAGCTCCCGCTCTGTTGCTGGCTCTCGACACGTCTGATCTTTTTGTAGGCGGGCAGGTAAAGCAGGACATCGTTCTTGCCGCTTCCGTTTTCGACAATCAGAATCCCCTCATTTCGCACCTCGGCCGGAGCGTGGAAGCGCGTAAAGGTGCTGTTGTGGATTCCATCCGGTTGGACTTTTCGCCAAAAGCTGAATTCCTTGCTCTTGGTCGAGGAGTCCTTGGTGTTTCCTGTGATCAGTTTCGAGCGGGCCTCGAACTCATTGACCTTTCGGGCGTCTTCGTTTCGGGTCATGATTTCCTTGCCGCTCAGCGCGAATGCCGACGGGGTCAATGCCAAGAGTGAGAATGCAAAAACAAACTTTCTATTCATAATCCAGGGCCTCCGTAATTTGCAGCTGTGCCGCTCTTCTTGCGGGCAGGAATCCCGCGACTCCGGCAACCGCCACTCCGATCAAAATCGTATTCAAGATCGCATCTTTCGGGAAGTGGTAATCGATCTCCCAGCCAAGGGTGGTCGAAAGCGTGGTTTCCACAAAGAGTTTTCCGACATAGGAGCCAAGCAAAATGGCAACCACGGCTCCGAAGAAGCCTTGCAGGATCGCCTCAAGGAAGATCATCTTTGAGACTTGGAGTCTGGTGCTTCCAATCGCGCGGAGCATGCCGATCTCGCGAGTTCTCTCCATCACGCTGATGAGCAGGGTATTCAAGAGCCCCAGCAACCCCACAAGCAGGGCAATCCACTCGATCGCCCGGGTGTAGGCGAAGGATCTCTCGATTGCGCTTTGCATTTGGTCCTTGAACTCCCGGCTGGAAATGGTCACGAGGTTCCACTTTGGTCCCACTTCACGGTCGATCTCAGCCCTTACGTCCTCAAAGCGCACACCAGGCTCGAGACTCAGGACAAAAACGGTGACGAGATGATCGTTCCAGTAGTTCGCATATACTTTGCGGTCAAGGTAGATCACGCCCTGGCTTGAGGCATAATCCACAATCTTGCCGAGGATCCGGAAGGGAACGGCACCGGAGGGGGTGTCAAGGTCCACCAGGTCACCGACCTTTCGGCCTGCGCGATCAAGAAAACTCTGGGTCGCAAGCAAGGAGGGCTCCGGGCTTTCAAAGAGTTTGCGCGCGGTGCTGCTGCGGTCGGAGTCGATCACGGGAAAGTTCCGGTATTCGTAGAAATCAGCGTAGTGGTCCATGGCCTTGATCGCAAGCTTTGCGCCTTTGAACGAAAAGGGAACGATCCGTGAGCCGGCACCGCGCCCCTCTCCGATCGGACGGACTCCCTTGATCTTGAGGAGTTCAGGAAGAATCGAGTCCTTGATGGGCTGAACATCGGCATTGATGAAGCGGCCATTGGATCCCACCATGATGTCGGCCACGAAGATCCGGTCGAGCCAGTTCGTGAGCGTGTCATGAAAGCTCGAGCGCACACAGGAAATCAGCATCACCAAGAACAAACCCACCATGAGAGCCATCACGTTCGCAGTGGTGCGCTTTCGGGAACGCATCAGGTTTCCTTGCGAAATCCGGAGCACGGGAAAGGGAAGGGAGCGGGTGAGACTTCGAAACCCCTTCAGGAGCAGAAAGACAAGAAACGGTCCGAAGAGTGCGGCACCCAGGACCGAGGAGCCCTTGGAGAGGATGTCAATCCCGATCCAGATCTTGCTCCACTGGAAAACCATGGAGCACGTCATGAACACAAGGAGCAGAAACCCTGCAAGGATCATCAGGCGGGAGCGGGTTTCCTCTTCGGGGGATTGGGATTCGTTGTGCCTGCGCATGGATTCAAGCGGGTGGATCCTGGCCGATTTCAGTGCGGGGAAAAGAGCGGCAAGAACCGCCGAAAGTGTACCGGCGACCAGGGTGAAAAGGATGTTCTCCCGGGTGAACTCGAGGCGTGCGATGTCGATCCGCATCTGGAGTTGGGCCGCAACCGACTGGGTGACCTGGGTCGAGAGCCTGATCGCAAGAAATCGTCCAAGGATCGCACCCAGGGTCGATCCCAGGAGGCCGATCCCGAACACTTCGGTCACAAAAAGTGCGATCATGGAGAATCGAGTGGCGCCCAAGGCTCGAAGCGTCCCGATCTCGCGACGACGTTCCGCGATCGCGACCGAGATCGAGTTCATGACCAGGAAGAGTCCCACCAAGAGAGCAAGAGAACTGAAAAAGGTGAGGATGATCTGGTAGGAATCGAGCAGCTTGTCCATCTGCTGGTTTTGGGATTCGGGACGTTCCACCGAGTATCCAGGACCCAGCTTTTTCCGGAGAAGGTCCTGCAGGTCCCCAACATCCGAATTCGGCTCGGGCACAATGTCGACCCGATCCAGCTTGTTTTCCTTGCCGAAGTTCACCCGCGCCCCGTCGATGTCCATGATGGCGAGAGTGCCACCGTAGGCACGTGCCGCACCCTCGGGCTCAAGGAGTCCCCGCACCGTGAAGGTCTTCACTCCGAGTGCAGTGGAAAGCTCGATTTTCGACTCAAGGCCGAGCCCCCGTTTCTCTGCGAGGGCCTTTGTCAGGATGATGCTGTCAGGCTGATTGAGAAAGGTGAGGGGGTCATCAATGATTCTTTGGTCGGTGGCCTTGTAGGTTCGAACGGATGTTTCCTGCAAGAGATCCGCTCCCATAATCTGGAGTCCGTCGGCAGACTCGGTCGCACCCGCAAAAAATGCGCGGGCTTCGATCAGCGGAACCGCACTCTTCACACCGGGGGTGGTGCGGATTTCCTCAAGCCTCGATTCCGGAAACCCTGCAACGCCGGCGGAGACACTGAGACGCGCTTTTCCGGATACAGCCTCGATGCTTTCTTTCATCGAGTTCCGTGTGGAGTGGTTGATGATCGAGATCGCAACGTACAGCGAAATCCCGAAGGCTACGCCGAGCGTGGTCAGGATGGCGCGCGAGGGTCGGGCCGAGAGATGACGAAGTCCGATGTAGCGGAAAAGGTTAAAGAGTCTCATCCGACTCCAGAACCCCGTCCCGGAGTTTCAGAAGGCGGTTGCCGTAGGATGCGGCCTTCGGATCGTGGGTCACCATGACAATGGTCTTGCCTGTGGTTTTCGACATGTCCCGAAGGAGCGAGAGAATCGATTCGCCCGTCTTGGTATCGAGGTTCCCGGTAGGCTCATCCGCCAGAATCAGGAGTGGATCACTGATCAGGGCGCGCGCGATCGCCACTCGTTGCATCTCACCACCTGAGAGTTGATCGGGCTTGTGATTCATCCGGTGGGAGAGTCCCATCATGGAAAGGAGTTCTTTTCCTTTGGGTTCGATTTTTTTCAGCGATTCGTTTCCAAGCAAGCGTGGAAGGCAGACGTTTTCAAGAGCGCTCAAGGTGGGGAGCAGATTGAAAAACTGAAAAATAAACCCGAGCTTTTGCCGCCGGAACAAGGAGAGCTCCGAGTCATTCATCCGGGCGATGTTCTCGCCCCGCAGAATCACATCCCCCTTGCTGGCGCGATCAAGCCCTCCCATCAGGTGCAGGAGCGTGCTTTTTCCGGAACCACTCGGACCCATGATGGACACGAATTGCCCGTCCGGGATCTCGACGCTGATTCCTCGCAGGGCGTGTACGGTTTCCTCTCCGCGAGTATAGGATTTTTCAAGGGATTTGACCTCTAGAAGCATGGCGAGAGTTTGCCATGTTTCCGGGATCGAGACAACACTCCAGATTGCAGTGGATTTCGGAGTTTTCGGGGATCCCGGGTCAGGCGGACTCGTGCGGAAAGCGGCAGATGAAGGTGGTGCCTGTTCCGAGGGTGCTCTCGACGGTCACCGAGCCGTCATGTCGTTGCATGACATGCTTCACGATGGAAAGCCCGAGTCCTGTTCCTCCGCTTTCGCGCGAACGCCCCTTGTCGAGCCGGTAAAAGCGCTCAAACAGCCGATCAAGGTATTTTTCAGCGATTCCCGGTCCATTGTCGATCACGCGGAGGAACACTGCTTCCCCGAGCTCATCCTGCTCAAGCGCCCAGCGAACGGTCACGGTCGAGCCGGTCGGGCAATATTTGATGGCATTGTCGACAAGATTTGTAATCACCTGCTCCACGCGTTTCGGATCGGCGTACACATTGGGCGTGAGAATCTCGGTGAGGATCGTCGAGTGTTTGTTCTCTGCGTTGAGTTGGAGCGCATGAAGCGCGTGTTGGGTGATCTCATGGAGATCAAGAGTGGCCGGGTGGAGTTCATCGGCTCCGGACTCGATCGCGGAGAGATCGAGAAGGTCGTTGATCAGCGCGAGCAGCCGGTTTGAGTTCTTCAGAATGATCTTCAGGAATTCGGGATCTGCAGCGCGCCCCTCTTCCATGTCCTGAAGCAGTGTCTCGGCGTATCCCTTGATGCTCGTGAGCGGGGTGCGAAGCTCGTGGGAGACGTTCGCCACGAACTCAATCCGCATTTTTTCAGCCTTCTTCAGGGCCGCAATGACATCGATGTTGTCGGTATTGCCGAGATTTCCCATGAGCCTCAGATTCCCTTGAGGCGATAGCCGAATCCACGAACGGTTTCAATCCGGTCCGCGTGTTCGCCGAGTTTTTTTCGAAGTCCGAGAACGGTTGTGTCGATGGTGCGATCCACGACCGCAACGCCCGGCCCCTGGATCAGGGCGATCAGATCCCCGCGTTCAAAGGTGGTGTCCGGTTTTTTGATCAGGGTCGAGAGAAGTTTGAATTCATTCGGGGTCAGCTGCAGTTCACGCTTGTCGAGGAAGATCTTCTTCGATGCCTCATTCAGCTCGAAGGGGCCTGCTTTTGAGTTTGGAAGAGCTTCGGGCTGTGCACGGCGAAGGAGTGCCCTGACCCGGGCCACGAATTCGCGGATCTCGAAGGGCTTGGTAAGATAGTCGTCGGCGCCGATCTCAAGGCCAAGAACCTTGTCCATGGTGTCCGCGCGTGCGGTCAGGATCATCACGGGCACATTCGAGCGGTGTTCGGTGCGGATTCGTTTGCACACATCAAGTCCCGACATTTTCGGGAGCATCCAATCGATGATGAGAAGATCGAAGTTTCCCTCGGGAAAGCCCTCGAGAGCATGATCGGCAGACTCGTAGGCGACGACCTCGTAGCCCTCGCGCTTCAGATGCAGGACAAGGAGCTCCCGTACGTCGACTTCGTCTTCCAGAACCATTACGCGCGCCATAGGCACCTTATATCACCTAATCGGTTTCCCAGCGACTTTCCGTGCACGTCACGGGCCGGTCCTTGATGGAAGAGGACTTCAGGGTGAGCAACCCCTTGAAACGGGTCATTTTGTAGACCATGGGTTCGGTAGTATCGTAGAGAACCTCGTACTCTTTTTGTTCAGGATCAAGCACCAACCGGATCTCCGGCTCGCGGGCACCTTTCGGGGTGACAATCAGGGGAGTTTTCTTTGTGGGATAAAACTGGAATCGATGGAGGGACTTTTTTCGTTGAGCCTCGGGGAAAATCTTTTTGATGTCCTTCACCACCGATGTGGCAACGCGCTCCTCGTCCTTGCCGTCCGATAGATCGGCGGTCATTTTCACAGTGTTTTCTTCGTTTGTGCAGATGATGAAGTTGCCGTGATACGGAGCGGGTTTTGCGAAAGATGCGCCGGAAAGGGACGGGATCAGGGCCAGTGTGAGGGTGAGGAGTTTCATGGCGAGGGGGAGGGTAGCACAAAAGTTGACAAAAATACACAAGATTCTGAAATCCCCAAACTGCCCCCGAAGATTGCACCTGAGGACACGCAAAAAGCGGAAAAGACTCTTGGATTCATATGGTTTTATGAATCGGGGTGTGGGGGCGGCGGCAGTGGTTTCACGCGACCGGTTCTTTGAAAAAGAAACAACAAATTCAATTGTTTCCAGGTTCTTTGACACTCGTCAGGTGCAATCTTCGGGAGCAGTTCTTGATCGACCACTCCCATCCCTTTATCTGCTTATCTGCGAAATTTGTGGAACCCTACCCTGAAATGGGGAATCCTAAGAAAGAGGAGATTTGGGATGAGTAAAGCGTATCAACCCTTGGTGAGTATCTTTGTCGGGCTTTTTTGGTTTTCCGCCCCTGCTTGGTCGACACCTTGTTTTTCAGAAAGTTTTGGCGATTACAAAGTCGAGTTTGATGGCTCTGGAGTGCCTGTTTTGTACCAAAAGGTCAGTGGAAAATATGAAAAGGCACCAACGGGTAAACTGAATACCAATCGCGAGGTGAAGGACGGGCGAACGACAAGCAGTTACTCCTTCACGGACGCGCAAGGCCTCAATCACGCTTATACGGTGATTGATAAAATAGAAATGGTGACCAAGAGACCCGACACGAAAACGGAAGGAGTCCATGTCAAGTATGGCGAACTCGGGACTAATGCAGTTCGTTATTACCTCGACCCGTCGAGCAAAAAGTGCACGATTTACAGGCAATTCGAAACTTCCTTGAAAACAGTGACCTACGATCGCGAGTTCTGCCTCGACATGAAAGGACTCTCGAAGGAATTCGAGAAGTGCAAGGGGATCGGTGAAAAGATCCTGAAAGCCGTGGAAAGTGCAAACCAACGCATCAAGGAGGATCATAAAGATCCCAAGGATCCCTCGAAAAGTTTGAATTATGTTTTGGACTATGTCGTGAATCCCGAGGACAAGGGTTCCGCGGATCACCTGGTTGATCTGGTTATGAAGGCTGGATCGGTCTGCCAGAAAGCGCCGACTGAGGTGGATTCAACTTCCGGATCCGCCGGAGGAACGGTTCCGAACAGTGCGAGCTTAGGACTTTAATGGAGAGTGAAACGATGAAAGCGATCAGAATTTTTGGCTTCTTCCTTTTAATTATGCAGGCAAGTGCAACGAACGCAGCACCAACGCTCAAGCCAATCAGGCGTTGCGTGGATTTTTATTGCGATCCTACTACTGGAAAAATGAACCATTCAGCACCTGTTTGTATTTCTTCAACCGGCGGTTACATCCAACATGGATGTGTAAAAGATCCTTATAACAAGAAGTTTGAGTACGTTGGGTGGCGGGTAAGTCCAATGGTTGTTGTAGACGCTGGGTATAACCCTTTGGACGTTTACAAGCGACCAAAAGCAACAGGAAAAGCCGATCCTAAATCAAACAATGCCAATACTCCGCCCGCACCTTGCTATGCGGATGAGCATCAGGATTTCTTGGTTGAGTTTGATTCGAGTGGAAAGCCCAAGCTCAAGATCAAGGTGGGTGGAAGCAAGCCCGGATCCTTCAAGTGGGTCGAGGAAAAAAAGGGAATGAATTCCAGCCTCCGGTCGATCGAGGGCACCGGGCAAACAGAGACCGTGTACAGCCACGGTGGAGCCGAATACACCGTGGTTGCTCCGATTCCATCGAGTTACTCAAAAGAGGGAATCCGGATCCAAGATGGTA
This sequence comes from Bdellovibrionales bacterium, assembly GCA_947502835.1. Lineage (GTDB taxonomy): Bacteria > Bdellovibrionota > UBA1018 > UBA1018 > CAIMNF01 > CAIMNF01. The sequence continues at coordinate 40,532 of CANNBJ010000007.1, forward strand.
AGAAAAAGGAAGTTCTCTTGTACAATGACAAGAATGGCTGCCATGTTGGACGGGAGTACGATACAGAAACCAAGTTGGTGAAATGGGATCTTGATTACTGTAAGAAGGTCAAAAAGCTGAGTAATACCGCCAAGGAGTGTGCAGACCTTGGTGGCAAGATCTCCGAGCTTGTGAATCGGATCAATGAGAACATCAAAAATGATGCGAAGGAAGTGAACTATCATCTCGATATTGATCTCGATGGAATTTCAGCCGGTAAAAATGGTTTTGAGGGATTGATGAAGTCGGGGGCAATGTGCAACGCCCATCCTGAACGGGATGTAGAGGATGCGGCAGTTGCAAATCCGAACACGGGGCTCTGATTTTCTATTGGAATGGCTGTGAAACTCGAGGGCAGGGAGCCGGGACGGAAAAAAATGGAGCCGATGAGCGGACTCGAACCGTCGACCTACGCTTTACGAAAGCGTTGCTCTACCAACTGAGCTACATCGGCTCATAACTCTGGGCGATCGCCAGAGACTGCTTTAAAACCCTACCGATTCCTTGCTCTTACGTCAATGGAGGGGTGACGCGACCTCTAAACGATGATAGGCACATCCCTGTGCGTCGAACTCCTGCTGAAATTCGGTTTCCCTCTGCCTTGAAGGGTGTTCGTCACCTAAAGAAGGTCGACCCTGTCTTGGGTCGGATCATCACTGAGGTTGGCTCTTTCAAGCTCACTCTCGACCCTACGGAGAGTGTTTATGAGTCGCTGGCCACTTCGATCATCTACCAGCAGCTTCATGGAAAGGCTGCGGCATCGATTGCGAAGCGATTCCGCGAGCGCTTTTCCCGGCCCGTAAGCTTTCCTACTCCGAAGCGAGTAAACGAAGCCCGAATGCAGGACATGCGGACCACAGGGCTCTCCGAGTCAAAGTGCCTGGCCCTGAAGGATTTGGCGAACAAGGCTCTGCTCAAGGAAATCCCGAATCGGAAGATGGCGGAAAGCCTCACGGATGAGGAGTTGATTGAAGCCTTGACCGCGGTTCGGGGGATCGGACCTTGGACCGTTCAGATGATGATGATCTTTACCTTGGGCAGGCCGGATGTTTTGCCCACCGGAGACTTCGGGGTCAGGCGCGGATTCTCGCTTCTCTACGGAAAGGGCGAGATGCCCACGCCGAAGGAACTCGAGGCTCACGGGGAAGTGTGGAGGCCGTTTCGGTCGATTGCTTCGTGGTACCTGTGGCGGGTGACAGATCTCAAACTGCCCCCGAAGACTCTAGGTGATTGACCGTAGATGTTGCGCAAGTGTCTGAAAAAATAAAGGTATTTGAATCGCTGCTGGTTCTCAGCGGGGCGGTCACAGGGGATTCAAAAACCAGTGGGAATGCGGAACGACCCCCATGCTTTGAGAGAGCCTGCTTTTCTCGACAACAATCTTCGGGGGCAGCTGGAGAGGGGCTCCACGAATCGCATTAAGCCCGACAATTCGAGAGGTTTTTCGATTTTTTCGGGGGATCCGGCAAGATCCCACTTGACCAGAATGGGTCGATTCAACTATCTGTAGTCCTTCTACACACAGCGTGTATTCGATTTACTACGAAAGGAACCTGGTAGGAATGCCTACAATCAACCAGCTCGTTCGCGCGGGCCGTAAAAAACAAATTTGGAAAACGAGCTCACCAGCTCTTGAGTCTTGTCCTCAAAAACGCGGTGTTTGCACCCGTGTTTACACCACGACTCCTAAGAAGCCGAACTCAGCACTTCGCAAAGTGTGCCGGGTCCGCCTCACCAATGGATTTGAAGTGACTTCATACATTCCAGGTGTTGGACACAACCTTCAGGAGCACTCGATTGTTCTCATTCGTGGTGGCCGGGTGAAGGATCTTCCAGGCGTTCGTTACCACACGGTTCGTGGAACCCTCGATACCCAGGGTGTGGCAAACCGCAAGCAAAGCCGTTCCAAGTACGGCGCGAAGAAGCCCGCAGCAGGCGGCGCAGCTCCAGCGAAATAATCAAAGGATAGAATCAAATGGCACGTAAAAAGGTTGCAGCAAAACGCGAAATCAATCCGGATCCGATTTACAACGATCTGGTGGTGGCAAAATTCATTAACGCGCTTCTTTATGATGGAAAGCGCGGAATTGCGGAGAAGATTTTCTACTCTGCCATGACCATCGTGACCGAGAAGACCTCGGATGATGGCATCAAGTCTTTCAAGAAATGCCTTGAGAACATCAAGCCTCTTCTCGAAGTAAAGTCTCGTCGTGTGGGTGGAGCGAACTATCAGGTTCCAGTCGAAGTGAAGCCTGCTCGTCGTCAGTCTCTGGCAACCCGTTGGTTGATCGAGTCCGCTCGTTCCCGTGGTGAGCAGACCATGGCGGAGCGTCTTGCGATGGAGATCATCGACGCGTCCAACCTCCGCGGTGGCGCAATCAAGAAGCGCGAAGACATGCACCGCATGGCTGAAGCCAACAAGGCTTTCGCTCACTATCGCTGGTAAGATTCAAGAAATGATTTCAAAGAGCCCGTTTGCCCCTGGCAGACGGGCTTTTTTGTTTTTAGCATGGCGGGCTACCGGATCAGCTGTCCTGCTTGCAGATCGCGCAAAAAGTCAGCAACAGGATGGCTTTCGAAGGGGCGTATGGGAGAGAATGGTGAGCTAAGCAGCCTTTGAATTGAAATGGGTTTGGCCGACTCTCGCGAGGCATGATTGACGGCAGCGGGGCCGCAGGATGCGGCAAGGAGGGCAGACCCAATTCAATTCAAAGGCTTCCTTCTTTCTTCACTCCCCTTGGCCATGTCCATTCTTCGGGGGAAGTTTAAAAAATTTTCGACTCAGAGTGGAAAATCAACTCGTATCTTGGTGCCTTTACCCTTGTCGGAAATCACCCGAATTGAGCCCCCCAATTGATCCACCACAGTGCGGACGACATCCATGCCTACGCCGCGACCAGAGACTTGGGTGACTTCGGTGGCCGTCGAGAGGCCTGGAATAAATATGAGTTGCAGTTGAGAGGGTTCGTCCATTTTTTCGGATTCCTCCAAAGTAAGAAGTTTCCGCTCGATCGCTTTGAGCACCAATAAACGGGTGTCGATTCCTCGACCGTCGTCATTCAATTCAAGCCCGAGCTTGGATTTTCCGTGAGGAACGCTACCTTCGGTCTCAGAAAAAAAACTCAATTGAAGAAGACCCATTTCTGGTTTTCCGGCCTGTGTGCGCTCCTCGGCGCGCTCAATTCCGTGATCCATGGAGTTGCGAAGGAGATGAAGAAGTGCATCTTGGAGTCGCTCCAGGTGTTGACGCGGGAACGATACTCCACGCCCGGAAATCTGAAACTTCACCTTGCGATCGAGTGTATTGGCGAGATCACCCACCACCTGCTCCAGTCTACCCACCAAACTTGAAGCTGGAAGTTGATCCAAGGCCTGAAGCATGCTCCACAAGGGCTTTAGTGCCTCTGGTACGGCTGGAGCGCTGTTAAGCTCGGCTCTGATGCCATCATATAAACTTTCCAGGACGACTGTAGTTCGAGGAACGCTCTCACCATGGCTGTAACTTTCGGCAGAGCCCGAGCGCTGGGCGCCTCTGATATACAAAATCCGAAAAAGATCAACGAAGAATAAGGTATCGCTCAAGCAAGCGCTGGAGGGAGACAGGACTTCCAGTGTTCGTGAGGTAAACATGATTTGAGTGAGAGCGCGATGATCCGCCTGGCCCTTTAGCGTCTCTGCGAGTGTGTCGAGACTTGGCGCCGATTTCAGCGCATGAAGTACCGCGTGACTGCTTTGAAGCGCATCGGCACTCGATAAGCTTAGTAAATCGGAGAAAGCCTGAGCCACCACAACGGCGATCTCACGAGCCCGTTCGAGATGATTCCACTCCTTTTTCTCACAATCGCGCTCCATCTGTGCGAACAAGTCTGCCAAGGAATGGAGGCCCAAACCCGAGCTTTGAGCTCCTAAATCATGGAGAATGGTGAGAGCGGAGGCTTCAACCAAGCGCTCCCGCCCGACTGACTCCAAGCCCATTTTGATTCTATCAAGACCACGAGCATCAAGATCTGGTCCGCCACGCTCCCAAAGTTCAGAAGACTGCTGAAAGAAGTCCACGCGCAAACGTTGCAGGCGGTTGAAAAAGATTTCTCTATCCCCCGAAGCTCCGGAAGCCAAAAGTGTTTCCAACTCATGAACCTGTTCAGACAGCGTGCCCTTTCCTAACTCTCGCAAACTGCCCTTCATGCTATGAAGCAGCCGTAAGCTGGCCTTTAAGCGATGTGCATCTTGTTGCATAACGCGAATGGCCTCCCCAGATCCAAGACCCCGACTCTTCACCTCAATTTGGGCAAGAAAACGCGCGATCTCCATAAGAACTCGACTGCGGAAGTCATCTTGAATTCCAAAGATTCGCTTTGCAAGTTCCGAATAATTGAGGAACTCGGACCTTAGGTCTCGTAACTGATTCATTGCGAGCTTCACGCTGCCAGTAGCGATGGCGTCCGTAGATGCTTTCAGCTCCGTCAGAGTCTGCTCCAATAAATGAGCAGCTTGCGAAATCCGAGATAGTCGATAGGTTCTCGCATTTCCTTTCAGCGTATGGATTCGACGAAATGCCGAATCAATTGCGCCCGCTTCGAGCGTGAGGGATTGCAAATCACGAGAAGTATGTTCAAGCTCATCCGCGCTCCTTGATAAGAAGAACTCCAGAGTAGAGCGATCTAAGTTCGCAAGTTCCTGAATGGCCTGTAGATTTCTGACGTTTCCCTCCTTTTCAGCGACGACCTGCTTTTCGAGAGACTCAACCTGAGTGACATCCTCGACTACAAAAAGGATTCTCGAAAGTGCTCCGGTATCATCCCAAATCGGCAGTGAATCAACCTTGAGTTTTTGTACTGGACTCTGCGAGCTGGACTGAAAATTAACTCTCTTTGGGAATTCACCGGCTGAGAGAACCCACTGAATATCATCCGCACCCCAAACTTGGAGCACGGCGGAGCGAATTCTTGCAAGCGTTTCGCTCTGAGGATCAAAACCGCCGTAAAGAAGATCAAATACCGATAGTCCTTCAATCTCACGACCAAAAACGACTTTTGAGTACGCCGAGACCGGTTCGACAATCTGCCCATTTTCTTGAATGGAGAAAATGGCTTGTCTCATCGAGTGGAGAAGAGTTTCTATCTTCTTACTTTGTTCTTTAATCAGTCGATTATTCTTTTCAATAATACCTGAGAAGGATTTCAGCATGAATTCCTTCTCTTTTGCTCGTGAGTTATTGCTTAGGATCAAAAGGTAGGGTGGAGCCTCGGAGCCCGGGGACAAGCCAAGTGTCGAAGTCTGGTCAGCGGAAATGGCACTGATTCGAGCCTCAACCGGAATAGGGCGCCCCTGTTCCGGTCGAGTGGAAAGCTCCCAGGTGTAGAATTGCCCGGATTCCAAAGCACGAACTGCAAACTCTTTTTGGAATCCTTGAAGAACCGCTTCGCAATTCTGAGAAACAAGAGGGCCGGGAAACCAAATCTTGAGCTGGTGATTCGCATCCACCAATGTCCAGGATTTTGGATCCAAGAGCGCAATCCCTTCTGTGCCCAAGGAGAGGAGTGGGCTCTCCAGAATGCCTCTTCTTGAATCACCCTTTGAACCCATGGAAGTCATTTCCCTACCTCATTTTTGCGTTTTTCCAGAATCATATTTACAGCCAACACGAGACGCTCAGGATCATGTGGTTTATTGAGCCAACCCTTTATCCCCACTTCGCGTCCTTTCTGCTTCATTTCTGCGCTTGATTCAGTGGTCAATGCAATTGCAGAAGGTGCTTTTCTTCCGGCAGGGAAATTGTTCAAAATTTCCCGGCACAAACCAAAACCATCCAGGTTCGGCATATTGATATCAGTAAGAATCAATTCAATATCGGGTGTTGCCATTACCAGCTTGAGCGCCTGCGCTCCGTCCGGAGCCTCTAGAACATCGTGTCCTGCACCGGCCAAAGTGCCCTTAAGTGACTCACGAATTACCGAGGAATCATCAACGATCAGAATTTTTGCCATTTTTTACCTTTCGTGTTCAGTTACAGCACTAAACCAATTTCCTGAAATTATGATCGCTCAAAGAGTGGAATGTTCAGAACCCATTCCCTCCGGTCGCGTGCTCTCAGATCTAGAATTCCCAATGCGCCCAAGGTATTGGTTGCTAGACTAAGGTCTTCCACCTCGACCGCAGAATCAGGTGGTTCTGTTTGAGTAAGTTGAAGTTGCTCCTCCGACTGCTTTCGAAGAATCCAGCTTCCTCCAAGAAGAACAAGGGCCATCTGCAACTTTGGAAGATCAAGCCAGAGTTCTCTTTCCGGCCACTGGCTGTGATTCGAACCATCGATTGACATCGGACAGCCCAGTTCAGCCATGCTCTTCATGCCATCCAAGAGGTCTGCCAACTTGATTTTCTTTGAGGCGGGTAACCAACTGCCATCTGATTTTAGTCGGAAGTCGAAACGTGCCCCTCCTTCAGAACCAACACTGGCTTTGACCTCACCACCAAACTTAGAGAGGCGATCACGAACTACCTCGAGCCCGACCCCCCGACCCGCAAGGTCCGTAACTTCAACCGCCGTTGAGAAACCCTGTGTGAAAATGAGCTCAAGGGTTTCATCTTTTGATAAACCGGCCACCAAGGATGGATTCATGATCCCTCGTCTCACGGCGGTAGCACGAATCCGGTCCAGATCAAAACCTCGTCCATTATCTTCGTAAACTCCTTGGAGTCGACCACCAACACGCTCAACTTCCATTTTAAAGCACAACTTTGAGCCGTCTCGTGGTTCCGCGTGGGCATAGGCATTATTGATCAAATGCATCAGAACCTCTTTCAGCACTTGAAGGACTTCGTCATCGACGCGCGTGTCTCCAAATTTGAATTGAGGTTCGACTTCCCATTTTTGGGTTTGTTGGTTCCGATTTGCCTGCTCCCGAATCAGCAGATCCAAGGAGGAAAGTCCTGGCATGGTTTCCCAGAGCAGTCGATATCGCTGCAGTTGAAGTTCAAACGATGCCCGCCCGTCCGTAGTGGAGTTGGCTTCTTCTGTTGCCTTCAGTTCTGCAATTCGTTTTTCAATTCTACTTGCGCGCTCAGAGTTTCTTCGAGTGGTTTGTGTTGGGTCTGTTGAGCTTGTGGTCGATGTGGCGGAAGATTTATGGAGAGCATGAATCATCCCGAAAGACTCCGACCATTCCTCCATGATTGCGTCTGTGTCTTTTTTTAACAGGCTCAGAAGCTGATCATCGGGAGACTCCTTGCCGAGAATCGATTTTACGCGATCTTCTGCTTCGTGAGTTACCTTTGTCAATTGACTTAAGCCCCCAATTCGAACGAGGCCCTTGATGCCATGATAAAGTCGGGCAGTCTCTTTCCAGTCTCTCTTCTGAGTACTGGTCTTCAGTCGCTCGAAATATGGTCCGAGCTCATCGATCATCGCAAACAAAAACTCTGGACTAGCTCTTCTGATCTGTATGGCCCTTTCAACGGCAAGCTTTTCTTGATCAGCTGAAAACTGAACACGCTCTTCCTCTTCGACGAGAGCCGTTCGATCTTCAACCTGAAACAAAAGACGGTGTACGAGATCGTTCTCGCAGAGGGGGCGCACTCGAACTCCAAGATGAACTTTTTTTACCCTGCCTGGAGTAGGGATCTCAATGTAGCTCTGACGTGGGATTACTTCACAGAGGAGGTCACCCATGAGTTTTGGTTGGCCAAAGCAGTTGAGCGCCGCCAAAATCGATTTTTTTTCAGATTCGCTGCGCTTTTCCCACGAGCCCTGATAGACGAGTTCAAAAATTGATCGGCCTCTCAATTCAGGAGTGCCGAATAACGCACCCCCAAAACCGCTATAAGATGCCTCGATTTTTTGATCTTGCCCGACTGCCAACATGGCATAGGGAATCGTCTCGTAAAGGTCATTTAATTCTTTCTGCTGTTTCTTGACCAGGGACACATCGGCCCCTCGTAGCACCAACAGGGGATTTCCCAAAGTTTCACTCCTCACGTTGAGTCTTTGGCATGACCAAAGGTAAGTAGCCCCTGTTCGAGCTTTCTTCTCGAAACGATGTGGTTTTCCGTCGATCGAAACCTGGTTGATGATTCCTTCAATCTCAGTCTCGCTGCCCGGCTCGAAAATGCCCAGTACCAGTGAGCTTGGTATTTGTGCGGGGTTCAGTTGGCTTACAGCTAGAAACTCATGATTTATCCTAAGGAGTCGCCCGTTCGGCTCAATTACCGCCAACGCACCCTCGGCTTCATCCAAAATCAGCTCCGCGCATTCCTTTGAAAAGCTCAATGTTGAAAGGATCTGCTCTGTAAATTGAATCTCTGTTCGACTCATAGGAGCTCCATTTCTTGGGCGACGCCATGCCAAGCGCTCGGATCAAGCTTCAACCCCTCCAGCTCCGACTGATCATTCACTTCAAGGAGCAGACTTAGTACAAAAAGATTCTGCGGTGGTTCTCCTTGATGCTCTTTAGAATTCCTCACGCCCCAGAGGCCGGAAAAACAGGTTAGACCGTCTGCGCTTCGGGAAAAAACCTCGTCGAACCCTCTCGTCATTACCGGTAGCCCGATCGCCGCGATCTTACCCCCCCCCTCAAGCGCCACTCGCACCCGTCCTGCAATCTGATTCAAAGCTTCGCGAACCACCTCCACCGCATTTGAGTTTTGGTGAACTACCCCATTTCGGGGCAACTGCCTCACAGTTTCTTCATGAAAGTGAACCTTTAATGTAATTCGAAATCCCGGTTGCCCAATCAGAATCATAGCCATCCGTTCTCCGAACGGCGGCCTTGAAACAAGAGGCGCCACTCCCCAGCTTCCTTGCGGGTTTCCCCAATAAAGCTCACTTGCTCGAACACAGACTTCCGAAAGGCTTTCAATTAGCTTTTGGGGCGTCATTTTTCTCCTTGGTTTTGAATGCAAAACATTGGGCTGGCTATGAAGAAGGTCCTGATTCAGGTCTTCATTCGACGAACTCCTCCCAATCAAAAAACATGGTTCCAACAGTAGTCGAACCTGTTGCGCGGTTTCAATTAAAAAACAGATATTTTAAACATTTCAATTGGGTAGCTGGAAAGAAAATCTTTTTAGGACACGAGTAGCGGTTCAGTGAAGAAGGCCTTCCCCCAGCAGAGCATGAGGAATGAAAAAGTTGACGGTGGTACTGTTTGGGTGATACCCGAGAAAAGGGAGTGTCTTAAAAATTCAAATTTTTGTTTAGTGGCATTCAAATGATTTGCCCGAGGTTGCCTCGACTTTGGCAAATTGATCAAATGTGGGGCTAACAACAAACAGGAAATAATCGCAATGGCTCAATCTCTTTACGATAAATATGGTGGCTTCCCGACGATCAGCGCTCTTGTCCATAAATTTTATGACAAGCTCTTGAACTCTCCTACGCTTGAGAATTATTTTCGGGGCGCCAATATGGAGCGATTGATGGACCATCAAACAAAGTTTCTTTGCATGGTTCTTGGTGGACCTAACAACTATACCGGTCGCGAACTTGGTGCAGCACATGGTCATTTGAACATCACCCCTGGAGCATTTGGCGAAGTTGCCCAGCATCTGAAGACTACCCTTGAAGAGGGCGGCGTCAGCGCAGAAGATGTAGGGACGATCTTGGGAGTGGTTGCAAGCACTCAGTCTGCGATCGTGAAACAGGCTCATCCGTAAATTGCTAAAGTTACGAGGGGGCATTCATCATAGAGGCCTGTCTCGATTTAGTACTGAAGTGTAGATACGCTGTGAACTTGGGTGGGTAGAATAGATAATAAATTACCCACCCAAGGGCGTGCTTAAATCAAGGCATTCCCTTGCTTTGGAACTCTGAAGGAGTGTTTTTGTCCATGTTTGATCCCAGTACAAAGCTTCTTATTGTAGATGATATGATGCCGATCCGAAAACTTGTTGTGAAGGTGTGTAAGGAACTTGGCTTTACCAATTTGGTAGAAGCATCAGATGGAATTCAAGCCTGGGAACAAGTTCAAAATTCTCAGCCTCCGATCGGGCTAATTATTTCTGATTGGAACATGCCGAACTGCTCGGGGCTTGATTTGTGCAAGCGTCTGCGAGGGGATAGCCGATTTGGAAAAACTCCATTTTTGATGGTCACGGCCGAAGCCGAGCAGCATCAAGTAGTTGAAGCCTTGCAGGCCGGAGTGGATAATTATGTCGTAAAACCCTTTACGGTTCAGATCCTCACTGAAAAACTAGAAGCGATCTATAAAAAGAGGATTGGTTGAATAAAGCGTATTGTCTTCACTCGGAGATTCATTCTTAAAACAACAACGTTGCCCATTTCTGGTGCATTTCCAAAAACGAACGCGTGTTTGGTTTATCAGGTAGAAGGCGTTTTGTTCTCACGATTCTCGTTGAATTTAATGACTCTCTGACTTTTTTTGTCACTTAAATTCAATCTCAGATCAATTCTAAGCATTCCCTGATCCCGCGTGTGGGTTCATCCCCATTCTTCGGGTGCAGTTTTAAAAAATTTGATAGGGTAGAGCTCACTACCCATGGCAAAAGAAGCAAAAAAACTCGACGAAAAGACGCGTCAGGCGCTCTCCAAAATCCGCAACATCGGCATCATGGCCCACATCGATGCGGGCAAAACCACCACCACCGAGCGGATCCTGTTCTACACCGGCCGTACGCATAAGCTTGGGGAAGTCCACGAGGGCACCGCCACGATGGATTGGATGCCGCAGGAACAAGAGCGCGGAATCACGATCACGGCCGCTGCGACGACCGCATCCTGGAAAGACTACCGGATCAACATCATCGATACCCCGGGGCATGTGGATTTCACAATTGAAGTCGAACGCTCGCTTCGGGTGCTCGATGGCGCGATTGTCGTGTTCTGCGCGGTGGGCGGCGTCGAGCCCCAGAGCGAAACCGTATGGCGGCAAGCCGATAAATACGGAGTTCCCCGAATTGCATTCATCAACAAGCTTGATCGCGTGGGTGCGGATTTTCAATCGGTCGTAACCCAGATGAAAGAGCGATTGGGTTGTAAGCCCGTGCCGATTCAAATTCCGTGGGGCTCCGAGGACCAGCTCATTGGCGTGATTGACCTGATCGAAATGAAGGCTCTCAAGTGGGAGTCAACAGATCTTGGGTCAAAGTACAAGGTCGAGGAAATCCCCGCCGATCTTCAGGACGAGGCCGAGATGTATCGCGCGAATCTCATTGAGCAGATCGCGGATTTCGACGAAGCGATCATGGAAAAGTACCTTGGCGGCGAGGTGCCGGGTGTGCCCGAGATCAAAGCGGCCCTTCGGAAAGGAGCCATTGGGCTGAAGGTGATTCCCGTCACTTGTGGAGCGAGTTTTAAAAACAAAGGTGTACAGACGCTGCTGGACGCCGTCGTGGATTACCTTCCATCGCCGGTCGATCTGCCTGCGGTGACCGCTCATCATCCAACCGATGAATCAAAAGAAATCGAGTGTTCGCCTGATCCTAGTGAGCCCTTTGCGGCGTTGGCGTTCAAAATCATGAGTGATCCCTTTGTCGGGCAGCTTACCTACATTCGTGTGTATTCGGGAAAGCTTGAGTCAGGACAGGTCTTCTGGAACACGAACAAAGGAAAGCGGGAGCGCGCAAATCGCTTGCTCAAGATGCACGCGAACAAATCCGAGGAAGTTTCGGAAGTGAGTGCGGGCGATATTGCCGCAATCGTGGGACTGAAGCTTGCCACAACAGGAGATACGTTTTGCTCGGAAGGCCGGCAGCTGCTGCTCGAAAAAATCGAGTTCCCGGAACCTGTGATTTCGATTGCAATCGAACCGAAGACCAAAGCCGATCAGGAAAAGCTCGGCGCAGCCCTGGCCCGCCTGGCCGTCGAGGATCCGTCTTTCCGGGTGTTGCAGAGTGAGGACACGGCGCAGACCCTGATCAGTGGAATGGGCGAGCTGCATCTTGAAATCATCGTTGATCGGCTGAAGCGTGAGTTCAAGGTGGAGGCCAACGTGGGTGCTCCGCAAGTTTCGTATCGTGAAACCATTTCGAGTGAAGCCCAAGGCGAGGCCAAATTCGTTCGTCAGGGTGAGGGTCAAAAGGGCCAGTACGCCCATTGCATCGTGAAGTTGAAACCGTCCGAGCGCGGCAAGGGCTTTGTGTTTACCAATAAAGCGACTGAGACCCAGATCCCGCGTCAGTTCGTTTCATCCGTTGAAACGGGGCTTAAGGAAGCCATGTCAGGCGGGGTGCTTGCGGGTTATCCTGCGATGGACATCGAGGCAACCCTTACGGGCGGCTCCTTCAGCGATACCGATTCCTCTGACATTGCCTTCAAGGTTGCGGCTGCAATGGCCTTTAAGGATGCGGCTGCCAAAGCAGGGCCCATGATCCTTGAGCCCCTCATGAAGTGCGAAGTGGTGTGTCCTGGCGACTACATGGGCTCGGTCATTGGCGATCTCAATGCCCGGGGCGGAAAGATCCATGGCATGAATGCCAGAGGCGAGCTTCAGATTATCGATGCAGAAGTACCGCTTTCCCGGATGTTCGGGTACTCGACGGCCCTCAGATCATCATCCCAAGGGCGCGCGACCTTTTCGATGCAGTTTTCGCACTATTCTCCCGTATCCGCCCAGGTTCTTGAGGAAATCAAGATCAGGGCCGGAATCCTGCCTCAGCGTCCGGTGTGACACAGTTGGAATTATTCCTGTTTCATCGTGGATCCAACGGAATTTTTTCTTTTTCTTGAACCTCCGGCTGGGTGCTAGGTGTTCGAAATTAAAGGATTGACCGGATTTTGACGATAAGATCGTATGCTGACGGTTCCTTTTGTCGCCGGAAATGTAGTCTCAGACTTTTCGTATTTCAGGAGTGGAAGGACCATTCGGGGAATCGGCTTTTTGTTTTTTCTTGTCGTCCTTTTTTTTGGATCCGTAGCTGAAGCAGGCACCAACTCTTTTGACCCAATTTGCACCGAGTATGTGGGCCAGAAAAAATTCAAACCCGGCGACACGATCTATTGGGAGACCAAGGTGGTTCCCGAATTCGAAAGCGTTTTGAAATCCCCGAGCCTTGAATCAGAAGCTCAACTGAACTCAAAAATGAAGAACATGATGGCCGCCTATGGACTTCGCGAAAATGAGATCAGCCAGTACAACTCCCAACGCCTGGTTTCGGATTGCGCAAAGACCCCGACGATGGAGGGGTGCTATGCAATGCAGGCCTATTGCGTGCGGGATTTCGTTAAAAAAGAGCTGCCAACCTCCGTGATGAACACCCTTGGATGTTTGGAGCCGTACAATCGGCCTTATTGCGGGAAGGCATTTCAGACAGCGGAGGGAATTGAAGCCAATCTGAATACATTGAAGGCGGTGGATGAAAAATTCTCCAAGGTCTTGGGAGATGCTCGTAAAAAGCCACTTGTTCCGGAGTATCTTGCCGATGTTGATTCTGCATTTACTGATTATTCAGCAAGAGTTCAGGAAGCGCTGAAGAAAGGGCTCAGTCTCACGAAAGCGATGAGGGATGAGCTCGAAAAGACACGAAAGACCTATGAGGAGAACAAGGCGACAATCAAGAACCTAGGTGATGCGGCCAAGGCCTTCGATCAATGCCGGGAATACTTGAAAGGCGAGGGTCTGAACGACAACCGCTCTTTGGTGGATCAGATTTGCTCGGCAAACGCGAATTCAGTCATTCCACAAGAACTCGCGAGTTTCAGGAAAATCATGAAGGATCTTCGGGCGAATGAAAACGAGTTCCGGAGAAAAGACACCTTCTCGCTGGTAAAGGATACTTATGATCACTCCTTGCGGTCGGGTGCAAGGCAATTCCTTGAATCCTACTTTGGAATCAAGGGATCTCTTCCTGAAAAGAACGCCTACTGCAAAGCTATCGGAGGATGCAACGAGGCATTGAGTGGCGTTTACGATGAGGTGAGCGCGAATCGAGCGTCGCTCAAAAAGATAGATCGAGTTGCGGAGGCGGCATCCTTCAATCAAGCGGTTGCGAAACTCAACCAGGCCTGTGCTGATGCTGCGGTCAGCATCCTGAGTGCAAGTGGGACGGCAAATCAGAATTCCATAGCCAAGGTGAACAGTGCGTATTCCGATCTTGTAAACAAAACAGGCTTTGGAACACTCATGGGCATGGGGAAATTCAAGGATTCTGTAGGGTCCTTTGATCAGGAGGACTGCCTTGAGGCGGGCGAGGGAATGAAAATCCTGAGCGCCAATGATCCGAATCTCGATGCGTCACTTCAAGAGGCTCTGAACACGGTTTCCGACAAAATGAAGGAGCTGCAAAAACAAAAGGGATCGATCGTCGACTCATCGAATCCGTATCCTGGGCTCCGATACTTCCTTGAGTATGAGCCGCTTTCCCTGCGCGAGGTGGTCCGTCTTCGAAACGACCCTCAAATGGCAAGTCTCATGTGTCTTGAGATCGACAAGATTTATCGAAAGGAAAAGAACTCTCGTGTGATCACCGGTGTCCTTACCGGACTGGCGATCGCCGGAGCGGTTGCCGCCACAGTCCTGAGCGGAGGGCTTGCCTCTCCAACACTGGTGGCAGCTCTGGGAATGAGTTCGGTTGCAATCGGAGTGGGAACGGGGGCCGCGGGCTACGCGAACGCGAAGTACCAAGAAACAAAATACGAGCAATCAGTACAAACCAAGGCTTTTGATGCGCAGCTTGGTCAGAGTCTTGTGGATCAGTATCACTTTCAGGGAAATGCGGAACTGGTGGGGATTGCGGCCTCGTTTGCACCGGGAGCTGGAAAGCTGCTCTACAAGGGAGCAAGTCAGGTTGCCGTCCGAACCGGACTTGCGACGAGCGTGGAGCTTGCCTCCAGCACCCTGAATACTGCGGTTCGAACATCCCCGATTGTGATTCAAACGGCAAAACTGACGAAGCCTGCGGCAGATCTCATTGCGAAGGTGAATGCAGGTGCAAAGGTGTATCTGTCCGAGCTGCAAGTGGCACTTGCCTCGAAGGTCGGGCCGAAAACGATGTCCACAAGTGTCGCCATGTTCAACGGAATCGCGGATGGAATGGCAACGGATGTGGCGCTCAGTTTTGGTGTCCATGCTCTCGCACATCCGGATCCGTATTCGGAGGAGGGGATGCTCGATTTGTTGACAGAGCTCGCAATGTCCCGCGGAATTTCTGCAATCGGAAGGTCAGGGGCGGCATTCCTGAATTCGAGAAGGCCGAACTGGAAGATGAGCATCGGAAAAACCGGGACGCCCGATACGGGCTTCACCAAAAACCCGGAAGTCAAAACCGGTAACACTCCCGGCATGGGAGCCCGCTCCCTGGATCAAAGCCTGAGGGGTGAGGCGCTTCCGGAGCGAGCAGCTCGGAGCGTGACCCTTCATAATCCGGAAACCGGAGAGCAGTATCGCAGATACAATTATGAATATCGACAGGTCATCTGGCAGAATCTCCCCGACGCTGATCCGCTCAAAAAGACATTGAGGACCCTGGATGAAAAGGGTGTAAAGGTCATTGAGTTCAACGGCAGTAAGAAAGACGGCAATTTTGATGGCCTTTATCTTGGAAAAAAATCAATCACTGATCCCAAAAAGGGCTCCGTTGGCACTTATGAGGTCATTGCGCTGAACTCGGAGTTGTTCCAGCGGCGTGGAGCAATTTTCAAAATCCTCGAACATGAGGCCGGACATTGGAATACTTTCGGAAAGACCGGAAAGTCCTTTCAGTTCACGAAGGGCGGGACCGAGGTGATCCGGGGAGACGGGTTCAAGTACAAGGGGAATCTCGGTTCCTACGGAAAGTTTGCGGCCGCCGATGAGGCGACCCAGTACCTGAAACAGGGAATGAAGGAGCTGCGCGGAGTTCCAGAGGCTGGAGTGCAGGACCGGTTCCGGGAAAATTTCGATCTTCCCTTGAGCGAGGTGTTCGGCACATCCCACCGGGAGGGGTTTTCGAAGGCGAAGTTCTCGATCGGCAGCTCGAAGGATTTCGCATCCCTCGAAGCGGAACTCCATTCGGATCTCGCAAAACAGGCAAGAGAGAAGCCCTTTTCAATTGATGAGGCCCTCGATCGCTGGCAGCCCGACGGAAAGTTCGAAATCGAGCTTGAAAGCGGAGGCAATCGCTTGAAGAAACAATTCGAACTTGATCTGTCAAGGCACGAGGGCGCGCCTCGTGATCAGAAGTCCTTCGATGCCCTGAAGAGGGAGCGAGAAACAATTCGTGGGCAGGAGCGCGCAAGGATCATCAAAGAATTCGAAAAGTTGGGCACTAGTTCTGAGGAGTTCCGGGATCAGGAGGTGATTGACTATATTGACAGGGAGAGCGTCAGGGCGGCGGAACGGTTGATGGGGGAGAAGCATCCGTGGCTCAAGGACTTTACGGAGAATTTCTCAAGAGACATGGAAGCGAGGTCGAAGCGTTACACCTCTGCGGAAACGGAGGGAAAGGAAACGCTCCGGAAGCTCGAGGACGCGGAACGAAGAGGGAAGATCACCCAAAAAGATTACTATGAACTGAGGAGAGCCTTGACCCGCGGATCTACGGCACTTCGTCCGGATGGGGCCGGTGGAAAATTGCCCGACGGCGAAAGCTTCAGCTATCATCTGATTCCTGGGGAGCAGCAAAAAGTCCTGATGCTCTCCAGCAAGGAGGATTATGGCGAGCTTTTGAGAAGGCAGAACCGGAACGAAACCTTGAATCTCAGTCAGGTTGCGAGGCCCGGCCTTGCGAACGTGAGGGATGGAAAGGTTTTGGTGTTGCAGGGATCCGGACGCTGGGAGAAGACGTCTGGTGACGGCTATGTGGATGTATTTGTTCCGGAATCCGCAGTTTTGCCTGCCAATGCCATCACCCTTGAAAAAGGAGTGAGCAAGGAACAGGTGAGAACCGTGAATCTTCTCTCTTCCCGCGGAAATGCAGGCACGAACCCTGAGTTCATGGACCTGAAGCTGAACCGGATGGAGGAACGATTTAAACGAGTGCTCATTCCAAAGTCCGAAGTGTCAGCACCTTTCTCGGGGCCCGGTCAGCAGTTGGATGAATTGATGAACCAGGGGCTGCAGCAGGATCCGGCCAAGTTCAATGGCATCTTCTCCTCCCCCGAGTGGAAGAAATGGAATACGGATCAGCGACTGAAGCGCATGCGGGAGCTCTTTCCGGAATAGGTCTCCACCGATTTCGTTTCAAGCCTGCATCGTCCGACTCCTTCAATTCCGATCTTTCTTCTTGCCATCTTGTGCCACCTTCGGTAGAAGTAACGGCTTGTCGCACCAAATTTAGCTCTGCTACTACATTTCGCAGGCTGTCTTGGTTAAAAATGTCATACAGATGACATCTCTCTCCCCAAAGGAAGAGCCGAGGCGAGGCGTAAATGGCGAAATTCGGGTGAAAGACGCTCGTTTCGAGGGGGTTCCCTCAAAAACAAGAGTCTCCGGGTTTCAGTCACTGTGAAGGATGAGAGCGTATTCGGTCGTTAGTTGAATAGAAAACCTCAAGCGCTCCTTGGCGTGGTTGTGTTTCACCGGTTGTCGGTGTTTCCCGCCCGAAAAGGACGACGAAAGAAGGAATGATATGGCAGTCGCAGAACACAAGATTCGCATCAAACTCAAGGCGTTTGATCACCGCGTTTTGGATAAATCTGTGTGGGAAATCGTGAACACCGCAAAGAGAACCGGCGCGGTGGTTCGTGGTCCAATCCCCCTCCCCACAGTCATCAACAAGTACACAGTGCTTCGCTCTCCTCACGTGGACAAGAAATCCCGCGAGCAATTCGAAGTCAGAACCCACAAGCGTCTTTTGGACATCGTGGAACCAACCCAGCAGACCATCGATTCTTTGATGAAGCTCGATTTGTCCGCAGGCGTGGATGTGGAGATTAAATCTTAAGTTTTTGAAAACGGAGTCGGCACTCGCGGGTAACCGCGAAGATGAGACGGCCTCCAGACCCAAAAATACAAATAGGTGAGGTTATGGAACAAACTACTGAAACACAAGCGAATGCAACATCTGCGACGCTCTCGACCGGACTCGGTGGAGTCCTTGGCGTAAAGGCCGGGATGACCCAGGTTTATGGTGAAGATGGTCGCTCCCTTGCGGTAACTGTGATCGAAATCAAGAAGAACACAGTGACTCAAGTCAAAAAGTCCGACAAACACGGGTACTCCGCGGTTCAAGTCGGATTTCTTCCCAAGAAAGATTCTCGCGTGAATAGCGCTGAAAAGGGTCATTTTAAAAAGTCCGGCCAGCCCGGATTCTACCATGCCCAGGAGTTCCGCTTTGCGGACGACAAGGGTCTTGAAGGTTTGGCAGAAGGCATGAGCCTGACCGCCGAGTTCATCAAGGCCGGCGATCTGATCGACGTAAGCGCGGTAAGCAAAGGAAAAGGCTTTCAGGGCGTAATGAAGCGTTATCACTATGCCGGGGGCTTCAAGTCCCACGGGGCGTCCGTTTCCCACCGCCAGATCGGTTCCATCGGGAACCGCGCGGATCCGGGTAAGGTGTTCAAGGGCAAGAAAATGCCCGGACACATGGGCCACAAAAAAGTATCCATCCAGAACCTCAAAGTGGTTCGGGTTGATCTCGACCAGGGAATCGTACTGGTTCACGGAAGCGTGCCGGGCCCGATCAGCGGCATCGTGACCATTCAAAAAGCAGTAAAGGCTGAGGTGTAAGATGCCATCTTTAGAACTGTTCAATCAGAAAAAAGAAAAAGTCGGCAACATCAATCTGAGTGATGCGGTTTTCGCAACCGAGATCAATCGTGGTCTGGTTCATCAGGTGGTGAAGGCTCAACTCGCGGAGCGCCGTCAGGGAACCGCGAAAACAAAAGTTAAATCCGAAGTGCGTGGCGGTGGAGCAAAGCCGTTCAAGCAAAAGGGAACCGGGAATGCACGTCAGGGTTCGACTCGTTCGCCACTCATGGTGGGCGGCGGTCAGAACTTCGGACCCCAGCCTCGTTCCTATGCAGAACGCACTCCGAAGGAAATGGTCAAAGGAGCTCTTCGCTCGGCCCTTTCTGATCGGGTGAAGGCGGCTCGCGTGATTGTCCTCGACAAGCTCACGTTCGCAAAGCCAAAGACCTCGGATGCTGAAAAAGTGATCAAGGATACCTTCAAGCTCGACAAGGTTCTTGTGATTGCAACTGCGGATCAGAATGTCGAACTTTCCATGAGGAACCTGAAGGGTGTTCGCATGCTTCGTACCGAAGGCCTGAATGTGTACGACATCCTCAAGCACGATTGGCTCATGATGACCCAGGACGCGGTGAAGGCGATCGAAACCCGTCTCGGAGTGGAGAAGTAACATGCAAGAAAAAATCTTTAGCGTAATCAAGCGACCTGTGGTGAGCGAGAAGAGCACGGCTCTTGCCGAAGTGGCGAATCGCTACGTGTTCGAAGTGGACGCATCCGCATCCAAGCCTGAAATCAAGTCTGCCGTGGAGCAGCTCTTCAAGGTGAAGGTGAAGGCAGTGAACACCAGCATGATGCACGGTAAAAACAAGCGCTCCGGACGTTTCGAGTTCAAGCGCTCCAATTGGAAGAAAGCTGTGATCACCCTGGCTCCGGGCCAGAAGATCGAGCTTTTCCAGGTAAAACAGTAATTGGGTGATAGAGGAATAGATTATGGCAGTGAAAACGTTTAAGCCGACAACCCCGACCCTCCGGTTCAAGACCGTGGCGGACTTCTCGGTTCTGACCAAGAAGTCGGAACAGCCTAGCCGTCCGAACCGTCTCCGGACTTTCAAAAACAAATCCGGTGGACGGAACGTACACGGGCGCATCACCGTTCAGCAGATCGGTGGCGGACACAAGCACCACTATCGCTTGATTGATTTCAAGCGGAACAAGGAAGGCGTGACTGGAACCGTTGCATCCATTGAATACGATCCGAATCGTACAGCTTGGATCGCTTTGGTGAACTACGCAGATGGAGACAAGCGCTTCATTATCGCTCCCGAAGGACTCAAGGTCGGCGACAAGGTGATCTCCAGCAATAGCGCGGACATCAAGCCGGGCAACAGCCTTCAGATCTTCAATATTCCTGTCGGTACTTTCCTTCACAACATCGAAGTTGAGCCAGGCAAGGGCGGAAAGCTCGCCCGTTCCGCGGGCAGCTACGGTCAGCTGATGGCGAAGGAAACCGAATATGCACAGGTTCGTATGCCAAGCGGTGAGATCCGCCTGATTCATATCAACTGTCGCGCATCCATCGGCCAGGTATCGAACCTTGAGCACGAGAACGTGACAATCGGTAAAGCAGGTCGTACTCGCTGGATGGGGATTCGTCCGACCGTCCGCGGTGTGGCGAAAAACCCTGTTGACCATCCGATGGGTGGTGGTGAAGGCAAGAGCTCCGGCGGTCGTCATCCGACGACTCCGTGGGGTAAGCCGACCAAAGGTTATAAAACCCGTAAAAACAAGCGCACCGACGCTTTCATCGTGAAACGCGCTTAAGAAGGAGAATCCACGTGGCAAGATCATTGAAAAAAGGACCATTCTGCGACGATCACCTGATGAAAAAGTGTGAGGCGTCCAAAGCCGCAAATGACAAGAAGGTCATCAAGACCTGGTCTCGTCGGTCGACAGTGCTCCCGGATTTCGTGGGCCTGACGCTCGCGGTTCACAACGGCCGCAAGTTCGTACCGGTTTATGTGACCGAGAACATGGTGGGACACAAGCTCGGGGAATTTGCTCCGACCCGTACCTTCCATGGCCACACTCCTGCTGAGAAGAAAGCAGAAGCAGCTGCCCCTGCAGCCAAGTAAGGGCACTGAAGGAGAATGATGATGGAAACCATGGCAAGTTTGACAAATATCAGAGTGACTCCCCGAAAACTCGGGATGCTTGCGGATGAAGTTCGCGGAAAGCCGGTAGCGGCTGCGGTGAACTACCTCGCGCTCGCTCCCCAGCGTAGGCTCGCTTCCTTGATCTCGGGCGTTCTGAAGAGCGCGGTTGCAAATGCCGAGCAAAAGGGAACAATGGACATCGACCAACTGGTCGTGAGCCGGATCCTGGTGAGCAAGGGCCCGACGTTGAAGCGCTTCAAGTCGCGCGCAAAGGGGTCTGCCAGCCGGATCCTGAAGTACACCAGCCACCTCAAGGTGTTCGTCGCTGAAACCACAACCAAGAAGGCCAAGAAAACGGCCACTGCGAAAAAGGCGTAAGGAGAAGGATCATGGGTCAGAAGGTACATCCAGTTGGATTCCGTTTGGGCGTTACCAAAACTTGGGAAAGCCGTTGGTACGCAAAGAAAGACTACGCGAAACTTCTTCATGAAGATCTGAAGCTCCGCAAGGAACTGAAGACCAAGCTCTTTTCTGCCGGGATCGCGAAGATCGAGATCGAACGTGCAGCAAACAAAGTGAAGATCAATGTTCACACCGCCCGTCCCGGGATCGTTATCGGGAAAAAGGGTGCCGGAGTGGATCAGCTTCGCGGCGAAATCCAGAAGTTTTCCTCAAGCGAAGTTCTCTTGAACATCATCGAAGTGAAGAACCCTGAAGCAAATGCGACCCTCATTGCCGAGAACGTCGCAGCCCAGCTCGAAAAGCGGGTTGCGTTCCGTCGAGCCATGAAGAAGTGCATGACTGCAGCCTTCAAGCAAGGAATCAAGGGAATCAAGATTCGCGTGGCAGGCCGTCTCGGTGGAGCCGAGATTGCTCGCGCAGAGTGGTACAGCGAAGACAGCGTACCTCTTCACACCCTTCGTGCGAATATCGACTACGGTACAGCTGAAGGGCACACGGTTTATGGAATCATCGGCGTGAAAGTATGGGTTTACAGTGGCGAAACCCAGACTCTGAAGCGTCAAGCTGCGGCAGAAGCGAAAGCTCTTCAGGCCAGCGGAAACACGAATTGAGAGGCAGGAGATAGGTCATGTTGACGCCAAAACGAGTGAAATGGAGAAAACAAGCAAAGGGGAAGAACCGCGGACGCGCTGAAAAAGGCTCCGGTGGCGCCCTTTTCTTCGGCGAATTCGGACTTCAGGCTGCAGAATGCGGCCGGATCACCGCGAAGCAGATTGAAGCTGCGCGGGTTGCGATGACCCGTCACGTAAAGCGTGGCGGTAACATCTGGGTAAGGATTTTCCCTCACAAGCCGATCACCAAGAAGCCTGCTGAAACCCGGATGGGATCCGGAAAAGGCGGCGTGGAAGAGTGGGCGGCGGTCATCAAGCCGGGCCGGATCATTTTTGAAATGGCCGGAATTCCCCAAAATGAAGCTTTCGAAGCGCTTCGTCTGGCGAGCCACAAACTTCCCCTGAAGTTCAAGCTCATCAACAAGCAAATCGAGGCGACTGCCCTTGCGAAACGTGCTGCCAAGTCGGCCGAGAGAGCAAAGGCAACTGCAGCTGCGAAAGCGGCGGCGAAGTAAGGAGAGATTCAAGTGGCAAAGAAGAAGTTGGAAGGATTGAAGAATCTTTCAGAAAAAGAAATGAATCAGAAGATCAGCGACAACCGCAAGGCCCTCTTCGAAGCGAAGATCAAGCTCGCGACCGGTCAGCTTGAGAACACTGCAATGATCTGGAAGCTCCGCAAGGAGATCGCGCGCGTGAAGACATTCCTCACGCAGAAAGCTTCCAAGTAGGTTGAGAGGATTTTATGGCAGAGACGAAAGCAAAGACAGTTAAGGCAAAAGCGAAGGCGACTCCTGCAACCACTCCGGCAGCGGCAACGGGTGCAAAGCGCCCGCACAAGCGCTCCATGGTGGGAACCGTGGTGAGTGACAAGATGGAGAAGACCTGTGTGGTTCGCGTTGAGCGCCAGGTTCGTGAGGGGATGTACGGCAAATACATCACCAAGGCGAACAAGTTCAAGGCTCACAACGAAGGCAATCGTGCAAAGGCCGGCGACCTGGTCCGCATCATCGAGTCCCGCCCGCTCTCTCGCGAGAAGCGTTGGGCGGTGGAGCAGATCATTCGGGCAGCGTCCTCTGAAATGCTGCACAAGGCCTGATCAGGAAGGATTAAAGGAGATTTCAAATGATTCAGATGCAAACCAGACTTGATGTCGCAGATAACTCCGGGGCCCGCTCCGTGATGTGTATCAAGGTTCTCGGCGGAACCCGCCGGAAATATGCAACGATTGGCGACGTGATCGTCGTGTCCGTAAAGGATGCGATCCCCAATTCCAAGGTGAAAAAAGGGGACATCATGAAGGCCGTGATCGTCAGAACTGCCAAGGAAGTGAACCGGAAGGATGGCTCGTACATTCGTTTCGATAACAACTCAGCGGTGCTGATCAACGCCCAGAACGAACCGGTGGGAACCCGTATTTTCGGACCGGTGGCAAGGGAGCTTCGTGCAAAGAATTTCATGAAGATCATCTCTCTCGCGCCAGAAGTGATTTAACGGGATAGAGGTCGATTATGACAAAGCTGTTTATTCGTAAAAATGACATGGTTGCCGTGACTGCCGGAAAAGACAAGGGCAAGCAGGGCAAGGTACTCAAAGTGGATGTTGCCGCGATGAAATTGACCATCGAAGGCATCAACATGATCAAGCGTCATGTGAAGCCATCCCAGACCAACCCCCAGGGCGGCATCGTTTCGAAAGAATCCCCGATTCATTACTCGAACGTGATGCTCATCAGCCCTACAACCAAAAAGCCGGTGCGGGCGAGCAAGTTCTCGCGCGGCAAGAAAGGCGAGCTGATTGAAAAGTCGGCTTCCGCTAAAAAGTGATTCTGGAGGATTGATCCGTGGCAGACGCAAAAGACACTAAAGATACAGAAAAGAAAAAAGAAGCCAAGCCGAAGGCCGAGGCAGCCCCCAAGGCTACCAAGCGCGAGAAGGCTGCTCTGGCAAACGCACTGAAGGTTACACCTGCCGGAGAGCTGAAGGTTTCCCCGGAAGGCACGATCCGGATGAAGGAACACTACGAAAAAGTGGTGGCTCCGGCCCTCATGAAGCAGTTCGGCTTCAAGAGCATGATGCAAGTGCCCCGTTTCGAAAAGATCGTGGTGAATTGTGCAGTGAAAGAGGCGATTGGAAACCCTAAGGTTCTCGATTCCGCAATGAACGATCTTATGGCGATCACTGGTCAGAAGCCCATCATGACCCGCGCCAAGAAAGCAATTGCAGCCTTCAAGGTCCGTAAGGGCAACGCGGTTGCTGTGGCAGTGACTCTCCGCCGTGCGCGGATGTATGAATTTTTTGATCGTTTGGTTTCGATCTCCCTTCCTCGCGTACGCGATTTCAAGGGGATCAGCCCGAAGGCATTCGACGGTCGCGGGAACTACTCTTTGGGAATCAAGGAGCAGATCATTTTCCCGGAGATCAACTACGATCTGGTCGATAGCGTGCGTGGGATGACCATCACCATTGTGACCACTGCGAAGAACAACGAACATTCAAGGGCCCTGCTCACCGAAATGGGCATGCCTTTCAGAAAGTAAGGAGATAGAGCTTGGCTAAGAAATGTAAACTCGTAAAAATGGGTGAGACTCCTAAGTTCAAATCAAGGGCGAAGAATCGCTGTCCTCTGTGCGGCCGTTCCAAGGCTTATTTGAGAAAGTTCAACATGTGCCGTCTGTGTTTCAGGGGCCTTGCGCTCAAGGGACTGCTCCCGGGCGTTACGAAGTCAAGTTGGTAAGAGGAAAAAGACTATGAGCATGACAGATCCAGTAGCAGATTTGCTGACCAGAATCCGGAACGCTTGTGCGGAAAAGCACGAGAAAGTCGAGATTCCTGCATCCCGCCTCAAGGCGAACATCGTTCGCGTTTTGAAGGACGAGGGATTCATCAAGAACTTCCGTCTCATCAAGGATGACAACGGACACGTGAACATCAAGGTTTACCTCAAGTACGATGATCACGGCGAGAGTGTGATCCGCGGGATTCGTCGCGTGAGCAAGCCGGGTGTGCGCAAGTACGCCGGCGTGGGCGCGATTCCGAAGGTCCTCGGTGGAGTGGGAACTTCCATTCTTTCGACTTCGAAAGGTGTTTTGGCAACCCAGAAAGCAGCCCAGCACAAAGTGGGCGGCGAAATTCTCTGTGAGGTTTGGTGATTTATGTCACGAGTAGGTAAAGCCCCAGTAAAATTGGCGCAAGGTGTGAAGGTTAACATCAAGGACGAAACCGTTCTTGTGGAAGGACCGAAGGGGAAGTTGAACTTCAAGCTTCCGAACGGCGTGAAGCTTTCTGTCGAAGGGCAGGAAGTGAAAGTGGTTCGTGACGAGAAGGATGAAGGTTCCGGAGCCCTGCAAGGTGTGGTTCGCACCCAAGTGTACAACATGGTGACCGGTGTCTCCCAGGGATTCACCCGCGAGCTTGACATCGTAGGAGTCGGATACCGGGCCGCGACCAAGGGAAATGTTCTTTCTCTCACGATCGGATTCTCCCATCCCGTGGACTTCAAACTTCCCGAGGGAGTTCAGGCCAAAGTCGAGAACAACACACATGTGGTTCTGACCGGCAGTGACAAGATGCTTCTTGGACTGACTGCGGACAAGATCCGTGGCATCAAGCCACCCGAGCCGTATCAGGGCAAGGGCATCCGCTACACCAACGAGCACATTATCCGCAAGGCGGGTAAGGCAGCTGCAGGTGCAAAGTAAGAGGTAATTATGGCAACGAAAATCGGAAATAAAACAAGCAACAAGCAAGTGATCCGCTTCAAGCACAAGAAGCGCATCCGTGCAAAATTGGTCGGAACCACCGAAAGGCCTCGCCTCGTGGTGTTCCGCTCTAATGCCAACATTTACGCTCAGCTCATCGATGATTCCAAGGGGCATACGATCGTAGCCGCTTCCACCACCGAAAAAGAGCTCTCGAAGTCGGGTGCCAACATCGAAGGTTCGAAGGCGGTTGGTCAGCTGGTTGCCAAGCGGGCCATGGCAAAGGGAGTCAAGGCGGTTGTATTTGATCGCGGCGGTTATCTCTATCACGGCAAAATCAAAGCGCTTGCAGATGCTGCTCGCGAAGCTGGTTTGAACTTTTAATCAAAGGGGTCATAAAAAATGGCAATCGGTTATAACGATAAGGCAGAAGACACAGAGTTCGAAGACAAGGTGATTCACATCAATCGCTGCGCGAAAGTGGTGAAGGGCGGACGCCGCTTCAGTTTCGCTGCGATTGTGGTGGTCGGAAACAAAAAGGGCCAGGTTGGAGTAGGACTCGGCAAGGCCACTGAAGTTCCCGAGGCGATCAAGAAGGCCGGCAAGCGCGCGCGCAAGGCGCTTGTCAGTGTTCCGCTTCACGGAACCACCATCCCTCACGAAGTGATGGGTACCTTCGGCGCAAGCTCGGTGCTCATGAAGCCGGCTCCTGAAGGGTCCGGAGTGATCGCAAGCTCTGCGGTCCGTGCGATTCTAGAGGCCGCAGGTGTGAAGAACATCCTGACGAAGTCGCTTCGTCGGGACAATCCCCATAACGTGGTTCGCGCGACGTTCGATGCTCTGAAGGCTCTTCGCAGTCTTTCGGACATCGCCAAATCACGCGGCAAAGCAGTCAGCGACTTGCATAGCTGAGAGCGGAGGTAAGTATGGCAAAAGAAACCAAAACCAAGACCATCGTGATCCGGTTGAAAAAAGGCCGGATCTCTTGCAACCCCAATCAGCGTGCCTGCTTGCAGGGACTCGGATTGAAGAAGCGTCATCAGGAGATGACCCTTGAGAACACCCCGTCCGTCCGGGGAATGATCAAAAAGGTCATTCATCTGCTGGACATCGTGGCGGACAATTAGACAATTAACGGAGAAGAAGTATGTTGAAACTCAATGAATTGAAGCCTCAAGCGGGCTCCAGCAGCCAGCGAAAGCGTCTCGGACGCGGTTCAGGATCCGGTCTCGGGCCAACCGCAGGTAAAGGGGACAAGGGTCAGTTGCAGCGTTCGGGCGGAAGCGTCCGTCCGGGCTTTGAAGGCGGTCAAACGCCTTTGTATCGTCGTCTTCCGAAGCGTGGATTCACCAATATCCATGCGCGGAACCACGCGGCGATCAATCTTTCGGACATCGAGGCGAAGGTTCCATCCGATGTGAAGGAACTGAACCTGAAGGTGTTGATCGAGCTGGGCCTCGCCAAGAAGAACTCCGAGCGTCTGGTAATTCTCGGGAATGGCAATATCACCCGCAGCTTCAAGATTCAGGCACATCGCGTGTCCGAGTCTGCAAACAAGAAGATCACGGCTGCAGGCGGCTCCATCGAGATCGTAAAAATTCAGTAATCTGCAGATTGCAGGATTAGGAATGATTGGAAGGTATAGCTTCAGCCGGGAATGGCAGGGCTATACCTTTCTTGTTTTCAGTTCGCAGGAAGAGCGGTAGGATTCCAGAAATCCACTTTCAAAAATTCATCGAGGAAAGAACGTATGGCAGGTGCACAAGGCTTGGTTAAAATTCCGGAACTCAGAAAGAAGATTCTTTTTACGCTGATCGTTCTTGCAGTGTATCGGATCGGTGTACACATCCCGACTCCCGGTGTGGACGGAGCTGCGCTCTCGGAAGCTTTCAAGAACATGCAGGGTACCATCTTCGGCTGGTTCAATCTTTTCAGCGGCGGAGCTCTTGAGCGCTTCAGTATTTTCGCGCTCGGAATCATGCCCTATATTTCCGCCTCCATTATTTTCCAGCTTCTCACCGTGATGGTGCCGCACCTTTCTGATCTCCAGAAGGAAGGGGATCAAGGCCGGAAAAAGATCACCCAGTACACCCGCTATGCGACGGTGCTGTTGTGCTTCATTCAAGGCTGGGGGATCGCAAGTTCCCTTCAGGCCTACAGCAATCCGCAGGTCGTGATCGACCCGGGATTTGCCTTCAAGCTGATGACAACCATTACCCTCACGGGGGGAACCATGTTCCTCGTATGGCTCGGGGAACAGATCTCCGAGCGCGGAATCGGAAACGGTACCTCAATGATCATTTTTGCCGGGATCGCTGCAAGAATTCCTCAAGGCATCACCTCCGCTCTTTCCTTGATCCGCTCGGGTGAACTGAGTGTCGGGAAGGCTGCGATTGTGCTCGCCCTGATCCTCGGCACCTTTTTCGTGATCATTTTTGTGGAACGGGCTTCCCGCAGGATTCCGGTCCATTACGCAAAACGCGTGGTGGGTCGCAAGATCTATGGCGGTCAAAACACCCACATTCCTGTGAAGTTGAATACTTCCGGCGTGATTCCTCCGATTTTCGCATCCTCCCTTTTGATGTTCCCTGCGACCATCGGGACATTCGTGACTGCGGGAGCGGTTCAAACGATTGCGGGCTGGCTTGCTCCGGGCGGCTGGTTGTATGAGATTCTCTTCGTGGGGCTGATCTTCTTCTTCTCGTATTTCTACACTGCGGTTGTATTCAAGACCGAGGATGTTGCGGAGAACCTGAAAAAGTACGGTGGATTCATTCCTGGAATTCGTCCGGGCGAAAATACCATCCGCTACATTGATTATGTGTTGACCCGACTTACACTCGGGGGGGCAACCTACATCTCCCTCATTTGCGTGCTTCCGACACTCATGTCCCAAACCCTGAAAGTTCCTTTCTATTTCGGCGGGACTTCGGTTCTGATTCTTGTGGGTGTTGCACTCGATACCGTAGCCCAGATTGAAACCTTCATGCTCTCCAGAAACTACGAAGGCTTCATGAAACATGCACGTGTGAAGGGCAGAGCGGCGTACACATGAATATCCTGTTTCTCGGCCCTCCGGGTTCCGGAAAGGGCACTCAGTCAAAGATGCTGCAGGACAAGTACGGGCTCGTTCATTTGAGCACGGGTGACATGTTCCGTGAGGCAATCGCGAAAAAGACTGAGGTGGGCATGAAGGCCAAGTCCTATATGGATCGTGGCGAGTATGTTCCGGATGCCGTGGTCATTGATCTCATTCGTGATCGTTTGTCCGGGCCTGACTGCAAGTCCGGTTTCATCCTGGATGGCTTTCCGAGAACAGAACCCCAGGCAAAGGCGCTCGATGAACTCTTGAAGAGTCTGCACATGGAGTTGGGTTCGATTTTTTTCTTCGATCTCTCCAAGGAAATTCTCGTCTCCCGTTTGTCCTCGCGCCGCACCTGTCGAAATTGCAATCGAGTGGTGAGTGTCGATCAATTGAAGGATCTCCCGACATCTGAGTCATGTGCAAAGGCTTCCGGACCATGTGACTTCTATCAGCGGACTGATGACTCCGCCGAGGTTGTCGGCAAACGGATCGAAGTGTATCAGAATCAAACTGCGCCGATCATCGGCTTTTACGAGAAAACCAGCGGTTTTTTAAGGGTGGATGCGTCGTCCTCACCCGACGCGGTGTTTTCCGTTTTGGAGAAGGCTTTGAAAAAAGCCTGAGGGTGAATTGTCTTGGTACATCTGAAGTCACGTGAAGAAATCGAAAAAATGAAACGGGCAGGCCAGGTGGTTTCGCGCGTTTTGTTGGAGATCGAGGAATTGATCAAACCGGGAGCGACCACGGCCGATCTTGATCTCTTCGCGCAAACCCGAACCAAGGAACTCGGCGCTAAACCCGCATTCAAGGGCTACCACGGATTTCCAGCGACTTTGTGTGTTTCAGTGAACGAGGAAGTGGTTCATGGAATTCCCTCAAAAAAGAGAGTGCTCAAGGAAGGGGACATCGTCGGAGTGGATTTCGGGGTCGTGATGGATGGCTGGTTCGGTGACTCTGCGAAGACATTCGCAGTGGGAAGGATCTCGGAGGATGCCCGAAAACTCCTCGAAATCACCGAAAAGAGTTTATATTTGGGTATAGAGCAGGCCAAGCCGGGCAATAATCTTTTCGACATTGGTCATGCGGTACAAAATTTTGTTGAGAGTCACGGCTACAGCGTGGTAAGAGAATTTGTTGGACACGGCATCGGAAGAAGTCTCCATGAGGATCCCCAGGTTCCGAACTTCGGAATCAAGGGAAAAGGCATGGTTTTGAAGCCTGGAATGGTAATCGCCATTGAGCCGATGATCAATGCGGGTAAGCCCGAAGTGAGGGTTCTCGCAGACGGCTGGACGGCGGTGACCGTGGATAAGCGATTGTCCGCTCATTTTGAGCATACGGTTGCAATCACCGAGTCGGGCAACGAGATTTTAACGGGATCCATTTAGGAGAGTCGATGAGCGAAAAAGAAGGTGCAATCCAGATGGAAGGCGTGGTGCTCGAGCCGCTTCCGAACGCAATGTTCAAGGTGAAGCTCGAAAACGGCCACCAGGTGCTTGCACACATTTCCGGGAAAATGAGGATGTTTTACATCAAGATTCTCCCGGGCGACAAGGTAACGGTGGAACTTTCCCCGTATGATCTTACTCGCGGTAGGATTACCTACCGCGCGAAGTAAGATTTTGAAAAGATTAGAGTTTTAAGCGTAAGGAGTAGTTATGAAGGTAAGAGCGTCAGTTAAGAAGATCTGTATGAAGTGCAAAGTGGTTCGTCGGAAGGGTGTGGTTCGCATCATTTGTGAAAACCCCCGCCACAAGCAAAGACAGGGATAATCAAGGGTTTTTTCGGGATTTCCGGAAAGAGTTTTTTCGGGCTTGACTTATTGTGTTGGGCTGCATAAACCACTCTTTCCACTCTCACATCGAATAGTAATCGTTACGAAAGGGTACTAACAGTGGCTCGTATAGCTGGAATCGACTTGCCTAAAAACAAACGCGCTGAGATCGGCCTCACCTACATCCTGGGGATCGGCCGCTCCACATCGAAGAAAATGCTGGAATCGGCAAAGATCGACCTCAACAAGAAGATCGAAGAATTGACCGAAGCTGAAGTTGCGAAGATCCGTGATTTCATCGACAAGAACCTCAAAGTGGAAGGCGATCTTCGTCGTGATACTTCCATGAACATCAAGCGTCTTGTGGACCTTGGGTGCTACCGTGGCGTCCGTCACAAGAAGGGTCTTCCTGTTCGCGGCCAGCGCACGCACTCCAACGCGCGCACGCGCAAGGGACCTGCAGTAGCGATTGCAGGCAAGAAGTCCATCAAGGCCATGAAGTAAGCAGTAAGGAATTGGAATAAGAATCATGAGCGAAAACAAGACAGTCAAGACAGAAGCTGCGACTGAAGAGTCGACAGAAAAAAAAGTGGTGAAGGCGCCAACCTCTTCAAAGAAGGGTGTTTCGACCGGGAAGGCATTCATCCTCTCCACTTTCAATAACACGATCATCACCCTCACAGACCAGATGGGCAACGCGATTGCTTGGTCGAGTGCGGGACACAAAGGTTTCCGCGGTTCCCGCAAGAACACTCCCTTCGCAGCCCAGGTGGCTGGTGAGGAAGCAGCTCGTAAAGCCTATGACATGGGCCTTCGCAGTGTCAGTGTTTATGTGAGCGGACCAGGGTCTGGACGTGAGTCCGCTTTGCGCGCAATGTCGCTTGCAGGACTTCGTGTGACTTACATCGAGGATACGACTCCAATCCCGCACAATGGATGCCGTCCTCCGAAGCGTAGAAGGGTTTAAGGGAGATTATCATGGCTCGTTATAGTGGTGCAGTATGTCGTTTTTGTCGTCGTGAAAACCAAAAGCTCTTTTTGAAGGGTGATCGGTGTTTCACTGAGAAGTGCTCCTTTGAGCGTCGCGCCTATCCGCCAGGGCAGCATGGCCAGGGACGGATCAAGTTCTCTGAATTCGGGCTTCAGCTCCGTGAGAAGCAGAAGGTCCGCCGCATGTACGGATTGCTTGAAAAGCAGTTCCGCAACCTCTTCGCGAAGGCAGACCGCATTCGCGGGATCACCGGCGAAAATTTCCTCGGCATGCTTGAGCGCCGTTTGGACAACGTTGTTTTCCGCGCGGGCTTTGCAAACAGCCGCTCTGAAGCGCGTCAGCTGGTTCGTCACGGGCACTTCCTCGTGAACGGCAAGCGCGTGAACATTCCTTCACTCCAGGTGAACAAGGGTGACGAGGTCGTGGTTCGTGAAAAGAGCCATAACCTGATTCAAATCAAGGCAGCAATCGAGGCGTCCAAGCGTCGCGAGATCCCTCAGTGGATCGAGATGAGTCCTGCTGATTTCAAAGCGAAAGTGCGTGATCTTCCTGCGCGCGACGACATCACTGCTCCGGTCGAAGAGCGCCTGATTGTCGAATTGTATTCCAAGTAATTTTCCGGGGATCCGCGCCCGATTCGGGAGCGGATCCCTTTGCTTGTTTTTGAAAAATTTTTAACCTGAGAAGTAGCTGGAGAGTCACAATATGATCGAAAGAAACTGGAGAGATCTGATCAAGCCAAAGGCCCTGGATGTTGAGAAAGAATCTCTGACCGAGGCTTATGGCAAATTCATTGCCCGCCCGCTTGAGCGTGGGTTCGGGCTTACCCTGGGGAACTCCCTTCGCCGGGTCCTTCTTTCCTCGCTTCAGGGTGCTGCGATCACCTCAATCAAGGTTGAGGGTGTGGTCCATGAGTTTTCCACCCTCGAAGGCGTCCGTGAAGATGTCGTAGAGATCATCCTGAATCTCAAGGAGATCCGCTTCAAGTCCTTCACCGAAAAAGCCACAGTTGCGATCAATTTCCAGGGTCCGGGTGAAGTGCTTGCAAAAGACATCATTTGCTCCGACCAGGTTCTTGTCATGAATCCTGACCACAAGATTTGCACTGTGGAAGGCAAAGTGAACTTCAAGGCCGAAATGCGCGTTGAAATGGGTCGCGGCTATCGTGCTGCCGAGAACAATAAATCTGCGGATCTTCCCGTCGGTTGGATTCCTGTAGATAGCTTTTTCTCTCCAGTACGGCGCGTGAACTATAACGTGACCCAGAGCCGCGTTGGACAGCGTACCGACTTCGACAAGCTCACTCTTGAGCTTTGGACTGACGGCTCCGTGAAGCCTGACGATGCAGTAGCCCTCGGATCGAAGATCCTGAAGGATCAGCTCTCTGTATTCCTCAACTTCGAGGAAGAGCCGGAAATGGTTGCTGAAATCCAGACCGAGAAAGGCTCCCAGTTCAATCCGAACCTCTACCGTTCGGTTGAAGAGCTCGAGCTCTCCGTTCGTTCTGCGAATTGCCTTCAGAATGCGAACATTCGCTACATTTATGAACTCGTTCAGAGAACTGAGGCAGAGATGCTGAAGACCAAGAATTTCGGTCGCAAGTCCCTCAATGAGATCAAGGAAATTTTGGGCGAAATGGGCCTGAGCCTCGGGATGAAGCTTGATGGATTTGTGGCCCCTGCACAAGGTTCCAAGCCTGCTGTTGAAGCAGCGGGATCTGCAGGTGCGGATGACAGTGATTTGGACTTCGAAGGCGGCGATGCCGAAGACTTCGGAGATGAAGACTCAGAAGAATAAGAAGTAGGAAAAGGTTATGAGACACGGAGTAGACGGAAGAAAGTTCGGCAGAAACACCTCTCATCGGGTGGCGATGCTGCAAAACCTCGCGAACAATCTGATCAAACAAGAGCAGATTGTAACAACCATCGAGAAGGCCAAGGAAACCCGCCGAGTAGCGGAAAAGCTGATCACCCTTGCAAAGCGTGACACTTTGAATTCCCGCAGGCTTGCATTCGCTCGCACTCGCGACAACGATGTTGTCTCGAAACTCTTCACTGAGCTCACCGAGCGCTATAAGGCTCGTAACGGCGGTTATACCCGGATCGTGAAGATCTCCGAGCGCCGCTGGGGTGATGCTGCAAAGATGGCGATGATCGAGCTTGTGGATCATCCGAAGCTTGACCGCAAGAAGAAGGCAAAAGCTGCTCCGGCCGAAGGCGCGGAAGCGACTGCTGCTGAGACTCCTGCTGCGGATCCTTTCAACAAGTTCCGTAAGATTTTCGCAGGCGGCAAGAAGTCTGCTGCAAAGAAAGAAGCAAAAGCTGCCAAGGCTCCTGCTTCCGAAAAGGCGGAAAAAGCAACAACCACCAAGAAAGCGCCAGCTAAAAAAGCCGCAGCGAAGAAGACTGAGAAGTAAACAGTTCGGTGATTTTATTGAAAGCATCCGTGGGATCTCTTCCCACGGGTGCTTTTTTGTTTTCTAAAGGACGATTTTCCGGAGAGCTGCGCCACCGAGCAGCACCAGCAAGATCCCCACGCCTGTCATGATCCTCTTGATCCAATCCTGTTTGAATCGGGCGTGATTCTGGCGGATCAGGTGAAGCATCAAGGCAAACCAGAGTCCTGTGCCGAACCACACACCCAAGGCGAAAAAAGATCCTGAAATGGGGGAATAGACAAAAAGGGAAAAGCCGTGAAGTGAAGTGATCAGGGTGGTCCAGGTCGCAAGCAAGGTCGGATTCACGATGCTGACTCCAAAGCCGAGCAGGAACGCGCCCTTGCCCTTTTCCTTAGGCTTGGTGGCGGGTTCTTCCCAACGTGCAGGCTTTGCCCGGATGAAATAAACGCCAAGGGATACCAAGATCAGACCGGCAAGAAGGCCCAGGATTTGTTCGAAAAACGGGATCGATTTGAAAAGCAGTTCAAAACCAAGAAAGGCAAGGAGCACATACATCGCCTCGGCCAACCCCGCACCAAATCCAAGGGCGCGACCCTTCTTGTATTGATGTTTCAGGCCATAGCGAAGCACAAGCGCCGATATGGGGCCTGCGATCGGGATTGCGCCGAAGAAACCAAATGCGGCTCCTAAGGAGAGTGGAACCATCAGGTTCATAGTGTCGAAATCCAAATGATCACTTGCACGTGGCCGGAGGGAATCTTGCGGTTTCCTTGCATAAGGCGCTTGTACCAACTCATGTTCGCGAACGCGATCGAATTGGTCTGGGCTGAAGGTGCCTTTTGTTGGATGGTACTGATCAGTTCTTCAAGACGGTTTTTCAGATCAAGAAGGCGGGAGCTCTCGAGAACAAAGTCCAATTGGATCCCGCCCGGGACATTCAGGGGTTTTTGTCGATCCAATCCCATGTCATTCAGAACCGAGATGATGCCCTCCTCGATCTCGTTCGTTGCAGATCCGGTGAAAGAAAATCGCCAGGTTTCCCCGGCATTCACCTTCGGTTGCCGCTTCTGCGAGGGAGCATCACTGCTGCTCTTGGTGATCACGGGTTCATTCTGCGCGTCCGTCTGTTCCCCGAGAATCGGGGCTTTGGGCTCCTTCGATGTGCCCTCCGGTGCGGGCGAATCGATCAGGGCGCTTTCAATGAGGTATTCGTTGATCCTCGCTTGAATCGAAGACTCATATCGGTTCCGTACCTCCGGAATCACCCACAGCAGACCGAGCAACAGCAAGAGCACAAAGACGGTTTCCAGGAGAAAGCGTGCGGCAAGGGGGAGGGATTGAAACGAGGATACGGGCCCTCTTCGTTTTGCACCGATGCGTGAGGTGCGTCTCTCGGGTGATGCCTGGGTTGGAATCAGTTGGTTGAGATCGAGCTGATGCTCTCGGAATTGGGCCTCGAGTTGGGCTCTCCGGAACTCCAGGCTCGGCTCCGGGGTTTGAAGAGCAATCGAGATGGATTTGAGGGGAATCGGGCAAAGACTGCCAGAGCAAAGCAGAAGTGCGTCCTCGGGGGAGAGCTTGAGAAGTTCGAGAAAGGTGGTGTTCCCGATTTCCACCGGATCAAGTTGCGAGAGGATGCCTTTGCGGCGTTTTTTCAGGACCTTGACAATCTCGCGGAGCAGACCTGCTTCCGAAAGTCCCGGATCCCGCGTTTTTTCGCGTCGAGCCCGTTTGATGAGTTTCAACTTCAAAAGATCGAGGTTCTTCCCCGGGACAAAGGGCTCGAGGTAGAGATTCAAAAAGCTCAATGCATTCGCTTCAGAGGACACGCCGTGAGTCTAGCGTGAATCGCTGCTCCCTGTATAGGTCTGAACCAGGATCCGGATGTATTCAGGGCTGTTGGTGAAGTCGATGTTGAGTCCCATGAACGGAAGCCAGATCGGCTCTCGGGGAGCCTGTTTCAGGCGCATTCCGGCCTCTTCCGGGGTCCGGCCGCCTTTTTTCAGGTTGCAGGGCCTGCAGGCCGTAACAATGTTGTCCCAGCTCTTCGGACCGCCCTTCACCACAGGCACAACATGGTCCATTGTAAGTTGGCTCACGAGCGGCTTGTGGCCACAATACTGGCAGGTGTGGTGGTCCCTGAGGAAGATGTTGTTGCGATTGAAGCGAACCACGTTCTTCCTGCTTTTCAATGGGACATATTTAATCAAACGAAGAACCCGGGGAATCGGAATGCTTACGGAAACGGATCGAATCATCTGATCCGAGCTCTCTACAATTTCGACCTTGCCAGAAAAGAAGAGCTGAATGGCTTTCTGCCACGAAATGACTTGCAGGGGCTGAAATGATGCATTTAAAAGAAGGGCCCGTCCTTCCATGTCTTTTATGATAAATTGAAACCCGCAGACAGGACAAGAGGTGGAAAAATGACGAAAAAAGCTGGAATCATCGCGCTTTTTGCAAGCCTTTCCCTATTGGCGTACTTCGGTCTTCGGGAAAAACCCTCCGTTTCTCCCCGGGTGAACGATGCAGCGCTTGCAAAGCTCAATGGATTTGATCGTGAAAAACTCAAGGGAAGCCACTATTTGCTGCACTTCTGGGCCAAATGGTGCGAGCCCTGTGCGGTGGAAATCCCCCATCTGGTTGAGTTTGCCCGCCGGGTGAAGACCGCGAAACCTCTTTACATTCTTGCCGTGAGTCTTGATCCGACCCTGGAAGAGGCTCTTGAGATCCTGCCCGGGGGAGGCAAGAACCTTCCTCCCAATTTCCTGCTCGCCTTGGATCCCGAGCACCGCGTTGCGGAGGCGCTGGGTTCCTATCAATACCCGGAGACCTATCTCGTGGGTCCGGACGGGGTGATTTTGGAAAAGTGGATCGGAGCGCAGCCCTGGAAAAAAGAAGAGGTCCTCCAGTATTTCAGCTCGAAGATCCAATAGAAGGCCATTTTTGAAAGGCGGCGTTCCGATGTGACTCGCGATCGGCTCCGGTCCAGACGGCGTGGGACGCAGTCGAGTGAATCAGAAAATCCAGAAGCGGAAGATGTCTTCGCATGGCTCGCTTCATCCGGTGGGGCTTGACCGGATTGAAGGGGCCTAGCAGGCTGAAGAGTTGCAGAGGATTTTTCCGAACCCAATTCCAGGAACCCATCTCAAGAGTGAGCGGCAGGAAGTTCCGCTCAGGGGCGATTTTCTCCACCAAGTAGTCCCAGAGATCGCCGTGGGTGGTGTAGTGCTTTGCTTGCGGTTCGAAGCGGTACACATGGTTTGGCATCACCCGATCAAGAAGTTGCCAAAGTGCATGGACCTGATGGATTCGTTCAAATGGCTCTTTTGATTTCGCATAGGGAAACCAGAGTTGGTCCTGGGAGCCGAATCCGGAATGCAGATCAAGGGCGAGAACGCATGAGGATCTGGAGGTTTCTTCCAGCACCCAGTCAATGAGCGCCTTTGCTTCGGCTTCCATTCCCTCGTGGGTGAGGGTGGGGTTGCCTCGATACCAGGGCAGCGCTGGCGAGAATGCCTGCCCGCCCACCCCGAAGCTTGCAGAGGCGGATTGGATTGGCGCATTCCGCATCAAATCGACACCATTCCCGTTTGCGCGCCTGAATCGGAACATGCCCACAGGATTCATGAGGGGAAGAAAGGAGATTCGAATTTTCTTGAAAGCCTCTTGGAGAAGTTCATCCCAAGGTATGCGGGCTTCCAAGTGATTCATGAAGGAAAGGGCAACTTGGGTACCGATCTTTTCAAGCCCGTGAACACCCCCGGAAAAGATCAGATGGGGAGCAGAGGGATCGCTTGAGCCCGCACTGAAGGCATGGATGGAAAAATCAGAGGAGCCCCGGTTGACTCTCGCGAGCTCGCGGATAAAGCCGAATTTCGTCCAGGTTTGACTGTGACGGAGAACCTCCGCGTATTCCGGAAACATGGGCTGATCTTATCCTGATTTCCGCCTGGATGGCGAGAGACTTCCGGTCCTGGTTCTCCGTTTTGAGTCGGCCGAGATACCGAAGATTTGCCCGGATTCGGCCCCGTGAGCAGACTCGCCACAGATGGGAGAGAAATTGATGATCTCCGTGATAGGCGGCTGCCTCATCCTCATAATGGATCTGGAACAAATGCACCGGCGTCTTCGCGTCGATCGCACTTTGGAAGAGCGCCGCGCGGAAGGGGAGCACTCCTGTTCCATCGCTCGAGGTGCCCTCGGGAAAAAGAACAACCGGAATGTTCGAATCAAGGGCCGCCTGGATGTCAGAAGAGTCGGACTTGATCTTCGACCGGTTTCTCCGCTCCACGAAGAGGCAACCTGCGAGGCGGGTGATGAGGCCGAGTCCCGGAGTGTCCCGCACTTCGGTGGAGGTCACGAACAAGAGGGGCGCCACCCGGGAGAGAACGAGTACATCAAGGTAGGAAATATGATTTGCGACAATCAACCCTGAACGGATCTCGGAGGGCACATCGAGCAGGAAGGTCCGGATGCCGAGAATCCGGAGTGCCCGGTTTGAGTAGTCGGAGATCCGGTTTGCGCTCTTCCTGAGGGCGTCTTTCGGGGATTCGCTCGAGTTTCCCTTCGAGAGCCTCGCCGCAAGCGACTCAAGGATGAAGCAAACCAACAAATATAGGAACGAAATGAACTTAAGCGCTTTGTTCATTGCGGTACCTCCGCTCGAAATTCGACTTCAATTCGCTGAGTTTGAG
Source organism: Bdellovibrionales bacterium (assembly GCA_947502835.1). Classification (GTDB taxonomy): domain Bacteria; phylum Bdellovibrionota; class UBA1018; order UBA1018; family CAIMNF01; genus CAIMNF01. The sequence continues at coordinate 78,999 of CANNBJ010000007.1, forward strand.
AATGGTGAGGTAATCCACACATTGGAAGTCGCGGTCAAGGGCCGGCTCCCCGTATACTTTTGCGCCCGCGGAAAAGTAGCTCCGGAGCAAGGAGGGGATCTCGATCAATCCACAGTGCGGCTGATTCTTCTCCTCAACACGGAACTGGAAGGAGTGGTTTGGTTCAATCTTCCATTCAGAGCCGAGTTGACCGTTCCATTTCAGGCTCTCTTGAATCTCCTGTACGCTCGCATAGGAGGTGGTCTTGATGCTCGAGCAGCCAAACAGGTAGTCCGCGCCGGTCTCAATCGAGTATTGAACAATTCCCCTCCAGAGCAGACTGATGACCGTGCCCTTTCGATGTTCCTTCCGGATGCAGGCGCGGCCGAGCTCGAGCTTGATTCCAGGGCTGTTCAGGAAATCAGCGAGTTCGAATTCGGTCTCGGAGTAAAAAGAGGAAGTGAAGGCAGAACACAGAAGGCGATATGCACCGACGATCTCCCCGGTTTGTTTGGATTTGATCAGGAGGTGGTCACACCCGAGGTCGAAGCGATCCACATCCATTCCATCCGAAAGGTTTGAGATCCCGTACTCCTCTGCGAAGATCTCTCCACGCATGCGGAGAACATCCTCGAGTTCGGAAACCTGATCAAGTGTCTTCAGTGTGTATCTGGGGGTTTCGATCGTGATGGGGATGAAGGGGGCGACACCGCGGCTCATGAGAATGGTCTTCAACAGGTTGTTTTCCATGGATTTCTCCTTTTTCGCATCAGACTACCAAGGCCTGGGGAAACCGGGGTTTCAATCCGGTGAGGGGGTGGTCAGGATTTGGTCAGCACCCTGACGAAATTGTGCCTAAAGTTTGGGCGGTCCCCTGACGATGAGTTGGACAGAAGTGTTGAAAAACAAGACGAGGTCCACATGATCAATTGGGAAGATTTACGTCACATTCACGTTATCCGGAAGCTCCAGCAAATCATCGGGCAATGGTTTCATGCGGAAGTGTTCTTTCTCGACGAGCGAGGGGTTGTCCGGAATTACGATCCCTATGACCGTCAACGCGAGTTCAAGAACCCCCTTTGCGGAAATCTCCTTCCGAAGGAGCCGGGACGGGAGTGGGTGTTGAACTTCTTCCGTGAGCTCTCGGATCAGTTCTCCCAGCACAAGGATCCCCACTGGATTGCCCAAGGACCCCTCGGGTTCGAGAAATTTTTCGCAGCCAAGGTTCAGTTGGACGGGGAATATCTTGGAGCGGTAGTCGCGTATTGTCATGTGGAGTCCGATGTCCCCGCGGATGCGGTCGCCAAGGCATGCAAGGAGGTGGAAGCGCGGAAAATGGACGTGGAGTTCTTCACCGATGCCGTAAAAAAGCTGAAGCCTCTCTCCAGTTCCGAGATGAAATATTTTTATGAACTCGTGGATCTCGTGGCCCAGGAAATCACCGCATTCCATACCGAGATTTCAAAGCGCGAGGCCAGGATTCACGCTCTCTCGAATCAACTCGAGAACCGCTACAGCTACAACCAGATGATCGGAAAATCAAAGCCCATGCAGGAGCTCTACTCGATCCTCGACAAGGTCTCGAGTTCGGAGGCAACCGTTTTGATCCAAGGGGAGAACGGGACCGGGAAGGAATTGATCGCGCGCTCCGTGCATTTCAATTCACCCCGCAAGGGATCAAGCTTTGTCACCGTGAACTGTTCTGCGCTGACCGAGACACTCCTCGACAGCGAACTTTTCGGGCATGTGAAGGGGTCCTTCACCGGAGCGATCAAAGACAAAAAAGGTCTCTTTGAGATGGCCCACAATGGAACGCTCTTCCTTGATGAAGTGGGCGACATGAGTCTCACCATGCAGGTCAAGCTCCTGCGGGTGTTGCAACAGGGAACGCTCACCCCGGTCGGCGGAACGGACGAGAAGAAAGTCGATGTCCGGGTGATTGCTGCGACCAACCGCGATTTGAAGGCCATGATCGAGGAGGGGACGTTTCGGGAAGATTTGTACTACCGGATCAATGTCATCAATATCCAGGTCCCGGCACTTCGAGACAGGAAAGAGGACATTCCGGTCCTTGTGGATCACTTTCTCCTGAAGAACTGCAAAGAGAAGGAGATCCCGCTCAAACAACTCACATCGCGGGCGATGGAAAAAATCTTTGATTATCATTGGCCCGGCAACATCCGGCAGCTGGAAAACGAGATGGAACGTCTGGTGGTTCTCTCAGGAACGGAGACGAAGGTGGGTCCGGAGATTCTTTCCCAGCCGATCCGTGATGCAGCACCCGGGGGAAGTGGTGGATCCGGCAAGGGCTCGGGCTTCAAGTTCGCGGGGAAACTGAAGGATGCGATGGAAGAGCTTGAGAAGACCATGATCAAGGAAGGCTTGCGCAGAACCAAGTGGAACAAGTCCAAGCTTGCAAAAGAACTCGGAATCTCGCGAGCGGGGCTCATCATGAAGGTCGAAAAGTACGGACTCGACAAGCGCAAGGGGATGCGTGAGGACGAGGGCGGGGGCAGCGCAGCCTGAGGCCCTGTCAACTCGACGCCTTCTTTGGAAACCAAGGAAGGAAGGGAGAGGTCCGCTTTTGATAGCTGCGGTACTCATCCCCCCGCGACTGAAGCGACTGGGCTTCGGCGAAGGGAATTCCGGTGACATTCAGCACGAGATGAAGAATCAAGAGCGGTGCGTAGATCGAGATCCAGCCCAAGGGTGATCCTGCGGCGATCACGAAAAAACCAATCCAAATGACACTTTCAAAAAAGTAGTTCGGATGCCTTGAGTACCTCCAGAGTCCTGCATCGCAGGTTTTCCCGGGATTCCTCTTGCGGAAGTCCTTCATCTGGAGATCCGCGAGCGTCTCTCCCAGGAATCCGATTGTGAAAATTCCGGCCCCGATCCACTCCAGTGCGCCGATTCCCGGTGCCGGATTCAAGAGGGGCAGAAGAAAGGGGCCCGAGAGAAGCACGACACTCCAGGCCTGGTATTGAAAGAACCAGAAGAATCCATGGTCAACTCCCTTGGCCGCACGATACCGCTCCCGAAGCACCCGGTAGCGGCCATCCTCTTTCGGGTGGTGGCTCCGGATCCGGAAGAACAGGTGGAGTCCGAGTCGAAGGCTCCAGAGACTGACAGGAATCAGTGCAAAAAGGCGCCTCTCGGGAAACGAGGGACTGAGAACGGAAAAAAACCAGCCCGTGATCAGGAAGGAAAAAGCCCAAGCGGAGTCGACAATGCTGAAGTTGTCGATCCGTTTTGCAAAACGGAAGCAGGCGAACATCAGGAACGAATTCAGGAGAAATGCTCCGGATACCATCAAAAGGACAAGGGGAATTTGATTCATCAAGGGTTGCTCCAGGTTCGATGGATTTTGCGGAAAAGGCTCTTCAACACCAGATGAAGCGGAAACCCGATCATGAGGGAGACGATGGCCCAAACACCAAGAGCTTTGGCTCCGATCAGGCCGTATTTCGAGAGAAACTCGGGGATGGATTTTGCGAACTCCTCCCGAAGAAGTCCAAGATCGAACTCCATGACCTCACCCCCGAGAAGGGTTCCTCCGAGTTTCAAGAACACCGGGAAAAGAATGAGCTGGAGTGGATACACGAGATAATTGATTGCCTGAAGGACTGCGTGGTTCAGGCGAAGAGAGGCTCCGACGATCACGCCAAGACCGGTTGAAATTCCGAGCACCGGAATGATTCCGATCAGTGCTCCCAGAGTGGCGGCCAGAGAAAGACGATCCGGATCGGCGCCTTTCTTCAATTGTTCCAAGATCGGATTCAAAATGCGGGAAAGTCTGCCGGAGATCAAAGAAGTGGCCGCCCCTTCTTGATTTGCCAGAGTCCATAGCCCGAGATCGCGATGGTTCCAAGGCTCAAGACCAGAACGAGCCAGCTGAGTCGTGCAGCCCAGCTCTTTTCCCGAAATGCAATCCAAAGGTACAAAAGGGTGAAGCTGAAGTAGGTGTCAAACAGGGTTGCGATTCCCCAGCGTTCCGCAAACAGGTACGAAAATCCATCGAAGACGTTTTTCTCGAGACTTGCCCACGACGTGACGGCGAGCATGGCAAGAAGGATCAGGCTGAAAAACAATTTCATCGGGTACCTCCGGTTTTTCGGTTTTTGAAGCGATAGTGGGTCACCCCCCACTCCCGTCCGTGATCAAAGTTGAAGAGTTCCGCGCATGCCATGAAGAACACCCGCCAGCGGTTGAGCCAGACTCCGGCTTGATCGCCTCCATAAGTGGACTTGAAGATCTCAAGAACCCGGTCCCGGTTTCGATCCAGGTTTTGCAGCCATCGCTCGGAAGTTTCTCCATAATGAACTCCGCTCCAGGCCCACTGGTCGACGAGTACCAGATCTCGCTGAAAATCGAGAAACAAGTCCTGGGCTGGCATCTGCCCTCCAGTGAAGAAATAGCGGCCCATCCAATTGTGTTCGCCCTCGGTTTCAAACAGGTAGGACGCATCCCGATGGGTGAAGATGTGCACAAAGAGCTCGCCCTCGGGCTTCAGCCACTTGGAGATGCGTGAAAAAAGGAGCTCGTAGTTTCGCAGGTGCTCGAACATCTCGACACTCACGACACGGTCGAACTCGCCGAATTCCCCCTCAAGGTCAACCACTTCCACGACATTCCGGGTGAGGACCGTGATGTTCCCGAGATCTTCGGACTTTGCGCGGGCAAGGATCCACTCGCGCTGGGAGTGACTGTTGGAAAGGGCCACGATTTGTGATCCCCGGTACTTTCGTGCCATGGCCAGAGTAAGCGAGCCCCAACCGCATCCGAGCTCAAGGATCTTTTGCCCATCCTTTAGGTTTGCGCGGTCCATGGTGATGCCGAGGGCCTCATCCTCGGCCTGGTCAAGGGTAAGGGAGCGCGAGCTGAAATGTGCGGAAGAGTATTTCTTATTGCGGCCCAAAACGAGATCAAAAAACGAGGCGGGCACTTCATAATGCTGTTCGTTGGCCTCGCGGGTGGCTACCGCAAGGGGTGAATTCTTGAGCATCGTGAGATAGTCCCGACGGCGTTTCAGTCGGCGATCGAGTTCGGTTTCCGTGATTTCCTGGAGACGTTCACGACACAGGCGGCGGATCCCGATGCGAATCAGGGAGTCGGGGAGCAGACCTTTTTCCATGGCTTGGTTCAAAATAGAGTTCATCGATTCACCTGGTATTCCGGTTGTACCACACAGGATCGGTGTGGAGCGAGCGTGGCTTTGCAAAGAGAAGTTGGGACACACCGATGCTCCGCTCCAGAAACCCACCCTCACAGTAGGAAAAATAGAATTGCCACATGCGGTAGAGCTCCTCGGAGTAGCCGCGGGAAATCATCGAGGCATGATTTTCACGGAGTCTTTTCGCCCACTCGTTCAGGGTCCGCGCATAGTGGGTCCCGAAGTCCTCAAGGTGGATGAGGGAAAGATCGGAGGTTCGGGCAATGGATCCCTGAATGGACCCGATCGAGCAGATTCCGCTTCCCGGAAAGATGTAGCGCTGGATGAAATCCACGCTCCCTTTTGCGGCTTCATAGGTTTCTTCCCGAATGGTGATGGCCTGGATCAGAGCCATGCCATCGCGTCTGAGCAGGCTTGAGCACTTCCCGATGAATTCATCGAGGTGGTCAAGTCCCACTGCCTCGATCATCTCGATCGATACGAGTTTGTCGTAGTTTCCCTCAAGCTTCCGGTAATCCTGATAAAGGAGCTGGATGCGGTCATCGAGTTTTTCAGCCGCGATCCGCTTTCGGGTCATTTCGAACTGGTTCTTCGAGATGGTGGTGGTGGTGACACGGCAGCCGTAATTCTTGGCAGCGTGGATCGCAAATGCTCCCCAACCGGTACCGATTTCGATCAGATGATCGCCCGACTTAAGCTCAAGCTTCTGGCAGATACGATCGATCTTCTCAATCTGGGCCTCTTCTAGAGTGGTCTCGGGTCGCTTGAAAATTGCGGAGCTGTACAAAAAGGAAGGATCCAAAAACAGCTCGAAGAAATCATTGCCGAGATCGTAGTGGGCTTCGATGTTTTTTCGAGCCCCCTGCAGGGTGTTCCTCCGAAGGCCGTGATAGAGTTTTTGAGCGGGCGTTCGGATGGCACTCAGGCCATGATCAATCGATTCGAGGACTTCGCGATTCCGAAGCAGGACTCTGATCATGGCGGTAAGGTCAGGCGAGTCCCATTCGTTCAAGAAATAGGATTCTCCTGCTCCCACGGAGCCTCCAAATAGCATTTTCGGATATGCATCCGGATTCAACACCCTGATCTTCGCCTTCAGGGCATCCCCCGCGTTTCCAAAACTCACAGTATGGGAGTGCCCCTTGATGAAGGCCTCTTCGAACTCAAGATGGCCTTCAGTGATGGCAGAGAGTTTGGAGTAGAGGATTTTGCGACAGGACTGCTCGATCAGGTTCATGGTTTCTCCGAATCGGGATGGGGTACGAAAGGGACACCCTTCAGGAAAATGCGAAGCGCATGCCAATAGATTCCAAGAAAGGATCGAAACGTGAGCAAGGGATGGGTCAGCACGGTTTTGATCAAGGTGCCGGGAGTGAGCGGGAGGGGGCTCAGATCAAGCAGTGCCTGAAACGCGAGGTCGCCCTTGCCAGTCTCGCCCTTGAGTTCGTGGTTTTTCATGATGACACGGAGACGGGAGTCGGGATCCGAGGGGGAAGGCTCGTTGAAGCTCCAGGTGTAGTGGTAATTCATGGTGAAGAAGGGAGAGACATGGAAGTCCTTTTGGAACTCAAAGTCGACACCTTTGAACTCAAAGGCATAGGGCATGCGCTCATTCCACGGAGTGTTGGTGATTTCGGATGCGATGAACTCAAGGCGTTCTCCTGATTCATCAAAACAATAGTAAAAACTCACCGGATTGAAACAGAATCCGAAATATCGGATCTGGGTCAGCAAGCGGATCGGACCGCGCGGACGTCTTCCTGTTTTCTTTTCCACCAGATCGGAGACGGTTTCTTTGAGCGAGGGTTTTCCCGCAAGATAATCCTTTCGGTCGAAGCCCAGAATCCTCGGGAACCGATGCGAAAACAGAACGGGGATTCCAAAGGTGGATTCGATCGCGTCGAGATCAAGGTAAAAGAAGGCAACCGGGACCGAGAAGCGGTGGACCTTCGGAGTCAGACGATGATGATGAAGAGTTCCGGTGTAAATGGCATTCATCATGGCGAAAATGCGACTCCGAATTGGTCTGCGACCCGGATCGCACTCTTTACCCCGTCTTCATGGAATCCGAAGCCCCAGTATGCGCCGGCATAATGGGTGCGATTCACTCCGCTGATTTCAGACCACCGGGACTGGGCAAGGGTCGCGGCCTGGTTGAAAATCGGATGCTCGTAGTTCATCCGACGGAGGATTTTCGCGGGATCAATCTGCTGGTCAAGATTGAGAGAGACGCAAAAGGTCTCGGGGGCACGGATGGACTGGAGAATGTTCATGTTATAGGTCAAGGCGACCGGTCCCGAGGCTTTTTCAGGGAGAAAATAGTTCCACGCAGCCCAGGCAAGCTTTCGCTTCGGAAGCACTGAGGTGTCCGTGTGGAGGATTGCGGAGTTTGGCTGGTAGGAAATTGCACCGAGGATCGAGCGTTCGGCATCACTTGGGTCGGAGAGGATCCTGAGAGCCTGATTCGAGTGGCAGGCGAGGATCACGCGATCGAAGGTTTCCAAGCCGGTTTCGTCGCCCTGCCGAAAGCGCAACTGGCAGGAATCCGCGGTGCGTGAGAGCGAAAACACCTCGGCGTTCGTGCGGATCCCCGAACGGAAGGGTTCGCAGAGAGGCGCGAGATAACTGGAAGACCCGCCCCGGAGCACTTGCCAGACCGGACGGTCATCGACCGAGAGCATGCCGTGATTCTTGAAGAAACGTACGAAAAACTCGATCGGGGTGGATGCCATTTGTTCCTTGGACGCGGACCAAATCGCAGCTCCCATCGGAATCAGATAATGCTCACGAAACTCCAGACGATACCGGTGTTTGGCGAGGTATTCGTCGAGAGTGTCGTTCTGATCCGGATGCCCGGGCTCAAGAACCTTCGGAGACTCGCGATTGAACCTGAGGATGTCGCGAATCATCGCATGGAAGGAGGGCCTGAAAAGGTTCCTGCGCTGGGCGAACAGGGAGTTCAATGAAGTGCCGTTGTATTCAAGGCCGGTTTCCTCAGCCTTCACGCTGAAGCTCATGGCTGAGTCTTGTGACTTCACACCGAGCGAGTTCATGAGTTTGATGAAGTTTGGATAGGTCCAATCATTGAAGACGATGAATCCGGTATCGACCGAATACGTGCCCGAGGGGGTTTCAATCGAATGGGTGTGGGTATGCCCGCCGATTCGGGAGTCTTTTTCAAAGAGCGTGATCGAATTTCCTGCGCGTGCAAGAAGGTGGGCTGAGGCAAGAGCTGAGATGCCCGATCCGACGATAGCGATGCGGTGCGGTTTCCCGCGGGCCTGAGATTCCATGTTGTGTTTTGTTCGGCCTTCACGCTATCAAAGAGGGGCCATGAAAAACATCTTCAATCGCAATACCCTTTTGTTTTGGGCTTTCCATCTTTTCAGTTTAGGAGCGTTCTGGTTTCCCTTCACCGCCGAAACCCTGGCCGTGATTGCCGGGTCCTACTTTGTCCGGATGTTCTTCATTACGGCGGCCTATCACCGGTACTTTGCCCATCGGGCCTTTGAGGCGGGCCGGGGCTTTCAGTTGTTCCTTGCGTTCATGGCGATGACCTCCTCCCAAAAAGGAGTGCTCTGGTGGTCCGGACACCATCGCATCCATCATCGCCATTCCGACATGGATGGAGATTTGCACAGCCCGAAGCAGGGCTTTTGGTGGTCTCATTGCGGATGGTTTCTTGCCTCCGATCATGAAGAGACACCGGTAGATCGAATCCGGGATTTTGCAAAGTTTCCCGAGATTGCCTTTTTAGATCGTCACTGGTGGATTCCGGTGGCCTCCTTCTTTTTGTTTCAGTTTTTGATGTGGGGTTGGATGGGAGTATTCTGCGGAGGTTTTCTCGGAACCACTCTTCTCTGGCATGGAACCTTCACGATCAACTCACTCTCCCACCTCTGGGGCTCCCAGCGTTATGAGACGGGCGATTTGTCCAGAAACAATCCCGTACTTGCCTTCATCACTCTCGGAGAGGGATGGCACAACAACCATCACTACTCACCGAGTGCTGCTCGAAACGGATTCAAATGGTACGAATTCGATGTGACCTTCTACGGGATCCTGCTCTTTGAAAAGCTCGGGCTCGTCAAAAACCTACGCGGGATCCGGAGGGCTTCCGAGCTGACAGAAGTACCCGGTTTTGAAAAAAGAACAGCGAATATCGCTCAGTCACACTAGTTTATTCCAAGAAATAAACCTGATCTGGGGATGAATCATTCGATCAACACTGAAGTCATGATGGACGATGAGTACTTTTCCTTGCGGGAATCGCCTCAGAAAAGCCGAAGCTGCCCCCATGGTCGCGCGGTTGGGCGCGGATTCAAGAGTTGGAATCAAAGCGATTTCACTTTTTCCAAGCCCTTGGATCACCCAAGGAATCCACTGACCGGACCGGCTGCGCATTTGTGACACCCTGGTCTTTACTTTGTTTTGGTAGTGCCATTGAGTACGAAGGTTGGCGTAAAGAAACCGGATAAAATCATGGAGCGGGTGAACGGGATTGGTCTGCAAATAAGTTGCTTCGCCTTGATCCTCAAAGATGTAGCTCTTTTTCCTGGAGGATCCAATGGATGGGATCCAGCGGATCAGGTAGATGGCCTCGAGGGCCCTCATTAAACCCATTAATGTGGGTACGGAGATCTGGGTTTTTCGAGCCAGCGGATAAATCTCAAAGGGTTCCAACTGTTGATTTGCAAGTTCAGTGATGAGTCGTCTCAGCGAATCATAGCTTATTTTTGTGTCAACAATCATTCTTAGATCCCGCTCGAGAAGCGTTTCGATCTGAAGTTCCATTTTCTGATTTCTGGCCACTTCGTTTCTAATGGAAAAAAGCCCCGGGAGACCCCCGAATTTCAGATATTGAGTGTACTCTTTCTGAGTGAGTGGATGCCGGGGCACAAGTTCGTGTTCAAGTGATTTTGAGTTGGCAATTCTGATCAGCCGATCAGACAAACCAAACGAGTGGAGCTCTGCCAGATCCATGGGAATCATTTCCCATGAGATGATCCGCCCCGTGAGGGACTCTCGGATCTGCTTCCTCGATGAAAATCGTACTGAGCCGGTGATGATAAACTGGCCTGATTTGGAGTTCTTTCGTACCGCTTCTTTAAGAGCCGGAAAAAGCAACGGCTCGGTTTGTGCTTCGTCAATGGCAAAGGGGTGCAAGCGGTTCAAGAGATAACTTTCAGGATTTGACCGCAACAAGGAAACCTCGCTGAGTTGATCCAAGGTAACATAAGATTTTGAGACGTTGCTGATCCAGGTTGTCTTGCCAACTTACCGATGGCCGAAAAGCCCAACGATGGGCGAGTGGGCCAAGATTGATTTGAAAACGCTCGCAATATGTCTATCTTGAGTGTGCGCCATAGTATGTAAAAATATAAAGGTATATTCATACTTTTACCATGATTAAATGAGAGGGGCTTCTCAACCCGCTGGGTCCGATTCGGTACTTGACCCGCGCAGGAGGTGGTGCAGGCGCCATTCAAGAATGTCATTAGGGAAAATGAGTTCGGGTGGGTCAAAAAGTACACATCTTGCAGGCGGCGGCGGCGGCGGCGGCGGGTAAACTCTGATCATGGAACTTAGAGCTCTGATAAGCTGTTTGGTAGTTTTTGGACTAGGGATCCCGACTCAAGCTGATGCTGAAAAAAAGGACATCATTCCAGGAGCGAAGAAGTTCCCCGGGCGATTTATCGGTACGCCACTGGTGAAGAAAAACGGGAAGGAATATGTTCAGTTTCAAGATTGTTCAGTGATTAAGAACGCAAAGATTCGCGAAGCCGAATGCAGGACTATTGTTGAAGTCCCCAGTGATATTTTGGTTAGTTATATAAAGTGCACTCGTAGTGACCTTGAATTCGAACGTAATGCGCAGGGCATTGCATCGGGCGCTGTTTTTTTGGCAAGTTGCTTTATGGCAGGCACTCCCGCCGCCCCAGCAGCGTTGTATGTGTCAGGTTTTGCTGCTTATATTGGTGACGAAGCTATCAAAACAGATGCGGTCCTTGAAAAATTTAATATAAAAATGCAGGAGGAAAAACTCACTCAGAATATTGATTATGAAACTAATGAAACTGTAGATGAACTGGTGGATAGGATCACAGCTCTCTATACCGACATCAGTGCTTCCGGGTGTTTTACGGGTGATAAGCTTAATAGGGTGAAGGCCAGCATAAATCTCTATGGAAATAGAGGACCAAAGAAAAAAGTGGCTCTAGGTCAGCAGAAGTTTTATCGGATAACCGGGGTTAGGGAGCAAGCCTCTGGTTCAGGAAATAACAAACAAACGGGAAGGTCATTAATAAACGACTCGACGCAGGGAGAAGCGCGTTGAGGGACGCTTTTACGTCCTCCTAAAGAGCGGAAACTCATGATCAAAATATGATTTGATAGTAATCATTTTTACATGTATAATGGTTCCATGATTATCAGAAAACTGTCTTCAAGCGTCTTGAAAAACAAGTCAGTTTTGCTCATCGGACCAAGGCAAGTAGGTAAATCCACGCTCATTAAAAGCTTCAAACCGAAGTTGACATTAAACCTTGCCGAAGAAGACGTGTTTATAGATGCAACTTCAGATCCCTCATTTTTAAAAAAACAAATCGAAACCCATGCGCCTCCCTCCGTATTTGTTGACGAAGTTCAACGGTTTCCAAGAATGCTTAATTCGATTCAAGCAATTATTGATCAAAATCCAAAAATCAGGTTTTTCATTACGGGATCAAGTGCCCGAAAACTTCGCCGAGGGAAGGCAAATTTACTTCCAGGGCGTGTTTACAGTTATCAGCTAGGCCCTTTCGTTGCGTCCGAGCTTGATTATAAAATGGATCAAGAAAAAATTCTTAAATTTGGCGGGTTGCCTGAGGCCTATTTAAGCGATTCAGAATCAGCATCGAAAAAATTACTGCGAAGCTATAGCGGAACTTATTTAAAAGAAGAAATTCAAGCAGAGGCGCTTGTTAGGAATATCGATCAGTTTAGTCGTTTTTTGCAGGGGGTGGTCAATGTTTCTGGGCATTTTGTGGATTTCACGAAGTTAAGTCAGAAGATAAAAGTACCGCGACTTGCTGTGCCGCGTTTTTTCGAGATTCTTGAAGACTCTCTGATTGGTGAAAGAATCTATCCGTGCAAAGAACTGATCGAAATTGCAGATCTTGTAAAGCACCCAAAATTTTATTTATTTGATACGGGAGTTTATAACGCGCTTCAAAATAACTTTGAACTTTCAAATGACCGTATTGGTGTTCTCGCCGAACATCTAGTGTTAAACCAAATCAGACATTCTTCATGGGCATTCGATCAACCGATAGAGATCTCAACATTTAGAACAAGGGGGGGGTTAGAGGTTGATTTTGTCTTAAAGATCGAGCAGAAGCATTTTGGAATCGAAATAAAATCTTCAGAAAACATTTCTTCACATGATGTCGAGCCGTGTTTAAAGTTAAAAAAGTATCTTCCTAAAGCCCAAGTTTACGTTTTTCATTTGGGCAAAAATAAAATTAAAATTAACGGAGTTTGGTGTCTTCCTTGGCAAGAAGGCCTGCACGAGCTTGGGCTTTAGTTACATCGCTGCTTGGCGGCATTGATTGATGAGTTTAACTCATCATAGGGAACGTTGATCATAGGGCTGATTCATTTTATTTTGTTTTTTTAAGCACTCCCGGAATGTCTGAATTCCCGCCCTTTTGTTTTTCGGGCTCCGCGGAATTCACACAGGCCTTTTTACATCACGATTTCCCTGTTTGCCGCGGTCCCAAAATAAGGATGCTTTTTTGCCTCTTTAGTAAAAACGACTTTCATGATCTGGACCTCATTTATCCAAAAAACACTCCAATATGGACATGTACAACCCAAAATTTAGAATCAAGGTTTAGGGGTAAATCTGAGGTTCCAAGATCGGTTTGATTTCACTCTGGAATCACGACACGCAACTCACCCAAGGGGCAGAAAGCGGTCGATCGGGTGAATGATGGAAAGTTTGTTTTTGGTGGTAGATGTTTTCAGAGTTCCGACCATCTGGGTGATCTTTGGCACCCCGATCTTCTCGCCAAAATAGAGAAGGGATTTTGAGGGTTTCGGGTCGCTCCATTTTGCTTCGATCAGTTCAACCACAGTGCGATCCCGAACCAAAACGAAATCGACCTCGTGTCCCTCCTTGTTGCGAACATAGTGGAGATCCCAGCGTTCACCCGAGGAATCCTGAAGGAAGTTCATTTCCTTGAGAAGGTGGGTTGCCACCAGATTCTCGAATCGTGCGCTCTCGTCTCCAATCACGTCCGCATTGTCATAAAAGTAAATTTTGAATGGTTTCACGAGGGACCGTGGCAAGTTCCTGGAATAGGGTCTCACCGTAAAAATCAAATACATTCGTTCGAATATTTCGATCCAATGACTGACGGTTGCGGGAGACACCTGAAGGTCGGTCGCGAGGTTCAAAACATTGATCGGCCCACCCACCCGCTCCCGGAGAAGTTGGAGGAGAAGTCCCATCAATTGAATCTTCTTCACATTCTCGAGATCACGAATATCATCCCGGAGAATGCGGTCGTGTCGCTCTTCTCGCCATCTTCTGGATTCTATGGGATTCGCATCCAAAAATGGTTCAGGAAATCCTCCCACAGAAAGCAATCGCTCAAACGCATCTTTTGCGCGGATGCCCTTGATAGGTTCATGAAGCGTGAAGGGATGAAGCCGCCAATAATGGTAGCGACCGAGTAGGCTATCGCCCCCGCGTCGGTAGACATCCAGTCGCGCACTCCCGGTAATGAGAAATTGGTGTTTTTCTTTGGAAGTATCGAAGTACCCCTTCACCAGGTTCTTCCACTTCGGGTACTTGTGGATTTCATCGAGTACAACCAAAGAATCCTGATCGCTCCAGCCTTCATTCAGGATGGCTTTTTGATCGGGAGTGCGGTCCCAGTTCAGATAAATGCCCTTGGTATCCTTCAGAATGGCCTTTGCAAGGGTGGTTTTCCCGCATTGTCTTGGCCCGCCGAGAAAAACCATTTTTCTTTTCAGGTCTTTTTTTAAGAAATTAGCCAGGTACCGCATATCTCCATTTTAGTACCGTACTGAAAAATTAGCTAGACTATTTTTCAGTAGGCTAAAAAATTGGAAAGTTGGGCCAGGCTTGAATATGAGCCAGACCTCCGAACTCTTACGAGGGCGTCGAGTTGATGTTTTCGAACTGGTCCCTTTGAGTGGGCATGGCATTTAGATTTGGGTACGGAATCCCCTTTGATTCTTTGAGGTTTAGCCTCCGAGCCGCGTCCTGCGGCCTTGCTTTCGTCAGTCCGGACTCGCAAGAGTCGGCTAAACCTCAAAGAATCAAAGGGGTTCACCTCCACAATTTCGAAGGCCATGCCCACTCAAAGGGGTCAGTTCGGGTTTTTCCAACTAGAAAAAATCTTAAAAATTTTACTAGGTCAAAAAGTACACATCTTGCTGGCGGCGGCGGCGGCGGGTATTCTGATCTAAAGTATGCCTGTTGAGATGGGGGAAACGGAATGTTAAAAAAATCATCATTGCTGTTTTATGCTGCTTTTTTGGGGATGGCTCTTGTGAGTTGTTCCAAGGACCAAGAACAGTCGAGTGGTAAAAACTATATTTTTGTAACTGGAACCTCCTCATTTAACGGTGATCTGGGGGGGGTGACCGGGGCTGATAGTAAATGCCAAGCAGCTGCGGTCGCGGCTGGTCTTTCAGGAACCTATAGGGCGTTAATTTCCACATCGACGACCACTGCCTCTAGTCGCTTAGGCAATGGAGATTTCTACCTTCTAAATGGTGTGAAGGTAATTTCCGGTGGAGACTTATCAAATCCTCTCGCTAAGATAGATGTTTTGGCAAATGGCAGTACCTTAAATGTTAACATTGGGCATGAAGACGATGTTTGGACCGGCTCAACAAACGCTGGAGCCTCGACTGGAGCGAACTGTAACAATTGGAGCTCAAGCTTGTCCTCGGATTCCGGTACTCGCGGAGATTCGGATGACGCACTAGGGGACGCAGTCTTCATTCAGAAGTCAAACGAGACTTGCGATAATACTTTTTCCTTGTACTGCTTTAGCGAACAGCCGCTTTAGTTTGGATAAATTGCGAGTTTAAAGGGTTCTAACTGGTCCCCTTGAGTGGGCACGTACCTAAGCGGATTAGCCGAGAGCTGTTTGGAATGATTGAGTTTTGGTCGACTCTCGCGAGACAGGATTGGCGCAAGCGAGGCCGCAGGATGCGGCTCGGAGACCAAAATTCAATCATTCCAAACAGCTTCTCGTGAGTCCATTGATGTCCGTGCCCACTCAAGGGGTCCGCTCATGAAATGAACGATCGCAGCAATCACTCCCAAATCTGATCTTCGCCCTTAAGCCACGCTTTTACATTCTCAGTGGTCACGGACTTCGGACGCTCGATCGGAAATCCAAGCGCGCGGCACCAGCAGAGCGATGCGAGCACGCCCAGTGCCCGGCTCACACCGAAAAGCACGGTGTAGTATTCATAGTTCTCCATGCCGTAGGCAGACAAAAGTGCGCCTGAGTGGGCATCCACGTTCGGCCATGGGTTCTTGATTTTTCCAAGCGATTGGAGAATCGGTGGGACTGTGTCGAAGATTTTCCACACAGTGTTCACGAGCTTGTCATTTGGAACATGGGCTTTTGCAAAAACTTGTTGAGCTGTGAAGCGGGGATCGGTCTTGCGAAGGACTGCGTGACCGTAGCCCGGCACCACTTTCCCTTCGGTCAGGGTTTTCTGAACATAGGATGCAATCTGTTCACCGCTTGGGCTGTCGGTGCCAAGAGCCTTGTTCATCTCGGCGATCCACTTGATCACCTCTTGGTTTGCAAGGCCATGAAGCGGGCCTGCGAGTCCATTCATTCCAGCCGCATACGAGAGGTAAGCATCCGAAAGCGCCGAGCCCACCAAGTGAGTGGTGTGGGCCGATACGTTTCCTCCTTCGTGATCCGCATGGATCGTCAGGTACAAACGCATCAGATCTTTGAAGCTTTCTTGATCGAACGAAAGAAGATGCGCAAAATTTCCTGCCCAATCCAAGGAAGGATCCACGCTTACATCTTTTCCACCACGGTATTTGCGGCGATACACATAGGCTGCAATGATTGGAATCTTTGCGATCAGGTTCATGGAGTCTTCATAGGTGTGGCTCCAGTAATCTTTTTTATTTACGCCTTCTGAGTATTTCTTTGCGAAGATGGATTCGGTTTGAGCGGCCATCACGCCGATCACAAACTGGGTCATCGGATGAGTATTCAGAGGGAGTGCATCAATCGCTTTGAACACATGGTCTGGCAGTCCTTTTGCGCGGGATGCCCAATCCTTTGAAAGCGCGTCGACATCTTCTTGGGTCGGAATTTCGCCCGTCATCATCAGGTAAAAAAGTCCCTCGGGAAGGGGCTCCGTGCCCCCTTTTGCTTTTGGAAGTTTCTGCTGAAGTTCTGGAATCGTGAAATTACGGAATCGAATTCCCTCTTGCGCATCAAGGAGCGAGGTCTCGTAGACCATTCCTGTGATTCCACGCATTCCCTGATAGATTTGCGCGAGCTGCACCTCTCCAATTTTCTTGGTGCCGTGATCCTTGATGAGTTCCTTGATTTCAGCTGCAGCTTGGTCAGCTTTTGCCTTAAAGAGAGTCTTCAGTTTTTCCATATCAGAGTTAAGCTATGACATTTCAGGCATTTAGACATCCGAAAAAACAACAACTCGAGTTTTTGAAGGGTGATGCCGCAACCATGGGGCTCACCCTTGATCCACTTGGATTCAGCATTGGTCTCCAAGACGCATCCTGAGGCCTCCAAAGTTCAATCCAAGTGGATGAAGAGTGAGTCTTGGGAGGGGCATTAATCTCATGGAACCTCGTGATGAGTTTATTTCATG
This sequence comes from Bdellovibrionales bacterium, assembly GCA_947502835.1. Taxonomy (GTDB): domain Bacteria; phylum Bdellovibrionota; class UBA1018; order UBA1018; family CAIMNF01; genus CAIMNF01. Next base: position 96,043 of record CANNBJ010000007.1, read on the forward strand.
ATTCCAAATGGATAGCGGAAGCCATCGAAAGAGCCATCCGGGCTCGAGCCACCCTCCTTGGGGCTCAGGGGGAAGCGAAACCTCAGGCCATACTCGGTAATCGGGGATGGGCTCCCTTGAGTTCCGTATTCAAGCGAAAGTGCCGCGACGATCTGGAATTCGGGAATGACCCTCCAGATTGCGCCCCCTTCCACAAAGTAGGATGAATTACTCGGATAAGTATGGAGCCCAAGGAGTCCCGCCCCCTTCTCGCTCACAAAATTGATGGGTGAGTAGCCAGCACCCACGTACAGCCGCCAGATTTCGGCACGAAGTCCGATGTTGGCGGAACCGAAGCTCAGAGTGCTGCCGGAGTTCGACTCGGTACTTGAGAAGCGGGTTTGGATTCCAAGGTCAATGCGGGCGAAGCTGCGCGCACCGAGGACCGGAGTGTAGGCACTGAGGTTGCCCGAGAAGCCCGACTTCGAGGAGACCGAGGTGCCAAAGAAGGAATTCGCATTCCGAAATGAACCGATCCCGGTACCAAACTCGAAATAGAGGTTTGCGCGCGCTGTTTCACAGTGGAGCAGAAGTGAGGTCACCAGGACGGGCAAGAGCGCGGGAAGGAAAGCGACGTGCAGTCTCATGGGTTCAGTTTATCGCTCTTGCAGACTCCCTGCATTGGGTAAAAAGTGCCTTGGCTCCACTCGGGCGTAGACTCTACGAGCTGGCATCCTTGAGTGGGCATGGCGTTTTGATTTGGGTAGGCAATCCCCTTTGATTCTTGGAGGTTTAGCCGACTCTTGCGAGTTCGGACTGACGAAAGCAAGGCCGCAGGACGCGGCTCGGAGGCTAAACCTCCAAGAATCAAAGGGGATTGCCGCCACAAGCCCGAAGGCCATGCCCATTCAAAGATGGCAGGTGGCAAACCCTGGGCACGAGGGTTGCAGCACCTCTCAGGTGATGAAATTCGAAAACCGCAAAGACGCTGGAATCATTCTTTCAAAACGGATCTCACGGCAGCACTGGCTCAGGCCCGTGATTCTTGCGCTGCCGAGGGGCGGTGTCCCTGTAGCTGCCCCGATTGCAAAGAAGTTCGAGGTGCCCCTGAATGTGCTCCTTGTCAGGAAGATCGGGGCCCCGTTTCAGCCGGAGTTTGCGCTGGGTGCGTTGGTGGAGGATGGAACACTCCATGTGAATGACCCGAAAACTCTTCACAACACGCTTCCCGAGGCCGACTTCGAGCGCATCCGGGAGCGGGAGCGCCTGAGGATCCTCGAACAAAAGCAAAAATTCCGGGGAGGAAAGGACCTCCCGGATCTCTCGGGACTTGAGGTGATTCTTGTTGATGATGGAATTGCAACCGGCGCCACGGTATTTGCCGCAATCGAAGCCTTGAAGCGTCAGAAGGTCGCGAAAATCGCGGTTGCGGTCCCGGTGTGTGCAGCCTCGACAGCACAAGAGATCCGCACACTCGGGGTCGAGCTCATTTCGGTGATCGAACCCGAGCGCCTGATGTCGGTGGGGATGTGGTATCGGGATTTTTCTCAAGTCGAGGACGAGGAAGTTCTGGGGTTGCTCGGAGCAGGTCCACTTCAAAGCGGATCCTCGGGGAATCCCGGGAGGCGAGGGACGAAGCTTGCATCTCAAATCGCAGAGCGCCTGATGCCGCTTGCCACAGACGAGGATCTCGCGCCCTTGATCGCGCACCTCAGGAGCCGCCCCGTGGTGATGCTCGGAGAATCCACCCACGGAACCTCCGAGTTCTATACCCTTCGAAATCGCATTTCGCGTTACCTGATCCGGAACGAGGGGTTTTCATTTGTGGCAGTCGAGGGGGACTGGCCCGCATCCCAGAAGCTGAATCGACTCATGAGGGAGCCACCCTCGCCCCAGTCCAGGGTGCGCTCTCCGGTTGAGGTAATGAAAGGATTCAAGCGATGGCCCACCTGGCTGTGGGCAAATCACGAGGTGGCGGAGTTCCTTGAGTCCATCCGGGGGCTTCATGCTTCCTTCTACGGGCTTGATGTCTATTCACTTTTCGAGTCGCTTGATCATGTCATTGCCTACACGATGCGGGTGAATCCGTTTCTGGGAAACATGTTGAAGCAACGGTATTCCTGCTTTGAGCCCTTTCAGCGGGACGAATATGCCTATGCGCGCTCCTTGCAGCGGTTTCCGGAGGGGTGCGCATCCGAGGTGCTTGCGAACCTCGATGAACTCCTGAAGTCGCGGCTTGAGCCCGAGGAGAAAATCGATGAGCGTTTCAGCGCCGAACAGAACGCACGCATTGTCGTGAACGCCGAGAGCTACTACCGTGCACTCCTTTCAAGCGACGAGCGTTCGTGGAACGTGCGCGATGCGCACATGCTGGAGACCCTTGATCTGCTCCTGGATCTCAGTGCTCGAATGAAACGGGAGCCGAAAGGCATCGTGTGGGCCCACAACACACACATCGGGGATTACCGGGCGACGCCGATGGCAAAGGAAGGATACGTCAATCTGGGAGGCCTTGCGAGACAGACCTTCGGGTCCGAGAAGGTGGGACTGGTGGGCTTCGGAACCTGGAGCGGCAGTGTGGTGGCATCAAACGCCTGGGGCGGACGCGAGCAGGTGCTCCCGATTCCTCCTGCACATGAGGGAACCTGGGAGGCGCACTTTCACGAGGCACTTGAAATGAGGCGAATGAAGCAGGGGTTTGTGCTCTTCGAGGAGAGGGATCGTGAGGGGCCCTTCTCGGAAGTGCTCGGCCACAGGGCGGTGGGGGTTGTGTATCACCCCAGGGCGGAGGGGCGAAGAAACGAGGTGCCCACCTCGCTTTCCAATCGCTATGATGCGTTTGTATTCATCGATGAGACCCGAGCGCTGCGCTCTTTGCATGCGATCCATGAGGCCGGAAAGTTCCCTGAGACGTGGCCGGGTGGGGTGTGACGGTCACTAACTGCCCTCGAAGATTGCACCTGACGTTGTCAATTTCCGGTTATGGAAATCCACATAGAGAGCAATTTGGTCCCTCAGTCGTTCGATTTTTTTGCTTGTGCACCAGGTTCGCCGAAAGAGCCGATTGATGTTCGCTCGAAGCATGGCACAAGTATGGTTCAGCGAAAACATGGGATCAAACCGCTTGTCCCGAAGTTCACCTTGCCCCGTGATCGCACCCCGACCTCCGGGGATCCGGATGTGCTTAGCATTTGGTAAATGCTTTCTC
>CANNBJ010000008.1 GCA_947502835.1 Bdellovibrionales bacterium
ATCGATCCCTGAAGACCGACGCATCTGGCATATTATTGTTTCTATCATCCAATATCTAAATCGCTTCAGACATCAGACGTAAAAGTATTTTTATGACTCAAATTGAATTGAATTCAGGCAGTTCCGATCTGTAAAAGCATCGAAACTCACAGGCCCGTCTTCTCTTTCAAATATTTAATCGTCATCGATAAACAAACTTGCTCACGATCTTGCCGACCCGAAAAGGGCGGCGGCAAACTCGAGAACCGGTTTGTTTATTCAGTTAAATTTTCAAAGAACACCCGATCCAGACGACACCGGGCCTCAGCAGACTTTTGCCCTGCTTTTGACACAGCGTGAAACCGTTCGAATCGGTAGATGACTAGGGTTACTCGAAGACTTCACTCTTGGCAATAAGAAACCTAAAAAAAAGCGTCGAATGAATTTCTCCATTAGTTACAATACGTTTCAGCTCCATCCTCAGACCCGAAGTAATGCGCAAAATTGGGCAAAATGTCGCGGAGCCGCAAAACACTCCCTTTTGACCTCCGCATTCCTTCCACAAGAAGCAACAGGACCTCCTCTCCTTCATTTGCGCCGATCGTCTCTTCCAGAAAGTGGGCGGCCCGCTCGGTGAGCCTTTGAATGGGCCGCTCAGACACCCTCGATGCGATCTCAACCAGGGAATGAACCCTGGAATCCAAGTCCTCGGGGTCGCTTTCGGTTGATCCGGAATCAATCACCACCGGCAAAAGCTCGTGAATCCTGTGAAGCTCGATCGGAAACTCAGGCCCCGACAGGAGAATCAACCGGATGCCTGAACCGTGTTGAAACAAACGGAACATCCGGATTGCCCGCAAGAACGCTTTGGATTCAACCCTCGAAAGACCCTCAAGATCACGAATCAAAAGCACACGGGATCGCTTCATGAAAAGCCGATCCACTCCACAGGACAGAAATTGCACAAATTCCATGGCGCCCACCGTCCACAACTCTTCAGCGGATGTGTTGCAAAAAAGCAGCAGTTCATGAATCCTTGCGATCGCCCGCTCCGGATCCTCATCCCGAAACCAGATCATTCGACCAAGAAAAAAACCCTTTTTAAACCAATCCTTTTGCTTCTCTTCCTTCACTCAAATCCCCTCCCGCGCGGCAAAGGCGCAAACCGTAAAGAGCAAAAACAAGGCCAAATTCGGCTCGAAAAATTTACTCGGGATTCTCTTTTGGTTTCACAAAGATCGTGCCCTGCGATACTCAGAGCGCGAAAACTGATGGGTCCGGGAATCAAACCTCTGGAGGAATTACGCCATCATGATCACCAAAGAAAGCCTGCCTCGTGTCCTGATCTGTGACGACGACCACAATGTGCACCTTGCGATCAAGTCCGCATTGTCTTCCGAATTCGAATTCAAAAGCGCGTATCATGGCGATGAAGCCCTTCTGATCCTGAGAAAGAACCCGATCGATATCGTTCTTCTCGACATGGAGATTCGAACATCCTCGGAGGGCCTGGAAACCATCCCGAGAATCCTCGAGGCCCAACACGAGGTTCGGGTGATCTTCTTCAGCGGGCGAACCGATCTCGAATTGGTCAAGGCTGCGATGAAACTCGGTGCCTTCGATTATGTTCCGAAAGACTGCTCCATGCCGGATCTTGCCCATGGATTCCGAAAGGCAGTGGAGGACAAGAGACTTCGCTCGAAACAACAGCAACTCAGTCACGAGATCCGGGCCACAACACAGAAAACCTTCCTGATCGGAGAGTCCCCTGCCATCGAGAAAATCCGGAAACAGATCGATCGCGCACGGGCGAGCTCCGCACCCGTGATCATCACAGGGGAGACGGGCACCGGGAAAGAAGTGGTTGCACGCGCCCTCCGGAAATCGCTGCCCGATGGCTCATTCGAAGCCTTCGTTTCTGTGGATTCAAGCACCATTCAAAGTTCAATCTCCGAGAGCATCCTTTTTGGATATGAAAAGGGCGCATTCACGGGAGCCGAGAGAGCAACACGCGGCCTGTTTGAGGAAGCAAATGGCGGATGCATTTATTTTGATGAACTCGGAAACATGCCTCTTGATTTGCAAAACAAGCTTCTACGCGCAATCCAGGAGAAGGAAATCCTCCGCATCGGCTCATCCCGTCCCATTCGCCTCGAGTTTCGAGTGATTTGCGCGACAAACCGGGACCTCGAGTCAATGATCACCGACGGGAAATTCAAGGACGACCTTTACCAACGCCTCAACGTTCTTGAAATCCGAATCCCTCCGCTCCAGGAAAGACCGGAGGACATTCCTCTTTTGCTTGAACATTTCATCGAGCTCCACTCGAACGGGCAGGCCAAAATCCATTTTCTCCCGGAGACGGTCGAAGCCATCAAAGCATACCCCTTCCCGGGGAATGTTCGCGAACTCTCAAACCTCGTTCTCTACCTGTACTCCATGTGTGACGAGCCACTGATCTCACCCATCGACCTCCCGCCGAAATTCCAGGCATTCGCAAGAACGGAATCCAGAAATCCAGCCGCCAGGCCACCGCTGGAAGTTGCGGAAACCACGACTTCCGGAATGGATTTGTCCCTCGGATTCTATGATGCCGTCGCCGGATTCGAAAAAGCGTATCTCTCGAAGGCATTTGGGATCCTGGAGGGGAATGTATCAAGAATGGCGCAAGACCTTGGGATGGATCGGTCCTATTTGCACAGAAAACTCAAACTCTTTGGAATTCATCCAAAAACCCCGGACGAGGGAGCCAACAACTGAAAAGGCTTACTTTTGAAATTCTTCCTCCAATTTCATATTGCCTTTGAGGCGACGGTTCGCTATACCGAGTTGACGCCTTAACTTCTCGAAATCGGGGGTGTAGCTCAGTTGGTAGAGCACCTGCTTTGCAAGCAGGGGGTCATCGGTTCGAATCCGTTCACCTCCACCATTTAAACTAAAAAGGGTCGTCAACTCGGTTGGCGGCCTTTTTTAGTTTAAGGGGCGGAAGCGTTCGGTGAGAAGTGATGCTCGGTTCGTTCGCGAGATCAGGATGATCGAGCGAGCTTTAGCCCCGAGCAATGCGAGGGGGCGAGGACAGGAGTCCGAGCCAATCCGTTCACCGCACTCCCTTTCCCAGCCATTGAGTGATACCTCAATCGACGGAGACATGAAGCATGACCAATCAAGATCTGGCCGGCGTATGGGACCTGAAAACGTTTGAGATCACCTCTCCTGATGGAATCACGAGCCCTTGGGGCAAGAATACAACCGGAAAACTCATCTATACCGAGACAGGATACGTTTCGTGTGCGTTCAACAGTGACCCCGAAATGCAAAACCCAAGCTTCGAGGACCTTTATGATTGCCTGCTCTTTTATGTAGGCACCTATACGATTCCGGGCCCGGGAAAGATCACCCACCATGTTTGCAATGCGAGCGATCGGAACCGGATCGGGAAGGAGCTTCACAGGGAGGCCAGTCTCAACGGTGAGGTCCTCTCCAT